>NZ_JAAXYH010000001.1 GCF_012911865.1 Shewanella salipaludis
CAACCCAGATGGGTTTTACTGAAAACGCGATTTTCAGACCTTAGATAGAATACAAGCGCTTGATAAAGTGGGTCATAAAATGCTCCAGGCATTTATGACATCAAGTACCTCCATGTACTTGAACTCAAGGCAAATCAGCTTTCCGAATTATTAATTGTGTCGAAGACACGATTAAGCAGTTTTGTCTGGAAACCATAGCATTGTGGCCCCACCTGATCCCATCCCGAACTCAGAAGTGAAACGCAATCGCGCCGATGGTAGTGTGGGGTCTCCCCATGTGAGAGTAGGTCATTTCCAGGCGCCTAATTTTCTCGAAAGAGAAGCGATAAATCCCCAGCACACTGTGTTGGGGATTTTTTCGTTTAACAGCCTGAAAATATCCTCTCTCATGGGGAAGACAACAAGTCCGAACGCAGTGAGGTGCCTGCGTTTATCAAACGCAGCTTGATGCCGGCACTGAACGCAGAGAGCTTGCTCGAAACTGGCCATGACAGGCGCCTAATTGCTCGTAAGAGAATCGAAGAAGCCCGTTGCGAAAGCAATGGGCTTTTTTGTATTAGTTACGGTAAAACTACCTTGCGCCACCCTCATCTCCTTACTCTCATCTCATTGCCCCATCTCATTGAAAAGAGCCGTCTTAATAATCCGCTCCGTCGGTTATCTTTTCGTGCCGTTCGAGCCTACATTTAGCTTAAGTAAGAAGACTGCCATGGGACTGTGATGATGGGCGATCATGGGAATGAGCAGGCAGCCAAGGTGGCGTTAGTGGCCGAAGGCGGAGGTCAGAGGGGGATCTTTACCGCCGGGGTGCTCGATGCCTGGTTGAGGGCCAAGTATAACCCCTTCGATTTGCTGCTCGGCACCTCGGCAGGAGCACAGAACCTGACAAGTTTTCTCGCCGGGCAAGCGGGCTATGCCCGGCGGCTGATCATGACACTGTCGAAGCAGGTCGAGTTCGTCGATCCTAAGCGCTACTTATTGGGGGGGCATCTGGTCGATTTCGACTGGTATTTTGAACAAACCAAACGACAGGAGTATAGCTTGGATCTCTGTGCCGCCTACGAACAACTGAGGCAGAAGCGCCTCTTGATTGTGGCGACAGGCTTGCATGACAGGAAGGCATATTATTTTGAACCCGAGTTGCACAATTGGCGGGAGTTGCTCAAGGCGTCCTGTGCCTTACCCCTCTTGTATCGCCATGGGGTTGCAATAGGGGGGCAAAGGTATGTCGATGGGGGCCTGGCCGCTCCTTTGCCCGTACAGGAGGCGTATCATCGCGGCGCACGCCGGATTGTGGTCATTCGAACCCTGTCGACATCGTTTCAGACCGAATTCGCCTGGGCGAATAAGCTCAAAGACTGGTTATGCGCCCCAGGCTATTGCCCCAAGACCCTGGATTATCTGGTGCAACATGCGCTGGCTTATGAGAGTGAGTTGGCTTTCATGGCCAGTCCACCCGCAGATGTTGAGATAAAGCAGATCATCCCTCCGGCCAGCCTATGTACCAAGCTGCTCGGCAGCAGTAGGGTGGCACTTTATCGGGATTATCAACTCGGTGTTATCGCCGGGTTGGATTTTCTAACGCTATGGCATTAGGCTGCTGACCGTTTTTCCATGGCATCACCGGTATCAGCATGGCGGTAGCTATTGCACCGCTTCAGCTCGGACCAGAATTAAATAATCTGAATAAAATCTTACAGGTGGCTTTCCATTGTGCGCCTATGGGGTAAACTAGCCCCAATTTTTTGGTCTGCATTTTTACGTCGCAGATAATCTCCCGGAGGATATATGATCACTGCCTATGTCTATGAGAATCGTAGTCTTACGATAGTAGAATTAAATATGCAGGATAGCCTTCCTCCTTCGACTCTCTGGTTGGATCTCTATAAGCCAGACGATGAAGAACGTGACTGGTTGAGCCGCTTTTCCGTCGAAGAAGTGCCGGATGAAGAAGATATCAACGAGATCGAGGCCTCGGCGCGTTTCTATCAGAATAGCGACGGCCTGCATATCAACTCCCTCTTTCCCCAGCGTGTCGGCCAGGATGTCCGCGGAGTGAACGTCTCCTTCAACCTGCGCAGCAACTTTCTGCTCACCATTCGTGAAGACGACGTTGGCCTGATCCGCTTGCTGCGCAACTACCTGCGGCTCGGGCGGATAGATGCCTCGACGCCGCAGGAGCTGTTCCTGGAGTTGTTCAACCTCAAGGTAGACTATCTGTCTGACCTGATCGAAGACGTCTATACCGTATTGGAGAATGTCGGTGAGCAGGTATTCGAGAGCGAAGAGCTAGATGATGTATTTAAGCTCATCACGCTGCAGGAAGACTCCAACGGCAAGATACGCCTGAGTCTGCTCGATACCCAGCGCTCCTTGCGTTACATGCAACGTTATTACCGCGGTGAGCTGTCCGATGAGCATCTGAAAGACTTGCGTGAGATGTTGTCGGATATCGAGTCTTTGATGCCCCACAGTCAATTTATCTTCGATAAGCTTAACTTCTTGCTCGATGCGGCCATGGGTTTCAGTGGCCTGCAGCAGAATAAGATCATCAAGATCTTCTCGGTAGCCGCAGTGGTGTTCCTGCCTCCGACCCTGATCGCCAGCAGTTACGGGATGAACTTCGCCACTATGCCTGAGCTGTCATGGCAATACGGCTATCCTATGGCGATAGTCATGATGCTGGCGAGCGCCGCAGGTACCTATTTCTTCTTCAAGCGTAAACACTGGCTCTAGCTCCAGGTTTCTCTGCTGCCGTGCTATTTGGGCTTTAGCTCGAATGGCATTATCTGTGCCTGTTGCTGCGCAAAGTCTTGCGGCTGATTGAGCACTGTGGCCAGTGTCATGAGCCTGTTACGCATCAAGGACATGATGACGACACACCTGTGATAGGGATTGTGGCAGAGTGACAGACGTTGCTCCAGATTGTGTTTGACGCAACATAGCTGCGCCCGGTTATCCGATGCTGCGATCAACTCGTCGTTGAGCCTCTGTTGCAGCTGCGCCAGTTGCGCCGGTTCATGCTGTGCCAGCCACAGCAAGGTATCGAAATCAGGTACTGGGGTCATGGTTAGCCTCCCGCAGACAGTCAGGGCTGTCTATTAGTAAAGCTAGCCAATCCGGCGCCTTTCTACAAGCAAGCCTGGTGCCGGGCGCTGCCGCGTCAGGCGCCATTGATGTCTGATGTTTGGTGCAGGCGTTAGGCGCTAAACCGCAGGGGCAGGAGCGCGACCTCTAGTGCGTCAACTTTAAATAAGCGGCGCACTCAGGCCGGGTTATTGTCGCCGAAGTAATAGCTTACCCTTTCTCTTGGATTCAGGTACTGATGGATTTTTTTGGGCAAAGCCGAGGGGGGCAGACAACGTACTATGGTCAATTCATGCTCTTTGAGATCTATGATTGCGGCCTGATCCTTGGGCACCAGGGCGTCGTAGACCAAGACTCTGGGCAGCAACAACTGCTCGAGATTGACCGCCATCACCATGCCAAATTGGCCATTGGATAACTCGACCAAGCTCCCTGGGGGATAGATGCCCAGCATTTTTATCATGCTGCCGACATAGCTGGGATTTAACTTGGTCTTGAAATGTTTGTAGAGGTAACCCAGGGCGGCATAGGGCGTTTTGGCTTTTGTCTGGGGAGCCGGGTGGCATAATGTATCGTATTGATTCACCACGGCAATGAGCTGACATAACTTGCTCAGATCTTTCTCTTCCAGTCCCCGGGGAAAGCCGCTGCCATCGAGGAATTCATGGTGATTGGCAATCAAGGCCAGGGCGGCCTTGGGGAAGGTATCTGCCAGGCGCAGAAACTCTATGCCAAACAGCGGGTGTTGTCTGATGAAGTTGGCTTCCGGACGAGTCAGGGGAGTCGACTTTTTGAGTACGTTCGAGGGGATCTTCAACTTGCCTATATCGTGAAATAAAGCGCCCATGCCCAGGGTCTCAATCTCGCTGCGCTCCCAGCCGAATTCCTTGGCGACTAACATGGAGAGGACGGCCACATTGAGCGAGTGATAGTAGAAGCCTTCATCTTGCTTGTCATCCGGCATCAGATGCAGCACCAGGCTGTTGGAGTCCAATAGCTGGTCGGCTATATTCGATATCAAGTCTTTGGCGTCATCGACGGCATTGAGTGGCCGGTTGCGCAGTTTACCGACCAGGTTACGCATTATGCTGACCGAGCGATTGAAGGCCTGTTCGGTTTTCTGCAGGTCCCGGCGAAATTTCTTTTGCATCTCTATGCGGGTGCGCTTGTCTTTCTCCATATCACGCTTGAGTACATCCGTGGAACCTGCGGGGCTGGCTTGGGTTGCGGCGGCTTCGGCCGCGGATAGCGGGGGGGCCTTACTGCGTTCGAGATCGACAAACACAAATTCCAGGTTGAGATTCTTGAGCAGTTCTATCTGTGCCTGTTGCTTTAACTGGAAATTACTGAACAGAAAGGGATGATCTTTCCAAGCCAGAGGCAGGCGGACAAAATTCCCCAACTGGAGCTGGTTGATCATCACTTTGCAGGTTTTGGCCATAATGGGGTATGAGGAGAAATAGTAGGGCTAGTTTATCTTAACAATCCAGCTTTACAATTACTTCACAGCCATGTCAGCATAGACAGCCGATAAAATGGCCTATTCATTGAGGAATTATGGATTTTATAGAAGTCTATCCGGATGCATTACCCCACGACTTATGTGAGCGTTTGATTTCTGTGTTCGAACAGCACAAGGGGGTCGTCGATGGCCACACAGGCAATGGTGTCGATGTCGACAAGAAGCTCAGTCGTGATCTGATGTTGGATGCACATCCAGACTTGCAGTCGCTGCGTAACGAACTTTTGAGCCATACCCTCAAGCATACCACCAGTTATTTCTGCCGTTATGCCATGGCATTGATGGGGGCCGTGTCCGTGACTGTGGCCGACGAGGAAGGCAAGCCTGCCACCTTGACCCCGGATAACTTCGCCGCTCTCGGCTTGCCGCGGGCCGAAGCGCTGGTGAAGTATTTATACCGCAGTGGCACTATTAATATTCAAAAATATCAACAGAATAAAGGTGGGTATCCCCATTGGCACTCGGAACAGTTTCCCCAGAATGGCCATAATGAAGCCCTGCATAGAGTGGTGCTCTACATGTTCTATCTCAATGATGTCGAAGAGGGGGGGGAGACAGAGTTTTTCTACCAGCAGCGTAAGATAAGGCCGAAGAAGGGGACCATGGTGATCGCCCCGGCCGGTTTTAGCCATTCCCACAGGGGGAACATGCCTGTGAGCAATGATAAGTACATTGCCACATCCTGGATCATGTTTAACCGTGCCGAGCAGTTGTACGCTCAGGCGAAATAGTTGCCTCAGGCCGGGCCCGGCTTAAAACGGGATCTTAATGCGAAAACAGGCCCCCTCGAGCGGGCTGTCTTCTATGGTTAAGCTGCCACCATAACTTGTGACTATCTCATGGCATACGGCCAGGCCTATGCCTTGTCCCGGGGATTGAGTGTCTGCCCGCACTCCGCGCTGAATAATCTTTTGCCTCAGGCTTTCTTCGACTCCCTGACCATCATCTTCGACAAGCAGCTCGAACTCGCCGTTGGCGTTGATGTCGGCTGCCAAGTGCACCCTGCCTATACAGAGACGAAAGGCATTTTCCATCAGGTTACCGCACAGTTCCATCAGATCGCCCTTATTGCCCGGAAACGAGACATCGGCGGTCAGCTTGCTGCTGAACTCGACCTGCTTATCCCGGTAGATCTTGAACAGCATTTGCGCCAGGGGTTCCACCACCTGGGCCAGGGGGGTCAGCTCCTGTTTCAGTCCCTGGCGTCCCAGCATGGCGCGCTTGAGCTGGTATTTCACCAGCTGGTCCATCTGGCTGACTTGCTCCATGATTTTCTCGTTGCCCGCTTGCTTGTCCAGACTGGCATCATCCGTGATGGCATGCACGGCGGCGAGGCGGGTCTTGAGGCTATGGGCCAGGTCGTTCATCGCATTCTGATACCTTTCCTGTTGGGCCGTGGACTGTTGCAGCAACTGGTTAAGCGCCTGGGTGACGCCCTCAAGCTCCACCGGATAGCCTTCGGACAGCGCCTTGGCATTGCCTTGGTTGATCGATTGCAATTCGGTTTGCATACGCACCAAGGGGCGCATCCCCCAGTAAGCGGCACTGACCAACAACACCAGTGCCAGGGAGAGTACCAACGCCAGGCGAACATAGGTGCGCTTGCTGAACTTGCTGTATTCCAGCTCCAGCTTGGCGGCATCCTTCATGACCAGCAAGTTGTAATGTACCCCGGCAATTTCGACCGCGAGCAGGTAGACGAAGTAACCCCGGTTATCGGCCAGGGTCAGGTAGTAGGGGGGGGAATCGTTGCGAATTTCATTGAACTTTTCACAGGTGTCGAACAGGCCCCGGTCGACCGCCAATGACGAGGTCCAGACCTGTTGAAAGCTTTTGTCGCAGCTGGCGATAACATAGCGTTCCTGTTTGTTGTTCTCTTCGAGCCAGGCGCTGGTGTCGGGGATCAGATCATGTTCCCTCAGTTCGGCGGCGACCTGGGGAATTTCGGCGATCAGCTGTGCCGTCTCTTCGTTATAGCTGTTCTGCGCATGGAGTATATTGATCATCCAGGCGAGACCGAAGCCGACCAGCGCAATGATAGACAAAGAGGTGAGAAACATCCGCGTCAGCAGACGTTTCTTGGGTTTCAGGCTCAGCTGCATGGTAAGTTGAATTTATATCCTTGCCCACGTATGGTGACTATGGGGTTGTCTATGCCGTCCCGGGTGAGCTTCTTGCGCAAGCGGCTGACCATGACTTCTATGGTATTGGGATCCCCTTCCTTGTCGCCATAGATCACATCCAGCAAGCGCTGTTTGGCGACCACCTCATGACAGTGGCGCATCAGATATTCGAGGATTTGATATTCGAAGGCCGTGACCTCCATGGGTTCCTGATTCAGCCTCACCTGTTTGGCCGCGAGATCCAGTTCCAGATCGCCGCTGCGGATGACGGGCCTGACGAAGCCCGCGCTGCGGCGGACCAGGGCATCGAGACGGGCCACCAATTCTTCCTTCTGGAAGGGTTTGACCAAGTAGTCGTCGGCGCCGGCATTGAGTCCTTCGACTTTATCTTGCCAATTGACGCGCGCTGTGAGGATGAGAATGGGGGCCTTGAGACCGGACTCCCTCAACCTTTGGATCAGACCTATGCCATCTTGATCCGGCAGTCCCAGATCGACGATGGCGACATCGATAGGGTAGTTGGTCGCCTGATAAAAGCCTTCACCCGCAGTGAGGGCAACCTGCACCTGATTTCCCAACTCACTCAGTTGCACCTTAAGGTGATGCGATAAAATCGGATCATCTTCAACGACCAAAATTCTCATAACAGCTTTGTCCTTACCTCGACTGGCATCAGTTTACGCAGATCTGCGAACCTAGCCAAATATTGTCTCATGTTATTGGGGGTTAACTTAACCCTTGCTGACCCGAACGCTTTATTAAGCAGCAGAAGCGCGATTTGGTGCGATTATTGCCTCCCGTAGCGCATGATGACTTGTAAGCCTTGGCTAATAGGTTAAAATTGTCGAAATTTATCGGGGGATTACCAACATGAAAACTTTGCCCTACATAGGCGCTCTATGCCTCAGTTTGTTTGCCAGCAGCGTGTACAGCGCGACGTTTACCTTTACCGCCATTCCGGATGAGAATGAGAGCCAACTGCGGACCCGTTTCGACAAGGTTGCAGTGTATTTGGAGAAAGAACTCGGCGTCGAGGTGAAGTATGTGCCGGTGAAGTCTTATTCCGCCGCGGTTACCGCCTTTCGCAATAACCAGGTGCAGCTGGCCTGGTTCGGTGGTCTATCCGGAGTGCAGGCCCGCCGTCTGGTGCCTGGCTCGGAGGCGATAGCCCAAGGTTATGAAGATCAATTCTTCAAGAGTTATTTCATCGCCCATCATTCGACTGGGCTGGAGCCGTCGGCTAACTTCCCGGCGCTCAAGGGGCAGACCTTCACCTTCGGCTCTAAGGATTCCACCTCGGGCCGCTTGATGCCGCAATTCTTCATCGAACGCAATCTGGGCAAGAAGCCGGAAGAGGTGTTCAAGCGCGTGGGTTTCTCCGGCGATCACAGCCGCACCATCACTCAGGTGCAAGCCGGGGTCTATCAGGTGGGCGCCGTCAACTACAAGGTGTGGGAAACGGCACTGGCCGATGGCAAGATAGACACCACTAAGGTCAAGGTAATCTGGGAAAGCCCTGTCTATCCGGATTACCAATGGACGGTGCGCGCCGGAGTGGATGCCGGTTTCGGTGCAGGCTTCAAGGCCAAGTTGACCGCCGCGCTGCTGAACATGAAAGATGCCGACTTGCTGGCGAGCTTCCCGCGCCAGTCGTTCGTGTCTGCTGAAAACAGCGATTACGAGCCGATAGAAAATGTCGCCAAGACCATAGGCATGCTCGATTGACCCTATTGCTACTTAAACAAGCGTCACTCGGATACGCCGGCAAGATGATTCTTGCCGGCGTTGACTTTCGGCTGCGCCGTGGTGAACGTGTCGCCATCCTGGGGCCCTCGGGTACAGGTAAGTCGACCCTGGTGCAACACCTCTATCAGCGGCTCAAATCCGAGGCGGCGTTATGCGCTCAGTCTCAAGGGCTGGTGGAGGGCTTGAGCCTGTATCACAACATCTATATGGGGGCGCTCGCCCGGCATAACAGTGTTTATAATCTTTTCAACCTCTTGTACCCATTTAAGAAAAACCGTCTGGAAGTGACAGAGCTGTGTCGGCAGCTGGAGTTGGACAGTCCTTTGGCCACTCAGGTGGGCAGACTATCCGGTGGCCAACGTCAGAGGGTCGCCCTGGGGCGGGCCCTGTATCAGGAGCAGCCCGTCTTCATCGGAGATGAGCCCTTTTCGGCACTCGACCCTGCCATGGGGCAACGGCTGCTGGAGTTGGTTTTCAGTCGCCACGCCACTGTGGTCATGGTGCTGCACGATAAGCAGTTGGCCTTGAACAATTTCGACCGTATTTTAGGGCTTAAAGCGGGGCGGGTCGCCTTCGACCTGCCCTCCGCCGAGGTCGATGCCGCCATGCTGGCGGAGTTTTATACCGGCATGGAAGCGCCGCCGCGGATAACTCCCCATGACCCTCTCCCGCTGCATGGGTAATAGTCCGGTCATGCCATTCATGATGATGCTGCTTTATGTTCGCTAAGACTGTGGTTTCTAAGGCAGTGCCTTACGCTCTGGGTTACTGGCAGAAGATGACAATCGGGCTCTGGTTGTTGGCCTGTGGCTGTTTCATGCTCGCCGATACCGAAGTGATTGCCCTCGAGCCCTGGAGCGAACTCGGACACATGTTGCTCGGGGTGTTGCAACCCGATTTTTTCGCGACCGAATACCTGCTCGAGGCCCTATGGCAGACCGTTAGCTTCGCGCTGCTGGGAGTGTGTGCCGGCCTCCTGTGGGGCGCGCCCCTGGCGCTGGTTTACCATAAACCCTGGGTGGCGGCATTTTGCGCCTTCATCCGCGCCATCCATGAGATTTTTTGGGCACTCTTGTTCCTGCAGCTGTTTGGCTTATCACCCGTTACCGGCATCCTGGCGATCGCCTTGCCCTTCGGTGCCACCTTCGCCAGGGTGTTTCACGACATCATCTCACTCGCGCCGGCCGATACAGGCCAGAATCTGCCCGCGGGCACAGATATGCTCAGCCGCTATGTCTTTGGCCGCATAGTCCATGTGTCGGGGCAGCTGCAAGCCTATATTCGCTACCGCTTCGAATGTGCCTTGCGCAGCAGTGCGGTGCTGGGCTTTGTCGGCATGCCGACTCTGGGCTTTTATCTCGAGTCGGCGTTCAAGCAGGGACAGTACCATCAAGGTGGTGCCTTGTTGATCCTGTTTGTGCTGTTGATCGGCAGCATCTCTTATTGGTGCCGTGCCAGGTTGCTGCCGCTGTATCTCTTGTTGGCGCTGGTGTTTCTGCCCGAACTCCCGGCCATAGATGGACATCTCATCTGGCGTTTTTTGAGTCAGGATATCTGGCCACCCATGTTACAGGGAGTCAGCCATCTAGAGCAGTTGGATCTGCAAAGGCTCAATGCACTGGGGAGCTGGTTGTTCACGCTGTTAGAGAAGCAGGCGTTGCCGGGGATCTTTGCCACCCTGATCCTGGCCTTGGTGGCATTGGCCATGACCCATGTGCTGACGCTGCTGTGGTTGCCGCTGGTCAGCCGCAAGTTGCGGGGGAAATGGACCGTCTTCGGCGGCAAGGCCATGTTGCTGGTTCTGCGCTCCCTGCCCGAATATCTGTTGGCATTCGTGCTTATGCTGCTGTTGGGGCCTTCCATGTTGCCGGCCATGCTGGCACTGGCACTGCATAACGCTGCCTTGCTGATCTTCCTGACCACCAGGCAGAGCGATAAGTTGGTCGTTTCGGCGCAGTTTTCCCCTAAGCTGGATAACTATTTCTATGAAATCCTCCCCAGACTCTATCCCGGGGTGATGGCGCTGCTCTTCTATCGCTTCGAAGTGATCTTAAGGGAAACGGCCATCTTCGGCATGTTGGGTATCGCCACCCTGGGCTTCTACATCGACAGCCAATTTGTCGAGATCCGCTTCGCTGGTGCCTTGGTGCTGATGTGCTTCACCGCCATGATGAATATCGGCGTGGATGCCCTGGGGCGAAAGATCCTCAAGGGGCAAAAGGTGCCGTTGCTCGGCTGCTAGTTCAGCCTTAACTTACCCTGCCTCATTCGGTCGTTTCTTTCCACTCCCTGCTCTTGATGTTCTCCATGCGAATATTCCTTGGTGTCGGGCCTTTGCAGGCGTGCAAGGCACTGCCTGGCTCTCTGGTCTGTGGTGCCCCATGTGGACGATGGGGCTTGGCTTGGCAGTATGCGGTGGGGGAGGCGAGTGGTTGGGGTGGTTTTGCTTGTTTTGAATAACCGTTTTGAGGCCAGGAAAGGATAAAAAAACACCTTGCCATGGGGGCAAGGTGTTTACAGATGTCTATAGAAGTGACGTTTTGAGACTAACTGCGTGATCCTCGAAAATCAGCCTTTATTCCCTGTGAGATCGGCGGCCGCTTCTTCCAATGTCGCCTTCCCCGCCTTGGGATCCATGAAGGTGGCTTCATTGAACTCCCCCTCAGACTTGGCGATGATCACGGTCGCGACTGTATCACCCGTCACGTTCACCGCGGTGCGAACCATGTCCAGCAGTCTGTCTACGCCTATGATCAGGGCTATGCCTTCGACCGGCAAGCCGACTTGGTTAAGCACCATGGCCAGCATGATAAGTCCTACACCCGGGACTCCGGCCGTGCCGATTGACGCCAGAGTGGCGGTGACGACCACGGCAATATAGTCTGTGATGGTCAATTCTATGCCAAAGACCTGGGCGATGAAGACGGTAGCAACCCCTTGCATGATCGCCGTGCCATCCATGTTGATGGTCGCACCGAGCGGCAGGGTAAAGGCGGCGATCTTGTTGTCCACTCCCAATCTATGCTCGGCAGTTTCTATGGTGACCGGCAGGGTGGCATTGGAGCTGGCGGTGCTGAAGGCAAACAGTTGCACATCACGCATCTTACGTATGAAGGTCAGTGGACTCAGGCCTGAGAAGAGCTTCAACAGCAGAGGGTAAACTAGGAAGGCATGGACAAAGAGTACCGTCAGTACCACGAAGAAGTACTTCACCACGCTGCCGAAGGTTTCCAGTCCCAGGGTGAGCGCCAGTTTTCCCATGAGCGCGAAGACCCCATAGGGTGCCAGGAGCATGATCAGGGTGACGACGCGCATGATGACTTCATTGAGATCTTCAAACAAGGCTGCAACTCGCTTGCCCTTGCTCCCAACGTGGGAGATGGCGAAGCCAAAAATCACCGCAAATATGATGATCTGCAGCATATTGCCTTCGCTCATGGCCTTCATCGGGTTAGTCGGGACTATGCCGATCAACACCTCGGCTAAACTGGGGGCATCGCCGGCACTGTATTGCATGTTCTCCGTGACCATGGAAGCGTTGCCCGGATGGATCAAGACAGCGGTTAAGATGGCCAGCGACAGAGCGATTGCCGTGGTGAACAGATAGAAGGCGATGGTCTTGCCGCCGAGACGGCCGAGTTTAGCGGGATCGCTCAAGGAGCAGGTGCCGCATACCAGCGAGATAAAGACCAGGGGGACGACCAGCATCTTCAAGCTGGAAATGAAAATCGTGCCTATAACATGTAAAAAACCGTCGGTAATATAATTTTGGATGAATTCACTGCCTGGAAAGAGATTTCTCAGCAATAGGCCGAATAAAATACCGGCTCCCATGCCAATGAGGATCTTAGCTGTCAGTCCGAGTTTGTAACTTTGAGTCGCGGCCATAGTTGTTCCTGTTTATTTTTTATGCTTTCTAATTCTGGCGGGGTAAGCCTAACAAGAAAGCGCTGTAGATGAAATGGCGACTGAAGTTAATTTTTTCGGGGATATCAACAAATAAAACAAGAGAGTTATGGAAATGTAATACGAAGATTGTGTAATGTTAGCCTATAACTAGTAAGCGTAAAGCTTCATAACATAATCTGAGTAACACAGGAGCCTGACAATGAAGTCAGCCTATAACTATATTTTGGCGTTTTTTTGTTCTTTTTTCTTACTGGCCTGCAGTGGCGGCGGAGGCATAACCGACAACGGTGATGGCAGCACCCCACCTACAGGAACCACAAGCGTTGTGCTCACTATTTCCAACTCCGAGATTGATGCACTCACTCCGGCCACTGTGATTGCGACTGTGTCAAACACGCTTACGGGAGCTCTTGCCGGTGAGTTGGTTACTTTCACTCTCAATAACAGCCTGATTGGCTCATTCGATCCCATCACAGGCACGGCCTTGACCGGCAGTGACGGCAAGGCGACGATCAAGCTCAGTACCGCCAGTATTGCCGGCGCTGGCTTGGTCACCGGCACCATTCCCGGCGGCGAGTCGGCGAGTGTCGGCTTTACCATGAAGGGCGACGGCGGTGAGGCCGGTGGCGGCGCCCAGGTGAGCCTGGCCCTAACCGATGCGGCGGGTAACGCCATAGGAGCTATCACTTCTTTGACCCCTGGTAAGCTGACTGCCACAGTGACGGGTATCAACAAGCCTGCGATAGTGACCTTCGACTCCAGCATTGGTGATTTGCCGATCAAGACGGCGGTGACCGACGCCCAGGGTAAGGCCAGTATCGACATCTATGCCGGCAACGTCTTGGGGGCTGGCGAAGTGACTGCCTCACTCTCCAGTGGTGAAATTGGCCAAACAGTCGTAGTGATAGGCGCCACCAATGTGCTCATGGGCAGCGGCGATCCTTTTGTCAAAGGCCAGGCGGCGGTGAGTGCGGCCGTGTTATCTGCCGGCGGCACGGCAACCGTGTCGGTGCTTATCCAGGACGATCAGGGCAACCCTTTCACCCAGCCGGTGGAAGTCAACTTTGTCTCTACCTGTTCAGCCAAGGCGACACCTGAGGCGGAAATCAGCTCCCCTGTGACCTCGGTCAACGGCGTGGCCACCAGCACTTACCTGGCCAAGGGCTGCGTCGGTGACGATCCTATCAATGTCAGCGCCAACGCCGGCGGACTGAGCCTGGCTGCCGCCGGCACAGTGAAGGTGCTGTCGGCAGACGTTGGCAGCATAGTGTTTGTGTCCGCCTCACCGGAAAATATCAGCTTGAAGGGCACCGGCGGCGCCGAGTCCTCGGTTATCCTGTTCAAGGTGCTGGATACCAACGGTAATCCTGTCAGCAACCAGGCGGTGGATTTTTCGCTGAACACGGTCGTGGGAGGCATCTCTCTGGATCCCGCCAGTGCCACTACCAACGCCCAGGGCATAGTCCAGACGGTTGTCAGGACAGGCACAGTATCGACCTCGGTGCGGGTCACAGGCTCGACAGAAGTTAAATCGGGAACCATTATTTCCAGTCAGTCGAATGAGCTGGTGATATCGACAGGTATTCCGGATCAAGACAGCTTTTCCTTGTCGGCCGAAGTGGTCAATGCCGAAGGCTGGGATCAAGAGGGGACCGAAGTCGCGGTGACCGCCCGCTTAGCCGATGCCTTCAACAACCCAGCGCCTGACGGCACCACAGTGTATTTCACCACAGAGGGCGGGGCGATCGAGCCCTCTTGCACCACGGTCAATGGCGCTTGTACTGTGACATGGAGGAGCCAGCAGGCACGTCCCGAGGGTAACACCCTGCTCGACGGTGCCGGGGCACAGACCAAAAACCCCAGTGCCCAGCTGAGCTACGATGCCGCCCTGGATCTCTATGGTAACCTCTATGGCCAGAAATACGGCGGCCGGGCGACTATCACGGCCACCGCCATCGGCGAAGAGTCTTTCCCCGATCTCAATGGTAACGGCCGTTTCGATGCCGACGAAATGGCGACCTTTCTCACTGAGAAAGATGTCAGCGGTAACAGTTTCGATCTCGATGACGCTTACAACGATTACAACGAAGATGGTTTCTTCAATCCGCAGCAAACGGGTGGTCAGGTCGGCGGCACCTTGGAAGAGCTGGTGGATTTCAATGCCAACGGGGTATTCGATGTTAAAGATGGCAAGTACAATGGCGTCTTATGCAGCGAACCCGCCCATGCGGGCTGTGCCGATGGTATCAGCGAGTCGAAAACCTTGTATGTGCGTGCCAGCCTGGTGATGGTGATGTCGGGCAGCGTCGCTTTTGCCACGGATGAAGACGATGTCAGGATTGTCGATAATGACGGCGACAACTTGGGGGGCAGCATAGATATCCTGGGTAAGGGCGTCGCCTTGGTGAATTTTACGCTCTCTGATTTACACAACCAGCAGATGCCGGCGGGGTCTGTGGTTAAATTTGTTGCCAGCGCGGGCTCGGTTGTCAGCACGGCCGAATATACCTGGCCAAGTTCCAACTACAATGGTGGCCGCGAATTTACCGTGTCAATCAAGGGCGAAGAACAACCCAACAATGGCACTTTCCTGGTGACAGTGACCACCCCGGGGGGGACCGTCACGGAAGTGCTGTCGATTCCGATTAACATCATCTGAATCCACTAAGAAATGAAAAAAGGCGCCTGGGCGCCTTTTTTATTGTCTGCTGTTTCAACAAATGAGCCGCAGGCTATGGATAAACCTTAGCGGCCTAAAAATTGAAATCCAGGGGCTACCCTAGCGTTGGAACTGGTATACGCTGCCGAGTTTCATTATCTGGGTCAATTCATCCAGTGCGGTGCGTGATTCGATTATCAGTTGAGGATCGGCTAAATCCTTGACGCTCAGGCGGTCGCGATAGTGCTTGTCGACCCAAGCGTTCAAACGACCGAACAGGGCGTCGTTCATCAGGGTATGTTGATTGACCGCGGCCAATTCGGCCTGGTTCATGGCAATCCGCAGGCGCAGGCAGGCGGGGCCGCCGCCATTTTGCATGCTTTGCTTCACGTCGAAATACAGCACTTGCTTGATGGGGGTATTTAAGGTCAGTAGTTCGTTGAGATAGGCGAATACCGCCGGATTTTCCTGGCAGTCGGTCGGCGCTATGATAGCCATCTCGCCGTTGGGCAGCGTGATGATCTGGGTGTTGAACAGATAACTCTTGACCGCATCCTGAATGCCGACCTTGTTGGTGGGGACCTCGATGAAATGCAGTTCGGTATTCAACTTGCTGCGAATTTCGTCCAGTTTAGCCTGAGTGTCCAGAAATGCCTGCTCATGGTAGAAGAGCACGTTCTGGTTACCGACGGCGATCACATCGTTGTGGAACACCCCTTGGTCTATCACACCTGGATTTTGCTGGATGAACACTGTGCTCTCATCATCGAGCTGATGCAGGCGGGCGACGGCCTGTGAGGCTTCCAATGTTTGCCTGGCAGGGTATTTGGTCGGTTTAGGTGCGCTCGGATCTGTTGCCACCTGGCCATAGACGAACAGTTCGACCCCGGCATGACCGTATTCGGTACACATGCGGGTGTGGTTTGCCGCACCTTCATCGCCGAAACTGGCGTGTTCGGGCAAGTGGCTGTGATGGCTGAAGAAACGGCTGTCGCTGAAGGTGGCTTGCAGTATATTGCCCGTGGTGATGGGTTCTATGCTGCGATGCAGCTTGTCGACCAGATTCGCCGGGGTGAAATGCAACTTGCCATCGCGGCTGTCGGCACTCGGTGACACTGTGGCGGCATTGGCGGTCCACATGCTCGAAGCACTGCAGCAGGCATTGAGCAACGCAGGCGCTTCCTTAGCGGCTTTTTGCAATACTTCAGCATCCGTACCGGAAAAACCAATTCGACGCAGGGTATAGAGGTCTGGGCGCTCCTGAGGGGCCAACATGCCCTGGACCATACCCATGTCGGCCAGAGCCTTGGCTTTTTGCAGTCCTTGCTTGGCGGCGGCTCTGGGGTTGGATTCCAGGGCGGCATTGTTCAGTGAGGCGACATTACCGAACGACAGGCCGGCATAATTATGCGTCGGTCCTACGAGTCCATCAAAATTGGCTTCGAAATGCTTCATTGTTTATCCTTTACCGGGAAGGGCAGGCATTGCCCTCTGAAATCGCTGATTGGCCCCAGTATACTGGCTCGCGGGCGCCGCACAAGAGAGGGGCTGGGGCACCCATGCGGCGTTTTTGCCCATTAATGCATAACTATTACTTGATTGATGGCGAATAATGAAATATTAGTTTTTAATAACGAATATTATTTTTTTCACATTTCTTCAACTTTGATTAAAAAGTGACTCGCTGGTACACATAAAAGAGGGATTAGCTTGAAACTATCAGTACAACCCTCTATATATGGAGCCAATTTCCATCTGCTTGAGAATTTTTGGCGCAAATCACACTATGGGTAAATCGCTAGTTATTGTCGAATCACCGGCCAAAGCTAAGACAATCAATAAGTATCTTGGCAAAGAATTCATCGTTAAATCGAGTGTGGGTCATATACGTGATCTGCCGACATCTTCGTCCTCAGAAGGCAATAAGAGCGTTAAATCTGCTGCCGAAGTGAAGAAGATGTCGCCCGAAGAGAAGGCTCAATATAAGAAGGTGAAGGATCAGCAAGCGCTGGTTTCACGTATGGGCGTTAACCCAGAGAAGGGCTGGGCAGCCAAATATCAGATTTTGCCCGGTAAAGAAAAGGTGGTTAAAGAGCTGCAAGCGCTCGCTGATTCTGCCGATAAAATTTATCTCGCAACGGATTTGGACCGTGAAGGGGAAGCCATCGCCTGGCATTTGCAGGAGATCATCGGTGGCGACGCTTCACGGTATCAGCGGGTTGTATTCAACGAAATCACCAAGACGGCCATTCAGGATGCCTTCAGCCATCCATCGACCCTGGACACCAACATGGTCAATGCCCAGCAGGCGCGGCGTTTCCTCGACCGGGTGGTGGGCTTCATGGTGTCGCCGCTGCTGTGGAAGAAGGTCGCCCGTGGCCTCTCTGCAGGTCGGGTGCAATCGGTTGCCACTCGCCTGGTCGTCGAGCGCGAAGGTGAGATCAAGGCCTTCGTTCCCGAAGAGTTCTGGGATGTGCATGCGGAGCTGAATACACCGGCTCAGGCTTCCTTGACCATGGAAGTGGTCAAGTGCAAGGGCGCCGCCTTCAATCCTGTCAACGAACAGCAGGCCCAGGCAGCCGTCACTGCCCTGTCTAGCGCCAGTTTCAAGGTCTTGTCCCGTGAGGACAAAGGCACCCAGAGCAAGCCTTCGGCACCTTATATTACTTCTACCCTGCAGCAGGCGGCGAGTACCCGGCTGGGCTTCGGGGTGAAGAAGACCATGATGATGGCGCAGCGTTTGTACGAAGCCGGCCACATCACCTATATGCGTACCGACTCGACCAACCTCAGCCAGGAAGCGCTCGACAATGTGCGCGACATGATAGCCAAGGAGTTTGGTGACAAATATTTGCCCAAGGAGCCGATCCGCTACGGCAGCAAGGAAGGCGCCCAGGAGGCGCACGAAGCGATCCGTCCATCCAATGTGCAGATCCAGGCCGCCTTGCTGACCGATATGGAACGCGATGCCCAGCGCTTATATGAACTCATCTGGCGCCAGTTTGTGTCCTGTCAGATGACGCCAGCCCAGTACGACGCCACCAAGCTGACGGTACGGGCGGGGGATTATGAGCTCAAAGCCACGGGCAGAACCCTGAGATTCGACGGTTGGACTCGGGTGCAAACGGCGCTGAGGAAGAAGAATGAAGAAGATAACACCCTGCCATTCGTGGCCGAGGGCGATGTCTTGGAGCTTAAACAGTTGTTGCCTAAGCAGCACTTCACCAAGCCGCCGGCAAGGTACAGTGAAGCTTCCCTGGTGAAAGAGCTGGAGAAGCGTGGTATCGGCCGACCTTCCACCTATGCCACCATCATCTCGACCATTCAGGACCGAGGTTATGTCAGGGTCGAGAATCGCCGTTTCTACGCCGAGAAGATGGGCGAGATCGTCAGTGAGCGTCTGGTTGCCAGCTTCAAAGATTTGATGAGCTACGACTTTACCGCCAGCATGGAGCAGACGCTCGATGATGTGGCCAAAGGCCAGCTGGAATGGAAGAAAGTGCTCGACGGCTTCTATGCCGATTTCACCAAGCAGCTGGAACACGCCGAATTGCCGCCGGAAGAGGGCGGCATGCGCCCGAACCAGATGGTGATGACAGACATAGAGTGTCCTACCTGTGGCCGCAAGATGGGCATACGCACAGGCACCACAGGGGTCTTCCTCGGTTGCTCCGGCTATGCCTTGCCACCGAAGGAGCGCTGCAAGACCACGATCAACCTAACCCCGGGCGAAGAGGCCATCAGTGAAAACAGCGAAGATGCCGAAACCGATGCCCTGAGAGCCAAACATAGGTGTGATAAGTGTGGCACGGCCATGGATAGCTATCTCATCGATGAGAAACGCAAACTGCACGTCTGCGGCAATAACCCCCTCTGTGAGGGTTACACCATAGAGACGGGGCAATTTAAGCTCAAGGGTTATGAGGGGCCGTTACTGGAGTGCGACCGTTGTGGCGCCAATATGGAGCTGAAAAACGGCCGCTTCGGTAAGTACTTCGGCTGCACCAACAGCGAGTGTAAGAATACCCGCAAGTTGTTGAAGAGTGGCGAAGCTGCGCCGCCGAAGGAAGATCCTATCTTCTTGCCCGAGCTGAAGTGTACCAAGTCGGATGCACATTTCGTGCTCAGGGACGGTGCCGCCGGCATATTCCTGGCCGCGAGCACTTTCCCCAAGTCGCGTGAGACTCGGGCGCCGCTGGTGGAAGAACTGGTGAAATACCGTGAACTCCTCTGGCCCAAGTACCAGTATTTGGCCGATGCCCCCGTGGTCGACGATGAAGGCAACAAGACTGCAGTCAAGTTCAGCCGCAAGACCAAGGAGCAATATGTCGCCAGCGAAGTCGATGGCAAGGCCACGGGTTGGTCCGCCAAGTTCATCGATGGTAAATGGGTGAGCGAGAGTGCCAAGAAAACCAAGAAGAGCACCGGCTAACGGGTTAGCTTGACTTCCCAACAAAAAGCCCCGCTAATGCGGGGCTTTTTGTTGGGCTGAGATGCTGGGTGGGAAGCTGTTACCACTTCTTCTTGGGTTGGAATAGCATATCGATATCGCCGTCGTCATCCTTGGGCTTGGGAGCATTGGGCTCAGAACGTCTCTGGGCGCCCATGATCTCATCGAGCAGGAGTTTGGCTTCGTCGACCTTACGGGCGATGAAAGGATCGTTGGGTGTTTGTGCCTTGATCGCATGCAGGGTCGCCAGTGCCTTAGTCACCATCTGTCTCGAGGAACCATATTGCTTCATGAAACTGGCGGCACGGGCCCGTGACAGCATGGAATCTACGTTGATCCTCAACTGCAGGCTGTCGATGCGGTTCTCTTCGAGGGTGAAGACAGCGGGTTCGACCTTGCCCTTGTTATGTTCGGCCCTGAGGATGGCCTTGAGTTTCTTGAGTGTCTGCACCAGCACCAGCACTTGCCTGTCGTTGTCCGGTAGTCTGAAGCTCTCAATGGCCGGAGTTTGGCTGGGATTGTGGCTGAGGGTTTCTATCTGAGCCTTAAGATCTGAGAGTCTGCGCAGATAATCGTTCTGCTGTTGCTGCGTCACCAGATGACGTGCGATCTCCAGGCCGTCGCGAACCCGTTTATAGAGAATTAACATGATCTGAGTGCTGCAGGGGATCATGCCTGTGTTGGACAAGACGTTTTCGGTTTCGTCGATAATGGCTTTCTGACGGGCCAGTTCGGTTCTGCGCTCGGCTTCAACACGTTCTTTTTGTTGTTGTATGACGTTGATTCCGATAACAAGCAGTAATAGCGCACCGATGAGGATCAGCACCAAGGTGAATATCATAGGTCTTCCACTAAAAGTCTAATTCTGTCAATGCTACAATAAATCAATAAACTAGCATAGTTATCTTAGCCTGGCTTATCATTTCTGCAGCATCCCCCTGTGTTACGGCTTTCTATATATCTATTTGCTTTAATTTTTCCGATGTACTATAACGTTTAATTATAGATAACGAATCAAATTCAGCCCCGTTTAGCCGGCCCGGCACAAGGATACCAGATGAAGCTGCAACAACTCAGATATATTGCCGAGGTGGTGAAACATAACCTCAATGTGTCGGCGACCGCAGAGAATTTATACACCTCTCAGCCTGGGATCAGCAAACAGGTGCGCATGTTGGAAGATGAGCTGGGTATCCAAATATTTGGCCGCAGCGGCAAGCATTTAACCCATGTTACCCCGGCAGGTTTGCAAGTCATCAGCATAGCCAACGACATTCTGGGTAAGGTCGAGAGCATCAAGAAAGTCTCGGAAGAGTATACCAAGCCGGATCAGGGCGAGCTGAATATCGCCACTACCGATACCCAGGCCAGGTATGCCCTGCCGGGTATCATCCGCAGCTTCATCGAGCGTTACCCTAAGGTGAATCTGCATATGCATCAGGGCACGCCCTCACAGATCAGCGAGCAGGCGGCCCGCGGCGATGCCGATTTCGCCATCGCCACCGAGGCCATGCACTTGTACTCTGACCTGGTCATGTTGCCCTGTTATCACTGGAATCGCTCGGTGGTGGTGCCTAAAACGCACCCCTTGGCGAGCAGCAGTAAGATCAGCATAGAGGAGCTGGCCCGTTTTCCGCTGGTGACCTATGTGTTTGGCTTCGACAGGGCATCGGAAATAGAGAAAGCCTTCAATCGTGCCAACCTCGAGCCCAGGGTGGTGTTCAGTGCCACCAGTGCCGATGTGCTTAAGACCTATGTCAGATTGGGCTTGGGGGTTGGAGTCATAGCCTCCATGGCGATAGATCCCGTCATAGACAATGACTTGGTCGCCATAGATGCCGGCCATCTGTTTGCCCACAGCACCACCAAAATCGGCTTCAGGAAGGGCAGCTTCTTGCGCAGCTATATGTACGATTTCATCGAACACTTCGCGCCGCACCTGACCCGGGATGTGGTGGAAAAAGCCGTGGCCCTGAGGGACTCCCAGTTGATCGAAGAGATGTTTGCCGATAAAGAGTTGCCCATGCGCTAGAGGCGGTGGTTGACTTGTGCTGGCAAGCGGCGGTTTGCCGGTGCAAGCAATAAAAAATCTCGCCGTGGCGAGATTTTTATGTTTTCTGTCAATGCTGCTCGTTGTGGCACGATTTTCCTGGGGTCAACATTCGACTATGTTTACCGCCAGGCCGCCCTTGGCGGTTTCCTTATACTTGCTGCGCATGTCTTTGCCGGTATCCATCATGGTCTTGATCACCTTATCCAGGGAGACCTTATGATTGCCATCGCCTCTGAGGGCCATTCTCGAGGCGTTGATGGCCTTGATGGCCCCCATGGCATTGCGTTCGATGCAAGGCACTTGCACCAGGCCGCCGACGGGATCACAGGTCAGTCCCAGGTTGTGTTCCATGCCTATCTCGGCTGCATTCTCCACATGTTCGACCGTGCCGCCCATGATCTCCGTCAAGGCGCCCGCCGCCATGGAGCAAGCGACGCCGACTTCACCCTGGCAGCCCACTTCGGCACCCGAAATAGAGGCATTCTTCTTATATAGGATGCCTATGGCGGCGGCCGTCAGCAGATAACGGGCGCAGACATCTATGTCGACTTCCTGCACGAAGGTGTCGTAATAGCAGAGCACGGCGGGGATGATCCCGGCGGCACCGTTGGTCGGTGCCGTGACCACGCGATCGCCGGCGGCATTCTGTTCGTTGACCGACAGGGCAAACAAGTCGACCCAATCCATCGCCGTCAGGGGATCCACGTTGTTGCGGCCTTCGGCCTTGAGGCGACGGTATAAGGCAGGAGCCCTGCGGCGAAGCTTGAGTCCACCGGGTAAGATGCCTTCCTTATGGTAACCGCGTTCGATACAGGTCTTCATCGTTTGCCAGATATGCCACAGGCGCTGTTTGACATCTTCTTCCGTGGCAATGCTCAGCTCGTTAGCCATCATCAGCGAGGAAATACTGAAACCATGGCTGGCGCATAGCTCCAGCATCTGGGCGGCGCTGTTGAAATCATAGGGGGCGGCCTCGATCGGCGCGGCCGGTGATGCATTTCTTTGGTTGATCTCATCCTCATCGAGGATGAAGCCACCGCCGACTGAATAATAGGTGCGCTGGCATAGGCATTCGCCTGCGCCATAGGCATAGAGGGTCATGGCGTTGGCATGGGCCGGCAGGGATTTGCGTCTGTGATAGAGGATACCGTCTTCGCGGGTGAATTTGACCCGCTTGCCATCGGCTAAGATGAGCGTTTCTTGTTTGGATACGGCATCGAGGATCCGCTCTATGTTCTCTGTGTCGACGGTTTCAGGATCTTCGCCCATGAGTCCAAGAATGACGGCCTTCCCCGTGCCGTGGCCCTTACCTGTTTGTCCCAGTGAGCCAAAGAGTTCGGCACGCAGTTCATCTGTGCTGTCCAGCAGCCCTAATTCGGCCACATGCTGCATGAAGATCTTACCCGCCTTCATGGGGCCGACGGTATGGGAGCTCGATGGGCCTATGCCGATCTTGAACATGTCAAATACGCTAATCATGATAGAAGCCTTGCTTACTTTAATTATTATTTTAGTCTTTGCGCCGTGGATTGCTCGCGCACTTGTTAGAACCAGAGTAATCTCATCCTGTCAGACAAGCCCATGGCTTCAGCCTCTGCGGGTCTTGGATTAGCCAGGATGGCTTGTGGTTCCCCTTAAGTAAGAGTATCCCACAATTCGGGCTCGGAATTGGCATTAGTTTTTTTATCCAATTGTTCTCGGATTAGCTTGATTAAGGTGGAATATGCCAGCATCCTGCGACTCTGGCTGGATTTAACATTCTTTAGGTATGAGCTGCAGTGACAATATTGCCGGACCGGGGCGTTTAACCTTGCCTGCATCCGGTTATGGCAGCAGATTTTTTAGGTTAATTGGCTATTTTAGGAGGAAGCGTGAGCTACTTAATGTTGGATATCTCATCCGTGGAGCTGAGTGACGCCGAAGCGCAGATGTTGACCCATGCTCAGGTCGGGGGCTTGATCCTCTTCAGTCGCAATTTTAGCGACAGGGAGCAGCTGATTGCGCTGATCAAACAGATACGCAGCCTAAGGCCCGAGCTGTTGATCGCCGTAGATCATGAAGGCGGACGGGTGCAGAGATTCAGGGAAGGTTTCACCGCCATTCCTGCCATGGGAGACATACTGCCGGCGGCCAAGGGAGACAGGTCGTTGGCGCAGCGCTGGGCCAAGGAGTTGGGTTTCCTGATGGCCATAGAACTGCTGGCATGTGACATAGACTTAAGCTTCGCCCCCGTGCTGGATCTCGATGGGATCAGCCAGGTCATAGGCAAGCGCAGCTTCGGCAGCGATGTCGAGGTGGTGAGCTTGCTGGCATCCAGTTTCATCGACGGCATGAGCGATGCGGGAATGGCCGCCGTTGGCAAACATTTCCCGGGCCATGGCAGTGTCGCGGCCGACTCTCACATAGCTCAGCCCATAGATGAGCGCGAGCCGGCGCAGATCTTCGGCCAGGATATGCAGCCATTCAAGCGGCTCATCGATGCCCACAAGCTGGCGGGCATCATGCCGGCGCATGTGATTTACCCCAGAGTGGATCCCAATCCTGCCGGTTTTTCGGAGTACTGGTTGAAGCGAGTGCTGCGAACCGAGCTTGGCTATCGGGGAGTGATCTTCTCCGATGATCTGGGAATGAAAGGCGCCGCCTTTGCCGGTGACTACCCGGCGCGGGCCCGCGCGGCACTGGATGCCGGCTGCGACATGATCTTGGTCTGTAACGACGCCCAGGGCGTGGCTTCATTGCTTGAGGGCTTCAGCTGGCCCGAGCAGGCCCCCCAATACCCGGCAACCTTGCTTAAGCCGAACGCCAAGTCCGTGGCGCGGGCTCTGGAAGATGGCGCGCGTTGGGAGAAGGCGAAACAGCTGGCCGAACAGCTCAATCTGGCGCAGTCAAGCCGATCCTAACCTGCCCAGTGCTTGCAGCAAGGCTTAGCCCCTAGTTGTTGTTGCCATCCTGTTACCCAACGCGGACCGCTCAGGGAGCGGACCTGCGTTGGGTTCCTTTCTCGCTGTCCAAGCCATGAAAAACTCATTAATCATCTTATTTCTCAGTAGTTTATACGGTACGCCATGAAGAATAACCCGGATAAATGTGACGCAGATCACGCTGGGTGTGCGGGCAGGGAGTCTTATTGTTAAAATGCTTGAAAATTATTGTGTTAGTTGTAAAGTGGCGATCGTCCAGCATTTGTACCGCTCGGTAAAATGCTGCTACCTATATTGACTGTTACCCACACTTACTGAGCCTCAGGGGTTCACAAGTTGCGTATGTCGCCCGACACAGCTAACCGAATTTTCGTTAGCTGTTTTTTTTGTATGGAAAATAAACCGTTATTTTTTGCCGACCTAAGATCTATGAGTTATGTTTTGCATAGCATTATGCGAAGAGGATGCATAGATGAAGCGGGTATTAATCAAAGTGGAAGGGCAGGTGCAGGGGGTCGATTTCAGGCGTTATACCGTGCTCAAGGCCAGAGAACTGGGGATCACAGGTTACGTCAGCAACCAGGCCGATGGCAGTGTGCTTATCCTGGCCCAGGGCAGCCATGCCGCCGTTAACAATTTGCTGCTCTGGTGCGACACAGGTTCGCCCTTGGCGAAGGTGACACGCATCACAGTGGAAGAAGACGAGGCGAATGATATCTACCTCGACTTCTCCATAGTGCAGTCTTAATAGTGCAGTCTTAAAGGAGACCCGCTGCGCCTTTAGTCCCCTGCGCCGGCGCGGCTTCAGTGCCGGGCTCTCTGTCTGTTTCTTGGTCTGTCTCTTGGATGCTGGGGGGCGCCATCTTGCGTATTTGCATCACTATCCCCATCCTGGGATGATCGAAATAATGTATCTCACCGCTCTTTACCCTGCGATTCTGCACCAGAGGAATACTGGCCAGGAAAGGCGTCGGTACCGTTTGTTGCTGCGCCTCTGGTGGCTGAGCTGTTGCCGGCGCTTGTATTGCCTGACCATCGAGTTGCGTCGCAGGTAGCTGCCACTTCTCCACTTCTTCTCGCAAATTCAGCGCGGTTTCGATATAGAGGTAGTGGCTGAGATAGATATTGATGTCGCCATCCAACTGCCACACGGGGGCAGGCGTTTCAGGCATATCAGCAACGGCAGGCATGTCAATCACAGCTGGGGTATCGCCATTCAGTGGCATCCGGCTATCTGCTGCCAGATTTTCTGTGTCGCCTCCCAGAACCGCCAGGCTGTCCGGGTCATTCATCGCCGGTATGGTCACTCTCGGCAGGCCATTGGCTTCAAATTCGGCGGCGAAGTTACGCCCGGCAAACAGCCTGACAGGCACGGCTCTGTGTCTGGGCTGCATGTTCTGTTGCCAGCTCATATGCAACAGGCTGGTGTTGCCCGGCTCTCTGGCGAGTTTGGCCATGATGTCCTGAAATTGTCCCTGACTCTCCGCCAGCAGCACAGGCGGGCCACCCTGAACCGCGTATTGGGGGCTGCTGGCCGCAACAGACACAGGCACTCGGCTGGGATAGCTGTAGTGGATGACTGCGGCTGCTGGTGCACAAGTCGAGGGCGTCGACTCGTCGGCAACACAGTCGGCCTGAACTGGCTGTGCCTGCTGCTCTGCCAGTAGTTGCTGCTCCGGCAACATTCCCGCTTCCGGCTGCATGGATTGTGCTTGTCGGGCCGGCTGGCTTTCCAGTGTTTGTGGCGCCTGCAGCTCCGCCTCTGTCTGCCCAGACCCGAAAGCCGCTATGCTCTGTGGAATGAGGATTCTTGGGGTGATGAGATCCACCCGCTTGCTTGCCTTGGCCGGTGCGACCAGCTCAGGCCATTGTTCGGTCGATGGGGCTTGGCGGGCAAACACATAAACTTCAACTTCGAACCAAGCCTCTTCACTGGCTTCTCTTGCCCAGGTCTGGGCCGACAGGGCGGCCAGGGTGACGATGGACATAGCAATTTTACCAAGCACTATTTCTCTCCAATACTGTGTTGCGATAATTGCGTCAGCAGTAAGTTAACCAAGGTTAATCTGTCTTTGCTGGTTTCGGCCGGCAGGCTGAACTTTAACTTATTTGGACCTTCCATTCGATAGATTTGTGGCTGACTCTGCAGCAGGCCTATGATGAAACCGGGATCTATGCGGTGATCTTCGCCGAACTCTATGCTGCCGCCCTTGGCGTGCATTTCTATCTTGGTGGCCCCCAAAGCGCTGGCCCTATGCTTGTAGAGGGTCATCTCCAGCAGGTTGCGAGTGGCGTCCGGCAGCAGACCGAATCTGTCGATCAGCTCGACCTTCATCTCATCCAATGCCCGTTCGTTGTCGCAATTGGCGATGCGCTTATACAGCGACAGGCGCACATTGACGTCACCGACATAGTCTTCCGGCAGCAAGGCGGGGATCCTCAAGTCTATCTCACACTGCTGGTTGAGCATCTGCGCCAGCGATGGCTCCTTGCCTTGCTTGAGTGCCTTGACCGCGGATTCGAGCATTTCCATGTAGAGGCTGAAGCCTATCTTGGAGATATGGCCGCTCTGCTCATCGCCCAGGAGTTCGCCGGCACCGCGGATCTCCAGATCCTGGGTCGCCAGCATGAAGCCGGCGCCGAGATCTTCCAGCGCGTCTATGGCTTCCAGCCGCTTGCGGGCATCCTGGGTCATGCGCTTGGGATGTGGGGTCATCAGATAGGCGTAGGCCTGATGGTGCGAGCGACCGACCCGGCCACGCAGCTGGTGCAGCTGCGCCAGACCGAAGGTGTCGGCGCGTTCGATCAATATGGTGTTGGCGCTCGGCACATCTATGCCGGTTTCTATTATGGTGGTGCACACCAGCACGTTGAATCTCTGGTGGTAGAAGTCGGACATGACCCGTTCCAGCTCCCGCTCGCGCATCTGTCCGTGGGCCACCACCACCCGGGATTCGGGCAAGAGATCACGTATATCCTGAGCACATTTCTCTATGGTCTCGACATTGTTATGCAGGTAATACACCTGACCGCCACGGAGTATCTCCCTCAGTATGGCCTCGCGTACCGTCGGCTTGTCGTATTCACGCACGAAGGTCTTCACCGCCAGGCGTTTGGCCGGCGGGGTGGCTATGATGGACAGATCCCGCATGCCGGACATGGCCATGTTGAGGGTGCGGGGAATGGGGGTCGCCGTCAGTGTCAGTATGTCGACGTTGGCCCGCAGCGCCTTGATCTTTTCCTTCTGGCGCACACCGAACCTATGCTCCTCGTCTATGATGAGCAAGCCTAAGTTATCCAGTTTGGCGTCGGATTGCAGCAGCTTGTGGGTGCCTATGACGATATCGACCTTGCCCTCGCTCAGGGATTGCAGTACCTGGCTCTGTTCCTTGGCGGTGCGAAAGCGCGACATGACCTCGGTGACGACCGGCCAGTCGGCGAACCTGTCCTTGAAATTCTCATAGTGCTGCTGTGCCAGCAGGGTGGTGGGTACCAGCACCACCACCTGTTTGCCGGCGTTGACTGCGACGAAGGCGGCCCGCATGGCAACCTCTGTCTTGCCGAAACCTACGTCACCGCATACCAGTCGGTCCATGGCGGTGGGGGATTGCATGTCCTGCAGCACGGCCTCGATGGCGCTTTCCTGATCGACGGTTTCCTCGAACGGAAAGCCCTGGGCGAAGCTGGCATACTCTGTTTCATCCAGGCTGCAGGCCTCACCGGGTCTGGCCTGGCGCCTGGCGTACACATCCAGCAACTCGGCGGCGACATCCCGGATCTTCTCTATCGCCTTCTTCTTCGCCTTGGCCCAGGTCTCGTTGCCCAGCTTGTTGAGATGGGCCTGCTCGTCCGGGCCGACGCTGTAGCGGCTGATGAGATGCAGCGCCGACACGGGCACATACAGCTTGTCGCCGCCGGCGTATTCCAGCTTGAGGTACTCGGCTACCAAGCCACCCGTGTCCAGGGTTTCCAGCCCCTGGTAGAGGGCGACCCCATGCTCTAGGTGTACTATCGGCTGACCTACCTTGAGTTCGGCGAGGTTCTTGATCAGCACATCGTTGCTGATTTGTTTCTGTTTTTCCCGTCGGCGTTGCTGGGAGATGCGCTGGCCGAACAACTCAGTCTCGCAAATCAGGCTGATATCGCCACCAGCCAGAGAGAGGTGACAGCCATGGGCCAGGGGAGAAACGATCAGGCCAAGGGGGGCATCGGCTGCAAAGAAATTATCCAAGTGGCTGAATAATTTTGGCTTTATGTTAATTTTAGACAAGAGCTCCAGCAGGGCCTCGCGCCGGCCTTCGGACTCGGCGCTGAACAACATTCTCGGCGCCGTGGCGGCGTAGTCCTGCAGCGCCTGCAGCGGCTGTTTCAGCTTATGGTTGGCGCCTATCTCGGGCAGGGGATTGGCATCCAGCCTGGGGAAATCGGCATCGGCCTGTGTTTCTAATTGGTAACGGGGCAAGGGCTTGAAGGCGGCAAACAATTGCTCGGTCAGCAGATACAATTCCTTGGGTTCGAGCAGTGGCCGCAGGGGATCGACCCGCCTGTCCTCGAAACGTGTCTGCACCTCATGCAGATGCGCCTTGGCCGCCTTCTCTATGTCACCCAGGGTGACCAGCTGGGTCTGGGACGGCAGGTAATCGAACAGGCTGGCGGTGTCATCGAAGAACAGTGGCAGGTAATTCTCTATTCCCGCCGGCATCAGGTTACGGCTCACCTGTTGATAGACAGATTCAGGCTCCTTGGCTATCAACTCGAAACGCCGTCTGTATCTTTGACGGAAACCTTCGATGGCGGCGCTGTCTGTGGGGAACTCCTTGGCCGGCAGCATGCGTATCGCGTCCACGGCGGCGCTGGACCTCTGGGTCTCGGCGTCGAAATAGCGGATAGACTCGACTTCGTCATCGAACAATTCGATGCGCAGCGGTTGCTGGGCCCCGGTGGGGAAGATGTCCAGGATGGAGCCGCGAATGGCAAATTCACCGTGCTCATATACTTGCTCGACCAGATGGTAGCCGGTATCCGTCAGTTGCTGCCGCATCTGCTGCAAACTGTACCTGTCGCCTTTCTTGAGCAGCAACACATTACCCGCCAGGTAGGCCCTTGGGGGCTGACGCACCATGAGGGTGGTTACAGGCACTATCACCACACAATGCTCATCGCCGCCCAATTGCGACAGGGTTTCCAGTCGCTGGGAGATCAGGTCCTGATGGGGCGAGAAGCTGTCGTAGGGCAAGGTTTCCCTGTCGGGGAACAGGCAGACCCGGATCCGTTCCTTATCCGGGCGCTGCTGGTCCGGGAGACGGGTTTCCAGTAAATAGTGCAGCTCAGTTTCCAGCGTCAGTGCGCTCGGGGTATCACTGGTGACTATGAGGGTGGTGCCCGGGTATTGGCGTATGATATTGGCTAATGCCAAGGCCTGGGACGCCCCGCCCAGAGTGGACAGGGTTTGCATCTGGGTGCCTTTCTTAACCGCAGGCGGGGTCAGTACTGAAAAATGCGTCATTGAAATACGGTAACTGATTTATTCACAAAGAGTTGTGGCCATTGTAGAGGCTTGAATGGTCGGGGGCCAGCGAAAAGTCTAGTCCTGGCCGGCTTGCTCCCTGGCTTGCTTGCGCTGTTTAAGCTGCTTCTGTTGCACATTGAGACTGGCTTTGACCAGCTGCTCTACGTCGGCATCGAGGATCTGGCTGAAGTCCAATCTGGTATGCCAGCAAGGCGCTGGCGTGTCGCCATTGATTGGGGCCACAGGCGCCGCCTCCACAGAGGAACTCACACTGGCGATGCAGAGTATGGCCACCAGCTCGTCATGGATATAGAGCATCAGTTGATGCTGGGTGCCGATCGGCAAGGGCGCCGGCGTGGCTATCACCAGGCCGCTGCCCCCAAATTGCATGCCGATATACTTGTCGCCCTGCTGATGCTCACGCTCCAGCACATACTGCAGCACAAGATCGACCTTGCGTGACTGTATCTTGAGGAAGTCGACCACCGCCTTGGCCTCGTTGTCCAATTGGCGCAGTTGCAGCAGGCAATGGGCTTCCAATGCCTTGGCTTCGGTGAGCAACTGCATGCCCTGGGACTGCATGGCACGCAGGCTGGACTCACTGGGTAAGGGTTTATCCTCCGGCCAGGGACTGAGATAGACGGCGAAGTTGTGAGGCACACTAAAATAGGGATTGGCGTCGGTGAACAAGGCTTGCCTCTTTATTTATCGGACTAATAGACCTATTATCGTGCGCATCTTCATGATTTAGCAAGTTCACCACCAAGGACCCGGGCCTTTTTCCATGAATCCAGGATTTTCTTTTTTTGTCGGCCTGCGTTATTGGCGTGCCAGAAAGGCCAACGCCTTCGCTTCCTTTACCACTGTGTTCGCTGTGTCGGGCATCTTCCTCGGGGTCGCTGCCCTGATAGTCGTCAGCTCTGTGATGAATGGCCTAGAAGGCCAGTTGAAGCAGCGTATTCTCGGGGCTGTGCCGCAATTGACTGTCCACAGCCAGGCGCCGCTCGAAGACTGGCAACAAACGGCGACGGCCCTAACCCATATACCGGGTGTCTTGGGGGCGACCCCGAGTGCAACCACTCAGGCCATGGTGCAATCTGTGGCCAACATCAGTGCCGTGCAGGTCTATGGGGTGTTCCCTGAGTATGAAAAGCGCCTGTCCGCCATAGCACAGCATACCTATTCCGGGGCCTTCGCCGAACTCGAGGCGGGTGAATACCGCATAGTGCTGGGGGCCGAGTTGGCGCGCCGGCTCAAGGTGGCTGTCGGCGACAGTGTACGTTTGCTCAGTGGCGATGGCGTCGTCTATTCCCCTCTGGGACCCGTGCCCAGCCAACGTAAGTTTACCGTGGCCGGGGTGTTTGAGATGGGCTCCCAGGTCGATGCCAACCTGGCTTATGTGCATTATAGCGACGTGCGCAGGTTGATGCGCCTGCCACCACAGGATATCGAACAGCTGAGGCTTTATCTGAACGATCCCTTTTCCGCCCAGGCGTTGGCGCCCGAGGTGACTGAGCTTTTGGCCGCCCGAGGGCTGCCGGTATCCACCAGCGATTGGCGCGACAGTTATGGCCAGTTGTTCGGGGCGGTTAAAATGGAAAAAAACATGATGGCGCTGATGCTCAGCCTGATAGTGGCGGTGGCGGCCTTCAACATAGTGTCGGCATTGGTGATGATGGTGGTGGATAAAACCACGGATGTGGCCGTGCTCAAGACCCAGGGGTTGTCGACCCCGGAAGTGATGGGGATCTTCGTGGTGCAGGGCAGCCTCAACGCCTTGCTGGGGTTGCTGCTGGGGTTGCTGGTGGGGGTGTTGTTGACCCTGAATCTGAATGGCATCTTGATGCAACTGGGCGTGTCCGTGCTCGGCGCCGGTCAGGCACTGCCGGTGAAACTCGCCTGGGAGCAACTGACTCTGATAGTGGCGGGTACCTTGGGCATCAGCCTGTTGGCGACTGTGTATCCGGCGCTGCGTGCCGCCGGTGTGCAACCGGCCACGGCATTGAGGTATGAGTAGCATAGGCTGCGAAGCCTATGGGTAGGGTGGCAAATTTCCAATATCTGGCTTTAGTATCTGGCGTTAGTATCTGGCCTCACATGGGGGCCTGAGACGTCGCCGAACCTGGTCCACTTTCCCCCCGCGACCGGCAGCATGGCTAAGCCAGTGATGCGGGTCGCCCGGGCAAAAAATAGAGAGAAGGTTAAATGCAAGACGTGTTATTACGAGTCGAGAATGTCAGCAAGGATTACCATGACGGAGCCGTGACGACCCGGGTGTTATCCGAGGTCGAGCTGCAGTTATTCAAGGGCGAACAGCTGGCGATCGTCGGTAGTTCAGGCTCGGGCAAGAGTACCTTGCTGCACATCATGGGCACCCTGGATGCACCCAGTTCCGGGCGGGTGCTCCTGCTGGAGGAAGATCTTTATCGGGTTTCCGCCCGGCGTCAGTCGCAGATCCGTAACCAGGAGCTGGGTTTCATCTATCAGTTTCATCATCTGTTGCCCGAGTTCACAGCGCTGGAAAACGTCGCCATGCCGGCCTTCATCCAGGGGCGGGCGCGCCAACAGGCGCTGGCCGAAGCCGGTGCCTTGCTGGAGCGGGTTGGCCTGGGGCATAGGATGAGCCATATCCCGGCAGAACTGTCCGGCGGCGAGCGCCAACGGGTGGCTATCGCCAGGGCCCTGATCAACAAGCCCAAGCTGGTGCTCGCCGATGAGCCGACAGGCAACCTGGACGCCGTCAGCGGCGATGCCGTCTATGCGTTGATCCGCGAGTTGGCCGAACAGCTGGGCACCGCCTTCGTGGTGGTCACTCATGATCATAAACTGGCCTCGAGAATGGACCGGCAGGTGACCATGAAAGACGGCAAGCTGCAACCTCTGTCGGGTCTGGTGCTATGAGGGGCACACTGCCATTGGCCATCGGCTGGCGCTTCTATCGGGCCCGGCAGGCGAACAGCTTCATCAGCTTCATTTCCTTCGCGTCGACGGCGGGCATCGCCCTCGGCGTCGCCGTGCTGATCTTGGTGTTATCCGCCATGAATGGTTTCGAGCGGGAACTCGAGCAGCGCCTGCTGGGCGTGGTGTCCCATGGCGAGCTCACAGGGGTGAATGAGCCGCTGCATGACTGGCAAAAAACCGTTGCGGATGCGGCCCATATTCAGGGAATAAGCGCTGCGGCGCCTTTCATCCAGCTGCAGGGACTGGTGCAGAAACCCGGTGGCTTTCAGGGCCTGTCGATCGTTGGCATAGACATAGCCGAAGAGGCCAAGGTCTCGACCTTAGCCGATTATATGACGCCGGCCAGCTGGCAGAGTCTGGCGACGGATGAGAACCATATAGTGCTAGGGCAGGGGTTGTTGGATAAATTGGGTCTCGAGGTCGGCGACATACTGGCACTCTATATGCCGAATAAGACCGCCGAGCAAGGCGGCAGCCTGGGGGCGGCCAAGAGCCATAGGTTTGTGATCTCGGGCAGTTACCGGCTGGGCGGTGAGCTGGAACTCTCCACCGCCTACATACCGCTGCGTTACGCCGCCGAGCTGCTGCAGATGGACGGCGTCTCCGGGGTGCGTATCAAGGTCGATAAGGTGTTCGATGCCCCCGGGCTGATCCGCGAATTGGGTTACAGCCAAGATCAATATCTGTACATCAGCGACTGGACCCGCACCCAGGGGCATCTGTATCAGGACATTCAACTGGTGCGCACCGTGATGTATCTGGTGCTGGCGCTGGTCATCGCCGTCGCCTGTTTCAATATCGTCTCTACCTTGGTGATGGCGGTGCGGGACAAGGCCAGTGAGATAGCGATACTCATGACCATGGGCCTGGACAGGACGGCTATCATGACCATCTTCATGGTCCAGGGCGCACTCAATGGTTTGTTGGGTTGTGCCTTCGGTGGCCTGATAGGGGTTGCCCTGGCGCTGAACTTGAGCAGTTTCGCCTCTGGGCTGGAACGGCTATTCGGGATGACGTTCTTGTCTGCCGATGTGTATTTTATCGACTTCCTGCCGTCGCAGCTGCAGTGGCCGGATGCCGCGCTGGTGATCACCATGGCCTTCGTGATGAGCCTGCTGGCGACCCTGTATCCGGCCTTCAAGGCCAGTCAGATAGCGCCGGCCACGGCGCTCGCCGGGCGCTGATCCAGGCTGCCTCATGCAAGATGACTCATGCAAGATGACTCATACAAGATGTCTGGGTCAGGGTCATCAACGTCAGCCAATAAAAAACGCGCCTTGAGCGCGTTTTTTTATGTTCTAGGTTTTGTCAGGCTTTTGCCAGGTTTACTGCTTGTTGCGGCCATTGCCATTGCCATTGCTGCGTTGTTGCCATTTAAAGATTATCGAATAGCGCCACAGACTCTTGATGGTGAGAAAGCCAAGCACGGCGAAAATGGTCCCCAGCACGAAACAACCGAGCAGAAATGGCGGCCCTATGGTGGTGATCGAAGCTTCTATCCATTGCCAGCTCGCCTGGAAGTTGAAGTTCTGAGGCGTATGGCCGAGGAGCCTGGCACCCAGGAGGTAGGCTGCGTAGAAGATGACGGGCATGGTCAGTGGGTTCGTAATCCACACCAGGGCGACCGATACGGGCAAGTTCACATTAAAGGCGATGGCGAGCGCTGCCGCCAGTACCATCTGAAACGGCATGGGGACGAAGGCCACAAACAGGCCGACCGCAAAGGCGCCGGGGGCCGATTTGCGGTTCAGAGCCCACAGGTTTGGCTTATGGAGCAAGGTTCCGAACATGCGCAGGTGTTTATGGTCCCGCAGCGTTTCCGGCTTGGGCATAAACCTGCTGATAAATTTTTTTGGCATAGGCTGAGATTGCTGTCTTAACTTAATTCACTATGAATGGATTCATGTTTGGCTTTTGTGCCTGTTTATTGTCGGCGATGTTGTGGCCATCACTCCTGCCTGCGCCCCTCATTCCTGTGGTGATCCTGGGGGGGCTTCTACTGGCTAAAATATCCCCGCTGTTGTCAGGAAGTTTGTCGGCCCTGGCGTGGATATCCAGCTTCGGCCTCATCTTGTTGCCGTCAGAGGCGCTGCAATTGCCGCCATCTGTCAGTATCAGAGGCGAAATCATAACACTAGTGGATCGAAACAGCGACTGGGTTAGTCTGGATATCGCATTAATTAATCGAAATTTAATCTTGGCCCCATTACCCTTGCCCAGACCCAAACTCAGGCTGACATGGCGAGATCCGCCGCCGCTCGCCCCCGGGCAGATCTGGCGTCTCGAACTCAAACCCAAAGGGCTCAGCAGCCTGCTGGATCAGGGCGGTTATAACCAGCAGAAACACCTCATCGGTCAGCATATCATAGCCAGGGGCAGAGTGATCCATGGTGAGCTGCTGATGGCGCACACTTCGGTGCGCCAAGCATGGCTGAACCTCTTATTGCCCGTGCTGAGGCCCTTGGAGAGGGGAGACATACTGCTGGCCCTGTTGCTCGGTGACAAACGACTCATAGGGGCGCAGCGCTGGCAGGCCTTGAGGCAAACGGGCACGGGCCATCTGGTGGCGATTTCCGGGTTACATCTGTCCGTGGTGGCGGCCTGGGCCTATGCGTTGGCGCTCTGGTTTGGACGCCTCTGGCCCAGTCAGGGGCGGCGTAATCTGTTGATAGCATTGACCTTGGCCGCTGGCAGCGCCTGGGGTTATGCCTATTTGGCGGGCTTTGGCATCGCCACCCAGAGGGCCTTGTTGATGATCTTGCTGCTGATGTTGCTGGGGGCGTTGCGGCGCTTCTCCTCGCCCTGGGAGCGCCTCCTGACCGCCTTATTCCTGGTGCTGCTCATCTCTCCCTTTGCCGGCCTGAGCGCCGGTTTCTGGCTGTCATTTTCGGCGCTGGCGATTATCCTGTTCAGCCTCCAGAGTTACCCCCATGCGGCCCAGCTTGCCGATGCCAGTGCCCATGCCAGTGCTCAGACGGATCCTGGCATAGGCCCAAGAGTCGGCCTGTGGGCGCGGCAATTCTGGGCGGTCCAATGGCGTCTTAGCCTCGGGCTGGGCTTGCTGCAGGCGCTATTGTTCCAGGGGTTCAGCCTCCATAGCCTATGGTTGAACCTGCTGCTGGTGCCTTATTTCAGTTTCCTGGTGATCCCGCTGGTGTTGCTGGTATTCATGCTCTGGGATCTGGGGCTGGCATTTGGCCAGGACTGGCACTGGCTCTGGGTGCTGGCCGATGCCAGTCTGCAGCCCTTCACCGCCTTGATCGACTTTAGCAATCGGCTGCCGGCTCATTGGCTGCAGCCCTCACAGGCCATGCTGGCGGCGGCGATATTCACCGGGCTGGGGTTGCTGTTGTTGCTCAAGGCCAGGCCATCGGCTCATGCCGGCTGGCAGCGTTGGGGCTGGCATTTGGCTCTGTCGGTCTGCTTGCTGCCGGCGCTGTTGTCGCTCTGGTTGACCTTGTACCCCATAGCGCAGGCGCGCTGGCGGGTGCATCTGCTCGATGTCGGTCAGGGGCTGGCCGTGGTGGTGGAAAAGTCGGGCAGGGCATTGTTGTACGACACAGGCGCCGCCTTCGGCGATTTCAGCTATGCCGAGCGGGTGATCTTGCCATTCCTGAGCAGCAAGGGCTTGTCGGCACTCGACTATCTTGTTATCAGCCATGGCGACAACGATCACGCCGGCGGGGCGCGGACCATGCTGGCAGCCTTCAATGAGGCCAGGGTGATCTCGGATCTGCCCGAATTCGGCCAGATAAATTGCCGCCCCAAACGCCTCGCCTGGCAGGGGTTGAGTCTGGAGATAGTGGGGCCGGCGCAAGCCGTTGCGGGCAACAATGGTTCCTGTGTCATCCGCATCGGCGATGAGCGGCAGAAGCTGCTGCTCACGGGGGATATAGAAGCCGATGCCGAACAGGCCTTGTTGGCCGGCGGGGCGCAGCTGCACAGCCAGGTCCTGATCGCCCCCCATCATGGCAGCAGAACCTCGTCATCCCCGGCGTTTATCGCCGCCGTGGCGCCCGAGCTGGTGCTGTTTCCCGCCGGGTTCGAGAATCGCTACGGGTTTCCCAAGGCGGACATAGTGCAACGCTACCGGGCGCAGGGGATCCGTGCCCTGAGCACGGGGGAGGCCGGCCAGATCAGTGTGCTTTTTAATCGCGACGAACGGGTCGTTCGTGGCTATCGCGCTGATTTGGCGCCTTTTTGGTATAACCGTTTGTTTAGATTTGGTGAGACGCCTAAACCGGAGTAGAATGCTCACTTTGCCATTATCTCAGTGTTATCAATGACAACATCGCCAAAAAATGAAATCTGGACAGTCTTCAAGCGACTGATGGGGTATCTCAAACCGATGAAAGGCATGTTTGTGCTGTCGGTATTGGGCCTGCTGACCTATGGCCTGGTCGACGCCGCCTTCATCGCCTTCATTAAACCTTTCATCGACGAAGGTTTTTCCGGCCAGAGTGTCGTGCCTTCCGTGACGTCACTGACGGGTGGGGTAGGAATGACCTCGGATGGTTTCAAGGCGAATAAGGATGTGTTGACCCTGGCACCGCTGGTGGTCATAGGCATGTTCGCCCTGCGGGGGCTGGCTAATTTCGTGTCCACCTACGGCATCTCCTACATGAGCGCCAGGCTGATCATGGACATGCGCCAACAAGTGTTCGAACACTACCTGAGCCTGCCCGTCAGCTATATCGACAGAGAGAATACCGGCAATCTGATCTCCAAGGTGACCTTCGATACCGAGCAGATAGCCAGAGCCTCGGGCAGCGCCCTGATTTCCATCGTTCGCGACAGCATCACTGTGGTCGGTATGTTGGCGTTGATGTTCTTCTACTCCTGGAAATTGTCGCTGTGCATCCTGGTCATAGGTCCCATTATGGGGCTGGTGATCAGTGTGGTGAGCCGACGTTTTCGCAAGGTCTCCAAACAGATCCAGGCCGCCATGGGTGGGGTGACTGCGACCACAGAGCAGATGATCAAGGGGCATAAGAATGTGCTGGCCTTTGGCGGCCAGGAAACCGAAGCCAAGCGTTTTGCCCAGATCAACGATAGAAACCGCCACCAGAACATGAAGCTGGCTGTGGCCCAGTCCGTGAGCCAGCCTGTCATCATGGTGATTGGCTCCTTCGCGCTGGCATTTGTGCTCTATGCCGCCAGCTTCGACAGCATGAAAACCGACCTGACTGCCGGTACCTTCGCCACCATTCTTGCCGCCATGTTGGGCATGCTGCAACCCATCAAGAATCTCACCCGGGTGAATGCCGAGTTCCAGCGTGGCATCGCCGCTTCAACCACGGTATTCGAACTGCTGGATACCGAGCCTGAGGAAGACAATGGCCATTACGAGGTCGCCAGAGCCGCGGGTAATCTGAGATTTGATGACGTCAGTTTCCGTTATGCCAACCAGGACAAGCTGGCGCTCGATGGGGTGTCGTTTGAGGTTCGCCAGGGGCAAACCCTGGCGCTGGTTGGCCGCTCCGGCTCGGGTAAGTCGACCATCGCCAGTCTGATCACCCGTTTCTATGCCGGTTTGGAGCGGGGCGACATCTTGCTCGACGATGTCAGCATCTATGATTACAGCCTCAAGTCGCTGCGTAATCAGGTTGCCCTGGTGTCGCAGCAGGTGACCCTGTTCAACGATACCATAGCCAACAACATAGCCTACGCCTATCCGGGGGAAGTGACCCGTGAACAGATCATCAAGGCCGCCGAGTTGGCCTATGCGATGGAGTTCATCGAGGCCTTGCCTGAGGGCCTGGATACCCAGGTGGGTGAGAACGGTGTGCTCCTGTCCGGCGGCCAGCGTCAGCGCATCGCCATCGCCCGTGCCATGCTGCGCGATGCGCCCGTGCTGATCCTGGATGAAGCCACCTCGGCGTTGGATACCGAGTCGGAGAAGGCGATTCAGCTGGGCCTGGATAACTTGCGGCAGAACCGTACCTCTGTGGTGATAGCCCATAGGCTGTCGACTATCGAGAGCGCCGATCAGATCTTGGTGGTCGATCAGGGCTGTATAGTCGAGCGGGGTACCCACAAGTCGCTGCTCGAACAAAATGGCATGTACGCCAAGCTTTATCAGATGCAGTTCGGCAGCTAGATGCAAGCTTGGGTAAATCGTCTCTGGTATCTAAGACACCCGGCGCGTTGGTTGCTGGCGCCCCTGTCGCTGCTGTTCATGCTGCTGACGGCACTGCGCCGCAGCCTGTATCGCCTGGGGCTCAAGCAGACCACTGTTTTGCCTGTGCCCGTGATAGTGGTGGGTAACATCAGTGTCGGCGGTGTCGGCAAGACCCCGACCGTGCTCTATCTCATTCGGTTGCTGCGCTCGGCGGGCTATAAGCCAGGGGTGATAAGCCGGGGCTACGGCATCCACATAGACGGGGTGAAAAGCGTGCTGCCGGGGGCCAAGGCCGAGGATGTGGGGGATGAGCCGGCCATGATAGTAGCGCGTACCCGCGTGCCCATGGTGGTCGGCCCCAGTCGTATCGCCGCGGGGCGCAGGCTCATCGCCGAGTTCGATGTCGATGTCATTCTCTGCGACGATGGTTTGCAACATTATGCGCTGCACAGGGACCTGGAGTTGGCGATCCTTGATGGCGAGCGACGTCTTGGCAATGGCCTGTTGTTGCCGGCGGGGCCGCTGCGCGAAGGGGCCTGGCGACTGCAGACTGTCGATTGGGTGCTAGTCAACGGCGGTGAGGCTCGGGCGGGGGAGTGGCAGATGACGCTGGAACCCGGTGAACTCAAGGCCGTGGGGCAGGGCACCAGACTCGCCCCTCCGCGACCCGGGCAGGAGGTGATCGCCATGGCGGCCATAGGTCATCCGGCACGTTTTTTCGGCACCCTGGCGGCATTGGGGTATCGGCTGAAACAGGGTGTGGCCTTCGCCGATCATCAAGCTTTCAAGCTTGAAACATTGCAGGCGCTGGCCCGGGACCAGCCCTTGCTGATGACAGAAAAAGATGCGGTAAAATGCCGTGATTTTGCACAAGAGAACTGGTGGTATCTGGCAGTCGATGCCAAAATAGCACCACAATTTGACAGCCAGTTGCTGAGCCGGCTCAAGGCCGTGATTGAGGCTAAACGAGGAACCCCAGATGGCATTCGATAAAAAACTGTTGGACATAGTGGCTTGCCCTGTTTGTAAAGGCAAACTCGAATACGATAAGGCGGCGCAGGAGTTGATCTGTAAGGCTGACAAGCTGGCTTACCCCATCACAGAAGGTATCCCTGTCTTGTTGGAAAATCGTGCCAGAGAGTGGCATAAGGCGGAATAATCCCGGCGTCTGTTCGGCTGTAGCGCTTCCCTGTGAAGCGCTTTTTTATGCCTATCGCCTGGTTATGCGCCCATTGATATATGCCCATTGCTAGATGCCCATAGCTACAGGCTCATCGACTCTTGCCGGCGCTATGGGAGCCGGCCGATAACAGGCGCTGTCAGTACCGCAGCAGGAACCAGGCACTGGAGTGTGTTGATGTTGTCAACTTGATTCACGGCAGTAGATTGTGTTTTTGTTTTTATAAAAATGTAACAAAATAACTGCTTAAGTAGTTAAATGCGCTTAATTTCTTTGTCTGAGAATTGATTCGCTTCATGGCCTTATTTATACTCGGCGTCGTTCATTGGAATGGAGTCCCGGAGTATGAATTCCCCGTCATTTAATCACCTGGTTACCAACATGCTGGCCGCCCACCCAGGTGAGCGCGTCTGCCAATTTGAGTATGAAGGCAAGAAATATTGGTTGAAGCAAACCGAACGCCTCCAGGGCGCCATGCGTTTGTTGAAGGCCGATCCGCATCAATCCTTTCTTAAAGAAGTTCGAGTGCTGCAGCGCTTGGCCGAGCTACAGGCTCCGGTACCTAAGCTTATCCAGGCCGACGAGCATTATCTGGTGTTGGAGGATGTCGGTCCTACCGTCAATCAATGGCTATCGGCCCCCGGATTGGAACCCGCTTGTCTGCAGAGCATATTGAACGATAGCGCCAAGGCGCTGGCAGGGCTGCATAAGATGGCACTGGCCCACGGCAGGCCGGCATTAAGGGACATCAGCTGGCAGCAAGGGCGGGTGACTTTTATCGATTTTGAAGCTAATCAACAAGGTAGCAACCTGCTGATGCAACAGATCAGGGATCTGTTGGTTTATATTCATAGCCTGTACCGCTATTTGGGTCCGGCGGAGCAGATGATTGGCGAGGCCATTAAGCATTACCGCAACACGGGCGGTGAAAGGGTGTGGCGCCATACCCAAACTTTGTTGGCCGGTTGGCAATGGCTGGGTTTCCTGCTGCGACCCTTTCGTCACCGTGGTGGGCGGGATTTGAAACCCATTTACTGGGTACTCAGGTCGTTCAGGGCTGAGCAGAGCTAGCCTGCTTTTTTACTTCCCCCTAGCATCACCGGCTCACGCTCCCTGTGCCGGCATTAAGTTCTGTTATTTGTCCAGTCATTGGTTTTTTGCATTGAAATTGGCATTTTAACAGGTGTTATTCAGGCTAATGCTCTGGGGGCAGCTGGGGGATTTTTGCTAAAACCAGGCTTTGGATGAATAGTGCTGCAGTAGCAGCTTTTTTTACCCATAATGTTAATTGTTAGTAAATATTACATTTTAGCAACACCTCAAAAATTAGGTGCTTACCTATGCCTGTATTTAGTGTTTTAAACTGAAAGTTGACTACATTTTAGTCGATTATTTCGTATCGTTACTTATTTTTGTTGTGAATCAGACTATTATGACGCAGATGATTGTAAGCAAATTTATTTTACCGCTTTACCTTTGATTCTGATACAAATTCGAAAAAACAACTCAAAAACGATCAAAAAATAAGCGCTTATTGATTGTAATATCGTCAGTCCCTTTGCTAGTATGCCGGCTGTTTTTACTCACAAAGCCAGTAAAACCCTGGGTTCAACCGGGTTGGAGGCCGAGTGATGTTGTTTAGCGGTTTCAAGAATAATTGACTCGGCCTTAGGGACCGGGGCGCTAGATTATTTGTATTGTTTAGGGGTAATGAATTTGAACATGAAGAATGTCTCAGTGGCATCGCGCTTTGCCGCGACTCACTTTTCCCGGTTGAGTGCTTTGACACTCCTGGCACTGGCATCGGCCACCACGTTTTCGGGGCCAGCCCTGGCCAAAGCACAGAGCCATGACTCTCACTCCCAAATCCACCTACCTCAAGGCAAAGCACATAAGGCCAGGGCAGACAAAGCCAGGGCCGACAAGCAACAAACCGAGCAACAGACGCTGGCGTTGGCCGGGCTGATGGCGGAGTATCGCCATGCAGCCAAGGCCGCCGACGTCAATGGCGCCAGGGCATCACGGGATGCTGAATTAGCGCAACAACTGCTGGAGCTGGCCATCGCCCGTCAGGCCGCTCAGGGTGAGTTGCTCAAGACAGATCCCGGCGCTGCGCTGCGCAGCGTGCTACCCGAATCCAAACGCGCCGGCCTGCCGGCCGAGGTCGAGGCCAGGCTGGCACATAGGGGCGAACTGCAAGGTGAGCTTGAAGTCGTCTATGAAGATTTCGAGGATCCCAGCCTGAATCGTTTACAGCATACGCTGGTGACCGACAAGGGCCGGGTGGTATTGCATCTGCCCGCCAATGCCCGGACTGCACAGTTGAAAACCGGCGACAAGGTGCGGGTCAAGGGCTGGCAGTTCAATGATGGTCGGCAAGACGCGGCCAACGGCGACCTGGTCGTCGACGAGGCTCAAGACGGTTTGGTGGTATTGGCGGCGGGTGCCGACACTCTTGCCGGCACGAGTTCTGTCTCGACCATGACGCCACTGTCGGGCACCAAGGGCGAGCAGAAGCTGCTGGTACTCATGCTCAACTTTCAGGACAATCCGAGTGTGCAACCCTGGACTGCGGCGCAGGTGCAGCAGATGGTGTTTGGCACAGTCAATGATTACTACCGGGAAGCCTCCTACGGCCAGACCTGGCTCACGGGAGATGTGAAGGGCTATTACACCTTACCCATCAACACCACCTGTGATTACTTCGGCATGGACAGTTATGCGCAGCAGGTCGCCAAAGATAACGGCATAGATTTGAGCCAGTACCAACGACTGGTGTACATGTTACCCCAGAACAGCGCCTGTGGCTGGCGTGGTCAGGGCACAGTCGGTGGCGTTCCTTCAAGGGCCTGGCTCAACGGTGAACTCAATCTGCTCACCATAGGTCATGAATTGGGCCACAACCTGGGTCTTAAGCATGCCAAGAGGCTGAACTGTGGCAGTGGCTACATCAGCGATGCTTGTGTTGCCATCACCTATGGCGATGTGCTGGACATCATGGGGAAGTCCGAGGGCCATTTTAACGTCTTCAATAAAGAGCGACTGGGCTGGCTGACCGCCGAACAGGGTGAGATAGCCACAGCAGACAAGGATGGCAGCTTCCTGCTGGAACCCTATGAAACCAGCCCGAACGGTGTGGCCAAGGGGCTCAAGGTGCGCCGCGGCACGGATGCGACTACTGGCGAGCAGTTGTGGTACTACCTGGAGTATCGTCAACCCACAGGTTTTGACAGTTTCCTCGCGGGCAAGGCGGATACGGCCGGGGTGTTGGTGCATCTCAATAGCAGCGCCGAAGACATAGAAAGCAGCCAACTGCTGGATATGACACCGCTAAGCTCTATCTATGATTTGGATGATGCCGCCCTGGTGGCCGGTCAAAGCTACACAGATAGTGTTGCCGGTGTGACCATCACCACAGAATGGGCCGACGGCTCGGGCGTTGGCGTCAACGTCAGTTATTCGGGTGGCACGGGCGCCAGCTGTGTCAGGGCCAGTCCCGCTTTGGCTCTGTCGCCCAATACCAGTGCCTGGGTCGCCCCCGGCACCGGCGTGAGCTATAGCGCGACCGTGACCAACCGCGACAGCCAGGACTGCGCCGCCGACAGCTTTGCCGTCTCGGCACAGGTGCCTGCGGGCTGGAGCGCCACGAGCAATAGCCTGAATCTGGCTCCGGGTGCCAGCGGCAGCGTGACCCTGACGGTGACCTCGTCAGCCAGTGCGGCCGACGGTTTCTATGACATCAACATCAGTGCCAAGCATGGCAGCGACAGTCAATACCAGAGCAGCGGCCTGGTGAGTTATGTGGTGGAGACCCCGGTTGCGGCCTGTGTGTTGGCTAACCCTGTGTGGTCACTGACAAGCAACAGCAGCGGTGCAGTCGCACCCGGTACAGCCGTGACTTATCAGGGCATGCTCAAGAACAATGACAGCGACAGCTGCGCCGCCTCGAGCTTCGATGTGGCAGCCAGCCTGCCCACCTCCTGGAGCGCCGACACTGCCAGTGTCAGCCTGGCACCGGGCGAGGCGAAGGCCGTGAGCATCACAGTGACTTCGTCTTCGACTGCTGTTGATGGCGTGTATGATTTCAGCCTGTTGGCCCGCAATCGCAACAATTTGAGCTATCAGGCGTCTGCCAGCGCCAACTATACCGTGAGCGCGCCGCTGCCGACATGCAGCCTGGCCGCGCCGCGCATAACAGTTGCCAACCCGGTTGGCTTGGAACTGGCCGCCGGCAGTTTACAAAGCTACAGCGTCACAGTGACCAACCAGAACGGTCAAGGGTGTGATGATGTCGGCTTCAATCTGTCTGCTTCTGTGCCTGCGGGTTGGAGTGCCGACAGCGCCAACCTGACCTTGGCGAGCGGTGCCAGCAAGACGGTGAGCCTGGGCGTGACCTCTGCATCGACGGCCATATCCGGCAGCTACAGCCTGACGTTGACGACGCGCGACAGTGTTAACAGCGGTTACCAGGCCAGCACCTCAGTCAGTTACACTGTGGCCGCCAAGGCCAACAGCGCCCCTGTGGCGGTCAACGACAGTGTCGCCATGTCGAGCAAGACGTCCATCAGCATCAATGTGCTGGGCAACGACAGCGATGCCGACGGCGATAAGCTCAGCATCAGTGGCGTGACTCAAGGCGCCAAAGGCAGTGTACAAATTATGGCCGGTGGCCAGCTGGTATATACCCCGTCCAAGAGCTTCAAGAGCGGTGACAGCTTCAGCTATACAGTCACAGACGGTAAGGCCACAGCGACCGCCACTGTGGTGGTCAGCCTGACAAGCTCGGGCGGCGGTAATGGCAAGGGTAAAAGATAACCGCTGAAGTCGAACAAAAAAAAAGCCGGGGCAATGCCCCGGCTTCTTTTTTATCTACTCCTTTTATCTACTCCAAGTTGTTCACACTGAGATTATTCCTGGGTAATGACCTGAATTAACACATCATTGGTTGAATCATCGCCTTCATCATCTTCAACCGTAGCAATTACGCTGTTGAGGAAGTTGATGGGCAGGGTATTTTCCAGACCTGGAATGAACTCGATAGTAAAGGCACAACTATAGGTGTCGCCAGGCGAGCCATTATAGGTGAGCTGTTGGTTCTCAACACAAGGACCATAACCTATGCTGTCGAAGACACCACCACCGTTGATCAGCCTGAATCCAGGAGTCGCCTGGTTGGCAAAGACATTAGCACCGCCCAATGTGAGCAGCGTCAGGTTGACGTTTTCTATGCCGGCGTTATGCAGCTCCAGTACCACCAGCATGCTGGCGGCGAACTTCATGTCTGTGGCTGGTGAGCCAGGAATGAAGGTGACAGCGGCATCGTCCATGTCTTGCACTGGTTGGCCATCTTCGTCCACGCCGTCTATGGTGGCAACGTTGACATGCACATCACCCGCATTGCCTTTCAGCTGCTCAGTGATGGTACAGCTGGCGTATTCACCCGGCAGCAGCATGAAGCCATTGAGTGGGGTAGGTGCAATAGGTGCACCGTTCAACATGTCGACCAGACAATCGCCGGTTAACACGTCAAACCTATCATCGATCAGGCTGCTGAAGGTGACCTTGTCGACACCGGCCGCATCTACACTGAACTCGAAGGTGTAGTCGACGGCGCGGGTGACGGCAGGATCGTCACCTGTTTCCAGTACCGAGGTTGGGTCGGCGGTCTTGATGAGGTTAATCATCGAAGGCACATCGTTGATCACCACGGTTTCAGAGTCTGAATTGGTGGCTTCATCGGCTTCATTATCCACCGCCTTGGCTGTGGCAATGTTGGTGTGTGAGCCGGCGCCTGAACCGCTGATAAATTCGTCGAAACTACATTCATAGAAATCATTGTAGGCGATATAACCACCTGTGGCACAAGTGCCTTTACCGTTAAGATCACCGAACTTGTCATCCATCAGACTGGTGAGTAGCAGCGGTGAATCCCAAGTATCTGAGGTGTTGTCGACCCTTACTGTGTAAGTGACTGTGTCGCCAGACTCGGGTACCTGATCCGGACTGGCAGACTTGAGTACGCTGATGGTGGGTGGCAGGTTAGTGACCTGTACCTGGATCACGTTACTGCAGTGATCACCGTCAACGCCGCCCACTGCGGCGCAGGTGTTACCGTCGGTCACAGGGGAGCCATTCTTGTCTTCGAGTGACAATTTGATCAGGTCATTATATAACTCCGGACTCTGATCGTCGGGCAGATCTGTGTCGACGATATGCACCTTGAACTGACAGCTGTAGGAGCCGCTTGGGGCGATTTCACCGCCGTTGGCAGGCTGAGTACAGTTGCTGGCAGTCAGATAGAGACCGTCGGCTGCACCTGCTGCGCCTGTGGCGCCCCAGAGATCGAAGGTAGTTTCATAACTGCCGTCGGCGCCTGTGTCTATCACATCGCTGAGCGAGGTGAGGTACAGGGCTGTCTGAGCATTGGGGTTGGTGAAACTCACACTGAAGGTGTATTCGCCTCCCGGCTCGCTATAGGTATTGGTGCCTATCAGGGCCTTGACTACGGTTGGTGGGTTGGGTTTGATGAACACGTCTATGTCGAAGGAGTCACAACGGCACTTGGATGGAGTGCCGGGAGCGGCTGGGTCTTCTTCGCTACAATCTTCACCTGTCTTGTTATGCCAGGCCATACAGTAATTGAATTCTGCCTTGCCGGAATTGTCATCGTCACGGCAGAACAGGGTGATCTCTTCTGCTTCATATAAGTGGGTTGGGTTAAAGCCTGCCGCCTTACTGATGTCGGCACAGACATCCAGACCTTCTTCCAAGTCCACCCCTGGGCCATCGGTTCGACCCAGCAGAATGGAACAGGTGTTATCCGGGTTGGAATCTTGGGCACTCCAGTTGCCTTCGGGCAGATACGCTGAATAGTCGTAACGCTCGTTGGCCGTGGTGGTGATGGTGACATCGGCCAGGAAGGTCACTTCTGTGCCCAACACGCATTCCACGGGATCACCTGGGTTATCAATATTCTTGATGTTATCTACCTTACTCACCCGCACGTCGTTGGCGGTACAGTTAAGGTTGAAACCTGCCTGTTCGGCCATACAGGCCTGGTCCATCTTCTGTGGGAAGAAGGAGGCGTTGGCGGGCGTGAGACTGGTAGCACCATAGAGGAAGGCGCTGCTTATCAGGGTAACGCCCAGTGCCCTGGTAAGCCGGTTACAATTGAATCGTTTCATAATATTTCCCATCCATTTCAGTATTTCAAATCAGTTATGGAAAGTCATAAGAAGCCTGTCATAAGAGGTCGGTCATAGGGGGCACTGGGCTCCCAGTCATCGGATCTATTCACTACATGCTTCAGGTAAAAACTTGTATATAAATGATAAAACGAACTTTTTATGCTAACTGTGTTGATTGGTAGCCCTGCTGCCTATCCGGACCTTGATTGCGGTCCTGTATCGCTGCTGCAGTGATGAGCCCAGGCGCTTTATCCATGCTCTCTGTCCATGTTCTCTGTCCATGCTCACTACCCATGTATTGTCTCCTGTACTGCATACCGCGTCTGAGACAGGGGAGAGTGCCGGGCTTCGGCTACTGGTAGATGTAAAAGCAAGCACTGGACCATGTTTGTAAGAGCTTGATTGCAATTGATAAAGTGTTTTTATTTGATGAGTTTGAATCGCTTTCGTTACACTCGATTTAACACTCATGAAACACCCGTGGCGATGGCTCTGGTGGTATCCATTTGTAAACAATGGTGTTTTATTCAAGTGTCACACTGCACATGGGCTTGTCACACTGTTGCTATGTTGTACACCTTGTTCCGTCCATCGCCGCATAGGCGACGGGAGCGAGGCTCGTATCTTGAGATGAGAACGTTGAGATGGGACGTTGAGATAGAGAGCTTGAGATGGGAAGCGGTCCTATGTTGGACCGAGTCGCTGGGTTCAGGTAATAGCTGTGGCACAGGGTTCAGGTAATAGCTGTGGCACAGTCGCGCATCTAGATTTTTGCGCTGAAAATCAGGCTTTCAGTAGAGAAAGCATCAATAGGCGTTATTTTCAGCAGTAATGCAATTTGTTAGCAAATGTAACATTTTGCCAACACCCATAAAATGAAAGATTTACCAATCAAATTATTTGGTGTTTTATTCTGTAAAATTGCTACATTAAGGTCATTTATACTAGAGCATTGTAACTTATTTAGTGTAATTAATAACTTGCTGAACGACTATTAGTAGGCTTGCTCATTTTATGGCTTTATCCTTGATTCTGATACAAATTCAAAAAAACAACCCCAAAACGATCGAAAAATGATCAATTATTGGTTGTTATATCGCCAACCCTTTTGCTAGTATGCCGGCTGTTTTTACTCGCAAAGCCAGTAAACACCTGGGTTAGACCGAGTGAAGTTGTTAAGCGGGTTTAAGAATAATTGACTCGGCCTTCGGGACCGAGACGCAAGATTATTTACATAGTTTAGGGGTAACGAATTTGAACATGATGAATGTTGTTGCGGCATCAGGTTTTTCCGCGGTAAAGGTGTTAAGACCTTTAGCCATGTCACTGTTGGCATTTTCTGCATTCGGCTTTGCGGTGTCTCCTGCTGAGGCCGCGGTTACAGGGGAACAGAAAACCTTGGTGTTCCTGGTGAACTTTCAAGAAAACCCGAATGAAGCGCCGCTGAGCAGCGCAGAAGCGAATTCGTTGGTCTTTGGTACTGTCAATGATTTCTATCGTGCCAATTCCTATGGCCAGCTGTGGTTATCGGGAAAGGTTGCCGGTCTCTTCACCGTCCCCTTGTCTAATACAGTGTGTAATGATGCTGCTGTGGCAGAGGCGGTTAACACCCTGGCGGTGGATGCCGGTGTGCCAATCGCAAACTATGATCGTTATATTTACCTGACCACCAGCACAGCCTGTTCCTCCGAGGGCTCAGGCACTTCCTCTGGGCTGCCTTCGCGCGCGTCTATCAATGGTAAGTTTGCTCCCAGAGTCGTGGCCCATGAACTGGGGCATAACTTAGGCTTGTCTCATTCCAGTGCGCTCGATTGTGGTGATGTCACTCTCGGCGATCAATGTCGGGTGCTGGAGTATGGCGACAGCTATGACACCATGGGTAACCATGATATGGGCTACTTCAATACCTTCCAGAAGGAGCGCCTCGGCTGGTTGTCTGCCTCTGCGGCGCCCAAGGTGACTCTGGTACAGCAAGACGGCCTATTCACCCTGGGGGCTTACGAGCAAAATAATGGCTTGCCTGTCGCATTGAAAATTCCCCGTGGTGCGGACCCTGTTACCGGCAAGATGCGTTGGTTCTATATCGAGTATCGTCAGGCCTTGAGTCATGATAGCTTCCTGGCGGATCGCTCTTACCAAGCCTATCGTGGGGATGTGACCGAAGGTGTGGTGGTGCGTCTGGCAACCGAAGGTGAGCAGAAGAGCAGCCGTTTACTGCACCTGAAGCCAAACTCCACATTCAAGCAACTTTTTGGTTTCAGTGACTGGGAAGACCCGGCGATGGCGATAGGTGACACTTTCACTGACACTGAGTCAGGAGTGACTTTCAGCCTGCAGTCTGCCAATGGCAGTACCGCCGACATCAGCGTTCAGATGGGTTCAGGCTCAAGCCAGTGTGTGATTGCGGCTCCCGTGGTCTCTTCGGTGGTGGGCTCCGGCTCGGCAATGGCGGGTGATACCCTGCAATACAGTGTTAAAATAGAAAATCGTGACTCAGCTGAGTGCGCCGCCAGTGACTTCTCGGTCAAGGCAAGTGTATTGAGTGGTTGGTTGGCCAACACTGTGACAGTGAATTTGGCCCCGGGACAAACTCAGCAAGTCAAGCTGTCGGTGACTTCCGCAAGCACAAGCGCTGCTGGAAGCTACAGCATTCCCGTTACTGCCGCCTCCCTTGTTAATGCCAATGTCAAAGGGAGTATCAACCTGACTTACCAAGTGGCATCATCCTCGACCGGTGGCTCTTCAGGCTTGGCTGCGAATGATGATTTGGTGACTATTTCGAGCAAGCAGGCCGTTACCATAGCTGTACTGGGTAACGATACAGTCCCTGCTGGTACTCAGGTGACAGTGCAAGCGTCTGGCGCAGCCAAGGGCAGTGTTGAAACCCTGAGTGATGGCAGTGTACGTTACACGCCGGCCAAGAGCTTCAAGACCAGTGACAGCTTCAGTTATACCCTGTCTGATGGGGTTAGCAGCGCCAGCGCGACCGTGCAGATAAGCCTGGTTTCATCCGGCGGAAGCGGTAAGGGCAAGCGCCGCTAAGCGTATTTATCCAAAAGAAAGGCCTGGCGGTATCGCCAGGCCTTTTTGGTTTTGCACCGTTAGTGCTGAAAGGTATCTCCTGTTGCAGGCGCTCAGTTACCGCTCGGGCAGATAGGGCAATCTGCAGAAGCTGTGTTGCTGGCCGATGAACCGTCAAGTTTTAGCTGACCACTGGCCAAAACTGTGTCGCGGAAGTTTTGGTTGATAGGGTTAGCGAAATCTTTGGGTATGTAGCTGCCGCTGTAATTCATACAGGCGTCAGGGCCGAGTGTGATGCCGGACAATACGGCAACATCGTCTCCAGGATCGCCAGGGGTTCCCGAATCGTCGACGACACTGACATTGACCAGAGTCAGTCCAGGGGTGGTTGTGTTACATACCTGGCCGCTGAAGCTGACCTCGGCTATGATGCCATTCGCTGTGGGTACGAAGCTGCTGCTGCACTCCTTATCGACATAGATCATGGGCGACAGGCTGAGAGGCTCACACTCATCTCCGGCTGTGTCTGTGATGGTGGAGGCACCCGTTGGGCTGCCTGAGGCAGTCACAGTGACACTGTTATTGAGCCCATTGCTGGAACTTTCGAAGCTGCCGCTGTAGGGGGCTTCAGCGCCTGACAATATGGTGCCGAGCGCATGCATGTTGCCGGCCTCACTATCTGTGACCACAACATTATACAGGGTACCACTGCCGTCGTTGATGACCTTGCCCTCGTACTGATAGACATAACCCGTTTCGGTTGCATTAACCTCGGCTTGGCTGCAGACCTTGGTGATATCGACACTGCAGAGATCGAAGTCATGCAAGACAAAGTCTTTGAGGGTGGCGGTGAACTCGCTCGATGAGCGAGTCTCTGCCATGAAGCTGCTGAAGCAGTTATCCCCACCGACGAGTTGGGTCAGGTTGATACCCCCTTCGAATATGGATTCATAGGGGAATTGATTGGCCGTATTGTCATTTTTTGACTGATAGGGCCAAGGTGAAGGCGTTGGATCATAGGGACCATCTTCATCATTGGTGATGGCGCAGACCAGATCGCCGGCCGCAGAACCGCAGATGGCGTTACTCTTATGTAACAATCTTATGTTGGCGGCGTCACATTCCCCGATACCTGGGTTGTTGCTGGCTGCCTTACTGCAAGAGTCATCCCATATGTCGACGCGGATCTCGGGACTGGCACCGGAAGCTTGGGGGAAGTTGGTTAGCACCAGCACATCGCCGTTGGTGTGTTCACCTTCAAAACTGCCGTCACCCTTGGCTTCGACGTGTTGTTTAAAGAACCAGAAGCCCATGAAGGCATCACCCTTATTGGAAATCCGGTCGGCGCCGAAATAAATGAGCAAATCACCGGCAGCATTGTTGTATGCCGCGGCATAGGCATTGGTGATCTCATCCTTATCGGGTGAGCTACCTGCCTTGTGTGCCCACTGGGCTATGGGTTGGATGTCTTTGCGTCCCCCGGTGAAGATACTGGTATCTATGCCTTGGGCATTGGGTTCATCGTTGACTATGCCAGTAAATGCCGTGGTATTACCGCCGTTATTGAGTCCTCCGTTGTAGAGTGTTTCCCAGTCATAGGGCGGAGCGACACTGTCTTGAATCGCGTTGCCCTCGAGTTCGAAAATACCTTCATCATGAACGGCGAGCGTGGTCGGGGCGAATAGCCCTATGGCCAGGCCCAGAATAAACGCCGGACTTTTTGTCAGTAGTGAGTTTTTACCAGTTATTTTCATAGCCTTCTCCATTGTAAATGAGTGCTATTGCAATGAGAGGCGGTTATTGCGCCAGTGAGAAATGCAATAGCAGGGTGGAAATGACGATAACTGATAAGCAAGAGTTGGGCCGTAAGTATAACACTTTGATAAACTGGTGCTTTAGTGTTTTTTTGCGGTGTTTTTTGATTTAAAAGATAGGAAGTTGTATCGAAAGTGAAACAGGTGTTGCCCGGGGACAAGCTGTCTCTAATGCCTGCCGGGCGGATGGGCCCCGCATGGGCTCGAGTGGGGCCGGCATAGCCTGAATCCCACTCGAGCAGGGTCTAGGTGGCTATTGTGCGGCTTTCGTCTCCATTAAATTATCAAGTAGGGTGGCGAAGGTTTCATAGCTTTGGGCCCCGACCACAAGTTTGGGCTCCAACAGCCGATTGTTCTCGACTCTGCCTATGATAAAACTCGGCGTGCCGCGGATGCCTATGCTGGAGCCATAGGCGGTATCCATGGCGATCTTATCGGCAATTTGCTCATCCTTGAGACAGGCATTGAAACGTGTCATGTCCAGCGTCAGCTTGGTCGCGGTTTGCTGGTATAAGGCATCATCCAACTTGGAGATGTTGGCGAATAATGTCTCCCGCATGGGCCAGTAGGCTTGTTGTTGCTGGGCACAGCTGGCGGCAACCGCCGCCCCCTGGGCCTTGGGATGGAAGCTCAGTGGAAAATGCCTGGTCAGGTATCTGACTTTACCCGTGTCTATGTATTGGGTCTTTATTTTGGAGAATGCCTTATCTATGTAGCGTTTACAGTAAGGGCATTGAAAATCTGAAAATTCCAGAATGGCGACCTGAGCCTCGGCCTCTCCGAGGAAAGGCAGCTGGCCATCGTTATCCAGGTTGGACTGGGTGGGCAGGCTACGGAATTGCGGTTGTTGTGAGGCGGTCGCTATTGTGTGTATTTCCTTGACTTGTGCGCCTATGCTGGCCACTTCCTGTCTTAGCTGGGCTATTTCTTGCTTGAGATCCTGCTTGAGTGACGCCAGCTCTTTTTGTGCCTCTTCCTGATGGCGGGCACTGTCCTGGGGTTGGCAACTTATGACGCTCGTCATGACTGCCGCGAGTAAGACAGGCTTCAGGGGGTTGATTGACATGATGACACTCCTTGGCGTCGGCACCTGTCATAGTGCCGTGACGCGGCTAAAGGTTGTATGCAAACTTTTCAGCTCCTTGGCGGTGGCCGGGAGCTTGTCAGAAAGGCGCGCTAATACTCTGAACAAGATTAGAAGTTGATATGACATTTTTACAGGTCGATATGGCATTTTCTTACCAGGCGGTAGAAGGTGGTCCGTGAAATGTTCAGTTCTCTGGCGGCCGCCGAGATGTTGTGATTGTTGCGCTCTATGGCCCTGAGCAACACTTCCGTGTCTATCACTGTGCGCTGTTCGGCCAGATTGGCCCCCGAGTATTCTTTGCTGTGACCGGCGATCCCCAGGGCGCTCTCAGTGATGCGGGGAGTGTCCGACATCACCACGGCTCTTTGAATACGGTTCTTCATTTCGCGGATATTGCCAGGCCAGTCGTAAGCTTGCATGGCCTGGATGGCCGAGGGTGAGAAGTGAAATTCGGCGTCAGCCGGGGTGCATTCTTTGAGTATGATGTTGGCCAGCAGCATTATGTCTTCCTGGTATTCTCTCAGGCTCGGCATGTGTAACCGCAAGATATTGATCCTGTGGTAGAGATCTTCACGAAATCGGCCTTCTTCTATGGCGGTTTCCAGGTTCTGATGGGTCGCGAAAATGATGCGGCAATCGACCTCTATCGGCTGGCTGCCACCTATCCTCTCTATGGTACAGTCTTCGATGAACTGCAACAGGTTGACCTGCAACTCTATGGGCAAGTCGGCGATCTCATCCAGAAACAGGGTCCCCTTGTGGGCCCTCTCTATGTGGCCGAGATAACGCTGATCGGCACCCGTGAAGGCCCCTTTCTCGTGACCGAACAGCGCCGAATGGATCAGGCTGGGGGGCAGGGCGCCGCAGTTAACCGAGATCATGGGACCGGCGTGGCGGGCAGACAAGGCATGGATCCATCTGGCGCACAGGCCCTTACCCGTTCCGGTTTCACCGCTGAGCAAGATAGTGTTATCGACATAGGCTACGCGTTCGATCTTGGCATTCAAATCGCGGATCAGTTTGCCCTTGCCCAATAGCGGTGGCAGGGTTGCCGCCGTGATGCTGCTGTTGCCCGTCGGCGGCATGAGTTCTGCCATACCATTGGCGTGACCCAAGGTGTGGTCCAGCCTATGCCAGTCGAGTGGCAGATGATGATAATCGATGAAATATTCGGGCAACGAATGGCGAAATTTGGTTGTGTTGTTACAGGGGGTCGAAGTAATGGCGACCCATTGCATTGTGTGACCTGCATGCTTGAGGCGGGTGATGGTCGAAAATACCTGTGTCTGGCATGTCGGGGTGAGCTGGGCAATGGCAACATGGATTGGGTATTGTTTTGCCAATGTCATGGCACAGTCGACACTGGTTGCAGTGAGGCAATGCCAGTTATGATGAGCAAGTTCGGAGGCTATGTCTGTTATTTGTTGCCCCAGTTCCAATATGAGCAAGTAACGGGGCCGACATGATTTCTTAGCACTCTTGGTCATGAGACACCTAAATAGAATAAACAATCATCCATGAGTGATGTTATTTGAATGTCCTAATTCTAGGAGACAGGGTGGGATCTCTCAAGCCGGACCGGCGTATGATGCATGCTTTAAAGCTCAGCAAGCCAGTCCATCCGAGCCAGGGGTGGCAGACGCTGCAGGGGAATGGACACCAGTCGTCTCTGCAGCGCATAGTCGTTGTTCCCTGCGACTCAAGGCCTATTGCAAGGTCTAGCGCAAGGTCTAGCGCCAGCGCTTATTGCAAGCCCTTATTGCAAGCCCTGGTACAGGGTCTCAATCCACTGCTCTTCAGAGACAAATTGCCAGCCCCAGTCCTTCCAGGGAGCGGGTATGCCTTGGGCCTTTAGCTGGGTAAGACTCTGACCCGCTTGCAATTGTTGTTGCATCCAGGCAATGCTTTCATCGAGCATGAGCTTGAAGCGCTGCAGATCGGCTTTGGTGGCAAGCTCGCCATGCCCGGGGATCACTTGGGTCGTGTCACTTAGCAGTGTTAACACCTGAGCGACATTATCCCGATAACCGCCAACAGAGCCGCCGGCATCGAGATCTATGTAGGGAAATCTATCCTTGAAAAACAGATCCCCCATGTGCACCAGGCTTTTGTCATCCCACAACACTATGCTGTCACCATCCGTGTGGCCGGGGCCCAAATACATGACCTGCAGGGTATCGCCGTTGAAATGCACACCGATGTGTTGATCATAGGTGATGACGGGCAGAGCCGAGGCCGGCAGCTTATTGTCGGCGGCCAGACGTTTGAGCACATTGTGGTGAGCCATGATGGTGGCCTGTTGCCCAAAATGGCCATTGCCCCCCGTATGATCCCCATGATAGTGGGTGTTTATCACATACCTGGGGGCGCCGGGTTGGATGTTGGCCAGAGCGCGACTTATCTTGTCGGCCAGAGGGGCAAACTGATCGTCTATGATGAGTATCCCGTCTTTGCCGGCACTGACGCCTATGTTGCCGCCGGCACCTATGAACAGATAACTTGTGTCTGTGAGCCTGGTCGCCTTGATCTCAACCTTGGCAAAACTGTCGTCGGCGGCGTGCAGGTTCAGGCTGACGCAGAGGGGAAGACAGAGACTGGACAAGCGCAAGAAGCGGCCTGGGGGGAAGGTGAAGAGACGAATGACACTGTGCATTGGAAGACCTCAGAGAGATTGATGATTGTGGTATCAGCTTAATTTAGTTCGAAATGTGGCATAAAAAAAGCTGCATGAGCAGCCTTTTTTATTCCTGAACATCATCCGGACATCGTCCGGACATCATTGGGTCCATGGCAGCCAGCGGCGGGCTCTGTTATCGGCCTGACCCAGGGCGATAGCGGCGCCATGGCGCATGCGGTATAGGCTCTGGTAGCACAGGGGCACCAGATACAAACTGGTGACAGTAGAGAAGGTCAGGCCCCCTATGATGGCTATCGCCATAGGGGAGTAGGGAGGACCGCCGCCACCTATCTGGGTATCGCCCATGGCCAGGGGCACCAAGCCGAGTACCGTGGTGCCGACCGTCATCAGCACGGGCCGCAAACGCGTGATACACACAGTGCTTATGGTCTTGGAGAGGGTCTCGAGTGGCGGCGACATCTGATTGATCTGATCCACCAGCACTATGCCGTTGTTGACCACTATGCCCATCAGGATCAATATGCCTATCATGGCCATCACAGACACGGGCGTACCTGTCAGCAGCAGTGCCCAGAAAACCCCGGTTATCGAGAAGAGTATCGAGGTGATGATGGCCGTCGGCAGCAACAAGGATTCGAACAAGGCGGCCATGACTATGTAGATCATGGCGATTGCCAAGATCATATTGGTTGCCATCACGGCTTGATCTTCATCCTGGCGCTGGAAACCGCCCCGCAGCGAATAGTCGTAACCCTGGGGGAAGTTGACCGCAGCCATCACCTGCTTGATGTGCTTTTGCGCCTCTTCCGTGGTGAGATTTTCCAGGTTAGCCCCTATGGAGAGCGAGGTCTGGCGATTGTAATGCCTTATGGTATCGAAGCGCGGGGTTATCGAGATATCGGCCAGGTTGTCCAGGGTATAGACCCGGTCGCCTATGCGTGCCAGCGGCAGCTGCTTGAGCCGTTCCAGCGATGCCTGCCAACGTTTGTCGTAGGCCAGTTCTATCCGCAACTCGCCATTGGGATCGTGGCGGAAGGAGCGCAGCGGCGAGCCGCGCAGTGCCATGGAGATGGCCGAGGCGACCTGATCCAGTTTAAGATCCAGCCTGGCGGCCATCTGCCGGTCGATACGCACTATCACTTCCTGCTGGGCGCCACTGATCTCGGAGCGGACATCCTCCAGGCCTGTAATGTTTGCCAGCAGGGGGATCACTTGCTCGCTCAGGCGGATGAGTTCCGTGGTCGAGCGTCCTGTGAGGGTGACTCTGATTCCCTGGTTTTCATTTCCCCAACCTATCTGTGGCTTGGCGATGGAAAACTTGGGAAAACCCTCGCGAATGGATTTTTTCAGCTCGGCCAGATCTATCTCTATATCCTTCTGCAACAACAGGGTCGATTGACCGCTGTCGGGCGAGTAGTAACTGTAGACAGAGTCGATGTGGAACTTCTCCTTGTTGCCGTAGAGATAGTCTTCCATCTTATTGATCATGGCCTGAGTGACCTCGAGGCTGTGGCGTCCCTCGACATTGTAATTGATGTAGATCCGCTCCTTACTCTGGCTGTCCTGTTGATCTTTTTGTACAAACTTCAGCGGGATGCCGGTCGAGGCCAGGATCAGGACGGCGATGGCACCGCTGCGCCAGGGCCGCGCCAGGATCCAGTCCAGGCTGACATGGTAGAAATGTTCCAGCCTGCTCGCCTTGGTCTGCGGGACGATCTTGAAGTGGAACTTGGTCAGCATCAACGGCAGCAATGTCTTGGCAACCAGCAGGGAGGCGGCCAGCGAGATGCAGATGGCAATGGCCACGTGCTCGAGGAAGATGGTCAGCTCCACCTTGACGCCGACGATATTGGGCAGGAACACTATGGCCGTGGTCAGGGTACCCGCCAACACCGCCAGGGCGACTTTATCCACCCCTGTGAGCACGGCATCCTCGCCGTTGCCTGTGTGGCCTTGTTTCTCCTGCAAGACACTCTCGGTCACCACCACGGCATTATCGATCAACATGCCGATGGCGAGCAGCAGCCCCATCATGGAGAGGATATTCAGGCTGTAACCGAGGAAATACATGCCCGCCAGCGTCATGCAGATGGAGATGGGGACGGATGACACTACTATCAGGGTCATCTTGAAGTTACGCAGGAACAGATAGAGCACGGCGAACGACAGCAGGGCACCTATGAGACCGGAAAACAGCAGATCCTTGAGTGAAGATTTGACCCCATGGGCCTGATCTTCCATGATAAACAGCTTGATCCCCTGGAATTGCTGATCTTGTTTTATCTGCTCTATCAGCTTATTCACCCTGTCGGATACTTCGACCAGATTGGCACCTGACTCCTTGAAGACATCCAGACCCACGGCATATTTTTGATCCAGATGACGGCCTTCGATGCGTTCCGGCAGGGCATACTGGACCCTGGCTATGTCACCCAGGGTGATCCCCGGGATCAGCACCAGGGCGGTGATGTCTTCCAGACTGCGAAACTCCCCCTTGGGTGAGACCTGGTAGACGGTGGCATCGGCCCTCAGGGTGCCGGCGCTGACCACGAAGTTTTCCCCGGCCAAGCGTTGCTGTATATCCGCGGCCGACAAGCCGCTGGCCGCCAATTTGTCGGCATCCAGGCGTATTTCTATCTGCTTTTGTTCTACGCCGTAGAGGGTTACCTTGGAGACCCCTTCGACCCTTTCCAGCGGCCGCTTGAGCTGCTTGTCGAGCAGATCGAAGGCGCCCGAGAGCTCCCGCTCGCTGGAGATACGTATGGTCAGAATCGGCATGTCGGCGGTGCTGAATTGCATGATCAGCACGCGCTCGACATCCTTGGGCAACAGGTGCCTAACGGCATCTATCTTCTCCCTGGCCTCCAGGCTCTTGGTGGCGACATTCTCGCCCCATTTCATGTTGAGCTGGATCTCGGCACCGTCCTGGCTCGACTTGGATTTCAGCTCGTCTATGCCGCCCATGGTTGCCAGTGATTCTTCCAGCACCTTGGTGATGTCACGCTCGACCTCGGCAGGGGTCGAACCCTTGTAGGGGACTTGTACCATGATCTGAGGTATGTCGATCCCGGGCAGCATCTCCAGTGGCAGTAGGCGGCTGGCCGCCAGGCCGAACAGGAGTATGGCGACAAAAAACATGCTGGTGGTCACAGGGCGTTTAATCGCCAAACGGGTCAGGTTCATAGCGCGCTCCCTGTGGCGTCAGCCAGGTCAGCGGAGGATGCCTGGACGCTATCGTCTTTGCGAGCGTACTGCTTACGATCAAATAAGGCGTATAACACGGGCAGTACCACCAGGGTCAGCAGGGTCGAGAAACTCAGGCCGAAGATCACTGTGATGGCCATGGGGGCGCGAACTTCCGCACCGTCGCCCAGGCCCAATGCCATGGGTAACAGCCCCAGGGTCGTGGTCAGCGTCGTCATCATGATGGGTCGCAGTCGGGTGTGGGCCGCCTGGCTGATGGCGTCGAGTTTCATGACCCCCTCGGCGCGCAGCTGGTTGATCCTGTCAACCAGGACTATGGCGTTGTTGACCACTATCCCCGCCAGCATGATGAGACCTATGAACACCACCACGCTCAGGTGGGTTTGGGTGATAAATAGCCCGAGCACACTGCCGCCGACGGCCATGGGCACGGCTATCAGGATCAGCAGTGGGTGCAACAGTGACTCGAACTGGCTCGCCATCACCAGGTAGACGAGGAATACAGCCAGTATCAGCGCGATTTTCAGCGACTGAAACGAATGCTCCATCTCTTCATTCTGACCGCCGAAACGTGCCTGTACCGAGGTTGGCAGGCGCTGCTGGGCCAGTATCTGCCTGGCCTGGATGACGGCGTCGCTGAGATCGCCGTGGGCCAAATTGGCCGAGACTATGGCGACCCGCTGTTGGCTGATGCGGTTGATTGCCGAAGGACCCAGTTGCAGGCTGACATCGGCAACGGCGCTCAGGGGGATGGGCTGGGTGCTGTTGGGGTTGATGATCATGGCGTCTATGTCGCTGACCTGATCCCTTTCCTCCAGTTCGCTGCGCACCAGGATGTCGACCTTGCGATCTTTGACTGTGTACTGGCTGGCGACCGTGCCACCGATACGCTGGGCGATACGCCCGGCCACGGTGGGCGCATCCATGCCGAGTGCCGCGAGACGGGCGTGATCGAAGCGTATGCTCAGTTCAGGCTGGCCGTCGCGCAGGCTGGTGTTCACATCGGCAAATCTATCCGACTCGGACAAGGCCGAGACCAAGGCATCGGCACTGTGCTTGAGCTGGGCCAGATCATAGCCCGAGAGCTCGATTTCCAGTGGCGTCTTGAAACTGAATAACTCGGGATGTTCTATCTTGGCTTCGAGTTCGGGAATGCGCTTGGCGGTAGTGCGCAGCACCTGGCTGACGGCGTCGAAGGCCTGATGGTCGGCCAGCACCACCTGCAATCTGCCCCAGTTCTCGCCGCCTCTGCTGGTGTCAGAGGTCATCAAGCCGCCGCTGCCCGCCTGGCTATAGGCGTGCTTGACGTCGCTTCTGTCCTTAATAGACAAGGCCAACTGTTGCAATACCCTGTCCGTGACTGTGACTTCTGTGCCGGGTGGCAGCAGAATTTCCACATAGAACTCGCCTTGATTCATCGGCGGGATCAGTTCCATTCCGAGCCGCGGCAGCAGGGCTATGGCCCCCAGAGTGACGGCGATGGCCAGGCTCAGGGTGAGTTTCTGCCGGCGCAGCGCCACCGCCAACAACTTGTGGTAGAGGCGCTCCAGGCCGTGATAAACGGCGTTGAAGGCACTGCTTAGGGGGCGCATCAGCAGGCCGCTTAACCAGGAGAGCAGGCGACCGAGCAGCAGTGTCAGGGTCAAGAGCGCATTGGGCAAATAGCTGAACAGCAGCAGTATGGGGAAAGAAAATACCGTGGCGCTATAATGTTTCAGTTTAGCCATTCGGGTCTGGGGCATTGCCTTGGGGGCCTTGGCCAGGAGGGGGGGCAGCAGGTTGAAGCCTTCTCTGGAGGCCAACATGGGAATAGAGGTCAGCGCGACCAGCAAGGAGGCCAGCAGGGCGAAGGTCACTGTCAGCGCCTGATCCGAGAACAGGGCACCGGCGATGCCGTCGACAAATACCAGCGGCACGAACACCGCCAGTGTGGTCAAGGTGGAGGCGAAAATGGCCCCGGCTACTTCCTTGGTACCTGTTACCGCAGCGTCTTTCTTGCTCATGCCCTCGCTGCGGCACCTGTCGATGTTTTCCAACACGACTATGGCGTTATCCACCAAGAGGCCAACCGCCAGCGCTATGCCGCCCAGGGACATGATATTCAGGCTGATGCCGGAAAAATACATCATGTTGAAGGTGGCGATGACAGAAAAGGGGATCGAAATGGAGATGATCAGGGTCGGAATGATGTCACGCAGGAAGAGATAGATCACCAGCATGGACAAGAGGCTGCCGATGAGCGCCGAGGAGGTGACTTCACTGACGGCGCTCTCGATAAACTCAGATTGATCATAGATGACCTTAAGTTCAGATACCGCCGGATCTTGATTGATTTTGACGAGCTCATCCCGCAGCTTATTGGCCACGGCCACAGTATTGGCGTCACCTTCCTTGTAGATGGCCAGTTCTATGGACTCCTGGCTGCCGATACGGGTCACATCGCTGCGCTCCTTATAGGCATCGGTGATCTCGGCGACTTCGAACAGCCTGACCAGGGTCTGGCCATCGCGATAGACTATGACCTGTCCCAGTTCCTGCAATGAGCTGAATTGGTTCAGGGTACGCACCAAGTATTCCTTGTCGCCCTGAATGACCTTACCGGCGGACAAGTTGATATTTTCTTCGGCAATACGCGTCTTGATCAGGTCGGCATTGAGGTTCAGCTGGGCCAGTTTATCCTGATTGAGCTGGATATGGACTTCCTGCTCCAGGCCTCCGGACAGCCTGACTGCCGCGACTCCGGAAAGGGCCTCGAGGCGACGTTTGAGCTCCTCTTCCGCATAGGTACGCATCTGCTTCAGCTGGGGTTCGCTGGCATCGGGCACGGAAAGCGCCAGACGCATGATGGGATCCAGATTGGGGTTGAAGCGCAGCAGCAGGGGCTTCTTGATGTCCAACGGCAGGGCTATGGTATCCAATTTCTCACGGACCTCCAGGCTCGCCATGTCCATGTTGGTGCCCCATTCGAATTCCAGCACCACATCCGACATGCCGGAGCGGGAAATCGACGAGATCTTACGCAGTCCCTTGACCACGCCGACGGCTTCTTCGACGGGTTTGGAAATGAGTTGTTCCACTTCGACCGGCGCGGCGCCTTCATAGGAGGTGCGGATCGTCAGTGTGGGGTAGCTCAGGTCCGGCAGGAGTTTCACCGCAAGGCGGGAGAAACCGACCATGCCGAACAAGATGATGGCCAGCATGAACATCCACACTGTCACCGGCCGTTTCACGGATGTGCTGATTAAAGACATAAGGCTGGCTCCGTTACTTCTGGGCTGAGGCTAAGTCGAGCGGCGTGATCACTTCGACCAGAGATTGGTCTTTGAGGTTTTGATGACCGCGGATCACTATCTGCTCTCCCGGCTCTACCCCCGAGACTATCTCGACTGTGTCGCCTTCACGGTAACCCAGTTGTACCTCGCGACGGCTGGCATTGGTGCCATTGATGACATAGAGGGCTAACTTATTGTCTTGGTTTATCAGGGCATTATAGGGGACTGTGATCACATTCTTATGAGTGTCATACCTGAGTTCGACCCGGGTAAACATGCCGGCCTTGAGGCTGGAATCTTGGTTGGGCACGGCCAATGTGACCTTGAAGGTACCACTCTGGGCATCGACAATCGGGCTGATGCGCAGGACCTTGGCGGCGATGGCCAGGCCATGCTGTTTACCCGTGTAGACTTGGGCATCCTGGCCTAAGCGCAGGCTCTGCAGTTGTTGCTCCGGCAGATGCACTATGCCATGGAGTTCATCCTGATTGACCACGTAGAACAGTTCTTCGAACTCCTGGGCCATGTTGCCCGTCTTCACGTAGCGTTTGGCGATGACACCGTCTATGGGGGAGGTGACATGACTCTCCTGCACCTGCAGCGCGGCGAGATCGCGCTTGGCTATCGCGGCCTGCAGGTTGTATTCGAGCTTGGACATGGCATCGGCGCTGATGAATTCCTTGTTGCTCATCTTCTTCAGGCGGTTGAGCTCCTGTTCGATGATCTTGACTTCGGCTTCGGAGCGGTCCAGATCATATTTCTGGCGCTTGGCGTCTATGACGGCCAGTACCTGGCCTTTCCTGACTCTGTCGCCTTCTTCGACGGCTATGCTCTGGAGCAGGCCGGCGATGCGACTGACGACCTTGGCTTCCTGGGGCGCTTCCAGTGTGGCCGTAGTGCTGTAAAAGGAAGAAACATTCCCCTGCGACACGACAGTGGTTTCAATGGGGACGGCGTACTTATCTTCCTCTTTGGCTTCAGGCTCTTGGCTGCAGGCTCCGAGCAATGAGACCAAGAGTAGTGGCAGGGCAATTTTGAGTTCTTGTAACTTGTCCATGTAAGTTTACCTGTGTTGGATGTGGCAATAAACTTCATAAGCACAGAGTGTGCCAATATTAAAATCCTTTAGGTTACAAAGGTATAGCTTTGTTTTACCTCAGGGTGTTAACCAAGGTTTCGCATATTGTAGCGAAAAAGTTTATCTAATGATGAATTTAACTAACTTAAAAAATGTAAGCTAGTTTTCCGGCATTCTTGCAGCGAGGGGCAGCCAGAGCGCTTGGATACAGTTGCTTGGAGGAGGTGACTTGAAGAGAGTGACCGGATAATAGGGAAAAAAAAGACGCCCAGGGGCGTCTTTTCTTGGTTCAGCAGGCTATCAGCGCTTATCCCGTGATACGAAGTCACGGGTGGTTTCGCCTGTGTACAACTGACGAGGACGGCTGATCTTATGACCAGGCTGATCCAGCATTTCTTTCCAGTGGGCAATCCAGCCGACGGTACGCGCCAGCGCAAACAGTACGGTGAACATACTGGTTGGGATGCCGATGGCCTTCATTATGATGCCTGAGTAGAAGTCGACGTTGGGATACAGCTTCTTGGAGATGAAGTACTCATCTTCGAGCGCGATACGCTCAAGCTCCATCGCCACATCCAATAATGGATCTACGACTTTCAACTCTGCCAGCACTTCATGACAGGTTTCACGCATCACCTTGGCACGTGGGTCGAAGTTCTTGTATACCCTGTGACCGAAGCCCATCAGACGGAATGGATCATTCTTGTCTTTGGCGCGTTCGATAAACTCGGGAATACGCTCGACACTGCCGATTTCTTCCAGCATTTGCAGGCAGGCTTCGTTGGCGCCGCCATGGGCAGGACCCCAGAGAGAAGCGATACCGGCAGCGATACAGGCAAACGGATTGGCACCCGATGAACCCGCCAGTCGCACCGTGGAAGTGGACGCGTTTTGCTCATGATCTGCATGCAGAATGAAGATCCTGTCCATCGCACGTTCGACGATAGGATTGACCTTATATTCTTCACACGGCACGGCAAACATCATGCTGAGGAAGTTTCCGGCATAGCTCAGATCATTGCGTGGGTACACGAATGGCTGGCCGCTGGAGTACTTGTAGCACATGGCCGCTATGGTCGGCATCTTGGAGACTAAGCGATAGGCGGCGATCTCACGATGGCGGGCATCGTTCACGTCTAACGAGTCCTGATAGAAAGCCGACAGGGCGCCGGTCACACCACATAGCATGGCCATAGGGTGAGCGTCACGGCGGAAGCCTCTGAAGAAGAAGGCTAACTGCTCGTTCACCATGGTGTGAGTCTTCACAGTGTGCACGAACTCAGCATACTGAGCTTTCGTCGGCAGTTCGCCGTACAGCAACAGGTAGCATAAGTCTAAGTAATCTGAATCGACGGCCAGCTGATCGATCGGATAACCGCGATGCAGCAACACACCTTGATCACCATCTATGTAAGTGATCGCAGATTCACATGATGCAGTCGCGAGGAAACCTGGATCGAAGGTGAAATAGCCTTTCTTTCCGAGTTTGCTTATGTCGATGACGTCAAATCCGGCAGTGCCCTGCTTGATTGGCAACTCAATCGAGTCGTTTCCTGGTAGTTCTAATTTGGCTTTTAAGTCAGCCATACCCCGTTCTCCTTACTTCTTTCTTATGTGAGTGCGGCATGTCAAAGGGCATTACTTTACAGCGATTGTGCATAAGATTTCAATTCAAATAAGCGTTTAAATTTGTTAGACCAAGGTATACAAACCCCGCTATTGCCTGTTGGCGCTGACACTTAAGGCAAAAAAATCGCAAAAAAAGAGAATTTGCATAATGTGAGGTTTGTATTTGACATTTGCCGCGAGTATACTTGCTCCCGCCCACAGAGGGCCGCAAACATCACCCTTTAGACAGACAGTTTTTGCTATGAAACTGGTGTGTTCTCAAAGGGTTAACTGTTTGTTTAAACTTTGCTTTTGCAATGACATTAGCTGTGAGCTGGCTCACAGTTCAAAGTTTGACCAAAAGCGGTTCACATAACAAAAAAAATGCTCAATGGAGCTGAGTGAGCAGAACGTGAAAAAGCAAAGACCTGTCCATTTAGATCTGCAAACCATTCGCATGCCTGCACCAGCGATTGCGTCAATTCTTCACCGTATCTCCGGTGTCATCATGCTGTTCGCTGTTGGCATTCTCATTTGGTTGCTAAATTCGTCTTTAGCATCAGCTGAGAGTTTCGCTGGCGTACAAGCACTGTTCGATAGCTTCGTCGTGAAGTTCATCGTCTGGGGCATTCTGACCGCTCTGGGTTATCATCTGCTGGGTGGTATACGCCATTTAGTGATGGATTCGGGTCGTTGGGAAGAGTTGGCTTCGGGTACCGCATCAGCCAAAGGCTTATTTGTGCTGACGGTAGCCTTTTCAATCGTAGCGGGGATCTGGGTATGGTAACCAATGCAGCGAGTTTTGGACGCAGCGGTGTCCATGACTATATTCTTATACGCGCAAGCGCGGTAATTCTGGCCTGTTATTCTATATTTCTGGTTGGCTTTATTGCCCTTAGTTCTCCTCTCACTTTTGACGTTTGGCATGGTCTGTTCAGCACACTGCCGATGAAAGTGTTCACACTCCTGGCCCTGTTTGCCTTGCTGATCCATGCCTGGATCGGTGTTTGGCAAGTCCTGACGGATTACATTAAATGTACTGCGTTACGGGGTGTTTTACAGTTTATCTTTGTCATCACTGCCTTTAGTTACCTGGCGGCTGGCATAGTCATAGTGTGGGGTGTCTAAGTGAGTATTCCAGTACGTGAATTTGATGCTGTAGTCATAGGTGCCGGCGGCGCCGGTATGCGTGCAGCACTGCAAATCTCCAAAGAAGGTAAGAGCTGCGCGCTGTTATCTAAAGTATTCCCGACCCGTTCTCATACCGTATCTGCCCAGGGTGGTATTACCGTAGCCTTAGGTAACGCCCATGAAGATCATTGGGAACAACACATGTACGACACGGTGAAAGGTTCCGATTTTATCGGTGACCAGGAAGCGATCGAATTCATGTGTCAAACCGGTCCTGAAGCTGTTATCGAACTCGAGCATATGGGTCTGCCCTTTTCGCGTTTCGAAAACGGCACCATCTATCAGCGTCCTTTCGGTGGCCAGTCGAAGAATTTCGGCGGCGAGCAAGCGGCACGTACCGCGGCTGCGGCCGACCGTACCGGCCATGCCTTGTTGCATTGCTTGTATCAGCAAAACGTTAAGCACAAGACCGAAGTGTATTCCGAGTGGTATGCACTGGATCTGGTGAAGAACGAAGATGGCGCCATTGTAGGTTGTACCGCGATCGAAATCGAAACCGGCGAAATAGTGTATTTCAAGGCCAAGGCAACGATTCTGGCAACGGGCGGAGCAGGGCGTATCTATGCCTCGACCACCAACGCCCACATCAACACCGGTGACGGTGTCGGTATGGCAATGCGTGCCGGTGTGCAGATGCAGGACATGGAAATGTGGCAGTTCCACCCAACAGGCATCGCCGGTGCGGGTGTGTTGGTCACCGAAGGTTGTCGTGGTGAAGGCGGTTATCTGCTGAACAAAGACGGCGAACGTTTCATGGAGCGTTATGCCCCTAACGCGAAAGACTTGGCCTCACGCGACGTGGTAGCACGTTCCATGATGACCGAAATTCGTGAAGGCCGTGGTTGTGACGGCCCATTAGGCCCGCACTTGCTGCTGAAATTGGATCACTTGGGCAAAGAGACTCTCGAAGAGCGTCTGCCTGGGGTGTGCGAACTGTCGCGTACTTTCGCCCACATAGATCCGGCCGATGGTCCAATCCCAGTGCTGCCAACCTGTCACTACATGATGGGCGGTCTGCCGACTAAGGTCAGCGGTCAGGTGATTCGCAAGAATGACGATGGCACAGAGCAAGAAGTGGTAGGTCTGTTTGCCGTTGGCGAAATCGCCTGTGTCTCAGTACACGGTGCCAACCGTCTGGGCGGTAACTCACTGCTCGACTTGGTGGTCTTCGGTCGCGCTGCGGGTCAACATCTGGGCAAAGCCCTGGATGCGACTGTCGATCCCAAGGCGGCTACCGAAGCCGATATCCAAGCCTCTCTGGCGCGTCTGAACCGTTGGGAAAGCAATAAAGACGGCGAAGATCCGGTGCAAATACGTAAAGACTTGCAGTTGTGCATGCAGCTGAACTTCTCGGTATTCCGTCGTGGCGATGCCATGGCCGAAGGTCTGGAACAGCTCAAAGCGATCCGCGAGCGTCTTGCCAATGCCAAGCTGTCTGATAACTCCCGTGAATTCAATACCCAGCGTATCGAATGTCTGGAGCTGGACAACCTGATGGCGACGGCGATTGCCACAGCTTATGCGGCTAACTTCCGTACCGAGAGTCGTGGTGCGCACTCACGTGAAGATTTCCTCGAGCGTGATGACGATAACTGGTTATGTCACAGCCTGTTTGACCCTGTGACCGAGACCATGGATCGTCGTGAAGTGAACATGACGCCTAAGTTACGTGAAGCCTTCCCGCCGAAGAAACGTACCTACTAAGGAATGGCAGAGATGAAATTACAATTTGCAGTTTATCGCTACAATCCTGATGTAGATACCAAGCCTTACATGCAGGATTACACCCTGGAAGTGGCCGAAGGTTCCGATATGATGGTCCTGGATGCGCTGCTCAAACTGAAAGAACAGGACCCAACATTGGCGTTCCGTCGCTCATGCCGTGAAGGCGTGTGTGGTTCTGACGGTATCAACATGAACGGTAAGAATGGCTTGGCCTGTATTACCCCGGTTTCTACCTTCAAGGGTAAGAAACTGGAAATACGCCCACTGCCTGGTATGCCTGTCGTGCGTGATCTCGTGGTCGATTTGACTCAGTTCTACATCCAGTACGAGAAAATCAAGCCGTTCCTCATCAATGATGAGAAGACACCGGCCCGTGAACATCTGCAGTCACCCGAGGAGCGTGCTCATCTGGACGGCCTGTATGAGTGCATCATGTGCGCCTGTTGCTCGACGGCTTGCCCATCTTTCTGGTGGAATCCTGATAAATTTATTGGTCCTAGTGGTTTGCTGCACGCCTATCGCTTCTTGATCGATAGCCGCGATACCGCGACGGAGGAACGTTTGTCTGGGCTGGATGATGCCTACAGCGTATTCCGTTGCCATGGCATCATGAACTGTGTTGACGTTTGTCCCAAGGGTCTTAATCCGACCAAGGCAATAGGTCATATCAAGTCCATGCTGTTGAAAAGAGCGGTGTAAATGCGACAACCTGAGCTAATACCAATAATAATATAGCTCGTGAAGAGTCACCTTCCATAGCGGGGGGTGGCTCTTTTGTGTGTAAAGGAATACGCCACGCCGTGAAATCTGGAACTCTAGGGCGGCAGATATATGCGTCGCATCGTTTGACGATGAAACGCATAGTTAATACTTATGGCTAAGCACGTGTATAAAGTTTGAAAGGAATAGAAATGCACCAAGGCATCATGAAAGCCTGGCTCGAATCATCTCACTTAAGTGGTGCAAATTCGACCTACGTAGAAGAGATGTATGAAGCCTATCAAGAAGACCCTCAGTCAGTCTCCGACGATTGGCGTACGGTATTTGATAATCTCCCTCCGGTGAACGGTGCCTCTGTTGACGCGCCCGAAGCTGCTCACTCCAAAGTACGTGATTATTTTCGTAGTTTAGCCCTGGAAGGACGTCACAAGAGCTCGGCTCGCGTTTCCGATCCTGAACTCGATGCTAAGCAAGTCAAGGTCCTGCAGCTGATCAACGCTCACAGGTTCCGCGGTCATCAGGGCGCCAATCTGGATCCCCTGGAGCTGTGGAAACGCGAAGCGGTTTCGGAACTCGATCCTGCGTTCCACGGTTTGACCGCCGAAGACATGCAGCGCGAATTCAATACGGGTTCGTTCGCCCATGGCGGCGAAACCATGAAGCTGGCGGATCTGGTCAAGGCATTGAAGAGCACCTATTGCGGTTCTATCGGTGCCGAGTACATGCACATCACAGATACCGAAGAGAAGCGTTGGATCCAGCAACGTCTCGAACCGTCTCTGGGCAAGGCCAACTACGACAAGGCGGTCAAGACCCGCATTCTCGCAGGCCTGAATGCCGCCGAAGGCATGGAAAAGTATCTGGGAGCCAAATTCCCCGGTGCCAAACGCTTCTCTCTCGAAGGCGGTGACGCCTTGGTGCCCATGCTGCGCGAGATTATCTATCGTGCAGGTTCTGCCGGCACCAAGGAAATCGTGGTCGGCATGGCCCACCGCGGTCGTCTCAACGTCCTGGTCAACGTGCTGGGCAAGCGTCCTGGTGAGTTGTTCGACGAATTCGCCGGTAAACATCAGGAATCCCACGGTTCAGGTGACGTTAAGTACCACCAAGGTTTCTCGTCCGATTTCGAAACCCCGGGCGGCAACGTCCACCTGGCGCTGGCCTTCAATCCCTCGCATCTGGAAATCGTCAACCCCGTGGTCATGGGCTCGGTACGCGCCCGTCTGGACCGCCGCGGTTGTGAATCGGGTCTGCAGGTCATGCCTATCACCATTCACGGTGACTCGGCGATCACAGGGCAGGGCATAGTCCAAGAGACATTCAACATGTCTCAGACCCGCGGCTTCAAAGTGGGTGGCAGCATACGTATCGTGGTCAACAACCAGGTTGGCTTCACTACGTCCAGCCAGCAGGATGTGCGCTCCACCGAATATTGTACCGACATCGCCAAGATGGTGCAGGCGCCGATATTCCACGTCAATGCCGACGATCCCGAGGCCGTCGCCTTAGTGTCGCAACTGGCTGTCGACTATCGCAACGAGTTCAAGCGCGATGTGGTGATAGATCTCGTTTGCTACCGTCGCCACGGTCATAACGAGGCCGATGAGCCGAGTGCGACCCAGCCGCTGATGTACGCCAAGATCAAGAAACACCCGACGCCACGTAAGATCTATGCCGACAAGCTGATCGCCGACAAGGTCATTGGCGCCGATGAAGTGACCTCCATGGTTAACGGATACCGCGACGCACTGGATCATGGTGATTGTGTGGTCAGGGAATGGCGTCCCATGACGTTGCATTCTGTCGACTGGACACCTTATATCGGCCGCGAGTGGGACGAAACCTACCCGGCGCAGATGTCACTCGACAGAATCAAGAATCTGGCCAACAAGATAAGCTATGTGCCCGAGAACCATAAGCTGCAGTCGCGGGTCGCCAAGATTTACAACGACCGTATTGCGATGGCCAAAGGTGAGAAGCCGCTGGACTGGGGCTTTGCCGAGACCTTGGCCTATGCCTCTATCCTGGAAGATAACAAGAGGGTGCGCATCACGGGTCAGGACTCTGGCCGCGGCACCTTCTTCCACCGTCACGCCGTGCTGCATAATCAAAACGATGCCACCACTTATCTGCCACTGCGTAACGTGGCCGAAGAGCAAGGGCCTATCGACATCACAGATTCTGTGCTGTCCGAAGCCTCGGTGCTGGCGTTCGAATACGGTTATGCCACAGCCGAACCCGGCGGCCTGACCATATGGGAAGCCCAGTTCGGTGACTTCGTCAACTGTGCCCAGGTGGTGATAGATCAGTTCCTGTCATCCGGCGAGCAGAAGTGGGGCCGTTTGTGTGGCTTGACCATGCTGCTGCCACATGGCTACGAAGGTCAGGGACCCGAGCATTCCAGCGCCCGTCTGGAGCGTTTCCTGCAGCTGTGTGCCAACCACAATATGCAGGTGTGCGTGCCCTCGACACCGGCTCAGGTTTACCACATGCTGCGTCGTCAGGTGGTGCGTCCTATGCGTCGTCCTCTGGTGGTGATGTCGCCCAAGTCCCTGCTGCGTCACCCATTGGCGGTATCCAGCCTGGAAGAATTGGCCGAAGGCAGCTTCCAGAATATTATCGGTGAAATCGATACCCTGGATGCCAAGCAAGTGGATCGCGTGGTCTTCTGTAGCGGTAAGGTGTATTTCGAGCTGCTGGAAAAACGTCGCAAAGAAAATATCACCAACGTAGCGCTCATCCGTGTCGAACAGTTATATCCGTTCCCGCACGATGAAATGACCGCTGCCTTGGCTGACTATCAGCATGTGAAAGATTTTGTCTGGTGTCAGGAAGAGCCTCAGAACCAAGGTGCCTGGTATTGCAGCCAGCATCACTTCTGGGCCACCATTCCTGCAGGCGCTCAGTTAACCTATGCCGGCCGGGAAGCATCCGCTGCGCCTGCCTGTGGTTATCCGGATCTGCACGTACGCCAGCAAGAGTCTTTAGTGAACAGCGCCCTAAAACTCGAAATAACACTTTAGTAATAGACAATATAAAAAGGAAAGCTTTCCATGAGTATCGAAATCAAGGTACCCGTACTGCCAGAATCAGTTGCCGATGCAACTATTGCCACATGGCATGTTAAGCCTGGCGAGCCAATTTCTCGCGATCAAAATCTGGTAGATATAGAAACAGATAAAGTGGTACTCGAAGTGGTTGCCCCTGAAGATGGCCACATCAGCGAATTCCTGTTTCAGGAAGGCGACACGGTACTGGGCGAGCAAGTCATCGCCAAGTTCGTTGCCGGTGCCGTGGCAGGTACCGAAGTGACCAAGGCCCAGGCCGAAGCGGCGGCGCCTGCCGCAGCGGAAGCGAGCAGCGATGAGACTAACGATGCCCTGAGCCCATCGGTACGCCGCATGTTGGCCGAACTGAACCTGGATGCCGGCAAGATCAAAGGCACGGGTGTGGGTGGTCGCATCACCAAGGAAGACGTCGAAGCCTTCGCCAAGACGGCTGCCAAGCCAGCCGCTGCAGCTCCGGCAGTCGCGCCACTGGCCGAAGGTCGCAGCGAGAAGCGCGTCCCTATGACACGCCTGCGCAAGACCATAGCGACTCGTCTGTTGGAAGCGAAGAACTCTACCGCCATGCTGACGACCTTCAACGAAGTCAACATGAAGCCCATCATGGATATCCGTAAGCAGTATCAGGACATCTTCGAGAAGCGTCATGGCATACGTTTAGGTTTCATGTCTTTCTACATCAAGGCCGTGACCGAAGCGCTGAAGCGTTTCCCTGAAGTCAATGCCTCTATCGATGGCGACGATATCGTTTACCACAACTACTTCGACATCAGCATCGCGGTCTCTACCCCTCGCGGCCTGGTTACCCCTGTGCTGCGTGATACAGATACCATGAATCTGGCCGAGATCGAAAAAGCGGTACGTGAACTGGCGCTCAAGGGTCGCGATGGTAAACTTACCGTTGCCGACATGACAGGCGGTAACTTCACTGTGACCAACGGTGGTGTGTTCGGTTCCCTGCTGTCTACCCCAATTTTGAACCTGCCACAGAGCGCTATCTTGGGCATGCATGCCATCAAAGATCGCCCTATGGCAGTCAATGGTCAGGTTGAAATCCTGCCCATGATGTACCTGGCACTCTCATATGACCATCGTATCGTTGATGGCCGTGAGTCTGTTGGCTTCCTGGTCGCCATTAAAGACTTCCTGGAAGATCCAACTCGTCTGCTGCTCGACCTCTAAGGTACAGCCAGACTTTACCCTCGTGATTGGCCCCCCGGGGCCAATTGGATTTGATTTGAAGTATACGGATAGATCATCATGAATTTGCATGAGTATCAGGCAAAAGCCCTATTTGCCGAATATGGTTTACCAGTGTCAGAAGGTTTCGCCTGTGATACCCCTCAAGAAGCGGTAGAAGCGGCAGGCCATATTGGCGGAGATATGTGGGTTGTTAAGTGTCAAGTACACGCCGGCGGCCGTGGTAAAGCAGGTGGCGTTAAAGTCACTGGCGATAAAGAAGAAATCAGAGCCTTTGCCGAACACTGGTTAGGCAAAAATCTGGTGACTTATCAAACTGATGAGAAAGGTCAGCCTGTCGCTAAGATCTTGGTTGAGAGCTGCACCGACATCGCCAATGAACTCTACCTGGGCGCGGTTGTTGACCGTAGCACTCGTCGTGTGGTGTTCATGGCGTCGACCGAAGGTGGTGTTGAGATTGAGAAAGTGGCTGAAGAAACGCCGGAACTCATCCACAAGGCCATCATAGATCCACTGACGGGTCCTCAGGCTTATCAAGCCCGTGATCTTGGCTTCAAGCTGGGTCTGAACCCAACACAAATGAAGCAGTTCACCAAGATCTTCCTGGGTCTGGGTAACATGTTTGTCGATCACGATTTCGCCCTGTTGGAAATTAACCCTCTGGTTATCACCACAGATGGCAACCTGCATTGCCTGGACGGCAAGATAGGTATCGATGGCAACGCACTGTTCCGTCAGCCAAAAATACGCGACATGCACGATCCTTCACAGGATGATGCCCGTGAAGCCCACGCTGCCAAGTTCGAACTGAACTATGTTGCTTTGGACGGCAACGTTGGCTGTATGGTGAACGGTGCCGGTCTGGCCATGGGTACCATGGACATAGTCAACCTGCACGGCGGCAAGCCTGCCAACTTCCTCGACGTAGGCGGTGGCGCGACCAAAGAACGTGTTGCCGAAGCCTTCAAGATCATTCTGTCTGACAGCAATGTGAAAGCGGTTCTGGTTAACATCTTCGGTGGCATCGTGCGTTGTGACATGATCGCCGAAGGCATCATAGGTGCGGTTAAAGAAGTCGGTGTTAAAGTGCCTGTGGTTGTACGTTTGGAAGGTACTAACGCCGAACTGGGCCGCGAAGTGCTGGCCAAATCCGGTCTTGATATCATTGCAGCTACCAGTCTGACTGACGCGGCTGAGCAAGTAGTTAAAGCTGCGGAGGGCAAATAATGTCTGTCTTAATCAATAAAGATACCAAGGTTATCTGTCAGGGTTTCACTGGCGGTCAAGGTACATTCCACTCACAACAAGCTATCGATTACGGTACGCAAATGGTCGGTGGTGTGTCTCCAGGTAAGGGCGGTCAGGTTCACCTGGGTCTGCCTGTGTTCAACACGGTAAAAGACGCAGTTGCCGCTACCGGCGCCACCGCTTCTGTTATCTATGTACCTGCACCTTTCTGTAAAGATGCCATCCTGGAAGCTATCGACGGCGGCATAGAGCTGATCGTTTGTATCACAGAAGGCATTCCTACTCTGGACATGCTGCAAGTTAAGGTCAAGCTGGAAGAAACCGGCGTTCGCATGATAGGCCCTAACTGCCCAGGCGTTATCACTCCTGGTGAGTGTAAGATCGGCATCATGCCAGGTCACATCCACTTGCGTGGTAAAGTCGGTATCGTTTCACGTTCAGGCACCCTGACCTATGAAGCGGTTAAGCAGACGACTGATGAAGGTTTCGGCCAGTCTACTTGCGTAGGCATAGGCGGTGACCCAATTCCAGGCACCAACTTCATCGACGTGCTGGAAATGTTCCAGAACGATCCACAGACAGAAGCCATTGTCATGATCGGCGAAATCGGTGGTACTGCTGAAGAAGAAGCGGCCGAGTACATCAAGGCACACGTGACTAAACCTGTGGTATCTTACATCGCAGGTGTGACTGCACCAGAAGGTAAGCGCATGGGTCATGCCGGCGCTATCATCGCTGGTGGTAAAGGTACTGCGGCTGACAAGTTTGCAGCACTGGAAGCGGCCGGTGTCACCACTGTTCGCTCACTTGCCGATATCGGCAAGGCACTGCGTACTAAAACCGGCTGGTAATCCCAGACGGTTGAGGTAAAGAAGGCGCCCTAGGGCGCCTTTTTTGTGGCTTGACTGCCGTGGGCCAGTCCATTTGAGCCAGCTAATATCAAAGAGTCAGTATGAACATAGTTTCCATCATCTTCCCGCTGCTGTTTCTGGTGCTCCTGGGTTACCTGTTGACCGACAGGAAATTTTTCACCGAGACCCAGATCGCCGGCATCAGCAAGTTCACTTTTTATGTCAGCATTCCCGCCTTCCTGTTCCTGAATATGCTGGCCGCGCCCTTGAGTCAGACTCTGAATATCCATGCCTTGTTGGCGTTTTATGTGCCCGTGTTGATACTCTATGGTCTGGGGTTCGGGCTCAACCGGCTGTTTGCCCCCGAGTCGCTGCGCACCACCCGAGCCAGCGGGGTATTTGCCCTGGGCGCCAGCTATTCCAATACGGTGCTGGTCGGTTTGCCCATTATCATCGCCGCGTTGGGGCAGGATATGTTGGGCAAGGTGTTCATGATCATCACCTTCCATAGCGCGCTGTTGTTTGCGCTGACCTTTATTCTGGCCGCCAAGGGGCAGGCCCAGGGATTCTCCTGGCGCCAATTTGGCCGTTCCATGTGCCTCAATCCCGTGGTGTTGAGCATTCTGCTGGGACTCTTGGCCAACGCCGTCGGCCTGGTGTTGCCGCAGCAGTTGCAGGCCGGACTCAGGTTGTTGGCCCAGCCGGCGCTGGCCTGCGCCTTGTTTGTCCTCGGGGCCAATTTGAGTTTCTACCGTATAGGCAATGACTGGCGCTTGGCCTTGTTGGCGAGCCTGCTGAAATTGTTGCTGTTGCCGGCCTTGGTATATCTGTGCGGCCATTGGTTGTTTGCCCTGCCGGCGGATAGCGTCGCCATGTTGGTGCTGCTCAGCGCCTCGCCCTTAGGGGTGAACGCCTACCTGATAGCCACTCAGTTGCAGTCGCATCAGGGCACGCTGGCCACCTGTGTGGTGTTGTCGACCCTGCTCAGTGTACTGAGCTTCAGTTTTTGGCTCTGGTTGCTCCTGTAACAATAAAATCTGGGAAGATCTTGTTATTACTCAAGGCTCTGGGTATAAAAGAGGCTGTATTCCCACCGACTCATAGCAAGGAGCGACTATGATAATCACCGAAACCGAGCGTCTCATATTACGTCAGTTTACCGAGGACGATGTTGAAGCCATTTTTCAGCTCAACAGCATCCCCGAAGTGCTGACCTACATTCCCGGTGATGCCTTCAGCTCCAGGGAGCAGGCTGCCACCCTGTTGCGGGAGGTGATTTTCGCCAACTATCAGGAGTTTGGCTATGGTCGCTGGGCGGTGGAACATAAGGCAGATAATCAGGTGATAGGTTTCTGCGGCCCTAAATACATCACGGAATTCGATGAAGTCGAGCTGGGTTACCGGTATCTGCCCGCCTATTGGGGTCAGGGGATAGGCCATGAGGCCGCAGAGGCGGCATTGGCCGAATTTCACCATCACGGCATAGAGGAGGCCATCGCCCTCATTCTGGAAGGCAACACGGGATCCGAAGGTGTGGCCAGGAAGGTGGGGATGCAGTGGCGGGAGAAGAATAGCTTCATGGGCCACAGGGTGAATATTTATCACAAGTTTTTGTAAAGAAAAACCAGCTCTAGGGCTGGTTTTTTTATGCTGACAGCGACGGCGCGCTATTACTCGTCGTTATGATCGCAGGTATCGTTGGTGCAATGACCATAGAGGTAGAGGCTGTGGTTGGTCAGCTTGATGTTGTGGCGCGCGGCAATTTCCAGCTGGCGGCGTTCGATAACCTCGTCGGAAAATTCGATCACCCTGCCGCAAGACAGGCACACCAGGTGGTCATGGTGATGCTGGGTCGACAGTTCGAAGACGGCCTTGCCGGTCTCGAAATGGTGGCGTGTCACTATGCCGGCATCATCGAATTGGTTTAACACACGGTAAACTGTCGCCAAACCTATTTCTTCGCCAATTTCGAGCAACTTCTTATACAAGTCTTCGGCACTGATATGCTGGTTTTCAGGCTCTTGCATCAGCTCGAGGATCTTGACTCGTGGCAGGGTAATCTTCAAACCCGCTTTTTTTAGCGCTTGGTTTCCATCTGTCATTGCTAATCTCTTGATTGCAGAACCAATAGGTTCATCCATGTATTTAATAATCCATTATATGTGCTCAACCTAAAAACTTAAACCTTTGTTCTGGCAATAAGGGACCATATGTGGATAAATTGTAAGAGGCTGTCTTCGATTGCTAAAAATGCAACCGATTAGAGCTTAGCGTTTGTGGGGGTATTGTCGCTTCAGGCCGGTTTGGCCGATTTCACTGCCCCGGTAATAGAAAACTCACCAAAGGGAGCAGCATGTACCGGCATATTCTAGTGTTAACCGGCGCGGGAATTTCGGCGGAATCCGGATTGAAAACCTTCAGGGCACAAGACGGCTTATGGGAAGAGCATGATATCGAGGATGTTGCCACGCCTGAAGGCTACCAAAGGGACAGGGCCTTGGTCGAACGTTTCTACAACAGCCGTTGGCAACAGTTGCGCCACGGCGATGTCCACCCCAATGCGGCGCACCTGGCGCTGGCCAGGCTGGAGCAGGCGTTCCCCGGCGAGCTGCTGCTGGTCACCCAGAATATCGATAACTTGCATGAGCAGGCGGGCTCGAAACGTTTGCTGCATATGCATGGTGAACTGGTCAAGGGCCGCTGTCCCAGCTCGGGACAGACCTTCCTGCTGCGTGAGCCCTTCGGCCCCGACAACCTCTGCACTTGCTGTATTCCCGGGCAACGACTGCGGCCCCACGTGGTCTGGTTCGGCGAGATGCCACTGGGGATGGACAAGATCCATGCCGCGCTGGAGCGCTGCGACTTATTCATCGCCATAGGCACCTCGGGCACCGTCTATCCGGCGGCGGGCTTTGTCGATACCGCCAACCATCATGGTGCCAGGACGGTGGAAGTGAATCTCTCGGGGGTCGAACCTCACAGCCAGTTTCAGTGTCATTTCGAAGGCAAGGCCAGTGTGATAGTCCCTAAACTGGTTGAGGCGATACTGGCAGGACATGAGATAGACAAGGAGTTGCTGCAAGCATGAGCCGGCCAGAAGCCTCCACCGAGCTGCTCGCGCCCGCTAAACTGGCCATCATAATGCGCGGCCTGCCCGGCAGTGGCAAGTCCCACTGGGTCGAACAGTTTATCGCCTCACAGCCACTGCCACTGGCCTTGCGCATACGTCGTCATGGACTGTTTTCCACCGATGATTTTTTCCTCGTCGAGGGCGAGTACCGTTTCAATGTCGCGCGCCTGGCCGAATACCATCAGCGTAACCTGACGGGGTTCATTCAGGCGCTGGCTCGGGGGGAGCCTGTGGTGATCTGTGACAACACCAATCTCGCCCATTGGGAGTATATGGCCTACGAGGCGGCGGCACAGGCCCTGGGGTATGGGGTGCGCAAGGTGCTGATAGGTAACCCCAGAGATCCCCGCCACAGGGCGTTATGCGCCGAACGCAATCGCCACGGGGTGCCGCTGGCCCAGCTTGGCAGCATGGCGAAAAATTTTGAAGACGATGATGTGAGCGTTGGCCCAGGATAAAGGTAAAGATAAAGTTAAAGAGAAAGAGAAAGAGCCGGCTGCAGTGACCGGGCACTTGGGTTGAAAAATCAGGCCCATGACGAGCCTGAGGAGATGCAAGCAGGCCGAGCAGCGCTCGGCCTGTTTTTTTTGGGGGGGAGGGGTGTTTATTGCGTCAGATCTATCCGATAGACGGCGTAGCCCAACGCGTCGGTGGCGACCTTCACCATGGTGCGCTGCTGATTGGCGGCGATGAAGGCGGCGGCCTTGGCGCTGTCCTGGGTTTCGAAACGCACGTCCAGTGGCACATCCGTCGTTATGCTCTTGAAATCCCAATTGTAGTCGGCACTGGGGTTGACCATGGCCTCGTATTGGCCCGTGACCGCATTGAACTGAGACTCGGCGCTGATGTAGGATGCCAGCGCCTCACGGTTGGTATCCGGCAGTTCGAGCACCACATGATCCGCACCCGTGCCGGCAAACTTGCCACCGAAGGCGCGGTAGTTGTTGGAGGCGACGATGAATTCTTTTGCCGCCAGCGCCTCGCCGCTGAACACAGCCCCCGTCTCGTCCGTGTAGCTCAAGGCCTGAATGCGGTTCGCCCCAGGATTGAGTGGCATGCAGTCGCGGTCAAACTTGCTCGGCTGAGTCACATCTATCTGATAGCTGAGGCCATCGAGCACATCGAAGTTATAGGTCGGATGGCCTTCCCAGTTGATCAGGTATTGGGGGGCGCTCGAGTCGGGATCTATGAGGTTGAACTGATTGGCCGAGCATTCGAGCCAGTCCTTGAGTTCCGCCCCCGTGGCTTTGACCACCACCAGGGTGTTGGGGTAGAGGTACAAGTCGGCGGCATTCTTGAAGGTCAGCGGGCCCTTATCGACCTGCACATATTGATCCGCGTCGCTGCTGGTGCCATGACGGCCACCGGCCTTGAAGGGCGCAGATGCCGACAGCACGGGCAGTTGGCTCAGGTTGGCGGGGAGTTGCGCCTTGACCCTGGCAATCTGGGCGTCCGAGACTATCTGCACCGTAGGATCGTCCTGCACCAGGGTCAGGAAGCTGTACATGTCGGCCGCGGCTACCCCTATGGGCTCGGCGACGAACGCGAGCGTGCCTTGGTGTTCCTGCGCCACAGCATCATGGATAGCGCCGTCGGCTGCCACCAGAGGCAACTTGTTGGCACCGTCGTAGATGGGGATGGCCTGGCTCTTGGCATCGACAACAGACCATTTTCCCGCCTTGTATGCCAGGCTCAGGTCGACGACTCCCAGGTTGTCGCCCCAGCGCCCCGGCATCACGGCGGGCACGCCATTCAGCAGGCCCTTTTCCACGTCGGTATTGGGCAAGTCGGCGTACCTGGCATCGGGGAAGATGGAGTGGCTGTGGCCGAACATGACAGCATCTATACCATCGACATAGGTGAGGGCGTAGCTGGCATTTTCGGCTGCGGGATCGCCCGGATTGTCACTCGAGCCCAGGCCAGAATGGGGAATGGCGATGATGACATCGGCGCCCTCGGCCTTCATCTGCGACACGTATTTGTTTGCCGTCGCCACTATGCCCTCGACTCGGACCTTGCCCGTGAGGTTTTGCTTATCCCACAACATGATCTGCGGTGGCACAAAGCCTATGTAGCCTATCTTGAGGCTATGGCTGTTGCCCTTGGCATCGACGACTGTTTTTTCCTTGATGACATAGGGGGTGAACAAGTGTTCGCCTTGCTTTATGTCGTGCCAGCAGCCCTGGGCATCGGCGCAGTAGACGTTGGCGTTGATGTAGTCAAAGTTGGCGCCGCTCAGGGATTTTTCCAGAAAGTCCAGGCCATAGTTGAACTCATGATTGCCTATGTTGCCCACGTCATAGCCGAGCAGGTTCATGGCCTTATAGGCGGGATGCACCTCGCCGGCCTGCAGACCGGTTTTGGCCATGTAGTCACCCATGGGGCTGCCTTGCAGCAGATCGCCGTTATCGACCAGCACAGAGTTGTCGGCGTCGGCCCTGGCGGCGTGGATCAGGCTGGCGGTGCGTGCCAGGCCTATGGTGGGATCTTCCTTACCGCTGTAGTAGTTGAAATCCATGATGTTGGTGTGCAGGTCCGTGGTTTCGAGGATCCGCAGCCCGACCCGTGCCTCTTCATCCTGTTGCTCATCCGAACTGCAGCCCGCCAGTCCGCATGTGGCGGCCAGCATCATGGCCAGCAGGGCCTTTCCAGGCTGCGGCTTGCCCTGCAATACCTTTGCCGCCGATGGGTTAACTTGTTTCTTGTTCTGCATATCCAGTCTCATATTGTTTTATCTGACCCCTGGCACGCCGCACATCCGGGTGCCTGCGATGCCGTGGCGGGCCTATGGGTTATTTGCCCTGCGACGGCGGGGGGATTATGCCCTGTGCAGATGAAAGCTATATGACCCGAAGGGATAATTCTTGTATCAATCTGTTACAAATCAGCTGTTTGTTTCTTGGGGCTAAATTGCGCTGTCGCCGCATAATAGCTGCGCCCGGATGCGACGGCGCAGCCGCGGTGCCGCGGGCATCTGGCTGACGGCCTCTCTGTTGACTGCCTCTTTGTCGATGGCTTCTTTGTTGATGGCGAGGCCAGGGCTTGGCACTGCGGGCATAGAGGCGGCAAGCATAATAAAGCGTCGTTCGTGCCGGGATGGGGCCAAGGGTGAAGATTAAAGATTGTCCCCTGGGGGGCAGGCTTGATATGGTATGCGGTCAAACATCGATTTGTTGCCCCTTTCACCGACAGAATTGACTGAATACATACAATAAAATTGAAAGGGCGAAGACCTAAGGAAGCTCAAATGCGTAAAACTCTTATCACCACCGCCGTGAGTGCGGCGTTAATGCTCGGCGCTTGTTCCGAGAATTCAGCAGAAAGCATCACGGAGACCCAGAGCGTGAAGACTGAGGCTCAAATATCGGCCCCAAGGGGTGCCGAAAACGTCTTGTTGCATAAGAGCACACTGCAAGATCAGGCGCCACAGTTCGATAAGCTGAACATCGGCGATTACGTGCCCGCCTTCGAACTCGGCATGCAGCAGCATAAGGCCGAAATCCTGGCCATCACGGACAACGCCGCGCCGGCGACCTTCGACAACACCCTGGTGGCTCTGGAGACCACGGGTGCCTTGCTCAGCCGCGTCAGCCGTGCCTTCTTCAACCTGGCCGGGTTGATTTCAGATGACAACTTCATCAAGATCGAAGCCGACATGGTGCCTAAGTTGACCGAGCATGAAGATAATATCTATCTGGATGCCAAGTTGTTTGCCCGGATAAAGGCGGTGTACGACGCCAAGGACCAGCTCAATGCCGAAGATCAGCGTCTGGTCGACTTCTATTACAGCAAGTTCGAACGTGCCGGCGCCAAGCTGTCCGATGCCGACAAGGCCAAGATGCGCGAGCTTAACGGTGAACTGGCCAAGCTGGGCACCGAGTTCTCCCAGAACATACTCAAGTCATTCAAAGACGACGTGATCTTGGTACAGGACAAGCAACAGCTGGAAGGCTTGTCTGAAGATGAAATCGCCTCCCTGGCGGCCGCGGCGAAAGAAGCGGGCAAAGAGGGTTATATGATCACCCTGGTGAACACCACCAGGCAACCCATACTGTCGCGTCTGGCGAACCGCGAGCTGAGAAAGACCATCTGGGAAACCTCGGCCTATCGCGCCATGGACAGCAATGGTCCATTGGATATCAAGTTGGCGCAACTGAGAGCCGAAAAGGCACAGTTGCTGGGTTACCCAAGCTGGGCCGCCTATACGGTTGCCGATCAGATGGCCAAGACCCCGGAAGCCGTCTACGGCATACTCGATGACCTGGCGCCCAAGGCATTGGCCAAGGCCAAAGTCGAGGCGGCCGATATTCAGGCCGAGATAGCGAAATCGGGCGCCGATTTCGAACTCCAGGCCTGGGACTGGGCCTACTACGCCGAGAAAGTGCGTCAGGAAAGGTATTCCCTGGATGAGGGGCTGGTTAAGCCTTACTTCGAGTTCAACCGTGTGTTGCACGACGGCCTCTTCTTCGCCATGAACAAGCTGTATGGCATAGAGATCAAATCCCGTGACGATCTGCCGGTATGGCATAAAGACGTGAAAGCCTTCGAAGTATTCAATAAGGATGGCAGCTCCATAGGTCTGTTCTACCTGGACCCTTATGCCCGCCCAGGCAAGAATGGCGGCGCCTGGATGGACGAGTTGGTGACTCAGTCCGGTCTGCTGAAGGCCAAGCCGGTAGTCTATAACGCGCTCAACATTCCCAAGCCGGCCGAAGGTCAGCCAACGCTGATGACCTTCGACGAAGTGAGCACTATGTTCCACGAGTTCGGTCATGGGATCCACGGCCTGTTCTCCCAGGTGAAATACCCGAGTCTGGCCGGCACCTCCACCGCCCGTGATTTCGTCGAGTTCCCGTCACAGGCGAACGAAGACTGGAGCGTAGATCCCCTGGTGATTGCCAACTATGCCAAGCATTACAAGACGGGCGAGGCTATCCCTGCCGACTTGCTTGCCAAGGTATTAAAATCACAGCAGTTTAACCAAGGCTTCGGCACTGTTGAATATCTGGCGGCGGCGCTGCTGGACATGGAGTGGCACTCAATCCCGGCCAGTACCGAGATAAAAGATGTTGCCGCGTTCGAGAAACAGGCACTGGCCAAGCATGGTCTGGATTACGCGCCTATTCCGTCACGTTACAAGAGCACCTACTTCAGCCATAGCTTCGGCGGCGGCTACTCGGCCGGTTACTATGCCTACCTGTGGACCGAAGTGTTTGCGGCCGATTCCTTCGCCGTTATCGGCAAGCGCGGTGGTCTGACGCTGGAAAACGGCACCAAGTACCGCGAGACAGTGCTGTCCAAGGGTAACAGCCAGGATCTGATGCAGGACTACATCAACTTCAGCGGCGGCAAGCCGACCACAGATGCGCTGCTCAAGCGCCGTGGCCTGGTCGACTAAGGCAAGCCAGCCTCGATGGCATCACTGCCGCAGAGGCATGAAGCAGCGGAATGAAACAGAGAAATGAAAAAGGGGAGCCATTGGCTCCCCTTTTTTTATGGCCCAGGCGAATGCCGTTGCAAGCCCGGGCCTTGGTCCGCTTAGAACTTAACCGCCTTGCCTGCGTCGCCCAGCAGGCCGCGACTGCGCAGCAGCGGCTCTATGCCCGCATCCTGACCGCGGAACCTGCGGTAGAGCAACATGGGATCTTCGCTGCCACCCTGGGACAAGACGTTATTCCTGAAGGCATCGGCTGTGGTCTTGTCGAAGATGCCGTGTTCCTTGAATGCCTCGAAGGCATCGGCGCCGAGAATATCCGACCACAGATAGCTGTAGTAGCCGGCCGAATAGCCGCCGGCGAAGATGTGACTGAAATAGGTGCTGCGATAGCGCGGCGCTATCTCTTGGATCAGCCCCATCTTCGCCAGGGCGTCGGCTTCAAACTTGGCCGCATCCTTGGGCCGGGTATCTGTCAGGGTATGCCAGTCCAGATCCAGCTTGGTGGCCGCCAGATACTCGACCGTGTTGAAGCCCTGGTTGAATTGACTGGCGGCCTGGATCTTGGCGACCAATGCCTGGGGTATCACTTCTCCCGTCTGGTAATGCTTGGCGAACTGGGCCAGCACTTCCGGCTGGGTCATCCAGTTTTCCATCACCTGTGATGGGAACTCGACATAGTCGCGCGGCACAGCCGTGCCGGATTGAGAACGGTATTCGACGTTCGACAGCATGCCATGCAGGGCATGACCGAACTCATGGAACAGGGTGCTGGCCTCATCGAAGGTCAGCAGTGCAGGTTCGTTGCCCGCGGGGCGCGGGAAGTTGAGCACATTGGCTATGATGGGCTTAACATCCTCGCCATGCATGCGGTACTGCTTACGGTAGGCGTTGGCCCAGGCGCCGCCGCGTTTGCTGTCGCGCACATAATAGTCGCCCATGAAGATGGCCATCAGGCTGCCGTCTTTATCGTACACCTCGAAGGTGCGCACATCCGGGTGGTATTTGGGCAGATCCTTGCGCTCCTTGACCGTGATGCCAAAGAGACGGTTGGCGGTGTAGAACACCCCCTTGAGGGTATTTTCCAGCGAGAAGTAGGGCCGGGTCTGCTGCTCGTTGAAGCTGTATCTGGCGACGCGGATCTTGTCGGCATAATAGGCCCAGTCCCAGGCCTTCAGCTTGAAGCCGCCACTTTGGGCGTCGATAAGCTGCTGCATGTCGGCCACCTCGGCCTTGGCCTGTTGCAGTGCCGCCGGCCAGACCTTGTCGAGCAGGGCATAGACGTGTTCCGGGGTCTTGGCGGTGCGCTCTTCCAATACCAGCTCAGCATGGTTCTTGTAACCCAGGAGTTGGGCCTGCTCGGCGCGCAGGGCGGCAATTTTCGCCAGCACCCGCTTGTTATCATGGCTGTTGTCATTGTTGCCGCGGTTGATGTAACCCTTGAAGAGGGTTTCCCTCAGGGCGCGGTTATCTGCATAGGTCAGGAAGGGGGTGATGGATGGTCTCTGGGTGGTGAACACCCAGCTGCCGCCATGGCCGCGTTTGGTGGCGGTCTGGGCCGCCGTGTCTATCACGTCCTGGGGCAGGCCGGCGAGATCGGCCGGGTTGTCTATCACCAGCTCGAAGGCGTTGGTTTCCGCCAGCAGGTTATCGCCGAATTCCAGGTTGAGTTTGGCTATCTTGCCGTTCAGCTCACGCAGCTTGGCCTTGTCCTGCACACTCAAGTTGGCGCCGCCACGGACGAAGGACAGGTAAGTGTCTTCCAGCAGCTTGGCCTGGGCGTGGTTGAGATCCAGGCTGTCGCGGCTCAGATACACGGCCTTTACCCTGGCAAACAGCTTGTCGTTCAGCAAGATGTCGTCTGCGGCGGCAGACAGGAGTGGCGAGACTTGCTTGGAAATGGCCTGCAGTGCCTCGCTGGTATCGGCGCTGGTGAGGTTGTAGAAGACATTTCCTACCTCAGTCACCAGGTCGCCGGAAAATTCCATGGCTTCGACCGTGTTGGCGAAGCTGGGGGCGGCGGGATTGTCGATGATCGCCTGGATTTCGGCTCGCTGCCGGGCTATGCCGGCGGTGAAGGCGGGCAGATAATGCTCCGGCTTGATGTGTGCGAAATCCGGTATGCCCATGAAGGTGTTGTAGGGGCGGAAAAACGGATTCGTGTCCGTAGGGGCCGGTACGGCGAACTGTTTGGCATCGACCCCCAGTCCCTTGCTGCCCGCCAGTGTGTCGCCGGCCGGGCTCGTGTTGCTGCAGGCGCCGAGCGCCAGGGCCAAGGTCATGGCCGAAACTATGGGCTTGAGGCTGTATCCCTTCTTCATGTTACTCCCCTCTATTTTATTGGATTTTGAGTCTGTTTTAATTAGCTCTGTCGCTGCTTTAGTTGGGGTGTATGCCCCGGAGAGGCGCACCCACCCTTTTCAGCCGGCTTTTTTATCACGTAAGGGATTTATTACGCTAACCTTTTAGCCTTTTGTTTGTAACAAAGGGTTTAACCCGCACATTCCTGCCCCTATCTATGGCAAAATTCGTCCCTGAAATGTCACCGACGGCTCACAAGTACCCACAAGTACCAATAGCAGCACGCAGTATAAGCAGAATAACAATACATCTCTGAGGCCCTATGAAATCATCTCTGTTCCGACCCATGCAACTGGCGGCGCTCCTGGCCGGTTTAGCCCTGCCTTCGCTTGCCAACGCCCTGACGCCCATCGCCGACACCTATGCCGACTATGCGGTCAAGACCTATGACAAGGCCATGGTCGACAGCCTGGCACGGCTGGTCAGTTTCAACACCCAGGCCAAGGATGGACTGACACCCAGTACCAATCCCGAGTTCCTGGGGTTCAAGGACGCCTTGCAGGCCTTGAGCGAGCAACTTGGGCTCGATTATCAGGATCATGGTTATGTGATCCTGATTGGCCTGGGGCAGAGCAGCGACAAGCTGGGGGTGATCACCCATGGCGATGTGCAGCCGGCCGATCCCAAGCTCTGGGCCCAGAGCCCCTATCTGCTCGATACCCATTCGGAGCCGGGCAAGTTGATCGGCCGCGGCACCGAGGATGACAAGGGCGCCATAGTCACCGCCATGTATGCGATGAAAGCCATCAAGGATAAGGGCCTGGAGCTGAACAAGCGTATCGAGCTGATGGTGTATCTGGCGGAAGAGTCCGACTGGGATCCCCTCAAACACTTCCTGACGGGCTTTACCCCGGCCAACATCAATATCACCATAGATGCCGAATACCCTGTGGTGACCGCCGAGAAGGGCTGGAGCAAGATTAACTTCCGGGTGCCGCCCCAGCAACCGGATACGCAGCGCCAGGGTGCCAGCCTGACCGAGTTCGGCGGCGGCTACTTCGGCAGTCAGATCCCCCAGCAGGCGCGGGCGACCATCCAGGGAGCCGATGCGGCCCTGGTGGCACGGCTCAAGGCCTTGGCGGCAAAACAGGCCGGCATGCATTACGGCTTTGAACTCACGGGCGATAGCCTGAGCATCGCCGCCGACGGTAAGGCGGCCCATTCTTCCACCCCGGAAGACGGCGTCAATGCCGTGACCCATCTGGCAGAGTTGCTGGCGCTGCAAATCTGGCCCAAGACCCAGGCGTCGCTGACCCAGAACTTCATTCACCAATTGGTGGGGCTGGGGCTATATGCCGAGAAATTCGGTGAGCTGGCCTACAGCGACAGCTTCATGGGACCGCTGACACTGGCACCGACTGTGGTCAAGCAGACGCCTGCCGGCACCGAGGTGACTCTCAACCTGCGTCGCCCCAGAGGCAAGGCGCCCGCGTTGTTGGACAGCCAGGCCCTGCAGGCGTTGGCACACTGGCAAGCGGAGCAAGGGGTAAGGCTCGAAGCCGTAGAAACCTATTGGGGCGAGCCCATGGTGATGGAAGACGCGCCGCAGCAGCAGGCATTGCTGGAGGTGTTCGCCCATTTCACCGGCATCAAAGATCCCCAGCCGGTGGCTATCGGTGGCTCGACCAACAGCAAGCTATTCCCCAATGCCCTGAGCTTTGGTCCGGCCATGCCGGGCGTCGAATATACGGGCCATACAGAGCATGAATTTATCACCCATGAGCAGTTCATGCTCAACCTCAAGATGTACACCGCCGCCTTCATAGAGCTGGCGGGCAAAGGGGCCTGATGGGAGGAGAAGGGCTGCGCCGTGAGCCTGTCTCCCGGCGCAGGGCATAGAGCACATGGCCCGTAGCACATAACACATAGCAAAGTGCCTAGCGCAAAAAACATCAACCACGGCTCGACACTCGAGCCATGAAGAAGGAGCTTGATCTTGATAGAATTGGAAGCTGTTATCACCTTGGCCACCGCAACTGCCTTGCTGCTCGGTTCACCCGGACCCGCACCACTGGCGCTGGCGGCCACCAGCGCGGCCTTCGGCGTGAAACCCAGCCTGGGTTTCCTCGGCGGCATCCTCTGTGGGCTGGCGGTCGCGATAGTGGGAGCCACCGCCGGCATGGCGACCGTGCTGGCCAACTGGCCGGAACTCAAGCTGGCCTTGCAGCTCACAGGTGGGCTCTACATAGCTTATGTGGCCTACAAGATAGCCATGGCGCCGGCCTTATCCCATGGGACGGCTTCAGGCTCTGACACTGCTCCTCGGCCAACGTTTGTCGATGGTTTCATCCTCAACATACTCAACCCCAAGGCCTATGCCGCCTTCCTGGCATTGTTTTCCCAGTTTTTGCTGCCGGGCGACGGCGCGCTTGGCAGTTACCTCTCGACCGGCATAGTCTGTTTCCTGGTCGCTGTGCTGGTCGACAGCCTCTGGCTGTTGCTCGGCGGGCTCTTGCGCCGCTTGTTCGAGCGGCCGCTGTGGGCCAGGTGCATACGCTTTGGCTTCGCCGCTTCCATGCTGCTCGCCGTGGGCCTGAGCCTGACCTGGATCTAATGCCACAGCGCCGATAGCGGAGACGAAAAAGCCCTGAGTTCAGGGCTTTTTTTATTGCGGTTTCAGGCTCTGAGCCTTACTCAGTAACCCACGGCCTCGCTGCCGGAGCGGCGCGGATCCGAGGCACCGAAGATGCCTTCCTTTGTCACCATGATGGATTGGGTGCTGCCCATGGCTTCCTGTACCGAGACCTTGTGACCCTTGGCTTCGAGCAGGGAGATGGTGTCGCGATTGAGGCTCTTCTCCACCCTGAGTTCATCGGGCAACCACTGATGATGCACCCTGGGGGCGTAGCTGGCCTCGGCTATGTTGAGCTTGTGATCTATCACATTCATGATGATCTGCAGCGTGGTGTTGATGATGCGTGAACCGCCGGGACTGCCTGTGACTATGAAGGGCTTGCCATCGCGCATCACCATGGTCGGGCTCATGGAGCTGAGCGGGCGCTTATTGCCTTCGACCGCATTGGCCTCGCCGCCAACCAGGCCGTAGCCGTTAGGCACGCCGGGTTTGGCCGAGAAATCATCCATCTCGTTGTTGAGCAGTATGCCAGTGCCCTCGGCGACCAGACCCGAGCCATAGCTGAAGTTGAGGGTATAGGTGTTGGCGACGGCGTTGCCCCACTTGTCGACCACAGAGTAGTGGGTGGTCTGATCGCTCTCGTAGGGGGCCAACTTGCCCGGCCTGATCTCGCTGCTGGGGGTGGTCTTGTTCATGGCGATCCGACTGGCGATCTGCTTGGCGTAGTCCTTGCTGGTCAGGGCGTTGACTGGTACATGGAAGAAATCGGGATCGCCCAGATACTCGCTGCGGTCGGCATAGGCATGCTTCATGGTTTCGGCCATCAGGTGCAGGGTCTGGGCGCTGTTATGGCCCAGCTTGTCGATGGGAAATTGTTCCAGCACGTTGAGCATCTCGACAATATGCACTCCGCCGGACGATGGCGGCGGCATGGACACCACTTGATAGCCGCGGTACTCGCCGCGCACCGGCTGGCGCTCGACCACCTTATAGTTGGCCAGATCGCTCAGCGTCATTATGCCGCCGGCCCGTTGGATGGCGTCTACCAGTTTGGTGGCCGTCTCACCCTGATAGAAACCCTGGCTGCCCTTGGCGGCGATCAGGCGCAGCGAATGAGCCAGTTCCGGCTGCTTGAGTATGTCACCGAGCTGGTAATCACTGCCATCGGCCTTGTAGAAGACGGCGGCCGAGCTGGGCCACTGGGCGATACGCCGCTTGAGGCCCGAGAGCGAAGTGGCGAGATCTGCTGTGACTGAGATACCGTCGGTCGCCATCTTGATCGCCGGTGCCATCACTTGCTTGAGTGGCAGGCTGCCGTATTTCTCCAGCGCCTGGGTCAGGCCCATCACGGTACCGGGCACGCCCACTGCCAAGCCGTGTTCGCGGCTGAGCCTGTCGACCGGATTGCCTTGCTCGTCGAGGAAGATATCCTTATGGGCTTTGCCCGGCGCCATCTCGCGATAGTCTATGGCTATGTCCTTGTTGCCTTGGTTAAGGTGCACCAACATGAAACCACCACCGCCTATGTTACCGGCGCGGGGCAGGGTGACTGCCAGGGCGAAACCCACGGCCACAGCGGCATCGACGGCATTGCCGCCCTGCTTGAGGATCTCCACTCCGGCACGGCTGGCGAGTGCTTCCTGGCTCGCGACCATGCCATGTTTGGCATAGATGGGCTGGGCGGTGGCCATCTGGCTGAAAATCGAGGATTCGGCGGCCAGCGCCTGGGTGCTGCCCAGCAGTGGCAGCGACAGATAGAGGGCTAAGCCTATGCCACTGGCCAGACGTTTAAGGCCCCGGGGGGCGGTTGCTGAGTGCATGCTCAATCCTTGGTGTTGTTTTGGCTGTTGCTATGCAATGTGCCGAGAATTATCCTTAATTGCAATCCTTGCACTGAATTAGGAACCAGTTTTTGACCATAGCCCCCTTGCATGCTCGCTTTATGAGCCGGATAGATGAGATAGCCCAGGCCGACTGGGATGGGCTGATGGCCTCAGACAATCCCTTCAGCCGTTACGCCTTCTTGCTGGCCCTGGAAGATTGCGGCTGTGTGAGTGTGAACACAGGCTGGCAGCCAAGGCACCTCACCGTCTGGCAAGGGGCCGACTTGCTTGCCGTGATGCCCTTGTATGCCAAGGGGCATTCCTATGGCGAATATGTATTCGACTGGGCTTGGGCCGAGGCCTATGAACGTCATGGCCTGGACTATTATCCCAAGCTGGTCAGTGCCATTCCCTTCACCCCTGTCACAGGTCCGCGGCTGGGGATCAAACCCGGCTTGTCACGGGCCGAGGTGCAGCGCCTCATCGACTTCATCGCCGCCGAACTGGATCTCTGTCTCGAGCAACAGGGCTATTCTTCCTGGCATTGCCTGTTCTTGCCCGCCGCCTCACAGCAGGCGCTGGCATCCCAGGGCAAACTCAGCCGTCTCGGCACCCAGTTTCACTGGCATAACCGCGGCTATGGCGACTTCGGCGATTTCCTGACCGGCCTGAGTTCACGCAAACGCAAGAACCTGCAGAAGGAACGTGCCAGAGTCGCCGCCAAGGCGCTGACCTTTCGCTTCGTCCCCGGCGCAGAGGTGACCCAGGCCCAGTGGCATACCTTCGCCCTCTGTTATCGGCTGACTTACCTCAAGCGTTCGGGTCATGGCGGCTATCTGAGTCAGGCCTTCTTCGCGTCGCTCGCGCTCGCCATGCCGGAGCAGTTGCTGTTGTTGGTGGTGGAGGACAGCTCGGGTGACATGCTGGCGGGCGCCCTGTATTTTCTCGGCGAAGATACCCTCTATGGCCGCTATTGGGGCAGCACGGTCGACATAGACGGCCTGCATTTCGAGGCCTGTTATTACCAGGGCATAGACTATTGCATCGCCCATGGGTTGGCCCATTTCGACGCAGGTGCCCAGGGGGAACATAAGCTCGCCCGTGGCTTCGAGCCTGTGGCGACCTATTCCAATCATCAGATAGCCCATGATGGGTTCAGGAAAGCCATCGCCGAGTTCGTCGATGAAGAGCGGCGACAGATGCAAGTCTACATGCTCCAGATGCGCCGGTATCTGCCCTACAAAGCCCCGGATTGACCGAGGATTAAGGTCTTATAAAGGCGGGCAACATTGGCTCTGTGGGGTTAACCTATCGCCAGCCACACACCTACGCCGAACATCAGACTGCCGGCGATCCGGTTCAGCCAACGTATGTTATCGCCGCGACTGAGGAAACGTCTCAGGCCCTTGCCGCCGCTGGCGTAGGCCAGCAGGGAAGTGAATTCCGTCACCATGATGACGCCAAGCAGCGCCGCCAGCTGTGGCCCGAGCGGGCGCTCGGCACTGATGAAGGGCGGCAACAGCGACAACATGAAGGCCCAGCCCTTGGGATTGGCGATGGCGGTGATAAAGCCCTGGGAGATCAGGGCCAACCTGGCCGTCGGCTCAGTGGCGTTATCCACTAGCGCCAGCTTGCCCTTGGCGCGCCACATCTGCACCCCGAGATAACCCAGATAAATGCCGCCGAGCCATTTCAGCAACTGAAAGATCTCCGGGGAGTTGAGCATCAGCGCCGCCACGCCCATGACGGCAGCCACAGCCACCAGGGCGACCCCGGCCAGTTCTCCGAGCATCATCCACAGGGTGCGGCGCACTCCTATGCTCATCCCCAGGGTCATGGCGAGGGTCATGCACATCCCAGGGGTGATGGACACGAAGAAGAAGGTCGGCACGAAGACGGCGAGTAAAGCAAAATCTGGCATTGAGTGATCCGTGAATTGAGGGTGGCCGTGATGTGCCGGCTCGGCATCTGGCAGGCGTTCGCCAGCCGCGCAGGCGCGGACTGGACGATAGTCTAGTGAAAATCTGGCCGCCAGCCAAGGCTTGGCTGAGCAGGGACGGCGGAAAAGACTGTGTTCGTGCCGAGGCGGCCGCGCCAGCGAGTCTCTGGTCAGTGGCACAGCACGCGGCTGACTCGTCTTAATCTGTATCCCTGCTTGCCTTTGTCGCTGTTTTTGCTTAAGTTAATCCTAGCCTGCCTAAGGCGCTTCAAATGTCTTATGTCTTATGTCTTATGCTTTAGCCAAGAAACGACATTATAGAACGTCACAGAAAGTCACCGACAGTCGCAGCAAGCAACAGCAAAGCCGCTGCGCTGTCCATTGGGACAGACGGTGGGACAGACTCAGGATGAGCCGTGCCGTACCCCCATCTTGAACCCCATTTCCTTTTGCTTACCCCTTCATTGGCATACCGGAAGCCGCAATCCAGGGGCGGTAGCCTGCCTGCAAGGCGGCATCTTCTTTGAACAGTCATCAACAGTACTGGCCGTGCCGGTCGCTCAAGGGATCAATCGGCAGCCATGTTTAAACTGTCGAGTGGACTCAGGGGACTATTACAGAAAACAGTGCTGAAATAACGAGATCTTGTCCTGCTCATGAAGAGGTGCAAACGCGCATGCGCGTTTTGCCGGAAGGCTTAGTGGAGTGAACAAGTTGAATGGTTTACAAAACAGTAAGTTGTGATAATCTGGTTTGCATTGAACCAATGTACATATGCGCATGCGCACTATTAAAATGTTATATGCGAAGGATAGTTTTGTGAATATTTCAACTAAAAATGGATGGCATACACTTTCACTTGGTGAATTTACAAAGCTATTCATTCCTGCTTTGTCTCAACTCTTGGAAGAAGAATATAATTTTAGAACTCATGACCGACCCAGCGTTGGTACAAATAGCGTAAATTGGGATATGACTAACGGCAATTTTCTTATTGGCATTAGTTGGAAAGCCAACGAAGATGTTTCGGTCTACTCTAGTAGTCAAGCCTTAGGGGAAGTAAAACTATACTCCAATTGTAATGATGGTCTTAATTGGTTTAAGGCACTGCAAAACGAATTTCCAAACAAACTCAACAGTGAAAAGTTGAGCAAGTTTCGCATATAACAAGCCAAGTCAACGGGACAATTTTAAGCAGGCCCCCGTCGCTTCGCTCCTAATTTTAGCCAGCTTAAAGTTGCCCCTGCTTGGGGCGTTATGTGCAAAAGGACTTTTTATGCAATCTATCGATAATCAAACTTTAAAAATAATATCATCAATAATCCTAGTCCAAGGAGGGATATTACTTTACTGGTTTATCACATCCGAAAATTTCGTTATCTCACTTGGCTTCTCAACATTAACTAATGTAAGCATTTTTGCATGGTGTATTGCTGCTTTGGTCGTCGCCTTATACGTTTGGGGTGCCGCAAGCATTTCTAGTGTTCGCGAACACATGTTTAAGTTAAATAAGTTAAAATATTTGGCTTTAATCGGGGCTCTAGTTAGTGGCTTCTTCGAAGAGTTACTATTTCGAAAAATATTAATGGATTACCTTGAAGAAGAAGGTTTTAGTAATTTTACTCAAATCATTATTTCAGGTCTAGCATTCGGGCTGGCTCATCTGGTATGGGGTGGTAAGGCATTATCAGCGGCTGTTAATGCTACGTTTTATACTTTTTTCTTAGGCTCTGGTCTGGCCCTTGTCTACATAATGAGCGATAAAAATTTAGCTCTTTGCATAATCGCACACACGATAGTGACTGGTTTGATCGAACCTGGATTAATTAAGTCAGCACTATTAAACAAGTTGGGCTATTTAAAGGAGCGCACATAAAAGGGTGAATCAGGCCACCAAGGGTGCAGGGTAAGAGCATGAAAAAATTACTTGCGAAACAATACCTTTTCTAAGTAGGCCGTATTTCGACAGGCCTTCATTTGCTTTGCACGTACTCCTTTCTTAAATGATGTTTCTGATTGCAGCTGGTTTATGGCTATATGTCTGACGCCTGCCATTACTTCAGCTGCGCCTTCCCGCCGGATCCGACAGTCGTCTTCTCTCATGCCGACATCGAGCTTCCAGTGTAGGCTGTTTTCAATTCCCCAGTGAGTACGCGCCGCTCTCGCAAGTTCCTTGGCTGACAATTGGGCCAAGAGCTGAATCAGGCCACCCACAGTAAATGGTGTGATCCAGCGGCCTCCTCTAGACTGAGATAAATTGTCGATGTTGGAGCCTTGCCATGCCGCGTCCCAGAAGAACTCAGATCAGTATCGAAGACACCCCTTTCTACCACTGCTGCAGTCGGGTGGTGCGCCGCGCCTTCCTCTGTGGGGATGTTCGATACTCGGGTAAGAACTATGACCATCGCCGGGGCTGGGTAGAGTCATTGTTTAAAGCGATACCTTTCAGGATCCTATGAATGGAAATGGGTTGGGTAACTGACGCCAAAAATCACTGTTTTTGAGTGAAGTAGACCTGTTTTATCAATCCTCATCCGTTTTGCATCATGTTCTGTCGACTCTTTATCGGCTAAATCACTTTCCTTAGCTTGAGCCCTAACCCAAAGTGCATTATGTTATTGTTTTAACATGGCTGGCTTGATTTGTTTTCAACAGTACAGGCCGTGCCGGTCGTCGGGTCACTCAAGGGATCAATCGGCAGCCATGTTTAAACTGTCGAGTGGACTCAGGGGACTGTTACAGAAAACAGTGCTGAAATAACGAGATCTTGTCCTGCTCATAAAGAGGTGCAAACGCGCATGCGCGTTTTGCCGGAAGGCTTAGTGGAGTGAACAAGTTGAATGGTTTACAAAACAGTAAGTTGTGATAATCTGGTTTGCATTGAACCCATGTACATATGCGCATGCGCACTATTAAAATGTTAGTTTTTAAGGAAAGTATTTGAACCGGCAAACTAAAGTAAAACATCACTATGTCCCTGAAGTTTATATGAAAGGGTTTTCCATGGATGATAAAGAAAAAGTATATGTTCTAAGGAAGCCAAGGCATAATATTTCATCTATGCACCCAGCTCAAATAATGTATGACAAGCACTTATATACAGTTAGCTTTCAGAACGAGCGTTCACAGATGATAGAAGACTTTTACTCTGAAGTAGAGAGTGAGTTATCTGACGCATTTCGATTGATGAACGAGCTTAGACATAGCCCTAAAGAATACCTTGAAGCTAAAAATACCGTTGAATTTCATCAATTATTGAAAGTTATTATTGCTCTTCAATTCTGGAGAACGCCTTGTCAAAGAGAGTTAGCCAAAGAATATGCATCAAACTTATTAGGGTTATACGACTCAGCAAGTGAGATGACTAAGAAAAATTTAGGTTATGACCGTAGATTTATTAAATATTTATATGCACATAGGGAAAAAGACTCTCATTTAACGCTAATTCAAAATTCCCTATTACCGTTATTAACTTTTAAGATGTTAGATGAAGGCTTAATTGATTTTTCATTTTACGTTGCAGAACAAGACCAAGGATTGGTTCTAACATGTGATAATCCTGTAGTTTATTCTGACTTAAATGAGTTATTTGAGTTTAAAGTTTTTGCTTTTCCATTAACTAAAAATATCATTGTAGCCTCCAGTGTTGATGAAGGAGCTTTAGATATTTATAAATTCAATCAAAAAATTTATAAGCAAGCTCGAGAGCGAGTTATTGGCTCTAGAGAAGAGTACTTACAAGAGTTTCAAAGATCTGCGACAGAAAATTAAAAACTAACAAGTCACTGCAAAGGACTAAAAACAGCTGGCTATTGCTCGTGCCTCGCTTATTTTAGCCATCAATTTTTAGCCTATGAGTGATGCGTTATACGCTACAAATTCTAATGTTGGAGTAAATCAAAATTATAAAATCAGACCGCATCGAATTAATATCATCCTCAGCTGTTCATATTCGTATAGAACTTGAAACACCACTGTTACTTGCTGAGAAATTAAATGCAACTGTTTCAAATAATTGGCCTTCTGGTGAGTACGACCGAGATGCAATGGAGTTTTTTCTTTCCTGTTTCGAAAATGGCGGTGAAGCTTCTCAAGGTTGGTATGGCTGGTATGCAATAAATATTGATCCCGTTTCAGGAGAAAGAACTCTAATTGGCTCAGGTGGTTATTTCGGGCCTCCAGATAGCAATGGAATGGTTGAGATCGGTTATTCCGTATTACCTGAGTGGCAACGTCGTGGTTATGCTACAGAAATAGTAAATACACTCGTTTCTCATGCATCTTCTTTTGAAAAAATAAATAGTATTGTTGCTCATACTTCGCCGGAAAATGAAGCGTCTAAAAAAGTTTTGATTTCTAATGGTTTTAGGGAAGTTGGAGTTGATGACGGCAATCTACGTTTCGAACATGTTAGTTAGTCGTATCTCTTAGTTTTACAGTTATATTTTTGCGTATAACAAGTGACTGTGGTGTTCAGTCAATATATTTATACATTTTTTGCACACCACAACTCCTCATTTTTTAGCATGGTATTCAGGATCACAATGAGCTTTCGCATGCAGGCAATCAGTGCCACTTTGGGGAGTTTTCCTGCAGCCTTCAGGTGTTGGTAATGGCGCTTAAAAACAGGATTACACTGGATAGCCGACATCATTGCCATGAACATCACTGTGCGTATTCTATGGCGACCACCTCGGATCCTGCGCTTTCCCTTGTAGGTACCACTTTCACGGTTCATGGGAGCAACCAAGGCCACATCTGTGGTCTCCTTGTGCACGTCCAAGCCGATAAAAAGTGTGTTAGCTTTAGACATGTCGGCCTCTTGTGAATGTTTGCCTATCTATGTTTGTAAATGGCAACAAACAGTGTGGCTCTGGTTTTGCTAACCCACGAGAAAACACGGAGGCCGACACCTGCACAGGGAATCATTATGTCTAAATGGCTGTCAGCTTCTATTGTGCAACTAAAAAATGAGACGAGTTTTTTAACAATTAGGCTAAAAAGCGTTTTAATGATTTTTAGGTTTTGTTATGGGTATTTAGACGCTTGTATTTCTTTGGCCTTTAAGTAGGAGTCGCGGCATTTCTTTGTTTATTTTTTTGAATTAAAAAATTCAAAGTTGAAAAAATAACGACATAAAGACTGCTAAATATCTAAAAATATGTTGCTATTAGATCAAATAAAAGGACAAACTTAAGCTGTTTTACAAAGTGTGATCCCGTCCTAGGAATAAGGCTGAAAGGCCTTATTCCCTTTTAAACGTTTAGTTAGGATGTATCATGTGAGATTAGTTGATGATACCGTGGTGTAAATTTTTTTCGTAATTATTTACGTTGAATATTGAATTGAAGAATACAATGATAGCACCAGCAGTAGAGAAAGACACAGCCACCAAGGCGACATTAGGGTTAGGCGGTGTTTTGACTTGGTTTATAGCATTTGTCATACCACCAATTCTTGCACAACAATGACTCGTGAATGAAAAACCACCAGGCCAATCTAGGATGTCTGCTGTTGGGTCGATGACTGTAGTGACGCTCTCAGCAACCAAAACACCTATTCTTCGCGTTTTTTTCGTTAATTTTTGTTCTCCTGATGGGCTTTGAAAAACAATATTTTTAATTAAAGCGATAATGAATGCTGTCCATCGTAACCCATATGCGGCTTTGGCTTTTTTTTCTTCACTATCATAGCCTTGAATAGGCATGGTGAGGCTGCTTAATATCAAACTTGTTACAAAATTAACTTTTAATGGCACGTCTTCGGGGATAAAGGCATTAATAATGCTCTTAAGAGCACCGCCAAAGCCGGCGAGAACGCCACCCAAAGCACCATAAAAATGGATGACTTTCTGTATTTCATCTACATCTTGATTTGCCTGAGGAACAGATGTGAGACCTATGGGCGTGTTTGCTGACTGTGCTAAGTTCAACTCGTTAACGGCAGCAGGCGCCAGAATAGTGTCAAACATTTCGCGATCACCAAAACCATCTGGTACCTTATTTTTAATTTTCTTGCCCAGTGTAAAAATTCGATAGCTGACGGATGTTGGAATTGCAATAATAAGGCTGGTTAAATCCAAAAAGGTAAGATCTTCATTCCAATCTTGGTCTGGGTCATAGGTTCTTCCTAGAAACTTATAAAAAGCGCTGAAAAATGGCAACTTTAGAGGGGTGTTCAGCATCTGTTGAGCGTGACGCAAAGCACCAATAAGGGCGTCAGCCATGCCAGTTAAGATACCTTGCGTAATTTCTAAGACGCGTTTGGCAAAGGGCTTGATAATCGCGATAATGTTCTTTTTGAATTGGAGCGGATGAGAAATAGCATGAGTGACGGCGCGTACTTCTTCGTCAATAATGGCTTTCATCTCTTTCATCATCTTTTCTTGTTGTTCCAAATAGTCTCCAACAAGAGGTAAATCACTGACACCAATTTTGGATAAAATCTTCATCGCACCAGAATGTTGAAGATGATAAAAAGAGAAATTGATCAGAGGATTGGCAAATGCGTTTAACACTTTCTCAAAAGCGCTTTGCCCACTTCCTCCTGGATCACTAGCACTTCCCGCTTCATCGAATTTTTCTAATAGGTCTTGGATGTTATTGGTTATATAGTTTTCCCAACTGCTCGCCTGTTTTTCAAAATAATCTATTTGCGCATCGCTACCATTACGAGTGGTTTTAGTAATGATCTTATGTGTTACCCAAATATCGTCAAGGCCTAAAACAGCACCTAAAAAGCCGATAACTTTTCTGAAAACAAGTTTGATAGCGTCAAACACGTAGGTCATAAAAGGGAAGATTTCTTCGATGGTATTGATCACATAAGTGATAATTTTATTGCCGATTCGGATGATGAAACTGACAACCTTGTTTCTAATTTTCACCACGAAAGATCGTATCTTTTGGAAAACACTTTTGATCCCCTGAAAAACAGTACTGATGGCATGTCCAATCCATTTAAAAGGGTGAAATCCGCCAGACGTTTTATTAGGGTCAACTTCATCTTTTGCCGCCTGACTTCCAAGGAATGAGATATCCCCATTCTCTTCAAATTTTGCGCCCCAAGTATCATCTTGCAGGTAATCATTATTGTGATGTTCCCCTAATATCTTCGCACGTTGTTCTTGGAACATTTCATGCCGGTTTTTCACCAATTGCCCCAAAACTTTTGCAGCTTGGTCAAGGTTGGTATCTGAGGGGCGGTTGCCATTATTCCACAGAGGTAAACCGTCATGGGTACGGATTTTATTGAATTGTTCTGCACCATTAATTTTAGTTAGGCGTTGCATGGCTAAATGAGCGGGATCTATAACTTCGCTAACATTGCCTATATCTCGGCCAATCTGAATTAAGGGTGTATCTAAACCCATCGTTGGCATAATCACGGAGACTGTACCCGTCAAGTCGGTTTTAGTTAATTTTGGCTGATCAGGACCGAGTTGGAGACTAACGCCATTGACCTCTGCTTTAACATTTCCGCTGGCGCTGATGTAGCACTTTTCACCACACAAATAGCCAGCAGATTCGCTTGTGTTATCCTCTAGGCACATGCTTGTGGTGTAGCTATCGAATTCCAATATATCATCAGGACCTTCGATGCAAATACCCTGAGTGCGCCACATGGTGGAAACAGGATCAAAGAACCAATGGCTTAGCTGGTCGTGACTGTTCGCTACAACCAGGTGGTTATTGTCTAGTGTTCCTTTTACAGATGTATATTGTTTGACGTCATCCAAGATCGGTATGGCAGATGTCCATTCTTCAGAAAATTCGTTTGTCTCACCATTGAGATAGCGGTTGGTCAGATATAACAATTTGCTTTCGCCAACATTTGTTTGTTGAAGCAAAAAGATAGTAACGCCACTTTCGTCGGAGGAAACAGAAGGGACGACAAGGGTGGTATCTTTTTTGGCCGGAATTAATTCCAAATTGCTGCGGTGGTTTTTATGCAGATTTAAGGCATCACCCGCGCAGAAAATTTGGTCTGTACCTGTACCTGTTCGATGAAGGGCAATGGAACCTACCCAGCCCTTTAGGTTATACCGAATATTGGAGGCACCTGGCTGTGTGCCAAATGGGGTAAATACTAAGACGGGAGTTCCGTTAGAATTATAGAGCAAAAAGATGCCCTGATCATCCATATAGCTGCCAATTTGTACGCCCATAATCTCGCTGCCATTACCCGGAAGCACGTATTTTTTCAAATCGCTACCGAGAACAAACCCGTAATAAAAAGTGACATCGCCCTTAGTTGTAATTAACCCATTGTCCAGATCAATCATGATCCGATCAATTTTGCCGATATCATCAGGAAGAGATTGAGATATCCAATTCAAGGGGCCGTTTTGAAGAACTTCTGCAAAGTCATTGCTTAGAACATCCGTATAGAGCATAGACTGAACACCATCTTCTTCCGAGATTAGCGCGATGCGAACTTTTTTCTTATCCGCACTTTGATAAACGGAAAAATTATTCACGTTTTCTTGGAATATTTGTTCTGTTTCCCAAGGTGCCTGTGAGTCAATCGGTTGATGGATGACGCGAAGTTTTTGATCATTGCCGATGGCAAAAATCAGTGGCAGCCCTTTCATATCGATAAGTGCCTGCATTTTGTGTCCTGCATCTACGGGTTTGATGGCTGCATAGTTGGTTATTAATTCACCCATATGAGTGAAACTGGTAGCTGTAGTGTTCATAATGTTTCTTTTTGAAATGAAGTGGGCTTAGAAAGCTGGTTGAGATCAGCCGTTTGAGGAGCGTATGCCGCTTGCAGGTTGACGATAGAATTATAGTCGCTCGAATCGTCAGCCTGTTGGAAGGACATGCCCGCATAAATGTAAACATTACAGAGAGGTAAAATAACACGGGGAAACGTAAGCCAAGGCGTGATCTCTTTTTTAACGTCTTCCAATATGTCCTTAGTGTTGAGACATTCGTAGTAACCCTGAGAATTAATCATATTATTACCTCCTTCTACAACGCTATCTTCGTTTTGTATAATCCCGAACTTATTCTCCCCATCTACTTTGGTCGTAATTTGGAAGCCGCCGCTTGCATCTGGGGTAAGACGAATAGTTAGAATTTGACATTCAGGGTTCTGGCCTGCTGGCATACCATCGCATTCGTAATTTGCAGCTTCACCTTTCTTTTTATTCGTTTTAAAGGCAGTAGTCCAGTATTCGTGCAAGTAATTATTAAAAACTTGGCAATGCAAAACGATTTCACAACCACGATTATCTTCCTCTGAATAAAAATCAACTGTGATTCTTGGCGAGTATTTCATGTCGAGATTCATAGTGTCTCCCGTAGTCGCGCCTGATTTGGGATTGAAGGTACTGAAGCCATCGTAGGCGTTAATCAATCTTTCTGGTAAGGTTACGCCATCTTTAATCAATGTGGATATCGGGACGGATTGATAAATCCAATCTGTTGTTGATTTCACAGTCAGACTTTGATTTGACGACATCGACGGCCCCCCAAAAATTAGCTGCGATCCAAAGTTTGGATCTTTTGCTAATTTCGTAAAAGCGTTGTTCAATTCGGTGACGAGCTGATCAATAACCGGAGTGATAATACCGTCATTGAATAGTGCTGCATCAATACCAAAGACCGAATACCCAAGTAAAGCATCTTGTTTTGAGATAAGTGAAGGCATGGATGTATCGCGCGGTGCAAGGGCATCTGGTGATGTATTCATCATGTAGTTTACGCTGGAACGATTTAGGTCTTGTTCTCCATCTTGGGAAACATAAGACACTGAATAGGTCATCGCCCGAGGCTGAAATAAGGCAGGATCGCTTTCTTTCAAGTTTGGTAAGGTGACCACGTAACCAAGAACATAAGGGCTTTTAGAACCCTTTAGTGTGTTGTTAAGGTAAGAAGACAGCATTAACTGAATTTTTTGTGTATATTCCTTTTGCTCTTCATTCGCGGTAAAAACAGTAATGTAATTAATAAAATCCGCGTTTTCTAAATCAAGAAAAAGTGACTCTACAGTAAAATCTTGATCATTTAGAGTCTGCCCACTTTCTTCGAAATCGCTTTTTATTGAGGCAATCTGTCTCTCCACAGCTTCTTCTGCTTCCGGTGTGTTGTATTCTTCCAGCGCTCTTAATGTTGGGGCTGATGAAAGGTCGACATTCAGAATGACTTTCAATCCATTCAGTTCTACTGGTGTACGCATGCTGCTGCGTTTACTGTTATATGTCCCTTCGGTGAAGTCCATAATCAAATTGACGGTTCTATCCGACTGAGATTTTGCTTCGATGTAAGGTGACTTAATCGAGCCTTCGAAGCCTACGATCCGCTGAGGGCCATCCTCATCGTTATCGTCAGGTGTAAAGTCGGCAAATGCTTTTTCATATTGTGCCTTGTCTGAGGTTGAGCAACTGCACAATACTCCATCGTCATCATCCTCAATCTGCCAGTAAGTAAACTCTGTGCGTATAATTGTCTGAGTTGGATCCTTTGGGTCTTCCATTATACTTAGAAGCTTCAATTCTTTGTTTACAGCAGACATTGCCAAGCTGACTGCCATCTCATAACCACCAAGAAATGTGTTTTTCGGATTTGACAATACAACGTCTTGCAAAACCATTTCCCTACTTGCACCTGCTCTCTTTTTGTTAGCTTTCAGTTTCTCTATTTGTTCATACATATCTCAAACCTTTTAAATTTGTTTTAGTGGTTGTTATAGGCTTTTATCATTGCCTATAACATGGTGTTAAAAGGCAATGGTCTTTATCTACACTATCTCTTTATCGTTTTATGATCTTTTAACACCCTATTTGGCTGTTAAAGAGCCAGTACTTTTTGTGTAAGATGCATAAAGCCTAAATAAGCCGTTGGTAAAAACAAAGGTTAAATATATATCACTAATTATCAAAAAAATATTACATCATATTACACGGGTATTTTTCTGACGATGGGTGGTAAATATATAAAAACATCAATAAATATAACGAAGTAGAGTGGTGTCGCCATTTAACAAGGCGCTGCTACGGAAAATGAATTTGACCCGTTTTAGTGGACACCCAAATGAGTCATTGAGGTGTTCCTATGCCGGCATACAGGGCTGGGAAATTAGCTCGGCAATATCGTCTCGCATTTAAAGCTGTCACTTGGTCGAACCTTTCTCGCTGTCAGTCGAGAGGCGGCTCTGGTGCGGGACAGACTTCCAAACCTCTGGGTGGCATCAGGACACATAAAGCCATTGCTGCTGTGCCGTTTCGTGGGATATCGAGGGCAGGTTGCCCTATGAGTAAAATTTGAGCTGAGCACCGCCCGAGTGGATTGTACAATTTTATAACAGTCGTCGATAGCATCCTGGCTTGTACTACCAAAGTCCACAGCAGTATGAGAAAGTGATGGCAAAAAATCCCGTATCTAGTTTATCGGGCCAGGATTATAAGACGTTATGACCATTGATGTGAAAATAGCACAAACAGCCAAAGAGCTGCAGGATGCTTACAAGTTAAGGTATCAGGTTTATGTTCGAGAAGAGGGCTATTTTAAGGCAGAGCATAGCGATCTGATAGTGGACCAGTTTGATGCAATTCCCCATGCAGGTATTGTCGTGGCCTATCAAGAGGGAGAAGCGATAGGCACCATGCGGGCCAATATTGACAGTGAAATTAAGTTACCGGCTGACAGCATATTCGATTACTCGGCATATCGCGCGGCAGTGAGCGAGCAATACCATGGCAAAGTGAAATTTGGTGGGGCGGGCATGTTGGCGATCGCTAAAGAATGGCGTCATCGTCGGGATGTGTTTAAGGCATTGATCAGAGTCTGTTGTGCCTTCGGCGTTATGCACCATGCCACTCATATACTGGCCGGTGTAAACAAGAAGCAATTGGCGATATACCAAAAATTGGGTTATCAAGTGTTGGCTGAGGCTGTGTGGGTGGCACAAATTGGTGAGTATGTAGTGCCTGTGGCGATTGAATTAGCCAAGTTGAACGCATGGGCCTTTGGTTCAGTCATGCCTGATCGAGTGGGGTTAAGCAAGATGTTGGCTGGGGTGTGCCCAGATGCTGTCACACCGGACAGCAAGTTTGTCGCTGTGCCGCAAGCCAATGAAGAATCCTTTCTGAGTCAGGTGTAAAAAGTCATGAAAGAAAACCAAGCTAGCCTAACGGCCTTTACCGTGTTGCAAGGGCTACTTTATGTTGCCAAACGCACGCAATTTTCCGCGCTTGTTGCGCAAGAGCAGGTGGACTTTGCCGAACTGATATTGTCTCAATCAGCTGAAGGCAAGAAGCGCTTAGAACAAATAGATAAACCATCTGCAAAGTGGTCAGTTAAGTTGCGTGAAGCCCTATTATTACCCGGGATCACCTTGCACTATGCCCTGAGAAAAAAATATATTGAAGAGGCCGCTCTGGATGCCATTGCCAATGGGGTCACGCAAGTCGTGAATTTGGGGGCAGGTTTTGACGGTTTGGCATACCAACTAAGTGGTCGTTACCCTGATGTCGAGTTTATTGAGGTCGATCATCCACAAACCCATAGGCTAAAATCCCGGGCATTGGCGGCGCAGTTAATGGGTCGCAATAACTTCCATTTTTTGAGTGTTGACTTTACCAAGCAAGAGTTGCAATCGGCATTGAGTGACTCTGAGCACTTCGATTCGAGTCAGAAAACCCTGTTTATCAGTGAAGGGGTGTTAATGTACTTGGAACAAAGTGACATAGACAAGATGTTTAATGCTATTTCTCAGTCAACCTATGCCGACAGTTCAGTTATTTTCACCTGTTTGGAACCCAAGGGCAGCCCCAAAAATAACATGCGCTCTCTGCTGTTCGGTTACCTGAAAATGGTGGGCGAACCTATCAAGTGGATGTTGCCAAGTGAAGCCGTCGAGGACTTTTTAGCCCAGTACCAATGCTCGTTAATGTCCTATGCGGGTACCGAAGAATTAAAACAAAAATATGTGACTCAGCCAGGTCGTCATAGTTTTCATACCGGTGAGTATCTGGTTGTTGGGCATTTTGAGACTAAAGCCAAGATGGCCGATATGGACTAATGGAGGAAGCATGAGAGAAAAAGGCACCTTGGTGTTCTTCTGCGGCAAGATGGGGGCCGGAAAATCGACTCAAGCCAGGCTTATCGCAACGGAGCAGAATGCGGTATTGTTGTCCGAGGATGAATGGCTGTCATCCTTGTATCCCCAACAAATCGCGTCGTTCGCTGACTACCTCAAATATTCGGCTCAATTGAAGCCCTTGGTTAAAGCCCATGTGCAGCATATCCTGGCGACGGGTACCAATGTGGTGATGGATTTTCCGGCAAATACCCGGGCTCAAAGGCAGTGGTTTCTCGCCTTGGCTGCAGAAATCAAGGCCCAGCATCGACTCGTGTATCTCGATGTGAGCGATGCCCAATGCTTGCAGCAGATTGGTCAAAGACGCACGGAACAACCCGAGAGGGCGGCATTCGATACGGAGGCCATGTTCAAACAGGTGACCCACTATTTTGAAGCCCCGAGTAGCAGTGAAGGGCTGAATATTCTGTAAGGTATCCATGGGGGCCGGATGCCTGCCTGGGTTACTCGCAGATGTCAGTTCACCTATGATGGATTTTCGCCGTTTAACCATGAGCATTGCGGCTATTAGCTGACTTCGAGTGGAGATCAGTATGTTAATGTGGCATGGGTGTCACGGGTGCCTGGGCTGATGACGTCGAAACGGAGGCATAGGCATTAGCTGCCGGCCCCATGAAAATAACCTAACTTCATTAAGGATATCAGGATGGATGAATTTTTAGCCGCCGCGATTGACGAAGCCAAGCAGGGGTTGGCCGAGGGGGGCATTCCTATCGGCTCTGTGTTGGTGCTCGATGGCAAGATTGTCGGCCGCGGTCATAACAGGAGGGTACAGCAAGGCAGCTCGGTGCTGCATGCCGAGATGGATTGCCTGGAAAATGCCGGCCGCCTCAGCGCCGCCGATTACCGCCGGGCAACCTTATATTCCACCCTGTCCCCCTGCGACATGTGCAGCGGTGCCGTGCTCCTCTATGGCATTCCCAGGGTCATAGTCGGCGAGAATGTGACTTTTCAGGGGCCGGAAGCGTATGTTGCATCCCGTGGTGTCGAGGTTACCGTGGTGGATAACCCCGAGTGCAAACACCTGATGGCAAGCTTCATCTCGGCAAACCCGGCGCTGTGGAACGAAGATATAGGGGAGTAATGCGCCCGGCAGCGGGGAGTCGGCAGCGGGGAACCAGGGGCAAAGGGGGAATGAAGGCGTCAGCCCCACTGTGGGCTAACCTCGGCAGCTTCCTATGACCTGGGTATTCCCCTGCTTAAGCTCACTGTGCTCGCCAGCCTGGGATGAACAGTATTGGCTAACCAATTCGCACCGGAATTGGTTATAGTAGGCTCATCTGAATGCCTGATCTCTGGGGTTTGATTGAAGTCTTTAGTTAATAGATTGTTTTCACTGGAAAATGGCAGTTTAGGGCTTATCTTTTCCGGTGTTATCTATTGCCTTGCCGGTTTCCTCGGGCAAAGCTTACTCAGTTTACAACCGTCAAACATCACCTTGATCTGGCTGCCTTCGGGTATCGCTCTGGTGATGCTGCTCACCTGGCGCCTGAAAGCCCTGGCATACATCTTTTTGGCCAGCCTGGTGGTGAACTCTCCCGGTATGTTTGTGGACGCGGCGCCGCTGAAGTCCCTGATGCATATTTGCGTAGCGGCCCTGGGCGACATGCTCGCGCCGGCACTCGGATTCCTTCTGCTGCAAGCTTTCCTGCCCTCGGGGACGCGTAACGCCAGCGATCTGTTGAAGTTTGTGCTCTTGGCCGGGGTCATCCCGGTTCTGCTCTCCAGTCTGTGGTTATCGGCAAATTTAGCCGCAGGAGACTACATTCCCTGGGCGTCGTTGCCGACCATGGCGCAGCTATTCTTTTTTGCCGATATTCTCGGCATCTTGTTGGTATACCAGATTTATAACGGCTGGCTCGAACCTCAGGCATGGGTTATCGGGCGCTGGCGCCACATAGCGCTTCCCATCATAGGGCTGCCGCTCTTCTATATGGTCGGGATTTACTTGGATCTCGGCTGGCTGTTTTATCTGATCCCGCCCCTGCTGGTGGTGCTGGCCTTCGAACTCACGCGTTTTTACCTCGGACTGCTGAGCAGCCTGTCTTTGTTGTTCATCATCCTGGCGACGGCCCATGGCTTCGGGGTGTTTGTCGGCGAGAGCCAGGCACAAACCAATACCGAGATGATGGCCTTCGTCTTGTCCTGTGCCTTGACCCTCTTCGGCATCTCCCTGCAACACGCCCAGCTGCATAGATCGGAAAGAGACAAGCTGAGTGCCGAGAAAGAGGCGCAGTTGGATCCCTTGTCCGGGTTGTTCAATCGCCGTTCCTTCAAACCTCTGTTGCAAGCGTTGGAGGCGAAAGCCAAGGCGCAGTCGACTTCCGTCTGTGTCGCCATGCTGGACATAGATAATTTTAAAGCCATCAATGACACCCATGGCCACAGCGTTGGTGACAGGGTGATCCAGTCATTGGCACAGATCCTGCGCAATAATTGCCGCAGCGATGATATTGCCGCCCGCCTCGGCGGTGAGGAGTTCGCTCTGGTGCTCGGCGATATAGGCCTGGCACAGGCGCAGCCGGTGCTGGAGCGCATCCGCAGCAGCTTTGTCGACACGCCGATAGCCGTGGCGGGAGACATGATTCACTGCAGCGTCAGCATAGGGCTGGTGGAAAATAGCCAAACGGCGGGGATAGAGTCACTGTTGCAGCTGGCCGATAAGGCGCTGTACCGCGCCAAACGCCAGGGGAAAAACCGCATTGTCTGTTTCGAGGCGCAGTGATGATCGCCAGCCTAACGTAAGCTGCCGGGGCGCATTTCCCCGAGTCAGCAACAGTGTTAATAAAGCCTTAAGCTTGGCCCCATAGATTGCATGGAAATAGCGGATGCTCGATAACGTTTATGCGTCCGGCGCATCATATAAGGAATTAAATTGCGAAAAATCCTCCTGTTGTTGACCTTGGTATCAACCAGTGTCCTATCCCAGCTCGCGCTCGCAGCGCCTTCCCTATCCAATAATGTCCAAAACGATAAAGGTCAGCAGGTTAGCCTCGAAGAGTTTAAGGGCCGGGTTGTGTATCTGGATTTTTGGGCCTCCTGGTGCGGGCCTTGCCGTAAGTCCTTTCCCTGGATGACAAAAATGCATGCCAAGTATCGGGCCCTGGGCTTGGCGGTTGTCGCCGTGAATCTGGATAGTGACAAGGCGCTTGCCGATGCCTTTCTTGCCAAAATGCCAGCCGCATTCAACCTGCGTTTCGATCCCGACGGCGATGTTGCCCACAAGTTTGATTTACAAGGCATGCCCAGCAGCTTCGTGTTTAACAAGCAAGGTGAGCTGGTGCAGACCCATGTTGGCTTTTTCACCGAGCATGCCGATGCCTACGAGAATGAGCTCGTCACCCTATTGAAGGAATAACCCATGAAAAAAACCATATTAGCCCTGGCAGTCATGGCCAGCTTATCCGGCTGCGCCAGCTTTGGGGTCGAGCCCTGGGAGAGGGCTCAGTTGGCCCGTGCCGACATGGCGCTCGACAGCGAGAAAAATGATTTAGCCTTGGACGATCATATTTATTTCAGCAAGGAAGGCAGCAGTGGTGGCCGGGCATTTGCCGGCGGAGGTTGTGGATGCAACTGACCAAGAATCGCAATATCGCCGGTGCCCTGGCCATGGCCAGTTGCAGTTTGGTAGGACAATCAGCCCAAGCCGCCGCGCCTGCTGGCCTACTGGACGACTGGAAAGTCGATGCCGCCATCCTGTATTACGGTGAGCAAAGCCGGGTACAGGCCGTCGAAGCCATTGGCAATGCGCAGAAGGCCTTCGGTGATACATCAGTGCTGGATATCAAGTTGGTCGCCGACAGTCTCACCGGCGCTTCGGCATCGGGCGCTGTGCCACAGGGAGAGAGCCAGACCTTCACCCGCCCTTCGGGCAATGGCCAATATGTGGTCGCTGCCGCCGAGACCCCGCTGGATGACACCTTTCATGACACCCGCGTCCAAGGCAGCCTGAATTGGACCGAGACCCTGTCGCCCGACTGGAAGGCCAATGGCGGCCTCTATGGCTCCAAGGAATTTGACTATATGTCTATGGGCCTCAATGGCGGCATAGAGCGAAGTTTCAACAAAGATAACACCAGCTTATCTTTATCCGGCTCCTACACTTATGATCAGGTGGATCCCGTTGGCGGTCGTCCCGTGGCCTTTTCTGCCATGGCGTTGAGACAGGACTTCGACTCGGATGCGGCCTATAGGGCGGCGTTTGACAAGACCCGCATCGACAGCTCGGACAATAAGCAAACCCTGGATCTCATGCTGGGTGTGACCCAAGTGTTGAACAGCCGCTGGTTAGTGCAAGCCAATTACAGCCTGTCGAGCGTGTCCGGTTACCTGACAGATCCCTACAAGATGCTCAGTCAGGTCGACGGCACAGGCACGACTCAGAGTTATCGCTATGAGCACCGCCCGGATTCCCGGTTGAAGCAGAGTTTCTATCTGCTGGCCAAGGGGGCACTCGACTCTGGGGTGGTGGACTTTTCCTACCGTTTCAGCTCAGACGATTGGGATCTGCAGTCGCACACCCTGGACAGCCATTACCGTTACTATTTCAGCGGCAATGTCTATGGTCAGCTGCATCTGCGTTACTATCAACAGCAAGCGGCCAATTTCTACCGGCCATTTCTCGTGGTCACAGAGGCGTTGCCTGACTATGCCAGCGCGGATTACCGCATAGGGGATATGACGGGCTATACTCTGGGGCTTAAATTCGGTCAGCGGCTCGCGGGCGGGAATGAGATGAGTTTTCGGCTCGAGTACTATCAGCAGAACCCGGAAAACAACGGCACAGAGCTGCTTGGCCAGTTGAATAACTATGACCTCTTCCCCACAGTCAAGGCGGTGGTGGCGCAGTTTGGCTATTCATTCTAGCCCAGTACTCAGGCATTCAGGGAAGACAGGGAAACCCATGAGGAAATTTGCCATTAAGATGTCGCCAAATGCCAGGAAGACTCCAACCATAGGCGCTATTGCCCCCGAGCTTAAGCTGCTTTCGCGGCCATGGGGGTATCTGGGGCAGTTTCGCGCCATGGCGAGCCCCTGCGAGCTGCTGATCGCCAGTCACGACGAGGCGATTGCGCGGCAGATGCTGACGCTGGCCGCCAATGAGGCCCAGCGCATCGAGGCGAAATACAGCCGTTTCATCGAGGGCAACTACCTCTGGCGGCTCAATCACAGCCAGGGGGCCGCAGTCGACATCGATGCCGAGACCCATAGCCTGCTGCAATTTGCCGGACAATGCTTCAGCCTGAGTGATGGCCAATTCGATATCAGCGCCTGTCCCTTGATGGCGCTGTGGCGCTTCGACGCGACGGCCAAAGGGCAAATTCCCGCACAAGATGCCATAGAGGCGGCAAGAAAACGCATAGGTTTCTCAAGGCTGCGCTTGGAAGCACAGAAGTTGCAGCTGCCTGCCGACATGCAGTTGGATTTTGGCGGCATCGCCAAGGAATATGCGGTCGACAGGGTCGCATCCATGCTCGCCGGGGCCTGGCCCAGCTTGTCTGTGTTGGTCAACTTCGGCGGTGATATCGCTTGCCCCATTGCCAAACCCGAGAGCCAGGCACCCTGGCAAATAGGCATAGAGGATCCACAGGCATTGGACAGCGCCGCCGCGGTATTGCAAATACGCCAGGGGGCGCTGGCGACCAGTGGCGATACCCGGCGTTTCATCGAAAAGGCCGGGGTGCGCTATGGCCATATCATAGATCCCGGCAGCGGTTACCCCGTGGTGGGGGCGCCGCGCTCAGTCACAGTGCTTGGCCCCAACTGCGTGACCGCCGGCATGCTGGCGACCATGGCCATGCTCAAGGGTGAACAGGCGGAAGCCTTTTTGGCCGAGCAGCAAGTGTATTTCAAGGTTTTCAGATAGGGCATAGCGTCCTGTCAGCCCCTGTGTTCCCTTAGCGCTTAACGCACAGTTTTGATTGCGCTTCAATGATAGAAGCGCATGCGCGTGCCCGCTGGAATAACAAGTTGAATACTTTACATAACAGCAGCTTGTGATAACCTAGTCGCCTGAATCCAGGTACATATGCTCGTGCGTACCTGTAAAAGGTTGAGTGTTGGCTGGAGCCAGGGATTTCAGGGAGAGAATGTTGACGTCATTGAAGAGAATCACAATTACACTGTTATTTCTGTTGGCTGCAATCGCCTGCTACAGGTTCGGGGCTCCGGTCGCTGGGGCTATATTCCTCTTTTTGGGTGTTATCTTTGAGAGCATATTTTGGGTGTGCTTGTTCAGCCGTCATGGCGCCAGGGCCCAGTAATTACTCTTGGAGCAAACTTAATTTATTTCATCCCCAAGGGCTTGCGCTGGACGGCCTGCGCTGTGGGCGTTGATACGGCTCCCCATGCCACATTGGCTGAGTCAGGTTTACATCATATTATTATTTAAGAACTGTATAGAAGGTAAAATGAAAAAGTATAAATTAATGCTTGGCTCCGCTTTATTAATGGGCCTGTCTGCCTGTACGGTATTTTTAGGTGAACCAGAGGAAAGAGTTGCCAAGTTCAGTGATCTAGAGTTATGCACTGAATTAGCAGACAAAACATATAAATACCATGCCGAGTGGCAATGGGCTATTTCAGATGAAATCAAGAAAAGAGCACTGGATTCATCCGATAGATGCATGTCTTCATACGATACCAGGATGACACGCTTGATGAGAAAGATTAAGGCGAGTCCGATTTCTTTTTCAGAGGCATTGGATAATAAAGGCTAGAAAAATCATAACTATTACATGAATCGTTTGCAGGGCTGATACATAAAAAGCCATGTCTTTTTTCATTGAACCTGATTCTTGATAAATCTGGATAAATCTGGATAAATCTGGATAAATCTGGATAAATTGGGGCGGTATTCTTTCTCGTTAGAGTAAATGGTCCGCTCTATACCTAAGTTTTGGGTGGGTTACCGGATATGCCTCCAGATGATGCAAGTTACTTTTCAATCAGGCACTAGGCTATATTAGCGAGGTTAAGAGCAATTTGAGTCTGCTTCTATCCTGAAGCCGGTCAATGAAGTCGTCATCCGGCATAGTACGCCTGAGCCTAGTTCGCCTGAGCATAAGTGGCCTGAATATAGTTAGTCTGAACATAGTTAGCCTGAGCATAAGTGGCCTGAATATAGTTAGCCAGCGCCGTGAATGTCTGGCTAAGTTCTGCTCACTCGAGCGACTGGTATAGGCAAGCGATTCTCAATCCTCAATCCTCAATCCGTCACAGTATTTCCTGCGATCCCGCGCGCTTTCGGTCTGCTCCAGTGAAGAATGGACTCGGCTTTAGCTTTATGGCGGTGGCGCCAAGCCGTTTGGCGATGGCGGCATAGAGACGCAGGAGGATAAAGCTGTGAAATATATGAGCAGTTGGCTTGAGCGCCCACAGGGTTCGGCTGTGGAGTACGAGAATGCGCAGCAGCGGATCCTGGAAGTGTTCGGTCAATGGCAAACGCCCGACAATCTCACCACAGAGTTGTTTGTGGTGCGGGTCGAGCTTGAGGCGATAGCCTGAAGGGCCGGTGACAGCTTGGCAGTAACAAAAACGGCACCCAGTGGGTGCCGTTTCATTTCAGTGGCCAGCCATGGCCTTATTCAGGCTTAGAGCACGCCGCGGCGCATCTGATCGCGTTCGATAGACTCGAACAATGCCTTGAAGTTGCCTTCGCCGAAGCCCAGGTTATTCTTGCGCTGGATGATTTCGATGAAGATAGGGCCGAACAGGTTCTTGGTGAAGATCTGCAATAAATAGCCCGACTCGTCACCGTCCACCAGGATCTGGTGGTGCTTGATGCGCTCCCTGTCTTCTGTCACCTGTGGCAGTTTGTCGAAGATGGTGTCGTAGTACTCAGGGATGATGTCCAGACACTCGATCGAGGTGCCTTCCATCGCATCCAGTGAGGCCACTATGTCACGGGTTCTGAAGGCCAGATGTTGTACCCCTGGACCATTGTATTCATTCAGGTATTCATCGATCTGGTTCTTGTCGTTGCCTTTGCCTTCGTTGATCGGAATGCAGAAGCTGCCGTCCGGAGAGCGCAGGGCGTAGGAGACCAGGGCGGTTTGTACGCCGCTGATGTCGAAGTAGCGCACTTCGGTGAAACCGAAGATGTTCTTGTAGAAGTTGGCCCAGTGTTCCATGGTGCCTTTATAGACATTGTTGGTCAGGTGATCGACTTCCATGAAGCCTTTCTCCTGGGTGATCACCGGCTCGTCCAGATCTTCGAAGTCTGTGGCGTAGATGTTATTGTCGGCGCCGAAGGTATCGATGAAATAGATCAGGCTGTCGCCTATGCCGTAGATCGCCGGGTAAGGCATGTCTGTGCCGGCAGGCTCGGCCGGCTTGGCACCACGCTCTACCGCGGTGTCGAAGGCGAATTGGGCATCTTCGACGCGCCAACCCATGGAGCAGATTGCCGGGCCGTGGGACTTGGCGAACTCGGCCGAGAAGCCTTCGCGGCCCTTGTTGAGCAGGAAGTTAATGTCGTTCTGCTTGTAATACAGAATGTCTTTGTTTTTTGCCTTTTTCAGCAGTGAAAAGCCAAAGTCGATGAAGACCTTGTGCATAAAATCGCTGTCAGGGCTCGCGAATTCGGTAAATTCGATACCTAATAAGCCTAGTGGGTTCTGTTCGCTTGCCATGGTACTTTCCTCATTTCAATTATCGTCTTGCCGGCCATTCTGCGATGACCTTGCGTTGGGATTGAGACTAATCTTCAATCCAGGAACGGTTGTAATCCGGGCTCATGCACTTGTGTACATGTTCGGTCAGTTGCAGCGGGGCGAAGGTATCGACCATCACCGCGTATTCGTAAGTTTCTTTCTTGCCTATGGAGGCCTCGGTGCGACCCGGCTGTGGCCCGTGGGGCACGCCTTTCTGGTGCAGGGTCAGGTAACCCGCTTCTATGCCGGTACGGCTCATGAAGTCGCCATCGACGTAATACAGTACTTCGTCGCTGTCTATGTTGTTATGGTAGTAAGGCGCCGGAATGGATTTGGGATGAAAATCGTAAGGGCGCGGCACGAAGTTACAGATGACGAAGTTGTGGGCGGTAAACACCAGATGATCCGAGGGTGGCAAGTGGATCTGACCTACCTTGGGCGCGTATTCCGTGATGTTGAAGGCCCAGGGATAGACGCAGCCGTCCCAACCGACGAGATCGAAGGGGTGCCATTGCAGCGTCATCTGCTGATACTTGTCGCCGAATTTGCACACCAGCGGGAAGACGCCGGACTCCACCACGGCATCCTGCAGTTCCGGGGTGCGGATGTCACGCTCACAATAGGGCGCAGACTCAAGCAACTGGCCGTATTCGTTGCGGAAATGCTTGGGCACTTCCACCATGGAGAAGGACTCTATGACGAACAGGCGCACGTTGGCGTAATCGCTGAACTTAAGCTGATAGGTGGTGCCGCGGGGGATCACCAGATAGTCCCATTGCTTGACTTCCAGGGTGCCATATTCGCTGTAGAGGGTACCTTGACCCTGATGAACGAACACCACTTCATCGGCATAGGCATTGCGGTAAAACTCGTCCGTGTCCCGGGTCACCTTGGCGGTGTAGAGTGCGAGATCTTTATTGTAAAATATCTTGTTGCGGGCGCTGAAGAAGTTGCCTTCACAGTCGGCGACCCGAGAGTCGAGCTTGTAGTTCTGGATCAGCGGGTCGTCCCAGGCTTCGCCATGACCCAGGGCATAAGGCGCCACTTCCAATGCCTTGGTCGGCATGTTGTGGTGATACTTATTGGAATAAATATTGGAAAAGCCATGGGTGGAGAACAGCTCTTCACGGTAAAGTTCGCCGTTCTCTTTTTCAAACGCGATATGGCGTTTGTGGGGGATCTGCCCTTGTTTCACATAAAATGGCATCTTTGCTGTTCCTCGAACTGGGTCGCTGGTTATCTGTATCGACTCTGGTGTGCGCCTCTGGTGCCGTATCCGCACCACAGAGTTCGCGAAATGAGCCTGTACTCTGATCTATCTCTCAATTTAGTTGCTCAGATGAACAAAAAAAAGAATAATAAATGGTGCATCTCAATCAAAAAATAAGATGGTAATCTTGGCGTTACGGATTTGGCGATAAAAACGCCATAAGTTAATGAATAAGCAGGTGAAACCAAGGGAAGAACATGCGGATCGATGTCGACAGCTTCAAGGTATTGCAGGTGCTGGTGGAGGAGGGCAGTTTCGCCAAGGCCGCTGAGCGGCTGCATAAGGCGCAATCCGCCGTCAGCTACCAGGTAAAAAAGCTCGAAGAACACCTGGGAGTACAGTTGTTCAACCGTGAGCAATACCGTGCCGAATTGACGCCCGAGGGTCAGGTGATCCTGGCCGAGGGCCAAAGGTTGTTGCAACATCTGGCCAATATAGAACATCTGGCGAGCCGCTTCAGCGAGGGCTGGGAGCCTAAGTTGGAGCTGGTGATCGACGGTGCCTTGCCGATGGAACCCATAATGACGGCACTCAAGCGCATGGCCGAGCATAAGATCCCCACCAAGATCCAGCTCAACATGGAGTTCCTCGGCGGGGTGCAGCACAGGTTCGAGCGCGACAACGCCGATCTCATGTTGGTGAAAGACTATCGCACCGGCCCCTATTATCATCCCCAGGCGCTGCCGGACATTACCAGCGTGTTGGTGGCGGGCGCAGGCCATCCCCTGACGCAGATGCGTGGCATCAGCCTGGCCGAACTGCAGCAGCATGTGGAGCTGACCATAGACGACTCATCGCCGGTGAAGAGCAACAGGGACGAGCTGCAGTTCGGTGGTGACAAGGTGTTCTATCTCTCCGGTTTCATCATGAAGAAGAACGCCTTGCTCAAGGGGCTGGGCTTCGGCTGGATGCCGGACTTCCTGATCCATGAGGAATTGGCCGAGGGCAGCCTGGTGGAGGTCGATTTCGTCGGTGGCAGTCGCTATCGTTTCACCCCGCAGCTGGTGTCGACCCTGGAGCGGCCACTGGGACGGGCGGGACGCCTGTTCACTGAGCTTATCCTCGAAGAGTTTGCCAAGGCGCAGCCGCTGACGGATCCTGGCCTGGGCTAAACTTGGACTGAGTCTTGGCTGCCGCAAATCGCGGCCGGCAATGAAGGGACGAATTTTTAGGGAAAAGGCGCGGCAGATAAAAAACTTGTCACCATGACATTTTATGTCATAGGCTAAGGGTTCGGCTCGCGACGGATCCAGGTGGATGAAGACAGGGCCAAGTAATTAACCAGCAAGGTGCGCAAGCGCCAAGGAGTGATGATGAGCAGACGTTGCCACGAAGTGGATTATGAGATCAAGGGCCACAGCATGCAGTTGGTGGAAGTGGAGCTGGACCCCAATGAAACTGTGATCGCCGAAGCCGGTGCCATGAATTATATGGAGCAGGACATCAGCTTCGAAGCCAAGATGGGCGATGGCTCTGAGCCAGAGTCGGGTTTCTTCGGCAAGGTGCTGGGGGCCGGCAAGCGGGTACTGACCGGCGAGAGCATCTTCATGACCCATTTCACCAATCAAGGGCAGGCCAAGCGCAGAGTTGCCTTCGCCGCGCCTTATCCCGGCACCATATTGGCTATCGATCTCGCCGAGCATAGAGGAGAACTCATCTGCCAGAAAGACAGTTTCCTGGCCGCGGCGCTGGGCACTAAGGTCAGCATGAAGTTCAACCGCCGTTTGGGAACAGGTTTCTTCGGCGGTGAGGGCTTCATACTCCAGAATCTGCAGGGGGATGGCATGGTATTCGTGCATGCCGGCGGTACCCTGATAAAGAAAGAACTCAAGGGCGAGACCCTGAGGGTCGATACCGGCTGTCTGGTTGGCTTCACCCCGGGGATCGACTACGACATAGCGCGGGCCGGTTCGCTCAAGTCCATGGTGTTCGGCGGTGAGGGCCTGTTCCTGGCGACCCTGTCCGGCCATGGCACCGTATGGCTGCAGAGCCTGCCATTCTCGCGTATGGCGGATCGCATCATAGCCCATGCGCCTTCGAGCGGCGGCAGCGACAGGGGTGAAGGTTCTGTGCTGGGCGGCCTGGGGCGCATGTTGGACGGCCGCTAATAGGACGGCAACTGTTAATTGATAACACAGTTGTCCGCATAAATGGCACCCAATAAAAAAAAGTCCCCATAACTCATGAGTTAGGGGACTTTTTTATTGCTCATGCGCATCAGTGGTGGCCGAGGATCTCCAGGATCTCCCGGGTGTCGGCATGGAGCCTGAACCAGGTACCTTCGATATCCAGGGTAATGCTGCCATCTTGTCCCACGGGGACCCGCACCTGGCCGCGGTCATAGAGATCCTGCTCCAGGGTATCGCCCCTGTGGTACTTCTTCTGCCAGCCCGGCGGCAGGGGTTCGCCCCTGGCGAGTTTTTTCTGTAGCCCGGGCGGCAACGCCTTGCCTTTCTTGTCATGGTCGTCGTGTTTGGCCAATGCGCTCTGACTGGCGAGCAGGGTGAAGGCCGCAGTGGCGAGTATCAGTATCTTGCTGTTCATCTTATGCTCCTGTTGTCTCATGGTGCGCTGGCTCTGCCGCCATGTGGCAGATAAATTGCCATTCGTCTGCGGTGACCGGCTGAATACTGAGTCTGGCACCTTTCTTGACTAAATACATCTCGGCCAGCGCGGGTGTGGCCTTGATCTCACTCAGGCTGATGTTACGGTCGAATTTTTTAACGAAGCCGATATCGACACTGAGCCAGCGTGGCTTCTCCGGGCTGGATTTGGGATCATGGTAGGCCGAATCCGGGTCGAAGGCGCTGGCATCCGTGTAGGCTGTCGAGGTGACTCTGGCTATGCCCACTATCCCGGGCACCTTGCAGCTGGAGTGATAGAAAAACACCTCATCGCCCACTTGTATGGCGTCACGGATGAAGTTGCGCGCCTGGTAGTTGCGTATGCCTTGCCAGGGTTCGGCCTGCGGCGCCTTGGCGTGTAAATCATCGATACTGAACTCATGGGGTTCAGATTTCATCAACCAGTAGTTCATCGTCTGTCCTGCTGTGGGGAACTGCGGCTATTGTCCCGGTGAGCGAGGCCGAACTCAAGGCGTTTTTTGCCTGCTTGCGGGCGAGTCCCTGTCCGGTTAAGTTCAGGTTCAGCCTGGGAACGCTTGCGGATGTTGGGTGAGAATACCCTGGCCAGCGGATTGCCGCTCCCCGGGGCACCCCGTCTTTAGTCTAATGCCTTGGGGTTTTACTTGTGATCCGGGCCCGGCTTTCGTTAGATTGGGTCAATAATAAGAAATCAGTCAGCATGGAGGCCCAATGTCTATTTCAGTTCCACAATCACAATCACAATCACAATCACAGCCACAGTCACAATCACAGCCCTCACAACCACAGCGTATGTCAGGGACCGCCCCGGCCGTTGCCGAGTCACGGTTTCCCTTGAGTCAGAGCCTGTATTCCGGCAGCAGCGCCGGGGCGCTGACCGAACTGACCATAGGCCAATATTTCGATCGCATCGCCGAAGAGCATGCCGACAGGCTGGCGCTGGTGGTGCCGCATCAGGACATACGCTGGAGTTACCGCCAATACAGGCAACGGGTCGATGCCCTGGCAACGGGCCTGTTGGCGCTTGGCATAGCACCGGGCGACAGGGTGGGGATCTGGTCGCCCAACAAGGTCGAGTGGTGCCTGACCCAATTCGCCACCGCCAAGATAGGCGCCATCATGGTGTGCATCAACCCCGCCTATCGCCCGGAAGAATTGCACTATGCGCTGGACAACGTCGGCTGCCGGGCCATCATCTGCGCCGACAGCTTCAAGTCGAGCAACTATCTGCAGATGCTCTATGAGCTCTTGCCCGAGTTGAGGCAGTGCCAGCCGGGGAGACTCGAGGCCAAGGCCTTGCCCAAGCTGGAGATGGTGATCCGCACTGGAGCCGACGCCTCGGCCGGGATGCTGAATTTCGATGCCGTGACCCGCCTTGGGGGTGAGTCCGAATACCTGCGCCTGGCCGAGATAGCGCTCCGGCTCAAGAGTGAAGATGCCATCAATATCCAATTCACCTCGGGCACCACGGGCAACCCCAAGGGGGCGACCCTGTCCCACAGGAACATACTCAACAATGGCCTCCTGGTGAGCGAGGCCATGAACCTGAGCTGTGAAGATAAAATTTGCATTCCCGTGCCCCTGTATCATTGCTTCGGCATGGTGCTGGGCAGCCTGGTGTGCCTGGCCAAGGGCGCGGCGGCGGTATTTCCCGGGGAGTCGTTCGATGCCCGCACCACGCTGGAAGTGGTCCAGCGGGAGCGCTGCACCGGCCTGCATGGGGTGCCGACCATGTTTATCGCCGAGCTGGAACTGCCGGACTTTGCCGATTACGACCTATCCAGCCTGCGCACCGGCATCATGGCCGGCGCCACCTGCCCGGAAGAAGTGATGATTCGGGTACAAGATCTCATGTACATGCGTGAGGTGCTCATAGGTTATGGCCAGACGGAATGCAGCCCGATCAATAACATGACCGAAATCGATTCGCCGCTGGAGAAGCGGGTCTGCACCGTGGGGCGCGCGTTGGCGCATACCGAGGTCAAGATAGTCGATGAGCTGGGCGAGACAGTGCCCCTGGGCCAGCCGGGCGAGGTGTGCAGCCGTGGTTATGGGGTGATGCTGGGCTATTGGAATGACCCGGTCAAGACGGCGGAGACCATAGATGCACAGGCCTGGTTGCACTCGGGGGACTTGGGGGAAATGGACGCGCAGGGTTATGTTAAAATCGTCGGCCGTATCAAGGACATGATCATCCGCGGTGGCGAGAATATCTACCCGAGGGAAATTGAAGAGAAACTCTACCGTCATCCGGATATTCAGGATGCCGCCGTGTTCGGGGTACAGAGCGACAAATACGGCGAGGAGGTCTGTGCCTGGATCAAGACCCGCCCCGGCAGTGAGCTGAGCGAGGATGAGGTGCGGCATTTCCTCACCGAGAAGATTTCCTACTTCAAGGTACCCAGGTACATCAAGTTTGTCGAGGCCTATCCCATGACGGTCACAGGCAAGATCCAGAAGTTCAGGATGCGTGAACTCATGTACCAGGAGCTGCACCGGGCGATTAACGCCTGATGCTAAATTGCCTCCAATCAATCTGTTAGCTTTGCGGGACAGGGCGCATCCGCCGCTGTCCCGGCGAAAGTTCCGCTATACTCAGCTGTGATTTACTCAAGATGGGACTCGCCTCGGGGCGGTCGCCTAAGCCTGTTGCCAATCAGCCGAGGAGCTAAACTATGCCGGCCAAGTCAGCCATGACCCAGACTCTGTTTGCCCGCCTGCTCGAGTCGATGCGACGCTGCGCCTGGCTCATGCTCTGTCTGGTACCCCAGCTGCAGGCCGAGGTGCTGCATTTGACCTCTTTACACTGGCCGCCTTACTCGAGTCAGAACCTGGCCAATCAGGGGGCGGTCGTGGCCGTGGTCAGGGCAGCGGTCGAGGCCATGGGCCATGAGCTGGAGGTGGATTTCTACCCCTGGAGCCGGGCCATCAAGCTGGCCAATATGCCCAATGCCCAATACGTGGGTTACTTCCCCGAGTACGGCTTTAAAACCGATAAATACCTGTTCTCCTCGTCCCTGGGCAGCAGCCCTCTGGGACTGGTCGAGCAGAGGTTGCACCCCATAAGCTGGGTGCAGCTCAGGGATCTGAATCAATATACCCTGGGGGTGGTGAGAGATTATGTGAATACCGAAGAGCTGGACGCCATGATCTCGGCCGGTGTCCAGAAAGTGGAGTTTTCCAGTTCGGATGAACACAATGTCAGGAAGGTGGCCGCCGCCAGGGTCGATGCCGCGGTGATCGATGTGCATGTGCTCAATTATATTCTCAAGCAGGGTGGCTTCGAGGGCCTGGCCAGTCGCCTGCAGGTTAACCGGCGCCTGCTGGCCGACAAGCAGCTCTATATCGCCTTCCAGAATAGCGCGCAAGGTCGGCGCTGGCGGGCAATAACAGATGCCGGGTTGCAGAAGATCGATGTTGCCAAAATTCTGCATGACAACCTCGGCCAGACCCCTTGAGTCAGGCATTGGGCTTGCCGTCATGTCATAAATTTGTCGTCTGGTGTTGCTACAATTTCGCTTGGTTTTGTCTCAATGAAGCACATTATGCATAGGCCACCCTTCGAGCTGGATACCTTGGGCCAGCTGATAGCAGCACACGAGTCGGTGTTACGTCACCGGGTGTTGGCCGAGATCCCCCATCTTGACCGGACCCTGCCGCTCTACAGTGTCGAGCTTGGCAGCCAGTCGCCGGGCTGCCCGACCGTGTTGTTTGTCGGTGGGGTACATGGCGTCGAGCGCATCGGCTCCCAAGTGATCCTGGCCCTGCTCACCAGTCTGCTGCATCGGCTCGACTGGGACAGGCATCTCAAGCAATTGCTGACCGGGGTCAGGCTGGCCTTCGTGCCTGTGGTGAACCCGGTCGGGATGCTCAAGGGCAGCCGGGGCAATGGCAATGGCGTCGACCTGATGCGCAATGCCCCCATAGAGGCCAGCGACAGAGTGACCTTCATGGTGGGGGGGCAGAGGTTGTCGCCGCGCCTGCCCTGGTTCCGGGGTCATAACGGCATGGAGCCGGAAACGGCGGCGTTGGTGGATTATGTCAAACAACTGCTGGCCGGCAGCTCCAGCCTGATGTCTCTCGATGCGCATTCGGGCTTCGGCCTGACAGATCATATCTGGTTTCCCTTCGCCGGTGCCCATAAGCCCATTCCTGCGGTCGGTCACGTATATCGTCTCAAGCGGGTCTTCGAAGCCAGTTATCCGCATCATGGTCACTATGGCTTGGCGCCCCAGAGCAGGTTCTACCGCACCCATGGTGACATCTGGGATTATCTGGTGACATCCCATTCGGGCGCGGCGCCCTTCGTGCCCTTCACCCTGGAGATGGGATCTTGGGCCTGGATCAAGAAAAATCCGCGCCAGGTGTTTAACTTCGCGGGCTTCTTCAATCCGCAGAAGACCCATAGACACCATAGGATCTTGCGTCGTCATACTGTGCTGATGCAGTTCATGATGGATCTCGCCTACGCCAGGGCATTGGAAGGGGTGCCGGCGAGCGAACTGGCACTGGCCACAGAGGAGGCGATACGCCTGTGGTATTCCAGGGGGCCAGGCCCAGCGGTCGGCACTTAAGCACTATTTTTGGGGCAGCGGCCAAGGTTGGCAGCGCGGACATAGACCTGGCTGGAGGAGGCATAGATTGGCGACTTGGGTATTGCTGCGGGGCCTGATGCGGGATCATAGGCATTGGCAGGGGTTTGAACATAGGCTGAGGGAGCAGGGATTGGCGGTCATCACCCCAGATCTGCCGGGCAATGGTGAGCTGGCCCATGAAGTCAGTCCGGCGCATATGCGCGACTATGCCGACGCCGTCTGGCGGCAGCTGGGTCAGGCAAATGACTTGCATCTGGTGGGCCTGTCCATGGGCGGCATGCTGGCGCTGGAGATGGCCAGGCAAGCGCCCGAGCGCATCGCCAGGGTATTCCTGCTCAACTGCAGCGCCGCCAATCTTTCCCCCTGGTACCAGAGATTCAGTCCCATGGGACTCCTCAAGGCCTGCATAGATTGCAGGAAGAGCCCACACCTCAATCTGCTGGAATCGCTCATTCTCAAGCTGACCAGCTACCGGCATGGCAGGGATTTCGGACTGATAAGCCAGTGGAGTGATTTGCGCCGCGTCAGCCATACCCGCTGGTGCAATCTGCTGAGACAGGTATGGGCGGCGGCGCACTTTCGGGCGCCGGCGGCAATAGAGGTACCTCTGGTGCTCATCTATGGCCGCGAAGACAGGCTGGTGAACCCTGTCTGCAGTTATCGGCTGGCGCGTTTCTACCGTCTGGACGTCAGTGAGCTGCCTCACTGCGGCCATGATATCGCGCTGGATAACCCGGAGGCGCTGTTAGCCTTGTTGCTGGACAGGCGCCGGTCGCCATGAATCTCTGGCCCGCGGCGCCGTTTGGGTCAGTCACTGGCCACGACACTCTGACCTATGGGGGTCAGGCTGAGCATGGCCAATTTCAGGTGCTGAATACCGAAGGGTATGCCTATGATGGTGATGAAGCAGGCGAAGGCATGCATGATATGTCCCAGGGCAAGCCAGAAGCCGAACAGCAGGAACCAGATGATATTCCCCAGGGTGCCAAAGGCGCCCGTGCCTATGTCATCCTGACCCGTTAAGCGCCTGCGGTTGATCTGTTCCTGACCGAAGGGCCAGAAGGTCATCTCGCCTATGACGAAGCAGGCGCGCCCGAAGGGGATGCCTATGATGCTGATGAAGCAGAGGATGCCCGCCAGCCACCAGGCCAGTCCCATGACGAAACCACCCAGAACAAACCAGGCGATGTTGAAGATTAATCTCAGTAGTGCCATCTAATACTCCTTGCTGTGAAGCGTGTCTTACCCGACTCATGCACCTGTTAAGCCAGAATCATGCCAATATATAAGCTATTGATATTTTAGGAATAGAGCCAGGAGGCGAATACAGGAATAGTGAGTTTTAACACTAAATGGTGAAAATGCCACAGCCATGGGCGCGGCAGAAAGTCGCTGCCAGCGCGGCGCCGCTGGAGTACACTTAGCCCATCTTGTGGTTAATCTTTCCCTTATGCAGACTCCTTCTCCCGTCGATACTGTGTCTTTCAATGGCAAGCAAGTTTACGTCAAGCGTGATGATCTCTTGCATCTGGCGCACCCGGATGCGACCGTTGCCGGCTGCCCAAGTGGCTTCAGCGGCAACAAGGCGCGCAAGTTCGCCTATTTCCTCGCCCATGAGTTCCCCGGCATCACCAAGCTGGTGGGCCATGGTTCCCCCCAGGCCAATTCCCTCTATAGCCTGTCGGTGCTGGCCAGGTTGAAAGGCTGGCAATTGGACTATTATGTCGATCATATCGCCGCCCAGCTCAGGCAGCAGCCCTGCGGCAACTATGCCGCCGCGCTGGCCATGGGGGCCAACATAGTGGCGCTGGACCCATTGGCATCGACCGCCGGCCTCGGCTGCGCCGAATATATTGCCGGGCATGTCCTGCCCGGCCATGAGGATATTTTGTTCGTGCCCGAAGGCGGCCGCTGCGGTTACGCCGAATACGGTGTGAGCCAGCTGGGGCAGGAAATCGTCACCTGGGTACAGGCTCAGGGGATAAGGGAGCTTAAGCTGTTTCTGCCGTCGGGGACGGGCACTACAGCCTTGTTCCTGAACAAGTATTTCATGAATGTGCAGGCCGACATCGAGGTGCTCACCTGCGCCGTGGTCGGCGGTGAAGATTACCTCAGGCTGCAATTTTCCCAGCTCTGTCCCGAGACCGAGTTTCACCCCAGGATAGTGCCCTTGGCCAAGAAGTATCACTTCGGCAAGCTCTACCCTGAGTACTATCGGATGTGGAAACAGGCCTGCGCCACAGGCATAGAATTCGAACTCCTGTACGATCCCCTCGGCTGGTTGGTGGTCGAAGGCTTGTTGGCGGCCGAGCCAGGGATACGCCTCATGTACCTGCATCAAGGGGGACTGTTGGGGAACGACAGCATGTTGCCAAGGTACAGGCGTAAATACGGCCCCTAATACTGCCAATGCAGCGCTAATGCGGTGCTAAAGTCATATGAGGTGAGCTGCTTCAACCTATGTGCCTGACTATGCTCCTGAGCCTTGCCATGTTCGGGAACGAGCAGATACCGTGAATGCCGGGGGCCATTGTTGGCTGACGGGCAAAAGGTATGTGACGAGGGTATGTGCGAGGGGTAGTCATTTGGTCAGGCGGGATCTGTGTGAGATAAGATGCGCCTGAGCCAAATGTGTAACGTCTTATGGGGTGAGCCAGGCTACTCCTGCGAGTCGCTGCCTCTCTCGGTTAACATCCGGTACGAGTGAGAGGGAAAAGTACCGAGAAGCGATGTTAAGCAAGTTTTTCATGAGTCTCAAATCGATTTGCTATCGATTGTCCGGCGAGAATCATCGCATCAATCCGCTTAATGTGGGCGGTATCGACGCCAGTGCCTAAGCTTGTGAGGCTTATTTGTTGGCAGACAACAACCATTTCATAAATGTCAGCGCTTCGGTGCGCTTGGAAAAGGTTTGTTTGTTTTTACCTTGTCTGTCGGTAAAAGCAATCGAGGTTTTGTTTACTGAAATTGAATCAACCGGAAAGCTAACTGTAATTTCATGACCATTAATATTGTATGACATAGTGCATACTCCTTTATAAATTTGCGTGTTCACCCTGGGGTGATTTAGTTATAACTATAAAATATCCTTAGCTTTTTTGCGAAAGATGAATTCTAGTGAGTCTCGAGGTTACCCATCTTTCTTCACTTAATCAAGTCTGGTCTGAGGTAAGACTCATTTGTGAGTGCAGACATCGAACGCCATGACTTGATGAAACAGTTGACCACAGCTTTATGACAGCAGTGTGACTTTAGCGAGAGAGGGTCGAGCTTGTAGTGTTGGTATTTTCTTGTGAGGACCGGACGTTGAAAACGTCGGTATAAAAAGACAAACGACAAGGTGGATCTCAAAACGTCCGCCATACTAGCACCGCTGACGATTAATGCAAGCCTTATCTGAACATTTATTGTTCTGTATCCGGCGCGGCGCCCACAGCCAGGGCTAGGGAGCGTGGCCTGTGTGGCAGAATACGGCTTATGTCAGGCATCCAGGGTGGGTGCCGACAGGGGGGAGAACGAATGAAGTTGAATCGATTGGAAACATACCTGGTCGCCCATCCCTGGCGGCATTGGCTGCAGGCCAGGCTCGAGGCGCCCCTGTTGCTGTCCCTGTTCGAGGGCGATGTCGGTCCTGTGCCGGCGGCGCTGGAAATAGGCTGCGGCTTCGGGCAGGGGATAGACATCATCCGCCGGCGCTTTGGCGCCATGCATGTCAGCGCCATAGATCTGGACCCGCAGATGGTCGCCGCCGCGAGGGCGCGCCATCCCGGCTGTGACTGGCTGGATGTCCGCCAGGGCAATGCCTGTGAGCTGGCATTTGCCGACAACAGCTTCGACATGGTGTTTGATTTTGCCGTGTTGCACCATGTTCCCGACTGGCAGCGGGCCGTGGATGAGGTCGCCAGGGTACTGCGGCCCGGGGGCTACTTTGTGATTGAAGATCTCTACCGGGCGGTCATCTGCAATCCCCTCAGCCGGCGGCTGTTTGTGCATCCGCAGCATAACAGGTTCGACCACGGCGACATCTTGCGGCAGTTGATGCTGGCCGGATTCGAGATAGTCAAGGCCCGCAACCTGCTGCAGTTGGCTGGCATGGTACTGGCACGAAAGCGTACCCCCAATAATTAAATTGCTGAATATTAGGCGTTTAGTCTGGTTTTTCCGTCACGAGTATCGTTATAATCGCTGGCTCAAAGGTCAAAAAGTAGGCCGGAATGGATTTAGGATTGAGGCATATCAGGATATGGCAAACGTTTTAGCGTCCGTCGATCAACGCACTAAGCTGGTGGGTGAGAACCGGCTCGAGCTGTTATTGTTTCGGATTAATTCGACTCAGTTATTTGCGATCAATGTATTCAAAGTCAAGGAAGTGGTGAAAGTGCCCAGGCTGAGTCTCTTGCCGGAGAGCCATCCCAATATCTGTGGTGTCGCCAAGATCCGCAACATGTCCATTCCCGTGATCAACCTGCGAGCCGCTATCGGCTTTTCCCCCATGCCACAGTCGGAGGAAACCAATCTCATCATCACAGAATATAACCAGAGTGTGCAGGGGTTTCTGGTCGGTAAGGTTGAGCACATAGTCAATATGACCTGGGGCGATATCATGCCGCCGCCCAAGGCGGTGGGACGCAACACCTACCTGACGGCCATCACCCGCATGGAGTATCAGGGGGTATCCCAGCTGGTGTCCATCATAGATGTGGAGAAGGTGTTGGCGGAGATCATCAGTTACGACGTCTGCGTGTCGGATGGCGTGCTGGATCATGAGCTGGTGCCGCATATGCCGGGACGGAAGATCCTCATAGTCGATGATTCGGCCACCGCCCGGCGTCAGGTGGCAGACACCCTCAGGCCCCTGGGACTGGAGATCATCGAGGCCTGTGACGGCCTGCAGGCGCTCACCTTGCTGCAGCAATGGCGCGATCAGGGGAAATCTGTGGCCGATGAGTTGTTGATGATGATCACAGATGCGGAAATGCCCGAGATGGACGGCTATAAACTGACCCATGAGGTCAGGTGCGACAAGGACATGAAAGATCTCTATATCACCTTGAACACCTCATTGAGCGGCAGTTTCAATCATGCCATGGTAGAGAAGGTGGGTTGTAATCGCTTCATCGCCAAGTTCCAGCCGGATCTGCTGGTTGGCGTGGTGCAGGAAAGGTTGCAGGGCCTGCTCGATGCCGCGGCCTGATACCTATGGTCTGATGTCCATGGTTTGATGTCTATGGCCTGATGTCCATGGTCTGATGCCTATGATCCGAGCCATGCTTAAACTAGTCGCTGGCCAGTTCTTCGGCGATATCCTGTAACAGCCGGCGCTTCATTTCTTGACTGACGCCTATATGCATACGGCATAGGCGCACGGCATGGCCGAAACGCTCCCGTCCCAGGAGGCCGAGCAGCTTGGCGAGCAAGTCCTTGTCCAGGCTGAGGCTATTGCCATAGTGGTTGATGGCGGCATTGACCGAGCGGAAGTCCAGGCCGTCGAAACTGAAGCCTGCGGTATAGCCATGATCATCCAGCAAGACACCATCCAAACTCAGTGGCCAGCCGGGCGCATTGACCCTGTCACGGGCGATTTCGTACATCATCCAGGCATTTTCCCTGAACCCGGACAATATCTTGCAGGAAAATTCCGATTCGGCCAGCTCTTCAGGGGTCCAGTTGATGCCTATGGCCAGGTGCTTGGCATAGAGGCGCAGCAGATCATCCTTCACCGCCATGCGGCAGTCCCAGATGGAGGTCAGACGGTGTTTTCTGGCCAGCTGCAGGCATTCCTTGCAGGCGGGCACTGTCAGTGAAGGGTGCGGAGTAGGGGGCTGCGCCGGGTATTCGAAGCTCAGGTTGCTCGGCTCCCCACAGAACCAGCAGGTATGACGTTTGTCGAAAGGGATATCGACTAAGGTTGCCATGGACATCAGGGGCAGACGCGGCCTGCACCCCATGTCACAAGGGCGATAGCGAGAGGGTTAGGCTTCTTCGACATCGACTAATTCTTTGGCCAGCACTATGGGATCCAGCTCGAAACAATCCTGATCCGTTTCCCAATCGACACCAATCAAGACGCCATCGTCGTTCAGATCTGAGACCCAGAACTCCAGAAACTCATCCAGAGTGATAGCAACCGCCTGATAATCTTGCCATTCGTCGCTGCAATGGCTCTTGGCCGCTGCCTGGCTGGACCAGAGGGGCATCACATCTGTGTCTTCAAACTCAGATGAATCACAAACGACCCAACCTTCGCCGGTTTCATCTTGCAGGCCCCAGAGGATCTGATCTTGTTTTACATTTTCGATAAAGCCAGCCAGTGCCGGATTGATTTCAGTCATGATAGGTCTCTTTGGTGTGTGCTGATAACGGCTTCATTATACGGCAACGGCAGCATAGGCCAAGGGATTCTTTGTTAAGATTTTTTTGTGGCCTCAGACAGCACATCTTCAGTTAAATTGCACGCCGGGGGTGAATCGCGGCGGCTTCACGGGTAGTATGCTCTGAGTGCCGACTGTGGTGCCCGGGTCTCTGCCTAGGCTGGACTGAGGTTGGGTTACAGGCCGGCTGGCACCAATAAGGGCAGCCGCGCCTCGAGCCACAGTCATTCTTCTTGATGTTCTTTTTTTGGAGTCATGTCTTTGGGTACTTTTATTTCTGTGGCCGCATTAACACTTTTTTCCGGTCTGCTGCTTGGCCAGACTGCTCTTGCCGATGACGCGTCTGAATTTGCCACCTGCGTCACCGGACTGCAAGCCAAGGCGAGGGCGGCGGGTTTGTCGCCTGAGACGGTCGATACGACAGTGGCGCAGTTGCGCTTGGTACCCAGGGTGCTGGAGCTGGATAGGAAACAACCCGAGTTCAGCCAGACCTTCGGCAACTATTTCAACCAAAGGGTGACAGATTGGCGGGTCGCCGAGGGCCGGCGTTTGCTGGCCGAACATAAGCCGCTGCTCGCGCGTCTGACGGCGCAGCATGGGGTGCCGGCGCAATATCTGTTGGCCTTCTGGGGACTGGAAACCAACTTCGGGCGCTACAAGGGCAAGATGCCAGTGCTGGACTCGCTGGCGACCCTGGCCTGTGATCCCAGGCGCAGCGACTATTTCACCTCTGAGCTCATCCAGGCGCTGAAATTGAAAGAGCGTTACGGCTTCGAGTCCAAGGACATGGTCGGCTCATGGGCCGGGGCCATGGGACATACGCAATTCATGCCTTCGGCCTATGGCAAGTACGCCCTGGATGGTGACGGTGACGGCAGGGCCGATCTCTGGCATAGCACAGAGGATGCCTTGACCTCGGCGGCCAACTTCCTGCAGCACCTGGGCTGGAAACGGGACGAACGCTGGGGCAGGGAAGTCCTGCTGCCCGAGGAGTTCGATTACCGCCACTTGGGGCGTCAGCAGGCGCAGCCGCTGAGCGAATGGGCCAAACTCAAGCTCAAACGCGCCAATGGCCGGTCGCTGCCAACGGCGGATATGCGGGCGGCGCTGTATGTGCCGGCTGGCCATACCGGCCCCGCCTTTCTCGGCTACGATAATTTCGAGGTGATAATGCGCTGGAACCGTTCGGCATTTTACGCCATCGCCGTCGGTCATCTGGCCGACAGGATAGTGGGCGCCGCGCCGCTCACCGTCAGGCCGCCGGAGCAGCCGAGGCTGAGTCGTGAGCGGGTCAAGCAGCTGCAGGCCGGACTGAACTTACTCGGCTTTCAGGTGGGAGAGCCGGACGGGGTGCTCGGCCGCAACACTGTGACCGGGATCCAGGCGTTTCAGCGCAGCCGGCAGTTGATCGCCGATGGTTATCCCGGCGAGGAAACCTTGCAGGCGTTGGCCACGATGGTTAAACAACAGACAGCGCCTTGACGGTTTGCCTTCCCGGGCCAGGCGCCCGGTGGCAGATAAAAATGTGGAGCCCGCAGGGCAGTTTTGCTAAGCTGCGGCCACATTTGAAATCGAAGTGAATTTAAGGACATTCGATGAGCATTAAAGACGATATGGTAGTGCAGTTTAACTACACACTGCGTGACGAGAAGGGTGACGTCATAGAGAGCAATCAGGGCGGCGAGCCTATCGCCTACCTCCATGGCCATGACAACATGATGCCGGGCGTGGAAAATGCCATCAATGGCAAAGAAATAGGTGCCAAGTTTACCGTGACTCTGCCGGCGGCCGAAACCTATGGCGAGCGTATCGAAGGTGCCGAGCAACGCGTGTCTGTTAAGCATCTGATGGGCGCCAAGGTGTGGAAGCCTGGCATGAGCGCCGTGGTCAACACGGATCAGGGGCAACGTCAGGTGACCATATTGAAAGTGGGCAAGTTCATGGCCACGGTCGATGTCAACCACCCGCTTGCCGGCCGCGAGCTGACGTTCGATATCGAAGTCGTCGGTGCCCGTGATGCCAGCGACGAAGAGATCGCCCATGGCCATGCCCATGGCGCCGGTGGCCATCACCACTGATGCTGCCGCCTGCCGTCTCGGGCAGCAGTATTTAATTGCAGTATTGAATGTCAGTATTGATGCCCGGCAATCGGCCCATGCATGAAAAAGCCCAGACTCAGGTCTGGGCTTTTTGTTGGCTGTGAATGTTGGCCTGTCTGATGGAGTGGCACCCGCCGGCTAGCGTATGTCGAACAACCTATCCAGACCCGATTGGGTCAGGGGATGGTAACCGGCACGGGCCTTGAGGTAGACGGCCTTGGCCCAGGCTCTCTGCTTGGACTCCGCCAGGCTCTGGTACAGGGGCACCACTAGGCGGCGTCTGCCTATCTGGGTCAGATAAGCATCCAGGGGGGGCAGCACTTCGTAATACTGATTGTCCAGTGCCAGTGAGTACCAGGAGAAGGCGATTTCTTTGTTGCCCGTGTGGCTGAAGTCGAACGCCTTATCCAGCTCGGCCAGCTTGTCGTGGCTCAGATCCAGCCGGGGCATCTCATTGATAAACCTCAACCACTGGTGAACCACCCAGTCCCGGGTCTGGAGTTGGCCGGCATCCAGCTTGCCGTCGAGCCATGCCCGGCGCTGCTCGTCCACAGAGGTGAAGGCCTCAGAGTGCGGCGGCGTCATGAATGCCGGCAACCCCTGGCCCTCTATCCAGTCGTCTACCTGAGCGTCGCCGACGATTCCCGGGTAGGCTTCGAGCAGGTGCGTCTTCAGGTAAGCCCTGAAACTGGCGGTGTCTATGCTTTGAAAGGCGAAGTGATTGAAGTAGCCCTTGACGAAGGCGTCGAAACGCTCACGGCCGAACTTATGTTCCAGGAAGAGCAGGAATAGCTGGCCCTTGACATAGGGGACGGAGCTGAAGGCATCATCGGGATCGCGCCTGCCTATGTCCAGGTGCAACACAGAGTCGCCGTCGTCGAGTTGCGGCAGCTCGGCCAGCAGCTCACCATAGCCTATGGCTTGCTCCATCAGTGCCCGTTTGCGGCCATACAAGTCTTCCATGATGCGGTTTTCAACATAGGTGGTGAAACCTTCGTTGAGCCAGAGATCGCGCCAGCTGGCGTTGGTCACCAGGTTACCGGACCAGGAGTGCGCCAGCTCATGGGCTATCAGGCTCACCAGGCTCTTGTCACCCGCGATGACGGTCGGGGTGATGAAGGACAGGCGGGGATTTTCCATGCCGCCGAAGGGGAAACTCGGCGGCAGGATCAGCAGATCGTAACGGCCCCAGCGGTAGTCGCCATAACGTTTGGCGGCAACTTTGATCATCGCCGGGGTATCTTCAAACTCCTCGTGTGCCTGTGCCAGGATCTCCGGCTCGGCCCAGACACCGGAAGTCGCATCGAACGCCTTGAATTGCAAGTGACCGGCGGCGATGGCGATGAGGTAGGCGGGGATAGCTTGCGGCATGGAGAATTGGGTCTGGGTGGACGACAGCTTCCGGCGATCGGCGCTCATCACCACATTGATGCCTTCGGGCGCACTGATCTTGGCCTCATAGGTGCTGCGCACCGCCGGGGTATCCTGCAGCGGGATCCAGCTGCGGGCATGTATGGCCTGGTTTTGGCTGAACATGAAGGGAGCTTGCTTGCCCTGGGTCTGCGCCGGCGTCAGCCACTGCAGGCCGGAAGCCGTGCTCGACGCCTGATAGGTAATTTTTACCCGGCTGACGTCGGTGGCGGCGAAATCTATGATCAGGGGCTCGCCCATCACTGGGTGGTTCGGCCCCATATGATAACTGGCCTTGCTCCAGTGGCCGTCGCCGTCCAGGGCGCTGATCTGGCTGACGTTCAAGCCGCGACTGTCGAGGACCAGGGTATGGCCAGGTTTATGCCAGTCCAGGCTCAGAATGGCATCGCCTGCTATTTGTTGGTGGGCAAAATCGAGCGCCAGATCCAGTGCTATGTGAGTGACACTGACTTCCAGATAGTTGGCGAAGGTGAGCGCGTCGCTGTTTTGGGAGATGCTTGTCTTGGCGGCAGCCTGGTGCGCCACGGCCGGATCTGCGGGCGCCTGGGCAGCGGCCGCGGGCAGCAAGACTGCGCCACAAAGCAGGCTCAGGCCGAGGGCGCAGCGGGAGTAAGAGATTGTCATGATCAACCTATTTTTGTTCTATGGGATTTGTTGAGTGGCCAGTTTACCCGAATTTTATCTTTTAGGGTCAACCGCCTTTGGCTAATTGCCCCGGGTATTGGCTTTGACCCGGGAATAGGTCCGCGGCAGATGAATTTGGGTTTGCCGCGGCCAAGTTTGCTATGATGGCGCGTTTTTTATCGGAGCGTACTCGAAATGGTGTTGGATTTTTCACAGGGTAAAATAATAGTCACGGCATTTGAGGTACAAGTGCGGCTGCGGGCTTCGAATCTGGTGTTGCAGGCGATGGCCGAAGACATACAGCTCAAGCGGCAGGGGAGGCTGCTGCTTGCCGATGGCGGCGCGGTGCGTTGGAGCCTGAGTCTGGATGACGAGGCCCAGCTGGAGCAGATCCGGGAACAGCTGGGCCTGGACTATGAGTGAGGGACTAACCTAGGTTAGTCCCTGCCGTGAGGTCTGAGGTAATCTATCTCAGGCCCGCGTGGCACTATGCGGCTGGGATTGATGTTGGCATGGCTGTAGTAATAGTGTTGCTTGATGTGTTCCATATTCACGGTCGAGGCCACGCCTGGCTGCTGGTATAGGTCACGCAGATAGCCCGAGAGTGCCGGGTAGTCCTCGATACGTTTCAGGTTGGTTTTGAAATGGCCGACATACACGGCATCGAAACGTATCAGAGTGGTGAACAGGCGCCAATCGGCTTCGGTGATCGTCGCGCCGGTAAGATAGCGTTTGTGGGTCAGGCGCAGTTCCAGCTCTTCCAAGGCGGCAAACAATGCCTCGAAGGCATCGTCATAGGCGGCTTGGCTGGTGGCAAAGCCGGCACGATAGACGCCGTTGTTAATCTGAGGGTAAATCCAGGCGTTGAGCGCATCGATTTCGTCTCTGAGGGCAATAGGATAATAATCCTGGCTGTTGCCGGTCAGGTGATCGAAGGCCGAGTTGAACATGCGGATGATTTCCGATGATTCATTGCTGACGATTGACTGAGTCTGTTTATCCCAGAGCAGGGGCACCGTGACCCGGCCGCTGTAATCCGGCATGGCGCGCTGGTAGAGCCGATACAGGAAATCGTCGCCATAGAGGGGATCGGCCTGGGCCCCCTGGATATGCTGTTGGGTGTTGGGGTGCAGAAATTCCCAGCCATTCGCCAACATGTGCGGCTCAACCACTGTCACCCCTATGAGGGACTCCAAGCCCTTGAGTTTCCTGAAGATTAGGGTGCGGTGTGCCCAGGGGCAAGCGAGTGACACATACAGATGATAGCGTTCGGCTTCGGCCTCGAAGCCGCCGCGGCCGCTGAGCCCCGGGCTGCCATCGACAGTGATCCAGTTGCGTAGTTGGGCGGCTTCACGGATGAACTTACCCTGATTGGCGTCTGTGTCATACCAGGCGTCGACCCATTTTCCAGCTTGTAATAATCCCATTTCTGTTACCTTTCAATGTCGGCTCAGGTGTGAGTCTATTGTTTGTGTTGATTGGGATATAGCGGAAAAACTGCCGTTAACCGTTCGATTTTTTCTATAGTTCCTGTCAGGCGAAGGGCGCCGAGTGACGCCCAAGGCCGACTGCTGCTATCATGGCGGCCCAATCCATTCCATATGATAAGAAGTAAAAGGATACATTATGTCAGCTCTGCCGCTTGAAGCTATTGTCGTCGAACCCAGCACCCAGGCCACGGCTTGCGTGATCTGGTTGCATGGTTTAGGGGATTCGGGGGCCGGCTTCGCCCCCGTGGTGCCCGCCTTGGGATTGAAGGCGGATCACGGCATACGTTTCGTGTTCCCCCATGCCCCGGAGCAGGCGGTGACCATCAATGGCGGTTATCGGATGCGGGCCTGGTACGACATCAAGAGCATGGACCTGCACGACAGGGCCGACATGGCGGGGGTATTGACGTCCGAGGCCTTGGTGGCCGGGTTGATCGCCGAACAAATCGCGTCCGGGATTGCCGCCAACAAGATAGTGCTGGCAGGCTTCAGTCAGGGCGGGGTGATGAGCCTGTTTACCGGCTTGCGCTACCCACAGACGCTGGCGGGCATCATGGCCCTGTCCTGTTATCTGCCCGGCGGTGATAAGCTGCCCGAAGGGCTGAGCGATGCCAACAGAGACACCCCGATACTGCAACATCATGGTGAGCAAGACGATGTGGTGCCCTTGTTTGCGGCCTCCATGGCCAAAGATGCGCTGCTGGCGGCAGGTTATCCGCTGAGTTGGAAGACCTATGCCATGCCACATAGCGTCTTGCCACAGCAATTGATTGAGATAGGCAACTGGTTAACAAAAGTGTTGCAGGCGTAAAAATAAAGCGTAACAAACAGAGTCGCCAATCGCCCCCGCTCACGCAGTCTGTTCTCATTTCGGGACAATGCCGGGTGTGAACAACTGAGTAAAAATTCTAACTCAGATCCAATAAGCTGGCGCCTTTGCCAGCTTTTTATATTCCAACATTATTTGTTGCCTCTCCTGCATCAGGTTTTTATTTGCAAACCCTTTTCTTCAAACAAAACAAAATAAACTCAATTTAGCTCATTTAAATAAGCAGATATTTCAGTTTAATTAATTTTTTTGACACATTTACGATTTAATCTTTGATATTATACGCGCCGGCGAATACCAAATGTTCGCCGGAAATTAATAGTACTAAAATAAATAAAATCAAGGGGTTGATATAATGTCTAATAAATTGGTTAAGGGATTGCTTGCCACAGCTGTGTTAGCTGCACTCGCAGGTTGTAATAACGGTAATGACGATACAACAGCACCCGTACCCGAAGTTTGTGGTGTCGATAACTGCACCAAGTTCACCGTGTTGCATACCAACGATAACCATGGCCGTTTCTGGTCCAATGCCGACGGCGAATATGGTATGGCGGCCCGTAAAACCTTAATTCAACAAATTCGTGCCGAAGTTGAAGCCAACGGTGGCGAAACCTTATTGTTGTCCGGCGGTGATATTAATACCGGCGTGCCAGAGTCTGATTTACAGGATGCCGTTCCGGATTTCGTCGGCATGAACGACATAGGTTACGATGCCATGGCCGTAGGCAACCATGAATTCGACAACCCATTGTCTATCCTGGACATGCAACGTCACCTGGCCCAGTTCCCTATGCTGGCGGCCAACATCTACAAGGCAGATGGCACGCGTTATTTCGACGCCTACAAGGTGTTCGACATCAAGGGACTGAAAGTGGCCGTTATCGGCCTGACCACGGAAGATACGGCTAAGATAGGCAATCCTGAGTTCATCAGCGGTTTGACCTTCACAGATCCTAAAGTCGAAGTGGCCAAGGTGATCAAGGAAATCAAGGACGCCAAGGCTGCCGATCTGATTTTTGCCGCCACTCATATGGGTCACTATGCCGATGGTCAAAACGGCAGCAACGCCCCAGGGGATGTCGCCATGGCGCGCGCCCTGACTGAAGGCGATCTGCAGCTGGTGGTTGGCGGTCACTCGCAAAACCCTGTGTGTATGGAGCCCGGCACCAATGAATATGCCGATTTCTCTGCCGGCGATGCCTGTGTACCGGATCAACAGAACGGTGCCTGGATCATGCAAGCCCATGAATGGGGCAAGTATGTAGGCCGTGCCGACTTCGAATATTTTGGCGGCAAGCTGCATCTGGCAAGCTACAAGCTGATCCCGGTCAATCTGAAGAAAACCGTCGTCGATGATGCGGGTAACAAGAGCAAGGTGTTGATAGGTGACGAAATTGCACCGGATGCCGAGCTGAAAGAATTGCTGCAATACTTCCAGGACAAAGGCAACGGCAAGCTGGATGAAGTGATAGCGACTACCGATGGTCTGCTGGACGGCGAACGTGCCAATGTGCGCAACATGCAAACCAACCTGGGTCGCTTGCTGGCCATGGCCCAGAGCACCAAGGTTCACGCAGATTTCGGCGTGATGAACTCGGGCGGGGTGCGCGCTTCTATTGAAGCAGGTGATATCACCTACCGTGATGTGCTGACGGTGCAGCCTTTCGGCAACATGGTGACCCTGAGCACTATGACGGGCAGCGATGTGGCCAATTATCTGGGCGCCGTCGCCAGCATGCAGATAGACTCTGGCGCCTATGCCCAGGTAACCGGCGTCAAGATGAGTGTCGATTGCGCCGCCAAGACAGTGGCCATCAGCGAGATCAACGGTAAGGACTTCAGCGCCACCGACAGCTATAGCTTCACTGTGCCTAGCTTCAACGCCGCCGGCGGCGACGGTTATCCTGTGCTGACACCGGTACAGACAGGTTATGTCGATGCCGACGTCTTGTATGACTTCTTCAAAGAGAAGGGCAGCATAGTGGCTAACGACTATAACCCGGTCGGTGACATAGTGTACGAGAACTCTGAAAGCGTTGCCGGCTGCAAGATCAGCAACTAAAACAGGTTCGAATGCAATTTGAGGCTAGCCATTAAGCCGTGGGTTAACCATGGCATTGACAGTTAGTCGAGCGTTAATACAGGAGGCAGCCCCAGGGCTGCCTTTTTCATGCAGCTAAAAAAATCTGTCCTGCGGCTTGAAAAATCCTTTCCGGCATCCATATCAATTACAGAGTCGCTCATCGAGGGCTCGAGGTGAGGATCACAGTACCAATAGGCCAACAGCGCCGCGATTTGCATTGGTAAGGTGTGTTCATTTGTGACTAGAGGCGCGACCCAGTCGGCCGATTCGATTTATCACATATTGCTTGAGTAAGAGGATATGACCATGCGTAATTATGACTTAACCCCCCTGTACCGCAGTGCCATAGGTTTCGATCGTTTGGCCCAGCTGGCTGAACATGCCGCCGCCAACAACGGCAACAGCGGTTATCCCCCCTACAACATAGAATTGCTGGGTGAGAACCGTTACCGTATCACCATGGCCGTCGCCGGCTTCGCCATGGACGAGCTGGAAATCACCAGCGAAGGCGAGAAACTCCTGGTCAAGGGCAGCAAAACCGAGGCGCAGACAGAGCGCAAATACCTGTACCAAGGCATAGCCGAGCGCGGCTTCGAACGCAGCTTCCAGTTGGCGGATCACGTGACCGTGGTCGGCGCCGAGTTGGAACATGGCCTGCTCAACATAGATCTGGTGCGGGAAATCCCCGAGGCACTCAAGCCCCGCAAGATAGAGATAGGCAGCAGCCGGACGATTGAAAGCAAAGCGTCCCAAAACGACTAGGCTCAGCCGCAGCGGCCAATGAAGCATCCCGGCAGGTATGCTTCATTGGCCTGTAAAATGGCTCGGTAAATAGCCCGGAAAAATGGTCCGGCAAAATAACGCCAGTCGACAAGCCGACCGGCGTTATTGTTCTTTCTCTGCCCCAACCTCGGTCCGTACCTGATGATTTCGGGAGCGGCTGATTCCGGGAGCGGCTGGTTCTCCAGCGTCATCAGGCCAGGGCGCTAATCGGAGGCTCACCCGCATTGTCAGCCACAAAAAACCTAGGTGGAATCACACCTACGGGCTTTCGAGATCTGCTGGGCGAATTCAACACCAGAGTCAGTTGTTAGGCGATGTTTCCACGCATTATGTACTGTGGTCCAGCCGCACCGCCAAGGTATTGCTCATTCGTGTCTTCAAAGCCGCCTTTCTGATAGCAAGCAACCGCACCCGGATTCTTGCAATTGACGGTTAAGTAGATTGAGCCGTAATTTGAATAGTGGGTTTTTAGGTAAGAAAACAATGCCTTTACCGCGGCAGTACCAATACCCTTTCCCTGTTGATTTTTATCAATGGCAAAGGCTCTTAACCCCAGGCTGCCTTCGGGACAGAAGCGGTAGTTTGCAGGGTATGCGGTATCCAGTTTAAAGAAGCCTACGATAACATCATTGGACTTGATGACATGCAAATGGGTAGTCTCACTGCCATCCAACAGAAACTCTGCGGCAGTGCCGGCGAATTTCACTTGTTCTTCGGTCAAGCGAATATTGTTAACCGACTCAAGGTGTGAATTTGTGAGTTGCTCGATTTCTACCATGGTATTTCCATGTTAATTCAGTGCACGACAGCCCAAACAGGGCTAATTGGCTTGGCTAAGCAAGCAAGCAAGCAAGCAAGCAAGCAAGCAAGCTTTATCTGTTCCGCCGGCTTGGGTTGCTATATGGCCGTTTGCTTTTTTAAAAAGTAGCTTGTAAAAGTGGGCGGCATGTCGGGTAATTGACCAAATAACACATACCCTTGCTTTTTGTAGAAGTCTAAAGCTTGAAATGACGTAGTTTCCAAGCGGTAGTTTGTAACACCTTTGGATTGGGCATAATCTTCCAGTTGTTGCAGCAACTTGGAGCCAAACCCCTTTGATCTAACGGATTCAGAGACCCATAGACCTTCGATGTATAGCCAGCCCCATTTTATTTCGCCAAGAATGCCGCCAAGGGTTTGGTTTTGGTTATCTTTAACGAAAGAAGATATTTTCTCCCGATACAGTGAGCCGGTATGCACTTCATTAAAGCCGTTCAGCCCATTTTTTAGCACTTCAAAGTCGCCGTCGGCTGGTTGAGATACTGTCGTGATTCTCATTGTGCTGATTTCTCCCTGGGGTATATGACATTATCAGCTTAGTGTTTGTTTGCTATCCAGAGAGAATGGTAATTCATGCTTTTGAATTAATGAATTTTTAATTTTTGTTTATGCAGCAAGAAGTGCCATCTTCAGTGGCAAATCGAGAGTGTATGGTTTTCTGAGCGGTTCTTGGGCCATTGCGCATTAGCCAAAAGGACAGATGTGGGAGCGGTGTTGATGGTCCTTCAAATTGCATGGCTAGCGTATGGGATGAAGTACTGTTCTTCGTCCCTATAAGGTATACGGACATCTTAACTTTTTGTACTTTGTTTGCTACCCACTCGTCATCTAGCGTGTGCGGATGACTTTTCTCCAGATTTAACACCATCATTCATCTCATGAGGTGCTCGCATCGCAATTTGCGAAGCACTGACGAAATTGCTCAGGCTCGATACGAGAGATTATACGTACGATAGTATCATCGACAGGGGCACCTTCGGTAAGAATTTCTTTCATGTAAACGAGTTATGCTACAAGGCAGCATAACCTTGGATCTCAGACCCGCCTTAGGCTTTGGCAATAACGCCGGCACAGAGTGATAAACACAACATCATATAACGACTGGGTGGCTTTGGAGGCTTGTCGGCTGTCAGCAATCGAGTCGAAATGCGATGTGAAGGCTTCATTTTACTCTCTATTAAAAATGATCATATATTAAAAATAGGACATAAGATCATAGTCGACCGCGAATTCAAGAGTCCGCTAGTCAATTTGAGTCTGAAGCGGTTAAAATATGTTCACGATCTTGCCTTGATGTAATGGCGTGTAATAACTTTTGATAGTGAATGTACTAAACTTCATCTGTACTTTTTGCAGCAGGATTATTCAATTCTGGCGGAAAATGCAGAATCTTTAACAGTTAAACAGGGTGTTAAAGGTCTTTAAGTAATTAATGCAATAAAAGGGAATTTATCATGAGTAACTTGGATGCGTTAGAAATGCCTGCATCAATTGAAAGTTTGCAGTTTAAGTTTATTAATAGTTTTGAGCCAACCAACATATACTGGGATAAAGGTAGTGGGGCAAAAATGGATGGGGCTTTTTGGCGTCCTGCACCTCCGCAAGGATATTTTATTTTGGGGGATTATTGTCAAGGTAATTACTTGCAACCATCTGGTCAGGTACTTGTCGTAAAAGATGACGGTAGTGGTTTACTTGCTAAACCAGTTTCTTACAAACAAATATGGGGTGACAAAAAATCAGGGGCTAACGAAGATGGAAGTATTTGGATGCCAGAAGCCCCGGATGGATACACTGCACTAGGCGGTGTTGCACAACGAGGGTACACTACTCCAAACCTTAGTAACTATCGTTGTGTCAGAAACGATTTACTGACTCTTGGTAGTGCAGGAGAACTAATTTGGAATGATCAAAAATCTGGTGCAACTGAAGATATTTCTATCTGGAAAATACAAAGCCCTGGTTCTAGTACGCCGGGAACATTTTTCCCTCAAGGGAATTATAATCCGGTGAGCAGTCCAGTCTATGTGTTTAAAGCACTCTCGTAAATAAAATTTGGGAGAGCTAAAATCCATTAAAATGGTTTTTAGCTCCAGAATCCAAAGGAGTATATGTCCTCTCTTTCCTTTTTTTCGCCTTCTCTTTGTTCTTTTTCTTTCAGCTCAACTTGAGCCGGCTGTTTGACCATTAACCATTAGCCTGCGTCGGCACTTCGTTGCTCCGGGTCTGTGCGGCGAGGCCTAACAGGCCAAAGCATCTGCGCTGACCTACACTTGCCTCTGGGAAGCGTTTTAGCGTCGGCAGTGATGGACGCCGGCAATGTCACAGCAGTCAGGGGGTGCCATGGTTACGGTTAAAAAGATGGTCTTGGATATACTCAAACCCCACAGGCCCAATGCGCTGGAGTTTTGCCTTGGGGTCGCCGCGGTCGGCGCCGATTACCGGGTACAGCTGACGGTGTTGGAGATGGATGAAAAAACCGAGTCGTTGCGGCTGCAGGTGGAAGGTGCCGCCCTCGATTTCGAGGCCATTCATGGCGCCATCAACACTCTCGGTGGCTCGCTGCACAGCATAGATGAGGTAGAAGTGCACAGCGGCGCCGGCACGGACTGACGCCGTGGGCTGGCTGGCATGGGTGGATTTCTTGCTGCGCATCAGTCGCAGTCAGGGCATAGTGCGGCGTTATCTGGTGGTCAATGGTTTCGATGGGGCGCTCACCATGCTGGGGTTGATCCTGGGTTTTCTGTTCAGCTCGCCGGCCGAGCTGGATCTTATCCTCAATGCCTGTCTGGGGGCGGCCATCGCCCTTGCCATGAGTGGCACCAGCAGCGCCTATATAAGTGAAGCGGCCGAGCGCAAGCGGGCACTGAGCCAACTGGAGGAGGCGATGTTGAGCGATCTGCATGCCAGTGCCCACGGCAAGGCGGCGCGCTGGGTACCTCTGTTTATCGCCATCATCAACGGCGCTGCACCGCTGGCAATATCCCTGTTGATCCTCACGCCCCTGTGGCTGGCACGCGCCGGCATGGCCTTGCCCTTGGCGCCGCTGCCGCTGGCGGTGATGGTGGCACTGTTGCTGATTTTCTTTCTCGGGGTGTTTCTCGGGCGTATCGCCCAGACGTCCTGGTGGCGCAGCGGTCTGCAGACTCTGCTGGTCGCCGCGCTGACCGCCGCACTCATCTACCTCATTGGCGGACACTGACATGAATCACAATGCCCAGGAGCCGCCGCGGCCCTTGGTGGACACAGACATGCACCGCGTCGAATGGCATCTGCTCGGCGCAGACGCAGTGCTGCAACGGCTGGCATCCTCACGCCGCGGTCTGGACAGCGCCGAGGCCAGGCGCCGCATACAGCGCTATGGCGCCAATGTGCTGCCTTCGGCCCGTCAGCGTTCGTGGCTGCGGATGCTGTTGGGGCAGTTTGCCGATTTCATGATTTTGGTGCTGCTGGTTGCGGCGCTGATTTCCGGTTTCATCGGTGAGCCCCAGGATACTGTGACTATCCTGCTGATAGTGCTGCTCAACGCCCTGATAGGCACGTTGCAGGAGTTTCGTGCCGAGCGCGCGCTCAGTGCGTTGCAGGCCATGGCGGCGCCTATGGCTAGGGTACTGAGGGACGGCCAGCCTGTGTTGCTGGCGGCCAGCGAGCTGGTGCCAGGCGATCTGGTATTGCTGGAGAGCGGCAATCAGGTACCGGCCGATCTGCGGTTGCTGGAGGCCGAGGATCTGCAGGCCGATGAGTCGGCGCTGACGGGTGAGTCCCTGCCTGTCGACAAGCAGAGTGCCCGCCAGTGTGCCGATGACGGGGATCCGGCGACGCGTCACAATCTGCTCTTCAATCACAGCCTGATCACCCGCGGCCGCGCTCGCGCTGTGGTGGTGGCCACAGGCTTGCAGACCCGGATGGGCCGCATAGCTCAAATGTTGCAAACAGAGCAGGGCGTCAGCACGCCGTTGCAGCAGAGGCTGTTGCGCTTTGGCCGTTATCTGGTGCTGGCGGTGTTGGTGATTTGCGCCTTGGTATTCGTGGTGGGTGTGTGGCAGGGACAGGCCCCCATGCTGATGTTGCTTACCGCCGTCAGCCTGGCGGTGGCTGCCATCCCCGAGGCCCTGCCTGCTGTGGTGACTATCTCTCTGGCCCTGGGTGCCCGCAAGTTGGTGCGCCACCATGCCTTGGTGCGCAACCTGCCGGCGGTCGAGACGCTGGGCTCTGTCACCTATATTTGTGCCGACAAGACGGGCACCCTGACCCAGAATCGCATGCGCGTCGAGGCGCTGTTTGCCGCCGGCGAGCGGAGCGCGGCGCTGCCGCCTCGGCCCGGGCCACCCTGGCTGCAACTGGGGCAGGCAATGGCACTCAGCAACGATGTGGCCCTGCAGGATGGCCAGATGACAGGGGAAACCACCGAACTGGCGCTGTTCGATGCCGCCGCCCGCAGCGGCTTTCACAAGACAGCACTGGAGCAGGCTTTCCCCCGCTTGATGGCGTTGGCCTTCGATGGCCGCCGCAAGTGCATGACCACCCTGCACCAGAGTGACCCGGGAGTCCTGGCTTATACCAAGGGCGCGCCGGAGACAGTGCTGAGCCTGTGCGTCCGCCAACTGGGTGTTGCCGCCGTCGAGCCTTTCGAGGAGCGGCCGGTGCTGGCCGAGGTGCAGCGTCTGACCGAGGCGGGCTATCGGGTACTGGCGTTTGCCATGCGTGAATTTGCTTCCCTGCCGGCGGGGCAGGGCAGCGACAGTTTGGAGCAACGGTTGACGTTCCTCGGGCTGGTTGGGCTGATGGACCCGCCGCGGCAGGAAGCGGCCCAGGCGTTGAGTGACTGCCACAGCGCCGGCATTACCACTGTGATGATCACCGGCGATCACCCGGGCACGGCGATGACCATAGCCCGGGGGCTGGGCATCGCCCGTCAACCCGCCGAATTGCTCAGCGGTGGTCAACTGGCGGCCCTGAGCGATGCCGAACTGGCACGGAAGGTCGGCTCCATCAGGGTCTATGCGCGGGTGACGCCCGAGCAGAAATTGCGCATCGTCAAGGCGTTGCAGGCCAATGGGGAATTTGTGGCCATGACGGGCGACGGGGTCAACGATGCGCCGGCACTGCAGCGTGCCGGCATAGGCGTGGCCATGGGCTGCAAGGGCACGGATGTGGCACGCGAGGCCGCCGACATGGTGTTGCTCGACGACAATTTTGCCAGCATAGTGCACTCTGTCCGCGCCGGTCGACGGATCTTCGACAACATCCGCAAGTTCATCAAGTACACCATGACATCCAACGCCGGCGAGATCTGGACCCTGTTTCTGGCGCCTTTCATGGGACTGCCGGTGCCGCTGCTGCCGATCCATATTCTGTGGATCAACCTGGTCACAGATGGCTTGCCCGGGCTGGCACTGACGCTGGAGCCGGCCGAGCCGGCTATCATGCAGCGGCCGCCGCGGCCACCGGCGGAAAACATTTTTGCCCATGGCCTGTGGCAACACATAGTCTGGGCGGGCCTGTATATCGGCGGTATCAGCCTCGCCGCCATGGCCTGGGCCATCGCCCATGGACAGGCCTACTGGCAGACCATGGTGTTTACTGTCTTGACCGTGGCACAGCTGTTTCACGCGCTGGCGGTACGCAGTGAGCGCCAGTCTCTGTTGCAACTTGGGCTGCTGAGCAACCTGCCACTGCTGGGAACTGTGCTGCTGACGCTGTTGCTGCAACTGGCGGTGATCTACACGCCTGTACTCAACCGTGTGTTCCATACCCAGCCCTTGCCCCCCTTTGCGCTGCTGCAGTGCCTCTTGCTGTCGGCCACTGTGTTGCTGGCGGTGGAAGCGGAGAAATGGCTGCTGCGCCGCGGCCTGCTGTACCCAGATGGCCGCGCCCGCGGTCCATGATCCCGAGTTCAAGGCGTGGACATTCGGGCAGCTGCCGACAATGATGGTGCCGGCCAAGAATAATTTTGGCTGTCCTCATAAACAGCTTCTATACTGTGATTGCACTGTTACTGCGTGTTTTTGGCGAATATATCCATTCCGGTTTAGTGGGTAAATTTACCTATATGCACGCAGGTTTCAAATATAAGTATCAAAGGATGTTTAACTTAACTTTTTAAAAGGAATTTAAGATGTTTAATTTTAATTATTCTACTGCGGTTGTAAGTTGGGGAAATATTAGTCTTCGTGTTTATTCAAGCGATGGTCAAAATGTTACGGAAAAGTGCTGGGACAGTGGCTCCTGGTATGTCGGCGCATTTAAAGCAGAAGGGCAGACTGTGAGCGCAGCCAGTTGGGTCGATGCTTCTGGCCAAATTCACATTCGTGCCTATGTCAGTGATCAAGGTAAAATTGTCGAGCACTGCTGGGATAAGGATAAGTGGTATATTGGGGCATTGAGCACAGATGGCACCCATTCTTCGGCAACTGCATGGTATGCGAACAACGCGGTTCATTTACGTGTCTATGTCACCAAAGTATCGGGTGAAGTTCAGGAACAATGTTGGGACGGCAGTGGTCCCTGGTATGTTGGTGTTTATGAAGGCTCTTAACTAGCCACCATCCGCTCGCTTTTACGAGAGCGTAGAAGCGAGCGATTTCAGCTGCGACTGGCAAATATAGCCATCCATTCCCTCAAGATGAAACAATAAAGATAGGGCATTATCTGCCTTTATTGTTTCAAAACCACCACCTAAGGTGTTCCTCTATTAAATAAGCTGTCACAGGCCTTTGCCACCCAGAGGTTTGGCTGGGGTATGCTCCATGGCCACAATAAGAGGACGTGCGCGATTAATTAACTCCCGGACTTCAGTGTTTGCTAATGAGGTTTGCTGATCTTCCTGGTTTTCCCAAACCTCGGTGATCAGGATTTTGTCTTGATCGGCTGAGGCAACTTGTACCAGATAAATCATGCAGCCTTCTAAATGGGATACAACTTGGGAGGCTTGGAGCAAAATTTGGGCTAATTCCTCGCCCTTTCCTGGCTGTGCGGTGAACACCGCCTGCATGCCAAACCTGATTGAATTGCTTGTCTCCATTTTATCTACTGCATACACATGATGCGAAGTGAATAAGAGTAATCCTAAAATCATTTTTCCGATCGTTTTCATAAATATCCTTAGGATTTAAGCAACCTTAGCTGAACACGGCCCTATGCCACCCACATAAAGTGAGCAGTTCCTTGTTATGTAACCAAGGTCTCATAATCGACAGGACTTCGCCAGCTTAAGTTTGAATTAAGCCAAGGGCGGCGATTAAGGAACGCATAGTATATTCCAAAATTTTTTGCACTTTGTTTGGTACCCACTCATAGTACGCAAAAATCAGTCACAACCTAAGAGTGATGCAGCCAAGGGTTGAAATAACCGGGAAGTGCCGGTGCCTGTATTGCTTTGGGTAAAATTTGGCATAGATTGAGCCACAGGGTGGGTCTCAGCGGCATACCCCATTTACCTCTCGATATTCTTTGCGCCAATGAGACAACATAAAGGGGTGTATGTCCAGCGTTTCGGCAACATCCTTGACCGAAGGATGAGGAAAGTGTGACCAGGCTACTGCTTTTATCTTGAACTCAAGCGTGTACTGCTGAGTCCGTTTTCCGGTTTTGTATGCCGGCATAGGAACACCTCAATGACTCATTTGGATGTCCACTAAAACGGGTCAAGTTCAATCAGCCAGGCAACTGTAATAAGCCCACCCTGCAGTGTCTCAAAAACAACAAAGGCCGGCTGAGCCGGCCTTTGTTGTTCATCGTACGTGGCTGGTCGATTGCCATCGCACAGGCACTCAGGCATTCAGGCATTCAGGCATTCAGGCTTCAGGCGCGCATCGCCTTGTCGCCGCGGGCCAGGCCCACCACGCCGGAGCGGGAGACTTCGACCACCTTGGTCACTTCCCCCAAGGCGCGGATGAAGGCGTCGAGCTTCTCGCTGGTGCCGGCCATCTGTATGGTATAGAGGCTGGCGGTGACATCCACTATCTGGCCGCGGAAGATATCTGCGGTGCGCTTGACCTCCTCGCGGGTATCGCCGCTGGCCTTGACCTTCACCAGCGCCAGCTCACGTTCTATGTGGGCCGACTCAGTGATGTTGGATACCTTGAGTATGTCGATGAGCTTATGCAGCTGCTTCTCTATCTGCTCCAGCACCATCTCGTCGGCGGCGACCGTGATGTTGAGCCGCGACAGGGTAGGATCGTCGGTCGGTGCCACCGTCAGGCTTTCTATGTTGTAGCCGCGTTGGGAGAAGAGGCCGACCACGCGGGACAGGGCGCCGGGTTGGTTTTCCAGTAATACACTAATAATTCGCCGCATCAGCTTTTCTCCGTTTTGCTCAGCCACATTTCATTCATTGCCCCGCCGCGGATCAACATGGGGTATACGTGCTCCGTCTCATCTATGCTGATGTCGACGAACACCAGCCTGTCTTTCATGGCCAGGGCCTCGGCCAGTTTGGTCTCCAGCTCGGCCGGGCTGCTGATGGTCATGCCGACATGGCCATAGGCTTCGGCGATTTTGGCGAAGTTGGGCACAGAATCCATGTAGGAGTGGGAGTGGCGACCCGAGTAGATCATGTCCTGCCACTGCTTGACCATGCCGAGGAAGCGGTTGTTGAGGTTGATGATCTTCACAGGCACATCGTATTGCAGCGCGGTCGACAGCTCCTGGATGTTCATCTGGATTGAACCGTCACCGGTGACGCACACCACTGTCTCCTGCGGCATCGCCATCTTGACCCCCATGGCGGCCGGCAGGCCGAAGCCCATGGTGCCCAAGCCCCCCGAGTTTATCCAGCGCCTGGGTTTGTCGAAGGGATAATAGAGGGCGGCGAACATCTGGTGCTGGCCGACATCCGAGGCCACATAGGCCTCGCCCTTCGTCAGCCTGTACAGCGTTTCTATCACCTGCTGCGGCTTGATGCGGTCGCTGTTGCTGTCGTAGGCCAGACAGTCGCGCTCACGCCAGTGGTTGATTTCGCTCCACCAGTAATCTATCGCGGCCTCGTCCTGCCGGGTGTCTTGTTCTGCGTCCAGCAGTTCCAGCATGGCATCGAGAATATTGTCGGCACTGCCCACTATGGGGATATCGACCCTGATGGTCTTGGAGATGGACGAAGGGTCTATGTCTATGTGCAATATGGTGGCGTTGGGGCAGTATTTCTCGACCTTGTTGGTGGTGCGATCGTCGAAGCGCACCCCTATGCCGAAGATGAGATCGCTATGGTGCATCGCCATGTTGGCCTCGTAACGGCCGTGCATCCCCAGCATGCCGAGGCAATTGGCGTGGGTGCCGGGGAAGGCCCCCAGTCCCATCAGGGTATTGACCACCGGAATGTTCAGGCGTTCGGCCAGAGTCAGTATCTGGCGGTCGCAGGCGGAAATGATGGCGCCGCCGCCGACATAGAGCACAGGCTTCTTGGCGGCCAACAGCGCCTGCAGGCCGCGGCGAATTTGTCCCCTGTGGCCCGAGGTCGTCGGGTTGTAGGAGCGCATCTTGACGCTCTTGGGGTAGACATAGGGATGCAGCAGCGCAGGATCCAGACAATCCTTGGGCAAGTCGACCACCACAGGGCCGGGACGGCCGCTGGCGGCTATGTAGAAGGCCTTCTTGATGGTTTCGGGTATGTCTTGGGGATCTTTGACCAGGAAGCTGTGTTTCACTATCGGACGCGAAATGCCTATCATGTCGCATTCCTGGAAGGCATCGTTGCCTATCAGGTTGCTCGGCACCTGGCCGGACAGGACCACCAGCGGGACTGAATCCATGTAGGCTGTGGCTATGCCGGTAATGGCATTGGTGGCACCCGGACCCGAGGTCACTAGTACCACGCCCACCTTGCCAGTGGCGCGGGCATAGCCGTCGGCCATGTGTACCGCCGCCTGTTCGTGGCGCACCAGTATGTGTTCTACGCCGGCGATTTCGTGCAGGGCGTCATAGATATCGAGAACCGAGCCACCTGGGTAGCCGAATATGTGGGACACGCCTTCGTCGATCAGGGAACGGACGATCATGCTGGCGCCGGATAACATCTCCATGGGCAATTCCTCTTAAGTTACCGTTACGGTAGACAGTAGCTTGCTTACAGCGACGGTAATCGCTCTAAATTAAAGCCGGGAGGGTAGTCCCGACTCTCGCTTGCCGATGACTGCTCGGTGGAGCAGACTTTTCATCCTGTGGATGCAGCAACTGTTGCTGGGCAACAGCTTTTCATCATAGGGGAAAGCAGTTGCGTTTCAAGCCTTTTAATCAGAAAAATAACCTGAATGAAACATTTTCATCTTTAAGCCGGCCAGCCGAGGACGGCTGGCGGAGTTTTATGTGGCTGGAACCGTCTTTTTGTCATGGGGTTAAGGCCGAAAGCCGGACTCTGCCTCCGGGTTGGTGACAGCGTTACCATGGTTTTGTGAAGTAACAGGTTTTTTGAGCTAATAGCTTTTTTGAAGCAATGGCTTTTTTGAAACTGGCGTTCGCCAAGGGACACAGACCGCAACGTCAATGGGCGTTGCGGTTCTGTGGTGACAGGAGCTTGCCGGGCCTTATCGTGACAGCTTAAGTCGCAGGCTTCTCTGCCGCTTGATGGCTGGGGCGATTGAACTGACACAGGCCGACCAGCACCACGGCCAGCAGCATGATGGCGGAGAAGGGCACGGCAGTGCCCGTGTAGAACAGGGCCAACAGCGGGCCCGCCAGGGCGCCGAAACCGAACCTCAGGGTGCCTATCACGGCGGTGGCCGTGCCGGTTTGCTGCTGAAACTTCATCAGCACTATGGCATCTGCGTTGACCGACATGATCCCCAGACTGCCCATCAAGGGGATCAGCATCAGCACTGTGAACTGGTAGCCTAGCCCAAACAGGTTCACCAGCAGGAGGCCGCCGGCGGCCAGGGCGCCGCAGAAGGTGGCGACACGCAGCATGCGCACCGAACCGTAGCGACCCACGATGCGCGAGTTGAGTATGTTGGCCAGCATCAGAGCGCCGACATTGGTGCTGAACAACAGGGCGAACATCGCCTTATCCAGGCCAAATACCTCCATGTACACGAATGGCGAGGCGGTGAGGTAGCAGAAGAAGGCGAACGAGGTCAGTACCCCGCTGGCGATGTTCATCTTGACGCCGCTGCGGCAAAGCACAGTGGCATAGCCGCCGAGGAAAGACTTCTGGCTGCGGCTGCTTATGTCCTGGTCGCTGGGCATCTTCAGCTTGAACAGCACCAACAGCAGCAAGGTGACGGCATACCCTGCCTGCACCAGGAAGATCAGGTGCCAGTTGCCCAGCCCCAGGATCAGGCTGCCCAGTGTCGGCGCCAGCAAGGGCGCCAACATCATGATCAGGCTGACATAGGACATGCCCTTGGCCGTGTTGTTGCCATAGACCTCCTTGATATAGCCTGGCACCACCACGGTCGCGGCCGCGCCTATGAAGGCCTGCAGCAGTCGCAGCGAGAGAAACACCTCTATGCTGGGGCTGACGGCGATAAGCAGACTGATGAGGCAGAAACCCGCCAGCCCCATGATCACCAGGGGGCGGCGACCTATGCGATCGGCCAGGGGACCGAAACACAACATGCCCAGGGCATAACCGGCCAGATACAGACTCAGGGATTGCTGTACCGTGGTGATATCTGTGTCGAAGCTGGCGGCTATGGTCGCCATGGCCGGCAGGTACATGTCGATGGCCAGCGGCGTGATGGCCACTATGGCGGCGAGCATGGGGATCAGCAGTGCCAGCATGGGCACGGGTCTATTGGATTGAGCGGCTAAATCTCTGGGTTGGGAGTCCACTGGTACCTCTGGTGGTTGTAAGATGGCTGCTAAGTTTGCTGCTAAAGCGCGGGTCATGCACAGCTACATAGTAAGCGTCCGGCAGGGATAAGCCAATGGCGCTCAAGCGAGTTTTATCCCCACCGAGTGTAAATAAACCGGCGTGGGCGGCCCTCATACCACTGAGTAGGCGCTCTGGCTGACGGCGCTGATGGTGGTGGCTATGGTCTCCAGGGTGTGGGTGAACTGGGCCTCGCTGCCTATACCGCCAATGCTGAGGCGAATATGGTTGTCGTGGTTGTTGAAGTCGTCGCCGTTGCGCACCAGGATGCCCTTGGCCGCCAGTGCCGTCACTATGTGGTGGGCCTTCACCGGCGCCGGCAGTTGCAGCCAGCCGTTGAGGCCGCGCCAGTTCTGCTGCAGCCGGAGGCGCTCGCCCATGGCGCGAAAGGCCTGCTGCCGCCGGCGGATGAGCTGATCCCGCCCTGACTGCAGCTCGCCGCGCTCCAGCAGCTGGCAGGCCAGCTCCACATTGAGCGGCGACACCATCCAGCACTGGCTATGCAGCGCCCGTTTGATCTGCGGCATCAGCGCATCGGGCAGCAGCATGAAGCCTTGGCGCAGGCCCCCGGCGAAGAGTTTCGACAGGCTGGCGATATAGATGACCCGGCTCTCCGGCTGCCCCTCAGGCCGTGTCTCGGGTCTGAGTGTCGGCTGAGCGGCGGCAGTCTGGTTCCACAGCGGCGGTTGCCACTCCTCCGGCAGACAGTAATTCACGTCGTCCTCTATGATGTAGAAATCGTATTCGCTCGCCAGTGCCAACAGGCGGCGACGCTGCGGCTGGCTGTACTGGATGCAGGTCGGATTCTGGTTATTGAGGGTGAGATACACCAGCTTGGGCCTGTGGGCACGCAGCAGTCGTTCGAAGGCTGCCAGATCCAGCCCCTCCCGGGCCAGGGGGATGCCGCTGGTATTGAGTCCCAACTGAGCGGCCGCCACCCGCACCCCTGGATAGCAATAGGCCTCGTGCAGCAGGGTATCGCCGGCGCTGCACAGGGCATTGAGGATGGCGAATATGCCTTGCTGCGCTCCGTGGGTGAACACAAGTTGTTGCGGCGACTGCAGTATGCCGCGCCGGCTCAGCCAGCGATGGAATATGGCCTGTTGATGGGGCAGGGGATTGGCGTGATACCCCAGCAGGGCGGCGAGCTTGGCCGGGCTCTTGGCCAGCGCCTGCAGGCAATCGCTCAGCTGGGCCACCTGATCCGTCAGCGGCTGCTGACAGGTTGCCAGGTTGACCTGCGCCGGTTCGTGCGCCGGGGTTTCTATGGCGGCCACATAGGTGCCGTCACCGACCCTGGCCTCGACATAACCCCGTTGTTCCGCCAGTGTATAGGCGCGGGTGACTGTGCCGACCGTGAGTTGCAGGGCATCGGCGAGCCGTCGCTGGGGCGGCAGCTTGGTGCCTGGGGGGAGTTGCCCCGCCTGTATGGCCTGTGCCAGCGCGCTCAGCAAGCGCTGATATTTAGGCCCGCTGAATTCGGCCAGCGAAGGCGTCCACATTGTACCCATGACAATAAATCCATTGATCCCGAGAATAATCCGGATAATATGCACAACATGTGCTTTGTGTCAATTATTGTATGTATACATTTAAGGGGTGATATGGACGATTCTCTCTTGGCTCTGATGCTGTCGGCGGCGCTCTTCTGTGCCACCATGACGATGACACCCGGTCCCAACAATATCCTGCTGGCAAGCTCGGGCGCCAACTTTGGCATCAGGCGCAGCGTGCCCCATGTGCTGGGCATACGCCTGGGATCGACCTCGCTGCACCTGGCGATACTGTTGGGACTCGGCGCCCTGTTCGAGGCCTGGCCCCTGTTGCATCAGCTGCTCAAGTATGGCTCGGTAGCCTATCTGTTGTACCTGGTCATCAAGATAGTCACCCTGCCGGTTGCGGCGTCGGGGGCACCCGAGGATGCCAGCCCCATGTCGCTGCGTGAGGCGGCGCTGTTCCAGTGGGTCAATCCCAAGTCCTGGATGACGACCATCACCCTGTGCAGCGCCTTCACCCTCGGCGGCGACGGCTATTGGGCGAGCGCCGTGCTGGGATTGTTGGTGTTCAATCTGATCGGTTTTCCCGCTGGCTTTACCTGGGTGATGATAGGCGCCGCCATCAGCAAGAAGCTCAACACAGTGCGGCGTCGGCGGCATTTCAACTGGTTCATGGCGAGCCTGTTGATGGTCTCGATCCCCATGCTGGTGAAATAACCCGCCAAGACCCGGCGCTAAAACCGTGAGGCAAAGCGACGGTAATATACTTGCAATACTCGCCGCCATGGCATTGGCTTTCGCAACGAATCGTCCTAATATTAATAACTTATTGAGGTCATTCGTTTGAGAGTCCAGCGTGCCGTTTCCTCGTCTTATTGCATTTATGCCAGGTTTAGAACAATTAGCTAATTACCAATCCCAGTGGTGGCAAGACGATGTGCGGGCGGGCTTGTCCGTCGCCGCCGTCGCCTTGCCGGTCGCCATCGCCTATGCCCAGTTGACCGGGGTCAACGCCGCCGTGGGGCTCTATTCCTGTGTCTTGCCCATGTTGGTGTATGCCCTGTTCGGCACCTCCAGACAGTTGATCGTCGGCCCGGATGCGGCCACCTGCGCCGTGATTGCCGCCGTGGTGACGCCGCTGGCGGGGGGAGACAGCCTGAAACATTGGCAGCTGGTGATGACCATGACTGTCATGACGGGCTTTTGGTGCCTGGTCGCCAGCCGCTTCCGCCTCGGGGTGATGGCGGACTTTCTTTCCAAACCCATCCTGATGGGGCTGCTCAACGGGGTGGCCATCACCATCATAGTGGGACAGCTGTCGAAAATTTTCGGTTTCAGCTTCGAGAAAGGCTACCTGATAGAGCGGCTGCTCAATGTCCCCGGCGCCTTAACCAGGACGCATTGGCCGACGCTGATGATCAGCGCCGTCACCGTCTTGGTGTTCGTGTTGTTGAAGCGCTTTCGCCCCGGGTGGCCGGCCTCCATGTGTGTGCTGGCACTGGCAGGACTGCTGGTCTGGTTATTCAATCTGCAGCAGTTGGGGATAGTCACAGTGGGTGAGGTGAGAAGCGGTTTACCGTCATTCCAGGCGCCGGCGTTCGACTTGGGCATTGCCCGTGAGCTGGTGATGCCGGCGCTGAACCTCGCCATGGTGAGCTTTGTCAGCATGATGTTGACCGCCCGCAGCTTCGCCGCCAAGAATGGTTACGACATAGATGCGGACAAAGAATTCAGGGCACTGGGATTTGCCAACATAGCCTCGGCCCTGTCCCAGGGTTTCGCCATCAGTGGCGCCGATTCACGTACCGCGGTCAACGATGCCAACGGCGGCAAGAGCCAGCTGGTGTCTGTGTTGGCGGCGCTGTTGATCGCCCTGGTGGCGCTGTTTTTCACCGCGCCGCTGGCCTTCATTCCCAGTGCCGCCCTTGGGGTGGTGCTGGTGGTGGCTTCTTTGTCACTTATCGACATCAAGGCGGTTTGGCACCTGAGAAGCCGGGACAGATCGGCATTCCTGCTGGCGCTGACGACCCTGTTTGCCGTGCTGTTCATCGGGGTGATCCCCGGCATCACCCTGGCCGTGTTGCTCGGGCTGTTTCAATTCCTCCTGACCGTCACCCGGCCGACGGATCAGGTGCTGGGGCTGGATGCCAAGGGGGTGATCCGCAGCATGGATGACACGGACAAGGCCAAATCCATTCCCGGGGTGTTTATCTATCGCTTCAACTCGCCGCTGACCTACTTCAACGCCACCTATTTCAAGCGTCGATTGCTGGAGCGCTTCGTGCGTGAGTCCGAGCCCGTCGATTGCATCATAATAGATGCTGTGCCCAGCTTTACTCATTTGGATCTCAGTGTGATGGCCATGCTGGGGGATCTGCAGCAGCTGCTGAAGAAGCGCGGCGTCCGCCTGGTGATGGCGGGGCGCAAGCGGCAGTTGCTCAGCTGGTTCGAGCAGGCGGGCCTGCCGACGGGAGAAGGCGGCATACTGGTCAGGCCGGACCTGTATCTGGCGCTGAAGATGAACCAGGCCTATAAACAGGCACTCGCCGAAGGTCAGGCGCCTTTGGTACAAAAAATCAAGGAAGATGAACTGGCACTCACCCACAGCCATCTGTGAACCTGGGCCGGCGGCGTCAGAGATTGGCATCAAAAACTGGGATCAGAGTCCGGCGTCAGAGATTGGCATCAGAGTTCGGCGGGAAAGCGGCACTCGGTGCGGGTTTCCAGCCAATTGGGAAACTTCGCCATGGCCTGGATGAATACCCGGCTCTGCAGCAGGCCGGCTAACCAGAGTTGCACCTTAGGGTAGGGGGCCTGGGCGAACCCGTGGCTGTCGACGCCGGCGAACTGGCGCACGAAGGGAAAGATGCCGTAATCGGCCAGGGTCGGGCGGTCGCAGATGAGAAAGTCCTGGTGCTCCAGGGCCTGCTCCAGCCGGGCGATGAACGCCAGTCCCTGAGCGCGGTAATGGCTCTGGGGGTGCTGTGGATGCCGGTCGGCGTACTTGTACTTGTCCAGCCAAGCCTTGAATTCCCTGTCGTTGCACTCGAGCAGGGTCTCGCTGAGCGTCTGTTGCTCTGGATTTTGGGGCAACACGCCAAGGGGATCCGCCAAGTTCAATGCCCAGCGCATTATGTCCAGACTCTCGTCTATCACCTTGGCGTGCGGCAACACCAGCACTGGCACTGTGCCCTTGGGTGAGGCCTGGAGCATGGCTTCGGGTTTATGCTTGAGCAAGATCTCACGCAGCATCACCTGCTGGCCGGATAAGAGTATGCCCATGCGGGCGCGCATGGCATAGGGGCAGCGGCGAAAGGAGTAGAGTATGGGCAGTGTCTGGGGGGATGGCTTCATAGGCTCACTGTATGGCTATCATGGTCGCTGTCTGTTGGACCGAAAAAGTAACATGCCTAGGCATGATAACCCCAGGCCGGCGCCATTGATATTCGAATTGACGCCAGATTGACGCCAGGAACGGGGCATGAGTCGGGTCTGGGCCGATTTATTACTGCATTTGTTGGCGGTTTCGGGTAGAATGTCGCGCGATTTTAAGCCCCGCTGCGCTTGCCCCTGTGGTGGCCGCAGCGGGTAATATAGTGAAGATGCACTGGAAATGAAGTTCCAGCCAGCAGAGAGGAAGTTATGTCGAAAGTTGTTGTCTGTGCCTTATATAAATTTGTATCCCTGCCCGAGTTCGAGGCCCTGCGCCTGCCATTGCTGAAGGTGATGGAAGCTGCCGGGATCAAGGGGACGCTGCTGCTCGCCCAAGAGGGGATTAACGGCACTGTTGCCGGTTCCCAAACGGCCATAGATGGCCTGCTGGCTTGGCTCGCGGATCAGGATGGCCTGGACAATATCGTCTACAAGCTGTCGTTCGACGAAGAGATGCCCTTCTACCGCACCAAGGTCAAGCTGAAGAAGGAAATCGTCACCATGGGCGTCGAGGGCATAGACCCGCTCAAGGTCGTAGGGACTTATGTTAAGCCCAAGGATTGGAACGCGCTGATCTCGGATCCCGAGGTGGTGTTGGTCGATACCCGCAACGACTATGAGGTGCAGATAGGCACCTTCAAGAATGCCGTCAACCCTGTGACCGAGACCTTCAGGGAGTTTCCCGAGTATGTGAAACAGAACCTGGATCCGGCCAAGCATAAGAAGGTGGCCATGTTCTGTACCGGTGGCATCCGCTGTGAGAAATCCACCGCCTTCCTCAAGGAGCAAGGCTTCGATGAGGTCTATCATCTGGAAGGTGGCATCCTCAAGTATTTGGAAGAAGTGCCACAGGAAGAGAGCCTGTGGGAAGGCGAGTGCTTCGTGTTCGATAACCGCGTCGCGGTGGATCATAAGCTGGAGAAGGGCCAATACGATCAATGCAATGCCTGTCGCATGCCGATCACAGAGCAAGAGAAGCTGAGCCCAGCCTATGTTCAGGGGGTGAGCTGTCCCCATTGCATAGACAAGATTTCCGATGAGCAGCGTCAGCGCTTCGTCGAGCGCGAGCGTCAGGTGCAACTGGCCAAGGCCCGCAACGAGGCCCACATAGGCAGCGACGTGAACCGGGTGATAGAGGAGCGGCGCTTGCACAAAGAAGCGCTCAGAAAGAGCCGCAACGAACAAAACGCCTGAGTCGCCGAACTCCCGATCTGAAATAAGAAAGCCAGTGGTATAGCCACTGGCTTTTTTGTCTTTGGGCTATGACGGTGATCCCGAGACAATCAGTCGCGCAGGGCCTTGTCCTGCAGGTTGAGGCTGAGTTCCAGCCCCAGGCTCGACATATGCTTCTGCTCCCTGTGCAGGTCCTTCAGGAACAGGCTGAGCTTGCGCTTATTGCCGGGCAGGGTCAGGTTGAGCCCCTGGCTGCCGGCCTGCACCCTATCCAGGGTCAGGCTGTGGGCGTTGCGGCCCAGGTTCAGCAATACGGCCAGGCGCAGCAGGCATAGCAGGCGCACCAGGGGCAGGCGCTGTGGCTGGGGCAGCTCATCCAGTGAGGCGAGGTTGGGTTTCTTGCAATGGTTGGCGATGAGCAGCGCCAAGTCCTGCTGCAGCGCCTGGCTGAATCCCGGCAGGTCGCTGTTGCTTATGATGTAACCCCCATGCTTGTGGGCCGCCTTCGAATTTATGTGTATGCCGATTTCATGCAGGCTGGCGGCATAGGCCAACAGGCGGGCGTGGGCCCGCAGCTGCCAGGCGTCGGCGACTTGTTCGAACAGGGCCATGGCCGAGTCCCTGACCTTGGCGGCATGATCCGGATCGACATGATACAGCCTGGCGATGCTGTCCACTGTGCGCAGGCGGATGTCCTGGTACTGGCCTATCTTGGCCAGCTCGTACAGCACCCCTTCACGCAATGCCCCCTGGGCGAAAACCAGTTGGGTCACAGGCAGGCGCCGAAAGAAACTGATGAGGATCGCCAGTCCGGCGGCCAGCAGGGGCGTGCGTTTATCGTCTATGTTGGCAAATTGGATATGGGACACATGACCCCAGGCGATCAACTTGAGCCTGAGGCGTTTGAGCCGCGCCAGGGTCACCACTTCATCGCCATGTTCTTCCAGCAGCGCCTCGCAGATGGCCTTGATGCTGCCTGAGCTGCCCAGGGTCAGTTGCCAGTCGCCGCTGAAATAGTCCTTGGACAGGCTGGAAAACTGCCTGTCGGCCGCCGCCTGGGCCGCCTTGAAGGCGTCGGCCGTGAGCCGGCCGGCGTCGAAATAACGTTCATTGAAGCTGACGCAGCCGCAGCGCAGGCTGGAGAGGTGGGTAGGGCGGTTTCTCTGTCCAAGCACCACTTCGGTGGAGCCGCCGCCTATGTCGATCACCAGGTTGTGCTTGGCCAATACCTGGCTCTGGGCTATGCCGTTGTAGATGAGGCGCGCCTCTTCATGGCCGGAAATCACCTCGACCGGGTAGGGCATGATGGCGGATGCCGCCTCTATGAAGCTGTCCCGGTTTTTGGCGACTCTCAGAGTATGGGTGGCGACCAGGCGCACCTGGGCCTGGCTCAGGCTGGAAAAGCGCTGATTGAAGTCCCGCAGACAGTCGAGCCCCCTGTCCATGGCCTCCTGGCTGAGACGGGCCTGCTCGTCCAATCCCTGGGCCAGTTGAACTTGCTGCTTTTCCTTATGCAGCACCTGCAGGCTGCCATCCTGCTCGCGGGCGATCACCAGATGAAAACTGTTGGAGCCCATGTCGATGGCGACGAAGTGCCTGGGTTGTGCTTGTGTGTTAACCAATGTCATTTACCTTAATAGCAAGGCCGCCGGGGCCTTGCCTGTTATCCCGCCTTGGTGAGCAAGACGTCATGGCCCTTGTCGTGCGCCTGCGCCTCTGTCTGTTGCTTCAGTTCCTGCAGCTGGCGCTTCTCATAGTTGACCAGATAATGATAGATGGCGACCTGGGAGCGCAGCTTGCGTTTATTCCCCCTGTTGCGATAGGGATTGCTCTGTTCCTTGTTGATGATCCTCGCCTTGGTGTTGTCGTTGAATTGCAGCGACAGTATGTCCATCACCATCTGTTTCAGGCGGGGATCATAGATGGGGGCGCTGACCTCGACGCGGTTGTCGACGTTGCGGCTCATCCAGTCGGCGGAGCAGATATAGAGCTTATTCTCGCCGCCGGCGTGAAACAGCATGACCCGGGAATGCTCCAGGAAGCGGTCGACTATGCTGTAGACCTCGATATTGTCGCTCACCCCGGGAATGCGGGGGATCAGAGCGCACATGCCGCGGATCAGCAACCTGATCTTGACCCCGGCCGCCGAGGCCTCGTACAGCTTCTGGATCAGCGCCTCATCGATGAGGTTATTCAGCTTGAGGGTAATAGCCGCCTTCATCCGGCCGTGGGCATTGACTATTTCCTGATCTATCAGGTTGGTGAGCTTCTGCCTGGCATCATAGGGCGAGACGATAAGGTGTTGGAAGTTATCGCGCCTGTAGGGGTGCTCGATCAGCTCGAATACCTGTTCTACTTCCCTAGCGATCTCCTGATTGGCGGTAAACAGGGAGAAATCCGTGTAGATCCTGGCGGTGCCTTCATTGAAGTTGCCCGAGCCGACATGGCAATAGAGGCGGGTCTCGCCCTGCTCCTCGCGGCCTATCAGACAGAGCTTGGAATGGACCTTGAGACTGGGGATGCCGTGATGCACCCTCACCCCGGCCTCGGCCAGGATGCGGGACCATTCTATGTTGGATTGCTCGTCGAAGCGGGCGTGCAGCTCGATCACCGCCGTGACCTTCTTGCCATTCTTGACCGCATCCACCAGCGACTGTACCACATGGGACTTCTTGGCGACCCGGTAGAGGCTGATGCGGATGAAACGCACCGCGGGATCATAGGCCGCCTGGCGTACCATCTCGGTGAAATGGGAAAACTTGTGATAGGGGTAGTTGAGCATGATATCGCCCATGGCGATGGCATCGAAACTGTTGGCGCAGCGCCCGAAGCCCGCACTGTCGAGCGCCGGCATCTTCTCGTTTTCCAGGTAATGGCGACTGGGATTGGGGAAGCCGATGAAGTCCTTGAAACTGTGATAACGGCCGCCGGGGATCAGACACTCGGTGGAGCTGATGTTGAGATTGTCCTTGAGCATGGTCAGCATATGTTCCGGCATGTCCCTGTCATACACCAGGCGCACGGGTTCGGCGGTCAGGCGTTTCTTCAGGCCCTTGGTCATCTTCTCCAACTGGGTCTGTTCCAGTTCATCCGTGATGTCAAACTCGGCATCCCGGGTGAGTTTCATCGAGTAGGTGTCTATGGCCTCGTACTCGAAGAAGGGACCGAACAGCTCATCGACACAATGACGGATAATATTGTCGAGCAAGATCAGATATTTCTTGGCCTTGCTCTTCTCGGTCGGCAGCTCGATGAAGCGCGGCAGGTTCTTGGTGGGCACTTCGACCAAGGCATACTGGCGTCGCTCCTTGCTGTAGAGGCAGACGGCGAGATAGGTGGCGTCATCGTTGATCTGTTTCACCAGATCCCGGCTGTTGTTGACTATCAAGGGGCTAATATGGCGTTTGAACTGATCCTTGAAATGCTTCTTGAGCCAGGCGCTGTGGAAGTCGCTCAATTGTTTCTCATTGATTAAGAAAATATTACGCCTGACCAATTCACGCATCAGATCTGCGTAGATGGCGTCGAAGCGCTCCTGCAGCGCGAGCACCCTGGACTGGATCTTGGCCATCAGGTGGCGGCTGTGGCTGCGGCCATCCTGCAGCGAGGAAATGAGGATGGCCCGGCGCACCGCCGCGACCCTGACCCGGAAAAACTCATCCATGTTGCTGGAAAAAATCCCCAGAAAGCGCACCCGTTCCACCAGGGGGACCTGGGGATCGCAGGCTTCCTGCAATACGCGTTCGTTGAAGGATAACCAGGAAAGCTCTTTATCTATCGATAACTTGTCTGTGACGGGCGACACTGCACGGCTCCTTATAGCAAGCGTCCGGGGCAATACACAATAGCATTCATCCTGCTTTGTGCAATGGATTTACCCATGGCATGGCAGAGGATTTTGGCTGTAAGTGACTGGCACCAAGGGGTTCTTCTGGCAATTAAGCTACAAGGGCATTGTGTCAGTTTGATGACGAATGCGACATAAATATGACACTCAGGTGACATGGCGTTCGATGGGCGACTTTGCATGCCGGCTGCGGCTTTAGCTGCGGCGCCAACTATGCTAAGGTACGCGGTTTTCCGCTTTGGAGCCTCGCTATGTTTATTGGGTTTGATTATGGCAGTGCCAATTGTGCCGTCGGCATGATGCAGGGAGCCGAAGTGCGGCTCCTGCCCCTGTCGGGTGATTCGGATTACCTGCCGTCCACCTTATACGCCATGGACAGGGAACTCATCGCCGAGGCCGTCTTCCATGGCCTGCCGGCCGAGCTCAAGGCCGAGTATGCCGGCAAGCGCGCCGCTCAGTTGAGCCGGGCCCGCATGGTGCGCCACGAGCTGGATCTGGGCGCCGACGAGCAGGCGGTGTTTGTCGGTGAGGCGGCGGTGCAAGCCTATCTCGAGCTGCCGGAAGAGGGATTCTATGTCCGGTCGCCAAAATCCTTTCTCGGCGCCACGGGCCTGAGGCCGGAGCAGATAGCCCTGTTCGAGGACATAGTCACCCTGATGATGCAGCACATCAAGACGCTGGCCGAAGCCAGGTTGGCCGAGGCTGGGGAGATGGCGGGGGCCATCAGTTATGCCGTCATAGGCAGACCGGTGAACTTCCAGGGCATAGGCGGCGAGGAGAGCAATCGTCAGGCCGAAGCTATCCTCAGGGTCGCGGCGAGCCGTGCCGGCTTCAGCGAGGTGGCCTTCCTGTTCGAACCTCTCGCCGCCGGCATGGACTATGAGGCGAGTCTGGTCGAGGACAAGACTGTGCTGGTGGTCGATGTGGGGGGCGGCACCACGGATTGCTCTCTGGTCAAGATGGGCCCTGGCCACAGGCATAAAGCGGATCGCAGCGCCGATTTTCTCGGCCACAGCGGGCAGCGTATCGGCGGTAACGATCTGGATATCGCCCTGGCGATGCAGGCTTTCATGCCCCGGCTTGGCCTGGGCAGTCAGACCAGGAGCGGCAAACCCATGCCGAGCAAGCCTTTCTGGAATGCGGTCGCCGTCAATGACATCAGTGCCCAGCGGGAGTTCGCCGCCCTGAGTTCACGCAAGCTGATCCAGGCGCTGCTGGAAGAGGCCGAAACGCCGGAGCGCTTAAGCTTGCTGCTCAAGGTGCAGCGGGAGCAACTGGGTTATCAGCTGGTGCGCAGCGCCGAGCGGGCTAAAATTGATTTGTCTGACGCGGCCAGTGTCGCCAGCAGTCTGGGGTATCTGGACCCAGAGTTGCGGGTCGAGGTGAGCCGCGGCCAGTTCGAGGCCGCCATAGAGACATCGCTGGCGAGGGTCGAGGCGCTGATGCACCAGGCACTGGCCCAGGCTGACGGACAGGCACCTGAGGTGATCTATGTGACGGGGGGGACGGCCAAGAGCCCGGCGATCTACGCCAGGATTGCCGCCATCTACCCAGAGACGCCCGTGGTAGTGGGCGATCATTTCGGCTCGGTCACCGCCGGCCTGACCCTTTGGGCGCAGAAGCTGTTTGCCGCTACGCCCGTCACCCCGGCGGCAAACTTAGCCGTCACCAAAGCAACGAGCGAGGCGTATTGATATGCAGGGAGGTGAAACTATCGGCAGCAAGAGCATGAAGGCCGGATTACTGGCCGGGGCCGTTCTGGGCGCGAGTCTGGCACTGTCGGCCTGTGGCGACGATGTGGGTAAGGTCAGCCTGGGGCTGTTTACCACCAAGGATGTGATCATAGATGCCAAACAGGATCCCAAGTTGCCCGGGGTGACCTGCCACATCAGCCGCATAGAGGCGAACCTGGATCTGGCCGATCCTTCGGACATGAGCATCAGCTGTCGTCAGACAGGGCCCATCAGCTCGGCCCAGTTGGCGGGCATAGATACCAGCAAGCAGGGCGAGATCGTCTTCAAGGAGTCGTTGAGCATATTGTTCAAGAGCCTCAAGGTGAGGCGGATCTTCGACAGGGAGCATCAGACCCTGCTGTACCTGTCTTACTCCACCAAGGAAACCAACGGCAGCCATAAGCATGCCTTGTCGACCGTGCCCTTGTATGGCACGGCAGCCTGGGTCGCTCCCGAGCCCAAGCCTTGAGAACCCAGGCCTTGATTGAGCGCCTATGAGCCCTCAGAATCCAGGCCCTGGGAGTCTAAGTCTAGAGAATATAAGTCTAGGGAATATAAGCCTAGGGAACAGGCCCCTAGGGCCAGAATAAAAAACCGCCGGCCGGCGGTTTTTTTATGTCAGATGCCCCAAGTAAGAGCGGGCTGCCCGGGTTATCTGGCCAAGGCGGCGTTGAAGCGGGCGAAACCCGCCTCGAGATCGGCAATCAAGTCATCGGCATCTTCCAGGCCGACATGCAGGCGGAGCAACGGCTTGGTCTTATCCCAGCGGGTGGCGGTGCGTATGCTCTCTATGCCGAATACCCCGAGGATCAGGCTCTCATAGCCGCCCCAGGAGAAGCCCATCTTGAAATGCTGCATGTTTTCCACCATGGCGGTGATGGCGTCGAGATCCCCATGCTTCAACACCACGGAGAATAAGCCATTGGCGGCGCTGAAGTCACGTTTGAAGAATTCATGCCCGGGGCAGGTTGCGAATGCCGGGTGGCGCAGGTGATCCACCTCGGGGCGCCCCTGGAGCCAGTTGGCGACCTTGAGGGCATTCTTCTGGTGTTGGGCCATGCGCACCCCCAAGGTACGCAGGCCGCGGGCGGCGAGGTAGACATCGTCGGGTGAGGTGGTTTGCCCCATGAGGTAGCTGTTTTCCCTCAGCTGATCCCAACAGCGGGCGTTGGCGGTGGCCGTGCCCAGCATCACATCCGAGTGTCCAACTATGTACTTGGTCGCCGCCTGGATGGAAATGTCCACCCCCATGTCGAAGGGACGGCAATTGATGGGCGAGGCCCAGGTGTTGTCGAGCATGACCACCAACTCCTGCTCATGGGCGATGCGGCATAGGGTCGGCACGTCCTGTACTTCCATGGTGAGCGAACCCGGCGACTCGAGGAACAGCACCTTGGTGTTGGGGCGGATCAACGCCGCTATGCCGGCGCCTATCATGGGGTCGTAGTAGGTGGTCTCTATGCCCAAACCCGCCAGCAACTTGTCGCAGAGATCGCGGCTGGGCTCATAGGCGCTGTCGACCATCAGCAGGTGATCCCCCGACTTGAGGAAACTCAGCAGGCAAGCGCTGATCGCCGCCGCGCCTGAGGGATAGAGGGCGGTGCCGACGCCGCCTTCCAGTTCGGCTATCGCCGCCTGAAAGGCGAAGTGGGTCGGGGTGCCGCGGCGGCCATAGAACATCTCGCCCTGGGTCTTATGCTTGGCGGCATGACGCATGTCATCCATGGTTTCGAATACCACGGTCGAGGCCCGGAACACAGGCGGGTTAATCACCCCCTTGGTCCACTTCTTGTCCCGGCCCAGGCTGACTATCTTGGTGTCTTGCTTCATATCATGCTGTTTCATCGCTAATTCCTGCCATGGATTGAATCGAAAAGTCTGGCTGCTGCGCTGGCATCTTAGCATCTCACGGGCCGAATAACAGGCCGGCAAGATGAAGCCTATTCATGCTGCCTCGCTATTGGCTGTCCTTGAGCAGAGGCAAGTGGATCACTATTTCCACCCCTGAGCCATCGGCGCGGTTGCGGGCGAGGATCTGCCCCTGGTGAAAGACGCAGATCAGCCGGGCGATATACAGCCCCAGTCCCAGGTGTGGCTTGGCTTGTTGTTGATGGGGTCTGACCGACACCATGGACTCGAAGATCTGTTCGGCCATGTTCTGTGGCAGCGCGGGACCACTGTTGCTGACCATGAGGCAGGCCTGCTTGCCCTGGGATTTGAGGCTGACCTGGATGGCGCTGTCCGGCTGGCTGAATTCCAGCGCATTGGCGATGAGCTTATCCATCAGCTGGGCCAGGTATTCGGGCACGCCGCGCATCCTCAGCTCCTGCTCTATCTCTGTGGTAAATTCCTGCTGCGGATAGGTCAGCTGGTAGCCCTGCATGCAGCCGGAGATCACCTTGGACAGGGGAAAGGCCTGCATTTCGGCCTGGGACAGGCTCTCTTCCAGCCGGGTGGCCTCGCTCATGTTGTTGAGTATCATGCCCAGACGGCTGACGCCTTCTTGGGCCCGATCGACATACTTCTGGCTGTCGCCGTCCAGCTGCTGCAGCTGCAGGTGCTCCAGCGAGCTGCGCACCACAGCGACCGGGGTACGCAGCTCGTGTGACAGACGCGAAGACATGTTTTCCAGGTATTGGTTGTACTGCCTCAGGCGGCTGACTATGTTGGAGAAACTGCGCGACAGGTCGCCAATCTCATCTCTGTTGTTCGAGGCCTTGATGCCGCTGCGGATCCGCCCCTGGCTGTCGATGGCCCCTTCGGCCTCGTCCCTCAGGCTGCGGATACGGCTGGAGATGCTGGAGGCGAAGAAGAACAGCGCCAGGGTGCCCATGCTCATGATGGTGATGATGACGTTGAACAGCTTCTCCAATGCGCGATTGCGCAGGCTGCGGATCCCGTGGGTGGTCTCTTCGGCGACGACGGCGCCCATGACCCTGTCATCTATCCAGATGGGGCTGGCGGCGGCCAAGATCACCGCCTTGCTGTCCGGTGTCAGGCGCCAGGTGGAACCTTGCTTGCCGATCAACGCCTTGCGAATATGACTGCCATCCAGTTCGGTGGAGTCTTGCAGTGAGTCGACAAAGTCCTGGGGGGGCGCCGTCAGCACCCGGTAATAGAGGGGGTGCAATATTTTACGCTTGAACAGGCTCCAGAGATCTTCCTCCTCCTCCTCATCCAGGGTGCGGGTCCAGACGCTGCTGTTGGCGCGAATATCCCCCGACTTGGCCAGCACCCGGCCGTGGTTGTCTATCACCCAGATCCGCGAGCTATTGTGGCCCATGCCCTTGATGATGTTCTCAATTTCGGGGGAGGGTACCAGTACCGTCCCCAGGTTATCGGCCCTGTCGATGGCGGAGGTGCCGACTATGGCTTCGACCCTGCGGCGCCGCTTGTCGTTGACATCGGAAATGGCGAAGCCGAGTTTGCTGCCGACCATCTCCAGCGGCAATCTGAGCTCTATGTTGTAGCCCTTGTCTGTCTTGCGCCACTGGCCCTGAATGCGCACCTCTGGGCTGACCGGGGTGGAGCGTGCCGGGTTGGCGGGCAGCTCGAAGGCACTGATCCAGCCATCCCTGCTGGTGGCTATGATATAGCGCCTGAACTGACCGTCCGGAGCCAGGGTTGCCAGGGTCAGATGATCGTTATGGTCGACGCTGAGGGCCTTGCGGCCGCGGTAGACGACATTGGGATCTGTGACGTCGAAGAAGCCGTAGAGATAACCGCCGTATCTGCCCACCATATGGGTGAAGCTGAGGTTGAGGGGGGCATCCTCATCTGCCTGCATTATCAGATGGGACTGGCCATAGTTGATGAATCTGTGGCTGTAGCCCTGCCAGTCGACCAGCTTACCGTCGAGCTGGATGGGGCCGCTCAGCGGATAGGCATACAGATCCCGGCTCTTCTCGACCCTGTTGAGGAAGCTCGCCTGGTTGTCGAATAGCTTGGGCCTCTCATGCAGGGCGGTGGCCAATGCCTGGGTGGTGCCCTCCAGGGTGCGCTCCTGGCCCTGGCGCAGGTATTTTTCCATCTCCCACACATATTGGTAGCCAAGCCAGGGCAGGCATAGCAGGAATAGCGACAGTATGACGACCTTGGTGCGCAGGCCTATGGGCAGATTAAGCATCTTGGAGCTGAGGTCCTGAGTGAACGGGCGACATGTACATACTAGCCCTGGGAATCCCAACGGTAGCCCATGCCATAGACGGTATCTATGCAGTCGAAGGCGGGATCGGCGGCGATAAATTTCTTCCTGATGCGTTTCACATGGGAGGTGATGGTACTGTCATCGACAAATATCTTGGCCTCCTGCATCAACTCCTGGCGGCTGCGCACATGCCCAGGGTGTTTGGCCAGGGCATGCACCATCCAGAATTCGGTCACCGTCAGTTCTATGGGAGTCTGCTCCCAAAGCACCCTGATGCGGTTGCTGTCTATGCTCAGGGGCCCCCGCTCGAGCAGGTTATCCTGGCTCGCCTGGGTACCTGCGACGTCGGAGCGGCGAAACAGGGCGGCCAGACGGGCGATGAGGTGGGGGAAGCTGACATCCTTGCTCAGGTAGTCATCGGCGCCCAGGCGCAGGCCGCAGACGGTATCGAAATCGCTGTCGCGGGCGGTGAGGAAAATGATCGGCAGGCTGCTCGACAGCGCCCGCAGCGACTGGCATAGGGCGAAGCCGCCGTCGATCTCATGACCCAGGCCTATGTCTATGATGGCCAGATCCGGCAGCCGGGTGTTGAACGCCTGCATCGCCTCGGGGCGATTGGCATAGGTCTGTACGCTATAGCCCTGCTGCTGCAAGACATCTTTATAGTTTTCTCGAATGGCCGCTTCATCTTCCACTATGGCGATACGTTTCATCCTGGTATTCCACTTGGCATTGCTGAACTTGGCGTGACTATACAGGATTTTATCCGGGATTGAAGAGGGGCGCGGCAATTGCCATTTTGTTGCCACTATTGATAGGCGAACCGCCTTCTTTCTTCCCTGCCGTTGCCATCTGCTTGATGTTTAATGACTTCATCGACATACGAGTCGCCGGCTAAGCGGCGGTCATGGCCAAAATGGCCAAGGTGTCGCGCCATTTCATTCAGCAACAATACAGGGACAAGAAGATGAATAGACAAATGCATACAGGCTCAATGCAGCAAGCACCCGCCGAGTCGGGGCAGATAGCGTCGGCAACAATAGCGCCACGGGCGTTCAAGCGGCGGTTACTCCCCTTGCTGGTGAGTGTCGGCGTGGCGACCGGCCTGGGCTTTTCAGGTCAAAGCCTGGCCGGGACGGGCGTTTCGGCGGCCGAGCGGCAGGAGAAGGCCCTGGGGCATGAGGAGCAGGGACAGGAGAAGGAACAGGGGCATGAGGAGCTCATAGGCATAGGCTCGGGTATCGTCCTGGGCGCCGTGGTAGGCGGGCCGGTCGGGGCCATCATAGGGGCATTCACCGGGGGAATTTTGGGCAAGAGTGTCGGCGATGACGAGGAGTTGGCCCGCAAGCAGACCCGGTTGGCCGCACAGGAGAACGAGCTGGCGGCCCTCAGGCAGGAGCAGGCGGCGTTGACCGCGACGGCGCAAGAATATGACCAGGCCCAGCGGCAGCTGAGCGCCCTGAAACAGGCACAGCAACAACTGCTGGCCGAGTTGGCTCTGGGACTGAATGTGCAGTTCCGTACCGGCTCTTCCGTGATAGAGCCGCATTTCGCCCGCCAACTGGACTATGTGGCCGATACCATGGCGCTGGCGCCCGAGTTGAGGTTGGATCTGACGGGATATGCAGATCGCCGTGGCGATGCAGATTATAACCAGGCCTTGTCCGAGCAGCGCCTGGCGGAAGTGAAGAGCTATCTGGTGCAGCGCGGCGTGGCCAAGGACAGGCTCAACGCCCAGGCCTATGGCGCCAGCTCGCCGCTCAACGAGACCCAGGACAGGGAAACCGACGTGTTCGATCGGCGGGTGACCCTGAAGTTGCAGGCAAGGGACACAGAGCTGGCCAAGGCCGCCGGGCACTGAGATGGCTGGGGCGCCATGCCTCTGGCAAGGGTGTGAGAGGAAAGCTAGGGATTTGAGAGAAGAGCAGGGATTTGAGAGGAGAACAGGGAATGACTATCGCTAAGGCGCAAGTGATTGCGCCGCCTCGCTGCGGCGGCATGTTGGCGGCACTCGTGAGTTTAGCCTGCCTGCTCTGGGCCGCGCCGGCGGCAGTCGCAGCGGCCGAAGCCGGCGCGGCCCAGGAAGCCGAGCTCGATCAGGGCAGCCTCTGGTACCTGGATGAGGATGGCGGCTATCGGCAGGCGCTGCCACTGCATACCAGGGTCGAGATGCAGGTCGCAGGGCTGGTTAACAGGGTCAGGGTGATTCAAAGCTTCGAGAATCCTGGTCAAGACTGGCTTAACGGCGAGTATCGCTTTCCCTTGCCCAACGAGGCTGCCGTCGATGCCCTGCGCCTGATTTTGGGTGAGCGCATCATAGAGGGCAGGATCCAAGCGAAAGCCGCGGCGAGACAAAGCTATGAGACAGCCAAGGTCCAGGGGAGACGGGCCAGCCTGGTGACCCAGGAAAGGCCCAACATCTTCAGTACCGAGGTGGCTAATCTCGCTCCGCGGGAGACAATGACGGTTGAAATCAGCTATCAGGAGACCCTCAACTACCTGGATGGTGAAGTCGGCTTGCGTTTTCCCATGCGAATCACCCCCAGATATAGCCCTCGGCGGCCGGACGCAGCAGAAGACTCTCCGGTCCATGACCCTGAGGCAAGTCTGGAGGATAAGCAAGAGGATTGGCAAGAGGATAGGCAAGAGAATAGGCAGGCAGATGAGCAGGCCGGGAGCGGCTGGGCAGCGGCTCAATCCGAGTATTGGGAATGGTTCGTGGGCGCCACTGAGCCTCAGCCGGATGTCGACATCCGGGTGAGGCTGGCCGCGGGTTTCCCGTTGGCGGAGGTGATTAGTCCCTACCACGGCATCACCAGGACAGAGCAGCCGGACGGCAGCACAGAGATAAGCTTGACGGAAGCTGTCATAGCCAACCGTGATTTTGTGTTGCGCTGGCGGCCACAGGCCCTGCTCGGGGCCGAGGTGGCTATGTTTAACCAGCCGGGCCGGACCCATGCCGCCTCAGCCCGGCCCAGGGCTGAGACGCCGGCTGGGGTTCAGGGCACAGGGGCGGAGGACGAGGCCAGGTACGCCTTGGTCATGCTGATGCCGCCCGGGGCGAGTGACAGGCATCCGGACCCTGTGCCCCGGGAACTCATCCTGGTGATAGATACTTCTGGTTCCATGGCCGGAGATGCCATAGCGCAGGCGAAACAGGCCATGGCCCAGGCGCTGTCGGGCCTAAGACCGCAGGACAGCTTCAACATTCTGGCGTTCAGCAGCGGCGTGAACGCATTTGCTGCCGGCGCCTTGCCCGCCAATAGCCGCAATCTGAGTCGGGCACAGGACTTTGTCGCCGCTTTGACCGCCGACGGCGGCACCGAAATGGCGCCGGCGCTGATGAGGGCGCTGGCAGCCGCCGGGCAGCAGAAGTTACGGCAGAAGTTACAACAAAAGTTACGACAGATCATCTTCATGACAGATGGGGCCGTGGACAACGAGGCCGCCCTGTTCCGCCTGATAGCCGAACACCTGGGTTCCAGCCGCTTGTTCACCGTTGGCATAGGCCCGGCACCCAATTCCCACTTCATGCAGAGGGCGGCCGAGCTTGGCAGGGGCAGCTTTCTCTATATAGGCAAGCAGGCCGAGGTGGCATCACGGATGCAAACCCTCCTTGGTAAGCTGGCGCTGCCAGTGGTGACCGACATCAGGCTCGAATATCCGGATGGCAGTGTGCCCGATTACTGGCCCAGGCGGGTGACGGATCTCTATCGCGGCGAACCCTTGCTCATCAGCCTGAAACAGGCAGCCGACTCGCCTAAGGAGCTGCGGGTGTCGGGGAACGTCGACGACCAGTTCTGGCAGAGGCAGTTGTTTCTGGGCGAGGCATTGCCCGGCACCGGCCTGGACATCTTGTGGGCCAGGAAACAGCTTGCCGCACTCGAACTGAGCCGGACCCAGGCCAACGAGGCGGAAGTCAAAGCCGCAGTGACGGCCTTGGCACTGGACTATCATCTGGTGAGCCGGCATACCAGCCTGGTCGCCGTCGAGTTGACGCCGGCAAGGCAGACAGGCGAGCCGACTCGGGAGGCCCAAGTGCGCCAGGCCTTCCCCTGGGGATGGCAGCCTGGCCCAGGGAGCCTGCCGCAAACGGCCACCGCGAGCCGGTTGGAGATCTTGTTGGGAGCCTTGCTCATAGGCCTGGCGGCCCTGCTGGCCCTGGGCCATAGAGGCAGGGCTGGAGGCTTGCTTCGGCCCTGAATTTATCCCGATTGAAGGAGTCAGAGATGGCGTTATCCAGGGCTATGCGCCGCTATGGCTGGCTGCCTGTGTTGTTATTCGGGGTCATCTTGTTTGGCAGAGGTGTCTATATGCAGGCGAAAGCCCATTTTGCCCAGTTCTTGATCCAGGCTGCCTGGCAGCAAACCCTGAGGGACCAGAGGCCTCATAAGCCCTGGCACTGGGCCGATACCTATCCTGTCGCCAAGTTGTCCGTGCCACTGATGTCAGCCGGCACCGACGCGGTTATCCGGGTGAAAGACATGTATGTGCTGGCGGGCGCCTCGGGGCGCAACCTGGCGTTCGGCCCGGCCCTGGTGCTATCCGGGGCCAGGGTGGGTGAGGCCGGCAATACCATCATTGCAGGGCATAGGGACACACATTTCGGCATCTTGCAGGAGGTGCGGCAGGGACAACCCCTGTGGTTGCAAACTGCCGATGGGCGGGAACTGGCCTATAGCGTTGTCAGCACCCGGGTAGTGCATGAGAGTGACGGTCGCTTCATGGCCAGGGACGGGGAAGACAGGTTGACACTCATCACCTGCTATCCCTTCGATGCGCTGACGGGAGGCGCCGAGCTGAGGTTTATTGTCGAAGCCGTGCCAAGGATAAGCTCGCTCAGGGAGCCATAGGCATGACCCGGTTGCGCCCCAGATTTTTCGCCTGGTAGAGCAGGTTGTCGGCAACCTCGAACAATTGGGTCGACGACTGTTTCGCCTGCCACTGGGCGACCCCGAAGGAGGCGGTGATGTTATCTATTATGTTCCCCGAGCGCCTGTCTTTGACGCTCAGCTTTTCCAGGCTGCGCCTGATGGCTTCCGCCAGTTGCCTTACCCGCATCAATTGACTGCCGGGGACCAAGATCCCGAATTCTTCACCGCCGACTCGGTAGAGCTTAGCGCCGTCACGGCAGGCTTCCTGTACCCGCTTGGCGACGGCTTTCAACACAAGATCGCCCAGTTGATGGCCATAACTGTCGTTAAATGCCTTGAAGTGATCTATGTCCAGCAGGATAAGGCAGGTACCCTGGGGACTCTGGGCCAAGAGCCCGGCGAGATCTTCATCGAAGGCCCGTCGGTTCAGGCAAGAGGTCAGGGCATCGAACAGCATATCTTTCTCAGTTTGCTCCAGCCTATGTCTCAGGCTGGTGATTTCCGACTGAGCGCGCGCCAGTTGCTCGGTGAAATACTCAGTGCTGGAACGTATATCATCGGCCTCCTTGACGAAATTGCGCACCAGATCCAACACCTGCTCGACGCTGAACCCTTCATCTTCGACTCTGTGCAGCTTATCGAAATGGCCCTTTATCCGGTTCTGGAAGGTGCTGGCATCGGAACGTGTATCTGTTAGCGATTGTGACAGCTCGGTCGCCATGGCATCGAGATTCTGGCGCATATTCCTGACATCCAACTGCGTGGGATCGGCAACGAACTGACGGTATAGCTGCTCGCTGTCTATGGGCGGACAGGTGGAGTACTGGGAGATAATGGTATCAAGTTTTTGATTTAGCGTGGGGTTTTGCTCACCTACATAGGTGTACCATAGGGCATAATTGGTCGGGGTGGTGGGAATGCTATGCTTGAGCATCAGCGGCACGGCTCGCTTAAGGTGCATGGCGGCGGTTTGTAATAATGTTGGCGACATCTGGGGACCTTAATCAAAAGCCTGCCAGGGCAGGAGGAAAGCTTGCATTACCGGAGGATCCCTGTTTGGATACTCGATGGCCTGTGCCATCCGGAACACGTTACCCGATAATTAAAACAAGATAAACATCAATCCAAGGAGAATAACACAGTGAACAGACTCATTTTAACTTGTCTGCTCTGCGCCATGTCGGTGCCGCAGGTGTGGGCCGAGATCGGGGTGAAGCAGCAGTTGGATCTCGGGCGCTACCGCCAGCATGTCAGCACCTTGGCTTCGGACGAGTTCGGTGGCCGCGCGCCCCTGTCCGGGGGAGAAAAACTGACACTGGACTATCTGAGCCAAGCGTTCAAGGCCATGGGATTGCAACCCGGCTTCGGCGACAGCTATTTGCAGCCGGTACCCATGGCCTCGATACGGGCCGAGCAGCAGATGCAGCTGCAGATAGGTGACTTGAGCTTCACTAATGGCAGCGATTTCACCGCCAGAACCGAGCGCATCAGTGACACCGTGACCCTCGAGGACAGCGACTTGGTGTTTGCCGGCTATGGGATCAATGCCCCCGAATATGGCTGGAATGATTACCGGGGGCTGGATGTGAAGGGCAAGACGGTGATAGTGCTGGTGAACGATCCCGGGTTCGCCACTCAGGATCCCCAGGTGTTTAAAGGCAATGCGCTGACCTACTATGGTCGCTGGACCTATAAGTATGAAGAAGCGGCGCGTCAGGGCGCTGCGGCCGTGTTCATAGTGCATGAGACGGCGCCTGCGGCCTATGGCTGGGGGGTCGTCAGAAATGGCAACACAAACGTCAAATTTACCCTAGTGGACGATAAGCAAAACCGAGACAGGCTGGGTGTCATGGGCTGGTTGCAACATGAAGCGGCGCAGAAAATTTTTGCCCGGGCCGGGCTGGACTTCGAGGCCCTCAAATCCCGCGCCGCCAAGCCGGGATTCGCTCCTGTGGCGCTGCAGCAGAAGGTCAAGCTGCAACTCAGGAATCACATAGAGCAGGCTCAGTCCTACAATGTATTGGCGCTGCTGCCCGGCAGTGAACGTCCGGACGAAGTGGTGATGCTGCAGGCTCACTGGGATCATCTGGGGATGGCGACCGAAGCGGGCAAGACACAGGTGTTTAACGGCGCCGTGGATAACGCCAGCGGGGTCGCCGGGGTGCTGGAATTGGCGCGGATCTTCAAACAGGCGGCCGATCGCACGCCCTTCAAACGCTCAATTCTGTTCAGCAGCTTTACCGCCGAGGAAACCGGGCTGATAGGGGCACAGTACTTTGCCGCCCATCCCGTGGTACCGACCAAGAATATCGTCGCCTTCCTCAATATAGATGGCATGAATGTCAACGCCGGGGTGGACTACATACTCCAGTACGGTCAGGGCGTCTCCGAAATGGAAGACTATCTGCAACGCTTCGCCTCGGCGCAGCGGCGCAGTGTTAAAGCCGATCCCAAGGCGCAGAACGGTTTGATGTTCCGCTCGGATCATTTTGCCTTGGCCCAGCAAGGCGTGCCTGGGCTGCTATTCATGAGCCTGGGGGACACAGATCCCGACTATATCGCTCATAAATACCATAAGGGGGCCGACGATTACGATCCCGACTGGTCCCTGAAGGGAGTCGAGCAAGATCTGGACTTGATCGGCAATATGCTCGCCGAGCTGGCCAACAACAGGGCGTGGCCCAAGTGGCTGGAGGCATCGGATTTCAAGAAACGCCGGGCTCTGGATGGGCGTTAGGCTAATGGTTTGAAAGGAAAGGCGCCCTTGGGCGCCTTTTTTGTCTTAACCATGTCTCAACTGTATCGCCTGGACTCGCTTAGAACCTGTAGCTCAGCGACACCATGGGACCCGTGAAGCTGTAATTGAGGTTGTAGTTGGCAATGTTGACCTCGGCATCTGGACGCTGTTGATCGAGTTCGACATCTATCTGGTAGTAGTTGTATGCCACGCTCATGTGCCAGTTTTTGGCGATTTCGGCTTCAACCCCGAGCTTGACATCGACCAAACGGCCCTGCATATCGTCGAGTTTGACGTAAAAATACTGTGCCTGGGCATTGAATTGCCAGCCGGGCAAGAATTCGTAGTTGGCGTAGAGACCGAAGTCGGGCAGTGGCGCGGTGACATGTTCTTCTATTATGCTGGGCATGGCGTGGCTGCCACACAGGTTGTTAACCAGGTCCGAACTGGCACAGGCGCCTATGGTGCCTTCGAAGCCGGCCTTGATAAACATGGTATGCAGGCCCACAGAAGCACCGACATTGTAGTTGGTGCCCTGAAGGAAGTCGTAGCCATAGCCTAAGGTCGCAATGTCGATATTGAGTGTGGTATGCAGCCTGGCTCCCGCGTTGACTTCATAGACGGTATCATCGATTTCTACCTGGAAGGGCTGAGCCAGGCCCGAGGTATCTGCATCTCTGTGCAGCTGCTTCCAGTCAAAATAGAAATTGTGTCGTTCGTTGAAGTGGTGGTTCAAAGCGACAAAGGGCAGGAATTGATTTTCGGCTAACTGAAGATCCGATTCGTAATCCAGGGTGTATTGACTGTCTTGAACCGGGTCACTGACCTGGATACTGGAGTCGGACTGTGAATAGAAACCACCCAGACTGATGCTGGTTTCACTCGCCCTGGCGGCACCACATAGGGTCAAACTAAAAAAACACAATAGCAAATAATGCTTTACCATCAAACTAGCTCCATAGCCTATAGTTATTATGGTCAAATACTGACTCTGTGTTATGGCGCCTTTCCTTGACGAACCCAGCGAGTGTACCATTTTGCGTCTAAATGTGAACAGATTGTTTCAGTTTGTGTGAAATTTATACCTGGTCGGAAACAAGCATAAAAAAACGCAGCCCAGGCTGCGTTTTTGAGTCTGTCACCGGCCTGTGCCAGCGGTTGAGGCTATTCGACCTCGGTGCCGGTCACCTTACGCGTCAATACCCGGTTCGAGGTCGTCGCGGCTTGGGTCTCGGGCTCGGCCGCTGCAGGCTGTTTCGGTACTATGGGATCGCGGTTAAACATGCCCAGGCGGATACGGATAAAGTGTAATATCTGGGCGGCGATATCCACATTCAAACAGGACTCCAGGCCTTCGAACCCGGGTGAGGAGTTGGCCTCGCAGATCTTGTAATGGCCGTTATCGAACAGCAGATCTATCCCGGCGACATCCAGATCCAGTATGTTGGCGGTTTGGGTGGCCAACCATTCGATTTCCGGGGTGATCTCGAATGGCCTGGCCGAGCCACCCGCACTGACATTGGCTTTGAAGCTGTCTTCCTGACCGCGGCGCTCATAGCAGCCGGCGACCCGGCCGCCTATGGTAAATACCCGCAGATCCCGGCCATGGCTGTTGGCGATAAACTCCTGCAATATGATGTTGGCGTTCTTGTTGGTCGCTTCTATCAGTTGCATCAAGTCGTCGAATTCCCTTGCCCTGTGGGATAGGAAGACCCCGCTGCCCTGGGAGCCGGACAGTGTCTTGATCACCACGGGAAATCCCAGATGGCGTTCGACCAGGTCTATGTCGACGGGAAACTTGACCAGCATTGTCTTGGGGGTAGGCAAATTCTTCTCGGCCAGCAATTGCTGTGAGAATAACTTATCTTTAACTATTTCAATTGCCTTGGATGGATTGAGGCAATAGACCCCCAGTCTTTCCAAATGGCGGATGATCGCCAGGGCAAAGTAGGTGGTGCCCGAACCCATGCGCGGAATGATAAAGTCGGGCAAGTCGACCGCCTGGCCGTTGAGTAAAATGCTCTTGTTATCCTCCCGGGTGACCGTCAGATCAAACTCTTCCGGGGCGTACACTTCCAACTCTATGTTGTCTGCCTTGGCGGCGGCCAACAAGCGGTTGATTTCATACAATTCAGGTTTTAGCTGAGTCGCGGTCTCTTTATATAAAATCCAACCACGCATTAATCGCAAACCTTAATTTTCATCAGTTATCCTCAGGCTCAGCATCTTGCGGAGCATCGTCTTCAATATCGTATATTGTTTCGCCTTCTGCCTTGCTTGTCGCTGCTGGCACTGTGCCCAGCACGGCATAGAAGGGCTTTCCCTGCGCGAGTCTACAATACTTTTGCCAGATCTGCTCTAACAAGCTGGAGGCGGCGAGATGTCCTTGGGCTACTTGGACAAATTGTGCCTCATCCGGGCAGCAGGGCAGGCGTTTTCCCTCGGCAAGATCTTTGAGTGCCTGGCCGTGCGTCTCCAGCAGCTCGGCTTCCTTGTTGGTAAAATCCCCGCAGCGTTTGAAGCCTTTGGGGAAATTGACGTCGTCATAGAAACGCTTGTGAGCCACAAAGCCGGTTTGGGTTGAGTGTGGGTATGTTTCAGCACCGGGAGTGCGGGGCGATAGAGACGATGCAGACATGGCAGTCACCTACTAAATTTTGATATACAAAGATTTGCAACTGGAGTATTGGCTAGTATCATTGATTTAGAAATCAAAAAAAATTGCCTCTCTCGGTAAAGAATTTTTATGGATACAGATCTACTCAAGACCTTTCTCGAGGTTTCCCGCACCCGGCATTTCGGTAAGGCGGCGGAGAATCTTTATTTGACCCGCAGTGCCGTCAGTTTCCGCGTGAAACAGCTGGAAGGCATCCTTGGGGTCGAATTGTTTGAGCGTCAGCGCAACAATATTCAACCCACGCCGGCGGGAGAACGCATGCTGGGGCATGCCGAGGCGGTATTGACCGCCTGGGAGCGCGCCAAGCAAGATGTGTCCCTGAGCCAGCTGCAATCGACCCAGCTGGCGATAGGCGCCGCCCCCAATATCTGGGATGCCTATCTTCAGGCCTATCTGCAGCCGCTGCATCTGGGCTTGCCAGGGGTTGCCCTGAGAACCGAAATTTTGACGCCGGCGGTGATGACGCGTCAATTGATGGAACGCACCCTGGACATCGCCATTTCCTTCGACCCCCCCAGTCTCGATGAATTGGAATTGGTGCCCCTGGGCAGGGTGAAGTTGCTGCTGGTGTCGAGTAAGGCCGGATTGGCGGTGGCGGATCTAAGGCGTCATGCTTACATCAAGGTGGATTGGGGCACGGCTTTCAACATAGTACACGCCCAGGATTATGCGGACCTGCCGCTGCCGGCCCTGCATACCGGCTCGGCGAGCATCGCCCTGGACTTCGTGTTCAATAATGCCGGCTGTGCCTTCCTGCCGGATCATTTGCTGCAGCCCCATCTCGATAGCGGCGAGCTGCACTTGGTTGCCGGGGCCAACGCCATTCCCAGAACCGTGTACCTGGCGTATTGGCCGCAAAACGAGAGAAGCCTCCAGGTCGCTCAGGCCATCAAGATCCTCAAGAGCGATGGCCCGCATGACGCCGAGTCGATCACCACAACAAAGGCGCAATCACGATAGCCCAGCAAATGCCGCACAGCAGCAGACTCATGAATACGGCGGCCGAAGCTATGTCTTTGGCCTGACCGCTCAAGGGATGGATCTCATCACCGACCCGGTCGACCACGGCTTCTATGGCCGAATTCAGCAATTCGACAATCAACACGATAAACAGGGTCAGGATCAGCAGCAAACGTTCCAGGGTGCTGATATCGAGCAGCAGGGCGATGGGTAACATGAACAGGGCCAAGATCAGCTCCTGTCTGAAGGCCGCCTCGTTGACCCAGGCTGATTGCAGACCTTGCATCGAAAAGCCGGTGGCGCGAAAGACGCGTTTGATGCCGTGATTGTTTGCTGGTTTCATAAAATTCCGGAGTTGCTCACTGATAGAATTGCCAGGAATGCCTAGTCGTGATGGCGTTTGCTGCTTTACGCCGCTAAGCACATGAATGGCCGCAGTATAACATCGGCACAGGTCTGGATAAAACCGTCGGGCCTTGAATAACTGGGTTTGGCCTCCTAGTCTTCATTGGAGCATCTGCAGGACGCAGCAACAGGCCAGGAGGCTAGCATGTCATTCATTGGAGTCGTTACCTTAGTGCTGGGTTTGAGCCTCTTGTTGCTCCCCTTGGGCAGCAGCGCGCGCGATCTCAGCCGCCCCCGCAGCAAACCGCCACTCCAGCTCGCCAGCCAGTTCACTCAGGACATAGTCCCGGCAGAATATCTGGTGAGTGAAAAACTCGATGGCGTCAGAGGCTATTGGACCGGCAGTGAGTTGCTGACCCGCCAGGGTTACCCTATTGCCGTCCCCGCTTGGTTTGTGGCCGATTTCCCCGATTATCCCCTGGATGGGGAGTTGTGGCTGGCGCGGGGCGGCTTCGAGGCCGTCTCTACCCTGGTTCGGCATGGCGGCGCCGATGATGCGCTCTGGCATAGGGTCAGTTTCAGGGTATTCGACCTGCCCGCCTACCCGGCGGTTTTCGCCGAACGTTACGCCTTCGCCAAGGCCCATCTCAACCCAACGAGTGCTTACCTCAAGCTCATCCCCCAATTTCAATTGGACAGCATCGCCAGTGTATACGCTAAGTTGGACGCCAGTGTGGCGGCCGGGGCCGAAGGGCTGGTCTTGCACAGGAAACACGCACCATATGCGGCGGGGCGGAATCAGGATATGATGAAATTGAAACCCCATTACGATGCCGAAGCCGAAGTGATAGGCTATCGCCCCGGCAAAGGGCAGTTCAGCGGCATGATGGGGGCCCTGGTGGTGCGTACCCCACAGGGGCTGGAATTCAGTCTAGGCATAGGTTTTAATCTTAAGCAAAGGCAACAACCGCCCGCCATAGGCACAGTGGTGACGTATCAATATTCGGGTCTGACCGCCAATGGGCTGCCAAGATTTGCCCGTTTTCTCCGGATACGTTCCGATTAGCACAGGCCTGAGCGGTATTCGGATAATGCATGAATCAAGAGGGTTAAATGAAGTCAATCACATCGGTACTCTTCGTTTGCATGGGCAATATTTGTCGCTCGCCGACGGCCGAGGCACTCTGCCGGGCCAAACTGCAACAGAAGGGGTTAAATCTCAGAATAGATTCTGCCGGTACCCTGGGTTTTCATCGAGGTAATCCGCCGGATCCCCGTGCCGTTGCCGCCGGCGAGAAACGCCACCTGAGTTTCGATGGGATCTTCGCCAGGCAGATCACTGCCGAAGACTTCGAACAATTCGATTTGATCCTCGCCGCCGATAAGCAGAATCTGGTCGAACTCAGCGCCCTATGTCCGCCGGCACATAAGGATAAACTGCATCTGATGTTATCCTTCGGCACCCTGGGGATAGGGGAAGTACCGGATCCCTACTATGGCAGCAGTGACGGCTTTGAAACTGTGCTGGACTTGCTGGATGACAGCCTGGAAAGGCTACTCGAGCAGGTGGCGGTATACTAGCATGGGGCAAAGCCGGACCCGAGTCCGGCTCAGGTGTTAATCGTTATGGCGTTTGCCTGAGCGTTTCAGTTGCTCCTGTTCCAGCTTGGCTTGCTTCTCGGCTTCTTTCTCGGCCATGATGCGGGCCACTTCTTCCTTCTCGACCTCGGCCATGGCCGGGGTTTCCAGGCTGAGTAAGCCTATCTTACCCGAGCGGTACTCGTGCAGCAGCAATTCGGATGCCTTATGCAGATCTATGCGGCCACCCGGCCTCAAGGCGCCGCGCTTACGCCCTATGGCTTCGAGCAGCGCCATATCATCCTCGGGCAATTCGCTCAGTTTATAACGTTCGCAAATTTCCTTGGGGTAGGCGCTGAGGAAATACTGGGCGGCGAACAGGGCCACATCTTCGTATTCCATGGCGGTATCCTTGATGGCGCCTGTGACCGCCAGGCGGTAGCTGCTGGCCTCGTTATCCACCTTGGGCCAGAGGATCCCCGGAGTGTCTGACAGCACTATGCCATTCCTGAGGTTGATGCGCTGCTGGGTCTTGGTGACGGCGGGCTCGTTACCCGTCTTGGCGATGACGCGTCCCGCCAGGGTGTTGATTATGGTGGACTTGCCCACATTGGGTATGCCCATGATCATGGTGCGTATGTCCTTCTCTACCTTGTCACGGTTCGGCACCAGCTTGCGGCAGATATCGGGAATGCGCTTCACCATGGCGGCCTGCAGGGTCGTGATGGCGGTGGCCTTCACCCCTTGTTCACGCTCCAGATATTCGATCCACTGGGCCGTGACTGAAGGATCGGCAAGATCCGATTTGTTGAGCAATTTAATACAGGGTTTGTCGCCCCTGAGCTTGGCCACCATGGGATTTTCGCTGCTGAAGGGGATGCGGGCATCCAGTACCTCGATCACTAAGTCGACCTGAGGCATGGCCTCTTCGATCTCTTTGCGTGCCTTGTGCATGTGTCCCGGATACCACTGAATTGCCATGATGACGCCTTGTCTTAACTGATTGCCAAAGAGGAATATTCTACCTCTTTGGCGGGTAAATTCATAAAAAAAGCGCCCTGGGGCGCTTCTTATCTCAGAGTCTGATTAAATCACACCCAACTCGCGCAGTCTTTCCTTCAGGTAGCTGTCGGCCGTGTAGCGCTCGGACAATACCACGGATGGATTCGGGTGCAGGAATAACGGCAAGGAGATCCGTGACTTGGTCTTATCTGTACCTTCAGGGTTGATGACCCTGTGTGAGGTCGATGGGAAATAGCCCCCCGAGGCTTCCTGCAGCATGTCACCTATGTTGATGATGATGCTGCCAAAGTCGCTCGGTACATCGAGCCAGGTGCCGTCTTTGGCCTTGACCTGCAGTCCGGGCTCGTTGGCGGCCGGCAGCACGGTCAGCAAGTTGATGTCTTCATGCGCCGCGGCACGAATGGCCCCCAGCTCTTCATCACCCGTCATAGGCGGATAATGCAGCACCCGCAACAGGGTTTGCTGACTGTCTTTGATCATGTCCGGCAGTGCCATGGAGAAACGTGCCGCCACTTCGGCGGGCGAGTGGGCCTCGACCCAACCCAGCAGCTCAGATGCCAGCGCGTTGGCTTGGGCATAATAGGTCAGGATGTTTTCCCTGAGTGAGTCAGGGATCCTGCCCCAAGGGTAGATATGGAAGTATTCTTTGATGTCTTTAACCGTATTGCCCTTGGCCGTTTCCGACACGGATGCCGGGAAGAAGCCATCCTGGGTCTCGGGTTTGAACAGGAAGTCATGCTTGGCTTCGGATTGGAAGAAGGCATGCCACTCCTGGTAGATGTTTTCCACCAAGGCCTTGTCTATCGGGTGGTTGGACAACACGCCAAACCCGGTTTCCCTCAATGACTCGACAAATTTTGCGGCGCTGTCGGGCGCGCGATAATCGATTGTTTCTAATTTCATCATCTGTGTTCTTATTTTAAGTTAACCCCGCGCCAGTTTAGCCGCGCGCAGATATAAGTGCAAATTTTGCCATCGCCAGCTTGGCCCTGGCATCCGTGCAGCACTATCTTGGGATCTCACTGGACAAACCCGGGCGCTTATTTGAATAATGATACGAAATTATCCGCAACGGCGGCGGGTCCTATTGGATCCCAACGGCAGACAAGGTAGCTATAGATGCGTGAATTGACCGATTTTGAGAAATATGTGATCGAAGAGAAGGGGACCGAAAGGCCTTTCTCCGGCGAATATGTCACCCTCGATGCCCCCGGGTTATACCTGTGCAAGAAGTGCGGCGCACCGCTATATCGCTCCGACAGCAAGTTCAACGCCCACTGTGGCTGGCCGGCGTTCGACGATGAGATCCCGGGGGCCGTGACCCGGCATCCGGACCCGGATGGCAGCCGCACCGAAATCGTCTGCAGCCGCTGCCAAGGCCATCTGGGGCATGTATTCGAGGGGGAATTCCTTACCCCGAAGAATGTCCGCCATTGCGTGAACTCTGTCTCCTTGCTGTTTCAGCCACAGGATGCCGAGCAGCCGCGCTCGAATGAACGGTTGGCCACCCTGGGAGGGGGCTGCTTCTGGTGCCTGGAGGCAATCTTCGCCGCGCTCAAGGGGGTTAAGGGAGTGAGATCCGGTTATGCCGGTGGCTTGGCCGAGGAGGCGGATTACCGGACAGTCTGCAGTGGCAGCACGGGGCATGCGGAAGTGGTGCAGATAACCTATGATCCGGCCGAGATCAGTTTCGGTACCCTGTTGCAGGTGTTTTTCCAGAGCCATGATCCGACGACCCTCAATCGCCAGGGCAATGATATCGGCCCTCAATATCGCTCGGTCATCTTCGCTCACGATTCCGAGCAGATAGACAGTGCCTCGGCCATGATAGAAAAACTGGGGCAGGCCGGCCTTTGGGCAGGGCCCATAGTGACAGAGCTGACTGGGTACCAGGCCTTTTATCCGGCAGAAAATTACCATAACGACTACTTTGCCCTGCATGGAGAGCAGCCCTATTGTCAGCTGGTCGTCCGCCCCAAGGTTGAGAAATTCAGGGCCGCCTTCGCAGCCCTGTTGAAACAGGAGTCTTGAAATAAGAGGGTTGAAACAAGAGTCTTGAAATAGGAGGGTGAAATAGCATCCTGTCTCTCGAGCCGAGACCTGTCAGCAAGGGCAAAGCAAGCCATAAAACCGAGCAATGAAAGCTAGGCAATAAGAATCAGGCAATAAAAAAGCGAGCCAGGCTCGCTTCTTTATTTTCCTGGCCGCAGCCTAGGAATCCAGCTTATCGTCCGCCACCTTATAATGGGGATCTTCAATCAAGTTCACTTCGACCAGATCGCCTGCGTTGCGCAGCAGTTGCCTGCAATCGCCGCTGAGGTGGCGCAGGTGCAGGCGTTTGCCGGCGGTGACATAACGCTCGGCCAGGGTATCTATGGCTTCCAGTGCCGAGTGATCCGCGACCCGGGAATTACCGAAGTCGACTATCACATCCTGTGGATCTGTCTTGGCATCGAACAGTTCGAGGAAATTGGCCACAGAGCCGAAAAATAACGGTCCGTTGAGGCGATACACCTTCCAGCCCTGGCTGTCTTCGCTGATCTCGACATTGATATGCTTGGCGTGCTCCCAGGCGAACACCAGGGCCGAGACTATCACCCCGACAAACACCGCGAAGGCCAGATCCGTGAACACTGTGACCGTGGTCACCAGCACTATCACGAAGGCATCGTGCTTAGGCACCTTATTCATCACCCTGAAACTGGCCCACTCGAAGGTCCCTATCACCACGATGAACATCACCCCGACCAAGGCGGCCAGGGGGATGATCTCGATGAAGGCCGAGCCGAACAGTATGAAGGTCAACAGGCCGACAGCCGCCGTGATGCCAGACAGGCGGCCACGGCCACCCGAGTTAATGTTGATCATCGACTGGCCTATCATGGCACAGCCACCCATGGCACCGAAGAAGCCGCTGGTGATGTTGCCGACACCTTGGCCTACGCATTCCTTGTTGCTGCGTCCACGGGTGCTGGTCATCTCATCTATCACTGTCAGGGTCAGCAGGGATTCTATGAGGCCAACGGCCGCCAGGATACAGGCATAAGGCAGTATTATGTACAGGGTCTGCAGGTTGAAGGGCACGCTGGGGATGGCGAAACTGGGCAGGTTTCCGGCTATGGTGATATTGTCATCGCCACTCATGGTCTTGAGAAAATCCAGCACGTTGCGGGTATCCAGATCCAGGCCGACGACCAGTGCCGTCACCGTCAATATGGCCACCAGGGAGGAGGGCACAGCCGTGGTGAGCTTGGGCAGGAAATGAATGATGGCCATGGTCAAGGCCACCAGGCCCAGCATCAAGAGCAAGGGCTCCTGTGCCATCCATACCAGATCGCCGGCGGCATCCTTGACCTTAAACTGCCCCAGCTGGGCCAGAAAGATCACTATCGCCAGGCCATTGACGAAACCTATCATCACAGGGTAAGGCACTATGCGGATAAATTTGCCCAGTTTGAAGATACCGGCACAGATCTGGATCAGGCCGGCGAGCACCACGGCGGCAAACAGGTATTGCACCCCATGTTCCATCACCAGCGACACCATGACCACGGCCATGGCACCGGTCGCGCCGGAGATCATCCCGGGACGGCCACCAATGAGCGCGGTGATTAGCCCCATGATGAAGGCGGCATAGAGCCCGACCATGGGTTCCACATGGGCAACGAAGGCGAAAGCCACGGCTTCCGGAATGAGTGCGAGTGCCACTGTGAGCCCCGAAAGCACGTCGGCTTTGTGGCTGCTGGTTTTATGACGAATGAGATCGAACATTGATCCTCTGTTTTTCATGTTGGGTTGCGGTTCAGGCGGCGGATACTAACAAAAAAACCACTGCGGCTAAACCTTGGACAAAAAAAAAGCCATGCACCAGGCATGGCTTGTTTTCAGGGTGCCGGCTTATGGACGAGCCATATCCGCATCGGCACTGTTGGTGACTTTAGCCTTGGCTTCGGCAGGTTCCGACTCGCTCGGCTCGTAGGCACGGCCCTTAGGGGTCTCAACCTGGTCACGGGCATCGACGACCGGCTTGGTGGTGGTCGATGATACCATGGAGCCGAAACGGCTGGTGGCCGGCTTGGCTTTGACTTGAGTCTCAACCACAGGCTTGGGCTCGGCGCTCGCCACGGCTTGCGCAGTCGGCTTGATTGCAGGCTTAGGCATGACAGCAGGTTTGGCCATGGGCGCCGAGGCTTCCGCGGCGACCTTGGCTGCGGTGCTGGTGTGCGCTTCGGTCGTTTGCGATTTTTCGCTCTCGGCTTGAACTTCGGCTTGAGCTTCGACTTTGACCTGTGGCGCGGCGGTTTCACTCGCCTGAGCCTCAACAACCTCAACAACCTCGGCAACTGTGTCGGCAACCAGCGGCTCCTTGGCTGTGACGGCTGGCTCGGCCTTGCTGACTTCAGCTTCTGCCGTCGTTTGAGCTATTTCAGCCGTCTGTTCAGCAGCGGCAGGGGCAACAGCTGCCTCTGGTTTCACTTCCGGCTTAACCTCAGATGCGACTTCCGGCTTAGCCTCAGGTTTAACTTCAGCCTTAACCTCAGATTCGACTTCAGGCTTGGCCTCGGTGTGACTCACGGCGGCGTCAGCCTCTTTGGCTTGGTCGGCAACCAGCGTTTCTGCAACCGATGTTTCTGTAACCGGAGTTTCTGCAGCCACAGCGGCCCGGACCGGCTCGGTAGGATTGAGCTGGACCGGGGCTTCCTCATGGGAAGTGAAGGCCGCTTCGCCGTTTTGTCCCTGTTCATCTTCATCACGACGACGGCGTTGGCCGGCGGCGCGCAGGTGACGTGGGCTGCGACGACTGCGACGTTGACCTTCTCTGGGTTCACGCTTACCGCTGTCATCCATGGCTTCTGGCGTTTCGGCGGCATCGCTTGGCTCGGCTTGCGCCTGGTCGGCGATAACATGGATTTCGCTGTCGGCACTGAGCACCACATCCGGCTGTGACTCAACCACAGTGATGGTCGCGGCCAGCACTTCTTCCACTACGCCGGCGCCTATCTCGCTTGGCGTTTGCGCTTCAGTCTCTTTGCGTGGCTGACGACGTGACTTAGCCGGCTTGCTTTCCTTGGTTTCAACCACAGCTGCGACGCTGGCAACTTGGGCTTCAACCGCGTCCACAGCCAGTTCCGGCTTGGTTTCGGGCGTGTTGTGCTCGTTTTCTATGCGAACCTTACGGCGCATGTTGCGACGCTGACGACGTTCACGGGCGACTTCCTGCTTGGGAGTGTCTTGCTCGACGTTGGCTTCCGGTGCCGCTTGGGGCGTTGAACGCGGCTTGGCATCGGCCTTAGGCTGACGCTTGGCCTGCTCATCTCTGTCACGTACCGGACGTTCCTGAGTGGCATCGACTTTCTTGGCGGTGCGGCTGCGAGGCTCGCGCGGCTCACGTGTTGCGCTGTCCTTGCCTCTGCCTTCCTCGCCGCGTGGGCGACGGCTATCGCTACGGCTATCGCTACGGCGATTGCGTCTGTTGGCATTGGCATTCGCCTGTGGCTTGTCGGCTGCCTTGGCTTCAACTTTCTTGACGGGTGTGCTGCTCTTGCTTTCTTCTGTGCTGAACAGGGCGCCGATGGCAGAGATTAACTTGGCGAAGAGGCCAGGTTGTTGTGGCTGGGCCGCAGGCGTCACCACTTCCGGGGCTGCGACAATTTTCTGTGGCTGAGCGAAACCTTTCAGGGCCGGCTCGGGGGCCGCAGTTCTTTCCAGCTTGCGCGGCTCGTACAGCTTGCTTTCAGGGCGTTCGGTACGCTTATAGCTGGACTCTGTGACTTCATCGTCGCTGCGATGACGCACAACCCGATATTCCGGGGTCATCATGTGTGCGTCTGGGATCACATAGACTTCGACGTCATGACGCTGCTCCGTGATGCGGATGGCTTTACGTTTCTCGTTGAGCAGGAAGGCGGCCACATCGACCGGTACTATGGCCTCGATCTGTGAGGTGTTTTCCTTGATGGCTTCTTCTTCCATCAGACGCAGTATCGACAGGGCCAAAGACTCTGTGCTGCGGATGGTGCCTTGGCCATGACAGCGAGGGCATAAATGTGCTGCCGACTCTTCCAGCGAAGGACGCAGACGCTGACGTGACATTTCCATCAGACCGAAGCGGGAGATGCGTCCCAGCTGCACTCGGGCCCTGTCGTGGTGTACGGCATCGCGCAGACGATTCTCGACTTCACGTTGGTGGCGAACCGGGGTCATGTCGATGAAGTCGATGACCACCAGGCCACCCAAGTCGCGCAGACGCAACTGACGGGCGATCTCATCGGCCGCTTCCAGGTTGGTATTGAGCGCCGTTTCTTCAATGTCGCCGCCCTTGGTGGCACGCGCCGAGTTGATATCGATCGAGGTCAAGGCTTCGGTCGGGTCGATAACGATAGAACCGCCCGAAGGCAGGCGCACTTCACGCTGGAATGCGGATTCGATTTGTGACTCGATCTGGAAGTGGGTGAATAACGGCACTTCGGCTTCGTAGAGTTTGACGCGGTCGACGAAATCGGGTCGCACCAGGGCGATATGTTGCTTGGCGTCTTCGAAGATGCGTGGATGGTCGATGAGGATTTCACCCACATCGCGGCGTAAATAGTCACGTATGGCACGGACTATCACGTTGCTCTCCTGATGGATCAGGAAAGGAGCCCCCTTGGTTTCCGAGGCTTCTTTGATTGCCGTCCAGTGGTGCATCAGCACCTTAAGATCCCACTTGAGTTCGGTCGATTCCTTACCCACACCCGCGGTGCGGACAATCAGGCCCATGCCGGCAGGCACTTCCAGATCGGCCATGGCTTCTTTGAGTTCGGTGCGCTCATCCCCTTCGATGCGACGCGAGATACCGCCGGCGCGCGGGTTATTGGGCATCAAGACCAGGTATGAACCGGCAAGGCTGATGAAAGTGGTCAAGGCTGCGCCCTTATTGCCACGTTCTTCCTTGTCTATCTGTACTATGACTTCCTGGCCTTCGCGCACCACTTCTTTGATGTTGGGGCGACCCTGGAAAGAATAGCCCTTGGGGAAGTATTCTCTGCCGATTTCTTTCAGTGGCAGGAAGCCATGGCGGTCGGCACCATAGTCGACAAAGGCGGCTTCGAGAGAAGGCTCTACGCGGGTGATTTTACCCTTGTAGATGTTGGATTTTTTCTGTTCATGGCCTGGGCTTTCAATATCCAGATCATAAAGTTGTTGCCCATCTACCAGGGCGACGCGCAACTCTTCTGATTGAGTTGCATTGATTAACATACGTTTCATGATGACATTATTCTTCTATAAATGGGTCATCAAACAACACTTCTTCGCTGCATTACGGGCCTAATCCTGATAAACACAGCCTCACGGCTGGGGATAGGCAGAAGATGCGCATTGCTGTCCGACGCAATCGCTGCGTGTCGCATCCTATTTATGGCTTATTTTTTAATGATTACAAAAACAAGGAATTCGTTGTAAAACATCAACCAACCCCATAAATTCTCTAATTACGTTCCGGTAATGCCCAAATCGAATAGGTTTGTCTGACGACAAGTTAAAATTTACTTCGAAATCGGGTAAGTGTTCTGGGTGGAAACCATCTTAATTTAAGGTTGTTAACTAAGTTTAATCGTAAAAATGTGTTTTTCTATAATTAACTCAAGGTACGATTTGCAAATCAATGAGTTGCGACCTAGTTGAACAGGGTTTCTACTGCGTGAACACCGCTTGAAATGGGGCCTTTGTGAACACTTTATTCACCTATTATCCCCACTCGCTGGTGAAATATAGCAATAATCAAAAAATTCGGCAATGGAAAGGCACAATTCTTCTCACTTGTTGTACAATGAGCGCCGTTACTACGAAATGGCGCATCATGAACACAGAATCTACCTCCCCCCAAGTCCAGTTGGTCACCATAGATGAAGACAACGCCGGACAACGCATAGATAATTTTCTGCTGACCAAACTCAAAGGCGTTCCCAAGAGCATGATCTACCGCATCGTGCGTAAGGGTGAGGTCAGGGTCAACAAGAAACGCATCAAGCCGGAATATAAGTTGCAGGACAGGGATATTGTACGTATTCCGCCGGTGCGGGTCGCCGAGCCGGATAACCGTACCGCACCTTCTGCCAATCTGACCAAGGTCTCGCAACTCGAAGACCGTATCTTGCATGAAGATATGCATCTTATCGTGCTCAATAAGCCGGCGGGGATCGCCGTCCATGGTGGCAGCGGGGTGGATTACGGGGTGATAGAAGCGCTGCGGGCGCTCAGACCACAGCAGAAATTCCTCGAGCTGGTGCATAGATTGGACAAAGACACCTCAGGTGTGTTGCTGATTGCCAAGAAACGCAGTGCCCTCAAATATCTGCATGATCAGCTCAGATATAAGAAGATGCAGAAAGATTATCTGGCCCTGGTCAAGGGCGAGTGGTCGGCGCAGGATAAAGTGGTCAAGGTACCCTTGCTCAAGCTGACCCTCAAGTCCGGTGAGCGCATCGTCCGGGTCAATGCCGAAGGCAAGCCGTCCGAGACACGCTACAAGATAATGCAGCGCTACCAGGGCTGCACCTTGGTCCAGGCCAGCCCGGTAACGGGCAGGACCCACCAGATCCGGGTGCATTGTCAGTACACAGGCCATCCCATCGCCTGCGACGATAAGTACAGCGAGCAAGGGTTCGATAACAGCATGCGCAGCCTGGGGCTGAACCGATTATTCCTGCATGCCGCCGAGCTGATGTTTACCCATCCCGACTCGGAAGAGATAATGCGGGTCAAGGCACCGCTGGATGACAATCTCGAAGCCCTGCTGACTAAGCTGACCCGGGTCTGACATGGGTATGGGCATGGGCGAGCGGAGGCAAGGCTACGAGCTGGTGATTTTCGATTGGGATGGCACCCTGATGGATTCCGTCGGCAAGATAGTCGCCTGCATGGCGCGGCTCGCCCTGGAACTCGCCAGGCCGGTGCCGAGTGAGGCCGCCATCCGCGATATCATAGGCTTGTCCATGACCAAGGCGCTGGCGCAGTTGTTCCCGCACGAGACGCCTCAGGTTTATCGGCAGATGCAAGCCTGCTTTCGACAGCACTACCTCGAGTTGGATACCACTCCCAGCCCGCTCTTCGAGGGCAGCAGGGACTTGCTGGTGCAGCTCAAGGCGCGGGGATACCGACTGGCAATCGCCACCGGAAAAGGGCGGCAGGGACTCGAGCGTGTGCTGCAGGAGACGGGCCTGGGCGAGTATTTCGATGCCAGTCGCTGCGCCGATGAAGCCGAGAGCAAGCCCCACCCACAGATGCTGCAGCAGTTGTTGCATCAGCTGCGGCTCGGGCCCGAGCAGGCGATCATGGTCGGGGATTCTGTGCATGACCTCTTCATGGCCAAACATGCCGGCATGGACGCCATCGGGGTCAGCTACGGTGCCCACAGCGCGGCGCAGTTACGTGGCGCCGGCCCCAAAGCCATCATAGACTCGGCCGGGGAGCTGCTTGCACACCTGTAACGTCGCGCCGGTGGTTTCCGTCCTATCTATTCCCTATCTATACCTTTTCTATACCTTCAATATCCTTAATCACATCCGTCCATCGTCCCCGAGCACGTCCAGCCCCTGGCTGAGCAACATCTGCGTCAGTAAAATCAACGGCAAGCCAACCAGGGTATTGGGATCCCGGCCTTCGAGGCGGGAAAACAGGGCTATGCCCAGACCTTCGCTCTTGAAGCTGCCGGCGCAGTAATAGGGCGCTTCCCGGCGAACATAATTTTGGATCTGCGCCTGGGACAGAGTCCTGAAATGAACCGTGAAAGGCTCGACCTCGGCGGTCATGGTGTCTGTGGCCCCGTTGTAGAGTGCCAGTCCGGTATAGAAGGTGATGGCCTTGCCGGATGCCTGGGTGAGCTGGGCGACGGCGGTGGCGAAGTTGAGCGGCTTGCCGGTGATCTTGCCTTCGATAACCGCGACTTGATCCGAGCCTATCACAAGTGCACCCGGGTGCATCCTGTCGCCGGCCCTGGCCTTGGCCTGGGCCAAACGCAGCACCAGGGCCTCGGGGCCTTCGCCCGGCAAAGGGCTCTCGTCGACCTTTGGGCTGCAGCAGCCGAAGGGCAGTTGCAGCTTCTCCAGCAATTGTTTTCGATATTCCGAGGTAGAGGCTAAAATAAGATCTGCTGTCATTGGGTCACCCAAGGGGGAGTAGAATGTGGGCGTATTGTACCTGTGGCGGCTTTTATGTCACCCGGGAATGACCCGGATGCCCCCGGAACGCATTCATTTGCGCGAATGCGGCTATTTTAGCCTGCTAATGCTTGTGGAACCCGGGGCGCTTGGGTAAAATTTCGCTTCCGTCAATTTCAATGTCGGGGTCAGGAAAGGGTCTGTAGTGCAAACTGCAACCCAGGCATCATTTTTTCTTTGACTCTGGCGTTTTCAAACTATAATATGCGCGCCTTATGCAAACAGTAAAGATACCGGTTTCAATTGATCCTTTTCGCACTGCCGCGAGTCGACTCACCTATCAGGGGGTTGTTCCTGGTCAGCAGCTGAAGCGATTAAATGAGTTATGTGCCGGCGACTGTTCCGATGTGACAGTGTCGTTGGAATGTGGCGTAGATTTACAGGGGATAGTCTACCTGAAAGGGAAGGCTGTGACGGAGCTCACTCTGATATGTCAACGTTGCATGACGCTTTATACCACAGAGGTTACGGTCGACTTCTGCTTTAGTCCTTGTCGGACGCCGGCAGAAATCGATGAGCTCCCGGATGCGTATGACCCGATTGAGTGCAATGAAATTGGCGAAATACGTCTGCATCAATTGATCGAAGATGAATTGATAGTCGCCATGCCCATCATCCCTATGCATGAAGGTACTGATTGCAATAAGGGATCGAAGGATGTGGTTGTAGGCGAGATCGAATCCGCTCAAGAGGAGCGTCCAAATCCGTTTGCAGTGTTAGAAAAACTGAAGAGCAAGTAATCTAGGAGACAGGGCCCATGGCTGTACAACAGAATAAAAAATCTCGTTCAAAGCGCGGAATGCGCCGTTCACATGACGCACTGAGCACAGCTCAGTTGTCTGTAGACGCTACCAGCGGTGAATTACATTTGCGTCACAACGTGACTGCCGATGGTTTCTATCGCGGTAAAAAGGTTATCAACAAGTAATTTGTTGGTTTCCTAATGACGAGTCTGACGCTTGCGTTAGATGCGATGGGCGGCGATCATGGCCCCCACGTCACAGTGCCTGCAGCCTTGCGGGCACTAAAATTACATCCTTCTCTCAATATCATTTTGGTCGGTGATAAGGCCCAAATCGATATCCATCTGCAATCTGCAGAAGCCGTTTTACTCTCCCGTTTAGAGATATTGCACACCACAGAAGTGGTGAAAATGTGCGATCGTCCGGTACATGCATTGCGTTCACGCAAGAATAGCTCCATGCGTCTCGCCATAGAGTTGGTAAGGGATGACAAGGCCCAGGCCTGTGTCAGTGCCGGTAATACGGGTGCCTTGATGGCCATGGCGAAAGTGCTGCTGAAAACCTTACCCGGTATCGACAGGCCCGCCCTGGTGACCTGTTTGCCAACAGTGACCCGCAAGCCGGTGTATTTGCTGGATTTGGGGGCCAATATCTCCTGTGACTCAGAAACCTTATTTCAGTTTGCCGTCATGGGATCTGTCCTGTGTGAAGCGGTGGAGAAGACGTCACGCCCCAAGGTGGCGTTACTGAACATAGGTAGAGAGGAGATCAAGGGCAACGATCAGGTGCAACAGGCCGGGCAGTTATTACAACATACGGATAGGCTCAACTACACTGGTTTTATCGAGGGTGATGAAATCTACAGTGGCAATGTCGATGTGATCGTCTGTGATGGCTTCGTCGGCAACATCACGCTCAAGACATCCGAAGGCATAGCCAAGTTACTGGTGGATAGGCTCAAGCAAGGTTTGACCCAAGGTTTTTTTGTACGTTTTCTGGCTAAAATCATCGCCCCGCGCATTCAGGCGGTACTGAGCCAGATGAACCCCGACCACTACAATGGTGCAAGTCTGATAGGATTGCGCGGAATAGTAGTAAAAAGCCATGGAAACGCGGACGCGACTGCCTATTTACAAGCGATTAGTTTGGCAGTGACCGAAGCGCAACGTCGACTCCCTGAAATGATAAAAGATCGTTTGGAGTCGATTCTTTTAGATATCAATAGCTGACTCTTCCTTATGCATACAAAAATTCTCGGAACCGGCAGTTACCTGCCGGTGCAGGTACGTAGCAATCAAGATCTGGAAAAAATGGTGGAAACCACAGATCAGTGGATTGTTGAACGCACCGGGATCTCGGAGCGTCGCATTGCGGCCACTGAAGAGACCGTTTCAACCATGGGTTACAGGGCGGCAGTCAACGCCCTCGAAATGGCCAACATAGAAGCAGCCGACTTAGATATGATCATCTGCGGCACCACCAGTGCCAGCAATGCATTCCCGGCCGCCGCCTGTGAAATTCAAACCTTGCTCGGCATTCATACTATCCCAGCCTTCGATATTGCCGCCGCCTGTTCAGGCTTCGTCTATGCCTTATCTGTTGCCGATCAATTTATCAAAGCCGGTACGGCTAAAAAAATCTTGGTGGTAGGCGCGGACGTATTGTCGCGCCTCTGTGAGCCGGAAGACAGATCGACCATTATCTTGTTTGGTGACGGCGCCGGCGCCGTGGTGGTTGGGGCCAGTGAGACCCCGGGGATCTTATCGACCCATATCTACGCCGATGGTCGCCAGGGAGACCTGCTCAAGTGCGCCTTACCGCCGCGAGGGGAGCAGCCCACAGATATTTCCGGTTATATGACAATGAAAGGCAACGAAGTCTTCAAGGTGGCAGTGACTCAGTTATCCCACGTGGTGACTGAAACCTTAAGGCTCAATAACATAGGTAAGTCAGAGATCGACTGGTTGGTGCCGCATCAGGCGAATTTCCGTATCATCAATGCCACGGCCAAGAAGCTCGACATGAGCCTGGATAAGGTGGTATTGACCCTGGCCAAACACGGCAACACCTCGGCGGCTTCCGTGCCTATCGCCTTGGATGAAGCCGTCAGGGATGGCCGCATTCAGCGGGGGCAATTATTGTTGCTGGAGGCCTTCGGTGCCGGTTTTGCCTGGGGCAGTGCACTGATCCGTTTTTAACCCCGCGGCCCGAGGCTGCCGATCGCCGAGTGTGGTTAACCGGCGGGCATCATCGCCGGCAGCTAACGCTTCGGGCCGCCGTTTGATAGACAAATAAATAGGTATAAATATTATGGAAAATGTTGCTTTCGTGTTCCCTGGCCAAGGCTCTCAGGCCGTCGGCATGCTGGCCGAGTTGGGCGCAACACATGAGGTCGTTACCCAGACATTCGCCGAGGCCAGCGAGGCCCTGGGCTATGATCTATGGGCCCTGGTACAAGATGGTCCGGCGGAAACGCTCAATGAAACCGATAAGACCCAACCGGCATTATTGGCGGCCAGCGTCGCCATCTGGCGGGCTTTCCTTGCCACAGGCAAGGCACTGCCAAACGTCTTGGCGGGTCATAGTCTGGGCGAGTATTCGGCGCTGGTGTGTGCCGGTGTGATAGATTTTAAGGCCGCTATCAAGCTCGTCGAGCTGCGTGGCCAACTGATGCAGCAGGCGGTACCTGCGGGTACGGGTGCCATGTATGCCATCATTGGCCTGGATGATGCGGCCATTGCCGCGGCCTGTGAAGCGGCGTCCGAGGGGGAGGTCGTCAGTCCGGTGAATTTCAACAGCCCAGGGCAGGTCGTTATCGCGGGTCAGAAAGAGGCGGTTGAGCGTGCGGCCGTTGCCTGCAAGGCCGCAGGTGCCAAGATGGCGGTGGCGTTACCCGTCAGCGTGCCATCCCACTGTGCCCTGATGAAGCCGGCGGCAGATAAGTTGGCTCAGGCACTGGAAAGCATCGCATTTTCAAGCCCGAGCATAAGAGTGATCAATAACGTCGATGTGGCTTCGCCCACCTCGGCGGCAGACATTAAAGATGCTTTGGTACGCCAATTGTATTGTCCGGTTCGCTGGAGCGAGACGGTAGAGAAGATGGCGGCAGAAGGCATCAACCAGTTAGTCGAATGTGGTCCAGGCAAGGTATTGACTGGGTTGACCAAGAGAATCAATAAATCTGTGTCAGCGCAAGCAGTGAACGATGCTGCATCTTTCGCCGCGCTGACCGCATAAGGAGTTTGTATGAGTGTTAACCTGAATTTGAACGGTAAAGTGGCCTTGGTCACGGGCGCCAGCCGCGGAATTGGCCGGGCCATCGCCGAGACGTTAGTCCAGGCGGGAGCCCTGGTAATAGGCACTGCGACCAGTGAGCGCGGTGCCGCGGCCATTCAGGACTATCTGGGGGATAAAGGTTTCGGGTTGGTACTTAACGTGACCGACAGTCAGTCGGTGAGCGATTTATTCGCCCAGATCAAAGAAAAAGCCGGGGATGTTGATATTCTGGTCAACAACGCAGGTATTACCCGCGATAATTTGCTGATGCGCATGAAAGATGATGAATGGCAGGATATCATAGACACTAACCTGACATCCTTGTTCCGTCTGTCCAAGCCTGTGATGCGCACCATGATGAAGAAACGCTTCGGTCGTATTATCAATATTGGCTCAGTCGTAGGCACCATGGGCAATGCAGGGCAGGTGAACTACTCTGCGGCCAAGGCCGGCTTGATCGGATTTACAAAATCTCTTGCCAGAGAGGTTGCATCTCGGCAAATTACGGTTAATGCTATTGCTCCTGGATTTATCCAGACAGACATGACGGATGAGCTGACCGAAGAACAGCAACAAGCTATCATGTCTCAAGTTCCGATGGAACGTTTAGGGCAAGCGCAAGAAATTGCTAACGCTGTGCTTTTTTTGGCCTCGGACTCTGCCGCTTACATCACAGGGGAAACCTTGCATGTGAATGGCGGCATGTACATGGTTTAAGGGCGAATGGCAGGGAATCTGTCGCAATTGAGTTGTGATTTTCATTGGGATGCAAGCCAAATTTCGTGGTTAGACCACAAAAACTAAGCTTGCATTGTCAGTAGAATCGAATAAACTACTCGCAATCTTACGCAAGTGCGTAATTTGAATAGGAAAGAAAACTAATGAGCAACATCGAAGAACGTGTAAAGAAAATCATTATTGAGCAACTGGGCGTTAAAGAAGAAGACGTTAAACCAGCGGCCTCTTTTGTTGACGATTTGGGTGCAGATTCTCTGGACACTGTTGAATTGGTTATGGCTCTGGAAGAAGAGTTTGATACCGAGATCCCTGATGAAGAAGCTGAGAAGATCACTACTGTTCAAGCAGCGATCGATTACGTTTCTAAGAATCAGTAATCCAGAATTCTAGAAAACAGGCGGCAATTTATGCCGCCTGTTTTTGTTTTAAGCCCGCCAATTTCTGCAGTTGTTTTCATTCAAAGTGTCTGACATTTTTGAGCCTTTCTCGTTTCAGATGCTCGTCGCGGGTTGGCGGATCATTTGTGATAGACATATCATTAGCTTCTATCATGGTTCACACATTTTTTGCATATTAAGGTGAATAACGTGTCTAAACGTCGTGTAGTCATAACTGGTTTAGGATTGGTCACTCCGGTAGGCAATACCGTGGATGCTTCGTGGAAGGCCTTGCTTGCGGGTAAGAGCGGCATAGCGCCCATCACCAAATTTGATGCCAGTGAATTTTCGACCCGTTTCAGTGGTTCGGTGAAAGACTTCGATGTCGAACAATACCTGACCAGGAAAGATGCCCGCAAGATGGATCTCTTCATCCAGTATGGTATGGCGGCCGGGATCCAGGCTATCCAGGATTCGGGTCTGGACATGAGCAAGGAAGATCCCAGTCGCGTCGGCACCGCCATAGGTGCCGGTATGGGCGGCATGGGCTTGATTGAACAGAATCATAGCGCGCTGCTCAACGGCGGCCCGCGCAAGGTATCCCCCTTTTTCGTTCCCAGCACCATCATCAACATGATCGCCGGTCATCTGTCCATCATGTATGGCATGACAGGGCCTAACTTCGCCGTGACTACCGCCTGTACTACAGGGGTACACAACATAGGCTTCGCGGCCCGCAGCATCGCCTATGGCGACGCCGACGTGATGGTTGCCGGCGGCGCCGAAGATGTCACTACGCCATTGGGGGTTGCAGGTTTCGGCGCCGCCAAGGCGCTGTCGACCCGCAATGAGGATCCTGCGGCCGCCAGTCGTCCCTGGGATAGAGACAGAGATGGCTTTGTCATAGGCGATGGTGCCGGCGTCATGGTGGTGGAAGAGTATGAACATGCCAAGGCCCGCGGCGCCACCATCTATGGCGAGTTGGTCGGTTTCGGCATGAGCGGCGATGCCTTTCATATGACATCGCCACCGAGCGACGGTGCGGGTGCAGCCTCGGCCATGGTCAATGCGATAAAGGATGCGCAATTGGCTCGTGAACAGATTGGCTACATCAATGCGCACGGCACTTCGACCCCGGCCGGTGACAAGGCCGAAGCGGCGGCGGTGAAGTCTGTGTTTGGTGCCCACGCCTATGACGTGCTGGTGAGTTCGACCAAGTCCATGACAGGGCATCTGCTCGGTGCAGCGGGTTCGGTCGAAGCCATCATCACCCTGTTGGCGCTCAGGGATCAGGCAGTGCCGCCGACCATCAACCTGGACAACCCGGATGAAGGCTGTGATCTGGACTTCGTTGCCCACACCGCCAGAGACGTGAAGCTGGAGTATGCCCTGTGTAACTCCTTCGGTTTTGGTGGTACCAACGGCTCGCTGTTATTTAAAAAAATCTGATAGCAGCAACCAAGCCAGGTTTGAACCAACAAAGCGCCATTCGGCGCTTTTTTATTAATCGTCAGCCAAGGTTTAGGCATTGTTCCGCAAATGGCTGCCATAAAAGCCGTGTTTGCCGGGCTTGGGCAATATTCCCTGGGATATTTCTGGCGTACACTGTACCCATATGTAGCAGGTACAACTAGCTGAAGAAAAGAGGTGAGCATGGCGGGTAAAGATAGGCAAATAACCCTGAGATTCCTGGCCGAGCCGGCGGATGTCAATTTCGGCGGTAAGGTACACGGCGGCGCCGTGATGAAATGGATCGATTTGGCGGCTTATGCCTGCGCCGCAGGTTGGAGCGGTAAATACAGCATCACTGTCTATGCCGGCGGGATCCGCTTTGTCGAGCCTATCCATGTCGGTAACCTGGTCGAGGTCGGGGCCAAGGTGATCTACACCGGCAGGACCTCTATGCATATCGGCATAGACGTCAGGGCCGGGGATCCCAAGAACGCCGAGCGCCATCTGACCACACATTGTATCGTCATCATGGTGGCCGTCGATGATGAGGGGCAGCCGACGCAGGTACCCGAGTGGGTTCCTGTCACGGAAGCGGATATAAAACTGCGGGATTCGGCCCTCAGGCTGATGGAGATGCGCAAGAAAATTGGCGCCGAAATGGCGGCCCACGTCACGCCTGGAGGGTAACCCCGGCCGTGGCTTTCACATTTGCTCCCCAAGGGGTAAACTGATACGCGGCTCCCGCGGGACAATAAACATCTGATTTTAACCATCATCATAATAATTCTGTAACCCCTTATATTCACGGTAAGCGAAGGTATTTTCATGGCAAGAGTGGCATTCATAGGTTTAGGCGTCATGGGTTTCCCCATGGCTGGACATCTGGTCGGTAAAGGCCACCAGGTCACTGTGTACAATCGGAGCCAGGAAAAGGCCCTGAAATGGGTCGAAACCCATGGCGGCCGCAGTTGCGCCACCCCAAGAGAAGCCGCCGAGGGCCAGGAGATAGTGATCACTTGTGTCGGCAACGATGATGACCTGCGTCAGGTCGTGCTCGGGGAACAGGGGGCGCTGGCGGGCATGGCACCCGGTGCCGTGCTTATCGATCACACCACGGCCTCGGCCGATGTCGCCAGGGAGCTGGCGGCTCTGCTCGCAGAGCAGGGGATGAGCTTTCTCGATGCCCCCGTTTCGGGTGGCCAGGCGGGAGCCGAGAATGGCGTCTTGACCGTGATGGTCGGTGGTGAGCAAGCCGTGTTCGACAGGGTTAAGCCCGTGATGACGGCTTACGCCCGCTGTGCCGAGCGCCTCGGGGATGTGGGCGCCGGGCAATTGACCAAGATGGTCAATCAGATTTGTATCGCGGGCGTTGTCCAGGGCTTGGCCGAAGCGCTGCATTTCGCCCGCAGCGCCGGACTGGATGGTGAGAAGGTGGTCGAGGTCATAAGCAAAGGCGCGGCCCAGAGCTGGCAGATGGAAAATCGTTATCAGAGCATGTGGCAGGGCAAATATGATTTCGGCTTCGCCATAGACTGGATGCGCAAGGATTTAGCCATCGCCCTCGAAGAGGCGCGCCGCAACGGCTCCCAGTTGCCGATGACGGCGCTGGTTGATCAATTTTATGCCGAGGTGCAGGCCATGGGCGGCAATCGCTGGGATACCTCCAGCCTGTTGGCGCGACTGGAAAAGACGCGCGATTAGTACAGATACCAGCAATAAAAAAGGACTGAAGCTCAGTCCTTTTTTATTGGCTTAGGCCCGTTTAGCTCGGTTCCAGCACCAGATGCTCCAGCTCGATTGCGCTGACGGCCTGAAGTGCATCCAGTGTCGCCCCGACCAGACTGATCTTGCCCTGGGATGACTCTATCAGCAGGGCGCGATTGATGTCGCTAAAGTCCCTGTCATGGCGCAGCAGCGCCGTCAGTGCCATTTGCATGGGCAGCATTGAGGGGTTGAAGGCAGCATTTTCGGCATAGCGGCCACAGAACGTTGCCCCATCATGGGTTTCCAACACCACGGCGGCAAAGCATTTGCTGTAGGGGGCATAGCTGAGGCTGGCATGATCCAGGCCTTCGATGACCATGGGATCCGAGCTCTCGATGGCAAATTCGGTTTGCTGCTTGGATAACAAGGGCATGGTGACATTGAGATCCAGGGGACCGAAGGCATGGGGCAGATAATGGGACAGGGGTTGTACCTGCTGTCTGGGCAAATGTATCTGGATGTTCGCCCCATTGACCAACTCGTTCATAAACTGGCGGCAATGACCGCAAGGACTGGCGTTGACTATGATATCCAGGATCTGGCTCTCGCCGCTCAACCAGGCATGGCTGATGGCGCTCTGCTCCGCATGGACGGAATGAAACAGGGCTTCGCCCGCCAGTTCGAGGTTGGCACCCATGTAGATAGCACCGCTTTTTCCCTTGGCGATGGCACCGACATAGAAGTCGCTGATCGGCGGATTGGCCAGCGCCGCGGCGATCGGCAGCAAGGCCAGCAGGAGCTCGGCTTCACTCAGATTGGCGGCCGTCATCAACTGCGCCAATTGTTGTGCGTCCAGATGGCCGGCAAAGTCATGGCCCAACAGGGGGAGTAGGGCACTGGCTAATTTTGGGGGTAACTGGGTTATGCTGTGAATGAATCTGTCTTGCATTTCCCTCATCCTTAATCGTTAAAGTCGCTAAATGTGATCCAGTCGCAATGAAGGGTATTCAGAGCGAACGCAAATAATGGCACAAGGCGGCCAGGAGCTTTTGTTTCGTTTCATCTTCCGTGTCTTGCAACAAGTTTTCCAGACGCAACAGATAGTCGGGGTCGGCCAACCTTTGCTGACAAAATTCACGCCAGCGCAGGGACTCCTGTTCATCGAGCAGCTCAGGATAGTTGCGTGCCCGGTAACGGAACAACATCTCCTTGACCCTGGGATCGTCGAATTGCAGATCCAGGGCGGCCAGGTTTTGTGGTGTGGTGTGACGTATTATCTTCATCTTGGCCTTATCCGCATGGCTGAAAAAACCACCGCTGTAGAGCATGAGATCGGGATCCTGGTTGTCTGACTCATATTCGGATTGGGATTCGAACAGGGCAGTGAGCTTCTCCCGGATCTCAGGATGATTGCGCAGCCGCTTATATTGCTCGCGGGCAAACGCCTTATCTATCTGCAATCGCGCCGCATTCTCATCTGTGAGCGTCTTGGCGGGTGAGATGAAGGGGCACTTGTTGATATGTATCTGTTTCACCGGAATGGGCAGCTCATCGGCGCCGAGCTCGGCTCTCGGGGTGTACATCCGGGTCTTGATGGCTTCAACGTCCAGCTCGATCAGCGGGCCGATATCCATCGCCATGTTGACACAGATGATGGCATTTTTGTTGACTGGATGATGGGCCACGGGAGCTATGATGGTAGTGCAGCCATGGAGTGCGCTGATTTTGGAGCTGACATGCACCAAGGGTTGCATATTCAGCACATCCAGCTGCTCGCTGACCGCCTGCTTACGCCGCAGACCGAAATAGTATTGGTAGAGTTTGGGCTGTTTCTCTTTGATGAGTTTGGCTATGGCAATGGTCGCATACACGTCGGACAGGGCGTCGTGGGCCTTATCATGGCTCAGGCCGTTGGCCTGGGTGAGCTGTTCGAGTTTGAAGCTGGGGGAACCGTCCTCTTTCTGTGGCCAATTTATGCCTTCAGGCCTGAAGGCATAGCAGGCCCTGACCAGGTCGATAATATCCCAGCGGGAATTGCCTTGCTGCCATTCTCTGGCATAGGGGTCGATGAAGTTGCGATAGAAGCCAAAGCGGGTGACCTCATCGTCGAACCTGAGTGAATTGTAGCCGACGACACAGGTATTGGGCTGGCTGAACAAGGCGTTGATCTGCCCCATGAACTCGGTCTCGACCAGGCCCTTGAGGTTCGCCAGCTGAGGGGTGATCCCTGTGATCAGGATAGCCTCGGGAGAAGGCAGATAATCCGTGGCTTGCTTACAATAGAAACTGACGGGTTCGCCTATGATGTTGAGATCGAGATCGGTTCTGATCCCGGCAAACTGCGCCGGTCTGTCTCTGGCCGGGCTGACACCGAAGGTTTCATAATCGTGCCAAAACAAGGTTGGCTGAACGGGTGAGGACATAAGTATGAATAAAAAGGCAGACGTGAGAATGGAATTATCTTACCACCTAATGGGCTGACAGGGGCAGCAATCACTGTCTATCGGCATCATTATCTTGATTAAATACCTTGTTAACTCGTGACCCCTATCGGCTTCAAAGGTACAATCGTGCGCTAATTAAGGGACTGTGAGCCGTATGTATAACCCATTTTTCAGTCAGCCCGTCATTGTCGATGTGCAGCAAGAACGCCATTTAAGACTTAGATTACCCGAAGACGTCAGCGATTTTATCGTCTTGCAGATGCTCAATGCCCCCCTGGTTGAAATGATCGTTATCGACAGCAGTGTCGGCAAGAGTCGTTTGACCATTAAAAGCCAAGCCTTCTTGCGCTTGGAATTCGAGCCAGAGACTGAGATGGAGGCAGAGTCTGCGACAGGAACAGAGGCAGGCTCCAGAGAGCTGCCATCGGATCATAGCGTGGTCCGGGGTATGGGGCAGGGCCTGAGACTCTATCCCCGGCTGGGGACGGCCCCCGGGATCTGTGCCGCTCAGTTGCGGACCGGGATCCGTCTGACATTGACGCCCGGAGCGACAAGCTTGAGCTTCAGTCAGGCAGGGGACAGCTTGTTCGAATCTGTGCCGCTGGAGCATGATCTGCGCCTGTTTCAAGAGCCCAAGGACATAATGCTGGCCAAGGCCCTGTTGGCCAGAAGCTATGATTACAGTGAGTCTTCACAGATGCTGGCGGTGCATATTGCCGAACTCGAGCAGGTCAGAAGCGATCTGCAGGCGTTTCTCAGGGGAGAGCTGGGTAAGTTGCATCCCGGCTTGTCGGCCGAAGCAATGCAATTGGATAGCCAGTTATTGAAAAAAAGACAATGGTTATTCCGGACTTACAGCCAACAACTTGAGCGCCAAAGCTACGGCCAGGCAGCAAATGAGAGCCTGAGCCAGGAAAAGCTGCAGCGCAAGCTTGACTGCTACGAACTGTTGGCGCCGCCGGGCGTGACAGAGATGGTCAGGCGACTCACAGATGATGAACATGACATCGTCTTGTAATTTCTGACATTAAAGGAAGCCGGGTATCACTATGCATTATATTTGTCCCCTCTGCGCCGCGCCCTTGGTTTTACAGGGCAACAGCTGGGGGTGTTTGGCCTCACATAGCTTCGATTGCGCCAAAGAAGGCTATGTGAATTTATTGCCTGTACAGAAGAAAAACTCCAAAGATCCGGGGGATAACCGGCAGATGATGTTCGCCAGGCGCGAGTTTCTCAATGCCGGTCATTACCAGGCGTTGAGCGACAGGGTCAACGAGCTGGCGTTGACCCATGCCCCCGAAGCCGGGAGCCTGCTGGATATAGGTTGCGGTGAGGGCTATTACAGTCAGAGGCTGTTTGACAGCATCAAGCGGCATCATGCCTGCAACTTGCAGGGGCTGGATATTTCCAAATCCGCGATAAAATATGCCGCCAAACGCTACCCCGAGTCATCCTTCTGCGTCGCGAGTGCCTACGATATGCCGTTTGCGGCCCAGAGTTTCGACTTGGCCATCAGGATCTACGCGCCATCCAAGCTGGAGGAGGTGTGTAGGGTATTGGCCAAGGAAGGCATATTGATCACTGTATCGCCCGGGCCCTGGCACCATTTTGCCCTGAAACAACTGATTTACCCTGAACCCAGATTGCATCCGGAAACGACGGCCGAGCTGGCAGGTTTCGATTGCCTGCATCAGGAGCGTCTGAGGTGGCAGCTGACATTGACTGAGCCACAAGACATAGCCCATTTCCTCGAGATGACGCCTTATGCGTGGAAACTGACCGCCGACCAAAAAATTAATTTGACCCAGCAGGGCCTGAGCTGCGAACTGGATTTCCAGATTGAAGTGCATAGAGTGAAATGCGCCTGAATGTTATTTCTCAAACAATTGAAATTAAAATGTTTTAATTTGTTTTTTTTACGGACTTCTAAAACCGCAAGCGTCATGGTCAATGAGCCGGCACAGAGTATGGACAATGTCATGCAGAAACTAAAGTTGGCGTCGATATAGTTTGTTGACATATTCCGAAAATGGGTTATAGTCATACCAGCTTGAAGGTTGGGCTTATATTTATGTGTTCAATACGACCCAGTTCGTCCTGTAAACATAAGTAATACCGGCATTTTCCAGCTCCACCGCCGTTAAGGCTTTAATATTTTTATTTACAGGATTTATATCATGTCTCAAGTAACTGGTGTAGTTAAGTGGTTCAACTCTGACAAAGGTTTCGGATTCATCGAGCAAGAGTCTGGTCCAGACGTATTCGTTCACTTCCGTGCAATCAACTCTGACGGTTTCAAAACTCTTGACGAAGGTCAGAAAGTATCTTTCACTGTGACTCAAGGTCAGAAAGGTCCTCAAGCTGAAAACGTAACAATTATCGGCTAATCATTACTCGTCGGCCCAGGCTGACAGTAAGGACTCTAAAGGGCTATGGTGCAAACCATGGCTCTTTTTGTATCTGTATTTTTCGAGCCGTTGTTACCCTCCCGAGTCTCGATTGCAGCCGTTGTGTCCTCAAACCCATCATTCAGTATGCTTAGCTACTCCTTAGTTCTCCTTAACGAATAGACAGCTGTACAACCCGGGGTTGGGCTGGCTCACCGCCGGCTATGGCGCTTTTCAGCATCCCTTTCGTCTCTCAGCCTGTCTGCCTTTCCGGATTCTTTGCGCTTATTTTCAGCCCCATGGGTTAAGCCCCTGCCGACAAATTTTGTTTTCACTGGCATAAAGTCATTGCTTTTATTCGATTTTAAACATGCATTAGCAATACCTTTAATGATTCCTTCATGATGAATCTCTAAGGTAAGCGTCAAGCCCCCACAGACACTGGACACCGGACACCGGGCACAGATAGTGGCGCAGGGGCTGAGTGTTAAACTATGACTCACCAGGATTGATGAGTCAGCGCCAATCAAAGGGAGAGGGTATTTTTCGCAAAAGTGTATTCTTTGGGGGCGGGGCCACTTTGGCTGCATTAACTTTGGCTGCATTAACTTTAGCTGCATTAGTAGCGGCGGGGTTCATCCTGCTTCGTCTCTGGTTTTCCCTTTGTGCCCATAGATGAAACCCGCTATCTGATCTGCACCTTGAGGGGGAGCTTGTCCTGGAGTATAAAGCCCTTGGCGGCGATCTGACGCGATATGCACGGCTCGTCATGTCCTATCACAAGGGCGAATATCTGCTTATCGGCAATACACGTTGGCAATAACTGGAAGTGTAAACCGCTTTGTTCTGATGAGTCTTCAGCGTGTCCGGGCGAAGCGCTGCGATGGCGCTCGCTATAGTGGCGCTATAGTGGCGCTGCGCCCGGGACTGTTATTGTGGGCTTGGGGCCGGTGTTTTGCGACCATCGCCTTTGCAGGCAAAGCCCTTAAGAGAAGAGGGTGTCCTCCAGGGTACGGCCTTTCAACAGCATCTTATACTGCCAGCCCTGTTGCTCAAACAGGCTGAAGAGTGTCGGCTCCAGAGCGGATGTGAGGGCTGGATCGTATTGGATCACGAACTCATTACTGCTCTTGGAGGTGACCGCTATGACTCCGGTACGGGCACTGAGCTCCTTGGTGAGGCTGTCGGCATCACAGGACTGCATGGTCAGGGTGAGGTAATCGAACTGCGCCTGGTTGCGGGATTGTAAGGATACGGATTGGGTTAGCCGGCCTTGGTCCAAATACAATACCTGATCGCATAGCTTTTCCAATTCATCCAGATTGTGCGAACTGATGATGAAAGTGATCTCGCCGGACAGGCTTAGCACCAGCTCCCTGACTTTTTTGGCATTGGCCGGATCCAGGCCCGAGGTGGGTTCATCGAGCAGTACCAACTCTGGGCTGCCCATCAGCGCCTGGGCGATGGAGACCCTCTTGCTCATGCCGTGGCTCAGGCTGGGGGGCTTCTGTCCGGCGACCTCGGTCAGATCCACCAGGGTCAGCACCCTCAGGGCCTCCTGTCTGGCCGCATTGGGTTTCATGCCCTGCAACTGAGCCAGCAGGGTTAGCTGTGACAAAATCGAGAGGTTGGGATCCAACTTGGCATCCTGCGGCAGGGCCGACACCCGTCCCAGGAGTTGAGCACTGCCGGGTTTCTCACCCAAGATCAATATCTCTCCCTTGCTGGGGGTCAAATAGCCACACATGAGGCTGAAGAGCGTGGTCTTCCCGGCACCGTTGGGGCCCACCAGGGCTATGGGGGCGCCGGCACCCAGGTTGAAATCGACGTTATCGAGTGCCAGTTTGTTGCCATAGAATTGGCTGAGGCCGGTGCAATTAACCAACATCATAATGCGCTCCTTTGCAGGTAGACTCGGCCCAGCAGCAGAATGACTGCGGTCTGGAGCAGCGGAATGGGGGCGTAGCTGAAGCTGGCCAGCCCTTGGGTGTTGATCATGGCGTCCAGTTGTGAGCCAGGCAATACCCAGCGCAGCGCACCAACATAAGGCAATTGACTGTCCAGCAACATGATGCCGATAGAGACCAGGGTCCATAATATGGTGGCGTAGATGGTCGCCTGACGGGCCGTCGAGGCATAGAGTGACAGTATGGCCATCCCGGCCGTGTAGGGCATTATCACTATGATGAGGTTAATCGCGACCCCCAGGCCGGTATTGCCGGCGGTCAGCAGGAGGTTGGGATCCCGGGAGGCGGCCAATATTATGGTCGCCAGCACAGTGAGCAAGATCAGCAGGGACTGAATGAGCATCTGTCCCAGGAAGCGACCGAAAAACAAACTGTCGCGACTGGCCCTGAGACAAATGAAGCGGAAGGTCCCCCGGCTCTTATCCGAGGCGAACTGATCGGCGGCAATGAAAATACTGAAAATCGGAAACAGGTATAGGGCGACGCACCAGAATACCGCCAATTCGGCGACCGGCCAGTCAAACAACTCGTTGAGTGTGTTGGGGCCAAAGAGGCGATCTATCATCTCTTTAAACTGAGGTTGGAGTAATATCCCCGAGGCGCTTTGCACCGGATAGAGGAGAATGAGCCCCCATACCAGGCCGAAAGCGATTAAGGCGACAATTCCCCGGGTTTGTAAGAAGAGTTTATGCAATTCGAACTTGGCAATGATGAGACTGTTGCGCAAGCCCGTGGGAGGAGTGTGATTGACCATGGAGTGCAGATCCTTTAACGCATGTTGCCGACCATCTTGGACGGTCTGGATTATTTGGCGGCGGCCAGCAATAGCGCCACTTGCTCGGTTAATTGGGCGAGCTGCTGCTCGAGCCGAGCGACTCGCTCGACCAGTTCGGCTTCGCCTGTGTCGGCGGCTGTGTCACTGGCAGCAAGTTTATCGACTGGAGCCACTTGGGCCTTTGGCGAGCCCGCCGGGCTGACAGAGCCACTGAACAGCTGCTCGAAGCGGCATTCACGCTTGCCCGGCTCCCGGGGGAGTTGTCCCAGCATGGGGGGCTCGGCTCGCATCAGCTCAGAGAGTGTCTGCTCGACCTCGGCAATATCCTTGAAGTTATACAGCCTGTTGCTGCGGGTGCGCAACTCGCCGGCCGTCTGTGGGCCGCGCAGCAGTAATAGGCAAACTATGGCCAGCTGCGCCGCCGTCAGCTGCAACTCACCAAACTCTGTGTTACAGAATCTGTGTTGATACTTGATGACCCTGCTGCCGAAGCCGGACTGCTCGCTGATGAGCCTGCGTTTCGCCAATGAATCCAGACTCGCCTGCACCTGAGTTTCGCTCAGTTCCAGCACAGGATCGCGACTGGACTTCTGATTACAGGCCAAGGTCAGGGCGTTGAGTGACAATGGGTATTGTTCCGGGGTGGTGACTTCTTTTTCCAGAAGGCAACCTATGACTCTGGCTTCGTGTGACGTGAGTTGCATATGGACTCCCATAAAAAAGCATGGCTTTGTTATAACAGAGCCATGCCGATTATCCTAGGAGTTGTCCCAGCGAGCGGAGATATTGCTGCTAAATCAGTCGATCAGGCATCTTCTGTGAGCCTTAAACCGTCGCTGTCAATGCTGAGTTGGCCGGCCTTGAATAGCCCGCCTATGGATTTCTTGAAGGCTTTCTTGCTCATGCCAAGCTGCTCGTAAATGATGCCGGCATCGGTCTTGTCGGTTAACGGCAGGAAACCGCCGGCCTGCTTTAATTTGGACAAGATACGTCTGGCGTGTTGATCCAGCTCCTCTTTACCGCCTTGTTGCAGTGTTAAGTCTATCTTGCCGTCGGCGCGCACCTGTTTGATGAACCCCTTCAGTTTCTGGCCAAACCTCAGCTTCTGGAATACCTGGTTCTGGTAGATGACGCCCCAGTGTTGTTGGTTGACTATGGCCTTGTAGCCCAAGTCTGTGGTGCCGCCTATGATGAGCTCCACCTGCTGGCCAACGTCATAATCCGGGGCCGTCTTATCGAGGAACTTGTCGAGCTTGGCCGAGGCGACGATACGTTCATCGGCTCGGTTGGCATGGACATAGACGAGGTAGGAGCGGCCTTCTTCTATGGTCTTATGCTGTTCGCCGAAGGGCAGCAGCAAGTCTTTATCCAGCCCCCAGTCGAGAAAAGCACCATAGGGGCCGGTGGCAACGGCTTTCAAATAGGCAAATTCACCCACTTGCGCCAGTGGGCGACGGGTGGTGGCGATGACCATATCTTCCGAGTCCAGGTAGAGGAAGACCTCGAGCCAATCGCCGACTTGGCAGTCCTTTGGCGTGACCTTGTTGGGTAACAGGACTTGCCCCAGCTCCTGGGCGTTGAGGTACACCCCAAAACTGACCTGTTTAACGACTTCAAGCTTGCAGATTCTGCCTATCTGTATCATGTAATTCTCTGTGTGCACTATCGATTGTAACTGGGGAGAATTATAGAGGAATTCCCCTTGGGATGCTCGACAAGTTTTCCCATGCCCAAATGCGCGAATGAGCCCGGAATATTAAAAAATATTGAACAGTATTGCTGAAGGGAGGTTGAGTTATCATTCTGATTGTTATGGTAAATTTTGTTATTTAGTGCCAATGCTGTCTCTATGTTGTGTGGATTATTTTTTAACGGTTAATTTAAAGTGATATTCGTGCTTGCATTATGGCGCCCAGCAAGGTTTAATTGCGCCGTTTTACGAGTTAGCGGCTTGATACTTATGGAGACATCGACTAAGTTATCGGGTTTAAGCCGCCTCCAGGCTTTATGGTTCACAGGTCATGAACCGTGTTCTTGCACTATCATAAGTTACACGGGGTTAAGAGGGGTTTTAGCTAATGCATAACCATAGATTTTTCATTCTGCGCTTACCTGTGGCAGCCTGCCCGGTAGCCTGTGCCGACACACGCTTGAAGCACCTCACGCTTAACCGCATCAATTCCGGCCGCGAAGAGACCAATAGTCCCCAGTCATAGACGTCGCTCAACTCCCTGGAGTGGCGGCTGGCGCATCGGAATTCCCTGGAGGGAAGCATCCGATGTTGAGTGCTTTGCTTTTTTACCCTCTGATGTCGAGGTGGTGCGGTCAATTTCATGCAAGCTAACAACAGATACTATGAAACCCTGTACGGCGCTTATGGCCAATATTTTACCCAGGATAAACTGGTCTTCGAGCAGTCAACGCCCCAGTGGCAGTTGACTATCTTCGACAATGCCAGGTTTGGGCGTGTGATGTCACTCAATGGCGCCATACAGACGACGGAAAGAGATGAGTTTATCTATCATGAGATGTTGACCCATGTGCCCATATTGGCCCATGGTGCGGTGCAGAGTGTGCTGATCATCGGGGGTGGCGACGGCGGCATGCTCAGAGAAGTGGTGAAGCATGCACAGATCCGCAATATCACTCTGGTGGAAATTGATGCGGCAGTGATAGAGATGTGCAAGACTTACTTCCCGCAGCATTCCCAGGGCGCATTCGAGGATGAGCGGGTCGAGGTGGTGATAGAGGACGGGATGGCATTTGTGCAGTCCTGCCAGCAAGGTTTCGATGTGATTATTTCCGACTGTACGGATCCGGTCGGACCGGGTGAAGTCTTGTTCAGTTCGGACTTTTATCAGGCTTGTATTGCATGCCTTAACGAAGAGGGTATTTTCGTCGCCCAGAATGGGGTGCCATTCATGCAACCCGACGAAGTGCCAAACACAGTAAGGCGCATGAGCCCATATGTGAAGGAATGTTGGTTCTATATGGCCGCCGTGCCCACCTATGTCGGTGGCAGCATGGCGTTTGCATGGGCAACAGATAACCTGAGTGCGCGCCAGCTCGATTTGGCCAGCCTCATGGCTCGTTATGACGCGGCTGGGATCAGCACGCGTTATTACACGCCAGCAATACATCAGGCGAGCTTCGCTTTGCCTGGATTTGTAGAACAAGCCGTCAGGTCTGCCCTGACTGTCTAACCCATTTTTAATTAACGGGCTAAATATATAATGAATGATTGGTCTATTGATGATGCTCGTTCTGGGTACAATGTAACCCACTGGAGCCAAGGATTTTACGGTATCAGCGATGGCGGTGAGGTGACTGTGTCACCGGATCCTGCGAACCCTGAATACAAGATTGGCTTGAACGAGCTGGCCAAAGACATGGTCAAGGCCGGGGTAGCCTTACCCGTGTTGGTGCGTTTCCCACAGATATTGCATCATAGAGTCAACAGCCTGTGTCACGCCTTCGATCAGGCGATCCAGAAGTATGAATATCAGGCCGACTACTTGCTGGTTTACCCCATCAAGGTGAACCAACAGCAGACAGTGGTCGAAGAGATCCTGGCGAGCCAGGTCTCCAAGGAAGTGCCGCAGCTTGGATTGGAAGCCGGCAGTAAGCCTGAGTTGATGGCCGTACTGGCCATGGCGCAGAAGGCCAGTTCCGTCATCGTCTGTAATGGCTACAAAGACAACGAATACATACGCTTGGCATTGATCGGCGAGAAGCTGGGCCATAAAGTCTACATAGTGTTGGAAAAGCTGTCTGAACTTAAGATGGTATTGACCGAATCCAAGCGCCTGGGCGTGACCCCAAGACTGGGCCTGCGTACCCGCCTGGCATTCCAGGGCAAGGGTAAATGGCAGGCCAGTGGCGGCGAAAAGTCCAAGTTTGGCTTGTCGGCGGCGCAGGTACTGACAGTCGTCGAGCAGCTGAAACAGCATGACATGCTGGACTCGCTGCAGCTGCTGCATTTCCACCTGGGGTCGCAAATCGCCAACATCCGCGATATTCGCCAGGGTGTGAGCGAAGCCGGACGTTTCTATTGCGAATTGCGCAAACTCGGCGCCAGCGTCAATTGTTTCGACGTGGGTGGCGGTCTGGCGGTGGACTATGACGGTACCCGCAGCCAGAGCAATAACTCGATGAACTATGGCCTGACCGAATATGCCAACAACATAGTCAATGTGCTGACCGATATCTGTAATGAGTACGAGCAACCCATGCCGCGTATCATCTCGGAATCCGGGCGTTATTTGACGGCTCATCATGCCGTGCTGATCACGGATGTGATAGGCACCGAAGCCTATGTGCCTGAAAACATTCAGCCACCAGCGGAAGAATCGCCCCAGTTGCTGCATAACATGTGGCAATCCTGGTCCGAGATCCGTGGCCGCGCCGATCAGCGGGCGCTGATTGAAATCTACCATGACAGCCAGAGTGACTTGGCCGAAGCCCATTCCTTGTTTGCCGCCGGGCAAATCAATCTGGCGGAACGCGCCTGGGCCGAACAGGCGAACCTGCGGGTATGCCATGAAGTGCAGGGCATGTTGAATGCGAAAAACCGTTATCACAGACCCATCATAGATGAGCTCAACGAGAAGCTGGCCGATAAGTTTTTCGTGAACTTCTCCCTGTTCCAATCCCTGCCGGATGCCTGGGGCATAGATCAGGTGTTCCCCGTGCTGCCTCTGTCCGGGCTGGATAAGGCTCCCGAGCGCCGCGCCGTGATGCTGGACATCACCTGCGATTCCGACGGCATAGTAGATCAGTACGTCGATGGTCAGGGGATTGAAACGACCCTGCCTGTGCCTGCCTGGAGTGCCGAGAGTCCGTACCTGATAGGTTTCTTCCTGGTGGGGGCTTACCAGGAAATTCTGGGTGACATGCATAACCTGTTCGGCGATACCAACTCGGCCGTGGTGCGTATCGATGACAAGGGCCTGACCAATATCGAGTCCGTGCTCGCCGGCGATACGGTGGCGGACGTGTTGCGCTACGTTAACCTGGATGCCGTGTCTTTCATGCGCACCTATGAAGAATTGGTGAATCTGCATATAGAGGAAGCTGAACGGGCCAACATACTCGAAGAGCTGCAATTGGGCTTGAAGGGTTATACCTATTTAGAAGACTTCTCGGTAGAGCAGGTTTAAAGCTAAGCAGGCATGAAACAGGCCGGCAGGAGCCCATCCTTCCGGCCTGTATTAGGTATAGAGACACGATGTTTTTTGAAGGTTCGGAGAAAAAAATTGAGGTCATAGTCACGCCTCAGTATCAGAGTCTGCGCCGGCTCGGTGACGGCTTCTGGGCGCAATTGGTGACCCGTGCCAATGCCGAGATCCTCTCCTGTATCCGCAACCCATATTGCGATGCCTATCTGTTGAGCGAATCGAGTCTGTTCGTCTGGGACGACAGATTCTTGATGTTAACCTGTGGCACTACCACTCTGGTCGACGCGGCCATTGGCTTTATCGAGCACCTGGGCCAGGATGCCATCGCTTTCGCCAGCTATCAGCGCAAGAACGAATACCTGTCGCACTTGCAGCCGAGTTCATTCGAACAAGATCTGCTCAGGCTGCGCCGGCACGTGTCAGGCAAGGCCTATCGCATAGGGCATCTGGACTCACATCACCACTATATTTTTTGCACCGACAGAGACTATCGAGCCGCGGCGGATGACTGCACCAGCGAGCTGCTCATGTACCACATACGCGGTGAGGCGGCCGATTATCTGCGCGGCAGTCGGCAGACGGCAGCGGGAGTGCGTCACTTGCTGGCCTTGGAGAGCATGCTGCCTGAGTTTCAATTTGATGATTTCCTGTTTCAGCCCCTGGGATATTCGGTGAACGCTATCCGTGGCAAGGACTATGTCACCCTACACATCACCCCCCAGGAAACCAGCTCCTATGTGAGCCTGGAAACCAATCTGGACCTGGGCAATTATCCGGTCGATATTTGTGCGCAGCTCCTGGCCCGCCTCAATCCGGGGAGCTGGGATGTGATCGGCTTTAATTCTACCCCCCAGAATCACACTTTTCCGGCGCATTTATGCTTGGGAAGTTGTTCTTTAGCCTCGGAGCAGGGGTATAATATCGACTTCAGTCATTATCAGCACTTGTCCCATGAAGTGTTGATCCCTGAACCTATGTAATTTTTCGGCGTTTGCCCTTTTTGGAGAATGTATGACCACCTTAGCAGATAAACCCGATTACTCGCTGTATTCGAATGCGTTTGGGTATTTGCGTCAACCATTGAACTTCAAGCCCCTCGAAAGCGATGCGGATGTGGTTGTCATTGGTTTGCCGTTCGATATGGCAACTACCGGGCGTTCTGGCGGGCGTATGGGCCCGGACGCGATTCGTCGTGCCTCGGTTAACCTGGCCTGGGAAGAGACCCGCTGGCCTTGGGATTTCAGCCTGAGCCAGCATGTGAAGATGGTCGATGCCGGCGATCTGGTTTATAACTGCGGCGATGCCGAAGACTTTACCCAGAGAGTGGAAGCCTTCGCGACCTCTGTGCTGGAGTCGGGTAAGACGCTGATGAGTTTCGGTGGCGATCATTTCGTGACCTTGCCCTTGCTGCGTGCCCATTACAAGAAGTTCGGCACCATGGCGTTGCTGCATTTCGATGCCCATACAGACACTTACAGTCAGGGCAGCAAGTATGATCACGGCACCATGTTTTTCCATGCTCCCCGTGAAGGCATCATAGATCCGGCGCACTCTGTGCAGGTCGGTATCCGCACCGAATACAATCGTGAAAACCACGGCTACCAAGTGATCGACGGCGCTACCGCCAACGATCTCAGTGCCGAGGAAATCGTGGCGCAGATCCGCACCCGGGTCGGCGACATGCCCTTGTATATCACCTTCGATATCGACTGCCTGGATCCTGCCTTCGCTCCAGGCACTGGTACCCCAGTGTGTGGCGGCCTCACCAGTGATAAGGCGATGAAGATTATCCGTGGCCTGCGTGGCATGAATGTGGTCGGTATGGACGTGGTTGAAGTGGCGCCCGCCTATGATTCGGCCGACATCACGGCGCTGGCCGGTGCGACCCTGGGACTGGAGATGCTGCACGTCTGGGCCGAAGGTCAGGGGCTGATTAAGAAATAAGTGTTATCGACAGCGAAAAGCCAACGTCCTGACGTTGGCTTTTTCATTTGTGCCGTCATAATAGCGCTATAACGACGGCTTCCGCTTCTCAACATGCTAAGGAAAGAACAATGACAGATCTCAGTGATATTCGTCGGGAATACAACAAGGGAGGGCTGCGGCGTGCCGACTTGCCGGCCAATCCCATGACGCTGTTTGCCACTTGGATGGGGCAGGCCAGGGAGGCTGAGCTGAGCGATCCAACCGCCATGTGTGTTGCCACAGTCGATGCCAGTGGTCAGCCATTCCAGCGCATAGTCTTGCTGAAACGCTTCGATGATAATGGTTTCGTCTTCTTTACCAATCTCGAGAGCCGCAAGGCGCAGCAAATCGCCGCCAACGCCAAGATCAGCCTGTTGTTTCCCTGGCATCCGCTGGAGCGTCAAGTCGCGGTGACGGGCCAGGCCGAGGCGCTATCCACCGCCGAGGTGATCAAGTATTTCATGAGCCGCCCCAAGGAGAGCCAGATCGCCGCCTGGGTGTCCAAGCAGTCGAGTAAGCTGTCGGCGCGTCAGGCGCTGGAGAGTAAATTCATGGAGATGAAGGCGAAATTTGCTCAGGGCGAGATACCTTTGCCTAAATTCTGGGGCGGCTTTCTGGTCAGGCCTTCGAGCATAGAATTCTGGCAGGGGGGCGAGCATAGGCTACACGACCGTTTCCTCTACACCAAAGAGGCAAGCAGCTGGCAGATAGACAGGCTCGCGCCTTAAAAGCCTGCCAGCTGGAACCTCGCGCCGCAGTCAGAGCGGCGTGACGTTTTCCGCTTGTGGGCCTTTTTGACCTTGGGTGACGATGAAGCTTACCTGTTGACCCTCTCTGAGGGTCTTGCGACCCTGGCTGTTGATGGCTCGGTAATGTACAAAGACGTCTTCGGCATTTTCCAGTGCGAGAAAACCGAAACCTTTTTCATCATTGAACCATTTAACAACACCGGTAACTAACTGATCTGACATAATATCCTCGATATATTTTGGGTTTGTTACACGTTTGCACCGCCATCCACTGGCAGGATGAAACCCTCATAGGCTAGCAGTGAATTATTGCAAGTACTTGACAGTGCAAGCGTAAGATATCCAGTCGCTGCCAATGAGCAGGTGTGTTGCCGAGTGGCGCAGGCTGTAACTTTGAGACGAGAAGATGAACGACACTAACAGCAAAATCTGGGTAGATGCCGATGCCTGCCCCAATCCCATCAAGGAGATACTGTTCCGGGCGGCAGAGCGCAAAGGGGTCAGGGTGATCCTGGTAGCCAATCAATTGCTGCGGGTGCCGGTATCGCCCCATATCGCCGTGGTGCGGGTGGGCAGTGGCTTCGATGTGGCCGATCAGTACATAGAAGCTCAGGTGCGGGCTAATGATTTGGTGATCACCGCCGATATTCCATTAGCGGCGGCGGTGATCGACAAGGACGCGCTGGCGGTCAATCCCAGGGGAGAGCTCTATACCGCCGATAATATCCGCCAAAAATTAACCATGCGGGATTTCATGGAAACCCTGCGCGGCTCGGGGGTGCATACCGGCGGGCCGGATAGTTTTTCCCAGGCGGATAAGCACGCCTTTGCAAAAACATTAGATAAATGGCTGGCAGGTCGTTAAAGTAATTCGCGGCTGGAGGCCGTCGTTGGGGACACAGCGACAGCCTCGGCGACAGAACAAGTAACTTACGGAAAGATAATACCAAGAGGATATGTGATGAATAAATGGATGAGTGTTATCGCCTTGGCCATGCTTGCCGGCGCTGCCAATGCGGCCCCATGGCAAGTTGCCAATCAAGATTCCAGGGTCAGTTTTATCTCCATCAAGAAAGGCGATATTGCCGAAGTGCATCATTTTAAGCGCCTCAGCGGCAGTCTGGATGATAAGGGCCACTTCGAGCTGAATATCCCCCTGTCGAGCGTGTCTACCGGGGTAGAGATCCGTGACGAGCGCATGCAGAGTCTGTTGTTCGATGTGACTCGGTTTCCGCAGTTGACCCTGAATGCCAGCATAGCCCCGGCACTCATAGCAGATCTGGCGGTCGGTGATAGCCGGGTGGTCGAGCTCGATGGACAGATAGGCCTGCATGGCAAGGCCTTGAATAAGCGTTTCAGCCTGGTGCTGGCCAAGTTATCCGAGCATAAGGTGCAGGTCAGCAGCTGGCAACCTGTCATCGTCAATGCCAAGGAGTTTGATCTCGTCGCCGGGGTCGATAAGCTGCGGGATATTGCAGGCTTACCCAGCATCAGTCTGGCTGTGCCGGTGTCTTTTGTGCTGACACTGACGCAATAAGGCCGAGCCGCGACAGGCAGGAAAAAACCGCCGGACCCGGGTCCGGCGTTCATCATAATCAGCGTGTTAAGGGCGGGGAAATGGTAACAGATAAAGACGGCTATATGCATTTGATACAATATCTTACTGAGCATCTAGGCCTGTTTGAAACTCCGGATAGTCAGCAGCTTTGCAGCGAAACTGTGATGGAGTGGTTTGAGGACCAACTCTCGGCGCAGATCATCATGGTGTGCGGCCAAAACCCTTCGCTGACGTTCGAACAACGCAACACAGTGATCCGCGAGATAGATGCCATCATCTACGATTTGGAAGAGATTTTGGCGAAAGTCGCCTCCCATAAGGCGACCCAGGCCCAGATCCTGTTTATTACCGAGTTTTCCGGGCTGATCAAGAATCTGTTCGATCAAGAAATCGCCAGGCTCGAGCCCGTCGAATAAAACTCATGGGGATTAAATACTTAGTTACAGTCTTTTGATTGATGCCGCTTGTACTTCTTTACCTGCACATCTAATGTTTGAGTTGTTCTTGTGTAGGGAGTCGTTATGTTGCATATGATGAATATCAAGCCATTTGGACGGCCGTTTCTGGGGTATCATCTGGTCATTTATCTGCTGTTATTCCTATGCTGGCTGTTGCTGCGGCTGTTCAGTAGCCATGCAACCGACTTCGGTTGGGGCTTTATTCCCTTCGTGATTTCCCTGCCTTTCGTGCCCTTTATTCTCGTCTGGCTAGGTGTACAGTTCTCGCGACATTTCCGCTATTTCAAGGAAGGGCATCATAGGGGGCAGCATGCCTGTCATTGCGCCTGTACCATGGGGTTGTTGCTGTTGTATATTTTCCATTTCGTCTATTGATGGTGCGTTGACGCCGTGAAGGAGTGACCATGCTTGAGCTTAAGGCCGGTTTCGAGCACGACACAGTCGCCGTGAAGGCCTCGGGTGTGATTAGCGCGCAAGACTATGAGGAAGTCTTGCTGCCCGCCATAGAAGCCAAGCTCAGGGATCATGCCAGCATCCGCCTATGGTATGAATTTTCAGCACAATTTGAAGGTATTTCTGTTGGCGCCCTGTGGGATGATGCCGTGCTTGGGTTGTTTCATCTGAATGACTTTTCCCGCATCGCCATAGTGGCCGACGATCCTCTGATGCGCACCATGGCCAAGACCCTGGCCAGCATGATCCCCTGTTCGGTACGGGTCTTCGGCCTTGCCGAGCTGAATGATGCCAAACTCTGGTTCGAGCAAACACCTTCCTAGTCCCTTCACGGCTTAATTTGCCTTGCTCTCAGTTGGGGTCTCAGTTGGGTTCTCGCTCTCGTCGCTCTCGTCGCTGTTGGGCAAGGGCAGGCAACAGCTGATTTTAGTGCCCTTGTTGATGCTCGACTGAATGTTGAGGCTGCCTTTGAGTTCGGTGCGCAGCCACAGCGACAGACAGCTCAGGGTGCCATGACACTTGTCCTGGCGTATCCATTCCTTGAGTTGTGCCAACTGCTGGAAAGTGAGCCCGATACCATTGTCTTCACAGTCGATATGCAGCTGCCGATGCTCGGTGTAAAGCGTCAGTCTGATGCGTTTGTGTTCTATGTGCTCACTGAAGGCATGTGCCAGGGTGTTGATCAGCAAGGGATACAAGAGGTGCAAGTAGCTCCAGGCATCGCCTTCGACCACCAATTTGTTATCACACTCGAGCTCGACTTCGACCCCTTGCTTGTGCAGCTGCGGCTGCAGCAGGCTCAGCAGATGTTGGACGAACTGCGCCAGGTGTACGGGTTTAACGTCGCTATGCTGGGCGGCCACCAATTGGTGCAGATGGCGTATCCTGTCGGTATGCTGGCTCATGAGCGCCATGAGTGGCTCCTGGGTTTGGGGGGACCCGGGGTCGAGGCGGCAGATCTTCGCCAGCAGGCTATCCTGCTCCTGCATCATGCCGGCAACCAGGCTCTCCACCAGGCCCTGCAGCAACCTATGGCTCAGGTGGCCACTCTTATTCAGCTGAATTTGTCTCTCCAGGCTGGCACCCAGCTCCCTATGCTGCGCGGCCAGGGTCTGGTATTTATGGGATAACTGCTGAAGTTGATTTTGCTGTTGTTGTTTTTCACCCAGCAGTTGTTGATATGCCTGGGCCTGTTGTTGTTCCAGCTGTTTCTTGGTTGCAATATTGAAGGCGATGGCACCCACGGCGACCGCCTTGTCGTTATCATCCAGTATGCTGAACTTGGTGACCAGATAACTGAGATCCCCATGGGGCGAGGGGAATGCCTCCTCGAAGCTGATGGCGTCGTTGCTCTCCAGTACCCTGTTATCATTCTTGCGGTAAATTTGTGCCAAGGCGAGCGGGAAGAGGTCATTGTCCGTGGCCCCCAGTATGTGGCGCTTCTCTATGCCCAAGGTTTCGCAGAACTTGTCGTTGGCCAGGATATAGCGGCCATTCAAGTCTTTTATATAAATCAAATTATTGGATGATTTCAGCAGGGCATTGAGTTGGTCCTTGTATTGTTTCAGCTCCTGCTGTGCTTCCTTCTGGCTCTGCAGCTGCTGCTCCAATGCCAGGTTGTTGGCATCCAGGCTCGACATGGTCACTTCCAGCTGCCGGGTACGGGCGATGAAAGCCCTGGCGAGCATGCCGACCTCATCCTGGCGACTGGAGGCATCCAACTCCAGCAGGGCGGGATTATTCTGCTGCAGTGCGTCGGCCATGCGGCTCATGGGGGTCACAAATAACCTCTGCTGTAACAGGAACAGCAATACCAGCGCCAGCAGCTGCATGGCGATGAGGTAGGCCCCCACCTTGGCGGCGATAAGATTCGCCTTGTTGGCCAGAGACGAGATGGGGGTGACTATGATGACCTTCCAATAGGTGTTGGGCATCAGAAACAGAGACACCAATGCGGGTTCACCCAGCAGGGGATCGTGTTTCAATTCGACCGACTGTAACAGTCTAGGCGCCTGAAGTTCGTTGTTGACCCTGGTGTTGACTATGGCGCCGAGCATGGCCCTCTGGCTTGGATCCAGCTGTGGGCTCAGTTGTTCCCCTTGAGGCGCTGAGCTGCTCACCTTGGCGGCGCTGCGCATGAAGGCCTGATTGGCGCTTATTACCGCCTGCTGCACCGCCTCATATTCAGTTTGCCTGGCGCTCAGCTGCGCGAAGGTGATGAAACGCCTGTCTCCATTGGGATCGGACTCGCTGATCTTGTCTTCATCCGGATAGGCCAAGATCCTGTCCTGGGGATCCAGAGCTATCACATAGCCGCTCAGGTCCAGCATCAAATTGCGCAACATGGCGGAGAATTGCGTCAGGCTCACGTCCACAGTGGCCGCGCCGATGAAATGATGCTCGACCCAGAGCGGCGTCGAGACGGTCACCATGGTTTGGTGAGTGAAGGGATCGCGATAGGACTTGGACCAGAGTGTCTTGCCCGCGGGCAGGAAGCGGGTCGGTTGATACCAATCCTCCGAGTGATAACTCATGCGGCTGTCACTGTTGTAATCATCGACCCTGAGCAGTTTGCCTCGGCTGTCCCGGCCCCAGAATAGGCTGTCGCGGTATTTTTTTTGTTCGAAGGCACCTGGCTCGGGCCAGATGCCGCCCCCTGCTATGATGCTTTGTGGATGGCTCTGCTCCATGATAGCCGGCAGGGTATGGAGCAGCTGTTCATGATCGTGGCGATACAGGGCGCCGAGATCGGCGATGGCCACCACCTTGGTCTCGACCTTGGCTGTCATCTCCATCAGCCTGGCGACCACCAACTGGCCATTGCTCTGATTGAGCGCCGTCTGTTGATCCAGGAGTTGCGAGCGTTGGATGATGACCATCACCCAGACGGTGCAGGTGATGAGTATGGTGGCGATAACGAATTGAATAACGCTGAATTTGAAGGTCAGACTGTTACGCCAGTGGGCCAACTGGGATCTCGCCCCTGTCGTGATTCCTTGCACCATCGCCATCCCTTATCGTTGCGGGGAACTCTGCTGAGTTTAACCTTTTTATTGTTACTTGGTATTAACTTAAGTGGAAATTGCGCAAAAGAAAAGCCAAGAGGCGCGCGCACCTCTTGGCTCTGTGGGGTTTGGTCGGGGAAGTTAGAGTTTGAGACCGACCAACAACTGATCCAATTGTTCGGCGGTGGCATGTAGCTCGTCGCACCCTGAAACCGACTGGTTGGCGGACTGCTCGACATCGTGGGATTGGTTGCGGATCTCCATCAGATTGGTGGCTATCTCGTTGGCGACCGCCGACTGCTCTTCGGCCGAGGTGGCTATCAGCACACTCATCTCGAACACCTTGCCGCTATGCAGGGCGATGTTTTCCAGATCTTGGCCCGTCTGCAATACATTTTTCTTGCCTTCATCGGCCTGGCCCACGGTACGCAACATCACCTGGGTCAGGTTACGGGTGCCGGCTTGCAGGGATTCGATCATGGACTTGATCTCCACTGTCGCCGCCTGAGTGCGTCCGGCCAGGGTCCTGACTTCATCGGCAACCACGGCAAAGCCGCGGCCCTGCTCGCCGGCCCTGGCGGCCTCGATGGCGGCATTGAGCGCCAACAGGTTGGTCTGTTGGGAAATGGCGTTGATGGTCGAGACGACCTCGTCTATCTGGCTGGCGTTGTCGTTGAGCACATTGACGGCATCGGAGGCATCGGCGATTTCATTGGACAGCTGGCCTATGGCCTGCACTGTGGTGGCTATGCCTTTGGCACCGGCATCGACCTGGACATTGGCTTCCTGGGTCTCGGTCGAGGAGTGTTCGGCGTTGCGGGCGACTTCTTTCACCGCCGCCGTCATCTCTTCCATCGCTGTGGCCAGCGAGTCCAGATGCTGACGTTGATTCATCGCCAGCGATTGCCCCTGCTGCGCCGTATCCCGGAAGGCGGCGACGACGCTGCGGATCTGTGCCGTGGCTTGTGACACCTGTTTGACCAGCTGGTGCTGGCGTTCGACCAGGGCATCTATGCTGATGGCCAGGATGCTGAATTCATCCTTGACTTCGAAGAAGTTGAGCCGGCCGGTGAGATCGCCCGAGGCGGCCCGTTTCAACGCCATCACAGTCGTGTACAGGGCGCCGCCGACGAAGGTGGAAATGTAATAGCTGAACAGGCAGAGGATGATGAGCGAGGCCGCAATGGCGCCATAGACCAGGCCATTGTCATGCGCCGTCATGGCGTCGAGGGCCTGGCGGGTGACACTGCGGCTGCTGACGAGTTGTTGCCCGTTGATGCCACTGACCAGGGTAAAGTTGTCGCCGTTTTGGAGCATGCCACCGCCGTCGGCGGCGAGCCGTGCAAGGGCAGGGGCGGCGTCATTGACTCGGCTGACGCTGAGCCCATCGCCGAGCTGTCTTAAGAAATCGCCGGCCTGTTCCGCGGGCAGGGCGGCGTAGGCCTGACCCAAGAGATTATTGGCCGCTTGAATTTGGCTCTGCTCTTGCTTGAGCAGGGCGTCGCGCATGGATTGGTTATACTGGCTGTTGAGTAACCAGCTGAGTCCAAGGATGATGATGATGGGCACCAGTGCCAGAATGGCAAATTTGGTTTTTAGGGTCATGTGGATGAGAAATTGATCTATCCAACGAAATTTAACTTCTTTCATTAACGCCTCGATATTATGGACTCTGAAACGACTTCTCTATATCGGGTAATATGCCGCCGACTTGAGGCTATTTCAGGGTATTCGGGTTTGTTTGTTCAGAAAATCGCCATGGAGCGCCTGTTGTTGGGGGATTTTCCATCAGCGTTAGAGTGTGCGTCAGTTTGGCCGCAGATAGCAAGACGTCATTGGCAGCCATCCGCCCGGGAAGGCCGCCGGCGAGGGGCTTTAGCCTGGGTTGAAATTCAGCCGGCTAAGTGCGCCGACAGATGCATTAACATCATGAAAAGGGCGAATAAAGCCTAGTAAAAGCCCCTTGTCTCGCGTAAAATTCTACTCTTTTGTTCTCGCTAGGAACCAAAACGGCGCTAAGGTCAGAGCCAGGCATAGCCGGGTGAAAAAGCCGGGTGGAAAACCAAGCGCAGTGTTACACCAACAGCAGCCAATAGCCTGATCCTGAGGCGCCAATTCAGCCTCCTATGAGTGCTAGTAAGCAGTGGAAGATAAGATGCAGCAGTTAACTGAGATCGTAGAACAAGCCTTAGTCACTATTGACCAGGCCAGTGATCTGAAGACATTGGATGATATCCGTGTTGATTACCTGGGTAAGAAGGGTAAGATCACCGACATGATGAAAATGATGGGGACTCTGAGTGCCGAAGAGAAGCCCGCGTTTGGTCAAGCCGTCAATGACGCCAAGCAAGCCGTTCAGCAAAAATTGGGCCTAAAGATCGACGGCCTCAAGCGCGCCGAGCTGGAAGCCAAACTTGTCGCCGAGAAAATTGATGTGACACTTCCGGGTCGCACCATGGACCTAGGTGGCTTGCATCCAGTTACCCGTACCATAGAACGCATAGAAACCTTTTTCGGTGAGCTGGGCTTCAGTGTCAAATATGGCCCGGAGATCGAAGATGATTTTCATAACTTCGATGCCTTGAATATTTCCGAACATCACCCAGCGCGGGCGGATCACGATACCTTCTACTTCAATCCCAAGCTGATGCTGCGTACCCAGACCTCGGGCGTGCAGATCCGCACCATGGAAACGGAGAAGCCACCTTTGAGGATCATCTCTCCCGGTCGCGTCTACCGTAACGATTACGATCAGACCCATACACCCATGTTCCACCAGGTCGAAGGCCTGTTCGTGGACGAGCATGTGAATTTCGCCGAGCTCAAAGGCATATTGCATGACTTCCTGCGTAACTTCTTCGAAGAAGATCTGGAAGTGCGCTTCCGTCCTTCTTATTTCCCCTTCACTGAGCCTTCGGCCGAAGTGGACGTGAAAGGCAAGAATGGCTGGCTGGAAGTCCTGGGTTGCGGCATGGTACATCCGAATGTGCTGCGCAGCGTAGGGATAGATCCCGAGAAATACTCCGGTTTTGCTTTTGGTATGGGGGTCGAGCGTTTGACCATGTTGCGTTACGGCGTTAACGACCTGCGTGCCTTCTTCGAAAACGATTTACGTTTCCTCAAGCAATTTAAATAACGGAGCAGTATCCAATGAAATTCAGTGAATCCTGGCTGCGTGAGTGGGTCAACCCTGCCATTAGCCGTGAGGCCTTATCCCATCAAATTACCATGGCCGGTCTGGAAGTGGACGGTATCGACCCCGTTGCCGCCGAGTTCAGCGGTGTCGTCGTCGGCGAAGTGGTCGAATGCGGCCAACACCCGGATGCCGACAAGCTGAGGGTCACCAAGGTCAACGTCGGTGCCGATGAGCTTATCGACATCGTCTGTGGTGCCGCCAACTGTCGTCAGGGCCTGAGAGTGGCCGTCGCCATGGTCGGTGCCGTATTGCCAGGCGATTTCAAGATCAAGAAAGCCAAGCTGCGCGGTCAGCCTTCCATGGGCATGCTCTGCTCCTACGGTGAGCTGGGCATAGACATAGAGAGTGACGGCATCATCGAATTGCCGCAGGATGCGCCCCTCGGCATGGATATACGTGAGTTCCTGCAACTCGACGACGCCGTCATCGACGTGGACCTGACAGCCAACCGCGCCGATTGCCTGGGTCTGGCCGGCCTCGCCCGTGAAGTGGGCGTGCTGAACCGTCAGGCCGTCATCGAGCCGAGCTGGGAAGCGGCGGTTGCCGGCAGCGACGCCCAGGTCAAGATTAACCTGCTCGAGCCTCAGGCTTGCCCGCGCTACTTGGGTCGGGTGGTGAAGAACATAGACGTCAAGGCAGCGACCCCGCTGTGGATGCAGGAAAAGCTGCGCCGCAGCGGTATTCGCTCCATAGATCCCATAGTCGACATCACCAACTTCGTGTTACTGGAATTCGGTCAGCCGATGCATGCCTTCGACTTGGCAAAGCTCGAGGGGGATATCCAGGTGCGTCTGGGCAATGGTGCAGAGAAGCTGACGCTGCTCGATGGCACCGAAGTCACAGTGCCGGCCGACACCTTGGTGATCGCCGACAGCGTCAAGCCGCTGGCATTGGCCGGTGTCTTCGGGGGAGAAGCGTCAGGTGTCAGCGACACCACCCGGGACATACTGCTCGAGTGTGCCTTCTTCGCGCCGCTGGCCATCATGGGCAAATCCCGTCGTCTGGGGCTGCATACCGACTCATCCCATAGATTCGAGCGCGGTGTCGATCCTCAGATGCAGCATAAGGTCATGGACAGGGCGACCCGTCTGGTACTGGACATCTGTGGCGGCGAAGCCGGTCCTGTGGTCGAAGCCAAGTCAGATGAACACCTGCCAAAGCAGGTGGAGATCCGCTTGCGCCGCAGCAAGCTGGACAGGATCCTGGGCCATAGCATTCCGGACAGCGATGTGACCGAGATTTTGCAGCGCCTGGGTTTTGGCGTCGAAGTCGCCGCCGACAGCTGGCTGGTCACTACCGCCACTTACCGTTTCGATATGGCGATCGAAGAAGACTTGATCGAAGAAGTTGCCCGTATCTATGGTTACAACAACATTCCCAACGTGGCCCCGGTGGCGGCGCTCAGCATGCCCGTCCACAAAGAGTCTGAGCTGAGCCTCAAGCGGGTACGTGACCTCTTGGTGGGCAGGGGTTTCCAGGAAGCCGTGACTTACAGTTTCGTCGATCCCAAGTTGCAGTCTCTGGTGCACCCGGGGCAAGACACCATGGTGTTGCCGCACCCGATATCGAGCGAAATGTCTGTCATGCGCCTGTCCATGTTCACCGGTTTATTGACCGCCGTCGGCTATAACCAGGCGCGTCAGCAGGGCCGGGTGAGATTATTTGAGACAGGTTTACGCTTTGTTCCTGATCTGAATGCCGAATCCGGTGTCAGGCAGCAAGCCATGCTGGGCGCGGTGATCACCGGCCTGCAGCAGGACGAACATTGGTCTATGGAGTCGAAAACCGTTGATTTCTTCGATCTTAAAGGCGATTTAGAAGCCATTATCGGCTTGACAGTTTCCACATCAGAATTTAGCTTTAAAGAGGCGAGCCATACGGCGCTTCATCCTGGGCAATGTGCTGAAATATTAAGGAATGATCGCGTCATAGGTTACATAGGTGCGGTTCATCCCAGCCTGGAGAAGCCGTTTGGTCTCAATGGTAAGACAATCGTTTTCGAACTGGAATTGGATGCTTTATTACATGCGAAATTGCCGCTAGCCCAAGCTGTGTCTAAGTTCCCGGCAAACCGCCGTGACATAGCCTTGGTGGTAGACGAGAGTGTGGCAGCAAGCGATGTGATGAATTTGATAAGAAAAGTTGGCGAAAATCAGTTGGTTGGCTTAAACTTGTTCGATGTATACTTAGGTAAAGGTGTTGAACCCGGCAAGAAGAGCCTGGCGATAGCACTTACGTTACAAGACACTACTCGTACCCTTGAGGAAAAAGAGATAGCTGAAACCGTTGATTCAGTCGTTTCCGCCCTGAAGGTCGAGTTCAACGCATCGTTGAGGGAATAGAGTATGGCACTTACCAAGGCCGAAATGGCAGAGCATCTTTTTGAAACGCTTGGTATTAATAAGCGCGTTGCAAAAGAGATGGTAGAGTCGTTCTTCGAAGAAATTCGAGGCGCACTCGAGAACGGTGAGCAGGTCAAGCTATCTGGCTTTGGCAATTTTGACCTTAGGGATAAGAATCAAAGACCGGGAAGGAACCCAAAAACAGGTGAAGACATACCTATTTCAGCCCGTCGGGTCGTGACTTTTCGTCCCGGCCAGAAGCTGAAGACCCGTGTAGAAGCATCCAACACGGGCAAATAGTTTCGCTTGCGTATAACAGCAAAGCCACTCGCTGAGTGGCTTTGCTGTTTCTGTCGTATTATTTTCAGTTGGTTGTTCCAGTATCAGAGGTTATCCATTGTCGAGACAAGCCAAATATTTCGATCGTCGTTTTACACTTTCCCTGCTGCATCCCAGATATTGGTTCACTTGGCTGGCCATTCTCTTGCTGTTGGCGTTCGGTGCCATGCCCGCAGGCCTGAGGGATCCCCTCGCCAGGTTATTGGCCAGGTTGGTGATGAAGCTCGCCACCAAGCCACTGGCCGTCGCCCGCGCCAATTTGCGCGCCTGTTTTCCCGACAAGAGCGAGGCCGAGATCGAGGCCCTGGTTAAAGACAACGTCGATAACTTTGTCATCATACTCCTGGCCCAGGCCGAATTGTTGTTGCGTTCGCCGGCCCATATACGCCGCCGGGTCAAGCTGATGGGCTTCGAGCATGTCGAACGGGCCAAGGCGGCCGGCCAGCCGGTGATCTTCATCATGCCCCATGTGTGGGGCATAGATTATGCGGGCCTGCGACTGAATCTCGAATTGCCCATGGTGACCATGGCCAAGGCCCATAGGAATGGGCTGTTCAACTGGTTCAGCAATCGCCTGCGCAGCAGCCTGGGCGGCAATGTGTATATGCGCGAGGCGGGGATCCGCGCCCTGTTGAGTGAGCTGAAGCAACATAACAGCTTCTTCTACCTGCCCGACGAAGATCTGGGGCCGGAGCAGAGCGTGTTCAGTCCCTTCCTGGGCACGGTCAAGGCGACCTTGCCCGTGGTGGGGCGCCTGGCTCAGGCCGGCAATGCCCAGGTGATGCCGGTGAAGATAGGCTATGATCAAGCGGCGCGCCGCTTCGAGCTGACTGTGATGCCGGCGATAGCCCCTGAGACCATGAAGGGCAAGGATAACGAGGCCCTGACCCTGAATCGTGCGGTCGAGCAGGTGATCCTGGCTTACCCTGAGCAGTACATGTGGTTCCTCAAGGTGCTCAAGACCCGTCCCCCGGGCGAGGCCCAGATCTACGATTGACGGCTATCGTCGATGAAGAGACAGGCCCAGGCCTGTCTTTTTTTGCTCCCCTGGCAAGGGCCACGCCTGGAGCCTGCTGTCCCGTCCCGGCTGCCAAGCTCTAAGCTCCTACCCTTTTCTATCTTTATCCCTTATCCCTTATTCCTTATGTCCTGCGGCTTATCGTTAACGCCCGGCTTTTTGACTCAGTTTAACGAGGCGCGCGCGCCTGACTATACTCAGCAAATGCCTCGATGAAGGGAGAATGGCATGAGCCTGGATACGGTACGTGAATGGTTGGCCTACGTTATTTTCAGCTATGATCAGCGACCCATCACTGTGATGCAGTTGCTGCAGGTGCCCCTGTATTTACTCTTGGCCTGGTTCATCATCACCCGACTCGGCAAGTTGATCAAAAAAGCCCTGGTGGCGCGCCATGTGAGTGCCGACGCTGTGCATCTGTTTTCCCGCGTCTATCTGGTCGTCGCCCTGGCGCTGGTGATAGTCACCAGCCTGGAGTTGCTGAATATTCCGTTGACGGCCTTCGCCTTTGTCTCGGGGGCCATCGCCATAGGCGTGGGTTTCGGTGCCCAGAACATCATCAACAACTTCATCAGCGGCTGGATCTTGATGTGGGAGCGGCCCATTCGCATCGGGGATTTTCTCGAGGTCGGCACCGCCCGTGGCATGGTGGAGAGCATCAACACCCGCTCGACCCTGATCCGCCGTAACGACGGCGTGCATCTGTTGGTGCCCAACAGTCAGCTGCTGGAAAATACCGTCACCAACTGGACCCTGATAGACAACAATGTGCGCACCTCGGTGCGGGTGGGGGTGGCCTATGGCTCGGACGTGGTGCTGGTGGCATCCCTGTTGCGCCAGGTCATGGATGAGCGTGAGGACATAGTGCTGAAGCACAGATCGTATGTGTACTTCGATGACTTCGGCGACAATGCGCTGATCTTCGAGATCGTCTTCTGGCTGTTGGCCCATTCTGAGACGGATATCAGGCGCCTGCGCAGCGAACTGCGCTTCAGGTTATGTGACTTGTTGCAGCAGCATCATATCAGCATCGCCTTCCCGCAACGGGATCTGCACCTTGACGGCGCCCTGACTCTGAAGCGGGAGGTGAAAGGGGAAGTCAAACGCGCGGCACGGCGGGAGGAGCCACAGGAAGGGAAGCCCGAAGATCGGGGATGAGTGGAACCTCGCCCGGGGAACCCAGCCGGCTCCCCGGGCCTGGTCTCAGCCCTGACGAGCCTGATGCCGCTGCATCAACCTGGCGCTGATGTCAGCCAGGCCCAGCTGTTGATCTTCGAGCAGTACCAACAGGTGAAACAGCAAGTCCGAGGCTTCATCCACCAATTCTTCCCTGTCGTGGGTCGCCGCCGCCAGCGCGGTTTCCAGCCCTTCCTCGCCGACCTTCTGGGCGATCCGCTTGGTGCCGCTGGCAAACAGCGAAGCGGTGTAGCTGGTGTCGCCGCTCTGGCCCTTGCGCGAGGCGATAAGCCGCGCCAGATTGTCGAGGAAGGCATGCGCCTTGCCATCGACCCAGCAGCTCTCTGTGCCCTTGTGGCAGGTCGGCCCGTTGGGCAGCACCTGTACCAACAGGCTGTCGTTGTCGCAATCCTTGTCTATGGCGACCAGCTCCAGGGTATTGCCCGAGGTTTCGCCCTTGGTCCATAGCCGCTGCTTGGAACGGCTGAAGAAGGTCACCCGGCCGGTTTCCAGCGTCTTGGCCAGCGCCGCCTTGTCCATGTAGCCCAGCATCAACACCTTGCCCGTGAGGTGATGCTGCACTACCGCAGGGATCAGGCCATCCTGCTTGTCCCAATCGAGTCCGCTTGCCAGTGACTCTGTCCCTATATCTGCCTGTGACCCGGGTTGCGGCTGCGTCGCCGCGCCCTTGGGTGTATTGAGTTGTTGCATAATAATGTCTCTATCTGTTCGTTAACATTGCCGCTGCAGATCACTCGGGTCGCGAGTGTCTGATGGCGACTCCTTGACCCTTGAGGTAGGCCTTCAATTCACCTATATCTATGATCCCTTTGTGGAATACGCTGGCCGCCAGCGCCGCATCCACCCCGGCCTGGAGAAAGACGTCCCTGAAGTGTGCCATGGTGCCGGCGCCGCCGGAGGCGATGAGCGGCACATCGCAGATGGCGCGCACCAGGCTCAGTTGCTGAATGTCATAGCCGCCGCGGACGCCATCCTGGTTCATCACGTTGAGCACTATTTCGCCACAACCACGGCGCTGCACTTCCTCGACCCAATCCTGGGTATACCATTGGGTGTCCCTGGTGGCCGCTTCATCGCCGGTAAACTGCTTCACCTTGTAACTGTCGCTTGCCTGATCGTAGAAGGAGTCTATGCCTATCACTATGCATTGGCGGCCAAACTCATCCTGCAGGCGGGAGATCAACGTGGGATCCGTCAGCGCCGGAGAATTGATGGAGATCTTGTCGGCGCCGAAGGCCAGCAACTCACGGGCCTGGGCGATAGTCTTGATGCCGCCGGCGACGCAGAAGGGGATATCCAGCTGCTCGGCTACCCGGCTGACCCAGGACTTGTCGACCACCCGCTCGTGGGCGCTGGCGGTGATATCGTAAAATACCAACTCGTCGGCACCTTCCCGGGCGTAGCGGGCGGCGAGGGGCACTATGTCGCCGACGATTTCGTGGTTGCGAAACTGCACCCCCTTGACCACCTTGCCGTCTTTCACATCCAGGCAAGGGACTATGCGTTTGGCCAACATTGGATTGCCTCCGTGACACTGAATTGATTGATGAGCAGCGCCTTGCCTATGATGATGCCGGCGGCGCCGCTGTCGCGCACCGCGGCCACGTCATCCAGGCTGGCAATGCCGCCGGACGCCTGCCAGTGAATATCCGGGTAAGCCTGGGCCAACTCGCGGTAGAGTGCCGTGTTGGCGCCGCTCAGGGTGCCATCGCGGCTGATGTCGGTCACCAAGGCGTGTTTGAGGCCGACGCTGCTGAACTGGGCGACTATGTCTTCCAGGCGCTTGCCGCCGCCGCTCTGCCAGCCAGAGACGGCGACCTGCTTCTCGCCACGCTCGTCTATGTTGACATCGAGCGCCAGACAGATGGCCTCGCTGCCGTATTTCTCGAACCAGCGCTTGACCAACTCGGGTTCTTTGACCGCCAGCGAGCCTATTACCACCCGCCGGACGCCACTGGCCAGCAGTTCGGCCACCTGTGCCTCCGTGCGTATGCCGCCGCCGACCTGGAGCTTGGCCTCGAGCCCCGCGACCAAGGTGGCAATCAAGTCGATTTGCCGTTTGGCGGGATCCCTGGCGCCGGTTAAATCCACCAGGTGCAGCCAGGCAGCGCCCTGGGCCTGATAGGATTGCAGTTGAGCCAGCGGGCCGACATCGAAGCTGGTCTGTTTGTCGTAATCCCCCTGGTAGAGGCGTACCACCTGACCATCGATCAGATCTATTGCCGGTATTATCATGACTTGGCTTCCTTAGCCGCTTGGTCTGCTTGGGCCGAGGTAGATGATTCGGCGCCCATGGTTAGAAAGTTAGCCAGAATTTGGGCGCCGACGGCGGCGCTCTTCTCAGGGTGAAACTGCACGCCCATGAAGTTGTCTTTGCCTATGGCGGCGCTGAAGGTTTCGCCATATTCCGAGCTGGCCAGGGTAAATGCGCTGATGGGGGCGCGGTAGCTGTGGACGAAATACACATAGCTGCCGGGCGCTATGCCGGCGAACAGGGGGTGCGCCGTCGGCACTATCTGGTTCCAGCCCATGTGCGGCAGCGGCAATCCCTTGTCGGCGAGGGGCTCTATCCGGGTGGGGATCAGCCCCAGGCAGCGGCAGTCTTCACTGCGGCCACCGCGTTCCTTGGACAGCAGGCTGAGCAGCTGCATCCCCAAACATACCCCGAGCACAGGTTGGGTCAGCCCCTGAATGAGTTCGACCAGCCCCTTGGCCTCGAGTGCCGCCATGGCGGCGCCGGCGCTGCCGACCCCGGGCAGCACCACCCGGGTGGCGGCCTTGATGAGCCCCGGCTCGTCTGTGACTGTCACTGCGGCTCCCAGGCGCTCGAAGGCGAAGCGCACCGAGCTGAGGTTGGCACAGCCAGTGTCTATGATTACCGTGCCGCCGGTTTCACCTTTGGCCGCCATGGCCTTGGCACTTGATCTTGGATCTTGCATACGGCCTCCTAGAGCACGCCCTTGCTCGATGGCAAGACATCGCCTTCGACCTTGACCGCCTGGCGCAAGGCCCGGCCCAGCACCTTGAACAGGGCTTCGACCTTGTGGTGATCGTTATCGCCATCCGTCGCCAGGTGCAAGGTGCAGCGCAGGCCATCGGCGAAGGAGCGGAAGAAGTGCGGCACCATCTCGGTGGCCATCTCGCCGACTTTTTCTCGCTCGAAGCTGGCATCGAACTTGATGAAAGGCCGGCCGGACAGATCCAGCAGGCACTCGCCCCTGGCTTCATCCATGGGCAGGCTGAAACCGAACCTGGCTATGCCGCGCTTGTCGCCAAGGGCCTGCCTCAGGGCGTCGCCTATGGCCAGGCCAGTGTCTTCGACACTGTGATGATCGTCGATTTCCAGATCGCCATCCACCTGGACATCCATCCGGAAATTACCATGGGTACAGATCTGATCCAGCATGTGATCGAAGAAGCCTATGCCTGTGTCTATCTTGCCCTTGACCGTCGAGTCCAGATCGACACTGACCCTGATGTCTGTCTCCCTGGTGGTGCGCACCACGGTCGCGCTGCGGCCGCGGCTCAGCAGCGTCTCGGCGATGGCGTTCCAGCCCTGTTTATTTCTGTCGTATTGCAGGCTGCGCACGCCCATGGCGCGGCCCAGCTCTATGTCCGTTTCCCTGTCGCCTATCACGGCCGATTGGGTGAAATCCACCTTGCCCTGGGTGAGGAACTCCTGCACCAGGCCGAGCTTAGGCTTACGGCAGCTGCAGTTTTCATCGTCGAAGTGCGGACAGATCAGCACCTGGTCGAAGTTCACTCCCTGGCTCTGGAGTATTTGCATCATCATCTTCTGCGGGGCATCGAAGTCTTCCTGGGGGAAGGAGGGGGTGCCCAGGCCGTCCTGGTTGCTGATCATCACCAGGCGATAACCCGCCTGTTGCAGCCTGAGCAGGGCCGGGATCACCTGGGGTTCGAACACCAGCTTGGCCAGGCTGTCGACCTGTTTGTCTGTCACAGGCTCTTCTATCAGGGTGCCATCGCGGTCGATGAAGAGGAGCTTTTGGGGTTTGTTCTGTTGCATGACGCCTACCTTTCTAAAGAGTAAATTCAGTGCCTATAGGGTGTTGTCTGACCCTGGGTCAGCGGTCGCCCAAGAGTGTGACCAGTACATCTGTGTCATCTGCATCGCTGAAGCTGAAACGGATCGCCTGGGCCAGGCGCGGGTCCTGATAGCTGCGGGCCACCACCCCCGCGCCTTGCAGCTTGGCGCCTATGGCGGTTAGCTCGGCAAGGCTGGCGAATTGCGCCAACACGTAATTGCCGTTGGCGGGGAGCACCTTGGCGCCATAGGCCTCGAGTGCCGCCGTCAGTCGCGCGCCCTGGCGTTTGAGCTCCGCCACCTGTTGACCCATGCGGGCTATGCCGGCCTGGCTCAGGGTTGCGATCGCCAGTTCGGCGACCGGCAGTGGCACCGGATAAGGGGCGATCACCCGCATCACAAGTTCGACTATCGCCTCGTTGGCCAGCATGAAACCACAGCGGGCCCCTGCGAGGGCGAAGGCTTTGGACAGGGTGCGCAGCACCACCAGGTTGGGGTAGCTGTCGAGCAGATCTGCCACGCTGTACTCGGGACAGAACTCGATATAGGCCTCGTCGACCACCACCAAGGCACTGGGCAAGGCCCGGATGATGTCCTCTATGCGCGCCTTGTCTATGACTGTGCCCGTGGGGTTGTTGGGATTGCAGACGAACACCAATTTGGCCCCGCTCACCTGGGTGGCGAAATCCTCGGGCAGGTCGTATGCATCTGTCAGGGCCAATGCCTTGACGGCCACGTTGAAGGTCTTGGCGCTGATGGCATACATGCCGTAGGTCGGACCGAAACAGGCGATGCTGTCGGCGCCGGGAACGCAGAAGGTACGGACCAGCAGCTCGATAGCCTCATCGGCGCCGCGGCCGGCGACTATTTGCCCCGGCTTGACGCCGCTGTAGCGGCTGTAGGCCTGGAGCAGCTCGGGCGGCTGGCACTCGGGATAACGGTTGAGCCTGTCGAGCCCGGCGTTATTGAACGGCGATTCGTTGGCATTGATCCAGATATCGCCTCGGCCACCCAGGCGGCGCGCACTCTGATAGGGGGAGAGGGTCAGCAGCTCGGGCCGGGCCAACCGCTCGGCCAGGCGTTTGGCCTCAATGTTTATGTCTGTTACCGGATCTGTCATTTGCGCTGCCACTCGTGTCGTCTCTGTTGTCAGTTGTCGATTCATTTCAGTCATTCTCCGCCTGCGCCGGGTTTACTGCCGCCAGGCTCGCCAGTCGCAGTTTCACGGCATTGGCATGGGCATCCAGTCCTTCGCTGAGGGCCAATGTCATCACGGTTTGGCCTATGGCATTCAGGCCGGTGGCCGTCAATTCCTGCACTGTGAAGCGGCGGCTGAAGTCGGCCAGCGACAGACTGGAGACGGCGCGGCTGTAACCATAGGTCGGCAGCACATGGTTGGTGCCACTGGCATAGTCGCCGACGGACTCTGGGGTGTAGCCACCGAGAAACACTGAGCCGGCGGCGCGTATGTCGGTTAGCAGCTCACGGGGGGCGCGGGTCTGGATGATCAAGTGCTCCGGGCCATAGAGGTTGGATACCTGGGCCGCCTGGCGCATGTCCTGTACCAGCAGGGTGCGACTGCTGGCGAGGGCCTGGGCGGCGACCTCCCTGCGTGACAGCTGTGCCAGTTGCCGGGTCAGTGCCCCATTGACGCCGTCGGCGATGGCGCTCGAGTCGGTGACCAATATCACCTGAGAGTCGGGACCATGCTCGGCCTGGGACAGGAGATCGGCGGCGATAAACTCGCAATCGGCGTCGCCGTCGGCGATGACCAGCACTTCGGATGGCCCGGCCGGCATGTCTATGCTGAGGGTGCAGCGCCTGTCCTGGGATAGCAAACGCTTGGCCTCGGTGACATACCTGTTGCCCGGGCCGAAGATCTTGTCGACCGCGGGAATCGTCTCGGTTCCCAGCGCCAGGGCGGCGATGGCCTGGGCCCCGCCCACTCGATAGATTTCCGTGATGCCGCAGGCGTTGGCGGCATAGACTATGGCATCGTCTATGGGGGGCGGGCTGACCAACACACGTCGCTCGCAGCCGGCGATTTTCGCCGGCAGGGCCAGCATCATCACTGTGGAGATCAGTGGCGCGCTGCCACCGGGAATATAGAGGCCGACCTTGGCTATCGCTTCACTGCGCAGCTCACAGCGCACGCCGCTCTGGGTCTCCAAGTCCACGGGGCGAAATTGCTGGGCGCCGTGAAACGCCTCTATGTTGGCCGTTGCCGTGGCTATGGCCTGCTTGAGCTCGGGCGATACCCGGGTGCCGGCGGCAGCTATCTCGGCCTGGGTCAGCCTCAGGCTCTCTGTGCTAACGCCGTCGAAGCGCAGATTGAATTCCATGAGGGCGGCATCGCCCCGGCTAGCGACCGCGTCTATTATCTGGCGTACGCTCTGTTCCAGGCTGTCATCTGCAACCAGCGGCGAGCGTTGCAGCACCCTGCGTTGCTCGTCGTCTGATAGGGTAGACCAAGTCAAAATGTCCATGCTTACCCCATCATCTTTTCTATGGGCATCACCAGAATCGAGCTGGCTCCCAGCGCCGTCAGCTGCTCCATGGTGTCCCAGAACAGATCTTCGGTGCTGACGGCATGTACTGCGACCCTGTTGCTGTCGTGGCTCAATGGCAACACGGTCGGGCGCTCGGCGCCGGGCAGCAGGGCGACTATCTGCTCCAGGGTCGCGTTGGGGGCGTGCAACATGATGTACTTGCTCTCGCGGGCACGGATCACCCCGTTGATCCGCGACAGTATCTTGTCTATCAAGGCCTGTTTGACCGACGTTTGGGTCTGGGTCGATTGTATGATGCAGGCCATGGAGCGGTAGATGACGTCTGTCTCGTACAGGCCGTTGGCTTCCAGCGTCGCACCGGTAGACACAAGATCGCAGATGCCGTCGGCAAGGCCCGCCCGCGGCGCGACTTCCACCGAGCCCTTGAGCATGCAGTCACGGTAGCCTATGCCTTGTTGCTCCATGTAGCGGCGCAGCAGGTTGGGGTAGGAGGTGGCAATCCTCAGGCCTTCGAGGGACGAGGCATTCTTGTAGGAGAACTCGGTCGGCACCGCCAGTGACAAACGGCAGGAGCCGAAATCCAGCTGCCGCAGTTTGAGACATTCGGCGGGCTTGCTCATTGTCTGACGCTCTATCTGCTCTTCCTCGAGCACGTTCTCGCCTATGATCCCCAGATCGACCACGCCGTCCATCACCAGCCCGGGAATGTCATCGTCACGCACCCTGAGCAAGTCTATCGGCATGTTGTCGGCGTGGGCGATGAGGCGTTGTTCGTTGACGGTAAATTTCACCCCACAGCTCTTGAGCAGTTGTTGAGATTCTTTCGACAAGCGGCCGGACTTTTGGATGGCGATACGCAGGCGGTTCGATTCAATCATGATAAGTTCCTGTAGTTTGATTCAAAGTGGTTAGCTTAATAATTGTCAAGATCGGTAAAAAAACAACTTGTTAAACCCTGAAAGCAAAAACCCCCGGAATTCCTTCCAGGGGTTGTTGACTGTGCTGAATCAAACCACCGGGAGGAAACAGTCCTCCGGCAGTGAGCATCCGAAGGCTACCGCTTGTGGTGGTGATGATGGATAGCGTTCAGTATCTGGCTCATATGTTCTCGATTTCCTGTGGGCCTTGCCCTGGTTGGTTAATGCTAATTCGTTGGCGGGCAGTCGCTCATCTATCTTGTTTGCCCTTGCTGTGTTTTTAAACTATGCGCTTTTTCTCCGCTTTGCAACCCACAATTTGCTTGTTGAAGTAAATTCAGCATGCGATAAAGACATTAGATATAACCCAAGTTGCACGGCATACCGAGACAGGCTTCCAGGCCGGATGCTTGTAGTCTCGGCTGAAATCCGCATAATGCCGGGCAACAGATGAGCCTTAACCAGACGAGTGCATTTTGACCAGCCGACTAGCCACCGAAGTTGCCCGCGTGTTTGCCGCAGATGGTGCACTCGCCAGGCATGTAACAGGTTTCAGCCCACGGGACAGCCAAACGGCGATGGCTGCGGCTGTCAGTGAGGCCATAGCAGCCAGGTCGAGTCTGGTCCTCGAAGCCGGCACGGGTGTCGGCAAGACCTTCGCTTATCTTATCCCTGCGCTGCTCAGCGGCAAGCAGATCATCATAAGCACAGGCAGTAAAAACCTGCAGGAGCAGTTATTTTACAAAGACTTGCCGGCACTGACTCAGATGTTGGGGCTCAAGCCCAGGCTGGCACTGCTCAAGGGGCGCAGCAACTATCTGTGCCAGCTGAGGCTGGATAAGCAGATGCGGGAAGCCAGTCATACTGAGGCGCGGCTGCTGGACGATCTGCTCAAGGTCAACCAGTGGGCCGGCACCAGCAAGGACGGTGACATAGGCGGCTTGACCAGCGTGGCGGAAAACTCGCCCGCCTTGCCGCTGCTGGTCAGCACCAAGGAAAGCTGTATAGGCAAACGTTGTGATTTCTATGACGAATGTTTCACCCGCAAGGCTCGCGCCAGGGCCATGGATGCCAGGGTGATAGTGGTCAATCATCATCTGTTTTTCGCCGACAGTCTGCTCAAGGACACGGGCTTCGCCGAGTTGCTGCCCGATCCCGATGTGGTGATCTTCGATGAGGCCCACCTGCTGCCGGATATCTGCGTCAACTACTTCGGCCAGCAATGTTCGAGCCGGGTGTTGGACTCGCTGTTGCAGCAAGTGTTGGCCCTGTACCGCAGCGAGCTGGGGGATACGGGCCAGCTGGCCCAGTTCAGCCAGCGCTGCCTCGCCAGGCTCGCAGACTGGCATAACGCCCTTTATGCCAGGGACGCCAACGACTGGCGCCAGTTGCTGGGCGATAAGGCTCTGGCCGCCTTGTCCTGGGGGCTCTTGGATGAATTGCAGGCGCTGGCCAAACTGCTCACGGCCCACCTGGGGCGCAGCGAGGAGCTGGATGATATCGCGGTAAAATTGGCCGAGTTCAACGCCAAACTGGCGCAGTTTTTCCATTGTGACAATCCGCAGGCGGCCTACGGCATAGAGCTTGGCAACAGATTTGTGGTGCTGCGAATTTCACCCATAGAGATTGCCAGGGAATGCGCCGAGCTGTTCAACCCTGATACCAGCTGGGTATTCACCTCTGCGACCCTGCAGGTCGACCGCAGTCTGGCGCATTTCGCCAAGCAAATGGGCATAGACAAGGCGCGGCAGGCCATTCTCGACAGCCCCTTCGATTACCCACGCCAGGCACTGTTTTGCGTGCCCAGACAACTGGGCAGCGTCAGCAACCAGCAACAGGCACTCAAACAGCTGGTGGAGGTGTGTCTGCAGGCGATAGATGCCGCCCAGGGCCGCACCTTCATACTGTTCACCAGCCATAGGATGCTGGAGCAGGTTGCGTTGGCGCTGCGCAGCCGCACCCAATATCCCTTGCTGGTGCAAGGGCAGGCGGGCAAACAGAGCCTGCTGACCAAGTTTCGGCAATTGGGCAATGCCGTGCTGCTGGGCACCGCCAGTTTCTGGGAGGGGGTGGACGTTCGGGGCCGGCTGCTCAGCTGCGTCATCATAGACAAGCTGCCCTTCGTGTCGCCGGACGACACTCTCTACCGTGCCCGCGCCGACAGCGTGGCGCGCCATGGCGGCGATCCCTTCACCGAGATCTCGCTCCCCCAGGCGATCATCTCCCTGAAGCAAGGGGTCGGCCGGTTGATCCGCGACGAGAAGGACAGAGGCGTGCTGATCCTCTGTGATAACCGCATAGTCAACCGCCCCTATGGACAGGCCTTTCTCAACTCGCTGCCGCCCATGGCCCGCACCCGGGATCTGGACAAGGCGCTGACCTTTCTGCGCCGGATCCCTTAGCCACAGCTCCATTAGCCAGAGCGGCCCTCCGCAATTGCAGGGGCCGCTGCCCGAGTCGATGCTTGCTAGAGTGGCGAATTTCCTTTAGGATAAACCGTTAATAACAGTGATTATATTGGCATGGAAGCGCCCCGGCTGTCAGGAAGATAGCAGCATAGAGCCATTTGGTTTCATTCCTCCTATCTTCTTCCATGCACAGCGTGATTTGCGCTTTCATTGTTGCCGGCTTTGTTGACGGCATTGGTCGCCAGTCATGACCTTGAGTTATGGTGAGTGCCTGATGTTTGACTGTCGTAAGTGCGTCGGTTTTTGTACTCTGGCATGCAGGCAAGAGCCGCAGTGCCGGCGTGGCCGAAGCTGAACTCAGTCCAGGCATCAGGTGCAATTCATTGTTTTTAAAGTGTTGGTTTGGTGAAGTGAGCAACGAGGCTAAGTATGCATATGCCGTATCGTATGAGTGTCTGGCTGTTACCATTGGCGGCGCTCTTGTTTGTCGCCACCGGTTTTTCGGAGGAGTCCATGTTGGGATTATTTAAGAAAAGTGTCGAGGTTGAAGTGTTCCCTGCGGTATCGGGCAGGATCACCCACCAAGGGCAGGCCGCCGCGGGCTTGAAGCTGAAGCGGGGATACAATTATGTTGACGCCATGGATGAGACGGCATGGGATTATACGGTCACAGATGATGAGGGACGTTTTACCTTTCCCGAACTGACGATGAAATCCAAACATCCAAATAGGTTATTCGTAGAAAATAGAATAATTCAAATGATAAAGCTGGATGATGGCAGATACAAAGCATACGAAGATGCCTTCATCTGGGGAGCCAAGTCGAGAGGGGTCAAGCATATTGCCTATTTTGTCGATCGGCTGGCAAGGCTCAACTGCGACTTGGTCGATCCTGAAATGGTGCATCAGATCATCGATGAAGAATTTCCCGATGGCAGTGTGCGTTATGAAGTTCAAAGTATCTGCCGCTGGCCCGAACTGGAAGCCATCGAAGTCGAAAAGCGTAAGAAATACGGTGAATGGTAAGTTAATCAACAACAGAACAAGGAATGTTTTATGGCTATGCTCTCCCCAAAATTGGCCTCTGAGCTATCATCCAGTGTTTACGACTTAATTGGCGACTCATCTGGTCTTGGATTTGGTACTCAGTATATTAGAAATAATTTTGAGTTTCAGCGCAGTGGTATAGGTAAAACCGGCGGTTTTATCTTGGATAGGCAGTCTGGCTTCGCGGCTATGGGCGTGGGGAAAGACAGATTCCAGGGCGATGCCATTATTGCGATTCGCGGCACCCAATTTACCTCCGCCGCCGACTGGAGTACCAATGCCCAGATTGGCCTTCGAATGGCGGACAATAAGCAGCCGGTGCATGCGGGCTTTCAGCGGGCATTCTCATCGCTGCGACCGCAATTTCAGGTGTTTTTGGATCAATGGCGCAGCAGTAACCCGGGCGCTGCTGTGCACTGCGTCGGCCATAGCTTGGGCGGCGCCATTGCGACCCTGACCGCAGATTGGGTCGCCGGCCATTACACAGACAATGTCAATCTCTATACCTTCGGTGCGCCCAGGGTCGGCCTGAGCGGCTTTTCGATAAAGAACACGGCGAGTGTCAATAAGATCTTCAGGTGTACCCATGGGGCCGATCTTGTGCCTAAGGTGCCGCTGTGGCCCTTCATCCATTCGCCCTATAAAGGAGTCGAGTACCGTTTGGACAGCTCCCAGGGCCTGAGTATTGCGGCCCATGGCATGGATCCCAAAACTGGTGCCGTTCCAGGCTATCTCTCAACGGCCAATACCGAGGATTGGGGAAGGCTGCGAACCCGAGCGAGTGATTTCTTGCAGCCGGTAAAATTGAAGTACCCGAACCGGCATCAGGCGAGTTTCAGTGATTACTGGTGTGAACGTCTGAGCGCCGCGTTAGTCACCATATTGCGTGAAACGGGTCATCTGGCCGCGATAACAGTCCAAGCGGCGATCAGCGGCGGTGCAACCTTCTATGATCTGGTGGCACAGACGTTGGAACAAATCGCCCGCGCCGGTGAGTCTGCCGCATCGGATGTTAAGGGCTTGCTGGGGCATATGCTGGCTTTTGCCGGTGCGGTAGTCACCACTGTGGCAGATTTAACCTATAAAACCATACGCACCATCTTCGATATGCTGCTCAAGCGGCTTTATGCCGGTGTGAGAGAAGCATTGGCATGGGTGCATAGAAGCTAGTGTCGTCCATTCCCTTACCTGTGCCGCTTTTAGCTGTACAGCATAGTCAGGAAGGGTTACAGCGCATTTATCGGTTTTGAACTCATCCCCTGCGCCTGCACGCCAGGCCTGGGGGATGAATGCCATGCATGAGTAACAGCCTATGCCTTTACATCTGATGTTTTTCCCGTGCATCTAAGGGGGCTCAGGTTGCGTTGACTCCGGTGCAATGGCGGGAGCCGACTCCTGCAGCTGGGCATTGTGTTCAGGCAAGATCCTAATGGATCTGAGGATGAATTATGGATTTAAGCTGGGTGATTGCCGGAACAATTGTTCAAAGTCTGTTGGCTTATGTTTTATTTTTCATGGTGGCTGTGGGTTTCAGTGCTATCGGGACGAGTCATCGGCCGACACCCTTGGATTATACTGTTTTAAATTCTGCGATTTACGTACTGCCGGCCTGCTGCGTAATGAGCGCTATCCTTGGGATACTGTTCTATCATTTTGGCGCAAGCAAAATGGCCTATCTTTGGTATGTGATGCCATTGGCGTTTACGGCCGCATATTTTGGTTACATTTGGTTTTTTATAGAGAAAAAAGTCTAATGACTCGTGCCGGTTGATTCAAAAAGTTCAGCTTTAACAGACAGGGATACAAATAGCGCCTGATGTTACCCTGCCTGTCGCATCTTCTCCACCTCCCTCAGTTTCGGCCAAGGCATTTCGGTTTCTGCGCCAGCCCCAATTAGACTCACTCCCCACTGTGCCATAGCCCCATAAGCCCATAGTCATAGATAGCCATAGTGTCAGTGCCATAGCGCGAGAAGTGCTGGGCAGCATCAGCCGATCCAAATGTGTTTTTGTAAGATTGGCTCGCAAAGTGTCAACTTGGTTCTATACTCCTGATTAGAGCAAATTCGGTTTGGGGTTACTCACCCGCTACGGCGATTCAATCACCATGGAAGAAAGTTAGTTATCAGGATGATAGCAGCATCAATCTATTCGATTTCGTCCTTTCATTTACCTTTCCTTGTGTAGATACCCTGCCGCTGCGGCCAGTCAAGGCTGATTGCTTAGCTGCAACTATGTATGCCGTTGGTTATTTGAGATAAGCCAGTATCAAATTCATAAATGCAGCCGAAACCAATAAGAGACTCAGATCTTCGAAAGCATACCGCGGCATCTGGAAGCCCAGCATCAGGGGCGGTAGCGTGACTGGATATGAGCCAATGCCCTGCATCAGGCGCCATGCAGTCCGCCGCGAATGCATCCATGGATACACTAATATCGCCAGGGCACGGATGCCGAAGAGACCCCTTTCGCCCAAGGCCGCCGGTGCAACAATCCAGTGTTGGACTTTTCCTTCGACTTTGAGATGGATCGTACTTGTTATTGAAAAGTACAAATGTGCATGCGCACTACTATAATATTAGGCAACAAGGAGAAGCTGATGTCAAAAGTTGAAATAGGGGTTGTTGTAACACTTCTTTTAGCTATTGTTTCAGGAGCCTTATACTTAGGTAAGTTAGACGGAAGATTATAAGCTATAGAAAATGACAAAGACTATGCTTCACTCAAAGAGGATAAAAATAGGCTGTGCAACTTATTGAGCTCTCGTCGAAAAAAGCGATTGAAGGAATTGAAAAGACTAAAGGGAATTTGGATAGTCAAATATTAAAGCTAGAGTCAAACCTTAGTTCATTATCTAAAGATTTGAAGGTGTTGCAAACTCGTAAGCTCTGTTATTATTTAGAGGCAAGAATTAATGGAGATTCTTGTAGTAGCAATGGAGGATGGACTACCTATAAAGGTGATGGAAAAACGCCTGACAAAATTCGCGTATATTATTGTGATTAAAAGTCTGACAAGTGACTTAGTGCAGACATTGAATTTGGACTAGCAATAGGTTGCTAGCTCGTGTGGCGGGCGTTATGCGGTTGGATAGGCACCCCAACCCTATCTAGTAGTTTAAGGGAATAAATTACCAGAGGATAAAGTAATGACTACAAGAATGCTGTCTATTGGATATGTAAAAGAGGCCAGTCTGTCCAACTATAGTTTGTCTGGTGAGTATAATTTAATTTCTGCAAAAGACTCCTCAGTTATTCCAGATGAAAAACTCTTAAAATCAGGCGTCGATATGGGATTGATGAGACTTCATATCTGTAACGCACCGGAAAGAAGAACTCTTCTTGGTTTGCGCGCTGATAGGAAATATGAAGTTCTAGTGTCAATGTCACCAACACATATTCATGGGAGAAATGACAAAAGTAGTGGAGAGATTATAAAAGTAAAATATCACAAATTATTTGATGTGGAGAAGGATCAGTCTGCCGGTGGTTTTACTTATAAAGCCATGTTTACAAATTTAGTTTTAAAAAACTTTTTAAGCATCAATGTTGAACTAACAGAGGTTGATAATGAAGTTGTAGACCCTAACAGTTTGGCGAATTTACTTAAGGATACTGGCGTTGGTGAAGTACTTGATCTTGGTCCATACAACCCGAAAGAGTATTTGATGCTCGCTTCTAATATCGCAAACAGAATCCAAGATGTTTTTGGTTCGGATAAAGTCGGTGATGATCCACTATGGAGTGAGCCACTAGCTCTACATCCTAAACCAACCGTTCCGGGAAGTTACAGGCTTTCAACTGGTTTTTACGCAATTATAGAATCAGAAGATCAGGTTGATTTTTCAAAAATCATGTATACAAAAAATACGCTAATAAATAAAGACAATAGCAAGGAAATAAAATCTAACTATTTGATTTTTGGTGTTGGGGTAAGTACGTAACAAAGCCATGCACGGGAAGTGAAAACTGCCGCTTCGCTTTGGTTTCCTCTCCCGTACTGACGGCGTTGGCTTGAGCGACGACTCCGGCAGTTGGCAGCAAGCTGGAGCTGAAAGGCTATCGTCAGAGTCAGGCGGCCACTAGCTCAAGTAGAGCCGCAAGCCCTGAAACCAAGCACTTTGTTCATTGAGACTGTCGAACTCGGCGGTGATTTCTCATTCCCATTATTTTTCGCAGCTGTGACAAAAGTCCAAGGAGACATCCCATGACAACCAAAGTACTCATAGCCGTTGACGGCGGCTTTCGATTTGCGGATGGCGCTACTCCCGCGGGGATACTCGACTTCACTGTTACCATCCTGGTTGATACGCTGGTCGCGGCGGGCATGGACGTGACCAAGGCAAATCGTAGTGCGGACGACACGGCGACAATGGGCTGGGATTCATTCCACTTCGATGCACTGCCGGCTGGACACACGCTCGACGAGTTCGATGCGATCTGGATGATCGGCGATGAAGGCATATCGGCCGAAGGCCTGGGCGGTACGACGGGCGCGTTGCCCGATACCGAGCTCACGGCCATCGCCAACTACATGGACAACCAAGGTGGCGTGTTTGCCACCGGTGACCACTATAGCCTGGGTGCGGAGATGTGTGGAAAAATTCCGCGAGTGCGTGCGATGCGTTGCTGGTATGGCTCTGCGGACAGTGCCGCATCGCACCTGCCGCCAGCTTTTCCGCGCAATTTTCCGCCACTGACCTCCAATAGAGCCGATACCACACAGCCCAACCCGGCGAGCGACTATAGCGAATTTCCGGCACCCTTTATCTGGTTTGAAAACCAGTCCGATACGTTACCGCAACCCATAGTGCCGATTGCGCCGACTCATCCCATCCTGAGGTACGGCGATGCCGATGTCGTAGTGTATCCCGACCACATGCACGAGGGCCAAACGCTGGGCGAAGTACTTGGGTACGACTATTCGCAAAACTCGCCCTACGGCGATACAACAAAAGCGGAGTTTCGTGAAGACAACCTCAGTCACCGTGAATTACCCAAGGTGATAGCCACAGGTCAAGTGCTCGGCAATGCCTCGCGTCGTGCGTCGTCGCCGGCGGGCGAGTTTTCGTTTGGGGGTATTGGCTTGCCCGGTGCCGATGCCATCGCGACGCCGAAGACTGTGAACACGCTCAGCGTATATGACGGGCGGGTCGCGGGCGTTGGCCGCGTCGTCACCGGCTCGACCTTTCATCACTATATCGACATCAATCTGAACGGCGATTCCTCTGTGACGACGGCGCAGGCAATGATGCGCGCCACTGCGACCGCGCAAGACGGTCACGGCTTTAACGATAATCCTGCCGTGCTCAATACGATCAAGGCCGTGTACGTCAATATCACCAATTGGATTGCCCGGCCCAGGCCTGTGATGCAGTTGATCCTCGAACGTAGTACTTTCAGCCAGGACGAAGCGCCTTCCGGCACGGAGTTCGCCGAAGCGATCCTGGTAACCATCGATGGCCTAAAGCCGAGCCAGTTTCCCGGCAGTCCACCGGTGCCGGGTGCTATTATCGGTCCGGTGCCTTGGGCGCCCATAGTGACGGTAGCGGGTGCGCCTATTGTTATCGAGCCCACCTTCGTCGCCAGCGATGATCCCTCGCAGTCAGATCGCGTGCAGCGCTTCACCTTCAAATTCCGTCTGCGCTTTAGCGGCAACGCGTTCGGTTTTCCGGAAGATGTCCAGAATGTCGTGGTCGATGCCTCGTTGTCGCCGACCATGACCTCTACGTCGCTGACCGATTCGGCCTTCATTCAGTTGGTGAAGTCTGCCAATCCCTTCATGCTTGATCTGGCCGACGGCAACGAAACGAACTGGCTCAGCTCCGACGTCAAGGTATTCCACGTGGTCGAGGGCGAAAGCGCCCCGGGCATAGGCGGAGCAAGTTTGCCTATGGGGGCCTCGCGCACGGACGCACTCAACTTCATCCGCAGTTTGGCTAACACCATTACGTCCGCACAGTTCAGCACGCTGTCCGGCTCCCAGGCAACCTCGGCGCTGAGCCCCTTTCCGCAAACCACCATGACCGGGCGGCGCGTTTACAATTTTGCATTGGCGCGTGTGCGGCTGAACAGCAGCGTCGCGGATGCCAATGACGTGCGCATGTTCTTCCGCATTTTCACCACGCAGACCACGGCGGCATTGACCTATCGTGAATCGTCGCCGGGCGTGCCGATCGAGGGGTATGTGCAAACAGCAGGTGTGTCGCCTATCGCCTTGCCCGGCAAGGTGGCCAGCGGCAGTGAGTGGATCTCTTTTCCCTGCTTCGCCAGCGGCCGCGACGCGATGCCCAGCGCGCAGAACGACACGGCCAATGTGAAAGACATCCTTGCCTCCGAGAGTTTCAAGTTTTTCGGCGCCTTGCTCGACAACAATCTGGACGATCCCTATCCTGGCCTGATTCCCGGCGCAATGATACAACCGTCGCTGCGTTCGCTGCTCAACGGCGTACATCAATGCCTGGTTGCGCAAATCGAATATGCCTCGACGCCGATTCCCAATGGTTCGACACCGTGGACTTCGGACAAGCTGTCCCAGCGCAATATCGCATTCCTACCGGTCGCCAATCCTGGCCTGGATGCATCGCGCACTGCGTCGCATACCTTCGAGATCGAGGCGACCCCGAACCCGGTCAGCCCGAGTTTGTGGCCGGATGAGTTAATGCTCGACTGGTCCGAACCTACGCCCGCAGGCACTATGCTGCGCATCTATATTCCGGGCTGGAATGCGCGGAAGGTGGCCGAGCTGTCGGAGCAGTTGTATGCGCGTAACGAGATCGAGGCAATCGATGAGCACACCATCGAAATGTCCGCCGGGGGTATCCGTTACATACCTATACCGCAAAGCCTGCATAGGCAAATTGGTGTGATCTCGGTGGAATTTCCGCTTGGCATAAAGAAAGGACAGCGCTTCGATGTCTCGGTCCGCCAGATCAGCACCCGCGGTCGTGGTCCCAAGCCTCTGCAACCCAAGCTACAGCAAATTTCGTTGGCCGAAGCACACAGGCTGATCGCGGACCTGCCGGATAACATGGCTAGCAGTGACGACGTGACAAAACCGGGCATCTTCAATCTAGGTAAGAACCGTGTGCTGATGACAGATCTGTCGGCCTTTGAATTGGCCAATGAGCACGGCGTGATCATCGAATACCCGGATGCCACCGCCGACGAAAAGGTGCGCGCTGCTTCGCGCACCTGGCGCGAAACCATTGGTGCCTTCCAGTTGGGCATGCCGGTATCAACCAAAAAAGACATGCTGCTGGATCAAATGCGGATTCTGTCGGTCATGCAATGGCGGTTGGCGTTGGTTCAACGGAAAAGCCCCTGGCGCAAGGTCTTGCAACACTATGTCGAGCTGCTGGCCGCCAAGGTGCAAGCACTCGGCGGCAATCCCTTCGACGTGCCGGCAACGCCGGACGGCGTTATTCCACAACTGCCTTGGTCGGGCGGCGAGGGCGCACCTTGTGACAACATACCACCAGAGCCGAATAAGCCCTTCGCTAGAGGTCTGTTGTTCGGCTTCCTGATCGCGTTGGTGCTGCTTCTTATCCTGTTGCTCTATCGTTGGTGAACCACAGCCGAGGTACACAATAGGACGCTCCCGTATGACGCCGCATGAGAACCGAAAATTCGCGGATATCCAATAGGCCTGACAATTTATTCCTGCGGTCGTCAAAAGCTACACTTTTGCCGGCCGCTGAATTTAAATGTGAGGCAGCAACGGAGAATTGGACGTATATGGACCTCCCACTGGATAAATATTTGCACCTGTAGGCCGTATTGAATACGGTATGAGAAGGTTGGTCTCACCCGGAAAGACAGGACATGTATGGTGATGAAAGAGATCATTTTGGAATCGACAATCAGATGTCCGGTTTGCGGTCATATGAAAACTGAAACTATGCCGACAGATTCCTGCCGCTTTTTTTATGAGTGCGAGTCCTGTTCCACCGTGATGCGGCCTAAAGCGGGTGATTGCTGTGTTTTCTGTTCTTATGGTTCGGTCAAGTGTCCGTCAATTCAGCAGGGGAGCGCTTGCCGGCACGAATAGAGCCGGCATTAACTGATTCAAATTCAAATTCAAATTCAAATTCAAATTCAAATCAGCGTGTCTTCAGCTTTCCTCTCTTCTTTCTGCTTTCTTCTCTGTCGCTTTGATGGTATCAATTTACTTTAATCCATTGTTTATGCGTGCTTATAGTGCGCCCAAGCAGTCGACTCAGGGATTTGTCGCGCTTTTTGCGCATCAGTTTGTGCGCATGAAATGTCGCCTCAGCCCGTTAGGGCGGTTGCCGGCGGTGGATGTCATTCAACCAAATCAGTATTGGGGGGCAGGGATGGGAGAGCCTCAATCTTCAAATCTGGGGTTAACAGCCGCGGAAATTCAGGTCATAGCCTCAGATCTGACCCGGCTTCGCCTGCGAGTCGATTTACAGCTTGCGCCTGTGTATCCGCATTTTGCGGGTAAAGCCTATCCACTGGGGCGCTGCAAGGAAATCCGCGATGGCGTGTATCGCGAGCTGTTGGCTCAGATAGCCGCTCCTGAATGGCCTGGGCTGGCGCTGATTAAACAAAGCTTGGACAGGGGAGCCGTGCTGAAAAAAGCCTGGGGCTCACTGCGCGACGAATACTTTCAAAGCGCGATGCTGTTAGACCTATGGTATATCGACGTGGCCAACGATACAGTACATCCGCATAAGCCCAAAGTGGAGATATTGCCGCTGGCCGGTTCTGGTTTTGCGGCTATTACCAGCTTCGGGCAATTTGTTAAAATAGCCCGCGCCTATTGGGAGGTCGACATCTACCGCAATGAGGTATGTCCGGCACTTGCGCCGTTGCTGCCATTGCTTTGTGTCGGCAAAAACAACGCCAGTTGGTTAGCCGCGGCTAACGATGACATGCTGGCGTTAGCCATGGAGAGCCGATTTACTGTCTCCGAGGCCATCTTAGCGGATTTGCCGCCCCCACCCGAGTCCATTGCCGCTCGCTGGAAGCGGGCCTTGCAGCCACTGACTGCCAATGATTTTTTACACTGTGGCGGTGGCGCTCTCGAATATTGTCAGGATTACCGAACAAAAGGGTGCTACTTTGATATGACATTCAGGGATTTGGCTGTGCATGCCTACCTGCAGTTACCCAAGGTGATTTAAGCCGGCTGTGAGCCGGGGTTATTTTAGTTGAAAGGCCAGAGACCCAAAGCGGCTTATGCCGAATGTCTTGGATGCTGAGCATGGCGCTATATTGAAGGTGGCTGCAAGGGACAGTAAGTGAGGTGTGAGGACTTAGACTTGTGGGGATAAAAATGGATATTTCAGAGGGCAGTGACTATGGATCCTGAACGTACCAGAACTTGGTTGGCTTTTATTTTAGTGGGTGGTTTTGCGCTGGTTGCCTGTTTGACCGTGTCTCTGGTGATCACTGGCTTTCTTCAAACCAACGATGCGATAGAAATATTGAAGGCATTCTCGTCGGTATTTTCCGGTTTCGTCGGTCTTGTGATAGGTTACTATTTCGGCAGGGCGGAAAACAGCAGTAATAACGCTCCGCTCAAGGTAGAGCCGGACGCATAACGGGTACCAGAACAGGCTTTCGCTAGCCGAAGTCGTGGAACTCAACAACAAATTCACTTGATGCAACTCTGCAAGAGTCGCTGCAAGATGTACTACGCGCTCAGGCGCATCAATCAAGCAATGGGGTAGTGTGACGTGGAAGCTGGGTAGCTTGCTATAGTGTCATTGCGATAGACAGGGAGATTTTGCCATGGAAAATCAAGCGAGAATGCTTTCGGTAGTGCCTGACTGGGCGTCGACGTACCACCTGCGTGAGGCCAAGTTGGCCGATGTTATGGCAATGGCCAGCGTCACCCGCTCGAGTTGGCTCAAGGCTTTTCAGTCATTCTTGCCCGATCCTGTCCTTAAACAGGGAACACAGCAACACTTCGAGCAGCTCTGGCGCACTATTCTGCTCAATGCGCCTGAAGAGGAAGCCATCATCATAGAGGATGAAGGTGAGGTAGTCGCCTGCGGGGCCTGCGGCATGTACCGTTTCGACTACAATCCGCCTCTGGGAGACATTATCAAGCCCAATGCCGGGGAGCTATACCGTGGCTATGTGACGCCCGAGTATCAAGGCTATGGTTTGGGCCGCAGCTTGCTTGCCAGGAGACTCGCCATGTTGGCGGCCAGAGGCTGCAGCGATGTGTATACCTGGGTGTATGAAGACAATAGCTCCGCGAGAGGCTTCTTCGAGCATCTCGGCGCCTCTATCATAGGCATACGGCATGGCAAGACCATGGGGTCACATTGGTTTAGGGAAGTCTGTTATCGGGTGAAGATAGACAAGCCGGCATAGGCTGAGTGCCTGCGGGTGACAGTGCCATGCGATGACATGACAGGCTTCAATCATGAACAGGCCCGGCAGATGCCGGGCCTGAGTGTTTGTACTGGGCGCTGCGGCGCTTCAGCCGGCTGGGTTGGCCAGCTGCGCCTCTATGGTCTGCACCAGGTAATAGGTAAAATCATGACCATGATGTTGCAGCATCTTGGGGAACATGGAAATCGGCGTCAGCCCGGGGAAGGTATTGATCTCATTGAGCAAGATCTGGTTATCCTGGGTGAGGAAGAAGTCGATGCGTGACAGGTGGCGCAGCTTCATGCCCTTGAAGGCCTTGATGGCGTAGCTGCGGATCTGCTCGCTGATTTCCGGGGCCAAGCCTTGAGCCACCACATCTGTGCGTGCCTTGCTATTCTTGGCGTATTTCTCATCGAAACTGTAGAAGCTGTTGGCCTCGCAGATGATTTCCCCCGGCAGGGTGGCGATCACTTCCCCCTGGTACTCATACACAGCCACTTCCAGCTCGCGGGCCTTTATGGTCTGCTCGACCACCACATAGGGGGCATAGTCGAAGGCTTCCGCCAGCACGGGTGCCAGCCTGTCTGGATCATCGACCTTGTAGCAACCTACCGACGAGCCCTGGGAGGCGGCCTTGATGAAGACTGAGCCCCATTGGGCCAAGGCGGCCCGAGTCTGTTGCAATGCCTCGGCATCATTCTGATGCAGGAAGATATAAGGGGTGTTGGGGATCCCCAGGGCGCTGAACCACATCTTGGCGGTGATCTTATTGAAGCAGTTGCTGCTGGCCTCGGATTCGCAGCCGAAGTAGGGCAGTTGGATCAGGTTGAAGTAGGACTGAATATCGCCGGTTTCGCCGGGAAAACCGTGAATGCAGGGGATCACATAGTCCACTGGCCAGGGGGCCTTATGCTCGTCTTCGAAGCGGATTTCGCGTCTGTTGGTCAGCTCGCAGCCCTCGCCCGCCGCGGTATGGTAATGGCCCTGCTTATCCAGCTCGACCCTGAGCACCTGGAATAACGGGGACTTTGCCAGCGAGGTTTCGAAAAAATTGGCCGAAAGCAGTGAGATAGCGTGCTCGGCACCGCCACCACCACAGAGCAATAGCAGGTTGATTTTTGACATTGTGACTCCTGAGTCGACTGTCCGGATAAGGGAGAAGGGCCATCCGGCCCGGTTATCCGTGACGTTATGATATCCGTGAAAAATACGAGTAGCGCACCCATGCGGACCAGCGGGTCAGCAAGAGTGCAAAAGTCATACGAACGCTATATGCAAGCTATGGCGCCATCTTAATGATCCTCGGCGCCACAGCGCAAGGGCCTGGGGCGTAAATGCCGAAATAGTGCCCGCCCTTACCCTAGGTTGGCCCGGCGCCCTTGCTTAGAGGCGCCCTTGCTTAACGCCGGCATAGAACTAACTTCTTTAACACCTTCCGGTAGCACTTTCCCCGGTGCTCATTCTCAGCTGGCTTCTTAACTACCCTCTTTATCACCTTCCCCATGTTAACTGGCTTCCCCAAGCTTTGCCTCAACAGCCGTCTTGTTCCTGCTGCCACAGCCTATGGGCCAGGCCCGAGGCCCTCTGGGTCGCCTGCATGCAGGCGCGCTCGAACACGCCCTGACTGCCGAGGCAGCTGAAACTCTGTTTGGCGCGGGTCACGGCGGTGTAGACAAGCTCCTTGGTCAGCAGTTGCCACTGGGACGGGCTGGGGCTCGGCGGCAACACCAGGGCCACCTGTTCGAACTCACTGCCCTGGCTCTTGTGTACCGTCATGGCGAAGCAAGTGTCATGGCTCGGCAGGCGGGCGGGTAATACCTTGAGTATGCTGCCATCGGCCTTGACGAAGTGAGCCATCAGCCGCTCGGGCCTGTCGTTGTCCCGCAGGACAAGCCCTATGTCGCCGTTGAATAACCCGAGATTATAGTCATTGCTCTGGATGATGATGGGCCGCCCCAGGTAAAACTCTTGCTGGGGTTGTATCAGCTTGGCCTGGGTTAAGGCTTGGGTAACGCTTCTGTTGATGCCTTCGACCCCGTAGTCGCCGGCGCGCATGGCGCATAGCAGTCGGTAGCGGTTGAAGGTTTCTATTATGGCACCTGTGTCTGTGCCTGTGTCTGCGTCCCTGTTGACGGCGGCGACAGGGACTTGCCCATCCAGGTTGTCGGCCTGCCCGGCGCCGCGCCCGTGGATCAGGCCAAGATACTGGCCATAGCCAGCCACCGCCTGTTCGAGTAACAGCTGCAGGCCCTTATTCGCCGCTTGAGCATTCTGGGCCGGGTTGCCTGCGGCGCCAAACTCATGGTTGAACCAGTGAAGCTCGCGGTAGCCATGTTGCCAGGCGCGCATGATGGCGCCCTTGTCGGCGTTGTTGACTGCCGTTGCCAATACCCCTATGCCGGCATCGCCCCTGAACCTGTGGCTATGGAGCAGCATGCAAAGGCTGTCGCCCAGCCTGGGCTCAGGGTCGACGAATGCCGTCAGATCCGCCGCGCAGAGGGAAGACAAGCGCTCGGCCTGGGCCTGGGAATAGCGCATGCGCCACTGGGTGCCGGCCTTGCCTTGCAGCTGCGACAGCCTGAGGCCGGCGCAGATGTCTGCCAGCACGGCGCCGGCCTCCACCGAGGCGAGCTGGTCCTGATCGCCGAGCAAGATCAACCTGGCTTCATCCGGCAGCGCCTGCAGCAACTTATGCATCATGGGTAAGTCGACCATGGAAGCTTCGTCGACGATCAGCAGCTCCAGCCGCAGCGGATTGCCCTTATGGTGCCGAAAGCGGTGGGAATCTGGGATCACCCCCAGCAAGCGGTGCAGGGTGGCGGCCCGCTCCGGGATCCGCTGCAATGCGGTGCGATACTCGGGCAAGATGGCGCCATCGCGCTCCAGCTCAGAGGCGAGCCTGGCCTTGGAGGCCTTGATCGACTCGCTCAAGCGGGCCGCGGCCTTGCCCGTCGGCGCTACCAGGCGGATGTTGAGCTCCTGCTCCAGTTGCAACAGGAATAACAGCTTGGTGACAGTGGTGGTCTTGCCCGTGCCTGGGCCGCCGGTGATCACCGCCAGTTGCTTGGTCAGCGCCGTGGCGGTGGCAATCTTCTGCCAGTCCAGCCCTTGCGCCTGGGCGGGAAACAGTAGTGCCAGGGTCGGCGCCAGCCTGTGCTGCTCTGTGGCTATGGTGCCACTGGCCAGGCTGAGCAGTCTGGCCGCCACCTGAGTCTCGAACTGGTGATAGCGCTGCAGATACAGGCGACCGTCTTCGAGGATCAGGGGGCTGTGACTGTCGGCATCGCCAACGGCGGCGAATCCCGCCAGCACCCGTTGCAGTGCATCTTGCTCGAGCAAGATCCGGCATTGGCTGTGGTTTTCCTGCATGGGGTTGGCCAGATCCACCTGTGCCAGCACCAGGCAGGTATGCTGCTGGGACAACTGCCGGCTCAGGAGGGCGCAGAAGAGCAGGAATAATTCCTCTGTCTCGCCATGGGCGGCGGCAAGCTCGAGGGCGAAGTGGCGATCGAGCGGCGTCAGCAGTCGCTGGGCTTCCCACTGGGACAGCAGCTGGGGCAGGGGGGCGGCTGCGTGGATCATAATTTGAACTCCATTTGAGCGCCTGGATTGGCCTGGGGAGCGGCCTCCTGTGCGACAGACGTTGGCGGCTCGCCGTTAAACAGGGCGTCCAGTGCCTGGATCAGCGCCTTGGGCGGTTTATCGTAGAAGATGCCGGCATCCGGATGTGCAACCGACATGCCGCGCAGGAACAGGTAGTAACAGCCGCCAATGTGCCTGTCGTAGTCATAGTCTGTCAGGCGGGCCCCCAGATACCTGTGCAGTGCCAGGGTGTAGAGCAGGTACTGGAGGTCGTATCTGTGGCTGCGGATGGCCTGGGTCATGGCGCTCTGCCGGTAGTGGCTGAAGTCGTCGCCCAGATGGTTGGACTTATAGTCACAGATATAGAAGCGGCCCTGGTGTTCGAAGGTCAAGTCGATGAAGCCCTTGAGCATGCCCTCGAGTTCATCGAAACTGAGCTCGTGGCGATAGCCGTTGGCCTCGCCGCCATAACCGAATTGAGTCAACAAGGCGTTGAGGCCGCCGGCATCGAGGCGCGCCAGCGGCAGATAGAACTCCATCTCCACCAGTTTCTGGCGCTCACAGAGTTGGCTCAGGCATAGCGGCTCGTCTGCTGTCTGGGCTTGTTGTGACTCTGTGCTGGGAAGCCTGAGTGGGCTGTGCAGTCTGAGTGGACAGTGCAGCCTGAGTGGCGTGTGCAGCAGATCAAGATACCAGTCCTTGAGCAGAGGTTGCCATTGGGGGTCTATGCCGTATTGCGCCATGGCCTGGGGCAGGTGGCGCTCCAGCTCGGGGTCAGCGGCGGTAAAATCGATGAGCTCCAACACCAGGTGCATGAAGCTGCCGGCATTGGCGCCGCGCTCGAAACTGAAGCGGCTCTGCTCCTGCGAGCCGGGCTCAGCCTCGGATGGGCTCTGCGGCTGCAGCCGGTCTTGGGCAGGATCGAAGCTCTCATCGTCGGCCCCGGGGCTGGTGCGCTCGTGGGGCAGGTTTTTCACCAGACCCGAGTAGCTGCCGACCCGCCATGGACGGCTCAGAGGGCGGTTCAGGGGCTTGGGCGCGAGTTCACCGTGTTCGGGGCGGTTGTCGGCCAGTGGCGTCTGTGCTATCTCGTCCGGTATGGACTCTATGCTGATGGCCTCACTGGCGAGCCTCTGGGTCTGGGCCTGGATGCGGCCGAAGTCGCAGTCCTTGCTGTCTATGCCCAGCAGATAGCCTATGCCCGTCTCGTGCAGCTGGCTGCTGAGGCCGGCGACCTTGGTGACCTTGCTGTGGTTGGCGACATAGAGATAGCAGAGATACACGGGGCGGGTGAGCGCCACGTACAGGAGGCGTATGTCTTCGGCCAACACCTCGCGCTTGTAGGCTTGCCAGCCTTCGTCGCTGCCCTCTATGTCCCACAGCAGGCGTTGCTCCTCATGGTATAGCATGGGCGCCGGCTTGCGGCGATTGTCCCTGGCGAGGCTGACGAAGGGCAGCAGGCAGACAGGGTATTCCAGGCCCTTGCTCTTGTGTATGGTCACCAGCTGCACCAGGTTCTGCTCGCTCTCCAGCCTGAGCTGCTGCTCGTCGGTGCCGCTGTTTTCCAGCAGCTGTTGCTGGTACCAGTTGACCAGGGCGCTGCTGCCATCGAGTTCGGTGGCCTTCTGCTGCAGCAATTCGGCCAGGTGGCGAAAATCCGTCAGCCGGCGTTCGCCGTCGTCACTGGCCAGCAGGCGGCCGATGAGGCCAGTATCGTTGGCCAGGTTCAGCAGCGCCGGCATTATGCCGCGCCGCAGCCAGAGGTTATGGAGCTCGAAGAATTGTCCAAGCAGGGTCTGCCGGCGCTCTTCATCCCGATTGAAACCGTGGATCTGCAGCGCATCGAAGCCGAGCAGTCGGGTCGCCAGGGCACTGCGCAGCGCCCGCTCGTCCCTGGGGTTGGCCAGCGCGGCCAGGACCAATGCCAGTTCCCGCGCTTCCAGGGTGTCGAACACGCTGTCGCGGCTGAGGAACACGGCGCCTATGGAACGGCGGCCGAGGGCTTCTTTCATCACCGCCGCCTCGTTTCTGTCGCGCACCAGCACGGCTATGTCTTTGGCCTTCAGCGGTTGGCCGGCGATATGGCATTGGCCCTGCTGCGCCTGGGTCAGGAGCCTGGCTATCTGGGCGGCGGCATCGTCGGCGAGCCTGGCCCTGGCGGTGAGTTTGTTGAGCCCCTTGTCCGGGTCTTCGGCGAGCAGTCGCAGCCGCAAGGCACTGCCGTCGCTGCCGCTTTCCGTCAGGCACTTGCCGGCGGCGCTCGCCGGGGTGGCGACGGCATCGAAGGGGATGGCCTGGCTGAGGAAAGGATCGCCCGACTGCTGGAACAGTGTATTGACTGAGGTCACAAGTTTGGCGCTGGAGCGGTAGTTGGTCTCCAGGTAGTAGTGCGCCTGGGTCTCGTTTCGCGCCTGGATATAGGTATGGATATCGGCGCCGCGAAAGGCATAGATGGCCTGTTTTGGGTCGCCTATCATCAGCAGGCTCAGGGGGGTACCCGCGGCTGGTTGCTGTTGATAGATGCCGGAGAAGATCGCGAATTGCAGCGGATCTGTGTCCTGGAACTCGTCTATCAGGGCCACGGGAAAGCGACTGGCGATCGCCTGGCCGAGACTGGCCGGATTGGCCGCGAGCGCCTCGCTCAGGGTCAGCAACAGATCGTCCGGAGTCAGCAGGTTGCGCTGCTGTTTTTGTTGGCGAAAACGCCTGTCTATGCCGTCCCTGGCGCCGGCCAGGAAGGCCGGCGCCACGGCGGCGATCAACTGGTGCAGCCGCTCTATGTGGGCCAGCAGCGGCGCTTCGTCAGCACTCGGCACCACTCCGCCCTTGTTGAGCTTGAGTCCGGACAGGGACAGGGCATCGAGCACCTTGTCGTCCGGCAGGCCGTTGCCGTATTTGACCCAGTTATCCAGGGCATCGAACATGGCGCCGAGCTTGGGGTACTTGTCCGCCGCCTTGCCGAAGCGGGCGCCGTTGAGCGGCAGCTCATGCAGCAGTTCCAGCAAGGCCTGCCGCTCCCTCGGCCAAACCAGTCTGAAGCGGCTCAGACTCTGACTCAGTTCTTGGGTCAGGGGGACGAAGGCAACGGGCTGCAGCTTAGGCTCGGCCTGGCTGGCGCCGAGCAAGGGCCTTAACTTGCGCAGCAGGTTGTCGGGATCGCCGAATTGTTTGGCGATGATCTGCGCCAGCTCTTCGCTCAGGGGGTAGCAGGCTTCGCGCCAGAAATCCCGCACCGCATGGTGCAAAAATTCGCTGTCGTCCAGGGTAAATTCGGACTCGAACAAGAGCGAGGATTCGAATGCCATGTCCGACAATATCCGCTGGCAGAAGCCATGTATGGTGTAGATGGCGGCCTCGTCGAGCGACTTGATCGCCAAATCCAGGCGCTTGAGCGCGGTGGCGCGCTCGGCCTCGGGGATGGACTCATACAACTGGCGAATGAACACATCTTCGGTCGGCAGGCCGAGGAAACACTTGAATGCCTGCTGGATGCGGCGTCTTATCCTGTCCCTGAGTTCCTGGGTGGCGGCATTGGTGAAGGTCACCACCAAGATCTGCTCGCAGCCGAGCGGTTGGGGAATGCCGTCGCCGAGCAATAGCCGCAGATACAGGCCTGAGATGGTATAGGTCTTGCCTGTGCCGGCGCTGGCCTCGATCAGGCGGCTGCCGCCGAAGGGCAGGGTCAGGGGGTTGAGTACTTGTGCTGTCGACATGGCTTATTCCTCGCCCCCGCGGGTTTCAATTCCGGCATTGTCTATCCCGACATTGTCCCCCCCGGCATTGTCAACATAGTCGCCGAGCTTGGCCAGTGGGTCTTTGTGGTACAGGCTCAGCAAGGGGGTGCAGATAGCCAGCGCGAGACCGCCGAACTCCTGTTCGCTGAAATCCCGGGGGAAGCTGAACAGCCTCTGGTAATGGGGCTCCATGGCTTCGCCCAGCTGACTCTGTTCGTCCAGCCACTGCTCCTTGGCGGCCAGGAGTCTCTGTTGGTGATCTCCCTCCGCCTCGGCATAGGCGAGCGAGGTGCGCGGCATGAAGCACAGCGGCCGTTGCTGACCCTGAATGAATAACGCCAGCAGTTGCGTCAGGTTGGCCTTGGCCATCTCCTGGCTGAGGGGGGCCAGGGCGTGGAAATGGCCAACATCCAGCAGATAACTGTGGCAGCCATGACCCATGGCGTTGACACAGAGGTGGCGCAGATACAGGCGCACCAAGTCCCGGCCATGGGCCGTGCCCGGACGATAGTTGACCAGCCCCTTGGCGGCTAGGTCGTCGATGCGGCCAACCAAGGTGATCCCTTTGCCATCATCCTGGCTCGTCAGCTTCAGCCTTATGTCCAGATGCCGGGTCTTGCCTGCCTCGCCCCTGAGGTAGAGGCTGCGGCCTATGAGCGGCGCCAGATCCCTTTGATATTGGTGCAGCAAGAGGTTATCGAACGGCGCCATCGGCAGGCTGCCGCCGGCCTTGAGGCGTTCGAGCAGTTCGCCGTCTACGAGCTCGCTGTGATGGCCTATGGCGTCGTCCAGCAGCTTGAGCTGCAACTGATACCGCTCCAGGGCATTGAGGCTGAAGGCCTCGTCGTTGTTCTCGGCCTGGATCTTCAGCCCGAGATCCACCTTGAGGCTGCGGTTGAAGAAATACTGCGCCGGATTGCGAAAGAAGCGCACCAGGGCCGACAGTTCGATCGGCTGCGCCTCACCGTCTGTCTCTGCTGCCTGTTCGCCGAGCAGCTCGTCATCCCCGCTCAGATCTATGCCGGCGTCGGCTGCCATGAAGGGCGGCTCCGTCGCGTCTCTGGCACCGGCCGGGCACCATTGCCGGCTGTAGCTGGGTTGCAGCCGCTGGGCTTCGGCACTGACGGCAGAGTCATTCTGGCCAGGGTCGACGCCGTTGGGCAGGTAGAGGCGCTCGTCGAACGGTTGCAAGGGTTGCAGGCAAACCAAGTGTTGCAACAGGGCCGCTTCGGCGTCCTGAGGCGTGACCTCCGGCGTAAGGCCCTGTGGCAGGTAGCAGAGCTGGCAATACTCGATGAGTTCAGACACCAGCATGGAGGGAATGCGCTCCGAGTTATCCCGCTCGCTATGACCCAGGTAACTTATGTACAGCTGTCGCCGGGCCGACAACAGGGCCTCGAGAAACAGGTATCTGTCATCGAGGCGGCGGGATCTGTCTCCCTTGCGGGCCCCTTGGTGAGCCATGAGATCGAAGCCGATCGGGTGTTGTACCCTGGGGTAGACGCCGTCGTTCATCCCCAGCAGACAGACGACGCCAAAGGGGATGGAACGCATCGGCATCAGGGTGCAGAAGTTGACGCTGCCGGCCAGGTAACGCTGGCCGACCCTGGATTCGTTCAGGTGGCTGCCGAACCAGTGCTGCAGCACGGCCATGCCCAGATCCGCCTGCTGGCCGGCGTCATCCAGCTCTGTGCCTAGCTTCACCAGGGCCTCGCGTATCTCCTGCAGTTGCGGGCGCTCATCCTCGTCGACGGCATAAAAATCCGCCAGCATCTGTTCCAGCTGCACCAGACGGCTGCGGCTGTCGAGGCTGACGCTCAGCTGTTGCTGCAGCTGGTCGAGGCGCTCGATGAAGTTGAGCAGCTTGCCAAGGGCCTGGGCGGCCTGGCCTTCTATGCCTTCGACACTCAGGTGCTGCTGGTACAGGGGCGCATCGTCGCTGAGGGCATAACCCAAGATCAGCCGGCGGATGCCGAAGGCCCAGGAGTTCTGGCCGAAGGCGGCCAGACCCTGGTCGACTCGGCTCTGCTCGTCGCGGCCCCAGCGCACCCCGGCGCTGTCTAGCCAGCGGCGGATCAGCTGCAGCTCTTCTTCGAGCAGATCGAAGCGGCGCAGCACGGCCGGCACTTCGAGTATGCTGATGATGTCTGTCAGGCCGAAACGGCTCTGGTGTATGCCGAGTAAGTGCAGGAAGCTGTTGATCAGCGGCGATTCCTGAGCCGCGCCGCGGTCGGCGATGGCGTAAGCTATGTAGTGCTGCCCCTGTTTGGCGGCAAATACCGCATCTATGTAAGGCGCATAGGCGGCGACATCCGGCATCATCACCACTATGTCTCTGGGTTGCAGCCCGGGATCTTGTTCTAGCAGTGCCAGCAGGTGATCGTGCAGTGTCTCGACTTCCCGCAGCGGGCTGTGGCAACTGCGCAGGGTGATGGAGTCATCGTCACTGGCCAACGGGCGCCGGCCATGGACATTCAGGTACAGCTCTGCGTCCGGCCCCAGGCTCTGGCCCAGGGTCTCCATCTCGAGTATGTCGTGTTGCACCCCATGCAACAGGCTGTCGACGCCGGGATCCCGATAGAGATCATAGCCGAAGTCCGTATGCTCGGCGGGCAACTCCAGCAGCAGATCCAGCAATTCGCGGCCCATCTTGCCGTTGTTGGCCAGCAGGGGATTGCCCACCTCCAGCTTGTCCTGCCAATGTTCGGCCAGCTGCTTCTTGTCGGCGTATTGCAGCGCCATCCGGGCACGCTGGCGCGGATCTACTATGTCGCCCCAGTAATGTTGGCATGGACTCAGGCTCAGCATCACCACCTCTATGCGCTTGGCCAGGTGGTAGATGACTTCCAGGGTCTGTGGCGCCATGGAGGAGATCCCGAACACGAATAGCCTTTGCGGCAGGGCGGCGAGCGAGGTGGCTTGGTTGTCGAGCGCCTCGATCAAGGCCTGATGCAGGTTGGCCCTGTGATAGCCACTCTGGGCCAGCACCTGGGCGTTGAACCGGATCAGCGCCCGCCAGAGCAGCGGCTGCCATGCTTGATCTGCGCCGAGTTTGATCGGGGATTCGTTGCGCTCCCAGCCGAGAATCCAGTCGGGGCGATAGACAAGGTATTGGTCGAAGATGTCGGCGATGCGGCCACAGAGCTGATACAGCTTGAGCTCGGCATCCGGGGGCAGGACGGCATCCGGGGTCAGGTAGTGACGCAGCGGCTTGAAGGCCTCGTCATCCAGCAGGTCGGGCAGCAGGGCCATGAGTTTCCAGGTCATGGCGGCCTTGGTGAAGGCGTTTTCCTTGGGCACGTCCGGCAGCAACTCATGACAGAGTTGCCAGGTGAAGCTCGAGGGCAGGGGGAATTCCAGCGCAGCCGCTATGCCATTGTATTTGGCTATCTCCAGCCTGAGCCAGGTCGACATGCCAGGGCTCTGGACCAGAATCGCTTCCTGAGCCAAGGGGTTGGCGCCGCCGGGCGTCGTTGCCAACATGGCCGCGAGTTGTTGCGACAGGGATTCCATCTGGTTGGACTGGAGCAGATATAGCATGGGCGACTCGGCAAGGTGCAATTCAAACTATTCTATGTGTTTGATTTACCGCATTCAACATAACAGCCCTGTCTTAATGCCGATAGCGGCATTATTTTAATCCCCGCCAGGGTGATAACAGCATGAGCCGCAGCTTCAGTCGCCATGCCTGTTTGGTGAAGGCTTGGCGGCGGCGCTTGCTCTCTTTGCCGTCGCTGCGGTCGTTATCGCTGTCGGGGCCGTACTTGAGCCCTATGTAGTTGCGGCTGAAGCGATGGAAGCTGCGGCCAAACTCGGGTGCCGCCATGGCGACACGCGCGGCGAAGGTCTCGGGGCCGTCGCTTGGATGTCGCGCCAGGCCCCTGCGCGCCAATTGGCGGCAGACCCTGTCGTAGCCGAGTTTGAGGGGGTCTCTGTCCCGGGGGAAGCGCAGCAGACCCGCGCTGTAGGCTATGGCCAGGCCTATGACGCCAATACTTAACAGCATCAGGAGTGCCACCCGGGTGGCGCTGACATCGCCAAGCAGGTTAGTCAGCAGCCGATATTGATGCTGGGTGTCGAACCCCAGCACCCAGAGGCTCCAGTAATAATCTATGCTGGCCAGGCTGAGCCTGAGCGCGTTCAGCCATGGCCAGGTTCTGAACCTCAGGCTGCTGAAACTGTTGTCACTCAGGTAGCTGTCTGCGGCGGCGAAGCTGGCATCGAAACCCTGCGCCACCCGCTCCGGGGCGACCATGGCAGTGGGGTCGAATCTCAGCCAGCCGCCGTCGTCGAGCCAGACTTCGACCCAGGCATGGGCCATGTATTGGTAAACGCTCAAGTAACCCGCATCTGGATTGGGCTCACCGCCCTGATAGCCTGTGACCAGCCTGGCCGGCAGGCCCGTTGCCCTGGCCATGAAGGCCAGCGCCGAGGCGTAGTGGACGCAGAAGCCGGCGCGGTTCTCGAACAGGAAATCGTCCAGCTGTTGCGGCCCGACCTGGGGCGGGCTCAAGGTGTAGAAGAAGGGTTGCTGATTGAAATAGCGCATCATGGCATTGAGGCGCGCCCTGGGCTCGGGGTAACTGGCGAGAAAGGTTTCGGCCAGCGCCCGGGTGGCGGGATTGCCATGCTCGGGCAATCGCAGGTTACGGGCCCTGGCGGCATCGTCAAGGCTCATGCCCAGGCGGGCAGAGGGCCAGGAGTTGACCCGGTAGACCCGGCGCTGCTCCAGCCGCTGCAGCGAATAGAGGCGATAATCCGGCAGCCTGACCAGGATCTCATCCTGGCTCTGGGCCAGATCCAGGGCGAACAACCAGTGCTGGCGACTGGGTTCGGCAATCACCAGATAGTCCAGCCGCGGCCCGGGTTTCCTGAGCCTGGTGAGGCCAAGGGCGTCATCTGCCGCGGGCGTCGCCAATAGCCTCGCCTTGTGTTGCTGCATTTTGATGCTGGCTGACTGGGTCCAATGCTTGCCGTCGTAATCTTCCAGCACCAGGGCGCGCCAATAGAGGCTGCTGTTGGCCGGGATATCGCCGTCGAAGCTGGCCCTGAACGCCAGCGCCGCCGAGCGGGTCAGGCGGCGAATGTCGCCAAAGCCCAGGGTGTCCGACAGGCCCGTTTGGCTGCTCTTGAGCTGAGGCACTAACCAGAGCGGCGGAAATCGTGGCAGCACTACGAACAATACTAGCGCCAGCGGCAGGCTGAGGCCCATGAGCCGCAGGCCGGTCGCCAGGGTGTCGGGTATGCCGCCGCGCTCGCGATAGAGGCTGAGCAGCACACAAGCGTTGAGCGCACTGACGCCGAGCAGGTACAGGGAATACCAGAGCGACTGGTGCTCAATCAGGCTCAGGCCTATGAGAAAGTAACCGACCAGTACCAGACTCTTGACGTCGCGCCTCTCCCGCATCTCTATGTATTTGAGGCCATAACCCAACACCAGCAGGTTGACCAGGGCGTTCAGCACCCCAAGCTCCATCGCCACCAGTGCCAGGGTCAGGGCCGCGGCTATGGCCAGAGTGCTGACCAGGGGCCGCGGCGGCCTGGCCACCTTGCCCAGATAGATGCCGACTCGCCATACCAGGCAGATGGCACAGATGCCCAGGGTCCAGCTGGTGCATTGCCTGTAGAGTGGCCCCAGTATCGCGATATAGGTCAGCAGCAGCCAGAATAGGGTCTGGCGTCCTATGATGTCTCCCGCCTGGGGCCGACTCTGGTCGCGAGCCTGAAGCGGAGCTTGACCCAGAGGCGGCAACCCGGCCGCCGCGGCGCCGGTACTCTCGGGTTTCACGGGGTCGCCCCTGGCCCTGAGCCTGGTGCGCTTGCCGAGTCCTGCGAGTCGGAAGGATACAGGGCGATGGCGCGCTGACATAAGAGCCGGTGCGCCGCGCCTTCGCCCGGTCCGAAACGCTGCTGCCCCAGGCTGAGGCCGAATCTCTGGCCATCGGCGGTGAGGCGGTCGACCTGCCAGGCCAATTCGCTTAACCTCTGCTCCAGCCCATTGGGCGCCAGGGGGCCCAATTCCAGCCAGAGTGGCACGCCCTGCAACTGATGAAACTCCTTGCTGAGCATGCCGCGCCCCTGGGCCCATTGCTTCCAGGCGACGTGCTTGAGGGATTCGCCTATCACATAGCTCTTGAGCCCCTTGAATTCATTGACCCCCATGGTGGACTTGCCCTGGGTCAGGCTCTTGTCGTCACTGTCTTGACGGCGCTCGAGTTGCAGTGCCTGGCTGCGGGGGGCGGCAAACACCAAGTGGTGCAACGCCAGATCCACATGGGACCAGGCCCGGCATAGCCCCAGCGGGTAGTTGGAGGCCAGGGTCAGGCGTCCGGGTTGCACCGGGCCGCGGCGTGGATGCACCAGGGTGACCCGTGCCAGGACCTTTTCCCGGGTCACCCCAGGCACCCTGTGGGCAGCATTGGCACCAAACCTGAGATACAACTCATGGCTGGAGTGGCTCGAACTCAGGTGGATGGGAAAGGTGAGGGTGTCGCCGGCATAGACCTGGGGCGGTGGCAGGGATGCCAGGGTGAGACCGGCGAGATTGCGGTAGCTGTAGATGATACAGGTATTGAATAGGCTGAATAGCAGGATACTCAGGCCTATGACCAGGTTGTTCTGATAATTGGTGCCGAACAGGTAGAGCACCAGGACCAGCAGCAACCACAGCAGGCCGAAGCCGCTGGGCAGGATAAATATCCGGCTGTGGTCCAGGGTGATCTTTGGGCCCGGCGGCAGTCGCCTGGCCAACCAGAGTTGCCAACGATCGCCGAACCAGCGCCGTAGCGCCCAGGCACCATGCCGGCGGTGCTTGCCGGGGGCTTGGTGGCGGTTGGTGGCCGTTTGCCCTGTTCTCTGGGCCGATGTCGATTCCATCATCCGGGCCCAGATCAGCGTATCGGGTTGACTTGGGCGAGGATCTTCTCGGATATCGCCTCGCCCTGCAGTTGGCTGCTGCTGCGGACCCTATGCTCGGCCACGGGGGAGAAGATCGCCTGCACATCCTCGGGGACGGCGTAGTGGCGCCCCTGGATCAGCGCCCAGGCCTTGGCGGCTTGCAGCAAGGCCTTGCTGGCCCTGGGGGACAGGCCATAGCTCTCTGTCTGGGCGCGGGAATGTTCCACCAGCGCCAGTATGTATTGCAGCAGGGCATCCGAGGCCGTCACTGCTTCTACCTGTGACTGCAATTGTCTCAGGGTCATGGGATCTATGCATTGGGGCAGCACCTGCGCCGTTTCCCTGTGGCCTTGCTTGAGCATGGCGAGCTCGGCCGCCAAATTGGGGTAGCCTATGGAGAGGCGCATCATGAAGCGGTCGAGCTGGGATTCCGGCAGCGGGAAGGTGCCGGATTGATCCGTCGGATTCTGGGTGGCGATGACGAAGAAGGGGCTCGGCAGACTGTGGGTGATGCCGTCGACCGTGATCTGCTGCTCGGCCATGGCTTCGAGCAGGGCGCTCTGGGTCTTGGGGCTGGCCCGGTTAATCTCATCCGCCAGTATCATCTGTTTGAAGATGGGCCCAGGATGAAACACGAACTGTGCCTGGTGCTTGTCGAAAATCGACACCCCGAGTATGTCTGCCGGCAACATGTCGCTGGTGAACTGGATGCGCTGGTAGCTGAGCCCCAGGGTTTGCGCCAGGGCATGGGACAGGCTGGTCTTGCCCATGCCGGGAAGATCTTCGATCAGCAGGTGGCCCCTGGCCAGGATGCAGGCGAGGGCCAGGCGGATCTGCTGCGGCTTGCCGAGTAGCACACACTCGAGTTGATGCAATATCCCCTGAATGGCAGTCTGGCTCATTTGCTGTCCCCTCCTAAGCTATTCCTGTGGCTAACTATGGGGCTTGCCGTACATTTAAGCCAGGGGAAAATGGCTCTGGCTCAATAGCCGAAATTGAGTTCGGCCTCATTGAATAAGGACAAGGGCTTGTTTTGTTGTGCCTGGTAGATGAGGCGATAGCTGAGCACCGCCTGTACATATTCCCGGGTCTCGGTGAAGGGGATGGTCTCGATGAAACTCATGACATCCAGCTTGCCCTGCGAGTCAGCCAGCCAGCGCCTGACCCTGTGCGGGCCGGCGTTATAGGCGGCGGTCGCCAGCACCCGGTTCTGGTTAAATTCCTCGAGCAGCTGGGCATAATAGGCACTGCCAAGTTGCAGGTTCAGCTCCGGCGAGTAGAGGCTGCTCGGACCGGCGTATCTCAGCGCCTGTTTCCTGGCCGTCTGTTTCGCCGTGGCCGGCATCAACTGCATCAGGCCCCTGGCGCCGACGCCGGAGGTGGCATAGGGATAGAAGGCGCTCTCGCGTCTGGCGATGGCCCGGATCTCGTCTATGTCCACCTTGAATTTTTCGCTCGCCTGCTCGAAGCCCTGCTGGTGGGCGAAGGGGAAACGCAGCGGCAGATCATTCCAGAAGCGCCCCTGAATGCTCGCCTGCACACTGAGATCGTCCCAACCCTGCTGCAGGGCGTATAAGGCATACTGTGCCTGCATGTCATTGTCATGGCGGCCCAGCAGCAGCACCCATTCGCCCCTGGCCTCGGGCAGTTTCTCCAGTGCGAGCAGTTCCCTGACCCTGGCCAGGCCGGGGTCATCGGCCAACTTGTCGACCAGCAGTGGCTCCCGGGTCGCGTGTTGTTGCCTGAGTGAGATGGGATTGGCCAGGGACAGCGCCGAGTAGAAGCCATAGAAGTCGCGCTCCCGGCTCAGCGCACTCAGCGTCTGCTCGGTGGCCGGCGATGCCCCGTGGCTCCGGGCGTACCAGAATTGCCAACGGGATTTGGCCAGGGTGGCGTCGCTCAGCAGATCGAGATACAGGCTTATGCTCCGGGTATCCTGCTCCCTGATGGCCCAGCGCAAGCGCATCTCATAGAGATCATCGGATTCGAGCAGCGGCAACATGGTATCTATGTGGTCCTTCAGCGACGACTCCTGACGGATCAACGCCCGCCGCACCAGATAACGGTTGAGCTGGCGTCCCTGGTGATCGCTGAAGCGGCCCGCTTGCTGGTATTTGACATAGAGGCTCACCGCCTGGGCGAGATCTTTCCTGGCCAGCTTGCGCAGCCCAGCGGCCACCACGTCGCCCAGTATGCTGGCCTTGGCACTGAAGTTTTGGCGGTGACGCAAACTGTTGGGATCCCGGTAGACGGCGATGAGCTTCTTGGCATAGCTCTGGTGTGTGGTGACTTTCTTCGCCAGATAGCCGAGCAGACCGGCCTGGCCCGCATCGAAACTGAGCAACATGCGCTCCCAGATCAAGGTCTGGGAGAGCTGACCCGCCTTGGCCCAGGCATGAAACAGGGGGTCACATTCCTGCGGCAGTGAGTTGCCGTTGAGCCAGAGGCTGGCGGCTCCCCGGTAAGCGGCGGCATGCTCACCCTGAGCCAGCTTGGCCCTGTAATAGAAACATTGCAATTGGGTGTTGTTCGGTGGCTCGGCGGCGAACTGCAAAAAGTCCTGCCAGCGCCTCTGGCTGCCCGAGGCCATCAGGTACCTGTATCTGGCGCTGTTATACAGGGGCAGGCCCTTGAAGGGGGCCAAGCCGGCCTTGGCCGAGGAGGCGGGTTGCTTGAGCAGCTTGTCTATGTGCTCGTGGTAATCGAGATAGACGGCCAGTGGGTAATCATCCAACTGGCGCCTGAGCCTCTGGTATTGGCTGCGCTTGCCTTTGTCCAATGCCTTCTTGGCATCGAGATATTGCTGTTGCTTGATGGTCAAGGCCTGCACCAGGGGGGCAGACGCCAGTGTCACCAACAGAATAGAAGCCGACAAAACCATATTGATTAATGGTTTACGCATTAACAACTTGCCTCCAAAATTCGATTTCCTTATCGATTAACCACGGGTGCCGGGCCAGGCTGCCACGGCGTTTTGCTACCTAATGACGGCCTTGATCTGTGTCGCGGGGATTTCTGGTCTGTCTTCGGTTAACATTTCTGCCTGGGTGTCCAGGCTGTCATCGAGCGCCTTGTCCAGCAGCTGCTTATCCAACTGCTTGCTGGTATCTACCCCGAGTTGCTGCATCAAATGGGCCTGGCGGATCAGGTTGCCCCTGCCCGAGGCCAGCTTGTTCATGGCACCCTGATAACATTTGTCGGCGGTTTCCAATGCCCGCCCCAATTTGTCCATGTCTTCGACATACCCACAAAGCTTATCGTAAATTTTACCGGCCTGCTTGGCGATTGTCTGGGCATGTTGATTCTGATATTCATAGCGCCAGATGTTGTTGATGGTCCTCAGCGCGACCAGGAGATTGGTCGGGGAAACCAGCATTATGTTATGCTCGAGTGCATAATTTACCAGGCTGGGATCTTGCTCCAGCGCCAGCAGGAATGCCGGTTCTATGGGGATGAACATCAACACATAGTCCAGGCTCTTGAGGCCATGCAGCTTCTGGTAATCTTTCTGGCTCAGGCCCTTGATGTGGCTGCGCAGCGACAGCACATGTTCCTTGACGGCCTGTTGGCATAGCTCGGGATCTTCGCTGTTGAAATAACGCTCATAGGCCAGGAGTGACATCTTGGCGTCTATGACGACGTCCTTGTTGTCGGGCAGATGCACTATGACATCGGGTTTGAAGCGTTTGCCCGCGTCATCTTTCAGATCTTGCTGGATATGATATTCGTGGCTCTCACGCAGGCCGCTTTCCTGCAATACCCGTTCGAGTATCACTTCCCCCCAGTTGCCCTGCTGCTTGTTGTCGCCTTTGAGGGCCTTGGTGAGGTTGATGGCGTCCTGGCTCATCTTGAGGTTGAGATCCCTCAGGTGTTCGAGTTGATGTTTCAGGGCGCTGCGCTCGGCCTGTTCATGCCCGTAGGATTCACGGATTTGCTGACGAAAGCCCTCCAGCTGCTGCTTGAGAGGCCCCAGCACCCCATCGAGCTGGCTGACATTCTGGTTCTTGAAGTTCTCACTGCGCTCTTCAAAAATTTTATTGGCCAGGTTTTCAAATTGCAGTGTCAGCCGGCTCTCGGCCGACTCCAACAGGGCGATCTTATCCTGCAGCGCCTGTTGCTGTACTTCGCTCTTGGCCAGGATGCTCTGTTGCATGGCGTTGGACTTGGACAACGCCAGTTGGGTTTCCAGCTGCTTGCGCTGCAGCTCGGTCAGCTGTTGTTCCAAGGGGGGCAGACGTTCGGCCTGGGCCTCGGCTTTTCCCAGCAGGGCCAGCTTATGCTCCAATTTTTCCTGGCAGGCATTGAGCTGCTCCTCCTTATGCTCCAACAGTTGCCGCTGTTGTTGCAATGCCTGGTGGGTGTCATCCGTGATCTTTTGGCTTTGCAGCAGTTCTTGTTCCAGCTCGGTTCTGAGCTGCTGCCATCTCTGGCGGGTGAATCTTTGATTGAGCAAAGCGCCTATCAGGATACTCAGGAAGGCCGTGGCCACCAGGGCCGCTATTTCGGGGACAGATAATGCGAGAGGTAATGGCATAAAGAATACAAGCATGATGAGAGGTGGGACATAGATTGGCATGCCGGCACTGGGGCTTCAAGCACTTTGCCCCGGATTGGGGTACTCTTTTGCCTGGCGGGCCCCGATTGTTTTAATCTGGTTAAATTCAGGTGTCTGTTTTGTTTCCGTTGCCGGTTTTCCTGTAAAAGCAGACTTTTTCCTCTGCCCGGGAAGTTTTTCCGTCCCGGGACTGTCTACTCTGTACATCGAGTCAATAATCACAAGAGGTGTCCATTGAGTCAGCAGAAGCGATTTACCAAGGGCATACTGGCCCGGCTGCCATGGCAGCAAGGGGAGCAGGATGTGACCCCGGAGGCGGTATTCCAGGCCAGGCGGCAAATCATCAAGGCATTGGGTTTTGGTGCCGTCGGTGCCAGCCTGCCGGGATCTGTACATGCCGGACTGCTGGACGTGTTTGGCGATAAGCGGCCTCAATTTGTGACCCAAGCGCTGGATTACACGGCCAATGCCAATTACCAGGCGGAGGAGATGCCGACGCCTTTCGACAAGGTTACCCGGCACAATAATTACTATGAGTTCGGCACGGGTAAGCAAGATCCGTCGGAAAATGCCCAGAGGTTCTCGGTCGATCCCTGGCAGCTGAGGATAGATGGCGAAGTCGAGCGCCCCATGACCCTGGATCTGGCGCAGTTGACCCAATTGTTGCCGCTGGAAGAGCGCATCTACCGGCTCAGGTGCGTGGAAGCCTGGTCCATGGTCATTCCCTGGGTGGGATTTCCGCTGGCGGCGCTGCTCAAGAAAGTCGGTCCCACCAGTAAGGCCAAGTATGTGGCATTCGAGACCCTCTATGATCCCGAGCAGATGCCGGGTCAGAGGAGCCGCATGGTGGGCGGCGGCATAGATTACCCCTATGTCGAAGGCTTGCGGCTGGATGAGGCCATGAATGAGCTGACCCTGATGGCCGTCGGGCTGTACGGCAAGACACTGCCACCACAGAACGGCGCGCCGATCCGCCTGGTGGTGCCGTGGAAATACGGCTTCAAGAGTATCAAGTCCATAGTGCGCATACGGTTGACAGAGAAGCAGCCTCCCACCAGTTGGAACCTGCTGGCGCCCCATGAATATGGTTTCTATGCCAATGTGAATCCTGAGGTGGATCATCCCCGTTGGTCCCAGGCCTCGGAGCGGCGCATAGGTGCCGGTGGGCTGTTCTCGGCCAGGCGCATCGCCACCTTGCCCTTCAACGGTTATGGCGATTACGTTGCCCATATGTATAAGGGCATGGATCTGAGGAAGTTCTATTGATCAGACTGACAGCTAAGCATTTGTTCTGGTTGAAATGCTTATTTCATTTGCTGGCGCTGCTGCCGCTGGGCTATCTGTTGTGGCAGGTGCTTACGGATAATGCCGGCGGCGATCCCGTGCAATACATAATCCACTACACAGGGATGGGGGCATTGAATGCCCTGGTGGCCACCTTGCTGGTGTCGCCGCTGGCCAAGGGATTCAAGCTGGGCTTGCTGATGCAAACCCGGCGCCTGCTGGGCCTGTATGTGTTTGCCTATGCCAGTCTGCATATCCTGGCGTTCTTTAGCCTGGATCTCTTGTTTGCCTGGTCGCTGTTGCTGCAGGAAGTGGTTAAACGCCCCTACATTCTGGTGGGCGCCTCGGCTTATCTCATAGTGCTGGCATTGGCGCTGACGTCCTTCAATAGGGTCAAGCGTAAGATGGGGCGTCGCTGGCAGCAACTGCATTATGGCGTGTATCTGGTGGCCTTATTGGCCCCGATACACTTCTACTGGTCGGTAAAATCCGAGATCATCGAGCCCAGCCTGTACTTGCTCGGCCTGGGGGGCCTGCTGCTGTGGCGCATGCCCTTCGCCAAATGGTTGCAGCGGCTGCGCAGCAAAAGCCTGATAGCGCGCCTCAACTGAGGCTATTGTCCTCAGTTGACCAACTTGGGCCCGCCACTGTCGGGTTCACCCTGGCCGAGCACCGCATTGCGCCACGGCTCAGCGTCCCTGGCACTGAAATAACAATTGCTGCCGGGCTGGCCCTTGGCCAGATACATGTTGTTGTCGGCTATCTGCAGCAGGCTGTTTGCGTCTTTGCCATCCTGAGGATAGAGGCTGACCCCCAGGCTGATGTCTATGCTGAAGGCGTGTTTGTCAATGAAAATGGGCGAGCAGAGCAGGGGGATGAGTTTCTGGATGACGGTCAGGGTTTCTGCCCTGGATTTTACCGGTTCGAGCCAGATGACAAATTCGTCCCCGCCCCACCTGGCCACCATATCGGATTGGCGCATGCTCTGTTGCAGCCTCTGTGCTATCTCGACCAGCACCAAATCCCCCATGCTATGGCCATGGCTGTCATTGATGGGTTTGAACTTGTCCAAGTCCAGGTAGAGCACGGCGGCCGAGGTCAGATTGCGTTTGCATCTGATGAGCCCCTGTTCCATATGCAACTTGAACGCATGCCGGCTCATGAGCTGGGTAAGCTCATCGTGGTCGGCCAGGAACTGCAGTTTCTTCTGTTGTTGGGTCAATAATTTTGTCTGCTGTTCGACCTCGTATTGCAGCTGATCCCGCTTGATGGTGATCTGATCCAATGTCAGCTTCATGTCGTTGAACCGGCGCGACAAGGGCCCGAATTCATCCGTGTCGTCGACCTCGAGCCGACTCTTGAGATCGCCTTGGGCCAGAGAGGCTATGCCCTGATTGAGGGACTTGAGGCTCGAGCTGAAGCGCCTCAAGATGGTCAGGGTGAAGAGTGTCAGGCTGAGCAGGCTCAGTACCAGGAGGGTAAAGAGCAGGCTCTGCATGCGAATGCGCTGCTTTTCGCTGTGTTGCATTGCACTGAGTTGAAAACGGTAGCTGTCTTCCGCCATGGCTTGCATCGTCATGGTGAACCTTGCCTGCAACATCTGGGCGGCATCGACGCCTGTGACCTGTTGGCTCGCCAGCCGGATCAGGCTGCCCAGGTTGCCATTGAGCCGGATCAGGTTGGTTAAGAGCCGCCGCTGCGCTGGATTGATCATGGGGGTGAGGGAGAGCTTTTTGTTCAACTCTGCCTGCACCGCCAAGGCCTCATCCAAGGCGGATCTGTCCCGGTAGTGCTGTAATAACCACAGCCGGTTACTCAGGGCATCTATCTGCAACTGGACCCGGATGATGCGCTCGAGTTGATGATCGGCCAGGGCCTGAATTTGTGCCTGCTTTAACGAGGTGAACAAGATCAAGCTCACCAGCAGGGTGGACAGCAGGACCGAGACTTGCAGGCGCCTGGATAACTTCATAGTGTCTGCGCAAACAGAGGCAGGCTATTCAGGGCGCGGTGATCCAACAGCCGCCTGAAGTCCGGGGTGCTGCCGGCCCTGACCTGGCCCGTCGCTATGGCCCAATGCGCTTGCATCTGCAGGTTGGCGATCAGGGCATTGCCCAGGGATAACTTGAAGACATAGTCCGGCCAGAGGGCGTCCAGTTCGGCGGCCGGCATGTCGAGGTATTGGCCGACGAGGCGTTTGGCCTGCGCCGGTTCGCTATCCATGACATCAATCGCCTGTGCCAGCGCCCGCAGAACCCTGGTATTGGTCCGGAGATCCTCCGGGTCATCTGTCTTGTGTCCCAGGAGGTTGAAGGACAAAGAGTAAACCCCCTTGGTATCGAATTCCAGCCACTCCTGGGGCATGAGTCTTTGCAATTGATGGCCGTAGGGTTCCCAGACAGAGATGGCATCGACCCGCTTTTCCAGCAGCGCCGAGGCGAGTTCCTGGACGGGCATATTCACTTGGGTAAAGCCCAGATCGCCATGACCGGATAAGAGCATATAGGCATACAGGAAAAACTCGCTGGAGCTGGCTTCCACTATGCCAATGCGCTTAGCGGCCAATTGCTGCGGGCGACTCAGGCCAGAGGCCTTGAGACTGAGGAGTTTGATGTCCTTATCGGATTCGGCGAAGCTGGCCAGCACGCTGAAATCATCATGTTCGAAGCTGTTGAACATCACCACAGATTCCGAGCTGGTGGCCATATAGACCTGGCGGGCGATTAACTTCTGAAAGCAGAGCAGGCCGCCATCCAAGGGCTGCAGCTCCACTTCGAGGCCATGTTGCCTGAAAAGGCCGCGGGCCTTGGCGACGATGAAAGGGGCCGATAAGGGGGTGGTGGAGATGGCGATGCTGATCTTTCTGGCGGGAGGCTGAAGTGGCTCCTGTCGCAGCCATAAATAAGCCGGGATGCAGATCAGTGCGACGACCAAACACAAGAGCAGGACTTTCTTCATGGTAGAGGTTTCCGATGGGCGCTATTGTGGCGGATTTACCGCTAAAGTGTAGTAGTCAATGTCTGTGTTTTCATTGTGATGGCAGCTTTTATCGCAAAACTTGTTATCGCTGAGCCATCTATCTTTGCCGATAAGCGGCATAAAAAAGCCGCTCTGGCGAGAGCGGCTTGGTTGCCGAATCGGGTTCGGCTGAGTGTTTTCCCCGGCGGATGAGCTTAGGTGTTAAGTCCCGGCCTGGCTATGCTCAGGACTATGTTCAGGACTATGCTCATGGCTATGCTTGCCGGTTATCGTCGGCTACTTCTTGCTCATTATCGGAGCTATGAAGATCAGCAGGGCGATGAGGTACAGACTGAAGGCGACCACCATCCATTGGGCCATGGTCACACCCATGAACATCCAGGGGATGTCGGTGCACATGCCGGTTGGCATAAACACAGAGGGCAACCACTGGTGCAATGGCATCCAACTGGGGAATTCGGGCAAGAAGGCGCAGGTCGCGAAGGGAGAAGGGTCGGTTTGTAGCGCCACCAGGGCGAGGGCAATCTTCAATCCCCACGACGCGCTTATCCCCCAAACCAGTGCCGCCAGGCAGCGGCATAGCAGGTTGCCCGGCGCCACCAGTCCCATCAGACCGGCACCCAGCAGGCCAAAGACGGCCAGCCGCTGATAGATGCACATGACACAAGGGTCGAGTTTCATCAGATACTGAAAACTGAGGGCCGCAACTTCCAGCGCCAGGGCGCTGAGGGTCAGGATGAGCCAGGCATTGCGTGTATGAGCAAATCGAGTGACAGGGTTCAAAAGGATTCTCCATATGAAAAACGCCCACTATCCCGGGGGCGTTTTTTCGACTGACAGCCATCTGTAAAGTTCAATGGCTTCCCAAGATTAATGTGCGGACATTGTGCCCAGCACTTCCTTGGCACTGTGGTGGATAAGCAGATGACTGTCATAATAAAACTGTGTCATATGTTCCAGGAAACCCGTCTCTATGGCGAGAATGCCGACGAGCGACATGGTAATGGTATAGGGCAATGCCAACCACACCATGCGGCCATAGGACAGGCGGATCAGGGGGGCCAGCGCCGAGGTCAAGAGGAATAGAAATGCGGCCTGACCATTGGGGGTGGCTACCGAGGGCAGGTTAGTGCCGGTATTGATGGCGACCGCCAGCAAGTCGAATTGATCCCGGGTTATCTGACCTGCGTTGAGTGCCGATTTGACTTCGTTGATATAGACGGTGCCGACGAAGACGTTGTCGCTGACCATAGACAAGAGGCCGTTGGCGATATAGAAGATCCCCAGTTGGGTATTGCCCTGGTAACTCAGTGCCCAGTGGATCACAGGGGCAAACAAGTGTTGATCTATGATGACACCCACTATGGCAAAGAATACCGCCAGCAAGGCTGTGAAAGGCAGAGCCTCTTCGAAGGCTTTTCCCAGGGCATGTTCATCCGTGACACCGTTGAATGCCGTGGTCAGTATGATGACAGACAAACCTATGATTCCCACCGAAGCCAAATGCAGTGCCAGGCCGAGGACCAGCCAGACGCCCACCAGGGCCTGGATGATTAATTTGACATTGTCTTTGTTGGTGCGGCTCGAATCCATGTAGGTCGCATGATCGTGAAGTATTTTATGCACAGCTTCAGGCAGCTGTGCCCCATAGCCAAAGACTTTAAATTTCTCGACCAGAAAACAGGTCAGTATGCCGGTAGCGAACACAGGCACAGTCACGGGTGACATGCGAATGGCGAATTCGGCGAAGTGCCAACCGGATTGGGCGGCAATGATCAGGTTTTGCGGTTCACCCACCATGGTGCAGACGCCACCCAATGCGGTACCTACGCCGGCATGCATCAGCAGGTTACGCAAAAAGCCCCGAAACGACTCCAACTCTTCTTCATTGAGTTGCCCACCTGTCTCTGTGGTATGGTCGTGATCTGCCCCGTAGGACTTACCAGAAGCGACCTTGTGGTAGATGGAATAGAAGCCCACAGCGACGGCAATGATCACGGCAATCACGGTCAACGCATCCAGGAAGGCGGACAGGAAGGCACTGGCAACACAAAACATCAGCGATACGACTATCTTGGAGCGTACCTTGGTGATCATCTTGGTGAAGATAAACAGCAGCAGTTGTTTCATGAAATAGATGCCGGCCACCATGAAAATCAGCAGCAGCAGGACTTCGAGGTTGGCTTGGATCTCATGCAATACCTGATCTGGTGAGGTCATGCCGATGATCACTGCTTCTATGGTCAGCAAACCACCGGGTTGCAAGGGGTAGCACTTGAGTGCCATGGCCAAGGTAAAGATGAACTCTACGACCAATAACCAACCGGCGGCGAAAGGGCTGACATAGAAAAAGACGAGAGGATTAAGCACTAAGAAGAACAGGATGGCGGTTTTATACCACTTAGGTGAATTGCCTAAGAAGTTCCCAATAAACGCCTGACTCATTGTCACCGGCATGGCACCCTCACTTAATATAATTGTTAATGTTATGAAGTCCTTGATTTGTACTACGTCTGTGGCTTTCCGTCCAGTGCAAAGATGGTTTCAATGCGCTAAGTTTGGCTTTCGGCCTTGGGGTAAAATATCCTGGCGGTGGGAACTGGTGTTATTTGCAACAAAACTCCGCCCGGAGAGCATGTTTTTTGTACAAAAACACAGATTAATGCCCTAAGCCGGGACGTATTGCGGTGCAATGGTTTTCATTTGTCCCCGCTCTGGTATGATCAGTCTATAACTATGCTTAACAACTGGATAAGTGGGCTGATGATAATCAATGCCAAAGGACCTGCAAGTTTTGCAGAGAAATACATAGTAAGATCGATCTGGGAAAATAAATTCCCTCCGGGATCTATTTTACCGGCTGAACGAGAGCTATCAGAACTCATAGGCGTAACCCGCACCACCTTGAGAGAAGTGTTGCAGAGGCTGGCGCGCGACGGCTGGCTGAAAATCCAACATGGCAAACCGACGCGGGTGAACAATTTCTGGGAAACCTCAGGCTTGAACATACTCGAGACCATAGCGGACCTGAACCCAGAAGGCTTTCCCGTGTTGGTCGATCAGTTGTTGTCGGCCAGAACCAATGTCAGTGCCATTTATTTTCGCGGTGCCCTGAGGCATAACCCTGATACTGCGGTGGAAGTCTTATCCAAGATCCATCAGTTGGAGGATACTGCCGAGTCTTTCGCCGAATATGACTATTTGCTGCATCACACCCTGGCCTTCTCTTCGGGCAATCCTCTGTACGTGTTGATCCTCAATGGTTTCAAAGGCCTGTACAGCCGGGTCGGGCGTTACTATTTCTCCAGCGCCGAAGCCAGAGCCTTGGCGCTGAACTTCTACAAGGAATTGGAAGTGCTGGCAAAGGCCAAAAATTATGGCAATGTGCCGGCGTTGATGCGCACCTATGGCATCAACAGTGGCAAGATGTGGCAGTTACTGCGTGATGATATGCCGGCCGGCATAGCCCAGGATAATTAACAACCAGGCAATTAACTCAGGCAATTGGCGGCTTAGATGCACAATCTGCCGCTGGGGTGGTTGAGGCTTGAGAAGACATCGCTTCGTCCCTTTGGGCGAAGCGATTTTTTTTGCCGACTAGATGCTGCTGGGTTGTTTGCGGCGCTCTTCCAGGTGTTCCGGACACTTGGCGATGACGTTGATATTGTCTTCGTCATCCTTTTCTTCCAGTGTGACGGCGAAACCCCACAACCTGTGTAAATGTTTCATGACTTCGGAGCAAGTATCGGCCAGCGGGATGTGGTTCGAAGGCACATATCTTAGCGTCAGCGAACGATCCCCACTGATTTTGACTTCATGCACCTGGATATTGGGTTCAATGTTGGACAGGTTGTACTGTTGGGACAAGATGCGCCTTATGTCATGGTAGCCTTGCTCGTCGTGGATAGCGGACACAGACAGGTAGTTTTTCTGATCGTCGTCGAGTATGCCAAACAGCTTGAATTGGCGGATGAGTCTGGGTGACAGGTATTGGCTGATGAAGCTTTCATCCTTGAAGTTCTGCATCGCGAAGTGCAGGGTGTCGAGCCAATCGCTGCCTGCTATGTCGGGAAACCAGGCCTTGTCCTCGTCGGTAGGCTCCTCGCAGATACGGCGAATATCGACAAACATGTTGAAGCCGAGCGCATAGGGATTGATGCCCTTGTAATAAGGGCTGTTATAGCTGGGTTGAGCTATGACCCCTGTGTGGCTCTGGAGAAACTCCATCATGAATCTGTCTGTGACCTTGCCGTCGTCGTAGAGGCGATTGAGCAGGGTATAATGCCAGAAGGTCGCCCAGCCTTCGTTCATCACCTGGGTCTGTTTCTGCGGATAAAAATATTGTGCCATCTTACGGACGATACGTACTATCTCACGTTGCCAGGGATCCAACAGTGGTGCATTTTTCTCTATGAAGTAGAGGATGTTTTCTTCCGGCTCTGCCGGAAAGCGTCGAGGCTTGGTTTTGGCCTGTTCCTGGGGAGACAGGGGAATGGTACGCCATAGATCGTTCACCTGGCTCTGGAGGTATTCCTCACGTTCCTCCTGCCTGAGTTGCTCTTCTTTCAAGGAGATCTCTGTGGGACGTTTATAGCGGTCGACGCCGTAATTCATCAGGGCATGACAGGAGTCGAGGATATTTTCGACCTGCTCGACACCGTACTTCTGCTCGCATTCGCTGATGTAATTCTTGGCAAACACCAGATAGTCTATGATGGAGCCGGCATCCGTCCAGGCTTTGAACAGGTAATTATTCTTGAAGAAACTGTTATGGCCGAAACTGGCATGGGCGATCACCAGCGCCTGCATCGTCATGGTATTTTCTTCCATCAGATAGGCGATGCAAGGGTTCGAGTTGATCACTATCTCATAGGCCAGTCCCATCTGGCCGCGTTTGTAGCCTTGCTCCGTCTCGATGAAACGTTTGCCAAATGACCAGTGGGTGTAGCCAAGCGGCATGCCGATACCCGCATAGGCATCCATCATCTGTTCGGCGGTGATCACCTCTATCTGATTCGGATAGGTCTCCAGGCGATACAGGGCCGCAATGCGTTCGATTTCGTCCAGATATTCCTGCAGCAACTCGAAGCTCCATTCGGGTCCATCACTCAGTGGTGTGCGTGCTATGTTCCCCATAATGCCCCCTTAAACCGCTTGTTTCTTGAATAGCTCTCTGAACACAGGGTAGATATCTTCGGCCTGCCGTATGTGCTGCACTGCTATGTTGTCATATTTCTGTTGCAGGGATTCATATTCCCGCCATAGGGTCTGGTGGGTGCGGTTGGTGATTTCTATGTAACTGAAGTAGCGCACCAGGGGCAAGATCTGTTTATCCAGCAGTTGGCGGCAAGTGGGGGAGTCGTCGGCCCAGTTGTCGCCGTCGGAAGCCTGGGCGGCATAGATGTTCCACTCGCTGGCGGGATAGCGCGCCTGTTGGATCTCATGCATCAGCTTAAGGGCGCTGGAGACTATGGTACCGCCCGTTTCCTGGGAGTAGAAGAATTCGTGTTCGTCCACTTCCTTGGCCTGGGTATGATGGCGGATATAGACGACATCCAGGTTTTTATATGTCCGGGTGAGGAAAAGGTACAAGAGAATGTAGAAACGTTTTGCCATGTCCTTGGTGGCCTGGTCCATGGAGCCTGACACGTCCATGAGGCAGAACATCACCGCCTGGCTGGAAGGCACCTCACGCTTGGCATAGTTGTTGTACCTGAGATCGAAGGTGTCGATGAAAGGCACGCTGGCGATTTTCTGTTTCAGCAAGTCAATCTGTTTCTTGAGCTCCATGATGGTTTCGGCTTTCGAGCCAGGGGTATTCTCGAGTAGCAGCAGTTCTTCTTCCAATTCCTTGAGCAATTTCTTTTTGCTGGCCGACATGGCGATACGCCGCGCCAGCGATGAGCGCAACGAGCGTATGATGTTGATATTGGCCGGTACCCCATCGTTGGTGAAACCGGATCTATAGGTTTGATATTCAACTAGTTTGTTGAGGCGGTTCTTCTGCAGGTTGGGCAGTTCAAGATCCTCGAACAGGAGTTCGAGATACTCATCCTTGGAGATTTCGAACACGAAATCATCCTGGCCCTCACCCGAATCCGATGCCTTGCCTTTGCCGGCGCCCGCACCATCACCGCCGGGGGGGCGCTCGATTTGGTCGCCGCGGACAAACTGATCGTTGCCTGGATGCACTCGCTCCTTAACGCCCCCTTGCCCCTGATGGAACATGGGCTCGCTGATATCCCGGGTGGGGATGCCGATCTTCTCCCCCTTGTCGACGTCGGTCACACTGCGGCGCGTGACGGCATCGCTGACGGCCTTCTTGATTTGTTGCTTGTAGCGGGTGATAAATCGTTGCCGATTGACTGTGCTCTTTCCCTTAGCATTGAGTCGCCTGTCAATGAAATTCGCCATACGCACCTCCCCAACCATAAGCTGGGCCTCGGGTTTAAGGCCCAGGTGTCATGGCGATACTATGATGACTTACGCACCCTCAGATACCATTCAGACAGCAGCCTGACTTGTTTCTTGGTGTAGCCTTTTTCCATCATGCGATCGACGAAATCATCGTGCTTGCGTTGATCGTCGGTCGAGGTCTTGGCATTGAAGGAAATGACCGGCAGTAAGTCTTCGGTATTGGAGAACATCTTCTTCTCTATGACGGTGCGCAGCTTCTCATAGCTGGTCCACAGCGGATTATTGCCTTCGTTGTTGGCACGCGCCCGCAGCACAAAGTTGACGATTTCATTACGGAAATCTTTGGGATTACTGATCCCGGCAGGTTTCTCGATTTTCTCCAGTTCGGCATTGAGCGCGCCCCGGTCGAACGACTGGCCTGTCTCGGGATCCCTGTATTCCTGATCCTGGATCCAAAAGTCGGCGTAGGTCACATAGCGGTCGAAAATATTCTGGCCATATTCCGAGTAGGACTCGAGATAGGCGGTTTGGATTTCCTTGCCGATGAATTCCACATATTTGGGGATCAGGTAGCCCTTGAGAAATTCCAGATAATGTTCGCTGACATCGCTGGGGAACTGCTCTTGCTCTATCTGACGTTCCAGCACGTAGAACAGATGCACGGGATTGGCGGCAATCTCGCTGTGATCGAAGTTGAATACCTTCGACAGGATCTTAAAGGCGAAACGGGTCGAGAGGCCGTGCATGCCTTCGTCGACGCCGGCATAGTCCCTGTATTCCTGATAAGACTTGGCTTTGGGATCTGTGTCCTTGAGGCTCTCACCGTTATAGACGCGCATCTTGGAGAAAATAGAGGAATTTTCCGGGACCTTGATCCGGGAAAGTACGCTGAACTGTGCCAGGGTTTCCAGTGTGCCAGGGGCGCAAGGGGCCTGGCTCAGTTCCGAGTTAACCAAGAGTTTCTGATAGATACGGATTTCTTCCGATACACGCAGGCAGTAGGGCACCTTGACGATATAGACACGGTCGAGAAAGGCTTCGTTATTCTTATTGTTCTTAAAGGTCAGCCATTCCGACTCGTTGGAGTGAGCCAGGATGATGCCATTGAAGGGCAGGGCCGACAGACCTTCGGTGCCGTTGTAGTTACCTTCCTGGGTCGCGGTCAACAGGGGATGCAGCACTTTTATCGGTGCCTTGAACATCTCCACAAATTCCATCAGTCCCTGATTGGCGCGGCACAGGGCCCCCGAATAGGAATAGGCATCGGCATCGTTTTGGGCGAAATGCTCCAGCTGGCGAATATCCACTTTACCGACCAGAGCGGAGATATCCTGGTTGTTTTCATCGCCGGGTTCGGTCTTGGCGATGGCCGTTTGATTCAGGATGGAAGGGAAGACCTTGACCACGCGGAATCTGGAAATATCCCCACCGAAATCGTGCAGACGTTTCACCGCCCAGGGCGACATTATGGTCTTCAGGTAGCGTTCGGGGATCTTGTATTCTTCCTTGAGCAGCTGACCATCCTCCGTCAGATCGAACAGGCAGAAGGGGTGATCGTTGACCGGGCTGTGAACGCCGTCGGCACTGAGCACATAGATGGGCACTTTCTGCATCAGCTCCTTGAGCTTATCGGCCAGGGATGATTTACCCCCACCGACGGGACCGAGCAGGTAGATGATCTGCTTGGACTCTTCCAGTCCCTGGGCCGAATGTTTTAGATAGGCGACGATTTGTTCTATCGCTTCTTCCATGCCATAGAAATCCCCGAAAGCCGGGTATCTGGAGATGAGTCGATTGGAGAAGATGCGGCTCAACACAGGATCCTTCGCCGTGTCTATGACCTCGGCCTTGCCTATGGCGAGCAGCAGGCGTTCGGCCGCCGACGCATAGGCGCTGCGATCTTCCTTACATATGTCCAGAAACTGTTGCAGCGTGTATTCTTCTTCGAGTTTTTGTTCATACCGCTTTTGATAATGCTCGAATATGCCCATAGTAACCCCCTGAAACGCAAGTGATGTTATGGTGTGGATGAACTGATAAACCAGCCTCCTATAGTTAATCTTAGACTCAAATTGTGTGTTCGTGTAAAAAAATCAAATAAATCAAAGACAAATAGTTGCAAACGCAATAGTTGCACCCATGTCTTATCTCGAGATTAAGGCTCGGGCGATGCAGGGTGCGTGTCCATGGGTCTATGGATCTATGGGCTTGAGTTTGAGTGAGGCCGCGAGTGCGCCAGGCCTTGGCTTGTGTCGCCTGAGGAAGGTTTGCCGCGTAGGGGAATAAAAAAACCGCTCCTGGCATGGAGCGGTTTTTAAGAGGCTTGTCTGCTCAGACTAAGTCAGACTAAGTCAGACTAAGTCAGACTAAGCGGCGCGTTCTTGTGTCTTGTCGCTGTTCAGCGTCTGCGCCCTGAGTTCCTGTGGATCGAAGTCATCGACGTTGATGGACTTCATACGGCCAATCTCGGCACGTTCCAACAGGGCTACCTCTTCCTCGCTGAGGACACCCAATGCCTTGCCTTCGGCGGCGATCTTGTCCAGCCACATGAATGGCAGGCGCTTGCCGGCGGCCTGGCAGACCTTGTCGTACAGCGGCTCAGACGCCAGTATGTCCTTGAAGGTCTGTTCCTGGATACCGACGGCATTATGCTCCGAGGCTTCCCAGAACTGGCCCTGGCCTAAACGGTCACGGCTGGCACAAGGGGTCTGCATTATCTTGGCCACCTTGTGATCCAACACATCGCTCGGGCGTTTCAGTGGACGGCCGAAGGGGAATAAGACGAAGCGCAATACGCCGCCCAGACCCATGGGGAAGTTGTCCAGCAGATCGTCCAGCGAGGTCTGCAGCTTATGCAGCGCATCTTCTACCGCCCATTGCACCAGTGGCAGATCTTCTGTCTGACGACCTTCGTCCTGGTAGCGTTTCAGCGTGGCAGACGCCAGGTACAGTTGGCTCAACAAGTCGCCCAGACGCGCAGAGATGCGTTCCTTGCGTTTCAGGTTGCCACCCAGGGTCGCCATGGCGAGATCGGATAGCAGGGCCAGGTTGGCACTGAAGCGGTTCATGTGCTGATAGTAACGCTTGGTCTTGTCTGAATAAGGCGCGTTGGAGAAACGGCTCGAGGTCAGACCCAGCCAGAAGCTGCGGATCAGGTTGCTTGTGGTGAAGCCTATGTGGCCGAACAGGGCCTCATCGAAGTTCGCCAGACCACGCTTGGCATCGGTATCGAAGGCCGATTCCATTTCCGCCAGGACATAGGGATGACAGCGAATCGCCCCCTGACCATAGATGATCATGGAACGGGTCAGTATGTTGGCGCCTTCCACTGTGATGGCGATAGGTGCGGCCTGATAGCCACGGCCCAGATAGTTGTTGGGGCCGAGGCAGACGCCCTTACCACCGTGAATATCCATGGCATCTATGACGCATTTCTGCATCCTGTCTGTCAGGTGGTATTTCACTATGGCGGAGATGACCGAAGGCTTCTCACCCAAGTCTATGCCTGTGGTGGTCAGGGAAGTCACTGCGTCCATCAGATAGGCGTTACCCCCTATGCGTGCCATAGGTTCTTCTATGCCTTCGAGCTTGCCTATAGGCAGCTTGAACTGACGGCGGATACGGGCATAGGCACCGGTCGCCAGGGCGGCAGTCTTGACACCACCGGCCGAGTTGGACGGCAGGGTAATGCCACGGCCGACGGACAGGCATTCGACCAGCATGCGCCAGCCTTGGCCGGCCATCTTGGGACCGCCTATGATGAAGCTCAGGGGCACGAACACTTCATTGCCGCGGGTCGGGCCATTCTGGAACATGCAGTTGAGCGGGAAGTGGCGACGGCCGGTTTCCACGCCTGCGACATCGGTCGGGATCAGGGCGCAGGTAATGCCGAGCTCTTCCTGGGCGCCGAGCAGGTGCTCAGGATCGCGCAGTTTGAATGCCAGACCCAGTACGGTTGCCACCGGGGCCAGGGTGATGTAGCGCTTATTCCAGGTCAGCTTCATGCCGAGCACTTCTTCGCCTTCCCATTGACCCTTGCAGACGATGCCGAAGTCAGGGATAGAGCCGGCATCGCTGCCTGCTTCCGGGCTGGTGAGGGCGAAACAAGGCACTTCCAGGCCCTTGGCCAGGCGAGGCAGATAGTGATCTTGTTGCTCGGGTGTACCATAGTGCTGCAGCAGCTCGCCAGGGCCCAGTGAGTTAGGCACCCCGACAGTCGAAGCCAGCTCGCTGCTCAGGCCAGCCAGTTTCTGCAGTACCCTGGATTGGGCATAGGCGGAGAATTCCAGACCACCGTACTTCTTCTTGATGATCATGGCGAAGAAGCCGTTGTCTTTCAGGTATTGCCAGATCTCGGCCGGCAGATCGGCCAACTGATGGGATACCTGATGCTGGTTCAGCATGCGGCATACTTCTTCGACCGGGCCATCCAGGAAGGCTTGTTCTTCGGCGCTTAAACGGGCAACCGGGTAGTTATGCAGTTTTTTCCAGTTGGGCTTGCCGGCGAAGAGATCGGCTTCCCACCAGGTGGTGCCGGCTTCGATGGCTTCTTTCTCGGTCGAAGACATCTCGGGCATGATGCCGCGATAGAGCTTCAACAGCGGGCGGCTGAGTATGCCTTGTCTGAATGCACTGATGTTCAGTGGCAGGGCAATGGCCAGGAAGATTATCCCGCCTATTGGGCCTATGATATCCAGAGCCCATCCGGTTGCCATGACGACTGCGGCGGCAATAGTGGCTGTGAGCAGAGATACCCTGAGGTATGCAACGGCTCCCAGCACCAAGATCATGGCGATGATCCAAAGTAGGGTAGTCACTGTAGTTCTCCTTAAAAATGACGCTGTGTCCATCACGGGTCATATAACTTTTATCTATCTTGTACACAGTATAGGCTGTGGTCAGACCTGTATCGCAGTAAAAGTTAAACCTAAGCGAATTTGAACACAAGCATTTTTCAAACAATTGTTTAAATTATTTGTCGACTGCGAGGATTCCACAAATTCCGTCAACTCGTTAGAATTAGGTTACTTGCTTATTTTAGATCATTCAGGGCATATAGATGTGTGAATTACTGGCTATGAGTGCCAACGTGCCAACCGATATTGTCTTCAGTTTTACCGGTTTAGCACAGAGAGGCGGGATCACTGGCCCGCACGTCGACGGTTGGGGCATTACCTTCTACGAAGGCAAGGGCAGCCGCACCTTTAAGGATGCCTGTCCCAGCAGCGAGTCCCAGATAGCCAAGCTTATCCAGTCATACCCAATCAAGAGCGAGGTGGTGGTCAGCCATATTCGTCAGGCGAACCGGGGATGTGTGGCGCTGGAAAACACCCATCCCTTCACCCGGGAATTGTGGGGCCGTTACTGGACCTATGCCCATAATGGTCAGTTGAGCGACTATCAGGATAAGTTTGTCGTCGCCCGCTACCAACCGGTCGGAGATACGGATAGCGAGCGGGCCTTCTGCTGGATTTTGGAGTGCGTGGCCGACAAGTTCGGTGACCGGGCTCCGGAGGACATGCAGGTGGTGTTTCGTTTCATTGCCGGGCTTGCCGACGAGATACGCCAACTCGGAGTATTCAACATGATCCTCAGCGATGGCGAGTATCTGATGAGCTATTGCAGCAATAATCTCTGCTACATCACCAGGCGTGCCCCCTTCGGCAAGGCGACCCTGATAGACACGGATGTGGTGATCGACTTCGACAAGGAAACGACGCCATTGGATGTGGTGACTGTGGTCGCCACCCGGCCGCTGACCAACAACGAGCATTGGCATTTGTTGCAGCCGGGGGAGTGGATCCTGTTTAAACAGGGGGAATTGCTGCCGACGGCCTGAGTCGTTGGCCTGGCGGTTCTGGCTCCCTGTTCTGGTTCAGTGTGCCGACAGGGCCCCTGTGTCGGCGCTCTTCGATAGCCCGGGCTGTTCGTCAGGTTTGACCCTTTGGGTGGTTTGTTCGCCCGGCAGCGGCATGGCTTCACTGAATTGATAGCTGAGCAGCTGGATGTCGAGCTGTTTGCTGCCTTTCTCGAAGTGGGTCAGACGCACGGGAAGATAGGCGAGCTCGGGTGCCATCCAGAAGAAGGTCTGGCGTTTGGGATTATCCCTCATCACCTCAATCTTGACCGTGTCATAGCTGCCGCTGTCGAGTGTCAGCCGTTCCTTGTCCAGGACCCGGAAGTCGTACTCCTCGATCTCATTGTCTTTGACCATGTTGTAATGCAGTTGGGTCTTGCCCGCACTTATGTCCAGTCTCAGCTGCAGCTGCAGCATCAGGGGATCGAAGAGCAAGCCATCGTAGGGCAGTTTGCCCCTCTCATCCTTATAGCGGGTATGCACCACCGCCTGGCCCTTGGCGAAGGCGCTCTGTTCATTGTAGTCGGGGCCTGTGCCCGAACGCTCATGCATGTAGCGCAGTGGGATAAGCTGTTCGCCCTCGCGGGTAAACTCGCTATGGGCATGGCGTACGTCGGTCAGCAGCAACAGGCTCAGGGCGCTGTCGAAACGATAGACATAGAGGCCGTCGTCGCTGGCGGGCAACTGGTAGCGGGCCTTACCCAGTTCTATGCTGCCATAATAGACATTGTACTCGGCGGTTTGCGCCGTTAAGGGCGTAGGGGTCGCCTGCGCCCACAGGCCGGGAGACAGGGATAACAGGCCACAGATGATTCGGGCAATAGTACGCAAGCTGGACTCCTTCATGTGTTCGGGTAATAGACTCAAAAGGGCATCGCCATCACCAGCGTCGCCATGTCCGGGCGCCATTCGTAGTTCATCAGTTTGACTCTGCCCCGTATGACCTCAATTCCTTCGAGTCTCAATAATTCCATTTGTTCTTGAAAGGCGGCAGAATTTTCTTTGAATGATATTTTACCTTGGCTGTTGATGACCCTATGCCAAGGTAGTTGCATGGCGTCGGGCGCAGTTTTCAGCGCCTTGGAGACATAGCGGGCGCGGCCGGGCAGCCCTGCATAGTCGGCGACCTTGCCATAGCTGATGACCCGGCCCGGCGGGATCATGGTGATAATATGCCAGATTTTTTCCATGGGCGACCAGCTGCGGTTTTCTAACATCATTGCGTCTTTGCCTTGCCTTATATTGACCCGAGTGGCGCCGTCTCATCTTCCGCAGTCTCAGTCGATGCCGGGCTCATGACTCGCGATTCAGTGAGAATAGCTAATAAGGATAATAGCGCTAAATCCCATCCGGGTGAATCGCCTCCGGAGGATAGGCGCATCTCAATGGGGTTTTGTCTTTGCACGAATTAGTCCATAATAGCGGCGAAATTTTTACCCGCAAAGAGATGATAACTGCCCATGGCTGTACTCGATATTTTAACCATCCCGGATGAACGTCTGAAACGTAAGGCTCGCCCGGTGCAGGACGTGACCCAAGTGCAAGGCTTTATCGACGATCTGATAGAGACCATGTACCACACGGAGGATGGCATAGGTTTGGCGGCGACCCAGGTCGGCAGCCAAGACGCCATCATAGTGATAGATCTGTCCGAGGGCCGGGATCAGCCCCTGGTGCTGGTCAATCCCGAGATAGTCGAGAAGTCCGGTGAATATGTGGGTGAGGAAGGTTGTCTCTCCATTCCCGGGTACCGTGCCAAGGTGGCCCGTTTCGAGAAGGTGAAAGTCACCGCCCTGGATCGCGCCGGCAAGGCCATAGAAATAGAAACCGATGATTTCTTGGCCATAGTGTTGCAGCATGAGATAGATCATCTGCATGGCAAAGTCTTTATCGAGCACCTTTCCACGCTCAAGCAACAGATAGCCCTGAAGAAAGTGCGCAAATACGCCTGAGGCGCTTGATGGCAGTTGCTTTCGACATCCTAGACACCTTCCGGAGCGGGAGGTGTTTTTTTATTGATTTTTCACCGGCCTTGTCCACAGTTTGCCGTCTTGGCGGCTGATGCTCTGGTCAGTGAGGCGAGACGGGCAATGAGCGTGCAGATAGTGTTATTGACCCATGAGCGGGAATTGGACCGCGCCAGCAATACGGGCCAGTTGGCTCTGCGCGCCTTCCCGGAACTATGCCGCAGGGTGATCTGGTCCAGGACCCGGCCGGAAGCCGCTCTGTTGGCCATGCTCGAATCAGGGCAGGCGAGCCTGCTGTTTCCCGCCGAGTCTGAGGCCTGCGCTGCCCCCGCGCCAGCAAGCCGGCTAGCCGCAGGCAGGGATCCCTGGGCTGCCGAACCCGCAACTCAGGCGGCAGAAACCTGCGAACCCGACACAATAGTGATCCTCGATGCCACCTGGCAGGAGGCGCGTAAGATGTTGCGTCAGAGTCCTTATCTGCGCACCGCCGCCAGAAGATCCCTGACACAGCCACAGGCATCGAGGTTCACCCAGCGTCGCAATCAAATCCCCGGAGGCCTCTGCACCTTGGAGTGCATCATAGCCCTGTTCGATGCGGCCAATCTAAAGGCCGAGGCGGCCAGGCTGAGCGACGATTTTGCCCGTTGGGAGCAGGCAGCCCGAGGCTAGAGCAGTGTCAGGTAGACACAGAGAAAGTGGCTCACGGCGCCGCCAAGCACGAACAGGTGCCAGATGGCGTGGTTGAAGGGGATACGCTTGCCCGCATAGAAGATCACCCCCAGGCTGTAAAACAGCCCGCCCAGCAGCAATAGGCGGAAACCCAGGGGCGACATGGCGGCGCTGAGATCCCCAATGACGGTGACACATAGCCAGCCCATGGCCAGATAGAGCACCAGACTGAGGCGCTTGAACCTGTGAATGAACAGCATCTTGAACACCAGACCGCCGAGGGCCAATGACCAGATGGCAGTCAAGATCACCAGCGCCTGTGTGCCCTGCAGGGCGAGCAGCATCAGCGGCGTATAGGTGCCGGCGATGAGGCAGTAGATGGCGCAGTGATCGGCGATCTTGAGCCTGCGTTTCAAGTGACTCGCGGTGACGCTGTGATAGAGGGTGGAGCAGAGAAAGAGCAGTATGATGCTGGCACCATAGATGCCCACCCCGCTCAATTCGAGCCCACTCAGATGATCTCTGCCTTTATTCAGCATGGCGAGCAGGCCGATTACGCCGCCTATGACCCCCAGGCCATGGCTGATGCTGTTGGCCAACTCTTCGGCCCTGCTATAAGCCTCGGGGCGCACCTCTGCGCCTGGGGTGACTTCCAGGGAGATGGGCGTCGCGGTGTCGAGCGCGTTGCTCTGTTCGGGCATGGGGATAACATCCGTATTGGCTAGAATGTCGGCGAGTCTAGCAGCTGAGCCGATCAAACACCAGATTTAAGCGTACAAGTGTAAGCTTAAATTCCCTGTCTGGGTTACCCGACGGCCTGTCCATGGATTGGCACCTTGCTGAGCTGGATAGAGGGCCAGCTCCGGTCCCGGGCGCCGATTAGCCGCCCGCTCAAGGGACGGATTAAGAGATTGACCAGGCGGAACTTTGGATTAAGAGATTGACCAGGCGGAACTTTCTTCGACTCGCCACCTCTAACAGACGCATTGGTCAGGGAGTGGGAGTGGATGCAAGAAATGGAAATGCCTTCGGTGAGAGTGCCCGAGTGCTGTGATGTTGCGGCACAGGATCCTCTGATGATATTGGAGCCTTTGACGACACAGGATCCTCGGGCGACACAGGCCATGAGGGAAGAGCGAACATTCGCCAGCGCGCCGCTGGCGGCCCGCGGCCTGGGGCGGTTGATACGCCTGGGTCCGGCTAGCCGAATCTCGGGCATAGGTTTTGTCACCCTGGCGCTTGGCTTGCATCTGTTGCTCTTGTGGCTGGCGCAGGCGTATTGGCGTCTGCCCGAGCGGCCGGTCGCGGCGGTCAAGCCGCCCAAGATCCAGGCTTACCTCTTGTATTCACCCGCGAAAGTGCCCGCCGGCCAGGCCGTCCCCCCTGAGAGCCAAACCGCCGAGGCTGATGTTGCAGAGAGCCTGGCCGCCGAGAGCCAGATCCAGGATAACCAGGTCGTCGAGACTCATGTTGCCGAGAGGCGGGCCACAGGGACCCGACCGGCCGCAGAGACGCCAGCTGCTGAGCCTCAGGCGATTGAAACTGAGCCTGCCGAGCCTGAGGCAGCCGGACATGAGACCGCCGGGTTAACCCCTGCCGCGGCGCATTTTATCTATGATTCGGCCGCGTCGGTGCCGCTTCCGTATGAAGCTGAAGCTTGGGTATTTTCCCCGCCTGAGACAGATGCAAGGCTGCTGCTGCCTGAGGCCGGATTTACCCCGACACCCCCAAGAGACACAGTGGCTCAGGAGTTGTTCAGCCGGGATGTTTCCACCCTGAGTCATCTTCAGCGTCAACGCCGCGAGGCATTGGACACCTTGGTACGGCAGGAGGCGGATGCATTTACCGCCAAGCGTTCCATGAGTGAGATGGATGCTGAGCTGGAAGTGCTGCTGGTGCCCAATGCCGACGATTTCAGCCAAGCGACGACCCTGGGCAACAAACTGGATCCCAACCGTATCGTGCGCAAGGGCGATACCTGCTACCGGGTGGTCAAGGTGGGTAACCAACTTAATCCCTATGCGGAAAACCTGGGTTACCCCTTCGACTGCAGTGGCAAGAAGATGAACCAGGATATTCAGGATGCCATAGATGCCAAATTGGCGCAGATGCATGTCAAGCAGCGCAAATAATGCTGTCATTACCATCTATTTTATTCATCGAAATTGCATGTTGTTTATGCGAATAATAATTTAAGTTTTATTAAACAATGTTTTGATTGGACTATTTTTTTGATTGAATGGCTGTTCAGGCCGAGTAAATTTTCCTTGTTCATGGCTCTGGCTTCTGTCTATACTGAGGCACATCTTGTCGGAGTGCCTTAGGGCTGAGACCGTTTATTCGGGATCCGTTGAACCTGATCAGGTTAATACCTGCGAAGGAAACAAGCGTAATAACGCCAATGAAAGTCATGTAATGAAACTCATGTGATGTTCGTTCCGGGTGCGTTTTTCAAGCAGTCGGATGAGCCGTGAAAACGGCCTCGAACCCAGAGGCGTTATTTTCGCAGCACAGGCACTGCCTGGCTGCGTCTGCTAATCAACCACTCAAGTCTCCAGACAAGCAACTCCAACTTACTCAGAAGTGAGCTTGCTTATGTCAAATCGTCGTGAAACCCGTGCCCAGGCGCAAGCCTTTATCGATACCCTGAAACCTTTGCAGCACCCCAATTCCGAGAAAATCTATCTCGGCGGCAGCCGTGAGGATCTCCGCGTCGGCATGCGGCAGATACACCAGAGCCCAACCCTAATTGGCGGCAGCGAGAGTGCCCCCCTCATGGAGGAGAATCCACCGATAAGGGTCTATGACTGTGCCGGCGCCTATTCGGATCCGGCCGCAGACATCAATGTGCGCCTGGGGTTGCCCAAGCTGCGTGACGGCTGGATCGCCGAGCGCCAGGATACAGAACGGCTAACGGTTGTAAGCTCAGAGTTTACCCAGCAGAGATTGGCCGACGACGGCCTGGATCACCTGCGTTTCGAGGCCTTGTCCCCGCCGCGCCGCGCCATTCCCGGCCGCTGTGTCACCCAGATGCACTATGCGCGCCAGGGCATCATCACCCCTGAGATGGAATACATAGCCATTCGGGAAAACATGGCCCGCGCCGAAGTCGCAGAAGGGGTGCTGACTCAGAAAGCCCAGGGCGAGGCCTTCGGGGCCGTCGTCGGTGAGCTGATCACCCCGGAGTTCGTCCGCGACGAGGTGGCCCGCGGCCGCGCCATCATTCCCTTGAATATCAATCATCCCGAAGCCGAACCCATGATCATAGGGCGCAACTTTCTGGTGAAGGTCAACGCCAACATAGGCAACTCGGCGGTCACTTCGTCCATCGAGGAGGAAGTCGAGAAGCTGGTGTGGTCGACCCGCTGGGGCGCCGATACCGTGATGGATCTCTCCACCGGACGTTACATTCATGAGACCCGCGAATGGATAGTGCGCAACTCTCCCGTGCCCATAGGCACAGTGCCCATCTACCAGGCGCTGGAGAAGGTCAATGGCGTGGCCGAAGCGCTCAACTGGGAGATCTTCCGCGACACCCTGATAGAGCAGGCGGAGCAGGGGGTGGACTACTTCACCATACACGCAGGCGTCTTGCTGCGTTACGTGCCCATGACCGCCAAGCGCCTGACGGGCATAGTCTCCCGCGGCGGCTCCATCATGGCCAAATGGTGCCTGAGCCACCACGAGGAGAGCTTCCTCTACACCCATTTCCGTGAGATCTGCCAGCTGTGCGCCGCCTACGACGTGTCCCTGTCTCTGGGGGATGGCATGCGCCCGGGGTGTATCGCGGATGCCAACGACGAGGCCCAGTTCGCCGAGCTGGAAACCCTGGGAGAGCTGGTCAAGATAGCCTGGGAATACGATGTCCAGACCATAATCGAGGGCCCTGGGCATATCCCCATGCAGCTCATCAAGGAAAACATGGACAAGCAGCTGGCCCATTGCGACGAAGCGCCTTTCTACACCCTGGGGCCCCAGACCACGGACATAGCCCCAGGTTATGATCACTTCACCTCGGGCATAGGGGCGGCGATGATCGCCTGGTATGGCTGTGCCATGCTCTGCTATGTCACCCCCAAGGAACATTTGGGACTGCCCAACAAGGAAGATGTCAAGCAGGGGCTGATCGCCTATAAGATCGCCGCCCATGCCGCCGATATCGCCAAGGGGCATCCGGGCGCTCAGGTGCGCGACAATGCCTTATCCAAGGCCAGGTTCGAGTTCCGCTGGGAAGATCAATACAACCTGGGGCTGGATCCCGATACCGCCAGGGCCTATCACGACGAATCCCTGCCCCAGGAGTCGGCCAAGGTGGCCCATTTCTGCTCCATGTGTGGCCCCAAGTTCTGCTCCATGAAGATCACCCAGGAAGTACGCGACTATGCCGCCGCCCAGGAGGCGCAAACCCTCACGCAACACATTTCCGTGACTCAGCCCGGTAACCTGTCCGCTAATCAGCCTGACAATCAGGCCGGATTAGCGGCGGCGATGGCGCAGAAGGCGGCGCAGTTCAAGGCCTCGGGCGCGGCCATCTACCACCCGGTAGGCGAGCTTGCGGATCCCCTGGCACTCGAGTCGGAGCAGTAACCTATGGCAAGCAAAGCCCCGGCCCCTCTGCCGGTGGGCGCGCGCCCCATAGTCTGGACCATAGCGGGTTCGGACTCGGGCGGCGGCGCCGGCATTCAGGCCGACCTGGCGACCATCCAAGATCTGGGCTGTCATGGCTGCAGCATCATCAGCCAGATCACCGCCCAGAGTTCGGTGGCGGTCAGCCTGGTCGAGTCCGTATCGGATGCCATGTTGCTGGCGCAGCTCGACACCTTGCTCGCCGACATGCCGCCCAGGGCCATCAAGATAGGCTTGCTCGGCCCAGGGCAGGTAAGTCTGCTGGCCCACTGGCTCGCCACCCGGTTAGCGGACTACCAGGCGCGCAGCCACACGTCAGTGGCCGTGATCCTGGATCCCGTGATGACGGCCAGCTGCGGTGACCCCCTGGGAACCCGGGCGCCGGCCGACGGCGCCAGCTTCGATCCTTTCGCCGGCCTGCTCAGCCTCATCACCCCTAACTATGCCGAGCTGGCATTGCTGGATGGCAGCCAGGTGGAGGACTTCGCCGGCTTCGAGGCCGCCGCCGCGCGCCTGGCACAGCGGCTGCAGACCCGGGTACTGGCCAAGGGCGGCGATGTCGCTGGCCGCTGGCTGGCGCAGGAGTCCTGCGACATACTGATCCTGGATGAAGTGGCGGGCAGCTCGCCGCTGCACCAGCATTGCCGTTTCAGCCTGACGAGCCCCAGGGTGGCGACGGCGGATCACCACGGCACAGGCTGTACCTTGTCTGCCGCCATAGCGTCGGCGCTCGCCGCAGGTTTTGTGCTGCAGGATGCCGTGGTGCTGGCCAAGGCCTATGTTAACGCGGGTCTGGGGCAGGGCTATGCCCCGGGCGCCGGTGCCGGGGTGTTGGGACGCTGCGGCTGGCCACAGCGCCTGAGTGATTTCCCCCGGGTGCGTTATCTCGACAGAGACAATCCCGCCCCCTTGGCCTTTCCTCCCCTGCAACGGCCCATAGGCGTCTATCCCGTGGTGGACAGCCTGGCCATGTTGGAAACTTTGCTGCTGGCTGGCGTCGATACCCTGCAGCTGAGGTTGAAGACCGACACAGACCCTGGTTCTGACTCTGGTTGTGGCTCTGGCTCTGGCTGTGGCTCTGACTCTGGTTTAGACGTCGGCACTGAAACCGGCATGGCCCCGGCGGCCGGCGCCGCCCTGGAGGCGGACATAGTGCGCGCCATCGCCCTGGGGCGCGACCATCAAGCGCAGCTGTTTATCAACGATCACTGGCAACTGGCGTTGAAACACGGCGCCTACGGGGTGCATCTGGGCCAGGAAGATCTGGCCGGCGCCGATTTGAGTGCCCTGGCGAGGGCCGGGGTGGCGCTGGGGATCTCGAGTCATGGCTATTTCGAGCTGTTGCTGGCCCGGCAGTTGGCGCCTTCCTATATCGCCCTCGGGCACATATTCCCGACCAGCACCAAGCGCATGCCGTCGGCGCCCCAGGGGCTCGACAAGCTCAGGGCCTATGTGCGCCTGCTCGAGGGGCATTTCCCTCTGGTGGCCATCGGCGGCATAGACAGGCATAACCTGGCGGCCGTCAAAGCCACAGGGGTGGATGCCATCGCCCTGGTGCGCGCCGTCACCCAGGCAGAATCACCGGCCGCGGCCTATCTGGCCCTGAGCCTCGCCTGGTCGGAGGCGGTATGCCCATGACTCAGCGTCCGCCCGGGTCGCTCAGCGACAGGGACTTCATGCGTTATTCGCGGCAGCTCCTCTTGCCGGAAGTGTCCGAGTCTGGGCAGCAAAGGCTGTTCGCCGCCCACATAGTCATCATAGGACTGGGCGGCCTGGGGCAATTGGCGGCCCAGTATCTGGCCGCCGCGGGTGTCGGCCGCCTGACCCTGATCGACGGCGACAGGATAGAGCTGTCCAACCTGCCGCGCCAATTACTCTACTGCGAGGCGGATCTCGGCCTGTTCAAGGCCGAGGTGGCCGCCAACAAGCTGCAGGCGGCCCATGGCGGCCTTGCCTTGCGGCACCACTGCCTTGCATTCGATGCCGACAATGCCGGGCACCTGTTGGCGCCTCTGCTGGCCGAGCCCCATGCCCTGGTGCTGGATTGCACCGACAACTTCCTGACCCGTCAGAGGGTAAACCAAGCCTGTATCGAGCGCCGCCTGAGCCTGGTCAGTGCTTCCGTGGCCCACTTCCAGGGGCAGCTCTTCTGCCTCGACGGCCGCAGCTTAGCCGCCAGCGGCTGTTATCACTGCCTGTTTCCGGCCGACACCAGGCTGAGTCAAAGCTGCAGCACCTCTGGGGTGCTCGGGCCTGCGGTCGGGGTGATGGCGTCCATGCAGGCCTTGCAGGCGCTCAACCTCTTGCTGGACATCAACGACGGCGGCTACCTGCATAGGTTCGATGCCAAGAGCTTGCACTGGCAGCATGCCAAGTTAACCCGTGACCCGGATTGCCCTGTTTGCAGTCCCCTATGGAGCTAATCCCATGATTTCGATTCAACTCAATGGCGAGCCGCTGGCCGTCCCAGAACACGCCAGTCTGGCGGCGGTATTGCATGAACGCCGGCTGGATCCCAACGCCTTCGCCCTGGTACTCAACGCCGAGCTGGTGCCCCGCAACCGCTGGCAGCACATCCGGTGCCGGGCGGGCGATAAACTGGAACTCTTTTCCGCCGTGGCCGGAGGTTGATATGTTAACTATTGCAGGACATGACTTCGGCTCCCGGCTCTTCAGCGGCACGGGCAAATTCAGTGACGCCGCCACCATGTTGGCGGCACTGACGGCCTCGGGCTCTGAGCTGGTGACCCTGGCGATGAAGAGGGTGGACCTGGCGAGGGCGTCCGATGACATACTCGGGCCACTGCGGGCGACAGGGGTAAAACTCCTGCCCAATACCGCCGGGGCCCGCACCGCCAAGGAGGCGATCTTTGCCGCGGAATTGGCCAGAGACATGCTGGGCACCCATTGGATCAAGCTGGAGATCCACCCGGATCCCAAGTACTTGATGCCGGATCCCATAGAAACCCTCGGCGCTGCCAGGCATTTATGCGAGGCGGGGTTCGTCGTCTTGCCCTATGTGCATGCCGATCCCGTCCTGTGCCGCCGCCTGGAAGAGGTGGGCTGTGCCGCCGTGATGCCGCTGGCCAGTCCCATAGGCAGCAATCAGGGGCTGGTGAGTGAGGCCTTCCTGAAGATCATCATAGAGCAGGCCAATGTGCCCGTGGTGATAGATGCAGGGCTCGGCGCCCCGTCCCAGGCCTGCCGCGCGATGGAGATGGGCGCGGACGCTGTGCTGGTCAATACGGCGATCGCCAGCAGCCGCAACCCAGAGGCGATGGCGCGCTGTTTCGCCGAGGCGGTTCGTGCGGGCCGCAGCGCCTATCTGGCGGGCCTGGGACAGGTGAACGCCACTGCGGTCAACACCAGTCCCCTGACCGGCTTCCTGCAAGCGGGAGCGCCGGCATGAGCTTCGTTGAACACTTCGGTGCGCTGCCCAGGGATAAGCTGGCGCTGGAGATCTACTCCACCACGGCGGCCGAGGTCGAGCGGGCGCTGCAACGGCCCGCAGGCTGCCTGACGGCATTGCGGGCGCTGCTGTCGCCGGCGGCGGCGCCCTACATAGAGCAGATGGCGCAGCAGTCCCTGGCCTTGACCCGCCAGCGCTTCGGCGCCAATGTGGGCCTGTATCTGCCGCTCTACCTGTCCAATCTCTGTGCCAACGAATGCGACTATTGTGGCTTCAGCATGAGCAACAAGCTCAAGCGCAAGACGCTCGATGACATGGAGTTGGCGGCCGAGATGGATATCATCAAGGCGCGGGGCTTCGACTCCATACTGCTGGTGTCGGGTGAACACGAAACCAAGGTCGGCATAGACTATTTCAAGTCGGTATTGCCCCAAGTGAAGCGCAGGTTCAGCCAAGTCGCGCTGGAAGTGCAGCCCTTGGGGGAGGCCGAATATGCCCAGTTGGTGGCCCTGGGACTGGACGCCGTCATGGTGTACCAGGAGACCTATCGGCCCTCGACCTATGCCCAGCATCACACCCGCGGCAAGAAGCGGGACTTTGGCTTTCGCCTGGACACCCCGGACAGGGCCGCCCGCGCCGGGGTGGATAAGATAGGCCTGGGGGTGCTGCTGGGGCTGGACGATTGGCGCCTCGACGCCTTGCTCATGGGGCATCACCTGAGTTATTTGGAACAGCGCTATTGGCGCAGCCGTTACAGCATCTCACTGCCCAGGCTCAGACCCTGCACCGGCGGCATAGCGCCCAAGGTGGTGCTCTCGGATCTGGGGCTGGTGCAGCTGATCTGCGCCTTTCGTTTGTTCAATCCCCAGCTCGACATCAGCCTGTCGACCCGGGAGACCCCGGCACTGAGGGACAATCTGATGCCGCTGGGGATCACTCAGATGAGTGCCGGCAGTTCGACCCAACCGGGCGGTTATCAACACCCGGACAGCCAGCTGGATCAATTCGAGATCAGCGATGAGCGCAGCGTCGATGAGGTCGCGGCCAGGCTGAGGCAGAAGGGGCTCAACCCAGTGTGGAAAGACTGGGAGCAGGCCTGGACAGCCATGAGCCGGGATTGACAGCCATGGGACGACACTCATGCTGTACATCAATGCTGTACATCTTGACTTAAGAGGTTAATAATTGGCCTCTTATTGCCGTATTCGTCAGAGAACAGGAAGCGACTCATGCAAATTCAAGCGGGATTTTCGGCGGGCCTTCAGGGCCTGCAACAGGCGCAATCCGGCCTGACCCAGGCGACCGTGGACGTCGCCCGCCCCAGCGAGCCTCAGACGCTCACTTCGGGTGCTGCCTCAGGCGCAGCCGATTCGACGTCTCTGGCGTCGGCGACGGATAAGACCACTGCCTTGGTCTCGGCGGTCGAGTCGTTGCAGCAGGGAGAGGCGGCGGTGGCCGTGGTGGATGCCGCGTCGGACATGCTGGGCAGCATAATAGACCTAGAAGTATAGAAAGAGGTATAGCAATAAGTGTGAGTCTTGCATGCCTTGGATGGCAGATATTGCTACAGAGGCCATCGCAAAGGCTTATTGCAAAAGGCTATTGCAAAAAGTTGGGGCAAAAAGCAGGGACAGAGAGGCGGGCAGGCTTAGATAGCGGCTTCTTTCTTGTTCAGGCGAGTCCGGATAACCACCTCGGCGCCCTTGGGGGATAACTCGAGATCTATGTCTGTCTGCGGGATGCAACAGCAGGGCAGACATTCGTCGGCCTCAAGCTCGGCCAGGGGCGGCGTCAGGTAGCTGACACTGCCGCTGTTGAGCCGGGTCTTGCAGGCGCCGCAAAAGCCATTGCGGCACTCGGAAAACACCTTCACCTTCTTGAATTCCAACGCCTGCAGCAGGCTGCCGTGTTCCTGGGTAAACAACAACACGGGCTGGCCTTTCAGGCTGACTATGGGCGCCTTGCGAAATAACTTAGAGATCAAAATCGAGGAACTCGTCGCCGTCGACGGCCGAGTCTATCTGACCGACCAGGTAAGAAGAGACCTCCACTTCCTGCGGTGCCACTTGTACCGCATCACTCTCCAGCCAGTTCTTCATCCAAGGCAAGGGATTGCTCGATTCCGGATAAGGCTGTGGCAGATTCACCGACCTCATCCTCTGGTTGGTGATGAACTCCACGTATTGGCAAAGGATCTGCTCGTTCAGGCCTATCATGGAGCCGTCCTTGAACAAGTAGGTCGCCCATTGCTTCTCCTGCTCGGCGGCCTTGACGAAGAGGTCATAGGCTTCCTGCTGGCATTCCTTGGCGATTTCGGCCATCTCGGGATCGTCCTTGCCTGCCTGCATTATGGTGAGGATGTGCTGGGTGCTGTTCAGGTGCAGGGCTTCGTCGCGGGCGATGAGGCGGATGATCTTGGCGTTGCCTTCCATCAGCTTACGTTCGGCGAAGGCGAATGAGCAGGCGAAACTGACGTAGAAGCGTATGGCCTCCAGCGCGTTGACCGACATCATGCACAGGTACAGAGAACGCTTCAGTTCACGGGTGGTGACCAGCATCTCCTTGCCATCTATCTGATGGGTGCCTTCGCCCAGCAGGTGGTAAATCTGGGTCAGCTTGATCAGGTGATCATAGTAATGCGCTATGTCGCCGGCCCGCTTGAGTATCTCTTCATTCACTACTATGTCGTCGAACACCACAGAAGGGTCGTTGACTATGTTGCGTATGATATGGGTATAAGAGCGCGAGTGTATGGTCTCGGAGAAGGACCAGGTTTCGATCCAGGTTTCCAACTCGGGCAGAGACACCAGCGGCAGCAGCGCCACGTTCGGCGAGCGCCCCTGAATCGAGTCCAGCAGCGTCTGGTACTTGAGGTTGGAGATGAAGATATGTTTCTCATGATCCGGCAGCGCATTGTAGTCAATCTTGTCGCGACTGACATCCACTTCTTCGGGGCGCCAGAAGAAAGACAGCTGTTTTTCTATCAGCTTTTCAAAGACTTCATATTTCTGTTGGTCATAACGTGCCACATTGACCGACTGACCCAAAAACATGGGTTCGCGGGTGGCATTGTTCGGGGTTTGACAAAATGTAGAGTAAGCCATGGTCTATTTTCCAAGAAGCAGGGACCCCAATGGATCCCTGCAAAACCGTTAACATGAGTGCGGCAGATTAAATCTTGCAGGCACCGCCGGCGCAATCTTCGTCTTCTTTTTCCAGGCTGGTCAGATCGTCGAACTGATCCGAGGCGCCATCGCGAGTGTTATGATAATACAAGGTCTTGACCCCCAACTTGTAGGCCGAGAGCAAGTCTTTGAGCAGGGTCTGCATAGGCACACGTCCGCCTTCGAAACGCGCCGGATCATAGTTGGTGTTGGCCGAAATCGCCTGGTCGACAAACTTCTGCATCAGGCCGACCAATTGCAGATAACCGTCGTTGTTGGGCATCTGCCACAGCAGCTCGTAGTTATGTCTCAGGGTCTCGAAGTCGGGCACGACCTGCTTCAACTGACCATCCTTGCTGGCCTTGACGCTGATGAGGCCGCGTGGTGGCTCGATACCATTGGTCGCATTGGATATTTGCGATGAGGTCTCGGATGGCATCAAGGCCGACAGGGTAGAGTTACGCAGGCCGTATTGCTTGATGTCCTGGCGCAGGCCGTCCCAATCCAGGTGCAACGGCTCGTCACAGATCTTGTCCAGATCGCGCTTGTAGGTATCCGTCGGCATGATCCCCTTGGCATAGGTGGTTTCATTGAACGCAGGACAGGCACCTTGCTCCTTGGCCAGGTTCATCGAGGCTTTCAGCAGGTAGAACTGAATGGCTTCGAAGGTTCTGTGGGTCAGGTTGTTGGCGCTGCCGTCCGAGTACTTGACGCCATTCTTGGCCAGGTAGTTGGCGAAGTTGATCACCCCTATGCCCAGGGTACGGCGATTCATGGAGGCAATCTGTGCCGCCTTGATCGGGTAATCCTGATAGTCGAGCAGGTTATCCAGGGCACGCACGGCAAGATCGGCCAGCGGCTCTATCTCGTCCAGCGAGTTGAGGGTGCCCAGGTTCAGTGCCGACAGGGTACAGAGGGCGATTTCACCCTGCTCGTCGTCTATGTTGTTCATCGGCTTGGTCGGCAAGGCGATTTCCAGGCACAGGTTGGACTGTCTGATCGGCGCCACCTTGGCATCGAACGGGCTATGGGTGTTGCAGTGATCCACGTTCTGAATATAGATGCGGCCGGTAGAGGCGCGCTCCTGCATCATCAGCGAGAACAGTTCGACCGCTTTGAGGGTCTTCTTGCGGATGGCAGGATCTTGCTCGTATTGCAGATACAGACGCTCGAACTCATCCTGATCTTCGAAGAAGGCATCGTACATGCCAGGCACGTCCGATGGGCTGAACAGGCTAATGTTCTCACCCTTGATCAGGCGCTGATACATCAGCTTGTTGAGCTGTACGCCGTAGTCCAGATGGCGGATACGGTTATCTTCGACGCCGCGGTTATTCTTCAATACCAGCAGAGACTCGACTTCCAGATGCCAGATGGGGTAGAACAGGGTCGCAGCACCGCCGCGCACGCCGCCCTGAGAGCAGGACTTGACCGCCGTCTGGAAGTACTTGTAGAAAGGCAGGCAACCCGTGTGGAAGGCTTCACCGCCGCGGATTGGGCTGCCCAGGGCGCGGATACGGCCGGCATTGACCCCTATGCCGGCGCGTTGGCTGACATACTTGACTATGGAGGAGGCGGTGGCGTTGATGGAATCCAGGCTGTCACCGCATTCGATCAATACACAAGAGCTGAACTGACGTGTCGGGGTACGCACGCCTGCCATGATGGGGGTCGGCAAGGAGATCTTGAAGGTCGACACAGCATCGTAGAAGTCTTTGACATACTTGAGGCGGGTCTCTTTCGGGTAACGGGCGAACAGGCAGGCCGCCACCAGAATATAGAGGAACTGGGCACTCTCGTAGATCTCATGGGTCACCCGGTTCTGCACCAGGTACTTGCCTTCGAGTTGCTTGACCGCCGCGTAGGAGAAATCCATGTCGCGCCAGTGGTCGATGAAATCATTCATCTGCGCCAGCTCTTCACGACTGTAGTCTTGCAATATGTGTTGATCGTACTTGCCCAATTCCACCAGGCGGGTGACGTGCTCGTACAGCGCAGGTGGCTCGAACTGACCGAAGGCCTTCTTGCGCAGATGGAACACGGCCAGGCGGGCTGCCAGGAACTGGTAGTCCGGCGACTCGGGTGAAATCAGATCCGCAGCGGCTTTGATGATGGTCTCGTGGATGGCTTCCGTTGGAATGCCGTCGAAAAACTGCAGGTGTGAGCGAAGTTCAACTTCAGATACAGAAACGTTTTTCAATCCCTTGGCTGCCCAAGTAATTACGCGATGAATCTTCTCGAGATCGATCGGCTCGCGATCACCACAGCGCTTTGTAACTGTCATATTGCTATTCATTGAAGAGAGGCCTTGGTTCTAATATCTATTCGGGTGACGCTAGATCACCGTACGCTTCCTTGTAAACAATCAACCAAAATACCGCTAACGACGCCAAGTATTGTAAAAAACACTTAAGTTAAACGGAGAACTTCTAGTGTGTCTGATTGTTACCTATACACAAGATATGGTGTTTAATTTAATCTTAACTACAAGATAGTGAGGTTGAGGGGCTTTTGCAAGTATCAATTTCAGGGATATCTTGTGGATATCTTGAGGATAACGCCCGGCGTTAGTAGTGGCTAACCCTAGAGCCCAAATTTGGGTGGCGCTGCAGCCGTCAGGGTGTTTTTTGCTCAGTATCATGGGCCCGAATCGATCGCCAAAATAAGCAGCGATCGCCGGGGGATCGCTCGAGCTTGTCAGTCCCGGCTCATGGCTGAGACCCATGACTGAGACCCAGAGTTAAGAGTCCAGGGCTCAGTCCTTGAAGCTGAGTGCCGTCGTCACCGCCTGTGGCCGGGCGAAGCGGGCGATCGCCGGCCAGTTCAGGGGATCGTCCCCTGCGCCTATATAGCCCCAGAGGGCGATCGCCCCCTGCATGCAGGCATTTTGCGCCGCGACCAGATCCCGCTCGGCATCGCCTATATAAAGCAGGCGTCCTGGGGCATGTCCCAGTTGCTGTGCCCCCAGCAGCATGGGCGCCGTGTGGGGCTTGGCGAAGCGGGTGCTGTCACCGCTGATGATACAGTCGAGTCTGGGGGTCAGCGCCAGCTTGTCGAGCAGGGGCCGGGTAAAGCGCGCAGGCTTGTTGGTGATGATACCGAAGGGCCTTTGTTGCTGCTCCAGCAATGCCAGCAGCTCGGGGACGCCGGCGAACAGGCTGCTGTGATCGCCGTTGATGCGCTGATAGTGGGCCAACAAGCCCGTCTGCACCCTATGCTGCATGTCTGCCTCGGCATGGGGCAGGGCGGCCCTGACCAGCGCCAGACTGCCGTGGGATGCGGCGTGACGCAGGGTCGCCAGCGGCTGGCTGTCGAAGCCCGCATCCGCCAAGGCCAGGTTCAACGCCTGCACCAGATCCGGGGCGGTATCGACCAGGGTGCCGTCGAGATCGAACAGCACCCCGGCAACGCCGGTCAATGTCAGGGGATCCTGGGTCGCTGGCATGTCAGTCGACCTTAACCGTGGCCAGCATATAATTGACGTCTACCTTGGGAGTGTATTTGAACACCCCGGTCAGCGGGTTGTAGCCTATGCCCAGGGCGTCTTTGCAGATGAGATCTGTGTTGTCTATCAGGGCCATGAGTTCGGACGGTTTGATGAACTTATTATGGTCATGGGTGCCGACCGGCAACATCTTCAGCAGGTATTCGGCGCCCAGTATGGTATGCACATAGGACTTGATGTTGCGGTTGATGGTCGAGAAGAACACGGTGCCGCCGGGTTTGACCATGTCGCAACAGGCCTGGATCACCGACTGGGGATCCGGTACATGCTCGAGCATCTCCATGCAGGTCACCACGTCATAATAGTCCCTGTGGTTTTCGCGATGGGCCTCGGCGGTATTTTTCAGATACCTGACTTCGACTCCGGTTTCGAGCACATGCAGCCGGGCCACTTCCAGCGGCTCTTCGCCCATGTCCAGGCCATCGACCTCGGCCCCTATGCGCGCCATGCTCTCGGACAAGATGCCGCCGCCACAGCCGACATCCAGCACCTTCTTGCCGAATATGCCGCCGGCGGTGCTGTCTATATAGTTCAGACGCAGGGGATTCAACAGATGCAGTGGCTTGAACTCACCATTGGGATCCCACCAGGTGGCCGCCATACGTTCAAACTTGGCAATTTCCTGGGGATCGACGTTTTGATTCTGATGCATGGGATAACCTGATGCGCTGTGATTGTGGCGCTATTATAACGATCGGTGCAGATAAGCAAAGTCAGGCGGGCCCAATTGGTGATACTTGTTTGAAAAAACAGCATAACCCGGGTTATTGCTGCACAAATAAACGGCCACTCCCGCGGTTTTTCGGCCGAGAAAGCCAATAATCCCCATCGCCGGGCAGAATTGCCCTGGATTTTTTGCTGCCAACTCAGCTAGATAGCTCGGAATTGCTGCGCCGAGGGCCGCTGTCCCGAGCGCTTATTTAAATCATTAATGATAGCTCTGGCGACATTAAATAACTGTGTTAGAATGCCAAATCACGTTTTTGGGCCGGGCAATGACACGGAATCTGTGTTGTCGGCTATTTTTCAGGGGAACGAGCAGTTTATGACTGATCTGGCATCATCTATTTCGCCAATTAATATCGAAGACGAACTAAAGAATTCGTACCTGGATTACGCCATGAGCGTCATCGTGGGTCGTGCATTACCAGACGTACGCGACGGCTTGAAGCCAGTGCATCGCCGCGTATTGTTTGCCATGAGTGAATTGAAGAACGATTGGAATAAGCCTTACAAGAAGTCGGCCCGTGTGGTCGGTGACGTCATAGGTAAATACCATCCCCACGGCGACTCTGCCGTCTACGACACCATAGTACGTCTGGCGCAGCCCTTCTCCTTGCGTTACCCGCTGATCGACGGTCAGGGCAACTTCGGTTCGGTCGACGGCGACTCGGCGGCGGCCATGCGTTACACAGAAATCCGCATGGATAAGCTGGCGCACCAGCTGCTGGCGGATCTGGAAAAAGAGACAGTCGACTTCGTTCCCAACTATGACGGCACAGAGCAAATTCCTGCGGTATTGCCTACCCGGGTGCCCAACCTGTTGATCAATGGCTCCTCGGGCATCGCGGTCGGCATGGCCACCAACATTCCGCCCCATAACATGACCGAAGTGGTCAAGGGCTGTCTGGCGCTCATTGAAGAGCCTGAACTGTCGATCGAACAGTTGATGGAGTATATCCCGGGGCCGGATTTCCCGACCGCGGCACTCATCAACGGCCGCAAGGGCATCATAGACGCCTATAAGACCGGCCGTGGCCGCGCCGTGATGCGCGCCCTGGCCGCCGTCGAGACCGAAGACAATGGCCGCGAGCGCATCATAGTCTCGGAAATCCCTTACCAGGTGAACAAGGCCAAGCTTATCGAGAAGATAGCCGAACTGGTCAAAGACAAGAAGATTGAAGGCATCAGCGGCCTGCGCGACGAGTCTGACAAAGACGGCATGCGCATCGTGGTCGAGATCAAGCGTGGCGAAGTGGGTGAGGTGGTACTCAATAACCTCTATGCCCATACCCAGATGCAGTGTTCTTTCGGGATTAACATGGTGGCCCTGACCAATGGTCAGCCCAAGCTGTTCAACCTCAAAGAAATGCTCGAATGCTTCATATTGCACCGCCGCGAAGTGGTCACCCGTCGTACCGTATTCGAACTGCGCAAGGCCCGCGAGCGGGCGCACATACTCGAAGCATTGGCGGTGGCGCTGGCGAACATAGATCCCATCATCGCCCTCATCAAGGCCTCGCCGACCCCGGCCGATGCCAAGGCCAAGCTGGTCGAGCAGGGTTGGGAATTGGGTCATGTGCAGGGCATGCTGGAGAAGGCAGGTGACGATGCCGCCCGTCCTGAATGGCTGGAACCCGAGTTCGGTATTCGCGATGGCCAGTACTTCCTGACCGAGCAACAGGCCCAGGCGATTCTGGAACTGCGCCTGCACCGCCTGACAGGTCTCGAGCATGACAAGATCATCGCCGAATACGAAGAGTTGCTGGAATTCATCGCCGGCCTGCTGTTTATTCTGCGCAGCCCAGAGCGTTTGATGGAAGTCATCAAGGAAGAGCTGGAACTCATACTCGAAGAATACGGTGATGCCCGCCGGACAGTGATCAATGCCAACGAAGTCGATATGAGTCTGGAAGATCTTATCAACGAAGAAGACGTGGTAGTGACCCTGTCGCACCTGGGTTATGCCAAGTATCAACCCTTGAGCGATTACCAGGCCCAGCGCCGCGGTGGCAAGGGCAAGGCCGCGACCAAGGTGAAAGACGAAGACTTCGTCGAGAAGCTGCTGGTCGCCAACACCCATGACACCATACTGTGCTTCTCCGACTTCGGTAAGATGTACTGGCTCAAGGTGTATCAACTGCCGCTGGCGAGTCGTACCGCCCGTGGCCGTCCGATAGTCAACCTCTTGCCTCTGACCGACGGTGAGCGCATCACGGCGATATTGCCGGTGCGTGAATACGACGCCGAGAAGTATGTCATCATGGCAACCTCTCACGGTACAGTGAAGAAGACCTCGCTGATTGAATACAGTCGTCCGCGTGCCAACGGCATCATAGCCGTGAACCTGAAAGACGGCGATCAGCTGATCGGCGTCGACATCACCAATGGCAGCAACGAGATCATGTTGTTCTCGGACGAAGGCAAGGTAGTGCGTTTCAGCGAAGATCAAGTGCGTGGCATGGGCCGTACGGCCACGGGTGTGCGCGGTATCAAGCTTGAAGACGGTCAGAGCGTGGTCTCCCTGATAGTGCCGAAAGAAGATGGCGCCATCTTGACCGTGACCGAAAACGGTTACGGTAAGCGTACCCTGCTGGAAGAATACCCGGCCAAGAGCCGTGCCACCAAGGGCGTGGTCTCCATCAAGGTCAGCGAGCGTAACGGCGCCGTGGTCGGTGCGGTGCAGGTCGGTGAGAATGATGAAATCATGCTGATCAGCGACAAGGGCACCCTGGTGCGTACCCCGGCTGTGGGCGTGTCTGTCATAGGTCGTAACACCCAGGGCGTGACCATTATCCGCACCGCCAGCGATGAAACCGTGGTCGGCTTGCAACGTATCGATGAGATACAGAGCGATGACGATGAGGTTGAGCTGGATGAAAATGGTTTGCCGATAGTGCCCGTCGCCATTGCCGCGGCGGTCAGCGAAGGCGAATTGGCCGACGAGCCGCTCGATGATGATATCGAGGAAGAGGCAGAGCCGGACGAAGATGAAGACGAGCTTGTTGACGATGAGCAAGACGAAGACTAAGCGAGTGTCATGATAACGGGCGTCCATTTGGACGCTCGTTTTTTTAGCCCCATTCAAATATTTATGATGCTGAAGGAGTAGAGAAGTGAGCGCGATTTATAATTTCTGTGCCGGTCCTGCCATGTTGCCTCAGGCCGTAATGAAGAAAGCACAACAGGAATTACTGGATTGGAATGGTCTGGGTGTCTCCGTGATGGAGATCAGCCACAGAAGCAAAGAGTTTATCGCGCTGACGGCCAGAGCCGAAGCGGATCTGCGCGAGCTGATGCAGATCCCGGCCAACTACCATGTGCTCTTCATGCATGGCGGTGGTCGCGGTCAGTTCTCCGCCGTGGTGAATAATTTCCTCGGTGACAACGGCCGCGCCCTGTATCTGGTCAACGGTCAATGGTCTTCGGCGGCGGTAGCCGAGGCGAAGAAACTGGCGGGTGAGGCGCAGATCGACAGCCTGAACATTGTTGAAAAACACAATGGGCTCAACGCCGTGGTCTTGCCTGACTTGCATAAAATCGATGCCGATTACCGCTATGTGCACTATTGTCCGAACGAGACAGTCGATGGCATAGAAATTTTCGATGAGCTGGACAGCCCTTGGCCTGTTGTCGCCGACATGTCATCGACCATCATGTCCCACGAAATCGATGTCAGCCGTTACGGCCTCATCTATGCCGGCGCCCAGAAGAACATAGGTCCGTCCGGGCTGTCGTTGGTGATAGTGCGTGACGACATGCTCAAACTGCCGTCGCTGCCGCAGTCATCCGTGATGGATTATCGCATCGCGGTCGAGCATGACTCCATGTTCAACACCCCACCGACCTTCGCCTGGTATCTGGCGGCCGAAGTCTTCGCCTGGCTCAAGTCCGTTGGCGGCGTGGCCCACATAGCCGACGTCAATCGCCGCAAGGCCGAGCTCTTGTATGCCTGCATCGACAATAATGCCTTCTACCGCAATGGCGTGGAACTCGCCAACCGCTCACGGATGAACGTGACCTTCCAGTTGGCCGACCCGGCACTGGATGCCGAGTTCCTGAAGCAGGCCGAGGCCGCAGGTCTGGTGGCGCTCAAGGGCCACAGGATAGTCGGCGGCATGCGTGCCAGCCTCTACAACGCCATGCCGCTCGAAGGCGTGCAGGTGCTGGTGAACTTCATGAACGAGTTTGCCGCCAAGCATAACCAGGCTTGATACCCCAGCTGGACTAAAGCAAAAAAGCGAATGCCATGGCATTCGCTTTTTTTTGGGGGGGGAGGGGGGGCTGCTCGCCCCAGGTTCGTCCGATCCGTTGCCTGTTTTTACCTGTCGTATTAAAGCATCAGTCTGCCTGCACCAGCGCCTTGATCTTGACGGCTTTTTCGAAGTGGTCCAGTCGCTGCGTCTCTATCCACCACTCGGCGGCTTCCATGAGCAGTGCAGGATCATCATTTTTATTGGCGAAAAAGGCATAGAACGACAGCCCAACATTCGGGCCCTTGCTGGCTATTTTCTGCTCGCACACAGAGATGATTTTTTGTCTTAAACTTGCTCTCATCGATTCCTTATTACTTCATTGTTTACGCTTAAAACGCCTTGGCGGACCAAAGACTGCCCCTTGAAGACGTTTTCAGCTTTGCAAACCGCGGCTTGCGAGTGCTTTGGCCGGAGACCTGTGAGTAAAAGCCGCAGACTTGGCTTGTTAAATTTACCCAGCGTTAAAAGCAACTTTGACGGGAACATGGCTCCCATCCTTGTTTTCCAAGAGTAAGTTTAGAGTTTCTCCAGACTCTTTTTTCATTAATTTCTTGGCCTCACTTGTGGCACATCCAGGGATATGGCAGTTTTCAATTGCAATGATTTTTTGACCTGCAATGATCCCAGCTTTTTCAGCAGGAGAATTGGGGGTCACTTTCTGGATGGTGAAGGACGTGAGTGTGGAGCTGAAAAAGCCTTCAGTTTCAATATCACTTAATATCCCGATTTTTATTGGTTCTTTAGCCAGGACAGCGAATGACGTGACAGAGATTAGGACAATTAATAGCTTGAATATTTTCATCAACTTTCCTTGTAAGTCGAACTGGGTTAACGTCGAACTGGCTTAATAGTACGTATGCGCATATGTACATGGTTTAAATGCTAAACAGGTTATCACAAGAGACTGTTATGTAAAGCATTCTGTTTGCTCAGTCCCGCTAAACCTTCCGGCTGGGCACCCATTGCGCTGATAAAGGTTCACCATTAAATTTTGATTCACTAAGAGCATGGCTTACAGTTATGAGGTGAATTCCAGAGATCTCAAGCCCAGTAATAATGGTCAAAAAGTACCAAAAGGTTGGGCTGTCCTATTCTCCGAGTTCAAGGGGTAAGCTGCGATCTGCCGACCACTCGATGAGCCCCCCGTCGTAAACGGCCACGTTCTGATGCCCCAGCAAGTGGAGGATAAACGCATCGCTCGAAGAGGCAATGCCACCGCCACAGTAGGTAATAACGCGCTCGGCCTCCAACATTGGGCGAAACAGCTTGCGCAGCTCTTCTGCCGGACGATAGCGCATCGTCTCCCGGTCGAGGATTTCCCATGCCGTCACGTTTTTTGCGCCTGGAATATGCCCACGTCCCCCATATTCTTTACGCTCACCACGATGCTGGCGGCGGCCCAGCGCATTCACTATGCAGGTTTTCGAGTCCTCAATTGCACTCAACACCTCCTCTTTGCCAACGATGAGCCCAGATCTGACATGCGGGGTGAAGGTGGCAGCAGGGTACACGCAAGGTTTCGAAGAGACAGGACGGTCTTCAAGCCGCCAGGCCGTCCAGCCACCGTTAAGGACCGCCGCGTCGTCGAACCCGAAGGTGCGCAGCATCCACCACAATCGCGTGGCCCACATGTTCTCCCGCCCATCGTAAAGCACGACACGTGTGCCTTTTCCTATGCCAAGCCGGCCCATGTGATCGGCGAACCATTCTTCGGTCGGCATAGTAAAGGTATGGGAAGGTCGCCCCGGATCCGATATTTTCAGGAGATCTGCAAATGTGGCGCCTGGGATGTGGCTTCGCTTAAACTCACGCCTACCACTCCTGATACGCGGGAATGGCCAGAGCTTGATTTGCACAGTTGCATCCACTATGCGTAGGTCCGGGTCGTCCAGGTGTTTCTCCAGCCACTCGGGTTCGACGAGCGGGTGGAGGGCACTCGTCTCGGCTGCCTGCAGATTGAACTCACTCATGGCTATCTCCCAGTGGTTCCGCGCCAGTGTCTAAACGCCAACTATAAGGAATTATAACAAGCGCTATAAGGACAAGAGCTATTAAGGACAGCTAAACTCTTTCGCCCGGTAATAACACGTCCTGAACAGAGTCCGTCAGTCACTGATTCATAGATCATATAGGTCACGGGGTAGCAAACGCATCAAAGCTAAGATTGTCGGGGATTAAGATGGCTGATGTGCCAAAGATTGAGTGCACGAGTGCCCTGATAAACCTCAGTCACCGCAAAAATGCCCTTCGGACACAGAGATTAATCAAGTGGTAGAAGGGCGTACTTTCGGCATCAATTAACTGGCGATGGGCTGTGGTCATGGCAAGCCTCGACAGGCAAAAGGGGATATCCCACAGCCTGGCCAGACAGACCAAAAAGCGCAAAAAGGCCTGGATGTTCTCATATACTTGATATTAAATGAATTTTAAACATATATAGCGTTAACCATGATTGAGTGGTATGTTTTAATTCGGGTTTTAAGCTGCGACAAATCTATTTAAGATCACCGCTGACATTACTAAGATTTGTTTTTTCTTTGAAGGCTTGCTCTCCGTTTTCATTGAAACCAAATATAACAGCTTTATGGGAAGGTAAACGTAATGCGATTTTTTTGTTTGGCTCTACCTCAATACGTAGTCGGTCAAATGGTACAGCGTTTAACTCATTTTCTCTTCTTATTTCAATAATGCATGGATATTTATTTCTACACCATCTACCTTCAAATGAAATTAATTCGTAATTTTTAATGTACCAGTCTGGTCGAGTATTCGTGTATGTCGTTCTCGGCCAAATGACATCAACATCATGCTGTCCTGGCATGGTTGACCATACAGCCCCAAAATCATCAGTTAGAACAATGGGCTCTTTCGGGTTGAATTTGTTTAAAATTTTGTTGTAAATAGGATTTTCAAATTCTGTCGCTTTCGACTCCATTAAATTAGTTTGACTAATTGTAAGCGGATTGACACCGGTAAGATTAGCCAATTCGTTTGCTAGCCAGATTCTTTTGTCTTTAATATTTTTTTCTAAAATATGACTATAGCCACAATGTATTATAACTTTGGCATTTTTGTTAATAGAAAAAGTAGCATTAAATATATTTTCAGCTGCTTTCTTCTCCCTTTCACTACCAGAATCATCATACGCTATAATTTGATAACCAAGTTTCTTAGCTGTTCTGATCATTTCGGCATATATGGGTTCGTTAGAATATGCACCAGAGCGTTCAATAGCATACCCTCGAATATTGATATCAACATCTCTCTTTGATAGAGCTTCAATTGCTAAATAACGATACCCACTACTCCATAATTTTTGCAGTAAAGAAACTGTTAAAGTGCGATGAAGAGCTATGTGGTGAGCCTCATTTATCATAACAATTTGAGTTTCTTTGGACATTGTTTGAATTTTGTCAACTGCCGATATAGGAGAAAGATTGTCAATGACGTCTTCGGAAATAATTGGGGCATCAGTTGGAGAACTTATTGCCTTTTCATATTGACCCACATATGAATATAACGTTGCTAACGGTTGATTTACGGCAAACTGGCTTTGCTGATCACCTTTATATTTATCCTTTACTTCAATTACTCTACTTATTGCATCATTGTATGATTTGTTTTTTGGCGCATCTATTACTTGCTTATACAAAAAACCTAACTCGCTTGGTTCTTTAGCATATAAGTGATTTGTATAAACTAACAATATAAGAGAAAATAAATATCTTTTTCGCATTAACAGTAACTTGTTATTTATACACATGTAGGTAGATCCTTCTAATTTTTAGGTAGTTGCGCAAGTTGTAAATATGTATAACTTAGGTTCCAATACAAACTACGTTATCACAAGTTACTGTTGTGTAAAGCATTAAGTTCGATTTGAGTCCAATGCCTTTCGGCTAAACGGATGAACAAGTGAAACACTCATAATTATTGGCAGCTTTTGGCTCGTTTGTTTAGGCTTTACTGGAGTCTTTGAAAGAGGAAAGGAAGCCATGCCAAGGCCGAGATGTTGCCTGGTGAGTCAGGAAGACACACCGTTCTATCATCACAAATCAGGCCAGCCATGTTAAAACAATAACATAATGCACTTTCAGTTAGGGCTCAAGCTAGGGAAAGTGATTTAACCGATAAAGAATCGACAGGACATGATGCAAAATGGATGAGGATTGATAAAACAGGTCTACTTCACTCAAAAACAGTGATTTTTGGCGTCAGTTACCCAACCCATTTCCATTCATAGGGTCCTGAAAGGTATCGCTTTAAACAATGAAGTTAACGTCAGCCTGCGTTGAGGTGCTGACAACAGGCGGAGAAATGCCGTCGTCGCTTCTCTAAATGTTCACAATAGCTGTTGAGTTCTTGCAGCGTTCCCACGGGACCATGGAACAGCTTGCCAAATTCAGTGGTGAGTTTTAACCAACTCTCTTGCTCGATATTCAATCTTGTTAGCAACTTAGCGCTGTTCTCTCCGATAGCACCACGCTTGTCATCTCGAATAATACGCCCTGTATCATCAATCAATTCAAGATAATCCTGGAGCGAAAACGCGATGCCATTGGGCTGATTATCGCGTTCGTTGCCAATAAAAGGCAGTAGGTTTGGTGGTTGTTCGCCTTTCAAGGCTGCCTGAATTCGCAGTTGAATGCTGGTGTGATTGGATTGCTCTGGGGTAGCCGCCATCTTGGCTCTGATGGGATTCAAATCGACATAGGCCATACAGGTTAATACTGCGGCCTCATCCAATAACGCCTGCGACTTAAACCTGCCTTCCCAGAATCTGCCTGAGCAGTTATCCTCTTGATTTGCTTGCCTGGCTATCGGTTCATTGAGGCAACGCATAAACCACGATATATCACATAGCCTGCTGCGATAGGTCGCGATGGAGTGCTTTAAATGGATCACTTCATGAGATTCAACCAGCCCACCCTGGGCAAATTTACGGGTTAATTCATCGCCTTTAAACAGTTTATGCCACTGCTTAAGCACTTCTGCGTCGCTCCAACGGTTGGCCGTGTCGAGATCAATTCGCAACACCACACAACACACAAATCAGGCCAGCCATGAACACACAAATCAGGCCAGCCATGTTAAAACAATAACATAATGCACTTTCAGTTAGGGCTCAAGCTAGGGAAAGTGATTTAACCGATAAAGAGTCGACAGGACATGATGCAAAATGGATGAGGATTGATAAAACAGGTCTACTTCACTCAAAAACAGTGATTTTTGGCGTCAGTTACCCAACCCATTTCCATTCATAGGGTCCTGAAAGGTATCGCTTTAAACAATGAAGTTAACGTCAGCCTGCGTTGAGGTGCTGACAACAGGCGGAGAAATGCCGTCGTCGCTTCTCTAAATGTTCACAATAGCTGCTGAGTTCTTGCAGCGTTCCCACGGGACCATGGAACAGCTTGCCAAATTCAGTGGTGATTTTTAACCAACTCTCTTGCTCGATATTCAATCTTGTTAGTAACTTAGCGCTGTTCTCTCCGATAGCACCACGCTTGTCATCTCGAATAATACGCCCTGTATCATCAATCAATTCAAGATAATCCTGGAGCGAAAACACGATGCCATTGGGCTGATTATCGCGTTCGTTGCCAATAAAAGGCAGTAGGTTTGGTGGTTGTTCGCCTTTCAAGGCTGCCTGAATTCGCAGTTGAATGCTGGTGTGATTGGATTGCTCTGGGGTAGCCGCCATCTTGGCTCTGATGGGATTCAAATCGACATAGGCCATACAGGTTAATACTGCGGCCTCATCCAATAACGCCTGCGACTTAAACCTGCCTTCCCAGAATCTGCCTGAGCAGTTATCCTCTTGATTTGCTTGCCTGGCTATCGGTTCATTGAGGCAACGCATAAACCACGATATATCACATAGCCTGCTGCGATAGGTCGCGATGGAGTGCTTTAAATGGATCACTTCATGAGATTCAACCAGCCCACCCTGGGCAAATTTACGGGTTAATTCATCGCCTTTAAACAGTTTATGCCACTGCTCAAGCACTTCTGCGTCGCTCCAACGGTTGGCCGTGTCGAGATCAATTCGCAACACCACATGCAGGTGATTCGACATCACCGCAAAAGCAGCCACATCAATGGCAAACACCGCTTCAAGTTCAAACAGCAATGACTCTACCCAGCCCCGGCGATGGTCATAGTTATTACCCGAGTATCGATCATCCCCACAGAGGAAGGCGCGACGCACCACCCGGCTGCAGCAGTGGTAGAAAGGGGTGTCTTCGACACTGATCTGAGTTCTTCTGGGACGCGGCATGGCAAGACTCCAACATCGACAATTTATCTCAGTCTAGGAGAGGCCGCTGGATCACGCCATTTACTGTGGGTGGCCTGATTCAGCACTTGCCTGATTCAGCACTTTTAAAGAGTGGATTTAACCAATCAGTCCTCGGGTGTTTGATTCTTCTTTGGGTATTTGAACTACTAGTTTCTTCAGTTGAAGAGTTACTTTCAGTGATCTGTTGAGCTAAAGGTGAAAACTGACAAATTTCAATAAACGAATTTAATTCAGGACTTTCTTGTGCCTCAAAAGCCTTAATCCCTAGCTCTTCAATTGCTAAGGTATTTTCGTCAGTTAGGGTAATGTAACCAGCCATTTTTAGTTTAAGATATTCAAAGCATAATTTTGAAACAAGTACAGGCTTTTCATCTGTAGCGTATTTGATGAATTCACTTTGCAGTATCGAACAAATATTTGTCCATTCAGCAGAGTTTTTTCTCAAGTTAGTTTGATCAGATTTCGCTTTGGCTAAAATATCGCCCCAGCCCTGATTCATCATTAAATTATAAAAAACTTCCATGTGACTCCAAAAGTAAGAAAAGCATATAACGTTTGGTTAAGGGGCCGGCTTTAGCCGGTCTCAGTGAGCGAAGCGAACGATTTGAACCATTTGTTAGACGTGGGTTCTATGGTAGTGATGATAGAACTTGTTTGCCTTCATCGGGGAAATTGCCCACTTATGTTTGATTCCTCGGCCAATTGTTAGTGCTTCACGCAGTTCTTTGACCTCAAAGTTATGATCAAGCCTACTGTATTCATACTGCTTGTTGTTAATCGGTGCTGTGCCGTAGAGATTTGAGAACTCATGGATCAATGCGGCCTCTACATCTTTATAGGCCGATAAATTATTTCGAACACGTGGTGTTGCCACTCCAATGGTCAATCCATGGTTCTCTATGATTTCCCAGAGGTCATTTAACCACCCCTTTGTGTGGGAGTTTATTCTCTGCTTAAAATTTCCTTCGCCGATATATAAAAGCGATGTGGCTCTGTAAGGGTACTGAATTGCAAATGGCCCATTCAGTCGAATGACATAGACAGATCTATCTAGTTGATTTTCTTTTAAGCCATTTTCTAGTATTTGAGGCAGTAAGTCATTTGCCCAAGTAAATCCGTAGCTCCAATAGAGCCATTTCCAATTTAGGTTGATAGATGCCATGGCTATAAATTCGTCTAACGCCCTTGTTAATGGGCAAAATTTAGTTGGCTATAATGTGAAGCGGAGCGAAACCAAGCCAACGTAATTTTGTCCGCTTTAAACAGATTGTTATACATGCGACCCAACTAAAGCCGCTTTTACGAGGTTAACTCTATGTTGATCTTTAATAAATAACTCCCCGTTGAAGCTTAGTTGCTGACCTACACTTATATGTAGCTCCATTTTCTTTGAAAGTTTTACACAGGGCCATTCATTATTAACTTTATTACTGTAGTTAAACTGACTTAATTCACCATGAACTTTAAACATTGGTGATTGGCCAAATTCTATTTCGATTTCTAGAGTATCTTTGGGGCTATGATCGTCATAACAGTCAAAACTAACTATATTTTTGAGATTTTTAGCGATTTCATCTGTTGAACGTAAAAAATACCAAATTAACTCTAACCACTCTGAGCACTTCTCTATGGAGGGTGGAGTAACATCATTATGTTCAATATTATTTCGAATAATAAGAAGTTCTTTTAGCATCATGGGCTTAACAAGCCCAAAACACTCCAGAAGCTCGATTGCACCTTTAACTTTTGTGTTGGGAATACAACTTAAATTATAGCTTTTCTCAATGAGTTGAAGCCTGGCATTTAATGACCGCTTTAGCCAAGAAATGCAATCTCCTCGATCAAATTCACACGAGCTATCCGACTGAATAAAAGAGCCAGCTCTTTCAAGTAGCTCATACGATCTTGTAAAGGTACCATCGAAGTAGGCTCCACTCGCATCATAAGAAGGCCACTTTAAAAATACTGGATTAAGCCAAATTTCAGACACTGTGGGACGTTGCTCCTAGCATGTATAACGCCGCTAGCATGGGCCGTAGCGTAGTTGATTGCGTTGTGCTATTCAGCACAAAGCAAGCGACGCAGCGGAGGTCCAACCAGCTTTAGCTGGTGAACATGGCTAGCTTTGTTAACTATTAGCTACAAAATTGTGTATCACATAAATATACATGCGATATTTTAGCTGTATCATTTTCACAACCTAAAAGCTGGAAAGATACTTTCTGCCCACTCGCTTTTGCGGCTAATATTGAAGAAAACATTTCCTTATTATTTTGTATATCTAGAAAATAAAATTTAATGTTTGAACACCCTTCCGCGAGTTTCATTGACTCTAGCTGCACGCGCGCATGCGTTGCTCCAATCGTTAGCCCCTTGACTATTGATACATTGGAGTAACTCTCTGACCATGATAGAGAACTTACTAATAGTAATGAAAATACCACTAAATACTTCATATTATTCCTTTGATAGTTAACATTTTAATAGTGCGCATGCGCATATGTACATTAGTCCAATGCAAACCACGTTATCACAAGTTACTGTTGTGTAAAGCATTAGGTTTGGTTTTAGTCCAATGTCTTCCGGCTAAACGCGCATGCGCGTTTACACAAATAACGAGATCTCGTTATTCCAATACAGTATTCATGTAACACACTGAATTATAATAGTTATTTCGTGACACTCTTGTGCAAATGCGCATCGCTCAGATACTTTTTCATGCAAACGCGGCAGTTTTAGGCTAAAACCAAAAAATCAACTGGATAAACATCCAGTACTCCAGTGCAATAACTCATGCGAATAAATTTTATGTTCAAGAGCCGCTTTCTCACTCAAATAAGTGAGAGTCTCAGATTGCGGGGCTACTGGCTGCGGACAGAAAAACCTACCTGTATTGGATCACATGCTAGATACGTTTCCATTGTCTTTGAGCATCCTGACACTATGGGGGCACCGGAGGTCATGGCATTTCTGTCCTACCTGGCGAACCGACATCATGTAAAAGGATAAAGACAGCTTAAACACTCTTGCCCTGTCATAAAACATCCTGAACAGAGCGCATGCGCGATACATTGATGAGCACGCCCAAGGCTGCAACCTAGCATCTATCGGCAGCATTATGACGGTAGCGTCAGTCGGCCGGCCAGTCTCTGCTGAGTCAGGTCACACGAGAAAGGCAAAACCGGAGGCCATGGCTACCGCAGGACGCCATGGTTATTGCATGGCATCTGGATTTTTAACAATCAGCGGTTAAGGCATTTTTGTCGGCAAGCTGTGAAGGCGGCCTGCAACAGGGCGGCTGCGTGGCGGGACAAAGACGTGGGGGGATTGGCAGTTTTGTTGGTTATCTTCCCTGAATCTGTGTCCTTGGCCTTATGTCTGCGGACGCCGGCCGCACACAACCGGGATCAAGATTACAGAAATAACAGTGGCTTAACAAGTAGTGGCGTGGAGATAGAGCATGAGAGCTGGGATATGGAGAGTTGGGACGGAGAGTTGGGACATATATGGTCACCTTGGGTTGGACTTTGATGCCACATGGGACACAAGTACAGGCATTGTCACGTCAGGGACCGTTGGCGGCAGGGAGAGCATCGCAGAGTTTAGCTGTGTGTGCTCAGCACCTTGGCGATAAAGCCGGAGTCGCGGTCGACGTCCTTGGCCTTGAGTCTGTCGACCAGGACGGCGCTGCTTCCTTTGATGTCTTCAGCAATGCAGAGGTACTTGGGGTTAACCCATGATATCTCGTAAGCGAATAGCCAATGCCCGGCATTCTTCTTCGGTGCCGATATTGGTAAAGCTGAGAATTAAACTCGGGTGAACGGGTCTCGATGACCACTGGGATAACCCCTGGGCAAACAGGCCTGCCTGCATCATCTTATCGGCGAGCTCAGCATCAACAATATTTGGATCGGTAAGCCTTACCAGCATGTGCATGCCACCGGGTTGGGGTTCAATCGAGACCTTGGCACCCAACACTTGCTTAAAGACTCTGGCGGTTAATTCCCGGCGTTCACGATAGAGTTTTCTCATACGCTGAATATGCCGGGAAAAGTGACCTTCCTGCATAAAGGCCTGCACGCAAGCTTGAGTTAATCCAGATACATTGCCGCCATAGAGTTCGGAGCATTGCTCAAATGCCGGGATTTGGCTTTTTGGCACCACTATATAAGCCATGCGCAAACCGGGAAACAGCACCTTACTGAAGGTGCCCGAATAGATAACCCTGTCCTGTGTATCCAAACTTTTTAATGCAGGCAGTGGCTGCCCTGTGTGTCGGTATTCGCCGTCATAGTCGTCTTCAATGATCCAGCTTTGGTTGTGCTCGGCCCAATCGAGTAATACCTGCCGGCGTTGAAGTGATAAGGACACGCAGGTTGGGCTCTGGTGCGCCGGCGTCACTATCACGGCAGTGGCCTGGGTGTTCGGCGGCAGATTGATGCCTTCGCCATCGACAGCTATCGGCACAATATTGACGTTATGATTGGCGAGGATTTTCCGGGTCAGGGGGTAACCTGGATCTTCCACTGCGACCTTGGCTTGTGGCCTGAGCAGTACATGGGCTATCCAGTTAATGGAATGGACATATCCGGAGGTGATAAACACTTGGGAGGGCTCACATTGAACCCCACGGGCAAGTTGCAAATACTGGGCTATGGCGATTCTGAGTTGCGGGCTGCCATAAACGGAAGGATAAGTCAGATCATCAAGGTTGATGTTGCGGGCACACCTTGCCGCCATCCTTGCCCAGGCTTGCCTGGGAAAAGCATCCAACGCCGGAATACCCAATTGAAAGGGGAGGACGACGGAGGTTTCTACTTCAGTGTCAAAGCCGGGTTGACGTGTGCTTACCTGACTGGGTTTGAGCTTGGAGGGTTCGAACAAGTGCTGACTGACCAAGGTGCCGGCTTGGCCTCTAGACTCAATGTAGCCTTCGGCTTTCAAGATGGCATAACCTTCCTCTACCGTGCCGCGGGCGACGCCCATTTCCTTGGCCAGGGTACGGGCCGAGGGGAGCCGCTCTCCGGGCTTGAGTATCCCTTGCATAATTGCCGTATGAATTCGTTGATAGACTTGCTTATAGGCCAAGACTTTAGTCATTTATCTGCTCCCGGGCCCAAGGTATGAGCGACATGCATCTGTCGCTGTGGTTTATAAGAATGGTCTATAAAAATAGTCAATTTATGGATCTTATTGTGAGCCATGGCTATTTGTATCATATCGGCGCAAAGGGTGAAACCGGTACATGCCAGTGCTTATCTGTAGGGTGAAAATATGAACGTTTTAGTGATCAACTGCAGCCCGCAACAGCCAGCCTCCTCAACCTCTAAAGTTTTTACTCTTTCAGTTTTTATTCTTGCAGTAAAAATCACGATAGGAAAATTGTTATGAAGACAGGCTTTAACACCTTGTTAAAAACGCCATTGATCGCATTTTTATGTTTATTGACCTTGGCTCAAGTTGCCCACGGCGCGGACGATGACTATTCGGCCGAGGGGGAACGAAGAGCAAAATCGGCAGGGGAGTCTTTAGTGGGGACGCCGGCCCCTCAAATGCAGTTCCAAACCCTTGATGGCAGGACCATAGATCTTGCCGAGCTTTATGGTAAAAAGCCGGTTTATATTAAATTCTGGGCAACCTGGTGTGTACCCTGCCGTGAACAAATGCCTGGCTTCGAAGATATCAATAAGAAATATGCTGACAAGATCCAAGTGATCGCGGTGAACACAGGGATCAGCGATTCCGTAACATCCGTCACCGAGTTCAGCAAGAAAATGGGATTGTCCATGCCCATTACCATAGACGATGGCAAGCTGGCTCGTGCGTTTCATTTGCGTGTTACCCCTCAACATTTGCTGATTGATAAAAATGGTAAATTTGCCTATTTCGGCCATAGGGATGATACAGAGTTCCATCAGGCTCTGGATAAGGTTATCGCCGAAAAAGCCAGTGGCAAGCCTTTAGCCAATCCGACCTTTGTCGCTAAGGATTCAGGCTATAACCTGGGTGATACAGTGCCGGAGCTTGCTTTCTCAACCATAGATGAAAAGCCGCTCAAGTTTACATTTAATACCGACGGCAGTAAAAAACTGGCCCTGGTGTTCTTCGGCCCTTGGTGTGAATGGTATTTGGAGAAAACGGAGCCCAAGACCTCGCTGGCCTGTACTCAAGTGCGTGAGCTGCTTGAGCAAAAATCCCAAGCGGCCTCGGTGCAATGGGTGACGGTATCGACCAATTTATGGTCATCGGTTGCCGAGCTTGATGACTACCGTAAAAGCTATGGCACCAGCATGCCAATAGTGTTCGATAAGGAAGGGGACTTATTCAAGCAATTTGGTGTTAATCAAGTGCCGAGCATTACCTTAATCGATGCCGACGGTAAGGTTAGCCTGAAATCTTCGATTCAGGATGAGGATTTCGATGCCGCCTTACACGCAATTTCAACATTGAAATAAGCCCGCCATCTTGAAACCAAAGGTTAAACATGAAGCAGTTAATTAAGTTTGTTGCCGGGTTGATTATCCTGATAAGTTCATTGCAGGTCATTGCCGATGAGGTTAATGAAAAGCAGCACCTGATTGCCATTTCCATGATGCTGGCGTCCGGAAAGACGGTCACAGGCACCCGGGAATTGGCCATCACCATGAGGCCACAAAAGGGCTGGCATGGGTATTGGCTGAATCCGGGAGATGCAGGTTTCCCAACACGTTTCAATTGGCAGCTGCCAAAGGGTGTGACGATAGGAGAGGTGCAATACCCGGCCCCGAGTCGGCTGGTGACCCGTGATATCATGAATTACATTTATCACGGCGAATATACCTTGCTTGCACCTGTCACCGTCGATAACAGCATCGCCGTTGGCACTTCGCTGCCCATAACACTCGATATCGGCTATCTGGTGTGTGATCCCACCAGTTGTTTACCAGAGCAACAAATTATCACGCAACACTTCACCCTGGGTGATGCCAAGGTTGGGCTGGATGAGCAGCAGCAATTTAGCCAATGGCGGCAAATGTTGCCCAGGCCATTGGCTGTTAATGGCCGGTTTGCAATCGAAGACAAGGTATTCAGGCTTGCTTTGCCGCTGCCCGCCTCGGTCGATAGCAGTGATGCGCATATCTACCCCATCGTCAATAATACCTTGGTAAACAATGCCAAGCAGACACTGACCCATGAAGGCGATGTGCTTAGTATGCAGACTCAAGCGGGCGATGCGTCGGTGGCACTGTTTCAGGGTGTCTTGGTGTTGAGCGATGGTACGGCACTGAGCTTCGATGCCCATAAAACTGACGCCAGCGCCTTTGCCGCGCCATCGATAAAGGAACAGCACTCCGGCAGTCAGGGCAGCTGGTCCCCCAGTGTCACTGTGGTGGGTATCACGGCTTTTTTCGGCGCGGTTTTAGGCGGCTTATTGCTTAACGTCATGCCCTGCGTGTTCCCTATCCTGAGCCTGAAGATCTTGAGCCTGTCACACTCAGGCTCGGAGAAAGACGCCAGAATGGGCTCGGTTGCCTATACCTTGGGTGCCGTGTTGGTCAGTGTCTGCTTGGGCGGTGTGATATTGGGTCTCAGAGCCTGGGGGCATCAAGTCGGCTGGGCATTCCAGTTGCAAAGCCCCGCCGTGATTGCCGGCTTGATCCTCTTGATGAGCGCAATCGGGTTTAACTTGGCGGGCTTATTCGAAATAGGGACATTAACCTCAGGCTCCAGATTGCAAGATCAGAAAGGTCCCATGGGGGATTTCTGGACCGGGGTGCTAGCGGCATTCATCGCTACCCCCTGTACCGGCCCCTTCATGGCGACGGCCTTAGGCGCAGCCCTGGTATTACCGACGGCGGTGGCATTCATGATTTTTGCCGGTTTGGGTTTCGGCATGGCCTTGCCGTTTCTGTTGGTGGGTTATATCCCGGCATTACGTACGTGCTTGCCCAAGCCCGGGGCCTGGATGGTCACCGCAAGGCGGATCCTCGCTTTGCCCATGTTCATTACTGCGTTAGGCCTGGTGTGGATTCTGATGCGTCAATCAAACGATGCTTATGTCTTGTCTGTGCTTGCAGCCACCATGTTATCCACCTTTGGTCTGTGGCTTACCGGTCTGTGGCAACACTCGCAGCATAAAGGCAAGTGGTGGCCGGGCTTGTTATTGACCCTATTGCCTCTGCTGGCCCTCATTTACTGGGTTCCACAGGCGAATACGGCTCCACAGCATGGGCCGGAAGATGCCTCGGAAGTGACTGTCTTTAATAAGGAACAGCTCAAATTGTTAGCTGCGCAACAGGATGTGTTTGTGTATTTTACGGCCGACTGGTGTTTAACCTGCAAGGTGAATGAGCAAACATCGATAGCGCGCCAAGAAGTCAAAGCGGCGTTTAAACAACACAATGTCGCGACCCTGATTGGCGATTGGACCCGGGGTGACAGCCGGATCACCGAGTTCTTGGCACAACATCAGCGTTCGGGTGTCCCTTTGTACTTGTGGTACAAAAAGGGCACAGATGAGCCCATAGTGCTGCCGCAGATCTTGTCACCCTCGATACTGATCGACCTGGCCGAAAGCTAGCCACAGGCGGGGGGATCTTGGGTACTGCATGCTGACAGTGAGACTTTAGCTGTTTCAACACCTTGAGCCAGAACAGCACTTTAAAATGGGGAAATGCCAAGAAGCTGGCTGAGTTGCACTACCTTAAGCGACCGTCACAGCGGGTGCTCGCACTCATTTTCACAATGCTGATTTTCACTGTGCTGATTTTCCGCTACAGACAAAAAAGCGAATGCCGGGGCATTCGCTTTTTTTATGTTTTAAACCTGAACGCTTACAGCACCTTGGCGATGGATTCTGCCAGGTAGTCGACGTTCGCTTCGCTGATCCCGGCGATGCGGCTGGAGGTGACCATATATGTCCCACTCATTGCCTATCACATTGAATTTAAAATTGTTACTTGGTTGACGCTTAGGTAGGAAGGTTATGGCTCCCGAAGTGAAGGGCTCAGGCATTCTGATAAAATTACTCAATTTGGAGTACTATATTGCAATCGCACTGATTGTAGATTCCCATGACTATTCCCATTAAAAATTTAACCAACCCTGAAATTTCTTGTTCAAATTGTCAGGCTTGTTGCTGTCGTTTAGAGGTGATGCTCATTACTGACACAGGCGTTCCTGAGCAGCATATCGCTTTCGATGAACGAGGTGGTGAAACCATGTTGCGCCTAGACGATGGTTGGTGCTCCGCGTTAGACAGAGAAACGTTGATGTGTACCATTTATGAAAATCGACCTTGGATTTGTCGAGAATTTGCAATGGGTTCATACGAATGTCGCGATGAAAGGAAAGAGTTGATGTGAGTTTGGTGGCATTAACTTTCAATTTAAATTAATTGGTTGTCAGCTATGATGACCATGGTTTGCTGCTCAAGCCGACGGCGAACTTGTGCCTATGTAGTAGACACCAACGTAGACACCAACATAGTTAGATAGCTGTGTCACATATTGCTGAGATCTAGGTTACGCATAGTCACCCAAACTCTTTAGGGCAAGACCTATTCATCATAGGGGAGCTGACACTTATCCATGACATTTTTTAAGCGAAGAGCAATTCCCGGCATGCTTCTTCGGTGCCGATATTGGTAAAGCTGAGAATTAAGCTCGGGTGAACGGGTCTTGATGACCACTGAGATAACCTCTGGGCAAACAGGCCTGCACCATCTTATTGGCGAGTTCGGCATCAACAATACTTGGATCGATAAGTTTTACCAGCATGTGCATGCCGCCAGGTTGGGCTTCAATAGAGATCTTGGCACCTGACACTTGGTTAAAGACTCTGGCGGTTAATTCCCGGCGTTCACGATAGAGTGTTCTCATACGCTGAATATGCCGGGAAGGTGACTAGGGTGAGAGATCGTGGCGTGCCAAAATGAGTGCTCGCACCTGTCCGATAGACTTGGCCTTTCCCGGGGCTTTGCTTGGAAATATTGTCCACAATGTGCAAGTGTGGACAAAAAAGCGAATGCCTGGGCATTCGCTTTTTTATTCCAGTCGACCTCAGTGCTTAAGGCTCACAATTTACAATTTACAATTTACAACTTACCACTTTCAGTGCCCAGCACTGAGTCTTGTGCGCTTAGAGTACCTTGGCGATGGACTCTGCCAGGTAATCCACGTTGGCTTCGCTGATGCCGGCGATGCTGATGCGGCTGGAACCTACCATGTAGACGCTGAACTCGCTCTGCAGTCTGGCGACCTGCTCTGGATTGACGCCGAGGAAGGAGAACATACCTTTCTGGCGGGCGATGAAGCTGAAGTCGCGGTCGACGCCCTTGGCCTTGAGTCTGTCGACCAGCATGGCGCGGTTGCCGTTGATGCGATCGCGCATGACCTTGAGCTCGTCCAGCCATTCCTGTTTCAGTTCGGCCGAGCCAAGGATGGTTTCCACTATCGCCGCACCATGGGCCGGTGGCATGGAGTAGATGCAACGCACCACATACAGCAGCACCGACAGGGCCACGTTGGCCGTGGCACTGTCTCTGGCTATGATGGAGCAGGCGCCGATACGCTCACGGTAGAGGCCGAAGTTTTTCGAGCAGGAGCTGCAGAGGATCATGTTGTCGACGGCCGCCGCCATCTTGCGCACCCCATAGGCATCTTCATCCACGCCGTCGCCGAAGCCCTGATAGGCCATGTCGATGAGCGGGGTGAAGCCCTGCTGGCGGGTGACTTCTACGACCTTATCCCACTGCTCCGTGGACAGATCCATGCCGCTGGGGTTATGGCAGCAGGCATGCAGCAACACCACGTCATCGGCGCCTATCTGCGTCAGGGTGGCCAGCATCTCGTCGAACTTGAGGCTCTTGCTGTCGTAATCATAGTAAGGGTAGGTCTTGACCTTGATGCCCGCCGCTTCGAACAGCCCGGTATGGTTGGCCCAGGTCGGATCGCTGACCCAGAGCACGGCATTGGGATTGCAACGTTTGATGAAGTCGGCGGCGACCCTCAATGCGCCCGTGCCGCCCGGGGTAGATACGGTGCGGATGCGGTTGGCCAGCAGGGCGGGATGATCAGTGCCGAAGGCCAGCTGGGTCATCAACTCGTTGAAGGCGGCCGAGCCGGTAGGGCCTATGTAGACCTTGGTGTCTTCGGTATCCAGGCGGTATTGTTCGGCTTTCTTGACGCAACTGAGGATAGGCGTGTGGCCCTGGGGATCTTTATAGACACCGACGCCTAAATCCACCTTGTTGGGGTGACTGTCTTCGCGGTACTTGGTCAACAAACCCAGAATGGGATCTGCAGGCATAGCGGTTAGGGTGTTAAACATGGCTCCATCTACCTTCTTATCAGTTGCTGTGACCCATGGATTGCGTCTTGGTGTCGGATAGGGCGACCCATTGATGGTCAGTGAGCTGTTTTTGCGAGTTGTCCGTTAGCATAACGTGAATGCCGGCGTTTATTAAAGACAAATGATGTATTTATCCCGGGCCGGGGCGGCAAATTTAACTGCCGAAATGCACCATAAAACCCAAGAAAACGGCGTGGTTTTTATGTTTTTGTCATTTTTGTACCAAATCAGGGTGAAAATTTCGACTAAATGCCGCATTTAGCCGAAAAAACGGTTGAATCCTGGCGGACAATGGGTAACTTTATCACCACGACCAGCCAATTCTGTCTGAATAACCTCAATTTTGGAATGTTAACTTGACGCCATGTAGCGTCAGGTTGCCACTGTCTTTATGCTATCAGCGTAGATCAACTTGCGACCGACACACACTCGGCGCCTAAATGGAAGAAGACCCAGTCAATGAAACAGTTACGTCTCGAGCCAATTCAAAGTGTCAACGGGGTGGTAAACATTCCCGGCTCCAAGAGCATCTCCAACCGGGCCTTATTGCTGGCCACCCTGGCCAAAGGGAAAACGACCCTGACCAATCTGCTCGACTCGGATGATATCCGCCACATGCTGGCATCGTTGAAACAACTGGGTGTCGGCTATCAGTTGTCCGCTTGCAAGACTGTCTGTGAGGTCGAAGGCCTCGGCGGCCCCTTGTCTGCCACCCAGGCACAGACCCTGTTCCTGGGCAATGCCGGCACCGCCATGCGTCCCCTGTGCGCCGCCTTGACCCTGGGGCAGGGCGAGTTCACCCTGACGGGCGAGCCGCGCATGGAAGAGCGCCCCATCGGCGATCTGGTCGATGCCCTGCGCCAACTGGGTGCCAGGGTCGATTACCTCAAGAACGAGGGCTTTCCGCCACTGACCATCACGGCGACCGGCCTCGACGGCGGCGAGGTCGAGATTGCCGGCGATCTGTCCAGCCAGTTTCTGACTGCGTTGCTGATGGTGGCGCCGCTCGCCAAGGGCGCGGTGAATATCAATATCAAGGGTGAGCTGGTGTCCAAGCCCTATATCGACATCACTATCAAGCTGATGGCGCAATTCGGCGTCGACGTGATCAACCACGACTATGGCCGCTTCGAAATTCCTGCCGGCCAAGCCTATGTGTCTCCGGGCAAGGTGCTGGTGGAAGGCGATGCCTCGTCGGCGTCTTATTTCCTGGCGGCCGGTGCCATCAAGGGCGGCGAGGTCAAGGTCACAGGTGTCGGTCGCCTGAGCATCCAGGGGGATGTGAAGTTTGCCGATGTGCTGGCGCAGATGGGCGCCGAGATAGAATGGGGCGACGATTACATCATAGCCCGCGGCGCACCCTTGACGGCTGTGGACCTGGACATGAACCATATCCCGGATGCCGCCATGACCATCGCCACCGCGGCGCTGTTTGCCACGGGCACCACCCGTATCCGCAACATCTATAACTGGCGCATCAAGGAAACCGACCGCCTGGCCGCCATGGCCACCGAGCTGCGCAAGGTCGGCGCCGAGGTCGAGGAAGGGCAGGATTATATCTGCATCACTCCGCCTGTCGTGCTCAACACGGCCGAGATAGACACCTACAACGACCATCGCATGGCCATGTGTTTCTCCATGCTGGCCTTCGCCGCTTGCGGCATCACAATCAATGATCCCGACTGCACCTCCAAGACGTTCCCCGATTACTTCCGCCAGTTTGCCGCCCTGGCGGGTTAGTCCTCCCACCCCGTAGGTTAAAAACCGGGCCGCCGGATGGCGGTCCGGTCGGCTGTGAAAATTTCCACGGATCTTTACTTGCTTGTGATGTACAATACCGCGCGCTCATTTTCGGTGGCTCCAACAGGGGGACACAGGGAAGATGGTTATTTTTTGCGGAGGAATTTATGTCTGAACGGGCTCCTGTAGTCACAATCGACGGCCCAAGTGGTGCGGGTAAGGGTACAATCAGTCAGCTATTGGCTCAGCATTTAGGCTGGCAATTGCTCGACAGTGGTGCCATATACCGTGTGCTTGCTCTAGCCGCTATACATCACGATGTTGAGCTGGAAAACGAAGAAGCCATCACCTTGTTGGCGGCACATCTGGATGTGCAATTCTTAACGGGTGACGACAAGGATGCGATCAAGGTCGTACTCGAAGGCGAAGATGTCACCAGCAGTATTCGTAGCCAGGAGTGCTCCAACGCCGCCTCTAAAGTGGCGGCATTTCCGCGGGTGAGGGAAGCCTTGCTCAGGCGTCAGCGGGCGTTTCAGACCACCCCGGGTCTGATTGCCGATGGACGGGATATGGGCACAGTGGTTTTCCCCACGGCACCGGCCAAATTATTTTTAACCGCTTCGGCTGAGGAAAGGGCCCAGAGGCGCTATAATCAGTTGCAGGACAAGGGCTTCGATGTTAACATCGAACGCCTTTTAGCCGAAATTATCGAACGTGACGATCGCGATATGAATCGCCCGGTGGCTCCTCTAGTCCCGGCCGAGGATGCGTTGGTCATAGATACCAGCGGTAAAGGCATCACCGAAGTGCTCGAGTTAGCGCTCAAACACATCGAAACCAAGATATCCGGGATCGGCCAGTAGGCCGGTTTATCGGGTGGTATTCGTATTAAGGATGATACGGATAATTTGACTGACTCCACGTTCAGGATGAACAGTGGTTTATTAAAGAAAGTAACCTAAACATGACTGAATCTTTTGCTGATCTATTTGAACAATCCCTTCAAACTCTGGAGTTCCGTCCAGGTTCTATCGTTCGTGGTACTGTTGTTGCCATCGAAAACGGTATGGTACTGGTTGACGCTGGTCTGAAGTCTGAAAGCCCAATCCCTGCTGAACAGTTCAAAAACGCTCAAGGCGTTTTGGAAATTGCAGTTGGCGACGAAGTTGACGTAGCCCTCGACTCTGTTGAAGACGGCTTCGGTGAGACTCAACTGTCTCGCGAAAAAGCGAAACGTCATGAAGCTTGGATCGTTCTGGAAAAAGCGTACGAAGATGCTGAAACTGTAATCGGTATCATCAATGGTAAAGTTAAAGGCGGTTTCACTGTTGAATTAAACGGTATCCGTGCCTTCTTGCCAGGTTCTCTGGTTGATGTGCGCCCAGTTCGCGACACCGCTCACTTAGAGTACAAAGAATTAGAATTCAAAGTTATCAAGCTGGACCAGAAGCGCAACAACGTTGTGGTTTCTCGTCGTGCTGTTATCGAGTCTGAAAGCAGCGCTGAGCGTGATGCACTGCTCGAAAATCTGCAAGAAGGCCAAGCAGTTAAGGGTATCGTTAAGAACCTGACTGACTACGGTGCATTCGTAGATTTAGGTGGTGTTGACGGTCTGCTGCATATCACAGATATGGCGTGGAAGCGTGTTAAGCACCCATCTGAAATCGTCAATGTTGGTGACGAAATCAACGTTAAAGTACTGAAGTACGATCGTGAGCGCACTCGTGTGTCTCTGGGTCTGAAACAACTTGGCGAAGATCCATGGTTGGAAATCAGCAAGCGCTACCCAGAAAACACACGTTTGACTGGTCGCGTTACTAACCTGACTGATTACGGTTGCTTCGTCGAAATCGAAGAAGGCGTTGAAGGTCTGGTTCACGTTTCTGAAATGGATTGGACTAACAAGAACATTCACCCATCTAAAGTGGTTAACTTAGGTGATGAAGTTGAAGTTCTGGTTCTGGACATAGACGAAGAGCGTCGTCGTATTTCTCTGGGTCTGAAGCAATGCAAGACCAACCCATGGGATGATTTCGCAACTCGTTACAACAAAGGTGACAAAGTCTCCGGTAAGATCAAGTCAATCACTGACTTCGGTATCTTCATCGGTCTGGACGGCGGCATCGATGGTCTGGTTCACCTGTCTGACATTTCTTGGAACGGTACCGGCGAAGACGCTGTTAGCGAATACAAGAAAGGCGACGAAATCCACGCCGTGGTTCTGTCTGTTGACCCAGAGCGTGAGCGCATCAGCTTAGGTGTTAAGCAAACTGAAGACGATCCATTCAACGCTTACCTGGCCGACAAGAAGAAAGGTACCATCGTAAACGGTACTGTTTCTGCTGTTGATGCCAAAGGTGTGACTGTTGAACTGGCCGACACTGTTGAAGGTTACATCCGTGTAGCCGACATTTCACGTGAGCGTATCGAAGATGCATCTACCGTCTACAATGTAGGTGATGCGATCGAAGCCAAGTTCATGGGTGTTGATCGTAAGAACCGCTCTATCAGCCTGTCAATCAAAGCGAAAGACGAAGCTGAAGAGAAAGAAGTAATGGCGACTCTGAACAAACAAGACGATGCCGTTATCAGCAATGCAATGGCTGAAGCGTTTAAAGCAGCCCGTAAATAATCGCCTGTCGTGTGGGGAGAGACTTCTCCCCATTTAGGCGACTGTGTTTGGCTTGATAATAGGGGATAGCTAGGATGACTAAATCCGAACTGATCGAAAAACTCGCCACCAGGCAGTCGCAACTGTCGGCGAAAGAGGTTGAAGGGGCCATCAAAGAGATGTTGGAGCAAATGGCGACGACATTGGAAGGCGGAGATCGTATCGAGATCCGTGGCTTTGGTAGCTTCTCGCTTCATTATCGTGCACCTCGTACCGGCCGCAATCCCAAGACAGGTACCTCTGTCGAATTGGATGGCAAGTATGTCCCGCACTTTAAGCCAGGCAAAGAACTGCGCGAACGGGTTGATGCTGTTAATCAGTGATTAATGCCAATAAAAAAAGCCTCCGTCAGGGGGCTTTTTTGTGCCTATTGAAAGGCAAAGCTGGTCAGCTCAGTAAATTTCTTGGATAATCATCGTATTGAAACGCGTGTAGGGAGTGTGGCGTGAAATCATTTGTCGCAACTGTGTTGGTGGCCTTGTTATTCTTTCTGGCATTGATCTTCGGCGCCCGCAACGAGCAGCTGGTGACCATCAGTTACTTTGTCGCTCAGGGAGAGTACAGATTACCCGTGGTGCTCGCCTGTGTCTTCCTGGCCGGCTTCGCCATCAGTTGGTTATTCGCCTTCTATTACATCACCCGCATGAAGCTGGCATTGAGGGCCGCCAGGAAAAGAATCCAAGTCTTAGAGGCTAAGGATCCCAAGGACACGGCAGCTTAATATGCTAGAGATCCTCTTTCTGTTGTTACCCATAGCCGCCGGATATGGCTGGTATATGGGGCGACGGAGCATAAGACAGAATCAGACCAATCAGCGTAAAAAGCTCAGCCGGGATTATTTCACCGGTCTGAATTTCCTTCTGTCCAACGAATCGGACAAGGCCGTCGACCTCTTCATCAGCATGTTGGATGTCGACGACGAGACCATAGACACACACCTTGCCCTCGGCTCGCTGTTCCGTAAGCGTGGCGAGGTCGACCGCTCCATCCGGATCCACCAAAACCTGATCGCCAGACCCAGCCTGACCAACGATCAGCGCGATGTCGCCATGATGGAGCTGGGCAAAGATTACCTGGCCGCCGGTTTCTACGACAGGGCCGAGGAAATCTTTCTCAACCTGGTCAGCCAGGAAGATCACAGCGAAGAATCCGAGACCCAACTCATCGCCATCTACCAGGTCACCAAGGAATGGCAGAAGGCGATAGACATCACCAAGCGGCTGAGCCGCAAGCGGCAACAGACCCTCAAGCCCATCACGGCGCATTTCTACTGCCAGCTGGCCGATGAGGCGACGGATAAGGCCGACAAGCTGAAGAAGCTGCAACTGGCGCTGAAACAGGATGCCGCCTGTGGCCGGGCCCTGTTGTCCCTGGCCAAGGCGTGCCTGGAGAGCCAAGACTACACCCAGTGCAAGCAGATGCTGCAGGCGCTCAAGAGTGCCGACATAGATCTGTTCGGCGACGCCTTGGCCACGGCCAAACAGGTCTACCGTGACACTCAGGATGACGAAGGTTATCAGGAGTTATTGGCCGCTGCCATGGTTGCCGGCGCCGGCGCTTCTGTGGTGGTGGCATTGGCGCAGCACCTGATCGCCAAGGGCGAGCCCAAGGCCGCCGAGACCCTGGTGCTGGACTCTCTCTACCGTCACCCGACCATGAAGGGGTTTCAGCACCTGATGCAGATGCACCTGCGTCAGGCGGAAGATGGCCAGGCCAAGCAAAGTTTGACTATGCTTGAACACTTGGTCGAGCAACAGATCAAGTACCGTCCTGGTTATCGCTGTAAGGAGTGTGGTTTCCCATCCCATGCGCTTTACTGGCATTGTCCTTCCTGCAAGAACTGGGGCAGTATCAAGCGAATACGTGGACTCGATGGTGAATAGCGCAAGACATGCCTGCAATTAACGACAACATACAAGATATCCCGCTGGAGACAAGATGATAGACAAGACGACAGACAAGCCCATTCTGGTAGCCCTGGATTATGATGATAAGGCGGCCGCCTTGCAGTTGTGTGACAAGTTGGACCCTGCCATGTGTCGTCTCAAGGTTGGCAAGGAAATGTTCACCCTGTTTGGGCCGCAATTGGTCAGAGACATTCATGACAGGGGCTTCGACTTGTTCCTGGATCTCAAGTTTCATGACATTCCCAATACCGTCGCCAAGGCGGTAGCGGCCGCGGCCGAGCTTGGCGTCTGGATGACCAATGTCCATGCCAGCGGCGGCCTGGCCATGATGCAGGCGGCCAAGGCCGCCTTGGCACCTTACGGCAAAGACGCGCCATTGCTGATCGCCGTCACTGTGCTGACCTCCATGAGCGATGCCGATCTCAAGCTTATCGGCATCGAAGTGCCGGCCGCGGAGCAGGTACTGAGACTGGCGGGTTTGACCCAGCAGGCCGGGCTCGACGGCGTGGTGTGCTCGGCGCAGGAAGCGAGCTTGCTGAAATCCCGGTTTGGCCGTGAGTTCAAGCTCGTCACCCCGGGGATCCGTCCCGTGGGCAGCGAGGTGGGTGATCAGCATAGGGTGATGACGCCGCCACAGGCCATAGCGGCAGGCTCGGATTATCTGGTCATAGGCAGGCCCATCACCAAGGCAGCCGATCCACTGGCGGCATTGAATGCCATACATAGATCATTGAGTTAGGCAGCCGCTGTCGGTCAGGGCATTGGGCCGCTAGACTCATAGCTGGCGGTAGGGACAAGGGACAAGGAGACTGAGATGTTTGATTACCAAGGTAAGAAAGTTGTCGTCATAGGCGGCACCAGCGGCATCAACCTCGCCATCGCATTGGCCTTCGCCGGGGCCGGCGCCAGCGTCGCCGTGGCCAGTCGCAGCCAGACCAAGGTCGATGCCGCCTTAGCCCAGTTGCAACTGGCGAATCCGAACGGTCACCATCTCGGGGTCAGTTTGGATGTGCGCGATCTCGAGGGCCTCAAGGCCGGCTTTGCCGACATAGCCGCGGCCTTCGGCCACATAGACGTGCTCGTCAGCGGCGCCGCCGGCAACTTTCCCGCGAGCGCGGCCAACCTGTCGGAGAATGGCTTCAAGTCTGTGATGGACATAGACTTGCTCGGCAGTTTCCAGGTGCTCAAGCAGGCCTATCCCCTACTCAGGCGGCCCAAGGGCTGCATAATACAGATCTCGGCGCCCCAGGCTTTCATCGCCATGCCGATGCAGGTCCATGTGTGTGCCGCCAAGGCCGGGGTCGACATGCTGACCCGCACCCTGGCGATGGAGTGGGGCGCCGAAGGCTTGCGCATCAACTCCATAGTGCCTGGCCCCATTGCCGGGACCGAAGGTTTCAATCGCCTGGCGCCGGGTGAGAAATTGCAAGCTCAGGTGGCCCAGAGCGTGCCGCTCAAACGCAACGGCACAGGGGATGATATAGCCAATGCGGCGCTGTTTCTGGCATCGGATCTGGCGAGCTATATCACGGGGGCTGTGGTGCCGGTCGACGGCGGCTGGTCTTTGGGTGGCGCCAGCAGTGCCATGGCGGCATTGGGGGCTTTGGCGGCCAAATAACTGTGATAAAATAGCGCACAGCGGACACAAATAGTTTATTGAGATAGGTAATAAAGATGGCCAATGCATTACAGGAACAGCTGCTCAAGGCTGGGCTGGCGAGTAAACAGAAAGCACGGGACGTGAAGACCCAGAAACGCCGTGACAAGAAATCCAAGGTCGACGATGGCTCGGCGGCATTGAAGCAGGAAATTGCCGCCCGTAAGCAGCAGCAGGCCGAGAAAGATAAGGCGCTCAACGAACAACGTTTCCGCGAGGCGAGCGAGAAGGGCCAGGTGCGGGGACTCATCACAGAATTCACCAAGTTTGCCATCAAGCTCCCCAGTCATGCCGAGGTCAAGTTCAACTATACCCTGGAGAATAAGATTTACTCCGTCTATCTGGATGACAAGTTGCAAGGCGAATTGCTCAAGGGGCAGCTGGGCATAGTCAGGTATGAAGACAAGAGCTACCTGGTGCCCCATAAATTGGCGGAGCGGGTTAAGCTGTTGGTACCTCAGTGGTGCGGTTATCTCTGGACCCAGGAGGATAACAGTCAGGCCCAAGTGGTCGAAGATGATCCCTATGCAGATTATGCCATTCCTGACGATCTCATGTGGTAAGACGCCGCCTCATATGAGGCTGATGCAGTAAGTGTGTCTCTCGAGCCCCGGGTATTCCCCGGGGCTTTTCTTTTAGCGCGGCTCATTCTGTGCGGCTTGCCGGATTGCGTTATGGACTGAACTGGTATAAATTAAAACAACTGTTTAAATCTCCCGTTTGAGAGCCGAAGGATGAATCCATACCAAGCCCCATTGACCGACATGCGTTTCCTGTTAGAACAGGTCTTCGCCGCGCCCGATACCTGGGCGGCCTTGCCCGCCGTTGCCGAAGCCGTCGACCTGGACACAGCGCTGGCCATCCTGGAGGAGGCGGCCAAGATCAGCAGCGAGCTGATCCACCCACTCAATCGCAGCGGCGATGAGCAAGGGGTGTTGCATCAGGGCGATAAGGTGATAACCCCGGATGGTTTCAAGGCCGTGTATGAGCAATATTCCCAGGGCGGCTGGGTCGGCCTGTGCGGCGAGCCGGAATTCGGCGGCATGGGCATGCCCAAGATGCTCGGCGTCCTGGTCGACGAGATGGCCTACAGCGCCTGCAACGCCTTCACCCTGTACGGCTCGCTGACGGCGGGCGCCGCCCTCTGCATCAAGGCCCATGGCAGCGAGACACTCAAGCAAACCTATCTGCCCAAGCTCTACTCGGGCGAATGGTCGGGTGCCATGGACATGACAGAGCCCCAGGCCGGCTCGGATCTGCGCAACATACGCACCCGCGCCGTGCCCCAGGACGATGGCAGTTATCTCATCAATGGCAGCAAGATCTTCATCACGGGTGGCGATCATGACCTGACAGACAATGTGATCCACCTGGTATTGGCAAAATTGCCGGGATCTCAGGGCATTTCCCTATTCCTGGTGCCTAAGTTGACCGTCGATGCCAAGGGTGAGCTCGGCGGCAGCAACGGCGTCAGTGTCGGCGCCATAGAACATAAGATGGGCCTGAAAGCCTCGGCCACCTGTGTGATGAACTTCGACGATGCCAGGGGTTACCTGATAGGCGAGGCGGATCGCGGCCTGGTGTGCATGTTTACCATGATGAACTATGAGCGTCTGGCGATAGGTATCCAGGGGCTCGGCAGTGCCCAGGCCGGCTATCAGATGGCGGCAGATTACGCCAAGGAAAGACAACAAGGGATTGCCGCCGGCGGCTCTCCCACCGGCAGCACCTCGGATCCTATCCTGGTGCATGGCGATGTGCGGCGCATGCTGTTGACCATACGCGCCATGACCGAGGCCGGTCGGGCGCTGGCCGTCTATACCGGCCAGCAATTGGATCTGGCCAAGTATGGCGAAGGCGAGCTGCAGGCCAGGGCGGCGGCGAATGTCGGCCTGCTGACACCGGTTGCCAAGGCCTTCCTCACGGATCGGGGCCTGGATGCCACCATAATGGCGCAGCAAGTGTTTGGCGGCCATGGCTATATTCGCGAGACAGGCATAGAACAGCTGGTGCGTGATACCCGCATAGCGCAGATCTATGAGGGCACCAACGGCATCCAGGCGATAGACTTCCTCGGCCGCAAGACCACGGGTGACGATCTGGCGGCCCTGACGGCCTTCGTTGGCGATCTGCGGACTCAGATTGGCGATCTCAGCCGGGTCGAGCCGGCCCACAAGCAGGCAGTGACTGAACGCCTGGATAGCCTGCTCGCTGCCGCCGACTATATCAATCGGCATAAGCGCAGCCAGCCGGCATTGGTGAATGCCTGCGCCGTCGATTTTCTCGACGCCTTCGGTTATAGCCTGTACGGTTTCTACTGGCTGCTGATGGCGGATGCGGCGGCGGTTCATCCGGACCCCGACTTCGGCGCGCAGAAGCGCTATCTGGCGAATTTCTATTTCGACAAGCTATTGCCCAAGGCAGACTGGCATCTGGCTCAGGTCAATGCGGGCGACAGCGCCATCATGGCGATGCCGGCAGAATTCTTCTGATCTTTGGCCCTGACCGAAAAAGCACTCGTTAGAGTGCTTTTTTATGTCGGCGTGAGCGGCTGGCGCTGTTGGCTGGGTCATTCGGCCGCCGGCTGACCCAGTTGCTTGTCTTGCGCCTTGCCTGGGCGCTCGGCTTCGACCTTGCCAAGACGTCTGTCATGTCCATCGTCATGCTCCAACGAGTCGATCAACCCCTGCAGGAATAAGGCGCCGAATGGGGCCTGCTGTTGCTGCTTCGCCTGGGGGCTGAGGCCATTCTCCAGCACCACCACCAGATAATCTCTGTTGGCCCCCAAGCGCACGAAACCGGCGAGATTGGCGACCCCCTGCATGGAGCCCGTTTTGGCGATGACATGTTGTTTCAACGGCGCCCTGGTGTAATGCCTGCCGTATCTGAGGGTGCCGCTGACCCCGGCCACAGGCAAGGAATCGAGCAAGTCCTTGAAGCGGGCGTCTGTGTACATGAGGCCGAGCACGGCGGCGAGTTGGCTGGCGCTGAGCAGGTTATAGCGCGACAGGCCCGAGCCATCGACGAGCTGGGCGCCGGAGAGATCTATGCCCAGGGCCGTGAGTATCTTGCGCATGGCGGCGACGCCGTTGTCGAAATTTCCCGCCTGATGGTAGACACTCTCGCCCAATTGTTTCAGCAGACTGTCGGCGATGAGGTTATCCGAATCGAGCAGCATGGTATCGAGCAGCTCGGGCAGCGGCGCCGAGCTATGACTGGCGAGCAGGCTGACGTCATTGGGCAGGCGTTGCAACAATCCCAGTTGACCGCTTAAGCTCAGTCCTTGAGCCTGACTCAGTTGCAGCAGGGTTTCCTGGGCAAACACCCCGGGATCTGTGACGGCGATCGCCAGGGGCAGGGGTTGCCGGCCCTTATGGCAGCCACCGATATGGTAGCTGTTGTTCGCCAGTCGCTGCAGCGCCAGGTTGCAGAAGGGCCGCCTGGCCTGGGTGTCGAACACGGCATCGCTGCTGATGCGCACCGGCAGATAGTCGGCGAATCTCACCCTGCTTGGAAGGCTGGCCGGACTGCCGGTCTGACCGCCGCCATGGCTGGGCTGCAGCTGTCCCTGGATGCAGTTCTTGTCTATGATGAAGCTCGACACAGGGGCCGCAAAGCAGATACCGAGATCGTCCCATACCCAACCCGGCGCCTGCAGTTGTGCCTGCTTGCTGCCGACCAGATAGATATTGCCTTGGATGCGTTTCAGGGCCGGTGTCAGAGCCGGTGCCAGTGCAGGTGTCGGAGTCTGGCTCCTTGGCCCTGTGACTTGTTTGAGCAGCAACCGCAGATCCTCGCGGGTCAGGCTGGGATCGCCGCTGAAACTGATGTAGAGGTTACCCTCGAGTATGCCTTTCCTCGGCAGGGCATCGGCATAGATCTGGGTCTGAAAGCGAAAGTTTCTCCCCAGCTGCGCCATGGACGCCACGGCGGTCAACAGCTTCTGGGTACTGGCGGGCAGCAGCAGAGTGTCGGCATTCTGGCTGAGAATGGCTTCACTGTGTCCGGCTGCCATTGGCCTTACCAGGAGTGCCGTCTGCGACTGGGGGGGATTGATGGCGCTCAATAACCGGCTTAAATCCGGGGTCGAGCCTGCAGACGCCCAGCCGCTGCTCAGTGCCCAGCCGAGGATGCAGGCCGAGGCCAGAGTCCGGGGATGCTTTGGAGTCACATTATTGTCCCTGTTGGTTTGTTATGTCATGCCGGCTGGTCTGTTGCCGATTGGCGCGGCGTCATTGTTATCTCAGTTTCCCTGGGTCGAATGCCTTGAGTGTAGCCTGAAATGCCCGTCCGGGAGAGTGACATTTTCCTTACCCGGACGCCGGCGGCGGCTCAACTTGGGGCCATCCGGCTACTGCGGCGGGCGGCATGGCTATTTTACAAGCAAAACCACGGTCTTATCCTGCGCTTTAGCGAGAAAAGCCTTGCCCGCGGCCGGTGAAGTCGGTAATTTCTATCCCCTCATGATTCTCGGTAGTGATTTTCTATTCGACGACGTCGGTGACGGCCACGCTAGAGCCTGTGCCTGCGCCTAAGGAAACGTTTCATGCCCCATATACGAATGCGTGGTTTGCCTGAAGAGGCGGTCGCAGGCATCAGCCGGCATCTGTTGGATGAATTGGCGAGCCTGTGTGGCGCCAAGGCGGAAAATTTTACCCTGGAGTGGATCCCCAGCCGCAGTTATCGCCACGGCGAGCTTGAGCTTGGCTTCACCCAAGTCGAAGTGCTCTGGTTTCCCAAAGACAGGCAAACACATCACAGGGTGGAGCAGGTTATCAGACAGGCGGTCGGCCGGGCGCATCCCGGACTCGAACGCCTGGCGGTGATGTTTGTCACCCTGGATCCCAGTGCCTACTACCGAGACGGTCAGCATTTTTAAGGAGGATACCTTGCTCGAGAAGCTAGGTGGAATACCCATACAGGCCAGTGCATTAAACTGGCTGTTAACACCGGGCCAATTTAAGGCCGAGCTGCTGGCGCGCATCGCCAAGGCAACCAAGGCCATCACCCTGGCCGCCCTTTATCTCGAAGATGATGAGGCGGGGCGGGAGATTTTGGCGGCCTTGATGGCTGCCAAGGCTGCCAATCCGGCGCTGGACATCAAGGTGTTGGTGGATTTTCACCGTGCCCGTCGTGGTCTGATCGGCCATAAGGGCGATTCGGGTAACTATCTCATGTACCGCAGTGTCATGGCGGCGGCCGAGCACCCGATCGAGATCCTGGGGGTGCCGGTGAAGTCCCGTGAATTCATGGGGGTGCTGCACCTTAAAGGTTTCATCATAGACGATGCGGTGATCTACAGCGGTGCCAGCCTGAACAACATCTATCTGCAGCAACAGGATAAATACAGGTTCGATCGCTATCATCTGCTCGAGTCGGCCGAACTCGCCGCCAGCATGCGCGCCATGGTCCAGACCCATCTGGTGCAAGATACGGCTGTCAGTTCCCTGACCCAGAGCGCCGCCGATGAAGTCCTGCCGCCCAAACAGGAGGTGCGCAGCCTTAAGTTGCGCTTGTCCCAGGTGCATTATGACTTCGAAGCGGCGCACTCGGGCAACAGAGTCACCCCCTTGCTGGGACTGGGGCGCAAGCACAATGCACTGAACAGGGTCGTGCTGGCCTTGATCGACGAGTCCAGGGAGTCACTGTTCATCTGCACTCCTTATTTCAATCCGCCTTACATCCTGGTGCGGGCGTTGGCCCGGCATCTGCGCAAGGGAAAACGCATAGACATAGTGGTGGGTGACAAGACGGCGAATGATTTTTATATTCCGCCGGAGCGGGAATTTTCCACCATAGGCGCCTTGCCCTATATGTATGAGCAGTCGCTGCGAAAGTTCGCCAAGCGGCACCAGTGGGCGGTCGATTCCGGGCAGCTCAACATCCACCTGTGGCGTCATGACAGGAACAGTTTCCATCTCAAGGGCATCAGTGCCGACGGCAACAAACACCTGATCACAGGCTCCAACCTCAATCCCAGGGCCTGGGCATTGGATCTGGAAAATGGCCTGCTGTTGCAGGACGAAACCGGCAGCTGGCGGCAGGGGTTCGCCGAGGAGCAGGCCCATATACTGGAGCATACCCAGCGCCTGTATCACTACAGCCAAATAGAGACGCTGCAGAGCTACCCGGCGCCGGTGAAGAAGCTGATGAACCGCATTCGGCGGCTCAAGGCGGATTTTCTGCTGCGTCGCATCCTCTGACCCAAGTGCATTCCGGCATTGCGGCCCTTGAGCGCCGCGGTGCCTGCAGTTTGGCTATGCTTGTTGAATACAGCGAATAGATCGACAGCATCACATTCAGTGACATAGATTCAGTGACATAGATTCAGTGACATAGAAGGCCAACATGGCAGCAGCACACTCGGTTCATCGCCTCTACCAGCATCGCAAGGCGCTGTCGACCAAGCCCTATGGCGCCAGGGGGAAAAACCTGGTCCGTTGCCAGCAATGCCTGATGGGCCAGGCCTTCTGCATCTGTAGTCATCGCAAGCCGCTGCTCAGCGGCGCCAGTTTCCTGTTGATCATGTATGACGATGAGGTGTTGAAACCGAGCAACAGCGGCAGGCTGATCGCAGACTTGATCCCCGATACCCACGCCTTCATCTGGTCGCGGACCCAAATTGCCCCTGAGCTGCTGGCGATACTGCAAGATCCCCAATATCGGCCCTACCTGGTGTTTCCCGGCGAATATGCCCACCCAGATCAGCCTGTGCTGAGCCGGCTGCCGGCGCCCCGTGCTGCGGCGTCGGGGACAGAGCCTGCAACAGGGCCTGCAACAGACTCGGCCGTGTCCCGGCCCTTGTTTGTCATGCTCGATGGCAGCTGGCGCGAGGCGATAAAAATGTTTCGCAAGAGCCCTTATCTGCAGCACTTGCCCATGTTGTCTTTCGATGCCGGCACAGTGGCGGCCTATGCGCTGCGCAAGGGCAGTCGTGACTTCCAGTTCGGTACCGCCGAAGTGGCCGCCATGGCGCTGGCGGTCATGGGGGAAGCGGCTAACGCCAGGGCACTGAACGCCTGGTTCGACTTATTTATCGAGACCTCGCTGTTATGCCGCAACAGGCGCAACCATGCCCAGTTGCAGCCCCTGACAGAGTACATAGAGGCGTTCGAACAGGCCCATGCCACGGCACAAGAGGCCCATGCCTTGGCACGATAGGGCTCAGGGGATGAGGCTGTTGAGATAAGTGGCCAGTTGGCCTGGGAAAGTGCCCAGGCCGACGATGAGCAGTATCACCAGGCTGCTCAGCAAGGTTTCTGCCAGGCCGGTCTGCCTCATGGGCAGGCTCACCCCATAGGCAGCCGCTGCCTTCCCGAGATCCCGGGGTTCACCCCGGCGCTCGAGCATCACCATTATCACCCTGAGGTAGTAGAAGAGGCTTATGACGCTGGCGATGACCAGGACATACAGCAGCCACCAGAGCTGCCCGGCGACGGCGGCACTGAGCAGGTAAAACTTGCCGACGAATCCCAGGGTCAGGGGCACACCGGCAAAGGATAGCATGAGGATCGCCAGCGCCGCGGCGGTCAAGGGCTTATACCAGAACAAACCACTGAGCTGCTCCAGGCGACTGATGTGCCGCAGACGCAACAGGAGCGAGAAGGTCGCCGTCAGCGTCAGCAGGTAGGCGATAAGATAGAAGAGCAGTGCCTCGGTCACCAGGCCCATGCCGGCATTGATGCCTGAGCCGGCATGCAGGGGTGAGGTCGCTATTGGCGCCTGGCCGGCCGACTCGGGGCGGCCGAGCAGCAAGAGCGTCAGCAGCAGATAGCCGAAATGGGCGATGGAGGAAAAGGCCAGCAGTCTGAGCAACTGCCGCTGTTGCAATGCCAAGATATTGCCCAGCAGCATGGAGGCGGCGGCCACCAGGGCGATGAGCTGCATCAGCAAGGGATTGTCATACCAGAACGCCATACCGAACAGGCGCCACAGCAGAATAAAACTCGCCAGCTTGGAGAGCACGGCCAGCAGCGCAGTGCTGGGCAATGGCGCCCCCTCGAAGATGTCCGCCGCCCAGAGATGACATGGCACCAAAGACAGCTTGAACATCAGCCCCGTGATGATGAACACGGCTGCCGTGATGCCATAGGCCGATACCTGTGGCTCCTGCGACACAGGCGTGAAAACAGCGTCGAACGCCAGGCTGCCGCTCTGCAGGTAGAGCAGTGCCATGCCCATGAGGATGAGCGCCGAGGCGAGCGAGGACAACACCAGATACTTGATCCCGGCCTCCAGGCTGTCAGACAGGCTTGCCCTGTAGGAGATTAAGCCCACCAGCGACAGGCTCATCAGCTCCAACGCCAGGAAGAAGCTGGCAAAGTGATTGCTGGCCAGCATGGCCCAACCGCCGAGGCCGGCGAGCTGAAACAGCAGATAATATTCCTCCTTGGGTTCCTCCTGGCCCGCCAACCAGCCGGGCATTTGCGCCCAGAGAAAGATGAGCAGCAACAAGAGCAGCAGACTCAACAGGGTATTGATGGCGTCGAAGTGGAATAGGCTACCCGAAGCGGCAGGGGCCTGGAGCAGGGCAAGTTGTGCCAGGGCGGCGAGGACGAGTCCGGCGCCCGTGATGGCAGCCGCCAGTGCATGGGAGCGTTTGACCGAGATGGTTAGCAACAACAATAGCGAGGCGGCCGTGATGATGATCCCCGGCAGGTAATGGGGCGTGATTCCTGCCCCGGTTTCCTGGCTGAGATAGGTGAACAGCTCGATACTCATGAGGCAGCCTCCAGCAGCGCCGACAGGACGGCGTTCAGTTCGCTCAACAGGGGCTGAGGATGCAGCCCAAGCCCCAGCAGCGCCAATGCCATCATCGCCAGGGTCATGGCTTCCCTGGCGTTGAGATCCGCCGGGATGGCGCTTGTGCCTGCAGCCGCGGCCAAAGTGCCGCTGGGCGGCGTCTGTGAGTCGGGACCGGTCGAGGCCAGCGCCCCGGCGGCCCTGGGCAACAGCAGCTGGCCCCAGAAACTTTGACTGATCATCCGCAGGCAATAGATGGCGCCCAGGACCAGTCCGGATGCCGCCAGTATGCTGAAGCCGGCATGCTGCTCGAATCCGCCCAGCAGCACCAGAAACTCGGCGACAAAATTGCCCAACCCAGGCATCCCCAGGGCGGCGATGGCGAAGAAGAGTCCCATGGCGCTGAGCCTGGGAAGGCATTGCCATAGGCCCCCGAGCTTATTGAGATCCCGGGTATGCAGCCTATGCTGCACCATGCCCACCAACACGAACAGCGCCGAGGTGCTCACCCCATGGGCCAGCATCTGCAGCATCACCCCCTGCAGGGCGAGCAGATTGAAAGAGAAGCATCCCAGCAGCACGAAGCCCATGTGGCTGACGCTCGAATAGGCCACCAGGCGTTTCATATCCGTCTGGCTGAAGGCCATCACGGCGCCATAGACTATGCCTATGACCGCCAGGGTCAGCATCAGCGGGGCAAAGTAGTGGCTGGCGCTGGGAAACAGGGGCAACACGAAGCGCAGCAGGCCATAACCGCCAGTCTTGAGCAGCACGGCGGCCAGGATGACGCTCGCCGGGGTCGGCGCCTGGGTATGGGCATCGGGCAGCCAGGAATGGAAGGGGAAGGCGGGCAATTTCACCAGAAAGGCCAGGATGAAGCCGAGGCAGATCCACCTGGCCGATGCCGAGGTGATGGGCGCGGCCAGCAGGCGTTGGTAGTCGAAGCTGAGCAGACCCGTTTGCTGATAATGCACCAACACCAGGGCTATGATGCTCAGCAGCATCAGCAGGCCACCGGCCTGGGTAAAGAGGAAAAACTTGATGGCCGCATAACGGCGATTCTCATGACCCCAGATGGCGATCAGGAAATACATGGGCACCAGCATCACCTCCCAGAACAGGAAGAAGAGCAGCATGTCCATCGCCAGGAATACCCCGAGGATCCCGGCCAGGCTCCAGAGAAAGTTAAAATAGAAGAAGCCCTTATACTCAACGATCTCTTCCCAGGCGGAGGATAGGGCCACCAGGCCCATCAACAGCGTCAGCAACACCAGCAGCAGACTTATGTTGTCCAATGCCAGGTGCAGCTGGATGTTAAACCTGGGGATCCACTCCCAGGCGACATCCTGCAGCCAAAGGCCATACCGCAGCCCGGCCGCAGGGTCGGCAAGCACTTCCGGCAACAGCAACCCCAGGCATGACAGCAGGGAAACCAGGGCTATCCAGGCCGGCAGCCTGGCGTCGAAGCGCTCGGCATACCAGGCCAGGGCGCCACCCATGAGTGGGAGCAAAATGAGCCAGAGTAAGATCATCCCAGTATCCCCCAAGCTATGCCGGCCAGGCAGAAGAGAATGATGCTGGCGGCGTAGCCGCGCAGTTGGCCCGTTTGCAAACGACCGGCCAGGCGGTGCAAGGCACAGGTAGTGCCGGCGAGCAGGCCATAGCCTTTGTCGATGACATCATGGCGATTGAGGTGGCTGAGGCGCACGAAGGGATCGACAAACAGCCTCAAGTAGAGGGTATCCATGCCCCAGCCACCGCGCAGGAATAGCACCCAGGGTGTCAGCCTTGGGCCGCTCGGACGCGTGAACGCCCCAGTGCTGAACAGCCACCAGGCGAGTCCTATCCCCAGCAGCGGCAGTAGCAGCGGCAGCCAGTGCTGCAGCGGGCCAAGCTGTGCCTCTGGGGTGGCAATCGATCCCGGCAGCAGCACACTCAAGCCCCGGGGTTCTATGCCCCCCAGGAGCGCCAGCGCCGTCAAGATCAGCAATACCCAGGTCATGCTCCCGGGCAAGTCGTGGCTGAGCTGGGTCTGCTGGCGACCGAAGAAGATGAGGTAGAAGAGTCTGGCACTGTAGAGCGCCGTGATGAAGGCGCCAGTCACCGCCGCCAGCCACAGCAGAGGATGACCCGACTCGGCGGTCTTTTCGAGGATCATTTCCTTGCTGAAGAATCCCGAGGTCATAGGCAGGGAGGCCAGGGCGGCGCAGCCGGCACCGAAGGCGACGAGCAGCAGCGGCTGCTTGTTCCACAGGCCGCCCATCTTGAGGATGTTCTGTTGGTGCTGCAGGCTGTAGATGAGCGAGCCCGCGGCCAGAAAGAGCAGGGCCTTGAAGAAGGCATGGGTCATCAGGTGGAAGATCGCCGTGGCGGGCGCGCCGATCCCCAAGGCGAGGAACATGTAGCCCAGCTGGCTCATGGTCGAATAGGCCAGCACGCGTTTGAGATCCGTTTGCACCAGCGCCGAGCCGGCGCCGAGCAAGAGGGTCAGGCAGCCTATGGTGGCGATCAGCAGCAGCACGGCCGGGGCCAGCTCGAATAGGGGGTAGTTTCTGGCCACTAAGTAGACACCCGCGGTCACCATGGTCGCCGCATGGATCAGGGCGCTGACCGGGGTGGGGCCCGCCATGGCATCGGGCAGCCAGGATTGCAGCGGCAACTGTGCCGACTTGCCGACGGCGCCGGCGAATAGCAGCAGGCAACTCAGGCCCAGCAGCGGCTCCCCTGTGGCCCCGGCACCCAGGAGCTCGGTGGCTGCAGTTTGGATCTCGGCGATGTTCAGGCTGTTGAAGCGATAGAAGAGCAGGAATAGCCCCAACATGAGCGCGGTATCGCCGATCCTGGTCATGAGGAAGGCCTTGTTGGCGGCGGCGTTATTGGCCGGCACCTTGTACCAGAAGCCGATCAACAGATAACTGCATAGGCCAACGCCTTCCCAACCCAGATACAGCAGGAGCAAGTTGTCGGCCAGCACCAAGATCAGCATGGCGGCGACGAATAGGTTCAGGTAGGCGAAGAAGCGGCTGTAGTCGGGATCGTCGCGCATATAGCTGGCGGAGAAGAGATGGATCAGCGCGCCGACCCCGGTGATCACAGAAATCATCACCAGCGACAGGGCATCCAGGTACAGGCCCAGGCCTATCTCCAGTCTGCCTGTGGTTAGCCAGGTGCCGAAGGAGGCGGTCTCGACGAAGCGCGTCTGTTGCCACAGCAGTAGCTGCAGGCCGACGACCAGGATGGCGCTGAGCATCACAGAGCCGACGCCCAGGATAGCCGTGGTGCGTTTGCCGGGCTGCAGCAAGACCAGGGCCAGTGAGCTCAGCAGTGGCAAGAGGGGGATGGCGAGCAACATAGTGTCCATATCAGTTCCTCGTCTGGGACATTTTCTGTGGGTCTGGGTCTGGGTCCGGTGCCGTGGCTCTTGGCCTCATGATGTCCGGAGCGACCTTTGGGCCTGCGGCTATGGCGTCTGCCTTAGACAGGCGCCCAGCCGGCATGGCAGTCTGTGGCAGTGCCGGCCCTGGCATGTCCGAGACTCCGCCCGAATCCTGGGCTGCGGCATCCGTGAGTTCATTGAGGGCGTCGACATCCAGGCTCGAGAGGCCGAGGCGGCCATGGACCTGTTGGCGGTGCATGCGTACCACCAATGCCAGTCCCAGGGTGACTTCGGCGGAGGCGAGGGTCAGCACCAGCAGGTACAAGATCTGGCCGTCGTTGTTGCCGTGATAGCCGGCGGCGCCGATGAAGAGCAGGGCGATGGCATTGAGCATGATCTCGATGGAGATCAGCATGAAGATCAAGTTACGCCGGCTCAGCAGGCCAAAGACCCCGATGGCGAACAGGGCGAAGCTCAGCAATAAGACCCTCTCTATGCTCATCTTGGCTCCTCGTCGCTGGTCTGCTTGCCAGTGCCAGTGTCAGTGCCAGTGCATGGCATCGGCCGGGGCTCGGCTACGGTCGCTGTCTCCGGGGCCGCCTGTGGCAGGCGGGAGACATGTATGGCCGCCACGAGCGCCGCTAACAGCAAGAGTGCCGCCAGGACAACCAGCAGCAGATAGTCACCGAACAGCAGCCGGGCGAGGGCCTTGACGGAGATGTCGCCAGGCGCCACCAAAGCACTGGTGGCGCCGGCCCCGTCGCTCAGGGCGCCAGTTGCCTGTGCCTGCATACCATATTCGGGGGGCAGCTGGGTGATTACCACCAGCAGCTCCAGCAGCAAGACTGCCGAGAGCAGCAAAGGGCCACGGGCCATGTTGAAGTAAAACAGCCTGCGTTCCTCGGACAGGCTGAGCTCACCCCTGTGCAGCATCATGGTGACGAAAACGAACAGCACCATGATGGCGCCGGCATAGATGATCACCTGCAGCGCCGCGGCGAAGGGCGAGCCCAGCATGAGGAAGATCAATGCCAGGGCAAGCATCATGGTGAGCAAGTAGAGCAGGGCATGCACGGCATTGTGGGCGCTGACGGTCAGCAAGGCGGCCAGCAGGGCGAGCCCGGCGGCGACAATAAACAAGGACTCCATCATGGCAACAGGCTCCGGGTATCTATCGGGGCCCGCTCACCCACGGCGGCGCCCTTTCCCTTGCCGGCGATGGCCTTGCCGCTATGACGATAGAAGTTATAGTCGTGGTATTTCCCAGGCCCGCTGATCAGCAGGTGTTCCTTCTCGTACACCAGGTTCTGTCTGTCGTATTCGGCCATTTCGATGTCCGGGGTCAGTTGAATCGCATGGGTCGGACAGGCCTCCTCGCAGAGACCGCAGAGGATGCAGCGGGAGAAGTTGATCCTGAAGCTCTCGGCCAGCCAGCGGCCATCCGGGGCCTCGGTCTTCTGCACCGAGATGCAGTCGACGGGGCAGGCGACCGAACAGAGGTTGCAGGCGACACAGCGCTCCTCGCCGTCGGGATCCCGGGTCAAGACGATGCGGCCCCGGTATCTGGGGGCCAGGTAGGGCTTTTCCTCAGGGTACTGGACCGTATCAGCCTTGGTGAAGGTATGTCTGAAGACAGTAATTAAGGTTCTGATTTGGCTTAACATAAATCGCTCCTCATGATTTGCCTCAATGACCGACAGACAGTTGCCACAGGGCACTGAGCAGCAGATTGACCAGCGCCAACGGCAGGAGTACGGACCAGCCGAAACGCATCAGCTGATCGTATCTGGGTCTGGGCAGTGCCGCCCGCAGCAGGATGAACAGCAAGACGAACAGGCTTGTCTTGAGGATGAACCAGGCCAGTGGCGGCAGCCAGGGGCCTTGCCAACCGCCTAAATAGAGGGTGCTGATGAAGGCCGAGACGAAGATCACCCCCAGGTATTCACCGATGAAGAACATGCCGAACTTCATGCTGGCATACTCAGTGTGGAAGCCGGCGACTATCTCGGTTTCGGCCTCCGGCAGATCGAAGGGCGCCCTGTGGCTCTCGGCGACACCGGCGATGAGAAACAGCACGAAGCCCAGGGGCTGACTGAGGATAAACCATTGCTCCTCCTGGGCCGCGACTATCTCGTTCAGGCTGAAACTGCCGCTGAGAACGACTATGCCCATCAGCGCCAGTCCCATGAAGACCTCATAGGACAGCATTTGCGCCGCGGTCCTCAGAGCCCCGAGCAGGGCATACTTGCTGTTGGAGGAGAAGCCGGCGAGCATGACGCTGTAGACGGAGATCGAACTCAGGGCGAGCACGAACAAGAGGGCATTGTCGAAGCTGGCGATCTGTATGTCCGGGGCGAAGGGAATGATGGCGAACCCCAGCAGCATGCTGATCATCAGGATCATGGGTGCCAGCACGAACACCACCTTGTCGGCGAACGGCGGGATCCAGTCTTCCTTGGTAAATATCTTTATCATGTCGGCGACGACCTGCAGCAGGCCGAAGGGGCCGACCCTGTTGGGTCCGAGTCTGTCCTGCCATAGTCCCAGGATGCGTCGTTCCAGCCAGGTCGACCAGGCCGCCGCCAGCAGGAGCAAGACTAAGATCACCAGTGGGGGGATGAATTGGCTCAGACTAGTCATGCTCGCCTCCCTGTGTCCCATGGGGACCCGCAATGACCCTGGCAAGGTGCCCCAGTCGCATGAAGACGGGGGTCGGCACCAACAGCTGCTCCCTGGCCACGGCGGCATCCAAGGTGCAGCTCAGGCAGACGTCGGCCGACTCACAGTCCTCGGGACTCGGATAGCGACTCAGGCGTATGTCATCGCCCTGGACCAGGCCCAGCTTGTCGGCAGACTCAGGATGCAGACGGACACGGGCCTCGGGCATGGCGGCGCGGATGGCGTCGCCCAGGCAGGCCAGCTCGGCGTCGGCATAACGATTGGCATCGGGTGCCAGCGGCCAGACACCGGCGGGCAGAACGTCAGCAGACTGAGCGGCAACAGACTGGGCGGCAGTGGTTGCCTCAGGCGCTGACACTGTGACGGGAATGGACCCCGGCTCTGTTTGACTGAAAATGCAGATGCCATGGCGCCAGCAGTCGCTTGCCTGGGCATCAGCTCCCGGGTCTGCACCCGGTGCCGGAACTGTCCCTGGTTCCGGCGGCCCTTCGGACAGGCCGAGGCCGCTATCTTGGGGGCTTTGCAGCAGTGCAGTGCGGAGACTGCCCGCCTGATCCGAGTTCCACTTGGGGGACCAGGCATCGGCCGGCAACACAGAGATGATTTGCGTCTGCGCCTGGCGAAAACCTGCGACCCCTTCCATGGAATAGGCATAGGGACTGTTTGGGTCGGCAGGGGGTTGCGGCTCCCTGACATGCTGGCCGGCATGGATCGCGGTTCTGGCGCTGGCTCTCAGTGGTTGGCGGGCGATGGGAAAGGGCGACAGCGTCTTGAACTCCAGGGGGGCGGCGAAGGCATTGATGGCGGCCAATGCCGGCAGTGCTTGTGCCACCCAGGCGATCAGTTCAGATCTGCCGCGCGGCTCATCCTGAGCTTGTGTTTGAGTCTGAGTCTGTGTCTGAGTCTGTGTCTGAGTGTGTGCCTGTTGCTCCCGTGCCTCGCTGAGCCATTGCCAGGCCTGGGCGCGGCCCTCGATGGCCGGCATGGCAGCGAAGGAGAATTGCAACCTGCCTTCGGCGCTCAGCCAGCAGCCCTGGGACTCGGCGAACGAGCTGGCGGGCAACAGGAGATCCGCCATCTGCGCCGTGGGCGTCAGCTGCTGCTCTATGACTATCAGCTGTTTTACCCTGTCCAGCAGCTTATCCAGTCGGTCTTTGTCGCAGTAACGATAGAGATCTGTCTCCAGTATGATCAGCGTCTCAATCGGTTCGTCGGCGAGTCGGGACAACAGGGCATCTATGCCCAGGGGGCTTGGCGTCAGTGATTGGGCCTGGGCTATCAGGCCGAGGAAGAGATCGTTGGCGTGCCGGGTGACGCCATAGAAACCCGTTTGGTCCTTGTCATGTTGCGGCCGCGCTTGCAGCCGCTCGGCAATCTCCAGGCATAGGCGCAGCAGTTCCGGCTCGTTGCTCTGGGTGCCGCAGATGAGCACAGGCCTTCGGGCCGCGAGCAGATCTGCGACTATCTCGCCGGCCTGGCCGGACAGTGGATCCGGGTCAATCTGAGTTTCTGTATGGGTTTCCGTAGGGGGCGTCTGCGTCAGCAGCGCCAACACGGCCCGCAACAGCCTTAGCTGCCCCTCGAGTGGCAAGACTAAGTTTTGTGTGGCGACATCGGCCAACTCTGTCTCGTGGCTGGCGAGGATATGCAGCGGCGAGCGCAGGCTCTGGGTCAGGTTGCGCACCGCATCGTCCTGCCATATCTGCACCCCAAACGTCAGAGCCTTGGCCTTGCCGGCGTTGCGGCTCATCTGCCGCAACGTCAGAGCCAGCCTGGGGGCCGTATGACTTATGTCTTCGGCTATGATGAAGGCCGCATCCGAGGCTTCAATATCTTTCATGCTGGTTGGCTTGACCCGTCCTTGGCTATAGGCGTCACAGAGCTGCCTCAGCATGGCGGCCTGGGCATCAGGCACCCCGAGGTAGAAGTTGTCTTTCCCCACCAGTCGCAACAGGGCGGCGTTATTCTCTATGGCGCTGCGCGCCGAACCCAGGGCGATGCAGCCCGCCTTGGTCTGGGTGTTATCTGTTTCACCTTGGTGTGAACTATTTTGATTGATTATCTCGGTAAGCAAGGCTTTGGCGGCCTTGGCGCCGAGTCTCTCGGTCGCCCGTTCGGCGTTGTTGCGTTGCAGCGGCTGCTCGAGTCTCCGGCCCAGGTTGACATGCTCGTAGCCGAAACGGCCGAGATCACAGAGGAAGTGGCCATTGATGGCGGCGTGGTATCTGTTGCTGATCCTTCGGACCAGACCGTCCCGTTCGCCGACATTGATGTTGCAGCCCAGGCTGCAGTTGCTGCAGATGGCGGCGCCCGTCTGCAGATCCCACTTGCGCACATAGTGGCGCGAATAGGGCTTGTCGGTGAACACCCCGGTCGGGCAGATCTCCGCCAGATTGCCGGCGAAGGGATTGGCGAGCACCCCAGACTCGGCGCGGCCGAAATAGAGGTGGTTTTTCGAGCCGAAGACATCCAGATCCGTGCCGCCGGCATAGTCGCGGTAGAAGCGCACGCAACGGTAACAGGCGATGCAGCGGTTCATCTCATGGTTGAGGAAGGGCCCCAGCTGCTGGTTTTTATGGGTACGCTTGGTACCTGGATAACCGCGCTTGATGTGGCCGCTCATGAGTGTCATGTCCTGCAGGTGGCAGTTACCGCCTTCCTCGCACACGGGGCAATCATGGGGGTGATTGGTCATCAGGGCTTCTATGTTGGTCTTGCGGAATTGGCGCGCCGTTTCCTGTTGCAGCGAGACGCGCATCCCTTCGCTGGCGGGGATCATGCAGGCCATCACCAGCCGGCCGCTGTCGTCTTCGTCATTCTGATATTGGATGACGGCACACTGGCGGCAGGAGCCGACCGACCCCAGCGCCGGGTGCCAACAGAAATAGGGCAAGTCCAAGCCCAGGCTGACACAGGCCTGCAACAGGTTTTCGCCGGCATCTACCTCATAGCGGCAGCCATCTATTATGATGCCGACCCGGTCGGCCTTTGTGTTGTCGGCCATGCTTTTGTCAACCTTGTGTTTGTCAACCATAGTGCTGTTCCCCCGCGGCAGAATGGTTATAGGGGCAGCAACCCTGGGTGATGTGGGCTTCGAAGTCTGCCCTGAAGTACTTGAGGGCGCTCTGCAGCGGCTCGACGGCGCCCGGGGCGAGGGCGCAGAAGGTGGTGCCGGGCGCGGCGAAACGGCATAAGGCCTCGAGTTGGTCGAGATCTTTGGCTTCGCCCAGGCCGGATTCCAGCTTATTGAGCAGTACTTCGGCCCAGGGCAGGCCGTCACGGCAAGGGGTACACCAGCCACAGGATTCCTGAGCGAAGAAACGGATCAGGTTGAGCACCATGGCGACCGGGCAATAGCTGTCATCCAGTACTATCAGGGTGCCGGTGCCCAGACGGCTGCCCTGACGGCCGACGGCATCATAATCCATGGGGGTGTCCAGATGCGCCTGGGTGAGAAAGTCGGTCGAGCCGCCGCCGGGCAGATAGCCCTTGAGCGAGTAGCCGTCACACATGCCGCCGGCATGGACTTCGATGAGCTCGCGGATGGGGGTGCCCATGGGCAGTTCCCACAGTCCAGGGCGTTTGACCCTGCCACTGACACCGAAGATCTTGGTGCCGCTGTCTTGGCCCAGCCCTAGACTCAGATACCAGTCGACACCGAAATTGATGATGTGGGGCAGGTTGCAGTAGGTTTCGACATTATTGACTATGGTAGGTTTGCCCCACAGGCCGGCGACTTGGGGGAAGGGCGGTTTGGCCCTGGGATTGGCACGCTTGCCTTCCATGGCATTGATCAGCGCGGTTTCCTCGCCGCAGATGTAACGCCCGGCACTGGTGTGGATATGGATCTTGAACTTGGCGTTAAGGGGACCGAGGGCCGGGTTTTCGAGGCAATGGGCCTGCCATTCGGCCAAGGCGGTTGTGAGCCGCTGCTGCGCCAGGTAATAGTCGCCCCTGAGGAAGATGTAACCCGTGTCGGCGTCGAGGGTTTGTGCGGCGATCAACAGGCCTTCGATGATCTGGTGGGGCGTCTGTTCCAGCAGATACCTGTCCTTGAAGGCGCCGGGTTCCATCTCGTCGGCGTTGACTATCAGGTATTTTGGACTGGGGGCGGAGGCTCCCCTGGGCATGAAGCTCCACTTGAGGCCTGTGGGGAAACCGGCGCCGCCCCGGCCCCTGAGTTTGGAGGCGGTGATCTGCTCCAGCAGCTGCTCCTGGCTCTGGCCAAGCGCCTTCTCCAGTCCCCGATAGCCGCCCTGGGCAAGGTAGGCGGCCAAGGTCCAGCAGGCCTCACCCGGACGAATGAAGCGGGTCAGGGGCTTGGTTGGCGGCGCGGTATCCACTGGCGCATTATTCATAGGCTCATCACTAACAGGCTCGTTGCTCACAGGCTCATCATTCATAAGAGGTACTCATAAGGTTTCGCCCCCCTGCTCGGCGGCCAATGTCTCGAGCAGCGCCGGGATCTCCTGTTCGTTCAATCGCTCGAACAAGATTTGGTTGGCTATCATCACAGGCGCCTTGTCACAGGCCCCGAGACAGGGCAAGGGAATGAGGGTGAACTTGTGATCTGCCGTGGTTTCGCCGGCAACCAGGTTGAGGTAGAGGCTCAGGCGACGGCGCAAGCCGGCCCCGCCCATGAGATCGCAGCTGATGCCATCGCAGGGGTGCAATACCGTCTTGCCGACGGGGCGGCGGAAGATCAAGTTGTAGAAGGTGGCGACGCCTTCGAGTGCCGCTAGGGGGAGCCGGGTATATTCGGCCAGAGCCAGCAGGGTATCGTCGCCTATCCAGCCACGGCTGGCCTGCAGCAGCTTGAGCGCATCTATGCTGATCCCCGATGGCTGCGGCGCCGCTGCCAGCAGCAGATCCAGCTGGTGTTTCTCCTGGGGCGACAGCTCACCGGTCGCCTCATCCATCGGCAGCTGGCGTATCGGGATCGGCTGGTATTGCGCATATTTTGACGTCATCTCTCTCCTGCCTCCTTGTCGCTAACTCATCTGTCGACGTCCGCCATCACGAAATCTATGCTGGCGAGTATTGCGATCAGATCGGCCACCATCAGCCCCTTCGCCAACACAGGGATCATCTGCAGATGGGGGAATGAGGGGGTGCGGATCCGGGTGCGGTAGCTGCTGTTGCTGCCATCGCTGATCAGGGTATAGGCATTGATCCCCTTGGTCGCCTCCACGGCGAAACAGGACTCACCCTTGGGGAGCACCGGGCCCCAGCTGACGTTGAGAAAGTGCTGGATAAGAGTTTCTATGTCCTGTTTGCTGCGGCGGGTGTCGGGCGGGGTGGTGAGCGGATGATCCGCCTTATAGTCGCCGGCAGGCATATGGGTGATACATTGCTGTATTATCTTGATGCTCTGGCGCATCTCTTCGACCCGCACCTGGCAGCGATCGTAGGCGTCGCCGCCCTCTGCCGTTGGCACCTCGAACTGGTAGTTGTCATAGCCTGAATAGGGCCGCTGTTTGCGCAGATCCCAACTCAAGCCCGTGGCCCTCAGGCCTGCGCCCGAGATGTTCCACTCCAGCGCCTGGGCCGTGCTGTATTGGCCTATGCCCTTGGTACGGCGCTTGAGTATGCTGTTGTTCATCACCATCACCTGGTACTCGTCCAGGCGCTTGGGGAAGTAGTCGACAAATTCCTGCATCTGGGTATGCCAGCCGTTCGGCAGATCCTGGGCCAGCCCCCCGATCCTGAACCAGCTCGGATGCATGCGGGCACCCGTGATGGCTTCTATGATGGCGAACAGTTTCTCCCTGTCGATAAACAGGTAGAAGATGGGGGAGAGTTGGCCGACATCCTGGGCGAAGGTGCCGAAAAACAGCATGTGACTGAGAATGCGAAAGCATTCGGCCAGCATGACCCGGATGCATTCGACTCTCGCCGAGACCCGTATGCCCGCCAATTGCTCTATGGCCAGCACATAGGGGAAGTTATTCATCACCCCGCCGAGGTAATCTATCCTGTCGGTGTAGGGAATGAAGCCATGCCAGGTCTGGCGTTCGGCGATTTTCTCCGCCCCTCTGTGATGGAAGCCTATGTCGGGTACCGCCTGGACTATGTGCTCGCCATCGAGCTGCAGGGCGATACGGAATACGCCGTGGACACTGGGATGATTGGGGCCGAGATTGAGGTAGAGGTAGTCATGATCTGCCTTCTCGGCCGTCATGCCCCAGTCCCGGGGATCGAATTTCAGCGCCGCTTGCTCGTCGCTCTGGCGCTGTTCATCCAGTGCGAAGGGGGCATTCTCGGTCGCCCGGCAGGGGAATTCCTTGCGCAGCGGGTGGCCCTTGAAGGTCGGCGGCAGCAGGATGCGCCTGAGGTTGGGATGATTATCGAAGACTATGCCATACAGATCCCAGGCTTCCCGCTCGTACCAGTTGGCCGAAGGCCAGATGGCACACAGGCTGGGCATATGCAGCTCGCTTTCCTCGAGCGCGACCTTGAGTCGCAGATCCTGGTTGCGCTCGAGCGACAGCAGATGATAGACGAGGGTAAAGTCCTGCGCCGGTAGCAGCTGACGATCTTGTCTGAGCCGCTCGTCGACACCATAGAGATCGAACAGGAAGTTGAACGGCCCGCTCTGGGTCTTGAGCAATTGCATGGCGGCGAGCAGTTGGTCTTTGGCTATCCAGAGGGTGAGTATCTTATCCGCTGTGCTCTGCTGCCGGGGCGGGCGGTCGCCGAGCAGCCGCTCGAGTTCGGGGAGATCGGCCAGGGTCAGCTCCTGGCGCCATTCATGCCGAACTTGGGACGTACCTGCTTGGGAGACTTCCGCTTTGGCTGGCCGCATCTCAGACTCCATCCGGTGGTGCCAGCTTGTCGGCCCGGACGCGCTGCGGCGTTTTCTCGTCGCGCAGGCTGCGACAGGCGAAGGCCTGGATCTCTTCGGCACTCACGACCCGTTTCAGCGGTCTTTGCTGTCTCGAATAGCCCTCTCTTATCGCCTGCTGCAGCAGGGTCAGGCCGTACATCAGCGCTTCGGGTCTTGGTGGGCAGCCAGGGACATAGACGTCTATCGGCAGGAAGCTGTCCGCGCCCTGTACCACGCTGTAGACATCGTACATGCCGCCTGAGTTGGCACAGGAGCCCATGCTGATGACCCACTTGGGTTCGAGCATTTGGTCATACAAGTGTTTGATAACCGGTGCCATCTTGAGAAACACCGTGCCAGAGATGACGATGAGATCCGCTTCCCTGGGCGTGGCCCGTATGACTTCGGCGCCGAACCTGGCGATATCGTGGCGACTGGTGAAGGCCGTGGCCATCTCGACATAACAGCAGGACAGACCGAAGTTGAACGGCCAGAGCGAGTTGCTTCTGCCCCAGGCGACTAAGTCTTCCAGGCGAGTGACCAGAATATTCTTCTCGATCACTTCTTGCAGGGTTTCCGTGTGTGTCGGGATTATCTCGGGTTGAGTGAGCTGCCAGCGCATCTTGTTATACTCCTGTCATCCTTTTTCCCCAGTCGAAGGCGTGTTGCCTGGTTTCATAGAGCAGGGCGATGAGCAGGGCACAGATAAAGAAGAGCGCGGTGAATAGCCCTGGCCAGCCCGTATCCAACACCACCAGCGACCATAGATAGAGGAACACCGCCTCTATGTCGAAGATCACGAAGGAGATGGCGATCAGAAAGTAATTCACGCTCCAACGTATGTCGGTGTTGCCCACAGGGACTATGCCCGATTCGAACGGGTAATTATTGCTTCTGGTTGGTGTAAGGGGGTTCAGCACATGGGATACCAACAACATGGTTAGCGTCAGGATAACGATGGCAACCGCATAAAACACAAAGCTGGCTGGGAGCATGAATTCGCGCCTTCTTGATAGTGTCCTTTCCCAAAATAGCAACGCATGATGCAACTAACGCGCTCGGCTAAAGCATAGTAGATAATTGACTTTATGGTTTTTTTGTCGGCCTTTGCCCTGGAGCCACAGTCTCAAACCTGTACCGGGGCCAAACCGCAGTCCTTCATACCATGCGGGTATGGCCCTTCTCATACATGGATTTGAGTTGATTATCTATCGCCCTGAGGACATCCGAGCGGTTGATCACCCCGATCAATTGCTCATTCTCATCCAGTATCGGGTAAATCTTCGGCTTGGCGTGGGTCATCTGTTGGGCGATATCCAATACCGAGCCATTGGCGTGGACGGTCAAGGGCTCCAGGTGCATTACGTCGCCGACCACATCATGGTATTCGTTGAGGTAAGTGGCCTCGATCATCTTCTTGAGGCAATCCTGCTCCGACAGGAAGCCGATCACATGCCTGTGCTCGTCGATAACAGGGCCGCCTATCTGTTTGGCCTTCAGAAACAGTTCAACGGCCTGGGCCACCGTCATGTCGGTGGTGAAGGTGACCGGATGTCTATTCATATAGTCGGATATTTTGAGCGATTCCATACCCATCTCCTGCATTGCAATAAGTCCACTCAGACGCCATCTGAGTCGGGCCGGCGATTCGAACCAAGTGTAGGTTCATGTGTAGCGTCCATGGTGTGACATCCATGGTGTGATGTCTCAGTCCCAGAGTTAATATTAAGATTAGACGGGATTTTTTCGTTTGTTCGACAAAAAATGAAAAATATTTAAACAGAAACAATGGCCTCAGGCCCGGCGCTATCTTGCCGTCAGATTCGCGGCTTGGAAACCGCCCCAGGGCAGGTGACCGGCCTATGAAGACATGGCCGGGCAGGCAGTTCATGTGTCATCACCAGTCAGTTGCCGGCATCTTGGGCAAGAGCCACCTCCGGGCTTGGGTGTCGGTGACGCCAAGGCTGTCAGTCGGGTTGTAGCTTGTTTTTTACGCAGGGGCGCACTGAGCCGTGTTTTTGTTCTCCTCAGGGCACAGGCCAACAAAATTGCACCTCGAGATTTAGTCCTGCAAGGCCTGTCAACTTGGCGCTCGGATGGCCTTTGCCTGGCGGCTATTTTTGTACAATAAAATCTACAGCTGGCCGCTTTTTGCCGGCTTGCCCAGGACTATTCGGGCTATTGTTAGGAGTGAAGGAGGTGTTTTCCTTCAGTTCGGTGTGAGCTTCAATCAACAAGAATAAGGAGGACAACATGAACCTGATCCCCAGCTAGCTGTAGATCGCATCTTTGACAATTTTCTACCACTGCCACTGACTCTGAAGCGCAATGGTGACGATGCCAACTTTTTCCGGCCAAGGGTCGATGTGGTTGAGAAAGAGGATCATTACGAAATCATTGCCGAGCTGCCAGGGGGGCAGAAAAACGACATTAACGCACAGTTAGAAGAAGGTGTGTTGACCATAGAAGCACAAGTCGTCGAAGAAAAAACCTCTGAAAAAGATAAAGTTATCTGTAAAGAACGCAGAATCGGTTACTTCAGCCGTAGTTTCAATATAGGCACCAATGTTACCGCCGATGAAATCAGCGCCAGTTTCGACAATGGTCTGCTGAAGCTGACTGCGCCCAAGGCTCACCCCGTAGCGGAAGAGAAACGCAGAATCGCCATTAAATAACTTGGTTCAGACGGCGAGGGCCTATGCCATTAGGTCCTCGTATTTTATTGCGCGTATCGCCGACGATGACCTCCCTCAGTGACAGCATACCAACAGTCGCTGAGCCAGTTAAACCAAGTCACAGCTGCCGGCAGCACCGCCGCCTCCGTGTTGCTGCAGGATCAGCTCTTCCAACAACTTGCATGCCGGCCCCTGCCTGTCTCTGTTGGGGACAACCAGGCTGAGCACCAACTTACGGCTGCTGCTGCCCTGTAATTTGAGTCGCTTCAGGCTGCCGTTGGCCAGCTCGGCTTCAACCATGGGGGCAGGGATCCAGCAAAAACCTATGCCCTGGCCGAGGATCACCTTGGCTTCGTGAAAGTTGGATACTGTCCAGCGCTGTTCCGCCTTGAGCCAGCCTATGTCGGTATCCGAGCGCGGCCCCGTGTCCTTGATCACCAACTGCAGATGTTGTGCCAGTAGCTTATCATCTTCGATCCCGCCGCCCTCGGCCAGTGGATGGGACGGGTGACATACCAGATAGAACTCCAGTTCACACAAGGGCTCGGCTATGTGGCCCTTGGGCGTGCTGGCGCTGATGGCGATGTCGACGCTCTGCGCCAGTATCAGTTCCTGGGTACCGCTTATTACCGAATCCAGCACTGTGACCCGGGTGCCGCGGCTGTCGGGCAGGAAGGCCTTGAGCGCTGCCACCAGCATCTCCATGGGATAGATGATCTCCCTGGCTATGGTCAGTGCCGGCTCCCAACCTTGCTCCAGATTGCTGGCCAATTGCTCCAGTTCGCCGACGGCCTGGGTCAGGTGGCGTGAACGCCTGAGCAGGACTTCACCCTGTTTGGTGAGATAGGCCTTACGCCCCTTGACCTCCAGCAGCTGGATGCCCAGCTGGTGCTGTAACTTGGCGACGGCATGATTGAGTGACGATTGGCTCTTATTCAATTGTTCCGCCGCCTGGGCATAGCCGCCATGATCGACGACGGCCTGCAGGATGCGCCATTGCTCTAAGGTAGATTTGGCTCGGGTCATAGTGATGAATGATTGTCTTAAAAAATGGCCGGGTAGAGCAAGATAATGGCGCTTTCTTACGATTTTTTCAAACCTTTTGTCCGCTCGCGGCCAGGGATGGCAGGCGAGTCGGAACCAGCCCCTTAGCCGGGCCTCAGTGGGCGGCCTCCAGTGGCGTGACTTGCTTGGGCAGATTTTTTTGAGTGACAGGCAGCCGGCTCAGGTAGGGGCCTGGATGCAGTCGCTGTGGCCAGTTGAGCAACATCATGGCCAATACGTTTCTGTGTTCGCCCTTGGCAAGATCTGTATCCCCCGTCGGCGAGGGGATCATCCGGCTGCCGGGCACGAATGCCTTGGTGATAAAGTCCCGGGTTTGAGTCACTGTCTCACTGTCGTAGCGCTCAGCCAGCAGGAAGCAGATCCCGACCTCGGCGATGATATCTTCGGTGGCATCTTTGAGAATGCGCTCTATGTTCCCGCTGAAGTAATCCAGAATCCAGGCGAACTCCTTGGCGTCAACCGTATGCTGGTAATATTCGCTGGCGGCGAAGATGAAGTGGGTCATGCCATAGAGCTTGTTGCGAAATTGCGCCTGGGACAAGTGTATGTCGTCATCGTTTGGGTAGGTCGCGATGAAGGCCCGCTTATAGTCGGCGAGGTAATCACCCACCCCGAGTTGCTTCGCCCAATAGGCGTAGTTGACCAGTTGTGCCGCCCAGGCCCGGATCATGGCTTCGTCCGTCAGTCCCTGGGTTAAGTCGGTTCGCTTGAGTGCGCTGAGCAACTTGTCATGGCATGGCCCCGTGAAGCCCAACGCCTGGGTGCGGCTGGCGAAGCGCAACAAGAATTCGGTATAAAAGATGAACTCGGGGAAGGGAGCCATCGCCTGTCTGCGGGCGACGCCTCTGGGATCATCCCCCAGGGCGGCAATCGCGGCGGCGGCCTCGCGGCGGACGAACTCAGGGTTTTCCAACTGGCAGGCGTAGTAACTTTGCGCCTCGGTCACCGCCAGCAAATCCACCAGCGCGGCATTGGCATATTGAGGATCGCCGGTCATCCGATAGAGACGAATGCCATAATGTCCCTGCACCCTGGGAGGCAGTTGAAACAGGTGTTGCTCCAGATTGGCCTGGATCTGTTTATAGACGGGGGTTGGGTCGTGCGGGAGCATCCTCTGTGGCGGCTCGGCACACACGACACAGCTAATGAGGGCAAGTGCCAGACTGACTGTTTTGATTGGCTGAAACATGGTTGACTCTCCTTATTAAGGATGCAGGCTCGACGGGCTCACCTATCAAGCTGCCGAGTTGTTGCTCCAGGGACAGACCGGGCTCGTTGATGGTCAGGATGGCGAAGACCCGGGCCGGTTCCAGACATTCTTTGGTCTCGGTATAAATAAGCTTGGCCAGTGCCGGTTGCCAGAGACGCTGATAATAGAGCGGCCCCTCGAAGGCGATGGCACTGAAACTGTAGGGATAATCTTCGACCGAGGGCCAGTTTGCGGCGAAACTGGCGCTGAACTGCGCCGCCAGATCCGGGTAGCTCTTGGCCGCATCCGCCTGATAGCTGCTCAGTGCCACCTTGGCGCGAAATACGTTCAGCTGCTCGCTATAGCTCAGCGCCAATGCCTCACGGCTGGGCTCGGAGGCGGACTCAGCCGGCGCTGAGAGGCCCAATGCCGCTTCCAGGTAGTATTGCAGCCATAGGGCAGGGACATGGTTGCTGTCCAGGGAGCTGCCCTGCGCATTGAGCAGATAGGCATGGCCGCTCTTTCCCAGCGCCGTCACCGCCTGGGCTATGGCGGCAAGGGCTGCGCGCCTATCCCTGAGCGAGGACAGGTTGGACTTGAGGCTGAGTGACCCTTGACCGAATTGTTGCCCCAGCACCCCCTGACGCATCAGCCGGTAGCTGTTGCTGTCTTGGCTGTTCGCGTCAGGCGCCAGGAATAGCTCGCCCAATAAGCGTCCCCTATGCCAGACGCGGATGAGCCGCTCGGCCACAGGCTCGAAGCTCAGCCCCAGGGCGTTCATGGCCTCGAAGCTCTGTTCGAGCAGGCCCTGTCCCGTGCTCTCCTGCAACCCGGCCGGATTTGCCTTGGGGGCTGTTGCCAGTGCCCGTCCGAGATCCCAGGGGCTGACGGTTAACCGCCGGGTTTGGCCATCGAGAAAGGCCTTGACCAGTGCCGGGGTATGCAGTTGCTGTCCTGCCAGGCGATAAGTGCTGAAGTCGCTGAATCCCGCTTCCTCGGCCTGGGAGGCACTGAGCGCCAGGATGCGCTCGAACGCCTGGCGGTTACGCTCAGTGGCCCGCGTTTGATAAGCCTGCCACACCCTGAAGCGGCATAGGTCATCGCTCTGATGCATGAGATAAGCGGCGATGCTGACATCTAAGCTGGGCTTGTTCGCCTGCTTGCTCACCTGCTTGCTCATTTGGGGGGCATCGGCAGCCGGGGGCTCGGCGGTTGAGGCCATCTCTGGCGCCGGGCCTGAGGGGACAGGCGAAGGTAACTGGCATTGCTCGGCGGCGATCACCAGACTCAGATCCTGGCTGTCGAGGTTTTGCCTTATGCCTGTCTGAGCCGTATGCAGCTGCGATTTACGCTCCCGCGGCCAGCTTTGCTGTTGCAGCAAGGCCAGATGTTTGCCCAGCCGGCGCTGGGCCTGATCACCCTCAGCCAGCGCCAGGCTCAAATCAGTCAGTTCATGGCTCGCGAGCAGCCCCTGGAGTGTGTCGGCGAGGAACAGCTGACATTGCAGCAGCGCCTGACTGTCGTCCGGGGAGAGTCGGTAACCTCGGTAATAATTGAGCCTGTCGTTGACATTATTGAGTGCCAGGGTCTGACGTTCGAACGCCAGCGCCAGCCGGTCGGGATCCGCCCCTGGAGTGACGGGGGGCAGTTCCTGGGGCAGTTGCAGACACTGCTCGACCAGCAGGCTGATGGGCGTGCTGGTGGTCTGGGCCACCGCAGGCAGACTAAGATACAGAACTGCTGCTAAAATGCGTCTTGGCATAAGCCACCCTTTCCTCTGGTGACATGCTGGGGCCTCTCATGGCCTCTATGTGTCTCAGCCTGGGTAAAATACCCTTACCGTTGGCTATCTGAATGGCCAGCCCCGGACGGGCATTGAGTTCCAGCAGCAAGGGACCCTTGCGCTGATCCAACACCATGTCGGTACCCAGATAACCCAATTCACACATCTCATAGGTACTCGAGGCCGTATGCAACAGGGTATCCCAGTGGGGCACCTTGATGTCTATGAGTCTTTTGCCTGTATCTGGATGATGCTCGAGCGGGCAATCGAACTGGACCGCATGCAAGCCTTGCCCTGTGGCGATATCCAGGCCGACACCGACGGCGCCCTGGTGCAAGTTGGCCTTGCCGTCCGAGGCCGTGGTCGACAGCCTGAGCATGCCCATCACGGGAAAGCCTTTGAAGACGATGAGGCGAATGTCGGGCACACCTTCGTAACTGTAACCGTCGAACACGGGATCGAACTCGATCAGCCCCTCGACTATGGCGACATCCGTCTTGCCGCCGAGGGAGAATAGACCGCTGAGAATGTTGGAAACATGGCGGTCGACTTCGGACGGGGTGATCTCATGGCCATTGGGTTTGTAATAGCGGTGATGTTCTACATGGGTGATCACCAGTATGCCCTTGCCACCCGACCCTTTGGCGGGTTTGATCACGAAACCACTGCGGCCGCGGACCATTTCGGGAATGTCGGCAATTTCGTGTTGTTCACGTATCACGCCGATGAGATCCGGCACCGCTATGTCATTGGCCAGTGCCAGCTGCTTGGTGAGCAGCTTGTCATCGACCCGTTTATAGTATTTCCGCGGATTATAACGCCCAATATAATTGATATTGCGCATGTTCATGTTGAGCACGCCATTACGGCGCAACTGCCAGGGCCAGGCGTATTTCATGCTTATTCTCCCGCCAAAGGTTTAAAGCGCTTGAGTTCGAGCAGGCGGTAGCCCGTGTATTGACCCATGAGCAACACCAGCGCGAGGATCACCAAGTGCATGCCGAGAAAGTTAAATACCCAATGTTGCACCCAGGTCGCGCTCATCGCCAGGTAGGCCAGGGTGGCGACCAACAGGCTGCCGCCGCCTTGCATGACGACTTCCTTGGGACCTTGCTCCTCCCAGAGGATCGACATACGTTCTATGGTCCAGGCGAGGATGATCATGGGGAAGTAGGTGATGGTCACGCCTTCGCTCAGGCCAAACTTATAGGCCAGCATGGTGAACAGGCCTATGATGCCTATCACGACTATGATCACCGCCGAGATGCGTGAGATCAGCAACAGATTCAGGTAAGAAAGGTAGGAGCGGATCATCAGGCCGAAGGAGACGATCAGCAGGAAACCTATCAGGCCGGTCAAGAGGGTGGTCTGGATGAAAGCCAGGGCGATCAGCACAGGCATGAAGGTGCCCGAGGTCTTGATCCCTATGATGACGCGCAAAAACACCACCATGAGCACCCCTATGGGGATCAGCAATATGCTCTTAAACAGGCTCTGTTCTTCCAGCGGCAACTGATACAGGGAGAAGTCCAGTGCATTCTTGTTGACCATCAGATCTATGGAGGTCGCGAGCGCCGAACGTGTGTCCTGTAACATGGAGAAATTCACCAGGGAATTGACCCCGCCCATGACATCGAGCACCGACCTGCCGGTGCGTTCCCATAACAGCAGGTTGTTGGGGCGGCCCTGGGTCCCTTTATTCAGGTCGAACAGCACCCATTGCTGCTTATGATAGACCTCGACGAAACTGGACAATTGCTGGCGTCGGCGCTGATCTTCCAAATACAAGCCGTTGACTTCCATCGCCGGAATGCCTTTGCTGTGCAGCATACGGACAAACAACTTGGTTGGACTCTGGCTCGAGAGCAGTAACTCCACGTTCTGGCTTCTGTCCTTGCCGGTGATCACCGCCATGAGTTGCTGGGCGAAGGTCAGGTTGCTGGCGCTGCGGCTCCAGACTTCTTCGATCACTTTTTCGGCCGCCGTCTGTTCGGTCGCCGGCCACAGATACTCTTCCACGGCTGGCGGTGTGTCCGGTGCGGCTATCTGGATTTGACCCGTAGGGATCAGCGTTACCTTATAGTAGAGATCCTGTTTGCCTATGGCGTCTCGGGTCGACCAGACGGCGCGCCTGTCGTGTTCGTTATTGCTTATGGTCAGGCCATAGCCAGGGGAGGTGGTATTTTCGACCAAGATCTCGAATGCCGGGTCCTGTGGCAAGGAAAAGGAGACTTCGGCCGGTACCCCCTTGCCCTGAAAGCTCACCTTGGCATCGACCGTCCAGCTCTGCACCTGTTCGCCGGGCAGGAAGGGGACGTGATGCTCTATGCCACGGTAGATGCTGGCACTGAGCCCGAGGGCGAAGAGCAGTGCCACGAAGAGGTAAAAGGGTTTACGTGAATGCATGCTGGCTCCTATTGTGATGCCGATGTCACTTGGTTCTTCGCTTTACCATGGACATAATTCTGACCCACATCGACCACGGCAATATCCTTCATGAATTTCCGCCCGAGTAGCAACGGATAGTCCAGGTGGCTGCGATCTGTCAGGTTGAGATCTGTCTCTGCGGCATACTTGCCTATCTTGAGATGGGCATGGATGACGGGACGGCGATCATCGTCCGTGTCTGCGTCTTGTTTGATGCGCACGAAACGCACTACCCTGGACTCGAAGGTCTGCGGCGGCGCATCATTGCCTTGGGTCAGAACATCGAAGCGGACCCATTTGTGACCGTCGCGTTCGAACACCACTATGTTGCGGGCGTCGATGGAAGATGACTCGGCGCCGGTATCTATGCGGGTCGCAAAATAGGCATCGAGCTCATCGACCATCACACTCTCTACTTCACCCAAGAGAAACTTCTCGCCGATGGGAGAGGTTTCGCATTGGTCCGGCACAGCGAGTTCGGGCGGTTTAGGGGTGTTCTGCAACTGGGTGACTTGTCGTTGCAACTTTTTCAGTTGCTGTTGTACGTCCTGTGTCAGAGTGCTCAAGGGGCCAAGATCTGACTGACAGTGCTGCTGCACCTCTTCTATTATGTCGTTCTGTTGCTTTGTCAGGGCGGTCTCCAAGGCGGCGGCATCTATGGGGATGGGGGCTTGTGGGGGCGCCTGGGTGCTGGTGCAGCCGCTAGCCAGGCCGGCGGTGACAGCGATAGCGATCATCTGCTTTAACATAGTCTTTCCTTCTTGCATTCCGGCTAGATCAAGTCATGATTCGGTTGGTTTTTTACCGCTATTATGGTCGCCCTCTTGGGGGCCGGATAACCTTCTACCGTGCGGCTGACATCATTTGGATCTAAGTAGTCGACTAACGATTCGTTCGGCATCCAATCGGTTCGGCGTTGTTCGGCGAGCGAGGTCATATCGACATCAACACAACGGACATCGGTGAAATCACATTTCTCCAACCAGAGGATGAGAGCGGCAACCGAAGGAATGAACCATACATTATTCATCTTGCCATATCTATCCTGGGGTACCAGAACGGCGTTCTCATCACCGTCTATCACCAAGGTTTCCAGGACTAACTCACCGCCGGTACGCAATTGATCTCTCAGTTGCAACAAATGATCTATGGGCGAGCGCCTGTGGTATAGCACGCCCATGGAGAATACTGTGTCGAAGGCGTCCAGCGGTGGCAATGCCTCTATCCCCAGAGGCAAGAGGTGCACCGGATGTTGTTGACCGGCCAGGCGCTTGACCGCTTCGAACTGGCAGAGAAACAGCGGCGATGGGTCTATCCCCACGACGCGTTTGGCTCCGGCGCCGAGCATGCGCCACATGTGGTAGCCGCTGCCACAACCCACGTCCAGCACGGTACGGTTGGTCAGGGGGGCGATATGGGGCTTGACCCTGTCCCATTTCCAGTCGCTGCGCCACTCTGTGTCTATATGTATGCCATGAATATGGTATGGCCCCTTGCGCCATGGCTGAAACAAGCGCAATAAATTCTCGAGTTTTTCCTGCTGGCCCGCCGCCAACTGCCTGCCCGAACCTATGGTGACACTGTCGACTAAGTCTAGGCTATCGGCCTCCGGGTAGTGCAGCTTGTTGAGCACCTTTTCCCATTTGGGCAAGTTGCCGTGTTTATGTTCCCGTTGCCACTCCCCCAAGAGTGAGGGCAAGGTTTCCAGCCAGTGCTGCAGATTGGAGTCGGCGATTTGTTGGTAGAATGAACTGAAGCTGATCACTTGATGGCCACCATAGAGGCAAAGTTAAAACATTGAAACCAGAGGCTGAAATGGCTGAAACCCTGGGCCTTGAGCCTCTGCTCATGGGTGGCCAGGGTATCGGGCTTCATCACGTTCTCCAGGGCGCTGCGCTTCTGGCTGATCTCCAGTTCGCTGTAGCCGTTGGCGCGTTTGAAGTCCAGATGACGCTCTTCCAGCAGTGCCTGGATCGGGGCATCGTCGAAGCATAGCTTTTCCGACAGGACCAGGAGACCACCGGGATTCAGTCCCCGATAGATCTTGGTAATCAGGGCATCGCGATCCTCGGGTGGCAAAAATTGCAGGGTAAAATTCAGCACTACCATGGAGGCGTTTTCGATTTCTATATCCCGTATGTCACCGCAAATGAGATCCACCTGGGTATCGCTGACATAGGCGTTGAGATTTTCCCGGCAGCGCTCGATCATCGACTGACTGTTATCCACGGCCAGGATGCGGCAGTTTCTGCCCTGGATCTGCCGGCGTATACTCAGGGTGGCTGCCCCGAGTGAGCATCCGAGATCATAGACTCGGCTGTCGGGGGTGACCAGATTCTTGGCGAAGTCGCCCAGGGTATTGATGATCTGGGTATAACCCGGAACCGAGCGGCGGATCATGTCACTGAATACACCGGCCACCCTATTATCAAACTGAAAGTCACTGATGTGTTCGCTCGCTTGAGCGTAGAGAGTATCTTGAGTAGAGTTCATCTGGGCGTTATTGGGTGGGTTCAATTAGGCATTTTAGCCAATCAGGTCGAGGAGCAGCAAGTATCCTGCTGGTAATTTGCGATAAATTTTTGTCTAATACCTTGGAAACAACAAATTTTTTACAGGTACTTAGGGTACTAGGGACAGCGCTTGAAGCGAGTAATTCACTTGGTTGTTATCTTTTGCACCTTCTTGCTGGTGCTGCAGAGCACGGCGAAAGCTGCTGCCATGGATGTTGCCATAGACGCTGCCAAGGGCAACGCCGGGCACAATCCGCCGCCCCTCGTCATAGTTGCCGGGGAAGATAGTTATCCATTTCAATTCCTTGACGAGCGGGGAGAGGTTGCCGGCTTGTTGATCGAACTCTGGCAGGAGTGGTCCAGGGTCACGGCGACCCCTGTGGTGTTCGTGGTCAGACATTGGTCCGAGTCCATGGAGCAGCTCAGGCAAGGGCACGCCCAGGTGCATATCGGCCTGGGGAAAACGGTGCAACGCAGCAGCGAGTTTGATTTCTCCGCTCCCATCTCAGAAGTCGGCACCTATCTCTACCTGCATAAGAGCCTTAAGGACAAGAAACAGTTCAAGGATTTGCTGCCCTACCAGATAGGCGTGGTGGCAGATTCGGCCCATATTCCAGAGTTGCAACGCTTGCAACCCGGATTGATGCTCAAGACCTACCCGAGTCGCGAGGCCCTGCTGGAGGCTGTGTCCAGGGGAGATCTCTATATCTTCGCCGGCATGGAAGGCTACCTGAGGGATCAAGGGCTGCAGCAGGACATAATGAACGGCTTTCCGGCCAATATCCGTATTGCCATCAAGAAGACCCCAATCCGGGCGGCGGTACGCAAAGGCGAGCAAAAGTTGCTGGCGCAGATCGACTCAGGCTTTGCGCGACTGGATAAGGGCTTCATTCAGCAAGCCGAGCGGCGTTGGTTGGGTTACCAGCGCCAACAGGCGGGGATCCGCATAGCCATGCCGCTCGGGGCCGAGCCCTACGGGGATCTTGGGCTGGATGGCCAGCCACACGGACTGTTCGTCGACATTTGGCAACTCTGGTCTGAAAAAACCGGCATCAGCATCGACTTCGTTGCCAGCGACATGAATGGCAGTCTCAAAGACGTACGCAATGGCATAGCGGACGTGCAGATAGGTTACCCGGAAAACGATGAACTCAACTCTGGGCTGCAGCGGGTATGGAACCTCTATACCATGAAGAGCCGGTTGTTCGTGTACCAGCAGTCACTGACGGACTTGGGCGAGCTCAAGGGCAAACGCATAGGCGTGTTTCCTACCTCGCCCTACCTGGCACAGTTGCGCCAGGCCCTGCCTGAGACCCAGATCCGTTTCTACGACAGCATGGCGGCCATGACGGCGGCGGCGCGCAAGGGCGACATCACTGGCTTTGTCGCCTCAGGTGCGCTGACGTCACATTACCTGTTGCTGACCCAGGGCTGGGGGGATTTTCACCAGGCGTCCATGCTGGAGTTCAGCACCCATAACTATGTGTTGACCCGCGAAGATGAGAAGGGCCTGGCGCAACGGGTCGCCTCGGGCTTCAACAGCATAAGTCTGCAGGAACTGGCGGCGATCGAACGCAAGTGGATGTTGAATCCCCAGGATCTGATTTTCACCGGGGCAGACAAGCGGGTGGCGCTCAACGACAGCCAGCAAGCCTATCTTGCCGGTCTGGGCGAGCTGAAAATGGGTTATCTCAAGCATTGGTCGCCGATGGAATTCACAGATGATGCCGGCAAGTTCGCCGGTATCAACAGCGATGTCGCCAAGCTGCTGACCGAGCAGCTGGGTCTCAAGCTAGTGCCCCAGGCCTTCGATGACTGGCAGTCGCTCATCCAGGCGTTGCTCCGCGGCGACATAGACCTTGCCGGCAGCGTTGCCGAAACGGCCGAGCGCAAACAGAGCCTGGCGTTCAGTGCCCCCTACTGGCCATCGCCTTGGGCCCTGGTCAGCCGGTTGCAGCAGGTGTCGGTTTTTAACCTGGAACAACTCTCGGGCCAGCGGCTCGCCGTGGTGGAAGGTTACCACCTGGTGCCCCTGTTGATGAGTCTGCAACCCGGGCTCAAGTTGGTGCTGGTGGCCGACTCGGATGCCGGTCTGGCGGCGGTTGCCGGCGGCAAGGCCGATGTGTTTATCGACAAGGTGGTCACCCTGGCTCAGCGCCTGCAAGGGGGGCATTTCGGGGAACTCAAGTTGTCTTTGCTGGCCGATTTTTCCGATCAGCACAGTCGTTTGGGGATCAACCCCAAGCATGCCGAGCTGGTGCCGCTGATCGATATGGCGCTGGGCATGCTGGATAAACCCAGACAACAGCGGATCTACGAGCATTGGCTGACGGCAGATGCCGGGCATCGGCCGCTACAGATCCCAGGCTGGCTGAGTTATTTGCTGGTGAGCCTCTTGAGTCTGGGCCTGGCCCTGGTGGGGTTACTCATCTATCGCCGTCACGGCGCCGAAGCGCAACTGCGGCGCAAGTTAGAGAAACAGCTGCAGCTCTTGGGCAACCACGACAGCCTGACGGGTTTGCCAAACCGTAATTTATTGGATGACAGGTTGCAGCAGGCGGTGTTGCTGCATGGGCGTGAGCAGGAAAGTTTCGCTTTGGTATTTGTCGGGCTGGATGAAGTTAAACGCCTGACCAAGGCCCGCAGCGCCAAGGAGATGGATAGGATACTGTTGATAGTCACCGGCTTGCTGCAGGACGCGGTCAGGGAGTCGGATACGGTCGCTCGCTTCGGCACCGAGGAGTTTGTGCTGATCCTCAACAGGATCCATGGCCGCGACCAAGTGTATCAGCTGGTCGATAGCCTGTTGCATGGATTGACGACGGCGGCGGAGTTATTGCAGGGAAAGGATGCCGTTTCGGCCAGCATAGGTGTGGCCTTCTATCCCAAGGACGGCGACACCGCCATCGACATCCTCAAGCGGGCGGTGCAGCTCAGCTCCTTGGCCAAGGAGAGTGGCGGCAGCTGTTATCGGGTCGGTTAGCTGTTTTTTTGAACGCTCGTTGGGGTTGGCCGCCTCGGGCGCTGGCCAAGGACAAAAAACTGTCTGATACTTCGCCGCCTAAGCGTTAAGTAGTTTGGTAATCGGCATTATTTCATTATAATGCCGCTTTTATCTCGTTTTGATCATTTCCAGAGCACAGGTTGCAGGAACAAAGGATAGGGCTAGATGCGCAGTCATTATTGTGGGGACGTCAATAAGTCTCACGTTGGAGAAGAAGTTACCCTGGTGGGTTGGGTGAACCGTAGTCGCGATCTCGGCGGCGTGGTGTTTTTGGATCTTCGCGACCGCGAAGGGTTGATCCAGGTCGTTTACGACCCCGACTTGCCTGAGGTTTTCGAAGTCGCCAGCACGCTGCGCGGTGAGTTCTGTGTCCAGGTCAAAGGCCTGGTGCGCGCCCGTCCCGACAGCCAAGTCAACGCCCAGATGAAGACCGGTGAGATCGAAGTCTTGGGCAAGGCGTTAACCATAATCAATGCCGCCGATCCGTTGCCGCTGAACATGGACCAACATCAGCATAACAGTGAAGAGCAACGCCTCAAGTACCGTTACCTGGACCTGCGTCGCCCTGAGATGGCCGAGCGTCTGATTTTCCGTGCAAAAGTCACCAGCGCCGTGCGACGTTTCCTCGATGGCAATGGTTTCCTGGACATAGAAACTCCTATCCTGACCAAGGCGACTCCCGAGGGTGCCCGTGACTATCTGGTCCCCAGCCGTACCTATAAGGGGCAGTTCTTCGCGCTGCCGCAGTCGCCACAGCTGTTCAAACAATTGCTGATGATGTCAGGTTTCGATCGTTACTATCAAATCGTTAAATGTTTCCGTGACGAAGACTTGCGCGCCGACCGTCAGCCCGAATTTACCCAGATAGACATAGAAACATCCTTCATGACCTCTGAGCAGGTGATGGCCAAGACGGAAGAAATGATGCGCGGCCTGTTCCTCGAGCTGCTGAATGTGGACCTGGGCGAGTTCCCGCGCATGAGTTACGACGAGGCCATGCGCCGCTTCGGCTCCGACAAGCCGGACTTGCGTAACCCGCTGGAACTGGTCGACGTTGCCGATCTGCTCAAAGAGGTCGAGTTTGCCGTGTTCAACGGTCCGGCCAACGACCCTGAGGGTCGGGTCGCTGCGCTGCGCATTCCGGGTGGCGCCTCACTGTCGCGCAAGCAAATCGATGAGTACACTAAGTTCGTCGGCATCTATGGCGCCAAGGGTCTGGCCTGGATGAAGATCAACGATCTGGCCGCCGGCATGGAAGGCATACAGTCGCCTGTGCTCAAGTTCCTCAACGAGTCGATCGTTAGCGACATCCTGGCGCGTACCTGCGCCCAGAGTGGCGATATCCTGCTGTTCGGTGCGGATAAGGCCATGGTGGTTGCCGAAGCCATGGGCGCACTGCGTCTGAAGGCAGGTGAAGATTTTGAGTTGCTCGAAGGTGAATGGCGGCCGTTATGGGTGGTCGACTTCCCCATGTTCGAGAAGATCAATGGCTGCTTCCACGCAGTGCATCATCCCTTCACCGCCCCACGTGGCGTGACGGCGGCAGAACTGGAAGCGGATCCGGCCAACCGTGTCTCGGATGCCTATGACATGGTGCTCAACGGGTGTGAACTCGGTGGCGGCTCTGTGCGTATCCATAATCAGGATATGCAGAGTGCAGTATTCCGCATCCTGGGGATCGGCGACGAAGAAGCCAAAGAGAAGTTTGGCTTCCTGCTCGAAGCCCTGCGCTACGGTACTCCGCCTCATGCGGGTCTGGCCTTCGGTCTGGATCGCATCATAATGCTGATGACGGGGGCGACCTCAATCCGTGATGTGATGGCCTTCCCGAAAACCACCACGGCAGCCTGTCCCCTGACCAATGCGCCCGGATTTGCCAATCCGCTGCAGTTGTCCGATTTGGGCATAGAGGTGGTCAAAAAAGTCGCTGCCAGCGATGAGCAGGGTGACCAGAAGCACCAAGACTGATAAGTGTAAATAAACCGGGGCGCAAGCCTCGGTCTGTTTTTATCCCTGTTAATAGTGTCGACAACAGGGGATACAGAGGAGAATGATTATGGCAGGTCACAGTAAATGGGCCAACATCAAACACCGCAAGGCGGCACAAGACGCCAAACGCGGCAAGCTGTTTACTAAACTGATCCGTGAGTTGACCGTCGCCGCCCGTGAAGGTGGCTCGGATCCCGATGCCAATCCCCGTTTGCGTACCGCGATAGACAAGGCGCTGGGCGGCAACATGACCCGCGACACCGTCGAGCGGGCCATCAAGCGTGGCGCCGGTGAGCTGGAAGGCCAGCAGCTGGAAACCATCATCTATGAAGGTTATGGCCCGGGTGGCACGGCCGTGATGGTCGAAACCATGACGGATAACCGCAACCGCACTGTGACTGGGGTGCGCAATGCCTTCAACAAGTCCGGCGGTAACTTGGGCACAGACGGCTCGGTTGCCTACCTGTTTACCAAACTTGGGGTGCTTTCCTACGAGAGCGGCGTCGATGAAGATGCCCTGATGGACGCCGCATTGGAGGCGGGTGCCGAGGATGTGGTCACCAACGACGACATGTCTATCGATGTGTTTACCCCACCGGCCGATTTTTACAGCGTCAAGGATGCGCTGGTGGCGGCAGGATTTGTGCCTGCCCACGACGAGATAAGCATGATAGCCTCGACCAAGGCGGAATTGGATGCCGATACCGCGGCCAAGTTTCTGCGCTTGATTGATACCCTCGAGGAGCATGACGATGTGCAGGAAGTCTATCACAACGCCGAGATCTCCGATGAAATCATGGACAGCCTGGAATAGCGGCTGTCATTAAGGAACCTATGGCCATTATTTTAGGGGTCGACCCGGGATCCAGGATCACAGGCTACGGGGTGATCCAATGCCAGGGACGACACCAGTTGTATTTAGGCAGTGGTTGTATCCGCACCTCTTCCGATGAACTTCCCGGCAGGCTGAAACAGATCTTCGATGGTCTCTCCGAAATTATTCGCCAGTACCAGCCCGATGAGTTCGCCATCGAACGTGTGTTCATGGCCAAGAATGCCGATTCGGCGTTGAAGCTGGGCCAGGCCCGTGGGGCCGCCATAGTGGCGGCCACAGTTGCCAATCTGCCTGTGGCGGAATACAGTGCCACTCAGATCAAGAGCGCAGTGGTGGGCACTGGGCGGGCGGAAAAAGCCCAGGTACAGCATATGATCCAACAGTTGTTGAAATTACCCGCAGCCCCCCAGGCCGACGCCGCCGATGCACTCGGAGTGGCGGTATGCCATTATCATACCGGCCAGAGCCTGGTGGCGTTGAGCGGCAGGGCGAGAAGCAGAACATACGGAAGGTATAAATGATAGGTAGACTCAAGGGCGTGTTGCTGGAAAAACAGGCGCCGGAAATATTGTTGGATGTCGGCGGTGTGGGTTATGAGCTGCAGATGCCGCTCACCAGTTTCTACGAGCTGCCGGAGATCAATCAACCGGCTGTGCTCTACACCCATTTCGTGGTGCGCGAAGACGCCCAGCTGCTCTATGGCTTCATCACCAAGCAGGAAAGGGCGCTATTTCGCTTGTTGGTTAAGACCAACGGTGTCGGCCCCAAGTTGGCCTTAACCATATTGTCCGGGATGACAGCGGGCGAATTTGTCGGCTGCGTCGAGCGTGATGATATAGCGACTCTGGTCAAGCTGCCGGGTGTCGGCAAGAAGACCGCCGAGCGTTTGCTGGTCGAGATGCGCGATAAGCTCAAGAGCCTGATGGCGGCATCACAAGGCTCCGAGCGTGAGTTTGTGCTGCAGTCCAACTTTACCCCGGCTCAAACTGTCAATACGGCCGAAGAGGATGCCATAGCGGCCTTGATTTCCCTCGGCTATAAGCCGCCACAGGCGAGCAAGTCTGTGTCCGCGGCCTTCAAGGAAGGCATGGACAGCGAAACTTTGATCAAAGCCGCACTCAAGTCAATGTTGTAGGCATAAGGAATCGGCATGATAGAGGCAGATAGACTGATCCAGCCCCAGAGCATAGGCCTGGACGAATCCATCGACAGGGCCATGCGCCCCAAGTTGCTCGATGAATATACGGGCCAGGACGACACCCGTGCGCAGCTCAAGGTGTTCATCCAGGCGGCCAGGAATCGCGGCGAGGCTTTGGATCACATGCTGATCTACGGCCCTCCCGGACTGGGTAAAACCACCCTGGCGATGATAGTTGCCAACGAGATGGAGGTCAGCATCAAGTCCACCTCGGGTCCTGTGCTGGAAAAGGCCGGCGATCTGGCGGCGCTCCTGACCAACCTGGAAGCCGGTGACGTGCTTTTCATCGATGAAATACACCGTTTGAGCCCAGTGGTGGAAGAAATCCTCTATCCGGCGATGGAAGACTATCAGCTGGACATAATGATAGGTGAGGGGCCGGCGGCGCGCTCGATCAAGCTGGATTTGCCCCCCTTCACCCTCGTCGGTGCGACTACCAGAGCCGGCGCGCTCACCTCTCCGCTGCGGGCCCGCTTCGGCATACCGCTGCGGCTGGAATTTTATAACCTCAAGGATTTGACCACCATAGTGACCCGTTCGGCCCAGGTGATGGATTTGGAGATAGATGCCGGCGGGGCCACGGAGATTGCCCGCCGTGCCCGTGGCACGCCGCGTATTGCCAACCGTTTGCTGCGCCGGGTGCGTGACTATGCCGAGGTGCAGCACCAGGGCAAGGTCAGCCAGTTTGTCGCCGAGCAGGCGCTGGACTTGCTGGATGTCGACACCGAGGGCTTCGATTACATGGACAGGAAACTCTTGCTGGCCATCATAGACAAGTTCGGTGGTGGCCCTGTGGGGTTGGATAACCTGGCCGCCGCCATAGGTGAGGAGCGGGAAACCATAGAGGATGTATTGGAGCCTTTCCTCATTCAGCAGGGCTTCGTGCAGCGTACCCCCAGGGGACGTATCGCCACTTCGCGGGCCTATCAACACTTCGAGATAATCAAGCCGGAATAGCAGGCCGCCAAGGCGTCGATGGGGATTGTCGAGTTGCAAGACTGAGGGAGCCTAGGCTCTCTTCTTGTTTCCGGCAAGCGGCCGGCTAGCATCCCATGCCCATTAAGCACAGTCTCCATCATCTGTAGCTGCCCATTATTATAGATACCTATCATGCAGGCATATTCATAGTGCATGCCTGGGTATTGGCATAACGTCTGTCAGCCATTTCCTATCCTCCACACTTCAATCGGTAAACAAAAAATTAACAAAGGTATCGCTTCCCCGGCTTGGCGCCGCACAGGGCCTTGGCCTGGCAGGCACAGGCTTGTCAGGGGGAAAGTAAACGCCTTGTATCAAAAGCTTATTCGATGGTTATTTATGCAGTTTTTTCGAGTGACGCATTCGATAAATGGCATTTTTTTGTGACGCATGTCACGTTTTCATCATTTTACAATGTTGCGTACTCGTTGGCTTTTAACAAGCAGGAATCACTGCATTTTTAGAGATAGGCTGACTCTTTATGCTGAGACGTATGAATAATAGCCAGGTGAGGCCGGGCTGTTTCTCGTCGATTAACAAATTGAAGCTTTTTTAGTAACAAAATGCTCTCCGCAGGTTAAAGGTTGGGGTCATTGACGGGGCAAAGGTGAAACTTCAGTATCGTGCAACGTCGTGCGCTAACGCACTAATAAGACGTCGAATGATTAGAAAAATAAACTAGGTAGTAAGGGAGTTTTATCTATGATCAAGAAAACCAAATTGGCCGATGCCGTTAAGCTTGGCTTAATCGCATCGCTTTCAACTTCAGCCTTCGTTGCCTCTCAAACTGCTGTCGCCGCCGAAGGCGAAGCCAAAGTTGAACGCATCGAAGTGACAGGTTCACGTATCCAACGTCAGGACATGGAAACGGCATCGCCTGTGACTGTGATCGACGCCAGCGCCATTCGCGCCGAAGGCTTCACCTCAGTCGACCAGTTGCTGCAGGCCCAAACTTCCATGGCGGGTGCCGCAATCGGCTCCACTTCCAACAACGGCTCAGGTGGCTCGGCTCAGGTCGATCTGCGCGGCATGGGTGCCGAGCGTACTCTGGTACTGCTCAACGGTCGCCGCATGGTCAGCTCAGGCACGGGTGCCGACAGCGCCGTGGATCTGAACTCCATCCCTGTTGCCATGATTGCCCGGGTTGAAATCCTTAAAGACGGTGCATCTGCCGTTTACGGATCCGACGCTATCGCCGGCGTGGTGAACATCATCACCAAGAAAGACTTCGACGGTCTGTTGCTGGACGTTAATGGCAGCGGCACCGACAGAGGCGACGGCCAAACAGCCGAGATGAGCGCCCTGTATGGTGTCAACACAGATTCTGGTAACTACACCTTGGGTGCCGCTTACTCGGACCGCAAGAGTGTGATCCAATCTGACCGTGCCTGGACCGAAGCGGGTAGCAGCTCTTACATCCCAACCGGCACTTTGGGCGGCAAGGTACAAGATGCCAACGGCAACTGGGTTAAGCGTACAACAGGTTATGACTTCACCCAAGACAGCTATTATCAGACGCCAAGCGAGCGCTACAGTCTGTTTGCCAACATGACCCAAGATCTGGGCAACGACTTGGTGCTGACAGGTGACATACTGTACACCAAGCGTAAATCCAATCAACAGATGGCGGCTCAGCCTGCCTCTGTGATGTTGGACGTCTGTGGTGCGCCTGGTGCCGATGCCGTCAAGTGCATCACCCTGGACAGCGCCATGACAGCCGGCGGCATTGAGGCCGACAAGACAGGCCGGGTAGAATACCGTCGCCGTACCAACGATGTGGGTCCGCGTATCAGCTCGCAGGATACAGATACTTACCGCGCTTCAGTAGACTTAGCCGGTTCGCTGGATATCAACACAGGCATGAACTGGGATGTGTCTTACACCTATGGCAAGAACAAGGCGTCGTCCACGGTCGACAACTCGATCAATGCCACCAAGATGGAACAATCTGTCTACGCCAACCAGGATGCCTGGTTCAGCGGTCAGCCTCTGACTCAAGACATCATGGGTGATATAGGCTACTTCCAGCAAGCCGATGGCGGCAACGAGCAACACACAGTTGCCGGCGTGTTGAACGGTGAGCTGTTCGATCTCAGCGCCGGTGCCGTAGGTTTCGCTATCGGGGCCGAATACCGTCGTGAGAGCGGTTATTACAACCCGGATCCTGTGGTTGTTGCCGGTGACAGCACCTCAGCCCAGCAAGATCCTACCGATGGCAACTACAACGTTATCTCTTTCTACCAGGAAGTGAGCGTGCCTTTCACCGAGAAATTGACCGGTGAATTTGCCTTGCGTTTCGACGATTACTCTACCTTCGGCAAGGCGACCACCTGGAAGATAGGCCTGACCTATGAAGCGAGCGATGAGCTTATGCTTCGTACCGTGGCTGCGACCGGTTTCCGCGCACCTAACGTGAGCGAGCTGTTCGGCGGTAACACAGGTTCATTCGACTACCTAGACGATCCTTGGGGCAATGAGCAAGATCCACAGATCAAGGTTAACTACACCTCGGATCCGGATCTGAAGCCTGAAGAGTCTGAGTCTTACACCGCGGGTCTGGTGTACTCACCTGGCTTCATCGATGGCATGTCTGTGACGCTGGACTACTGGCGTTTCAAGGTCACTAACGCCATCACGCGTCTGGACGCGCAAACCGGTCTGAACGAGTGTTTCGCCGGCAATGCTACAGCCTGTGAAACCTTCAAGATCACCTTGGACGGTAACCTGGACGATTTCACCAATCCTTTGACCAACGTAGGGACTCAGGATACCAGTGGTATCGACTTCAACCTGGCCTATGGTTTCGAAGCCTTGGGTCTGGATTGGAAAATCAGCAACGACATGACTTATCTGCTCAACTTCGAGCAAGACAGCGAAGACTACACTGGTACTGTTGACGGCAACTTCGGTGCCTACGCCAAGATCCGTAATAACTTCAGCATTCAGGCGGGGCAGGGCGATTGGAGTGTCACTTACTTCAACCGCTTCATCGATTCCATGGATGATATCTACACGGATTATGACGCCAACGATGAGCCATTTACCGCGGTTCGTCAGTCTGACTCAGTGCTGTATCACAACATCTCCGGTACTTACCATGCAACGGATGCATTGACAGTGAGCGTCGGCGTGAAGAACTTCACAGACGAGAAGCCATCGACAGTGAGTAACGGCAGCGATGGCGGCACAGTACCAGAAGTTTACGACACTATAGGTCGTCAAATTTATGGTGGCGTGACTTACAAGTTCTAAGCTTGTTGTAGCCTAAAAATAAAAAAGCGCCGTAAGGCGCTTTTTTTGTGTGTGGGCTTCAATATGCCGGCGATCAGCCCAAGCCGTTCGAGGCAGACTTCATCTGGATCAGCTCTATCTTGTAACCGTCCGGATCTTCGACGAAGGCGATTTCCGTGCGGCCACCGGCAACGGGACCAGGGGCGCGGACTATCTTGCCACCGGCGGCGGCGATCGCCTCGCAACGGGCATAGATGTCGTCTTCGCCTATGGCGAGATGGCCGAAGGCGGTGCCCAGGTCGTAACTCTCGGTACCCCAGTTATAGGTCAGCTCGACCACGGCCTGGCCGGAGGATTCATCGGCATAACCTACGAAGGCCAAGGTATACTTGTACTCAGGATTTTCCGAGGTCCGCAGCAGTTTCATGCCCATAACCTGGGTATAGAAGGCGATACTGCGTTCCAGATTGCCGACACGCAGCATGGTATGTAAGAGTTGTGACATAGGATTCTCATCTTGGGGCTGAAATGGGCCTCATGGAGCTGGAGGCGTTAAGGCTTTGGCATTATAGCAAATTTCTGGTGAGGGGGGGCGAAAATAGGGCTCCTGGGCCGGCACATAGCATGGCCTGCAGTAGGGGGATAACGGCGACAGCCAGATGCACTAGGCTGGCCCAAGTTGCAGGGATTAAGGTAGAGTAACAGAGAGTGGCCATCTGAAGAGGCAGACTCTGGCTGCCCACGCTGGGGCACACGAGGGACGTCACACATGGAGAGCAAACATGAATACCGAACTTAAGATGGCATTGGCGATTAGCCTGATCATCGCCTTAGGCCTGAGTGTGTTCTTTTTTATGATGTTTTAGGCTTGTTCCCAGTTGTTTGGGAGAGGGCTGGCCGGCATTTCAGCCCTAAGGCTATTCTTCCGGGTAGACCTTGTCTTTGAACTCGCACAGATCTTCTATGATACAGCTGCCACAACGGGGTTTGCGTGCCAGGCAAGTATAACGGCCATGGAGTATGAACCAATGGTGGACATCCACCTTGAATTCGGCCGGCACTACCTTGAGCATACGCTCTTCCACCTCTTGCACATTCTTGCCGGGGGCGAACTTGGTGCGGTTGGCCAAGCGAAAAATATGGGTGTCGACCGCTATGGTCGGCCAGCCGAAGGCGGTATTGAGCACCACATTGGCGGTCTTGCGACCAACACCGGGTAAAGACTCCAGGGCTTCCCTGTCTTCGGGCACCTCGCCGTCATATTTTTCCAGCAAGATCTCACAGGCTTTGATGACGTTTATGGCCTTGTTGTTATAGAGGCCTATGGTCTTGATGTAGTCCTTAAGCCCATCGACGCCCAGAGCATAGATGGCCTTGGGGGTATTGGCGACGGGAAAGAGTTTAGCGGTCGCCTTGTTGACACTGACATCCGTCGCCTGTGCCGACAAAGTCACGGCGACCAGGAGTTCGAACGGACTGGAGAAGTGCAACTCTGTCTGTGGATGGGGATTGTTGTCACGCAGTCGGGTTAAGATCTGACGCCGTTTTTCATTGTTCATAAGTCTGACTCTCGTTCCTGGCCATCATGCTCAGTTGACCTTAGTGATCCGCGCCCGGGTCACAGTGGCGGTTTCTATCTTAGGCTGTCTTTCCGCCAGTTTTCTGTCGATGACATTCTTCAGGGCGATGAGCAAACCCATGGCGATGAAGGCGCCGGGTGGCAACATGGCCAGCAGGAAGGGGGTATCTACCTGCCAAACCTGAATGGTGAGTGATTCGGCCCAGGGACCGAGCAGCTGCTCGGCGCCGTAGAAGAGGGTACCTTGCCCCAAGAGTTCACGTACCGTGCCCAGCACCACCAGCACGGAGGTGAACCCCAGCCCCATCATCAAGCCGTCGAAGGCAGAGCTGATGAGGCTATTGCGTGACGCGAAGGCCTCGGCGCGGCCTATGATCACGCAGTTGGTCACTATCAGCGGCAGAAAGATCCCCAGCGACAGATAGAGACCATAGGCATAGGCATTGATCAGCAGTTGTACCGCGGTCACCAGCGCGGCGATGATCATCACAAACACAGGAATGCGTATTTCCTTGGGGACGAAGTCGCGTACCAGGGACACCAGCACGTTCGAGCCTATGAGCACCAGCAGGGTCGCCAGCCCGAGCCCGAGGGCATTGGTGATAGTGGCGGTGACGGCCAGCAGGGGGCATAGCCCAAGTAGCTGCACCAGACCAGGGTTATTCTTCCACAGTCCCTGCCAGGCGATTTCGCGGAAATTAGTCATGCTGTGCCTCACAATTGCGTGGTTGCCTGAAGATGGCTTGCTGATGCTGCTTAACGTACCAGAGGGCCCGCTTTACTGCCTTGACGTAGGCTCTGGGGGTGATGGTGGCGCCGGTAAATTGATCGAAACTCCCGCCATCTTTCTTGACCCGCCAACGCTCATCGGCTTCGTCGCCGAGTTCCTTGCCGGCGAAACTCAATACCCAACCGGATTTTCTCAGTTCTATTTTATCACCCAAACCAGGGGTTTCCTGGTGGGATAGGGTTCTTACCCCGAGCACAGTACCCTCGGCTGAGATGCCGACGATAAGCTTTATCTGGCCGTTATAACCGTCGGGCGCTATGGTCTCGAGGGCAATGGCGACGGCCTGGCCTGCCTGAGTTGCTATATAGGCGGGCAGGGGACTGTCGGTGCCCAGCGCCTCCTTGTCCTGCAGCAAGGTGCACTGGGATGTCAGTTCATTGTCGTGCATGGCGTCCGGGATTATCTGATGCAACACCCGCATCAGTTCATGCTTCTGTTGTTGCTGTATTTTGGCGGCGGTTTGCTGGTTAACCAGTGCCACCAGGCCGGTGCAGAGCAAGGCAAACAGGCCGAGCAGCAGGCCATTTTTCATCATAGCATTCTTCACATCTGTCTCCTGCTAGCTGCCGGCCCTGTGGCCATAAGTCCTGGGACGAACATAATAATCGATAAAGGGGGCACACAGATTCGCCAGTAAGACGGCGAAGGCGAAGGCATCCGGGTAACCGCCGAAGGTACGGATGAAATACACCAGCATGCCAATCAGGGCGCCAAAGAGGAAGCGGCCGCGATTGCTGGTCGCCGCGGTGACGGGATCTGTGGCGATGAAAAATGCCGCCAGCATGGTGGCGCCGGAAAACAGGTGCAGCAGTGGGCTGGCGTGGTTATCCGGCCCGAGCATCCAGCCGACGCTGGCGCAGACAAACAGCGCCACCAATATTCCCGTGCTGATCTGCCAGCGGATCGCCTTGAGCTTGAGCAAAACCAAGCCGCCCGCCAGATAGGCCAGATTGACCCAGAACCAACCGACACCCGTGCTGCCATCGAATATGGGCTTACTCAGGCTTTCACTGCTGGTCAGGCCCAAGGCGAGATCTGTCTTCAAGGTATCCAGTGGCGTCGCCATGGATACGCCGTCTATGCCCAGGCTATAGAGCTTGAGTTCGCTGCTTGCCAGGCTGCCGAAGATGGCCTGCAGGCTCGCCAGCAGATCCGGGGCCTGTTGTGCCACAGTGCTGGGTGCGACCCAGCTGGTCATCTGCACCGGGTAGGAAATGAGCAAGAGGACATAGGCGGCCATCGCCGGATTGAACAGATTATGTCCCAGGCCGCCATACAGCTGTTTGACAATCACGATAGCGAACACTGTGCCTATGACTATCAGCCACCAAGGCGCCAGGGGGGGGATGGCGACCCCGAGCAAGACAGCGGTCAACATGGCACTGTTATCACCCAGGGCCGCGGCAGGATTCCTGCGTCTCAACTTCATGACGGCCGCTTCGCTGCCGAGGGCAACGGCAATCGCCAGCATCACTTGGATAAGGGTTCCCCAGCCGAAAAATACGCATTGGACCACCAAGCCGGGCAGCAGGCATAAGATCACTCTCTGCATCACGGTCGCCGTATGCAGGTTGCGGCTGACATGGGGGGATGAGGCTATTTTGAACGCCATCTATTATTCCTTATCTTGCTTTGCTGCCGAGGCGGCTTTCTTGGCTTTCGCCTTGGCAACGGCGGCGGCGATTCTGGCTTGTTTGTCGTCGGCTGCGGCCGGTTGCACTTCTGTCTGCACTTCGTTTTGCACTTCTGTACGCATTGCGGCCGGGTTGTCCGTCTGGGCTTGTTGGGCCTTCTTGGCCTTGGCGCGGGCAACGGCGGCGGCGATCCTGGCTTGTTTGTCGTCGGCCGCGGCCGGTTGCACTTCGGTCTGCACTCTCGTCTGCACTTCTGTTGGTGCTTCTATTTGCACTGCGGCCGGGTTGTCCGCCTGGGCTTGTTGAGCCTTCTTGGCCTTGGCGCGGGCGACTGCGGCAGCGATTTTGGCTTGTTTGTCGTCGGCTGCGGCCGGTTGCACTTCTGTCTGCACTCTCGTCTGCACTTCTGCCTGCACTTCAGTTTGCACTGCGGCCGGGCTATCCGCCTGGGCTTGTTGAGCCTTCTTGGCCTTGGCGCGGGCGACTGCGGCGGCGATTTTGGCTTGTTTGTCGTCGGCTGCGGCAGGTTGCACTTCTGTCTGCACTTCGGTTTGCACTTCTGTCCGTACTGCGGCCGGGCTATCCGTCTGGGCTTGTTGGGCCTTCTTGGCCTTGGCGCGGGCGACTGCGGCGGCGACTGCGGCGGATTTATTGCCGCCGGCCGCTTCTGTGGCCTGGGCATCCGGGCTAACAGCCGCAGTTTCTGTGGCAGCCTTCTTGGCCTGAATGCGGGCCATGGCGGCGGCGACTGCGTCTTTGTCCTTGGGGCTCATGCTGGCCTTACGGCGTTCGGCGGCTTCCTTAGCCTTGGCCTCGCGGGCGAGTTTTTCTTCTTCGAGTCGCTGCAATCTGGCTTCGAATCTCTGCTTGGCGCGCTCGGCCTGCAATTTATCTTCCGCCGCTTGGCGCAATGCCGACTTGGCTACCCGATAATATTCCACCAGGGGAATGTCACTCGGGCAGACATAGCTGCAGCAACCGCATTCGATGCAGTCCTTGAGGTTAAAGCCGGCCGCCTTATCATATTCTTCCGCCTTGGCATGCCAGAACAATTGCTGGGGCAGCAGCTGTGCCGGGCAGGCTTGGGCGCATTCGCCGCAGCGGATGCAGGCCTTCTCTTCGACCTCAGTGGCCAGTTCCGCGGCACCCGGTGCCAGGATACAGTTGGTTCCCTTGAGGACGGGCACTTGCGTCTGCGGCAAGGCATGGCCCATCATGGGACCGCCGACGATAATCTTCTGTCCCGCAAAAGCCGTGGAGCCGCTGGCCTCGAGCAGATGTGTCACAGGCGTGCCAATAGGCACCCAGTAGTTCCCCGGCCGGCCAATACTCTGACCCGTCACAGTCACCACCCGCTCGACCAGAGGTTGACCTTGCAGCACCGCCGCCTGAATCGCATAGGCAGTGCCGACGTTATGCACCAGGACCCCGAGTTGCGCCGGGATGGCACCGGCGGGCACTTCCTTGCCCGTGATGATTTGGATCAGTTGTTTCTCGCCGCCGGAAGGGTATTTGGTCGGAATGACAGTGACCCTGGTACTGCCGACCGGTAATTGACTGCGGCCAATTGCCTGGGTCATGGCCTCGGCGGCTTCGGGCTTGTTGTCTTCTATGGCGATCACTATCCGCTGCGGCTGCACCAGCTTGTGAATGATGGCGATGCCGGCGAGGATGTCATCGCTATGCTCACGCATCAGCCTGTCGTCCGAGGTGATATAGGGTTCACACTCGACACCATTGATGATGACCAACTCTATCTCACTGACGGGGTTGAGCTTTATATGACTCGGAAATGCCGCGCCACCCAGACCCGCTATGCCGGCGGAGCGCACCTTATCGAGTATCTGCTGTTGGCTAAGTTCGGCCGGATCACTCGGCTGCAGGGGACACCAGCTATCCTGGCCGTCGGCCGCTATGACGCAGGTATTGACCGGCAGGGCCGAGGCATGATTGCTCGGGCGCGGCTCTATGGCGATGACGGTGCCCGACGTCGGGGCGTGTACCGGCAAGTGCTGCAGGCTGGTGCCTTGGGTCAGGGGCGTGCCCTTGAGTACCCTGTCGCCGACCTTGACGCTCAGGGTGCAACTCTCGCCGACCTGAGGCACGGGCACCAGATATTGCTGCGCCAAGGCGAGCCTGGCGATGGCTGTGGTGTTGGAGAGGGATTTTTCTTGCGGTGGATGTATGCCACCGGGTGAGCGCCAAAGGGTACCCTGGTCGAGTTGATCTAATAAGGTCAGCACGGCTTTTCCTCATCCAACAGCGTGACCGGAATGGCGTTGAGCTGCCAGTTCCAGTTCTTGAGATTAGGTGTCACGGGGATCATGTCGATACAGTCGACCGGGCAGGGTTCGACACATAAGTCGCAACCCGTACAGTCTGAGGTCAGCACTGTGTGCATCAGTTTGCCGGCACCTATGATGGCATCGACAGGGCAGGCCTGAATACACTTGGTACAGCCGATACACTCATCTTCGCGTATATAGGCGACTTTCTTGACCTGTGTCTCGGCGCTGGCATTCAAAGGTTCGGGATCGACGCCCATGAGTTCGGCGAGTTTTTCCATGGTGGCAGTGCCGCCGGGCGGGCATTTGTTGATCTTGTCACCATTGGCTATGGCTTCGGCATAGGGCCTGCAGCCAGGGTAGCCACACTGACCACATTGGGTCTGAGGTAACAGAGTATCTATTTGATCGACAATGGGATTGCCTTCGACTTTAAACTTTTGGGCGGCAAAACCCAGTAAAATCCCAAACACCAGCGCAAGCAGGGTCAACAGACTAACGGCGATAAACATCTCGGACATCTACTTCACCAATCCGGTGAAGCCCATGAAGGCCAGTGACATCAGGCCGGCGGTGATCATGGCGATGGCGCCCCCTCTGAAAGGAAGCGGTACGTCAGCCGCCGCCAGACGCTCACGCATGGCGGAAAACAGAATTAATACCAATGAAAAACCGACGGCAGCACCGAAACCATAGACGGCCGACTGGATGAAGTCATGCTTTTCATTGACATTGAGCAAGGCGACCCCCAACACGGCACAATTGGTGGTGATCAACGGCAGGTAGATCCCCAGGGCGCGGTGCAGCGAGGCACTGGTTTTTTGCACCACCATCTCGGTGAACTGCACTACTACGGCGATCACCAGGATGAAGCTCATGGTGCGCAGATAACTGAGACCGAAAGGTTGCAACAGATATTCATTGACTAAATAACTGAGAATTGAGGCCAGGGTCAGCACGAAGGTCGTCGCCATGGACATGCCAATGGCAGACTCCAGCTTGCTCGACACGCCCATGAAGGGGCATAACCCAAGGAATTTTACTAATACGAAGTTGTTAACCAGCACGGTACCTATCAACAACAGGAGATATTCACTCATCCCGATACTTTTCTAATCCGATCTTAGCGGTATTATCGGCTTTTCCGACGCCATAAACAACATATAGAATGCAGGGTTAACTATCTTTGGCGCAAATTGCAGCTATGGCCCAGAGACCAAGACTCAGGGGAGAGGAGCCGGGGGCAGGGTTATAGGACCAATAGGCTGGGAGATGGCGCAGTGGCGTTGAGGTGGCCTGGGCCATGGCTTGGGAAATAGGGAAGCAAACGGGTGTGGGTATGGTTCGATAAATTGGCTCCCCAGACTGGACTTGAACCAGTGACATACGGATTAACAGTCCGCCGTTCTACCGACTGAACTACTGGGGAGTAGGGATCTTGCTGAGGTGTTGCTTGTTAAAAATTGGCTCCCCAGACTGGACTTGAACCAGTGACATACGGATTAACAGTCCGCCGTTCTACCGACTGAACTACTGGGGAATAGAGATATTGCTGCTGTTTTGCTTGTTAAAAATTGGCTCCCCAGACTGGACTTGAACCAGTGACATACGGATTAACAGTCCGCCGTTCTACCGACTGAACTACTGGGGAATTAATTTTTTGACCTGAACTCATTCATGTCACAAACAAAGTTGAGTATTAATTTGTGTGGCTCCCCAGACTGGACTTGAACCAGTGACATACGGATTAACAGTCCGCCGTTCTACCGACTGAACTACTGGGGAATACACAATTAACATTCAATGTTCTTAATACAGTTTTGCGTTTATTTCATTGATTATATTAAGCAATGTAATAAATTGGCTCCCCAGACTGGACTTGAACCAGTGACATACGGATTAACAGTCCGCCGTTCTACCGACTGAACTACTGGGGAATCGTTTCGCAACCTGTCGTTGAGAACGGAGCGCATAGTAAAACGCCCGCTCAGACGAGTCAACTCGAGTTATAAAAAAAAGTGTAATTATAGTGTTAAGTGCTCATCTAATGTGCATGGTGCTGCAGAAAGCGGCATTTTGCCCTGCAAATCAGGGAAATGACGCTGTGGCGTGGATTATTTCTTCCAGTAAATTCAGGCGACTGCGGCCTGGGATGGCGTTCGCCCTGTCACGGACGGCGCAATAGAGGACACGAATAGGGGGTATAAATAGGGAGCATAAATAGCGGGCATAAAGGGCCAAGGGCGGCGACTTTCAAATGTAATAAACTTACCAAAGCCAGGTCGAGGCCGGAGTCGGAACGGCGCCGACCGCTAACCCGCGTGGTTTCTGGCTTGTGTCGACTTATCCACTAAATCTGTGGATAAGCCTGTGGGTTAAGGCGAATTTCGGCCGGCAAACCCTTGCCGGGAGGGCGCCGGAGTTAATTTGCACCATTTTGAGGGTCTAAAATAAAAGTAAGTAAATACAAATAGATAAAATTCAAGCCCAGGACGCATCTAACAAAGTTATCCTGGTTGCAAAATGGTAACCCTGGCGCTGAGTCTCTTGTGTATTAATTTGGCATTTTCAATGGTTTTGCGGGGGATTTACGCACCTTTATCCTGTTTGTCGCTTTCTGTGGCAAAGTTTCATTGTGGCGCGCTGGAGCATAGGACAGGCGCTTAGGGCAACTCTGGCCGGCAATTGCCCACCTATTGCCTGGGGACTTATCGCCAAGGGCCGGATTAAGGTATCATGGGCTCAAGTTGCAGTAGGGTTTGACATGCGCGGCTCGGCATTCCAGTGCCAGGGCAAGCATGGCAGAATAGGCTAGGCCCCATGTTTCAACATAAGTCATATAAAGGATAAGCTTGAGTGTCAGCATCAGTATTCCAACTCGAATCCCAATTTGCCCCCGCCGGTGATCAACCCGCGGCGATCAAACAGCTGGTCGAAGGCCTGGAGTCAGGATTGGCGAGCCAGACCCTGCTCGGCGTTACCGGTTCGGGAAAGACCTTCACAGTAGCCAATGTCATTCAGACGCTTGGCCGGCCAACGATCATCATGGCCCCCAACAAGACATTGGCGGCACAGCTCTATGGGGAGATGAAAGAGTTCTTCCCCCATAATGCGGTGGAGTATTTTGTCTCTTATTACGACTACTACCAACCCGAGGCCTATGTGCCGGCCTCCAACACCTTCATAGAGAAGGATGCCTCGGTCAACGCCCACATAGAACAGATGCGGCTGTCGGCGACCAAGGCATTGCTGGAGCGCAAAGACGTCGTCTTGATCGCCTCGGTATCCGCCATCTATGGCCTGGGCGATCCCGACTCTTACCTCAAGATGCTACTGCATCTGCGCCAGGGCGATACCATGGGCCAGCGCGACATTCTCAAGCGTCTGAGCGAACTGCAGTACAGCCGCAACGACATGGAATTGCAGCGTGGTACTTTCAGGGTGCGCGGCGAGGTGATAGACATTTTCCCCGCGGATTCCGAGCGGGACGCTATTAGAGTCGAGTTGTTCGACGATGAAATTGAGCGCCTGAGCGAGTTCGATCCCCTCACAGGACATATCAACAAACGCATCGCCCGCACCACTGTGTATCCCAAGACCCATTATGTGACCCCGAGAGAGAAGATCCTCGAGGCGACGGAGCATATCAAGGTCGAGCTGCGTGAGCGCAAACAGCAACTGCTGGAGCTGCATAAGCTGGTCGAGGAGCAGCGCCTCAGCGAGCGGGTGCAATACGATCTCGAGATGATGGTCGAGCTCGGCTATTGCTCAGGCATAGAAAACTATTCCCGCTATCTGTCCGGTCGCGCCGCCGGCGAGGGGCCACCGACCCTGCTGGACTATTTGCCGGCCGATGGCTTGTTGATCATCGACGAGTCCCATGTGACAGTGCCGCAGATAGGCGCCATGTATAAGGGCGACAGATCCCGCAAGACCACCCTGGTGGAATACGGTTTCCGCCTACCGTCGGCCCTGGATAACCGGCCGCTGAAATTTGAGGAGTTTGAGCAGTTGATGCCCCAGACCATCTTCGTGTCTGCCACCCCCAGCCAATACGAGCTGGACAAGAGTGGCGGTGAAGTGGCGGAGCAGGTGGTGCGACCGACCGGGCTGTTGGATCCCGAGCTGGAAGTGCGTCCGGTCGCCATTCAGGTGGATGATCTGCTGTCGGAAATTGCCAAGCGGGTGGCGGTCAACGAACGCGTCCTGGTCACCACGCTCACCAAACGCATGTCGGAGGACTTGACCGAATATCTGGATGAGCATGGGGTCAAGGTGCGCTATCTGCATTCGGACATAGACACGGTCGAGCGGGTCGAGATCATCCGCGATCTGCGTCTTGGGGTATTCGATGTGCTGGTCGGCATCAACCTGCTCAGGGAAGGGCTGGACATGCCCGAAGTCTCCCTGGTGTGCATCCTGGATGCGGATAAGGAAGGTTTCCTGCGTTCCGAGCGTTCACTCATCCAGACCATAGGGCGTGCCGCCCGTAACGTGAACGGTAAGGTGATCCTATATGCCGACAGGATAACCAACTCCATGGCCAAAGCCATGGGCGAAACCGAACGCCGCCGAGAGAAGCAGCGGCAGTATAACCTGGAGCATGGCATAGTACCCAAGGGCGTGGTGAAACGTATCACGGATGTGATGGATCTCGGCGATAGCAAGCAGGGCAAACGCCAGCCCTACGGCAGAGTCGCAGAGTCTCAGGCCAGCTACCAGGTACTGGATATAGGCGATCTGAGCCATAGGATAGATAAGCTCGAGCAGCAGATGCACGAGCATGCCCGCAACCTGGAGTTCGAGCAGGCGGCGGCGCTGCGCGATGAGGTGAAACACTTGAGTGAGCTGCTGATGAAGGCCTGATGTGGCTCAGGCCCTTTTAACTTGCGATGAACACCGTCTGAGCGCTAAGCGCTCAGACGGTTTTTTTTATGATGGCAGCGGCTCTGCAGCGGCCATAGACCAGGACCAAGGCGCCACAGCCTAGACCGCACACCAGGCCGACAAGGTGCGACTCGGTCGCGACCCTGGCGCCTATCATGGCGCTGACGTCGGCGGGGGCACCGAACAATTGCTCATTCGCGACCTTTATTATCACCCCGAGCAATAGCAGGTAACCCGACTTGGTGCCCGTGCGTATGTCCTGGATGGCGCCATAGGCGAACAGCCCATGAAGCATGCCGCTGAGGCCAACATAGGCCAGCAGGCCTGGGTAGAAGAGGTATAACCCCAGGCCTTCGAGCAGACAGAGACTGGCGAGCAGACAGAGCAAGCCGTTGAGCCGGTAATGGAAATGGTGCAGCAAGAGCAGCACCCACAGGCCGGCCAGGTTCATCAGCAGGTGCCAATGATTGGTGTGCAGTAAATTACCGCTGATGAGTCGCCACCACTGGCCCTGGGCTATCTCGGATCTGCGGTAGGCAAGCCCGGCATCCAAGCCGGTGAAATGGAGTCCGGCAAGATACAGCCCCAGGCATACCAGGCTCAGCAAGATGGCCGCCATATAGGGGCTGTTCAGGTGCCGGGACAAAGCCTTCATTGGCGTGCCAACGAGGCCATCACCGCCTGGGCATCCTGCAGATAGTCTTCCAATCCACGTCGCCTGAGCAGGCAGGCGGGGCAATCGCCGCAGCCATCGCCAATGACGCCGTTGTAACAGGTCAGCGTCCGGTTGCGAACCAATTCCAGTTGCTGATACTTGTCGGCCAAGGCCCAGGTCTGGGCCTTGTTGAGCCACATCAGCGGGGTGACTATCTCAAGCTTTCTGTCCATGCCCTGGACCAGAGCCGATTCCATCGCCTTGACGAAGTCATTACGGCAATCGGGATAACCCGAGAAATCTGTCTCACACACCCCAGTGATGATGGCATCGGCGCCGAGCTGATAGGCATAGATACCTGCGAGGGTGAGGAAGAGAATATTGCGGCCAGGGACGAAGGTGTTCGGCAGGCCGTTGTCCATCAGCTCATGGGACACGGGAATGGCATCCCGGGTCAATGCCGAGATCGCCAGCTCGTTGAGCAGGCTGACATCCATGACTTTATGACTCTTGATCTTCAGTTCTGCGGCCAGGTCCTTGGCGACCTGGATCTCCTGACTATGACGCTGACCATAGTCGAAGGTGATGGCATGGACTTCATCATACTGGCCAAGGGCCTGGATCAAACAAGTGGTCGAATCCTGACCACCACTAAACACAACGACAGCTTTTGACATAATTTTGCATCACAGGATCATAAGGATCTCTAGTGTAACCCAGAGGCGGGGGCTTTTAAACCTGAGGGAAAGGGCGTAAAAACTTGCAGCACCTGATAAAATCCTCTATAAATGCCGCCCCACGAATGCGCAGGCGCATGACTGAAGTGCAATAGAAGTGCAATAGTTGAAGGTGTTGAAGGTAACCCATGAAATATCCGGTAAATGAAGTATTCGAGACCATACAAGGCGAAGGCGTCTTTACCGGGGTGCCGGCGATATTCGTACGTCTGCAGGGATGTCCCGTCGGCTGTGCTTGGTGTGATACCAAGCAAACCTGGGAACTGCTGCCGGCAAACAAGGTGAGCCCGGAGCAAGTGATCCGGGTCGATGGCAGCATAGGCCGTTGGGCCGAGCACACCCCCCAGAGCCTGATCGCCGCATTCGGGGCCAAGGGCTTCACTGCCCGTCACCTGGTGATCACCGGCGGCGAACCCTGCCTGTACGATCTTGTCGACCTGACCCGGGCGCTGCATGCGGCAGGTTACCAGACCCAGATAGAAACCAGTGGCACCTTCGAAGTGCATTGCGCCGACGAGACCTGGGTGACAGTTTCTCCCAAGATCAATATGAAAGGCGGCTATAAGGTGCTGACCCAGGCCTTGGAACGCGCCAATGAGATCAAGCATCCGATTGCCACCGAAAAACACCTGGACGAGCTGGATGCCTTGTTGGCGCCGATAGATCTGAGTGACAAGACCATATGCCTGCAGCCCATCAGCCAAAAGCCCAGGGCCACGGCACTGGCGATGCGGGTGTGCATCGCCCGTAACTGGCGGCTGTCGATCCAGACCCATAAGTATCTCGACATAGACTGAACCTGCCATGGCCCAGCCTCACTGGCCTGATAAAAGCAACGCCGAATGTCCTGCATTCGGCGTTTTTTATTAGGCTTATGCCGCTGTATTTATGGAGCAACCCCTAGGTTAACTTGCCGCTGCGGCTGAATTCGGCCAGTTTGGCCTGATACTCACCCAGATCCCCTAGCTGCTCCGCTATCCACTGGGGATTGTAATAGGTATCCAGGTAGCGCTCACCCGAATCGCAGATCAGTGTCACTATCGAGCCTGTCTGTCCCTTGGCCTGCATCTCGGCCGCCAACAACAGGGCGCCGTAGAGGTTAGTGCCTGTGGAGGCGCCTGTCTTGCGGCCGAGCAGCTGTTCCAGCCATTGAATGGTGGCTATCGAAGCGGTATCGGCAATTTTCAACATATGATCTACGACACCGGGAATGAAAGACGGCTCGACCCTGGGTCTGCCTATGCCTTCGATCTTGCTGCCATTGCAGCAGGTGATACCCGCATCCCTGTTGTGGTAATAGTCGAAGAACACAGAGTTTTGCGGATCGACCACGCACAGCCGGCTGTTGAGCCTCTGGTAGCGAATGTAACGCCCTATGGTGGCCGAGGTACCGCCGGTGCCCGGACTCATGACTATCCAGCTGGGAATGGGATGAGGCTCATGCGACATCTGATCGAAGATGGAATTGGCTATGTTGTTGTTGCCGCGCCAGTCGGTGGCGCGTTCGGCATAGGTGAACTGATCCATATAATGGCCATTCAGTTCACGGGCCAGGCGTTCAGATTCGGCATAGATCTGACTCGAGTGTTCGACGAAATGGCATTGACCGCCATAGAAGCTGATCTGCTCTATCTTCTTCTTGGCCGTCGAGTTGGGCATCACGGCGATGAAGGGCAGGCCCAGCAGACGGGCAAAATAGGCCTCGGAGATGGCCGTGCTGCCGGAAGATGACTCGATAATAGGCGTGCCTTCCTTGATCCAACCATTGCACAAGGCGTAGAGGAAGAGTGAACGTGCCAACCTGTGCTTGAGGCTGCCGGTCGGGTGAGTGCTCTCATCCTTGAGATAGAGATCTATGCCCTGCAAGGCGGGCAGCTCCAGCTTAATCAGGTGGGTATCTGCGCTGCGCTGAAAGTCGGCGTCAATTTTCGCTATGGCTTGATTTACCCATGGCTCGATCATGTTGTCTCCGCTGAGATATAACTTAAAGAGATAAATCATAATTAAAAAGCATGAGTAAGGGTAGCGAAAGCTGGCGGCGGGCCGCAATCTTTGGCGTTAATGAGAGCAGATCTGCTTGCAGGGAGATGCATGGCGAGAGTTTGAGCTTGGATGCAGTGCGAGCGCTATGGAATGAACTGAGAGACAGAAAAGGGATATAGGCAAAGACTGGATGTGGATGCTGGTACTGCTATTGATACTGATATCGGCACTGATAACCAGGCACTGACGATAACTAAGATTTTGGCAATAACTAGGATTTTGACGATAACTGGGATTTTGTCAATGACAAGGATTCTGGCGTTGACGCCTGGAATGGAGCGAGGGAGAAAATGGTGGAGGGAGAAGGATTCGAACCTTCGAAGGCTGAGCCGTCAGATTTACAGTCTGATCCCTTTGGCCACTCGGGAACCCCTCCACTGATATATGAGATGAGAGTAAAGATGGTGGAGGGAGAAGGATTCGAACCTTCGAAGGCTGAGCCGTCAGATTTACAGTCTGATCCCTTTGGCCACTCGGGAACCCCTCCACGAATATCTTTATTCGCACAACATATTTTTTCTTCGCAAATGGTGGAGGGAGAAGGATTCGAACCTTCGAAGGCTGAGCCGTCAGATTTACAGTCTGATCCCTTTGGCCACTCGGGAACCCCTCCTCAATTGCGGCGGCAATAGTAGTCACAAAAGATTTGTATGTAAAGGGCGAATATGAAAATAATCCTAAAGTTATGTATCGACTGGTCGATTAACTAACAACGAATTGTTTTCCTGATGTTTTTATATGCAAATTGATGTCCCTTTAGTCAACGAAGCCCAAATAGGCAGCCGACTCAACTTAGCGGTCGAATCCGACCGTCGTGGTGAGTTCGGCCTGCTGTTGGCCTTGTTGTCGACCGATGCGAGGGACATGGCGCAGTTTCATTGGCAAGCCGAATTGGATCAGCAACAGAAACTGCAACGCAGCTTCCAGTTGCCGCCGGCCGAGGTGCTGGTCGCGGATCTGTCTGCCGAGCAGCCCGTGGTGGATAATGCCAGGGTCTTCGGCGCCGATGGCATCAAGGGATTTCAGTTGCAACAGGCACTGACGCCCGAGGCGCTGGTGATACGTGGTCAAAGGGAGGCCGGGCTGAATGATGCCCTCAACAACTGTGGTCACCTGACCCGCTTACGGCATAAGGCAGCACTCAGCATGCCGGCGTCAAAGCCTGTGGATCTTGCCGAGCTGCTGACCATGCAGCGGCAGTGGGGCCAGCGGGTTAACCTGCTGTAAACCCGGCGCCACAGCTTGTACCAGTGTTAATGCAGCCTCCGGGCTGCAAGACAGTGTTGCTTATATTGCGTACTTATTGATCTATGGTGTATTCTGCTGAACCTTTCGGGTAAATAAAGCACTATTCCAAATTAATCAATTTGTTACTGTGTTTAGGGAAGTCTGCACCCAGGACTGCAGTTTTTTGGGGGTGAGTGTGAAGCGACATCAGCAGCAACAAATACTAACGCTCGTAGTCAACTCTGTTGCCAAGCAGCAGGGGGACTTCTTGAAAACGGCAGAGCTTATCACCGAGCTCCTGAGTCAGCATCTGCAGGTCACTGATGTGGCCGTGTGGTCATTTTCAGACGATCAACAGATGCAGATCCTCGCGGCCCACTATGGCACCCTCTTGACCCACGACACCAGCCGTCCTGCACACATCATCGACTTCCCCGAGTATCTGGCCGAACTCAGATCCCATCGTTTCATCGATGCCTTAGATACCAGTACCGACAGCAGATTGAGCGAGTTGTATGCGGGTTATTTTAAACCCAGGGGAATTCAATCCAGCCTGGAAGTGGCGATAAGGATCAATGGCCATCTTGAAGGTGTCTTATGTCTGGAGCGGCTCAGGGGCGGCCGGCGTTGGAGCGAGGGTGAAATTCATCTCGCCTGTCAGCTCGCGGACCAACTGGCACTGACCTTGGCGACCAAGCATGCCCATGACAAAGACGAGAGTCTGACCCTGTTCCGTAATGCCGCCGAGCAGTCGTCGCAGGTGACCATGCTGATCAACCTGCATACCGAAACTGTGGAATACATCAACCGCGCTTACAGTGACATTACCGGGGTGCCGGCCGACAGTGTCCTTGGGTGTCGTTTACATGAATTGGAGTATTTTAAGCAACATCCTGAGTTGGCCGAGCAGTCGCTGGCCCAAATTCACCGCGGCGAAATGGCAAGGGGTGAGGTGCAGCTGAGCCGTCAGGACGGCAGCAGCTATTGGATCAAGTTCAACGCCAATCCTTTTATTACCGACAGAGGCAGCCATTATCTGCTGGTCACCAGTAACGACAACAGCGCCGAGCACAGGTATCAGGCTGAGTTGGAACGTCTGGCCTGGCGTTGCAGTTTAACCGGCCTCTATAACAGGGCGCATTTCAATCGGGTGCTGGACCGCAGTGCCCAAGGCTCACTGATCTTGGTGGATCTCATGGGCTTCAAACGCTTCAACGATACCTATGGTCATGAGCAAGGGGATACCTTGCTGTGTGAGATAGCGCGCCGTTTGCGGCATTTTGCCGAACTCAATAAAGCCAGTGAGACCGCCAGGGTGGGCAGTGACGAGTTTGCCCTCTTGTTGCCAAGTGACATAAGTGCCCTGGAGCTGGATGTCCTCTCGGCTCGTCTGCACCAGCAGCTGTCGGTGCCCATGCTCATAGGCCGTGAGCAGGTCGACCCCAAACCCGCCATCGCCATAGTCGATATCGCCTCAGTGGTCGGCTTGTTTGCGCCCTTGAGTTGCGCCGATATCGCCATTCAATACGCCAAGAAGAAGCAGAGCAGCGCGATTCAGATTTTCAACAGCGATCTCTTCAGGGCGTTTAAAGAAGATGCCCAGATAGAGAAAGATCTGCATTGGGCCATACGCGGCCGGCAGTTTGAGTTGTATTATCAGCCGCTGATGGATCTCAAGACCCATGCCTATATAGGGGCAGAGGCCTTGATCCGTTGGCATCATCCCAAGCGAGGAGTGCTCTATCCCGGGGTGTTCATCGACATCGCCGAACAGTCCGGTTTGATCAATACCATAGGCGCCTGGGTGCTCGAGGCCGCCTGTCGTCAGCTGGATCAGTGGCAGCGGCATAATGTGGATATGGCCATGCATGTGAATGTATCGGCAAGGCAGTTTTTCAGCGGTAACCTGTACGAACAGGTGTGGCAGCTGCTGAATCGTTATCGTCTCAAGCCCCAGAGCCTGATCCTGGAGATCACCGAGACAGAGCTGATGGAAGACATAAGGTATGCCACTAATTTATGTCAGGAATTGTCTGAGCTGGGGGTAGGGCTGGCCATAGACGATTTCGGCACAGGCTACAGCTCGATGCGCTATCTCAAGCAGTTCCCCATCAGCAAGCTCAAGATAGACAGGTCATTTATCTCAGATCTGAGTGTCAGCAGGGAAAGCCGGGAAATCGTCAGTGCCATCATTGCCATGGCGAAGGCGCTGAATATTTCCCTGACGGCAGAAGGGGTGGAGACCCTGGAGCAGGAGAAATTCCTGGCCGATAACCTCTGTCACCATGCCCAGGGCTTCCTGTACAGTCCGGCCCTGCGCGAGCCAGAGTTTGCCCAGTTCCTGTTTCAGTCCAACAGCCGATTGGCGGCAACGACCCACTGAGCTACCGATAGAACTATTCATTGAACCGCTCATATTGCATCAGAGTCAGATGCCTTGGCACTCCTGCTGTCACTAAGCCTTGGCCGCTGTTGCCAGGAGCTGCGGGCGTCACTTTTAGTAAATGCAGTCTAGTATGCGCAGGTTAGTAAGTGCAGTTAGTCTGTGCGGGCGCAACATTGTTTGAATTTCTTGCCGCTGTGGCAGACACAAGGATCGTTGCGACCCGGAAGTTTGGCCGCCAACTGCTCCCCCTGGGTGTAATACCAACGTCCCTGCTCGCGCACGAAGAGCGAATGCTCATGGATCACTTCCAGACGGCCATCGAGCCGATACCAGGCCTTGAAGCTGACCTCGCCTCTATCTTGCTCCTGACTCGAGTCTAGGACATCCAGGCCCAGCCAGCTGGGTGATGGCTCCCGCGCCAATTCCGCCAGCGTCAGGCCGCCAAGGAACTCCGGGTGCTGGCTGGCGAGGATGTAATCAAATTTTTTCAAGGCAAAGGCGGCGTAGCGTGAACGCATCAGTTGCTCTGGCGTCTGGGGCAGGCTGTCGCCCGAATGGAACGGCTGACAACAGAGGTTGTAAGGCTTTCCTGTGCCGCAAGGGCAATTTTTATCTGGGTTAATCATGTTTTGCTGCGGGGGGTAAGGGGGAGAATTGGCGACCAAAATACCAATTTTGACTGGGCTTGGCACTGAAATAGAAGCTGGGTTCGGCGCGATTGTTGGTGTCGACCGTCAGATGCCATTTTCCATCCGGGCGTTTCTTGGCCATCATCACAAACTTGCCGGCAAATTCACTCACAGGTTCTTCCGTCTCGGCGGCGGGGTAAAACCTGACCAGGTAATAGCCGACATCCGTGGCGCTCTTGTCTTCGATCTGGCGGTTCACCACCCGGAAGTCTATGTCTATCTGGGCGTTCTTGGCGCGGATCTTGCCGAAAAATGCCTTGTAGAGTGCCAGTATGTTTTCCCGGCCTTCTACAATACCTTTATCTTGGTTTTCCGATACATAACAAGCGTTGTCGGCATAGAGCTTCTCTATGATTTGCGGCTCCAATTGACTGAAGGCGAGCACGAATTGGTCATAGTTGAGATTCAGCGCCTGATCATCTTCCGACAAAGGGGGGGCTGCCTTGGCAACCACCAGGGAACAGAGTAACAAACTAAGGGTGAGTAACAAAAATCTCATTAAATGGGGTCTGCTTGGCTATCGTAGGGGCAACTATAATGTATGACCCTGATTAACTAAAGTATTGAATGTTTACAAAGTGTGTTCCATCACGGCCTGGCGGGGCCTGCTGCGGCCCGGGGATGAGCTTAAGCCGGTCACTGGGCGTGGCTTTCCACGACTTGGGCTGGGGCCTGGATCTGTAACCAGAGCCTGTAACCTGTGCCTGTAACTTGAGCCCGAGTCTTGAGCTCAGGATCCAGCTTGACCGCCCATAAAAAACGCCCTCAGAGGGCGTTTTGACTATGACAACCAGGCCTGTCGTGGCTTTCCCGACCTTAGCCGACTGGCCGCAGGGCTACCAGCCACATTGACGTTTGGCCTGCTGGTTCTGCTCATCCAGCCAGGTCTGCAGTGGCGCGAAGTAATCCAATACCGCCTCGGCATCCATGCGCTTTTTGCCGGTCACAGTGGCCAAGGCGTCGGGCCAGGGTTGGCTCTGACCCATTTGCAGCATTTGGTTGAGCTTGGCACCGGCGTCCTTATTGCCATAGATGCTGCAGCGATGCACCGGGCCTGTATCGCCGGCAATATCACACAGGGCCCTATGGAACTGAAACTGCAGTATATGGGCCAAGAAATAACGTGTGTAGGGGACATTGCCCGGCACATGGTACTTGGCCCCTGGATCGAAGTCTGTCTCATCGCGGCTAACGGGCGCGCTCACGCCCTGATACTTATTCCTCATTTCCCACCAGGCCTGGTTGTACTGAGCCGGGCTGATCTCACCGCTGAACACCTTCCAGCGCCATTGATCTATCATCAGGCCGAAGGGCAGGAAGGCTATCTTGTCCAGCGCCTGCTTGAGCAGCAAGCCTATGTCCTTGGAGGCATCGGGCACCTCATCGAGCAGACCTATCTGCTTGAGGTAATTCGGGGTGATGGACAGGGCTATGGTATCGCCTATGGCCTCATGGAAGCCGTCGTTGGCGCTATTCTTGAAGATGAAGGGCTGATCCTTATAGGCGCGCTGGTAGAAATTATGCCCTAGCTCGTGGTGAATGACGCTAAAGTCTTCGGCCGTTTTCTGGATACACATCTTGATACGAAGATCTTCCTCATTGTCCAGATCCCAGGCGGAGGCGTGGCAGACGACGTCCCTGTCTCTGGGTTGCACGAATAGCGAGCGTGTCCAGAAGCTGTCAGGCAAGGCATCGAAGCCCAGGGAGGTGAAGAAGCTTTCCGCCTGCTTGACCATCTTGTGTTCATCATAGCCATGCTCTGCCAGCAGTTGGGTGACGTCATAGCCGGGATCTGCGTCCTTGGGGGCGACCATGTCGTAGATATTACCCCATTGCTGGGCCCACATGTTGCCCAGCAGATGGGCCGGGATAGGGCCTGTCTTGGGCACTGTCTCATCACCGTAGCTTGCATTGAGCTCGCCGCGCACATAGCAATGCAGGGACTCGTACAGGGGCTTGACCTGGCCCCAGAGCCTGTCGAGTTCGGCAGAGAAGTCGTCCGGCTGCATATCATATTGACTGCGCCACAATTCGGACAAGTTGGCATAACCCAGATCCTGAGCCCCTTGATTGGCCAACTCTACCTCACGTTCGAACAGCGGGCGCATGGGCTTGGCTATGTTACGCCAGCCTTGCCAGACCTCGAGCAGTTGCGCCGGATCCCGGGATTCGGCCATGATGCTGGAGAGCTCGGGTTGGGTCAGGCAGCGGCCATCGCCGAAGCAATACTTGCCTTTGCCATAGAGGCCATTGAGTTCCGAGCTGATCTTGGCCAGCTCGGCATTCTTTTGCGGATCCAGGGGGGCCGGCAGGACCAGGGCACTGCGGAGGATTTTGAGCTTGCGGGCATTGACAGGATCCAGTGGCAGCTGAGCGTATTTGGCCGCCTGGGTGGCATATTTTACCGAGCTGGCCGTCAGTTTCTCGCCAACGACGGCCGACAGGGCGGCGGTATCTTGGGTGATGAAATTGCTGTAGATCCATTCGGCCCGGTTGGCTTCGATGGAGAGTTGTGCCAGATCGGTTTCGGCATCCCTGATGAAGCTTAAGGCTTCGGCCTGGTCGACGGGCTTGACGGCCATGGGCTTGGCCGCCTGTGGCTGCTCGGCACTGTCCCGGTTACAGGCGGTTAAGCCCAGGGCGAGCGCCACCAGCAGCGCCAGCTTGGAAGTGGCAGGGGAAGAGAGGGTTATCATTATTCGTCCTTGTGGGTTTTGGTGTTGTCCAGTGTAGCCAAGCCAGGGCAGTTTTGTACATTGGCGCCCCAGTCTTAGTTGAAAACCACGCATTTTATGGCGGTGAGTCTCAGTTGTTACAGGGATTTTTAGTTTGACTTATGCTGTGGCAATGTTTAATTTAAACGAGTGTTTTAAATCAATTCAAGGGCTGTGAATGGCAAGTCGATCCGATACAAAAACAAGAATACTCGATGCGGCAGAGAAACTGTTCGCCGAGCGGGGCTTCTCCGAGACCTCCCTGAGGCTGATCACCAGCAAGGCAGAAGTCAATCTGGCATCGGTCAATTATCACTTCGGCTCGAAGAAAGAGTTGATCCGTGCCGTGTTGGCCCGTTATCTGGATGTCTTCATGCCGGCGGCGGCCAAAGAAATCAGCCGGCTGCATACGGCGCCGAATCAGGCGTCGCTCGATGAGATTTTTTCCGCGCTGGTGGCGCCACTGCTCGAACTCAACAAGTTGCGCGCCGAAGGCACGACTATCTTCCTGCAGCTGCTGGGACGGGGTTACATAGAGAGCCAGGGCCATCTGCGCTGGTTTATCACGACTCACTATGGCGAGCCCTTGGCCAAGTTTGTCAAGGCAGTACAGGCCAGTGTCCCCCATATTCCGTCGGCCGAGATGTTCTGGCGCTTGCATTTCACCTTGGGCACTGTGGTCTTTACCATGGCCTCGGCCGACGCCCTGACCGAAATTGCTGCCGCCGATTTTGGCGAACATAATGATATTGAAGCCGTGATCAGAAAAGTGATCCCCTACATGGCAGCCGGTGTTGCCGTTCCCGTCATCAACAATGAAAAAGGTCTGCTATGAGTATCCTACTGCTTGTATTGTTAGCCATAGTGATAGTGTTTGCCGTACCAGCCGTCAGGATGCAAGTGATCACCCGGCCGGTATTTTCTTTCTTCAAGAAAGTGCTGCCGCCCCTGTCTGACACGGAAAAAGAAGCCATGGAAGCCGGCGATGTCTGGTGGGAAGGGGAGCTGTTTCGCGGCAAACCCAACTGGAATACCCTGCATAGCTATGGCAAGCCGGCGCTAACGGCCGAAGAGAAAGACTTCATCGACAATCAGGTGATGACAGCGCTCACCATGATAGACGATTTCGACATAGTGCATAATCGCAAGGATTTACCGCCTGAGCTGTGGCAATACTTTAAGGAGCAAGGCTTCTTCGCCCTGATCATCCCCAAGAAGTATGGCGGCAAGGCCTTCTCTGCCTATGCCAACTCGACCATTGTCAGCAAGTTGGCCAGTCGCAGCGTGAGCGCGGCGGTGACCGTCATGGTGCCCAACTCGCTCGGTCCGGGAGAGCTGCTGACCCACTATGGCACCACTGAGCAGAAGGAGCGTTGGTTGCCGGCGCTGGCCAAGGGTGATGAGATTCCCTGCTTCGCCTTGACCGGCCCCGAAGCCGGCTCGGACGCCGGCGCCATTCCCGATGTCGGTATCGTGTGTCGCGAGAGCTTCAATGGTGAAGAGATGCTCGGCCTCAAACTGACCTGGGACAAACGCTATATCACACTGGCCCCGGTGGCGACTGTGCTGGGATTGGCGTTCCAGATGCAGGATCCCGATGCCTTGTTGGGTGATAAGGTGAATCTGGGCATTACCTGCGCGCTGATCCCCACAGATCACCCGGGAGTCGAGATAGGCCGCAGGCATAATCCGCTCGACATGGCCTTCATGAATGGCACCACCCGGGGTGAGCAAGTCTTCATTCCCCTGGATTGGATCATCGGCGGGCCCCAGTTTGCCGGTAAGGGCTGGCGTATGCTGGTCGAGTGTTTGTCGGCCGGCCGCGGCATTTCCCTGCCGGCGCTGGCGACGGCGTCCGGCCACATGGCAACCAAGACGACGACTGCCTATAGCTATGTGCGTCAGCAGTTTGGTCTCTCCATAGGTCATTTCGAAGGGGTGCAGGAAGCCCTGGCGCGCATCATTGCCAATACCTATCAGCTGGAGGCGGCACGCCGCCTGACCACCACAGGGATAGATCTCAAGGTTAAACCTTCTGTGGTGACCGCCATCGCCAAGTACCATATGACGGAACTGGGCCGGGATGTGATCAACGATGCCATGGATATCCAGTCCGGCAAGGGCATTCAGTTGGGACCGAAGAACTATTTGGGCCATCCCTACATGTCCAACCCCATCTCTATTACCGTCGAGGGCGCGAACATACTCACGCGTTCCCTGATGATCTTCGGCCAGGGGGCAACCCGCTGCCACCCTTACGTCTTGCCCGAAATGGAAGCGGCGGCAATGGAGGATAAGGAGCAGGCCGAGGAAAGATTCGATGCGCTGCTGCTGGGCCATATGGGTTATGCCTGTCGTAATGCCTTTTCCGCGCTGGCCAACGCCTTGACCGGCAGCCGCTTCGCTTCGGCCCCTGTATGCGGCGAGACGCGGCAGTATTATAAAGACATGTCGCGGATCTCGGCTGCATTGGCGCTGTTGACCGATACGTCCATGTTGATCATGGGCGGCGATCTCAAGCGCAAGGAAATGCTGTCGGCCCGCATGGGGGACGTGCTGAGCCAGCTGTACCTGGGCTCGGCAACGGTGAAACTGTTCGAGGACAATGGCCGTCAACAGGATGATCTGCCGGCGGTGCGTTATGTCATGACCCAGAGGCTGCACCTGGCGGCCAAGGCCCTGGAAGATACTATCCGCAACTTCCCCAATCGCCCGGTGGCCTGGCTGTTGAGGGTGCTGATCTTCCCTCTGGGCAACCACTTCAATGCCCCGTCGGACAAGCAAGTGACAGAGTTGGTCCAGGGGATGATGAAACCCGGACCCGCCAGAGAAAGGCTCACTTTCCTCTGTCCCGATTTTGCCGGTGACACGGGTGGCGTAGCCGAGGTGGAACAGGCTTTCCTGGCCCAGTACGCCAGCAGGGGCTTGCACAAGAAGTTGAAGAAGGCCCAGCGCAGTGGCGCGCTGCCGGCGAAAGTGCCCATGTTGACCCTGTTCGACGTTGCGCTGGAGCAGGCGGTGATCACAGAGGAAGAACATACACAGTTGCTGGCGGCCGATGCCCTGCGCCTGGCGGCCATCTTGGTGGACGATTTCGATAAGTTGTAATCGCCCTAGCTGAGAAACAAAAAACCACCTCGATTGAGGTGGTTTTTTTATGCAGCGGTCTAGCTGGCGAGCCGGCTATCAGGCAACGATCAGCACCTTGCAGGTGTTGGTGCCGCCTATGGTTTCCATCACGTCGCCCTTGGTCATCAGCACCATGTCACCGCTCTGCAGGAAACCCGCCTCGGACAATGAGTCGAGCGCCTTCTGGGCCACTTCCTCGGCCGCATGGACAGTGGTGTCGAAATAGACAGGCATGACACCGCGATAGAGTGCCATCTTGGCCAGGGTCGTCTGGTGGCGGGAGAGGGCGAAAATCGGCAGTGACGAGCTGATGCGTGACATCATGAGTGGCGTCGCGCCCGATTCCGTCAGGGCGATGATCGCCTTGACGCCTTCGAGGTGGTTGGCGGCGTACATGGTCGACATGGCGATGGTTTCTTCCACCGAAGTGAAGCTCTGATCCATTCTATGCTTGGACACCTTGACGCTCGGGTGCGCCTCGGCGCCGATGCACACATTGGCCATGGCCTTGACGGTTTCCTCGGGGAAATCACCGGCGGCGGTTTCGGCCGACAGCATCACGGCATCTGTGCCATCGAGTACCGCGTTGGCCACGTCCATCACTTCGGCGCGGGTCGGCATGGGGCTGGAGATCATCGACTCCATCATCTGGGTGGCGGTGATCACCGTCTTGTTAAGCTGACGCGAGCGGCTGATGAGCTTCTTCTGCACGGCCACCAGCGCGGCATCGCCTATCTCGACGCCGAGATCGCCACGGGCCACCATGACGGCATCGGATGCCAGGATCACATCGTCCATGGCGGCATCCGTGGCGACAGCCTCGGCGCGTTCCACCTTGGCGACTATCAGAGCCTTGCTGCCGGCAGCTTCGGCCAGACCGCGGGCGAGATCGAGATCCGCACCGGTACGCGGGAAGGACACGGCCAGGTAATCGACCTGGATCATCGCGGCCGTGAGTATGTCGGCCTTATCTTTCTCGGTCAACGCAGGTGCGGTTAAGCCGCCGCCTTGCTTGTTGATGCCTTTGTTATTGGAGAGCGGACCGGCTACAGTTACCGTGGTGAACACCTTACGGCCTTCGACCCGCTCGACCCTGAGTTGCACCCGGCCATCGTCCAGCATCAAGATATCGCCTATCCTGACATCATCGGGTAACTCTTTGTAGTCGATGCCCACCTGAGTCTCATCGCCTTCGCCCTTGGCCAATTCGGCATCGAGAATAAAGGCCTGGCCCAAGTCCAGTTGCACCTTCTTATTGTCTTTGAAGGTGGAAACCCGGATCTTGGGGCCCTGCAGGTCACCCAAAATGGCCACATGCACTCCCAGCTCCTTGGCGATGGCGCGGGTCTGGTTGGCCCTTTGCAGGTGATCTTCCGGTGAGCCGTGGGAAAAATTGAGGCGTACAACGTTGGCGCCGGCAGCTATGATGCGGCGTAGATTGTCATCACGATCGGTCGCTGGACCCAAGGTAGTGACGATTTTGGTTCTGCGGAACATGGGATACTCCGTTAGTTTTTAAAATTCTGTTTATATACTAGCAGACAATAGCGCTTTTTGTAGGAAAGTTACAAACAAAATGATCTTCACGAGCGGGAAATTTTTAGCGTCATGACGGGAAAAATAGTCGAAAAAAAGCGGCTGTCGTCGATGACAGCCGCGCTTTAACGCCCGGAAAGTGAATTACAGTATCGGATCTTTATTGATGCGGGACTCTTTCAGCACTTCCTTAACCCGTTTGAGGTTGTCCCTGAAACGCGGGCCGCGGCGCAGGGTAAAGCCGGTCGCCAGCACGTCTATGGTCACCAGCTGTGCCAGGCGTGACGCCATCGGCAGGTACATGTCCGTGTCTTCCGGCACTTCCATGGTGACGGGCAGGGTGCACTCCATCGACAGAGGTGAATTGCGCGCCGTGATCCCTATGACGGCAGCGCCGTTCTCTCTCGCCAATCTTGCTATATCAATCAATGATTTAGTTCGACCTGTGTGGGAGATTAACACCACGACGTCACCTTCGTTGCTGTTGATGCAGCTCATGCGCTGCATCAGCACATCATCGAAGCAAATGACGGGGACATTGAAACGGAAAAATTTGTTCTGGGCGTCGTGGGCGACCGAGGCCGAGGCGCCCAGGCCGAAGAAGGAAATCGTCTTAGCTTGAGTCAGAATATCAACGGCTTTGTTTATTGCTGCCGTGTCTAAGCTCTGTCTGGCAGTGTCGAGCGAAGCCATTGAAGATTCGAATATTTTTGTCGTATATGAGTCTGTGGAGTCGTCTTCTTCGACGTGGCGGCTCACATAGGGAGTGCCGTTCGCAAGACTTTGTGCCAGATGTAATTTAAAATCAGGAAAGCCCTTGGTGTCCAGGCGGCGGCAGAAGCGATTCACTGTGGGTTCACTGACATCGGCCATCTTGGCCAGAGTGGCTATGCTGGAATGGATGGCAGTTTGCGGTGACGCCAGGATCACTTCCGCAACTTTGCGTTCTGACTTACTGAAATGGGTGAGGCTTTTTTGAACCTTTTCTAAGGTATTCATACGCATACGTCCGCTGAAATCGAGTTGTTGTTTTATTTATTAATTCGGATTAAACCAAGGCAGTGTAAAAAACACCTGGCCAAAACTGAATGTAGTAACTTTTCTATCTAAGCTTTGACCGGATATCGTAATTTAAGCACAAAAAGCATATCAGATTTATGCCGATAATGCCTAGTTTAGCCCGGCATGAATAATTTCAAATTCTAGATGCATTTAACAATTTCTGTTGTTATATTACAACAAAAGTGTGCTTATCTTCATTGTGATGAAGCAGGGCAGTAATAAAAGGAGAGTTTAAAGCAATGGGCAAAACAACATCGGGAGCCAAAGCTTGTGACTTCGTACTCTTTGGTACCAAGGGTGACCTGGCGCGGCGTAAGTTGTTACCTTCTCTATACCAGCTGGATAAAGCCGGGTTACTCAATGTAGACACCAAGGTCATAGGTGTCGCCAAAGACGAGTTTACTCAGGAAGCGTTCAAAGAGTTAGTGGTGCTTGCTTTAAACACCTTCGTCAAGGAATCTCTCTGCGAAGACACACTCCAACGTTTCCTATCCCGCTGCCATTATATCGGCACCAACTTCACCGAATCTGCCGGCTACAGCGCCTTCCATGAGTTACTCGAGCCATCCAAGCGCGTCATGGTCAATTATTTCGCCACGCCACCTTCGATATTCGGCGACATAGGCCGTTGCCTGCATGAGCAGAATCTCATTCACAGCGATACCCGGGTCGTGCTGGAAAAACCCATAGGCTCGGATCTCGAGTCTTCCAGGGTGATTAACGACCAGGTGTCGACCTATTTCAGCGAGCGCCAGATTTACCGCATCGATCATTACCTGGGTAAAGAGACGGTACAGAACCTGATCGCCCTGCGGTTCGCCAACTCCCTGTTTGCCTCCAAGTGGGATAACCGCACCATAGATCATGTGCAGATCACGGTCGCCGAAGAGGTGGGCATCGAAGGCCGTTGGGGCTATTTCGATAAGGCCGGGCAGATGCGCGACATGATCCAGAACCACCTGCTGCAGGTCCTGACCCTGGTGGCCATGGATCCGCCGGTGAATCTGGATGCCGACAGCATCCGCGATGAGAAGGTCAAAGTGCTCAAGTCGCTGCGTCCCATCACGGCCGACAACGTCTACGAGAATACGGTTCGCGGTCAGTACAGTGCCGGCTTCCTCAAGGGCAGCCCTGTGCCTGGCTACCTGGAAGAAGAGGGCGCCAACACGCAATCCAACACTGAGAGCTTCGTGGCGCTGCGGGTCGACATAGACAACTGGCGCTGGGCCGGGGTGCCTTTCTACCTGCGCAGCGGTAAGCGCATGCCGTTCAAGAGTTCGGAAATTGTGGTGTATTTCAAGAATCCACCCCATAACCTGTATCGCTCCAGCTACCGTAATCTGCCGCCGAACAAGCTCACCATACGTCTGCAGCCCCATGAAGGGGTCGAGATCCAGATGATGAACAAGGTGCCTGGGCTGGAACAGAAACAGCGCCTGCAAACCACCAAGCTGGATCTGAGTTTCTCGGATACCTTCAAGAATGAGCGTATCGCCGACGCCTACGAGCGTCTGCTGTTGGAAGCCATGCTGGGCAACCAGGCGTTATTCGTGCGCCGCGATGAAGTGGAGCAAGCCTGGACCTGGGTCGATGGCATCATACAGTCATGGGAAGCCAGCAATGAAAAGCCTAAACCTTATCCTGCCGGCACCTGGGGACCCGTGGCGTCCGTCGCCCTGATCACCAAAGATGGCCGTTCCTGGGATGAGTAAGGAGCCGAACATGCCAAAAGAAACCGTCTTTAAATCCTTCGCCAATCCCGCCGCACTCGAGCAGGATCTGGCCGAGCGGATTGCCCGTCAGCTGCAACATGCGGTCGACGCCCGGGGCAAGGCCAGCCTGGTGGTCTCGGGGGGCTCGACGCCGCTGAAGCTATTCCAACAGCTGAGCCTCAAGGCCATAGACTGGAGTGACGTCTATATCACCCTCGCCGATGAGCGTTGGGTCGAGGCCGATGCCCAGGATTCGAATGAGCGTTTGGTGCGTGAGCATCTGTTGCAGAACCGAGCCGCCAATGCCAAGTTTCGTGGCTTGAAGAACATGTTTGCCACCCCTGAGCTGGGCTGTGACATGGCCGCCGAGTCCCTGGCCAACTTCCCGCGGCCCTTCGACGTGGTAGTGCTGGGCATGGGCAATGACGGCCATACCTGTTCCTGGTTCCCGTGCGCCGCCGAGTTGGAGCTGGCGCTGTCGACCCAGGCCCTCTGCGCCGCCGTTAATCCCAGCACTGCGCCCCATCCGCGGATCACCCTCTCCAAGAGCGGGATCTTGAATAGCCGGCAGATTTACCTGCACTTGGTGGGGGAGCAAAAACTTGCCGTGTATCGTCAAGCCCTGGAGAGTGACGATGTGAAAGCCATGCCAATCCGAGCCGTACTAGCCCAACACAAGACCCCGGTCGATGTGTTCTGGAGCGCTTAAGGAGTCACAATGCATTCAGTAGTCCAAGCTGTTACCGACAGAATCATAGCCCGCAGCCAGGGTCCCCGTGAACGTTATCTGAAGGCGCTCGGCGATGCCAGAGCCAAGGGCGTACATCGCAGCTCCCTGAGTTGCGGCAACCTGGCCCATGGTTTTGCCGCCTGTAATCCGGATGATAAAAACACCCTGCGTCATCTGACCAAGGCCAACATAGGCATAGTCACCGCCTTCAACGACATGTTGTCGGCGCACCAGCCCTACGGCGACTATCCGGCTATCCTCAAGCAGGCCTGCCATGAAGTCGGCAGCGTGGCCCAGGTCGCCGGTGGCGTGCCTGCCATGTGTGACGGGGTGACCCAGGGACAACCCGGGATGGAGCTGAGCCTGTTGAGCCGCGAGATCATCGCCATGTCGACCGCCATAGGCTTGTCCCACAACATGTTCGATGGCGCCCTGTTGCTGGGGATCTGCGACAAGATAGTCCCAGGACTGCTGATCGGTGCCCTGAGCTTCGGCCATCTGCCCATGCTGTTCGTGCCTGCCGGGCCGATGAGATCCGGTATTCCCAACAAGGAAAAGGCACGGGTGCGGCAGCAATTCGCCCAGGGCAAGGTCGACAGGGCTAAGCTGCTCGAAGCCGAGTCTCAGTCTTATCATAGCGCCGGCACTTGTACCTTCTACGGCACGGCCAATTCCAACCAACTCATGCTGGAAGTCATGGGCCTGCAATTGCCGGGTTCCTCCTTCGTCAATCCGGACGATCCGCTGCGGGCCGCGCTCAACTCGGTGGCCGCCAAACAGGTATGCCGTCTGACCGAGATGGGCAGTCAGTACACCCCCATAGGCGAAGTCGTCAATGAGAAGTCCGTGGTCAACGGCATAGTGGCGCTGCTGGCCACCGGCGGCTCCACCAACCTGACCATGCATATCGTCGCCGCCGCGCGCGCAGCCGGTATCCTGGTCAACTGGGATGATTTCTCCGAATTGTCCGATGCCGTGCCTCTGCTGGCGCGGGTCTACCCCAACGGTCAGGCCGATATCAACCACTTCCACGCCGCCGGTGGCATGGCCTTCCTGATCAAGGAATTGCTCGATGCCGGCCTGTTGCATGAAGATGTCAACACAGTGGCAGGCATGGGCCTGAGGCGCTACACCCAGGAGCCGAGATTGCTCGACGGGGAACTGCGCTGGGTCGATGGTCCGACACAGAGCCTGGATACCGATGTCTTGACCGGCGTCGCCGCGCCATTCCAGAGCAACGGCGGTCTCAAACTGCTCAAGGGTAACCTGGGCAGGGCGGTGATCAAGGTGTCTGCGGTACAGGAAAAGCATAGGATTGTCGAAGCACCGGCGATAGTGATAGACGATCAGAATAAACTCGATGCCCTGTTCAAGGCCGGAGCCCTGGACAGAGACTGTGTGGTGGTGGTCAAGGGCCAAGGGCCGAAGGCCAACGGCATGCCAGAACTGCATAAACTGACCCCCATGCTCGGCAGTCAGCAGGATAAGGGCTTCAAGGTTGCCTTGTTGACCGATGGCCGCATGTCCGGTGCCTCGGGCAAGGTGCCTGCGGCCATACATTTGACTCCCGAAGCGCTGGATGGCGGCTTGATCGCCAAGGTCAGGGACGGCGACATAGTCAGGGTCAATGCCATGACTGGCGAACTGACACTCCTGGTGTCCGAGGCCGAACTGGCGACCCGGGAGGCCGAAGCTGTCGATCTGCATCACTCCCGCTACGGCATGGGCCGCGAGTTGTTCGGTGCGCTCAGGGCGAACCTAAGCAGTCCTGAGACGGGTGCACGAAGCACCAGTGCCATCGACGAACTTTACTAATTATTAAGGAAGAATGACGCAATGTTTGAGAATAACTGGTCTTTGCAGCCACAAGATATTTTTAATCGCAGCCCTATTGTTCCTGTAATGGTTATCAATAAGATAGAGCATGCTGTGCCGCTGGCCAAGGCCCTGGTTGCCGGCGGGATCAGCGTCCTGGAAGTGACCCTGCGCACCCCCTGTGCCCTGGAAGCCATCACCAAGATAGCCAAGGAAGTGCCCGAGGCCCTGGTGGGCGCCGGCACTGTGTTGAATGAGGCGCAACTGGCGCAGGCGGTTGCCGCCGGTGCCCAGTTCATCATCACTCCGGGGGCGACCACAGAGCTGCTGAAGGCGGCGATGAAGGGCACTGTACCTTTGATCCCAGGCGTCGCCAGCATCTCAGAGGTGATGACGGCCATGGAGCTGGGGTATCGCAACTTCAAGTTTTTCCCGGCTGAAGCCTCCGGCGGTGTCGATGCGCTTAAGGCGTTCTCGGGTCCCCTGGCGGACATACGTTTCTGTCCGACCGGCGGCATCACCCCGAGCAGCTACAAGGATTATCTGGCGCTGAAGAATGTCGACTGTATCGGTGGCAGCTGGATAGCCCCAACGGATGCGATGGAGCAGGGCGACTGGGACAGGATCACCCGCCTATGCAAGGAAGCCATCGAAGGGCTCTGAGTTGGCTTTCGATACACAGGGCTTTAGAGCCAATGAAAAAGCCACCCCAGGGTGGCTTTTTTCTTGCCGCCGGGTTGAGCCTGGTGGCTAAAGTTCCCGGCTCAGGTCTATGATGGCACCGGATTTGGGGCTGAAGAGCTGTTGATGCAGCCGGCCGGCAAACTCGTCCGTCATGCCGGAAATATAATCTGCTATCACCCTATGCCCGTTCAAGCCCGCTTCCTGGCCTTCCCGCCAGCGCTCCTGGGTATTGAGCGGCAACAGGCGTTCGGGATCCGAAGCGAAGGCCTCGAACAGCTCCATCACCAGCTGCTGTCCCTTGTATTCGAGCATCTGGATTTCCGGCTTACGGATCACGTACTTAAACACGAATTGTTTCAACACCTGCAGCGCCTCGGCAAAGGCCGGCGCCAGACAGGCGTTGCAGCGCAGCAGAGGCTCGTTGAACTCGGTATTTTCGACCACGGAAATGGCGGTCACGAAGCCATTGACCAGTGTGCCTATGGCATCTTTTCTCAGGTGATGTTGGTGGGAGAATAACTTATCCCCTATGGCGGCAAATTCCTTGCTGATCCAAGCATCCTGGCTGAGCGCCAACACCTGGGCCACGTCCTGCTGCCAGCGTCCGGCACTGACGATCCCCATGACGATGGCGTCCTCCAGATCGTGGACCGCATAGGCTATGTCATCGGCCAGCTCCATGATGGAGCAATCGAAGGAAATGAAACGGGTACGGTGATGACTCTGGGTGTCATAGTGGCTCTGGAATAACATCTTGTCGTCGAGCGACAGAGGCTCCAGCACCCAATCGAGAATGTCGCGATCGTCGTCGAAAATACCCTTAACCGGCGGCCATTGTGCGGGTTTTAGCTGCCTATGATTGGTGATGGCGGCGGTATCCCCCGGGATATGCAGCTGGGAATAGGGCGCCGGATACTTGAGAATGCCCAGCAGGGTACGGCGGCAGAGGTTCATGCCATAGTCCAGGGTATAAGGTTCCAGCCGGGTCAAGATCCTGAAGGTCTGGCCGTTGCCTTCGAAGCCGCCGTGCAGGCGCATCATGTAATTGAGGGCGATCTCGCCGCCGTGGCCGAAAGGCGGATGACCTATGTCGTGGGCCAGACAGAGGGATTCCAGCAGGCTCATGGAGCCGAGCAGATGCCTGTGTTGGGGGAATTTCTGTTTCAGTTGGGCGGCTATGCCTGTGCCTATCTGTGACACCTCCAGTGAATGGGTCAGACGGGTGCGATAGAAGTCATTCATGCCGACACCCAGCACCTGAGTCTTGGCTTGCAGGCGCCGGAAGGCGGCGGAATGCAAGATCCTGGCTCTGTCTCTCTGATAAGGGCTGCGGTGATCGTCCCGCCTGTGTTTATCCTCGCCTAAGCGGCGTTCCTGCCACACTGGTGTTGTCATAGCCATCCTTAAAACATCTTGTTGATATCGTCGAGATTGAGTTTAAAGCTGGGGATGAAGCAATCGATGAAATACCTCACCGCAGGTTCAGGGTTGGTTTCCAACATGGCTTCCAGGCGCTTGCGGGCGGTATTGAACTCGCTATTCCCGGCGCGATTCTCTTCCAGGCACTTGAGGTAGGCACATAGGGTATCGGCCGACTTGACCAGCGTCTTGTAGACGGGATCGGCCGCCTGGCTGTCGAACAGACTGCGATAGTCGTCCTTGAACTCCTCCGGCACCATCTCCAGCATGCGCTGTTCGGCGATGGCCTCGATCTTCTTGTATTCGGCTTCGATCTCTTTATTGAAGTACTTCACAGGTGTAGGCAGATCGCCCGTGAGAATTTCACTGGCATCGTGAAATATGGCCATGGTAGCGGCCTGATTGGGGTCCAGCGAGGTATTGAATTTCTTATTGCTGATGATCGCCAGTGCATGGGCCACCATGGCGACCTGCAGCGAATGCTCCTGCACATTCTCGGGGCGAACGTTATACATCAGCGGCCAGCGTTGGATAAGTTTCATTCTGGCCAGATGGGCGAACAGGTGACTCATAAACATACTTCCATAATTTAGCCTTTGCCTTGCTACCTTAGCACAGGGCCGGGGGGCGACGGCAAATATTCCAGACAAAAAAAGCGACCCTGGGGTCGCTGTTGAACATCTTTTTAAGCTTGCTATAGAAGAGCTTATAAAATGGGGCCGGCGCCAAGTTACTGGCGATAGTCGGTCAGGAAGTCGCCAAACTCGGACAGCGCCCTGATGAGATCTTCCTTATGGGGAAGAAACACCACCCTGAAGTGATCCGGCTCTGGCCAGTTGAATGCCGTGCCCTGGACCAACAGGATCTTCTTATCCCTGAGCAAGTCCAGCACCAGACGTTCATCGTCCCGTATGTTGAACTTCTTCATGTCCAGCTTGGGGAAAGCATAGAGCGCCCCCTTGGGCTTGGTGACGCTGACCCCGGGGATCTGATTGAGCAGCTCATAACAGGCATCGCGCTGCACCGTCAGACGCCCATTGGGCAGCAACAGCTCCTTGATGCTCTGATAGCCCCCGAGTGCGGTCTGGATCGCGTGCTGATTGGGCACATTGGCACACAGGCGCATGGAGGCCAGCATCTCCAGGCCCTCGATATAGCTCTTGGCCGCCTTCAGATTCCCCGAGAGCATCATCCAACCCACCCTGAAACCCGCCGCCCTATAGGTCTTGGACAGGCCGTTGAAGGTCACGGTCAAGATGTCGTCCGACAGGCTGGCAGCCGGGATATGGCTGGCCTCATCGTAGAGGATCTTGTCGTAAATCTCGTCGGCAAACAGGATCAGCTGGTGCTGGCGGCATAACTCGACGATTTGCAGCAGCAGTTCCCTGCTGTAAACCGCACCCGTGGGGTTATTGGGGTTGATCAGCACTATGCCGCGGGTACGGGAACTGAGCTTGCGCTTGATGTCATCCAGATCCGGAAACCAATCGGCCTCCTCATCGCAACGGTAGTGCACCGCCTTGCCGCCGGCGAGGTTGGCCGCCGCGGTCCACAGGGGGTAATCGGGCGAGGGGATGAGGATCTCATCGTCGGTATTGAGCAGGCCCTGCATGGCCATGACGATAAGTTCGGACACCCCATTGCCTATGTAGATGTCTTCGATGTCGACCCCGAAGATCCCCTGGGCCTGATAATGTTGCACTATGGCCTTGCGGGCCGAGAACAGCCCCTTGGACTCGCAGTACCCCTGGGCACTGGGCAGGTTGAGGATAACGTCCCTGACTATCTCTTCCGGGGCTTCGAAACCGAAGGGCGCCGGGTTGCCTATGTTGAGCTTGAGAATGCGGTGGCCTTCGTCTTCCAGGCGTCTGGCTTCCTTATGTACCGGCCCCCGAATGTCGTAACAGACTGAATCTAATTTATTCGATTTAATGATAGGCCGCATCTATACCTCAAAATACGCTGGAAGAATGAAACATAAGTTAGCGAACCATATCGAAATTACCCAAGATAAGGAAGGCCCGGCGGCGTTAAAACCCAACTTTTTTTCAAGCAGATCCAGCTTATTCCTCTTTTTGGTGCCGTTATCTGTTCGCGGTTTGGCATTTTATTTTGTTTGCGCTCTGGTTTTTGATGTTTTGCTCTTGGGTTTTGTCTCTGTCATAGCGTGAACTGCGGCTATTGGTTTCCCAGAGCCAAGGGCCGGGTTGCGCCAACAGCTTACCCAAACAGCTTGCTCCAACAGGGCAACGGTATCCAAGCCGGAAGCTGGGCTAAATGTCCCGGAGAGCCGCGGGGATGCTTGGCTGGATTTAGCTGGATAGAGTGCATGAATATTTGCTGCGCCCCAGGTTCAGCTTTGCAAATGTGCCAGATAGCCGTATAGAAAACAGTGTTATAGCCACTTTGCTTATTTTTTGGCAGAAATTTTTGGCTGAATGTTAATTTAAGGTTGACTCACTATTGGATGCGCTTTATTTTCAGCGCCGATGTTTTGGCGCGACGCCGGCATGAGCCAGAGTCAATCCTGGTAGAGATGCTCTATGTCAATAATAAAACAGCAGTAGGGTGTGTTGCCGCCATGGGTAGCAGACATCTTTCTCATTTTTGCCTGGATAGGCTATTTATAGAGGACCTGAATGCATGTCTGAAGCGACTGCCTTGAGTCTGGTTCCACCTCTGGTGGTTCTGGTGTTAGCCATCTGGCTGCGCCGCCCGATACTTTCCCTCATCATAGGCGCGATAGCCGGCTTGTTGCTGCTCGACGCGGGCCAGGTGCTGAACAACTTTGCCTCGGCCTCGCTCAAGGTCATGGCCGACGAGACCATAGGCTGGCTCATCCTGGTCTGTGGCAGTTTCGGTGCCCTGATCGCGCTGCTGGTGCGTACCGGCGGCGCGCTGGCTTTTGGCCGCAACGCCTTGTCCCTGGCCAAGGGGCCCAAGTCTTCGTTGTTCATGACCTTTGTCCTCGGGATAGTGATCTTTATCGATGATTATCTCAATGCCCTGACCGTGGGGGAGACCATGAAGCGGGTGACGGATAAGTTCAAGATCTCCCGTGAGATGCTGGCCTATGTGGTGGACTCTACCGCGGCGCCCGTGTGCGTACTCGTGCCCCTGTCGACCTGGGCGGTATTTTTCGGTGGCCTGCTGGTGGACAATGGTGTCGCCGCCGAAGGCCAGGGCATTGCCGTCTATATGCAGGCGATCCCCTATATGCTTTACGCCTGGCTGGCCGTCGGCATGGTGCTGCTGGTGGTGCTTGGCATAGTGCCGGCGCTGGGGCCGATGAAGAAGGCCCAGCAGTTGGCGGCCCAGGGGATCCCCGCCTTGGAGTCCGCCCCGGAACAGGTGCAGACCCCGGACGATTATGGGGTCAAAGCCATAGAGGAAGAGTTCGAACATGCGGATCATCAGGGTAAGTTGCATAATTTCCTGGTGCCCATAGTGCTTTTGGTCGGTTTTACCGTCTATTTCGATATCGATGTGTGGAAGGGGCTGTTGGCGACACTGGCCATCACCTTGCCATACTATGGCGTGCAGCGGCTGATGCCGCTGGCGGAAATGATGGAGCAGATGATCGACGGCTTCAAGAGCATGCTGCCTGCCATAGGCACGGTGATCGCCGCGTTTATCTTCAAGGAGGTATGCGATCAGCTGTTATTGCCCCAATATGTGATCGAGTCCCTCAGTCCCTTCATGACCCCCAAGCTGCTGCCGGCGGTGGTCTTCCTGGCGATGGCGATCCTGGCATTCGCCACGGGATCCAGCTGGGGCATCTTCGCCGTGACCATACCCATAGTCATGCCACTGGCACAATCGGTCGGCGCCGATATCCCCCTGGTGATTGGCGCCTTGCTGTCGGCTTCCTCCTTTGGCAGCCAGGCCTGTTTCTACTCTGACTCGACCGTGCTGGCCGCTCAGGGCTCGGGCTGTAACTTGATGAGCCATGCAGTGACGCAATTGCCCTATGCCTTGATCGCCGCGGCTCTGGCCTTCGTCGGTTTTATCCTCATCGCCTGAGGATGTTCCTGCAGTCATGCCTGCTGGCCATGGAAGGCCGCAGGCATGACTGCAGGAAAAATGGCCATGGGCGCTATGCAGCCATTGCAGCGCGCCCAGCTCCTAACCCCAAACTACTAACTCCAAATGTCAAATATCGAATGTCGAAGTGCGACCGGGGCTACGCAGTAGAGGCTCGCCTTTCGGCCATGGGACATGACAACCTTCGATATCTTCCTCTTCATACCCTGTCATTCATCCCGGTTGGTGTTTTTCGCTGCCTAGCTGCCCAGCTGCGACGAGTAGTGAAACTCAGCCGACGGCCCTGTGCAGGACCGCAGCCGTAATGAAATATTAATCACTTTGGAAATCAAATCACTAGCCAAGACTGCGGGTTTTGTGCCGCCTGGATCCTGGCGAGGTCGATTTCGGCTGCTATATTAAGCGCTTGTATCCATTCAAAAACGGAGTGTATCGCTTCATTCAACACCCTTGCCGGGAGCTTCCTCAAGGGCATCTTGCCCGGAGGAGGGAGTGCAGCTAAGCCATGCAGGCTTTGGTCGTGGGTCACGCTATGGCCGGCTCCTATGCCCGGCTCGGCTAACCTTTCTACGTCGATCTGAAATAAAGGGAATTAATCATGAAAAAATTCGATATCAATGAGTTTCAGCGCCTCAGTGGTGCATCGAGCAAACGCCTGCGCCACGATCCCGGCCAGGCGTTGTTGGAGAAAACCCCGTCGGCCAGCCTGACCCCTGAGCAGCAAACCACCCAGTTTTTCAACGATCTGCAAGGCGACTGGTTCGGCAGCAAGGGGTGGAACATCATAGCCGTGCCGTCCCAGGGTTCGACCCCGACCAGCAAGGGCGACTTTAAACTTCTGGTCGCCCCTTACGCGGAAACCCTCAGCTTCATCGATGCCGGCGCACCGGCGCGCAACCGCGGCGGCAGCGTAGATCAGTTTGTTGCGGCATTGAAATACCAGCAGAGGGTGTTCAACCGCGACACAGGTGAGGGGCTGCACGTCGAAAATGGCATGTTCATGAACCTGTCCGAAATCGTCAACAACAATAATCAGAACCAACCCTTACCCGAATACAGTGTCGCTCGCAGTGGCACCATACCCCACGGGGATTCGATCATGCTGCTCAGCAAGCTGCCGCTCACCGAGGCTGGAGCACCGGATATTCCGGATATTTCCACCTTGCCACCGGATATCGGCTCGCCGGCTCCCCTGGGTTACCTGGATCCTTATTTGGTGCCGAACCCCGAGATCAACGTCAGCAACCCGAATGCCAACCTGAGAAGGGATCTCGAGCTGCAGGCAGGCGAAGGCTTTGAAATATTGCAGACCCAGACCCTGATATTGGATTCGAACAACGCAGGGGCCATTAACAACATTCCCTTTATCGTGCACCACGCCAATGCAACCCGGATGCAGGCGGTGTTCTGGCTCGAAAAGGTGCGCAACAACAACACGGGCCAGGAATTCGATCAGCTGCAATATACCCAGATCATCGACTTGGCGTTCCACCTCAAGTTCGGTCAGGAGGATCCGACCAATCTCATCACCTGGCCCCATGTCACCATCAATACCATGGTCAAGCAATAGGAGCCGGGGAGGGCTGACAAGAGTGCGGTTGCCTGGGTTTGGTACCCGGCAACCGGATCTGGCGCGAATGTTCGGGGCGGCTAATGGTACCGCCCCTGTCTTTGTGGTGACTGGCGCTTAAAGGCGAAGTTATCTGCTCTGCTCCAAACCGTTTCGATGGGAATAGGGGAGCCCTCGCCATGCCGGTGATAGTTACTGGGTAGCCTTTTTCCAGGCATCACTGCCGGAAAATACCGATTGAATTCAGTAGAACTAACAAGGCAGAGGAAAGACCTGTAATAATTAATAGCCAATAGAACACAGACCCAAGAAGACGATCAAACTTGTTAGTATTTTCCAGCAGCAAACTCGCTTTTGCGTGCATAAAATAACGTGATCTTTCTTCAAGCTTCTTACTCCAATTTCTGGGCAAGGCTAGAGCCTGAGCAACATTAATAATGTCCCAACCACTCACATATTCCAAGCCGAGCGCGTCTTTAGTTTTTGGGTTTTTTCTAAGCCTTTTTACCGTCAGCTGGCCAAATGCAATATAGAGCATACTCACCAGGACAGCGGCAACGATCAGAATGCCGACGTAAACAGCCCTATCCGTCATAATGAGCCAACCAGTTTCATTATTGAGTCATAAATCTCACCTGCATCTTCTTTAACTATTTGATTTCCCCCAATTGATGTTGCTGCTGCGTAGCCTGCTACAGCGACGCCACCAACAATTAGGCCAACCCAACCTATGGGGGGCAACAACCGCACAGTCACGCAGGCTCGCCATGAACTCTTCCCTGAGGCTACAGCGCGCCATCTCTGGTGCAGAGGGCCTGCTTGGCGATACCCTGCTCGTCCTAGCAAGTATCTGTAATTCGGAACAGCTAGTTAGACTATGACGTGTGAGGTGGAGTTGAATCTGGCCTCTGCCTCTCGAAACAGTGATTTTACCATCTCTATGTTCCAGGGCTGTTCTATCAGTGTTTCATGATCCCACTGGCTCCTGGGTTCATGGGGGGCAAAAAAGTCCCCACCGTAGACATGTATTGCACCTGTCATCTTGCCAATTGGGTTAAGCACCGAATGTATGCTGCTGTCGTCGAGTGCAACTACGTCGCCGGCGCCAAGAGATTTGGCCCCGGCCGCTTCAATGCCGGTTTCCGTTCTTCGCCAGAATATATTGTCTTCCCTGCCTGAATATATGCCAACGACTGAAAACATCTGGTGGTTATGCGGCATCAGACACATGCACGGGGCCCAGGTGAAGTTGATTATGGTGAGTTCAGGCGATCGGTACAGTGGGTATATGCCGGCATGTTCTTGCTCGCCAAGCACAGACAGGAGGCTTGCAGTATCGGAAACGGCTTTTGCGACAATCTCACGCACAGCCTCTTTCCCTTCGGCCATGGCCTCGATGCAATCCTGGATAAACTGCTCATTATTGAACATGATGTCATTCTCCTTCTCTGGCTTAAGAGGGCTAACACAGCGCTTAGCGGCTGGTTTGGTGTTTAGAGAAAAACGGCTGAGGGAACAATGCCTTGTTAGCCAATGATTTCGTCGTTGCTGGCTTATTTTTTATTATAGGTGCTTGTCAGACCGGCATGTCACATTTGTTCATCTTAAGGACGAGCTCTTAAGGACGAACCATTCGGCTTTATCCTGGCCCTGAGGTGAGAGAGGCGAGGGCAGGCATCGAGGTCATGTTACCCCCGAGTGTCAAATGGCAAGGCGGCAGTCACCCCAAAGATCAGCATCTGTACCCCTATGACGGCCAGAATAAGCCCCATCAGGCGGGTGACTATCCCCAGACCGTTTTCACCTATTTTGGCTACGATTCCCGAGCTGGATACAAAACAAATAAAGGTTATGAAGCAGAGGAGCTGCAAAGCTGCATAGGTCCCAGAAAGCCAGAAAGCCAGGTTGTCATTCTTCGTCATCTCCTGCTTCTTGGTTGGGATGCTTACCAGTGAAAACCGCCAACTGAGCGGCAAAAGCCCGTTGGTAGGCGGGCCGCGCTTCGCCGCGGGCGACATAGGCCGAGAGATTTGGATATTCATCCAGAATGCCGGATGATCTCAATCGCAGTAGCACTGACACCATCATCAAGTCCCCCGCGCTGAATGCACCGTCGAGCCAGTCGGCCTTGCCAAGGTAAGCGGAAAGTTGTTGCAAACGATTTCGGACGGGTTCCTCGACTAAAGGCAAGCGCTGCGTATTCCAGGGCCTGTCGTTCTCCAGCAACCTGGCGTTTGCGAGTTCAAGTATCGGCGGCTCCACAGTGTTGACCGACGCAAACATCCACATGAGCGCACGGGCGCGGGCATTGGCATCGTCTGGCAGCAGGCCTGCATGGCGTTCTGCTATGTGGAAAATGATCGCTCCTGACTCGAAAAGTATTAAAGCGCCTTCCTCATAAGTTGGGATCTGGCCGAAAGGATGAAGCGTCAGATGTGCGGGTTCCTTCATCTCACGGAATGAAACCAGGCGAACCTCATAAGCTTGACCCACTTCTTCAAGTGCCCAGCGTACCCTTGTATCACGCGCCAGTCCCTGGCCACGATCGGGTGACTGTGCAAAGGCCGTTATGGTTGGGAGCATCATATTCCTCCTGGTCAATTTCGCAGTAACTTGCGCAGTAACACCCAATCAATAGTCGAACGCTGAAAGCGTAAATCGACATCTCACCTGAACATTATAACGGGTGCCATTTCATTGCGTGATGCTGCGTGATACGTCGAGTGATGCCAAAGCCGTGCAGTCGCGCGTCAGGCTCGGGAAAGAGGGACGGCGACCAACTGCCATGACCATGAATAGCGAAGCCAATCTTTAGGCAAAGTTACTTAGAAGATAACTTATTATGTCTAAGAACAATAGTAACTATTGCTGCACTAATAAAGACGTATATTAACACTACAGCTGGTGTTGGTAGTGTAGAAACACTGTCCAGCTGTTTAGCTAAATGGGGAATGTTGCTCACATTTTTAGCAGCACAGTTTATATCTAATAAAGCTGCGTTTATTAGCCCATTAAAACGCAGTTGAGCCAAACAATTTATGGCGGCAATGGTTAAATAGGATATGGATAGTGACAGTCTTTGTATTATCCCCCAAGGTTTAGTACTAGTGAAAATCCAACCTAATAACGCGATTGACACAGTAGCAAAAACTCCCCAAAAAGTGTTCACAAAATGAACAAACTCAAATGTTATATTTACCAGTGCTACTATTTCGATTGATTGAACTTCCATATTCTCACCTGCATAGGTTTGTTGAGCGGCAACAGCGCTGCCCGTATGCGCATCTATACATTAGTCCAATGCAAACCATTATCACAAGTTGCTGCTGTATAAAGCATTAAGTTCAGTTTTAGTGCAATGCGCGTTTGTACCTCCCTATTAGGGATATATAGTTATTCCAAAGCAAACACTGTTGTGCCAGTACCCTTGGCGGCATGGCGAGCTGGCACTTGTGCATGGAGGTATTTCGTCGACGTCGAGCCCCATAGGCACACTGCTGATGGTGATACCGGGCAGAACCGGGGAGAGTTGGGGCAGGGTGAGCATCGCCAAGCGATTGCGCCACCTTGCCTGGGGGAGGGGTATCAACCAATGTCAAATCCTGGCATTGGTTGATACTCGTCAGCTTAGTCTAGGGTGAGCACACCATCGATATTGGAAATGCTGACATTTTCCAGATTGCTGATCACTAAGGTTGAGTATTGCCAGCTTTGGTCTCTCTTTTGGCATTCGGCCGACAGAATAACTGTGATCTCGCGGGATGTTTTGGTGTAGCTGCCCGAGGGCACATAACCACTGGGAGCACCATGGTTGCCGGTATTGACCAAAAAACCATCCAGATTGGTGACTTCTGCCGAGTTCAAGTTAGTGATGTCAAGGCCTGCAGGGATCCAGCTTTGATCCCTTTTCTGCGCTTGAGCATACAGGGTGGATTTAATATTGCGTGAGGTTCTTGTGAAGCTTCCTTCCGGTACATATTGGCTCATGTTCAAGTCCTTTTTTCACGTTGAAGTCCATCGTATGCTCAAGCCAGGTGATGCCAGGCTTCGCATACCCTATAGAGGGTAGTCGATTGGCTGGTCATTGCCATTACAACGCCATTACAGGATGCAGACTACAAAAGAGCCCGACAAGGCAAACGAAAAGACAAAAGACGCTGAGGCGATGACAGACTTTGCCATGACCATGACTCGTCTGTGCCGATAGACAGGAGATTTTCGGCAATAAAAAAGCCAGCTTGCGCTGGCCTTTTTACTGACTCGTTACTGGCTTGGGAAGGGCGGTTAGACGCGCTTCTTGAACTCGCCGGTACGGGTGTCGATTTCGATCTTGTCGCCGACTTTAACGAAGTCAGCCACTGTGACGGTGCCGCCACCTGTGATGGTCGCAGGCTTCATGACTTTACCTGAAGTGTCGCCACGGGCAGAAGGCTCTGTGTAGGTCACTTCACGTACGATAGTGGTTGGCAGTTCGACAGAGATGGCTTTCTCATTGTAGAAAGTCACCTGACAGGTTTCTTCCATGCCGTCGACTATGAATGCCGCTGCATCGCCGAGGTTTTCGGCTTCCACGTCGTACTGGTTGTACTCGGCATCCATGAAGACATACATAGGATCGGCGAAGTATGAATAAGTGCAGTCGAGACGCTCGAGGATGATGTCTTCCAGCTTGTCTTCACCCTTGAAGGTGGTTTCGGTGCCAGAGTCGAGCAGCAAGTTTTTCAACTTCAGTTTAACGATAGCAGCGTTACGGCCTGAGCGAGTTGTTTCAGTTTTCTGAACAACCCATGGGCTGCCATCCAACATGATCACGTTACCAGGACGGATTTCATGAGCAGTTTTCATTACTAATTTTCCTATGTTTGGATATTTCTGTTTCAGTGCAGTATCTTAGCTATTTTTGACGAATTGAACCAGTCGGCTAGCGAGATCTGCATCATTTAATGCATCAATTGGCCATTGTTGAGCGTGTTGCAACAAAGGCAAATCAACAGAATCAAGTTCTTGCCAGTGAAGGTTCACGGCGGATTGCTGCTCCTGGTTGAATGCAAGATTCAATTCAGCCCAAGGCTTGGCAATTTCTGGCGTCAGATTATCGCAGTAAAGCGACATAAAAGCTTCTAATTTTACCAGGTGATAATCATCTTCTTGCGGATAAATGTGCCAAATAAACGGCTTGGCAGCCCATTGGGCGCGTAAGAAAGAGTCCTCACCCCGCACAATATTAAAATCACAGCTCCAAAGCAAGCGATCGAAAGCTTGTTGATCTGTCATGGGCAGGATATGCAGGGTCAAGTTGCCATGCACTATCCGTTGTCCCGGGACCAGGTCGGCAATGGGGCAGGGCAACAACTGGGTCAGGCTGTTCAGGCTGCGCCCCTTGGGGATCAGCGCGTGCACCCTGGGCATCGACACTTGCCACAGCTGACACAGCGCCGCCAGCGCGCGGGTTTCATAGCTGAACACACTGATGACCTTATCTTGGGGCGCTATGCCGGTCAGGCCAAGTTCGGCAAACAGCCCGAGCCTGTTGTCGGCACAGGATTGCCATTCCGCCCGCTGCGTCAATAAATTCTTCTCGCAGATAAGCCCGCCTGTTTTCGGCGTAAACCCGGGGAAGTAGAAGAATTTCTTTAGTCCACTCGCCTGCAGTGAGGGTAACCCATGGCAATTGTCTACCCAGTCTTCGGCGCTCAGGTATTCCAGGTTCAGCCACAGCGGCGGGGCCTGCTCGGCAGATTGGTGTTGGGCCAGCAGTTGCGCCTTGATCTTTTCGGGCAGCTCGCAGGCGAAGGACTCGATGAGCACGGCACCCGGCGTGAAGCCAATATCCAGCGGGGTATTCCACTTGAATATGGTGACGCCGGCGAACGTCTGCGAGCTTAACCCGGGATCCAGTTGCGGCAATATGTGTGAAAAGCTATGCAGATCGTCGACCCACAAATTGACGCTAATCCGGTATTCGCCGGCGAGCTGTTGTGCCAAACGCCAGGTGACACCTATGTCGCCATAATTGTCGACGACGGTGCAGAAGATGTCCCAATGGCTGGAGGCTTGCGTTGGTGTCATAGGTTCGGACTTGTGGGTTAACTGAGTGTGGTTTAACTGAGTTCAACTGTTATCTTTAGTGACTCTTCATCTTAAGCGACTCTTCATCTTAAGTTACTTTTCATCTTAAGTTGCACATCGCCGCCTCTTGCCAGCGCCCGAGGATAGGCTTTGCAAGAGATAAAAAAAGCGGCTCAGAGAGACCGCTTTTCCTTGCGTTGGCAGTGAAGATTAATCTTCCAATTCGGCCAGGCACATCTCATCGTAAATCTGTTTCACCCAGGCATCAACCCTTTCTTCGGTCAGCTCGGGCTGGCGATCTTCATCTATGCCCAGACCTATGAAGTGTTTATCGTCGATCTGGCCCTTAGAGGCCTCGAAGTGATAACCTTCTGTCGGCCAGTGGCCTATGATGATGCCGCCGTTGGCCTGGACTATGTCACCTACCATGCCCATGGCGTCGAGGAAATACTCGGCATAATCTTCCTGATCACCACAACCAAAGATAGCGACCAGTTTGTCGGTGAAATCGATTTGTTCCAGCTCGGGGAAGAAATCGTCCCAGTCACACTGAGCCTCGCCGTAATACCAGGTAGGAATGCCGAACAACAGCAGATCGTACTCGGCTATTTGTTCCTTGGTGCTCTTGGCGATGTCTTTCACCTCAACCATCTTCTTGCCCAGTTTCTTCTGGATCATCTTGGCGACGGCTTCGGTGTTGCCTGTGTCGCTACCGAAAAAAAGACCTACAGTTGCCATTGTCTATCCTTTATCTGTCATGCTGAACTTAATTTGTATACAAACCTCGCCAGTCCAGGGACTAAGCTTGAATTTGCTGTTGCAAGATCAATTCGATTAGTTGGCTGCGGCTGATGTTACTGGCCGAAGCTCGCTCGTTCAAGGCGTCATATAGATCTAGTGACACTTTCAACTCTACTCGTTTCAATCCGTTTGCTCTATCACGCTGGATCTGATTACGCTTGTTGACCTTGAGCTGTTGGCTGCGGGACAGGGGATTGCTGCGTGGCCGGCCCCGGCGCTTCTCATTGGCAAAAAGGTCAATGGTGGTTCTGTCAGTTGTTTCTTTTGCCATTTCTTATTGTTTATCCGAGCCCCGAGCCTTCCCAGGACACTTGGATAATACCTTTTGCAATAAACCCGGCACAGCCGAGGAATAACACTAACCAAACAATATATCGACCAAATTTAGGCACACTGCCCTGTTTCAGCACATCGTGGATGGCCATGCCGATAAAGAAAAATATCGCGGCAAAAAACAGGTTTAACCCTATGGTTTCAATTTGTTCCATGTACTGAGCTAACATACTTTTTCTATTCCCCAGAATCGTCTAAGGCCAAAAGAGGCGCGAATATACCACATAAGCCCCTGGCTCTGCCATATGCTTTACCTTCCTATGTGAGCTGACTCAAACCTCTTGTTTGTCAATAAATTCAGACACTATACGATTAAAGATCGCCGGTTTTTGTGCATGCAACCAATGACCCGTACCTTCTATGGTCTTGGCTTGCACCCCGGGGAACTGAGCCAAAATCGTCTCCCTATGGGCGGCGGTCACGTAATCCGAGTCGCCACCGCGAACGAAGAGGCTGGGGCCAGAGTAACTGGGGCCAGAGTAACTGCTGTCGCTGTTATGCCAGCCGATGAGTTTTGGGTAGTTGGCCTTGAGGCCCGCCAGGTTCATTTTCCAACCGAAGCCTGTGTCTGTTCTTTGCAGGTTTTTCAGCAAGAATTGTGCCGTGGCTTCGTCTATGCCGGCACTGAGCAAGTGATTCAAGGCGAAGCGGCGGTCGCTATGCCCCTGCAAGGGCAAGCTGCATAGGCCATCGAAGACGGTATCGTGCCTGGGAGAATAGGCTACTGGGGCAATGTCTGCGACCACCAGACTGCTGACGCGTTCGGGGGCCGCCAGCGCCGTGGCCATGGCTATCTTGCCGCCCATGGAATGGCCGACCAGGTGGGCACTGGGCAAGTCCAGGCTATCGAGCAGGGCCGTCATGGCGGCTGCCAACCCAGGGTAATCCATCTGTTGCCAATGTTCACTCAAGCCGTGATTGGGGACATCTATGCGTATGACCCTGTGGCGTTGCTCCAATAGCTGCCCCAGGGCCTTGAGGTTGTCCAGGTTGCCAAAGAGACCGTGGATCAAGACGACGGCAGAGCCTTGACCGGAAGAAACATAATGCATAAAGATTTCCTGGCGACGCGCGCCCAATTTCACTCTTGGGCGAATTGTCCTGCAATTGCGGGCCAGTGACAAGCCATGAAACCTTTCCGGGAACCGGCTTGTACGCTTTTACAGCAATTACCGCCACAGAGGGCTGGCGCAGGGGATTTTTGGTCGATTTTAGATTAATGTCGCCTTATCAAACGCCTATAGATAGCATACACTGGGCGCAATGATAAATTCAGGGATCTGCCGCACTCTGTGATAGACTTTCCCGAATCGAGACATTAGCGAATGGAAGGATAGATAAAGGTATGAAATATATCGAGGTCGATGAAGAGCTCTATCGTTATATTGCCGGCAAGACGGAGCGGATAGGTGAGAGCGCGTCCGATATTATCCGCCGTTTACTCGGCTTGAGTGTCGAGCCTGTGGTGCAGACCACGCCGCTGGCCGTCAGTGAGCCCAGCCTGGAAAAGGTCACCCCTGTTGTCGGCGTCCCGGCGTCTGCGCCATTGAACGATTTCAATACTTTTATGGATGACAATGCCCTGAGCCAGCAGAAAGGCGCCGTGGGGCGTTTCCTGTTTATGCTGGAGAGCCTGCATGCCAGGGTACCGGAGCAGTTTGCCCAGGTGCTGCACATTCAGGGCCGCGGCAGGTTGTATTTCGGCCAGTCCAAGCAGGCCCTGCTCGAGGCCAGCCCTTCGGCGAACCCTAAAGAAATTGGCCAGAGTGGCTTTTGGGTGACGACCAATAATAATACCGCCAAGAAGCGCACCATTTTATCGGAAGTGTTAGTGCAGTTTGGCTGTGATGCCGGGACGGCTGAACAGCTGGCGGCCAAGATCTAATCGTCTCTGGTTAGACGGGTTGCCACTGGATTGCTGGCATAGACGAGGGCGAGCCGGCAGGCTTGCCCTCATTGCTTTCCAGTCCAGGTATGTGGTTCGAACAACAAACTTCAGTGCATCAAGGTTGCAGATAATACAGGAGCAGACGGTGACCATTCATCAAAGAGCGGGACAAAAGGCGTTACAGAAGGATCTGATCAATATTCCTAAGCTGATGAGCCATTATTTTCGGGTTGTTCCCAATCCCAAAGAAGTAACCCAGCGCGTCAGCTTCGGGACTTCGGGTCATAGGGGCTCGGCCTTCAGCGCCAGCTTCAACGAGCAACACATCTGGGCCATAGTCCAGGCCGTGGTGGATTATCGACATAACGCAGGGATCACTGGGCCGCTGGTGCTGGGCATGGATACCCATGCGCTGTCCTATGCCGCCTATATCTCCGCCATCGAAGTCCTGTGCGCCAATCAGGTTCGGGTGATAGTGCAGCAGGGGGAAAGTTTCACCCCAACGCCTGTGGTATCCCACGCCATAGTGTGCGCCAATCGGGAGCACAAAGCTGGCTTATGTGATGGGCTTATCATCACCCCATCACATAACCCGCCACAGGATGGCGGCATCAAATACAATCCTCCCCATGGCGGCCCGGCAGAAGGGGAGATCACCGCCTGGATAGAGCAGCGCGCCAATCATTACCTGGAGCGGCAGCTCGATGGGGTACGCAAGGTCAACTATGGTATCGCCATGGGCACAGGCCTGGTGCAGGCCAGCGATCTTGTGACTCCCTACGTGGAGGACCTGGCGCAGGTCATAGACATGCAGGCGATAGCCGCTGCCAAGGTGCGCCTTGGGGTGGATCCCCTCGGCGGTTCGGGTATCTATTACTGGCAGCCGATAGCCAAGCATTATGGCCTGGACATCAGTCTGGTCAACGACAGTGTAGATCCCTGCTTCGGCTTCATGCCGCTGGATAAAGACGGCAAAATTCGCATGGATTGCTCCTCGCCCTATGCCATGGCGGGCCTGCTGACCCATAAGGATGAATACGATCTCTGCGTCGGCAACGATCCCGATTACGACCGCCATGGCATAGTCTGCCCCGGCAGTGGTTTGATGGATCCCAATCATTATCTGGCGGTAGCGATAGACTATCTGCTGACCCACAGGCCTCAATGGTCACCCGAGCTGGGCATAGGCAAGACCTTGGTCTCCAGTGCCTTGATCGACAAGATCTGTGCCCATCACGGGCGTAAGCTGGTGGAAGTGCCTGTCGGCTTCAAATGGTTCGTCGCCGGCCTGGGCGATGCCACCTTGGCCTTCGGGGGCGAGGAGAGTGCCGGAGCGGCCTTCCTGCGCCGTGACGGCAGCACCTGGTGCACAGACAAGGACGGTTTCATCCTGGCGCTGCTGGCGGCGGAGATCCTGGCGGTCACGGGTCAGACTCCGGCCGAGCGTTACCAGGCCTTGGCGGCGCAATTTGGCACCAGCTATTACCGCAGGATAGACAGTCCCATCAGCCTCAAGATGAAGGCAAAATTTGCCGGTCTGAATGCCGAGAGTTTGAATGCCGATAGTCTCGCCGGTGAGAAGATAGAGAATGTGCTGACCCAGGCACCCGGCAATGGCGCCGCCATAGGGGGCATCAAGGTCACCACGGCGAGCGGTTGGTTTGCGGCGCGGCCATCGGGCACGGAAGCCCTGTTTAAGATCTATGCCGAGAGCTTCATCAGTCAGACCCATCTGGAACTGTTACTGAGTGAAGCCCAGGAGCTGATTGGCGCCGCTCTCAAGGGGTGAGGTAGCTGTGTTAGTCTAATGCAATAAGGCCCTCGAATGAGGGCCTTATGTTTATCGGCTTACGCAGGCAGCTTCAATGCCCGTATGCCACTCAATAGCTCAGGTGGCAACTGGGCAGGTTATTCTTGTCCAGATAATCCTGGTGGTATTCTTCGGCCTCGTGAAATTGCTGCAGTGGCACTATCTCGGTCACCAGATGCCTCTGGCCCCATTTGCCACTGCGGGCCAGTGCCAGCTTGGAGGCTTCGGCCTGCGCCTTCTGCTCCTTGTCATGGAAGAAAATGGTGCTGCGGTATTGAGTGCCTATGTCACCCCCCTGCATGTTCAGGCTGGTGGGATTATGATTCTGCCAGAAGACCTGCAACAGGCTGTCGTAGCTGACCCGCTCGGGGTCGAATTCCACCTGCACCACTTCGGCATGACCCGTAGTGCCAGTCTTGACCTCCTGATAGCTGGTCGCCTGATCATTGCCGCCCATGTAGCCACAGGTCGCCCGGCTGACGCCCTCGACCCGCTTGAAAAAATATTCCACGCCCCAGAAACAACCGGCACCGAAAGTTGCTAACGCCATAATCCACCAATATAGAAGTCTAGATGGCTAAAGATTGTGATTTAACTCCGCCATAAAAGCAAGCCCTAAAAGGCTATCGAGAACCAATAATTCTCAAAGACTGTCGAGCTTGGGGTTTATGTTTGCACCTGTGGCTCTGGCTCGCACCCAAAACGGCGCTAGCCGGTGCTCTGGCATGAACAGGCACAGCGCCGTTGATAGAAGATTGCAGTAGATAGGGCTTCGCAGTAAATAGAACTGCGCCGCCGGCAGCAGGCTAGGGGATTGCACAGATCCTCATCGCCAAAGATAAACCGCCGTTAGCGGATAGCACATTTGCCTGAGATGTTCTTGAAAAACATGTGTTAGTATTAGCGGCAGTTTTGGGGATATCGGATCCCCGAACTCATGGTGTAAAGCCTTCTGCGGCGGCACTCAGGCAGAGCCTGAGTTAAGCTATGCAAAAGCTACGTACAAAGCGACGCACACAGGAACCAGAATAAGATTAAGGAGCATGCCGTGTTACAAACCCTGCTAGCATCGAAGGATTTTTTAGCACTCACCCTGGCCAACCCTGAGCAACTGGACCAGCCTCTGTCTTTCGCCTTGGGTCAGCATACCCGGGTAGATATTTGGGACACGGGCGTCATAGTGTTCGAGCCCAAGGAGCGCCAGAGGAAAGACATCATATTGTCCTCCGGGGTGCATGGTAACGAGACGGCCCCGATAGAGTTATGCAATCGCCTGATAGCCGAGTTGCTATCAGAAAAAATCATAGCAAAACAGCGCGTCATGTTCCTGTTCGGCAACCCGGATGCGATCAACAATGGCACCCGCATAGTCGAAGAAAACATGAACCGCCTGTTCAGTGGCGCGCATTCCACCGGGCCTGGGCTGGTGAACCCTGAGCGAGTCAGGGCCAAGAAACTGGAAGCCTATGTCGCGCGTTTCTTTAACGACAGCCAAGCCGGCTGCCAGCGCATTCATTACGATCTGCATACCGCCATCCGCGCCTCCAAACATGAAAAGTTCGCCATCTACCCCTATACCCCGGACAGGGCCTACAGTGCGGAACAGATCATGTTTCTCGCCGCCAGCGGGGTAGATACAGTGTTGTTCCATCATGAGCCGACAACCACTTTCAGTTACGCCTCGGCCAACCTCTATGGTGCCGATGCCTTCACCATAGAGCTGGGTAAGGTTTATCCCATGGGACAGAATGACATGACGCGTTTCGTGGCCACCTATGAAATGCTTTCACGGCTCATCTGTGATCGGCCGCTGGAATTGGCGCGCTTCGACGCTACCCAGGTTAACCTGTATCAGGTCTGCCGGGTGATCAATAAGCAGCATGAGGATTTCGAGTTTACCTTCGCCGATGATGTGGAGAACTTCCGTGCATTTCCCAAGGGCTATGTGCTGGCACGCGACGGCGGGCAGGAGATAAAAGTCGAGCATGACAGCGAAGCGATAGTCTTTCCCAACGCCAAGGTGCCTGTGGGGCAACGTACTGTGATTTGCCTTATACCCGCCACCAACGCCGATGTGCGCTAAGCTTGTAAACCAATATATACAAGGCGATGAGGGCTAACTTGCGCGAAGCGGGGATGTAACAGTTGATAGGTAGTTTACGTTAACGTAATGTTCGCCTGCATATTAGCATAAATTGGGCTGGCCGATGCTTTCCGGCCGCCACGAGATAACAAGAGCAGAATATGAGCAACGCAACACTGAATACAGAAACAGTGCACCGTGTCAGCTTTTTAGATAAGGAATCGCTACATATTCCTACCCTAAAAATCCTTCAGGCCGACGGTACCACCTATGAAACCGCCGTGTTACCTGTCATTGACCAGGCGCTGGCGGAAAAAATTTATGATACCTGTGTGTTTACCCGGGTATTGGACGAGCGCATGCTCGGCGCCCAGCGTCAGGGCAGGATCAGTTTCTACATGACCTGTACCGGCGAAGAAGCCGCCATCGTCGGCAGCTGCGCCGCACTGGAGCCGGGTGATGTGATCCTGGCTCAGTACCGCGAACATGCGGCCCTGAGATTCAGGGGCTTCACCACAGAACAGTTTATGAACCAGATGTTCAGCAACGAGAAAGATCTGGGCAAGGGTCGGCAGATGCCTATCCACTACGGCACCGCCGAGCTGAATTATCAAACCATTTCCTCGCCATTGGCCACGCAGATCCCCCAGGCAACGGGCGTAGGTTACAGCCTCAAGATGCAGGGCAAGCGCAACGTCGCCATCTGCTATTTCGGCGAAGGAGCTGCCTCGGAAGGAGACTTCCATGCCGGACTCAACATGGCAGCCGTGCTCAAGAGCCCGACCATCTTCTTCTGCCGCAACAATGGTTACGCCATCTCCACCCCGACCGAAGAGCAGTATGCCGGCAATGGCATCGCCAGTCGCGGTGTGGGTTATGGCATGCATACCATACGCGTCGACGGTAACGACATGCTGGCGGTATTGGCAGCGACCCAGCAGGCCCGTGCCTATGCGCTGGAACATAACGCCCCAGTGCTCATCGAAGCCATGACCTATCGTCTCGGCGCCCACTCGTCTTCCGATGATCCTTCGGGGTATCGCTCCAAGGACGAGGAGGCCAAGTGGCAACAACACGATCCGGTCAAACGCTTCAAGCTCTGGTTGCAGAACAAGGGCTGGCTGGCGGAAGACACGGATGCCAAGTTGCAGGAGCGCTATCGCGAAGAAGTGCTGGCAGCGGTGAAGGTGGCCGAGAAGCTGCCCGTGCCCATGCTCGACGAGATCATCGAAGATGTCTACGACACGCCAACGCCGCTGCTGAAGAAGCAGCTGACCGAGCTCAAACAGCATGTCAAAAAATATCCGCAATCTTATCCCAAAAGCGCAGGGAGGCTATAAGCCGTGGCAGAAATGAATATGTTACACGCCATCAATGATGCGCTGTCGATCGCGATGGAAGCCGATGAGCGTATGTTGGTGTTTGGCGAAGACGTGGGCCACTTCGGTGGGGTATTTCGCGCCACTTCGGGTCTGCAGGAGAAGTTTGGCCGTGAGCGCTGCTTCAACACCCCGTTGACGGAGCAGGGGATTGCCGGTTTCGCCAATGGTCTGGCGTCCAACGGCATGACAACGGTCGCCGAAATTCAGTTTGCCGACTACATTTTTCCGGCCTTCGATCAGATAGTCAACGAGAGTGCCAAGTTCCGCTATCGCAGCGGTAACCAGTTCGACGTCGGTGGTTTGACCTTCAGAACCCCCTATGGCGGTGGCATCGCCGGCGGCCATTATCACTCCCAGTCACCGGAAGCCTATTTCACCCAGACGCCCGGACTGAAAGTGGTCGTGCCCCGCAATCCGGAACAGGCCAAAGGTTTGTTGCTGGCCGCTATCCGCGATCCCAACCCGGTGATCTTCTTCGAACCCAAGCGGCTGTACCGTGCTTCCGTGGGCGAAGTGCCCGCCGGCGATTACCAGCTTGAGCTGGGCAAGGCCGAGGTGATACACCAGGGTAAAGACATCACCTTGCTCGCCTGGGGCGCGCAGATGGAAATCCTCGAGAAGGCCGCCGATATGGCCGAGAAAGAAGGGATTTCCTGCGAGATCATCGATTTGCGGACCTTGTCTCCCTGGGATGTGGACACAGTCGCCAAGTCCGTCACCAAGACGGGACGTTTGCTGATCAACCATGAGGCCCCGCTGACCGGTGGCTTCGCCGGTGAAATTGCCGCGACCATCCAAGAGGAATGTTTCCTGTCGCTGGAGTCACCCATCGCCAGGGTCTGCGGTCTGGATACCCCATACCCCTTGATCCACGAGAAAGAATACATGCCAGATGCGCTCAAGACCTTCGAAGCCATCAAAGCGTCAGTCAAGTTTTAGGAGCCTGGGATGATTAAAGATTTCATTTTGCCTGATATAGGCGAGGGTGTGGTTGAGTGCGAGCTGGTCGAATGGCTGGTGGCCGAAGGTGATACCGTGGTTGAAGATCAACCCATAGCCGACGTGATGACGGACAAGGCCCTGGTGCAGATCCCGGCCCCCCACGCTGGCAAAGTCACTAAGCTGTATTACGCCAAGGGCGATATCGCCAAGGTGCATGCGCCCCTGTATGCGGTCGAGTTGCAGGATGAGAGCGGCAACGAGGCGCCTGTGGCCCAAGCTGCAGCGCCCGAGATGCAAGCCGCTGCGCCTGTGGTCCAAGCGGCAGTCCCGGTTCAAGCCGAGCCAGCCGGCCGTCAGATAGAAGAGTTCCTGTTGCCGGACATAGGCGAAGGCATAGTCGAATGTGAGCTGGTCGAATGGCTGGTGGCCGAGGGCGATACGGTCGTTGAAGATCAACCCATAGCCGATGTGATGACGGACAAGGCCTTAGTGCAAATTCCGGCGATCAAGGCGGGCAAGATCACCAAGCTGTATTATCGCAAGGGACAATTGGCACGAGTGCATGAGCCGCTGTTCGCCATCGAAGTCGAAGGCACTGCGACTGCGGCCGTCACAGAGGCCCAAGTGCAATCGCCTCAGACAAGCAACACCCAGGCTCCTGCAACGCCCGTGCCTCAGGGCAAGGCGTTGGCGAGCCCCGCGGTACGGCGCATGGCCAGAGCCCTGGACATAGATATCGCCCAGGTGGCCGGCAGCGGCAAGCATGGCCGTGTCTACAAGGAAGATATCGAGCGCCACCAGGCAGGGGCCCAAGCGGTTCCGGCCAAGACGGCTGCAACCCAGGCGCCTGTGGCGCAGCCAAGTGTTGGCGGCGTCGCAGACAGGGTCGAGCCCATACGCGGCGTCCAGGCCGTGATGGCGCGCATGATGACAGAGTCCGTTTCCACCATTCCGCACTTCACCTACTGTGAAGAGCTGGACATGACGGACCTGGTTGCCCTGCGTGAGAGCATGAAGGCCAGATACTCCAGCGATGAGCTTAAGCTCACCATGATGCCTTTCTTCATGAAAGCCATGTCGCTGGCGCTGAAAGAGTTCCCTGTGCTCAACACTCAGGTGAATGCCGACTGCAGCGAACTGACCTACAAGGCGAGCCACAACATAGGCATGGCGGTCGACTCCAAGGTCGGCCTGTTGGTGCCTAATGTTAAAAATGTGCAGGATAAGTCTATTCTGGAGATCGCCGCCGAGATCACCCGCTTGACTCAGGCCGCCCGCAGTGGCCGGGTGTCACCTGCGGATCTCAAGGAAGGCACCATCTCGATTTCCAACATAGGCGCGCTCGGTGGCACAGTGGCGACCCCCATCATCAACAAACCCGAGGTGGCGATCGTGGCGCTGGGCAAGTTGCAGGTCTTGCCCCGCTTCAATGCCAAGGGTGAGGTTGAAGCCCGCAAGATCATGCAGGTAAGCTGGTCAGGGGATCACAGGGTGATCGACGGTGGCACCATAGCCAGATTCTGCAACCTGTGGAAACATTACCTGGAACAACCACAGGAAATGTTGCTGGCCATGCACTAAATGGGTCAGAGAGCCTGATTAGCCTGGCAGGCAGAGAAAGGACGCTCCGGCGTCCTTTTTTATTGGCTAAAAAAATGGGTTAATCTTTTGGTCGCAATTTCGTATAATTCCTGGACCTAGATAGATTGTTGAGCCTGTTATGAGTCTGTTGGCACCAAGCATAGAAACCATAGAATACCCGTTTCCTCCAAAACCTGCGTTACTTTCCGATCTGGAAAAATCCCAATACAAGGCCAGGATCAAGCAGTTACTGCTGGAGAAGGACGCCGTATTGGTCGCCCACTATTACACGGATCCTGAGATCCAGGCGCTGGCGGAAGAAACCGGTGGCTGTGTGTCCGACTCACTGGAAATGGCCCGTTTCGGCCGGGATCATCCGGCCAAGACGTTGATCGTCGCCGGGGTCAAGTTCATGGGCGAGACGGCGAAAATCCTCAGCCCGGAAAAAACCGTGCTGATGCCGACACTGGAAGCCACCTGTTCGCTGGATCTCGGCTGCCCCATAGATAAGTTCAGTGCCTTCTGTGACGCCCATCCGGATCATACAGTGGTGGTATATGCCAACACCTCGGCGGCGGTCAAGGCCCGTGCCGACTGGGTAGTGACCTCCAGCATAGCGCTGGAAATCGTTGAACACCTGGACAGTGAAGGCAAGAAGATCATCTGGGGACCGGACAGACACCTGGGCAGCTATATTGCCAAGCAAACCGGCGCCGAGATGTTGATGTGGCAGGGCGAATGCATAGTGCATGACGAGTTCAAAGCCAAGGCGCTGCGGGAATTGAAGCTGCAATACCCTGAGGCCGCGGTGCTGGTGCATCCCGAGTCTCCCGCCAGTGTGGTTGAGATGGCCGATGCCGTAGGCTCCACCAGCCAGCTGATCAAGGCGGCCCAGACCATGGACAATCAGACCTTCATCGTCGCCACGGATCGCGGTATCTTCTACAAGATGCAACAGGCGGCGCCGGGCAAGACCCTGATAGAAGCCCCTACCGGCGGCAACGGCGCCACCTGTAAGAGCTGTGCCCATTGCCCCTGGATGGCGATGAATGGCCTGCAGGCGATCGAAGCCGCACTCAGTGATGCCGACAAGAGTCAGCATGAGATCTTCGTCGATGACGCCCTGCGGGTCGACGCCTTGGTACCGCTGACCCGTATGTTGGACTTCGCCAAGCAGTTGAACATGCAAGTCAAGGGCAACGCTTAAACCTGCTGGAGTTTAAGCCTTAAGCCCTTAAGCTTTAGGCGGGCACGAGCCGTTCATAAAGGCGCAGTACAAAAAATCCCTGGGTTCGTAAGAGCACAGGGATTTTTATTGGCTAACGCAATAGGCTCGCGGGATCGCTGAAATAACCCAAGTAACTCAAGCAACTCAAGCAACTCAGATCATTAGATCATGTAGGTCACTTAAGTGATTTAAGTGATTTAAGTGATTTTGGACGCAGAAACCAATAGGGCATAGAAACAAGAAGCCCCGCAAGGGCGGGGCTTCTTAATGATGAAGGGTTATCTCGCCGTCATCAGGGCGACAGCGTTATCCAGCATGCGGTTGCTGAAGCCCCATTCGTTGTCATACCAGGACATGACTTTCACCATGCGGCCTATGACGCGGGTCTGGGTGGCATCGAAGTTGGATGAAAAGGCGTTGTGGTTGAAGTCGATGGATACCAAGGGCTCCTTGTTCACCGCCAGCACTTCACTCATAGGCGCGCTGTTGGCCGCATTTTCTATGATGGCGTTGACTTCTTCTACCGTAGTATCGCGTGCCGCGATGAAAGACAGGTCGACCAAAGACACGTTGGCAGTAGGCACACGCACGGCCAGGCCATCGAACTTACCCTGCAGCTCGGGAACCACCAGACCGACTGCGGCGGCGGCGCCGGTTTTGGTCGGGATCATCGACAGGGCGGCGGCGCGGGCGCGGTGCAGATCTGTGTGATACACGTCCGACAAACGCTGATCGTTGGTATAAGAGTGAATTGTGGTCATCAGACCGGATTCGATACCCAGCACGTCATTGAGCGGCTTGGCGATAGGCGCCAGACAGTTGGTGGTGCAAGAGGCATTGGAGATGACTGTCATGTCTGAGGTCAATACCTGGTTGTTGACCCCGTAGACCACGGTCGCATCGACGTTCTTGCCCGGTGCCGAGATGATGACTTTCTTGGCGCCTGCCTGCAGGTGCGACTGTACCGCCTCTTTGGAGGTGAAAATACCGGTACACTCGAAGACCACATCGACGTTCAGCTCGGCCCATGGCAGATTGGCCGGATCCCGCTCCTGGAAAGTGAGGATCTTATCCTGGTTAACGTAAATCGCTTCCTCATCGTGTTCGACCTTGGCTGCAAAGCGTCCATGGACAGAATCATACTTGGTGAGGTGAGCGTTGATGGCGGCATCACCCAAGTCGTTGATGGCAACGATCTTGATTGGGTAAGCTTTCTCACTTTCATACAGCGCACGTAAGACGTTTCGGCCGATACGGCCATAGCCGTTAATTGCAACGCGGATAGTCATCTCTTATCCCTCTGGTGATATTGAAAAGATTAATATGGTAGTAAAATTACCAAAATGACAGTGTTCGTCAAGTTATATCGCTATTTTACGGTATTTTTTGGTCTTGATTTCACTATAGCGCGCATTTTTGACATTTTAGTACTATTTTAGCCGAGTCCACGCCATGCCGGGTTAACTTTGCTGCCCCGATCCTGTACCCATTATCTTATACCCATTATCATGTACCCAAAGCCAGGCAGCAGACATGCTTGCTGCTTCAATCCTTGGCAAGCAGGGTCAGGAAACGACTGTGCTTGAAGTCGCCGCTGCCGATGCTGTCGACCAGCTGCTGCGCCTCTTGATCCAGCATCTGGGCCAACTCCTTATTGCCGTTGAGCAACGCCAGCATCTGCGGCTGGGACACTTTCTGCTTGCTCATCAGGACATTGGCCTTGGACAACAGGTACGTCTTCTCCAGATCTTGCTGCTGACGATACAGGCTGGCCAGCCCCAACAACCAATCGGGATCGAACTCGCTGGGACTGGCGATGGAGAATATCTCGAGATAGAGGGCCTTGGCTTTGGCAGGGTCAGACTTGAGGTAATAGGCAGCCATTGGCGCCAAGAGTTGAGGATCTGTGATCTTACTTTCGGCCTGCGCCGTCAACAAGAGGTTGAGCGCCGCCTGATCGTTGAAGCGTGACCAACGATAATAGGCCAGGTAGGGATCCTGACTGTTCTGAATCGATTCTTGCAGCCGTGCCAAACTCTGGGAGGATAAGCCGAAGGCTCTGGCCCTGTCGTTGGTGCGTTCCTTGTGGATGATATGCTTCACGCCGGCGGCCAATTCTATGCAGTGATTATAGTCTTCGAGCAGGGTCAATTGGCGGTAAACTTGCTTGCCGGTCGGTGATGGGGTGTGTTTAAGTTCATAGCGCTGGCGGATCAGGTCGCCTTTTTCGTAGAAACACCAGCTATCGTGGTGCAAATCGGTACAAATTTCAGGATTATTTTTACAAATGGCGTCGCTATTTCCGCTGTAATCACAACCGAAAAGCATGGAAGTGCACAGAATCAGACTAAATGATGTAATTATTACAAAATTCGACCGCAAAACCCGCTCCAAATTGGTATTTTCTCTAATAAAATTACAGATTTACCAAAAACATCTTGCTGGTGTGAAAGCCATTATTTCATTACAATGGCGCCGACCAAAAGGGCTTAATCCCTGATATTTTATCGATTATTGGTCTTTTCTTTTTGTTACTCAAACCTTTCTGCAAAAAATTGTCGAAATGTGAGATAAAGGATCTACAAATGAGCGCTGATAAACACCTGCAAAGCTGGCAAGAACGTTTCGAATTGGCTGAAGCCATGCAACCTATGCTGGGGAAGCTGTATCGAAACCAAGGCGTAGAGGTTGTTGTATATGGTAAGCCCCTGTTAAACGCCTCCACCATAGAAATCATTAAAGCACATCGTCTGGTGCGCCGTCATGTGGGTGAAAAATTACGTTTGCGTGAAAGCTTTCCCTTTGTCGAAGCATTGAGCAAACTGGCCGTTAAGCAGTGCAAGGTCGACATAGGGAAGTTAGCGGTAAATTACTGGCGTGACAATAGCGATGCCTCGGGCATTGAAGCTTATATGGCAGAGGCCTTGGCCAGCGCTATCGGCTACGGCGACGATGTGGCTCCGCGCGACGTGGTGCTCTATGGTTTCGGTCGCATAGGTCGTTTGCTGGCGCGTCTGTTGATTGAGAAGACAGGCAAGAGCAATAAGCTCAGATTGCGTGCCATAGTGTTGCGTGGTGGCAAGAAGGGTGACCTGGAAAAGCGTGCCAGCCTGTTGCGTCGTGACTCGGTACACGGTCCCTTCAATGGTTCGGTCGAAGTGGACGAAGAGAACAATGCCATCATAGCCAACGGGACTTACATCCAGGTGATCTACGCCAACTCACCCGATGAAGTCGATTACACCCAATATGGCATCAACGATGCGCTGGTCGTGGACAACACGGGCATATGGAAAGACGAGGCGGGTCTGGGCCTGCACCTCAAGAGCCCAGGTGCCACCAAGGTGTTGTTGACTGCGCCGGCCAAAGGCGCCATCAAGAACATTGTCTATGGTGTCAACGAGGGTGACATACTGCCACAAGACACCATCGTCTCGGCGGCCAGCTGTACCACCAATGCCATCACTCCCGTGCTGAAAGCGGTGAACGACAAGTATGGTATCGAGAATGGTCATGTTGAGACGATTCACTCTTATACCAACGATCAGAACCTGATCGATAACTATCATACCGCCGATCGCCGCGGTCGCAGTGCGCCCCTGAACATGGTCATCACGGAAACCGGTGCCGCCAAGGCAGTGGCCAAGGCCTTGCCTGTACTGGCCGGCAAGCTGACGGGCAATGCTATTCGCGTGCCAACGCCTAACGTGTCTATGGCAATCATCAGTTTGAACCTGAACACAGAGACCAGCAAAGACGATATCAACGAATACCTCAAAGATGTCGCCCTGCAGTCCGCCCTGCAGAATCAGATCGACTTCACCGAGTCGACCGAAATAGTCTCCAGCGATCTGGTAGGGTCTCGTTACGCCGGAGTCGTAGACTCTCAGGCGACGATTGCCGAAGGCAAACGGGCCATCCTCTATGTCTGGTATGACAATGAGTTTGGCTACAGCTGCCAGGTAGTAGGTGTGATGCAGAAGATGTTGGGACTTGAGTATCTGTCCTTGCCGAACGCCTAAGCTCAGTAGGCCGAATAATAGAACGCCCCCATGGGGCGTTTTTTATTTGCCAAGCGAGAGGAATACTGCAGCTAACTGCATATTTTCGCACGCTATTTACCCAGAACTTCGGCTGCTGCCGAATTATCCAGCAAACGCGTTGGATTTAGCCGGGATTTGAGAATATCAGATTGACACTAGGGCTTAAATCGGTAGAATGCCAATCCGCAGTCAGGGAAAGCGAGTCGCTTTCGGATGACGATGCGGTGTTTTAATAGGTAGGCGACATTAGCTCAGTTGGTAGAGCGATACCTTGCCAAGGTATAGGTCATCGGTTCGAACCCGATATGTCGCTCCAATCTTAGTTCTCCTAAGTGTTAAACACATGGCGCGATGGCAGAATGGCTATGCTGCGGATTGCAAATCCGTCGATCTCGGTTCGACTCCGGGTCGCGCCTCCATATTAAATCTCAGTGACACGATTCCCGTCGTTGAGATACAGAGTTTGCCCGAGTGGTGGAATCGGTAGACACAAGGGATTTAAAATCCCTCGCTGGTAACAGCGTGCCAGTTCAAGTCTGGCCTCGGGTACCATTACAGTTAAGCCTCAATTTATGTTGGGGCTTTTTTGTATCCGCAATTCGCTAAATGACCATATCCAGCGATGTTGGCCAGCTGTTACAGCTTGTCGCTGCTCGCCCATCGCTGTTACCCGGCGGGTTTGAAGGCCGAAACGGCCCATGGCTTGCAGATGCCGCCGCTAGCGCCAGGCTTTTTTCAACATTCGTCAATCACGCAATAATTTCAACAATAATCCGGGAATTGCGCTACTCGCGTTCCTATGACAATGGTATAAATAGGCGAATTTTCCCGTCAGCACACATTAGGACAGTTTCTATGATTTTTTCTCAGGTAGCCTTGGCGCCGGCCGACCCTATTTTAGGCTTAACAGACACCTTTAAAGCGGACCCCCGCGCCGATAAGGTCAATCTAGGGGTGGGTATTTATAAGAATGAGGCGGGGCAGACTCCGGTGCTCAATTCGGTAAAAAAGGCCGAAACTAAGTTATTGTCCGAAGAAACGACCAAGAATTACCTGGGGATCGAAGGGGTGCAGGCCTACAACGGCGCGGTGCAGACCTTGCTGTTTGGCACCGGCAGTGCGCTGGTCACCGCCGAGCGTGCCATGACGGCCCAGGCGCCGGGGGGAACGGGTGCCTTGAGGATCGCTGCCGAATTCCTGGTGCGCAATACCCACGCCCGCAATATCTGGATCAGCAACCCGACCTGGGCCAATCACCAGAATATCTTCGACACCGCCGGCTTGACCGTCAAGGAATACGGCTATTATCGCGCCGAGAGCCATGACATAGATTTCGACGCCATGATGACAGATCTCAGCCAGGCGGCCGCCGGGGATGTAGTCTTGCTGCATGGCTGCTGCCATAACCCGACCGGCATAGATTTGAATGCGGCTCAATGGCAGGCCGTCGCCGAGCTATGCCGCGACAGATCACTGCTGCCCCTGTTTGATTTTGCCTATCAAGGTTTCGGTGCCGGCATCGAAGAAGATGCCCAAGGACTGCGCCTGGTCGCCGCCTTGGTGCCTGAATTGCTTGTGGCCAATTCCTTCTCGAAAAACTTCGGCCTCTATAATGAGCGCATAGGTGCCGTGACTCTGGTTGCCAAGGATAAGGCGACGGCTGTCACCGCCTTCAGTCAAATCAAACGTACCATAAGAAGCAATTATTCCAATCCGCCGGCGCACGGCGCCCTGATTGTCAGCACCATACTGACGGATGCGGCGCTCAGGAATGAGTGGGAAGCCGAGTTGGCCGAGATGCGCAACCGTATCGCCGAGATGCGCACTCTGTTCGTGAGCAGTCTCAAGGCCCATGGCGTGACCCAGGACTTCAGTTTCATCTCGAGGCAGAATGGCATGTTCAGTTTCTCGGGCCTGAATAAGGAACAGGTCAATCGGCTGCGGGACGAGTTTGGGGTCTATATCGTGGGCTCAGGGCGGATCAGTGTCGCAGGTATGACCAAGTCCAACATGGATGCCATCTGCAAGGCGATCGCCTGCGTGCTCTAAGGAGCCTGGGGTGATGAAAGCATCAAGGACAGCCCAGGCTGTCCTTTTTCATTTGGCCTTTCATTTGCTTCTTTGCATTCGGCGTCAAGCGGGTGTCAGGCGATGAGACGGGGGCTGGTGACCAGGGCGGCGATGGCATCGGCCAGTGCGGCCCTGTCATGCAGTCCAGGGCTATGTTTGCTCCGCAGCGGGAAATAGCCTATCTTACCGTCCATCCGTATCTGTTCCCCATGGCACAACACCTTAGTGATCACCGGCTTGCCTATGAGCTGATGGCACCATGCCAGTTTCTGCTCTAGGTCTATGGTCCCTGCGGGGGAACACTCCTGTGCCAGATTATCTATGAAGATCACTTCGGCGCGGCTGGCAGCCAGTTGCTGGGCGAATTTGGGCATCAGCAGTGGCGGCAACACACTGGTCAGGAAGCTGCCTGGGCCGAGAATGATGAGATCCGCCTGTTGCACCGCCACGCAGGCTTCACAGGTGGCATCGACTTGGGGCTCCAGTGACAGGGCGATCGGCGCTTCGCTCATGCCATCGACATTGAGCTCACCAAAAATCCTGTCACCACGGGTGCTCAGGGCGACCAGGTGCGTGGGTTGCTCCGACATGGGGATCAAGCGGGTTTCTATCTTGAGCAGGTTACGGATCAGATTTACCGCTTCCAATGGCCTGACACAGAGTTGATCCAGTGCCAGCAGTATGAGGTTACCCAAGTTATGGCCGCTGAGCTCACTGTCGCCTTCGAAGCGATACTCGAACAACAGGGAACCTATGGAAGGGCGGCCGGCGAGGTGCGAGAGGCAATTGCGCAGATCCCCCCAGGCGATACAGTCTTGGTTGGCACGCAAGCGACCGGTCGAGCCACCGTTGTCCGTGGTGGCGACTATGCCAGTGACCCGTGACCCCAGGAAGGCCAGTGACGACAATACCCGTCCAAGGCCATGACCGCCACCTATGGCGACGATCTTATGATATTGATTCAAGTTATGATGTTGCATGCGGGCCCTTCCTCCCTGAATACCCAAGGCTAAACTTGTGTCGGTTAAGCTAATGGCGCTACGGCCAGGATGACCGCAGCGCTGGCAATTGTAGCTCAACTGTAACCGAGATCTGCGACTGATTTCATAAAAATGACAAATTGACATATAATTGCGGCCGATGCGCCGGCTCAATGCATGGAGTCTGTGGCTATAAAGAAGGATAAGTATTTGAAAATTGGAAGAATAGGCTCCTTTACACTGGCACTCGCAATAGTGATCTGTGCTGTTTTCTCGTTGCGGGTGTGGTTGATCCCTGCCGACAACAAACCCGACACGACCGTCGCGCTCATCACCAAGAACAGGCCCAATCCCGGATTAATGCCGGATTTTTCGGCCATAAATGATGTCGCCGCCAAGAAACAGGCGTTCTTCGACTTCCTAAGGCCGACCGTCAGGCAACAAAATGCCATCATTGCCGACGAGCGGCGTTTCCTCGAGTCTAGCTTGGCCAATCTGGAGAACGCGCATCCGCTGACCGAGGCCGAAGAGTTCAGGATCCGCAAAATTGCCGCCAAATACCAGTACAGCAGCAAATTCTACGATGCCAAGACGCTGACGCGCTTGCTCAAGCGGGTCGATATCATCCCCGAGGCCATGGTATTGATCCAGGCCGCCAATGAGACGGGGTGGGGCAGTTCACGCTTCGCCAGGGAAGGACTGAATTTCTTCGGCCAATGGTGTTTCAGCAGCGGCTGCGGTCTGGTACCTTTGTCGCGCAACGACAACATGAACCATGAGGTGAAAGTGTTTAACACGGTCGAAGCGTCGGTGGCCTCTTACATGCGCAATTTGAATTCGAACGCCGCTTATTCACTGTTCCGCTCTATTCGTGCCGATCTCAGATCCCAGAATATAGAACCGGAAGCTGAACAGCTTATCTATGGCCTGGTCAATTACTCCGAGCGGCAAGAGGCTTACGTAGATGAGCTGCTCGATATGTTACGTCACAATGAACAATTCCTGGTGGATACCCATGCACAAACCCCTGCTGCTTAGTTTACTCCTGCTGTCGGCGACGGCCGGCGCCGCCGAAGTTTCCCTCGGCTATGGTGATTTTTATGGTCGATTGAAAACGGTCAACAAGGGCCATTATCAATTGGTTGAGCTTGCCTTCAGTGTGCCCAAGACGGCCGGGTGCCGCCTGCTCGGCGGCAACATAGCCACAGAGTCGGTTCAATACCCACTCACCTATACCGAAGACCAGCGGCTGTTTATTCCCTTCGATGATGCACTCAAGACGGAGCGGGCCTTGGTCAAGCTCGACATAGAAGGTGACGCCAAAGACTGTGGCATAGCGGTGCAGCTCAGGACCAAGCAGACTCAGACTGATTATTCCCAGGCAGAGTTAATCCAGATAAGGCAAGAGATGGACAACTTGCTCGATGCGATGCAAGGGTTTCCCATGCGTTATTTCCGCGCCCCTATCACGGGACTCAATTTCGAGTTCGCCGCTGAGGCTCCCGTGACCGTGACCCTAGACGGCGTGCGCACCGAGACTCGGGGGAGTTTTCAATTGAGCTTGCAAGCCCTGAACGAGCTCAAGAGCCTGAGCTTCAACCTGATCCCCAAGGTCGTCAGTCCTTGGGTACAATGATAAATATGCCCGGGTATCATAAGCTGCTGTCAACGGACGGTTGCTGAACCCGGGCACAAACAAAAAAATCGGCATTGCCGATTTTTTTGTTTCATCTAGTTAGCCGGGGTTGAGGCAAAGGCCTCAAGGCTGATAGCTGTTGACTATGTCGATGCGCTGGGCCGCATCCAGGTCGATATGGCCATTGTTGGCGATATCTAGGAAGTCGAATGCCGGCAGATCCGCTTCGGCGACGTCACCCTTCATGGGCGCATCCGGGTTACGTTGCAAATCGACAAAGTTGAACTGTTCCCTGTCGACGCCCTGTGACGGCGCGGTATTCTGCATGGCGGTGAATATGGTTTCGATACGCCCGGGATAATGCTTATCCCATTGCTTGAGCATGTCTTTCACTGCGGCCCGCTTCAGGTTCTCTTGCGAGCCACACAAGTTACAGGGAATGATGGGGAATTCCTTCAACTGGGCATATTCGGCAATGTCTTTCTCTCTGCAATAGGCCAGAGGGCGGATCACCATGTTGGCACCATCATCCGACAAGAGTTTCGGCGGCATGGCCTTCATCTTGCCTCCGAAAAACATGTTCAGAAACAAGGTTTCTATTATGTCATCCCTGTGGTGACCCAAGGCTATCTTGGTCGCGCCTATGCGCTGGGCGAAGCCGTATAGGGTACCGCGGCGCAGGCGTGAGCAGAGGGAACAGGTGGTCTTGCCCTCGGGGATCTTGTCCTTCACTATCGAATAGGTGTCTTTTTCGAGTATGTGATAGGGCACATTGAGCTTATCCAGATAGGCGGGCAGCACATGCTCAGGAAAGCCAGGCTGCTTCTGATCCAGGTTGACGGCTATGATATCGAACCGGATGGGGGCCCGCTGTTGCAGGTTCATCAGAATGTCGAGCATGGCATAACTGTCTTTACCGCCAGACAGGCAGACCATGATCTTATCGCCTTCCTCAATCATATTGTAATCAGCGATGGCACTGCCGACTTCACGACGCAGGCGTTTCTGCAATTTATTGAGACGGGTCACTTGTTTCTTACTGATTTCTTCCGATAAAGCTTCTGACATAACTTCCGACATTAGAATAGACGCCCATTAACACACAGTTTCAGGGCGCGTATTATTCCAGCTAACAGACTCTGGGTAAAGGTTAAGGTGTAAGATCAGGACTCATCCAAGGGGGATTTGTAGTCATCCGGCTTGATTGCCAACAAGTCGCAGGTCAGGCTGTCGATCACATGCTCGGCCGTGTTGCCGATCAGGGCGGCGGAAAAGCCGGTACGGCCGACTGTGCCCAGGATGACCAGCTCGGCGTCCAGTTGCTCGGCGAGCTCAGGGATCACATCTTCGGGTAAGCCTTCCTTGACGTGGCACTGGTTGATGGGAATACCGTATTCGTTGGCCAGATAGTTGACCCTGAGCTCGTGCTGCATGCGGATGGCTTCGTTGTAGCTGTGGGCGTCGAAATCCGGTAACTCGATTGCCAGGTTCACCGGGGTGCCGGGAAAACCATTGACCAGATGAACCTGGCCGGCAAATTTTTCGGCCAGGGCCTTGCCGTGTTCTATGATCTTGCCGTTGAGCGCCTGGTGGCTTTCGTCTTCGGTTGAGACATTGACGGCACAGAGGATCTTGCCGGCAACCGGCCAGTCATGTTCCTTGACCATCAGCACGGGAACCGGGGATTTGCGCAGCAGATGCCAGTCGGTTGGGGTGAAGATCACCGCCTTGAGCTTACCGTGATGATGGGTGCCTTTGACGATGAGATCGTACTGTTCGGCTATGACCTGGTTGATCACACTCTCGAAGGGACGGTTATGCCATACCACCTGGGTGTTAATCTCCAGACCTCTGTCCTTATAGGCGGCAACCACGTCCAGTAGCCAAGCGTTGCGCTGGTCTATGACCCCCTGGCGCATGGCTTCCCTTTCTTGGCTGGAGAGAATCGAGGTCATTTCGTAGGAAAAATCAAAAATAGACAAGAATACGGTGATCTTGGCCTGGCTCTTGGTGGCTAACTCCACCGCCCGGGCCAGTGCAACCTGATGCTCGGCAGTAGGGTCGGCGACCACCAGTATTTTTTGAAAGTCCTTCATGGAAATGCTCCTAATGTAGTTTGTTAACACTATATTGAGCTTATGCCTATGATTTGCTTTGTGCTAGATCAATTTGCACTTAACTACATGTAGAGGACTTATTTTGGCTGCCGGCCCATTAGCGGCTAAGGGCCGGCGGTGAATTCGATGTGGACTGTTAGCGGGCGATCCTGGCATTGCCGGCCAACTCGGCCAGTGCCGGCGCATCGGTAATGATGATGTATTTGCCATTCACTTCGATAAAATTCGATTTCTGGAAGCGTCCGAGCAAGCGGCTGATGGTTTCGACCGTCAGGCCCAGGTAGTTGCCTATGTCGCCCCGAGTCATGGTGAGGCGGAATTCTTTGGCGGAAAAACCTCGGCTGCCGAACCTGAACGCCAGGTTGCTGATAAAGGCCGCCAGTCGTTCTTCGGCATTTTTCTTGCTCAGCAGCAAGATCATTTCCTGGTCGCTCATGATCTCATTACTCATCAGGCGCATGATCTGCTGGCGCAATTTCGGCATGCTGCCAGATAAGTCATCCAGGGTCTCGAAGGGGATCTCACACACCATGGCGGTTTCCAATGCCTGGGCGAAACTCTGGTGGGTGTGGGCATGAATGCCGTCGAAGCCGATGACGTCGCCGGCCAGATGAAAGCCTGTGATCTGTTCGTCGCCTTGCTCTGTGATGGTAAAACTCTTCACAGTGCCGGCGCGTATGGCAAACAGAGACTTGAGCGGATCCCCCGACTTGAAGATCAGCTCTCCCTTCTGGATAGGCTTCTTGCGCTCGATAATATCATCCAGTTTGTCCAGTTCCCCGGCATCCAGGGTAAAGGGAATACACAGGGTGCTCATGCTGCAGTCATGGCAATGAATGGCGCAACCGCCGGAGGCTGTACGTGGTTTATTGTTCTGAACTATAGACATTTTCATACCCGTAACGAGATGTTATCGCTCATGTTAAAACAATTATCCCGCCAGGGCCAGTCGTGTCAGTCGAGTTGTGCCAGCGCGATAACCAAGGTTTGTACACCAAAGGCGACAAGCAGCAGGCCGCTGGCCAGTCTGACGGCCCGTTTCTGCACCCAGTTTGCCAGGGTTCTGGCGGCGATCCCTGCGCTGAGCAGGGCCGGCAGGGTACCCAGGCCGAAGGCCAGCATGATCAAGGCGCCGGTTAACGCCGACCCCGAGGCCACAGACCAGGTAAGAGTGCTGTAGACCAGGCCGCAGGGCAGCCAACCCCACAGGAGACCGGCCACCAGGGCCTGACGCCTGCGTTGCAGCGGCAGCACCTTCTGCGCCAAGGGCTTGATGTGGGGCCAAATGAGCTGGCCGACTTTCTCTATTTGTACTACGCCGCCCCAGATCTTGGCGATATACAGCCCTGTGGCTATCATCATCAAGCCGGCAAGCACCCTGAGCACCAACAGATAGGTGTCGATATCGAACAGCTGTCCCAGGGCCGCCGCCGAGCCGCCGACCAAGGCGCCGGCCAGGCTGTAACTCAAGATCCGTCCCAGATTGTAACTGAGCAAGAAACCCAGTTGATGGGCCAGGGCATTGCCCGAGCTAGCTTTGGGCAACTGGGTCGAGAAGGCGCCCACCAGGCCGCCACACATGCCGAAACAATGGGCGGCGCCCATCAGTCCCACCAGAAATGCCCCTGTCACATTGTATTCTATCACCCCTTGTTCACCTCAGAGGCTGTGGTTTGGGGGGCTGCCGCTTTGGCTGACGCCGGCTCGAGCGGGTTGACGGCCTTGGGGGCATCTTCATCGAACAAGATAGACATGCTCTGACGTTCGAGATCGTCAAATTGTTCAGACTTGACCGCCCAGAAGAAGACGCCGATACCAATTATCACGAAAATCATCGCAATGGGGATCAACACATAAATAATGCTCATAGACGTATCCTAAGTAACCTGAGACTGTTGCTGACGACGATAAGTGAGCTGGCCGACATGCCGATGGCGGCAATATAGGGGGGCACTTGGCCCGTGACCGCCAAGGGCAGAATCAGCAGATTGTACCCCAATGCCCAGAGCAGGTTTTGACGGATAATGCGGGTCGTGAACTGGGCGACGTCGAGTGCCTGGGTAAAACGGCTCAGATGATCGCCAAGCAGGATCAGATCCGCACTGTTCTTGGCAATGGCGGTGCCGCTGCCCATGGCGATCGAGATGTCGGCGCCGGCCAACACAGGGGCGTCGTTGATGCCATCGCCAAACATGGCCACAGTGTGCTCTTGCTGCAGGCGTTTTACCAGCGCCAGTTTATCTGCCGGGCTCAGGCCGGCATGCACCTGGTCTATGCCCAGACTCGCGGCCAGTTGCTGTACATGCGCCGAGTTGTCACCGCTGGCAATGCTGACCTGGCAACCACGGCGCTTGAGCGCCGCTACCGTACTCTTGCTGTCGGGACGCACTGTGTCGGCTATCTCGAATGTGGCTATCAGCCGGCTGGCGTCGGCCAGAAAGACAGTCTGATACTCTTGTGACTGGTACTCTTGTGACAGAGAAGCCTGTGATTGAGTAGCCTGTGACTTATGTAGCTGGGGCGAAGCGCCGGGGGATTGTGCCGCCGAGGCCATGCAAAAGTCGGCCTTGCCTATGCGGTAAGACACGCCGGCAATCTTGCCTGCTATCCCCTGGCCTACCTCATGATGCACCTGAGTCACTGTCAGGGCGTTATCCCTGTGGGGGACAAACACCTGGGCGATGGGATGCAGGGAGCCTGCCTCGAGCGCGGCGGCGATCGCCAGCACCTCGGGCTCGCCGAGCTCGGCCAACAGGGTGACACCTTGCAGCGACAGGCTGCCGCAGGTGAGGGTGCCTGTCTTGTCGAATACCACATGGGTGATGGTCGGCAACTTCTCAAATACCCCGGCCTTGCGGGTGATGATCCCCAGACGGGTGAAGATGGCATTGGCGCAGGTAACGGCCGTCGGTGTCGCCAATGCCAAGGCGCAGGGGCAGGTGGCGACCAACACGGACAGGGTAACCCAGAAGGCATCTTCGGGCGCCAGCTGGTGCCAGACGAGGTAGGTGAGGGCGGCGATGCTGAGCACTGTGGCGGAAAAATAGCGCGCCAGTTTGTCGACCAACAGGGCGATGCCTGGCTTGGTGGCGGCCGCCAGCTCCTGCAGGCGAATGATTTCGGCCACCAATTGATCTTGCCCCAGGGCGGTGACGCGCACTTCCAGGGGTTGCTCCAGGTTGATGGTGCCGGCATATACCTTGTCCTGGCTGCGTTTCTCAATCGGCAGCTGTTCACCCGTGAGCATGGCCTCGTTGATACTCGAGTGACCGGCACGGATCTCACCATCGGCGGCAATGGCTTCACCCGGTTTGACCAGAATGATATCGCCGACTTTCAACTTCTTGGCCGGAATGGCCTCCAAGCCCGTGGCCGTCATCAGATGGGCAGTCAAAGGCACCAGTTTATGCAGGTTACTCGAGCTGACCGAAGCGCTCTGGCGGGCATTTTGTTCGAAATAACGCCCGAGCAAGAGGAAGAAGGTAAACATGGACACGGATTCGAAATAGACTTCCCCCGTGCCGTTGAGGGTGGCGATGCCGCTGGCAATATAGGCGCCGCAAATCGCAATGGAGACGGACACATCCATGTTCAGCCGGCCACTGAGCAGGCTGCGGATGGCGCTGAAGTAGAAGGGCTGCGCCGAGTAGAAGACCACGGGGGCGGCGAACAGCAGGCTGACCCAGCGGAAATAGTCGCGGATCTCGGTATCGAGATCGGTAAAGTAGCCGGTATAGAGTGCCAGGGCGAACATCATCACCTGCATGGTGGCAAAGCCTGCCAACCCCAGGCGCAGCAGAAACTTACGGCTGTTCTGCTTGCTGAGTGTTTCCTGGTCGTCGAGCTGATAGGGCGCAGCCTGGTAACCTATGCGGCTTATCTGCCCGAGAATATCACTGAGTTTAATGAGCTGTTTATCCCAGCTGATCAATGCCCTCTGGGTGGTGGAATTGACCAAGATCTGTTGGACCCCCTTAAGTTGCTTGACCTTATGTTCAATCAACCAGGCGCAGGCGGCGCAGGTTATGCCTTCGATAGACAGAGAGACTGAGTCCATCCCGGCTTCGCTGTGGACGAAGTCCTGCTGTACCTCGGGCAGATCATAACCGCTGAAGGCATTGAGGGCGTCGGGCACCAGCGCGGTCTGGCGGGCACCGGGTTCGGTGCGGAACTTATAATAACTCGTGAGCCCGGCATCCAGGATCGCCTGGGATACCGCCTGGCAACCGGGGCAGCACATGGCCCTGTCATCGTCCTGGATACGGGTAACGAACTGAGTGCCGGTCAATACCGGCTCACCACAGTGAAAACAGCTGACTTGGGTCATGGCCTTCTCAGTTTAACCAGTATTGGGTCGCGTCTTTCAAGTTGAGACGCTTATGGATGCGCCATTTGCTGTCATAGCTTTCCAGTCGCACTTCCCAATTTCCCGCTAGCGGCTTGTCCAGCTGAATATGGTAGACACCCTTGGCGTCGGCGGTGGCCTTGAGCTGGAAGTCTTTCTCGGCCTGGGTCGGATGGTAGAACTGCACGTCCAGTGCTGCCTGGTAGACGGGGCCGCCTTCCTGTGACAGGAGTATCTCTTGGCCCTTCAATTCCATAGAGTATTGCATTCCCAGCTGCTGGGCATACTTGACCTTACGCAGATCCATGTTGATGGCTTTACCATCCTTGTAGTATTCCTCGGCCACCAGGGAGTCTGAATTATCCAAGGCAATTTTCAGGGTGGTTAAACTGGCGACGACGGCACAGGCGGGGAGAATAATTAAGAACCAAGGCCAGAACTGCTTATACCAGGCTTGTTGTTGACTCATGTTCGATACCAATAGTTGTAAGTGGCAGCATTTTACCGTTAATGGGGGGGATTAGCACTTAAAAAAAAGGCCCCGAACAGTCGAGGCCTTTATGTTACTCAAGTGTAACTACTTGTTTGACAAGCTATATACGTAAGCAGCTATCACGTGAACCTTCTCTTCACCGAGAACGTTTTTCCACGCAGGCATCACACCACCACGACCATGGATAATGGTCTCTTCGATGATGCCGCGGCTGCCGCCATATAACCAGATGTTGTCCGCCAAGTTAGGGGCACCCATGAACTTATTGCCCTTGGCGTCCATACCATGACAGGCGAAACACCCCTTCATGAAGGAGGCTTGGCCTTGTGCCGCCTTGGCCGCATCGTGTTCACGACCGGACAAGCTAACGATATACTCAGTCAGGGCTGGAATTTCGCTGTCGGCGATAGGTAAACCACCCTTGGGCGGCATCATGCCGTGACGACCATTCATTATGCTTGTCTTGATGGTTGCCAGGTCACCGCCATAGAGCCAGTCGCTGTCGGTCAGGTTAGGGAAGCCCTTGCTGCCGCGCGCGTCTGAACCATGGCACTGGGCACAGTTTTGCAGGAATAAACGGCCACCGACTTTCAGCGCCTCTTCATTCTTGACCAACTCTTCCAGCGGGGTTGCCGCGTAGGCCGCAAAGATAGGACCAAACTTGTCGTTAGCATGTTTGACTTCTTGGTCATACTGCACCCAACGGCCATCTTTAGTGGCTGACTCGGTAGCGGCCTTCGATTCTGCTATCGACACCACACCCTGGTTGGAACTGCTCCAGCCCAGCAGGCCTTTGTAGTTACCCAAACCCGGATAGAGGGCCAGATAGATCAAACCGAAAACTATCGTGATGTAGAACATATAACTCCACCATTTAGGCAGTGGGTTATTCAGTTCTTCGATGCCGTCAAAGCTATGACCCATCGACTTGCCTTCTTCTACACCCGTGGTGTTCTTGGAACACAACCTGAGCAGAATCAGACAACCGGCGATGACGATCAAACTGAGAACGGAAATCCAAATACTCCAGAAGCTGGTCATTACTTATGCTCTCCTGAGTCCTTAGTAGCCTTGCTGCCTTCTTCATCAGAAAACACAAGGTTAGCCGCTTCGTCGAATTGTTTCTGACGACGCGAGCTGTATGCCCAAGCAAATATACCGACGAAGGTCAGCATTACAATGATGGTAATAATTCCTTGCAATGTGCCGTAATCCATAAATTTGCCTCCTTATTTGAGTGCAAGACCCAAAGACTGCAGGTAAGCGATCAGGGCCTGAAGCTCTGTTTTGCCTTCGACAGCTTTCTGAGCGCCAGCAACTTCTTCATCTGTGTAGAGATCATGTCCCTTGTAACCGCCTTTATGCAGGTTACGCAGTATGGTCATCTTGTCACCTGTCAACTTGCCATCGAGCTTGTTCTCGGCCAACCAGGGGAAACCTGGCATGTTTGACTGAGGCACAACGGCGCGGGGATCTATCAGATGAACTTCATGCCACTTGTCGCTGTAACGCCCACCGACACGTGCCAGATCCGGACCCGTACGCTTGGAACCCCATTGGAAAGGGTGATCCCAAACGGACTCGCCGGCAACTGAGTAGTGACCATAGCGTTCTGTTTCGGCACGCAGCGGACGTATCATCTGACTGTGACAGTTGTAACAACCTTCACGAACATAGATGTCACGGCCTTCGATCTGCAGGGCAGTGTAAGGCTTCAAGCCTTCGACGGGCTCAGTGGTATCTTTCTGGAAAATCAGCGGGGTGATTTCCACCAAGCTACCGAAACTGATAGCGATAACGGTGAAAATCCCTAACAGACCGATGTTTTTCTCGACTATCTCATGATTAAATTTCATCGAGTCTGCTCCTTATGCCGCTTCTGCTTCAGCCAATGCTGGCAGCGTATTATCAGGGGCCTTAACTGTACGGATCACGTTATATGCCATGATCAGCATACCTGTGAGGAAGAAACATCCTCCGATGAAACGTACAAAGTAGAATGGATAAGAGGCTTCCAATCCTTCCACAAAGCTGTAAGTCAGGGTGCCGTCGGCGTTAACCGCGCGCCACATCAGACCTTGCATCACACCCGAGATCCACATGGCAACGATATACAGCACTGTGCCGATAGTCGCTAACCAGAAATGCACATTGACTAACTTAGTGCTGTACATGCGGCCGTGGCCGAAGAGTACCGGGATCAGGTGATACAGAGAACCGATAGAGACCATGGCAACCCAGCCTAGCGCGCCTGAGTGTACGTGGCCTATGGTCCAGTCTGTGTAATGTGACAGGGCGTTAACCGTCTTGATCGCCATCATAGGGCCTTCGAAGGTAGACATACCGTAGAAAGACAGAGAGACAACCAGAAAGCGCAGCACAGGGTCGGTACGCAGTTTATGCCAGGCACCCGACAGGGTCATGATACCGTTGATCATGCCACCCCAAGAAGGTGCGAACAGGATCAGTGACATCACCATACCCAGGGACTGAGTCCAGTCTGGCAGGGCGGTGTAATGCAAGTGGTGTGGACCGGCCCAGATATACAATGCAATCAACGCCCAGAAATGAACGATAGACAGACGGTATGAGTAGACGGGGCGACCGGCTTGTTTAGGCACGAAGTAGTACATCATACCCAGGAAGCCCGCAGTCAGCAGGAAGCCTACCGCGTTGTGGCCATACCACCATTGCACCATGGCATCTACGGCGCCGCCATACACTGAGTATGACTTCCACAGGCTGACCGGAATCGCCATGGAGTTCACTATGTGCAATACGGCCACGGTGATGATGAATCCACCGAAGAACCAGTTAGCCACATAGATATGCGACGTGGTTCGCTTGATGATGGTACCGAAGAACACCACTGCGTAGGAAATCCACACTATGGTGATTGCGATATCTATGGGCCATTCCAGTTCGGCATACTCTTTAGCCTGGGTGATACCCAGAGGTAAAGTGATGGCTGCCGCGAGAATGATGGCTTGCCAGCCCCAGAACGTAAATGCAGCCAATTTGGGTGCAAAGAGTCGGGTTTGACAGGTGCGTTGAACAACATAATAGGATGTGGCAAAAAGGGCTGATGTACCGAACGCGAAGATCACCGCATTGGTATGTAATGGTCGCAGGCGACTATACGTTAACCAAGGTGTATCGAAGTTCAGCTGTGGCCAGATTAACTGAGCCGCAATTAACACACCGACTGACATACCAACAATGCCCCACAGAACTGTGGTTAAGGCAAATTGGCGGACAACGGTGTAATTGTAATCAGCGCCTGTAGGCTGGGAATGGTTCATCATTTGCTTCCACTGCTTATTACTTTTACATATAGTTTTAGTAAAGACGGGCTTTACCTGTTATTTATGGTACAAAAAAGCCACTCAAATAAGTGGTGTTCCTGTGCCAAAGCGATAATCCGTAGGTTCTGGGGTGAGCCTAAGGACGCTTAATAATACTGTAGACCCATGGAAAAAGATACCTGAGAGGCCAATAGAAAGTTGATCTGGATCAAGCGGCTACATAGAATGTTAACACGTTGCCATATAAGGTCATTTTTTGTGCTTAACCGATTTTTTTTGCCGATTTTTTATGCATCATTATTGCTGTCTGCCGGGGGTTGTGACCGGGTTCAAGAAGCGACTGAAAATGCGATCGCCGACACGAAAATAAGCGATCCTTCACTCTGCCAATTTGCCACCGGCAGCTGTCGCAAAAACCTGGACGGGGTCGAATTGCAACTGGCACTATCCCCCGTCGATGCGCCGAGCGAACGGCCGCTGCAGTTGTCGCTGACGGCATCAGAGCCAATAACCTCGGTGCAGGTACGACTCGAAGGCCGCGACATGTTCATGGGGATCATTCCTGTTAAGCTGAAACAAGTGTCCGGGACCCAATACAGTGCCGATGTGATCTACGGCTCCTGCAGCAGTGGCTATATGGTGTGGTCGGCATTCATCAGCTTCGACTATCGGGGGAAGATGCATACCTTGGTGTTTGACTTCCTCGCGGACAATGACGCCTGACCCCGGCGTAAATCTGTTGACGACTTTGCACCTTCCTCATTTATGTCCCCTAACCGGCGCATTCACCCCATGCAGCGCCACTAAATCGCATCGTCGCTATTGATAATTATTCTCATTAAGGTATCTTATTATCTGGGCCGAGGGCAGAGCTTATTTTGAGGATTGATTGTCTGGCCTCATTTTCAGGACTCATTCTGAGGGCTCTTTTCAGGACACGTTTTCAGGGCTCATTTTCAGAGCTTTGTTTTCATGACTCATCTTAAGGGCTTTTTTCAGGGAAAAGGGAGGGCAGCGCGATGCAAACCAGGGTCAACTTAAGCATAGCGGCGGATACACTCGCCAGATTAATTGCCCAGGGACACTTGTGTGCCGCCGATTTTGGTTGTCTCGACGCAGGATCCAAGCGCCAGGTATGGCAGATGTGCCTCAACCACTGTCGGCAGTTGGGAGCATGTGACCTTTGTGGTGCTTGTGAGCATGACCCGGCTCACCGGCGTCATGACACAATCCCTGACAAGAACCCAGGGGCCCATGATACGCAACGTTATCATCACGCCTCCCGCATCGCCTAGCCCGGTTATCCGGGCCGGGCCATGCCAGACTCAGGGGCATAGCCAAAATATGCTTATCGCTCTGGATTATTAAGGGCTATCATATTGAAAATGCTTGCTTATAAATCATGCTATCGCTAAGGCCCATCCATCTTATTATGTCATACCCACCCGTCATGCCGCTGTTCGATACCGTCGACAGCATTCAACTGGGCAACTGCCATGTGAATCAATATCTGACCCAAGTCAGCCTCAATAAGGTGACAGATGCCGGCCTGGTGATGGAGCACGCCACCGACTGGTTGTATGAGCAGCAACACAATGAAAACAACTACAAGGCCTACAGGAGTGAGCTGACGACTTTCCTGCATTGGTGCTTCGATGTTGCCGCCATGTCGCCGACGGCGCTGACCCGCAAGGATATGGGTCGCTACGTGGATTATTGTCGCCAGCCGCCACAAGCGCTCATCGGCTACTTCAACGTGGCCCAGTTCAAAGACGACAAGGAGACCAGGGACAGACGCCCCAATCCCCAATGGCGGCCCTTCGTCGGCAAGAAAATCCTCGGCCAGGAACAGGAGTACAGCCTGAGCGACAATGCTCTCAAGACCAAGATGGCGATCCTTTCTTCCTTTTATAGCTACCTGGTTGGCGAGGAATACTGCGAGCGCAATCCGGCGCAGATCTGGCTCAATCACAGCCGTTTCTCCGGCAAGCGTCAGTTTCGCGCCCCCGACGACGAAGACAACTGCCAGGCATTTACTCAGCTGCAATGGTCCTATGTGATCGCCTGCGTGACGCAGTTGGCCGAGCAGGAGCCGGAACTGCATCAGCGCAGCCTGTTTCTGGTGAAGCTCATCTATTGCTGTTACCTGAGGGTCTCAGATGTCTCGGCCCGCGCCGGTTATGCCCCTGTGATGAGCCAGTTCCGGCAGAATCGCGACACAGGCATCTGGAGCTTTCACATCCCCCAGAGTAAGGGCGGGAAACGCCGCAGCGTCGCCATCTCCAAGGCGCTGCTCGACGGCCTGGTCGAGTACCGTCGCTTCCTCGGCCTGTCCGACTATCCAGCGGCGAACGAACAACAGCCATTATTCGTGCGTCACAGAGCGGCGGGGCGGGGCCGTGATGCCGGGCTGCTGAACGCCAATCTTGGGATTCGGCAGATAAGAGAGGAAATTCAGCAGCTTATTCTGTTGGCGGCCGCTCAGGCCGAAGCCGATGGTTTCGTGCAGGACGCGATAGAAATGCGCAAGCTGACCGCCCACAATCTGCGTCACACGGGGATCACCCACGACATCAACATCAACCGCCGCCCCTTGTCCCATGTGCAGGCCGATGCCGGCCATGAGAGCATAGACACCACTTCGCAATACCTGCATACCAGCCAGATAGAGAGGCACGAGAGCGCCTACGGCAAACCCCTGGATAGGCTGCAGGGGATAGATTGATGGGGGAGGGTGATGACGTAGTATTCTTGATACTGCCGAATGAGCCCAAACGCGAGCTACTATTCGGGCAATAGCGGTGGTTTCAGGCCGTTTTCTCTGGTTTTCCCACTCTGTAGCTGACTGGCGTATGCAATTAGTCAATGGTTCCAGCAATTGATTAAGTGCTTCAATCGAAGGGGGGATGTTATCGAGCCTGTCTTCAATTCACAATATCCAGGGTGCTAAACCAACCCAATTGCGCTTCATCTTGTTGTTCGCCACTCGGATGGTATGTCGATACCAGCTCTATGATAGCAATCAGCCTTGCAGTACAAAGGCTCATATTCTGTCCTCAATGGCTGAAGCGCAATATCAGGCAGCATAGCAAACATTGGATGGTTTGATGCTTGGATGTTCGGGCCAGGATGAATCGTAAATAGCGCCAAATTGGTTGCAGTTGCCATGTTTGGGTTGCTCGGGAAGCGGCATGGGTTAATGCCGATAATGTGACTTATCGGCATCAAGAGGCGGATCGGATTTGCTTGCTATACTCTAGCTCTACACACGCCGGCCTTGGCTAGACGGAGTTGTTTATGGAAACCAGAGAGCAAATGAAAGCAGACAAGCACATTGCCTTGCTCAATCAGGAACTCTACCCGGTCACATTCGAGCGGGATCCCTATGATCCGCTGCGGGAAGACCCGGTTTGCTTCGGTATTGCCTATTGTGGCGGCAATTATCGTCTGGAAATCACCCACAATGCCTGGGTTATCGAGAGTGTATTGTTAGGGCTGCATGTTGAAAAAGCCGCGGCACTGATGAAATCGAACCCGGGAAAAACGGTCGTCTTGGATTCGGTTCCGACTGGCAACGAAGTCAGCATCAAACTCAAGTAGCTATTGCTTCATCAGCTCAAGCCGCTGACAGTTAAAGCCACTGGCAGCCCAAGGTTGCTGGCAGTTCAGAGTTCAGGCTATCAATTTAAATAGCTAATCCATCGGCTGCGATACGATCGGCTTGCTGTCATTTGGCGGTATGTCTGAAGCCGGCCAGCTCTGGAAAGCACATTAGATGGCGAAACTTTTTTATCGAACGTTCCTCGGCGCACAGTTAAACTCATACTTTGTTATCAGAGAAAGTGTTGAAGTGTTGGATTGTAAAATATGGCAACTGAGACCATGGCATGCGCTAGTTGTATGCTTGCCGGGTTTATGGCAGGCTCGGCTAGCGCTAAACAAATGCCAGGTAATCCCGCTAATCCCCAGCATTGTTTAACATAAACATCTTTATGCGCACAATGTATATTATGTTAAATAAGGTTTATGGCTATCGGATAGGCTGCATGCTTGGTGGCCGCTGCCATTCCAGTTGAGACTGTGCCGCATGTGAGATTTTACCCGTACCGGCGCAGCCACTACTCCCTATCCTTGCCATTAGCTTACGCAAGGCTTAATGCCAAGACAGCCCTTTGGTGATTGCTGCAGGACTTTCGGTTTCGACCCGTTTATGAGTTAACCACTTATGCCAGTGTTGCGGTTCAGCTTGCAGCTTCTGTGATGCCACTGCGCTCGGCTATCTCGGTAGCAAAGCCATCGATACTTTGTTGATTCTTGTTAAGCCAGTATTTCTCAATGCCCTCGGAGCCTCGCTTCTCTGACCATTTAGCCAGATCGTCTCTATCGTCTTCGTATGTGAAGTAAGGAACGGCCATGCCGCATGAAGTTTGAACCATGGCAATATCCAATACAAAGACTTGCCGGGCTGCGACACTTTCGGGAAAAAGCCGAGAATATTGCGCCCAATCTGCGTCCCTGGAATGCAACACCTCAGCTTGGCCATAGACACGCAGAATGAGCGGCGAGCCTTCAAATGCACAAAACATGATGGTCATACGCGCATTTTTGAGCACATGGGAAGCAGATTCATTACCACTGCCTGTCAGGTTTAGCCAAGCGATCTTTGTTGGACTGATGACTCGTAATGAATCACCGCCTTTGGGTGACAAGTTCACACTGCCGGTTTCGGCAGCAGTGCCGACGAAGTAGATTTTTTGCTGCTCGATAAATGCTATGTGTTTACTTGAGAGTTCTGAAAATTGCTTTCCCATCGGATTAATCTCCCTATTTTTTGATAAAAGGCATCATGCTCATCTTATTACTTTTGACTCAATACCTCGATTCAGTATCTCCCCACACTAAAGCTGTGAATTTAAACCTAATCTCATTCCCCTGCCCGACCCATTCTATTCATTGACGTGATACGGCGCATATAGTGCATTTCGGAAATGACAGTGCCGCCCACAAGAGTTGGGAGGAAATGGCTCTTGACTAGCATTTGCGATGCTTGGATTTGCCCATTTTGTATCGGTTCCGGTGTGCTATTCACAGGATCTGATCGCATCAGGAGCAGAAGGTTCACCTATTTAGGCAACAACGCCGTTTGGACGTACACAAGGAAACGACTGATGTTGCTCTGGTTTCTGACACTATTTGGCGATACTGTAACCTATTGCGGCACTATCGCCATCAAAGCCAAGCTCCAACTGCGCAAACAAGATTTGTGTTACATCCGGCGTATACCCAAACCCGCTGACTAGTGTCCGCAGAGAATGCAAGGTCAACCGCGACACTTACTCGCCAAAGGCACTTCATCAGGATGTCCTTGCCTGCTTTTTTAATGTCCGGCACGGACACCTTTGTACCTATTGACAGGGAGAATAATATCAACGCTGCCGTAAGGGGTGGCAACAGCAGCTCCGCCATGTCGTAGTTGCCATCCCATGGCGCAAAGCGCCCTTCACGGCCTTGTTAACTTATAACTCGTCTCGCGAAAAATCAGTGATACCTGCTCCGAACTGGCTGATAGCCTTTTCTTTTAGTGGGGTGAGTAACAAGCGCAGTTCAATTAGGTCATTGCCGACATCTGCAATCTCATCTGGATCATCTGAGGTTTCACAGGTTTCGGCCATTTGTAGCTCAAGCGCCATAAGGCCCTCAAGCACGTACTTCAATTCTGATTCTGCAAGTTCAAGCTTGAACTGGCTCATACAATTTTTCCTTCTTTCTTGAACACACGAGATGCTTTCAAAGCCATTTCTTCGAGCAATCCCTTGAACTTATCCACCGGCATGTTCTGAGCGGGAGAAATGCAATAATGGTGAGGCTTATCTTGAACCATTTTTAATCCATGAGGAGGCTGGGTGTTCGGCGGAAACCTCCAAATCCAACCTGTCATAGGAGCGTTGTTGATGCCTTCCCTGTCGAACACGCTGATTCCTTTTCCGTTCGCGATGATAACCTTAATTCCATTTATGATTGTAACATCAACATCGCGAGCTCGAACATTAGATAAACGAGGACTTGAGGCATTTCCCAGACGGAAAAGCTCTTCGGGTAGGATGTAAAATTCCTTTGGATACATAATGATCTCCATATCGTTGATAAAAAAGTTAACGTTTAAGCTAATCAGCAATCAGCCAGGCTGACCCTGTTCTTATACTCAGGAGCCCCAGATTGCCCATGTCTCATGCATTGTTGAAACACAAAGCGAAACAGGCATGGGCCCATCTCCGATGGCTATTTTTTAAAGAATGCTGGGCCCTTAACAACTGTGGGCCCTTGAGAATGGCGGCAATGAATTCTCGTTGTCGCTATTGCGGCATCGGTTGCCAGTCGAAATGACCCGTGAAGGTATTGCACTCTTCCAGGGCTGTGTCGGCCTGGTCGATGTAGATCTGTTGCTCGACCGAGGTGGGATAAGTCAGGTATTCCGAGCAAGTGGCGCTCTGCCCAGTGCCGACCACGACCTTGGTATTGGCTTTCAGGGTGCAGCTGCTCATGCGATCCAGCGGTGACCACTGATAACAGATCTCATACTGCTGGCGATATTGACTCGATGAGCCGGCAGGCACACTGAAGGCCCACCAGTTCCCCATCTTGCTGTTGGGATTGGTGCTGTTCCAGGCACGATACAGGGGGATTTCAGTGTCTTCCTTGACCCGGTAAACCTGGCCCTGGCAGAGCTTGCCTTGATCTGTTTCCCCCAAGGATTGCGCCAACAGCTCGGGGTCGTCGACTGGGATAAACTTATCGGCCAAGGCCGGCGGCAATGCCGTGGTGCCCGGGCATTGAGTGATCTTGTTGGTGTCGGCCATACGGGAGCCATCTGTGCTGCCCGGCGCGTTATAGCTATTGCTGCAACCCGAGAGGAGTATTGCCATTGCGGCGAACGTGAGCTGTTTCATTGGTACCTTCCTTAGTCTAATGAAGAAATAATAAAGTTTATGACCGGCGTCCTGACAAGCTTCAGTGAATCATCTCCAGTAAATAATAACCAGTGAAAATTATCCACTGAAAGTTATTCAGTCAGATTATGGAATACATAGCGGCAATATCAAGGCTTTCCCTTGTCAGCTCTTTCCTGTCTCGGACAGGTAATCCCTGCGCACCGTCAGGTAGTCTTCGAAGAGGCGCTCGAGATCGAAATGGCTCACTCCCAGCGGCGTTTTCAGCGGGGTGAACACCGCCTGCAGCTCGGCCCTGGGGTTGATGAGGTACAAGGTCACCCCATGACTGACCCTGTATTCCTCTGGGCCGGCATTATTCACCCGGATCTGGGCCTTGATACCGAGCGCCTGCTCGAATACCTGCGCCAAGGGCAGCCGCGCCTGGCGAATACCGGTGATCTTGTCGCCGAAGAAAGCCACATACTCGGCCAGTTTGTCCTGGGTATCTCTGTTGGGATCTATGGTATAGAAGAGGAAATTCAGATCTTGGTACCGGCCGAATTTATCCAGCCTATGCCCCAGTTGCGTCAGGGTGAGCAAGGTGGTCGGGCATACGTCCGGGCAATAGGTATAGCCGTACGAGAGTAGATGCCACTTGCCGCGCAGATCCGCCTTGGTATAGGGCCCTTTGCTGTCGCTGACGAGTTCGAAATCCGGTAACGGTTCGGCCGGCACCAGGATGACGCCCGAGTTGAGTCTGGGCACCCTTCTCTGCCCTGCCGTCATGGCCAATACCAGGGCGGCACTGGCTAAAATCAGGGCCAACAACGTCAGGAAAAAACGCGTCTTGTTAGTCATTTATCGATTCCATTGCGGCAAACCAGGCCAGGCAGCGTTCCGTTGGGCCTGGGCGCCTCATGGCGACATGAAGGCGACGACGCGATTGAGGAAGGTATAGTCGCCCTCTATCGCCATCAGGGAGACGAGTACGACTATCGTCAGTGGCGGCATGAAGAGCACTAACTTGAGTGCCAGTCGCTCCCAGGCGACGTGCATGAAGACGGAGATGATCAAGCTGGCCTTGAGCAGCATGAACAGCAAGATCAAGCTCCAGCGCAGTGCGCCATGGAGTTGAAAATAATCCACCAGGTAGGACATGGTGCTGAGCACAAAGAGTATGGCCCAGATCTTGAGGTACAGACTGATAGGATGTTGTTGTCCCAATGCCGGGTTCATAGCTCACCTCACCACAAGTAAAATAGTGCGAAAATAAACACCCACACCAGATCGACGAAGTGCCAGTACAGGCCGGTGATTTCGACTATCTGATAACCCTTGTGCTCATAATGGCCACGCGCTACCCGCCTGGCGATGATCGACAGATAGATCACCCCGGCGCTGACATGCAGGCCATGGAAACCTGTGATCATGAAGAAGGATGAGCCGAACTGGGCGGCCCCCATGGGGTTACCCCAGGGACGGACACCTTCGTCGAGAATGAGCTTGGTCCACTCGAAGGCCTGCATGCCGACAAAGCTGCCCCCCAGGAGCGCCGTCGCCGCCATCAGGTAAACCGTCTTGCGTTTGTCGCCGCGGTAGGCGAAGTTGACCGCCATCGCCATGGTGCCGCTGCTGGTGATCAGTATGAAGGTCATGATGGCAATCAGCACCAGGGGGATGTGGTGCCCGGCTATGTTCAGGGCGAATACCTCACTGGGATTGGGCCAGGTATCCAGGCTCGACATGCGCACATTCATGTAACCCGTCAGAAAGATGCTGAAAATGAAGGTGTCGCTGAGCAGGAAGATCCACATCATCAACTTGCCCCAGGGCATGTCGAAGGCCTGTTTATCCGCCCCCCAATCATGGACAACACCTGACCAGTCGTCGGTTTGTTGAGCCTTATTGTCCTTGACAGTCATGGCGCCTCCTAGAGACCGCAAAAGGCAGCGATCGCCCGATAGGCATCGGCGGGGGCTGCGAGTAGAGTAAAGAGGAATAGCCACAGCAACAACAAGTAGTGCCAGTAGAGGGCACACAGGGAGAGATTTTGTTGCAGCGACGCCAGGTTTGGCCGCTCACCAAACAGGTATATCAGCCGCGCCAGCGCCAGCAATCCCCCGAGGAGGTGCAGTGCATGCACCGCAGTCAGGAGATAGAAGTAGCTGTTGGCCGGGTTGGCGCTGATGGTGAACCCCATGCCACTGAGCTGAAGCCAGACAAGATACTGGCCTATGACGAAGCCGATGGAGCAAATCACGGCAAACCCCAGTGCCAGAACCAGTCCATTGACTCTTTGTCTGGCGGCCTGACGTTTGGCCAGTTCCAGCCCGACACTTGCCAGCAGCAACAGACCAGAGTTGAACCAGAGTTGACTCGGATGGCTCAGTGGCAGCCAGGGCTCGCCGGCCAGCGCCTGGAAATTGGGGAACTGGGAGCGGGAAAGAAAGGTGATGCTGAAGAGGAAGAAGAGCACCGACACTATGGCGATGAAAAATTTCAGCGCCGTCCTGGCGGGAAACCTGAGACTGGTGTCCTCCGCCAGCGCCAGTTCTGCTCCTTCCGGCTGGGCCAGCCAGGGCTTCTCGGTTAATTTATGCAGTAGGTTCATTGTATGGCCCTCCTCTCTCGCCACTCACATCGGCTGCGGCGCGCTCATCCGCCACCAACTCAACGGCCGACTGGGGGCAATTTTGCGGAATGAAATCTGCCTTCACCCCAGGCACGCTGTAGTCATAGGCCCAGCGGTAAACCACAGGCAACTCGGCGCCCCAGTTTCCATGGCCGGGTGGCGTGGTGGCCGTTTGCCACTCCAGCGTGGTCGCATTCCAGGGGTTGTCGCCGGCGGGCTGCCCCCTGAAGATGCTCCAGAGCAGGTTGGCGATAAAGACCAGCTGTGCCAGTCCGACGATCAGCGCCGATACTGTGATGCTGGCATTGAGCGTCTGGGCCGACTCGGGGATATAGTCTGCTCCCATGGCAAAGTAGCGTCTGGGTACCCCTAAAAATCCCAGGTAATGCATGGGCAAATAGATGGCGTAGGTGCCGAGGAAAGTGATCCAGAAATGCAGCTTGCCCAAACTGGTATTCAGGAAGCGGCCGGTGATCTTGGGAAACCAGTGATAGATGGCGGCAAACAATACCATGATAGGCGACACGCCCATCACCATGTGGAAATGGCCGACCACAAAGTAGGTGTCAGACAGGGGCAAGTCAACCACCACATTGCCGAGAAACAGCCCTGTCAGCCCGCCATGGGTGAAGGTGAAGATGAAGCCTATGGCGAACATCATGGGCAGCGTCATGTGGATATTGCCGCGCCACAGGGTCAGCACCCAGTTGTAGACTTTCAGCGCCGTCGGCACGGCGATGATGAGGGTCGTAGTGGCGAAGAAGAAGCCGAAATAGGGATTCATGCCGCTGACATACATGTGATGCGCCCAGACCAGGAAACTCAGGCCGCCGATGGCGACTATGGCCCACACCATCATGCGGTAGCCGAAGATATTTTTTCTGGCATGGGTGGCGATCACATCCGACACCATGCCGAAGGCCGGCAGCGCGACTATGTAAACTTCGGGGTGACCGAAGAACCAGAATAGATGCTGGAATAGTATGGGGCTGCCGCCCTGGTAGCTCAGCGGTTCGCCCAGTGACACCAGGGCAGGCATGAAGAAGCTGGTGCCGACGAGCTTATCCAGCAGCATCATGATGGCGCTCACCAGGAGTGCCGGAAATGCCAGCAGGCCGAGTATGGTGGCGACGAATATCCCCCAGATGGTCAAGGGCATGCGCATCAGAGTCATGCCTTTGGCCCTGGCCTGCAACACAGTGGTGACGTAATTGAGTCCGCCCATGGTGAAGGCGACGATGAATATGCCCAGGGAAGCCAGCATCATTATGATACCCATATCATTCCCCGGAGTGCCTTGCAATATGGATTGCGGCGGGTACAAGGTCCAGCCAGCCCCCGCCGGGCCGCCGGGAACAAAGAAACTGGCCAGCAGCACTATCACGGACAACAAATAGGTCCAGTAGCTGAGCATGTTCAGGTAGGGAAAGACCATGTCCCGGGCGCCGAGCATCAAGGGGATCAGGTAATTACCGAAGCCTCCCAGCAAGAGTGCCGTCAGCAGGTAGATCACCATGATCATCCCATGCATGGTCACAAACTGCAGATAGTCGCTGGGATTGATGAAGGAGAAGCTGTCGGGGAACCCAAGTTGCAGACGCATCATACCCGAGAGGACCAAGGCGATCAGGCCGACGAAGATCGCCGTGCCGGCATACTGGATGGCGATCACCTTATGATCTTGGCTCCAGATATACTTGGTCACGAATGTCGTCGGATGATGCGATTCATCGGGCCGATCGGCAATGGCGGTGTAATTCATCTGAGTCACCTCTAAATCCCATGAAAGCGGCGAATGCCTGCTGTTATCCGTTAAGGGGCCGGCAAGCTATTCAAGTAGGCCGCCACTGCCTCGACGGCCTGTTCGTCCTGCAGTAACCGCGACATCAACACCATCTGGTTGCCATAGGTATCTTGCTGATGGGCGCCGCGGATCTGCTGCTGAAAATGCTTCAGTTGGCGCTTGAGATAGGCCGGTTGCTGCCCCGACAACGCCGGTGCATTGAGGGCGAACTTGCCCTCCCCCTGGTCGCCGTGGCAATAGGCGCAGTTGTGGTACAGCTGCTGGCCTCTGTCGTTAGCCATGGACGGTGAAGCGCCATTGGCCGGCGCCGGCAGGGAGGCGATATAGGCAGAGACATCTTGGATGTTGGCATCGGTCAAAGTCGCGGCCATCGCGGCCATTTGTTGGCCATAGGGATCTTTTTCAGTGGCCCCCCGCACCTTGTTCCTGAAATAGCCAAGTTGGCGCTTGAGATACCAGGCGTGCTGCCCCGCCAGCTTAGGGGCACTCAAGTTGTCATTCCCTTCGCCTTCGCTGCCATGGCACGCGCCGCAGACCTTGTACACTTGCTTGCCCAGCGCCAGATCGCCTGCGGGAGCCTGCATGGACTGGGCGAAGGTGACTTGCTGCGCCAACCAGGCCTGGTAGTCCTCCTGAGAGTCGACCACTATATGACCGCGCATGGTGTAATGCGCCATGCCACAGAGTTCCTGGCACATGAGTTCGAAGCGACCTATCCGGGTCGGCGTGAACCAGAGGTAGGAGACTATGCCGGGTACCAGATCCATTTTTACCCTGAACTGGGGCACGGAAAAGTCGTGCAGTACGTCCTTGGATCTGAGCACTACCTTGACCGGATGGTAAGCCGGAATATGCATCTCATTGCTGCTGATCAGTATATCGTCCATCCCGGCACTGTCCTTGGGATTGATGCCGAAAGGGTTCTTTTCATCGATCAATTCGGTCGAGGTTTGCCCCAGTACGCCGTCTTTGCCCGGCAGCCTGAAGCTCCAGAACCACTGCTGGCCGACGGCTTCAAACAGCCTTGCATCCTCAGGCACAGTGACAAACTTGGCCCAGACAAATAATCCGGGCGCCAGCATGGCCGCCACCCCCAGGGTGGTTCCCAATACCAGCCAGCCCTCGAGTCGCTTATTTTCCGGCTCATAATCGGCGCGTTGATCTTTGTGGAAGCGATAACGGTAAACCGCATAGGCGAGAAAGACATTGACGGCGACGAAGACAATGCCTGTTACCCAGAAAGTGATCTCTATGGTGTCGTCTATGGTGCCCCAATTCGAGGCCAAGGGAGTGAACCACCAGGGACTGGCAAAGTGAAAGATCAGTGAGCCTGCCACGAGTAAGAGGATCACTATTGCTATTGCCATAACATCCATCCCTATGAGAAGACGAAGCCAATCGTGATGAGCAGTGACCAAGTTATGGAAGGACCTTGCCACTACCCTCATCTTCGTCTTGGAAGGTGTTGGAAAACAATACATTGGCAACGCCGGAATGCTCAGTTTCGCTCAGTACAAAGCCACTGAAATGCATGTGGTTTTTGTTGGAAAACTAGTATTAAGATAGGTCATAAACGGCGGGTTTTCCAAACGCCAAGGAAAAATAAGGCACCCGTGACAGGTGCCTTAAACCGCTTAGGGCATGCGCTTCATGAAGTTGTGGTAGATATCCTGCCAACGAACGACCCATCTTGGGGTGGCAGAACCTGTGCCTACTGCATGCAGGTGGGGATGGGCCAGGATGACCCGGGTGAAGGAAGGCTCCTGCTCGGGATCCACGTCGACAAAAAAAACGTGCCGGCCCTTATGGAGCATGTTCTGAAAACGCTTGAAGTTAACATTGGGGATCTGAATGCCGATGAAGCCCCCCTCCCAGGTACAGAAGCCCAGGACGACAACCGCCAGGAAGATGAACGGCAGCCAACCGGCGGCGCTCTCGGTCCAACCCAAGGCAAAGGCGACAAACAGGACCAGGGCCGCGCCTATGGTGCCTATGACGGCGCCTATTTCGGTGGAGTGCACCACATCCTGTTTCAACACGGGTTCGACTTCGTGCAGGCGATGGGTCTCCACATCGCCATCTTTCTCGCTCAGTATATGTATCTGTGGCTCGGTAATGCCCTCCGCCTCCAACTCTTGTTCTACCTTTTCCAGATCATCAAGATCGTCAGTGACGTAATAGTACCTTAACATGACGTGCTCCAACTCTCCTGAGCCTTGAAATCAACATTTCCCTGCCTGCGTCCGAGTGATGTAACGAGGAACTGCGGCTATGTCGGTCGGCTCGGCTAACTCGTATAAAGAGTATAGCAGTTGCTTGCCCCGCCTTGCTCCGGCCGGCATCCGGGCAAAATAAAGCCGGCGGGATTTTAATCGCCGCCGGCTTTATGAGTCGAGAAATATGAGTCGAAAAATGTGAGACGAAAAGTCTGTTGGCCGGGAAGCTTAAAACGCATCCCCCGGCACCCGCACCCAACCTTCCATCAGCACTCGGGCCGAGCGGCTCATGATGGCCTTGGTCACAGTCCATTGGCCGTCTGTGAGCGCCGCCTCGGCGCCGACTCTCAGGGTACCGGACGGATGGCCGAAACGCACCGCGCTCGGCTGACCGCCACCGGCGGCGAGATTGACCAGAGTACCGGGCACGGCCGCCGCCGTGCCTATGGCCACGGCACAGGTGCCCATCATGGCGTGATGCAATTTGCCCATGGACAGGGCGCGCACCAGCAGATCTGTGTCTTCTGCCGCTATCGGCTTGCCACTGGAGGCCACATAGGCCGAACTCGGGGCCACAAACGCCACTTTTGGCGTGTGCTGGCGGCTTGCCGCCTCTTCCAGATGGCTGATTAGCCCCATCTGCAGCGCGCCGTGGGTCCGTATGGCCTCGAATCTCGCCAGCGCCACCTCGTCGTTGTTGATGTCATCCTGCAGCTCTGTGCCTGTGTAGCCCAGATCGGCGGCATTGACGAAGATGGTGGGAATGCCTGCGTTGATCATTGTGACCCTGAGCCTACCGCCGGCGACGACCTCTTCCGGTACTGTCAGCTCTTCTACCAGATGCCCCGTGGGGAACATGGCACCCTCGCCGTCGGCGGGATCCATGAACTCCAGCTGCACCTCGGCGGCGGGAAAGGTGACGCCGTCGAGCTCGAAGTCGCCGGTTTCCTGCACCTCGCCGTCTGTCATGGGCACATGGGCTATGATGGTCTTGCCTATGTTGGCCTGCCAGATGCGGACCTTGGCCATGCCATTTGCCGGCAGTCTGGCCTCGTCCACCAGGCCGTTGGCGATGGCGAAGGAGCCGACGGCGGCGCTCAGGTTGCCGCAGTTGCCGCTCCAGTCGACGAAGGGCTTGTCGATGGCGACCTGACCGAAGAGGTAGTCGACGTCGTGATCCGCCTTGTCGCTCTTGGACAGTATCACTGTCTTGGAGGTCGACGAGGTGGCGCCGCCCATGCCGTCTGTCTGCTTGCCGTAGGGATCCGGGCTGCCTATGACCCGCAGCAGCAGCGCATCCCGGGCAGGCCCTGGCATCTGCGCCGCCTCGGGCAGGTCCTGCAACCGGAAGAACACGCCCTTGCTGGTGCCGCCACGCATGTAAGTGGCGGGGATCTTGATTTGTGGTGTATGAGGCATAAATTTCCCCTGTATTCTGTTACAAAAACATGGCGGTATATCCCTATACCGCCAATGTCCTTGTCACTGTCATTGAGTGACGCTTATTGACACTAGTGTCTATTGACCGTTGGCCTCGAGGAAGTCCTGGGCGAAACGCTGCAACACGCCGCCGGCGTCATAGATAGACACTTCCTCGGCGGTATCCAGGCGACAGGTCACGCTCACTTCGACACGCTCACCGTTTTGGCGATGGATAACCAGTGTCAATGTGGCACCCGGCGTCGGCTTGCCTTCGACATCGAAAGTCTCGGTGCCATCGATTTCCAGGGTGTTGCGATTGACTCCGGGCTTGAACTCCAACGGCAACACGCCCATGCCCACCAGGTTGGTTCTGTGAATGCGCTCAAAGCCTTCGGCGACTATCACTTCCACCCCGGCCAGACGCACGCCCTTGGCGGCCCAGTCACGGCTGGAACCCTGGCCATAATCGGCGCCGGCTATGATGATGAGCGGCTGCTTGCGCTCCATGTAGGTCTCTATGGCTTCCCACATGCGCACTACCTTGCCCTCTGGCTCGATACGCGCCAGGGATCCCTGGCGCACGCTGCCGTCGTCTTTACGCACCATCTCGTTGAACAGCTTGGGGTTGGCGAAGGTGGCACGCTGGGCCGTCAGGTGATCGCCCCTGTGGGTGGCGTAGGAGTTGAAGTCTTCCTCCGGCAGGCCCATCTTGTGCAGGTATTCACCGGCGGCGCTGTCGAGCATGATGGCGTTCGATGGCGACAAATGATCTGTGGTGATGTTGTCACCCAGTACCGCCAGCGGGCGCATGCCCTTCATGGTGCGCTCACCTGCCAGTGCCCCTTCCCAGTAGGGCGGACGGCGAATGTAAGTGCTCTGTGGACGCCAGTCGTACAGCGGATTGACCTTGTCGCCATAGTCGACGCTCAGGTTGAACATGGGCTCGTACACCTTGCGGAACTGCTCCGGCTTGACGCTGCTCTCGATCACAGCATCTATCTCGGCATCGTCTGGCCAGATGTCCTTGAGGGTCACTGGATTGCCTTCTTTATCCAGGCCCAGCACGTCTTTTTCTATGTCGAACCTTATGGTGCCTGCGATGGCGTAGGCCACTACCAATGGCGGCGAGGCCAGGAAGGCCTGCTTGGCATAGGGATGGATGCGGCCGTCGAAGTTGCGGTTACCGGACAGCACGGCGGTGGCATACAAGTCGCGCTCGACCACTTCTTTTTGTATGGCAGGATCCAGGGCGCCGCTCATGCCGTTACAGGTAGTGCAGGCGAAACCCACTATGCCAAAGCCCAGCTGTTCCAGCTCAGGCAGCAGCTTGGACTCTTCCAGATACAGCTGCACCGCCTTGGAGCCGGGGGCCAGGGAGGTCTTGACCCAGGGCTTGCGGGTGAGACCTTTGGCATTGGCGTTGCGCGCCAGCAGGGCGGCGGCAATCACGTTGCGCGGGTTGCTGGTGTTGGTGCAGCTGGTGATGGCGGCTATGATGCAGGCGCCGTCCGGCATCAGGCCGGGCTCGTTCTCCACCACACCCGAGATGCCGCGCGCGGCAAGCTCACTGGTAGGTACCCTGGCGTGAGGGTTGGACGGTCCCGCTATGGTGCGCACCACGCTTGACAAGTCGAAGCTCAGAGTGCGTTCGTATTCGGCGTGTTTCAGGCTGTCGGCCCACAGGCCCGCCTCCTTGGCATAGGTCTCAACCAGCTTGACCTGCTTGTCGTCACGACCGGTGAGGCGCAGATAGTCTATGGTCTGCTTGTCTATGTAGAACATGGCCGCGGTGGCGCCGTATTCAGGCGTCATGTTGGAGATGGTGGCCCGATCGCCCAGAGTCAGGTGGGCGGCGCCCTCGCCGAAGAACTCCAGATAGGAAGATACTACCTTCTGGGCGCGCAGGTATTCTGTCAGTGCCAGCACTATGTCGGTTGCGGTGATCCCGGGTTGCGGCTTGCCCGTGAGCTCGACCCCTATGATGTCCGGCAGGCGCATGTAGGAGGCGCGGCCCAGCATCACACTCTCGGCTTCCAGGCCGCCGACACCGACTGCGATGACGCCGAGCGCATCCACGTGTGGTGTGTGGCTGTCTGTGCCCACCAGAGTATCCGGGAAGGCGATGCCACGGCCGTTCTCATCCTTCTGGGCATGGATCACCGGCGACATCTTCTCCAGGTTGATCTGGTGCATTATGCCGTTGCCCGGCTGGATCACGTCGACATTCTTGAACGCCGTCTTGGTCCAGTTGATGAAATGAAATCTGTCTTCGTTGCGTCTGTCTTCTATGGCGCGGTTCTTCTCGAAGGCGTCCGCCTCGAAGCCGCCGTGTTCCACCGCCAGCGAGTGATCGACGATCAGCTGGGTCGGCACCACGGGGTTGACCTGGGACGGATCGCCGCCCTTGCCGGCGATGGCGTCGCGCAGACCGGCGAGATCCACCAAGGCCGTCTGGCCAAGGATGTCGTGACACACGACGCGGGCCGGGAACCAGGGGAAGTCCAGGTCGCGCCTGCGCTCTATCAGCTGCTCCAGCGCAGGCTTAAGCATGGCGGGATCGCAGCGGCGCACCAGGTTCTCCGCCAGCACCCTTGAGGTATAAGGCAGGCCAGCGTAGGCGCCCGGCTTGATGGCATCGACCGCGGCGCGGGTATCGAAGTAATCCAGCTCAGTGCCGGGTAAGGCCTTGCGGTATTCGGTATTCATAAACTCATCCACAGAATAGGTTCGGGAAATGCGCCATGGGTCATGGCTGTACGTGCAAGGACGGGCAGCCTTGGGCTACCCGTCCTGAGCCGGCACTCATAGTCGCATCTCTGGGTCTGTCCAGCGCTTTGGCGACTATCTGGCGCCTATTGGGACGACTTTTCTTGGCTCTGGGCCAATATAGTCGGCGCTCGGACGTATGATGCGGTTGTTGGCACGTTGCTCCATCACGTGGGCCGACCAGCCTGTCACCCGTGAACACACGAAGATGGGGGTGAACAGCTTGGTGGGAATACCCATGAAGTGATAGGCGCTGGCGTGGAAGAAGTCGGCGTTACAGAACAGCTTCTTGGCATCCCACATGAACTCTTCACAGGCGACCGAGATGTCATACAGGGAGGTGTTGCCGAATTCCTTGGCCAGCTTCTCGGACCAGGCCTTGATGATCACGTTGCGGGGATCCGACTCGCGGTAGATGGCGTGACCGAAGCCCATGATCTTCTCCTTGCGCTCCAGCATGCCGGCCATCTGTACCTTGGCATCCTCGGGCGAGTCGAACTTCTGGATCATGTCCATGGCCGCCTCGTTGGCGCCGCCATGCAGCGGGCCACGCAAGGAGCCTATGGCACCCGTGACGCAGGAGAACATGTCGGACAGGGTCGAGGCGCATACCCTGGCGGTGAAGGTGGAGGCATTGAACTCGTGCTCTGCGTACAAGATCAGCGACACGTCCATCACTCTGCGGTGCAGATCCGATGGCGTCACGCCATTGAGCAGCGTCAGGAAGTGGCCGCCCAAGGAATCTTCATCCGTGTTGCAGTCGATTTCGACGCCGTCATGGCTGAAGCGATACCAGTAACACATGATCGCCGGGAAGGCGGCCAACAGACGGTTGGCCGCCTGGTTTTGCATGGCGAAGTCGGTTTCCGGCTCCAGGTTCCCCAGGAAGGAACAACCGGTACGCATCACATCCATGGGATGGGCGCTGGCGGGAATGAGTTTGAGCACCTCTTTCAACGCCTGTGGCAAGTCGCGCTGGGCCTTGAGTTCTGTCTTGTAGGCAGTCAATTGTGCCTGATTGGGCAATTCGCCGTTGAACAGCAGATAGGCCACTTCTTCGAAGCTGGCGTTGTCGGCCAGATCCGACACGTCGTAACCACGATAGGTCAGGCCTGAGCCGGATTTACCTACGGTACACAGGGCCGTTTCACCGGCGCTCTGGCCACGAAGACCGGCACCACTGAGTTTCTTATCTACCATAATGCATTCCTTTTCTTGTTTCTGGGCCCGGGTTCAGAAAACCCGGGCGTAGGGATTTTTAAGCTAATAGTTTGTCGTGACGCTTTAGTGTCAGGCTACTTGTTCTTGCCTTCGGCAAACAGGCTGTCGAGTTTGCGCTCATACTCGTGGTAACCCAGGTAATCGTAGAGTTCCATTCTTGTTTGCATGCTATCGAGCACGGCTTTTTGATCACCGTTTTCAAGGATAGCCTTATAGACAGTTTCGGCGGCCTTATTCATGGCGCGAAAGGCGCTCAGGGGGTAGAGCACCATGTCAACGCCCCACTCGCCCAACTGCTTAGTATTCCACAGCTCCGTCTGGCCGAATTCTGTGATGTTGGCCAGGATGGGCACATTCAACGCCTCGGCAAAGGCGCGGTAGTGCTCTTCGGTTTGCACAGCTTCGGCGAAGATACCGTCGGCACCGGCGGCAACATAGGCCTTGGCGCGTGCTATGGCGGCGTCCAGGCCTTCCTGGGCGAAGGCATCGGTACGGGCCATGATGAAGAAATCGGGATCCGTACGGGCATCGACGGCCGCCTTGATACGGTCGACCATCTCCTCGACAGAAACGATTTCCTTGTTGGGTCTATGGCCGCAGCGCTTCTGAGCCACCTGATCTTCCAGGTGCACCGCGGCGGCGCCGGCTTTCTCCATGTCGCGTATGGCCTTGGCGATGTTGAATGCCCCGCCCCAACCTGTGTCTATGTCGACCATCAGCGGCAGATCACAGGCAGAGGTAATGCGCTGCACGTCAACCAAGACATCGTTGAGCGAGGTCATGCCCAGATCCGGCAGGCCGTAGGAGGCGTTGGCGACCCCGCCACCGGATAAATAGATGGCCTTGTGACCTATTTGCTTGGCCATCATGGCCGTGTATGCGTTTATGGTGCCAAGGATCTGTAACGGCTTGTTGTCGGCCAATGCCTGACGGAATTTCTTGCCTGCGCTCATATATTCCTCTCTTCTGTCGGTGATTTGGGGATTGGGGCTAGCCCGCTAGTTAACTAACTTTCTTTCGATATTGCTCTTCGAATACCAGATGTGCCGCCGCATCAACATTTCTGCCAGTTCGGCATCCCGGTTGGAAATGGCCTGCACTATGTGTTTATGTTCATCGAATGCCGTGGTGACCCTGGGCCCAGCCATTCCCAGCTGTACCCGGTACATGCGCACCAGATGGTAGATGCCATCGAATAACAGGGAAATGAGGTGACTGTTCTTGCTGCCGAGAATGATGCGATAGTGGAAGTCGACGTCACCCGCCTCTTGATAGTAGGACTCGCCGGTTTTCACTTCATCGAAATGGGAACTGAGCAGGCTATTGAGATCGGCAATTTCCTGATCCGTCATGTTTTGGGCCGCGAGTCTCGCCGCCATGCCTTCCAGGGATTCCCGCACCTGATACAGCTGATCCAACCCCTCGGGCGTCAAGGCCACGACCCTGGCGCCGATATTGGCCTTGCGTTCCACTATGCGGCAGGACGCCAGGCGATTGATGGCTTCGCGAATGATGGCGCGGCTGACGGCATATTTTGTCGACAACTCGGTTTCGCTCAGCTTGGTTCCCGCCTGGATGACACCTTCGACAATATCGGTTCGCAGCTGAATAAAGGTCTTGTCCGCCGCGGTAACCGGCTGTTCACTCGCAAATGTCATACGGAAGTTCATCATTTAATTAACAAGGTTGTCGACAATGTAGGCGCATATTGGCGATTGGTCAAGTATAAACCCGGGATATTGTCGACAAAGTGAGTGTAACAGTCGATGTACAGACTCACAGACCGGCCGGTTGCGGCAGGAGACTAAACGCATGGCAGCCATGGACCCATACTGAGGAAAGCGCTGCTTTCGTATAAGACATTGGTTATCGGGTCTTTATATGCCGGCTCGCAGATCTCGCCTGCCAGGTTTCAAACGCAGAGAGGCGCCCTGCTGGTGGCCCTGGCTCTTGGGCCTTGAGGTTCGCATACGAGAAGGGCCGTCATTGCTGACGGCCCTTCTCGTTGAATACAGTCGTTGAATATGGCGGAGCAGCAGGATTTAAAGCCTGCATGAAGGTGCTATAAACCCATGCCTGCTTTAAGGTCTGCTTTAAGATTCACATACAAAAAAGGCCGTCATTGCTGACGGCCTTTCTCGTTGAATATGGCGGAGGAGCAGGGATTTGAACCCTGGATGGGCTATAAACCCATGCCGGTTTTCAAGACCGGTGCATTCAACCACTCTGCCACCCCTCCGAACGAGGCGCATATTATAAGTAAGGCGCGCCACTGTAAAGCAGTATTTTATAAATCGGCGCCGACTGCTTAACTTATGTGCAATAGGCGCCCCCTTAGCCTGGTTTGTCAGGCACCCAGGTCGGCGCTGCAGCCCTGTAGCGGCAGATTGGCGACACTTTTAGCCTTCTCTTTGAGCATGAAACCCAGCAACACCAACAAGGCACAACCCAAGATCCCCAGGCCTATGGTGCGTTCGCCCTGCTCTGCCCAGACGGCGACCAGACTGGAGGCGCCGAAGGCGATGCTGATCTGCAGGAAGTTTTGTAACCCGGCGGCCTTGGCGGCAGACTGAGTAAATTGCTGCAGCGCATTGTTGACCACGATAGGATAAGTAGCGCCGTTGGCGGCGGCCAATACAGAGAAGGCGATCAGCAGCGGGAAAATGCTTGCCGTCGGCAGCAACAGGGTAAAAATCACTATGGCGGCAACACAGCTGCCGAAGATGGCCAGGAGTATGCTCAGGGTCTTGTCGGCACCGATCCGCTTGATCAGAGATTTGCTGGCGTAGCCACCGACGATGAACATTATGGTCTGGGGGATGAAGCTCAGGCCGATTTCAGTCGCCTGATAGCCATGCTGTTCCATCACTATGGGCCAGAGGGTCAGGTAGGCGAAGAAGGCCGCCGAACAGGCACCGAAGATGATCACATTGCCGAGATAGGCGCGGTTTGCCAGCATCTGCAGGTAGCCGACACTCGCGGGTTTCTCCCCATGGTGCGCCTTGCGTGCGGGCACCAGATACCAGGTCAAGAGCACCAGCAGGAGGGCGATGGCACACAGGGCGATGAAGATGCTGCGCCAATCGAAGGCATTCAATATGCTGGCACCGACGATCGGGGCCAGTGCCGGCGATAGGGCCACCAGTGGCATTATGTTGCTGAAGATCCCCTGAGCCTTGTCGGCATCATACTGCTCTATCACTATGGCTTGCCAGATGACGGCGGCGCTGCAGGCGCCGAGTGCCTGGAAGAAGCGACCCAGGTTGAGCATGAGGATGGATTCGCTGTTGGCAATCGCCAGGCTGGCCAGGGCAAACAGGACTAAACCGCCGATCAGAGCGGTGCGCTTCCCGAATCTATGCACCAGGGGACCATAGAGCAACTGGCCGATAGCCAGCCCCGCCAGGAAGCAAGTCAGGGACATGGCCACTTGTGACGGGCTGGCATCGAATGTGCCTTCAATTGCTTTGAATGCTGGTAAATACATGTCTGTAGCAATGAATCCCAGCATGCTCAGCAATGCCAGGTAGCAGAGAAAGATAAAAAATTTCATATTCATTACGGTATCGCTCGTTAAATTCGGCAGCAAGAGTGCTGGTTTGGCAAAATAGCTCTGCAGTCTAATAACTTGCCAAAGCCATGGGAAACGTTTATTTTTGATGACTGCAATCAAATATTCTCATGGCAATGGAAGGCGGCATATGCTCTCAGAACAAGCACTGGAACTCATAGACATAGTTGCCCGGGTCGGCAGTTTCACCGCGGCGGCGAACAAGCTGCATAAGGTGCCTTCGGCCGTCAGCTATGCGATCAAACAGATAGAGGAAGAACTGGGGGTGATGCTCTTCATCCGCCATCATCGCAGCGTCAGCCTGACCCCGGCCGGTGAACACTTCGTCAGGGAGTCCCGTGCCGTGCTGCAACATTTGGATGAGATCAAGCGCGGCACCCAGAGAGTCGCCAACGGCTGGCAACCAACCCTGTCCATCGCCCTGGATAACATAGTGCGGGCGGATCGTATCAGCGTGCTGATCGCCGATTTCTACCGTCACTTCCAGGACATAGAGCTCATCATACGCATAGAAGTGTTTAACGGCGTGTGGGAGGCCCTGGCCACGGGCCGCAGCGATGTCGCCATAGGTGCGACCACCGCCATCCCCGTGGGTGGCGTGTACCAGTATAAGGACATGGGCGAGATAGAGTGGGCCTTCCTGGTCAGCAAGCACCATCCCCTGGCAGAGATAGACAGGCCGCTGACGGACGATGAACTGCGGCCCTTCCCTTCCATCTGCCTGGAAGACACCTCGCGGGAGATCCCCAAGCGGCTCACCTGGTTGCTGGACAATCAACGCCGCTTGGTGGTACCCGACTGGATCCGCGCGATAAACTGCTTCCGTGAAGGCCTGGGTGTCGGCTATATGCCGGCTCATCTGGCGAGCGCTTTCATCAAGGCCGGCGCCCTGGTGGAAAAACAGCTGGAACGACCACTCGCCGTCAGTCCCTGCTGCCTGGCCTGGAATGCCGACAAGATGTCACCGGCACTGGCCTGGGTGCTCGACTACCTGGGCGATACCGACAAGTTGCATCGTGAGTGGCTGGCTTAAAGCATATTAACTGACTGAAATTAATGGCGGCGCTTTAACAAGCATGCGTACTCGGGTATTATCGAGTCTGTATCTAGCCGAGGGTGCGTTGAGCCATTGGATCAAATCCATGGCGGCTTCCCGGCTGTCAACCTTAGCTGTGTCAACGGAGAGAATCATGACCCAAGAAACACTTTATGCCGGCCGCGCGTCCACACTGGAAGTGAACAAGCTGCTGAAAAATACTTATATGTTGCTGTCCATGACACTGGCCTTTTCCGCCCTGTGTGCCGGCCTCGCCATGGCACTGCAGATCAGCCCCATGATGTCGCTGGGCCTGTCTATCGGTGGCCTGGTGCTGCTATTCGTGACCTTGCGCAAGGCAGAATCTGCCGCAGGTATTTTCTGGGTGTTTGCCTTTACCGGTATGGAAGGCGCCTCTTTGGGGTATATCCTCAATCATTATGCCGGCATGGCCAATGGCCCGGCACTGATAATGCAGGCGCTGGGATTGACCTCGGTGATCTTCGTTGCCCTGTCGGCCTATGCCTTAACCACCAAGAAAGACTTCTCTTTCCTGCGCGGTTTCCTGTTCGCCGGCCTGATAGTGGTTATCGCCGCCGCCGTGCTTAACTTATTCATCGGCAGTGGCGTGGTGTTCATGGCCATCAATGCCGGCGTGGCGTTGCTGATGACCGCCTTCATCCTGTTCGATACCAGCCGCATAGTTAACGGTGGCGAGACCAATTATATCCGTGCAACCATCTCCCTGTATCTGGACTTCCTCAACCTGTTCATCAGTATCCTGCACTTGATGGGCATAGGCGGTGATGATTGATCCCAAATCACTAAATTTGCGCTAAAATGGCCCGCTTGAGGGCCATTTTTTATGGCAGATGATTTCATGCCCCCAGATTTCAAGGCAGAGTGTTTATGACAGAAAGTCCAAGAGTGTTGCCATGAGTAAATTTATCGTGCAGGTGAACTCGCCCGCCTATGGCTCGGCCGCGAGTATGAATGCCTATCGCTTCACCAAGGCGGCGCAGGCGCAGGGCCACAGCGTCATCCGGGTGTTTTTCTACCAGGACGGCGTGTTTAACAGCAATGCACTCAACTGCCCGGCTTCGGATGAGTTTGACCTGACCCGGGCCTGGACCGAACTGGCCAATGACACGGGGCTCGAACTGGTCAATTGCGTCTCGGCGGCGCTCAGGCGCGGCATTCTCTCCGAGCAGGATGCCCGCGAGAATGCCAGGGAACACTGGAACCTGGCGTCGCCCTTCGTCATGGGCGGACTGGGCGAGCTGGTGACAGGCATAGAACAGGCCGACAGAGTGGTGAGTTTCTAGTATGAAGAAATTATGCATAGTGTTTCGCCGCGCTCCCCATGGCACCGCCCATGGCCGTGAGGGACTGGATCTGGCGCTGCTCAGCGCCAGCTTCGAGCAGGAAGTGAGCTTGATCTTCATGGACGAAGGTGTTCTGAACCTGTTGAAACAGCAGCAGCCCGAACTCATAGGCGCCAAGGACTACATAGCCACCTTCAAGGCCCTGCCCCTGTATGATGTCGAGACAGTGCTTGTGTGCAAGCAGTCTCTGGCTGAATTGGGCTTGAGCGCAGGTCTGCTGTCCATTCCTGTGACTGTGTTCAATCACGAGCAAATAGCCGGCCATTTGGCTCAGGCAGATGAGGTCCTGGTCTTCTGATGATACTCCACCATATTCAAACGTCCCCGAATAACGACAGCGCGCTCAAGCTATGCCTGCGTTATGCCCGCAAGGAAGACACTATTCTGCTGGCGGGCAATGGCGTCACTGCCCTGTTGCAACGTCAGTGGGCCATGGCGCTGTCACCCTTCAAGCTCATGTTGCTGCAACAGGATGTGCAGGCCCGCGGCCTGGGCGAGCTGTTGAAGGATTTTACGCAGATAGACTATGCCGACTTCGTCGATCTGTCACTCAGTCATACCAAGGTGATCAGCTGGTGAGTCATACAGAGAGTTATATCGAATATCAAGGCAAACAGATAGCCACGGATCCCCAGGGTTACCTGAAGAATGTTGCCGACTGGAATGAACAAGTTGCCGAGGTTATTGCGGCGGCCGAAGACATAGAGCTCACCCCGGCCCATTGGGAAGTGATACATTTCGTGCGTAACTTCTACCTGGAATACAAGACCAGCCCGGCGATCCGTGTGTTGGTCAAGGCGCTGGGCCAGGCATTGGGGCCGGATAAGGGCAACTCCAAATACCTCTACACCCTGTTCCCTATCGGTCCGGCGAAACAAGCGACCAAGATTGCCGGCCTGCCGAAACCGGCCAAGTGCCTCTAGCCCTGATCTCCATGGGTCAGGCAACGGCGGCAGGCAAGGCAAATTGAGATAAAAAAAGCGCCGAACTCGTGTCGGCGCTTTTTTAGTAGAGGTGTTGCAGCACCAGCCAGAGCGCTTTGCCTAAGGTCGTCAACATGACCCCTGAAAACAGGCTTATGATGACGACATAGGAAAGCCAGCGAAGATAACGCTGACCCTTGTCCATCGAATATCAATCAACTCCTTAGCCGATCTTATCGATGCCGCCCATGTAAGGACGCAGTACCTCTGGCACTGTGATGCTGCCGTCGGCATTCTGATAGTTTTCCAGTATGGCCACCAGGGTGCGGCCGACCGCCAGACCCGAACCGTTGAGGGTATGGAGCAAGGCCGGCTTGTTATCCGCCTTGTTGCGATACCGCGCCTGCATTCTGCGGGCCTGGAAATCTTTCATGTTGGAACAGGAGGAGATTTCCCTGTAGGTATTCTGCGCCGGCAACCAGACCTCAATATCGAACGTCTTGCTGGCACCGAAGCCCATGTCGCCCGTGCATAAGATCACTGTGCGGTAAGGCAGGCCGAGCAGCTGCAGCACTTTCTCTGCGTGACCGGTCAAGGCGTCCAGGGCGGCCATGGAATCTTCGGGCTTAACCAGTTGCACCAGTTCCACCTTGTCGAACTGGTGTTGACGTATCAGACCCCGGGTGTCTTTACCATATGAGCCGGCTTCGCTGCGGAAACAGGCGGTCAGCGCGGTCATTTTTATCGGCAGTTCGTCTTCATCCACTATGGTGTCGCGTACCAGGTTGGTCAGCGGCACTTCGGCGGTCGGGATCAGGCTCAGGCCCTGACCCTCTTCGGTAGCGGGTTGGGTGTGGAAGAGATCTTCACCGAACTTGGGAAGCTGACCCGTGCCCAACAGGCTGTCGGCATTGACTAACAGGGGCACATAAGTTTCCCGGTATCCATGCTGCTCTGTATGCAGATCCAGCATGAACTGGCCTATGGCACGGTTCAGGCGGGCAATCTGGCCTTTCATCACGATGAAACGCGAGCCGGTGATCTTCACCGCACTCTTGAAGTCCAAACCTTGCAGGGCCTCGCCGAGATCCAGATGATCTTTCACCTCGAAATCGAAGCTGCGCGGCGTGCCCCAGCGGCGCACTTCGACATTGTCGTTCTCGTCTGCACCCAGTGGCGCCGACTCGTCCGGCAGGTTGGGCATGCTCATGGCGATGGCGTTGATCTCTTCCAGCAGCGCCGCCAGTTCGTGCTTCTTGGCGTCCAGCTGTGAACCGAGATCCCCGACCTGGGCCATGATGGCGGCAACGTCTTCGCCGCGGGCCTTCGCCTGACCTATGGACTTGGAGATGGCGTTGCGCGAGGCCTGCAATTCTTCGGTGGTGACTTGCAGCGATTTACGCTGCTCTTCCAGCTTCTGCAAGCGTTCAACATCGAGAGTAAAGCCCCGGCTGGCAAGTCGGGCGGCCGTGGCTTCGAGTTCGTTACGTAAGTATTTAGGATCTAACATGTTTTATATTCTTTATGGTTAAAGGCGCGAAAAAATCAGTTGTTGACCCAAGTACACCATGAATAGACACAGACTCAGGTTAAGCACTACATTCATAATCGCTTTCAACAACTGGCCCTCCTGCATCAGCAGCAAGGTCTCGTTGGAGAAAGTGGAAAACGTCGTCAGGGCACCGAGCAGGCCGACACCGACTAAGGCTTTCAATTCCGGGCTGACATGTGTTGCCTGCCCCAAGGCATAAATCATGCCCATTGAAAATGAGCCTAAGATATTGACCAACAGTGTACCAAAAGGAAAACCACTGCCAAATAGCTGAAACATCAATATTGAAACAAGATAGCGCAAAACCGCACCGATCGAACCGCCAAGCGCGACAAAAAGCAAATTAATCATAACGTTTTGTCTCGCTGTCGCTGTCCCACTGCGCCAATTGTGCCAATTTATCCCTGATACGCTTCTCGAAACCGCGCTCGGTCGGATAGTAGAAACGCGCCTCCTGCAGCGCAGGTGGAAAATAGTTTTCACCACTGGCATAGGCATGGGGTTCATCGTGGGCATAACGGTAGCCCTCTCCCATGCCCAGCTCCTGCATCAACTTGGTCGGCGCGTTGCGCAGGTGCAGCGGCACGGCTTCCTGACCCGTTTCCCGCGCCAGGGCGCGGGCGGCCTTGAAGGCGGTATACACGGCATTGCTCTTGGGGGCACTGGCGAGATAGACGATGGCCTGGGCTATGGCCCGCTCGCCTTCGGCCGGGCCGACTCGATGGAAACAATCCCAGGCGTTGAGGGCTATGGTCATGGCGGCGGGATCTGCGTTGCCGACATCTTCCGAGGCGATGGCCAGCAGGCGTCGGGCGACATACAGGGGATCGCCGCCGCCTTCGAGAATGCGGCAATACCAGTACAGGGCGGCGTCCGGCGCCGAGCCGCGGATGGACTTATGCACCGCCGAGATCAGATCGTAGAACTGATCGCCATTCTTATCGAAGCCCGCCAGTTGATGGCCGGCCACCTGGGACAGGTGGCTAACCTCGAACTCGCCGCCATCGGGCAGCATGTCACTCATCAGCTCGATGAGGTTGAGCGCCTTGCGCGCATCGCCATCGCATAACTTAGCGAGTTTTTCGCTCACCTCCCCCGGCATGGACAGGCAGCGCTGGCCCAGTCCCCGATCGGCATCGGCCAAGGCCTGGGCCACTATCCGGGTGATCTCGTCCTTACCCAGGCGTTTAATCAGATAGACCCGCGCCCTGGATAACAAGGCGTTGTTGAGCTCGAACGAGGGGTTTTCCGTGGTGGCGCCAACGAAGATCACCGTGCCGTCTTCGATGAAGGGCAGAAAGGCGTCCTGTTGGCTCTTGTTAAACCTGTGGACCTCGTCGACGAACAGCAAGGTGCGCTGTCCGCGGGATTGGGCCACGGCTTTGGCCTGCTCAATCGCCGCGCGTATTTCTTTCACCCCGGAGCTGACCGCCGAGATGCGTTCGACATGGGCATTGGCATAATGGGCCACCAATTCCGCCAGTGTGGTCTTGCCGGTACCAGGAGGTCCCCACAGCAACATGGAGTGCGCCCGGCCGGCCTCGAGCGCCTGGCGCAAGGGTTGTCCCTGGCCAAGCAAATGGGCCTGGCCTATGTATTCCTCCAATACCCTGGGGCGCATTCTTGCGGCCAGGGGACGAAAGTCGGGGGCAAAATCGAAACTTAAGCTGCTCACTGCTTTACCTGAACCTCGGGGTTCCGGCGTTGATCGTCTATGTCGACATCCGCCGGCGCACTGAAGTGGAATAGCGCCATCTCGCTGTCTTGCATGGGACGTTGCTCGCTGAGCCGGAAACGGCTCAGGTTGCCCTGTTCATCCTCGATACGAAAATCCGTCAACAACTTGGCCTCGAAACACAGGTTGACCGCCTGCACACTGGTATCGGTCGCCTTGGGACGAATGGCGAAACACTCGTGGGCCGGATCATCGTCAGACACGTCACGGCTGACATCATATTGCGCCCAGGTTTGCGCATCCCTGTGTACCAGCAAGGCGATGGGCGAAGCCTGTATCGCCTGATCCATGTCCATCAGAGTGACTTCTTCGGCGAAGGGATTATAGATCCACAGTTCTGTGCCATCGGCGACGATCAAAGACTCATCCGGGGCCGTCAGGTGCCAGTAAAACTGGTTGGGATAAGCCAGGGCGAACACACCGCTGCCCTGTTGGATCAGCTTCTGATTGACGTCCATTACCGTCTGCTGGAACTCGGCCCGCAGGGAGGACATATCCGTCAGCCTGGCTCTGAGCAGCTCGGCATCGTCGGCCCAGACGTATGTCTGGGTCATAAGGGGAATTGCGAATACTAATGCTTTGAATAATTTAGTCACTCTCAACCTCAGTCGTTAAAAATTTTTAGGTGGCGGCGGTGCCAGCACTTCACGGTTACCGTTGTGCCCCTGGGAGCTGACTATGCCCTGCATTTCCATCTGCTCTATGATACGGGCCGCCCTGTTATAGCCTATCTTGAATTTACGCTGCACGCTGGAAATCGAGCCTCTGCGGGTCTCGGTGACGAAGGCGACGGCCTCGTCGTAGAGGGGGTCCAACTCATCGTCCCCTTCGGCGGCTTCACCCGGCAACAGCACTTGCTCGCCATCGTTGGCTCCCTGCAATATATCCTCTATGTACTGGGGCTTGCCGCGGGCATGCCAGTCGGCGACGACCTTATGCACTTCATGGTCGTCGATGAAGGCGCCATGCACCCGGGTGGGAACACTGGTGCCCGGCGGCAGGTAGAGCATGTCGCCCATGCCCAGCAGTGTCTCGGCACCCTGTTGATCCAATATGGTGCGAGAGTCTATCCGTGAGGATACCTGGAAGGCCATGCGGGTGGGAATGTTGGCCTTGATGAGGCCGGTGATCACATCCACCGAAGGTCTCTGGGTCGCCAGGATCAGATGTATGCCGGCGGCACGGGCCTTCTGGGCGATACGGGCGATGAGCTCTTCGACCTTCTTGCCGACGATCATCATCATGTCGGCAAACTCATCGACCACCACCACTATCGATGGCAGTTTGTCCAGCTCTGGGGCTTCCGGCTCCATGCTGTCCGAAGACTTCCACAGCGGATCCAGTATGGCTTCGCCGCGGGCCTTGGCCTCGGCGATTTTCGCATTGTAGCCCTTGAGGTTACGCACACCGAGCGCCGACATCAGCTTGTAGCGCCGCTCCATCTCCCCCACACACCAACGCAGTGCATTGGCGGCTTCCTTCATGTCGGTCACCACTTCACACAGAAGATGGGGAATGCCTTCGTACACAGACAGCTCCAGCATCTTGGGATCTATCATGATGAAGCGCACATCTTCCGGGCCGGACTTATACAGCAGGCTGGTGATCATCACGTTGACCCCGACCGACTTGCCCGAGCCCGTGGTACCCGCCACCAAGAGGTGCGGCATCTTGCCGAGGTCGACCACCACGGGATCGCCGGAAATGTCCTGCCCCAACACCATGGTCAGATTCGACTTATTCTCGGTGAAGGCGTCGCAGTCGAGTACATCACGCATATACACGGTTTCACGGAACTTGTTCGGCAACTCCAGACCCACATAGGCCTTGCCCGGGATCACTTCGACCACCCGCACACTCTCGGCCAGCAGAGAGCGGGCCAAATCCTTGGAGAGGTTGGAAATCTTGGACGCCTTCACCCCGGGGGCCAATTCGAGTTCGAAACGGGTGATCACTGGGCCTGGATAGACGCCGACCACGTTGGCTATGATATTAAAATCGGCCAGCTTGGTTTCGACCAAACGGGCGACCAGATCCAGCTCGGCCTGGCTGATGGGATTCTTCTTGCGATCCGGCACGTCGAGCAAGTTGATGCTCGGCAGAGGTTCCATGGGCTCGCTGCGGCTCTGGAGCTCGCCCTGGTTGGGCAATACCACTATGCCGTCGACTATCTTGGCTTTGGTTTCCTGGGGCTTGGCAACTTGCTTGCTGCGCTGCGCCAGACTGACGGCACCGGTCGATGCCTTGGTATCGAAATCTATGTCTGTGATGACCTCATCGTCATCATAATCTGCGCCCTCATCGCGGGCGGTCCAGGGAGGCGTGGACCCTGTTGCCGACTCGGGACTAAACTCAGGCTTGGGTTCCAACTTGGGTTCTATCCTGAGGTTCTGCTTCAGGCGGTTGACAGACAAGAGCTCGCGAATGCCGGATCTGGGCTTGTCAGCACTGTCCTGAATGTCCTGCGTTTCAGCCGCTTCGTCATAGACCTCATCATCCGCCTCATAGCCGCCGTCTGCTACCTGCGTTTGGCTATGGCGATGCTGACGGAATTTATCGACCACGGACATGAAGCCACGGGTATCCTCAGTCTCGGCCGGCCGCCTGAAATAACCCGGGATACGGCGCAGGAAGCGAAAGCCCCGGATGGCGGCGAACCCGGTCAACTCGACGACTGTGACCCAGCTGATGCCCGTCAGCAGGGTGAAACCGGCGCCGACGAAGCATAGCAGCAGCAAGGTTGTGCCCAGCTGATTGAAGTAAGGCAACATGGCCTGGCCTATCACATCTCCGGCAACTCCGCCGGCGGAGAACTCGTAGATATCGTTGGCGTTCATGCTCGCCAACGCCGCCAGGCTGAGCACCACCAAGAGGAAACCTATTAAACGTAAACCCACGGAAAAATAGTCAATTTCCAGTAGCTTATGGGCACGTTTGAAGATGAGCCAGCCGGTGGCGGCGGTGATCATGGGGATCAGATAGGCAGTAAAACCGAAGAAATACAGCAACACATCGGCCAGCCAGGCACCGACGGCCCCAGTGAGATTTTTAATCTCGCCTTGAAAGTGTGACTGACTCCAGCCCGGGTCGACAGGATCGAAACTGGTCAGGGCCAAAAGGATATAAGTCGCCACCATGCAACATAAAATGAGGCCGCCTTCCAGCAGGCGCTGCAGTCCGCTGAGCGTAGATACACTATTTTCCTGAGACAAACGAAGAATCCATAAAATGATGAAAACAGGTGTCGTAACGATACCAGAATCTTAGTGAATGTGCAGCGAATTAACTTGTGTTCACGACAAATCAGGGGTATCAAGCGGGAAAATTGGGTTTTAGTCAATTTGCGATCGGGGGATGGGCGCTAAAAGGCTTGTCAGACAGTGATTTCCCGGCGCTTGCCTCGAAAGCCGCTGCCGTATGCTTTCACTCTTTAGTCTGGGTATTGGCGCGGATAACCCGGATGCCAGGCTGTAAAAACACAAAAAAATAAGGGGCCCAGGGCCCCATATTTATAAACCTGATTATCAGGCGCTTGTGGCTTCTGATAACTGGTTTATAGCGACCCTGCTGGTTTGTTTGACTTCTTCCATGACGACATAGGTACGGGTGTCTGAGACGGCAGGTAACTTCAACAGTGTTTCTCCCAACAGGCGACGATAGGCTGACATGTCTGAAACACGGGTTTTCAGCAAGTAGTCAAAGTCACCCGAGACCAGATGACATTCTTGAATGTCGTCCAGGAATTGCACTGCGCGGTTAAATTTGTCGAAGACTTCGGGAGTATCACGGCTTAAGGTGATCTCGACGAATACCAGGAGTGATGCGCCCAAGAAATGGGGATTGACCAAGGCGGTGTAGCCATTGATGTATCCTTGCTTTTCGAGTCGTTTTACCCTTTCCAAACAAGGGGTTGGACTAAGCCCTACCCTTTTTGACAATTCGACATTTGAAATGCGACCATCAAGTTGAAGTTCGTTAAGAATGTTACGATCGATGCGATCCAAGTCTTTTACAGGACTCTTTTTATTATATGCCATTATATTTGACCTTGTTTTATTACTAAAACAACATTTTCTTCTTCGTATGTCGAAAGTTCAGCAGCATAAACTGCATCCGGGATACTATACTAGATATCCCTGAATTAATCACGTTCAGGCCACGATAAAATAACAAATATGCCCATATTTACTGGGTTTTCAAGCAACTGAGGCTCGAAAGATGATAATTGGTGTTCCTAAGGAAATCAAAAACCACGAATACCGTGTTGGCATGGTACCTTCCAGCGTTCGCGAACTGACCCTGAAAGGCCATGAGGTTTTTGTTGAAACAAATGCAGGCACTGGTATCGGTTTTACCGACCAGGATTATATCGATGCAGGCGCACAGATCTTAGCCACTGCGGCGGAAGTGTTTGCCAAAGCCGATATGATAGTCAAAGTAAAGGAGCCCCAGGCAGTTGAACGCGCTATGTTGCGTCACGACCAGATCCTGTTTACTTATCTGCATTTGGCGCCAGATTTACCCCAAACTGAAGATTTGCTCAAGAGCGGTGCAGTTTGTATCGCCTATGAAACAGTCACCGATGACCGTGGCGGCCTGCCCCTGTTGGCGCCTATGTCTGAAGTGGCCGGTCGTATGTCTATCCAGGCCGGTGCCATGGCGCTGGAAAAATCCATGGGCGGCCGCGGTATGTTGCTCGGCGGTGTCCCGGGTGTTGAACCAGCCAAAGTTGTCATCATAGGTGGCGGCATGGTGGGCACCAACGCGGCGCAAATGGCTGTTGGCATGGGCGCAGATGTCGTAGTACTGGATCGCAGCATAGACGCACTGCGTCGCCTGAACGTCCAGTTCGGTTCGGCCGTTAAGGCCATCTACTCGACTGCCGATGCCATCGAGCGTCACGTTATCGAAGCCGACTTGGTTATCGGTGGCGTCTTGGTACCAGGTGCTGCAGCACCTAAACTGGTGACCAAGGAAATGATCCGCCGCATGAAGCCAGGCAGCGCCATCGTTGACGTGGCCATAGACCAAGGCGGTTGTGTCGAAACTTCCCATGCGACGACACACCAAGATCCTACCTATATCGTCGATGAGGTAGTGCATTACTGTGTGGCTAACATGCCGGGTGCGGTTGCCCGTACTTCGACCTTCGCCCTGAATAACGCCACTCTGCCATACATCATCAAGTTGGCGAACCAAGGTTATAAGGCGGCCCTGTTGAGCGACAAGCATCTCCTGAACGGTCTTAACGTGATGCACGGTAAGCTGACCTGTAAAGAAGTTGCCGAAGCGCTGAGCCTTGACTACACGGCCCCCACTGCACTACTGTAACCCAATACAGATCAAGTGAAGGGAGCTCTCGAGCTCCCTTTTTTTCGATCGGGTTTTCGATTAGAGCAATCTAAAATAACGACAAGACAGCGCTTTACCCCTACAGGTAAATTCTCTAAAATCGCTGCAATTTGCAAAGGCGGAGAAACAAGATGAGCCAAGCCAGACACAGTAACTTATTAATTTTGGGCTCGGGCCCGGCGGGCTACACAGCGGCCGTTTATGCTGCCCGTGCCAACCTTAAACCTGTGATGATCACAGGCATGCAGCAAGGCGGTCAGTTGACCACCACCACGGAAGTTGAGAACTGGCCAGGCGATGCCGATGACCTCACAGGCCCGGCGCTGATGGAACGTATGCAGAAGCATGCTGAGAAGTTTGACACAGAAATCCTGTTCGATCACATCAACGAAGTGACCCTGACTGAACGCCCTTTCCGCCTCAAGGGCGATAATGGCGAATACACTTGTGATGCCCTCATCATAGCCACGGGTGCCTCGGCCAAGTACCTGGGCCTGGAGTCGGAAGAAGCATTCAAGGGCCGCGGCGTATCTGCCTGCGCTACCTGTGACGGTTTCTTCTATCGCAACCAAAAGGTTGCCGTCATAGGCGGCGGTAACACAGCCGTCGAAGAAGCCCTGTACCTGAGCAACATCGCCTCTGAAGTGCATCTCATCCATCGTCGTGACACCTTCCGCTCGGAGAAGATCCTCATCAATCGTCTGATGGACAAGGTCGCCAACGGTAACATCATACTGCACCTGGATAACACCCTGGACGAAGTGCTGGGTGACAACATGGGGGTGACGGGACTCAAGATGAAGAGCACCAAGGACGGCGCCATCACTGAGCTGGACGTCGCCGGGGTGTTTGTGGCCATAGGCCATAGCCCCAACACAGGGATCTTCGAGGGTCAGTTGGATATGAACCATGGCTATATCAAGGTTCAGAGCGGCCTCAACGGCAATGCGACTCAAGCCAGCATCGAAGGCGTATACGCCTGTGGCGATGTGATGGACCAGCATTACCGTCAGGCCATCACTTCTGCCGGCACGGGTTGTATGGCGGCGTTGGATGCCGAACGTTACCTGGATGCCCAGAAGTAATACCTAGAACCTATGGTTAACGATAGCAGGCGCTGGCCTGCTATTTTTTTAGCCCTGCCAAATGGCCGTTGCCGATCGCCATTTTTGGCCACAAAAAAAGGGACCATTCGGTCCCTTCTTTAAAGCACATCACTAATTTCTTAGTTCAAAGCTTCTTTTGCTTTTTCAACTAAAGTTGCGAATACAACTTTGTCGAAAACAGCTATGTCTGCCAAAATCTTACGATCAATTTCGATAGACGCCTTCTTCAGACCGTTGATGAAACGGCTGTAAGACAGACCATTTTGACGAGCCGCTGCGTTGATACGTGCAATCCACAGTTGACGGAATTGACGTTTTTTCTGACGACGGTCACGGTAAGCATATTGACCAGCTTTAGTTACTGCCTGAACAGCAACACGGTAAGTACGGCTACGAGCGCCATAATAACCTTTGGCTAGTTTTAAAACTTTCTTGTGACGAGCACGAGCGGTTACACCACGCTTAACTCTTGGCATTTTCTAATCTCCTAAATTAAGCGTATGGTAACTGACGCGCGATTGCTGGAACGTCAGACTTAGCAACTAAACATTTTGCACGTAAGTGACGCTTACGCTTAGTGCTTTTCTTGGTCAAAATGTGACGTAAATGTGCTTGCTTACGCTTGAAACCATTGGCGGTTTTCTTAAAACGCTTCGCTACACCCTTGTCTGTTTTCATTTTAGGCATTTGCTAAAACTCCGCATTGGGATATTAATAAAACGTAAGGCGAGCAAAGGCCACGAGTGGCCTTTGCTACTTTAGGTTTGCCCTACTATTTCTTTTTAGGCGCTAACACCATGATTGCTTGTCGACCTTCCATTTTCGGGAAAGATTCAACAACCGCACATTCTTCCAAATCGGCCTTGATACGGTTCAACAGAGCCATACCCAGGTTTTGGTGTGCCATTTCGCGACCTCGGAAACGCAGCGTGATTTTCGCTTTGTCCCCGTCTTCCAGAAAACGTATCAGGTTGCGTAGTTTTACCTGATAGTCGTTTTCGTCAGTTCCAGGACGGAATTTGATTTCCTTAACCTGAACCTGTTTTTGCTTCTTCTTTTGTTCTTTCTGGGCTTTCGCCTTATCAAAAAGATACTTACCGTAGTCCATTATACGACAGACTGGAGGTTCAGCATTTGGACTGATTTCAACGAGATCGACTCCCGCCTCGTCGGCCAAATTCTGAGCATCTTTGATGCTTACCACACCAATAGCTTCACCATCAATGCCGGTTAAACGTACTTCTGGTACGCCTGTTATTTCTTCATTGATTCTATTAGGGGCCGGCTGACGCCCTGCTGTTTTTTTGATCTTTATGACCTATTCCTCCAACAATTTGAGACTACGGAGCGAAATCTGTTGATGGATTTTAGTGGCGAAATCTTCGATCCGCATCTTACCTAAATCTATCCCATCACGGGTACGCACCGCTACTTCCTTATTTTCCATTTCCTGATCGCCAACGACCAACAAATAAGGAACACGCCTTAAGGTGTGCTCGCGTATTTTAAAGCCTATTTTCTCATTCCTCAAGTCTTTAGAGGCCCGAATACCTTGTTCTTTGAAGAAATTGACCACTTCTTCAACATAATCGGCTTGCTTGTCGGTAATGTTCATCACCACGACTTGCATCGGCGCCAACCAGGTTGGGAAACGACCGGCATATTCTTCGATCAAGATACCGAGGAAACGTTCCAAAGAACCTAAAATGGCCCTATGGATCATCACAGGCGTTTGACGGCTGTTGTCTTCGGCGACATAAGTTGCACCCAAGCGGCTTGGCAGTGCATAGTCGAGCTGCACAGTACCACATTGCCAGGCACGGTCCAAACAGTCATGCAAAGTAAATTCGATCTTGGGGCCGTAGAAGGCGCCTTCGCCCGGCAGGATCTCGAATTCGATATCATTGGCACGCAGGGCTTGTTTCAATGCTTCCTCTGCCCTGTCCCACATGGCGTCATCACCTATGCGCTTCTCGGGACGAGTCGACAGCTTAACCACTATGTTTTCGAAGCCGAAAGTCGCATAGGTGTCGTATACCATCTGGATGCAGGCGCTGACTTCGTCCTGAACCTGGTCGTCGGTACAGAAGATATGGGCATCATCCTGGGTAAAACCGCGCACTCGCATCAGGCCATGCAGTGAACCCGAAGGCTCGTTACGGTGACAACAACCGAATTCGGCCATCCGCAGCGGCAGGTCACGGTAAGATTTCAACCCTTGGTTGAAGATCTGCACATGGCCGGGGCAGTTCATCGGCTTGATGGCGTACTCGCGGTTTTCGCTGTTGGTGGTGAACATGGCTTCTGAGTATTTATCCCAGTGACCCGAGCGCTCCCACAAGACGCGGTCCATCATCAGCGGACCTTTCACTTCCTGGTAGGTATATTGGCCGAGTTTACGGCGAATAAACTTCTCCAGCTCCAGGAATAGGCTCCAGCCATCGTTATGCCAGAACACCATGCCGGGGGCTTCTTCCTGCATATGATAGAGATCCAGCTGCTTGCCGATTTTACGGTGATCGCGTTTGGCCGCTTCTTCCAGACGAGTCAAATGGGTCTTCAGGGCCTTCTTGTCGGCCCAGGCGGTACCATAGATGCGTTGCAGCATCTTATTCTCGGAGTTGCCACGCCAGTAGGCACCGGCCACGCTCATCAGCTTGAAATTCTGACAGAAACGCATATTCGGCACGTGCGGGCCACGGCACATGTCTGTGTATTCTTCGTGATGATACAGCGCCGGCGTTGCATCCCGACTGATATTCTCATCCAGAATGGCAATCTTGTAGTCTTCACCGCGCGCAGCGAAGGCATCTCTGGCCTCTTGCCAGCTAACCACACGCTTGACCACGTCATAGTTAGTCTTGGCCAGATCCAACATACGCTGCTCTAATGCCGCTATGTCGTCATCGGTCAGCTTATGCTCGAGATCGACATCATAATAGAAGCCGTTATCTATGATTGGACCGATCGCCATCTTGGTTTCAGGCCACATCTGCTTGATCGCATGACCCAATAAGTGAGCGCAAGAGTGGCGAAGAATTTCAACACCTTCTTCGTCTTTGGCGGTAATGATGGCGAGCTCTGCATCTGTGGCGATAAGGTCACTGGCATCTTTCAATTCACCGTTAACACGGCCGGCGATACAGGCTTTCGCCAGACCGGGACCGATATCGGCGGCAACATCGAGAGTAGATACAGGATTGGCAAACTCGCGTTTGCTACCATCGGGAAGTGTAATTACAGGCATGAAATTTCCTTGTCCAGTGGTGACCCACACGCAGGGCCACATGGTGATTAAGTAAGATAAAAGGCAAACGCAGGCTTTAAGTCATTACAGGAGTCTTAGCCGCCGTGCGCCGCAGCGCCCTAGTTTACGTGACTCGCCGTCAGCAGTGCAAGCCAATTAGTCATGGAGTGGCGTTCTAAATGGGCATTCGATGTTTGATTATATTCATGATTTTGACGTCTGGCGGTAATTTTTTCGTCATCATTCCTGCCTAAGCTAGGCGCAGTTTTTGAGACTTTAACTAATGAAGGACATGGGGATGTTAACGGTATTGATAATGATCGCAGGACTGGCACAAGGCCCGACGCCGACGCCAATGGCGTCAGATTTCGATAACCAGACTCTGGTGCATGAATTGCAAACCAGCCTGGAGCAACAGCGACTGCAGCTGACTGAGGAAGTGTCCCGGGGTCTGAGCCATGGGCATCTTGATACCGGCCTGCCCGAGTCAATGAAGCTGGCCAGCGCCGAGTCTCAGTCTGGACATTGAATTTAGCTTAAGCTGTCGAGCCGCTGGGGTTGATGTGAATCTGGCTCACTGCAAAAATTGTAAAATAAAGGTGTTCCTTCCAATATCTGCTGACAAAATCCATTTGTCTGTGAATTAATTTGCAGGATAAAGCCGCTGCTGCCTGTGGCAGCCAGGCAAACGCCTCGCCTATCTTGCTGTCCATTGAAATTCTGTCTACTGAGCTTATGTCTGTTGCTCCCTGCTATGCCTCAGCGCCTTGGGCCCGGGCGCCATTCGGCATGGAATACACTACACTTAGACACAGGCGAGGTGCAAAAGGGAAAGCCAAAGTTTGACATCAGGGCAACGCACAGCGGCAGGCAGCCAATAGGGCCACGCCCTGTGTCTTATTCGACTGGCGGCTTTAGCAGGAGTCAGAGATGAAATTCATGTCCCAAACCATATGTTGTCCCCATTGCGGACATCATCAGCACATAGACATAGATGCCAGTTATGGCGATCAGGACTATTACGATGACTGCCGCGTTTGCTGTAATCCCATCCACATGCGTTTGCATCTGGACGAACAACACCACAAGATAGAGTTGTTTATTGACTCGGATGACGAGCAGATCTATTGATCTGACCCTGTTGTGATTGTTGGCATTTTGCCTGTGCGTTGGCAAATGCCATACCTCAACTTTCACAGCTTTTACAACAGGTATGCAAGGTCCAGGTAGCAGCCAGCCAAACGCCCCAGCTCATGGAGACGCTGGCTATTTCCGTCGTGACGCTATGGCTAGAGGATGGCGTTATAGATTGCAGCCAGCAACCATCCACACAGACCCGCAATCACGGACCAGCCAAGCAGGCCTAAGAATACCCCAGTAAACGTCAGCTGCCAGCCCATTTGCGACCAGTCACCATGTACCATATGGCCCGTCATATCCATCATCATCCCTGGCATGGCCCACACCAACAGACTGCATACTATCCAGGCCAGTGCGAAAGCGATAGCCGAAGCCAAGCCGAATTTGATTGCATCCAATTTCATGTTTCACCTCTCGAATATGAGTGTTGATACCCAGAGCGTTGGCGCGCACATCAAAAGGTGCCGACACGCTAATCCGGCTCCGCTCTTGGCTGTTTTAAATGAGATAGCCAGCCTGACTACCTCATTTAAAAGAAGTTAACGTTTCTTGCCTGACCCAGATGGGGGCTTGTGGCAACTCCAAGGTTCACGCACCGCATTGTCTTTGACATTTTCATCGACAAATTTATAGTAGCCTTCTTTAAAATGTGTCCACCAATCATGGGCCACATAGACATCATGAGTTTTCAATATGTCTTCGATGCCATCGAGATCACAATGTGTTGCATCGTAGGCTAGATTGAGGATATTGGACTTTTCATCATAACTGACACTGTCAATGCCAAAGCTTTGATCGACCGCCGCGATAACCTCCGTCTTATTACTTTCATTCATGCCTTCCAGCTTCAGATGACGAACCACCAGGCTCGCTTCTTTGACGCCGGCTCTATGATCCAAATCGCTCATGCTAGCTTCTCCAATGGGTTATAGGCCTAATAGTGCCTAGGGTGGAGTCCCCTGTTGCAGCCCTCTTTGCAGTCCTCCGCCTACCAATGACTGCTACTTCTCGCTGCTGTGTTCGAGCATCTGCTGCATCATCTGCTGCATCATCTGCTGCATCATCTGCTGCATCATTCCCATACGCAGTTCCATCATATGGAGGCGCTCGTCCATGCTCATGGGCATCGCCTTTTCACCGTTCGCCATCTGCCCCTTCTTGGCGTCACGCATCATCTGCATGCCACCCTTGCCATCATTCATCATCGACATGCCCCCTTGGCCGCCGTTCATCATCTGCATGCCTTTCATGAGGCCATTCATATGTTGTTGCATCAACTCGGCATGGTGCTTGGGATTTTTTTCCTGTTGGATCTGGTGCATCAGCGCCTGCATTCCCTGCATATGCTGCTGCATGCCCATCACCTGCTCCTGGCTCATCCTATTGCAGGGCGTCCCTGCGTTGGCATCCTCTTGCGCAACGGCAGACGCAGGCAGTGCCAGCACAGTGGCAAGGGTGAGTGCATTGAGAAATGTTTTCATCTTAACTCCGTTAATTACTTAGCTTGTGTTGTGAAAAGTCTGGGAAACCAGGCCGGTGTTCTCTGCTTATAGTCGAGGTAACTGTCACCGAACTCATCGAGAGCCAGGCGTTCTTCGTGTGTTGCCAGACGCACATAGACGAGCACTAATATCGGGAACATCACGAGTGTCAGAATCGTCGGCCATTGCAACAGAAAACCGAACATTATGATGATGAAGGCGAGATATTGTGGATGACGGCAGCGTGCATATCAGCCGCTTGTTGCCAGGAAATGCATCTGCTGCGCCTGATGCAATACATGCCAAGCCGAGGCAAGCATAAATAAACCAAATATGATCAAGATATTACTGGCTATATGTAATGGGTCCCAGTGTGCATCACCTTTGAATCCCAGCAGGGTATGCAATAGATGGCCATTCTCATGGGCAAAAAAATCCACTCCCGGGTAATGTTTGGTCAACCAGCCGGAAAGAAAGTAAATGGTCAGCGGAAAGCCGTACATTTCGGAGAATAACGCGACGATAAAGGCTGAAAATGCTCCCAGACTACGCCAGTCTGTGGGCCTCTTGGGTTTTACAAAGCTGAACGCAAAAAAAATAAATAGCGCAGAATTGATGATAACCAAGGGCCAGAGGCCATAGGACGCATCAGCGTGCATCAGCGTGCATCAGAGTTCCCTTCCCTTGTCTGCGGTTTGCCTTTAGCCCTCGGCTTGGATTCTTTATCATCCTTGCTTGGCGTTAAGTGCGCTTCAGCCGCGGCTTTGGCTTCGCCGTGATGGTGTCTGCCATGTAAGACATGCATCAGGGGGCAGGCCAATAGAATCAAGTATGGCAACAAAGCAAATAAATGCTGTCTATGTTCAACCAGCAAGAAATAGCTTACCGCCCCTATGAATCCTATGCTGGCCAAGCCCTGCAGACTGAACCAAAATGCATGTTTTCTCTTCATGTCTCGACTCACATTATTGGAGACCCACCCGAGTCGCCTTCCCTACGCCAGCCACTTACGCAGGCTGGCACCACTGGCTTGGGTCATAGTGCTGCCGCTGTTCCAAGCCGTTCTGACTAGTGGCTAAGTCAACGCCTCTGCTCAAGGTTAAGCCTCAGCTCAAGATTAAGTATAGTCATGCCATTCGATTGGCGTGAATCACTTAACGCTCAGACTCAGGGCATATGAGCCATCCCGGCTGGAGGGGCGCGCAGCGGCGTAACCGGCTTGGCCATGGTGGTGCAAAGCGGGACAAGGCGGCTGCGAGCCTCCTTCGAGTCTCAGGGGTTAGCGTATGAGTTTATTGCCAATGGCGGGCGACGGCGCTGGGATTAACACCTGTGTCTCTTCCACTTTCCGGGGAAAAAAACTATCATCGACCCTCGGGTTAACAAGCCTGCCATATAGGTGGCATTGGCGGCTGCCCGGATCGCCACTTCCCAGGTCATCAAACCTATTGATTAGGTCGCGAGACTGAGCTCAGGTGAGTTGTATTCCCCGTTCCACAGCAGTTAAGGTTGTATCCATGCATCATTCAGGCTTTCAGGCCAAACGTCTCATTCAGCTCGCGCTGCCTGTGCTCATCGCCCAGATCACTCAAACCATGATGGGCTTCATAGATACCGTCATGGCCGGCCGGGTCAGCGCCGTCGACATGGCGGCCGTCGCCATAGGCACCAGTCTCTGGTTGCCGGCCATCTTGTTCGTGCAGGGCTTGCTGATGGCCTTCACCCCGATATTCGCCCATCACCATGGGGCCGGCAATCAAACGGCCATCCAACCCTTGATCTTCCAGGCCGCCTATATCGCCATCATAGGAGCCTTGGGGGTGATGCTATTCCTCGGCGCATCCTCCTTCATCTTCAGCCTGATGCAGCTGGAACCGGCGCTGGAACGCCTGACCCTGGGCTATGTCGACGCCATACTCTGGGGCGCACCGGCCTTTGTCTTATACCAAGTGCTGCGAGGCTGCAGCGAGGGGATATCCTACACCCTGCCCACCATGGTCATAGGCTTCGTCGGTCTGGCGGTCAATATTCCCGCCAACTACATCTTCATCTATGGCCATTTTGGCATGCCCGCCATGGGCGGCGCGGGCTGTGGTGTCGCCACCGCCCTGGTGTTCTGGGCCATGTTCATCGCCATGGCCTTGTATATGAACTTCCACAAGAAGTTTGCCGAACTGGCTCCCTTCAAGCATTTTCATCGGCCGCAGCCGGCAACCATCTGGGCCATGACCAAGCTGGGGATGCCGATTGCCATGGCGCTATTCTTCGAGGTGAGCCTGTTTGCCATCATCGCCTTGTTGCTGGCTCCCCTGGGCGCCAACGTGGTCGCCAGTCATCAGATAGCCCTGAACTTCTCCGCCATCGTCTTCATGCTGCCCTTGTCCGTCGGTATCGCGGTGTCCATACGCATAGGTTATTACCTGGGACGGGACAGGGCCGACATTTCCGCCATGGTCGCCAGGGTCGGTCTGGGCTTGTCCCTGTCGCTGGCGCTCTGTACCGCGATAGTGACAGTGCTATTTCGCTTCGACATAGCCGAACTCTATAACAGGGATCCGCAAGTGGTGGCCTTGGCCGGGAGCCTGATGCTGATGGCGGCCCTGTACCAATTATCCGACTCCATCCAGGTGGTGGCAGCCGGCGCCCTGCGGGGCTACAAGGATACCCGCAGCGCCTTCTATATCACGCTGGTGTCTTACTGGGCCATAGGCATGAGCCTGGGTTACACCTTGGCCTATACGGATTGGTTGGTGCCCGCCATGGGGGTGCATGGCTTCTGGACCGGACTGATCGCCGGCTTAACCACGGCTGCCCTGCTCTTCGCCATCAGGCTCAAGCATATCCAGAAACGGGGGATCGAGGCGCAGTTACTCCAAAGTCCCCAAGACGCACATCAGGCATAGGGAGAGATACCGCCGGCTTAACTGGCGGTTTTTTCAATGATTTGCCTAAAGACATAGCAAGTTGCACAGCAAATCACCATTCGGTAATAAAATGTATTTTTTTGCTTGCAAGCAATGACCCATAGCCATAATATAGCGCTCGTTCCAAGGCGACTGCCGAAGACACAGCAATAAACGATACACCCGTAGCTCAGCTGGTTAGAGCACTACCTTGACATGGTAGGGGTCGGTGGTTCGAGTCCACTCGGGTGTACCACTCTTTCAAAGAGTCTAAACATTGAATGATTTAACAGACAATACACCCGTAGCTCAGCTGGTTAGAGCACTACCTTGACATGGTAGGGGTCGGTGGTTCGAGTCCACTCGGGTGTACCACTTCTCTTTTAATACAGCATTAAGATTGAAGTCAGGCCAGCGCAAGCTGGTTTTTTTATGTCTGAAATTTGGCAAACGAGCCTATCTTGCCTCAGCCCTGACGCCGCCACGCTCTTCACCTATGAGCGACGATTCCTTTACGCCACTCATCACCTCATAGGCGGCATGCTTGCCCCGACTCAGGCAGGGAACTAGACTCTTCCTTAAGAGGCTGTCAATAGGGGCTGAGTCGTTATGTGTCATATTCTGTTGGTTCTCCCCTTCCTGGCACTGCCGCTGTTTTGGTTGCTCCCACAGGCTGTCGCCGTCCCCGTTTACGGCGTTATTTTGATTCTTTCCATTGCCATCTACCTGCTTGCGATTCGCGCCATGCGCCTGCCTGTGGTGACAGGGCCCGAAGCCCTGGTTCATCAGTTGGGTGTGATCATCGACAGACAAGCTGGCAATTATCGGGTTCGGCTGCAAAATGAGCTCTGGAATGCCCGTTCGGATGAGGATATGCAACCCGGGGAGCGGGTGGAGGTCGTCTCGATGCAAGGGGTAACCCTGAAGGTCAAGCGGGCTTCCATGGCGAAATCAGGCAAAATGTAAACCCAGGTTCACCGAGGGCCTGGTGATTTGCCCACTGTAACAAGAGACTGGGTACCCCTGCTTTGCTGGTTTCCAGGGTTCGAGAAATGTCATGAAAACCAAGATAAGCTCTTGGTTTGTCAGTATTTTGGTCTCTGTGTGCATGTTGGTTGCCAGCCGGCACAATAAGCCCCCATGGGATTAACCAAAGGGGCTGGTAACAGATGCGCCAGGCCCGCTATGCGCGAGGCTCCAGTGCGTTAGGCCCCCAGGGTGGCGCCGCCATCGACGACTATGTCCTGCAGGGTAATATGCCCGGCTAAATCCGATGCCAGAAATAAGATGGTGTTGCTGATATCTTCCTCGGTGGCGATTTTCCCCAGCGGGATCCCTAATTTATACTGCTCCGGCAATCCTTGAATGAGTCGATTGGCAGCCTCTGAGTCTTCAAGCATACTCCTCAGCATGGGGGTATAGGTCGAGCCCGGTGATACCACATTGCTGCGGACACCGAAGGGGGCGAGTTCGAGCCCGACGCTGTGACTCAGACTCACGAGTGCCGCTTTCGATGCGCCATAGGCGGCCATCCCGACGCGCGGGACATGGGCCGCATTCGAGGCGACCGTCACCAGAGTGCCGCTTCTTTGGCGTTTAAACACAGGGATAAGCTGACGCAACAGATAGAAGGCCCCAGAGACATTCACCTCGAAACAGCGGCGCCAATCCTCGGTGGACAGGGTCTCCAATTCTCCAAGGCATAAGATCCCGGCCACATTCACCAGGATATCCAATCTAGGTTGGACTGCCAGTAACTGTTGGCATAGGTTCTCGACATCCTCCGGCTGACTGATGTCCAACACCTGAGTCCGATAGGGATAGGTATCTTGGGGAAAGTGCCTATCCAAGCCGATGACATTGGCGCCCAGCTCGGTGAAGGCACAGGCAAGGTGCCGGCCTATTCCCTGCCCCGCACCTGTTACCCAGACCCATCGATTCTTGAATTGGATTTGGGTCATACCGCCTCCTGCCGGGCGGCTATGAGCGCCCACCATGCGTTCAGGGTCGGCAGGCGCGCCAGCTCTTCGAATTGGACTCTGACACCTGCCGCTTCCCACTCGGCGACCAAGGTCATCACCTGAACCGAATCCAGCCCATAATCCAATAAGTTATCATCGGGATCCATCTCGGTTATGTCGTCATGCAGCAGGGTCGCCAGGCTGGCATTGAGTCGCTCCAGACTGAGTTTTGCTTTTGCCGGCTTCAACGCCAGGATCTCGGCCAGGCTGACGACTTTTCCGCAGCGGCCGGTGACATAATTCAGCGCCATCTGATGTTCGGCCTCAGAGAAATCTGCCACCGCATCGGCGATCATGAAGGGCTTGATATCCAGCATGAAGGCGTCGAGTGCCGTGGTCAGACAGCCTATGTGGGCATAGACCCCGCAGATCAACAATTGATCTCGCTGCTGCTCTTGCATGAAGGCCTGCAATGAGGTGCGCAGGAACGCACTGTAACGCCATTTAACCAATACCAGATCGTCCCCGTCGGGCGCCAACGAAGGCACTATCTGCCTGAGTTCGGGATCCGCGCCCGTCAGTCCCGGCCCCCACATGTCGTTCAGCAGTGCCCTTTGTGCCTGCGTCTGTTCTACGGGTTGCGCTGTATAGACGACAGGCACACCGGATGCTTTTGCCCACAGACGCAGCGCGGCTATATTGCTTTGGACTTGCTCTATCAGCTGACTGTCATCACCATAAAAGCGGACGAAATACTCTTGCATGTCATGGATCAGCAAGACGGCTTTGTTTGGGTCTGCTTGCCAATCGACCCTGTTGGCGGGTAAGGATGCCTTTGGTGGCAGTGGGTAGGATGCGAGTGAGGGAATGGCCATGTTGTTTCCTTAAATGCGTGCTGCGTTGGCGCCAGTCTGGGTAAGTTGCTTGAGTTTTCTCTTGTCGATTTTGCCAACGGCAGTCAACGGCAAGGTATCGACGAATTCGAATCTGTCCGGGATCTTGTAGTCTGCGACGCCCAGGGTCCTGAGGAATTTGCGCAACTCGGGTCCCTTAGGCTGGGTGGTCGCCGACACTATGAAGGCGCAGCTTTTCTCACCCATGAGGGCATCGGCTATGGGGATCAGGGCCGCGTGCCTGACGCCCTTATGCTGCACCAGCAGGGCTTCTATCTCTTCGGCGGCAATTTTCTCTCCGCCACGATTAATCTGATCTTTTCCCCGTCCAACCACGCACAGATAGCCCTGCGGCGTCATCCGGACCAAATCGCCCGTGCAGTAATACCCCTGGGGATCGAATGCTGCGCTATTATGCTGTTCACTCAGGTAATAGCCGCGAATGGTGTATGGGCCGCGGGTAAACAAGGTGCCGACTTCCCCAGGGGCGACCTCATTGCCCGCTTCATCCAGGATGCGGAGCTCGTCATCGTCACACATGGGTTTACCCTGAGTGTTAATCACCAGTGACTCGGGATCGTCCAGCCGGGTGTAATTAACCAGGCCTTCGGCCATGCCGAAGACCTGCTGTAATTTACAGCCGAGCTTCGCCTGAACCTGTGTTGCCAAGGCCGGGCTGAAGTTGGCACCACCGACCTGCAACAGCTCGAGTGAAACGAGTTGCGCTCCATGGGTCTCGGCGAGCTTTAACCACAGGGACACGGCGGGCGGCACCAGTGCCGTCATGTTGACTCTATGCTTGGCGATCAGGTGAAAGCAACTCAAGGGCTCAGGGTTGGCTGCCAACACCAGGGTGCCGCCGGCATGAAACACCCCCAAGGCGCCGGGAGAACTGAGGGCAAAATTGTGACCAACGGGTAAGGCACACAGGAATCGGGTGTCACTCGACAAGCGACAAATTTCGGCGCTGCGCCTGACACTGTAGAGATAGTCATTATGGGTGCGTGGGATCAGCTTAGGCGTGCCCGTGCTGCCGCCGGATAATTGGAAAAACGCTACCTGCCCGGCCGCCGATGGGGTCAATAACGACTCGGCCTTTGCGCCCTCTGGGTCCCCGACAGGCGTTGCCGTTAAGCAGGTCCAGAAATCCTCGGCGCCATGAGTGGCAAAGTCCCAACTGTGGGGGGAGGCAGGCTCGTCTTGCAGCAACAGCACAGTGCTCAGGCTGGCGTGTTGCCGACGCAATTGAGTCACAAATTGTCCATCCCGAAACAGGGCGTGGCTGGTCGCAGCTATGAACAGGGATGGCTGCAGTTGCCTGGCATATTCCACCAATTCATGGCGTTGATGATTGAATAAGGCGTTGACCGGGGCGACACCTATTTTCAGCAAGGCGAAGAAGAGGATATAAAACTCGGCGCAGTTGGGCAGCTGCACCAGGGCCGTGTCATGTTGCTCTATGCCGCGCGCCAGCAATGCCTGGGCGAGCCGGCTGGACAAAGCATCCAACTCGGCATAGCTCAGATGACGCTCATTACATATGATGGCAATAGCCTCAGGCCTTGCCTGGGATTGTTGCTGCAAGATGGTCGACAGCGGCCTATCCTGCCAATAGCCTTTCTGCCGATACAGGTGTGCCAGATCTTCGGGCCAAGGGGTAAATTCAATTGCCATCATGCCTCCACCAACTGACGGACGCCAAGGGCATTGAGCATGGTGCCCAACTTGGCCTGGGTTTCCAGCCACTCAGATTCAGGACAGGACTCCTTGACTATGCCGGCACCGGCAAAGAGGCGCACCCGCTGGTCTTTGACTGTGGCACAGCGAATGGTCACGGCCCATTCACCGTCCCCCGCCTCATTGCACCAACCCACCATGCCGCTGAAGAGGCCGCGATCGAAGGCTTCGACCAGCTTGATGAGTTTATGCGCCTCTCCGGCCGGCGAACCACAGACTGCCGGTGTTGGATGCAGTAAACAGGCGAGTTGTAAGGCGGACATGCCGGGATCGCGTAACTGTGCCGCTATCTTGGTCGACAGATGCCACATGGCGGCAGTACTGATCAACTCTGGGCCGGCGGGAATGTCGAGCCGCCGGCACACAGGAGTCAAAATGTGTCGAATAGCCTCTATGACCAAGCTGTGCTCATAGCTGTCCTTCGAGGACTTTTTCAGATTTTGACCGACGATAAGATCTTCTGCCGCATCCGTTTGGCGCTTGGCTGAACCCGCCAGCGGATTGGAGAAAATACGCTCGCCTTGCTTGCGGATCAGCAGCTCTGGGCTAACCCCCAGCAGCTCGCCACCGTCCGCCATGGGGATCCTGAAATGGTATCCGTTGGGATTTTGGCTTATCAAGTTGGCCAGCAGAGTGTCGACATCGACCCCGGCGGAGAACTCCAACTCCAAGATCCTGGACAGTACGGCTTTCTTAATGTCGCTCAAGTTAAAGTTCGCCACTGCCTGGGCGACGCCTTGCTTGAAACGCTGCTCGTTCGGTTGACTCTGCATCTGCTTGAGGGCGACAGGCTGGAACCCGCTTGCCCGGCCTCCGGGGAATGGGGCCGTCGCCTCAACGAACTCATAGGATTGAGGTATATAGAGGTTGGACACTTGAGTGACATCGAAGGGCACTGCGCCCATGATGATGGGCGCTGTGATCCCGACTTGCCTGGCTCGGCTGAAGGCCGCCTTGATGGCGTGTTGAAACACGCCATTGCCCATACCGCCACCCAAGGCCGGCTCGGCAACACGGGTGAATACGCCCGTGGCATGAATACGCTTGTGAGCCGAACTGAATAAGGAAGCTTGCTTGTCGGCCTGGGTAGGCTGTGATTTGTCTGTGCTGGTCCGGTATAAATCCATTTTATCCTCGCACTCGGTAAGGTTTAGGCTAAGTAAGATGTGGGTTACATCAAAAAATATGATTTCATATCAATCGTCTGTGTTATTGCCGTGAGCCGACCCGGTTTGAGCTTGTTAAGCATGGGGCTTTCGGGCCGGAATGAAGTGACCATAGGCTATCCCGCGGGCCTTCCAAGCCGCGTTTCCTGGCGATTTTGGCGAAATAACCAAAGCATGAGGCGCAGACAAGAGCCACGAGATCGACCCCCAGGGTGCCCGGCGCAGTGGATGGCCACAGCCCTGAGTCAGGCAGCAAGATGGCCAGGAGTGTCAGCATGGGAATGGCCAGCGTGGACAAGGCGCACATATGCAACAAGTGGATTGCTGCCCGCGCCGGCCCAAGTAAAAATCCCCAGGCAATGGCGCCCAGGAACACGCTGTAATAAACGGCCATAGACACATGATTGATGTTGTCGACCCTGGCATATAACAGTTTTCCCGTCACCATAGTGACTGCGACCCCCGCCATAGATCCCAGGCAGACACCGACAGTGAGATTGGCCAGCACCCTGCAGGAGCGACTCTGGGTGGGAACCTCTGCCATGCCCATCTCCTTGGTGCGTTTCTTGCGCCTGGACTCGAGCCATAAGAGATTGCCCGAATAGAAGAGGAAGGCCCCGCCAAACCCGAGGACGAAATAGGCCCAGCGCACCCAATCACCGCCGTAACTGCCGAAATGCAGGGCGAAGAAGCTGGCGACCAGGCGTCCCCACAGGCCGGCCTCCCCAGGTGAGAGGGTGCTGTTGAGTAGCTGGCCGCTGTAGGGGTGGATGAAGGCGTAATCGCTTATCGGGCCGCGCATCAGCCGGTCCGGGTTGAACAACGCCAGGCGCACCATAGGCTTTGGCCCCTGCAGTCCCATGTAAGCCATTTCCGTGACCTTGAATTCAGGCGCCAGGTCGTGGGCTGTCTCAAGCAAGCGACCGACAGGCAGCAATTGCTGTAACTCATAGGTCTTAGTTAGGCGTGGGGGGGCTTGGCGGCTGATCTGGGTATCATCATCCAAGATCTGCGCTAAGCCGGCGTAGATCTGGTCGTGAAACGCGAACACTATCACGGTCAGGCTGATGACCAGATGAAAGGGCAAAGCTGTGATGCCGGCAATATTATGGGCATCCAGCCAGAAACGCCGTTCTCCCTTTTGACGCCGCAGGGCAAACCAGGTTTTAACCAGACTCGGCAGCAGAACTATGACCCCTGAAACCAGCGCCAGAAAGTAGAGCACGGCCGCAACCCCAAGGACATAAATGCCTATATGTTCGTGGCCCAGGGTGCCGGGAATGCCTGCCGTTCTATGCAGATAATCGACGAGCTCGGCCACCACAGAGGGCAACACCTGGAGAGTCTGCTGCTGTCCGTTTTCATCCAGTGTGCCCTGCCATAGGCGTGCATCCAAATGCAGCTCACGCCCCAGGTCAGTGGCAAACCATTGGATGGGTGAGTGTGACGTCGCAGCGTCTTGCAAATACAAGCTAAAGCCGGCTTTGGCACTCTCATGTTGGTCAAGCACTTGGCCGACCAGTTGATCCAACTGAGCTGTCGGGATCTGTGGCAGCACTTGCCCGGGTGGTGTTAACCAGCTATCCAACTGGGGCTTGAACAGGGTCAGGGAGCCGGCATAAAAACCGATAAACAAGACCAGGGACGTCACTATTCCAGTCCAAATATGCATGGACTGATATATCCGCATCACATCGCTTCTAATTTTCATCCGGCTTACCTTAATACCATGAGGAGTAGGCTGTAACTCAGCAGGTTCAGTCCCGTCAACCAGCTCATGGCACTGAGTCCGGAACGGAATAGATAGCTGAAGCTGAAAATAAACATCCAGATAGGCGCGACCATCCACATGTTGAATTGCACCTTGCTCTGTCCGTCCATGCCGCCGGGTGTGATGGCAGTCAAGAGGCTGCTCAGCGCCAGCGCCAGGCTAAAACCCAAGACGCCGCCGATCAGGCTCTTGCTCCACCAATCCGCTTGGATTTTCTGCTTGCTATTCATCTCTTGCCGACCTCCTTGGCGCCCGGAGTAAGGCTAAAAAAGGGAAAATGCCAAAGAACAGCATCAGAGACACAGTCCAGGTCATCAGCGCGGGGGCGAGACTGAAAATGCTCAGCCAACCCAATAATGCCAATAGCGTCAGGCCGTAACCCAGCCAGCACCAATACCTGGACGCCAACTTCTTGTTTAACCATCCCTGATTCTTATGGCTGAGGTAAACCAAGCTACAGCCGCCACCCAGCAGTATTAACAATAAGGCTTGCACTGTTTATCCTTACCGCCTTCGACACAGGCCCGTGTTCTGTCGGTGTCAAAGGCATACATTCAGATTGAAAATAAAGGCGACAAGCTTGCCGCCTCTACCTGTGTCACATCGCGACTCACGCCTAGAAGCTATAGCTGGCACCGACGAACAAGGCCCTTCCCTGCAGTATCATGTCCGATGTCGGCTCATCCAATACCGGCTGCTCGTCGGTGAGGTTGGTCAGGCCCAACTTTAATTTAAGGGCGGAGGTAACGAAGTAATTGCCACCCAGATCTATGCGGCTGTAACCCGACAACTCCTGTCCCCTATTGCCGAGATGCTCGCCGTAGTAATTCAGCTGGGCATACAGATTAAGATCGTCTATGACTTGCCAATCGAACTTGGCATTCACAGTGTTCTCCGGGCGATAACTCAGGGATTTACCTTGGGTATTCTGGGTGTCCAGATAGGTGTAATTCATTGCAAACGAAACGTCGTCCGTCACTTGGATACTCGCGGTCGCTTCCACACCTTTGATGGTGACATCGGCTTCGTTGAAGTATCTACGTACTGGGCTGGTGCCATCCCAGCTCTCGACTGTGATCAGATTCTCCACCTTGTTGTGGAATACTGTGACTGACGCCGACCACAGGTCCTTATTGACCAGCAGTGCCAATTCGGTACTGACGCTGGTTTCTTCCTGCAGATCCGGGTTGCCCGAGATGCTGCAGGCGCCCTTACAGCTGACAGAATGAAACTCGGGTGAGGATTCGAAGAGGCTGGGGGCCCGAAATGCGGTGCCAACGCCGCCTTTGAGCACTATGTCATCATTCAGTGAATAGGATAGGTAGAGTCTCGGGCTGACATGGGTGCCGTAACTGCCACTGTCCTCGCCCCGCACCCCCAGGGTGGCGATTAAGCTGTCACTCAGGCCGATCTCATCCTGAATAAACAAGGAGGCGAGGCTCTGACTGTCTCCGCCACTGACGGGATACTGGACAGGGTCGTTGACTTGCGTCTTCAGGTATTCGCCACCCAAGGTGATATTGTTGTAGCCGTAGTCCAGGAAAACCGTGCCTCTCAGGGTGGTGTTGATCTCTTCAAGATCCCGGCCCAAGGGCGGCTGCAGGTTATAGCGGGAGTTGTAGTCATAGATATCGGCACTAGACAGATTCGCCAGCAATTGGGTCTTGCCCCACTGCCAGTTGCCGTTATGGGTCAGGCCGACAGTGATCCTGTCGATGGACTGCTCCCTATAGGCGCCATAGGTCGTCAGGGGCACATCGTCTCGATCGCTGGCCAAATCCAGCTCCAGGGACTGGCTGTCATCGATTTGCCAGCTCAGGGTGGAGGCAAATTTCAAGGTTTCCCGCCCTTCTATGGTGTCAAACTTGGGGGTCACCTCCCGGTTTACCCAAATGTCCTGATCGGCTTTCTCGGCGCTGAATACCAGGCCCAGATTGTCCGTTAACTTGCCTGTGGTATAGAGGCTGGCACGATATCTATCACCGCCCGTGCCCTTATCCATGAAGCTGGCATCCAGGCTCAAGGTCGACTCCCAATCGTCCTGAGGCCTGCGGGTGATGATGTTGATGACCCCTCCCACGGCATCCGAGCCATACAGGGCCGACATGGGACCGCGAATGACTTCAACATGATCGATCAACTCCAAGGGGATCGAGGTCGTATCGAAGTTACCGGCACGCCAGAGCCCATTGCTGGAAGACACGCGCTTGCCATTGACCAGCATGAGCACATAATTTTCATCCAAACCACGCAAATTGATGCCGTTACGCCCCCCAGCCCAGCTGGAGATGCTCACGCCAGGCAAGGTTTTAAGTACGTCACCTAAATCTTTGATGGGGTACTGAGTCACTTCTTCGGCTGTGATAATAGAAATGGATGCAGGCGCGGTGGCTAACAAATGCTCGCTTCCCGTCGCAGTCACCACCATTCTGTCCATTTCAGCCTGCTCGGCCGCGACGCCGTAACCTGTCATCAGCAAACCCAGGATGCCAGCCAGCGCACCTGGCTTGAAACGACGCAATTCAGTCGCTGCTGCCGCGGGTAAATAATCCTTCATCAAACTCCCCTCTAACGAAATGCAATATAAATCAAAGTGTATTAAGCAATCTTGTTCCAAAAAACGAATAAATAATAATGGGAATGATTATCAATTGCAATCTTATTTGTACCGGGTTATCTTGTTGCTACTTCGACAAGAACCCAGGTGACATCTGTGCACTCTGCTGGCGCAGCTGCTGAGGTGAAGGGCTGACAAGATTCAATGTTCAGCCAAAACAGATACAGATTTGCATTGGATATAACAGGATTGAGGCATTCATACCCAGGAGAGCTATGGGGTGAAACATGTATGCCCTAGGGACAGCATCAATGGCCAGCGATTACATGGATAAGTTACCCGGGATAAGCCGGCACCCGACAGGCTCGGCCGAGATAGGCAGCCAGGACTGGTGGTCTGGCATCGAAGAAGCAGGCACGCCCGTCTGTGTAGAGCATCCCGACGCGCCAGAGTCAGTCACGCTGCATTTTCTCTGGCGGGATCCCCATGGGCTTGCGGCGCAATCCCCTATCGTGGCCGTTTACCTGGATATCAACTGCGTAACGGATCACCACAGCTTCTCGCCCCAGTCTCTCAACCGGGTTGTCAATACAGATGTATGGCATTGGCAATGCCGCTTGGATGCCGACTGGCGTGGCAGTTACTGTTACCTCGCCATTACGCGAGACCAGTTGCCGCCCTCCCCGGACGCAGATCCATTACGACGTCAAGCACAGCAAAGAGCCTGGTGGCGTTCGCTTCTGCCGCATAAGCGTGCCGATCCCCTCAATCTCGCTGGCCCCAAGCTGGGAAGCTGGCGGGAACAATTGTCGGCCATACACCTCAAGGCCGCGCCGGCGCAGACGGCTTGGCAGGCCTTGGATAATGGGCCTGCCAGCCAGGGCTTGGCCAAGTTGGCTCAGGGGAAACGGCAGTTATTCACCTGGCATAGTGCCATCTTGGGCACAGAGCGGCCGGTCTGGTTATATGAACCCCAGGGCGGCATAGATGCTCAGGCGCCGCAGCAGCGCCCTCTCGTGCTCTTGCTCGACGGTGAGGTGTGGGCCCAGTCCATGCCGATTTTCTCCGCCCTGGATCATGAGACCAGGCAAGGCCTGCCCGCTGCCGTTTATGTGTTGATCGATTCACTCGGCCCGCAAAACCGCGCTCGGGAGCTGCCCTGTCATGCGCCATTCTGGTTGGCGGTGCAGCAGGAGCTGATGCCACAAATTCACCGCCTCGCCCCCCACTCGCGTCTGCCACAGAAGACACTCCTGGTCGGCCAGAGTTATGGCGGGCTAAGCGCCCTGTTCGCCGGCCTGCACTGGCCGCAGCGCTTTGGCTGCGTGCTCAGCCAGTCGGGTTCTTTCTGGTGGCCCCATGCCGCGGCGCTGTCGCATCCGGCCGCTTCCCCAACTGCCGCCGGCAACATTCCCAGGCGCGGCTGGCTGACAGAGCAATTGGCGGAACGGCGCCTACCCGAGTCCCGCATCCGGATCTTCATGGAGGCCGGCAGCCGGGAAACCGCCATACGCAGCGCCAACCAGGAGCTGTATCACACCCTGAAACAGGCCGGGCACGAGGTGACTTACCGTGTCTATAAGGGGGGCCACGACAAGTTGTGTTGGCGTGGCGGTTTACTCCAGGGATTACGGCATTTTCTGGCTCAGGACGTATTTTAAACACAGGAAGTTCCGGCGTCGAAAGACGCCTGAAAGCAATGAAACTAACACTAGCAACTCATTTAACGGGAGAAATTATGTTTGACTCAGAGATACAGGATTCTGGCTCGCCAACTGCGGATTTGCCAACCAGGGCTGTGGCAACGCCGAGCGTGGAAACAGGCAAAGACTCGAGTCAATACCTCAATCCATTCGATGATCCGGGTCACCTCTTTCTGGTGCTCATCAACGAAGAACAACAACTCAGCCTCTGGCCGGAGTTTGCCGCAGTGCCTGCGGGTTGGCGCCCCGTCTTCGGGCCTCAGGCGCGAAACCACTGCCTGGAGCAGATTGAGTCGGGGGCTTTTGCCTGACGCCTATGGGCTCAACGAGGCTCCATGTCATGCCAACAGCCATGAAGGCTAAAAGTCGTTATCCGCAGCCCAGCTGCAACTCTCTAAAGGATGAATATTGTGCAACAAACGTCTCCGGCACTCGCCCGTCAACCCATGCTCGAACTGCCCCTGGTCGGCCCACAGCTGGGCATTTGGCTGGCGGAGCAAATTTCCCCGGTTCAAAACCTCTTCTCAGTCGCCCAATATGTAGTGATCGAGGGCAGCATAGACATAGACTTGCTGCAGCGGGCGATACAAATCGGGCTGAGCGAGGCAGATACTGTCCACAGCCAATACAGATTGGGCAGCGAGCGGCCGCTGCAGCTCATCCCGCCCTTGCCTGCCGCGGGGGACATAGGATTGCCAAGCCTGATCGATCTCTCCAATGAGGCCGAAGCCGAGGCACAGGCCCATGGGCTGATGGCACAGGACTTGGCCGAGGCCGGCAATGCCGCCGACAGTCGCCAACTGTACCGCCACCTGCTGATCAAATTGCCCTCGGCCCATGGCGGGCCCCGCTGGTTTTGGTACCAGAGGTACCATCACCTGATGGTCGACGGGTTCAGCTTTAGCGCCCTGACCCAACGCATAGCGCAGCACTACACGGCGCTGAAACAAGGGCGCGCCCTAGCCGCGGCGGCATTGACCCCCTACGCCGCCGTGGTCGAGGAATACCAGGCCTATGCCGGCTCCGATAAGTATCAAAGCGATAAGCAATTCTGGCTGAATTACGCGGCAAACCTGGTGCAGCCCATCAGCCTGTCGAGAATGAGTGGCCCGGCAAAGCTTCAAAGCGGCAGAGTACTGCGGCAAGAGGCGCTCATCCCCTCGCTGGGCGCCTTGGTTGCCGGACTTGAGGATCCCCGAGTGTCCAAGGCGGATACGGCGATCGCTATCGTCTTGCTCTATCTCGGAAAAATGACCGGTCAGACCCAGATATCCTGCGGTTTTCCCTTCATGCGCCGCATGGGCTCGGTGGCCTTATCCTCGAGCGGCTGTGTCGTGAATGTCCTGCCCTTGCAAATAACCCTGGAGAGCGGCATGCGTCTGGCCGATGTGGTTCGGGCCCTCACCTGGGAGATCCGTAAACTCAGGAAACACCAAGGCTATGAGGCGGAACAGATCAAAAGGGATCTCGGCATTGTTGGCAGTCAAAGGGCCCTCTATGGCCCGAGCATCAACTGCAAGTTGTTCGACTATCGGCTTAACTTCGACACTCATACCGGCACTAGCCATCAGTTGGCCACAGGGCCTATAGAGGACATGGAGTTTGGCCTCTATCTGAACGCCGATGAATTGAGGCTGGAGCTGGCCGCCAATGCCGACCGCTACCAACAAGCGGAATTGGCCTTGCACTGCGCGCGTTTACAGCATATTTGTGCCCAGTTACAGCAAGATCCACAACTGACCCTGGCCAGGCTCAGTGTGCTGAGTCCCGATGAGCTGGCGCAACTCCAGGCTTGGCAACAGGGCCCCAGGCGAGACAGCTCTGGGGATCCGGCAAGCGTATTGACGCTGCTAAGCCGGCAAGTCGCAGCAAGGGCCCAATGCCCGGCGTTGGTGTTTCAGGAACAGAGGTTCAGCTTCCAGGCATTGTCTGAGCGTATCAACAGGCTCAGTCGTTTCTTGCTGGCACTCGGTGTCACCGACGGCAAGCTGGTGGCGACCGCACTGCCGCGCAGCGCCGAGTCTGTCATCGCCATCTTTGCCATCTTACAGACGGGGGCCGCCTACCTGCCGCTGGATTTGAGCCACCCGGATGAACGCCTGAAAATGATCTGTGACGATGCCATGCCGGCCCTGGTGCTGACTCACAGCCAAGTGATCGCCAGGTTACCCGGGGATCTCAGGAGAGTCAGTCTCGATGAGCAGCACTTAATCCGGGCGTGCGCCGGCCTGTCGGCGGCCCCCATAGCGCCGGAGGAATTCGGTAGTGCCATAGAGAAACACCAGCTTGCCTATGTGTTCTACACCTCGGGCTCGACCGGCAAACCCAAAGGCGTCAAGGTGCCCCATGGTGCCCTGGTGAATCTGATGATGGCCTTGCAGCAGGAGCATTACACTGCGGCACTGGCGGCGCATGAGGCCCGCAGCATGGCACAGGGCCTGGCCGCCGGGGCGGCACCAGCGCAGCTGAGGGTGGCACTGACGGGCTCATTCTCCTTCGATACCTCCTGGGACCCCTTGCTGCAGATGTTGCTCGGCAATACCTTGTATCTGTTCGATGAGGACATAAAGCGTGATGTCTACGCCCTGCTCGAAGCCATAGACAGGCATAGAATCGACACCTTGGCGGTGGCACCCTCCTTGGCCACCCAGTTGATGGCGGCCGGCATGATGGAACGCGCTTGGCAGCCGCTGTTGCTCAATATCTGTGGCGAAGCCGTCTCGCCTGCCTTATGGCATAGCCTGCAACAGTATCCACAGCTGCATGCCTACAACATCTACGGCCCGACCGAGTTTACCGTCTATGCGACCAGCGCCAGAGTCAGCCCCGGGAATGCCATGCCCACCATAGGGCGTCCACTGGCCAATACCTGTGCCTATGTGCTCGACCATGAGTTGCAGACCGTCCCCATAGGCGTGACCGGCGAGCTGTACCTGGCAGGCGATAACATGAGCTTAGGTTACTTGAATCGCCCGGCTGGCAGCGCCAGTCGCTTCGTCGCCAATCCTTTCGTCAGCGGGCAGCGCATGTATCTGAGCGGCGATCTGGTGCGCTGGGATCCTCAGGGACATCTGGAGTTCATCGGCCGCAGTGACAACCAGGTCAAGATCCGCGGCTTTCGTATCGAGTTGGGTGAGGTCGAAGCGGCCTTGAGCGCCCTGGCGGCGGTAAAGGAAGTGGCGGTGATTGTGCAGCCCCATGCCCAAGGCCAGCGCCTGCTCGGCTACTGCACCCTGAAGCCGCCCTTCAACGACCAAGACCCCACACTCGTCCAGCAAAGCTTGATGGCACAGCTCTCGGAGCGCTTACCCGACTATATGCTGCCATCCAGGCTGACGCTGCTCGCGGATCTGCCGCTGACCGTGAGTGGCAAGATAGACAAGCAGGCGCTGCCGACGCCTATGCCGGAGCCCATGCCAGCGTCGCGAGCCGCCGCTGCCGTGCCAACCACGGCAGAGGAATGGCTTATCTGCCGGCAGATGGCCGAGACTCTGGGCCTGGAACGGGTCGGTCTCGACGATGACTTCTTCAATCTGGGTGGTGACAGCATTGGCGCCATGCAGCTCAGCATCAGGCTCAATCGCCAGGGCGTCGAACTCAAACCCAGGGACATTTTTGCCAAGCGTACCCCAAGAGGCATGCTGGCAGTGTTGCGGCCACTGGCGCCGACAGAGGTGAAGGGCAACTCACTCCCGCCAGCAGCCCTCCCTGGCGATGCGCCCCGCGCCGGGACACAGATGAACATAAGCGCAGCCGACCGGCAGGCACTCCGGGCCAGACATGGTCAAATACAGGCAATCTTGCCCTTGTTGCCGCTGCAACAGGGATTGCTGTTCCACGCCCAACTCGAGAGTCAGACCAGCTACAGCTTTACCACTAAGCTGGACCTCAGCGGTCGGCTGGATATCGCCAGGCTCAGGCTCGCACTCGAAGCCCTGCTCGATGCCTATCCTCAGCTCTCAGTGATCTTCGATACGCAAACCTCGGACTCGCAGCTGCAGCTGATCCCGTCATCGACTGCGACCGTGGCGGGCCAGAGTTACCGCTGGCCTTGGCAAGCAAGCGACCTGCGCGCCCTGGATGCGGCCGCCAAGGCCGAGGCCCTGTATAGGTTGGAAATGAGCGAAAGTCGCCGCAGCTTCGACGATGTGATTCGGGGCAAGCGCGCATCCATACTGGCCCATGCCCATCTCGTGCGCTTAGGCGACGCACACTACAGCCTGTTATTGACCGCCCACCATCTGATCATCGATGGCTGGTCGACCCCCATACTCTTGCAGGATCTGCTCAAGGCCTATGCCTCGGGCAGGGCCGCACTCATGCCCCCCGAGGTGAGTTACGCCCGGGTGGTCAGCCGCCTCGCCGCGCGCGACTTGCAACCGGCCCGCGATGCCTGGCAGGAAGCGCTCCGGGGCGTCGCCCCGACCCTGGTGTTTGACCAGGCCGGCGCGGTTGTGCCGGCCGGACAGCCTGAGGTGAGAGAGCTCAAATTGCGGCTCGAGGCGTCGCTCTCGGAGGGGCTTGGCCGTTTATGCCGTCGCCAGGGCCTCACCCTCAATACTCTGATGCAAGGGGTTTGGGCCCTGCTGCTGGGTTCCATGACGGGCCGCGACGATGTGGTGTTCGGCAGCCCAGTATCCGGACGCTTCAGTGACATCGACGGCCTGGAGCAGCATATAGGCCTGTTCAGCAATACCCTGCCCGTCAGGATCGGCTTGCGCCCGGACATCTCGCTGCTCGAGCAGCTGAGTCAGATACAGCAGCAACAGATAGCGCTGCTGGAACATGATGCTCTTGGCCTGGGCGAAATTCAGCGCCTGGCCGGCACAGAGACACTGTTCGATACCTTGCTCGTGGTGGAGAATTATCCTGCCACTCAGGCCTTGCTTGGAGCGGATTATGCCGGGCTACGCCTGAATGATGTGCAAAATCGGGGCTTTACCCACTACCCCTTGACCATCCTGGTGCTGCCTGGCGACAGGATACGCATCTTGTTCGAGTACAGGGCCGAGGTGCCTGAGCCAGAGCGTCTCGCCCGGCGCTTCGTAGGCCTGCTCGAGCAGCTGGTGCGCGCGCCTGCCACGCCCCTATGTCGACTCCAGCTGCAGACGCTGGACGAGCGCGACTTGCTGTCCCGGGTGAACCACACCTTCAGCGCCTTGCCCAGCCATAAGGGGCAAACGCCAACCTTGAGGGACTTGCTGCAGCTCCAGGCCAGGAAAACACCGGGGCAGATAGCCCTGCGCGACACAGACAAGGCTTTGAGTTACAGCGAGATGCGCCGCCAGGTGCGTCTGCTTGCCGAGGTGCTCAGGGCGAATGCCGTGAATGCGGGCGACATCATTGCCATCGCCTTGCCGCGCAGCATCAGCCTGAGCCTGGCGCTGCAGGCGACCATTGAAGCGGGGGCAGCCTACCTGCCGCTGGATATCGGCAACCCGGACTCGCGCCTGGATTTCATGTTGCAGGATGCCAGACCCAAGCTCATCTTGACCTGCCAATCCCAGGCGGCGCGTTTTTCCCGGATTGCCGCTGAATCGGCGCCGATCCAGGTGCAGATCTTGCCGATAGACAGCCTGTTGGCGGATATCCAGGGAGCCACTCCCGGACGAGGGGCCGCAGCGCCGCTCGAGGCCGAGCCCATCGGCACACTTAAGGCGAGCGATCCCGCCTATCTCATCTATACCTCAGGTTCAACGGGCCGTCCCAAGGGGGTCTTGGTGTCCCATGGCGCGATAGTGAATCGTTTAGCCTGGATGCAGCACGCCTACCCCCTGGCCCATGACGATGTCATATTGCAGAAGACCCCCGCCAGTTTCGACGTGTCGGTGTGGGAGTTTTTCTGGCCCCTGCTCCAGGGGGCTTGTCTCGTCATGGCGCCGCCCGAGGCCCATAAAGATCCGGCACTCTTGCTGCAGCTCATGGAAGAGTATCGGGTCACCACCTTGCACTTTGTGCCTTCCATGCTGGCGGCGTTCCTGTTGCATACCGAGACGCTGGCCAAAGAGCAGGCACCAAGAACTGGCTTAGGGACGGGATTGAGGCGGGTATTTTGCAGTGGCGAGGCGCTGTCGGCCGAACTGGCCGCAGATTACCGCCGTTATTACCCGGCTCCCCTGCATAACCTCTACGGTCCCACGGAGGCAGCCGTCGATGTGACCTACTTCCCGGCCACGGCTCTGCCGGCGTCAGCGGCGCCGGATATCGTACGCCAGGGTGCCGGAGTGCCCATAGGCAAACCCGTGTGGAATACCCAAGTGCGGGTGCTGGATCATCAGTTGCGTGAAGTCGGCATAGGCGTATCGGGAGAGCTGTACTTATGCGGCGCCCAGCTGGCCATAGGGTATCTGCACCGCCCCGCCTTAACCGCCGAGCGTTTCGTCGCCAGTCCTTTCAGCGCGGGCGAACGCATGTATCGTACCGGCGACATGGTCCGCTGGTTGCCCTGCGGCAACCTGGAATACCTGGGCCGCAGCGACGATCAGTTGAAAATTCGCGGGCAACGCATAGAAATAGGTGAAATAGAGCAAGCCTTGCTGCAATTGCCCTCGGTCCAACAGGCGGCCGTACATGCCAGAGTGCTGGGCGGCGCCGATGTCAAAGCCGGTGCCAAAACCGGCGACCAGCGGCAACTGGTTGGCTATGTCATAGCCGATGAATCCGGCACAGACGGACAGGCGGCAACCGAACTGGAGCTGGCAAGCCTGCTCACCCAGGTCTCACGCTTGCTGCCGGCCCATATGGTGCCCACTGTCTTGATGCAGGTGGCGGCTTTCCCACTGAGCGCCAACGGCAAGCTGGATAGGAAGGCCCTGCCGGATCCCAGGAACCACTCAAACCGCATGGGGCGTGCGCCCAAGCCCGGCATGGAAACCCGGATCGCCGCGGCGTTCGCCAAGCTGCTCGGGGTCAACACAGTCAATGCCGAGGATAGCTTCTTCAACCTGGGAGGCCATTCACTGTTGGCGATGCAACTGGCCACCGAGCTGCGCCGCAGCCTGCAGCTCCAGGTATCCGTCGGACAGATAATGGTGTCTCCGACGGTCGCCGAGCTGGCGGCGATCCTCGGCGATGAAGGGCTCAGGGCCGATCCCGACAAGGCGGGCTTCGGGCAGATACTGCCTGTTCGCCGCGGCCGGGGACTGCCCTTGGTGTGCATCAATCCAGGTTCGGGCTTCTCCTGGCAATACACAGGGCTGCCAAAATACCTTGAGGGCCGCTGGCCCATCATAGGGCTGCAATCGCCGCGGCCGGATGGCGCCGTCGCGGTCAGTGCCGACATGACGCAGGCGGTGCAACATTACCTGGAGTTGCTCAAACGGGTGCAACCCCAAGGGCCGTACCATTTCCTGGGTTACTCCTTCGGCGGCACCATTGCCATGGCCCTGGCGGCCACATTGACGGCCAGGGGAGAAACCGTCGCCTTCGTCGGTCTGCTCGATACCTATCCGCCGGAGGGGCAGGAATGGAAACGCCCCACCAAGGAGGAAGCCATGGCCGAAGTGGAACGCGAAAGGCATCAGTTCCTCAACGCCGCAGAAGGAGACTTTGCCGATGCCTCCAGTCGTGAGGAGCAGACCAAGATGTTCAACGACATCTTAGGTAACTATGACGATACAGTGAGGCTGTTGTCACAGGCCAGCACCACGGCCTATTCGGGCCGGGTCGAGCTGTTTGTCGCCGAAAAATCCCTGCCGCCGGGGTGGGATGTGGCGCAGTCCTGGGCACCCTATGTCGGCAAGTTGGTCCAGCATGGCTTGCCCTTTGCCCACGACGACATACTCTCGGCCGGCTCCCTCACTCGGCTCGGCCCCCTGCTCAACGCCATCTTGGCCGAGGTGGATACCCTCGGCATGGAAGCGCAGCAGGAGCGGCCAGATCAAGACTGAGATGGCTCCGTGTCCAGATGAAGGTTTCGGGTTTGCCGCGGTTCCACGGCGGCAAACCCGGCACCGCAAGGCCTTGCTGCAAAGGCACTCCTTACAACGAGTCTTATTAAGGCGCTAGTTATAGAAATTATGAAAAAACACACTATTTTCGTCGATGTCAGCCTGCTGAAAAGCAACCCATACTTTCGCATGGTGTTTATCGCCAGGCTGTTTTCCCTTCTCGCACTTGGAATGCTCACAGTGGCAGTGCCCCTGCAAGTGCACTCGCTCACAGGGTCAAACTTTCACGTAGGCATCATACTGGCGCTGGACGGTGCCGGCATGCTGGTTGGCTTATTGCTCGGGGGCGTGTTGGCCGACCGATATGAACGGCGGCAACTGATCCTCACCGGCCGTATCGCCTGCGCCCTGGGTTTCAGTGCCTTGGCCATCAACTGCTACTTCGCCAGCCCTTCACTGTTGGCGCTCTATCTGCTCTCGCTGTGGAGCGGCTTCTTCGGCGCCATAGGCATCACGGCACTCATGGCCGCCATTCCCCTGCTGGTTGGCCGGGAAAACCTGGCTAAGGCCGGCGCCCTGAGCATGCTGACGGTGCGCATAGGGACGGTAGTATCCCCCCTGATTGGCGGCATGATCATCGCCATGGCAGACATAAGCTGGAACTATACGGCCGCCGCCATAGGAACTTTTCTCACTCTGATCCCCTTGCGGCGTTTGCCCAAGATGCAAGCTCCCAAGGTGGCGGGCGAGTCGCCGTTAGCCTCCTTCGTCGGTGGCCTGACGTTTATCTATGGCAACAACCTAGTCTGCGGCGTGGCGGCCATCGGCCTGTTGGATGCCGTGAGCAAAGGCGTGCGAGTCTTGTTTCCGGCACTCGCCATCGGCCAATTCGGTGGCGGCGCCTTCGAATTAGGCCTGCTGTTTTCGGCCGTCCCTCTGGGAGCAAGCCTGTTCGCCTTCACCAGCGGCAGAATGTCCGAGCTGAAGCGTCCCGGCCTGACCATGATCTTGAGCAGCATGCTGGCCTTTGCGACCCTGGGATTGCTGAGTATCGCCAGTCAGTTATGGGCGGCGCTGCTCATACTGGGCCTCTATGGCTACTTTGGGGCCATCAGTGCCTTGCTGCAATACACGCTGATCCAGGGCCACACCCCCACCCCTTTACTGGGACGCAGCAACAGTCTGTGGACGGCGCAAAATGTCGCCGGCGATTCGCTCGGCGCTCTGGTGGTCGGCAGCCTGAATAAACTGCTGAGCCCGGCCAGCTGTGCCCTGCTGCTGGGCACTGTGACGACCCTGGGGGCACTCACAGTCTGTTGGCGCAGTAAGCCCCTGCGCCGATTGCGGCAGACGGCCAGGGAAAACACCCAAGCCGGGGGCGAACCTGGAAACTCCAGCGCTCGGGAAGCCGCCCGGCCGCAGCTAGACCCGGCCGCTGCTGAGCCGGACGCAAAGTCTATGTAAATCCCTTTGCAATCCAGAACATCTACAATGATGATAATAATTCTCATTTGAGAGCTTTATCTGTTACCCAACCCAGTGAAGGACGACATCATGCCCGCGTTACCCTCCGCCTTAAATGCAAGTTTGCATATGGACATTCCCGACTGCCATCAATTGGTTGCCGATTTGCCTCGTCCGGCTGCGACAGCCGGTCACATACAGGAGACCCAAGGCGCAATAGCAGACATATTGTCCGCCAAGGATGATCGCTTGCTCGTGATCCTGGGTCCCTGCTCCATCCACGATCCCCATGCCTCGCTGGAGTACGCGGCTCAATTGGCCGCGGTTTCCCGGCGCTATGACAAGGAACTGCTGCTCGTCATGCGCACCTATTTCGAAAAACCCAGAACCACGGTCGGCTGGAAAGGATTCATCAACGATCCCGGGTTGGACGAGGGTTTCAATATCGCCGCTGGGCTGGTTAAAGCCCGGCAACTCCTGTTGGATATCAATGCCATGGGGCTTGCCACTGCCACAGAGTTTCTCTGCCCGGCCAACGCCCTCTACATTGCCGATCTCATCAGCTGGGGCGCCATAGGGGCACGTACCACCGAATCCCAGATCCATCGTGAACTGGCGTCCGCCCTGCACTGTCCCATCGGCTTTAAAAACAGTACGGATGGCAATATCCAAATCGCCATGGATGCCATCCAGTCTGTGCAGGCCTCCCATGTGATCTATGCCCCCAAGGCGGCCGGCGGTTTACAGGCAGTAAAAACGGCGGGAAATCCCAACTGCCACATCATATTGCGCGGTGGCAGGCAGCCCAATTACGCCGCCAAGGATGTCGATGCCGCCCATGAATCCTTGCTGAACCGTGCCTTGCCGGCAAAGATCATGGTCGACTGCAGTCACGGCAACAGTCAGAAGCAGCATCTGAACCAGCTCATAGTGGGACAATCCTTGTGTCGGCAAATAGGCGAAGGCAAGCGCCATATCGCCGCCGTTATGCTGGAAAGCTTTCTCAAGGCAGGCAAACAAGCACACAAGGGTGAAGGGCAACTGGTCTACGGCCAATCTATCACAGATGGTTGCATAGATTGGCAAGACACTGTTGGCTTGCTCGATGACTTTGCCAGGGCGGTCAACCAGAGGCGCCAGGCGCTGGAATGCCAACAACAAGCCGCCATGTCACTCTATGCCCGGTCACAGGTAAAAGTGTACGCCTGAGGCGGCAGTGCCTGAGACAAGCTCAGTCTCAGTCACATGAGAGCAGGTTTTGCCGCGGCGCATCCATGGATGAGGTACGGTTGCGACCCTTGTGCTTCGCCCGATACAAGGCGTCATCCGCCAATGCCAGCAGCGTTTCGGGTACGGCATCGGCTTGGGGGATGCAGCTGGCCACCCCGACACTGATGGTGACATGTTCGGCCACGTCCGAGTCCCGGTGCGGGATGGCCAATGAGCGTATCGCCTGCACCAGGTGTTGCGCCACCCGCTCGGCGCCAAGGAGATCTGTCCTGGGCAAGACACAGATAAATTCTTCCCCCCCATAACGCGCCACCAGATCATGGGGGCGATTAGCGCCGACACCAATAGTCTGGGCGACCCGTCGCAAGCACTCATCCCCCGCCTGATGCCCGTAAGTGTCGTTGTAGCGTTTGAAATAATCTATATCCAGGAGCAGCAGTGAGATGGGCTGCAGCTCTCTGCGGCTCTGTCCCCAGTAATCCGGGTAGTCGAGATCAAATTTGCGCCGATTGGGGATCCCTGTCAGGCCATCGGTCAGGGCGATGGCACGCAGCTGATCGGATTGGCGTTTGAGCATCAACTGATTCCTGACCCTGGCCCTGGTGATCACAGGGTTGACCGGCTTATGGATAAAATCGACCGCACCCATCTGGAATCCCCGTACCTCCATGGCTTCATCCAGATGGGCCGTCACGAACACCACCACTATGCCGGCGGTGGCGGGATCACTCTTGAGTTGCAGGCACACCTCATAGCCGTTCATGTCGGGCATTTCGATATCCAGCAACAGCAAATCGGGGCGGACTTCCCGGCACAGGGCGATGGCTTGTTCACCGCTGTTGGCCATAAACAGCTCATAATCCGTATGCAGCAGCCGATGCAGTATCTTGATATTGATCAGTTGATCGTCGACTATCAGTATCTTGCCCTTCGCATCATTGGCCTGAGTCATGGTGGCGGCTACTTCCATCAGAGCATCTCCTTTAACATGAACTGGGCGGTTTCCAAGGCCCCGGAGAAGTTGAAGCCGTCGACCTGGGCTTTCAGTTCCGGCCATAGCCTATGGTAGGCCAATCGGGTCTCCAACCTATTCACCAGCGCCAGTGCCTCCAGATTCTGCAGCGCCAACAATTCCACCAAGGCCCCCAGCTCATTGGCTGCCGCTCCCGGCATCGCTTCCTGCGTTATTTCCTCTATCACTTCCTGCATCACTTGCTGTGAGTCCGGGCGGTTGGATGCGGCGACTGTGTGGGCAACCGAGGTCGACAGGGCCACCAGGGCCTGCACACTCTTGTCTATCAGGGCGGCAAGCTCGCTTTCCCTGAGTGCCAGCTCTGCAGGCTCGACACTGGGCTGCTGTAATGCTTCTTCCAGACAGGCGGCGTGGGCCGTGAGCCTGCTGGCACCGAAATTACTGGCGACCCCCTTGATGGCATGGCTGACGGCGGCGGCAGCCGAATAGTCGCCGGTCGCGATTGCGTGTCTGAACAGCCCCAGCTGAGTGACCATTTCCGGCTCGAAATTGGGTATTATGTCGTTGAATAAGGCCGCATCGCCGGCGAAGCGGTCGAGAATGGTCTCAAGGGGCTCCATCAGCGCCCCCCCGGCGGTCCCTGTGTCGGCCCCAAGCGATCTCGGGACAGCCGCTCGCCCCGGGTTGGCAGCCCTATGGGGCCTGTTGGTCAGGGTGAGAATGGCTGGCAGCAGCAACGCCATGTCTATGGGTTTGCCCACGTGGGCGTTCATGCCCGCTTGGATGCAGAGTTCATGATCGCTCGCCGACACATTGGCCGTCATGGCGAGTATGGGTAAAGCGGCGAATCGGCCGTCGGCGCGAATTCGCCGCGTCGCCTCCAGGCCATCAAGATCCGGCATCTGCACATCCATGATCACCAAGTCGAAGCTCATCTCCGCCTCCAGCACTTTCGCCACCCCTTCCCCCCCGCCACAGGCCAGGACGACATGCGCGCCGGCATGGGTCAATAACTCGTAAATGACCTGACGGTTCAGCTGGTTGTCTTCGACGACCAGGATCTCCAGTCCCATGAGCTGACGTGGGATATCGGGTCTTGGCGCCCGCCCCCGAGTATTGAGCAAGGTGCCACAGATGACGTCCCGTATCGATTCGGCCAACAATTGCGAGGTAACAGGTTTGGTGAGGAAATGGACAAAAGGACAAGACTCGAAGCTGTGGGACTCGCTGAGGGCTTCATGCCCATAGGCCGTCAGCATCACTATCACGGGGGGCTCACCGCTGTTGAGGCTGTTACTAATGATGTCGGCCGTTTCCAAACCATTGAGATCCGGCATATGCCAATCCATCAACACAAGATCGAAGGCCTTGCCCTGGACCGCTGCGGCTTCCACTCTGGCTATGGCTTGCCGGCCGTTGGTGGCCGACTCGACCTCACAACCCAGACGCAGCAGATTCTTATGCAGTATCTCTTGCATGGTCGCATTATCGTCAACCACAAGTATCCTCTGGCCACTCAGGCTAATCGGCTGCACTCCTGTGTCATTGGCTATTATGGGCAGATTGATGTCGAACCAGAAACAACTGCCGCTGCCAACTTGGCTGCAAAGGTGCAACTCGCCGCCCATCAGTTCCACCAGCCGTTTGGTGATCGCCAGCCCCAGGCCGGTACCGCCATAGCGTCTCGAGGTGGATGACTCGGCCTGGACGAAACCCGAGAAAATCTTCTCCTGTTCCGCTGCGGCTATCCCTATGCCGGTATCGGTCACCGCCATCCGCAGACTCGCCTGCGCCGCATCCCGGCTCAGGCATTGGATGCTGACGATGACATGTCCCCGCTGAGTGAATTTGATGGCATTGCTGGCGAGGTTGATCAGCACCTGCTGCAGCCGCAATTGGTCCGCCTTCAAATAGGCGGGGATCGAGGCATCCAAATCGAAGATCACCTCGACGCTCCCGGGATTGCTTTGGTTACCGGACAAGATCACCGCCAGATCGCGCATGATGTTTTCGATGGCACAGGGCTGGGAGTCCAGCTCCAGCTTGCCTGCGTCTATCTTAGAAAAATCGAGGACATCGTTGAGCAAACGCAACAAGGACTTGGCTGCGGTCTGGGACTTGGCCACATAATCCTGCTGCTGCTCCGTCATCTGTGTGTGTTGAATGAGTTGCAACATGCCCAACACGGCATTCATGGGCGTGCGGATCTCGTGGCTCATGTTGGCCAGGAACGCCGACTTGGCCGCACTCGCCTCATCGGCCTGACACTTGGCGTAACGTAAACTCTCCTCCAGATGGCACTGTTCCGTGATGTCCAGGTTGATCCCCATGACCTTGAGGGTCTTGCCCTGTTTATCGCGCTCGACCTGAGCCCCCGCCTGAATATGACGTATCACGCCGCCGGGGGTGACGATGCGAAACACGGGATCATAGACGCCCCGGCCCTCGACAGCCGCAATGAGTTTGGCCTCGGTCGCGGCGATATCATCCGGATGCACCCGCATTCGCCAGTGTTCGTAATCCAGGCCCTGCTCCCGCAGGCTCAAGGGTTGCTCGTACATGGCAAACATGCGCTCATTCCATTCCACCCTGTTGTCGGCCAGGGTCCAGGTCCAGATCCCCAACTCGGCCACCTCGGCCGCCTTGCGCAGTTGTTGACTCGCCGACTCGAGCGCCGCTTGCTGCTGCAACAACACATCGATATTGACGCCAATGCCCAGATAACCCAGCAGGCTATTGCGCTCATCCCGCATGGCGGTCACCGACAGCGACACCTGGCACTGGGAGCCATCCTTGCGCACATAGGTCCAGGCGCGGGTCTCCGGGCCTTCGGTTCTCGCCTTGTAGACAAACACCTCGAAACCTTCGACAGGCTCGGCGTATTCCTCGGTCAGTTGCAGGGCGCGGGCCTGTATTTCTTCTGCCAGATGCAGCGGCGCCGGGGTCGATTTACCGACCATCTCATCGGCCCGATAGCCAAGCAGCTTCTCCGCACCCCGATTGAAGAGGGTGATCATGCCGTCGACGTCCGTGGCTATGATGGAAACTTCCGATCCCGCATTCAACACATGGCCGAGCAACGCGCCCTGTTTGCTCTCCTCAAGCTGCGCCGGTCCGCACAGCGGGTGTCTGTGTTGCCTGTTGCCGATAGCCCACCAGACCCAGGCCGCCGACAAGGCGCTGAGCAAGAGGCCAGAGAGCCAGATAACGGCGACACTGGGCAAGGGCAAGGCGGCCATGGCTTCGGGGGTCGGGGTCAAGCTCAGCCGCCATTGGCGGCCGAAGAGGTTGCGCGCCAGAGTCACTTCATGGACGGAGACTTCATGGGCGGACGCCTCATTGCCAGTGTCGGCATGGCTTGCGAAGAAGGGCTGCGGCGCATCGACTGTGGCCGTATCTGTCACAGCCGCTACTGCAGTTACATCAGTGACATCAGTCACATCTGTCAGGACCAGGCGGGTGTTTGCCGGCGCCAGTTCGGCCAACATCTCATCCGCCGGCAGCCGGGCATAGCTCCATCCCAGGCCGGCAAGCTCGCGCGCCGCCGCCGTTTCAGGCGTAATGCCGCCGGCATAAACCGGCATCAGGAGCAGGAAGGAGTGCTGCGGCCCGCCAAAGGCGGGTGCCAGCGCGGCGGGGATGGCGGCCGACAAACGTACTTCGCCTGAGGCCAATGCCGCCTTGGCCGCCGCTCGGCTCGCGGCATGGGATGCGATATCCAGCCCCAGGGCGGCCCTATTGCGCGCCAGCGGCTCGACATATTCGATGAGGTAACGCTCGGCTTGATGGGGGCTCAACTGGTGCAAGGCAAACTCTGGCCCGGATCCTGGCCCAGATCCGGGCCAGGCAGCAGCTCGCATCCTGGCAAGAAAACCGGCTTCCGCCTCCGGGCCGACCCGGCGAATGAAGCCAAAGCCAGCGGCCCCGGGAAACCCGTTCGCAAACTCCCAAGCCAAACTGTCGCGGTGGAATCTTGCCGGGTCAATGCCGTCGGTACCAGCGGCTAGCACTGAGCTTCGCACCGCGCGCAGGCCATAGGGGTATGAGGAGAGGCGTTGGCTAAGCCTGTCGGCCACTCGCTCCGACAGCGCCTGCAGCGCCGCTTGGGTCACTCTCAGGTTATTTTCTTGCACCATCGAGGCCACCAGGGCACTCGCCCCCAGTCCAAGCAACAGCGTCAGTACACTCCATGTGAGGGCACGCTTATGACCCGAGAGAAGACTCATTGATACCCAGAGAAGCAAGGATAAGATGAGATTAATTCTGTACCAAGAACGCTTATTTAGCCACTCGGCCTGAGATATTCATTGCCAAATCAGGGGAATAGATCTAAAGCCGAGATTAGCACCCGGGCTGCAGCCAATGGCATCAGTGCGGGCTTTCACCCTGGGCCGCGGCCGCCAGATCCGCTTGCAGCCAGGGCACCAATGCCTGCCAGACGCAGTCGACCGCCTTGCTGCGGGCGGCTTTGCCCAAACAGAGCAGGTGTATCGGCGACGTCTCTGGATGTTGCCAGTTGCCGAGGATCGGCTGCAACAGCCCCAGTGCCAACTCCCTCTGCACCAACAGAAGGTCGAGCATCACTATCCCCTGATCCATACAGGCCAATTCGACCAGGGTGCGGCCATCATCCACGGCGATCGCCTCCTCCACCACCTGGGTCTCTATCCGGCCATGCTCATCGGCAAATGACCAATGATTCAAGGCGACATCCCGATTCTTGAAGACGATACACTGATGCTGTTTGAGGTCATCCGGGGTTGCCGGGGTGCCATGTTGCTGCAGATAGCCAGGGCTCGCCACCCAGGCCCAGGACTTCTGGCCGACGCGCCGGGCGATGAGCGATGAGTCCGGCAGGTGCCCGACCCTGAGTGCCAGATCTACCCCGGTGGCAATCAGATCCACCACACTGTCATCCAGGCTCAGGTCGATAGTCACCTCAGGATACCGGCGGCGCAACTCCGCCACCCGCGGCAGCAGGAAGCGCTGCCCCAGTAAGGTCGAGCTGCTGATCTTCACCCTGCCTATGGGTTTATGTTGTTGTTGCAGCCGTAACTGCTCTGTGTTGTCCAAGAGTGCCGTCAGCCCCTGGGTCGCCTCCAGCAGGGACAGGCCGGCCTCCGTCAGTCTGAGCTGGCGGGTGCTGCGCTGCAACAGCCGCTGCTCCATGTATTGCTCCAGCTGCATCACCTTCTTGCTGACCGAGGAACGGGGTAATGCCAGCTCAGTGGCGGCGGCCTGAAAACTGCCCAGGGAAGCGACCAGGCGAAAGACATAGAGATGTGGCAGGTGTTGATGCAGTTGTATCATGGCTAAATTCGCATTTGAGAAACAAAGTGTTTATCCATTCCCATCTTATGGGAAACAATGATTTTCATTATGCTGGGTTTCACTCGGAAAACACAAAGGATAAATGATGGAAAGCAAAACGATTTTAATCACGGGGGGGACTGCCGGCATAGGCCTGGCGGCGGCCAGTCATTTCTGCCGACAAGGACACAGGGTCATCATCACAGGGCGCGACAGCCAGAGGTTGGACGAGGCGCTGAAGACGCTGGACTACAGGGCGACCGGGGTGCTGTGTGACAGCGGCAACATGGCGCAGATCCGGCAGTTGCAACAGACACTGGCCAAGGAGCGGATCTTGCTCGATGCCCTGGTGTTGAACGCCGGGGTGTTTCATCCGGGCGAGTTCGCGGCCTGCACCGAGTCCCAGTTCGATGCCACCATGGATGTCAATCTCAAGGGGCCCTTCTTCACCCTGCAGGCCCTGTTGGGACAACTGGCATCTCCCGCCAGCGTGATCTTCATCTCCAGCCTGGCCGTCGAGAAGGCCTTCGCCGGCACCAGTGTCTACAGTGCCAGCAAGGCAGCGTTCGAAGCCGCCGCCAGGGTGCTGAATCAGGAACTGGCTCCCGCGGGGATCCGCATCAACAGCATACGTCCGGGTGTTACGGCAACTGAGATCCAGGCCAAGGCGGGCATGACAACAGAGGAAATCCATGCCCTGGCCGACGGCTTGGCCGCGACTCCCCTCGGGCGGATACTGCGGGTCGAAGACATAGTGCCTGCCATCGACTACCTGGTATCGGATGCCGCCATTGGCCTGCGCAACGCCCACATCAGCATAGATGGCGGCTATTCGCTCTAGTTCGTGTTATTGCGGCTCAACTGACTTAGGTCATACGGCTTAAGTTATTACAACTCAAGTAAAACATCTTAAGTATCAGCAGCATAGGTTTAGCCGCCTCATCCCACCACAGGACCCCGCCACAGGTTCCTGCCTCACAAATTGAATTTTTATTCTCAAAATATGCACAATTGACATTATCACCCCGGGGAATTTTCTAACCTCCATGCAATTTAGTGCATTTATATTCACATTTCGAGTTAATGAGCTGAGATCAAGCGCCGCCCTTGGTTCCCCAGGGATCCAGGGGGTCGGTCGAAGGCTTGCGCCCCTCGGTTCCGGGACGGCTGCCGGGAGCCCTGGAATGAGCCGCTGCCTGATGACCGCCGCGCTTGTTGAATCCAGAGTCACCCCTGTTTGACTTATTGGCGCCTGACTTATTGAAGCCGGAAAGCGCTTCATAGTCGGCACTGGCCTTGGCCTGCATCTGGGCGATGGACTCCAGGGTCAACACCATGGGATTGCGGGGGACTATGCCGGCAGCGAAGCCGCGCTCCCTGGGTTTCAGCTCATACTGGGCGGCACTGGCCTTGGGCATGCGCTTGAAACGATAGAGGTAGAAGTTCTCCAGCTTCTCCCGCGCCCACTCCGTCTTCTTCAGGAACTTGAGGCTGCTCTCGAGCGTCGGGTTAGTGTTGAAGCATTCCAGCTTCAGCGCCGCATATAAAATCTTCCAGCCATAGAAATCGACCAACTCTGAGAGCAGCAGCTCGAGTTTCAGGCCATGTAATGGGTTGTTCTGTTGCATTTCTATCATGGACATTCCAAATTCAGCCGCTTGGCCGAGCTTATTGTATGGGTATTGTATGAGCAGTGTGTGGCTATAGTACCGGATTGGCGTGCCCCATAGGCTAAACATGAGGGGCCGAAGGCATGATAACGGTAAACCGCCGAAACGCCTCGGATTAAATGCAGCATGTCCTTGGCTAAGCCAGCCAATGATGGAAATAGGCGGGTAACTGCCCTGTCCAGCGTTTGAATGAGCGCCGGAAATTGCTCGCATCGCTAAAGGATAAGGCACTGGCAATGCTATGTGCATCCTGCCGCTCTGTGGCGAGATAATATAAGGCTCTGATTAAACGTGTTTCGTCGGCGAGCTGGCCGAAACTCAGCTGCATTTCCCCGAGGCGGCGCTTCAGGGTCGCGGGGCTCATCTCCAGCTTAGCCGCCATCTGCGGCAGACTCAGATTGTCGCGCATGAGATGGATACGTATACCGCTTGCCAACCCGCGTCTCGCATCGCTCGCCAGCAAAGCATAGCGGGGGGACTGCAACAGCCCTGGTTCCCGAAATGCAGCCAGCAGTGGCTGCTGCATGAAGGTTTTGGCCATAGACACACGACATAAGGGCGCATCGAAACTGATTTCAGTGCCGAAATATTTATAATACTGGGCCAAATTTGCCGGTGCGCCGTAGGGGAAACTCAGGCGACCTTGCCAGCTCTGGCCCATCAATTGTTTACAACTGGCGACGAGGGACGACAGGCTTAGCTCGATGAAAAACTGCTGCCGCTGATGACACCCCAGATCCAGGCTGAGCAAAAAATGCGTTTCGCTGTCACCTTGCCAGCGCCAGCATTGCAGCCAGGGTTGGGTCAGCCAATGATATTTATACCAGAAGAGGCCGAGGGCATTGAGATCCCTGGCGTAAAAAAGCCCTGTTGTCAGGGCACCACTCTGTGAAGGCAGCCACATCTGCCCCAGCAAGAAGCTTAAATCACCGCTCGTCCACATGGACAGTGCATTATCCACCAGCCTCAGCAGTTGTTTGGGGCTGACAAAGTGTCCCGGCTTGCGAATATCCGGGCTAAAAATGCCCGTTCCCCGCAGCAGCTTGTGGCAATCGAACCCCCGTTGTTTAAACAGGCCGACCAGGCTCACCACCAGCAACTGACTGTCGACACACTTATCTTGCCAGGTTGCTAATCTTTTCATCTATAGCCGCTCTTGCTGCGAACCTTCCTGCAGACAGCCCCTGCCGCGCATGGTTTTTTGTTGTGACATTTTTTCATTCAAGCTAAGCAGCAGCCCCAGCGCTTCCGTCTTCAACGGATACTCGGTCGCGATCTCCCTTGGCGGTGGCAACACCCAAGCGACGGAGGCGTGGCACCCCAGAGTGCGGATCCCTTGTCGCAACTGCTCCGCCATGGTGCTCACCAGCGGCGCTATGGCACCGTTGAGCAAGATCACGAAGCTATCTCCCGCGTAGCGGCACACAAGATCTTGGCTTCGCAACTGACTGCTCAGCCACTGCGCCACCTCGGACAACAGACGATCCCCCTCCTCCATGCCCTGACGCTGATTCACTTGATGAAAATGATCTATGTCGAGCATCAGCAATCCCAGCGGCCGATGACTGGCCAGTTGCCGGGTCAGATGCAGTTCAAACGTCTTGGCATCATTGAGCAAGGTTAAACCATCGGTCAGATGATGCTGGCGATAGAACTGCTCGCGGGTCCTGAGCTGGCGATTGACGACCTCCTGCTCGTCGCGCCACAGCCACAGGCCGCAAGTCAGGATGACTAAGCCTATGGGCGTCGGCATTTTTTCAAACCAGTTATAGATGGGCACGGCTTTCACCACAAACATCTCGTCGAGCAAGTCCAAGAAGCAACCCAGGCAATAGCAGGCCAGCCCCAGTACCAGGAGATTGGTCACCCGTCCCCGGGGACGGGCCGATAGTATGACCATCAGCCAGCACATGCCGAGTACGAACAAGGCGCCTTCGGTGGCAATGTCAAGCCAATCCACCTGTGCCAGTGCTTTCGTCGGGGCTGCTTGCCATAGCAAGAGGGGCACGACAAAGATGATCAATAGACTCACGCCATACACCCCAAGCAACTTCAGTTGCTTGGCCGAATAATCCTGATGTGTCACTGCCGTACGGCTCCTTAGAGGCATCGCGATAGACGTCCCTGCATGAATGTCGGAACCGAACGCTAGCGGATAAAGATGACAATTTAGTGACATCGGGCGTTAACCATGACGGCGGCAAATTAGCTCAGCCAACAGGCATTTTTTCGCTTGTCTACCCTTAGCCAGCGGCTGGAAGCGTCGGCGGCAGATATCGCCCAGGGCCAAACCTGAGAAATGAGGAGACATGAAGCGCAATAGCCGCTGCGGCATCCAGCCCAATGGCTTACCTGTTGACACAGGCCAATCTCCTCGGGAAGGCAGCGTCATTTCGGCTCAGCCTCTACCTGAACCGCCCAGGCTTGCGCAATTTCAGCGGGGTTGGCAGTCGCAAAAAAACTCACGTCACAAATCTGACATTTACTCGCTATACCTTTGCCGCAACTTGATTCTTACCAGAGGAACTGAACATGGATTTTCGCACGCCGCTGTCGGCTATGACACTCGCTCTGATGGCCGCAGGTCTCAGCGCCAATGCCTTGGCTGTTGGCAAACTCGAAGGCAATGTCCGCGACCAGAATACCCGGCAGCCCTTACCCGGTGCCAGCGTCACCATTAAAGAGCTCAACCTGAGCCAACAGGTGGGACGCGACGGACGCTTCTTCTTTGTTGGCCTTAATGATGGCGAATACACTTTGCAGGTCAGTTATTTAGGCGCTGCTCCCTCGCAGCAGAGTATCAGGGTTGATGATGATCGCACCACCCAGGTGGAATTGGTGCTGGCCCCAAGAGGGGTCGAACACATAAGGGTTGTCGGTCAGCAAGGAGCCTTAAGCCAGTCCATGAACCGCCAACGGGGCGCGGACAATCTGCTCAGCGTGGTCAGTGCCGATGTGCTGGGCAATTTCCCCGACAGTAACATCAGCGAATCACTGCAGCGGGTGCCGGGTCTGTCGATAGAGCGCGATCAGGGCGAAGGCCGTTTCGTACGGGTGCGTGGCATGGCGCCCGACTACAACTCAGTGTCCATGAATGGCGTGCGTTTGCCCTCTCCCGAGAGTGATCGTCGCGCCGTCGCCTTGGACGTGGTGCCATCGGACTTGTTGCAATCGGTCGAAGTGAGCAAGACCTTGACGCCGGATATGGACGCAGATGCCCTGGGCGGTGCCATTGAAGTCAAGAGTCTGTCGGCGTTTGACCGGGATGATACTTATCTCAATCTCAGTGCCGAGGTGAGCCAGGACACCCTGACAAACAACACCAATCCTAAGTTGGCCGTCAGTTACAGCGATATCTTCGCCGAAAACCTGGGCATTGCCCTAGGTGTCAGCTGGTATGACAGAGACTTTGGTTCAGATAACGTCGAGACAGGTGGCAAATGGACCTTCGTCGATACCCTTGACAAGGATAAGCTTGGCTATGGCGATGCCGCGCTTTCATCCATAGATCAGCGGGCTTACCAAATCAACCGCGAACGCTTGGGCATAGGCATTAATTTCGACTATCACCCGAGTGATGACACAGATTTATACCTGCGCAGCTTATACAGCGAATTTGATGATACCGAAACCCGCAACAGCGCCAAAACCAAGTGGAAGTCGCCGCAGCAGGCAGAGGTATTAAGCAAAGGCAAGACCACACGTTCGCTTAAATCCCGCCGCGAGAACCAGAACATAACCTCTATTGTCGCGGGCGGCGAATCACGCTTCGCGCTATGGACCCTGGACTATCAGGCCAGCCATAGCACCGCCAGCGCCGAGAAGCCGCGCAACCTCGCCGGAGCCGACTTCGTTGCCAAGCTGGACGACACCGGCTTTCGCGATAGCCACAAACCCAAGGTTATAGCCCCGGCAAGCTACTATCGGGTAGATGCCTTCGAGCTCGATGAAATTGAAATTGCCACTGCGCAAGCCAAAGATACCCTCAACAGTGTCCAATTCGATCTCAGCCGCCAACTCAGCTTGGGCGCTTATCCCGTCGCGGTGAAAACCGGCGCAAAAGTCAGCCGTCGTGATAAGTCCAATCGTGCCGATGTGTGGATTTACGGCGATCTTAGGGATCAGGGCGTAACTGATGAGGCGCTTTCACTCGGCCAATACAGTGGCGGCGATGTCGATTACAGCCTCGAACGCTTCGGTCCTGGCATAGAGGCTGCTCCCCTGTGGGACGTGATCGAAAGCCTGGATGCCGATGTCAACAGAGATGCCATCGAATCCAGCATCAATGACTTCGATATCAGGGAAAAGGTGAATGCGGCGTATCTCATGGGACACATAGACATAGATAAGATGCGTATTCTCACCGGGCTGAGATTCGAACAAAATGAGTGGGATTCCAGGGGACATGGCTTCGATGGCATCAGTGGCGAGTTTGCCGATGTCGACAACCAGAGTGATGAAAACCATTGGCTGCCGGCGCTGCACCTCACCTATCGTCACTCGGACACTACCGTGCTGCGCGCCGCCTGGACCAATACGCTGGTGCGACCAACATTCGGCCAGCTCGCACCTGGCTATCTGAAAGAGGAAGGTGACGGCGACATAGACTTGAGCTTCGGTAATCCCCATCTGGCGTCACTGGAATCGATGAACCTGGATCTCAGCCTCGAGCACTACTTCGGCAATATCGGCCTGCTCTCCGCTGGGTTGTTTTACAAAGACATAGATAATTTCATCTACCAAGCGGACTTGGCCGGTCGCGGCGATTATGTCGATGCCCACAGCGCCGTGACCTTCGTCAATGGCGATAGCGCCCACATCTATGGGGTCGAGTTGAGTTATGTGCAGGAGTTCAGCTTCTTACCCGAGCCCTTGAACGCCTTGGTGCTCAATTCTAACCTCACCTATACGGATTCGGCGGCCAGCATCAGCTGGAATGATGGCGACCTAGTGCTCAAGCGTGATATTCCAATGCCGAGCCAGTCCGACATTACCGCCAATCTGTCACTGGGATACGAGGACAGCTACGCCAGTGTCTGGTTGTCGGCGGCCTATAAATCTGAATATTTACAAGAAGTCACAGAACTCAATGACGAGCGTCATGACCTGTATACGGATACGCATTTGCAATGGGACTTGGTGGCCAAGGCGCACCTGACCACTCGCCTGAGCTTGTACTTCAAGGGGGTAAATCTCACAGATGAGCCCTATTACAGTTACACGGGTAACCCAGACTACAACGCCCAGTATGAAACCTATGGCCGCACTTTCCAGCTGGGGATCCAATATGTCAATTATTAATCCCGCTGATAATGGGTGCGCCAAATACAGTGTCACGGTTCGGGAACCGAAATCAGCCGTGGCTCATGTGAAAGCCCCATTGTTCGAGACAGCCAAAATCCAAACGAAGAATAGCCTCATGAAAAATAACAGTAAGAGAGCAAGAGTCACCAGAGTCGCAGCCATCTCGGTCCTATGGCTGCTCAGTGCCGGGCTAGGGGCCGCCGAGCAGCAAGTCGTCGCCATCGACGCTCATAAGGGCAGCCAGGCACAGGCGTTAACCCGGCCCCAAGAGGCCGACGCGGCAAGTCACGGCGGCGCCGATAATAAGATGCCTGCCCGCTGGTTACTCGCCAGCGAGCGCCTGGGGTTAGTGCTGCAAGCCATACCTGAATCAGGTTCTTCCCTGCCTGGAGCCAGGGTGCTGGTCGAAGGCGAGTTCTCCTTGCTCGCCTTCGCGGCGCCTTACGCCTTGACTTTGGATAAACAAGCGGATCGCATCCGCCCAATTTACCTTAGAGATCAAGACGGCACTGTGACCAGCAATCTATTGCCCCTGTTGCCTATGCTGGCCTTCGAGATCAATTGGATCTGCATCCAACCCCGGCGCCAGGATGGTTACTTTTATGCCTGGTTCGGCAGTGAAACGGGCCAGAGTGAACAATGGTTGCTGGGGGATGCCACACACTTGTCACCACGCCTCATGCGCCGCCAGGCGATCCCGGTCGACAGCAGCGACTGTGCCATAGACGGCGACAATCTCTATGTCAGTGAGCCTAATGCGGGCGTGTGGCAATACGATGCCAGCCCTTTTGCCAACAACGGGGCGAAACTTGTGCTGCCGGCCATAGACAATCGCATTACCGGCCTGGCTGTCGTCAATGGCGAGCTCATCACCAGCGACAAACAAGCCAATATTGGCCGACTCGAAGCACGGCGCAGCCTCAACACCTCACTGCAGGCCGGCAAGGCCGAGCATCTGAGCATCTCAGTATCCGGGGCTAAACACGGCGAGCATACGCTTGGCTTGATGGTGTTCGACGATAAGAGCGATCGATACCTGTTCCGTCGGCAAGGCATGCCAGAGTCGGACGTCAAACCACGCGACACCATCACAGAAATTCCCGCCTGGGTTGAGAGTGCTCCTGCCGACAGGCCGGGCGATACCATGGACGACCCCGCCATTTGGGTACATCCAAGCGTGCCGGAGAAGAGCCTGATCTTGGGTACCAATAAACAGTGGGGCTTGCTGAGTTTTAATATGCAAGGCAAGCAAATGCAGGCACTGGCTTCCGGGCGGATCAACAACATCGACCTGCGGCAACAGGTCCGCCTCGGCGGCAAGCTGAGGGATATAGCCGTTGCCACCCAAAGGGAGCGCAACAGCCTGGCCTTCTATGAAATCGACGCCCTTGGCGACAGCGCGGGTAAGATCAGCGAATTTCCGAACCAGGCGACCGACTTGGTCGATATCTACGGCCTGTGTTTATATCGAGGCGCCGATGCCTTATACGTGTTCGCCAATGAGAAATCCGGTCGCATCGCCCAATATCGTGTCGGTTGGCAAGACCAGGCGCCGAACATCACCCTGGTGCGAAACATCTCCGCCCCGAGCCAAGTGGAGGGCTGCGTCGTCGATGAATCTCAACGTGCCCTCTTCATAGGTGAGGAAGACAAAGGCATTTGGCGTTTCGATGCCGAGGCGACTGGCAGCGCGCGAGGCGAGCTAGTCATCAAGGCAGGAGGGGACTTGGTCCCGGATGTCGAAGGGATCTCGCTCTATCCCGGGGCGCGAATCAAAGGTCAGGCGCAAGACTTGCTGGTGGTCTCGAGTCAAGGCAACAACAGTTACCTGCTGTACCAAAGTACGCCGCCCTACACACAGGTTGGACGCTTCCGTATCGGGATTAACCCCCATGGCCTGAGCCCGGATGCGGGCAACAACGGCATAGATGGCAGCGCCGAAACCGACGGCCTCGCCGTCACCCATTTACCCGTCGGCTCGGGTCCATGGCAACAAGGCATGTTGGTAGTACAAGACGGTTATAATTACATGCCGGATGCAAATCAATCGTTTAAGTGGTTACCTTGGAGCAGTATCGGTGAGCAGCTGTCACTGAATGACAAATAACCACAGATGCAATACCGCAGGCGGCGGCCCTCAAGGGTCGCCGCCTGCGCTCTCATACCTACGCTCTCATATAAGCCCTCATCGGAAGGAAATTCAGGCCTGCTCTCGCATCTTAAACGCTTAATCTGTATACTCCGCGACTTTATTCTTGCCACTGAAGCCCGGACGCGAGTTTCGTCTTCAGCGAAAGAAGCGCATGTTTCATTTTGAGGCTTGTTTGTCACCATCCCAGTTAGTCAATATCCAGGAAAGCTCCCTTGATCTCTACCGCGAACATCACAATGCAATTCGGCCCAGAGCCGCTGTTTGAAAACATTTCGGCGAAATTCGGCAACGGCAACCGCTACGGTTTGATCGGCGCCAACGGTTGCGGCAAGTCGACCTTCATGAAGATCCTCAGCGGCGTCCTGGCGCCGACCTCGGGCAACGTGTCCATCACCCCTGGGCTGAAAGTCGGCACCCTGAGCCAGGATCAGTTCGCCTTCGAACAGTACAGCGTGATCGATGCGGTGATCATGGGCGATGTGGCCCTGTGGAAAGTCAAACAGGAACGGGATGCCATCTATGCCAAGCCCGACATGACGGAAGCCGACGGCATGCGGGTCGGCGATCTCGAAAGCGAATTTGCCGAGATGGACGGCTACAGCGCCGAGAGCCGCGCCGGTGAAATCTTGCTGGAAGCCGGCATAGAAGAGTCCTTCCACTACGGCCCCATGTCACAGGTGGCCCCCGGCTGGAAACTGCGGGTGCTGCTGGCCCAGGCGCTGTTTGCCAATCCGGATATACTGCTGCTGGACGAGCCCACCAACAACCTGGACATACACACCATAAGTTGGCTGGAAACCGAGCTCAACAAGCGTAAATGCACCATGATCATCATCTCCCATGACAGGCATTTCCTCAACGCCGTCTGTACCCACATGGCCGACATAGATTACGGCGAGCTGCGCATCTACCCGGGCAACTACGAATACTTCCTGGCGCAATCCGCCCTGCTGCGTGAGCAGCTGCTGGCAGGAAACGCCAAGAAGAGCGCCGAAATCGAAGAGCTGCAGGACTTCGTCAACCGCTTCGGTGCCAATGCCTCCAAGGCCAAGCAGGCCAGCTCCCGCGCCAAGAAGATGGACAAGATCAAGCTCGATGAAGTGAAATCTTCCAGCCGCATCACCCCCTCTATCCGTTTCGACGCCGGCAAGAAGATGCATCGCCAGGCGCTGATCCTCGAAGATCTGGCCCATGGCTTCGATGGCGAACGCCTGTTCGAGGGCGGCGAGCTGATCCTGGAAGCCGGTGCCAAGCTGGCGATCATAGGCGAGAACGGCGTGGGCAAGACCACACTGCTGCGCTGCCTGGTCAATGAGCTGGAACATAACGCCGGCGTCATCAAGTGGTCGGAAAATGCCTCCATCGGCTACTGCCCCCAGGACAGCAGCGCGGATTTTGACAATGATCTCACCCTGATGGATTGGATGAGCCAGTGGCGCCTGCCCAAGCATAACGATTTGATGGTCCGCGCCATGCTGGGACGCCTGCTGTTTACCGAGGACGACGCCAACAAGAAGGCCCGCAACTGCTCGGGTGGTGAGAAGAACCGTCTGTTGTTCGGCAAGCTGATGATGCAAGACATCAACGTGCTCATCATGGATGAACCCACCAACCACATGGACATGGAAGCCATAGAAGCGCTCAACAATGCCTTGAAAGTATTTGAAGGCACGCTGATCTTCGTCAGCCATGACCGCGAGTTTGTCTCCTCCCTGGCGACCCGTATCATAGACATCAAAGATAAGCAGTTGATCAACTTCCAGGGCACATTCGATGAATATCTTTCAAGCCAGATGGAAGCCCAGAGAGTCGCTTAAGCTGCCTGAAGCAAATGCCTGAAGCGAACATCGGCAGTCACAGATAGCGGCAGTAACGGCTGGTAACAGCTGATAACTAGAAACACTACCCGGCCCCGCGGCATTCCGAAGCGAGCCCCTACAGGAGCGCTTGGCAGGAACGGCAACGGGGCCGCATTTTTATGCGCAATCCCCCATTGACTGTGTGCTTGCCGGGATGCGGCATGGACTAATGACAACAGCTTGAATTCAGGTTTACCACTGGCCGATGGCTTGCCAAATTAATCGAATGGCAAGCAGGGTCAGCACCACACTGAATGCGGTGTGAAAATGCTTGTCTGCAAGGCGTTTAAGCATTTTAAAGCCAATCCAAGTGCCTAACGCGCCACTCAATATCATGCAAACAAGCACCGGCCACCAATCATCCAGCGATACGCCCATTCCCTCGAACACCACAATCTTAACCCCGTGTTGCAACGACATTGCCATCGCAAAGGTGGCCACGGTGCGAAATCTATCGACCTCCAACTGCTTCATAAATGCCGCCACTAAAGGGCCGGTAGCGCCTGCAAATAACGAAATAAAGGTGGTCATTGCGCCGGCCATGAATGTACCTAAAGTGCCCAGCACCATTTTAGGTAGTTTCGGCCCCCAGCAGGAATACAAGATAAAGGCTGCGATGGTGAGATACATGACCGAGGGCGGCAGCGCGACCAACACAAAACTGCCTAGCAAGGCGCCGATAATCGCCCCGGGTAAAAACGCCCCTATGACTCGCCACTGAATATGTTGCCAGCCAAGCAGTACGCGTCCCCCGTTAGAGCCTAATTGCACCACGCCATGCAGTGGAATAATCAGTTGCGGCGGCAACACTTGCGCCATGACGCCGAGTAACATCACGCCACCACCAATGCCGAAACAAGCAGTAAAGAAAGACGTAAAAGCCGCCGTGACGGTTAATAGTGCAAAAATATCGGCAGGGACAGCATCAAACTGTAACCAGGATGAGGGCATAGTATGGTTTCAACGAGTAAGGTAAGGATTCAGATTATAAAAAAAGCCCTTCTACTTTAATACAGGCCTGAATGCAGATAATAAGTGCAACGCTCATCTGCTCCAACCCCTTCGGCCGCTTCGATGGCGATGAGTGTACTCCTCTGGCAACGGTGTTTAACTCAGTACTTGGGTCTTAAAGCCTTGTGCCTGTCCTTTTTCCTTACAACTCATTCCTGCCATCAAAATACATAATGTCCAGCTCCCGTGGTGCAACATTGGCAACGCAGCCTAAATTGACTCTGTATTTACCGGGCTCGTAGATGGTGTCATGAAACGGGGAAATGCCACATGTTTTGCAAAAGTAATGGTTTACGTCATGATCTCCCCAGTGGTAAAGGGCAAGATTGTCTTTGCCACTGAGCAAGTTGAACTCAGCTGGCTCATAATATCTTCTGGACATGATGGCATTTTTTCGGATGCAAATAGAGCAGTTACACTGTAATGCCTCCGTTATGACTTCGCTTTCAAATTCAAATTGCACCGCCTCGCAGTGACAACTTCCTTTATATTTCATTTTCAGTCCTCGTAGAGCAAACTAAAACCACTGTATATAAAAACAGTTAAAAAATAAAGCCTGGATTTGAGTCATGCCTAACCTATTGCAGATCCCGAGCTGTGCCTGGCTCTTGCACCATTTGCCATGAACTATTTGCCACCGGCCAAATCGATAAAAGCGCCCGTGACATAAGAGGCTTCATCCGATAATAGCCAGACAATGGCATGCGCTACTTCATCCGGAGTACCGCCACGTTGCAAAGGGATCTGAGGTGCCAAACGCGCGACTCTATTGGGTTCGCCGCCATCGGCATGCATTGACGTATAAATAAAACCCGGCCTTACAGAGTTAACCCGAATGCCTTTGGGTGCCAGCTCCAATGAAAGACCTCTGGTCAACGAATCCATTGCGCCTTTCGATGCAGCATAATCTATATACTCAAATGGAGCGCCACTCCGAGAAGCCGCGGATGAGACATTGACGATGGAACCTGTGGATTCGGCTCGCCTGATATACTCCCGAGAACAGAGGAAGCAGCTTGTGACATTAGACATCATGACCTCATTGAATCGTGCGACATCTATGTCGGCGAGAGTCGTTTGTGGAAACAGAATCCCAGCGTTATTGACTAAATGAGTCACAGGGCCAAAGGCTCTTTCAGTCGCATCAAATAAAGCGATGACGTCACTCTCATTCGAAACATCTGCTTGAAACGAAAAGGCTTTACCGCCTGACGCTGTTATTTCATCGACTATGGCTGCCGCACTTTGGGCGTTTGAACGATAGTTGACACAAACCCGGTAGCCTTTAGCAGCCAATAACTTTGATGTAGCGGCGCCAATGCCTCGACCAGCGCCAGTGACGATCACAACCTTACCCATACATATGTTCCTTATAGCTCATCCACGACCTGAGCCATTCTTGTTCTTGTTGCTTGCCATTTCATCAGAGCCAAACCACCTTTCCCATCAAGATGATATTCGCATATTTAGTCTCTTGGCGAAATCTAAGTCTGCTGGGCACACCAGAAGAGGCACAGTTGTGCCAATGGCCGCCGGCTTACACTTGCATTGGCATTAGCACCTGTCCTTAACTCGGCCCGAAAATTATTGCCTTAACAGGGGGAAGTCGCGCTTCTTTGTTTGCCGCTTCGGGGCGATTTCTGCTATGATCCGCGGCTGTGATCTCTTGGCTTGCTAATCATAATCCTTTGACTATGCGCCTTTTACACTGCTCCTGTTGTTTTGAGTTTGGATCGACGCACTTTTATCTCGCAACCTTTTAATTACACAATCAGTTATCTCAAGATCATTGAGTCATCGCCCGCAGGTATCAATATGATTAACCACTTTAGTGTGTTGGGGGTTAAGCCCAGCGCCAAAGAAGACGACATTAAAAAAGCCTACAAACGTTTGTCGAACAAGTATCATCCGGACAAGTTGCTCGGCGCGTCTGAAGACGAGAAACAACGCGCCGGGGCTGAACTGCAAAGGGTCAAGAAAGCCTACGAAGTGCTGTCGGACGCCAAGCTGAGAAACGCCTTCATCAAAGATTTTAACAATGTAATTGTGACAGATCCTGCAGCCGCCATGCGCGAGCTGTGGGACCAATATTATTCCTGAGTATCCGAGCACCATGGCCCAACAACTGAATATCTCACGCATTAATGAGCTTAAAGATAATGCCTATGACAACATAATGTCATATGACGACCCAGACACGCCCCAGGCCTTGAGCCAGTTTACCGGCCAGATCCGCGGGGTGCTGCTGGCCGATCCTAAGATGCTGGCATCCGTGCCCGAATACCTGCCGGTGGCGCTGTTCGAGCGGGTCAAGTTTCCAAGCGATGCCAAACGCAAGTGGGCCGACTGGCTGAGCCGCGGCGTGCAACCCGAATGGGATGAGTTCAAGGTGAGCATCGCCTTCAACAATGCCGATCTGCCGCTGGTGTTGGCGGTGCGCGCCTACTCCGAAGCCTTGCTGGTCGAGAGCTGCGCCGTGCTCTATCTGCTGGAGACCCAGGGCAAGCAGGCGCCTGTGGCCCAAGTTGAAGAGGATGACTCAGACTTGGGGGCGGATTACGGCTCGGGTTATGGGGATGATGACGAGGAAGACAGTGATGAAGAAGGTTATTATGATCGATACGATGACGAGGAAAACTACTGATGAATAGTCTCATTGAAGTTACTGTCGCCGAGCTGAAAGATCTTGCCGACGTCGAGCCCAAGCAGGCCAGCAAGAAATTTGAGCTGATCGCCAATGCCATGTCCGACGCGCAATTGGTCGAAGTGATAGAGCATATGGATATCGTCACCCTGACGCAGATAAACAGTCACCACGATATCTCCCACCCTTCCATCATGTCCGAGCTGATGAGCCCGGAGCAGATCCGCGATATCGTTTGTCAGCAGCCCTTGTACTGGGAGGAGAAGATCAAGAGCAATGCCGAAGAGCTGATCCAGCATACCTTCGACTTCCTGACCTATCTTATCCGCATCCAGGAAAGCGAAGAGAAGCAGGCCGCCATCCTCGAATGCATAGCCGACGATCCCGCAGGCCTCTTCTATCTGTCCATCCCCTTCATCGAGCTGGTGTTGTCGCCGAACGAGGACGAGGGCGATGTGGTCCGCGATACCTATGATGACGAAGAAGACGGTGACACAGTCGGCTACACGGATTGGCAGCCGAGCGAAGATGCCCACAGCCTCAGCATAGACGATCCCCGCAGCCTGCTGGCCTTGATCCGCGAACTCACCCCCGAGGTCGAGAAGGCCATCAAGAGCCTGCTGCGCAACGAAAGCTCTGGCTGGGAGGCCATCATAGGCAAGTTCGTCAACGAGTTGGTCATCCAGGCGAAAGAGAAGAACCAGGTCACAGACGAGTACGCCGAAGTCGATGACATGTTCAGCTTTCTGGAATAAGGGAACCCTTAATGCAACTGGTACTACGAGATGTGAATCAGGGTCCCTACCTGAGCAAGGTCCTGGCCTATGGCCTGGAAGAAGCCGGGATGGACTCGGAGCAGCTCCAGCAGATCAAGGCCAAGGCCGTGCTGATGAGCCTGAAACTGGCGGACAAGTTCTACAACAAATACAAGATGCACCTGCTGGAGCAAGCCTCCCAGGATGTGATAGGCGTGGTGAGCCTGGGGCTGATGGAATTGTCCCACCGGGACTTGCCGCGGGCGCTGGCCCTGCTGCAGACGAGCGATGGCATAGTCAGGTCGTTTCAAAAGGGCTGGAGCCTGCTCAGCAGCGTCAGCCGACACAAGCAAGGCGGCAAGTCGATTTACGGCGACGTCGACAAGGGCTTGCTGGAGCAGGTCTCCTGTCCACCGGATGCCGACGAGTGGCAAGGCTGGCATGCCTACCAGACGGCGCTGGCGGAGCATAACAGGCAGGAGTCCATCGCCGTGTTGCTCAAGCAGTTCTACGCCGCCTCGAGTTACGATCCGCTGGATTGTCTGAGCCTCGAAGGTGTGCTGGCCGAGGCCGTGCTGTACCGCATCCTCTTTGGCAATGCCAAGGTCAGGCAGGACATGAAGAAGCGCCTGGGACAGATAAGTCTCGACGAGGCCTGGTTCGATGTCGACTTCATTGCGGCCCAAACCCAGGCGACGCTGGCGGAATTACCCGCCCCCTTGGCCGAGACCATAGCCCAGGACCTGGGGAAAAACTTCGACCGGGCGCTGCTGCGCACCCTGCAGTTCGCCAAAAGCTACCGCGAATTGTTGCTGCAAAACGCCACTCCTGAGCGCCTGGAGCGTTTCGAGCACAAGGAAGGCCTGCTCGGTCTGCTCGGCTGGCCGCTCTACCTGGTTATGTGAGCCGACTGTGACAGCCTATGTTAAGCACAACTGAGTTCCCACTGCCATCCTTCGCCGAGGTTGCCATAGTCGGCAATGCCGCCGGCGATTGGCAGCCGGCCGAGACAGGGGTGACCTTCGTATTCAACGGCACCCGGGCCCAAGGCGACGCTTTGACGCCAGACGGCAGGGTGATCAACATAGCCAATGGCCCCTACGCCGGGGTCGCTGCTGCCTTCGAGGTGCAAGGCTCCCGCCACAGGGAGGCGCTGATCGCCGGCCTGACCGCTACGGCGCAGACGCTGGAAAAGGAACTCGGTTGCTGGCCCTCGTCCGGGCTCACCACCCTGGTGCTGATGGCCCGGACTGCGACCCGGCTCAGGGTGAGCCGCATGTCGCTGTTGCCCAGCCTGGCACGTCCGCCCGGGATGCGCGCCGAACAGCACTTGCCCTGCATGGTCCATAACTGGCTGGGTGAGCGGCGTATCGCCTTGGCATTGGCCGCCGATTTGAGCCCGCAGCAACTGGATTGGCCCGAGCTGTATCTGGCGTCCCCTGTTTCTGCCCAAACGCTTTCTACTCAAGCTCTTTCTACCCAAGCACTTGCTAATCAGGGGCGTTCTACCCAGGCGTTCGAGCCTGGCTTCTATGCCGGTCTGACAAGCGATCCCTTCCCCGTGTTGCAGGCATTGGCCAAAGACAAGGGCGACGGCGCAGCCGAGCCGGCTCAAGGTAGGCTCAGCACCCTGGACCTTCTGGCAAACAGCGGCATAGATCTCTGGCTGCAGCATGCCGACGACGCCAAGCTGCGCGCCGCCGAGGCCTTGTTCTTCAACCAAACCCCCGAGCTTTGTCCCTCAGTCTGGTATCTGGTGGATAACCAGGCGAGTCTGCGGCTGGACGCCATACGTCAGCGCCTCGCCTATTGCCAACAGCGACGCCTGTTGGCCGCCCGCAACCAAAATAGCGAGAGGAAGTAGAAGATGAAAAATAGCGAGAGAGGAGTCGCGGGTGAAGAATTGAAAGTAGTAGGAAATAGTGGCGAGTCTGCGCAGACTAAGCCAGGCAAGCGCCTCAGAAACGAAAATTGATGTCTATGCCGACGTACCTGCCGCCGGATTCGTGCTTGACCACAGGGGTCAACCAATAGCCGTCGGTCACATAGGCTCCCAACGCCGCTCCCAGGGTATGGGCGGCGGCATCGATCAAGGCTTCCTGTGCGCTGTTGCTGCCTTGGTTATATTCATAGTATTGCGACAAGACACCGGCAGCCGTGCTCAGGGAAAACCCGACCCAGGCCCTGTCCTGCTCAGGCCAGTATTTATCCGACACCCACACCAAGGTACCGGCCACCACGGCCCCACCCGCCGCATGGCATAACTCGCTGTTGAAACTGTTATTGGCCATCGCCTGGCCGGAAATACAGCTCAAAAAAATCAATGGCATAAAGCGCTTCATTTCGCCTCCCCGAATGGACCATATCGCCTGTCCATCATCAAGATGTCATGCTAGCCATGGTTTCAGTGTAGCCGCTCCGAAAGCGGGTGTCTTTCGGCCGGGCGGCCTATTCAGCTGGCGATAACAAGCGCCATTGGCCTTAGGGCCTGGATCCACTGGCTTGCATCAGCCGGGGCGGACTGATGGCCTCGAGTCGATAGGCGGCACAACTGCCCTGCTCCAGGAGGCTGAAGCTCAATCTGTATTGGTGGTTTTCGAGCGCCTGCCAGTGGGGCGCAGCCTTGAGCACAGCCTCGTGGCTGAGGCGCAGGAGATCCGGCAAGTCAGTCCCGGCGCCGTAGAGGCGAAACAGATAGCCTGAGTCGCTTATCTCCAGCAGTTTGCCCACATAGCTTTGCTGTCGATAATGGCAGGCATGGGCAAGCGGCGGCGCGCAGCCCGCCAAGCACATCAGCAAGGGCGCAGACAGGAGACAGGTGCCGAAAAATTTTAATGCCTTCATAGGCTAAACCTCGATAGAATCAAACCAGGCATTGGCGTTAAGAGTATAGTGCAGAGCAAAGGCATAGAACTCCGGGATGAAATAGCTATGAGTCAACGTACCCTACACAGTCTGTTCAAACCCTCCTCGGTTGCCGTCATAGGCGCCTCCAACGGCGCCAAACGTGCCGGCAATGTGCTGATGAAGAACCTGCTCTCCAGCGGTTTTTCCGGACCCATCATGCCTGTGACCCCGAAATACACGGCCGTGATGGGGGTGCTGGCCTACCCGAGTATCCAAGCCCTGCCGATAAAGCCGGATCTTGCCATCATCTGCACCCGTGGCAGCCGGGTGCCGGCCCTGGTCGAAACCCTGGCCCAGTTCGGTTGTAAGGTGGCCATCATCATGGCCTCGGGCATGGCCCAGGAAGTCGACGATGCGGGCGTCAGCCTGCTCGCACTGGCACAGCAACATGCCAAACGCTACGGCATGCGTCTGCTGGGACCCAACAGCCTGGGGATGATACTGCCGCCGCTGGGACTCAATGCCAGCCTGGCCCATGCGAGTGCCCTGCCGGGCAAGATAGCCTTCGTGTCCCAGTCTGCCGCGGTTTGTACCACAGTGCTGGACTGGGCCAACAACAAGGGCATAGGCTTCTCGGCCTTCATCTCCCTGGGGGACGCCACAGACATAGATTTCGACGAGTTGCTGGACTATCTCGGCCGCGACGGCCAGACCCGCGCCATCATGCTCTACATAGATTCGATCAATGAGAAACGCCATTTCCTCTCGGCGGCGCGGGCGGCGTCACGCAACAAGCCCATCTTCGTCATCAAATCCGGCCGCAGCCTGGAGGGCACACGCGCCGCCAAGCTGCATACCGGCGGCATAGGCGGCAACGATGCCGTCTACGAGGCGGCGTTCCGGCGCGCCGGCATGCTGAGGGTGCAAGATCTCATCGAGCTGTTCGCCGCGGTCGAGAGCCTGGCCCATTCCAACCCGCTTCAGGGGGAACGCCTGGGGATCATCAGCAACGGCGGCGGCCCGGCCGTGCTGGCCGTGGATGAACTCATGCTGCGCGGTGGCAAGCTGGCCCAGTTGTCGCCCGCCACCCTAGCGGCGCTGGATAGCGTATTGCCGGCGACTTGGTCGGGACAGAATCCGGTCGACATCATAGGCGATGCCGACACGGCGCGTTACGCCAAGGCGCTGGAGATCATGATGGACAGCGAAGATCTGGACGCCATCCTGGTGATGCATTCTCCCTCGGCATTGGGCGAGAGTGAGGCCATAGCGGATGCGGTGATCGCCACTGTGCTGCGCCATCCCAAACGTCACAGACTCAACATACTCACCAACTGGAGCGGTGAAGATTCGGCCTACCGAGCCAGAAAAGCCTTCAACAGGGCCGGAGTGCCGACCTACAGGACCCCGGAGGGCGCGGTCGGCGCCTTCATGCACATGGTGGAATACCGCCGCAACCAGAAGTTGCTGCAGGAAGTGCCGCAATCCATTCCGGACAATATCCCCACAGATATGCATACCGCCCGAGGCCTGCTGCAACAGGCACAGCTCAAGGGCAAGGCCGGGCTGGAGACCCATGAGGCCAGCCCTGTGCTGGCGGCCTATGGCCTGAATACCGTCCCCAGTTGGTATGCGGCGACAGCCGACGAAGCCGTGGCCATCGCCCGCGAGGCGGGATACCCAGTGGCGCTGAAGATCCAGTCACCGGACATAGCCCATAAGTCGGATGTGCATGGGGTGATGCTCAACCTCATCAATGACGAGGATGTGCGCCATGCGGCCGCCGCCATGCGCCACAGGGTGCTGGCGATTCACCCGGATGCCGTCATAGATGGCCTGATAGTGCAGAAGATGGCATTGACCGCCGGGGCCCAGGAAATCCGGGTGGCGGTGATCAACGATCCCGTGTTCGGTCCCGCCATTTGCCTGGGCGAAGGCGGCTCCGAATGGGATCCCACCACGGACGCCGCCGTGGCCTTGCCGCCGCTGAACATGGCGCTGGCGCGCTACATGGTGATCCAGGCGCTCAAGACCCACAAGCTCAAGGACAGGCATCTGCCGCTGGGGCTGGACATGCATGCCCTGTGCGTGATGCTGACCCAGATCTCCCACCTGGTGATCGACTGCCCGGAGATCGCCAGCCTGGATCTCAACCCCGTGCTCGCCGCCGCCGACAAGATCACCCTGCTCGACGTCAGTCTGGGGTTGCATCCCAAGGATGCAGAACAGGGCTCACGCCTGGCCATCTTGCCCTATCCCAAGGAGTTGGAGGAAATTGCCAGCCTCAAGAATGGCCTCGAGGTGATGCTCAGGCCGATACTGCCCGAGGATGAACCCAAGCACTTGGCGTTCGACAATTCCCTGTCCGATGAAGACAGGTATAAACGCTACTTCGGGGTGCGTTCGCGCATGACCCATGAGGAGATGGCGGTGCTGACCCAGATAGATTACGCCAGGGAGATGGCCTTCATCGCCACCGCCAAGGGCGCCGACGGCGAAGATATCACCCTCGGGGCGGTGCGGGCCTCGATAGACCCGGACAATACCGAGGCGGAATTCGCCATGGCGGTGCGCGGTGATCATCAGGGGCTGGGGTTGGGCAAGCTGCTGCTGGAGAAACTGATCCGCTATTACCGGGCCAATGACACTCAGGTGCTCAGCGGTTTCACCCTGTTCGAGAACCGCAACATGGCCAGCCTGGCCAAGGGGCTGGGCTTCGAGGTCGCCTTCGACATGGAGGAGCGGCTGATCAAGATGCACCTGGCGCTCAAGCCCTGAAGGGCCCAAATCGCTGAGCCGCTAAACCGCCGGTATCCAAAACACACAGTACCCCAAAGTAACAAGGCCCAACAGCGTAAGACGTTGGGCCTTGTTAGCAGTATCAGCACCGGGATTTAGTTGCGGCAGCCGGCGAACATATCCAGCCCGGCATCGTAGGCCTGGGTCTGCACATTCATCAGCCCCAGGAGACTGCTGAACAGGTTGTCATGGGAGAAACCGCCCTGTTTGGCATGCTCGGCCACACAGCTGAGACTCAGGTTGTTGTCACTGGCAAAATCGGGCGACAGCCATGCCAGCATGGGCACCTGGGTTTGTTCCTTGGGAGCCATGGCATAAGGCGCACCGTGCAGGTACATGCCCTTCTCTCCCAGTGACTCGCCGTGATCCGACACGTACAACATGCCGGTATCGAAACGCGACTGCTGGGCGGCCAACTTCTTCACCACCTGGCTGAGAATATAGTCGGTATAGCGCAGGCTATTGTCATAGGTGTTGACCAGTTGCTCATTGGTGCAATTCTGAATGTCACTGCGTTGGCAATCCGGTTCGAAATACCTGTGGTCATCCGGATAGCGCAGATAATAAGTGGGCCCATGGCTGCCGATCAGATGCAGCACTATCACCCTGTCTTCCCGGCTATCCAGCGCCAGCTCATCATCGAGCTTGTCGAGCAGCACCTGATCTAAGCAGTAATCGCCGCTGCACTGCTTGGGATCGCTGCTGAGATCTATCTGCACAAAGTCGACTCTGTCGCACACGCCCTTGCAGCCGCTGTCGTTATCCAGCCAATTCACCGTGAGTTTGGCATGACGTAGCACATCCAATACCGAGTCCTGGGCCCTGGCGCGGCGCGGCTCATACTGCTCCCGGGTCATCTGGGAAAACATGCACGGCAGCGACACGGCTGTGGCAGTCCCACAGGAAGCGACATCGGCGAAACTTATCAGCCCAAGATCTTGGGTATGGGCGTTGGTCGGCCTGTCATAACCATAATATTGATAGTTCATCGCCCTGGCCGTTTCGCCGACCACCAGCACCAGCAGGTTGGGCTTGCCATTGGCATTGACGCTGGTGTTTTTGGCATCCAGCCCCAGCTGTTTATAGACCAAAGGTTTCTGTAAGTAGTGGATGTTGATGTATTTCGCCGCCGAGCCTACGAAATAAGTGGGGATGACGTAGTGCTTGATTTCATCGTTGTTACGGCCGAAGGCCACAAAATTCTGGAAGAAGAAGAAGGCGATCCCGCCGATGATGGTCAGCAATATGGCCATGAAGCCGAGCTTGTGGCCCAGCTCTTTCCACATCGGCTTATATTCTATGTCCAGCCGATAGATGAGGTAGGCCGGCAACAGCCCGGTCAAGATGAAATTGACCGTCGAGGCCCAGTTGATATAGGTAAAAGCCTCTGCCTTGTTGGTCTGCAGAGTATTTTCTATCATGCCCGTGTCGAACACCACGCCGTACTTAAGGGCGGCGAAGAACACGCTGGACGACAACAGGGTCAGCAGTATGAAAAAAGGCTTAAGCACAAACTTGACGCTGAAGAGCGAGAAGATGATCCCCAGAGCGCAGATGAGAAATAAGGGAAAGGAAGCAATGAATCCGAGATTCACCTCCCCTTGGTTCTCCATGCCTTGTTTAACGATTTCAAACAGGGGTATGTTGAATACGCAAACATAAAACAGGGTGATAAGCAGGGTAAATTGATTGGCGGAGAGACGTTTAAATTTAGATAACAGCAAAATATTCACTCGAAATAATTGATCATCACCAGACACGGTTTGCCTGCATTATCAAGGGCGCAATGGTAGCAAATTGCCACCGGCCGCTAAAATGTGCCACTCGTTTCTTAATGTAATATTAATTGGCTATAAAAAAGCGGCCGACTCGACTGAATCTGACCGCTTTTTGTCTCCCCAACCTATAGGGAAATTCGGGCTCGGCATGAACGGCTCAGGACTGCAAACTGACTCATCCCGGCATAGGAGTAGGCAAGTGGCTTGCGATTAAGTTCCCCTGGGCGAATACCTGGGCGAATATTTTTTCCGGCGGCTTAATGGCATAGCTTGCCTCACCCGGTTTCCTTCCCCCAAGGGCGTTAGGCTTGGACAGCTAAAACTCGCTATTGATGCGCTCTAACAGGCGCAACAAGCACCGGCGTTCCTCGGTCGACAGCCCGACCGTGATGTCCTGAGTCAGTTGCAGATGCAAGGCATCGTGTTCGGCGTAGAGCCTGAGCCCCTGGGCCGTGGGCTCCACCAGTATGGAGCGGCGATCGCTGGCGTGGGGGCGACGGAGGATCAAACCGGCCTGTACCATCTTATCGACCTGGACGGTCAGGGTGCCCGTGGTGACCCCCAATTTGTCCGCCAGCTCCTTCATCCGCATGGCGCCGTTGGCACCCAAAATCTCCACTATATGCACCTGGGTCAGGCTATACCCCTTGTCACGCACTATGGCGTGCTCCCAGGAGGAGAGTTTCTCGTAGAACTCTATCATGGCATGGTTGAGCTTATGCTCGGTCGTCATGCCTTGTTCCCCTGGACTGCATGGCAGGCGGCTTCCTGACAGGTATTGATCTCCAGCGTCAGGTGAGAGATGCGATCGAACCTGGCCAGCCTGGCCTTGAAATACTCTATGTCTCTGGGCTGATGGGCGACGATGGAGATCATCGCGGCGAAGTGATCCGCGCTGACGCGCCAGATATGGATATCCGCCACCTGATGATCGGCCACCTCTTCTATCGTGTTGATCATCTGCTGCCGATACTGCTCATCTATGCTGGCATCGAGCAAGGTGGGGCTGGTCTGGCGAATGAGTCCCCAGGCCCAGCGGCCTATGATGAGGGCACCGACTATCCCCATCACAGGGTCGAGCCAATTGAGTCCCAGATATTTACCCAGCAGCAAGGCGGCAATCGCCAGCACAGAGGTCAAGGCATCTGCAAGCACATGGAAATAGGCGGCGCGCAGGTTATGATCCTGATGATGTCCATGGCTATGGGCATGGGTCTGGTCATGCTGGTGTGAATGCCCGTGGCCGTGACTATCCGAGTGGTCATGTCCATGATCGTGTCCATGATCGTGAGAGTGGTGATCTTTGAGCAGAAACACACTCAACACATTGACAGTCAAGCCTATGATGGCGACCAGTATGGCCTGGTCGAATTGGATCTGGGTGGGATTGACCAAGCGCACGCAGGATTCTATCGCCATCACCAGCGCCACCAATCCGAGGGCGATGGCACTGGTATAACCGCCCAGGACACTGACCTTACCTGTGCCGAAGGCAAACTCGGGATTGTCGGCATGTTTCTTGGCATAACTGTAGGTAAACAAAGTGATCATGAAGGCGGCTGCATGGGTCCCCATGTGCCAACCATCGGCCAGCAAGGCCATGGAGCCATACAGGGTCCCTGCGGTAATTTCCGCCAACATGGTGATCAGGGTGAGATAAAGCACGTAGCGGGTATTGCGTTCACCCTTGAGATTAATGGTGGAAAAATTGTGTTGGTGTTGCCATTTCTTGACTGAATGGGGATTCGCTTTCATCTAAGGCTCAATAGGCTGGATATCCGATGTATTTATTTTGCCATCCAAATAGTTTGGATGCCAAACTAATTTCACGCTATCGCAAGCTGACTGCGCCTCAGGCAGGTATCCGCAGGATCTGCTCTCATCATCTACCCCTGCGATTGCCATGGGACCCGGGCATAGGCCTGGAGATAGGTGTAGGCATGGGCATAGGCATAGGCCCGATGTTTACAGTTAACATCCAAGCGGTTGACATTATTTTCTATTCGGTTAACCCTTTTTCCTTTAGGCTGAGTTTATAGGCAGCATCCGTTTCAATCAGATCCCCTCCCCTTTATATGAAACAAAGAATGGAGCTACCCATGAAGCAAAGAATGAAACAAAAAATGGAGCAAAGCATGAAGAAAATGATGTCCTGGAACCTAGGCTCACCCACTCCCCTATTTAAGCGCCGATCCGGAACCAAGTCCTTGTTGGCCGCCACCTGCGCTGTGATCGCCTTGAGCACATTGCAGATCCATGCCGCCCAGGCATCCGAAATCCATGCCTCAGACATCCGCATCGAGCGTTTCACTCCGGACGATTACCAGGCATTGGAGACAACCAAGATGTTCCCGCCACCGACTGCCGGGATGGTGCAATATATATTGACCATGCCGCCGCTCACCGCCGAGCGGAAGGATGGGACTCGGGAGGAACAGGACCTTCAACTGCAAGTGCAGATTGGCCAGACACAGATGGTCGATTGCAACAAACACGGCCTGACAGGTGAGCTCAAGGAGCATACCCTCTCCGGCTGGGGTTACAGCTATTACAGGCTCGATGCGCTAGGGGCCGGGATCAGCACCCAGATGGCCTGCTTCGACCAGGCCAAAAAGCAGGCCTTCGTGCGGATCCCTGGGGAGTTGCGACTCGGGTACGACAGCCGCATGCCTAAGGTCTTTTATTTACCCGAAGGCGCCGAAATACGTTTCCGCCTCTGGCAGGCAGAGCCCGACTTCAGCTACAGCAAATAGTCTTACGACCTGAGTATAAGACTCACTCAATCGCGAACGCCGGCGCACACCAATTTTATCGTGCCACGTCTTGCACACTTATATTTGCCGCTTTGGCTTAGTCACCCAAGATGGCGAGACGGCACAGACCATGCTCGCCGCCACTCCTTCCCCGGTCTAACTCATGCCTTTCCCTTGGGCATGCTGCCGGACTGGTCGCAGTAGGGGTAGGCCCGCAACGGTCCTGACTGCGGGCCTGCCCTGTTAGGGCTCGACCCTCAGTTCATTTGAACAGTCATGTGAATCACAGACACGATAGCTGTGCACTGTATTCAGCAAATGCAGCCTGTCGGTATGGGTGCCGAAGTTGAAATAGCTGCCGATGGCGTTACCGTCGCGATAGACGGTAACAAATCCAGCTTCGCCGCCTTGCCAGCCGAGTACCACGGAACTGCTGCCGTCCGGATGAGGCACAAGTTCGACCAAGGACAGTCGGAAATCACCCACCCTGATCATACGCGTCTGGGTGTCTGACCCGCCGCGGCTGTCGGTGACTGTGAGCGACACAGGGTATTCGCCCGCCTCTGCATACTTGTGCTGCGGATTGGCGAGTGTCGAGCTCTGGCCGTCGCCGAACTGCCAATACCATTCGACTATGTCTCCGTCCGGATCTTGGCTAAGGTCGCGGCAACTGATCTGCAGACCGTCGTAGCTGAAGTCGAAGCCGGCCTCGGGATCCTGCCCTTGGTTTTGCTCCTTGCGTCCCGTGATGGCCAGCTTCCAGCCGTTCAAGGTTCCTTGATCGTAACCGCTCAGATCTTGCACCTTGAGCTGCCACGGGCCCTGTAGTGGGGAGAGTTTGTCTAGCTGCCAGCTTTGCTTCAGGTTGTCTGCATTGCCGCCGGCGCGGTCGTGCAGCACCTGCTCACCGCCGCTTGGAGAAATCAGGCTGACCCGCAGATCGCCGCGCCAGGTATGGCTGATATCGACGGAAACGGTGGCGGAAACTGGAACCAGCTCGGTTGCCACCCGGATTTCAGACACCACGCCGTTGGCATCGTTGTCCGGAATGGCCATGCTCTGTGGGTTTTCGAATGGCTCGGTAACCAAATCGCCATAGATGACTTCAACCGTCAAGGTACGTGTCTTGACCCGGACGCCGTCGGCGGCGCTCAGGGTCAAGGTATATTGACCTGCGGGCGTATCCTGGGTTGAAGTGACAGTGACGACGAAACTGTCACCGGCACCGACCCGAGGGTGCGAAAGAGCCGCGCCGAGTTCACCCTCGACCCTGAGCCCGACCTCACCTTGCCAGCCGTTGAAAGCAGCGAGGGTGAAATGGAATTGGCTGCTCTCGCCGGCTTCAATCGAGACGGGAGCCGTATCCCCTTCGAGGACAAAGCCAGGCAATGCAGCCTCAGCCAAGGCGTTGGCCAGATTGAGTCTGCGTCCCGATAACGTCGTGTCCGCTAAGGCGTCTATGGGGTCACCGCTGGAAAGCAGGATTTCGACGACCTGATTGTTGTCGAGTTCCGGGTTGGCCGCCAGCAACAGGGCGGCGGCGCCGGCGACATGGGGACTGGCCATCGAAGTGCCGCTCTTGGACCCGTAACGGGCGTTCGGTATGGTGGAATAGATGCCCTGGCCCGGTGCCCCCAAGTGAACGCTGTTCTTGCCATAGTTGGAAAATCCGGCCAGCGAATCGTAACGTGTGGTTGCCGCCACCGAAATGACGTTTTCAACCTGATAACTGGAAGGGTAATGAGGGGTGTGATCCGTGTTATCTCCCGCATTACCCGCCGAGGTGACGAACAGGATATCGGCGTCGCGGGCGCGTTCGATGGCCAGCTCCAGTACGGGTGAATAGGACCCGCCGCCCCAGCTGTTGTTGGTGACCCTGACATTGGTACCAGCCTGTTTGAGCCCTATCAGGTAGTCGAGGCATTTGATGGCGTCCGAGACGGAACCGCCGCCGCTCGCCCGCAGGAATTTGCAGCCTATGATGCTGGCTTGCTGATTGACGCCGACGACGCCAATGCCGTTGTTTGCGCTCGCGCCTATGGTGCCGGCGACATGGGTACCATGGCTGTGATCGTCCATGGGATCGCCGCTGTTGGTCACCGCATTGATACCGTGAATGTCGTCGATATAACCGTTGTTGTCATTGTCCATGCCGTCGCCCGGTATTTCGTTGGGGTTGGTCCACATATTGGCCGCCAGATCCGGGTGGGTGTAATCGACGCCCGTGTCTATCACAGCAACGGCTATCGAACGCGCGCCCCGGGATATTTGCCAAGCCTCCGGAGCATCTAGGTCCGCATCCGGCGTCCCGCCGTTCTGTCCGGTATTGTGCAGCCCCCACAATTCGCCAAAATCAGGATCCGTCGGCAGTTCATCCGGATAATAGCTGACATCGGGCTCGGCAAAGCGCACGCCATCGAGGCGATTGAGCTTCGCCAGCGTGTCTGCCAGTCCATCGCTGTCGGTTTCCAGTTTAAGTATCTGTCCCGGCATCAGATGGCGGGTAAGCACATAATCGGTAGCCGGCCGGGCGTTTATATTGGCCTGCTTCAATCTTGATGACATCGCTGTCATTTCGTTGTGCACAGCAGCATCTGTTACCACGAGCAAGTGGGCCGTCTGTCCCCCGTTGGCGGCAAATGCGCCGAGCAAACAGGAGAGAGCGGCTGCAACAGTTTTCCATGTTTTCATTTTTTGTTCCCCTTTTGGTAAATTTTATAACCTCGAGAACTAGCCTAGACGGTTTTGGAATAGATGCGCGTCGATTGAGCAATAAATAGAAAAACAGATTCTTCGTGGATTGGCTCTTGAATGGATAATGCCTTTGGTGCCGGAGACTTAGCCGGACACCGCTTGCCGAGTCGGCGCCCGGAATACCACCAGACTCAGGGCCGTGCTCGGTACCGAGAGCGCCTGCTTCGACAAGGCCAGAGCGTTTGCTGCTCAGTTATCAGCCAGGCCCAGGCCTTTTGCGGTGACAGGCATGCCATAGGTTAAGCTATTGAGTATAATCTGCGGCATATTTGCCAACCGAGTTCCCTTATGTCTATCAGTTTCGTCCTGGTCGAACCCAGCCGTGCCACCAACGTCGGCGCCGCTGCCCGAGCCATCAAGACCATGGGGTTCAATAAACTCATTTTGGTTGGCTCTGAGTTACATCTGACCCCGGAAGCCGGTTGGTTGGCCCACGGTGCCACGGATATTCTTGAGTCGGTGGAGGTCATGCCGGATCTCGCCAGTGTCCGCCAAAGGTTCGACATACTGGTGGCGACCACCGCCAGGGAGCGCGGCACGCCGCGGCAGTTCTTCGATCCCCAGCAATTATCCCAGCATCTGAAGCAGACGGGTTCTGCCTCTATTGCGCTGGTGTTTGGACGTGAAGCCAGTGGCTTGAGCAACGATGAACTAGAGTCATGCGATCTGTTCAGCTATGTGCCCTTGGCAAATGACTATCCTTCGCTGAACCTGGCACAGGCCGTGATGGTGTACAGCTATGCCCTGAGTCAGACGCTCTCAAACATAGATGCCAGCCTCAGTGCCAGCCAAGCCAGGGCGGATAGCGGGCAGTTGCAGGCGTTGAAACAGAAGGCGGAAGCATTGCTGGTCGAACTGGAGGCCGGTGAGGATAAGAAGCTCAAGCAATGGCTGCTGGACGGCATGGCCCGCCTGGGCGAGCGAGACTGCAAGCTGGCCCATCAGCTACTCAATGACATCAAACGTAAACTCGGCTAGCCTCAGGCACGCTTTATCCGGACCACCTGCATGATTTCCAGCTCTATGCCGGCGACCGAGGTGGTTTCGGGGTAATAGACGAGGCTGACCCTCTGCCCCTGCAGGCTCTTGTATTTCTTCACCCGGCGAAACTTGAACGGCACATCGTAGCCTTGCAGCATCAGAGTATGCTGCACCCATTCGCCGCTCTCCCTCTGGGTATGGGATGTCACCATGGCATCTTCCATGTGGAGCAAGTGTTCGTGTGCCGCCAACATCTTCTTGACTGTCTTGTTCATGCTACTCCCTCTTGATTCAGTTCGGTCCAGAGCCGAGCGAGCCTGGCTTTAATCTCGGCAAATCTCATTTGTTCGGCCCGGGCGAAGCCAGGCAACTTGCGCAGCTGGTAGCGGCCGAAGGCCGGGACTGCAATGCCGGCCAGGAAGCGACTGGCGCTCTCCAGTGATGGCGGCTCGGCCCCTTTGGCACCGAGGTGACGCCTGAGTTCTGTTATGTCGCTGCGCAGCTGGGCATCCGTTGGCGCCTGCACCGCCGATGAATAGCCCAACTTAGCTGGCTGGCCACGGCAGACGCTGCAATGGCCGCAGACGGATGGGGTTTGCTGGTCGTCGAAATAGCGCGACAGATTATGGCTCAGGCAGGATCCAAGTTCGAAGAAGCGGATCAATTGAGCTATGCGGGCGATCTCCTTGACTTCCTTGTCGACAAAATATCCATGCAGTTGCCCGGCCAGCCCGGGATCCTGCAGGATCGCCGAATTGACTTCGAAGACCTCGGTAATCCCCTTGGTCTCGAGCTCGATAAAGCGCTTGTCGGCCAGATAATTCAATGCCGAGAGCACCCTGTGGCGCTCGCAGCCCAGCGTTTGAAACAGGCTATCGAGATTGGGGGTACCCCAGACCTTCTTGAAGTCCGTATGCTGGAAGATGCTGTTCAAGAAACTGCGCCTCTGCTCATCGAACTGCGCCAGGATCTGCGCCTGATCTTGGATGAACTTGTACTTCACCTCGGCGAAATAGGCATACAGGGGTTTGATCGCCCCCAGCATTTCCAGCTGCACCAGGAGGGTTTTCAGCGGCAACTGGCGTATGTTGCTGGCGTTAGACAGCCGTGTCGGTTGCATTTCCCACTGGCGGCCGTCTCCCTCTTCGATGATATTGGCCACCACATGGGCTATTCCGTCGAACTCGGGGGTATCGCCATAGACGAAATTCTCTACCGTATTGACCCCATCCAGATTGGCCAGGGTGATGCAATGGGACGGCAAGCCATCCCGGCCGGCACGGCCGATTTCCTGACTGTAGTTCTCAATGGACTTGGGCAAATCATAATGGATGACGAAACGTATATTGCTCTTGTCTATGCCCATGCCGAAGGCGATGGTGGCCACCACTATTTGCAACTTGTCGGCCATGAAGTCGGCCTGAATGGCCTGACGCTGCCTGTCTTCGAAACCGGCATGGTAGGCGCCGGCGGCTATGCCCTGGGCCTTGAGATAATCGGCCACCTCCTGCGCCGTCTGTTGCAGGGTCACATAGACGATGCCGGCGCCGGATTGGGCGCGAATTTGCTGCAGCAGCTGCGCCCTCTTATCCTGGGCAGACACGGGCAATACAGTGAGATCCAGGTTAGCGCGATAGAAGCCCGTCTGCACTATGTGCCCGGGATCTATGGCGAAACGTCTGGCCATGTCCAGCTTGACCTTGCGGGTCGCGGTGGCGGTGAGCAGCAATACCAGAGGTATCTTGAGTGCCTGGCAATAGCTGGGCAACTTGAGGTAGTCGGGACGAAAGTTATGCCCCCACTCGGAGATACAGTGCGCCTCGTCGACCACCAACATGGAGATGGCTACCGACTCGATGAAATGACGGAAGCGTTCATTCTTGAACCGCTCCACCGACACCATGAGGATCTTGATCTTGCCGCTGCGCACATCCTGCATCACCTGGCGGCTCTGCTCCGGGCTCAGGGTCGAGTCCAGGCTGGCGGCGGCTATGCCCTTGCCCGCCAGGAAGTTCAGCTGATCTTTCATCAGTGCCAACAGGGGTGACACCACCAGGGTGAGATGGGGCAAGTGCAGCGCGGTAAATTGATAGCACAGCGACTTGCCCGAGCCGGTGGGGAAGATCGCCAGGCTGGAATGTCCCGCCAGCAGCTGCGCTACCACCCTCCCCTGGCCTTCGCGGAACTGAGCGAAGCCAAAATGCTGCGCCAGCGAGCGCTCGAGTGCCTCCGGCGTCGGGCTGATATTTGTGGCAGGCTGAAGTTCGACAGGCAGTGATGCGGCAGTCGAAGCGCCCATAGAGTCGCTAAGCGGAGATAGAAAGGGATCGGACATCTGGGTTCTCTGGGCCTAAGCGCATGTCAGTCGGGTTAGCCAAACCTGGCAAGTCGGTTGAATCCTTGCCGAGTCGAGCCCGGCAAACAAGCATTGTAGCAAAATCTTCGCCGTCAAGATTCAATTTCTAAGGAAGTGCTGAAGAAGTGAAGCGATGAAGTGGTGAGGGGACGGGATCTCATGCCATAAGGCCTGTCCTGAAAAACCTTTAAACGGCCGAAGCTGAGCCTTCTGCTTGATCTCAGGTATTAAGCTTCACATGCTTGAAAGCGACTAGGCGGGTACAGGCTCGAGACTGGCTTCGTAGCTGAGTTGCTTCTGCATCAGCCCGCTGTATATCCCATTGCTGTTTCGTATGAGTGAATCATGGGAGCCTATTTGACTGATCTCCCCCTTATCCATCACGACGATTCGTTGGGCTCGGCTAATTGTTGAGAAGCGATGGGTGATCATTATCGTTGTCCTCCCCTTCATCAGGTGCTCAAGGCCCTGCTGCACCAGATGCTCATTGTGCGCGTCCAGAGCGCTGGTCGCTTCATCGAGGATCAGAATATTGGCGTCCCTTAAGATAGCCCGGGCAATGGCGATCCGCTGTTTTTGCCCACCGGAAAGCTGCACCCCGCGATCGCCCAATTGGGTGTCATAACCACAGGGAAGCTTGCAGATAAACTCATGGGCATTGGCGTGCTTGGCCGCTTGGATCACTTCTTCCTCCGTCGCCAGGCGATCTGAAAGTGCGTATTGAATATTTTCCAGTATGCTGCCGGAAAAGAGACTGGGCTCCTGTTCCACAATGGCAATATTTCGCCTTATGGCATGCAGGCTCAATGTGTCGGCATCTACACCATCGAACCTGAGTTTGCCCGAGTCGGGTGTGTAAAAACCCAGTATCAGACTGGCAATGGTCGATTTTCCTGCGCCGGATGAACCGACCAAGGCTATTTTTTCTCCCGCAGCTACGGATAAATTAAACCTTCTCAATGCCTTGTTTTCGGGGCGAGCGGGATAGGAAAATTCAACATTTTCAAAGGCTATCTCGCCCCTGAATTGGGGTAACTCCGCTTCGCTTGGCCCTTCCGGGATCTGTGGCTGAAGAGAAAGCAATTCGAAGACTCTTTCCGTTGCCCCCACGGCTTTCATCCACTCTCCCCAAAACCAACTCACCCCGGATGCCGACATTGCCACCATGGCGGCATACAGAATAAAACTGGTTAACTCTCCGATACTCAGCTGGCCTTCAAGCACCATCTGACCGCCGAACCACAGAGTAACCAACAAGGCCATGTACTGGATAAAGCTGGTGACGCCCTGAAATCCGGCGAAAATACGGGTGTTGCCTAGAGATAAATCCTGGGTTTTATCCGTTGCCGCTCGGTAGCGTCGCTTCGCCCCATTTTGCTGACCAAAGGCATGCATCAAACGAATATTGGCAAAGCTTTCCTGGGCTATATGGTTACAGTCGGCCAAATTGTCCTGAACCAGCTTAGATCTGCTGCTCACCATTTTGCCCGCTTGACGCGCAGCCAATATGGATAAAGGCACGACCACCAACATCAATAGACTGAGTTTGGGAGAAAGCATAAGCAGCAAGACGGCACCGCCGATGCAGGTCAACAAGGAGCGCAGCGCGATCGCCAATGCCATGGTCAGGGTGTCTTTCAGCACTTCGACATCGGCAGAAAGCCGGTTACTCAAGTTGCCGACATTATTGCGATCAAAAAAACCTATTCCCTGGCCAATGATGGCGCCATAGAGCTGCTGTTTGAGTCGAGTCACTATTAGGGTCCCCGCCGACTCAAAGAGGTAGTAGCGCAGTGAGGTCGCAGCTGCGTGGATCAAAAATACCAGTATCATGACCAGTCCAACCCAGGTGAGCCAGTCACTTTGCTGTGCCTTCACCGAGTTATCGATAAAGTAGGCGACTGCCTTGGGAAAACTGAGCTGGATGACCACAGTGACCAACATGACAATGAAGCCCAGCAAGAGCCGATAAATATAAGGCCTGATCAGCTGCAGCCTGAGGCGGTGCAATTTCCTGGTTTCCAGGTTCATAATGCAGGCTCCGCTTCCGATAAGATGTCATCCATCTGCGAAATAAAGCTGAGCCAGTCATCGTCACCGATAATTCCACTGGCCTGTAACACCCGGTTTTCATCCAAAAACAAATAAAACGGGGAAGCGCTGCGGGGGTTCAAACTTTTGCGTACTTCGCTGTCCATAGCCACCGCAAGGCTTAACAGGTCGGTGTCGGCCAAAAACGCTTTCAGCTTATTCGGGTGCTCAGATGCAACCAACCACATCACCAGCTCCGCACTATTCAAGGCTGCTTGTATGCGGCTAAGTTCCGCAAGCTTGCCATGGCACTCCTTACATTTGGAGGATAAGAACACCAGAACCGTCGGTTTATTTACCGAGCCTACAGGCGTCTTACCCACTAAGGTTGCACCTGAAAAATCAGGAACCGGCTCCCCAACGGGCAAGGTTAAGGGGACGGCATTGACACCTGGGACATGCATAGTCCGCATCATATCGAACAGCCGGAAGGTGAGCACCAGGTTAATTGAAACCGCAAAGATAAGGCAAGCCAAGACCCAATGTATTAACCCTATGTCCGTCATATAAAATCCTTAGGCGTCATGGCGCAATAACGTGGCGACATCAGGCAAATGTATCGTTATCTGAGCAAGCATGAATGCACAGCCAAATAGCAGCCATTGGGAGGCAGGGACCAGAGTCAAGGCACTCGATGTAAACGTGAGCATGATGAAACAAGCCGCTATCAAGATCAAAGTGCGATAAAAGTCATACGCGTTGACATGGCGGTTTTCCCGGCCGAAACAATGACAGCTGACCAATCTGTGCTTGATCAAAATTGACGCTATGTAGAGGGCGAAGGAGACAAATAAAAGCAGTGCAGCCTGCATGGCCAAGGCTCTCCAGGGCCCATCAATGAGCAACATGGCCGCCAACATCCATTCTGTAGCCACCAGGCCAAGTGCCGAGAGCAAACGCCATTGCACAGGCACATTTAAGGTATCCGCCAGACTGTCTCTAAACCTGGCGAATGAGTTTGTTTTCCCCCAGGCGGCAAGCACAAGTACGATAAAGATAAACAAACGACAAAATTCGGCTAAATAAATCAAGACTTACCTCACTATTTTCCAGCAAGGAGAAGGCCTTTCCGGGTGGCACCAGCGCCCGCGGGTTTCATTGGCAGTGGCTATGATGGCATCACACCAAGCTGCGTCCAATGACTCACATGCGCCCGGGCCCAACTTGGCGCGGATCTGTTCTGCTATTTTCCAAGCCGTCGCATCGACCTGGGGATCCTGCTTCATCTTCAGCCCCAACTGGGCCAGTTCTTCCCGGGTAATGGCATAAGTGTGCGAGTGGTAACCGTACTGGAGCTGTTCAACTAGCTTGCTGCGTATGCCTTGTTCCTGTTCCGGCAGCTGAAATGCCAGCAACTGCTCACCTATCTGTTGCAGTTCCAGTGTCGAGCGGTAAAAGGACGTCAAGGTCGTAGGGAAAATGCTGTTGCACAGATGGGATGCCGACTGAGCCTTCACTTCATCGTCGTCGAGCTTAAACCAGTCCCGCATCATTTGTGAAAACAAGCGCACATCCTGGGATGACAGGCTCGACGGAGCCTCCTCATGGTTTGAGGCGCCCGCCTGCAAGGCGGGATCTATCGGCGAAAAGATAGCCAAAGGCCCGGCGATGATTTCATGCCCGGACAGACACAACAAGGTTGCGGCAGACTCGCAATGATGCGGCACAATGAAGCAAAGGGTATCGCAAAATTCTCTCAATAAAAGCGCAATACGCCTGACAGCATTCACTATGCCACCGCGGCCGTAGAGCACGACATCCAGTCGCCTAACATGCCCGAGTTGCTGCAAGCTGTTATAGAGCGCCGGCAATAACTCGATATCGAGTTGACTGGCAGCGAGCACCAATACCTTGCTGTCTCGCTGACTTTCCAACCTCTTAATGTCATCCGAATTCAGCATTGAGCCCCCTCTATCAAGCAATCGGCTAATGTGTTCATCATGGTCAATTCGGGCACCAGTTGCTCAACAAACCAAAACTGCCCACCTGGATTGTTTTCCAAGAAGATATATTCATCCTTCGGCGTCACTATTAAGTCCAGGGCGCCATAATTGAGGCCGTAACTTTTGACAAACTCGCGGCAACGCCGCTCAACATCCAGTGGAAGCAGCATGGCGCTGTAGGGGATCTCCACACTGAAATCTCTGAAATCTGTTTTCGTGCGCTCGTCCAGCTGTGAATCTATTTTCGCCGCAAACACCCGCTCACCGATCACAGTCACTCTCAGCTCATAGGCTTTTTCTATGTGTCCCTGAAAATGACAGGGCACATGGGCGATCGCATCCAGCTCGTCCATGTCCAGATCGCTAATCACAGTGGTCGGAATGCCATCGGACTCCCGCTCTGCTTGCGATACTTTATCTGCGGCTAAGAAGGATGACGACATCGCCTTGAACACCATGTCTCCCTCCAGCGTCTGCTTGAACGACTTGACGGCTTGCGGCGTGTTGCTGATGATCGACGGCGGGATGGCGAAGCCCAGTCTGACGGCCCTTTTCATCTGCTCCCCCTTGAAGCTTGCCCCGCGCATCGCCAAGGGGTGGCTCATCCAATAGCAGTCGAGGCCGTACAGTAAGCCAAACAGTGTGTGGTCGGTTTCTTCAATCGCGTAGGCATTTTCCTGCGGCCCCAAATCCGGACTGAGAAACGCAAATTCCCCTTTCTTACGCAGCCACACGGATCCTATATCTTCGATCGCGAGCCTGTCCCCCGTGGGCAGATGTTCAATAAAACCCTCGCACCCATCCTGGCTGATGTGTTGATGAAACTGATAATCACGTGGAAATGTATTCAGGTCGAGGCGAAAAGGCTGATGGCCTTTGGCTGTCAATATGGGAGTGAGCACCTCGACATGAAGATCATCGCTGTTACTGACGATTAAAATCCGTTTGCTATTCATAGACCACTTAAATGAGGGAGTAGAAAAATCGAAGTGTGGGAAAAAATTACCCCGGCCTGAAACCGGGGACTTTCTTACGGCTTAATTAGCAATACATGCCTGTGTCGCTGTAACGTGGAGCATGTCCATTACCCGCAGGCGCCAAAGTACATCCGGCGATTGCCACGCCGTCACGCGCTTTAAATTGCACATTCTGTTGTTGAGAAACGTGAGCCTGTTGCTTTTTTTCTGCCAATTTAAAAGCGAAAAGTTTTTTATTGTTGTTCATGTTATTAATTCCTTTTAATTTTTAAGCGGGAGTGGAGCAATCGAAACGAGGGAAAATACCCCGGTGAAAACCGAGGTATTTTTTACTGCTTAATCAGCAATATATGCCTGTATCGCTGTAGCGAACCAGTCCCCTGCCTGTAGGATCTGTGCATCCGGCAATTGCAACGCCTTCACGCGCTTTAAATTGAACATGCTTTTGTGAGGAAACGTTAGTCTGTTGCTTTTTTTCTGCCAGTTTAAAAGCGAAAAGTTTTTTGTTGCTGGTCATCTTGTTAATTCCTTTTGATTTTAAAGTAAGTGTAAAAGTCAGAAGACCCTGTCCTACAACTACTTCACAAGTCCTTCGCTCATTTTTATAACAAGTATGAAAACAAATAGCAACACAGCGCCGGCGCAAATTAACAAACAGCAAAATTGTCATTCTGGTTTTTATGGAGACACCGGCATTCGTCCCTGCAGTACTACAACATTGAAATATTGCACAGGACAAAGTGCGTCAGGATATCTGCTCCTACTCCCATCTCAGTTGTTTTAATCTATTGGGTATCGAACGCCTTCCATGTTCAGCTTGAAACAATCGCAGCGAGGATAATGCAGCGACGTGGAGATAAGCACTTGGGATCGGCACTAAGATCTAGACAGGTACTAAAATCTAGACCGTTGCTAAGATTTTTCCGTCGGTGGCAATCTGCCGCTGCGCGCCAGACGCCGTGTTACCGAGCTGTGATAATGGCGTGCCGCCAGTGGGCGAATGAGCGGCAGCCCCAGCAGCCAGGCCAATGGCCGCAGCCTTGGTACCCTTTGCAGCAGGGCAATGTAAGCGTCGAGCTCGGAGAGGATGCGGCCATCGGCGGTCTGCACATGCAGCTCGGTCAAGGCCTTGGTGGGATCTATCCCGAGCCGCCGCAGGGCCTGGTCCTGATTGGTGATATCGAACCAGGTCACCTGGTCGGCATTGTCGCCGGCGAGTTGCTCGTAGTGGCGCCTGTCTTCGACGCAGCGAGGACAGGCGCCGTCGTAGAAGACGGTCAATTGGGTCTGTGCTGGCTTCACTCTGGCTCCCGCAGCTTGATGGCACTCTTGGCATTCCTGCTATCAAGTACTCCTGCTACCAAGTATAGCCAAGCCCCTCCTCCCTTGGGAGACTCGGCCAATCCATCTTTAACGGTCAATTTACTGGCAATCGATCGCCTCTGAGCCAAGAGCGGGCGGCGTCGGCTTTATCCCCGCCGGCATTAGGTGTACATTGAGGCGCGCTCATTTCATGCCTCTCATGGCGAGCAATATAATAAAAGGAGAAACGCGAGATGAAAGCTTCATTCATATCCCTGGCCCTGGTGTCGGCCCTGGCGGGTTGTTCACCGGCGGAAAAGCAACAGACGACCGCCTCGGAGCAGCAGGCCTCGGCAGCACAGGCCAAAGCGCAAGACCCTACGGCCCAGAGCGGCCGCTATCAAGCCATGCTGGACAGATTTGTCGACACCAAAATGCAGGCGGATCTGAGCAGCCTCAGCGATATCGACCGCCAGGTACTGCACAAGATGGTGCAGGTCGCCAATATCCTAGATGGTGTCTACCTGCGCCAGACCTATGATGCCAATCCCAAGGTACGCGCCGAGATTGCCACCTCGGCAAATCCCGACAAACAGCTGTTGTTGTCGCTGTTCGATCTCCACTATGGCCCTTGGGATACCCTGGAAGGCGACAAGCCCTTCTGGGGCGACACAGAGCGCCCGGATGGTGCAGGTGTCTACCCGGTCGACATGACCAAGGAAGAATTCAACCAGTGGATCGCCGCCCATCCTGAAGATGAAGCCGCGTTCAAGAGTGGCTATACCGTCATAGTGCGTCAGGGCGATAAGTTGCTGGCCGTGCCCTACAGCCAGTACTATGGCAAAGAGCTTGCGGCCTGTGCCACCCTGATGCGTGAAGCCGCCGCCCTCACCCAGGACGCCAGCCTCAAGACCTTCCTCGACAAGCGCGCCGATGCCTTCCTCAAAAATGACTATCGTGACTCTGAGATGGCCTGGATGGATCTTAACGGTTCACTGGAAGTCGCCATAGGTCCCTACGAGACCTATACGGACAAGCTCTTCGGCTACAAGACCTTCTTCGAAGCCTTCATCACGGTACGCAATCCCCAGGACAGTGCCAAGCTGGCCGTGTACAAGCAGTACCTCAAGGAGATGGAGCTGAACCTGCCGATCGAGGACAAGTACAAGAACCTGCAGCGCGGCTCCGAGTCCCCCATATCTGTGGTCGAGCAGATCTCCGGTGGCGGCGACAACAAGCCGGGGGTACAGACCACGGCCTTTAACCTGCCCAACGACGAAGTGGTGCGCGAACTCAAGGGCAGCAAGAAGGTGATGCTGAAGAATGTGCTCAACGCCAAGTATGAGGCGATCATGCGGCCCATCTCGGCACTGATCATAGCCCCGGCGCAGCAATCTCTGTTGATGGAGCAATACTTCTTCAACGAGACCCTGTTCCACGAGCTGTCCCACGGCCTGGGCCCTGGCACCCTAGTCAAAGACGGCAAGAGCACCACGGTCGCCGAGCAATTGCAGGAGACCTACTCCAAGATTGAAGAAGGCAAGGCGGATGTGATGGGCGCCTATAACATGTTGTTCCTGATGGACAAGGGCGAAATGCCCAAGGCCGAGCGCGACAACATGCTGGTGACCTATTTTGCCGGTCTATTCCGCTCCATGCGTTTCGGGGTGCATGAAGCCCATGGCGCCGGCGCGGCGTTCCAATATAACTACTTCAAAGAGAAGCAGGCCTTCGACTTCGACAGCCAAAGCCAGACCTACAAGGTCGACTTCGATAAGCTGGCCCTGGCCATCCGGGAGCTGGTGCACGATCTGTGCATGATCCAGGCGCTGGGTGACTATCAGCAGTCGAAGGACTTCCTCGCCAAATACGCAGTGCTGACCCCAGAGGTCGCCGCATTGAATGTGAAGATGGAAGCCATTCCTACGGATATCCGTCCTCTGTATCCTGAGATCTGAATCCAGCAAATGGCACATTGATGTGCATTGCTAAACGAACGGGCCAGGCTTGGTCCTCAAGGTAAAAAGGCGTGCCAGCGGCACGCCTTTTTCATTGCTGATACCGCACACAGCCCAGCGCTAGAGACTCTCCTTCCCTGACATGTCCTTATCCGCCTTGGCGTCTTCCGCCGCCTGCGGCCCGCCATACTTGCCGAACCACCAGAGAATATATTCCACCTTGGCCATCAGGTTCGAGGGCCTGGCGGTAATGCCATGACCCGCGTTGGGAATGCGTACCATGGCGGTATCCACCCCCTTGAGTTTCAACGCCTGATACAATTGCTCGGACTCAGAAATGGGGGTGCGATGATCCGCCTCCCCGGTCAACAACATGGTGGGAGTGCGCATGTTGCCGACATAGCTGATGGGCGACAGCTTCATATAGAGTTCCGGATCTTCCCAGGGTTTCTGCGGGAACCAATATTGGGAGAAGAAGGGATAAAAGTCCGCCGTCAGTACGAAGCTGAACCAGTTGATCACCGGCTTGGCCACCACGGCGGCGGTAAACCTGTCGGTATGCCCCACTATCCAGGCCGTCAGGGTACCGCCACCCGAGCCTCCAGTGACAAAGACTTTACGCTCGTCGATGAAGCCCTTGGCGATGACGGCATCGACCCCTGCCATCAGATCATCGAAGTCCTTGCTCGGATACTGATGGTAAATTTGCTGGGCGAAGTCCTTGCCATAGGAACTGCTGCCCCTTGGGTTCAGGTAGAGCACCACGTAACCCCGGGCGGCATACAGCTGCAGCTCGGCGGCAAACTGAGGCCCGTAAGCCGCGACCGGTCCGCCGTGGATTTCCAGCAGCAGAGGGTACTTTTTCGACCCATCGAAACCGGGCGGATAGAGGATCCAGCCCTGGATGTTCAGGCCATCAACGCTGGACTTGAACGCAATCTCTTCCACCTTGCCCAAAGAGGTTTGCCCCAAGGCATCCTGGTTCAGTCGGGTCAGGCGTTTGACCTCGTCGCCATGCAAGACTGCGACATCCGCCGGTCTCTGGGGATCCGCGAGTGGGAAGGCCAAGGTGCCATCCTTGGCCAAGGCAAAGCTGCCCGAGGTATAGGGCCGTCCCAGGAACGTGCCGCCCACCTCATGGGTCAGCAGCTGACGCTCGCCCGACAGAGGTTGGTAAGCCAAGGTATTGGTGCCTCTGTCTTCATATTGAATGTAGAGGCCCTTGCTGTTTGCCGCCCAGCGCATGTCGTCGACACTCCGGTCCAGATCCAGGGTGATGGCCCTGGCCTCGCCGCCGGCAAGGGGCTTGATATAAAGCCTGGCATTCTCGTAGTTGCTCTTCTTGTCATCGAAGCCCAGATAGGCCAGCAGCTTGCCATCGGGTGAGATCTGAGGTGTCGAGTCGGGACCATCCCTGTCGGTGATCTGACGCACACTGGCATCGCTGAGTTTAAGGGCAAAGATCTCCGAGTTCATGGGTGCTAAACCCGAGGCCTGTCGGGGATTGGCCGAGAAATAAATTTCCGCCGCATCCGGGGTCCAACTCAGCTTGCCCTGGTGATCGTACTTATCGAAGGTGAGCTGGCGTGGATTGCCCCCCTCGGCCGGCAAGGTGAAAAGCTGCACCGCGCCTGGCCGGTTGTAGCCGGCACCATCCTGGCGATAGAAAACCTCATCTATATAGATGGCGTCGTCGGCCCACTCGGCGCCCTCGGGTTTGCCACTGAAGCTCACAGGACGATTGGGCTTGTCGGGCACGAACATGCTGAAGGCTAACTGTTTGCTATCCGGCGACCAGCTCAATCCCTGAGGCGGCTCGGGCAGATGGCTTATCATGGCGGTCGCGCCCGTATCCAGCCATTTGATGAACAGCTGCGGCTTGCCGCTGCGGGTCGAAATAAATGCCAGCCGGCTCTGGTCCGGTGACAATAGCGGCGAGAAATCGTAATGCAGCCCGGTGGTGACGGGACGCAATGCCTGGGTCCGGGTATCCACAGACCAGATGTTGCCCACCTGTTTGTCCGTGTCTATGTCCATGCGGTTGCGTACGAAATACACGAGATCACCCTTGTCGGTGATCGCCAGTTGACTGGCGTATTCGAGATCGAATACCGCCTTGGACTCGAGCACCTTAGCCATGGCGGGCGGGCTCAAGAGCGCCAAACCTATTGAGAGTGTCAGCAATGGTTTCATGTCACCTCCTGGATTAGATCGAAGCCGAGGGACTTCGATTGACTGTTAAACCGTCACCAAGATGCTGATATTTCACTCTTCACACAAGCATTTAGCTTGCGGTCTGCCGGCAATTTTTGTAACTGAATACGAAAAAATCGCCTCGGCCCAGCAAGGTCGGGCGGCACCGCAGTGAAGGCGCCGCCTCAACCGACGCGGCTACCAGGGAACGGCATTGCCCCGATAGTCGAAGAAACCGCCGCTCTGATCTGGGGTTAGCTTATCCAACAGCGCCTTGAGTCCGCGAGTCGACTCTTCTGTGTCTATCAGGCCCTGCGGACCGCCCATGTCGGTCCGCACCCAGCCAGGATGCAGCGCGACCACTGAGATGCCATCGGCGGCTAAATCGATCGCCATGCTGCGGCTGACGGCGTTGAGTGCCGCCTTGGAGGAGCGATACAAGTAAGCGCCGCCACTGGTGTTATCTGTCATACTGCCCATCTTGGAGGAGATGTTGGCTATGATGGCCTTGCCGGCGAGCTTGAGCTGAGGATGGAATGCCTCGGCCAGTTTCAGCGGCGCTATGCTATTGACCGCCAACACCCGCTGCCAGGCATCGACATCCGTGGTGCCAAACCTGAGACCATTGGGGCCATAGATACCCGCGTTGTTGAGCAGCAGATCCAGGGGTTCGCCCGCAAAAGTCTCGGCCAGGGCATCGATAGACTCCTGAACCGTGACATCCAGCTCGAAAATCTCCAGTGCCTCATAGGCTTCGAGCAAGGCACCCAGCTCTGTGGCCGAGTCGGGGTGACGGCAGCAGGCGGTCACCTGCCAGCCGGCATCGAGATACAAGCGGGTCAAGGCCAGTCCCAGGCCACGATTGGCGCCGGTGATCAAGATATGCTTGCCGGCACTGGCTGGAATAGGTGTTTTCATCTGCTGTTCCTTATTAACCTTATTAATAGTCCATTGACGCCGGCGCCAGCCGGCACAGGCCCTAGCTGCTAATTGCGCGAGTGCCGCGCCAGAAACTGCGTTATCAGGCCGGTCAACTTGTCCTGAAACTTTTCTTCAAACTCATCCAGGCTCAGGTTGAATAAAGCCAGGTACTTGTCGCTCTGGGCGGGCGTCAGCGGTCTGTCACCCAGGCGATAGCTCATTTCACTCAAGCGTTTGTCATAACGGGGGGTCAGTTGCCAAATGGCGATGTCGGCCCGGTAGCTCTGCAATGCCTGTTGCGCCAGGGTACAGAAGGCTTCTATGTGCTGCGCCCCATCTGGCCCTAGACATCCGGGCTCAAGCCTGCATAGCAGGGTGAGCTTTTGATTCAAATTGTGCTGACTGCCCGCTTCCATGTCTAAGATAGCTCCCCATTCAAGAATGACAAAATGTGTCTGGGCGCTATTTTCTGCCCTGTGACGGCTCAGTGCAAGGGGCCGGCAAGCTTAGGCGACATTTTTTGCCATCCGCTTGGTGAGCTAAGGGGCATGACACAGCCGTGCTATTGCCGCCGGGCCAGGCAATAAAAAAGCCTGATGGTTATCAGGCTTTCGTTGCGCTACCCAGCCTAGCCCATGGCAGGCATTGGCGAGCAGCCAGGGTTTAGATACGCATCGCCAACTCGGCGCCCTGACGTATGGCACGCTTGGCATCGAGCTCGGCCGCCACATCGACCCCACCTATGAGATGCACGGGCAAACCCGATGCCTTCATCTCATCGACCAGGCTGAGGTTCGACTCTTGGCCGGCACAGAGCACCACGTTGTCGACCGCCAGCACGCTGGACTCGTCCCCCACCCTGATGTGCAGTCCGGCAGCGTCGAACTTCTCATAGCTGACCCCTGTCTGCATCTCGACCCCATGCTGCTTGAGCACTGCGCGGTGGATCCAGCCGGTGGTTTTGCCCAGCCCCTTGCCCATCTTGGAAGACTTGCGCTGCAGCAAATGCACCTGGCGCGCCGCTCCGGTCTCTGTCTCGGTCCCTGTCTGTGGCGTCGTCAGACCACCCGCCTGTCGGTACGCCTTGTCTATGCCCCATTGTTGCAGCCACTTATCCGTATCCAGGCTGCTGGACTCGGGCTCGCAGAGGAAGTGCGCCATGTCGAAGCCGATGCCGCCGGCACCTATCAGCGCCACCTTGTCACCCAACTCGACTTGGCCGCTGAGCACGGCCTGATAATCCACCACCCTGGCATCGTCGAAACCGGGCAGATCCAGCAATCTGGGGACGACCCCGGCGGCGACAACCACCTCGTCGAAATGCTCGGCGGCGAGCGTGTCCGCATCCAGGCGCGTGTTGAGCCTGAGTTCGACCTTATGCAACGCCAGCTGGTTGACGAAATACCTTATAGTCTCGTTGAATTCTTCCTTGCCCGGGATCTTGCGTGCCAGGTTGAACTGACCGCCGACCTCGGATTTTGCCTCGAACAAGACCACCTCATGGCCCCGGCTGGCGGCATAGACGGAAAACGCCATTCCCGCCGGACCTGCGCCCATCACTGCGATGCGTTTCTTGTTGGCCGTGGCGCTGAAATTGATTTCGGTTTCATAGCAGGCCCTGGGATTCACCAGGCAGGTCGCACGTTTGAGGGCGAAGGTGTGATCCAGACAGGCCTGGTTGCAGCCGATGCAGGTATTGATCAACTCGCTCTGGCCACTGGCCGCCTTGTTGACGAACTCGGGATCGGCCAGGAAAGGCCGGGCCATGGAGACCATGTCCGCCTGACCCGAGGCCAGGATCTGCTCGGCGATCTCCGGAGTATTGATGCGATTGGTGGCGATAAGCGGCACAGATACCTCGCGCTTGAGCTTCTCTGTCACCCAGGAAAACGCCCCGCGAGGCACGCTGGTGGCTATGGTAGGCACCCTGGCCTCATGCCAGCCTATGCCGGTATTGATGATCGACACCCCGGCCTGTTCCAGCCATTTCGCCAGCTGCACCACTTCGTCCCAGCTCGATCCCTTGTCGACCAGATCCAGCATTGAGAGGCGGAAGATGATGATGAAGTCGCTGCCGACCTTGGCGCGGATCGCCCTGACTATCTCCAGCGGAAAGGCCGCCCGCTTCTCGAAGCTGCCGCCCCAGGCATCGTTGCGATCATTGGTCCTGGCACTGACAAACTGGTTGATGAGGTAGCCCTCTGAGCCCATGACTTCGATGCCGTCATAGCCTGCTTTTCTCGCCAACGCGGCGCTGTTGGCGTAATCCTTGATGGTGCCGCGCACCTGTCTGGCAGACATGGCCGAAGGGGTGAAGGGGGTGATGGGAGATTTGATCTTGCTCGGTGCCAGCGAGAAAGGATGGTAACCGTAGCGCCCTGCGTGCAGCACTTGCATGCAGATCTTGCCGCCGGCCTGATGCACCGCCTGGGTCACTATCCTGTGTTTGGCCACCTGCCAGGGAAAGCTCAGCTGGCAGGCATGGGGCGTGAGACGGCCGCGCAGATTGGGCGAGATCCCGCCGGTGACTATCAGGCCAACACCACCCTCTGCCCGTTCGCGGTAAAATTGTGCCAGTTTCTCGAAGCCGCCCTTTTCTTCTTCCAGGCCCGTATGCATGGAACCCATGAGCACACGATTTTTCAGCCGGGTAAAGCCCAGATCTAAGGGTTCTAATAAATGCGGAAACGACATTCAAACGTCCTTTTTAAACAAGTGATTTAAATCAGCATACCCTGTGACGGAATTAAGCTCAACTACCGGCAACAAGTACAAAGATTAAAAAGCCTTACAATTGTTTTTAGCCTCCTGGGGTGTTTTCGGTTAGCATTGGCCCATTGGATAGATAAAGGAGTGGCCAATGTCCGCTAAACCCTCGTTTTTAAAGAATATATCTTTACTCATTTGGAATACCCTCAACGGGGTTCGCAAGGCGATCCTTAATTTGGTCTTTTTTGGTCTGCTGGCGCTGGTGCTGGTCGTCCTCTTCAGCAGTGAACACATAGAAGTCGAAGATAACTCGGCCCTGGTATTGGATCTGGCCGGCGCGATCGTCGAGCAGAAGCGGCCGGTAGACCCCTTAGAAGCGGCATTCAAGCAAGGTGAAGGTGTCGATGTTGACGGCGAGATCCTGCTGGCCGACGTGCTCTATGTGATCAACAATGCCGCCACAGACGACAGGATCAGCAGCCTGGTGCTGGACTTGTCCGAGCTGAGATCCGCCGGGGTCAGCAAGCTGCAAACCATAGGTGAGGCATTGGAAGGCTTCAAGGCCACAGGCAAAAAGGTGTTCGCCATAGGCAACTATTACGAACAGAATCAGTATTTTCTGGCCAGCTATGCCGATACCCTCTATCTCAATCCCCAGGGGCAAGTGCTGCTCAACGGCTTGAGCCGCTATCGCCAGTATTACAAGACGGCCCTGGATAAACTCAAGATCCACACCCATGTGTTCCGGGTCGGTACCTTCAAATCTGCGGTGGAGCCCTATATTCGTGATGACATGTCGGCGGCTGCCAAGGAAGCCAACGGCGAGCTGTTGACGGATATCTGGCAGAGCTATGCCGCCACTGTCGCCGCCAATCGCGGCATAGATGCGGCCGATCTGGTTCCCGACGCCGAGCGTTATCTGGCCGAATTGGATAAGGCCGAGGGTGATGCCGCCACCATGGCCATCAACATGAAGTGGGTCGATGAACTCGCCTCCGACGAGCGCTTCCGCACCGCCATGATAGCCAGCGTAGGCAAGTCCAGCCAGGGCGACAGCTTCAGGCAAGTGCATTTCAACGACTACCTGGCCCTGGTGGCACCGACCCCTTCCCTGGTGCCACAGGACACGGTCGGCATCATAGTGGCCAAGGGCACCATACTCAACGGCAATCAGCCTTCGGGTCAGATTGGCGGTGCCAGCACTTCCGCCTTGCTGCGCAAGGCGCGCTTCGACGATCAGGTAAAGGCCGTGGTACTCAGGGTAGACAGCCCCGGCGGCAGCGCCTTCGCCTCCGAGCAGATACGCCAGGAACTGCTGGCCCTCAAGGCCGCGGGTAAACCTGTGGTGGTCAGCATGGGCAGCCTGGCCGCGTCCGGGGGGTATTGGATCTCCGCCAGTGCCGACTATATCTACGCCACCCCGACCACACTCACAGGCTCCATAGGCATCTTCGGCATGTTGGCGACCTTCGAAGACTCGCTCGCCAGCCTGGGGATCTACACGGATGGGGTATCTACCTCTGAGTGGGCCGGCTTGTCCGTCACCCGCAGCCTCTCTCCCCAGGTGCAGGCCGTCATCCAGCGCAACATAGAACGTGGCTACCATGAGTTTATTTCTCTGGTCGCCAGGGAGCGCCACATGACCCTGGAGCAAGTGGATAAGATAGCCCAGGGCCATGTATGGACGGGCAAGAAGGCGTTTGAGCTGGGATTGGTCGATGAGCTGGGCGACATAGATGCCGCCATAGGCAAGGCGGTCGAACTGGCCAAGCTGGGCAAGTTCGACACCAGAGTCATAGAGCAGGAATTAACACCCGAACAGCTGTTCATGCAGCGCATGTTTGGCTCGGTCGCCAGCTATCTGCCTCCCAGCCTGACTCATACCTCGGTATTCGAACGTGTGCTGGCACAGTGGGCCGGCGCCGTGCAGGAGTTCGCCGCTTTCGATGACCCCAATGGTGTCTATCTCTATTGCGACGACTGCAACTACTGATAGCCCAGACACCCATTGATCATCATGAGTCCCTAAGCCCGGTTTTCCGGGCTTTTTTATTGTCGTCAAGCTGTTGGGTTTACCCAGGCTAGCCCTTATAATCAAGCCACTCGCAGCAACGAATACAGACACTAATGACCAAACGTTCGATTTACGTCGCCTACACAGGCGGTACCATAGGCATGCAGAAGACCGCCAATGGCTTCGCCCCGGCGGCGGGATTTCTGACCCAATGCGTTCAGTCCATGCCCGAGTTCTATCACGAGGAAATGCCGGATTTCGTGATCCACGAATATCAGCCGCTCATCGACTCCTCCAATATGGCCCCTACCGACTGGCAGATGATCGCCGACGATATCCAGGCCAATTACCACAAATACGATGGCTTCGTGATCTTGCATGGCACAGATACCATGGCCTACACGGCATCGGCGCTGTCCTTCATGTTACAGGGGCTATCCAAGCCGGTAATAGTCACGGGCTCGCAGATCCCGTTGGCGCAGCTGAGATCCGATGGCCAAACCAACCTTTTGAATTCTCTGTATATTGCCGCCAACTACCCGGTTGCCGAAGTCTGTCTCTTCTTCAATAACAAGCTGTTTCGCGGTAACCGCTCGACCAAGGCCCATGCCGATGGCTTCGATGCCTTCGCCTCGCCTAACTTCCCGCTCCTGCTGGAGGCCGGCATCAAGATCAACCTGCACGCCGGCAAGATAGCCACAGCCAGCGACAGGCCGCTGCAAGTGGCCAGCATCAGCCCTCAGCCCGTGGGGGTGGTGACCCTGTATCCGGGGATCTCCACCGATATCTTCAAGAACATACTGCAACAACCCGTGAGGGCCCTGATCCTGCTGACCTTCGGTGTCGGCAATGCGCCCCAGGATCCGGCCTTGCTGGCGACCCTCAAGGAAGCGGACGAGCGCGGTATAGTGCTGGTCAATCTGACCCAATGCTTCCAGGGCAAGGTGAATATGGGCGGTTATGCTACCGGCAATGCCCTGGCCAAGGCCGGGGTGATCAGCGGCGCCGACATGACCATAGAAGCGGCCTTGGCGAAACTGCACTATTTGCTTTCGAAAAATTTGCAGCCAGATGAGATAAAACAGGCGATGCTGCAGAATTTGGTTGGTGAATTGACCCCGGACTGAGGCGTTACCAGGCAACAAACATAAAAAAGCCCGGATTCCCGGGCTTTTTTATGGATTGACGCTCATGTCGGCAGAGCTATGCCTGCGGTGAAATACTTAAACAGCAAAGCAGCTCAGACGCCAATTAAGGCGCACCAAATCAGAGTTCGGACTCTTTGAAGTCGGCTATGGTCTCACCGCGAAATTGCTTCTTCAACTCGCTCTTGGACAGCTCATTGATGGCGCCCCTGGCGTTGATGGTGAAATGCTCCTGCTGGTCCAGCTTGCGGGCCTGATACAGCATCACCACCTGCAGGGTCGACTCGCGCTGTGCCTGGCTGAGCACTGAGCCATCTTCCCACTTACCCAATTCGACCGCCGAAAGCAGGCGCTCATAGACTTCCACCGGCATCTGCTCTATCACTTGATTGATATCTGTCATACACTCTTCCGCTTATGCAATATGATCCTCACCCGAGTGATCATGTAACCCACAAACCCCAACGCGAAGCAGCCGCCGGCGATATAGGCACGCAGCCCTTCGGCCGGTTCACCGCCCCAAAACCAGATCACTACCCCGGCAATGAACAGGGTCAAGGCCAGGAAACTTTGATTCATCAGGCGATTGGATTGCTGTATATGGCTAATCCGCGCCAGGGACTCGGTATTACCGCTCAGATCCGCCTGGCAGTGCTGACAACGGCTCGCCTGGCTCGAGATACGCTTGTGGCAAACCGGGCATTTAATTAACGCCATAATTCCTCTGTTATCTCAGGTTATTAACCACCGCCAACATGGCGATCAGGGATGCCTCACCCAGGTAAGCACAACGCTCGGGAGACCAACCCACGAATTCGTCCGGCAGATTGTCATTATCCTTGAAGGGCATTTCCAGGGTATTGGACAGGCAATCGAAGGTGTGGGCGACCCAGTTGGAGCCGACCGTCAGGTTCGCCTTGCCCGGCTCATCCTTATCATAGCCATGGGTGGTCTGGAAATCGGCGCTCGCCAGCCCGAGTGCGGCGACAAACTTATCCTGCAACTGGGCCAGCCTGTGGCTGTAGGCAGGTACGCCCTCACAGCCGGCGAGGAACACATAGGGCAGACCTTCATCGCCGTGGACATCGTAAAAGAGATCGACACCCGTTTCCTTCATCTTGTTGACCACATGATAGACCTCGGGGCTCTTCTCCAGGCTCGGACTCTGCCATTCACGGTTGAGGTTGACCCCGGCCGCATTGGTCCGCAGATGACCACGGACGCTGCCGTCCGGGTTCATGTTGGGCACTATGTAAAAGTTGGCCTTGTCCAGCAGGGCCCTGGCGGTGGCGCAATCCTGATCCAGCAGGCGCTTGAGCAGGCCCTCGACCAGCCATTCGGCCATGGTCTCGCCGGGATGCTGCCTGGCGGTGATCCAGATGTTGCGCTTGCTCTCGTCCTGATCGCCGACCTTGATCAAGCTGATGTCCCTGCCATCCAGTGTCAGTCCCAGATGTTCCAGGCCCGCCAGCGGGTGCAGTTGGCTGGCACTGAGCAGATCCAGATGACGTTCATAGCTGTAAGGAGCGAAATAGGCAATCTGGATCGCCTCGGCGGCCAGTTCGACCTCTATGCTCAGCTTGCCGTCCTGGTATTGGGTCGGCAGACGGAACCATTCCTGCCTGTCGTAGGAGGCGACCGCCTGGTAGTTTTCCCAGCCCTTGGGGTAGGAGGCGCCGGCGGCATTGACCAGGTTGAGCTTGTAGCTCTCGCCGACCAGGCCTTCGAACCTGAAGTTAAACCACTGGTAAAACTCACCGCCCTCGTCCGGACGTATGGCCAGCTGTATATCATCTTTGTTATCCAGGTTGATGACTTGGATGTTTCCGCCATCGAAGTTGGCACTGATCCTCATGGTAGCTTCCTTTACTTGATTAGCGCGCCGGGCGCCCGGTATATGAGGTCTTGGCCTCAAATTAATGGCCATAGGATAAACCAAAAGCCGGAAATGGGAAAATGAAAGCACACCCATCCCGGCGTAAACGGGGCGCGAGCCTGTTAACTGCACACTCGCTGCTCAGACATCAGACAGGCGCGAAACAGTAACCCCGGCCCCTGACGGTGGCGATCAGGGACCGCGGCAATTGAGTCTGGGCCAATTTGCGTCTGGTATTGCTGATATGCATGTCCAGATTACGATCGAAACGCCCGTGTTCCTTATGCAATACTCCGAGTTGCAGCTCCTGCTTGGTCACTACCTGGCCCCGGCGTTCGAACAGGTACCTGAACAGACGAAACTCTGTCTGGGTCAATGTGAGGCGCCGCCGTCCCAGGTGCACACAATAACGGCTCTCATCGAAGCTAACCCACTCGCCGTCGCCTTCAGTTTCCTGTTTTTCCGCCTGTCGGTGCGGCGCTTCTGCCCCCTCCCGGCGTTTATGCTCTCGACCGGCCCAAGCCCGGCTCAGGGCGACGCGCCGCAAGATGGCTCCGATGCGGATTGACAGGGTTTCTATGTGAATGGGTTTAGTGAGGAAATCATCGGCACCCATCTCATGGCATCGGATGCGCAGCGCCTGGTTGTCGCTCGCGGACATGATGATCACAGGGATCTGGGTCTTGAGGCTGAGCATCAAGGCCAAGTCATCGAGATCCGGCATCATGGGAGCCAAGAGCAGGATATCGGGCGAGAAATAGGCCAGTCGTTCCAGGGCTTGCAGACTGTCCTCTGCCTGAAGCAACTCGTGTCCCTCTGTCATCAGTGCCTCGGCCACTACGGCGCGATAGACACTGTCGTCATCCACTAACAATATTTTACTCATAACAACAAAATGATAAATGCGAATAATTTCCATTAAGATTATCATGAGAAAAATTGGATCTCCAGCGTAAAAGCGGATAACGGCTGCAAATTCCTCGGCTTGGCAACGTGGTACAACCGAAAAAACATAAGGCCGGCAATCGCCGGCCTTATTCGCTCTGGGTTTGGCTTATGGCCTATTGCGATGCCAACATCAGGCTCCGGATATATTTTACCGGGGCACTGCCATAGCCGAGGAAGGTCTCATGGAAGCGCTTGAGATCGAAGTCCTTGCCCTGGGCTTGTTTCAGCTCTTCGCGGAAGTCATAAATCTCACGGAAGCCGGCATAGTAGCTGGTCAGCTGCACCTGGCTCAGACTGGCGCGGCGCCACTTGCCCTCCGCCTCGGCCTGCTGCTGGAAGGCCTGCTCCGTCATCAAGGCTATCGCCTCTTCCTTGGTCATGCCCTTGACCTGAATGCTGTAATCAAGAATGGTGTTACAGATCACCCTCAGGTTCCATTTGTAGTACATGAGCCACATCTCAGGCTCGAAATCACCATAGCCCTGCTCCAGCATCATGCGCTCGGTGTAAACGGCCCAGCCCTCGATCATGGCGCCATTACCGAACAGGCTCTTCACCAGACTGGGCGATTGGTTGGAATACACCAGCTGGCTGTAGTGACCCGGGATGGCTTCATGTATGTTGAGCACCTGCAATATCCAATGATTGTATTCCCGCAGATAACTCTCGGCTTGCGCGTCGCTCATGCCATCCCGGGGGCTGACATTGTAGTAAGTGTTACCCGAGCGCTCATAGGGGCCGGGGGCACTGATGGAAGCCCCGGCATAACCGCGCATATACTCAGGAGTTTCCCGTACCACCAGCGGCTTCTTGGGATCCAGGGTCAAGAGTTGCTTGTCGTTGACAAACTTGATCAACTCGGGGATCTGCGCCCGCACTTCGGCAACGAAGTCATCGCGCTGCACATGCCGGCTCGACAACTTGTCTATCAGGGTACGGATCGCTTCTCTGTCGTCCTTGGGCTGGGGCACAGTGAAATACTTGGGCCATAGCTTGGTGGTGATCTTGGCCATTTCGGCCTGCACCTTGTCTTTGTCCGCCAGCGCCTTATGGTACAGCTGTTTGGCGCTCATGCCCGACTGAATGTCGAAGGCGAATTTTTCCTCGTACAGGTCTTCGCCGATACGGAAACTGCGGGCACCGTCACGCTCGAGTCGGGTCTGCAATTGCTTGAGCCAGTCGATATGCTGATGAATAGCCTGGGTCGCCGCGGCGAAGCGTTGGCGGAAGCTGGCCTGCTCTTCCTGGCTCAGCCCAGAGTCCTGCACCTGTTGCAGCAATTCATCGGAGAACACGGAAAAAGCGCCCTCGTTCTGCATCACGGCCAGCTGGGTATGCTCCAGGGTCGGATTCTCTATGTTGCTGCGGGCGGCGGCATAATATTCGGGCACATGCTCCAGGCGAGCCAGCACAGATCTCAGCCTGACATCGAGCGGGGCAAAATTCTCGTTGATGATCTGGGCGAAACCGCCGGCCACATTGTAGCTTGAAGGGTCCCATTGCCATGACTTGAAGCGCTCCACTTCCCATTGCATGCTGCCGAGCAGGTTGTCGATGAGTTTATAATCGATAAGCTCACTGGGCGTCAGCGCCCGGGTATCGTATGCCGTCAACAGCGCCCGCTGCGCCGCCACGAAGCCCAAGGTCTTCTCCCGTGCGGCCGCATCGGGGATTTCCAGCACTGCGTCATACTTGTGGTAGCCGTTATACAGGGCCCAGGTCGGGGCCAGTTGCCATAGGGCCTCGATGAATTGGCCGGCGAATTGGTTGAACTCGGCGTTGACCACAGCCTGGGGCGCCATCGGCGCTTCCAGCGTCTGGGTCTGACAGGCGGTAACGCCCAACGACAGGGCGATCGCCAATGCCAGGGTTGCTTTTTTCATTATAATTTTCCTTACAGATGGACGCAAAATTGCCTAAGTAAATCATGTTACTAAGCTAATTGCAGCCATAAGCCGGACGAAAACACGCTTTGTTACATTATGATATGGAGGCAGGGCTCACTGAGTCTGTGTCGGCATCAGGCCGAAACTGACACTCAGGAGGTTATGATCCGAGGCCGGGGTCGACAGCGCCTCGCCATCGAGTTGGGTCAAGCCGCGGTAATAGAGGTGATCCAGTGGCAGCCCCATGACCCGGCGGCGCAGATCCGGCACCAGGCTGGCTTCGGTCAGCCCCTGTGGCAACAAGGCATCATCCAACATCTGCTGCCGTGCCTGGCGCCAGGTATTGATGTCACCGGCGAAGATCACCGGTCCTGTGTGCCGCGCCAGGACCCGAACCAAGGACTGCAATTGCCGGCGATAGCCATCCAGATCCCAGGAGAAGTTCACCCCATGAAGATTGATGACCAGCAGTCGCTGGCCGTTGCTCAGGGGGTAATAGGCCAAGATCGCGGCCTTGGGGATCCGAGTCCAGGGCTCGGTCGCCAACTCGGCGCAGCCATCGCCGGCCACGTTGCGGCTGATATTCATCACCCCATAGACGGTATCCTGCCAACGAAAGGCTTTCGCCAACAGGGTCTGGCTATGATTGCTGCGCAGCAACGTCGCCAGCGCCGGGGTCAGGCCGACTTCCTGCAACAATACCAGCTGTTGGCTTTGCAATTGCTCGGCTAAGCGCCTGTCCCAGCCCGGCAGACTCTGCTTGTAGATGTTCCACACCGACACCCTGAGTTGCCCTTGGCGATCCAGGGCGGGAGCTTGAGTCTCGGCTTGCGCCAGGGGCATGGCTAAGGGCACGGCAGCCGATGGCTTGGCCGAGGTGCAGGCAGCGGAAAAATCGTTGTGCGACAAGGTGCGGCTGATCCCCGGCTGGCCGTCGAAGCTCAGGGCCGTATCCAACCACAATGCCAGGCAGAGCACGGCAGAGGTCATAGACAACAAGATAAGTAAACGTGCCGGCCCGGGCCGGCGTAATGGGGGATGACTCATAAAGTTCTCTGTATCCAGATCCTCAGTATCTAAGCCCTCTGCATCTAACTGCATCTAAAGCTTTGCATCGTCCAGCCGGCGTGGAATGGGCAGGCGGGTCAATCCAGGCACCCGGTTTTCAACCATAAGCCCATATAATGAAAGCATCCTGGCGCAGGCTTAGGCGCCAGGCGAACTATACTTACGGGGATTTCGCTGTTCGCCTTCAGGATGCAGGCGCAAGCATAGGGCTGGAAGATGATTGCCTACTAACCCAAACACCATGCACACTGACATCATCCATAAGCTCATAATTTAACCGATAATGGCCACCCATGGAACAAGTTTATCACGCCATCACACTGCTGTGGTTCAACGTCTACTGGTTTGCTGTCGCCGCCATCACCCTCAGGGTGGTGTTCAAACGCCGCGCCATAGGGGTGTCGTTCGCCTGGCTGATGATCATCTATGTGTTGCCCCTGGTGGGGATCCTGGCCTACCTGTTGTTCGGTGAGCTCAACTTAGGCCGCAAGCGTGCCAAGCGCGCCAAGCAAACCTTCGGTCCCTATGCCCGCTGGTTCCGGCGCGCCTACCGGGATTGTCTGCCGGATACCGAGGCCCTGCGACCCTATGGTAAGTCCATCAACGCCCTGTGCGAGCGCCAATTGGGGATCTCGGCCCTGAGCGGACACAAGCTCAGCCTGCAATCCATTCCCGCACAGATACTGACGCAATTGGTCGAAGATATCGCCGCGGCACAGCACAGCATACATATCGAATTTTACATCTGGTACCCGGGCGGACTGGCCGATGAGGTGGCCGAAGCCCTATGCCAGGCGGCGGCCCGCGGCGTCAGCATCAAGCTGCTGCTCGACGCCGCCGGCAGCCGGGAATTCTTCAACAGCCAATGGCCCGAAACGCTCACGGATGCCGGCGTCGAAGTGGTGGCGGCCCTGAATGTGTCGCCTTTCAGGATGTTTTTCCAACGCCTGGATCTGCGTTTGCATCGCAAGATAGTCGTCATCGACAACCTCATCGCCTATACCGGCTCGATGAATCTTGTCGACCCGGATTACTTCAAAGTCGGATCCAACATAGGCAAATGGGTCGACATCATGGTCAGGATCGCGGGCCCGGCCGTGTCGGTACTGGATTGCATCCACGCCTGGGACTGGGAAAACGAGACTCAGGAGCGCCACTTCAGCACGCCACCGGCGCAGCAAAGTTGCCCCGCCGTCGCCCCCCTGGATGTGGTCCAGGTCATCCCCTCTGGACCTGGGATGCCCGAGGAAATCATTCATCAGGCCCTGCTGCAATCCATCTACCAGGCCAGGAAGAGTATCGTCATCACCACGCCCTATCTGGTTCCCAGTGAACTCCTGTTGTTTGCACTCGAATCTGCGGCCAGACGCGGTATTCGGCTCGACATCATAGTCCCTGGCAGGAATGACTCCCTGATGGTGGAGTGGGCCAGCCGCGCCTTCTTCGGCGAACTGCTCAGCGCCGGTGTCAGGCTGCACAGATACAATGGCGGCATGTTGCATACCAAGTCTGTGGTGATAGACGACACCCACTGCCTGGTCGGCACTGTCAACCTGGATATGCGCAGCCTATGGCTGAACTTCGAGGTGACCCTGGCCATAGATGATCCCAAATTCACCGAACAGCTTAGCCAACTGCAACGGCGTTACCTGGAAAACACCACAGAAATTGATGCCAGACAATGGCGCCAGCGCCCCCTGCTGAAGCGGCTGTTCGAGCAATTTTTCTATCTCTTCAGTCCCCTGCTCTAGCCGGAACGTCTGGAAACCGGGCGGCGAGCATGCCGGTATCTAAGGCATAAAATCATACAGTCCAATAACTTGCATTCAAGTAAAACTAGGCTAGCCTTAATCCGTTTGCCGCAAGGACTGTGGTTCCCGCTCGCGGGGCGGCAAACCTCATCATCACGATACTAAGGAGTGTATCCATGTCTACCAAGCTGAGTCGCCAATCCTTCTTACAGCAACACCCCAAAGCCCGAGCCTGGGCCGCACTGAATCATGCGGTAAATCAACAAAACACCTTAACCCAGGGCCCCGCCAGGCTGACCCAGGGCAAATATGCCGGCAAGACGGCGGTGATCATAGGCTCGGGTGTCGCCGGTCTGACGACCGCCTATGAACTGCTGGCCCAGCATTCAGGCATGGAGGTCATACTGCTCGAAGCCCATAATCGTACCGGCGGCCGCTGCCTGACCCTGCGCACCGGCGATACCTTAACCGAAGATGTCAACAGCGAGCTGTTCGGCTCTACCCCGGGCGAGACCCAGGTGGTGCGTTTCAGCCGGCCCCTGGGCGACAGCGAACCCTATCTCAACGCCGGCCCTGGACGCATCCCCTCCAGCCATAAGAGGCTGTTGCATTACCTGCAGCAGTTTGGTGTCGAGGTCGAAGTCTATGTGATGAACAGCAGTGCCAACTTAAGCCAGATGGCCGGCGGGCCTTTCGCCGGCAAGCCCGTGGTCAATCGTCGCCTGGATCACAACACCCGCGGCTGGATCTCGCAAATGGTTTACCAGAATGCCGCCAGCCTGCTGGAAAACCTGCCGCAGCCGGTGGCCAAGGCCGACTTGCCGGACCTGACGGCCAAGTTGCAAAGCCTGATGGTCACCTTCGGTAACTTGACCCATGATGGCCGCTACATAGTCAGCGCCAATGAAGATGGCCAGGACGATGGCGCCTCGGACAGGGCCGGCTACAGCGTCCTGCCCGGAGTCGACAGCGGCGTGATTGCCGAAGCCCTGAGCCTGGACAGCCTGTTGCAGTCCGAATTTTGGGCCAAGACCCGCCTCTATCAACCGGAAGACTTCCTCTGGCAGCCTACCCTGTTTCAGCCCGTCGGCGGCATGGACAAGGTACAACATGCCTTCGCCCAGGAAGTGGCGGCGCTGGGCGGCACTATCCACTTGAATCATCCGGTCAATAAGATCGCATGGGATGAGGCAAGCCGGAAATTCACCATTTCGGTCTCGACCATGGGCAGCAATGAATCCAAGACCTTCGTCGCCGATTACTGCTTCAGCAACATGGCCATTCCCTTCCTGCAGCAAATTCTCTCCGACGAACTGCAAGCTGCCCAGGGGTTCGACACCGGCTTCAACCGGGCGCTGCAGGCCGTATACCAGGCGCAATTCAAGCCACAACCCGCTGTGTTGCCCGATACCTTCAGCCCCCGCTTCCTCGCTTGCACCACCAAGGTGGGTTGGCAGGCGGATCGCTACCTGTGGCAAGGCAGCCCAGTGACCACAGAATTCGATGCCGTCGCTAACTGTGAGGTATCGACAGTGCCCAGCTCTGAGCTTGGGGTCGTGCCTATCTTCGGCGGGATCTCCTGGACGGATGATCCCATCACCCAGATCTGGTATCCCAGCACGGGCTATCACGACAAGAAAGGCACACTGACCGGCTGCTACAACTTCGCCGAGAATGCCTACAAGATGGGCAAGGAGCCCATAGGCGTGCGTCTCGCGCAGGCGCGCAACGGCGCCAAGTTGTTCGGCGAGGCCTTCGGTGCCGGTCTGGAAAATGGGGTGGCGATCGCCTGGCAGAATATGCCCTACATCAAGGGGGGTTGGGCCCAGTGGAACTATGTGGATGATTCGGTAGCCCATTTCAACGTGCTTACCCAAGGCACAGGGGTGAATGGCGGGCCGCTGAACTTCTTCATCGTCGGCGACCAACTCTCCTCCTTGCCGGGTTGGCAGGAAGGGGCCATCGCCTCGGCGCTCAATGCCCTGAGCCGGATGGAGATGCCGCACCTGGCGATACCGCACCTCACCAGCCTGCCGGACACACGCCTGATGGTAGAAGGTGTCTAGCCCTGGTTAGGCCCTGGCCGCAAGGCGCTCACTGAAGCAAAAACGGGGACCGGCAAGTGCCGGTCCCCGTTCTTTAATCCGGCGCTGCGACAATGCGGGAGTCGAGCCGAGTGGGGATGATTGCCAAACAGATGCAGTTCGCAACTTTGTCCAACTGGTCCCCAAAAGGTTCCAAATGCCCCAAAAGCACAAAGGGGATCAGTAAAATACTGATCCCCTTTGTTTTAATGTGGCGGTGAGGGAGGGAGTCGAACCCTCGATACGTTTCCGTATACACACTTTCCAGGCGTGCTCCTTCGGCCACTCGGACACCTCACCATATTCGGATCCCGTTTACGTGCGGATCATCACGTCTTGCTGCATCCCTGGGGATGGTCGATTCGGTCAGTGCCTGGCTTAAAGGCTTTCCTTGTCGACGGAGCGGTACTTTACGCAAAAGGTATTTGGGGGTCAAGCTAAATCACCGGCTCTTATCTCGTTTGCACAAATGCTAAGCAATCCTTGCGATTGAAACAGTTAGCCTGACCATAGCTACGAAAGCGCAGCTGTCAGCCAAGCAGGTGTGGGAAGAGCCCCTTGAGCCCGGCGGCCATGACTTCTATGCCGATGGACAGCATCAGCAGCCCCATCAGACGCGTGATGACGTTGATACCCGTCTTGCCCAAAATCTTATAGATGGCCGAGGCCATGCTGAACAGACCGAAGCTGAGCAGACCGAAGAGGATCACGGTCGCAGACATGGCCACTGCGTCTGCCAGCGTCCTATGCTCGGCGGCGAACACTATGACAGAGCTGATGGCACCGGGCCCTGCCATCAGGGGCAAGGCCAAGGGGACCACGGCAACCGACTCCATGCCCGAGGCCTCTCTGTCTTCTTCCTGGTTGCGCTTCACCTCTCCCAGCTTACCCTGCAACATGGACATGGCGATGAGGGCTATCAGGGTGCCACCGGCGATCCTGAAGGCCGACAGGGAAATACTGAACATGTTCAGTATATGCTGCCCCGCCACCATGGTGACCAACAGGATGACGACCACGGCGAAGTTGGCCACCTTGCCGGTATGGTTGCGCTCGGCGGCGCTCTGGTGACTGGTCAGGCTGACAAATACCGGCAATAATCCCACCGGATTGATGATGGCGACGAGTCCGAGAAAAAATTTTACGTAGAGTGTCAAATCCACTTTGTGTCCTTGGGCGTCTCTTGCGCCGGCTGAAAAGCATTATTGCTCGAGTTTACCTGCAGTTGGTATTTGGGGAAGCGATAATTTCTCACGGTAGCGCCGCTTGCGCTTGCGCCTGAGCCCGGGGCCGTGGCTCGGGCGCCCACGCATCCCTGACAAATTCCCTGAGTCATAGACACCCGAATAAAACGCCATGGCTGCTGAGGCATTTTAGTTCAACATTTGTCTTTACACTCAACACCTGCCAATAACGGCTCGCGGTTCCCTGCCGCCAGCCCTTGCCTGTGGTCAATTTACGACTCAAGGGTCAAGGGCAAGGCCGCCGGCAGCCTCAGGCTGACGATCAAACCGCCCCCGCTTCTCTGAGCCAAGGACAGACGGCCACCATGCAGCTCGAGTATGTGGCTGCAGATGGATAACCCGAGTCCGGAGCCATTGCCCTGATTCTCATTCACCCGGTAGAAACGCTCGACGGCATTGGCCAACTGCTCGGATGTCATGCCCTCGCCGCGATCCGCGATCCGGATCTCGACCTCCTTGCCTATCCTGTGGGCACTGACCTCTATCAGTGACGCCTGGGGGCTGTATTTGCAGGCGTTCTCCAACAGATTCTTGAACACCAACTCCAGATAGAAGGGTTCGGCCTGAATGATAAACCCAGGGTCCACCTCTATCTGCCACTCATAATCTGCGATCAGCGGCATGAGCTGATTCAAGCTGTCTTCCACCAGGTTCAATACCGAGCATGGCTCCAGGTGCAACTCATCCAGGGAATCGACCCTGGCCAGCAACAACAACTGCTCCAGGGTATGGCTCAGGCGCTCGACCCCGGCATCTATGGCATTGAGGTGCACCTTGGCCTGGGGCATGTCGGCCAGCATCTCCCTGAGTCCATCCTGATGCAACTTGATGACCGACAGCGGCGTCTTAAACTCATGCGCCGCGTCGGCACTGAAGCGACGTTCCCGCTCGAGAAAGCGGGCTATGCTGCCGATATACAGGTTGAGTGCGGCCCGCACCGGCATCAGTTCCCTGGGCAGAGGCAGGGTCAGAGGAGTTAGGTCCCGGGCCGAGCGCGCACTCAGGATCTTCTCCAGCCGGGAGATGGGCCTGAACAACCAATAGGAAATGAGGCTGATGATAAGCAGCATGAAAGGCACCACCAGCGCCGGTACCACCAGGGCATTGTGCATGATTTGGGATACCAGTTCCTGACGCACTTCGTCCTGCTGGGCCGTGATGATCCAAATGCTGTCTTCGGGGGAATAATAACTGAAGACGTGCCACAGCTCCCCACCATAGCTGCGCCTATGATAACCCTGAGTGAACTCTGTCAGGGGCTCGGCGCCGATATTATCGGACAGGAAGAGCACCCGCTTGTCCCGGCTCCAGATCTGGAAGGCCAGCTTATGCTCATAGGCCAACTTGAGTGCATCGGCCTGCTCGGTGAAGCTTTCGGCACCGGATGTCGGCACCTGCAGCACTCTGGGTTTCAGCAGCGCAGCCTCATGCTCCTGGGGCACCTCATAGTGATAAAACAACCCCAGCAGTTTGGCGGTTTGCACCATCTGGGCGTCGAACAATTCTTCAATCTGATGCCTGGCATCCTGGGTGCTGAACCAGCTGGAAATGCCCACCGACAGCACTGTCCCCAACAACATCAGCGCGGTAAGCAATAAGCGCAACGAATACATAATCAACTCCGGCCGTTCCGACAGCCAACCTACTCATTTAACTCAAGCGAACGAATGGCGACAGCATGGGCGACTCAGCCGTCGGGGAAGGCCATCCGGCTCAGTCTATTTCGACCAAGGTGTAGCCTATGCCCCTGACGGTTTTGATCAAGTCATTGGCGGTCTTCTTGCGCAGATGGTGTATATGCACTTCGATGGAATTACTGCCGACCTCGTCCCAGCCATAGGTCAACTGCTCCAGCTGCCTGCGGGTCAGCACCCTGCCAGCAGATTGCGCCAGCTCCAGCAACAACTGGTATTCCCGCCGGGACAATTGCACCGGCTCGCCGCGAAACCTGACTTCACGGCTGTCCATGTCTATGCATAAGGCGCCCAGGCTGAAGCTGTTGTTGTTCAACCCATGCTGGCGCCGCACTATGGCACGGATCCTGGCGGCCAGTTCACGCACATCGAACGGCTTACTCAGGTAGTCGTCGGCGCCCATGTCCAGGCAGGCCAGCTTGGTATCGAAATCCGTATTAGCGGTCAGGACTATGGTGGGGATGGCTATGCCTTGCTGGCGCCAATGCTTGAGCAGGGCCTTGCCCGAACCGTCGGGCAGGCCCAGATCCAGCACTATGGCACTGAAGGCCTCGTTCTTGACGCCGCTGAGCGCCTGCTGATAACTGCATAGGTGATCCACCTGCATGTCCAGTTTCGCCAGGCTCAGGCAAATGCCATCGGCCAGGAGTTGATTGTCTTCCACCAATAAAATTCGCATTCTGCTGTCTACTACCTGTTGGTGTTACTTAACACTGCATATATGTCCGCGCCCCGGGAAACGGCCGCGAGCCCGGCCTCAGGCCTGACCCGGCACCCGCGCGGCTAGAAAGCATAACTTATCTGGGCGCTGATGACTCTGACCGAGGGGAACAGTTCGTAGGCTTGCAACCCCTCGGGGATCTCTGTGCCATTGTTGTGTGGCTGTTGACGATAGAACTCGAGCCGAAAGGCCAGCTCACGGTCGCCCGAGAGTCGCCGACCCAGCTTGAGCCCCAGGGTATAAGTGGTCAACTCACCGATGCGATAGTCTGCACTGGCAAACTCAGGCAACGCCTGATCCGTCAGCAACCAGGGGCGATAGAACTCGGCGGCCCCCTGGCGATAATACCTCAGGTGCAGCTGGCCATAGAAACTGCCGGAGAAATAATAACGATAATGGCTCTCCAGCGTATGGGAGCTGAGCCGCCAGTCATCCCTGTTGTAGCGATAAGACACATCCACTACCCCTGAATCCAGCGCCGTCTTGGTCATGAGGAAGAAGCTATGCTTCAACCTGCTGTCCGGCCTATGCTCGTAGCGATAGGCCCGGGCCACGCCCGCCGCATCGACCTGGCTGAGAAACTTATAGGGATCGGTCAAATACCCCTCGACCGACGACAAGCCATAATTGGCCTGCAGTAACCATCGGCGATTGAGCACCTGGGTCAGACCGAGCAGGAGATCCAGGGTGCGCTTGTCGTCGCTGCCGCCTTCACGTGTGAGTGCAAAGGCCCGACGGAAGCTGGCCTCAGTGTCGTCTGCGGTGCGCAGCACCATGGCCGACAACGGCTTGGGACGGCCCCCTTCGGGTTCCAGAATGTCGAAGCTGTAGGCCGCGCCGGCAAACAAGGTGGTGTTGTCTTTGTTGAAGCCGCGTTCGGCACCCGCGTTGACACCGAAGGCGTTATAGTCAAACTCCTTGGAGCCATAGAGTCCCAGGTTGGTCTTCCATGGCGACGACTGAGGTTGGCTCCAATTGGCACTCAATTGCAGCCGGGTATCGTGAAAGGTATCGTCGAGCGGCGTCTCGCCGGCGGCGATGCTGTATTGACCATCACCTGATGGACGGGTGAAGGTTTGTTCCTGCCCCTGGGGGACGGCGCCGCTGGCCGAAGCCCCGGTCAGGCTATCGAGCAGCACCTTGACATCGAGCACTGTCTCATCGGCATAGGTTTTCTTGGCCGTGCCTATGGCCTCTATCGCCTGCACCCGGCCTTCCTCACCGTAATACATGAGCGCGGCATCGACCAACTGCCAGTCTTGGTCGTCATTCGACTCGGCCGCCATCACGCCCTGCCCCAACAGGCTGCAGCTGGCCAGTGCCAAGGCGCCTGCTATGCAGGGTTTCCTCGGGGGCGCGAGTTTTACGCCCGGTTGACTCTCCCCGGCATACGTTTGGCCGTTGGCATCCTCCTCAGGTGTCAGTTGCATCCACAGCCTCCGCCGGCAAAGGCGCGCCCGCCACTGCTGCCTTCCTTGCTGAAGTAGATATGGTCATCCTGGGCCAGATCCAGCTTCTCGTTGTCCAGCGCCATATCCTTGCGCGCCAGCTGATCCCGCTCCCATGGCTCGACGCCCAAGCCGGCGCAGCCGGACAGGCAAGTGAGCAACAGCAATGCGACCACCTTGGCCCCTGTGCCATGTATGGCACTTGCAATAACCTGATCTCTCATGCTCACTCCTTCAACACCCGCTGCAGCTCTTGTTCATAAGCCGCCGTATTGCGCTGGAAGAAACCCACGTGGCTGCCAACCAGATTACCCTGGCGATCGAACAGATAGCTGCTGGGCATGCCCAGAAGTTCGAAGCTGCGGGCGACATTGCCTTCGGGATCGAAGCGCAACTGGAAATTCGCCGGCACTTGCTGCAGAAACTTGTCCGCCAGCGCCCGCTCCACATCCAGATTGACGGCCACCACAGTCAGTCCCTGCTCGCCATACTTTGCCTGCATGCTATTCATCCAGGGAAAGGACTTGCGGCATGGCGCGCACCAGGAAGCCCAAAAGTCCAGGTACACCACCTGCCCCTTGAATTGCGTCAGGCTGACGAGTTCCCCCTCAGGGTTCAGCAGCTGATGCTCCAGCGAAGGGGCGGCATAGAGGTTGAAGCCGAGCAGGCTCAACAACAAGAGGCAAATTTTCATTGGCGACTCTCAATGACTATCTAATAGTTGAATATTAAGATCTTCTCGCGATAATGACCAACTTTTAGTGGCATAGTTCTTGTACCCAGTGTTCTTGTACTCAGCGTTCTTGTGCTCAGTGTTCCTGTTTCTAAGCTCTCAGGCGTAAGTCCTCTGCCATGAGCCCTCAGCCGACTCATTCATCCCGGGTCAGCACCTCCAACAACTCTATCTCGAAACTCAGGTCTGAATTGGCGGGAATGAGGGCGCCGATCTGACGCTCACCATAAGCCAGATGGGCCGGTACCTGGAGTGTGCGTTTGCCACCGACCTTCATCCCCATGAGTCCCAGATCCCAGCCCTTGATCACCCTGCCGGTGCCAATCACACACTGAAATGCCTGGCCCTTGTCATAGGAGGAATCGAATTGGGTGCCATCCTCCAAGAAGCCCCGATACTGAGTGGTGATCAAGGCCCCTTTCACGACTGCCTTGCCTTCCCCCACCAACAGATCTGTTACGACTAATACTTTATCCATATTCTTCACCCGGGTTTATTGTCATTCGCTGCCCTCGGCCCGGCCGGGGCGCGGTTTAGCCCACATGTTAGCATATGCGGGCGCGATGATTCCCGATATCCGCCTGGATGAGATAGTGGATCGGCTGGCCTTAAGCCCTTGTGTCAAACTTGAAAACTAAATATAGTCAGAGAGATACAAAAAAATCAACAAGACGGAGTCCTGGGTGCCAGACAGTCAGACAGAGGCGAATGTACGACTTAGCGACCTGGCAGAGGCAGATATCCCCCTGCCGCTGGACATGCTCTATGCACTGGGCAGGAGTGATGGCGTTAGCCAAATAATCACCTCGAAAGCGGTATCCTTGAGCACTTTTTCGGTGAGGCCCAGATCGCCTTTGCCAGGTCGCTCTGCCATGGCCGCTCTGGCCAGCATAGCCTTGGCAAACGGCTGCAGCCGCATCGAATGGTACCAGGTCAAAGACAACCCCATGAGTCATGGCTTCTATGCGTCTATTGGCGCGCATCTGCTCGAGCAGATGGCCATTGGCAGGCTATCAGGCAGAAATTTAACCGAGCTGGCGCAGATATCGCCGGCTGCTAACTAACCCGCTGTCACAGAATCTCAATGCAACAATAGCGTCCAGAGGAGAAAAAAATGTCAAGCTACTCGGCCAAGGTGAGTTGGCAACGCGGCAAGGATGAAGCCTATCTAGACAATAAGTACAGCCGCGGCCATGTCTGGTTATTCGACGGCGGTGTGACTGTAGCTGCCTCCTCCTCGCCCCAGATAGTGCCCTTGCCCTATTCTGTCGCGCAGAATGTCGATCCCGAGGAGGCCTTCGTGGCATCTCTGTCCAGCTGTCACATGCTGTTCTTCCTCGCGATCGCCGCCAAGCGCAGGTTTGTGGTCGACAGTTATCTTGACGAGGCCGTCGGCATCATGGCGCAAGACGCGGAGGGCAAGCTGGCCATGACCCAGGTGACGCTGCGGCCCAAGATAGATTTTGCCGGCGACCGCAAACCCACGCTCGCCCAGCTGGAACAGATGCACCATCAGTCCCACGCGCAATGCTTCATCGCCAACTCGGTCAAGACCCGAGTCGTTACCGAAATCCTGACTTAGCACAGGCCAAAGCAGGAACAACACCGCATCAGAGAACAAAAACAGCCGGTTCAGGTGCGGTATATGGTCTGGATCAGGTGGTAACCGAACTGGGTTTTGACCGGGCCATGCACCTCCAACACCGGCTTCTTGAAGACCACCTGATCGAAGGCCTTGACCATTTGTCCAGGGCCGAATTCGCCCAGATCGCCGCCCCGTTTCTTCGACGGGCACAGGGAATGTTTCTTCGCCAGCTTGCCAAAATCCTCGCCGCGGGCGATCTGGCCCTTGAGCTTCTCGGCTGCTTCCTTGGTGTTCACCAATATGTGTCTCGCGCAGGCTCTTGCCATCTCTCTACCTCTTTCCGCTACTCTGCTGTTTCTTAAAGCGAATTATTGCTACTGACCTCAGCGTTAACGCGACTGTCAATCCTAACAACCAAGCATGCTGCACATGCTTGGCCTTGTTGACCTTACTCGGCGATGCGCTCGATTCTTGCCAGATAGAAACCGTCAAACCCACTGGCGGCCGGGCTGATGCTCTCATCGTCGAGCAGGCGGAAGTTGGGGTTGGCACCGAGGAAGGCATCCACCTGATTGCGGTTCTCGTCCGGCAGTATGGAGCAAGTGGCGTAGACCAGTATGCCGCCTACCTTCAGCATACGGCTGTAGCTCTGCAATATGTGTTGCTGCAGTTCCATCAGCACGGGCAGACGCTCGGGCGTATCGCGCCACTTGGCATCCGGATTGCGTTTCAATACGCCGAGCCCTGAGCAAGGCACATCCAACAGCAGCCTGTCGGCACTCAGCTTGAGGCGCTTGATGGTCTTGCTGCCGACGATCAGCCGGGTCTCGACATTGTGGGCATGGGCACGGCGACCACGTTCCTTGAGCTTATCCAGTTTCCATTGCTCGACATCCATCGCCAGCAAACGTCCCTTGCCCTGCATTTGCGCGGCGATATGCAGCGTCTTGCCGCCGGCACCGGCGCAGGCATCTATCACCCGCATGCCAGGCTTGGCATCCAAGGCGGCGGCGACCAACTGTGAGCCTGCATCCTGCTGCTCGAACCAACCTGCCTTGAAACTCTCGGTGCGGAACAGTGCCGAATCCGACAGCACTTCCAGCGCCGTCGACACGCCTTCCACTGCCTGGGTCAGCACATATTCGCCGGCCAGCTTTTCCACTAACTGTTCGCGACTGCATTTAAGCTCGTTGACCCGCAAGTAACGTTTTGGCGCCTGATTGAGCGCCGCGCGCTCCTGCACCCAGTTATCACCCAACTGGGCCTGGCCCAGTTCGTCCAGCCACTGGGGACAACCGTCCCATAACACGGGCTGGTTTTGGGCGATGGCGAGGCGGGAAGCATAGTCTTCCCGATCCACGGGCAAGGCGTACTGCATCTTGGGCAAGTCCAGGCCATGGAATAGATGCCAGACGTTGAGCAATTTAGAGCCGAACCTTTCCATCTCTTCGGGCTTGATGTCGGCGAGATAGCAATAGAGATTGAGGCGGCGCAGGATATCGCCCGCCACTATGGTGATCCTGGCCTGTTCCGCCGGCACCAGTTGCAGTCCGGAGAAATGTTGGGAATAGGCTCTGTCGAGCGGTTTACCTTGAGATAAAACCAGGGATAACACACTGATCACTAATTCGGTCGAGCTGGCGGAAAGCGGAGAATTCAACATTAAAGGCACCCTGGATGATAAAACCGGCAGATCATAGGAGGTCGGGCGACGATAAGCAAGCCTGCCCGGACGCTATCGCCACTTAACTTAAGATAAAATGCCGCTACAGCGGCAATTGCTTCCCTCAGCAGCCAAGGAGGCATGCCCCAATAATAAAAAAAGCGACCCTGAGGTCGCTTCCGGCTAATCAACAAAGATCACAACTTGGAGCCCTTGGCACCATAGAAGAGAATGAAGCCGTAGCAGATAACCGGCAGGATAAACGCCTGCTGTATGCCCATGCTGTCGGCCATCAGCCCCTGGATCAGCGGCAGTATGGCGCCACCCACTATCGCCAGGCAGAGTATGCCACTGCCCTGTGAGGTGTGCGGTCCAAGATCCCGCAGCGCCAGGCTGAAGATGGTCGGGAACATGATGGAGTTGAATAAGCCGACGGCCAGGATAGCCCACATGGCGACACTGCCACTGCTGTTCATGGCAACCAGGACCAACAAGGCCGCCATGGTGGCGTTGAACGCCAGTACCGTTCCGGCAGGGATCCTTTGCATGATCACCGAGCCGAAGAAGCGCCCTACCATGGCACCACCCCAATAATAGGCTATGTAGTGGGCCGCATCGGCTTCCTTGAGACCGGCGATATCCGCCTCCCCCAGGAAGTTAACCAGAAAGCTGCCGATGGAGACCTCGGCGCCGACATAAACGAAGATGCCTATGGCACCCAAGAGCAGGTGGGTATAGGCGAACGCGCTGGACTTGTCCTGGCCGTCTGTGGCCTGAAGCTGTTCCTTATGGGATTGAATCACAGGCAGGTTCAGCTTGGCGAAGATAAGGGCCAAGGTGGCGAGCGCCCCGGCGAGCAGCAGGTACGGCAGCTTGACCACTTCGGCTTCGCTCTGGGCCTGACTCATGTCTGCGGAAACGACTGTCGCCACCGACAAGATCAACAGGGTGCCGAAGAAAGGCGCGACCGTCGTGCCCAGGGCGTTGAAGGCCTGGGTCATGTTCAGGCGACTGGAAGCGGTTTCCTTGCTGCCCAGGGCGTTGACATAGGGGTTGGCCGCGACCTGCAGTATGGTGATCCCGGATGCCAGCACGAACAAGGCACCGAGGAATAGCCCATAGGTGGCGGACACCGCGGCAGGATAGAACAAGCCACACCCCAGACTGGCGATGATGAGCCCCGTCACTATGCCCTGCTGGTAACCCAGCTTCTTGACCAGCTTGCCCGCAGGCAGAGACACCAGGAAGTAGGCGCCGAAGAAGCAGAACTGGATCAACATGGCTTCGGCATAGTTGAGCGAGAACACCGCCTTCAGGTGGGGGATAAGGATGTCGTTCAGGCAGGTGATGAAACCCCACATGAAAAACAGTGAGGTCAGCGAGATCAACGCGAACCTGTAGTTGCCTTCGCCGGCACTGCCGACACTCGTGGTGCTTGTGTCATTGATGGATAACGCCATAAGGGTCTCTCTTTGTTGTTTTTGTCGTCGTTTTTGTAATCGTCGTTTCGGTGCTTGACTCTGTATCCGGCCCGGGCGTGGCCTTGGACAGGCCATTGCCCAAACATCAGTTGTGAAATATTTTCATTCGGCTTTCACCGGCTATGCCTGAGTCAGTCGCATTGCAATTGGGCATAGAAGCAGCCAAAGGCAGGTAAACTCAACTGTGCCTGTGCCAAGGTGCCAGTCTCCAGGCCATGGTCATCCAGCACAGCGACTATATCATGGCCGGCGAGATCAATCTCAACCCGCTCGGCGGACAGGTTGAAACACACCAGATAACGTCCGGCTGCGCCGCTGCGGATGAATCCCAGCACGGGCTCCTTGGCATCGATAAATTTGATATCACCGTCGACAAGCGGCCTGTGCTTAGCGCGCCAAGTCATAAAATGCCGGTAACTGTGCAGCACTGAGTCGGGTTGCAGCTCCTGCTGTTCCACCGCCAGCTGTTGATGTTCGGCCGGCACGGGTAGCCAGGGCTCGGCGGCACTGAAACCCGCGTTGACCGCATCCGCCAGCCATGGCATGGGGGTGCGGCAACCGTCACGGCCCTTGAACATGGGCCAGAAGGTGATGCCGAAGGGATCCTGCAACTGGTGATGCTCGATAGACGCCTCGGTCAAGCCCAGCTCTTCGCCCTGATAGCTGCAGACACTGCCACGCAGGGATCCCAGCATGGCGTTGAGCATCTTGGCAAGCGTGGGGGTTTCCTGTCCCTTGCCCCAGCGGCTCAGGACACGTTGCACGTCATGGTTGCCTATGGCCCAACAGGGCCAGCCATCGCCTATGCTGGCTTCGAGCGCCTCCACAGTCTGACGAATGTAACCCGCACTGAAATCATCGGTCAACAACTCGAAGCTATAGGCCATGTGGAGCCTGTCATCACCCTGGGTGTATTCGGCCATGGTCGCCAGCGAATCTTCCGACGAGACTTCGCCCAGGGTTACGGCCCCTGGGTAACGATCGATCAGTGCCCTGAGTTCCTCGACGAAACCCACAGTCTGCGGCCGGGTGTTGTTGTAATAGTGATACTGATAAGCATAGGGATTGTCTTCGCTGAAACCGCGTCCCTGGCGCTTATCCTTGGGTTTGGCCGGATTATCCCTGAGCAATTCGTCATGGAAACAGAAGGTAATGGCATCGAGACGGAAACCATCGACGCCCTTCTTCAACCAAAACTCCACGTTCTCCAGCACGGCACGGCGCACCTCAGGGTTGTGGAAATTGAGATCCGGCTGGCTGCGCAGGAAGTTATGCAGATAATACTGTTGCCGGCGCGGCTCCCACTCCCAGGCGCAGCCGCCGAAGATGGCCAGCCAGTTATTGGGCGCGCTGCCGTCTTCCCTGGGATCGGCCCACACGTACCAGTCGGCCTTGGGGTTAACATCCAAGTCGCGGCTCTGACGGCTCTGTTCGAACCAGGCGTGTTGATCCGAGGTATGACTGAGTACCTGATCTATGATCACCTTGATCCCCAGACTATGGGCCTTGGCGATCAACTCATCGAAGTCGTCCATGGTGCCGAACAGGGGGTCGATCGCCAGGTAATCGCTGATGTCATAGCCGAAGTCTTTCATCGGTGACTTGAAGAAGGGCGAGATCCAGATCGCATCGACATTGAGGCTAGCGATATAATCGAGTTTGTGGATAATCCCTTGCAGATCGCCGATACCGTCATCATTGGTATCGAGCAGACTGCGTGGATAGATCTGATAGATGACGGCACCGCGCCACCAGGTTAACTCACTCATTCTTGCCCCTTTTCACTCGCGATAGGTGTTCTGGACTTCGGTCGAAACCGTTACACCTTTGTTGCCGGCCAGTAACCACCGGCGTCTTATTAGAATGAATCGAGCATACGTGAAGATGGAAATGGGGTTCAATACACCTGCATACGTATGCAGAGTATGGAATTGCAGCAACCCCCAATGCCTCATGAATTTACCCTTTATTTTACATGCAGTTAATCGAGATTGTGCATTTCATCGCCCCTGCCCTTGGCGCCCGGATCCCGCCCTCCGGCGGCCGCGGCAATCTTTGAATACGTATGCACTCAGTTGTTACGCCCAGAATGGTGGGAGTAGTATCTTCACTGTTGCGCAACAATTTGGTCATAAATACAGCACTTATGCAGTCAGTTAAGCGTCTGAATGCCAAAAACCTAAAAAAACCGTGCTCATAATTACAAAAGCAATGACATGCTATCAAGCGATCCAAAGGGGAAGATGAATGTTGCAATTTAAACCAAGCCTGCTGACATTGGCACTGGTTGCCGCAGGTGCCAGTATGCACGCCTACGCAGCCGATACGGCCGACGTCGAAGCCAAAGCAAAAGCCGCAAAAGATGCCGAAATCGAGGTTATCTCGGTAACGGGGATCCGCCGCAGTCTGCAAGAATCACAATCGCTGAAGATGTCCTCATCCTCTATCGTTGAAGCTATTTCGGCAGAAGACATAGGCAAATTGCCTGACGTCAGCATCGCCGAGTCACTTGCCCGCTTACCCGGTGTCGCCGCTCAACGTTTGGATGGCCGAGCCAACGTCATCTCCGTCCGCGGTATGGGCCCAGACTTTACCACTACGACTCTTAACGGTCGTGAACAGGCCACGGTAAACGACAACCGCAGCGTCGAATTCGACCAATATCCTTCAGAATTGCTCAACCGCGTCGTGGTTTACAAGACCCCTGACGCCTCTCTGATGGCTCAAGGCATAGGCGCAACCGTCGACATGCAGACCATCAGCCCACTGGCCCACGGCGAACAGACAATAGCGATAGCAGCCCGTGCCGAGATGAACGATCTAGGCGCGCTCAACAGCGGCTCTACAGATAAAGGCAACAGATTCAGCATCTCTTATGTCGATCAGTTTGCCGACGACACCATAGGCATAGCCTTGGGTTACGCCCATATGCAATCGCCTAACCAGGAAGAGCGCTGGCAAGCCTGGGGTTATCCGGAATTAGACTATGATGCAGCCAATCCCAAAGTCCTGGGTGGTGCCAAGCCTTTCGTACGTTCCAGCGAACTGACCCGTGATGGCTACCTTGCAGTGCTGGAATACCAGCCCAACGACAGCTTCCACTCTGTGCTCGACATCTACTACACAGATTTCAACGACGAGCAGCGTCTGCGCGGTATCGAAATCCCGGGGCAATGGGGCGCTGGCGGAGCCAATGACGGCATCACTGCATTGGAAAGCCAAGACGGCTTAGTTACCAAGGGCGTCATCAACAACGCCGCTGTGGTAGTGCGTAATGATGTTAATTTCCGCGACGCTCAGTCTCTGTCTATCGGCTGGAATAACAAGTACATCATCAACGACAACTGGAGTGTCCAGGCCGATGTGGCGCTGTCCAAGGCGGACCGTACCGACATAGGTATGGAAAGCTACAGTGGTACAGGTCGTGGCGACGGCAACGGCGCTACCGATACCCTGGGGTTCGAAATGGGTGCCGACGGCAATGCCACTTTCACCCATAACCTGGATTACGCGGATCCCAATCTGATCAAGCTTGGCGGCCCACTCAGCTGGGGTAACCCTATTGGCCAGGATAGCCAGGACGGCTTCATCAATAAGCCAGTCATAGAAGACGAGCTGAAATCTGTGCGCCTGAGCGCAGAATATATCTTCGACGATGGTGCGCTGCGCAGCCTGGAGTTTGGTGTCAATCACGGCAAGCGTGAGAAAAACAAGCTGGATCAAGGCTTCTACCTCACCTCTAAAGCCTACCCTGAACTGGCGACTGTACCTAAGCAATATCTGCTGACGCCAACCTCCCTGGCCTTCTTCGGCATGGGCGACATGTTGAGCTACGATTCATTGGCCATGTACCGCGACGGTTTCTACACAGAAACCTCGGCCGAGTCCGTGGACCTTGGCCGTGCGACCAACTCCTGGAACGTTCAGGAAGAAGTGACCATAGCCTTCGCCAAGGCCAACCTGGAATCTGAGCTGTTCGGTCTGCCCATGTCCGGTAACGTCGGCCTGCAGGCCGTGTATACAGATCAGAGCTCAGACGGCAGTGTTGCCGGCGTGGAAAACGGTCTGGTGACCAAGACGCCTATTACCGATGGCGAAACCTACACCGAATGGCTGCCCAGCATCAACTTGGGCTTCGAGGTCGGCGACGGTCAGATGTTGCGTTTCGCCGCCGCCCGTACCCTGTCCCGTGCCCGCATGGACAAGATGAATGCCAACGTCAGCTTCGATTACAATGAAGCCGGCAGCGGTGGCGTCAATTGGAGCGGCAAGGCGGGTAACCCCCACCTGATGCCTTGGTTGGCGCGTCAGTATGACATCAGCTATGAAAACTACTTCAGCGATCAGGGCTACTTCGCCGCCGCCGTGTTCTACAAAGATCTGGAAAATTTTGTCTTCGACCAATCCGCTCTGATCAACTTCGGTGCCATTTTCCCGGATAAGGGTGGCAACCCGATAGGCAGCGTGACTCAGCCACAGAACGGTAATGGCGGTTACGTGCGTGGACTCGAGCTGTCACTGTCTCTGGACTTTGGCATGTATGCCGATGTGTTGGAGGGTTTCGGTACTATCCTCAGCGGCACTTACAGCGAGAGCGAAGTGAAAGAGACGTCCGACAGTGAAGCAACTACGCTGCCAGGATTGTCCAAGAAGACCTTCAACGCGACGGTTTACTATGAAAACAGCGGCTTCAGTGCTCGTGTCAGCTCACGCTATCGCTCGGACTTCCTGGGTGAAGTGACCGAAATCAGCCTGAAGCGCACCAATGTGAACATCAAGGCCGAGAACGTGGTCGACGCTCAGATAGGTTATGACTTCTCCCAGAGTGGCATAGATGCCTTATACGGCTTATCAGTCTTGTTCCAAGTGAATAACCTGACCAACGAACCGTTCAGCTCTTACTTCCATGAAGATGAACGTCTGGTGCGTGACTTCCAGAACTACGGCCGCAACTATATGTTGGGTCTGAACTACAAGTTCTAAGCCTTTACCAGCGAATATGAAATGCCTCAGTAACCCAGTTACCGGGGCATTTTTTTTGAGGACAACACATGCATTCACCCATAAAAAAACTGGTCATAGTCGGCGGCGGCACCTCGGGCTGGATGGCGGCGGCCATGCTCAGCCGCCTTCTCGGCAAACAACTGCAGATAACCCTGGTGGAATCCGACGAGATAGGCACAGTCGGTGTCGGTGAGGCCAGCATTCCCCCGCTGCAGCTGTTCAACAATGTGCTGGGGATAGCGGAAGATGAGTTTCTCAAGGCGACCCAGGGCACCTTCAAGTTGGGCATTGAATTTGAACATTGGGGCCAGACGGGCGATGCCTATATGCACGCCTTCGGGCACATAGGCAAAGATCTCGGTTTCACCCCTTTCCATCAGTATTGGCTGAGTCAAGGTAACGCCCAGCCCCGTGATTTTTGGCAATACTCTCTCAATTACCTCGCGGCGAAACACAATAAGTTTCAGCGCCTGGACAGTATAGAGGGGACAGGACTTGCCGGACTCACCCACGCCTATCATTTCGATGCCGGACTCTATGCCGCATACCTCAGAAAATACAGTGAAAAACAGGGGGTAAAGCGCATAGAAGGCAAGCTAGTCACGACCCAGTTAGCTGAGCATTCGGGCAACATAGCCTCTGTGACCTTAGCCTCGGGTCAGATCATTTCGGGCGATCTCTTCATAGATTGTTCCGGCTTTCGCGCCTTGTTGATCGAACAAGCCCTGGAGACAGGCTACGAAGACTGGCGTCACTGGTTGCCCTGCGACACAGCTCTGGCCACTCCCAGCGAAGCCGTCCATCCCATACCCCCCTATACCAAATCCATAGCCCATGAGGCGGGCTGGCAGTGGCGTATTCCGCTGCAGCATAGAACGGGTAATGGTCTGGTGTATTGCAGCCGCTTCCTGTCGGACGAAGCAGCCACTGAGTTGCTTTTAAGCAAGCTCGATGGCAAGCCATTGGCGGAGCCGAAAAAAATCAGCTTTATCACCGGCAGGCGCAGGCTACAATGGCACAAGAACTGTGTCGCCCTTGGGCTGGCGAGTGGGTTTCTCGAGCCGCTGGAATCCACCAGCCTGCACCTGGTGCAATCGGGTATCATGCGGCTGCTGAAATTGTTCCCGACCGCCGAATTCAACCAAGCCAATATCGATGAGTACAATCGCCAATCCAGGGCAGAGTTTGAGCAGGTGCGGGACTTCATCATACTGCACTATCGTCTTAATCGGCACGAAGCCAGCCCTTTCTGGCAACATTGCCAAACCATGGACATTCCCGAGACGCTGCAGCATAGAATCGACCTGTTCCGAGCCAGCGGCATAGTGTTCAGACACCAGGACGAGCTCTTTTCCGAAGCCGCCTGGGTTCAGGTCATGCTGGGTCAGGGGATCAGCCCAGAGCAGCATCATCCCCTGACCGATACCATCACCAAACAACAACTGACCCAATACTGTGCTGATTTGCGTCATATTTATGGCAGCACAGCAAACAGGCTGCAGCGCCATGAGGACTATCTGGCGCAGCATTGTCAGGCGCCACACGTATAACCCCATACTCGTGAAGAAGGCCAGAGTGGCACAAGCCGTATTGCCGGCAGGACAGACCAATAAATGGATGAGACTATGTCTAGGATAAACCCGTCTATGAAGAACAAGATCGCGACGGCGCTATGGGCGCTGTCTTTGTTGCTGCTGACGCCACTGAGCCAGGCAAGCCCCCGAGATGCCATAGGAGTGGAACCCGCATTCTGGTGGGCCGGGATGCATAATCCCCGGCTGCAGCTGATGCTGCATGGCGATAAGCTGGCGGCCCTGAGTGTCGACATTCAGGGTACCGGGGTGAAACTGCTCGGAACCGAGCATACAGACAACTCCAACTACCTGTTTATCAATCTCGATGTCGCCGACGCCGCGCCTCAGCACCTGACCCTGGAGCTGAAACAAGCGGATCGGGTGCTGCACAGGCTCGACTATGAGCTCAAGCCGCGCCAGCCGGGTTCAGGTGCCCGTCAGGGGTTCGGCAATAAGGATGTAATCTACCTCATCACCCCGGACAGGTTTGCCAACGGCGATCCGGCCAACGATACTGTGCCGGGCATGCTGGAGCGGGCCAAGCGCGCCGACAAGGATGGCCGCCATGGCGGCGATATCTCAGGTATCCGCCAACATCTGGATTATTTGGCCAAACTCGGCGTGACCCAGCTGTGGATCAATCCCCTGCTGGAAAACAATCAGGGGGCCTATTCCTACCATGGCTATTCCATCACAGATTATTACCGCATAGATCCCAGGTTCGGCAGCAATGAGGACTATCGGGCGCTGGTGCAGGAGGCCGGCAAGCTGGGGCTCGGGGTGATCAATGACATGGTTGTCAACCACATAGGCTCGGGTCATTGGTGGCTCAAGGACCTGCCGAGTCAAGACTGGCTCAACGGCTATGCTCGGGACACGAGCAGCCAGACGCCAAAGTACACCAGCCACAGGCGCACCACGGTGCAGGATCCCTATGCCGTCGCCGCAGATAAGGCGGCCTTCACCGATGGCTGGTTTGTCGACTCCATGCCGGATCTCAATCAGCGCAATCCCCTGTTGGCGACCTATCTCATCCAGAACAGCATTTGGTGGGTGGAATATACCGGGCTGTCGGGCATACGCGAAGACACTTACTCCTACGCCGACAAGGCCTTCCTGGCGCGCTGGTCCAGGGCCGTCATGGACGAGTACCCCAATTTCAATATCGTCGGCGAGGAATGGAGTGCCAATCCTGTGACTGTCTCTTATTGGCAAGAGGGCAAGCGCAATGCCGACGGCTACAGCTCAGGCCTGCCCAGCCTGATGGACTTCCCCCTGTACGAGCAGCTCATCGCCGGCCTGAATGAAACCGAGGGCTTCATCAAGCTGTACGAAACCCTGGCCAACGATAGCGTCTATGCCGCCCCCGGGAAGCTGGTATTGTTCGAAGGCAACCATGACACCAACCGCCTGTTCAGCCTGCTCAAACAAGACCTGGCGCGCTACAAGATGGCCATGACCTATGTGTTGACCGCCAAACGCATTCCCCAGCTGTTCTACGGCACAGAAATCTTGCTGACCAGCCCGGGTGAAGGCCGCAACGATGGCCTGGTGCGGGGCGACTTTCCCGGCGGCTGGGCGGGAGATGCGGTAAATGGCTTCACGGCTCAGGGGCTGAGCCCACAGCAGCGCGAGGCGCAGGACTTCACCAGGGTGCTGCTCAATTACCGCAAGCAGTCGCCGGCGCTGCAAGGCGGTGCACTGCGTCACTTTGTGCCCGAGAACGGCATCTATGTGCAGTTTCGCTGTGATGATGAGAACTGTGCCCCAGGCAGCCATAAGCTGATGATTATTTACAATAAAAACCAGCAGCCGGTCGAGCTGCCACTGACAAGATTCAGGGATCTCATAGGCACGAGCCGCAGTGCCATCGACATCATAGACCACAAACACTATCCGCTGACCCACGTCATCCCCCTGAGCGCGGCCGGGGTGTTGGTCCTGGAACTGCAAGACTGATACAGGAAACACCATGAAGCACATTTCTTTCCCCTCCTCCCTGCATGCTATGGTCGCCGGCCTGCTGCTGAGTAACCCAGCCCAGGCAGTCCATGACGTCGCCCCTGCGGCCGGGGCTGACCTTCCCAAACCAGCCATCGCCGTTATCGCCCAAGGCGAAAATGCCAAAGACGAGAGTGCCAAAGACGGGAGCACGGCAGACACAAGCCCGGCTGGCAAGCCTGTGGTCTACCAGGTGTTCACCCGCCTCTATGGCAACAAGCAGACCAACAATAGACCATGGGGCACCAAGGAAGACAACGGCGTCGGCAAGTTCAGCGACATAGACGATACGGCACTCGACAGCATCAGGGAACTGGGCGTCAGCCACATCTGGTACACGGGCGTGCCCCAGCATGCGCTGCTCGGCGATTACTCGGCCTATGGCATAGACAATGACGACGCCGACGTGGTCAAGGGCCGCGCCGGTTCACCCTATGCGGTGAAGGACTACTACAATGTCGATCCGGATCTGGCCGACGATCCGGCCAAACGCCTGCAGGAATTCGAGGCCTTGATCGCCCGCACCCATAAACACGGCATGCGGGTCATCATGGACATAGTGCCCAACCATGTGGCGCGCCGCTATCATTCCAGCAACAACCCCGCCGGGGTGAGCGACTTCGGTGCCGGGGACGACACCTCGGTCGAATACGCCCGACATAACAACTTCTACTATGTGGTCGGCAAAGCATTTGAAGTGCCTGACACCCAGGCCGCTCCTCATACCACCCCCCAGGCCACTACAGAAGTCACCACAGAGGTCGCGGCCGGGGACACAGGTCGGCCACATGGCGACGGTCAATTTGCCGAAATGCCCGCCAAATGGACCGGCAACGGCTCGCGCCTGGCCAAACCCGCGGCCAACGACTGGTATGAGACGGTCAAGATCAACTATGGCGTGCGCCCGGACGGCAGTCGGGATTTCCCTCCATTGCCGGCGGACTTTGCCCTCAAGACGGCGGCCGAGCATTATGCCTTCTGGCTGGCCCAGGACAGCGACAAGATCCCCGACGCCTGGAAGAAGTTTCGCGACATCAGCCAGTTCTGGCTGGCCAAAGGGGTCGATGGCTTTCGCTACGACATGGCCGAGATGGTGCCGGTCGAGTTCTGGAGCTACCTCAACAGCCAGATAAAGCACACCAATCCCGACGCCTTCCTGCTGGCCGAGGTATATAACCCGGCGCTGTATCGCGACTATATCCACTTGGGCAAGATGGACTATCTGTATGACAAGGTCGATCTGTACGACACCCTCAGGGCCGTGGTGCAGGCCAAGGCCGGCACGGCAGAGATCGCCGCAGCCCAGGCCAAGGTCATGGACATAGAAGCACACCTGCTGCATTTCCTCGAAAACCATGATGAGCAGCGCATCGCCAGCCCTGAGTTTCTCAACACGGCAACCGGCAATGCCTTCGCCGCCCTGCCCGCCATGACGGTCTCAGCCACCCTGGGGAGTTCGCCGACCCTGGTGTATTTCGGCCAGGAGGTAGGGGAAGATGGCAGCGAAAATGCCGGCTTCGGACAGCCTTCACGCACCAGCATCTTCGATTATATCGGGGTGCCGGCCCACCAGCGCTGGATGAATGGCGGCAAATTCGATGGCGGCCAGTCGACACCGGCGGAGAAGCGCCTCAGGGACTATTACCTCAGGCTGTTGAACCTGAGCCGCAGTGCACCGGCACTGTCGGGGGAATATTATTCCCTGGACGCCGCCAATCGCGGCGGTGATGCCAAGACGGCGTATGACGCCAGTACCTTCGCCTTCGCCCGTTACAAGGATACGCAAAAGCTGGTTATCCTGAGTAACTTCGATAAGGCCGGGTCCAAGCGGCTCGCGCTGCGACTGCCGGCCGAGCTTATCGCCCGCTGGCAATTGCCGGACGGCAGCTACCCGCTCAAGGATCTGCTGCAGCAGCATGTCGCCGAACTGACGGTCACAAAAGGGCTTGGCAGTATCCTACTGGAGCTGGCACCATTGGCCTCGGCCGTGTTAGAAATACCCCACAAGCCATAGCTTATCCGCCCCAGCCGGCTCCGCTACAGGGTCGGTTGGAAAAATGGGCCGGCAGGCCTCGGGTCGTCCAGTTGCTGTATTCATCGTGAAGGAGTCTTATGCTGACAGGCATACATCATGCGGCGATAATTTGCCGCGACTATGAAAAATCGAAACATTTCTATGTGGAAATCTTGGGGCTTACTCCCCTGGCCGAGCATTATCGTGAGGCCCGCGATTCCTATAAGCTGGACCTGCAATTGCCGGATCTGAGTCAGCTGGAGTTGTTCTCCTTCCCCTCTCCGCCGGCCAGACCCAGCTATCCCGAGGCCTGTGGCCTGCGACACCTGGCATTCAGGGTCGAGTCGGTGAGCCATTGCGTCGCCAGACTCGAGCGGCATGGGGTCGCCACCGAACAGATACGCATCGACGAATACACGGGCAAGCAATACTGTTTCTTCAGCGATCCCGACGGCCTGCCGCTGGAGCTGTATCAGCTCTGAGCGGCCAGGCCGGGTTCGGATGCCAGGGCGCCCTCTTCCACGACGGCAGCTTCCACTGTGCTATCTTCCACGGCGCTCTCTTCCGCGGCAGCGGCTTCCACGACACCAGGGCGCAGCAAGCGCGCTACGATCAGCTGTAGCAGATAGGTTTCCCGCACTATGGACATGCCGCGCTTGTCGCTGGTGGCCAGAATATGCCGGTTGTGGGCCAGCGCCTCATGAATATTGATCCACACGGGGCGCATGCCGTTGCCCAGCTCATAATCTTCCAACTGAGTGCATTGCAGACTGGTATCGCTCAGCTTTGGATCCGGCCGGCACACGAAGCAGTAAGACAGCATGTGCACAGTATCGAACCCGCCGCGATGCCAGGGCCGCTGCTCCTCGTACAGGCCGAAGGGGCGGATCTCACACAAGTGATTCACCCCTGTTTCTTCGAACACTTCGCGTCGCAACCCCTGCTCCAACGTCTCGCCCTCATCCACACCGCCGCCCGGCAGGGAATAATCCTGGTAGCGCTCGGTATAGAGGAGCAAGATCTCCTCACCGCGCAGGATAATGCCCCGCGCCGCTCTGCGACTGAAACGGGTTCCTTCATCCGTCACCCCTGGATGACGGCTGGATTTGAGTAACTTCATATTGGTTGATTCACTGTAAAATGGTTTCACTGCCTATATATTCAGACTTATTCGGCCGGCAACAGGGCCTGATAAGCCCTGACCACGGCTTCGGCCCCGGGCTGAGACTTCATCCGCCCGTAGTGGCTCAGGGTACGCTTGAGGTAGATATGGTGCAGGGGGTCGTCCCAGTCCCACATGAGGGAGCCGACCGGGGCTATGGGCCGAGATGAGGCCCGCCTGGCTTCCGAGCCATCCGCAGCATAATCATCCGAACCACTATCAGCCGCGCCATAGTTCAGGTGGAGTATCTCGTAGAAACGGCGATTCTCTTCGATGAGCTTCTCATCCAGGAGTCCAAACCCCAGCCGCTGCAACGCCAGCCGCAACTTGTAATTATGATGCACGGGACTCAGAATGAATTCGCACTCGAGTCCGGGGTTGGCGGCGAGTATCCCCTGCACCAGCTCCAGCATGAGATCGCCGCCCACTCCTGCTATGATGATAAGCTGCGGCTTTCTCTCGGTTGTATCCCCAGTCGCAGTCGCAGTGCCGGCAAGAGTAGCAGTACCGGCAAGCGTTTCAGTATCGGCAAGAGTATCAGCATCGCGCTCAGCCAGTCTCAGCTGCGCCACATCCAGGCAATGCACCCGCCAGCGGCTCGGGCCAGGCTCAGTGTCCGTGAGCGGCGCTGTGTCCGGGAGCAGGGACTGGGGGAAAAATCGTGTCAGCCGGGTTGCCAGCTCATCCATCAGCGAGGGCACACGATCGACGAAGTGCACCGTGTCTGCGGCATGGCGCGCCAGCAGCAACATTCCCAGCAGCCCATGATCGCAGCAGCAATCCCAGATATGGCTGTAGCCCTGGCCCACCATCTGATCCAAGAGCTTCAGGCGCTGGCTTATCTTCATGTTCCTTCCTCTCACAGCATTTCTCACAACACATCTATCACGGTGTATTTCTCACAAAAAAAGCACTCACAGGCAAATCTCTGACGGTAAGCCTCTTACGACAAGCTTCTTGGTCCAGGCTGGCACGCTTAAGGTGCGCACTGAGCATGTGAGCATGAAGACTGAGCCGAGAAAAGCCGCCATTGTATCGCATCTGCCGGGCTCTGACAGTCCATCTGCATGGTTTTCGGCACCTGCAAGCTAACCCCTTGAAGATCATATCCGTTGAAGCCGCAAACAGCAGCGCGTCTCCCCCGGCCCCAGGTTCGAACTGATGCCAAGGCCAAGACAGGAGGCAATCGAGTGGGGAGCCTGTGACCGGCAGCTTGAATACGTATGCAGTTGGTTGCGGTGCAAAAGCCATCGCCACTAGTATGCAATAGCCTTAGGCCCAGATTGATGCCTTCGCATAAAACCCTACAAGAAGAATAACGAACCAAGGAGTGTTCATGCCCAGATTAAATCGCCTCTCAACCCGGGTGAGGCTCGCGCTGCTCAGCTCGGCTTGTGCCCTGACCCCTGCCCTGTTTGCGACCTCGGCCCATGCCCAAACCCAGCTGCTGCTGTCACCGGATAAACACATACAGCTGTCGCTGAGCGATGACAAGGGGCGTCCCGAATACGAGGTACGTTTTGATGATCAGCAGGTGATCGAGGCCAGCCGTCTCGGCCTGGTGTTCAAGTCCCTGGGCGAAGTGGGCACGGGCTATCAGATCACCGAGGTGAGCCGCGGCAGCGATGATAGCCGCTGGCAACAACCCTGGGGCGAGCGTGAATGGATCCGCGATCAACACCAGAGCCTGACGGCGACCCTCAGCAACGGCAAGTACAGCTTCAAGCTGGAATTTCGTCTGTTCGATGACGGCCTGGGTTTCCGTTATATCTTCCCCGAGCAACAGGGGCTGAACACACTGGAGATCACCGACGAGCTGACCGAATTCGTTGTGCCCAGTCCGCAGCAGACCCAGGCCTGGTGGATCCCGGCCCGCGGCTGGAACCGCTATGAATACCTGTACAAGAGCACTACACTCGCCGACATAGACAGAGTCCACACCCCCTTCACGGTAAAATTACCGTCCGGCACCCATCTGAGCATTCACGAGGCGGCGCTGGTGGATTATGCCGCCATGACATTGGATCAACGCCGCGACGGCACCCTCAAGGCGGATCTCACCCCCTGGTCCGACGGCATCAGGGTCAAGACCCAAGCAGAGTTTCATACTCCCTGGCGTACGATACAGATCGCCGCCAAGGCCTCAGGGCTGCTCAACTCCAACCTGATCCTCAACCTCAACGAGCCCAACAAGCTCGGCGATGTCTCCTGGGTACAACCTGGCAAGTATGTCGGTGTCTGGTGGGGCATGCACCTGAATGAAAACACCTGGGGCTCGGGGGCAACCCACGGCGCCACCACAGCCGAAACCGAGCGCTACATGGATTTCGCCGCCAAATACGGCTTCGACGGCGTCTTGGTCGAGGGCTGGAATCAGGGCTGGGACGGCAGCTGGTACGATAACGGCGACGTGTTCAGCTTCACCCAGGCCTACCCGGACTTCGATCTGCCGGCCATCAGCGCCTACGGCAAGCAGAAAGGCGTGAAGCTCATCGGCCACCACGAAACCTCGGGCTCTGTGACCAACTACCGCAAACAAATGGGCGCCGCCTTCGATATGTACCAGAAGTACGGCGTGACCCAGGTCAAGACCGGCTATGTGGCCGACGGCGGTGACATCAAACGGGTCGACGACCAGGGCATCACCCGCCACGAATGGCATGACGGCCAGTTCATGGTCGGCGAATACCTGCACAGCGTCACCGAAGCCGCCAAGCGTCACATCAGCATCAACAGCCATGAGCCGATCAAGGACACTGGCCTGCGCCGTACCTACCCCAACTGGATCGCCCGCGAAGGCGCCCGAGGTCAGGAATTCAACGCCTGGGGCCAACCGCCCAACAACCCTGAGCACACGGTCATGTTGCCCTTCACCCGCATGTTGGCCGGCCCCATGGACTTCACCCCTGGGATCTTCGACCTGGCACCCAAGGGGCTGGACGCAATCACCCGGGTACAGACCACCCTCACCAAGCAGTTAGCCCTCTATGTGGTGCTCTACAGCCCCATACAGATGGCGGCCGACTTGCCACGCAACTATGAGAAACATCCGGACGCCTTCCAATTCATCCGTGACGTCCCCAGCGACTGGAGTGAGAGCATCGCCCTCGACGGTGAAGTGGGTGACTTCGTGGTCATAGCTCGAAAAGAAAGGGCCCGCAAACAACGGGCAGGTGAAAACCAGGGCGACTGGTACCTGGGCGCCCTCACCGACGAGTCACCCAGGGAACTGACGGTCAAGCTGGACTTCCTCGATAAGGGCAAGCGCTACCAGGCGCAGATCTACCGCGACGGCGCCAAGGCCGACTGGAAGACCAATCCCTATGACTATGTGGTAGAAACCAAAGAGGTCGGCGCCAAAGATAGCCTGCAACTCAAGCTCGCCAGCAGCGGCGGCACCGCCATTCGTTTCAAGGCACTCGACTGACATAAGCCCGAGCGCTCTGAGCCTACGCCAATAAAAAAACGGCACCCTTGGGTGCCGTTTTTTTATAGAGAGCCGGGCCGGACCCAGGGCACAGTTGTGTGACAGTGTTTTCCGCCTCGTTGGCTGCCCCATACGCTGTCGCCGCCGCTGCAGCGAATATCAGGATAAGGAACCATCAATTAACTTCAATTATTGGGAAAAGCCATACCCATTCATTATCGGGATATAAACATTGAAGCTATAAATTGAAACGACTGAATATTATTGAAGACATTATTGAAGATAGTATTGAATACGTATGTAGGAGCTTGTTCATTAGCCGATTATTTGTTCAAGTGGGTTGTTCGATTATGTATTTCATTGGCAACTCATTAGACACTGAAAAAACAAAATAAGGGAAGATGATGAACAATAATTTATTCAGGACTATGAAGACGTTCAGTTTTATTGCATTTACGCTCGCCGCCTCGGGGAGTTATGCAGCCGTATCTCTGGGCCCCATCACGGCTAAAGACACAGTTTACCAAATTCTGACCGACAGATTCTATGACGGCGACCCAACAAACAATATACCTGCAGGTTCACCTTCGCAGATCTTCGATGGCACAGGCAGCGACATGAAACTGTATCAAGGTGGTGACTTTAAAGGAATAGTTGCCAAAATTCCCTATTTAAAGAATATGGGAGTCACGGCAGTTTGGATATCGGCACCTTATGCCAACAGAGATGAAGCCATTGTCGATCACCAGACGGATGGCAGCCAGGTAATTTGGTCCAGTTATCACGGCTACCATGTGAGCAATTATTATCGCACCAACTCGCACTTCGGAACTATGCAAGACTTCAGCGATATGGTCGAAGCACTGCACGCCAATGGAATAAAAGTCGTGATTGACTTTGTCTCTAACCACACGAGTCGCTGGCAGAATCCAACCAATGGAAATACGCCTGAGAATGGCCGTTTATACGAGCCGGATAGAGATGCCAACAATAGCTTCTCGTTTGACGCCGGCGGCGATCCTGTGGATCTCAACAACGATGGCTCTTCCGATAATTTGATTGCCGATCCCAATGGCACCTTGAACCCTGACTGGTTTCACCGAAAAGGTGACAGGGGCAGTGACAGCAGCCGATTCGGCTATCGTTATCGGGACTTGGGTTCACTGGCAGACTTCACCCAGGAGTTGCCTGCCGTGGCACAATATCTGGAAGAGGCGGCAATTTTTTGGAAGGGCAAAGGCATAGACGGCTATCGCCATGATGCCACCCTGCATATGAATCCAGCCTTTGCCAAAGGCTTCAGAGACGCGATCGATTCCGCCCCGGGTGGCGCGGTGACGCATTTTGGTGAGTTTTTCATAGGGAAACCGGATCCCAAATATGCCGAATACACCTCATTTCCAACGAGGACGAACATCAATAATCTCGATTTCGAGTTTTTCCGGACCATGACCAATGTTTTTGCCAATGGCTCCGAAGATATGAACACCCTGGCGAATTTTTACCAATACACGGCCAATGACTACCAATATGAAAATCAAACAGTCACCTTTATCGATAACCATGATGTCCCACGATTCTTGAGAATTAACAGCGATCACCGCAGCCTGGATGTTGCGCTGGCCACGTCCCTCGTCTCTCGCGGGGTTCCCAACATTTATTATGGTACCGAACAATATGTTAACGGCCATGATGCGAGCGAAAATGGCGGCCGGGTGTTCCTGCAAGTCGATAAGCCATTCAGCCAAACGACTGCCGCCTATAAAATCATTCAGAAACTCTCCGCATTGAGACAGGAAAATGATGCCTTGGCCTACGGCTTAACCAATGTGCTCTATTCCACAGCCGATGTACTTGTCTTATCGCGTAAATTTTACGATAAAGAAGTGGTCGTCGCGATAAACCGCAGCCCATTCAACGCCTACACAGTGCCGGATCTGGCAACCAGCCTGCCCACAGGCAGTTATGCCGATAAGTTGACGAGTGAGTTGTCCGGCGACTCCGCCACAGTAATCAGCGCCGGGGTCGGCCAGAAAATAGCCTCATTTCAGCTAAGCCCGCAGGAGGTCAATGTCTGGAGCTATAATGCCGATCTCGGCACGGCCCCGCGCATAGGCGACATGGTGTCTGTCGCAGGGAGGGAAGGCAATGAAGTGACCATCTTGGGTACGGGTCTTGACGGCGCGGTCCAGGTTTATTTCGATACTGTGCAGGCGCAAGTGAACTCTAACAGCGGTACTGAAATTAACGTCACAGTGCCCGGCATGGCCGGCGGAGAGAAAATAGTCACGGTCAAAAAAGCCGGGGTTACCAGCAACAACTTCAGCTTTAATCTGCTGTCGAATGATCAAAATCAAATGATATTTCATGTGCAGAAAAGCACGGCTCTGGGACAAAAAGTCTATCTGGTCGGCAGCATACCCGAGTTGGGAAGTTGGGATCCGGCTAAGGCCGTGGATGCCTTCCATAATCCGGATCCCGTCGAATGGTACAATTGGTTTTTGCCTGTGAGTGTGCCTAAAGCAACCTCTTTCGAATATAAGTATATCTTGAAGGATGATCAGGGCAATGTGATATGGGAAGGCGGCGCAAACCGCACCGCGACCTCATCTGCCGATGCCGCAGGAGTCGTAGATCTGCCACAGACATATTTCCAGTAATGGTTTTAACATTGCACGCCTGGGTGACCCGGCGTGCAATGTTTCAACGCCCAGCCGCGTAAACAGTCCTTGTCTAGCGACACTATAGCCGCGAGTAATTAATTAATCTTTATGAATATAAAATACATCCTTCGGAAAGTCAGTTGTTTGAGTTTGCTGTTCACTTTCTCGGTATTGGCGTCGAATCACGATGACATGCCCAAGCCGGCAACCCAAGCTGGCGAATTTGTGCCTGAATGGGCCAAATCCGTCGTCTGGTATCAGATCTTTCCCGAACGTTTTCGTGATGGCGACGCCACCAATAACCCTGAGCTGACCGATATCCTGGGTGCAGATCCCGTCGAACCTCCCAAGCAGTGGCACATACACCCATGGGGCAGCGATTGGTACCAACGACAAGATTATGAGTTGGCCAATGGGGAACCCGAATTATGGAAACACCTATTGCGCCGCAGATACGGTGGCGATTTGCAGGGGGTGATAGATAAACTGGGCTATTTGCATGAACTGGGGATCACCGCCATTTACCTCAATCCCGTCTTCGACTCGCCGTCGCTGCATAAATATGACGGTGCCAGCTATCACCATATCGACCCCAACTTCGGCCCGGATCCCCAGGGTGATCGCGCCCTGATGGCAAAGGAAAATCCACTGGACCCTGAGACCTGGATTTGGACCAAGGCGGACGAACTGGCGCTGCAACTCATAGACAAAGCCCATAAGTATAAAATGAAAATCATCTTCGATGGTGTCTTTAACCATATGGGTGTTAACAGCTTTGCGTTTAAGGATCTCAAGCTAAAACAGCAGGATTCTGCTTATAAAGACTGGTTCAGTGTGAAGAGCTTCGATGACGCAGCAGCAGGCACCAGCTTCGATTACGAGGGCTGGTTTGGGGTAAAATCACTGCCGGAATGGCGTGAGGATGAGCATGGCATAGTCACAGGCCCGAAAGAATACATTTTCAATGCCACCAGACGTTGGATGAACCCCAAAGGCATGGGGACGCAATTTGGCATAGATGGCTGGCGTCTGGATGTGGCCTTCGAAGTTCAACATGCATTTTGGAAAGACTGGCGAGCCTTGGTCCGAAGCATCAATCCAGAGGCCTATATGACGGCTGAATTGGTCGATAAGCCAGAGAAAGTCATCCCCTATTTTCAGGGTGACGAATTTGATGCCGAGATGAACTATAACTTCGCCTTCACCGCGACCGAGTTCTTGTTTAATCCCACCGGGATGAGCATCTCTGTTTCCCAATTCGATGCAAAACTTAAAAAGCTGCGTGAACTTTATCCCGCAGGTGTCGCCTATGTTAATCAGAACTTGTTTGGCAGTCATGACACAAACCGCCTTGCATCGCACATAGTGAACCGGGGGCTGGGTAATTTCCGTAACTGGGGGCAATATTTTAACCTGTCACAGGCGGCCAATAACCCAGAGTATCGAGTGCGTAAGCCCAATGCCGACGAAATCCGGCTGCAAAAATTATTTGTGATTCTGCAAATGACTTATGTCGGTGCGCCCATGATCTATTACGGTGACGAAGTCGGTATGTGGGGCGGGAACGATCCTGACAACCGCAAACCCATGCTTTGGCCGGACATAGGCTATCAAGCAGAGCGTTACTTGCCCAATGGCACCGAGCGCGCCCCGGATAAGTGGGATACAGTCGCAATAAATCGAGACTTACTGTCACACTATAAACGCCTCATCGCCATAAGAAATCAACATGCAGCTTTGCGGCTGGGTGATTTCACCAGTCTGTTAATCGACGATAAACAAGACGTCTACGGATTTGCGCGTCATTATCGGGGGGAGACCATTTGGGTGTTGCTGAATAATTCGAATGTAGAGCGTCTGGCAACCCTGACTGCAGTGGCAGATAAAGGTATGCGGGATCTCATGAGTCAGGAGCTGTTCCTGCCACAGCAAGGAAAACTTGAGGTGGCTATTCCCGCGAAATGGGGACGTATCCTGAAGTTCGAATGACAGTTGCGCCGAGTGATTGAATGATTGAATGATTGAGTGATTGAGTGATTGAGTGATTGAGTGATTGAGTGACAAGATAAATGCACAATGACCCTGTCACTCGCCATTCCCTGGCAGCGAATAACCATTTTTAGGGGTGCAGTTCACATCAGCAAGTTTATCGGCGGCAAGCTTGGGAGCAAGCTTGCCGTCACTCCAGAAAGCCTAGGCCCTGCACGACAGGCCAGCCCTGAAACGTCTATGCCTAAGCGCCAGCGCCCAATTTCGTGCCCTCCCTGTCTTGTTGATAAACCCTTTCGTGATTAAGTCTGTTGACTCTGTTGATCAGGGCCCGCGTCGGCGTTTTCCTTAACCCTGCTGACTATGCCGGCTAAACTGTGCCAGCTAAAGACACCCCAAGAGACAGAGCCGGGCTTAGCGTCTCTGAGACATTGATATACTTGCAAAAGTGAGTGAAAGCAGCTCATGGCCAATGGCATCGAGCTGTTGAATTGGCAGGCGGGAGTCGGAAGCAAGAAATCCAATCTATGTACAAATATGAGGCTATGCTGAAGGGTAGGACCGTCTCCATCCAATCATTATAGGGAAATTATGATGAAAATTAACGGCAAACAACCCAACTTCCTGATCATCACCACAGATGAGGAAAGGTTTCCCCCTCCTTACGAAAATCCCGAAGCGAAAGCATACCGCCTGAAAAATAGCCTGTGCCTGGGGCAAATGCGCCAAAGCGGGATTGAATTTATCAACCACAACGCGGCGTCGACCGCCTGCGCTCCGAGCAGAACCTCCATCTACACTGGGCAATACCCCTCATTGCATGGCGTCAGCCAAACCCCGGGGATCGGCAAGTCATCCTTCGATCAGAACATGTTCTGGTTGGAACCCAACACGGTCCCCACCATGGGGTCCTGGTTTCGTCAGGCCGGTTACCAGACCTACTACCGCGGCAAGTGGCATTTGTCCGATGAAGACATCAACATCCCTGGGACCCAGGACGCCCTGCTCAGTAATTCCACAACGGGCCAACCCTATCCGGAAAAAGTCGAGTTATATGGCAAGGCCAACCGCCTGGACAAATACGGATTCGATGCCTGGATAGGCCCCGAGCCCCATGGGGCGGCGGAAAACAACTGTGGTACGGTGCGCGACCCGGGATTTGCCGATCAGGTATGCCGCACGCTGGCGATGCTGGACCAAGCGGCGCAAACCGGAGAACAACAGCCGTTTCTGCTGGTGTCTTCCTTCGTTAACCCCCACGACATAGTATTGATGCGCAACCCCAACTGGTTTGAGGACTTCTATCAGCAGAAAGAAGCAGGCACTCTGCCCCATGTGGCCGAGGCCCCGAGTCAGGGTGAGAGCCTGGCGGATAAACCCCGTTGCCAAAAAGACTATCTGTATACCTATCCCCATATGTACATTCCCCAACCAACGGACGAAAGCTATCGCCAGTTTTACTATTTCCTGATGGCCGAGGTGAACAAACATATCGGCAGCGTATTCGAGGCACTGAAGAAGACCTCCTTCTTTGAGAACACCATAGTAGTGTTTACCTCAGATCATGGTGAGCTACTGGGCGCCCATGGCGGTCTGCACCAGAAATGGTATACCGCCTATCAGGAAGTGCTGAACGTGCCCTTTATCGTCTCGAACCCGGTACTGTTTGAGAAGCCGCGGCAGCTGGAGCTGACCACCTCCCATGTCGATCTACTCCCCACCCTGCTGGGCCTGGCAGACATTGACGTGGAAAAGGTGCGCCACGCATTGGCGAAAGATCACAGCGAAGCCCGCCCCCTGGTTGGACGCGACCTGTCGAGCGTCATACTCGACCGGCAAGTTCCGGCGGAAGAAGCTATCTACTTCATGACCAACGACAATGTAGAAGTCGGTGCCGACATGAGGAATCCGCTGACGGGTGTGGCTTACAACAGTGTCGTGCAGCCCAATCATATTGAAGCCATAGTGACCAAACTGCCGGAGCTGAGCGGGGATACCCGCTGGAAGTATGTGCGCTATTTCGATAATGCCCGTTACTACTCGGGTGAAGGCGTTCTCGCGGGGCAAACCGGCAGTCGCCACGATGCGGGCAACCTGGTGGGCGCCGGCAATCCGGACGGTGTCACCACCAGCCGTTTCATTCCCAGCGAGTACGAGTGCTATGATTTGAGCGCGGATCCCACCGAAGAGAACAACCTGCTGAGCCCACTATGCCCCAACCCCCTGGATGACAGGGTGCATGCAGCGCTCAAGACCATCATGCGGGAACAGCGCAGGAGCAAACGTCTGCTGCCGCAGAACATCAACAACGAAGAAAAGCGTGAAAGCAACAACCGCGTCCCACTGCGGGAGTGATGCAGATTTTCCGGGCGCGAGCACCGAGTCTCTCGGCCGGTGATTGGCTATGTCGGCGAGCCGGAAATGAGGTCAATCACCCACGCATTGAAAGCGTCCGGGCGGTCGAAATTGGCGAGATGGCCGGCATCATCCAGGACTCCCAGACAGGATCCTGGATGATGCATCTCAATTGAGTACCAGGGCGACGATTTTCAGCGGATGATTGTCATCGAAAGAGGGAAAGTCCTCATGGGGATCGAGCCAGCGATGGGAGACGACCGTGCGTCCCTGCTTGGCGGCGCAGCGCACCAGGCTGTCGAACCAGGCCTGGCGCTCTACCTTGGCGACGTTGTTGCAACAGACTATGGTGCCGCCGCTCTTGGTCGCCATCAGGGCCGGCTTGAACAGGCCCTGGTAGTCGTTGACCAGATCGACTATGCCGAACGGGCTCTTGGCGAAGCGCGGCGGATCGAGAAACACCAGATCGAATTCAGTCTTGGGCAGCTTGGGATACTTGGGCAATTTTTGATTGCGTCGCCCCCCCACAGTCAGGCCCGCCAATTGGCGCAGCGCCGGAAAGGCATCACTCTGCACAAATTCACATACGCCGGCCACCCGGTTCAACTCGGCGTTGCGCTGGCCTGCCGCCAGCGCGAAGGAGGAAAAATCGACGTTCACCACCCGACTGGCACCGCCGACGGCCGCCGCAGTGCCTATGCCACAGGTGTAGGAAAACAGATTGAGCACAGTCCTGTCGTGGCTATTGCCACGGACAAATTCGCGGCCGATGCGCATGTCGAGGAATAACAAGGGATCCTGGCCTTCGTGGCGCAGTTTGGAGCCGAACCTGATGCCATTCTCTTGGATCATTTGTTCGGACTGGGCGAAGGCCTCCGTGTCGCTATCGAGAGAATTCAACACCCGCGAGTTTTTGGTCGACCTGTCGTTATAGATCACCGGCAAGTCAGACACCCGGGCCAAGGCATCGCTGAATTGCACCAACTCCGCATCGGCCAGCGGCTGATGGAAACTCTGGATCAACCAGGCATCGCCGTACCTGTCTATGTTAACCCCCTCCATGCCTTCGACCGTGCCATGAAACAGCCGAAAACAGTCGGTCTCATCGCGCTGCGCTTGCAATAAAAAATCCTGACGCTTGGCTAAGGCGCGGCTCATAAGGGTTGAAATAGACATGAAAATAAGACTCGTACTGGGCACTGGATGGCAAGGGGTCCATATCTTCATATGGGATGAGCGGCCATGATAACAAAAAAGCCGTCCAAGTTTGGAGATAATCCGGCCCGGGCGAGGTAAAGCCAAGATTCAGGCGCTACTGGCTACTGGCTACTGGCTACTGGCTACTGGCTACTGGCAGGATGATGAGCGGTTTCCCGGGACAGCAACAGCCAATGCTGCCCCGAGCTTCGAGCCTAACCTGAGTAGTTAAGGCTGCTTGTCGAACTGCATGACGCCGTCCGGCACCTGGAACCAGGCTTGTTTCTCACTCAACCACACATGTGCCGTGGGTTGGATGAGCCTGGTATCGCTCAGGTTGCTGGGTTTGAGCTTGATCTTATCCGGCTCGTCCGGATTGACGTGATAGATCCTGTTGCCACAACTTGGGCAGAACATGGCATCGCTGCGATTGCCGCTGTCCGCCGGGCGCGACCAGAACTGCATTTCACCCTTGAACACCAGGTTACTGGCTTCGACCATGGCCGTGATGCTGAAGGCACTGGTGGATAATTTCTGGCACTCCTTGCAATGACACGCCACTACCATAGTGGGCGGCGCCAGCAGCTCATAGGTCACCTTGCCACACTGACATGCCCCAAAAATCGGATACTGAATCGCTTCCACTCGACCTCCTATCTGGCTACTGCTCTCGTCTGTATCACCCATGATACAGCCCTTTCTATACCACACTTTCTATAACACACTTATAATGCCAATTCGCGGCAGCCGAAACGCCGCAGGCCAATATAACCCGGTCGGCAAAAACAATGCAACAAAGCCGAATTACAGAATGCTATACCGCCAAGTAAATTAACACCTTATCAAACTATCATTACAAATATCTTGCAAAAACATACCGCAAATATCCTATCAAAACATCCAAGCCGAAAAATAGTTAAAAACAAAATGCCATACCATTAATTAAAGATTGTTTTAGCGCCGTATCCCTTGAAATATTAGGCCAATAGGCGTCTAATGCTAAAGCATGGAATACGAGTCAAAGATCGCATTGCAACCTAATAGATTGCATGGTTCGACTGTTGACAAGTTATTATCTTAAGTTTCAATCCGGCAATAAATGCATGCGACAAATGCACACAGCAAATGCTTATAGCGAATTCACACAAAAAAATTAACAGGTAAATCACATTAACTTAGCATAATACATTTTTAGGGAGAGAAAATGCCTACTACATTGACGTTATATCGCGGAGAGAAAAGTGCCTGGTGGCCGGCACCGGACATCAGGTTAATGAGCGGAATGACTCTGTATCAGCCTTGGGCCGCAGCGACCGCACTGGCACTGTGGAATAAGCTGTCCCAGGAAGTATCCAGGCAACTTGGTCTGAACCTCGAAAAGAAAGTCGCCGCCTATGCCCAATTTCTGCGCGCCTCGGGCAGGCCCTTCGCCCTATCCACCGCCTGGACCGAAACCGGCTCCTTCAGCTCAGACTATGATTATGTTATCAAGATCCCCAATGCCCACCTGTTCTATTGGGGCGGCAGCAAAGATAAACCTGAACTGGGCGAACAGCTCAACATCTCGAGTCCCAGCCAGGTCACGGCCGATTTTATCGTTCTCAATGCATCGACCCTGGCCGCCTCGACTGTCCTGGGATTCGGCCACAACACAGGCACCAAGGAGATCACCTTCTTCCACGATTTACCGCTCGGACTCATCCAGTCATGCAACGGCAAGGCACCCGACGCACTTGGGATCAAGACCAAGGCAGACCTGAGCTTCGATGAGAAAATAAAATACGGAAAATTTTTAAGAAAGTAACAACCAGCCCCTTTGCCAGAAAGCTGGGGGCATTATTTTCCAATTGATAAAAACTCTATTCCTAACTGTAAAATATAAGTGACACTTTATTCGAACGATAATCGGTGACCTTTATCAATTCGAATCCCCCCGAGAACCTGTATCCTCAAACAAATCATCTGATTTAAAACAACAGTTTCAGAACTTCTCACCAATTTATGACAAATGAGTAAATAATAAACTCTATTACAATCTATAGATTATGTTATGAGCAATATCATAGAACTGCGAATGTCTGCCCATTGGTTAACCCAAGGCAGATCAGAAGTGTTCTGCTGCCGAGGGTAAATTTAATAAAAGTCTGCACGCTGATTCAAAGTGACAGAAAAATGCCAAAAATACTACTGATTATGGGGTAGTGCTTTTGACATGGCGACTATGTCGGCCATCACTTGCTTTTCACCCAATTCGGCCAAGAAAGTTAGATGTTCGAGTGCTTTGACTTTCTGTAGGTTCTCTAGTTTTGGTGCCCCACCTAGGGCCAACGCAGGCACGAAAGCATACATCTCATCGGCGTCTAACGGGCCCAGTTTTTCCATAGCACGTTCAAACAAAGGTTTACCCTCTATATCTTCTTCTTCCATCATAGACTTAGTATTTGTAGCAAAAAATAAATCAATAGTCTTTTCAGGTCCTCTCTTAATTAAATTATCGGTAGAATCAGCTGGTAATAACATTCCATAACTCGGGTTTATTTTGATGCTCTGCCCCGATGTTTCACCCCATACAAACAAGCGACCAAATGCACCACGACCAATAACATAATAGTTATCCTTGCCGACGAAGGGGGTGCCCGCTAACCACAAGTCTAAAATCTCGCTGTAATCCTCTGGGTTAACTATCCAGAAAATGCCCTCACCCCAGCCACAGAAGCCATATTCCTGCCAATATTCCAATAGTCTAGCCGGTAACTTGTCCTTAAAGTGCAGTAGAGTGGCCTCAATTGGTTGCTTCGATTTTATCGCCGGACCAAAACCCGCGAAAGTATAAAAATTATCAAATAATTTATTCATTTTATTTACACCTGTGTAAATCCACATCCATTAATGTATCTGGGCCAAGCTCTTCCAAGGCTTTTTTTGCTTCAATATCCATCAAGTCAACCCGGCTCAGGGTCTCGCCCCCATTGGTCTTCCATTGAGAGCCGATGGATTGATTGACACTGGCATCTCCCAGGTCGAACACCACGTCATTCCCGCCGGCAATCATATCAGGGTTATGAAGCGCATTGAGAGTATTCATATCATTCAGAGCTAATTCTGTTGCCTTATCTAGCGCTTCCTGACCGATATATTCTCCTTCAGCCAATAGTTCATCATTATATTCTTTAATTAAATCTTCTTTGAAATTTTTTCTTGCTTTATCCTGAGCCTGTCCCGTTCCTTTACGGCCTATGGCTTTATAGGACTCTCTATTGTCCAGATATTCTTTCACCGACATCTTGTTGATGCCATCTTGTTGACCTTGCAACTGTCTATCGTACTCGACATCTGAGCCTTTTTTATTTTTCTTGAAACAGGCCACCTTATGCTTTTTCATCAGACTGGCTTTTGCCGCAGTCAATGCCTTGGTACCGGGAAGCTCTACCTTATCCAGTTTCTTGATAACTGGTTCCAAGGCTTTATCGGCAAATTTCCCCGGGATCAGCGCCACAGCCATAGCAGCAGTGCCGGCCAGAGTGGGGCCCGTTTCCAACAGCTGTGATAGTTGCTCGATGGAATCGGCAATACCTTCTACTGCCCACTCTATGGGCAACACAGTAACAGGTTGCAATCCAGGCTCTTCGGGCGGCGGGCCATAGACAGCTTCTCCCGCTCCTTCCTTGCAGCTCAGCCCCAAAGGATCGACCCAGTTGATGTGGTTGGGGGCGTATTGGTAGTGGTTTATTCCACCAAGCAAACCTATGGGATCTTGGCTGATGAAGCGGCCGCTTTGGGGATCATAGTAACGGAAGTGGTTGTAGTGTAAACCACTTTCTTCATCATAGTATTGCCCCTGGAAACGCAGCGGGTTGGCTATCTCCTCTATGCTGACAGAGGCCTGACCGAACACTGAGTAATTGGCTTGCCAGACGATTCGACTCCGGCTGTCGACCAGTGCCAGCGGGGTGCCAAGTTGATCCAGCCGGTAGAAGAAGAGCTCGCCGTTTCTGAGCAGTGCCAGCGGCCTGTTGCCCCGGCCATCGCCATTGTCCGGTTCATACAGATACCAGCTAAACGCGTCCTGGCTATGCTCGCCAATCAGCTGATTGCCGTCCCACAGGTAATCGATGCGGCCGGCGGCGGTGATCTTGGCGCTGCGGCGGCCGAGGGCATCGTACTCGTAACGGCTGATGTTTGTGCCGTTGGAGAGACTCACCAGCTGGTTTAAGCCATTGAACTCACGTTTTTGCTGGCCCGAGGCCGTTTTTACACTCAGCTGGTTGCCGCTGTCATCATAACTGTAATGGCGACCCAGATAGCGCTGCAGCTTGTCCTGCTGCAGCTGAATATCATCACCGACCGGATTGCCGAAGCTGTCCCAGCTATGGTGCTCGTTCTGGCTCGGATCCGTGTCGTGGCGCTTGCTGACCAGCTGATCCAAACTGTCGTATTGGTAATTCACCTTCCCCTGGCGGGTGTCTTCCACCGTCAGCAACTGATGCAGGGCGCTGTACTGATAGTGACGCTCATGCAACTCGCTGCCATGCTGCCATTGTTGACCGCTCAAGCGATTGAAGGCATCGAACTGCTGGCTCATGACCATGCCGCTGGCATATTCGCGCTCGCTCTCACGCCCGGCGTTATCGAAGCGCCGCAGCAACAAGGGCTGCTGGTTCAGCCCCAGCTGGGACACCTGTCCCTGGTCGTTGTAACGATAATCGAGCTGACTGCCATCGGGCAGCAGGATCGCGGTCTTGCGGCCCGCGGCGTCGTACTTATGCTCTATATGCCAATTATCCTGCCACAGGGATTTCACCCGGCCGTTGGCATGATGACCGAAACGTAATTTGCGCTGGCCGTTGTTGGCCCTGAGCAGGCGTCCCAGTTTGTCGTAGTGAAAATGCTGGCTGCTCAACTGGCGGTTAGCGGCACCGAGACAGAGGGCTTTTTGCTCTATCACCCGCCCCAGGGCATCGCGCACCACGCGGATCTGCCGCTGACTGCCATCCTCCAGGCCGATCACCTTGCCATTGGCGTCATACTCATACTGCTGCACCCGACCGTCGAATCCCTGCAGCTTGACGGGCCTTTCCCGGCCGTCGTAGTCCAGCTGATAGCGGGCGCCATCGCTGCGCATGATGGCGGTCAGGTTGCGTTCGGTATCGTATTGATAACCCAGGCTGCTGCCGTCGGGCTGCCATTGCTTGGTGGGCTGGCGCAGACCGTCGTACTGCCATTGCCTTTCCTGGCCCAGGGCATTGGTCTTGGAGATCAGCCGCCCGGCGCTGTCATAGTCGAAGCTTTGCTCCAGCACTTGCTCGGGGGCATCCTGGGGATATTGGCGCAGGCCTATGAGCTGACCGGCCTCGTTGCGGCGATATTCGGTCACCAGACCCGCGGCATCCACCAGCCCATTGAGGCGCCCCAGCTCGTCGTAGCTGTAACGCGTCAGGCCTGTCGGCGCCCGCCGGGCCAGCAGTTGCCCTTCGGTATCCCAGGCAAAATGGGTGCTGCTGCCATCGGCGGCCGTGATGCAACTGAGTTGATTTAAGCTGTTGTATTCATAGCGCACCTTGGCACCGTCGGGGGAGATCTCGGCCTTGAGCAGGCCGGCGGACGTGTATTCCCGCCGCCACTCCTGGCCTTCGGCATCTATGATACCGCTGCGTTGCCCCAGGGCGTTGTAGTGAAACTGAGTGACGCCCGCGTCTGCGGCTATGATATGACTGAGCTGGCCGCGGCGGTTGAACTCGAAGCGGGTGGTGGCTCCCAGGGGATCGATTTCGGCCACTTTCTTGCCTTGGTCGTTCCATTGGTACTGCCAGCTGGCGCCATCTGGGGCCACTTTCTTGACTAAGCGATTCTGCTCGTCGTGATAGTAGCGCCAGCACTGGCCACGACTGTCGGTGCTGAGGGAGAGGCGTTCGGCATCGCGATACTCGAAGCGGTAGTCGTAACAGCCATCATCGCCCCAGTTGCGACTGCAGCGGGCGCCGGGGCCATCGCCATCCCAGCTGAAATAATGCCTGAAACCGCTGGCCCGCTCCCTTTCGGTGAGCAAATGACCGGCATATTGATAACGCTCGAGCTGTTGACTCAGGTTGGTGGCGGCGCAGAGATCGCCGGCGGCATCATAATCGTAGCGCGCCAACACCTTGCCCAGCCGTATCATGCCCTCGTCGCTATGGCGTACGGCCTCGATCTGGCTCAGCTGACCCTTGGCGCTGTAGGACAACTCGATACCCCGGCCGGCGCTGTAGTCGATGCGGCTGAGCCTGTGTAGCCTGTCGTAAAACAGCTGCAAGGTATGACCCAGGTTATCGAGTATCTGATGCAACACCCAACGCCGGCGAGCCGACTTGTCGGCACTTGGCACAAACACCCAATGGGTATCGTCGGGTCTGAGCAAGACCAGGCTGCCGTTGGCCTCGTGGCGCAATGCCAGGCCCTCGGCCAGCTGGTAGCTGGTTTGCCCGGCGGCGACTTGGGCGAAGGGCAAACGCCGGCCTTCCTCATCCGTTAACCACAGCAGAGGCTCTTCCCCGGCGTCGGCCAGCAAGTCGATCTGCAGATGAAAATTACTGCGCCAGCCAAAACCTAAGCCTATATTCTCAGCGCTCTGGCTCGAGCGGTAGCTGCGCACCCAATGCAAGGGCAAGGGCCCTTCGAGGCTGAAGTCGGTCAGCTCGAGGATCTCTTCGCCGCTGCACATGGCCACGGGATCGCCGCAGGTTTCCTTGTCTTTGTTCGCAGGTTCCTGATTGCCGGCGGCATTCTCGCCGCGGCTGCTATTCACCCCCGGCTCGGCTGCTGCTGGTTGCTCGGCCCGGCCTCCGGGATTGGCCGCCTTGGGCTGTGCGCCGCTCTTGGGAGCCTTGGCCGGTGCCGCAGGGATCTCTGCCGGTTGCGCCGGCAGGATGCAGGCAAAGAGTGTCTTGTCGACCAGGGCCTTGGCCAAAGTCTGGCGCAGTGCCCCGGCGCGGGCCTGGCTCCACATGGTGACGCCGGCGGCGCTCCGGTTGAACCAGGCATAAACGCTGACGATGGAATCACCCGGCAAGTCGGATACCGCAAACAGTGACTGCAAGAGGGAAATGGCACTCTGCTCATCGGCAAATACCAGGGGCGCATGGGCCGGCTTGGCCGTGCTGAACTGTATTAAGTCGCCTGAGCGGGCCTTTAAGGATAACGACTTGGTTACCATCTTGAGTTAACTTCCTTGTTGTGGCGGCTGGTCATTCATGGCCTGCCAACTAAATAATCCTGTTGCGCGATAGCGTTTGGCGGAGATCTCACACTGCAAGACTTCGCCGCTTAGGCTTCCGCGCTGAAACCCCTGGTACAGATGCAAGAGGCGATACAAACCACCTGCGGCCCCCAGCTCACCACTCTGGTAGGCGGGAAACACCAAACGTGTCTGCCGATCCAACACCCCGGCCAGTGCGGGATAGGCGGCTAACCAGAGTTCGGTCAGTCGCTCATCGCCGTTGTCCGGCAGGTAAATGCCGGACAAGGCCCCGCTGGCCACTTGCGCCACCTGGGTAAACAAGTTGCCAAGGGCCTGCGGGGCTGGAGTCCTTCCCAGATCCGCATCCGTGGCGGCAAAGTCCAGGCGCAGGCCCTGGCTGGCATGCTCGAGGCAGAGGCTGACAATCCCCTCCGACGGCGCCAGGCCCATGTGCTCCTGACTCAATAAACGTCCCTCGGCGGCCAGCGTCTCCAGCAAGGCGACATCGGCCAGGCTGTCTATCGCCACCAACCACAGCCTGCCCCCTGCCTGCCCCCCATCCAGACTCGACGAGGAGTCTCTGCGTGTCAGCTGCTGCTTGGCCGCGGCCAATGCCATCAGGCAGCCGCTGCTGCCGTAGGGAAAAATTTTACAATCTGCATGAGCCAGCAAGCCGGGAAACCTGGCCGTAATACGCCCGAGCAAGGATTGCAACGCCCCTTCATCCGTGCCCAGGGTTTCCGGCAAGATAAGGAAAACACACTCATTGTCCGGGCAGGCATGCTGGGTCGCAAACAGCTGCTGCAACAGGGCCATGGCCCTGGCCGCAAAATCAGGCTCGGCGGCCAGTTCCGGCAAAAAATTGGCCAAGATCCTGCCCCCTTCGAGCTCGACAGCGCCATCCTCGGGGGCAAACTCATCGAGCATGGCACCCGAGGCCAGATCCCTGGCCTTGCCGATCAGCAACCCTGAGTGTGCCAAATTCAACACGAATGCCATTGGCCCCCCAATAGCCCATCGGGCCGTGACAGGGGCAGCTCAGGCCGGCGCAACTTGGCATGGCAGGCCGCGGCCCGGCGCTGGGCCTGATTACCCCCATGCCAGATAACGTCCAGTGCGTCGCCCTCCAGGGGCCGGCCCGCCAATACGGGCTCGGGACCAAAGGTGGGGACAGGTTCAGCAGCAGTTTCCAACAGGCGCTCGCCCTCTTCTACCCCCAGCAGCAGGCAGAGGGCGTCGGCGGCGGCCTCGGCCAGCTCGTCAGGCTCTGTCTGTTCAGGCTGTCCTTCCTGTTCTGCCTGTGTCGCCAGGTCACGCAGCAGAGGCACAAACTTGCTCAGGCCGCTGTAACCCAGGGCGCCGACTCGCCGCGGCAGTGCGCCGGTTTGCAGCAGCAGATTGAGCATGGCGACCTTGGACTGCGCCGGCGCGCCGCAAAGCAGCAAGGGCACATAATCCGAGTCCTGCAGACCCTGCTGCAACAGCTGCTCGAGCAGCCTAGGCTCATCGCCGCCCTGCCCCAACAGATACAGTGCCAGCTTGGCCTGCAGCGCCACGGGCCCTGCGTCCCCGGCATGGGCCAGCAGCCTGTCTTTGGCAGCCACTTGCCCCGTGCTCGCCAGGTACCAGAAATAGGCCGGCACGACTTGCTCCCCCTCGCCGATGTCAAAGCCGGGAGTGGATAAGCCGGGCACAGCCAGATAGCTCGCCAGTTGCCAGCAAAACTCGCCGCCCCCGCCAATGGCACTCGATGCCAACAGTTGCCGCAGCGGCAGCTCATCCAAGGCCAACTTGATTGCCGCCAGCCATAGTGCCTGGGACAGTGTCGCCTCCGGCGCATGCAGCGCCTTTGCGTCCCACGCATCCCTTGAGCTTGCATCCAGCGGCGTCAGCAGCCAGTCGAGCCAGGGACTGTTTGAGTCGCCAATGCCATCCGCAATTTCGCCCGTGTCGGTGCGCCCCAGGCCGCGCCGGCGCAGCAGCCGCAACCCCGCCAGCAAGCGGTTATCATGCTCGCGTAATTGCTGCAGCCCGGCATAGCGGCTGCCGAGCAACACCTCTCTCTGACTCAGGAGTAACCCTGTACGCTCCAGCAGCATCTCATCTGTGAGCATGCTTAACCGCCAATGAGCACTGTCGGTACCCCGACCACGAGTTTGCCGCCATGATCTGTGGCATCACCCAACCTGGCGGCATTCTTGCCATTGATAAACACGCTAGATGAACCACCGCTGATGGTGTCGGGTGGCCCTATGCACACCAGCTTGTCGCCCTTGCGGGCCGCGGGTATGCCGCCAATAGACACGTTGGGAGAGCCGGCCACCACGGGACCGCCCACATGAGGCACTTGCCCTGTCACTTTTGGGCAAAGGTGCATGGAACCTATCACAGACGCAGGCTTTCCCATATCGCTTCCTTAATACTGTCCTTGGCTTGCCGGCATGGCATCAATTGATGCTGACCTTGCTGCCCTTGATGGTGATGTTGCTGCCCTTGATGCTGATCGAACCGTCGCTCTTCATGGAGATCGAGGCCGAGCCCGTCTTGATGGTGATGGCGTCGCCGGCATCTATGACCAGTTTCTTACCCACCTTGAGGGTATCGCCCCCATCTATGGTTGTTTTGCGGTCTTTATTGACTGTGACAGTGTCCTTGCCCTTCACCAGCGTCAGCCTGTCGTTATCGACAGTGTCCGACTGATCATTTTCGACATGGAAGGTAAAGTCTTTCTCTGCATGCAGGTAAACTAACTCACTGCCCTTCTTGTCGTCGAAGCTCAACTCGTTGAAGTTGGCCGCGCCGCCTTTCTCTGTGGAGCGGGTCTTGATGCCGCTCTGGGACTTGGCGTCCGGCAAGGCGTAGGGTGGCATGTGATCCGAGTTGTAGACAGACCCGACTATGATGGGCTGATCCGGATCGCCGTTGAGAAACTCCACCAGGACTTCCTGATCGCGGCGGGGGAAAAAGGCACTGCCCCAATTCTTGCCGGCCCAGCTCTGGCTCACCCTGATAGGACAGGAACTCTCGTGATCTTTGATCTGGCTCCTGTCCCAATGAAACTTGACCGTGACCCGGCCCAGGGCATCGACGGAAATCTCTTCGCTGCCCTTACAGGTTACCGTCGCCGTCTGCACCCCACGGATCTTGGGTTTCGCCGTAATGGCACGTGGGCGATAGGCCACTGTCTTGGGAACACATTGGAAACTATTGGTGATCTGTTGCAGTTTGACCTGGCTGGCGCCGGTTTGACTGACCACGGCCGCCGTCAGCACCAAACGGGTAATGACATATTGCTTGCCAACCTCCGCCTTGTCTTCATGCTCGGTAAGGGTAAAGGTTTGCCCGGTCGCGAAGGTGCGACAATTACTCGCCCCCTTGCGCAACTGTATATCCCGCTGCAATGCTTCCAGTTTAACCGCGGCAACGGCCTTGCCGCGGGGATGCACATCGGCCTCGGCCTCGTAGGAAAAAATTTCGTAATCTGCATGCTTGGGCACCAGGCTGCCGGCGTTATGCGTGCCTGTGGGCAATTCCTTGGGCTTGAGCAGATTGTAGCCGCGCTGGACATATTTACCCGGCGCCATGTTGACGGCGCTATGCCATTGGCTGATATGGGCTTCGGCCAGACTGCCGGTATGGAACTTGACTTTATTCTCTATGCAAGGCTCGTAGGCGGTCGCCTTATCCGCCAATACCAATGTATGGCCGCTCTCGGTATGGGTGAAATAATAAAATATTCCTTCCTGTTCCAATAAGCGACTCATGAATAAAAAGTCGGATTCTTCGTACTGAACCTTGAATTCATAATCCGGGTAGGTGCCACTTATTTTGGCGGACACATCCACCTTGACACCATGCTCTCCCGCCAGTTCCTCTATGATCTTGAGGATGTTTTTTTTCTTGAAAATGCGACTGTTGACCCTATGCTGCATGAACCATGCGGCGGCAACTATGGTAATGGCATAATCGCGATGATCGTTATTTTCGGCGTCTTTGTTGACCCTGAGACCCAGGGAGGTAATATCCGAAACCACGCCATTAATATAGCGTTGCTTACCATTACCCAACTTGAGTGTAATAGTCACATCCTTACCTATCAGCTCCTGCGAATTAATTTCGCCGCCATTGGTATAGACATGTGCCTTGACATTAAAAAGATCCGATATCGCTTCCTCAAACACAAAACGAGTCAAGTAAAGCTTATCTTTCCCTAGGGGAGTATCAATCTTGATACTGTTCTCATCCTGAGTAGCCAACTGCATATCGAAACCCTAATGCTATTACATAAGAAACAAAGAAAACTGATGCGGATAAACCGCACCAGTCTGACCTTAGCCTTACAGCTTCTGGCCTTTAACACCGCTATAGCCATAAACTTGTGGCGCAGCAGCATTGTTTTTGTCGTCTGATGGTACAACAGTCATCATTAACTCTGTGTAACTAATGACAATTGTTTCAACTGGACGGTCACCTGAAACTGACATGTGATAGCTGCTAACCATGGCATCTGTCAGTTCAATTTTCATGATTTCTTCGATGACATCACCTTGCTTGGTGATGTGGAAAATCGCTTTTTTACCCTTGCCGATAGTCGCTTCTTTGAAGAAATCAGGAGAAGACTTATCTTGCAACTTAGTGATCACCACGTCGCTCAGACGTGTTGAACTGGCTTCACGATCCATTGTGGTACCAGTGTAAGAAGTGATTTCGCGCTGTGAACCCCAATCCATTGACAGGACAGTGATCATATCTTTAAAAGCTTCAGCAGTGGCTTCGCCTTTAATGCCTTCATAGTCCAAATATGTATTTGCTTGCATTACAATATTCCTTTTTACAAATTAACACGGCTGTCCTTAAATGGACGTTAAATAACGTCAAGGCATCCAATACCTTAACGACCAAAAAAGAGTGTCAAAATCAATAGCAGATTAACCATCACTGGCAACAGATATAAAAATCGGCACTCTATTTAAGTACAGTGGATTATACTACCCACAATAATTTGTTCAACATTTAATATCGAATAATTGGCGACGGAATATATTTAACCCATGAAACAACACTTTATTAATTTTATTAACAAAGCATTAATCAACACATGTCAAAAATATGTCTCTCGCCAATCAATCCTATTTCAGCTTTGCCTGAGTCAATCCAGCTTGTAGCTGAAATCATCCTCTATTATCTCCAGGCTGACATTCGTCAGCGACTGCGCATCCGCAACACATTGCAATATTTTCACCGACAGTTCGGGAAGAATGCGATTCTGTAAGATGTTGTGAATGGTTCTCGCACCACTGTCGGCGTCCTGACATTGGGACACTATGTAATCCAACACCTGAGCTTGATAAGCGAATGTCACCCCATAGTGTTTTTCCAGACGCTTGGTCACGCGCGCGAGTTGCAAACGGGCGATCATCACCAGCTTGTCCGCATCGAGCGGCAGGTAAGGGATGACGTTGAGGCGACCCAGGAATGCCGGCTTGAATACCTGCAACAGATCCGGCTTCAGCGCCTTGGCGAGTCCGGTCGCCGACGGCGCCGTGGCCTCATCCTCACACAACCTCATGGTGGTATCCGTGCCCACATTGGAGGTCATAATGATGATGGTATTCTTGAAGTCTATGTCCCGACCTTCCCCATCCTTGATGGTGCCCTTGTCGAATACCTGGTAGAAAATGTCCTGTACCCCTGGGTGGGCTTTTTCCATTTCGTCGAGCAGAATCACGCTATAGGGTTTGCGACGCACAGCTTCCGTCAGCACCCCGCCCTCACCATAACCTACGTATCCAGGCGGTGAACCCAGCAACAGGGACACCTTATGTTCTTCCTTGAATTCCGACATGTTGATGACGGTGAGATTGTCTTCACTGCCATAGACTTGTTCCGCCACCGCCAGTGCGGTTTCTGTCTTACCGACACCGCTGGGGCCGGTGAGGAGGAAAATGCCGTTCGGCTTATTCTCGTCGGCGAGCTGGGCCCTGGAGGTTTGTACCGTCCTGGCGATCAGCTCCAGCGCATGGCTTTGGCCTATGACCCTCTGTGCCAGCGTGTCCTTGAGCGACAATACCGTCTTGATCTCATCCGCCTGCATCTTGCCAAGGGGAATACCCGTCCAATCCGAGACCACCTCGGCAATCAGGGCCTCGCTCACCAGCCAGTGCACCATGGGACAAGGGATCTCTGCCAGAGAGGCTTTGATTTCATTTAACCTGTCCAGCAATCCCGACTTGTCTTCCAGGTTGTCATCACTCAATTTCTCGGCCAGATCCCGGGCGGCCAACACCAACTCCTTCTCATGGTGCCATTGCCTCTCCAGCTGCACCAGCTTGTCCTGGGCCTGGCTCAGGTCCGTCTCCAATTGTTCCAGGGTCGCCAGATGATCCGTGCCTAAGGTCTGCTCGCGGCGTAACACGGCCATTTCGGCCTGGAGCTGCTGCACCCTGCGCTGTTGATCTTCCACCTGACCCGGAACCGCATCCTGACTCATGGCCACCCGGGAGCAGGCGGTATCCAAGAGGCCCACCGCCTTATCCGGCAGTTGACGGCCATTGATATAGCGATCCGACAGGTGGACCGCCGCCTGCAGCGCCTTGTCGGCGATGTTGACCTTGTGATGCGACTCCATCACCGGCAGTATGCCACGCAACATGACGACCGCCAGCTCGGGCCTCGGCTCTTCGACTTTGACCACCTGGAAACGCCTGGTCAGGGCGGCATCTTTCTCGAAATACTTCTTGTACTCGGCCCAGGTCGTCGCCGCTATGGTCCTGAGCTCGCCCCTGGCCAACGCCGGCTTGAGCAGGTTGGCGGCGTCGTTCTGCCCCGCCTGGCCACCACTGCCTATCATGGTATGGGCTTCATCTATGAAGAGTATGATGGGCCGGGCACTGTTGCGGACTTCCTTGATGACGTTCTTCAGGCGGTTTTCGAATTCGCCCTTCATTCCGGCACCCGCCTGCAGCAAGGCCAAATCCAGTACCCTGAGGGAGACGTTTTTCAGTCTGTCGGGCACGTCGCCGGCCGCTATCTTGAGCGCCAGGCCTTCCACCACGGCCGTCTTGCCGACACCGGCTTCCCCCGTCAGTATCGGGTTGTTCTGCCGCCGGCGTGACAATATGTCTATCATCTGACGGATCTCGAAGTCCCGGCCTATGATGGGATCTATCTTGCCTGCCAGCGCCTGTGCCGTCAGATCTTGGGTGAATTGATCCAACGCCTGGGTCTTGCCCTGGCCCACGGCCTGCTGTTCGGCCTTGGCTGCCGTCCCGGGGGTTTGCTGTTCCCGGGAATGGGCTTCCAGGCTGGGCCAGGCCTTGAGTATCTCGGCGGCATCCAGCTTATCCAACTCGCTGACGCGCCGGCTCACCGGCGCCGCCAGGGTGTCATCCTTGAGCAGGGAGTACAACAGATAGGCCGAGCGTATCTGCGCATCGCCGAAGTCTATCGTGGTATTCAGCCAAGTCGCCCGCAGCAGGTTGACCAGCTGAACCGAAATGGCAGGCAGCGAATTATTGCCCGTCTTCAAGCCTTCGAGCGCTTGCTGCAATTGATAGTGCAACTTGTCCGCATCCACGGCGAAGCTGCTGAGCAACAACCTGAGATCCGAATCTTGCTGCTCCAACAGGGCGTCGAGCCAATGCTCGATTTCCACGCTGTAATGACTGCGGGATTGACACCTGGCGGTGGCTGCTTCCAGCCCGGCTTTGGTTAGCGGGTTGAGCTTCTCAACCAGGCTCTTTAACGAAGTATTTGACATATAGCTTCCTATGCTTAATTAACTGCGTGCCAGCTTAAAACTGACTTGGCTGGCACTCTCCAGCCTATGGCTGCGAATGCTCAAACGTCCTATCTGTCCGAGCCGGTTCCGACCCGAGCCCAGTTGTACCCGGGCAAAGTCGGCATAACGCCCCGACAGGCTGATGCGTGTCCGTATCACGGGATCCAGATACCGGGACAACAAGCCCTTGACCAGCTCATACAGACTCTCCCCCGGCATGAGACGGCTCAGCACCTCAGACTCTGCCTCGATGCGCACATCTATGGCCGAGCCTATGTCCCACACCCTGCGCCCCAACATGGCGGAACGTCCCAACTCGGCATTCACGCCTTCGGGTTGTAACCGGCTCGCCAAGCTGCTGCACTCCTCATGATCCAGGGTCAACCAGCGCCCCTGCAGGGGAATGATGCTGACCTTGGCGCCGAGCAATTCGGTCAACATCTGCTGCAGATGCTGGGCACCGCGGTTCGCCGTGGCGAAGGCGCCGGCGTAATAGGAGCCCATGGAGGCCTGGGTGCCGACCAGCTTGGTCAGCACCTGGCTGAAGGAGTCCTGGCTGTCGGCCTGATTCTCATATTGGCAGGGAAAGCGATACTTCTCCCATGCCCGGTAATAGAGGGATATGAGCCTGTGGTTGAAGAGATCGAAGAAGTCCCGCATCGACCTGTCGCGCTGCTTCAAGCGCTGCAACATCAGCTCGGAATAATGTTGCGGCAAGACCCCGGACGGCCCTGTGAGTCCCATGAAACTGACATGTATGTCATGGCTGGACTTGTCTGGGTAGCTCGAGTCCGTGGCTTCGATCTTACTTATGGGTTGCCCGGGGAAACCCATGTGCTGCACCGACTTGAAGCGGATCAATTCCTGCCCGGGAAAGGCATCGCGGCCGACGCTGTACCACTGCTGTTCCTGAGCCGACAACTGACGCTGCAGGAAATACACCGCCTGATAGAAATCGACGCTGCCGGGCTGCTCGAGCAACTGAGTGAAGGTCATAGCAACACCTGTCCACCGACCCTGGCCGGCCAGGTGTGGTACATTTGTTCCTGCTCTTTGAGCTTGATCGACAATCGGGTGTAGGAGTTGATGGCCGCGAACTGGGCGAAAAACACATCCAAAATGTTGGCGAAAAAGTAAACCCCGGTGCCGGCATAGGCCGACTGACTGAACTCGAGGCGGATCTCGGAACCGGCGCACACAGCCACCCGTCCGCCCTGATTGACCCTGGCACTGCCCTGGTCGATGCTGAGGCCGACTATGCCGTCGATCAGGGCCTTGGACTCGGGAGTACAGCGGAAGTCATACAGCTTGAGGGTATCCTTCAAGCGCTCCAGCGCCCGTTCACCGGTGAAACTGTTGAGTGTCAGGTGATTGACCAATTGCCAGCGACTGTTTTCCTGCAATGCCGGCCGCACACTGATGGTCGGGGCCACCAGGCATTGCACGCTCTTGATCACGTCCACATGGCTGCGAATATTGAACTTGGGCTCGCCACCGCCGAACGGCAGATAGGATGGCAGGTTTCTGTTGCTGCATTGAGCCGTCACCTGGATCACCCAGTCCTGCTCAGTGTCTTCGACAGACACCCCCTTGAACTTGCGATCTATCACTGACAGATACATTTCCGTGCCCGCTTCCGAATAGCCGCCGGCCCAGTCGACGAACTCCCTGCGGCTATGCCAGAACATGTCTTCTTGCTGCAGGTAATTCGGGTGTCCCTGGCTGTAGTAGGGATTCAACACGACTTCGTTGCCGAAGGGATCGTAGGCTTCCACCTTGTCGATGGAAATGACTTCGCAGACATCGGCATCGAGGTAACCCGGCGCCAGGCGATACTCGTATTGCGACGCCAACAGCTTTATCGGCTCGAGCTTCTGCGAAAACAGGTTGATCACCGGGGTGCATCCGAGCAGAAAACTCTCGGCGTTGATATGACGCTCGAGCTCGGGCGCCCCTTCGGCGAGGTAAAAGTACAGCTCGAATTGATCGGCAATCCCGGGCCACTCCGGGTCCAGCTCGTCGAGATCCACGAACAGAAACTTCTCCGGACACAGGAATTGTTCCACCAGCAGACGATAGCCGGCGAAGCTTTTCTGGCTGTAGGGCACCACTTGCTCATCGTCGCCGAAGCCGACACTCTTTATGTGCCTCGGCTGCAGGTAACGTATCTTATCCTCGGCACCGACCGGGGCTATGCCTATGCTCAACACCTGTCTGAACAGCAGTTCATACAGGGCATAGACATGATGGCGCTGGCCATTGAGATAGAAGCGTAATCTGCGGCTGCCCAGTTCATGCATCGCCGTATTGTCGAATTCACAGGCGAGCGTCAGCTTGATGATCGCCTTGATCTGCCTATGGGACATGGGGGTCGGCGCCTTGAACGGCGCATTCTTGAATTCGGCCTTGACCACCTCCAGCGGCAAGACTTCGGTGGCGTAACAGGACTTGAACAGGCAAGGCTTCAAGCCATCGGCCTGAGTTTCGAATTCCGTGCCACGCTCGACCACTATGCCCGAGGTCGACAGATTCTGGCTGGTCATCTTCAGGATGGAACAGGCGGGGATCGGCGCCTGGTAGTCCGGGTACAGCTGGCCCAATAGGGCATCCGTGACTTCCGGAAAGCTGTCATCCAATTTCTGGCGGATCTGCGCCGTCAACAGGGAAAAAGCTTCGATCAGCCGCGACACATGGGGATCTTCGACATTTTCTTCGGTGATCCGCAGCCGTCCGGCAATCTTGGGATATTGCTCGGCAAATTCGGCGCCCATGCGACGGATAAAGGTCAGTTCACGATTGTAATACTTGAGCAATTCATCGTTCATGATTGATAGTCCTTTATCTTTAATCCCAAATGCACTGGCTCGATCTCGGAATCGAACATGATATGTTCGGGTTCGGGATCGGCATACAGCAACGCCTGGATCCTCAGTCGCAACACCCTGTCTATGGCGTCTTCATTTTCGATGAGCACCACTTCGACGTCGATGAACCTGGGTTCGAAACGCCGTATCGTCTGCTCCACCGCGCGGCATAACTTGGCTCTGCCCTGCTCGGTATCGACCACCATCACGGAGAAATCCGGCAGGCCGTAATTCAACAAACTCTGGTCCAGCTCCTGATAACAATCGGGCCAGATATGCCATTGCACCCGGCTGTTGAGCAGGTTTTCCAGATCCCGTTTCACACTGGTGCGCAGCGCCTTAAGATCGAAACTTCGGCGGGAACGCCCGGTGTCGCTCTCCCCCGGCGCGTCGTCGATCAGCCGGTCCAGCACCGACATCTGCAATGTGTGTTTGTTGCTAATCTTCACAGGTCAATTCTCTGCAACGGCGCTCAAGACACACTCTGCAGGGACGCTGCCGCCTGACGCTCCAGGCTTGTCAGCTCGGACAGCGGCATGGCATTGTCGCCAACCAACCACATCTTCTGTCCCAGGCCAGTCGCCAGCATCTCCCCTTGGGCCAGCCAATCCGTGTCCCGGCCCAGCAGGGCACCCTCTTCGCTGCTGCCGACATAGGTCAGCGGCAGGAAGGCTTCACCGCTGGGACCATCTATGATGGCAATCTCGGCCTTGCGCCAGACCAGCTCGATCAGCGAGGTGGGCTTATGCAGCGACAGCGAGGCTATCTCGGCAAACTTGGCCAGATAAAACTTGCCGTCGGTACCAAAGACTTCGACATAGCCCCCCAGCACGTCATCCAAGTCACGCACATCGGCCACAGTCTGGCCGTTGAGTTCCAGCAGCGCCTTGTCGCGCTGCTGTTCAAGTTCGCCGGCGAGCTGCGCCGCGGCGGCGAAATCTGCCTCTTTGAGTGCCAGATTGAGTTTCAGGGTATGTTCAAACATGACATCGGCGCCCTGGAACAGGGTCGCCGTCATGCCACCCTGGTAGAAGTCGCGCCTGGCCTGATCGGCACGGATCAATTGGCGCAGGTTGACGGCACCGAGCAGGAAATCCGGGTGCTGTCTCACCATCATGTCCAACTGGGCATCGGCCTGGCTGAGATCGCCTCTGATGCAGAGCAGTTCGACATAGGCGGCCCGCAAATCGCCATTCAGGGGATCCTCGCGCAGGCCTTTCTCACAATGTTCGCAGGCGAGATCCAGACTTCCCTGTTTCACCAACTCGTTCAACCTTTTCATGCTAATCCTTATGCCATTGCTGTTGTTTGTTGCTTGGGAGACAGTTCCGCCACCAGCTTCACCGTCGTCACCATCTGATCCAATTGAAAATGCGGCTGCAGGTGGATGATGGAAAAATAGTGTCCCGGCTGACCCCGTTTCTCCCTGACCTGTATCTTCGCCGCCCGCAGCGGAAAGCGCGCCCGGATCTCGTCGGAGGCATCTTCCGTCGCCGTGGTATATTTATGCAGCCAGCGCTGCAAGTCCTGCTCACACTCCTGTGCCGAGTGATAGCCCCCCACCTTGTCTCTGCCTATCACCTTGACATAGTGGGCAAAACGAGCCACACACAGTATGTACTGCAGCATGGCGGACAGCCTGTGGTTGACGTTGGCAACCAGTTTGTCGCTGGCCTTGGCCTGCTGGACCGAGGCGTTGTTGTAAAACGCAAAATAATCGCTGTAGGGCACGGCAGACAGGGGAATAAAACCACTGTCTGACAGCTCGGCCTCGAACCTGTGGCTGACGAGCAGACTCACCGAAGGTTTGTTGCTGCGCTGGTACCTGTCGGTCTCATATTGGCAAGCGGGTAAACCGCTCACCAGACCAAAACTGTGGCTGCCGGATTTCATCCCCCGGATCTGCCCGAACCACCCCGACTCGCAATAGGCCCTGACCAAGACTGCGGCGAAGGCAAACGCGGCATTGCCCCAGAGGTAGTCCTGTTCCGGCTTGGCCAGGCTTTCCTTAAACACGAAGCCCTCGGCCCGCGAACCGTCGTCCTTGTAGGGGCTGCGCAGCAGCACCTGGGGCAGCACCAGGCCCAGAAATCTGGCGTCTTCCATCTCCCGCAACGAGCGCCACTTGCTGTATTCGGGTTGCTTGAATTGGTTGTTGATATCGGCAACCTGCCCCAACTCGGAGAAGTTATCCACCCCAAACAGCGAGGGATGCGCGGCACAAAGAAAAGGCGCAAAGGCCGCCGCCGCCGTCCTGGCAACTTCTTTCAGGGTATCCAGATCGTTACTCACCTGCCCTGGGCGGATGATGTGGCTTATCTGGTAATCCCCTATCAGGGCACCGAAGGGCTCGCCCCCCGGCATATCGAATTCATTGTTGTAAATGAGCTTAAAAAATTCGCTCTGATCAAAATCTATGGCCCTGGCGATATCCTTTGACAGCTCCAGCCAGGACAGAGAAATCACTCTGACCTTAACCTTCTGTTCCCTGTCATAAACTTCCGCCTGCTCCGTCAGATACAAGATCCCGCGCCAGCTGGCTTCGAGCGCCTGCAGCGTCTTATGGTGCAAGATTTCATTCACTTGGGCGTTAATCAACTCATCGATGGCGGCAATGGCCCGGCATAGCAGAGGCCCAATGAGCTTAACGTCTATTTCTTTTATATTTTCAACATGTTCAAGCCAATACAATATGGCCGATGCCGCATTTTCTTCGCGTAAAAAACGCGCCAGTACCCCGCTGCGGGTGATATCTGCGTAGGCGGAGCCGCTGTTGCCTCGAGTGTTCTGTAATGAGATAAAAATATCTTCAGGAACAAAACGTACCGCACTGGACATGCCTACCCCACACTATCTCAAAGCAGAAAGATCGGGTTCGGCCGGTGGCCGAACCCGAGCGACGCCGACTTAACCGCCGACTTGCGGGATCTTGGCGACCAAACGCAAGGAGGTTGACAGTTCTTCCAGCTGCAGCCAGGGCTTGAGCCAGGCAACCGCATTGTAAGAACCTGGACGACCAGGGATTTCTTTTACCTGCACCTTGGCATCGGCCAGAGGGTAACGGGCACGCACTTCCTGGCCACCGCCTTCGGAGGCGTTGACATAGCTGAGGATCCAGCGATTGAGCCAGACTTCAACGTCTTCGGCTTCCATGAAGCTGCCGATCTTGTCACGCGCCAACACTTTCAGGTAGTGAGCGAAACGTGAGGTCGCCATCAGGTAAGGCAGACGGGCGGAAATCGCCGCGTTGGCCGTGGCTTCCGGGCTGTCGTATTTCTTGGGTTTCTGCGCCGTCTGGGCCCCGAAGAACACGGCGTAATCTGTATTCTTGTAATGGCATAAGGGCAGGAAGCCCAATTTGCCGAGCTCGGCTTCACGTCTGTCGGTGATGCCTATTTCGGTCGGGCATTTCAGATCCGGATCACCGTCATCACTCATGAAGATATGGCTCGGCAGACCTTCGACCTTGCCACCCCCCTCGGCGCCGCGGATCGCGGTACAGAAGCTGTATTGCGAGAAGGCGTTGGTCAAACGCGTGCCCAGGACATAGGCGGCGTTCATCCAGCAGTAATCCGCATGTTCAGTGGTCTTGGCGACCCCCTTAACCGGATCTATGTCGAACTCTTCGTAGCCAAACTCTTCCACAGGACTGGTCGCACTGCCGTAGGGCAAGCGGCCCAGGACCCTTGGCATGGTCAGGGTCACGAAACGGGAATCTTCACTCTCACGGAACGAGCGCCACTTGGTGTATTCCAGGGATTCGAAGATTTTTTCCAAGTCACGGGGTTTGGACAACTCGGTCCATTCATCGAAACCGAACATGGTCGGTGATGCCGATGACAGGAATGGGCAGAAGCCCGCCGCCGCCACATTCGACATATAGGTCAGAGTTTCAATATCTTCGGGATGGTTGGTAAACTCATAGTCACCGATCAGGGCGCCATAGGGTTCACCGCCCGGCGTGCCGAACTCGGCCTCGTAGACCTTCTTGAAGGTCTGGCTCTGATCGAATTCCACCGCCTTGCTCAGATCTTTGTACAGCTCTTTCTTCGACATGCTCATCAGGCGAATTTTCATGGTCGCATTGGTTTCTGAATTCATCACCAGATGATTCAGACCGCGCCAGGAGCCCTCGAGCTTCTGAAAAGCATCCGTGTGCATGATCTCGGCCAGTTGGGTCGAAATGGCCGCATCCAGGCGCTGGATAGCTTCATTGAAAGTGACAGTCAGGTTTTTATTCCAACTGACGGTGCCGTTCATGGCTTCCTGGGTCAGGGTACGGATCAGCTCCTCGGCACGGCTGGCCTCGGTTTGCTTGGTCGCTCCGATCGCCATGTCCAGCAGAGACGCAGCTTCCAGTTCGGCGTTATCATGTTGTTCGACTAATGCTTCCGTGCTCATGTTACTTATCCTCTAGGCTTAATTCCTGCGCCAATTTCTGCAGATCATCATTGCTATTAAGCACTCGCTCCAGGATATTTTCCAATTCCTCTGAGCGGTCAATTTTGGTCATCAAATCACGCAGCTTGTTACGGGTTTCCATTAATTTATTCAATGGATCAACCTGTTTAACAATCGCTGCAGGTTCGAAGTCCTGCATGGACTTGAACTCCAACTCGACATTGAACTGGCTGTCATCATCGGCCAATTTATTGTCGACCTTGAAACTCAGCTTTGGATTCATGCGTCTCAGTACATCATCGAAATTATCGCGATCTATCTGTACGAAACGACGATCTTTGAGTGGCTTAAGCGCTTCGGTATTTTGCCCGGCAAAATCCCCCATGACGCCGACAACAAAAGGCAACTCTTTTTTTACTGCTGCTCCTTCAGTTTCAACATCATAGGTTATATGTACTCTGGGTTTTCTCACCCGAGATAATTTGCTATGAATACTTTCCATTAACGTTCTCCTGTTAAAAAGATGTTGCCGCAGTGTGTATTCCACTTAGGCTATAACTCACGGCTATTTGTTTTCAGAAATACCCGTCAGTTTGAAATACCCACTGCGACTGTTGCCGTCATCTATTAATTCTTGCAACAACTCAGGTAGGCTTAAACCACTCCAACGAATAACCTGTTCGAGCGAATATGACATAGGGGAATGCGGCTCGGTCTTGCGAAAAAAGTCAGCCGCTTGTTGCAGGCTTTGAATGACCTGTTGCCGGGTTTGCAATTGTTTTGCGACAGGATTGACAGCATCGCCTTCGGCAGCCATTGCTTCAGCATCGGATTCGGCGCTAATTATATCGACTGCTGCGACCGTCGCTAATTTATCTGCGGCCAGGTAGTTAACCGCATCCAGGCATTGTTGCAGGGCTTTGCTGATTGAACTCGTGGGTTGAGGCACCCCTCCCATCGCGCTATCCATTTGATTGGACAGCATTTCAAACTCAGCAATTGCACTTTTTAATTCGATTACCAGCGTACGGTAAAATTCAGCGGAAGACTCGGAAATGGCCCGCTTTATTTGCTCAAGATTGACAACACCATTATCCGTTTTCTTCTTTTGCTTGTCTTCATTCTCGCGGGAAAGTTCCAGGGCACGCACATATTGCCAGGTGGCGAAGCACCCGGATGCCGTATTTTCGGTAATAGGAATACTCATAATTGGCGTAATAAGTGCGCCATCACCATCATAGCCATTCAGGCCGACCAGAGGTGCTACACGAAAATCTATGTCGTCTTCATCCGGACTGGGAAATAGATCGGCCCAGAAATGTTCAATGAGTAAATGCGTCGTCTTGAAACCAATCGCCAATCCCAAAAAACCATGGACGCGACATAAGGCTTCAATTAACCAGGCAGAAAACTCCAAATCTTTGACTTCATGGCAGAGTGCCTGGGGAATTTCATCTACGAGTGGACGCCAATCTCCGACGAGTGATTGGAAATCGTCTTCTTCTACCAGGAGGGTTCTTTCATTTGCCCTGGCTTGGCTGCGAATATCTTTGAGGCGATAATATTGGGAGCTGGGAGACACATCGGCGCGCGGATCGACCCCAGCTGGGGTCGATTCGCTGACGGGTGTAACCAAACTATCGAAATCTATTATATTACCGTAATCCATCACGCGTCATTTCATCCCTGAAAAGTATCACTAATACGCTAGTCTAAGTGTATTGAATAAGACCATTGTATTACACATTAGTTTTCAAATAAAGCGGTATCGTTTTGCTGCACTCGCTCACCAGCCCGGAGACATTCAGACTCACTAGAATACAGGTCACATTGTCTTTGGCACCAGACACTAAGGTCGAATGCAATAAGGCTTTATTTGCCTCGGCGATGCTGCCATGCCCCATATATTGCTCGATCTCATTGTCGGGGATCTCTTTATTCAGGCCATCCGTGCATAACAGATAGAGATCGCCGCTCAAACAGGATCCGGAAATATGGTCGACTTCTATCTGACGCTCTACCCCTATGGCGCGGGTGATCACATTCGCCAATTCATGATGTTCGGCTTCATCGGCAGAGATCAGTCCCTGCTGTACCATTTCGTTGACCTGGCTATGATCGCTGCTCAGTTGGCTGAGTCGTCTATCCCTGAGCAAGTAGCAGCGGCTGTCACCCACCCAGAGTACGTGATACTGCCCCCGCTCGATGAACAACACCACCACGGTAGAACCGGCAGTTTGGCCATCCAGATGCTCTTCGGCAAAGCGGCACACGGCGGCATTGGCCTCATGCAAGGCGGCCGTCAGCATCTCGACCGAAGGCTCCCCTGGATGCCTTGAAATGGCGCGACTCAAGGTGTCCATCACCAATTGGCTGGCAACATCGCCGGCCTCATGTCCGCCCATGCCATCGGCCACGGCCCATACACCCGACTCGGGCAGCGCCAGGCAGGCATCTTCATTGATCTTGCGCACCAATCCTTTGTGTGTCTGGGTATCTGACAAAAATTGCATATTAATCAATCCAATATTAAAACTTTATCGTCTTTGGCAGCCAATTCCATTGCTGCCATCCCCCGGCCAACATGCCGGCGAATTGGCTAATTTGGGGTAAGCCAGAGGTCACCAGCAGGCAGGGGGCGACCCGCTCCGAACCCGATGTCCACCAGAGGCAATAGCGGCCAAACTGGTGAACATAGCTCTGATGTAATAATCCCTGTAAATTCAAATCTATATTCGCCTCTATGGCCCAGGCCTGCCTGGCATTGGGCTCATTGACCGACGAAGTGGTAATGCGCTTGTCGGTGGACCAGGCCATGTCCAGGCTGCTGAGTTCGGCCAGCCAGGATGACAACTCGAAATCATCATCCAGGGTACGCAGTATCAGTTCTTCGGCCTGGGCATGTTGCTGTTTCTGCTGCCAGGCCTGGATGGGCGACACATCGACCGCCGCCGCCAGGGTAAAAGGAAAATGCCGCCCCACCAGATCCACGCTGGGGATCAGCGTGCCCACCATGGGGGATTCGGTGCAGACGCCAGCGGACAGGGCAAAATGCCATACGGGGCTGGTGAGATAGGCAGGTAACCAGGCATCGGCCAGCTGTTCACGACTCACGGCCATCACCGCCTGCAGCCATTCATTCCAGCTGTCGATGAAATCTATCGGCAGATCCTGGGCAAGAAAATCGCCATGACTGGGGATCTTGCCGCAGATCCCCATCATGGGTTTCACAGGGTTTCCGGACACTTAAAGGCCTCCAATGCACCGCTCCAAAACGGGTTATTCACACTGTCCGGCACCAGCTCCAGCCGCGCCTTGTTGCCCTGCACCGAGAGATACAAGATCCTGTCTTTCTTGGTTTCGGGTCTTTCCTGAGTCAGTTCATCGAGTAACCTGAACCAGGACCACTCGCCCTCATAGGAGGTATTGGCGGCCAAGCCTGAGTTGGCCGGGGTAAATACCAAACGGGTACGCAACTTGTCGCGATCACCTGGCCAGGAGAATTGACGCGTCCTCGACGGCCCGTGTCGATAGGACAGCTCTTGCCCGTCCAGCTCCACCAACAGATGGGTGATATGGCTATCCAGGTACACGGGTCTCAAGCCGAAGCCCACTTTCAGCCTTTGGCTGCCATCCTCAAAATAGGTGGCACGTATGCGCCTGGCCGCCTGGAAGGTCTTTAAGATCCTGTCGCTTATGCCGATATCCTGTTTGAAGCTCCATTGGGCTCTATTGGTGTTGACGAACGGACTCAGGTAGTCATTGAAGAACTGATCCAAGGTACCGCCATAGCCGAAAAAGCGTTCAAAATCGCGCAGCTTGATTTCTTTGCTGCTGCGCTTGCTCAGTGGATAACGCCCCGAGATGGCCTTGCGATACTCGGACACTACCTTGCTCTTCCAGGCTTCGTTGATATGCGCTCGACTGCCCTGGGCGAACAGCTGGGCCGTATCGTTGGAAATCTCCCCCAACCAATCGGAGAAAGGCGGCGGCACGTCACTGCGCAGTCGCCGCAACATGACGGTCAGCTCGCTGGCATCCTTGTTATCTCTCTGATTAGCATAGGCTTGCATCGCCATGCCACCCGGCACATACAGGCGTTCCAGGTAGGCATAATATTTCTGGCTGGTCAGGGCTATCTGCTCCAGCTGAGGCGCATCTATCTGCAACAGCTCATGGAAGGCCAGTTCCACCTTTCTCCCCGGAAGTTGCTTGCTCATGTCGGGCATCTCATCCGGCAACAGGCGACCCAACCTGGATTTCTGCGATGAGAATTTGGTATCCGCCACCTTGCCGGCGACATCCAGCGTCATGTTGAGTTCGGCAGATTCGGGCAACGACGTCAGCCTGGTATTCTGCTGGAAGGCCTTGATCAGGCTCTGTATGGGTTGCTCCGGACCTGCGAGCACCTTGGTCACATAGAGTCCCTGCTCGACGTTGGCAATGGGGTTGACCTGGATATCATCCAGCAGTTGCTGCCAAAGGTAAGTGTAATCACGCAGATACTTGTCCGTTACCTGAGCCGAAAGTTCAGCCTCGGCGACCTCATCCTTGTCTTCATCTATGTCGCCATAGACCCAGTTGTCTTCCAGCAGGTTCTTGATGATACGGCGCTTTTCTATGTTGAATACGCCGTGGAAACCTTGGTATGTGTACAGACCCGGGATCCCCTGTTGCAGCGGCTGACCACTCTTGCGCACTATCACATTCACGCCATCGGTTCCCAGCACATCGGACAACCTGAAATCGGGGATGCGGCTCTTCATCAATTCGGTACGAATGCGCTGATAGGCACGCTCGGCCAGGGGCACAGTCATCAACAGCTCTCGGGCGGCGGCAATCGCGGTGTCGTCATACTGACTGGCCTGCACTCCCGAGGCCAGCAGCGCCGTCATATGACCCTGCAATGACAGTCTCACGGGCAAGTTAACGTCGCCGGCCAACTTGCGTGACAGATAGAGTTCATACCAGGAACTGACCAACTCGGCATCGAAGTGTTCCGGATGGAACAGCATCAGATAGGTCTTCAAGGTCTCGTAGAGGTAATCCCTATGCTGGCTGTTGACTTCCATTTCATCGGTCAGGTCACCTAGCAACTCGGGCAAGAGTGCTGCCCGCAGCGCCTTCTGGTAGGCCGACTGAGCCGACTGTCCAAGCTTATCTCCCTGATACAGACCGAGATTCTTGGGACCACCTTCGGGCAACACCCCTGCATAACCGGCCGGCATGTCTCTGAGAATACTCAGTTGCTCATTCAGCGACAGCAGATCTGCCCTGGCCTGGGTCGAGACCTGATAACGCTCGACGGACAGGGTCGCATCGTTAATCAATTGTTGGTTCCAGCTATAGCTGTCATACCAGGCATACAGCATCCAGGACGCTGTCAGAGTGGTAACGGCCAGCACCCCATGTCTTATCCAGGTATGCTTGGTCTTATGCTTCAGGTTAACCGTCGCCAGATCCCGCTCCGGGATGATGATGTCTTCGAAGAAGCGGCGGATGAAGAAGCCTTTGCCTTCACCCGTTTGTTGCCTCAGCGGCGGTTCTTCCAAACCATAGTTGCCACCGACCTGCTTCATGATCCTGTCGATCGGTACCCCTTGCTGAGTGGCACTGGTGATATAGACACCGCGCAACATGGTCGGCTTCTCGAATGGATTGCGGGAGAAGATCTCCTTCAGAAAATCGTCGGCGGCACTCTGTAACAGCCGCAGTTGTCGTGGGAATTCATAGATGGAACTGCGGCTCTCACCGTCCCTTTCATGCTGCAGACGAGTGAACAGCCCTTGATAGAGGCGATTGATCAGCGCATGGAACTCACGGTTAAACTGGGCGACCACGCCATTCTCACTCTCGGCATGTTGGGCCGAGAAGGTCATGCCCCATACCTGATCTCTGTCTTCTGCACTCAAATCGGCAAAGAATTCGGTGAAGCCGGCAACCAGATCCGCCTTGGTGAACATGACATACACAGGGAATGTCATCCCCAGTTGACTCTGAAGTTCCTGGATCCTCTGCTTTATGGCTCTGGCGTGTAAATTACGCTCGGTACGGGTCTGCGCCAGCAGATCCGACAGACTGACAAAGACCAATACCCCATTGATGGGGCGGCGGGGACGGTATTTACGCAACAAGCCGAGGAACCCCTGCCAGGCGGAGGAATCCTGCGACGCATGGCTATCTTGGGTCGTATAGCGGCCCGCCGTATCTATCAATACGGCTTCATTGGTAAACCACCAATCGCACTGACGGGTGCCGCCAATGCCACTGATAGAATCCACGCCCATTTGTTCCATCAGCGGGAATTCCAGCCCCGAGTTGTGCAGCGTGGTGGTCTTGCCCGAGCCCGGAGCACCGATCAGCATGTACCAGGGCAGTTGATATATGTCCCTGGCATTGCTGAAGCGCGCATGCTTGAGGATCTCCAACGCCTTCTGCATCCGGGTCGTCAGAATCTCTATGTCGCGCTTGGCCAGCTCATCGTGTTGCTGCTCATCGCTGCTCAGCAGAGATTCGACCGCCTGGTTATGATTCTTCAGCTCTCTGGTGCGCTTGATATAGTGACTCGTGCCCCAGACCAACGCCAGGGCGAGCAGGGTGATAAGCCTGGCGCTGCTGGACACCAGCGGCTCCACACCGGCGATAGCGACGAGCGGACCACCGAACCAAATGAGCAACGCCAATGCCAGCACACCTAACAGGGTAATAAATAAAGCCGACTTTATTACCCTCAGGATGGCATCCATTATTCCTTTTACCTTCATTACTGTCTTCCTTGGTCGACGTCTCTATTTCAACAGGTCAATTTCAACACGACGATTGAGTGCCCGGTTCGCAGGGCTATCATTGGGTACTATCGGATCCGCTTCTCCCCGGCCTTCGGGTTGCAGGCGGCCATGGAGATTGGCGCCGGCCGCCAGACTTTCGGCCATCACATTGGCGCGGGCCAAGGACAAGTGCCAGTTTGACGGATATCTGCTGGTAAATATCGGCAAGTCATCCGTGTAGCCGTTGACGAGGATACGGCCTTCGGTGCCCTCCAATGCCCTGGCAATCTTGACCACCACGGGCAGGAAGCTCTCGTTGATTTCGCTGCCGCCCGGCGTGAATAAATGCTGTAAGCCGACACGAATACGCACCCTGTCCGGCAGCTCCATCACCTGCAGCAAGCCCATGCCGACTTCGGTTTGCAGCAATTGTTGCAGCCGCAGTCCGTCGTGGCCTATTTGGCTCTGGGCCGGTAACGGTTCCTCGGTAACCACCAAGGCATTCAGCTCGCGATTGATCTGATCCGATTGCAGATTGATCTGGTAGTTGAAATACATATAGGCGCCGAGCAGCACTACGCCGATGAAGGAGCAAAGCACCCATAATGGGAAGCGGCTCTCCAGGCGGTTGACTTCCTTGACATCCGAGCGCCAGCCGGGTGACAGTTCTCTCGAAGGCTCTCCCCTCTGACTTCGAATCGCCTTGTATGCCCTGTCCTTTATCGTTTCCAGCTTCTCATAGCCATGATCTTCGACCCGCATCTTGCCGACAAATCCCAGGGAGAGGCAGAGATACTGGAGTTCGAGCAGCATGAGGTTGTCTCTGGGTGCCAGGATCGCACTCTCGAGCAGAGTGAAAAAGTACTCGCCGCCGAAGGTTTCATTGTGGAAGGTCGAGAGTAAGCTCTCGGTCGCCCAATCGCTGTTGCCGCCCCAGTTGGTATTGAGCACCACTTCATCTATGAAGCAACACATGCAATAGCGGGCGCGCTCTATCAATTCCGAGCCTATCTGCTTGGCCCGCAGCTGCTGTTCATATTGCTGAATTAACAGGACACACTGCTTCTTCAGCCCAAGCGCATCCTGATGCTGCCTGGTGCTGCGAATGGGGGAGATCAGGGAGATCAAGGTCCCGGCATCATCGATCAACACATTGTCGCTGACGGATAACTGAGTCGGCTTATGTTGCGCGCCATACTGCTCATTGGGCACCGCCAGTTGCGTCTTGTCGTTAGCGTGACTGTCATTGTCTTTCGCCGCCGGCGCCGGCGGTACCTTCCCCGCCCGGGCGCCGGGCCTGGGTTTAATTACTGTTTTATCTGACATAGTCACTTTTCCCTGTTAACCATATATCACTAAATCTAATGCCTTGGATATGATTGAATATCAAGACTTTATCGCCCAAAGCTCCAGCTTGAGGCCTGGATAATTTCCAGAAAGATGCAAGGCAATACCGCCACTGTTGACCAGCCTTTCCCAATAGATACCGGTTTTATCCAGTTGGAAATAATGGAAGCCGGCATGGTATGGCACCTGTCTGGGGGCCACCGGCAGGCTGCTGACGGCTATGCCTGGAAGTTGATTGTTAACCAGCTCCCTTATGTGTTCTACCGGGCCAATTTTCAACCTGGCCGGCAGGTGTTTGCGTATGTCATCGGCCGGGAGATCGGCACTGACCGCCAGGACAAACTGGGCATATTCCAGCAAGGTCTTGTCGGTCAGAGGTGACACCATGATGCCGAATTTCGCCTGCTCGATGGGCAATGCCATCGCCGTCTGCTCCAACACCACGCTGAGCGTCTGATTCAGGATCACCGACAGATTGCCAAAGACAGACGACAACTCGAGATGCTGATAGCTTGGAAAATCCGGGCAGCGCTTCTCCTTGCTGGTGAAGGTCGCCAGCTCACCCAACATGGCCACACTGAGCAGATACAGGCGCTCCGGATGCAGGCCATCGCTCTGTTTCAGGTGCTTGAACATGGGCTCATAGCGATTGAGCACCTGCAGCATCAAAAAATCCGCAATCGAGTTGGCACTGCCCTGCCCCTTGGAAATCCGTGCCGCCAAGGCTTCGGCCCTTTGCCTCAGCATGCCCAGGGTTTCATGAATGAAACCACTCAGTTCGGCATCGCGTTGCACATTGAGGCTGGGGGGGATGAATTTCTTGTCCAGCTTGACCTCGCCCTGCTCGCTGACCTCCCGAATACAGGCGATGGGCATGGACACATAGCCGCCCCTGTCTTCACTTTCGAGCTTCAGCACCAGGCGCAATTTCGCCAATTGGATCATCTCGGTGCTTTCTTCCGCCAGGCTGTTGTCAGCCACGGCTTTATCGAAGAAATGGAAGCGGGTGATATTCCCACTATCCGCCGGGGCGATATCCAGGCCGTTGGTTTTTTCGAATGCCAGGCAGAGGAACACGAGTTGATCGCGACAGCCCTTGGGAACGGCTATCGCCGCCGGCAGGAAGTCATTTTCCGGCAGTTCGAGCACGGTTCCATCGGGCAAGATCCCCGTCAGGGAGGTGATGCCGAACTGAGCAAACTTGAGCAACTGAGCGTCCAATTCACATTCCGAAACGCCCCAGGAACAGGGCGACTGCATGAGCTGCCGTTTTTGCTGTGTGTTGGTAAAATAACGTTCTTGCTGCTGAAAATGCTGCGGCCGTAAAAAGACACCTTCGGTCCAGGCTATCTTGCTGAATTCACTCATCTAACCTTCTCCTGCAGCCACATTAATGCTTGCGCACTTCGGCATCGTGTTCCCTGATGTACACGGCAAGCTTATCGACATAGACATAAGCATCATCGTACCCGGTAGGATCGACATCGACCACGGCCTGCCAACGTGCGCCTTCGATATCTCGGTAGGCCACAAGCACGGCGACGGCCTTGGTCGTCGGCTGCAGAAACATCTCATATTCCAGACGTGAACTGGGTTCAAATACCAGTTCATCTTTCTTGATTAAATCGGTTCTCAGGGTCTCGTCGGCATTATCGTATAAGGCAAAAAAGTCTTGGTTCTCAAATACCGTTTTAGAAGATAATTCATAGATATTCACTATGACAGGTGAAGCACGTCCTTCAATATCTGGATTGATATCTTCGGCTATCCTGAAATTTAATGTGGTTGACGGAGGAAAGGTAGAATATACCGCCTGACAGCCGGTTAACGCCATGACAAAAATGGCCATTACGGCCCCTGAAATTACTCTGTTCATTGATGCTACTCCCTTCGAAATGCTGCTATTGAATATATCGAGAACGACGCTTCTTTAACGTGCTTTCATAAACTCTTCATAGGCATGAATGAAATCATCACTCACGGCTTTCTTATCCATTTTGCCAAGCTCAGAAGACAAATCCTGGTGCATGGACTGATAGACATTCCAATATCTCGCCTGACGCTGTGCCGGATTGACTTTATCCAGAAATGAGGAAGCGTAATCCCGCTTCTCGATTTCCAACGGCGATAATTGACTCAACACCCCATTTACCGCCCCTTTAGCACCGGCAATAATGGCGGCTTCGTGTTGTTCTATATCCAAAAAGGCTTCCCTTATCGCCTGTTTTGCCGGCATGAAGCTGTTGCTGGGACGATTGAATAAGTTATGGAAAGCATCCTCTATGCCGGCCGAGAATTTCAAAGGATTGTTTTCACGTTGTTGGAACGTGGTTTGATTCACCCTGAAGGTATTCTTAATCTCGGATCTGGCACGCATGATTTGCAATATGCCCGACAAAGACTCTTGCAAGGCATTGCCGAGTTGTCCCCACCAAGCATCAGGGTAAGCCAAATACTGCTCGCAATCTGTCAAGCCTAACCCCTGCAGGAACGCCAGACGCCCATCACCGGCGCCCTGGGGCGCGGCCGAATGCGACAGCATCGCTTGCCTGTCATGCTTAGGGAGTGGGTTGTGCGCTGACAAGCCGGATTCCGACATCCTGGGTTCCGACAGCCGGGGCGTTGCCGCGGCATTGGCCCATTCACCTTCCCAATCATCTGGGATCAGGCTGCTCGGCGGCATGAAGTGTTGAGTCAGAGGATCCAGCTCCGGCATCTCTGTCCCCAAGGACAGTTCGCTGGAATGAGGATGGACTTTGGCGATATCGGCCAACGCCAGACCGGCATGGGGAATCGCCGCAGCAACAGCGACACCGGCTCCAGGCACGGCCTGAGGTATTGACTGAGGCACTGCTTGAGGTTGATCTACGCCGAACAGCGGCGACACTGTGCTTGCCGACTCATCGACTATCGCGACTTTGATTTCATAGTCACCCAGACACAGGACATCGCCGTCACTCAGGGTGGCGCGATTATCTTGTCCGACAGGCTCTATGCCGCGATTGAGAAATAACCCATTGGTCGACAGATCAGTGATGATAAATTCATCCTGACTGAAAGTGATTTGCGCATGGATGCCAGAAACGACACGTTCCGGATCGGGTAAACACCAATCGGCCTGTTCCGAGCGCCCCAGAGTTCCACCTTGCGTACCGAAGCGTTTAACCGCTAACTGACGAGGAGAAAGACGATGGTAACTAATAACAGACAATTCAAGCAACATATCCCTATGACGCACTTAACGCTCCTAGCAAACAATCACATCCGTTGATGACTAATCAATAATCCTAATTTTTAGTGCCGCGAAAGGGTAAAGTGAAATAATATTTAAGTCAAGAACGGTCGCTAAAATTAATATCGACAGGTTTCAGCTAACTGTAGTCATTCGAATGAAGTCAGTTTCTATGTCAATGTAAATAATATGTTATCACTCTGATGCATCACGTCTTTTATGCGCTTCAACAGCGTGAAATAAAAGAAAAATAGAAGATAAGAAGAAGATAAGTTAATAACACTGCAATCATGAGGGTCATTTTTTTGACGCTGCGATTTATCTGTCGATTAAATCACTTCCTAGGCTCATCAGAGACCCCATTAAAGAAGATACGCCACTCGAGAGCCTAAAAATCTAAAAAAGAGCGACTAAGCCAAAAGCAGCGAATGGCTTTAACCCTCTCTTATCAAACATCATACCGGGTGTTGCCGGTCAGCCAAGCCGGCCAGCAAAATAATCATGATGACTGCATGAAATAATAAACAACCTCAAGCTCAGACGGAATTTTTCATCGCCATCTTCACCTATATAGCCACAAAGCACATTAGTCGATTGATGGGAAATGAGAAACCATGTATTATTAAGCGCTTTTTTACGGCGAGTCGTTACATAAGTTATAGATAAGTCTTTTTATTTAAATAAATTTCTTATCGAATACCCCATAACAGGAGTGTGGTATGTTAGATACAGGGAGTGTCAAGAAGCCCATCCCCGCAGATGATCCAGCGATGGCTACTGAGACTGAAACTCATCAGCAGAAGTCCATTCAGCAGAAACCCATAGTTGTTGAAGATCCAGACAAAACCCGTTTCGTCAAACAGACTCCTGCCGGTTCAGCAGCATCGAGCGCCCCAGCGGAGGCCATTTCCCTGGAAGGCGTGACGATCAAAGATCGTTATATACTGGAAACCAAAATTGGTTCCGGCGGCATGAGCGATATCTATCGGGCAAGAGATCTTTTTCTCGAGCATGCCGGGGTAAAAGAAAACCACGTAGCGATTAAGGTGTTGCAGCAACAGTTTGTCAACCAACCTGAAGCATTGCAGCTCCTGTTGCAGGAAGCCCACAAGACCCAACAATTGTCCCACCCAAATATCGTCAGGGTATTCGATGTCGACTCGGATCAGGATAAGTACTTTATCGTGATGGAGTACCTGGATGGGGAAAGCCTGGACCAGGTCATCAAGCGTTATAAACCCAAGGGACTGACACTGGCGGCCACGCTCAAATTACTCGAGCAGATTGCCTCGGCCTTAATCCATGCCCACAAGGTAGGCATAGTTCACGCCGATCTTAAACCGGCCAACATCATGGTGGATCGCGCCGGGCAGGTGAAGATCCTCGATTTCGGTGTCGCCCACAGGCTGCAGCTCAACCACGATATCTATGCCGCCGAACAAGCCGCCCATAATGCCCCACTCAGCGGTTATACTCCGGCCTATGCCAGCATAGACTTGCTCGCCGGGAAAGTGCCCAGCGTGGCCGACGATACCTTCTCCTTCGCCTGCCTGGCCTATGAGCTGTTGACCAGCAAGCATCCTTTCGACAGGGTCCCGGCAGACAAGGCACAAGAACAGAAAAAGCAAGCGAGCAAACCGGCACACTTGAGTTATCCTCAGTGGCTAGCCTTGAATAAGGCGTTGAATTTCAACACCAGTGACAGGAATACCGACATAAATAAGCTGCTCAGCAGCTTGCAGGCGAAATTATGGAAGCCAGCCCTGCTGGCCGGCATAGTGACTGTCGCCGTCCTGGGGCTGAGCTATCAAATCCAGAGTCAGGAAACCTTGGTACAGGAAGTTCAGAACGAGCAATCCCAGTCTGAGCAAAAGAATCGCGACCTGATGGCACTCGCCAACGCCAGTGCCAAAGACTTCCTGGCGTACCTACCCGAACTCGAACGGCATGAACCCATCATCAGAGCAGGCTTGTTGCGGCTGCAAACCGAGAAGGTATTGGGCTATTTTGAACGTCAGATCGACGATGTCATCACCGACAGACAATACGAGTATCCGGACTACCCGAAAATCGTCAACCTGCTGACACAGGCGAGGAGCCTCTATCCGGATTCTTATTTCCTCATCACCCTGAGCAATGACATGGCACGCAGCAGACAGACTGCCATAGACGTATTGCGCAGCCAGCTGGCTAATCTGCTGATAAATCAGAAATACCAGCCAGAAGATGAGGCGATGGATCCCTACAAAATAGTGCAGAACCTGCATCGCATCGATGCCGCTTACCAGATAAAACCGGATCGGGCCGAGAGCGATGCCTTTGCCGCCGCCTTCGCCCAGGCCAGCGCAGCACAAGATCCTGTTGCCCTCGAGCAACTGATCGACATAGGCAATTTGTTGTTCGCCAACACCGAACAGAGTCAAGGCCTGATAGCCCAGGGCAATAAGCTGAAAAACGCCGTCGCCGCCATGTCGGCCTACCGCCAGGCGCTCGCAAAGGGAGAAGCGCCCAAGTTCCCCTATGCCGCCGCCAGCCTCTTCTATCAGACTGCCTTTGCGCAGTTGGAAAACCGATTGACCGGCAGCAGCAAGGCGGACGACATAGACAAGGTATACGACAGCCTGCAACGCTACACCCAGCTGGTGCCGGCCGATTTTGTGCCCTACAGCCAACTGCGCAAACAGCTTGCCGACAAGTACCTCAGCCTCGGCAGCGAGCAGCTAAGCGCCCGTAAGGTCAAAGAGGCCGCGCGACAAATGCGCCGTGCCAATGAGTTGATGTCCAACCCATAGGCAAGGGATTGGCGGAAAAAGGATTGAGCCGACAGCGTTCCAGACGGAGATAGGAAAAGGATGTCACAACAAGAATATAACGGCGTAACTGTCGAGGATGTATGGGGAAAAACCTATCTCATCAGCGACTGCCCCTTCGCCCGCGCCGGATTGGGCGATGACTATCTGAGTCAGCTCCAGGATCCACTGTTTGGCCGTTCCTTTCTGCATAAGCTGCAGCCCGAATGGCAACAGGATGCCATCTGGCGCAAGCTCTACCTGCAAGCCAAGCCCTGGTGCCAGCAGCTGCAACATCTGTCGAGCCCGGAACTGGCCCAGGAAGTGCTGGAACTGTTCCAGACGGATAGACTCAGGGCCTGGCAGCTGACAGACGGCTGGGCGAGTCCACCGGCAGGCTCACCCGGCGAAGGCGGCCTGGTGCCGCTGGCTGGCAGCGGCGCGGCTAAATCAAACAATCAAACCGCCAACGGCACCAAGGCTGGAAAAGCCAGAAAGGCAACCCCGGCGGATACGACAGGCGCCGGCAAGGCACAGGCCGCCGGCCATGAATCTAAGGCCGCCGCACCTGTCTCGTCGACCCATGAGCCAAACAGCCTGGCCGAGGCTGTCAGCATGCTGGCGGCGAGACGTCAGCAAATCGCCACCCAGGGCTACCAGCAGAAATACACGGATGCCGAGCTGGCGGCCAAGGCGCAGCAGGGTGACGTCAATGATCGCTTCCTGATACGCTTGATTGACAACAACCCGGATGGGGCCAGTAAAGGCAGGTTGGGCTTTCGGCGTCCCTCGGGGCGCGCGCCCTACTGGGCCACCACCTTCGACATGGCGGAGGCGGCCGATACGGATCCCGAACTCCTGGCGGCCCTGTTCGGCATAGATAACTATGATCCCAGCAGGTCCTATACCCTGGCCATCATAGATACCCATAAGATGCCGCCCAAGGCCGAGCGCAGTAGCTTCATCCCCACCTATGACAATATGCGCGGCTTTGCCGAGCAGGAACTGATTGATGACGGCGAAGAAGGCTTTAGCAAACCTTGTCTGGCGGCCATCCTGACCCCGGACTTCTCCGAAGGTTACGCCGGCTTCATGGCCGCTTATGCCAATACAGGGAAAGATATTCACAATAGAGATATGGTAAGAATATATGCCAACAAAACAATTCCAGAGCCGGAACGGCGGACACTGAATCGTGCCAGGCATGTGTTGCAGGAAGAGTTCGGTGCCAACCCCTTGTTCTCGGGTGACGGCATGACCAAGGTCAATCAGAACAACCGTTATGCCAAGGACATAGGCCAGAAGTCCGGCGTAGTGGAGAGCTTCACCTTCGAGCGCGACCCGCTCACCATAGGGGAGCTGCAGGCGCTCGGCGCCGTGACCCTGATCCCGGCCCTGCCCCTTAAGGCCTGATTAACCAAGAGAAAAAGGAACCAGCATGCAGCTATTGCACACGGACAAGTTACCCGCAGGCCATAAACTGATAGCCAAACTCGACTACCTGCTATTCGAGGATGAGACCCTGTATATCGTGGTCTCAGACACGGATTTTTATCTCATCAAGAAGATCCCGGCGATGTTCCCCGAAGATGCCGACGAGCCCGGCCTGGATGTCATTCAAACCGGCTTCCCGCGCGCCGCCGCGGCCTGGATGATCGATGCCATAGAAAACAAGCTGTGGAAATCCGCCGCCGAAGGTGGACTGCCCTCGGGCAGCTATCATCTCAAGGAAGATGTCGCCGGCGAAACCCTGAAGATCCGTCGCACCATGCACGTTGGCGCCGAGCAGGAGAAGGGCTTCGTGTTGCTCAACTTCAGCCGTCCTCATCTCAAATTTACCGAACAAAACTTCCAGGAGATAGACGTATCTGACCGGCTACTGCGCGAAGGCGGCTTGCTGGACGTGCTGAAAAGCCTCTGACCGAGCCGGATTATAGCCACCTGTTAAACAGCATGCTTTATAACGGGCAAGTGTGGAATAAGGCTCGCTGTCTGACAGTCTCTAGGCCGGACAAACCACGTCTGTTCAATCGGGTTCCTGACGAAGGCGGCCTCATGAACTGGAAGCACAATAGAGCAAAGGGCATAGCATGCAGCTATTGCACACGGACAAGTTACCCGCAGGCCATCAACTAGCCGCCACTCTCGACTATCTGTTATTCAAAAATCAGACCCTCTATATAGTCGCCTCGGACACGGATTTTTTCCTCATCATCAAGAGCCCGGCCATGTTTGCTCATAGAGAAGAAGAACCCGGACTGAATCTCTACCAAACCGGCTTCCCGCGCGCCGCCGCGACCTGGATGGTCGATGCCATAGAAAACAAGCTGTGGAAATCCGCCGCCGAAGGTGGACTGCCCTCGGGCACTTATTTCGTCGATGAAGACGTTGCAGGTGAGAACCTGAAGATCCGCCGCAGCATGCACGTTGGCGCCGAGCAGGAGAAGGGCTTGGTGCTGCTCAACTTCAGCCGTCCTCACCTCAAATTTGCCGAACAAAACTTCCAGGAGATAGACGTATCTGACCGCTTGCTGCGCGAAGGCGGCCTGCTGGACGTGCTGAAAAGCCTCTGAGCTCGGCTCTTGCACTTCCTGCCGCGGCTTGCTGCCGCCGGCCAGCATAAAATGCCAGTCGCTCATGCCTATCGTTGCATTCCTGTTTCATTCAGGTTGCCGGCTGATGATGAATACGTATGTAGTCAGTTGTCCTAAAAACACCCTTGCCGCTACTATGAAGCCGCTGAATTCTATCCTCCGCTTGTAGGTTCTGGATGAGGCAAGGTCGTTTTGACCGGCGTTTTCAATCGGCATCGGTCTGTTTGAGTTCTTTTCTTAGCCGTGAGTGACTAAAGAAATGAAGTCTTGGGCGAATACCCGTCTGAGGGAGACAGGTATTCGCCATTTTTTCAGCTTTGCGCGACAATAGCCCATGCTCAGACGACAGCAGTACTGGGTATCAACAAGGGAAGTCTCATGTCCGATAACTATCATAATAAACGAGTGCCTGGTCTGAAGCCCGAACTGAGTTTCTGGCAAATTTTTAACATGTGTTTCGGTTTTCTGGGGATCCAGTTCGGCTTCGCGCTGCAAAATGCCAACGTCAGCCGGATTTTTCAAACCCTGGGCGCCTCCATCGAAGAAATTCCCATACTGTGGATCGCCGCGCCCCTGACAGGTTTGCTGGTACAACCCATCATAGGTTACCTGAGTGACAACACCTGGAGCCGTCTGGGCCGCCGCCGCCCCTACTTCCTTATCGGTGCCATCTGCACTACCCTGGCGATCTTCGTGATGCCGCACTCGCCCGCCCTCTGGATCGCCGCCGGCATGCTATGGATCATGGATGCCTCGATCAATATCGCCATGGAGCCGTTTCGCGCCTTCGTCGGTGACAATCTGCCCAAGCGTCAGCGCCCGCTGGGTTATGCCATGCAGAGCTTCTTCATCGGCATAGGCGCAGTGGTCGCCTCCGCCCTGCCGTATCTGCTGACCAACTATTTGGGTGTCGCCAACACGGCACCGGCCGGCGAGATCGCCGACTCGGTGCGTTACGCCTTCTATTTCGGCGGCGCAGTGCTCTTCTGTGCCGTGCTTTGGACTGTGATATCCACCAAGGAATATTCTCCCGAGCAACTCGCCGCCTTCGAGACGGCCCAAGGCGGCCAGCAGGTCGCACTGGAGCGCCATCGCACCGGCAAGGATTATCAGTTTGCCTCGCTCGTCTGGGTCGTCCTGGGTAGCCTGCTCACCCTGGCCGTCTGGGGCCAAGAACTCGACAAGCAGCTGTATATCCTCAGCCTGGGGATCTTCGCCTTCGGGCCGCTGCAATTCTACTGCGCGGTCAAACTCGGCAGTAAGAGCGATGCTGAGCGCAGTAAACTCGGTCTGGTGTTCAACGTGGTCGACGATCTGTTCCACATGCCCAAGGCCATGCATCAGCTGGCGATAGTGCAGTTCTTCTCCTGGTTTGCGTTGTTTGCCATGTGGATCTACACCACGGCGGCGGTGACCTCTTATCACTATGGCAGCTCGGATGTGATGTCCAAGGCCTATAACGATGGCGCCGATTGGGTCGGCATGCTATTCGCTTCCTACAACGGCTTCGCCGCCCTGGCCGCCCTCTTCATCCCATTGCTCGCCCGGAAAATCGGCATCAGGCTCACCCACACGGTCAACATGTTCTGTGGCGGCCTCGGCCTTATCAGTTTCTATTTCATCAAAGATCCCGGCTTGTTGTGGCTCCCCATGATAGGCGTCGGCATCGCCTGGGCCTCTATCCTGTCCGTGCCCTACGCCATGCTGGCGGGGATACTGCCATCGCAGAAGATGGGGGTCTACATGGGGATCTTCAATTTCTTCATCGTCATTCCGCAATTGCTGGCCGCCAGCGTGCTCGGACTCCTGCTCAAGAGCCTGTTCGATGGCCAAGCCATCTATGCCCTGCTCACGGGTGGAGTATTGATGATGATCGCCGGGGTGGCGGTGCTGTTTGTCGAACACACGGATGATGCCAATGCCGGCGAGCTGGCCACGACTGTCGACTAGAGCTGGCCCCATGGCTGCTGACGCCATGTCCCTGCCACAGAGCAGCTGCATAGGTCAACAGCCTGAAAAACCATATAAAATAACCAAAATAAGAATAAGCACATCTGAGATGTGCCTAGGGAGTGCGTATGTCTTTGCCTACAAGAAACATCCTCGCCGCCGCAGTCAGCGCTGCGCTATTTCTGGGTCTGGGCGCCTGCTCACCCGCGACCGAGACTCAATCCCTTAGCGTCCAGAAGGCTAAGGCCGGCGGGGCTGACCGCGACGCCGGTGAGCTGCTCGCCCCCGGCGCCCCGGGCCTGGCACCGACCTGGGCCTTCGCCGGCAAGACGGGGATAGGCACCTCTTACGAAGCCTACGCCGACGGCCATTATCAGGACACCCAGGCCAACCCCGTCAGCCGGGTGTGGTTTTCACTGGCCCAGGGCATAGTCACTGAGACCATGTTTGGCCTGATCCATAACGCTCAACTCAAAGAGCTGCAGTTCGTTATCCAGGGCAAGGATTTCGTCGACACGGAGAAAGACAACACCATCAGCAGCATAGAATACCTGCAGCAGGACGATGCCGGCCGGCCCCTGTCGCTGGCCTACAAGATCATCAATAAGGATATCGAAGGCAAGTATCAGATAGAAAAGCATATTTTTACCGATCCCGACAGGGATAGCCTGGTGATGCGAGTGACCTTTACCGCCTTCGAAGACGGCATCACCCCCTATCTCTATGTTAATCCCCATATAGACAACAGCGGCGCCAACGATATCGCCAGCGTCGAAGGCAAGGCGCTGATTGCCCATACCGCCGCCACCGACTCCTCTGTGCTGAGCGTCAGGAGCGACGTGGACTTCGTCAAGGCCCAAGTGGGCTTCGTCGGCGTCTCCGACGGCCTCAAGCAGCTGCAGAGCACAGGCGCCCTGACCCACTGGTACCAGAGCACCAGCCCGGCGGATAACAGCAGAGTAGGCAACGTCGCCATGACGGCCCAATACCCCAGCCTGTCGCCCTCGAACGGCAAGGCCAGCCTGAGTGTCAATCTGGTGTTGGGATTCGGCAAAGACAAGGCCAGCAGCCTGGCGAGTGCCAACGCCAGCCTGAACGCCGGCTATGCTGCCGTGCTCGCCGCCTATAAGGGCGATGACAAGCATCAGGGCTGGAGCCAGTATCTGGCATCCCTGACATCCCTGCCCGCCATGGCACGAAATACCGCGGATGAGGGCAAGCTGTTATACACCAGCGCCATGGTGCTTAAGGCCCAGGAAGACAAGACTCATGCCGGTGCCCTCATCGCCTCCCTCTCCAACCCCTGGGGGGATACAGTCTCTGCCGAAGTTGGCAGCACGGGCTATAAGGCGGTGTGGCCGCGGGACTTCTACCAATGCGCCATGGCATTTCTCGCCATGGGCGATACCCAGACCCCCAGAGTCGCCTTCGAATACCTGAAGCAAGTCCAAGCCGGCGCCGCCACGCCGGGTTACAGCGGCACCCCTGGCTGGTTCCTGCAGAAGACCCATGTCGACGGTGAAACCGAATGGGTCGGTGTCCAGCTGGATCAGACCGCCATGCCCATCATGCTCGGCTGGAAGTTATGGCAGGCCGGCGTGCTGAGCCAAGACGAGATCAGCGGCTGGTATGCAAAGATGCTCAAACCCGCAGCCGATTTCCTGGTCAAGGGCGGCGAGGTAAACCTGGACTGGAACCATAGCCAGATCACCCCGCCCAAGACCCAACAGGAACGCTGGGAGGAACAGGCAGGTTACTCACCTTCGACCACAGCGGCCGTGATCTCGGGCCTGATCGCCGCCGGCGATATCGCCAAACAGGCCAAAGATCCCCAAGGCGCCGCCGACTACCTGAGTGCCGCCAGGGGACTGGAGCAGAATCTCGAAACCCTGATGGTGACCCATACAGGCTTGCTGACACAGGATGGCAAGCCGGCGGCGCCCTATTATCTGCGCCTCAGCCCGGATGGTTTGCCGGACGGCGATGCCAAGCTGGCGGCCAACAATGGCAAGGCCGCCCTGGATCAACGCCTGATATTGGATGCCGGCATGCTGGAACTGGTGCGCTACGGTGTACGCAGCGCCACGGATCCGCTCATTCGCAACACCCTGGCACTGATCGACGACACAGGCCTGGAACCCAACCTGAGGCTCAAGTATGAGTTCCTCGCCAAAGACGGCAGCACCATCCCCGGCTTCAGGCGCTATGGCAACGACGGCTATGGTGAAGACACCCTAAGCGGCAACAACTATGCCGAGGGCGGCAGCAACACCCAGGATCAGCGTGGCCGGGTATGGCCCTTCTTCACCGGCGAGCGCGGTCACTATGAACTGGCACTGGCCAAGGCCGAGGGCAAACTAACCGAAGAGAAGCGCCAGCAGCTGATCCGTACCTATGTGCAGGGCATGGAAAGCTTCGCCAACGCCGGCTTGATGTTGCCCGAGCAGGTATGGGACGGAGTCGGTAACCCCAGCCGTTACCAGTATGTTCACGGCCAGGGCACCAACTCGGCCACGCCACTGGCCTGGACCCATGCGGAATACGTTAAGCTGGTGCGCTCCATGACAGACGCCAGCGTCTGGGACAACTACCCTGTGGTATCTGAGACCTTGGCTAAGTAGCCTAAATGAGCACAGCCCTGAGCGTTAATGCAGCCCTGAGCGCTACATAAGCCATTGGCGCTGCATAAGTCCTGAGCGTTAACGCCTGGGCAATCACCTGAGCCATTGCGATCCGCATAAAGCCAGCCTTCGGGCTGGCTTTATTATTGGCACACCCGCCGCCAACACTTACAATGGCCGCCAGGTTAATCCATACAGATGTAAGCCATGTCTTCTCCCCAATCCCGCCCGGCACGGGCCGACACCCTGGTGGTGCTCGACTTCGAAACCACTGGCCTGTCTCCGAACCAGGGGGATCGCGCCATAGAAATAGGCGCTGTGCTGATCGAACAGGGCGTCATCACCGCCAGCTATCAGCAACTGATGAACCCGGGTTTCAGCATAGGCAACTTCATCGAACAATTCACCGGCATAAGCAACGGCATGCTGGCCTGCGCCCCAAATTGCGCCCAGGTGATGGCCGAGTTTGCCGATTTCATCGGCGACCATAATCTGGTGGCCCATAACGCCAGTTTCGATCGCCGTTTCCTCGACGCCGAGCTGGCGCGCCTCAGGCGCAATTATTCAGGGGAGTTTTGTTGTTCCATGCTGCTGGCCAGGCGCCTCTATCCCCAGGCTGCCAACCATAAGCTCGCCAGCCTGGTGAGCTTCAAGGGACTGGCGCACGACGGCGTATTCCACCGCGCCTTGGCCGATGCCAAAATGACCGCCGAGCTTTGGCTCGCCATGCTCAGGGACCTGGAGGAGTTACATGGACTGAAGGCGCCAAGCTTTCAGCTGCTGCAGCAGATCTCCACCAGCACCAAGGCGGCGTTACCCCGACTGTTGCGGGCGCAGGCTGTCGGACGCTGAGGATTCAACCACAGAGATGGGATGGGCATTCACGGCCATGGGATAGGCTATGCCCGCTTAGGCACTAGAGGTTCGCGCTGCCGCAGGAGCTGCGCACCACCAGGCTGGTGGGAATGAGTTGTGGACTCACCGCCTGACCGCGGATCAGCTTGAGCAGGCTGTCGACCAAGATCTCCCCCGCCAGCTGAGTGTTCTGCTTGATGGTCGTCAGGGGCGGATTGGCAAAACTGGCGACGGGAATGTCGTCGTAGCCCACCACAGCCACCTGCTCTGGTACGGCAATGCCCTGCTCCTTCAACGCTCTGATGGCGCCGATGGCGATCAGATCGCTGGCGGCAAACAAGGCATCGAAACTCAGCCCCGACGCCAGCAGCTGCCTGGCAGCCTCATAACCCGAACTTTCGGTGCTGATGGCCGCTATCTGCCTAGCCGCCGTTATGTTGAGTCCGGCCTGCTCGAGTGCCTGCAGGTGCCCCTGGTAACGGTCACGAAACTCGGGACTGTGACTGGAAGCATCCCCCAGGAAGGCAAACTCGCGCCGCCCCAGGCCGATGAGATGCTCGGTGGCTATCTTTCCCCCCTGGCGATTGTCACAGCCGATGGAGAGCACGGATTTATTGTTATGCTCGGCGCCCCAGATCACGAAATGCGTCTGCTGTGCCAAGAGGTGCTCCAGCTTCTGCTCGTAATCCATGTAGTCGCCGTAACCCAGCAATATGATGCCGTCCGCCTTGTTGCTGTCTTCATAGTCTGCATGCCAGTCGCTGGACAACTGCTGGAAAGACACCAGTAAATCATAGCCTTGCTGCGCCGTAGCCCGGGTAATTGACCCCAGCATGGACAGGAAGAAAGGATTGATCAGCGAGTCATCGTTAGTGGGATCTTCACACAGGAGCAGCGCCAGGGTATGGCTATTCTGGGTGCGCAAATTACTGGCGTTTTTATCCACCTTGTAATTGAGCTCCTTGGCGATCGCCTGGATCTTCTGCCGGGTTTCGAGATTCACCAGGGGCGAATTTCTCAGCGCCCTGGAGACGGTCGATTGGGAAACACCTGCGCGATAGGCGATATCTATGGAGGTCGCTTTCGATGACACTTTCGATACCATAATGGAGGAGAAACCTTGTAATCCTGATAATAGCCGAGAGACTAAAACAGTTAACCTTTTTTGTATAGGCGAAACCTGTCCGATCCCGCCCATTTTCCCCCGACAGCGGCTTTTCTGCCCCTGTGGGTGCTACAGGCCGAGCTCGCTGAGCAGATCATCGGCATCGTCGTCGGCCACCACGCCCTTGTTGGCCACCTTGGACCAGGGAGATAAGCTGGCGGCAGAGGTGTTATGGCTGCCATGCTCTTCGATCAGGCTGTCGGGATCGAACTCTTCATCATATTCGAACTCATCCAGACGAATAAACTCCGTCTTGTCCATGGCAAATTCGAGATAGAAAATGTGGTTGTTCTCGGTACGGAAAGACACCCGCCTGGCCACCGCCTCGTCCAGGTTGGCATCGATGGAGATGGTCAATTCCTTGTTGATGGTCAACATCTTGGGCTGACTCTGGCTGATGGAGGTCTGCAGTTCCTTGCTGATCTTATTGATAAAATCGCCAAGGATCTGGTTCATCAGCTCGCCCATGACGTTACCGACTTCGTCCGAGGTATGGGAGAAGGCCAGTTCCGACTCAGGCATGCCCATGTTGAGCATGTATTTGCGATAGATCTCGATGGCCGCCTGGGCCGAGAAGTTGATCACCACCAGGCCGCAAAAACCACCGTCGAAGATGGAGAAACACCCGAGATCCGGTTTGAGGCGGGTACGGCTGATGCTCTGCACCATGCCGGCATGGGTCACCTGGCTGCCACTGGTGCTCGAAAGTACATGGGACACAGAATGGCATAGCTTCAGCAGTATGTCGTCCGATGTGACTAGTTGTGCAGTTGTCATAATAAAAACCAAATTCCTTAAGATGGCTCAATCTTGCGCGTAATTGCTTATAAAATCAAAATTAAAACAATCGATTAGATTATTTAACAAGCAGTTTCGACTAAATAATTGATTTTTAATGGCTCTCAAAAATGATCCGGCCGCTATCCCCATCGTGAGCCGACTCCTGGGCTCCGGCTCCCATGGCATAGGCCGGGCGAGGCCTTGCCATGCCCAAGGTTAACCCGGCGCGGGCAGCCACTTGGAGACGGAGTAAAGTGTGTTAAGCTTATTCTCATCGACCGACTCAGTGGGAGGTTCCCCAGTGCGAATGACCTTAGCAGTGCACCCAGAGGCCTATACTATTCATAGCTTTAGCCCTCAGACTGTGCTACCCGAGACGGTATTCCAGCAGGACATCTACTTCATCGGCAAGACCAAGGAAGAGTTATCCGTGGTGGTGCCCTCGACGCTGGCGCTGGACAGTCTGGAACGGGAAGCCAATTGGCGCTGTTTCGAGATCCTCGGCCCCTTAGGTTTCTCCATGACGGGGATCTTGTCCAGGGTGTCGGGCACGCTGGCCGATGCCCAGGTGAGCATCTTCGCCATTTCGACCTTCGATACGGATTATATTCTGGTCAAACAAAATAAACTGGAACGCGCCATAGATGCATTGAAGAAACAGGCGTACCAAATCATTCAATATTAATCACGGCTGCCTGGCCCGTGCGGCCACAGCGAACGAGTCCACTCTTTATGTACGAAAAATCTGTCACTATCACAGCCAAACACGGCATACACACCCGGCCGGCGGCCCTGCTCGTCAAGGAAGCCAAGAGCTTTGACTGTGACGTGCTGGTCGAGTGCAATGGCAAGCTGGCCAGTGCCAAGAGCCTGTTTAAGCTGCAGACCCTGGGCCTGTACTATGGGGTCACTGTCAAAGTCTTCGCCGAGGGCGAGCGGGCCGAAGAAGCGGTCGAAAAAGTCTCTGCCCTGCTGATCACCTTAAGTTGATGCAAGGAAAGCCCATGTCTGCTTCAGGAAAGTCTGCTTCAGGAAAGCCCGCTTCAGGAAGGCCTGCCTCGAAAAGCCCAGCACCAGAAAGCCCGGTGCCAGGCAGTTCAGTACCAGTGAGCCCAACGCCAGAGTATTCAGTCGCGGGCGATTCTGTCTCCGGCATATCTGTGTCCCCCGGGATAGGTTTCGGCCAGGCACTGCACCTGAATCATGCCGAGCACCGCCTGGATTATCGCCCCTTATCCGCCGCCCGCATTCCCCTGCATAGAGCCAAGTTCAGCAAGGCACTCGAGCTGCTCAAGCATCAGCTGCGCAGCGGTCAGGCGCTGCTGAGTGAGGACTGTGACAACTACCAGCTCATAGACGCAGATCTCCTGCTGCTCGAAGACGAGGCGCTCATTTCCCAGATAGACGATGCCATCTGCCGGCTGAGATTTTCCGCCAGTGTGGCCGTCGAACATATCTTCGCCCGCCAGGCCAGCGAACTCGCGTCGCTCGACGATCCCTATTTGGCCAACAGGGCCCTGGATGTCCGCTGCCTGAGCCGGCGCCTGGTGGCGGCCATCAATGGCAGCCTGGGTTGGGATCTGTCCGGCCTAGATAAACCCAGCATCATACTGGCCGAAGATCTCACCCCGGCGGAATTTGCCATGCTGCCGCTGCAACACCTCGAGGGCATAGTGCTCAAGACAGGCGGGCTCAACAGCCATACCGCCATCCTCGCCAGGGCCGCCGGGGTACCGGCGCTGCTCAACTGCCAATTTGAGATGGAGCGCGTGCCGGATGGCTGCGATCTCATACTCGATGCCCTCGCCGGCAGCCTGTATATTGCCCCGGATGCGGCGCAGCGCACGCAATTATTGGCTAAAAACAAGCTGGAAACCGAGCGCCGTCGGGCATTGGAGTCCTTCAAGGACAAGCCGACGCTGACCCGGGATGGCCACTGGGTCGCCCTGCTCGCCAATGTCGGCAATCTCAACGACATCACTCAGGTTGCCGCCGCCGGCGCCGATGGCATTGGCTTGTTCCGTACCGAATTCATGCTGATGAACGCCCAATCCCTGCCCGATGAGAAGGCCCAGTACAGCCTCTATTGTGATGCGCTGCACGCCCTCCAGGGCAAGATCTTCACCATTCGTACCCTGGACATAGGTGCGGATAAGGAGTTGCCCTGCCTGCAACTGCCCCAGGAAGACAATCCGGCACTGGGCCTCAGGGGCATACGCTATGCCCTCGCCCATCCCGAACTGTTGACCACCCAGCTGCGCGCCATACTCAGGGCGGCCAATCATGGCCCCATCAGGCTGATGTTTCCCATGGTCAACCAGCTCGAAGAGCTCGAACAGGTCTTCAAATTGCTGGAAGACTGCAAGACAGCCCTCAACGAAGAAGAGAAAGGCTATGGCGATCTCAGCTTCGGCATAGTGGTCGAGACTCCGGCGGCGGTGCTCAACCTGCCCAGCATGTTGCCCTTGCTCGACTTTGTCAGCATAGGCACCAACGATCTGACCCAATACGCCATGGCGGCCGACAGGAGCAACCCGCAACTGAGCCGGGATTTCCCGGCCCTCTCCCCTGCGGTGCTGAAGTTAATCCAGATGACCATCACAGCCGCCAAGCAGGCCAAGGTCACAGTGTCTTTATGCGGCGAATTCGGCAGCGATCCCGCCATAGTGCCACTGCTCATAGGCATGGGGCTGGATGAACTCAGCATCAACCTGAGCAGTCTGTTGGAGGTAAAATCCACCCTCTGCAATGGCCGTTTCTGTGATTTTCGCGCCTTGGCACAGAGTGCCCTGTCCATGGACAGGATAGATACCTTGAAACAATGCATAACAAGCTATAAATAAAGACCTTTATTCAGTATGCTTTCAGCTGAAAACACATATGCTGATAACGAAAATAATAACATAGGGGACGCGTATTCATGGGATTCTTAAGCCGTATCAGGCGCCTGGTTTCCGGCCAAACCCAGTTGGTTGGCGGGGTTCAGGTATTTGCCCCACTGTCGGGCGACATAGTCAGCATAGAGACAGTACCGGATGTGGTGTTCTCCGAGAAGATAGTCGGCGACGGCGTGGCGATCGCCCCCAGGGGCGAGTTGGTGCTGGCGCCGATTGACGGCACCATAGGCAAGATCTTCGAGACCAACCATGCCTTCAGCATAGAGTCTTCCCAAGGACTGGAGCTATTCGTCCATGTTGGCGTCGGCACGGTCGAACTCAGGGGCAATGGCTTTCGGCGTCTGGCCGAAGAAGGCCAGAAGGTCAAGGTCGGCGATCCCATACTGGCATTCGATCTCGACTATCTGCAGGCCCATGTCGATTGCCTGCTCACCCCTGTGGTGCTGGCCAACATGGAAGACATCCAACACCTGGACAAGGCTCAGGGCGGCGTCACCGCCGGCAAGGACGTGATCTTCACTGTGCAGCTGTAGGCCGGCCTCGGCTGAAGCTAAGCTTGGGCAGGCCCCAAAGCGTAAAACCCACTCCTGACACAGACAAAACAGCCCCGATTCCGACCATTCTGCCTGACCCGGCGCTGCATCTGCGCCGTTAGGCCGCTCTCCAGAGTATGGCCGCCTGGATGAGTAAAAATCCCCCTTCACGGCGCACCGCGACAACCAAGGCTAACTCACTGTCTAACCATCTCAATGGACGAATTGGCAATCGTCGCATACAGTCATAGGGGCGACAGTGATGAGCGTGTCTCGTTTCTGTCCTTTTCAAGGAACAAGGAGTACATGGAATGACAGATAACAACACGACTCAAGCATCCGCTGAGTACGACAACACGATCGGAGTAGGAACCGGCGCCTCCGGCGGCAATGAGAATGCCGGTGGCAGTGCCAGCATTGGCATAGAAACCGGGCAACAGGCGAGTGCCGGCGCCGGGGTGTCCGGCAATAATGTCTCGGCGCAGGCCGGCGCATCGGATATGACGAAGGCGGAAGCCAACGCCGAGGGACATGTTTCTACCGACACTCCGGTGGGTGAGATTGGCGCCAGTGGCAGTGGCTCTGCCTATGCGCAGTCGGGCGTCAGTGCCGAGGGCTCGGTACAGGCTGGGGATCACGGCGTGGCCGCCTCCGGTGACGCGTTTGCGGGCACCGCCGCCGGGGTGGATGGTGAAGCCACGGCCGGGGTCAGTGGCGTCTCGGCAACGGGCGGCGGCGGGGTCTCCGCCGGCGAGCAAGTGGGTGTGGGCGGCGGCGCACAGGCGACCTATCAAAATGGTGAAGCCACAGTGGGTGTATCGGGTGATGTTGCCGCAGGCCTGGGTCTGGGGGCTGATGTCTCTGTGACTGTCGATACCGGTCAGGTGGCGTCGGACAGCGAGCAGGCGGCCAAGGATGCCCAGGCCGCAGCCGATCAGGCAGCCAATCAAGCGGGAAATGCCACCAACACGGCGGCCAATGCGGGCAGCAATGCGGTGAACAGCGGCACCAAGGCCGTCGACAGTGGCGCCAAGAGCGTCAGCAAATCCACCAAGAAGACAGCGAAATCGGTCAAGAAAGCCTTTTCCGACCTACGTCTGAAAGAAAACATCTCCCTGATCGGGCAAGCATCCGGGCTGAACTGGTATCGTTTCAACTATCTGGGCGACCCCAGCTGGCACACGGGGGTGATGGCGCAGGAAGTGTTGCAGACCCCCTATGCAGGTGCGGTAGAGATGCATGCTTCGGGTTTCTATCAAGTGGACTACAGCCAACTCCCTGACGGCTATGGAAATTAAAACCCTGACCAAAGTTGAGTATCTGGTTGGGTGTCTGCCTGAGGTCGACACCCAACACCTCAAGGACATGATACTGCAAAACTTTCACGCCGGGCGTTTCATGGATCCCGATCTGAAGAGCATCCGCAGGGAAGATGTGCGCATCAACTTCACCCCTGAGGTACAGAAACTCGCCCGCCTGCTGTGCCAACGCTGGAAAATGGCCTTCGACGAAGACATAGAGCTGTGTTGGCAGAATCAGAAAGGCTTCGATCCCAATACGGCCTACTGGTCCGTGGTCCATGGCAAGGGCGAAAGCACCAATGTCCACGACCACGCCAGCGGCGAAAACTACGAGGAAGGCGCCAAGATCAGCGCCGCCTTTTACGTCTCTGTGCCGCCGGACTCGGGCGACCTGGTGTTCCAGTACAACCTTAACCCCTACCTGGTCGGGCACGAAACCGTCCCTGCCGAGGAAGGCAAGTTTGTGCTGTTCGACAGCTGCCTGCCCCACTTCGTCACCAAGAACCTGTCGGACGACTACCGGGTCGTGATCAGCATGAACTTTCGCTATAAGACCGGCCCACAGGAAGACTCACAGGAGAGCTAGATGCCGGCCGGCATGCTGCAGCGCCGGCTGACTCTATAAGCTAAAATCCGTTAAATATCACCAACTATGCCAGACAACGTCAATTCAAGACTTCCCACAGGATGTGGTACTAATACAGGGGAAAGATCACCAGCAGCGGCCGCTGCGCTGTTTATCAAAAAAACAGCCCGGGCCTGAATTCAGCTAATAGGTGCAACGCTCATGGTTAAATGGGGGAACGGTCAGAGTGGGTGTGCAAAAAATGTATAACTATATTGACTGAACACCAGAGTCAGTTGTTAGAAATTGAGTTGGATAGCCGTTGTGTAGATTTTATTTTACTTACTTCTTTTAGAGCCTGCTCAAGAGTATGCTTTAAAAGAGATGCGTCACCAACATCACTATGACTGGAGACTACAATTTTTGCATTACCATATGCAGATATTAATTTTTCGGCAGATTCTGGCCATGCTTTAACATTTGCGTCACTCAGGTTACCAAGACCGTTCGGTTTAACAAAGCACCCACCAAACAAAATTTTCTTGTCAGGAAACCAAACCACCACGTTATCTTGAGTATGTCCTGGACCAGGATAAAAAATCTCAATTTTATTTTTAACCAACCAAAATCTAACACTCTCAAAAGAGTGTTTTGCTTGGGCTTTACCGCTTTTATTAAGTAATTGATTTGTTAATTTAGATGCATAAGTAGGGATAGACTTTGAATTAAGCCATTCTATTCCAGCCGTACTATCATCATGAAAATGTGTAGAAACACTCCCTTTAATTGTATAGCCACGCGCCACAAACCAATTTACCAACTGTTCAGTGTCTTTAGCGGAAACTGGAGTGTCAATAAGATATGCATTGGTATTGTCAAGAACCACCAATCCGTGTTTTGTAACGACCCCGTAACCTTTATATTCCTCAAATGAAGTATGAACATAAACATCTTGCTCAAGTTGCTCAACTTTTAAATCTGGCAAATGTTCTCCTACAACAGTAAAGCTGCAAAGGAAACATATACATACAATAAATAGTTTTTTCATAGTTACCAATTTCAACGCCGCCATATGGGGCGCATAAATGCTTGACTAAATTAGCGAAGAATGAGCGCAAGCCAAGCTTTTTGCGTCCCTTCCATTACAGGGCATCCGCATGAGTGTGCATTAATTGGCCATAGAGGCAAAACCGGCTAATAACACGCGTTCCAGAAAGTCGGTTTTCATCATGCAGCGTTTCTGCTTCATCGGCACGCTGATCTTGGTTGTTT
>NZ_JAAXYH010000010.1 GCF_012911865.1 Shewanella salipaludis
CCGCTGCCGCTCGACTTGCATGTGTTAGGCCTGCCGCCAGCGTTCAATCTGAGCCATGATCAAACTCTTCAATTAAAGTTTTTTGAACCACTCTTTGTTACAAGAGAAGTTCGGCTCAACGAATTCTGTTCGAATCAATCTTGCGATTGACTCTTTGTACATATTGCTATGAACACTCATCACTCTCGTGAAAGAATTGGTTGATTTAAATTTTGATTGTCTCGTGAGAGACAATTTCGATTAACTCAACACCTGTGAGTGTCCACACAGATTTGCTTGATAAATTGTTAAAGAGCGTTGACCTTATTCACTGCGTGGCAATGGGTCGGGGCTGATGCTTCATCAGCTCAGGGTCGTGCATTTTACGCATTTCCCGGTTGGCGTCAAGGAGTTTTTTCAACTTCTTTTCCGCCCATCTACTTGATATACATCAGTCGATGAACTGTCACTGCTATTTGCTTAACGCCTCGCGTTTCGCTGTCTGCCGTGTCAGTGGATGCGCATTATAGGGAGTTCCAGCGGCCGCGCAAGGGCTTTTTCTCAATGAAAAGCTCGGACGTCCAATTTTCAGGCATAACGAACATTTTTTGGCTCACCCGACGCCAAACGAGTTGTCAAAATTACGCTTTAAGTCAAAATAACACCGTTGAAGTTCATTTTTTCGTCAGCGCTCTGGTTTAAAAGTAAATAATTCATTACCATATAAGCTGCCATTAACAGTTAATTATCAATTTTCATTTCATTAGAGATCATCTTATGCAGAAGTCATTCCTTATAATATTGATTGTCACCATACTCGGAGCCTTTGCGATCTTTCAGTTCGCCCCAAGCCTGCCCGCCTATGTTGGATTCATCCTTGGCGCAGTGATAGCCAGCTTGGTCTTTGCATTCACGCCTGCCAAGACGGCAGATGATGAGGAAGAAGAATATGTCGGTCCAACCATGACCTTATATGTAGGTAACTTGCCTTATAAGGTACATGAAGGAGAAGTTAAGGATTTATTCCATGAATTCGGTCCGGTGAATTCGGTGCGTCTGGTGCGGGATCGTAAGACAGGGCGTCGTAAAGGTTTCGGCTTTGTCGAAATGTCTGAGGCCGGCGCGCAAAAAGCCATGTCCAAACTCAACGACTACAACTTCCAGGAAAGAACCCTTAAAGTCAGGGAAGCCAAGACCCAGGATTCTGATGCCGACCGAAACGGCGACAATTAATCTAATCGACTAGACGACATTGGCCCTGGTGGCAGCCGCTCAATTGTAGTGAAGCCATGAGAAGCCAATGTCGTTGTCAGTCCCTGGGTGAGTGCCTCACTGGTATGAAACGCCTGCAATAAGGGACCTTCCCCACTCAAGGCCGCTTCGGCCGGCAATAAATGACTCACCCTATTGGCTATCGCCTCCCCCGAATCCAGCAGGGTCACCTTGTTACCCAGATAGTCCTGTAATTCTGTCCTGAGCAGGGGAAAGTGGGTACAGCCCAATACCAAGACATCAATTTCTGTGGCAGCTATCGGCTGCAACACTCGGCCCAGCTCAACAGGATCCAGACGTTCCCTGGCGGCCTTGCGCTCGGCCATCAACACCAGCTCCGCCGAACCAAACAGCTCCACCCGACAATCATGAGCGAAACGCCTTATCAAGTCATGGGTATAGGCACGCTTGACCGTGGCAGGGGTTGCCAACAGGCCTATATGCTTGGATTGAGACAACAGAGCCGCGGGCTTGATCGCCGGCACCACGCCGACGATAGGCATGCTCAGTCTCTGCCTGAGCGCCGGCAGGACCAAGGTACTGGCGGTGTTGCAGGCGATGACGACGACAGCCGCATCTAGGCGCGTCGCCAACTCACAGACCAGCGCCACGCAACCGGCGATCAGCTCCTGCTCTTCGAGTGCACCATAGGGCAACCTGGCATTGTCGAACAGATAACAGTAGTCCTTGCCGGGAAGTTGCTTGCGGATCTCCTGCAACACAGACAGGCCACCTATACCTGAGTCAAACACGAGAATGGGACGCGACAAATGATCTCTCCATTAAAAAACGGCTACGACTCATAACAGCCGGACTGCGGCCGATTTTCCCATAGCTCAAGCCAAACCGCAAAAGCTAAGGTACTGGACATCTGCGTCACCTGGTATAATATTTGCGCCCCAATTTCCGGTCAAAGTGGATCAACTAATGAATTTAGCAGCAATGGACCCTCAAACCTACGACGCGCAATTGCAACAGAAGCGCATTAAGCTTGAGCAAGCCTTTGCCCAGTTTGAGCCCCCTGAGATTGAAGTGTTTGCATCCGAGCCTGCGCATTACCGTATGCGGGCCGAGTTCAGGGTCTGGCACGAAGGTGACGACCTGTACTACTACATGTTCGACAAAGTGCTCAACGCCAAGGTGCGTTGCGAACAATATCTGCCGGCGAGCGAATTGATCAACAAGATGATGTTGGCGCTGATGGCCGAGCTCAGACCCAATCCAACGCTGCGTCACAAGTTGTTTCAAGTCGACTTCCTATCCACCCTCAGTGGCGAAATCCTGGTGTCCTTACTGTATCACAGACAGCTGGATGACGATTGGCGCGCACAGGCCAATGCCCTGAAGCAGAGATTATCGGCCGAATTCAAGGTCAATCTGATTGGCCGTGCCCGTAAGCAAAAAATTGATCTAGATAAGGATTTCGTCGTCGAGTCACTCGAGGTCAATAACAAGACCTTCTTATATAAGCAGATAGAAAACAGTTTCACCCAGCCCAATGCCAAGGTTTCGGTCAAGATGCTCGAATGGGCTCTGGATGTTACCCAAGACAGCCGGGGAGATCTGTTGGAACTCTATTGTGGCAACGGTAACTTTTCGATTGCGCTGGCACAAAATTTCGAGCGGGTGCTGGCGACCGAATTGGCCAAGCCGTCGGTCGATGCGGCGCAATACAATATCGAAGTGAATGGCATAGAGAATCTGCAGATCATTCGCATGTCGGCGGAAGACTTCAGCGATGCCATGGCGAAGAAGCGCAGCTTCAGGCGCCTGGATGGCATAGATCTGGACAGCTATGTGTGTAATACCATCTTCGTCGATCCCCCGAGGGCCGGCATAGATCCCGACACTCTGGCGCTGGTACAAGGCTATGAACGGATACTGTACATTTCCTGCAATCCGACAACCCTGCAGCATAACCTCGAGGTGCTGAGCGCAACTCACAGAGTGGTCCGCTTCGCCCTGTTCGACCAATTCCCCTACACAGAACATATGGAGTCAGGGGTGTTGCTCGAACGACACCCATGCTGACCCGGCAACCGACTCAAGAATAAAGAAGGCGCATCGAGCGCCTTTTTTATTGGGTATGGATCCGCTAGCGAGTATGGCTATCTATGCTCCAGCTTGCGCTGCAAGGCTTCGGCGCCCGTGGCGACCATACGCAATTGCATCACCAGGTTATCGGCCAGCACTTTCCGGTCGGCACGCTTCATGTCCAATGCCGCCGCGCCGGCATTGAATACCAAGGTGACCAAAGCTTCGGCCTGCGCCCTGGCGAGCACCGGCGAGCGGTTGGCACTGGCTTCGGTATAGTGGGCCAGCTCGGAGATAAAGTGCTCTATTTCACGCTCGACTGCGGCCCGAAACGCCGCCGAGGTCCCGGAGCGCTCGTGCAACAGAATGCGAAACACATTGGGATTTGAGTCCAGTACTTCCATGAAGGTATCGACCGAGATACGGATCACACTGCCGCCGGCCTCTGCCCGCTGGCGGCCCTTGCGCATCATCTGCCTCAGGGTCAGCCCGCCCTCATCGACCATGGTCAGCCCAAGTTCATTCATGTCCTTGAAATGACGATAGAAAGACGTAGGTGCTATGTTGGCTTCCCGGGCAACTTCACGCAGACTCAGACTGGAAAAACTCCGCTCGGCACTCAACTGGTTAAAAGCAGCATCGACGAGTGCCCGCCGTGTTTTCTCTTTCTGCTGTGCCCTTATCCCCATGCCCATAACAAAAATCCATAACTGAATGTAATCCAGGGATAATAGCGCTTTTGCCCCGGAAACACATCTCCAACGCGCTTGACCCCATGCTGTTGCTGATATAGATTAGCTTACAGCTGTACGCTCAATGCGATATTTGGAACTCATAAATGAAAAAACCCCCTTTGATTTGGCTGAACGTCATACTCTTTGCCGTGACGTTTCTCGGCACCCTGGTCCTCATACCCTGGCGCGGGATGACCGACGGCTACGATGCAGTCGAATGGCTGGCCTTCATAGGCTTGGCCTACGCCAGCGGCCTGTCCATTACCGCAGGCTACCATAGACTCTGGTCACACAAGGCCTACAAGGCCAGTGCACCGGTGCGCTTCCTGTTCGCCCTCGGCGGTGCCCTGGCGTTGCAAAACAGCGCCTTGCATTGGGCTTCGGATCATAGAATTCATCACAAGCATGTCGACGACAACGACAAAGATCCCTATTCGGCGAACATGGGTTTCTGGTACAGCCACATAGGTTGGATGCTGCGCGAGTATCAGGCTCAGCGCTATCATGATTATAAAAATGTCCGCGACATGCAGAGCGACAAGATAGTCATGTGGCAGCATAAGCACTACCTGGCGCTGGCGCTGCTGATGAACATAGGCCTGCCGGCATTCCTCGGCTGGCTCAATGGCGATATCATCTCCATGTTGCTTATGGGTGGCCTGCTGCGTTTGGTGGTAGTACATCACTGCACCTTCTTCATCAATTCGCTGGCACACATCTGGGGCAAACAACCCTACACGGATAAGAATACCGCCCGTGACAATGGCATTCTGGCACTGTTTACCTATGGTGAGGGTTATCATAACTTCCACCATATCTTCGAAAACGATTATCGCAACGGCATCAAATGGTGGCATTACGATCCAACCAAATGGTTGATCAAGAGTTTATCCTGGCTGGGCTTGGCCAAGGATTTACGCACCAGTCCCCAGGAGCGCATTGAGAGCGCCAGGTTGCAGATGCAATTGCTGCATGCCAAGAATCAGATTGCCCATCTGCATAATTATGATGAGCTGCTCGAGCGTATTCATGCCGAATATGAGCTGATGAAGACCCACCTGCTGGAGTACTATCAGGCCAAGAAAACCCTGCTCGAGGCCAAGCGGCAGCAGCTGGTCGACACCCAGCTCAAGACCCAGGTCGAAGAGCTGAAGGCCCGCTTCCTGGCCCAGCAGAAAAACTGGAAACTGCTGACGGCGAGCTATTGCTGATCCGGGTTTTCAGCTAAAGTCCCACGGCCAGCTTGCATGGTGGCCGTATCTGACTATCATGATGTCCTACTATTCCAGATACAGGCCGTCGAGATCATGTCAGAGTCCAGCATTAAACTTACCGAGTACAGCCACGGCGCGGGTTGTGGCTGTAAAATATCCCCCAAGGTGCTGAGCACTATCCTGGCATCACAACTGCCCGTCTTTACCGATCCCGACCTGCTGGTAGGCAATCAGAGCCGCGACGACGCCGCCGTCTACAGACTCAACGACCAAACCGGCATCATCAGTACCACAGACTTCTTCATGCCGATAGTCGACGATCCTTTCACCTTCGGCCGCATCGCCGCCACCAATGCCATCAGCGATATCTACGCCATGGGCGGTAGCCCCATGATGGCGATCGCCATCTTGGGCTGGCCCGTGAGTAAGCTGCCGCCGGAAGTGGCGCAACGAGTGGTGGATGGCGGCCGTCAGGCCTGCGCCGATGCCGGCATCATGCTCGCAGGCGGACATAGCATAGATGCACCCGAGCCCATCTTCGGCTTGGCGGTGACGGGGCAAATCCCGCTCGGCGAATTGAAGCAGAACGATACCGCCAAGGCAGGTGACAGGCTGTACCTCACCAAGCCTATCGGCATAGGGATACTCACCACGGCGCAGAAACAGAAGAAGCTGCTGGATGAAGATGCCCATATCGCCATAGACGCCATGTGCCGACTCAATACCATAGGCACCAGCATTGCCAAGATAAAGGGCGTGAACGCCATGACGGATGTCACTGGCTTTGGCCTCGCCGGCCACTTGCTGGAAGTCTGCCACGGCGCCGGCCTGCAGGCCCGGCTGGCACTGGGCAGCATTCCGTTGTTGCCGAAGGCGGAAGCCTATCTGGCCATGGGCTGTGTCCCGGGTGGTACCCATAGAAATTACGACAGCTATGGCGAGCACTTACCCAAGTTAACCGATGAGCAGAAGGCGCTGCTATGCGATCCCCAAACCAGCGGCGGCCTGTTGGTGGCCGTCTCTGCCGACGCCGAAGCCGAACTGATCGCATTGCTGCAACAACATGACATAGCACCTGTCTGTATAGGCAGCTTGGTCGAAGGCACAGCTGCCAGCACCCTGGAACTCATCTGATGACACGCAACATCATTCCGGCCAGCGAGTACCGTCAGCTCCTGGTGAGCGACCACCCCATGATGGATGTCAGGGCACCGATCGAATTCGTCAAAGGCGCCTTTCCCGGCTCGACCAATCTGCCGCTGATGGTCGACAGTGAAAGGCAAAAGGTAGGCACCTGCTACAAGGAGCAAGGCCAGCAAGCCGCTATCGAACTGGGACACTCACTGGTATGCGGCAAGATAAAGCAACAGAGGATAGATGCCTGGCTGGGCTATTTTGCCGCCAATCCACGGGCCTATCTCTACTGTTTTCGCGGCGGCCTGCGCTCTCAGCTGACCCAGCAATGGCTCGCAGAGGCGGGCATGGCCATCCCCTACATCCAGGGAGGCTACAAGGCGATGCGCCAATACCTGATAGAGGTGATCGACGCGGCGCCCAGGCAAAAGCCCATCTGTATTCTCAGCGGCATCACAGGCAGCGGCAAGACAGAGCTGCTGCAACAACGCAGCGAAGCCGTAGATCTCGAAGGCATAGCCAACCACAGGGGCTCGAGTTTTGGCAAGAATGTCACCCCACAGCCGTCACAGATCAACTTCGAAAACCGCTTGGCCGTGGCACTGCTCAAGCATCAGGACAGAAACGGGCATTGCCTGCTGCTGGAGGATGAGAGCTTCCTCATCGGCCGCAATGCCATACCCAAGCCCTTCTATGAGAGCATGCAAGAGGCGCCCATTCTGGTATTGGAAGAGTCTGACGAGCTCAGGCTGCCGAGATTGTTGCGCGACTATGTTCAGCGGATGCATGCGGATCATGTCGCGCGTCTGGGAGAAGAGGCAGGTTTCGAGGCCTTCAGCCAATACCTGCTGCAGAGTATCGATGGGGTGAAGAAGCGTCTCGGTGGCAAGTTACATGGCGAGTTTCAGCAATTGATCGCCAGGGCTTTGGCGGCACAGTTGCAGCGCAATGATATCAGCCTGCATCTGGAGTGGATCTCCCTGTTGCTGGAGAAATACTACGATCCCATGTACCTCTACCAGCTGCAACAGAAACACCCCAGGGTCATTTTCAGCGGCGACCGTCGGGCCATCCATGAATGGTTGGATGAAAGGGCCAACAGCTGAATCCTGAGCCAAGGAGGCGCCTGCACTGCTAGCGACCCGGCTCGGCGCCAAGCGTGCCGGGTTTGATGTTCAGCCGAATCTTAGCGCCGAAGGCGAGCCCTGGGCCTCGCCCCTGGGTATCCGTCTCCCCGGCCATGAGCAGCGACAGAGAGATCACAGGCACAGACTCCCGCGCCAGCATGTCGGCGATCCCGGGACAGAGCTCATCTGGCCCGGCGCTCGCATCTGTACCGCCCGCAAACAAGAGACATACCAGCTCGCCCCGGGCTAAGACCTGGCGGATGGACTCAAGCGCCCTATGCTCTTCATCCTTTACCGACGAGCGAATGACGAGGGCAGCGCCACGGCGCAGAAGCGACGCACACCACAGGCGCTCCTCTCCAGCAGCATCGCCGGCATCAAGCTTGGCAGCACGCTCCAGTCTGGACCCGGGGATCACGAAACCTATCTTGCGGGCGGACGCCCGTAAAACCAACAAGGCAGCGGCCCCATCCCGACTATTGCAAATCATCACCCCCGCAGTCCCTTTGCTTGGGAGCCACTCGCGGCCCTCGACGCCGACCCTATACCAGAGGTGGCTGACAAGATAACCGATAAACCTCAGGGCAAACTCGGGCATCCTGGCATAGACAAACAGAGCCACCAGGGCATTGGCCAGCGCCAGCGCCAGAAATAGCTCGGGAATGCTCCAGCCCACCACCCCGAGCAGCAACATGGATAAGATGGCGGAACACACCATGAAGAAGGCATTGACTATGTTGTTGGCCGCTATCGCCTGGGCACACTCGCCTGCGGCGGCACGGGCCTGAATGAAGGCATACAGAGGCACTATGAACAGGCCGCCACTGACGCCGACCATCAGCAGATCCAGCATCAGCCGCCAATGTCCGGCCGTAGCAACAAACTCCAGCAGTCCGAAAAGCTGTCCGGCAACGGGTTCAGGGGTCGCCCAATAGACATCGCCACCGAAGAGACTCAATCCCAGGGCGCCGAACGGCACTAAACCGAGTTCCACCTGACCGGCGGAGAGACGGCTGCACAGCAGCGACCCCAGGGCTATGCCGATGGAAAACAAGGCCAGCAACACGGAAACCACTTCGGCCCCCGCCTGCAGATGCAACCTGGTAAAGTTGGGAAATTGCGTCAGGTAAGTGGCTCCCAGCAACCAGAACCAACTGATGGCGAAAATCGCCATCCAGATTTCCGGCGTGTTGCGGGCCTGCTTCAGGGTACGCCAGGTGCCGGCGAGAGGAGTGAAAGTTAGCCTCTGTGCCGAGCCTGGCGGCGGCAAGGATGGAATGCCACGGCTGGCCAGGTACCCGATCAATGCCAGCGACACCACAGTCAGCGCCGACCAGAGGGTCGCCCGCTCGCTGGCGACGATGAAACCGGCACTCAGGGTGCCGAGCAATATCGACAGGAAGGTCCCCAGCTCGACCCAGGCATTGCCGCCGACCAGTTCGTCTTCGGCCAGCGCCTGGGGCAGCAAGGAGTATTTCACCGGACCGAAATAGGCCGACTGGGTCCCCATCAGGAACAAGAGCAACAACATCTGCAGGTAGTCGTGATTGACTATGGCGATGGCGGCGCAGGACATGATCACCAGCTCGAGCAGCTTAAGGGAGCGGATCAGCTTGGCCTTATCCCGGTTGTCGGCAACCAGACCGGCATGAGCGGAAAACAGGAAGAAGGGCAGGATAAAGACCCCGGCGGCGAGATTGACGAAGACATCGACGCCCATGGGCAGAGCCCCCACCTGGGAATAGGTCACCATCAACAGCAACACATTCTTGTAGATGTTGTCGTTCAACGCCCCCAGACACTGAGTCACGAAATAGGGTAAAAAACGTTTACTCAGTAGCATATCGCTGCCTTATGACCTGATCTCGCGCCATGCCCTGGGCCAACACCCGCCCTGGGGCATGCCTGCCATTAACCCAAATCTTGGGCATGGAGACTCATGCTGCACAGTCCAGCCTATGGGTCATCACCAGCCTGGGCTCACCTTCACCGAAGTAATCGGCTTCGAAACCTGTTTCAACAAAACCCAGCCTGAGGTACAGATGCACCGCCGGATTGGCGGGATCCACTGTCAGCAGGATCTGGGTCGCGCCGGCGGGCACGGCCTGGAGCAGCGCCCGCACCAGGGCGGCGCCTATGCCTCGGCCGCGCATTTCCGGGCTGACGGCCACAGACAAGATCCACAACTGCCCCTGCCGCTCGGACGTCACGGCCAACAGATAACCCAACAGCCGTTGCTCGGCATCCAAGGCCACCAACAAGCCCGCAGGCCAGCAATCCAGTGATTGGCGAAAGAAAAAATCCGGGTAGCAGTGCTCGCCAAATACGACGCATTCGAGCCGATAGATCTGCGCCAATTCATCCCGGGTGGCGGGACGCACGCAAACGCACGGGGATGAGAGTATGACCGCCGACAAAATTACTCCCCTCTCAGTATCTTATCCCACTCCAGGTTCGGCGCGCCGACCACTATGAAGTTGGGATTTTCCAGGGTTTCACGCTCGTTGTAGGTCAGGGGCTGGAGCTCGATATCCATCAATTGCCCCCCCGCCTCTTCGACTATGATCTGCGCCGCGCCCGTATCCCACTCCCCGGTCGGACCTATCCGCACATAACAATCGGCGCGGCCTTCGGCCACCAGGCAACTCTTGAGTGCGGCACCGCCCATGACCACCAGCTCACAATATTTCGGCTGGTTGAATAACTTGAGCACAGACTGAGGGTCCTGCCGACGGCTGACGGCGAGTCTCAGAGACGCCTCTTCCCCTGTGGCTATCTGCCGACTGCTGATGCGCACTTCCTGCTTATCCATGCGCTTATAGGCTCCCAGGCCCGCAATCGCATAGTAGCAAACCTGAGTCATGGGCACATAGACTACCCCGGCAACGGGTCTGTTATGTTCGACTAGGGCGATGATCACCGAGAAGTCGCCGCTGCCGGCAATAAACTCTCCCGTGCCGTCGAGCGGATCCACCAGCCAATAACGTTTCCAGGTGGCACGCTCATCCAGGGGGATATCGGCCGCTTCCTCGGACAGCACCGGGATGTCCGGCGTCAATGCCGACAGGCCGCGATAGATGATGTCATGGGCGGCGAGATCGGCCGAGGTCACGGGGGTATTGTCGGCCTTGATTTCCCGCTCGAAACTGCCCTCCAGGTAAATATCACGAATGCGCTGACCGGCTTCGGTCGCTATATCTATGACTCGGTCGATTATATCTTCTGGCTTCATAACAACTCCAATCGCTGTACCGCTAACGCAGCTCCGGACGGTATCCCTCAGGACGCCAGAGAGTAAGGCATTACTTAAGTTCTAGATGTTTCTGCGCTAAAAACAACGCACTGACGCTCCTGGATTCGGAGAAATCCACCTCATCGAGCAGGGTTCGCCATTCGGACAGAGACCAGGGCACCACTTCTATGGGTTCGGGTTCATCGCCCTCGAGACGGCTCTCGTAGAGGTCCTCGGCGAGAAAGATCTGCATCTTGCTGGCAAAATACCCGGGGGCCAGGCTCAACTCCTTCAGCAGGGTCAGGCTGCGGGCGCCGAAACCTATTTCTTCCTGCAGTTCGCGATTGGCGGCATCACTGGGTAACTCGCCCGGATCTATCAGGCCCTTGGGGAAACCCAGCTCATAATTATGGGTTCCGGCGGCGTATTCCCGGGCCAGCAACAACTGCCCCTCATGCACGGGCACTATCATCACGGCACCACGGCCGCCGCCCTTCATCCGCTCGTAATAGCGTTCGACGTCATTGGAGAATCTGAGGTGAACCTGCTCTATCTGAAACAACCGGCTCTTGGCGACGATTTCTGTATGCAAGATTTCCGGCTTTTTCTGCCGCTGTGCCATAACAGCCCCTGATAAGATGAGGATAAGTGAGTGTTGATAAGTGACAATCTTACTACCCTGTTGTTAATCTACAACCTGAATTTACAAGTTTCAGCCCTGTGACGCCAGCCGTGCCACTCGGTCACTTTAACCCGCTTGGGCATCTTGCTTCCCCCTCCGTGCCTGAGCCGGCGCCTCAGGCATAAAAAAAGCGCATCGCTGCGCTTTTTTCTGTGATGCGGCTCATAAGCCGGGAATGCGTCCCGAATACTTGATGGGGTAATAGCCCTGACTGTCCTTGGTGCCCAAGAAGGCCAGCGACTGCTTGAGATCTTCCGGCTGCGCCGCCGTTTCCCTCACCTTGGCCGTGACTCTGACCATCTTATTCTCATCCAGCTGTATGACCCCGGCGACCCCAAGTTGGTTATGGGCTTCATCCAGCGTCAGCTGTACCTTGCCATCGACACAACCCAGGCCGACTTCGATATCGCCCAATGGATACTCGCCGAACTGATTGTTGACCTGGGTCCGATTGAGGAACACTTTGCCTTTCAAGGCCTCACACCAGGGCTGTCCCTGGACCAGGGTCTCGACAAAGAGACTCAGCTCGCCACTCACCTGGGTCTGAAAGGGCAATTTGGCCCGGCCAAGAATGAAGCTATCCGGCGCCTCGAACCTCAGGTCAGTGGCGCTTAGCCCAGCCATGGACCAGGTGAGCAAACCCTTGCCCGTGACTGGGCTAGTTCTGTCGCCCAGCTGGACCTCGGCGCTGAGCTTGCCGAGCAACAGGCTCCAGGGGCTCAATTCCCAGCTGAGGCGTTCCAGCCTGCGCTGCGGCAGACTCAGGCTCTCGATACGGCCGGACCAGATACTGCCGGTCACGCCGGAAACGCCGACATTCGCGGGCAAGGGCGCCAGCGACAGGGCCAAATGAGCCGGGAAGAGAGCCAACATAAATACCCAGTAAATCAGCACGGCCAATATTATTTTTTTCAGTAAACTCACAGCAACTTCCTAACTTATAACGACAACTGGATACGCCTGACTTTGACATACCCCTGGGTATCTGCCTCGGCCAAGTCCACACTCTCGAGCGACAACCCTTGCTGCTGCACCAATTCATTCAAATAACCCAGCAAGGCGTCGAAGGGCACGTCATCCATCCATACCTGGATCTTGTCCCCCTGGGGCTGCATGCGGGTGATCTCCAAGCCAAACTTGCCGGCGGCCTGATTCACCAGGGTGCTCAGGCTGCCTGTTGCCGCAACCTTGCCGCCGGACTGTTTCAGGCCGGCAATTTTATTGGCCGTCTGCTTCACGTAATCGAGTGTCTGCTGTTGTGCCTTGAGATTCGCCAGCGCATCTGCCTCGGCGTTGACTATCGGGGTCCAGATCCCCCAGTAGAAGACAGCTATCAGCAGGAAGACTCCGCCGAAACCGAGCAGTTGCTGCTCACGGGAGGCCAAGCCTTCCCACCAGATGCGTAACTCAGTCATCTTACTTGCTCCTCAGGGTCAGGGTACTGGTCACCTGATCTTCGCTGCTGTTCATGGCTCCCGCCTCCAGTTGGAAACGTCGGCCGACCAGCTCTTTGAATTTCTCTATCTGGGCATAAGTCTTGGCCGTCACCTGCATACGCATCTCGTTGCGGGCGGCATCGAATCTCAAGGAGTTGGGCTTGAGTTCGGGCACTTGCTTGAAGGCAGTCTCCAGGCCCTGGAGCATGGTGAAGAACTCGGCACCATTGCCGGCGCCCTGCAGGCTGCGCAACTGGGAGTCGAGCAGGGAACGCATGAGCTCCGCACGGCCATTTGGCACCAGTTGATGAAAGATAGCCTCGCTCTGTGCCTTCAACTCGGCGGCCTGGCCATTGGCCTGGTACAGGTTGAGGCCCTTGTTGACCAGCGCCAACACCAGGGCCAGCGCCAACACGATAGCGGCATTTTTCCATATCAGCAGCTGTTTGCTGTATTCACGCTTGGGCGCATAGAGGCCGCTAAGCAGGTTTATCGGCGCCTGGAGTATTCCCTTGGCCAACACTAGCATGGGCAACTCCAACGGCTGAGGTTGCACCTGGGTGCCCTCGAGCGTCATCTCGCTGTAGCCCGCCACAGTCACCGGCTCATCGACGGGTAACAATTTTGGCAGGACCACAGGCAGCCAGCTTGTCGGCACACTCTGCCCGGCCCCAGGCCCCATGCGTAACAGGCAGTCGTCACCGAAGCGCATCGCGGCCCAGCGACACTGCTCCAAGGGCAACGCCAGGCAATCTGGCACCAGACGTTTCACCTTGAGCCCGGCCTCCGCCAGCCAGGATAGCCAGGACTGCATCTGCTGATGGGCGACCGCAACCACACTCAGGTCGCCGCCACTGCGCGGGCCGACAACGAAATGCATGTTGTCCACATCGTCCGCCAATGTCTCTTCCAGCATGAAGGGCAAGGCGCGCAGCGCCTGACGCTGGCCCTTCTCCGGCAGAGAAACCTGAGTGAGTGTCATGGCCGAGGCAGGCACCAGGACATCCACGGGACGGTTGCCCGCGCGCTCGGCCAGGCTCGACAAGGCATTGGCATCGGCCAATTCACCCGAAGCAATGATTTCCTGTTCCAGCTCAGACCAGACCAGCCAGGAGCATGCTTGCTCCGCGGTTCTGCCTAAACGGATAAATAGCCTTTCAGTCACTGTATTTCTCCACCAAACTCGGGCGTCATCGCTTACCGAGCTCGTCTGCTATTATTTTTGTCCGCCAAACTGACGGGTGATGACCTGCATCTGGTTGCCCTTACCGCGTTTGAGCACGCTTTCCATCCTGAAGACAGCCTCATCGACCTTGGCGCCGGCTTGCAGCAGAAAGTACTGGCTGTCGACCACCAAACTCGACTTCTGCTGTTCATCCAGCTTGAGACCCGACAGGGACGAAGCCTCAAAAAACGCCTCCGCCTTCTCGTAACCGCTGGCGGGGCGCTGATTGATGATGCTCTCGGCCTCTCCAACCGAAATCAGATTCTCCAGCATGCCCGCCAATAGGGCGGCCTGCTCGACTTCCAGGGTGTTGACATTCAACAGCTGCCGGTCGTCACCCGGAATGACGCACACATAGGGCAACAGCTTGAGGTATATGTCTTGGGTAAATCCCAACACAGCCCTGAGTTCACTGCGGTGATTCAGCAGGGTATTCGCCGCCCTGTAGGGCACATCTCGGGACTCATATTCGGCATCTTCGGCACCGAAGGCCCCGGCAGTGGTGTCCTCGTCTATGTAATCTTTCAGTGTATGAGTCAGATGCTCGGCGGCGAAATCATCCATCCCCATGGCGACCAACATGGCCTTAAACTGTCTCGCGGCCAGGGGCAGCTTGGGCAGGCCATTTTCGACCTCCTTGCCGGCAACCGACAGGGCGTTGAGGTTGAAGCAGGCGCGCATGTCGCCGATCTTACCGCTAATGACCCCATGCTCGGCCGGAAACTGCACATCGGCCAGCGCCCAGTATTGCTGTCTATGCACCACGCCTTCGGCATCGTCCAGATCTTGCTTCAGTACCTTCTTGGCCAACTCCTCGGAAGACATGGCATACCAGTAGGCCTGATCGTATTGGGCCAGATTCAGGGTGCGGCGCATGGACAACTGATTGCGACCCGTGATGTTGGTGGCGATGATCGCCACCATGGCCACGATCAGCAGTACCACGATCAACGCCACCCCGCGCTGTTTAGCCGCCATGGCGGTCACGGGAAGCATCAGCTACCGCCTCCATCATTCTTGCCTGAGCCCGTACCTGAGCCTGAACCATTGTTTGTGCCCGAACCATTGGTGCCAGATCCCTGACCCCTATTGGTGCCCGAACCTGAGCCATTGTTTGTGCCCGAGCCCTGACCCGCATTCGAGCCGTTGCCGGAGCCATTATTCTGATCCTCGCTCGCGGTCAAATTCGCGCCTACGGGCAAGAGAAACTTGCGTTGTATCTTACCCAAGCCTTCGATCTCCACTTCCATGGCGATGGCCTTGGGCAGCTGGGTCGCCTCGACTTTGCGCTCCCACTTATCGTCGATGAAGAAGGAGTACTCGACCGACACCACCTTATCCATGAGCAACGTCTTCAGAGGTTCGGCACCCAACTCGGGCTCGGGATAAGGGTAATACCAACGCTCCAGCCTGCCCTCCTGCACCACATAGGCCACCGACTGCAGGCTGCCCCTGGGCAAAATGCCGTCTGGATTCAACCAGCCGAGGCGATAGAACACCAGGGCCTCGGTCTCTGAACCCAGGATGTCATTGCCGCTCTGCAGCACAGTGCTGCCACGTCCGCCCTCCAGCAATCTTGGGGTGCGTGCCACCATTTGTCCCAGGTCCCGCTCCATGGCACCGAATCCCTGCTGCAAGCCTTTGAGTCTGGCAGAGAAAGCCCTGGTAACTTCGTCGTTGGCCAGCACAGTGCCGAGCACGGCATTGGCCGCCAACCCCAGCATGGCGAAGATGGCTATGGCGATCAGCATCTCCAGCAGGGTGAAGCCCGTCTGTGACCGGGAAGGGCTATGCTTGCCGGTTTGAGCCTGGCCGTTAGCCGGCGCCAGGCTATTCTGTCTTAAGCACATAACTGCTCACTTGGGCCACGATGCGTTGCAATCTCTCGTCATCGCTGACACTGATACGTATCATGCGAAAATTGTCATCCGTGGTCTTAACCACTTCCTTGCGCCAGTACCAATCCTTGCCCGCCAGCTCGCTGCGGCCCTCTTTCTTGCCGACATCGGGAAACTTGGGATCCAGTCTGGCGTCGACCATCTGGTTATCCGCTACCCACTGGGCCAGGGTGCGCTCTTCCAGGATCGGCATGTTGGCCATCTGTTCCCCCAAGCTCTTGGTGATGGAGACGGCGGCGATGGAAAACACCGCCAGCGCCACTATCACTTCCAGCAAGGTCATGCCTTGCGCCCGGCCCATGCCGCTAATCCTGCTCATTTGGCCTTCCCAGGGTCAATCGACCCAGCGCGTCGCCCACCACCAGCACTTCGGTCAGCCGGCCCTGGTCGTCCTTCATCCTGAAAGCCAGCTCGAAGGCACTCATCTCGCCGCTGGGGAACAGCAGCACCTGAGGTTCTGGGTGCAGCTTCTTCTCCTCCGCACTTGCCTCGATCAGCGGCTCGTCGAACCAGGAAGTCTTTTCTTCATCCTCCTGCACCAGAGGCAAGCCATCGAGCACCAGATCCAGCTCGACACCCGGCTTCATGGTTTTCTCGGCCAACAGCCTGTCCTGTTCCAGCGGTTGCCACTTGCCTTCGTCGTCATAGACAACAAATTTATAGCTGTCCTTCTCTACCACTATGCCGAGAAACAGGCCGCTCAGTACCGTCTCGTCGAGCACCATCCCGGTGGCGGCGATAAATTGCTGCGCCGACCGCTCCAGCAGCTGCTTGGGGCCTGAGTTGCCCATGGACATGGTGACGGCAGCCGCCGTCAACCCCATCAGCAGCACCACCAGCAGCACTTCCATCAGGGTAAAGCCTGCCTGGCGCGAATTATTCATCTTATTGGAAATTCTGCAGATTCCAGTTGCCTATGTCATCTTCGGTGCCCGGCTGGTTGTCGGGACCGGCACTGAAGATGTCTATCTTGCCGTTCTCGCCCGGGCTCAGCAGCAGATAGTCGTTGCGCCATGGATCCTGTGGCAAACGCTTCACATAGCCACCTTCGCGGTAATTACGTGGCTCGGGAGAGATGCTTGGCTTCTGCACCAGCGCCTCGAGTCCCTGCTCTGTGCTGGGGTAAATGCCATTATCCAACTTATACATGTCGAGCGAATTCTCCAAGGCCACTATGTCAGACACGGCCTTCTGCTGATCAGCCTTGTCTTTGTTGCCCATGAGGTTAGGGACGACCATGGAGGCCAGGATCCCCAGGATCACTATCACCACCATGACTTCCAACAGGGTAAAGCCTTTCTGTCTGTTTGCGTTTTGCATTTACTACTTCCTCAATAAAAATAATGTCTTACTCAGTTTGCGTGGCGCTTGGGCTGAGGCTTATGGCCTCAACCACTGATCAGGTTATTCAGCGCCAATATGGGTTGCAAGATAGCCATCACGATAAACAACACCACCGCCGCCATGCTCACCACCAGCATAGGCTCAAACACCCCGAGGGCGATAGTCACATTGGACTCGAACTCTCTGTCCTGGTTGTCGGCCGCCCGCTCGAGCATCTGCTCCAGCTGACCGCTTTTCTCGCCCGAGGCTATCATGTAGAGCATCATGGCAGGAAATAGCTTGGTATTGGTCAGTGCAGTTCCCAGGCTGGTCCCCTCCCTGACTCTGGCCGTCGCCTCATCCACAGCGCTTTTGACCCGGACATTCTGCAACACCTCGCTGGCGATACGCATGCCGTCGAGCAGAGGCACCGAACTTGCCGACAGTATGCTCAGGGTACGGGCGAAGCGCGCCGTGTTCAGCCCTTTACTGACTTTACCTATCACGGGCATGTTCAGCAATGCACCGTCATATTTCATCCTGAATGCAGGTTGCAACAGCATGCGTCTGAACAGGGCGAAGAAGATCACCAGGGCCGCCAGCACCAACAAGCCGTAGGACTGTACGAAGGCGGAGGCGGCGATCAGGAACTGAGTGCTGCCGGGCAGCTCGGCCCCCATGTGCTCGAACTGGCCGACCACCTTGGGCACCACGGCCGCCAGCAGTATGGAGATCACCCCTATGGCGACTGTGGTCAGCACTATCGGGTAAATCATCGCCTGGGTCAGCTTGCTCTTGAGCTGTTGGCGCCGCTCCGTATAGTCGGCGAGCCGGTTAAGCACCACTTCCAGATGACCGGATTTCTCGCCCGAGGCCACCATGGCACGATAGAGATCGTCGAAGATATGCGGGAATTCCGCCATGGAGTCGGCCAGGTTATAACCTTCGACCACCCGGGAGCGCACCGCCATTATCATGCTGGCGAGGCGATCTTTCTCGCATTGCTGCCCCACCGCCTTGAGTGATTCTTCGATCGGCAGCCCCGCCGCCACCAGGGTGGCTATCTGGCGGGTGATCAAGGCCAATTCTGCGACGCTGATCCCCCGCTTGAACAGGCTGAAACCGCCACTCTTGGCCCGCGCTTCCTTCTCGGTCACAGGCTGAATATCCAGGGGCATCAGCCTTTGATCCCTGAGCTGGCTGCGGGCATGCCTGGCGGTATCGGCTTCGATCACCCCCTTCTGTTGCTTGCCCTTGGTATCCAAGGCCTTATATTCGAATGCCGGCATGGGTTATTCCTCGCGGGTGACGCGCAACACTTCTTCCAAAGTGGTGATCCCCGCCAGGACCTTGCTCATGCCATCATGCCTGATGCTGGGCACACGCTTGCGTATGTATTTCTCGATCGCCAGCTCGCCACGACCACCGTGAATAAACTCACGCACTGTATCGTCCACCAACAGGAGTTCATGTATGCCGGTACGGCCACGGTAACCGTTATTGCCACAGGCCTTGCAGCCATTGGCACGGAAAATATGGCGCTGATCGTCACTCGCCATCCCCAGCAACTCGCGCTCACGCTCGTCGGGTACATGGGCCGTCTTGCACTTGGGGCATAGGGTACGGATCAACCTCTGGGCCAGGACCCCGAGCAAACTGGATGACACCAGGAAAGGCTCGACCCCCATGTCCTGCAGACGTGTGATGGCGCCGGAGGCGGTATTGGTATGCAGGGTGGAAATCACCAGGTGACCCGTCAGGGATGCCTGCACCGCGATCTGCGCCGTTTCCAGATCGCGGATCTCCCCTATCATGACCACATCGGGATCCTGACGCAGTATGGCCCTCAGCCCGCGGGCGAAGGTCATGTCTACCTTGGTATTGACCTGAGTCTGGCCTATGCCCTCGAGTTCATACTCTATGGGATCTTCGACCGTGAGGATATTGGTGTCTTTGGAGTTGATCTCGGTCAGGCCGGCATACAGGGTAGTACTCTTGCCCGAGCCTGTGGGGCCTGTGACCAAGATGATGCCATGGGGCTTGCGTATCAATTCGTCAAACTGCACCCTGATACTCTCTGTCATCCCCAATTGTTGCAAGTCGAGATTGCCCGCATTCTTGTCCAACAGACGCAGCACCACACGCTCGCCATGGCTGGATGGCATGGTCGACACCCGCACATCGACGGCACGGCCACCGATACGCAACGAGATACGGCCATCCTGGGGCACGCGTTTCTCTGCTATGTCGAGCCTGGCCATGACCTTGATCCGCGACACCAGCAGTGATGACAGCTTGCGGTTGGGCTTGAGCACTTCCTTGAGCACCCCATCGACCCTGAAACGCACCACCAGCTGCTTCTCATAGGTTTCGATATGGATATCCGAGGCCTCTTCCTTGATGGCTTCAGACAACAAGGCGTTGATGAGCTTGATTATCGGCGCATCATCGTCGCCTTCGAGCAAGTCTTCGGTCTGGGGTAATTCTTCCGCCAGGGTGAAGAGATCCATCTCGTTGCCTATGTCTTCCATCAGCTGCTGGGCTTCGGAAGAGTTGGCCTGGTAGGCCTGGGTCAGCTTGGCTTCGAATTTATTGGCCTCAATTTTCACCAAGGGCAACTCGACGCCGGCGTAGCGCCGCACCTCCAGCAGGGCGGCGACCGGGGTATTATCCGTATAGAAGAGGCTGAGGGCATCCTGCTCGCCCCTGGCCAAGACCACTTCGTATCTGTGGGCGAAGGCGAAGGGCAAACGTTCCTTGCTGTTGGAATGAAACACTTCATCCCCTTCGGCATCCATCCCCAGCGTCAGCTCGTTGCTGACGGCGGCGAGATCCTCGCCTTGGGCTAGTTCTATATCACTCATGGGACTGATCTTTCACTTTAGTGTCGTTGATGACCTTCAAGGCGGGATCGGTTTCGCGCATATGGGTATCCAGGCCCTTACCCTCTTTATAGCGCTCGAGAATGTCATTCACTTCCGGCGGCAGATAGGCTTCCTGGCTCCACTCCGGCAGCACTGGCACCTGGGTATTAGGCATGAGGTTAATGCCGCGCTCCTGTTGCTCCAGCTGCAACGCCCTGAAATAGTTGTACTTACGGCCGGCGATGCCTTCCATGGTCATGCCGTCACGGATAATGGTCGGCTTGATGAACACCATGAGGTTCTTCTTCTTCTTGCCGCTGGAGGAAGACTTGAACAGATGGCCGATGAAGGGAATGTCACCCAAAAGCGGAACCTTCTGTATGCTCTCCTGCACTTCCTCGTTGATAAGCCCCCCCAGTACCACTATCTGGCCCGAGTCGGCCATCACGGTCGTGGTCAGACGGCGGGTCGCGAAGGTCACGTCGACCCCTGTCTTGCCGTTGATGCCGGACACTTCCTGCTCTATGGTCAGCTTGACCGCGTTGCCTTCGTTGACCTGAGGCACCACCTTGAGCTTGACCCCCACTTCCTTACGCTCGACCGTCTGGAAGGGGTTGCTGTTGCTGGAGCTGGCGGTAGAGCCGGTCAGAATAGGCACTTCGTCGCCGACGATGAAGGAGGCTTCCTGGTTATCCAAAGTAGTGATGGACGGAGTTGCCAGCACGTTCGACTTGGTATCGCTGGAGATCGCCTGGATCAACGCGCCGAAGTCCCCCCTGGCCAGGCCCCAGGCCATGCCATTGACCTTGCCGAGGGCTTGCGCCAGCAGGGTGATATCGCCCGGGGTATCAGGGTTGTTGGTACAGTTCTGATTATCGCCGGCACCGCTACAGGTCTGCGAGGCCTTCTTGTCTCTGGCACTCCACACGCCAGCGCCGACTTCGCCTATGGTTGGCCCCAGGTTATTGAACTGGGTGCCGCCGCCGGCAGTGGTCGCCCACTGTACGCCGAAGCCGACATCGTCGCCCTCGGCCACTTCGACTATGATGGCCTCGACCAGCACCTGAGCCCTGCGTATATCCAGCTGATTGATGACGCTCTCTATGGTACGCATCTGATCCGGCTCGGCACTGATCACCAGGGCATTGGTATCGACATGGGCCATGATGTTGATTTCGTTGCGACGCTTATTGCCTGCTTTGGCGCCGCCGTCTTTGTTGTCTTCCAGTTTCTGGGCAAAACCCGTCAGCACTTCGACCAGGTCTTCCGCCTTGGCATAGCGCAAATACCTTACCTTGGTATTGCCCGTGCTGGCCTGCTCGGCATCCAGCTTATGGATCAGCTCCACCACCCGCTGGCGGCTCTTCTCGTCGCCACTGACGATGACGGCGTTGATCCTTTCATCTGCCACCACCTTGGGAGCCTGACCCGGCATCTGTGCCTGGTTGGCTGAGGCACGGTAGAGGGTATCTATGATACGTACCATTTCCCCGGCAGAAGCGAACTCCAGCGGCACCACCTGCACGGCGGTATCGCCCTGCTTGTCGACCCTGCGCACTATCTCCACCAGCTTATTCACCACGGCGGCACGGCCGGAGATCATCAGCACGTTGGAGGGGTCATAGTTGACCACGTTACCGCCGCCGGCATTATCGTTGAGCTGGCGCAACAGGGGGGCCAGCTGTTTGGCCTCAGTGTTATACAAGGCCACTATGCGGGTCACCATCTCATCGCCTATGCCGGGCTTGGCATCGTCGGCAACCCGGATCGCCGCCGTCTTGGCATCCTTATCCTTGATGATCTTGATGATGCTGTTATCCACCTCGACCACGGCATAACCGTAGACCTGCAGCACATTGAGGAAGAATTGATAATACTGTTCATCGTTGAGCAAGTCATAGCTGCGGACGTTGATCTTACCCCTTATGGTAGGATCTACTATGATGGTCTTATTGAGGTTCTTGCCGACTATGTTGATGAATTCCTGAATGTCGGTGCCTTTGAAGTTCGCCGCATATTGCTCGGCCCACACCAGCTGCGAGGCGAGCATGCTGGCCCCGGCGACGACTGCGGCGATTAGCTTGCGGCGGTTCACTTTCTTGTTCATTATTCTTCTTCCCCTGCTTTATTGCGGCAAACTAAACATGATCTCGACCAGTTGTCCATCACGCTCGACCATGATGGACACTTCCGTCAATTCGGCCAACTGTGCCATAACTTCCAACGCCTGACTCATTTCGGTCAGATCGTAACCATTAATAGACTTGGCCAAGTCATTGGGCTGAAAACCGGCTTGCTTGAACAACGCCGCATCCTTACCCGGATTCAATCTGTAACCTACCAACTCATCCCCTTGTTTTACCGGGGATATTGCCAGGTAGTCGGTGATCTTGCTCGGGTCGGCCAACAGCTCTTCGCGGGACTCGGCCAACTCCTGGGAGACCTCGCCGTCACGGCGGCGATCGACCCGCTGCACCCTGTTGCCCTTGGCTTGCTGCAGTTGTTCGTTGACCTGGCTCTGACTGGTATACTTGAGGCCGTCGAGCATCAGGGTTTCATAACGCCCGGCGTTGGTGATGATGATGCGATCGGCATAGACTTCCTTGAGCGATGCCGAAGTGCCCTTGATCTTATCCCCCAGGCCATAGGTTTCCTGGCTGCCGGCGGACTCTATCACCGCCAGGCCCTTCTGCTCGGCGGTGGAGGCCACCACGCCGGTGAGCTGGATCGACAGCGAGGTCTTGGGCGCATCTGTCACAGTTTCTACCGGCTCGACCTTAGGTTTATCGGATTTGTCTGCCTTACCGAACAAACCCAATTGCAATACCTCCCCTATATCGACCTTAGTGCCCTGGCCCACGCTTTGGGGGCTTGGCGACCAGTTGCCTGTCTGTTGGGAATTGGGGACGAGCTTCCAGCTGATCTGGGCTGCCAGAAATAAGGCGAGAATGAGCCCCAGCCAGAACACGATCTGGCTCAAGGCTCTGTGGGGAACCCCGGCAGCTTTGGCGATAATCTTATCTAATATATCCATATTTATTTGGACCCTCGATACAGGTCTCTGTTCTGATTATAATAATTTAACAAATCCTGCCACATGCTAACCTAGCTGGCTTAGCGCAACAAGCCCATAACACCACTAGCATTGGCGATATTTAACCAATTATGCTAACTTTGCGCGCCATCGAGGCATGGGAAGCGTGATATCGTCAGAGCATGAGCTTTATGACTGAAAATCACGACCCGCCGGCCGCCACGGCAAACCGACACTCGCCCCGAGCCCGCTGGAGGAACCATGACCGACAATCATAACGATAGCACAAGTATCAGACTCGATAAGTGGCTCTGGGCGGCCAGGTTTTATAAGACCCGGGCCATAGCCAAAGAGATGATCAACGGCGGCAAGGTACACTATAACGGCCAACGCACTAAATCCAGTAAACTGGCCGAAATAGGCGCACGGCTCAGGATACGCCAGGGATATGACGAAAAAGAGATCGTCATACTGAATTTATCCCAGCAACGCCAGAGCGCCGCCGTGGCCCAGACCTTATACGAGGAAACGGCCGAGAGCCAAGTCAAACGCCAGGCGAACGCCGAGGCCAGACGGCTTAACATGCTGAACAACCCGGCGCCGGACCATAAGCCGGACAAGAAACAACGGCGACAGCTGACACGTTTTAGAGACATCTAACCAGTGAGAGTTCAAATGAGCAAAGATATTTTACACCGCTACCTGTTTGACAACGCCGATGTGCGTGGCGAACTGGTGCAGCTGGAGCAAAGCTATCAACAGATGCTGGCCGCCCAGGCGTATCCCAACGTATTGCAGACCCTCCTGGGTCAGCTGATGGCCGCCACCTCACTGCTCACCGCCACCCTTAAGTTCAGTGGCGACATCAGCGTCCAGCTGCAGGGTGACGGTCCCGTCTCCCTGGCGGTGATCAACGGCAACAACCTGCAGCAGCTGCGCGGTGTGGCGCGCTGGAGCGGCGAGCCGAGCGACGATGCCAGTCTGGAACAATTGTTTGGCAAGGGCTACATGGTGATCACCCTGACGCCGGATCAGGGCGAGCGTTATCAGGGCGTGGTCGCCTTGGATAAGGCAGATCTGGCCGCCTGTCTGGAAGACTATTTCACCCAGTCCGAGCAGCTGCCTACCCGCATCTGGCTGTTTGCCGACGGCAAGCAGGCCGCAGGCATGCTGTTGCAGGTACTGCCGAGCGAGTCGGATCACGCCGAGGACTTCGACCATTTGAGCCAATTGACCGCCACTGTGAAGGCCACAGAGCTGTTCGGCCTAGAGGCCGAAGAAGTGCTGCATCGCCTGTATCATCAGGAAGAGGTCCGCTTGTTCGATCCCATAGGGATCAGCTTCAAGTGCAGCTGCTCACGGGAGCGCAGCGCCGCCGCCATACGTACCCTGGATAAGGCCGAGATAGATGCCATTCTGGCCGAGGAAGGCAAGATCCGCATGGACTGTGAATATTGCAACAGCCAATATGCGTTCGACAGCATAGATGTCGAAGGCATCTTCGCAGATACGCCGGCACCGGCAACGAAACAGTAACCTTGCTCAACTGAGAGGACGCCATCTGGCGTCCTTTTTTATGGCCCCTGAACTTCCCGCTCACACATTCATCCCGCTTAAGTTACAATCAATTTCGCTACAGGAAGTCCCTGAGCGCAAACCAAAATCGGCAAGCAGACCGATATACTCACCTACATAAGATGGAGACCTTACTCATGGCGGATGAACTACACCGCGTACACCTTAACTCTTCGACGGCACAGCTGGTTGAGCTGGCGCTGCAGCGAGGCGAAGGCCAACTCACGGCCGATGGCGCCCTGGTAGCCAACACAGGCAGCCGCACCGGCCGTTCCCCCGGCGATCGTTTCATAGTCAAAGAAGCCGGCACCGAGCATGATATCGAATGGGGCCCGGTCAACCAGGCCTTCGATGCCGGTGCATTCGACGCCCTCTGGGGTCGGGTCGAGGCCTATCTGGCCGATAAGGAGTTATTCGTTTCCGAACTCGAAGTCGGCGCAAATCCCGCCCACTACCTGCCGGTACGGGTCACCACGGAATACGCCTGGCACCAGCTGTTTGCCCGCAACCTGTTCATAGTCCCGGAAAAGTTCAACACAGGGGACAAGGCTTGCTGGCAGATCATCAATGCCCCGGGCTTCGAATGCGTGCCAGAACGTGACGGCACCAACTCGGACGCCGCCGTGATCCTCAACTTCGCCGAACGCAAGGTGCTGCTCGCCGGCCTGAAATACGCGGGTGAGATGAAGAAATCCATGTTCTCGGTGCAAAACTTCCTGCTGCCCGCCAAAGGCGTGTTGCCCATGCACTGCTCGGCCAACGTCGGTGCGGATGGCGATACCACCCTCTTCTTCGGCCTGTCCGGCACGGGCAAGACGACACTGTCGGCCGATCCCAAGCGCTTCCTGATAGGCGACGACGAACACGGCTGGGCACCGGGTGGGGTGTTCAACATAGAGGGTGGCTGCTACGCCAAGTGTATCGACCTGAGCCAGAAGAACGAACCGGTGATCTGGGATGCCATACGTTTCGGCACAGTGCTGGAAAACGTGGTCATGGACGGCAAGCGGGTTCCTGACTATAAGGATGCCAGCCTGACGGAGAACACCCGCGCCGCCTACCCGCTGGAACACATTGCCCAGCGCAAGGAAGACAACTGCGGCGCCGAGCCCCATGCAGTGGTGTTCCTGACCTGTGACGTCTCCGGCGTCTTGCCGCCCGTGTCTATCCTGACCAAGGAACAGGCCGCCTATCACTTCCTGTCCGGCTACACGGCCAAGGTAGGTTCTACCGAGGTAGGCTCAACCTCGGCCATCCAATCGACCTTCTCTACCTGTTTCGGCGCGCCTTTCTTCCCACGTCCTGCCGGTGTCTATGCCGAGCTGCTGATGCAGCGCATAGCCTCTTTCGGCAGTCAGGTCTATTTGGTCAACACGGGTTGGACCGGCGGCCCACACGGCATAGGCAAGCGATTCGACATACCTACTACCCGTGCGATAGTCGATGCCATAGTCAATGGCTCGCTCAAAACCGCCGAGACAGAACACCTGGAGCAACTGAACCTGGCGGTGCCTGTGGCTATCCCGGGTGTCGACAGCAAGCTGCTCAACCCGATCAACACCTGGGAAGACAAGGCCCTGTATGCCGAATACGCTCAGCAACTGGCCGAAGCCTTCAGTAACAACTTCGCCAAGTATCAGGTGTCTGATGCGATCAAAAATGCCGGCCCCAAGTGCTAGTCACGCCCTGTAGATGTCAGTATTAACAATCCCGGCCACAGCGCCGGGATTTTTTATGGCTGTCATCCGGATCTATCGACGAGCTTGCCCATCCATCCTGAAATCTAACGCTGCAACAGTGAGTTGTGCGGATTGCCCAGACCAGGGCCTCAAAGCAGAATGAAAATTATCCTAAAAAACTCGGCACCGCCGGGAATTACTACCTACAATTTTTCTGTCCATGGACTGACCGCACGCTAGCGTCTTGCGGCCACAATCCTTGACGGCAACTCAAACAAACTTGCAAGCGTGACATGGTGTTACGTCGGACGTAAAACTTCCGGGAAATTGGAATTTTTACCTGGTCCACAACTCTAAAGGAATTAGCTATGAGTGAAATAAACTGGAATGATGGCGCAGTATCGACACTGACGGGTGGTGACACCTTGACCTGTGCCAATCTGAAGCAGGGACAGCTTTACGCGGTTTTTCTCTACAACTCGGCAGGCGAAGATGCCAACATAGGGGTCAACGTCAATATTGGTAACCTCTACCCACCAAAAACAGTGACTGTACCAGGCACCACGGGCAACATGGGCTTGGCGGCCCTGGCTCTGGTCTCAGGCACAGATACCCAAACGGTCTCTATTTCGATTACCAGCCAGCAGCAAGGTTCGAAAGTGACCGCTTGGTTAGGCAGCGTCGGCATGCCGACCAATACCTCGGGCCTGCACAATCAGTCCTTGCCTTTCAATGGCGAACAACAGCATTATGACAAGTGTTATCGTTATTATGCCGTGCCCAAGAGTCAATGGTACCAATTGACGCTCAACAGCCCCGTGACTCAGTTCATCTCGACCCAATTCACCGAAAACTACCTGAATGTGTTCATCAACAATCCTGTCGGTGATCCTGCCACCGTGATAGTGCCAACGGGCTCGGTGAAAGAAGGCGCGCCCGGCCTCGGTTCTTATCAGATAGTGAAGTCGGATTCGACACCTCAGACCATCACCTATCAAGATCAGGGCAATGGCCAGCAGAAGGTGTGGATGAATGCCGACAGCGGTCAAAATTCAAACAACTCCTCCATCGCGGCTCAGTACATGTAACTGACGTCTGTGAAAACGTGCGCCAATGAATGGATCAGGCATCGAAAAGGTGCCTGATTTATTTATGAAAAATCTAACCTTCCCCAAAGATGACTCGCGACCGGATATTCCGCGCCGAACCTTTCTGCGGCTTTCCCTGGGGCTGGTCGCCACCGGCATGCTGAGCAGCTGCCGCAACTATGACTTCCTCGATGCCTGGGCCATGCCCGCCATTCAAGACGACAATCTCATCGATTGGGACGATGGCCGGCTGATCAACCTTAACCGAGGCGAAACCGCGGTCTGCAGTACGCTCAAGTCGGGGCAATTGTATTGCCTGTTCCTGTACAACAGCTCGCCCAGTGATCACAATGTCGACGTCACCCTGGTCTGGAGCAACTCGCAGCCGCCGGTGACTGTCACTGTGCCCGGGACCGAGGGCAATCAAGGCCCCGCCTCTCTGGTGCTGGTGTCAGGCCGGGATACCACCACCATTTCGGCGGCGATCACTCAGACGAGCAGCGGCAGTATCGAGTGCTGCATTGGCAGCGTCGACATGCCGACCAACACAGAGGGCTTGCGCAACAGACGACTGCCGGATGATGGCAAGCCTTCGCCATTGCTGAAACATAACCGCGACTATGCGGTACCCGAAGGTTCCTGGTATCAGCTCACCCTAGAGAACAAATACAATCAATCCCTCGTCATTCAATTCCAGCAGCATAACGCAGTGATCTACATAGTTAACCCGGCTGTCGATGCACAAGCGTTCGTCACCTCACTCATCACTGCGCTCGGCTCCGTCAAGCGAGATCTGGATTATCGCGTCGAGCAGCCGTCACAGGGGGAATTGCCTCAATACCTCAGCATTCAATTCCAGGGCGATGGCGCCCAGCGGGTATGGATGAGTTTCAGCAGTGAACAAGACTCCCGGGATACCTTCATCACCCTACAGGCGCTCAACCCCCAGCCAGATGCCAAGCCGGCAGCCGCCCAGGCGCTACCCGGGGGCCAGGTTAACACGCAGCCTTTGCCCCATGCCGGCCCACAGCCGGTATCCGAGCAATAGCCGTTGCTTGACCTGTTTGCCGCATCGGCTGACACCAAGGTGCGCCCCATACGGGCATAGGCTATTTTCGAGCACGGACACGGCAAGCCCAGGCCGGATTCGGCGCGTCGATTTAAGCCGTATTATCCAGCCGGCTCCCTTGCACTCTCAGTGCTTTTAATGAAAGATATCAATCCAATATAACGCCATCACCGGACACCTGCCCATGCGCCTCTTCTCCCTCCCCATCCTGGTCGCGACCCTGCTTGCCTCTATCTCGGCGGCTGGCCCGGCCCTGGCCTCGGAAACCCTGGCCTCAGAAACCTTGGCCGCGAAAACCCGGGCGGCGCCGGATCTTGCCACAGTGCCGGCCGCAGCCCCCCTGCCCGACGCGACTTTCATCAATGATGCCATACTGCCGCCGCACTCAGAGTGGCATGGCGCCAGTGAGGCCCTGATGCTGGCACCGGAAGCGGCCTGGGCGACCCCATTCGAGCAAAGCCGCGGGCTGGAGAGCCCCAGCTATGATGACACCTTCGTCTGGCTGGATAAACTGGTCGCCCGGAGCGACAAGTTGCAGAAGGTCAGCCTGGGCAAGAGCCCCCAGGGGCGGGATATCTGGATGCTAGTCGCATCGAGCGAGGGCGCGGCCGACCCCGCCAGCCTGAAACGGCACGGCAAACCCAGTATCTTGGTCCAGGCGGGAATACACGCCGGGGAGATCGATGGCAAAGATGCCGGCATGATGCTGCTCAGGGACATGATTCTGGGGGACAAGGCCGGGCTGCTCGACAAGGCCAACCTGCTGCTGGTGCCCATCTTCAGCGTCGACGCCCATGAGCGCAGCGGCGCATACAACAGGGTCAACCAGCGTGGGCCGGTGAAACAGGGCTGGCGCACCACGGCCAACAACCTCAATCTGAACCGCGACTATGCCAAGGCAGATACCCTGGAGATGCAGCACATGCTGACGGCCATCAATCTCTGGCAGCCGGAGCTCTACATAGATGTGCATGTGACCGACGGCATAGACTATCAATACGATGTCACCTTCGGCTATAACCTGCCCAAGGGCCTGAGTCCGGCGAGTTACCTGTGGCTGGAAAATAACTATAGACCCGCTGTCGAAGCCGCACTGACGGCCCAGGGACACATCCCTGGGAGGCTCATCTTCGCCCTGGACAACGGCGATCTGTCTAAGGGCATGTCCCTGTGGCGCGCCGGCCCGAGGTTTTCCAACGGCTATGGCGACGCCCGCCATCTGCCCACCATACTGATAGAAAACCATAGCCTCAAGCCCTTCAAACAGCGGGTGCTGGGCACCTATGTCATGCTGGAGCAAACGCTGAAGACCGTCGGCGCGCAGGCCACCCGCCTCAAGTCGGCCATTCAGGAAGATAAGTACCGCGCCTCGCCGCTGGTCACCCTGAGCTGGAAGAGCGCCCCCCAGGAGCAGGGCTGGGACTTCAAGGGCATAGACTATCGCCTGGAGCAGAGCCCCATCAGCGGTGCCCCTGTGGTGCGCTGGCTCGGCACCCCCAGGCTCTACCCTAACTTGCCCGTGTTCGGTGATACAGTGGCCGACATCAAGATAGTCCGCCCATCGGCCTATTATGTGCCGCCACAGTGGACCCAGGTGATAGACAAGTTGCGCCTGCATGGCATACGCATGACGCCCTTGACCAAGCCACAGACGCTGCAATTGCAGCAGTATAGTCTGGGCGAGCCCAAATTTGCCCCCCGGGATTACGAGGGGCATCAAAGAGTCAGTGCCGATGTCAAACTCGAGCGGGTCACCCGCACCTTAGCCCCAGGGACCATGAAGATAAGCACGGACCAACCCCTGGGGGATCTGGCCATCATGTTGCTGGAGCCTCAGTCAGCGGATTCCCTGTTTCAGTGGGGCTTGTTCAATCCCGTGTTTACCCGCACCGAATATATAGAGGATTATGCGGTAGAACCTCTGGCGGCCAAGATGCTGGCGCAGGATCCCCGCCTCAGGCAGGAGTTCGACCAGGCACTGGCAGACCCCAGGTTCGCCGCCGATCCCAAGGCAAGGCTGCGCTGGTTCTATGAGCGCAGCCCCTATTATGATGCCCAGTACCTGACTTACCCTGTGCTCAAGGCACGTTGAGCAAGCCGGCGTTATGAGCCCGGCTCTCTGGGACAGCCGGTACTCTAGGTCCCTTGCATCAAGGCCAGCAGCCGGACTCGCTGCAGGTTACAGCAAGGCCAGCTTATGCCCCAGGGGACTGGCCTCGTCCCTGGTCAGCACCAAGCTGTAATTGCTGCTCCCATCCAGGGCTATGGCCGCGGATTGATATACCAGGGTGAGAGTGCCGTTGTCGGCCTTATGCACTATGTTGATCTCATAGTCGTCGGCCGGTAGCGTGATGCTGGCCTGCTCGGCGAAGTCCAGATCCCCCAGGCTGTAGGCGGCCGTGTCTATGGTTTCTGAGGCGCGCACGAAATACACCTTCAAGTCATCATAGTCGCTGGCAAGGTTGGCAATATCCACCTTGTACTCGAAGGCCCTGGGGCGCCAGTCATGGGCGATCACCATGCCTTGGGTCTGGCCATCGGCATCGACGTAGATCAACACAGACTTGCTCTCGTCCTGATTGAAGGTCACCAGCAGGTTATCGAACAAGCCAGCCTTGGAGTCACTGTCGGACACAGTGATGCCATAATCGTCGAACGCCGTCTGGCTGAAGTCGGTCACCGCCCCGGGTGCGACATCATAGAGGTATTGGCTTTCCTGCTTGCTGACGAGTCGCACATCTATCTTCTTATCCGCCAGACCGTTGTAGACCCGGTATTCGGCGACGGCTTCCAGGGCGGCATAGTTCACGGGGGTACTGGTGGAGTCGACACTGTCCAGGGTGATCTTGAGTTCACCCGCACCGAAACTGGCGCGTATCACCAGCTTGTAGACGGTTTCACTGCTGAAATCCATGATCCCTGTGGTATAGAAGATCTTGGTGCTGCCGGCCTCCGTCAGGTAAGCGACATAGTCGCCGGTATCGAACATCTGCTCGCCCGTGTAATCCTTATAGGCCAGGCTGCCCAACATCTGCGCCTGGGAGAAATCCGCCCCCGCGGGTGCGACATAGACATCGAACGCCGCGGCATCCGCTGCGGCGTTGACGGCCAGGAGCTGCATCTTGCTGTAGTCGTTGTCTGCATCGGCATTGAGCCTGTCCATCTCGCTGCGCGAATAGCTGACGTCCAGCAACTCGGGTGTCAGATAGTCACCCAATAACACCAGCAAATGGTTGCTGTCGCTGGCCAGGTTCAGCGTCTCCGAATACAGGCTCATCTCATCGGCGTCGGCATCCGCCCCCAGGATGCTGACCTCGGCATTGCCTGTGTTGTACTCATACCTTGGCATGGCATCGGCAAAGTCTATGGCGGCATACTCATAGTCGTCGAGCACCAGGGCTGTGGCCCTGCTGTTGGGTGACGCACTATAGTACTGGACATAGGCCACATCTGAACTGCCACTCTCACTGTCGCTGCCACAGCCGACCAAGGCGGCACAGATCAGAGGCAGGGCCAGATAACCGCAAACTGTTTTTCTTTTCATAATCACTCCATTAACCCATTAATTACATTTGCACTGCTATGACCCCGGTGGCGGGTAAATCAGTGTCAACCAATGTAAAAAGCCGCAAGACTTCCGCAGCCTGGTGTCAACAGGGCGCCATGCCGCAAATGGGCTAAAGGGGCAGCCAAAGACGGGCTGCGGCGACTCGGGCAAAGATGGGTAAAAAAGATGGGCAAATTCGCTAAAACTTGGTTTTTTGTCCCATGGATAGCTTGTTAAAACGCGACCAGACTCATGGTGAAGAATATTTATAGCGTTAAATCATATAGTTATATATTGGCACATTCTGTGCTTTAACCGAGAGAGAAACGACAGGGAACACCCGGGTGTGGGCATAGGCCCCATGCCCGGCACAGAATACAGAGGAATAACCCATGAAAGCTCCAGCCATACTAGCCGCCGCCATAACAGTGTCATTGAGTTCTTACCTGGCCAACGCCAACGCGGCCAGCGAACACCAGCAGCGCGAGCTGCAGCTGAGCGCCGCAGATATCCATGTGTTGGTCGCCCGGACGGGCGCCGGCAGCCTGGAGATCCAAGGCGTCGAGGGACTGAGTCAGATCTTGGTCAAGGCCGATATCTATAGCGACGACGGGGCAAAGATCGACTTCAGCCTAGAACGCCAGGCCGGCAAGGCCAAACTGGTCGCAGATGTTAAACAGGCCAAGGGTTTCTCCTTCGGCAGTCACGACTCTCCCTACATGGATGTGACAGTGCAGCTGCCTGCGGCCATGGCACTCGACCTGGACGACGGCTCGGGTGGCATAGCGATAGCAGGCATGAGCGCCGACATCAGAGTCAAGGATGGCTCGGGCGCACTGAAGATAGTCGGTGGCAACAACCTCAGGATAGATGATGGCTCGGGTGCCATAGTCATCAGCCAGATAACGGGTGACATAGAAATAGAAGATGGCTCGGGCGCCATAGACATAAGCCGGGTAACGGGCGACATAGAGATAGACGATGGCTCGGGCAACATGGACATACGCGACATTCAGGGCAAGGTCAAAATCCGCGACGGCTCGGGCAACATAGAGGTCAGCAATACCCTGGGGCTGACCATACTCGAGGCCGGCTCGGGCAAGGTCAGCTTCGACCAGATAAAGGGCGCCGTCAGCAGGCCCTGACAGACTTCCCGGCGCAGAGCGTGTCGGCCGCCCGGTTATGCCGGGTCACCGGCTCGCTTCTGCCCACCCCTTAGGCCGGGTCGAGCGCCGGCACGCTTCCCACCCCCAGCAGCGCCAGCTTCTTGGCCCTGGGCAATTTCTTCAGCGCCAGTTCCCGCCGCAGGGCATCGCCATGACTACCCACAGCCTCGCGGTACACCAGGGTCAATGGCCCCTTGCCACGCAGGTACTTGGCCGCCCTGGGCCCGCCACTGCTATGCTCGAGGAAGCGGCGTTCGACATCCGTGGTGATCCCCGTATAGAGATGCTCGTTGGCGCAACGTATCATGTATAGCGACCAGACAGCTGCGGTCATTCCTGGCCCGCTTCACTATCCGGGAATAACAAGCCGAGGAAGACGGCATACTCGAGCGCCGTGTCCTCATATTGGCGATAACGGCCACTCTTGCCGCCATGCCCGGCTTCCATGTCTATCTTGAAGATCAGCTGATGCCTATCCGTCTTGTATTGCCTCAGCTTGGCGACCCACTTGGCGGGCTCGAAATACTGCACCTGGGAGTCATGCAGGCCTGTGGTCACCAGCAGATGCAGGTAGGCCTGGCGCTTGACGCCGTCATAGGGGGAGTAACTCAGCATATAGTCGAAACTGGCCTTGTCGTTGGGATTGCCCCACTCGTCATATTCGTTGGTGGTCAGCGGCAGTGACTCATCCAGCATGGTAGTGACCAGGTCGACGAAGGGCACATGGGCGGCGATGGCAAAATAACGCTCGGGCGCCTGGTTGGCGATGGCGCCCATCAACAGGCCACCGGCACTGGCGCCGGCGGCCAGCACACGCCGTTTATCGCCATAGCCTTGCTCCGTCAATGCCTGGGTCACATCGATGAAATCGTTGAAGGTATTTTGTTTATTGAACATGCGTCCGGCGTCATACCAGGGACGGCCGAGCATTTCGCTGCCGCGCACATGGGCTATGGCATAGACGACGCCCCTGTCCAGCAGGCTGATGACGGAGGAGGAGAAGTCCGGTTCTATGGTGTGACCGTAGGCGCCATAGCCATATTGATACAGGGGATTGCTGCCATCCTTGCGAAACTTATCCTTGCGATACACCAGAGATACAGGCACTTGCACCCCGTCACGGGCCTGAATGAACAGGCGCTCGGAGCGATAATTCTGCGCATCGAAGCCGCCCAGCACCCGCTCCTGCTTGAGCTGGCGCCGCTCCCCGGGCCGGCCGAGATCGTATTCGAATATGGACTCTGGGGTGGTCAGGCTGGAGTAATAGATCCTCAGCTTGTCCGTGTCCTGTTCGGCGTTGACATCCAGCCCCAGCACATAGGCGGCCTCGTCGAATTCCAGCTCGAAGGGCGCCGCACCGTCCAGGGGATGCACCCTGATATGGCTGATGCCAAGCTCACGGGTCTGCAGCACCAGATAGTCTTTGAGCAATAAGACGTCTTCGATGCGAACATCGGCCGCATAGGGCAGCACCTGTTGCCACTTGGACTTGTCGGCGCTGTCGCTCGCCGCCACCTTCAGCAGGCGGAAATTGGTGGCCTGCCAGTTACTCAGCACATAATAGTCGTCGCCCAATTTGGCGATGGAATATTCATGGCCCGCTTCCCGCGGCAGGAAGGGTTGGAACTCGCCCAGAGGATTGTCGGCATCGAGCAGCGAGACTTCGCTGCTGGTGGTGCTCTCATGCAGCAGGACCAGCCGGGTGCCATCCAGGCTCTTGCCGAGGGAGATGTAGAAGGTATCGTCCTGCTCTTCATAGACGAGTACGTCTTCCTTCTGGGGGGTGCCCAGTTGATGGCGAAACACTTGGAACCCCAGCAGCGTCTGGGGATCTTTGGCGATATAGAAGAGATGCAGATTGTCATTGGCCCAGACGACCCGCCCCTCTGTGCCTTCGAGCACGTCGCCCAGCAGTTCGCCCGTGTCGAGATCCTTAAAATGGATCTGGTAGATACGCCGGCTGAGGGTATCTTCGCCGAAGGCCAGCAGGCGCTCATTGGGGCTGACGGCCACCCCTCCCAGGCCATAGAATTCATGCCCGGCGGCGCGCAGATTGACATCCAGCATCAGCTGCTCAGGCGCCTCCAGGCTGGTCTTGCGTCCTATGAGGGGATATTCGCCGCCCGTCTGATAACGGCGATAATACCAATGCCGCTGCCAATGATAAGGCACGCTCGACTCGTCTGTCTCCAGCCGCCCGACCAACTCGTCGAACAGGCGTTGCCGCAGCCCCTGGAAGGGCGCCAGCTGCTGATCGGCGTAGCGATTCTCGGCCTCCAGGTGGGCGATTACCGCCGCATCTTGCCTGGCGTCGTCCCGCAGCCAATAGTATTCGTCGTTGCGGGTTACCCCATGCAGACTCATGGGATGGGGCCTCTGTTCCGCCCTGGGAGCGGCCACTGTCGCTGGGCCGGAGGTAGTGCAAGCGCTTAAGGACATAATGACACCCGATATGACTGAAAGTGATATGACAAAGATACTAGTGTAACGTCTCATTGAACCTTCCCTGTTGCGGCCCCAAAGCTTAGGGCAAAGTGTTTGCCTCTGTCCCTGTTCATCATCGAGGCCCGTATGGCAGCCCGGCCACATGGCCTTGGTATGACGCCCATGATAGAGGCCGGCGGTGCCCGAGTGCAATCCGTCAGGCAGAAATTACAGTCGAGGCAACCCATACCGCCATTAAAAGTCCCCCTTGCCTTGTGATCCCCGGGGATAAGGTGCACCATATGCGCGCTTTATCCTGCCCGAATGACATCATTCGGACTGGCTGGAGCACAATTCTCAGGGCGGGGTGAAACTCCCCACCGGCGGTAAATCAGGCTGCAACTTAAGTTGCAGCCATGAAAGCCCGCGAGCGCCCAGGCCTTGCCTGGGGTCAGCAGATCTGGTGCCTCACCCGCAGACTCGGGTGCCATTCCAGAGCCGACGGTAATGCTCAGCAGTCCTGCTGACCGAGTCCGGATGGAAGAGAATATGAGATGCCAGCCGAGCCCGCCACCTGGGCCAACCCGGCTGCCCAGCTCTTATGATACGCAAACGCGGCCCGGCCGTCGCTGCGCTATTCCTGCACGCCCTGATCCTGGAAATTCCAATGTCGTATTAAAGAGGATATTAATCATGGATCAGTCTTTACACAGCCCCTCACTGCTCGCCGCCTTCGGCACCGCCATAGAAAGAGTCGAAGCGGGCTTAGCTGCCTTGCGCCAAGGCCAAGGTATCCTGGTCGTCGACGATGAAGACAGGGAGAACGAAGGCGATTTGATCTTCGCCGCCGAATCACTCACCAACGCCCAGATGGCCATGCTCATCCGCGAATGCAGCGGCATAGTCTGCCTCTGCCTGCCGGATGAAAGAATCAAAGCCCTGGACCTGCCGCCCATGGTCGAGGATAACTCCAGCCAGTACGGCACCGCCTTCACCGTCAGCATAGAGGCCAAGGTCGGGGTCACCACCGGGGTATCTGCCGCGGATCGCGTCACCACCATCAAGGCGGCGATTGCCGACGATGCCACCCCAAGCAGCCTGGCGCGTCCCGGCCATGTGTATCCGCTGCGGGCCCAGCCCGGCGGCGTGCTCAGCCGTCGCGGCCATACCGAAGGCACCATAGACATGATGCAACTGGCCGGCCTCAAGCCCGCCGGCGTGCTGTGTGAAGTCACCAACCCGGACGGCACCATGGCCCGTCTGCCGGAGATCATCGCCTTCGGCGCCCTGCACAATATGCCTGTGCTGACCATAGAAGACATAGTGGTCTACCGCGAAGCCCTTGGCCAAGAAGCCCTTAGCGCAAAGCCCCTTGATCAAGAGTCACTGCTGGCCAAGGTCGGCTAACAAGCCGCCGCAGTAACGCCGCCATGACAAAATCCCCCGCTAATGCCGGGGGATTTTTTGTCAGCTCACTTGGCTAAAGCATATCAATCGCTACAGTCCCCCACCCCCGAAAACCTGCTTATTGGCCTTAATCAACCCGATTTTCACATTCTCATCTGTGGCAGCAACTAACACTTAATCGAATAACTTCGGAGTTATGCCTATCCTGGATTTTATTGAATCCGGCCTCCTTAGACTCTAGCATCTTGCTTGTTCCAAACTGCGTTTGGATTAAGATCGTGGGCCTTCAGCCCACACCCGAGCAAGGAGGACTGCTCGTCCTATCCTCCTTGCATCCACCATGACGCCCCGACGAAGCGGACAACTCCTCTGGCTTATGGGCATCTGAGCTAGCGCCTCATATTCGCCGTCCCTGGCTCACCTGAGGCTAGCTCGGCATCCTTGCCTCGCTCACGCTCATCTGCTCCAACGCCTTTCGGCCGCTTCGATGGGGAGGGTGTATTTCTGTGACCTCAGTGTTTACTGAAGCATTCGGGTTTCAAAATTGTTTTGCCTGTCCTGTCTTTATTTTTTTGTACTGAATGGCTACATTGACTTTTTATAGTTAACTAAACAATTAGGTCAATTTGTTTTTTTGTATTTATCTCATTTATTAAGCTTACTATTTCATTTGGGATTTCCGTATTAAAAATTGTTACCCAGTGACTATCCCATCCTTCAGAAAGCGAAAATGATTTTTTATTGGACAATGAATTTAAAGTCTTATAACTAATCCATTCTTGAATCATGATTTTTTCATTTCTAAGTGCGCGAGATACATTGTTGGCAAACTTTTGATTGTGCTCATCAACTAAATATCTATTAATCACAAAAGTTAATTCAGCCCCTGTTGATTCAGAGTACCCCAGGATCGCTCTAATAACTAAACCAATGAAAATTAGGGGAATATATTCGGTATTACTGACCTTATAGCTTTCTAGTTCATCCGGCTTTATTGAATTAATTGCATTATCAACATTTGTAAGCCTACCGTTAATTACCTTATATTTTTCAATAATATTTTCTTGTGTTTTCCTCCAAGAAGATAGAGAACCTTTTTTCCCCGGTGTCGGCTCAATTATCGACCTTGACTTAAGTTTCAGGAAGACATTTTTCATACCGTTCTCACTTTTAATTCCAGTGAGATCTCTTGCTATTTTATTGGTAATTTCATCATGCTCTTTTAGATATTCCAACACCAATTCCTCTGGGGAAGCCAGAGGTTGGTGAAAGATTGATACCAATACAGAATTGTCTTTCTCCTCAATTTTAGGAGCCATTAGACGAAGATCTTTCATAGCCCGAAATGCAGTATCCAGTCCCTCCCCAACATCCTGATTTGGTGGGTTTGGAAACTTATTTATTAGTCTAACCAGTCTTGGATTTCTTGCACTTTGAGTATCGAGAATGTTTTGAATAGTCACATGACCAGGGAGTTTTCCAGGACTTTCTACTTCCACTCTATTATCGAATATTCTGATTTGGACGTCAGAAACAATACTGTAATCTCGGTGAAGAATTGCATTGGTTATTATCTCATGAAGGGTGTCATGAGGATATTTTATTTCTTCCAGCCCTTTATTACCTAACTTTTTAATGCCTTCTATAAGTTTTTTAGTCTTTAGTACGGCCTCGAATATTAATGTATATGCGTCACCTTCAATAGTATGAGGGATCTCATTTAAAAACTCTCTCCCCATTTCATCTTTTGTCTTATAACGCATTATTTTCACACTACATCTCTTCGGAATATATACTGCTGGCTCATCACAAAAAAGTAGTATCCCGGCAACCTTTGCTTTTTCACTTTCGATTAATTGTTGATTTTTAAGGTATGTAAATGGTTCAGAGTTAGGAACAACGTTGACCATAAACCTAATTATTGAGAGACTGTTCTCTATACTTTCCACATTAATCTTTACTAATTCATCCTCAAAGGTAGATATTCCCTTGTCTAATTCAAGACGTTTCATCTGCTCACCGGTAATTATCTTTATTTTCCCAGCGTTTGTACGGACAAATACTTCTCCTTTGGTAGATTTTACTATTTCTTTAACTTTTGAAACTGTGATATGTAGGACAAAACCTTGGTAGCCTAGACTGGAAAGGAATTCAAATGAGATATGATTGGCGAAAGGGTGAGCTTGTACAAGAGCATGAATCAAGTCATTGGCTTCCTCAACACTATCATACCCAACCCAACCTCTTGAATTATCATTGTTTTCAGTTATTCCTATGTAGAGGTCTCCACCTCCGGCATTAGCAAAAGCTGAAACGGTTTCAGATAGTTTAGATGGTCGTATTTCCTTCGATTTTACATCGACTAAAAAGCTTTCTCCAATATTTCGAATCCTTTCAGCTTGTTCGTTATTAAGCTCATAAGTTTGAAACATTCAACCATACTCCTTTTGATATTCCTTATTAAGAAAACTTGGCCCCGCAGGGAGGTTGGTGATAATTTTATCTATGTACCTAAAAACAGAATAGACATGCACATCCATTCACATGGTTCCAACATAGCGGCAAACTAATATTTGAGCAATAAAAAAGAAAAACAAAGACACTCAGCATAAGTAGCCTGATTTGGCAACCTCTACTGGACTAAATTAAGTTGTCAATGTTCGAGTCACATTGACCTTTCCCTAGATTAATACCAGTAACCCTGCAAGAATTCCCTCATTGTGCCATCCGTTTTGCAAACTCACTTAGTGACAGATAATTCTGTGAGCTGTGCGGTTACACTTCATTATAATATGTCCGCCAATGCGCTATTTCCTGTCTCGCTTCGTTCACCCCCTTAAACCAATGTTGGTTGAGGCAGGCATCCCGAAACTTACAGTTAAAACTTTCTAATAAGGCATTTGTGTTGGCTTACCCGGCGGCGAACAGACTCCCCCCACACACCATGCTTCCCAAAAACAAGACAACAAATGGCCTACGTGGCCACAGAAAACACCAGTCCCCTTTGAAGTTGCTGCAGAGCCTTGGCATGACGAGAGCCTGTGCTGCTCATGAAGAGGCACAAACACACATGTGTTCAGCCGTAAAGTTCGACACTCGAATTCAATGCTTTACACAACAGTAACTTGTGATAACTTGGTGTTCATTGGAGCTATGCACAGATGCGCATTCGCACTATTGAAATGTTAGGCATGAGATGAGTCAAAGTCCTGAGTTATTGCGAAGATTGTTGCGCTCGAAAGATCGCATGGATGGCGCCCCCCACGAGGATTGGACGGTCGAGCGCTTGGCCCAGGTGAGCGCGGTTTCGGTGGCGCACTTTTCACGAGAGTTCAAAAAAGCCTTCGGCTTGCCTCCACACCGTTACCTGCTCACACGCCGCATAGAGCGAGCCACTGCGTTACTCAGGGACACAGACCTGCCCATTACAGAAATTGCTTTTCGAACCGGCTGGAACAGTGTCGGCACCTTTGGGCGCATTTTCAATGACATTACCTGCGAGAGTCCAGGAGAGTTTCGAGCGCGTACAAGTTCGATTTCAGACGCTCGCCAAGACATGCCCGAATGCGTCATGCGCGCCGTCGATCGCCCGAACCTCAATATAGCAGTTTTGGAGAAGCGCCGACTTAAGTCTGCTGGCAAGCTATGAGTCCAATCTAAGGGAGGGGGTGTTATGACTAGAGGTGCTATGACTAGAGGTGTAAACACGGCAGGATTGTATGTGCGGGATCAGGATGAAGCACTCGCATTCTACGTCGGGAAATTGGGGTTTATCCTTCATACGGATGTTCGCAATGGCGACTATCGATGGCTGACGGTTCAGCATCCAGAGCAGCCTGCTTTCCAGCTGGGTTTGTTTAAACCCGGCCCACCTGTGCATGATGCGGCAACAGCACAGACTCTGAATGAAATGGTCGCCAAGGGTGCCATGCCACCTCTGGTACTCGCGGTGGATGACTGCCGCGCTGCTTACGCACGCATGAGTGAGTGTGGCGTGGAATTTACCCAGGAACCCGTGGAACGCTATGGCAGGGTGGATGCCGGCTTTCGGGATCCGTCCGGCAACGGATGGAAGATGATAGAAACTGCTGCCAAGCCGCAATCAAGGAGCTCGAAATGAACTGGAATCTCTGGATCCGCCAAAGCCACCGTTGGCTATCTATCCTGTTTACAATGACAGTGATCGCCAACTTTGCAGCCAGAGCCGTAGATGCTGCAGAGCCCTCGCCGTGGATAACATACTCGCCACTCCCCCCACTGTTTTTAATGCTGCTTACCGGTCTATACCTGTTCGCACAGCCTTACCTGGCCAAGCGACAAGACAATACCAGCAGCTAACCCTATGGGTGCTGCCGCAGGTGCATGGGCGAATGAAATCTTCGATTTCGAGCTTATGAGCGAGAGGCAAGAGGGGATTGCTGTTGATCCCCTCTTGGTCGGCTCTGGATTTAAACCAAGGGGGCAGAAAGCCCACGACTGTCTCGGCCGTAAGGCCGCTCATCAATGATAGAACTCTCGGCAGAGAAAGTGTGACCCACAAGCCTGGTGTAGCTGCAAAGTGAGTTAGCACCCCATCACCTGCCGTGGGTGCAGTGCAGGGATGCACTAATGTCGCGATGACAGGGATGCCATAGAGCGACCTTTTGCACTGCTCTTATATCAGGCGCAACAGTGCCCTCTCTGGTGTGTTCCTTCGACTTTTGCGTTCACTCAGAAACAAGATAACAAGTGATCGACATAGACCCTGAACTTGACCCTTTGCTAACTACTGGAGTGCTGGGCAATCGGCTTCGCTTTCGTAGCCCAGATAATAATATGCACTCCAGAGTTTTTCGCTGGTGTATGGCGACTTGCTCCACATGCTGTAGTGGACGCCCTCGTTGCTTGAACAATAGGTAAATCCCGCCAGGTTATTGTTTAGCGCGGCCACAAGCTTCTTGTTTTTTGCAGCGGCAACTATGGCGATGGCCAGGTTTATACTGGCATCGGCCTTCACTGTATAGAAGGTGTAGCCGGCGCTTTGATTAATGTCGCGACGATCTTCCATAAGCGCGTAGCAGGATGTTCCGTCTTGCGCTTTTCCCGATATCCTGGCCGCGGCCTTTGCCGGTTCATTTTCAAGTAAAACGATATTCAATAGATCGTTACTTTTCAAAGCGTCATTTTGAATCGCCAGACAGTTTCCATGCAGCCAGCCAACAGCACTCTCTATGGGGAGTGCATTGACGTTTTGAACACTGCAGCTGGCAATGAATACAAATAATGAAATAAAGATCAATGATTTAATTTTCATGTCCATTACCTTCCGTTATGCGACCAGTGAGGAGCGTCGGTTTTCAGCTTTTTAACACTGTAGGAATCGCCTACCGCATGCAGAATCAGGTTGTTATTTGCGTTAGGGAAGTAGGTCACTTCAGCTTCCTTCCCGTCTTTCTTCTTGACCTTTATCTTTCCAGCCCAGGTTATGGTCATGTCGATTGCCTTGCCATCAATGTGATTGCTGGTTAAGGATGGTGCATTGATGCTTTTAGGCGGCACGGCAAGGCCAAATCCATTCACCATCTCTAAGGCGCCAGCTTTGCTTTTTGCAATATCACCATGATCCCACTCTATATCTACACCCACCATTTTAGGCGCGTCGGTGGGTTTGCATTTCCCCTGGGATATTTTCCATGACCAATGGAACAGGTACGCCCGTTTCTTGCTGCGCTTTGTGGTTGAAATAACGATTTTCGCGCCAGCATCTTCGAGTGCCTTTTTAAATGCCTTTACGTTTGTTTTAAAAGTGGTGTCGAGGTCATCAATATTGGTGCTGTTTTTGGCGTTGGTGTTGGCCCAGGTAACCCAATATTTTCCGCTTTTTGTTGCCATGTTCAATCTTCCTTGTTTAAACCAGCGTTGCGTAAGACCCCGATGCTATAGCAAATGATAATGACTATCAATGTTGCGTTCGGCGGCAGAGTGAGCATCCCATGGGTTCGACGCTCTGTAAAAGCTGAGGAGCCGAAGGCCCATGACTTTCCCGGCCGCCTCCCCACAGGTTTTGGTTGCTCCCAAAAAACAAAAAAGCAGCCTCGGCTGCTTTTTTTATTGCTGTATCTTGCTCAAGACGGCTAGAGGCTGCCCTGGCCATTCATTATGCTTTCGCCGCTCTCGTTAGCCAGCTGGGCCAAATCTTTATCTATGAAGAACAGCGCCTTGCCATCCTCACCCACCAGACGGATCTTGTCGACTATCGACTTGAACAGCTTCTCTTCTTCATGTTGCTCGGCCACATACCATTGCAGGAAGTTGAAGGTCGAATAATCCTGGTTGCTGAAGGCGGCATGGGCCAAGGCGTTGATGTTGCGGGTGATCAGTTGCTCATGTTCATAGGTATGCTCGACCAGTGCCAGCAGGGAAGCGTACTGTGCCTGGGGGGCTGCTATGGCCCCTATCAAGGGCAGGCCTCCCGTCTCGCTGACGTAGGTAAACAGGCGGCGCATGTGGCCCATCTCTTCGTCGGCATGCTTGCGCATAAACTTGGCAGCGCCCTCGAAGCCTTGATCCTCACACCAGGCACTCATCTGCAGATAGAGATTGGAGGAGAAGAACTCCATGTTGATCTGCTCATTCAACTTATCGATCATGGCTTGTGCCAGCATAATAAATCCTCACGGCCTTAGGCCCATTCAAAGGGGGACTATTGTATAAACCCAGGCCGTAAAAGCAACAATCTTTAGCTAACAAATTGATTGATAAATATAAATTATTCGCATTAGGATTCATGCAGCCCATGGATACCGGGCGCCGGCCACGTCACCGGCCTCCTGTAACATTTGCTAACCAAAAGAGACAGAAGCCGACGCCAATAGGCACTAGAATTCGACATTCTTAACACCGGCTCAACAGGATAAGCGGACTCTTTTACCATGGATTTGACCAACATAAGCACACGCAACCCCGCCGGGACTCTGGTCAGCCTGCTGTTGATCGCCGTTTTCGGCATCCTCGCCATCGCCAAGTTACCCATACAGCTGTTGCCGGATATCCAGAGGCCACAAATTTCCGTCTCCAATAACTGGCGCAGTGCCGCGCCACAGGAGATGGAGTCCAACATCATAGAACCCCAGGAAAATGTGCTGCGCCGGGTGCCTGGGGTGATAGAGATGACCTCGAACATTTCCCAGGGCTTCGGCGGTGTGACCCTCACCTTCGAAGTCGGCAGCAATATGCAGGAGGCGATGATCAATGTGATCAACGCCCTCAATCAGACCCCGCCGAGACCACTGGACGCCAACGAGCCCTTCATCAATGTCGGCGGCGGCAACGGCGCCCCGAACCTGGCCTCCATACTGATCCGCATGGCACCTGATAACCCGGCAACAGATTTCGGCCAATACCAGAAACTGATCGACGATGTGGTCGAACCCAGGCTGAGACAGATAACAGGGGTAGGTTCGGTACGGCTGCAGAGCCGCTTGCCCAAGGAGCTGCATATCCGCTTCGATCCCTATCGCGCCGCCGCCCTGGGGATCGGCCTGGATCAGCTGCGCAATACCCTGTCCCGCGCCGCAGATATCTCGGGCGGCACGGCCAACGTCGGTCGGCGCCAATATACGGTGCGCTTCGTCGGCCAATATACCCCGGAGAATCTCGGCAACCTGATAGTCACCTACAACGATGGCCGGCCCGTCTATTTGAACGAGCTGGCCGAGGTGGAGATAGGCAACGCCGAGGTACAGGGCTTCACCAAACGCAACGGCTATCCCGCCTACTATATGACGATAGAAGGCACCTTCGACGCCAATACGGTGGCCGTGCTCGATGGCGTCAATGCGGCGATTGCCGAACTCAACGAGACCAGCCTCAAGCAGCTTGGACTCGTGATGGATCTCTCCTTCGATGCCTCTGTGCATATCAAGCGGGCCATACTGCTGGTGAAGGGCAACCTGGGGATCGGGGTGTTGCTGGCGCTGATCATACTCTACGCCTTCCTGCGGAACCTGCGGGCGACCCTGATGATCGCCTCCACCATACCCGTGGCCCTGTTGATCGCCTTCATGGCGCTGGATGCCATGGGCCGCACCCTGAATGTGATCTCCCTCGCGGGTCTGGCATTTGCCGTCGGTCTGGTGCTGGATGCGGCCATCATAGTGCAGGAAAACATAGTGCGCCTGCTGCAACAGGGCAAGGGCAAGACCCAGGCGATACTCGAAGGCACGGCCCAGGTCAGGGGCGCGCTGCTGGCTTCGACCGCCACCACTGTCGCCATCTTCCTGCCCATACTCTTCATGCCGGGGGTTGAAGGCCAGCTGTTCGCCGATCTGGCACTGACCCTGTCGGTCGCAGTGGTCTCTTCCTTCTTCAGCGCCATCACACTGATCCCAGTATTCAGCCTGCTATGGCTCAAATTACCGCTCAAACCGGAAAACGAACGCCTGTGGCAGCGGCTCACCCTGCTGGTCCAGCGCCTGACCTCGACCCGCAGCTTAGCCGCTTTCTGGTGTGCGCTCCTGGTCATAGGCGCAGGTGCCTTGGCTGCCTGCCTCATGCCCAGGCCTGACTTCTTGCCCCAGGCCAAGTCCGACGGCATCTTCGCCTTCTTTTCCCTGCCACCCGGCGCCAGCGTCAAGACCCTGGAGAAGGAAATAGGGGATACCATCATCGCCCGCCTCAAGCCCTATTACGATAAGGAGAAGCAGCCCTACATACATGGCTACAACTTCTCCATGTATGCGGCCTTCAACGTGCTCTTCATCTACCCTGAGGATCCCACCCAGGCCGATGCCATGATCAAGCTGCTGAACGATGAGATCCTCGTAGGCCTGCCCGATACCCAGGCCTTCACCAACAGAGGGTCGCTGCTGCAGTTTGGCTTCAACGGCGGCCGTGCCATCAATATCGATCTGCAGGGTTCGGACATGGAGGCGCTGATGGCCTCGGCCGCCAGCGGCATGGAGCTGATCAAAAGCGCCCTGCCCGGCGCCGTGGTCCGGCCCATTCCCGGGCTGTCCATGGCCCAGCCCGAGCTGCAGCTGGTCCCCAACGAACGCCGCCTGGCACAGGCAGGAGTCGATCGCAGCCAGATAGCCAACGCCATGCGCGCCTATACCTCAGGGCTGTTCGTCGGCGAATACTTCGATGGCAACGAGCGCATGGACGTGCTGCTCAAGGGCCCCAAGTGGACAGTGCCCGAGCAGCTGGCCGCCACCCCGATTTACACCGCCTCCGCCGGCATTCAGACCCTGGGCGAACTCGCCGGCTTCAAGCGCACCGTAGGCCCGACCCAGCTGCAGCGGGTGAACGGTAAACGCAGCGTCAGCCTGCTGGTGTTCCCGCCCGACGATATGTCGCTGGATGAGGCCATGGAGATACTCCGCGGCCAGACCCTGAAGGATCTGCAGGCGACCCTGCCGCCAAACAGCGCCGTCAAGTTCCGCGGCAGCGCCGACAAGCTGGATCAGACAATCACAGACATGGGCACCAACTTCCTGCTGGCCGTGCTCATCCTCTTCCTCCTGATGGCCGCCATGTTCAAGTCGGCCAAAGACAGCCTGCTGGTCCTGTTGTCCATGCCACTGGCACTCAGTGGCGGGGTCATCAGCCTGCGGCTGCTGAATCTGTTCAGCTTCCAGAGCCTGGATCTGCTGACCATGATAGGCTTCATCATTTTGCTCGGCCTGGTGGTCAACAACGCCATACTCCTGGTAGACCAGACCCGCCAGGGCAGCCGCGAAGGCCTGGATTTGGAACAGGCCATCTATCAGGCGGTTGCGACCCGCGCCCGCCCCGTCTACATGAGCACGCTGACCAGCATCTTCGGCATGTTGCCACTCATGCTGGTGCCCGGCGTCGGCAGTGAAATTTATCGCGGCCTGGCCGCCGTCATAGTGGGCGGCATGAGCTTCAGCGCCCTCTTTACCTTAGTCCTGATGCCGAGCCTGCTGCGCCTGACCCACAGGCCCGGGCCGCAGTCTCTCGATTTAGTCCAAGGAGTTACCCCATGAGCCCCAGTTCCTTTCCCCTGCGCGGCCTGCTGGCCTCCCTGTTGCTGCTCGGTGCCGGCGTCCCGGCGCTGGCCGCCGAAGCGCCGCGCCTGGTCAGCGTGGTTCGGGTCGAGAATCGCCCCCTGTCACCCAAGATCATGGTCATAGGCTCGGTTCACTCGCGTAACAGCGCCGAGCTGACGGCCGGGGTCGATGGCCGCCTCGAATGGGTTGCCGAGGCCGGCACCAGGGTGCAGGCCGGCGAGACGGTCGCCCGGCTGGACCAAAGCCGTCTGAGGTTGCAACAGGCGGAGCAAGAGGCACTGATCGAACGGGAAAGCATTACCCTGGTGCGACTGGAGCGTGATTACCGCCGCCTGCAGCAGCTGCTCGCCAGCAAGAATGCCTCGCAGACTGAGCTGGACAAGGCCGAGACCGACAGGGACATGGCGGCGGCTAACCTCAAGTTGGCGCAGATCCAACTCAAGATAATAGAAGACGATTTGAGTCGCACCCGGATCAAGGCGCCCTTCGGCGGCATAGTCACGGCCAGGCAGCATCAGGCGGGTGAAGACATAGGCCGCGCCGAAGCCGTACTGGCGATGACAGATCCCGAGCAGCTGGAAATCCGCCTGCATGCCCCGCTGAAACACAGCCGCAGGGTCAAGGTCGGCGACAGCCTGCAGATCTACCATAGCGAGGGGGAATTCGAGGCCCGCATCCGCAGCCTGATCCCCGTCTCGGATGTCCGCTCCCAGACCTTCGAAGCCAGGATAGACTTGCCGCTGGAGATCCAGGATGGCTTCAGTGTCGGCGAGCTGGTGTCGCTGGCACTGCCGATCGCCCCCAAGCAACTCACCACCCTGGTGCCAAGAGACGCCATAGTATTGAGATCCAGCGGCGCCTTCGTGTTCAAGATAGACGAGGACGCCAAGGCGTTGAAGGTGCCTGTGACCCTGGGCGACGGCGCCGGTGACTGGATTGCGGTCCAGGGCGCACTGACAGAGGCCGACAGCGTGGTAGTCCGCGGCGCCGAGACGCTGCAGGATGGCCAGCAGGTGCAGCTGCAAGCCCCGGCCGTGGCAGCGTCCTCGGCCGGCTAGCGGCGAAGCGTGCCGGCCATTGGCCATGGTTACTAAAAAATAGCCTATGGAACATAGTCTTCTTCGACGAGACTGGCATAATGGACTCAAGTCATTTATCGCGCCGGCGCCCATGGGATGACCCGGGCGCGGGCCACCATCAAGGAAGCCAGATGCCAACAGATCCCTGCGCTCAACCCAGCCTGATGCACCCGGACCAGGCGCTGCCGCTGCTGCTCGAAAGAGTCCAACCGCTCACCGAGACCCAGGTCTTGCCGCTGGCCCAGGCCCTGGGACGGGTGTTGGCGGAAGATCAGGCCGCCACAATAGACCTGCCGCCCTTCGACAACGCCTCCATGGACGGTTATGCCTTTCGCTTCGACGACTTAGTCCACAGCCAAGGGCAACAAGAGGCTAGTCTCACCCTGGTCGGCAGCGCCTTCGCCGGCCATCCCTATGCCGGCACTTGCCCCCGAGGCACCTGTATCCGCATCATGACGGGCGCACCTCTGCCGCCCGAGCTGGATACTGTGCAGATGCAGGAACTGATCCGGGTCGAGGGCGAGTGGATCCGGATAGAGGCCCCCCATGCCAGGGGCGCCAATGTGCGCCGTCGCGGCGAGGAAGTGGCCGCCGGCACCCAGGTGCTCAATGCTGGCACCAGAATCAACGCCGCCGAGATGGGGGTGCTGGCCACCATAGGCGTGGCCCGGGTGCGCGTCTATCGCCGCCTCACTGTGGCCTTCTTCTCCACCGGCGATGAGCTGCGGCCACTGGGCAGCCCCCTGGCAGCGGGACAGATCTACGATTCGAACCGCTATGCCATCCAGGGGCTGTTGAGCCGCGCCGATGTCGACTGGCTGGATCTGGGCGTGGTCGCCGACGAACCCGAGGCACTGCGCCAGGCCTTTCGCAGCGCCGCGGCCCAGGCCGACATGGTGCTGACGTCGGGCGGGGTCTCGGTCGGCGCCGCCGATTACACCAAACAAATACTGGAAGAAGAAGGCAAGATAAGCTTCTGGAAACTCGCCATCAAGCCGGGCAAGCCCTTCGCCATGGGGCAGATAGGCGACGCCATCTTCTGCGGCTTGCCGGGCAACCCTGTGTCCTCCATGGTCACCTTCTACAAGCTGGTCTGGCCCCTGCTCAACAAGATGCAGGGTCTGACCCAGACCCTGCCACTGTTGCTGGATGCCACCCTGAAAAGCCAGATCCGCAAGCAAGCCGGACGGGTCGAATACCAGCGCGGCATCCTGAGCCGCAATGCAACGGGTGAACTCGAAGTCACAGTCACGGGCGCCCAGGGCTCCGGCATGTTGACCTCCATGAGCCTGGCCAATTGCTTCATCATTTTAGCGCAGGAACAAGGGGATACCCCCATAGGCGCCAGGGTCAGGGTCGAACCTTTCAACTCTGTGCTATGTTGAGAGAGACAGAGTCATGACAGGGCAAGAGATCCTCAGCGATGCCGAACTCATCAGGTACAGCAGGCAAATCTCCCTCAAGGGCATGGATATCGACGGTCAGGAGAAGCTGAAACAGGCCAGGGTGCTGATCCTCGGGCTCGGCGGCCTGGGCTGCGCCGCCGGCCAATATCTGGCGGTGGCCGGGGTGGGTCACTTGACCCTGGTGGATTTCGACACCGTCGAGGCCTCCAACCTGCAACGCCAGGTGCTGCATGGCGACCAGGATATAGGCAGGCCCAAGGTCGACTCCGCCAGGGACAGCCTGAGCAAGCTCGCCCCCCACCTCCAGCTGGAGACAATCAACGCCCGGCTGGAGCAGACGCAACTCGACGCCCTGGTCGCCGGGCATGAGCTTGTGCTCGATTGCAGCGACAATATGGCGGTGCGGGAGCAGCTCAACCTCAGCTGTTTGCGGCAGAAACTGCCGCTGGTGTCGGCCGCAGCCATCCGCATGGAAGGCCTGGTGACAGTGTTCGACTTCCGCCAGCGGGGGCAAGCAGTCGCCAGCCCTTGTTACCACTGTTTCGCCAGCCTGTTCGGTGAACAGCAGCTGAGCTGCGTCGAGGCCGGGGTATTGGCACCTGTGGTCGGCATGATAGGCTGCCTGCAGGCGGTCGAAGCCATCAAGCTGCTGACCCATATGGGCAGGCCACTGACGGGACGCGTCTTGCTCTTGGATGCCATGACCATGGAGTTTCGCGAGCTGCAGCTGCCCAAGCGGCCCGACTGCCGGGTATGCGGCAAAGCGGCCAGCCAGGATGAATAGGATCTGCTAAAAGAGAAGGAACACCAATGCATAACGAAGACAGTGTTTTCGAGCGTCGCAGCACCACAGACCCTCTGATAGGGGCCGGCCTCTATAACCTGGTCATAGGCCTGACCCTGGCCTGGGGCTTTGGGGTCAACTATTGGATGCTGACCAACATAGCCCCTGAGGCCATAGCCGGGGTGAATCCCTGGATCTTCTTCCTGGGTTATTTCGCCTGCTGTTTCCTCGGCATCTATCTGTTTCGCAGCTCGGATAAACCCGCCGTCAGCTTCCTGGGGTATAACCTGGTGGTGGTGCCCTTCGGCTTCATCATCAACCTGGTGGTCAGCCGCTACGATCCCGCCCTGGTGGTGGAGGCCATCAGGCTCACCGGCCTGGTCACGGTCGGCATGCTGTGTCTCGGGAGTCTGTTCCCGGCCTTCTTCCAGAAAATTGTCGGCGCCCTGACGATAGCCCTGCTGCTGGTGATAGTCATAGAAGTGGTCGAGATCTATGTGTTCAAGATGCATCACGACATACTGGACTGGATAGTGGTGTTCATCTTCTGCGGCTACATAGGCTACGACTGGGGCCGCGCCAACCAGATCCCCAAGACGCTGGACAATGCCGTAGACAGCGCCGCCGCCCTCTACATGGACATAATCAACCTCTTCCTGCGTATCCTGCGCATTCTTGGCAGAAAATAACCTTTGGCCGATACTCATTAAGGGAATGCCAACCCGAGGAAAGCGCATGCCGGATACATGTTATGCGGCGGCTATGCCGCCTATCTTGTTACTCTTGCTGGTAACACTCGGCGGCTGCGACAGCCAGGAAGAAGCCGGACCCGGGCTGAAGCGAGCCAATCCTGCGACCGAGTATTGCCTGGCGTTGGGGGGCATTCTGGACCTGGCGACTCGGGCCAATGGCGAGACGGGTATCTGTACCTTGCCCGATGGCGAGAAAATCGAGGAGTGGCAACTCTATCGCAGGGATCATAAGCTCAGCTAGGCTAAGCCCGATACCTGGCGAGAAACATCTCCACATTGGCGGCGATTATGTCCTGCCGCCGTTCGTCATGTTCGCCCAGATGAAACACTTTCGGCCAGAAGGAGAAGGCTTTCATCAGGCCCCAGAACTGGGTCGTCGCCAGCTCTATATCTTCTATCTTCAATGCCCTGTTGTTGACCGCGTCCTTTAGCCAGGTTTCCAGCCCGCCCTCCAATTGCGCCATTTTTTCCATCGCCTCCGCCGCCTGCTGCGGGGTGCGGATAAATTCCGCCATCACCACCCGCGCCAATTCGAGAAACTCGCGCTGGCGATACAGCTCCCAGCTGTTGTGGGCTATCCGGCTCAGCTGGCTTTCCAGACTGAGTGAGGGATCGAACTTGAGGGTCGCTGCCTCCTTGATCCGCGACCATAGCTCCAGGGTACTGCTCTCGAACAGGGCGTCTTTACTGGGAAAATGATTGTAGACGGTGCGCTTGGACACACAGGCACGCTCGGCGATCCTGTCCATGCTGGCACCGGCGAAGCCGTTGAGCAAAAACTCCTCCCTTGAGGCCTTCAGTATGGCGGCATGTTTACGCTGTGAATGTGTCTGCCCGTCTTGCTTGTCTATCATGGGATGTCCCGGGTTGCCTGTCCTGGAGATATTTTACACTAAGGAGTTTACTTTTACACGCCAGCAAGTAAACTACACTGTGTAGTTTACTTTTGTGATAACAGACAGCATCCAGGCTGGGCTATCATCCGGATATTGAGGGTATCATCATGCTGACATCTCATGGCACACAGGCACACAGGACCCACGTCGAGGGTAGCGGCTTTCGCAACGAAGCCGAGCGGGTCGACAGCGGCGCCGGCAAGCTGCTGCAGATCCTCTGGCGCTACCTCACGACACGGGTTGTGGACAAGACTCCCGGTAAGCAGATCCCGGTGCGCCGGCTGCAACTGTCGCGGCAGCCGAGCACAGAGCCGGCCTTGTACAAGATCAGCCATTCCACCCTCTTGCTGCAACTCCGGGGGCATTACTGGCTGACGGATCCCGTGTTTGCCGAGCGCGCCTCCCCCAGCCAATGGCTCGGCCCCAAGCGCTTTCATTCGCTGCCGCTTGAACTGGCCGACATACCGCCGCTGGCCGGGATAATACTCTCCCACGATCATTACGATCACCTGGACAAACACAGCATACAGGCGCTGGATGCGCGCACCGGGGTATTCATAGTGCCGCTCGGGGTGGACAGGCATTTGCGCGCCTGGGGCGTAGCGGCAGACAAGATCATCGCCCTCGACTGGTGGCAAGACACCACACAGCAGGGCGTCACGTTTACCGCCACCCCGGCGCAACATTTTTCCGGCCGAGGCCTGAGAGACGGCAATCAGACCCTGTGGGCCTCCTGGGTGATAGAGGCCGCGCCGCTGAAGCTGTTCTTCAGTGGCGACTCGGGTTACTTCGACGGCTTCAAACGCATAGGCGACAGGCTGGGGCCCTTCGATCTGACCCTGATAGAAACCGGCGCCTATGACGAGCTATGGGCCGATATCCACATGCTGCCTGAGCAATCCCTGCGGGCACACCTGGACTTGAGGGGGCGTTATCTCATGCCTATCCACAACAGCAGCTTCGCGCTGGCGCTGCATAGCTGGTATGAACCCCTGCAACGGCTGCAAGCCGCCGCCAATGCCTATGATGTGCCCTTGCTGACCCCGGAATTCGGTCAAGCCATAGCACTGGACAAGCTGGCGCAGAGCCCGGCGCTGGATCATGGCTGGTGGCAGCATCAACTGCCGGCGTTCGCGCCTGAGCCTGTGAGCATTCCGGCTCAGGCCTGACCCGGCCAGCCGCTAGATCCAGACGGCATAGTCAGGTGCGGCGGCGCCGGCACTGGCTCTGACTCTGACTCTGAGTCAGGTAGAGGAGCCTCAACCCCGGCTTCCGCAACCCCGGCGTCCAGTTCCAGCTTGGCCCGCTCGGCCTTGGAGATGTATTTTGGCTTGTTGCTGCTATGCAGCTTGGCATTGGCCTTCTTCGCCTTGCTCTTGAGGGTGTCGTTGATCTTCTTCTTGCGGTTCATGCTTAGTCCCATTCGGCCTACCTTAGGCGGCGCGATTATAACTCCAGTCAGACTAAAGACTGGACTTTATTTGCGCATCTACATACAATCCGCCCGCTAATAAAAATCATTATCATTCGCACCGAAATTTACCGCCTATGGATGGCCTGCACGGGATGGAGACAGAGGTAAATTGCCGGCGCTTCAAGGGATCTTGTATGAAGTTAAACATGTCATTCACCGCATTGGCCGTCGTTGCCGCGCTGGCGCCACCCGCCTTGGCCGCGAGTCAGCCACAGGAAATGGAAAAAATTACCGTCACCGCCAGTCGCATGGACAAGCCTGTCAGCGCCATCCCCAATACCGTGACCATAATAGATCAGGAGGCGCTGCAGCAGCAGTTCCGCACCGGCAGGGATCTCTCCGCCATCATAGGCAACCTGGCTCCCAGCTTCTCCCCCAGCCGGCAGAAGATGAGCAACTCGGGCGAAACCCTGCGGGGCCGTGCGCCGCTGATCATGATCGACGGCGTGCCTCAGACCAACCCGCTGCGCAGCGGCGGTCGCTCGGGCCAGACCCTGGATCCCGCCATGATAGAGCGCATAGAGATCATCCATGGTGCCAACGCCATGCATGGCATGGGCGCCCAGGGCGGCATCATCAACTACATCACCAGGAAGCCAGGCGCCGACGGCGAGCAGCAAGTCAGCCTGGACGTCACTGTCCCCAATAAAGCCAACGCCAGGGGGACCAGCTTCGGCGCCAGCTATGGATTCTCCGGAAAGACAGAGCTGGTCGATGTCATAGGCTCGCTCGGCTATCGCAACAACGGCATCTATTACGACGCCAAGGACAGGGTGATAGGGGTAGATACCACTCAGGGCGAGTCCATGGATAGCCAGAGCAAGGATTTCTTCATCAAGCTGGGCCACGACTTCGCCCGCTCACGCCTCGAGCTGATGGTGAACCACTATGACATGGACAACAACGGCGACTGGACCGGCGTCAACGGCGACAAGGCCCAGGACATTCCCACCGGCGCCATAGAGCAGCGGCAACCCTGGGAGGCCGCCAACAATGAGGTGACCACCAGCAGCCTGACCTACAACCATACAAACATCGCCGGCCAGCAGCTGCATCTGCAGTTGTTCAACCAGAACTTCCAAGCCGTCTATGGCGGTGGCTGTTTCGACAGCTTCTACGATCCCGCCTTCGAAGGCAGCGACCGGGTGACCCTGTGCGGCAGCGGCAAGCAGGGCGAGAACCTGTTCTACGAGCAGTCGCGCAACAAGTCCAACAAGTGGGGGCTGAAGACCACCCTGGTTGCCAAGACTGTCGCCGGCTTGCCGCTGGATCTGGCCTACGGGGTGGATCTGTTCCGCGACACCACGGAGCAAGATCTTGTGGTCACGGGCATGTCCTGGGTGCCCCAAAGCCGCTATGACAATATCGCCCCCTATGCCCAACTGGACCTGGAGCCGCTAGCCGACCTGACCCTGTCGGCCGGGGTACGCTATGAGCATGCCAGGCTGAAGGTGGACGATTACAAGACGCTTTGGGGTTACGGCGACAAGCAGATAGCCGGCGGCGCCACCGACTTCAACGAGACGCTCTTCAACCTCGGCGCCTCCTACAACCTCAGCCCGAGCCTGAGGCTCTACAGCAGCTACAGCCAGGGCTTCGGCATGCCGGACATAGGCAGGGTATTGCGTGACGGCAAGAGTTTCCCCGGTACTGCGCCCGGCATAGCAGATTCTGTGGCGCTGAGCCCGATAGTCACGGACAACCTGGAACTGGGCGCGGCTTATCAGGGCGAATACTTCAGTGCCAAGCTGGCCTATTACCACTCGGCGGCGGATTACGGTGCACGTCTGGCATTGAATGCCGACGGTTTCTACAACGTGAAACGGGAAAAGAGCCTGGTGGAAGGCATAGAGGCCAGCCTGACGGCTTATCTGACGGATAAGGACGACTTGGGCATGAACCTGGCACTGATGCAGGGCCGCTACGACTCGAACGACGATGGCAGGCTCGACACAGATCTCGACGGGGCCAACATAAGTCCGAACCGCATCAACCTCTTCTGGACCCACAATTTCGACAACGAGATGTCGAGCCGCATTCAGGCCAACGTCTTCCTCGACCGGGACTTCAACAAGGCGGATGGCCGCGAGTACGCCAACTTCGACGGCTACACGAGTATCGACGCCTCACTCGCCCTGCCACTGCTGGGCGGCAGCCTGAGCCTAGGCATACAGAACCTGCTGAACGAGGATTTCTATACCTACCATGCCCAGACCGTCGGCACCAACGCCCGCTACTTCAAGGGCATGGGGCGCACCCTCAACATGGGCTTCAGCCTGGCTTTCTAGCCCGCAAGCAGGGCCGGACACACAAAGCGCAACCTGGGTTGCGCTTTTTTATCGCCTGGATGCCGGCTAATCCCGGGTCACGACCCACAGGGCGTGCAATACCCCTGGGATGACAAACAGCAGACAGAGTATGATGTTGATCACTAGGTCTTTGCCCGCGCCAGCCTTTAAAAACACCCCGACAGGGGGTAAGAGTATTGCAATAATAATCAGCAGTAACTTGTTGGTATCCATTATTTTATGCTCCGTTATGCAATTTTGCCTTTGTCAGACAATAACTTCGCAGTAAGCGCGGTCGGATGCAACTCTTTTAAGGCTCAGCGCCTGTCCGGCCACGCCAATTCGGCCGGCCTATGCCAGAGGTGCAACTGCTCGGCGACCGCGGCGAGTCGAAAGCCGTCCCCCGCCGTCGGCGGCGCCAGGTATTGATATTCGCGACCATCCAAGCTGAACATCAGGCTATAGGCGTGCAGATAGCAGCGGTCGGCCGGTTCGCCGCCATAGAGTTCATCTCCCAGTATGGGCACCCCCAGGCTCGCCAATGCCACCCGCAGCTGGTGGGTCTTGCCGCTGTGGGGCTTGAGCAGATACAGCCTCAGTCCCTCGGCCACAGACTGGGAAAAAAACTGGGTCACCGCCGGGTTGTCTGTGCTGCGCAGCAGCTTATACATGCTGCGCCGCGACTTGGCCATGTCGCCTATCACCCAGCCCTGCTTCTTCTTGGGTTTCCCCTTGGCCAGCGCCAGGTAATATTTCTGCACCTGGTGGGCGCTGAACAGCTCGGTGAAGCGGCTCGCCGTCCCGCTCGACTTGGCGAACAGCAGTAATCCCGAGGTGGGGGTGTCGAGTCTATGCACGGAAAACAAGGGATAACCGAGATCCGCCGCCAATTGGGCGGCCACGCCGGCACTGCCGTCCTGACTGTGGAAGTGCACCCTGGGGGCCTTGTCGATCACCACGAAATCGGCTTCGTCGGCGACTATTTGGTACATGGGGCTATGCATAGAAACTGCCTAATCTGAGCTGGCTACTGAAAGGTTAGGCTGATCACCAGCCCTGGATGATTATCCGACAAGAGGATCTTGGTATTATGCCGCGCCAGAATGGCTTTCACCATAGACAACCCCAGGCCAGTGCCCTGCTGATGCCGGCTGGGATCGAGTCGCACCAGACGCTCGAATACCTTTTCCCTGGCATCGTCCGGGATCCCTGGGCCATTGTCGCGGATCTCGACCCTGCGCCCCTCCTGGATTATCTCTATCCTGGCGCCCTCGCCCGAGTACTTGATGGCGTTGTCGACCAGATTATACAGGGCCTGAAACAGCAGATGTTTGTCGCCCTGTACCTCAAAATCCTTGCCAGTGGTCAGGGTCAGGGTCTGTTGCTTGAGTTCGGCCACGGCCTCGGCCATTTCCGCCAGATCTTCACATAGGCCGCGCAGGCTCAAGGGCTGCAGCTCCAGCGCCTGCTGGCCCTCCTCTATCCGGGTCAGCGACAACATGGCATCGAAGGTCGCCAGGCATTGATCCAGTTCCTCGATCAGCGCCGCGCTGGCGTCGGCGCATTCGGCGGCACTCTTCTGCGGCAACTGTTCCAGGCCGATGCGCAGGTGCGACAGCGGCGTGCGCAAGTCGTGGGCTATGTTGTCTGTGACACCGCGCACCGCGGTGAGATTGGTCTCCAGGGTATCCAGCACCTGGTTGAACTGGCACGCCACCATGTCGAACTCGTCCTGGCGCCAACTCTCGGGCAAGCGGGTATCATAATGCCCCTTGGCTATCTGCTCGCTCAGGCGCCGGTAATGCACCAAGCGCCGCAAAATAGCCTTGGAAAACAAATATCCCAGTGCCAGGGTCAGCAATATGGTCAGCATCACAGCGGTCGCCGCCGCATTGATGAACTTGTCTATCAGCGTCGCCAGATGGTCGGTACGGGTGGCGATGAGCACCGGCCCGTAGCGGGTCAAGACTATGCCGCCCGTGAGTATATGCAACTTGTCCGGGCCCCCCGTCAGTATCGGGAAGTCCCGGGTCTGGGGCAGCAGGGGCATGTTGTCGGGGATCAGGCTGAGGGCACCGACCATGTCGACGCTGTTGCGCCAGGCGATGAGCGCCGTCTTGGGATCTGCGGCCCGGATCTGGGCCGCGAAATTGCGCCGGCTCACCGTCAGCGCCAATTGCTGATAACGGAGTTTTTCCGATGCCAGGTGTTGCGCGACCTGGTACTGCTGCTCTATCACCAACTGACGATAGAGGGAAAACAGCAGCGCGCCTATGATCAGGGTCACCAAGGTAGAAAAGATGATGGTAATGCGCCAGGCGCTGCTCTGGTAAGGCTTAATGCCTTTGACGTAGGCGATAACCCGCTCCCCTGACGGTTTCGATCAGCTCGCCATGGCCCAGCTCTTCGAACTTGCGTCTGAGCTTGGCGATATGCACATCGATCACATTGGTTCTGGGATCGAAATGATAATCCCACACGGCCTCGAACAGGAGGGTGCGGCTGATGACCTGATTGGGATGTTCCATCAGATACTTGAGTAACTGGAATTCTTTGGGTTGCAGCAGCAGCTCCTGCCCCTCCAGGGTCACCCTGCGGGTCAACAGCTCCATCTGCAACAGGCCGACAGTCAAATCCGTCTGCTGCGGCTGCGACTGACCGCGCTGCATCAGCTTCTCGGCTCTGACCAGTAATTCGGAGAAGGCGAAGGGCTTGGTCATATAGTCATCGCCACCGGCACGCAGCCCCTTGACCCGCTCATCCACATGGCCGAGGGCCGACAAGATCAGCACAGGGGTCTGGTCGCCGGTGGCGCGCAATGCCGCCAGCAGCTTGAGGCCATCGAGCAGGGGCAACATGCGATCCAAAATCACCAGCTCATAGTGGCCGCCGGTCGCCAACAGCAAGCCCTGATGGCCGTCACTGGCCGTGTCTATGCTATGGCCCTGCTCGAGGAAGCCTTTGGCTATATAGTCGATCGTGGTCTTGTCGTCTTCAACCAAGAGTACTTTCATGTGCTCGATTCTCTCCCTTCGCGCCGCAGCGGCGCACTAGTCCCATTTGAGTAACGGCAAGGGCCGCAGATTGGCGATGTCGAACGCCAGCTTATGCCTGCCGGCGGCGCTGAGCAGTTTGAGTTCGAGATAGCTGATCCCCAGATCATGATCCAACTGCGCCTCGATCAGATAGGCATCCAGATCCCCGGTCGCCAGGGTGACGAGTTGGGAAAATTGCAGCTTCTGCTGCCGCATCAAGGTCACGGCGGCCAATTCTTCCAAATCGTCGGACTCGAGCTTGGCGACTTTTTGCTCCAACAGGCTGCCATCGGCCGCCTTGAAGGCGAAGCCGACTGTGGTCTTGGCATCGGGATCCAGCATGTTGAACTCATAGATGAGCTCGCCATTCTGCACATCTATGTCGAATTGGGTGATCACCCCAGGGTAATGCTGCTCCAGTTGCAGCATCACCTGCATAGGCGGCCGATATTGTCCCTGGGACAAGAGGCTGTACAGGCTGGGAGCCGCGACGCTCATCCAGGTCAGCAACGACAAACTCAACAACCAACGTGCCATGAACCCTCCACAATAATGGATAATCTCAGTATCTTATGAGACAAACGCCGAGAAGTCGATGCCGGCAAGCCTGGCTGGGTTGACCGCCAAACTGACCCGGCCACGGCCGGGTGCGGCAGCTATGCTTGATACTCTAACAGAAGTGTACCCGACCGCGGATGGCGACGAGATGAAGTTTTGATCATCTTGCCAACCTGGGCGCTACAGCAGGGATTCGACCGCGGGGATCACCAACACGTTACTGCGGATCCGGCTCAACAAAGATTCGACCGTGTTGCCTATCATATGGCCCAGCAATCCCTGTCGCTGTCGACAGCCTATCACCAGGTAACGACTCTTGATCCTGCATGCCAGTTCATACAGGCACAGATCCGGCTCGCCGACAAGCATGTGCACATCATCGGGACCCAGCCCCAGGTTGCTCAGCTGCAGCTGATGCCGCTGATGGGCCTCTTTGGCCAGGGTGCGGGTATTGATCAGATCCATGTCCCGGATCATCTTGGGTACCCGGATCACATGTGCCAGATGCAGCTGGGTATCGGTGGCTTTGGCCAACAGCTGCCCCTGATGGATCACCGCCTGATTCAGCTGTTGCTTAAGGGGGGCATGACTGTCGAGATCGACCGCTATCAGGGTGGCATTGCCGCGGTGCAGGGGGGTGTCTGTCAGCAGCAACAAGGGGATCTGGACATGGCGGATCAGATGCCAGTCATGGGGCTGATAGTGTTCCGCATGATGTACCGCCTTAACCATATAATCGAAACCGTGACGCTGTGAGTAGTCGCAGGCATGTTCAAACAGATACTTGGCCCAGACAAGGTGCAGGGGAATGTCATCGGCATCCAGCGCCGTCAAATGACGGCGCACCTCGAGTTCCCTTTGCTGCAACAGCTGTTGCCGGGCTGCCCCTTTGAGACGTGGATTGTAGCGTTCACCGCCACTAAAGTCCTCATAACAGTAGGCAAATACTTCGGCGTCTTTTTTCATCGCCCGCGCCAGCAGGATCCCGGTTTCTATGGCATTGGTATGAGCATCTTCTTGCTGTGCAATAATAAACACCTTATCCATTGTTCTCTCCCGCCACTATTGACTACCTTTAGCTTAGACTGGCTGTAGCCCTTCTGTCGCAAAACAACATGACAGGGATCACGCCGGCCTACTTGTGCAGAGGGCGCCATGGCGATCGACCATTTTTTAATGTCAATGTTTTTAATCCTGCTGTTGGGACGGCTGCTGAGTGAGCTGGGCCATCGTCTGGGTTGGCCCAGTGTCGTCGGCGAGATCCTTGCCGGATTACTGATAGGACCGTCGTTGCTCAACTGGGTAACACCGGACCCTACCCTGGCAATTATTGCCGAACTCGGGGTGATCCTGTTGCTGTTCGATATCGGCTGCAAGACCTCGATGAAACACCTCTATCATTCGGGTCGTTCGGTGTTTTGGGTGGCGCTGCTGGGGATCATACTCCCCGGCGTCAGCACCGGCCTGGCGGCGGCATACTGGCTCGAACTCTCGACCTTCAGCGCGATCTTCTTCGGTTGTGCACTGACAGCAACCAGCATAGGCATTTCGCTGCGGGTACTGACCCAGGCGGGCCAACAGCAGAATCCGGCCGGGCACATTATTCTCGGCGCGGCTGTGGTGGATGATATCGTCGGGGTGGCCCTGCTCAGTCTGATGTTCAACTTTGCGATCTCCGGCCGTATCGATTTGGCTTCGACAGCCCGTCTGAGCCTAGTGATAGTGGCTTTCCTGCTGCTGTCACTGATCGCCACCAGAATGCTCATCTACCTGTTTCGCGCGCTGCAGCCAAGGGCGAAGCATTCAGGCTATGAAACCCTGGCAGCGATGTCACTCATCTACCTCTTTACCTGGTTGGCCCACTGGGTTGGCGCGCCGACATTATTGGGGGGCTTCATCGTCGGTATGGCACTGTCACGCCAGTTTGTTTCCCCCATCAATCGTTATCTGCAGAACCCCTTCTCCTTTACCCACCAGCTGGAGCAAGCCACCCGTCCCTTGGTCGACATGTTGGCACCTGTGTTTTTCGTCTATATAGGTATCAGTCTGGACCTGAGTCAGTTGCACATCTCCTGGTCCGGCCTGGCCATACTGCTGTGGCTGAGCCTGATAGCCATAGTCAGCAAACTGCTGGCCGGCCTGGTGGTAAAGGGAAACTGGCGTCAGAAACTGTTGATCGGCAGCGCCATGATCCCCCGCGGTGAGGTAGGACTGGTATTCGCCAAGCTGGGGCATCAGCTGGGCGTGCTGCCGCCCAAGCTGTTTGCCGAACTGATACTGATCATTGCCATCACCACACTGATCGGCCCCTTGCTGTTGAAGTGGGTGCTGTCGGGCCAGCAGACCCACAGCTGAACTGCCAGCCCGGGGCTATCTTAATCTATCGGCAGGAAGCCAGCCCCAGACTGACACCCGAGGCCGTCATGTCCGGCACTGAGACAACGGCTATTCCTGCCACCGCCCGGCGGCGTCCTGATCCCTATCCCTGGCTTCGACCCAACGACGTTCATGGTTATCGGCCTCCAGTTTCCAGAAGGGGGCCTGGGTCTTGAGGAAGTCGATAAGATACTCACAGGCGGAAAATGCCGCCTGGCGGTGGGCACTGCTGACGCCGATGAACACGATTTGCTCGCCCAGTGCCAGCGTGCCGACCCTGTGGATGACAGTCACCCGCCCCAGCGGCCAGCGTGCCCGCGCCTGGGCCACTAAACGCTCGAGCACGCCTTCCGTCATGCCGGGGTAGTGTTCCAGGCTCAGGGAGGTCACCGTCCTGCCGTCATTGAAATCACGCACCTTACCGACGAAGGTAACCAGGGCGCCGTCGGCCGCATCCCCAGCTAGGCGGGCATATTCGTCGGCCACGCTGAAATCCTGCTGCTGCACCCGAATGAGATCCTGCCCGTGTTGGCGCCCGTCACCCCCGGCACTCATGTTAAGCTCCCGGCTCATGTTAACCTCCCGACTCATGTTAACCTCCCGTCATGGGCGGAAAGAAGGCGACCTCATCACCGTCCCGGATCTCGGCATCCCAGTCGCTCAGGGTCTGGTTGACGGCCACCAGCAGGCGCTCCGATGCCATCACCCTGGCCCAGAGCTCGTCTCTGGCCGCCAGCGTCGCCCGCAACGCCCCGGCATTGCGGGTATCTTGACCCGCGGCCAAGGTCAGGCTTGGGGTGTCGAGCAATTCCCGCACCTGCGCAAAAAACAACACCTTAATCATGAGCTGCTACTCTCGTCCACCGTGTCGGCATAAAAATCCCCCGACTTGCCGCCCCGTTTCTCCAGCAGCCTTATCCGGGAAATCACCATGTCCTTCTGCAACGCCTTGCACATGTCATAGATGGTCAGCGCCGCGACCGAAACTGCGGTCAAGGCCTCCATCTCGACCCCTGTCTTACCCGCCAGCTTGCACAGGCTGGCCACCCGCACCCTGTTATGTGCCGGCTGAGGTTCCAGTGTCACTTCTACCTTGGTCAGCATCAGCGGATGGCATAGGGGAATGAGATCCGCCGTCTTCTTCGCCGCCTGAATACCTGCGATGCGGGCGGTGGCGAACACGTCGCCCTTGTGATGGCTGCCGCCGAGGATCTGCGCCAGCGTACTGGCATCCATGTCGATATAGGCTTCGGCGCGCGCCTCACGCTCCGTCACCCCCTTGGCTGTGACATCGACCATGTGAGCATGGCCGGCGGCATCCAGATGGGTAAATTCCTGGGTCATTTCGCTTTCCTTTAACACTCGTATTCCGAGGCATGTCGTGCTATCGAGAGTAAAATCTCATATTGATTGAGACACTCGTTGCCATTTAATTCAGTTTAAATTCCAATTCCCATTGCCATTCCAGCCCTAGCCTCCGATCGAGGCGAGATGCTGAGTCACCCCCGTGAGTCCCTGGTGCAGCATATGGGTCGCCTGTTTATGCTGCAACTGGGCATGCAGGCGTTCGATCAGCTCTCCCTGCTGCGCCCTGGTCTGCAACAAGTCACGCAAGTCTATCCCGGCTTCGGTAAACAGGCATAAGTGCAGCTTGCCCTTGGCCGATACCCTCAGCCTGTTGCAGCTGGCACAGAAGTTTTTCGCGTAGGGCATGATGAGGCCGATGCGCCCCTGGTAATCCGGGTGACTGAAGTTCTGCGCCGGGCCATCGTCGGGCGCCGGGGTCTGGTATTGCCAGCCTTCGGCCAGGAGCCGCGCCTTGATGGCCCCACCCGCCAGGTGATGGGCGTTAAAATAGTCCCGCCCCAAGCCGGTTTCCATCAGCTCTATGAAGCGCAGGTCTATGGGGGTGTGTTTAATCCAGTGCAGGAAGCGCGGCAGGTCCTTGTCGTTCAGTCCCTTGAGCAGGACGCTGTTGATCTTAACCCGTTCGAAACCGGCTTCCAGGGCGGCGTCTACCCCGCGCATCACAGTATCGAATTTATTCTCGCCTGTGATCCGGTAAAACATCCTGGGGTCCAGGCTGTCGACCGAGACGTTGATGCGCCTCAGACCCGCGTCATACCATTCCCTGGCATTTTGTTCCAGCCGATAGCCGTTGGTGGTGGTCGCCAGGGTGCCGATCTTGTCGTTGGCGGCAACCAGCCTCACTATGTCGGTGAAGTCCCGCCTCAGGGTGGGCTCTCCACCCGTGATGCGGATCTTCCGGGTGCCGACGGCGGCGAAGGCCGCCACCAGGTGCTCTATCTCATCCAGAGACAGGAACTTGGGTTTACCCTGGGGATGGTAACCGTCGGGCAGGCAGTAGCTGCATTTGAAGTTACAGACATCCGTGACCGACATGCGTAAATAATGGAACTTGCGACCTAGGCCGTCCTGAAGTTGCGACATGAACACCTTTCCAATTACCTGGGGAGAGTGCTTGCTCTACTCACCCTGTAGCACTATTGCCACGCCCTGAAATCCCTATCTGTTTGATGCAGGACAATATAGGAGCAACGCCATGGGGCCATTATAGGCATAAAGCCGCTGCAGACGACAGTCGGCCTAGGCTAAATGACATAGTGGCCCGGCCGGCGTTAAGGATCTGTGACAATAGACCGGCGAAAGCAGATTTGAATTGCAACGCCCCATGCATGAATCCACTGTGCCACAAGCCAATTTTGAGGTAAGGTGAACCAAAAGTAGAAACACTCGTTTGGTACTAAATTTTAACATACTAGAACACCCGGTTAGAATCGGGGGTAGTTGAAGAAGAGGTGAGCAGATGGAACGCGAGTCAATGGAATTTGATGTTGTTATCGTCGGGGCGGGGCCGGCCGGACTGGCCACTGCCTGTCGTTTAATGCAAATTTCCCAGAATGCAGGTAAAGAAATCAGCGTCTGTGTCGTTGAAAAAGGCTCGGAAGTCGGTGCCCATATTCTTTCCGGTGCCGTGTTTGAGCCCAAGGTCCTGGGGGAATTGTTCAGCGACTGGCGCGAGACAGGTGCTCCCCTGCTCACGGAAGTGACCCAGGATGATATCTATCTGCTCAATTCGGCCACTCAATCCAAGCTGATGCCACAGGCCTTAGTGCCCAAGACCATGCATAACGAGCATAACTATATCATCAGCGTAGGTAACCTCTGTCGCTGGCTGGCCGAGCGCGCCGAGGCGCTCGGAGTGGAAATCTTCCCCGGCTTCGCCGCCAGCGAACTCTTAGTCAACGAAGACAATAGCGTCAAGGGCATACTGATAGGTGACATGGGCGTCGGGGCCGACGGCCAACCGAAAGACAGCTACATGCCAGGGATGGAGCTGCATGCCAAGTACACGGTATTTTCCGAAGGCTGCCGCGGCCACCTGGGCAAGCAACTGATCGAAAAATACCACCTGGATAACGGCAAGACGCCCCAACATTATGGCCTGGGCTTCAAGGAAATCTGGAAGGTGCCGGCGGAACAGCATCAACAGGGCAAGGTGGTGCATACGGGTGGCTGGCCACTGACCCAAGGTGCCTCGGGTGGCGGCTTCCTCTATCACATGGAAGACAACCAGATAGCGGTCGGCCTGATAGTAGATCTCAACTATCAGAACCCACACCTGAGCCCCTTCGATGAGTTCCAGCGTTACAAGACCCATCCTGTTATCGCCCGGTACCTCAAGGGCGGCGAGCGTCTGAGCTACGGTGCCCGCGCCATCACCAAGGGAGGCCTGAATTCGTTGCCCAAGATGAGCTTCCCAGGGGGTCTCATCATAGGCTGTGATGCCGGCACCCTGAACTTCGCCAAGATCAAGGGCACACACACGGCCATGAAGAGCGGCATTGTCGCCGCCGAGACCCTGGGCGAGGCGTTGATGGTCGGGGTGGAAGCCGGCAAAGATCTCAATTGCTTTCAACAGAGGTTCGAACAGAGCTGGCTGCAGCAGGAACTCTATCGTTCCCGCAACTTCGGCCCTGCCATGCATAAGTTCGGCACCTTCTGGGGCGGCGCCTTCAACTATGTGGATCAGAATTGGTTTGGCGGCAAGTTCCCCATCACCCTCAGGGATAACACTCCGGATTATGCCCAGATGGCGACCGTCGATGCCTACGCCAAGATAGATTACCCCAAACCCGATGGGGTACTGACCTTCGACAAGCTGTCTTCCGTGTATCTCTCCAACACCTTCCACGAAGAAGATCAGCCATGTCATCTGCGCCTCAAGGATGCCGGCATTCCCATAGCGGTCAACCTGGTCAAATATGACGAGCCGGCCCAGCGCTATTGCCCCGCGGGTGTGTATGAAGTGGTGGAAGAGGCCAACCAGCCCAAGTTCGTGATCAATGCCCAGAACTGCATTCACTGCAAGACCTGCGACATCAAAGATCCCAGCCAGAACATCACCTGGGTGACACCCGAGGGTGGCGGTGGCCCCAACTATCCCAACATGTAGTCAGCAGCATGACAAGACGCGCCCTCGGGGCGCGTCTTGTCCTTATATGCCCGGGCTTTTTTCGGCCTCAATGGTGCCAAGGCCCCTTGCATCTGGCACAAAAAATCGCCATAATCGCCGCCTCAAAATGAGAAGTATAAATTTCAACCTGAAATTCATATACCTGCCTATACTCTACAGCGTTAATTCATCGACTCGACTGCATAGCTGCAGTTTGCCCTAAAGTTTCAGCGGCAAACTGTCGATATAGTGATCTGCGGTTAACTTTTTCAACCGAGTATTCACCCGGACTGGCTGACATTTATGAACTTGAACACCCTCACCATTAAACAAAAAATTCTGCTGACAGTGACCCTGGCGGTCTTACTGTCTACCGCCTTGGTTGGTGTTCTCAGCCAGCGCAGCGCAAAATCTGTGGTCGAACAACGCATGCTGGACTCGGAAATGCCCAGCCTGCTGATGCAGATCCGCCACAAGATAGAGCTGGAAATCGCGCCGCTGATGAATGCCGCCGAGCAACTGGCCAACAACCGCATGCTGCTCGCCTGGCTGGAAAACAACAGGCCACAGGCGCAGGAGGCGCTGGTCACGAGCCAGCTGGGTGATCTGGTTAGCCAATACAAGTTGGCCCAGGCGTCCTATGCAGATAAGCAGACGGCGGCCTACTACACCCAGGACGGCTTCCTGCGGCTCTTGACCCAGGCACAGGATGGCTGGTTTTTCGATTATCGCAACAGTGGCCAGGAGCGGATGCTCAACGTCTTCACCGAAGCCAACGGCGAGGTCAAGCTCTTCATCAACTACCAGCAGCCCAATGGCCGTGGCCTGGTCGGCCTGGCCAAGTCCATGGCCGATATGGTCAGCCTGCTGGGTTCATTCAAGATAGAGAAAAGCGGTTTCGTCTACCTGGTCGATGCCCAGGGTCAGGTCAAGCTGCACCAGGACAAGCGCCAGGTTGGCAAGGCCAGCCTCAACAGCCTCTACAAGAGCAGCAACGCGGCTCAACTGCTGCACAAGAGCGACTTCAATCTGGTCAAGACCCGGCTCGATGGCGAAGATATGCTGGTCGCCAGCAGTTATATCCCCTCCATGGACTGGTATCTGGTCGCCCAAGTGCCGGCCGCCGAAGTCTTCGCCCTGCTCAATGAGTCCGCCTATCAGATACTGATCTGGACCCTGGTCATCGCCATCGGCTTCATCGCCTTGGCCACCCTGGTTGCCGGCTCTGTCAGCCGTCCTATCGCCAGGGTTGCCGAGATGTTCCGCAACATAGGTGAAGGAGAAGGCGACTTGCGCCAGCGGCTGCCGGTCAATGGCGAGGATGAAATAGCTCAGCTGGCTCAGGGCTTCAACAGCTTCATCAGCAAGATCCAGGAGACAGTCATAGAAGTGGCCCAGACCAGCGAACAACTGGGGAACTCGGCCAAGGACGTGTCCAACCAGGCGCAACAGACGCTGGAAGACAGCCACGATCAGAAAGACCGCACCGTCATGGTGGTCACCGCCATCAATGAAATGGGGGCCACAGTCAACGAAATCGCCAGCAATGCCGCCCAGGCCGCAGTGGCCGCCAAGGATGCAGATACCGAATCCGACGGCGGCCAGCTGGTGGTGACCCGCGCCCGGGATACCATCAACAGGTTATCCCAGGACGTGGAACAGGTCGGCGAAGTGATAGAGTCCCTGGCGACTCATACCAAGTCCATAGGCGGCATTCTGGATGTGATCCGTGCCATCTCGGAACAGACCAACCTGCTGGCGCTCAATGCCGCCATCGAGGCCGCCCGTGCCGGTGAGGCGGGTCGTGGCTTCGCCGTGGTCGCGGATGAGGTGCGCAACCTGGCCTCGCGCACCGCGGCATCGACCAACGAAGTCCAGGGCATGATAGACAAGCTGCAATCGGAAGCGGGACGCGCCGTCAGCGCCATGGCCCAGAGCCGCAGCCGTTCCCATGAAGGGGTCAGCGCCGTCGACGAGGCCAGCCAGTCACTGTCGGGAATAAGCGAGCGTATCGGTCTCATCAGCGACATGAACATTCAGGTGGCGGCGGCGACCGAAGAGCAATCGACAGTGGTGGAAGATATCAACCGCAATGTCACAGAGATCAACGACATCACCCAACGCACGGCAGACACGGCCCAGGCGGCGGCCCAGGCCAGTCAATCCTTGAATCAGCTGGCGCACAGGCTGGACGTGCTGGTGGCCCGTTTCAAGGTGTAATAGCCACGGGCAAGCAGGTGCGACTCATGCCGGCTCAGCGAGCGCCGGGCCATAGAGGCGCATCTGCCAGTTTTCTATCCCTTGATTTGCCAAACGTTTCTGCAGGCTATTGACCCAATGGGGTGCCAGGCCGGGGCAGGCCGCCAGCTTTTCGTAGGCGCCGGCGTCGAACTCGGGCAGGAAGTAGAGCCGCATCGCCTCGGCGACACTTATCTCACTCAGGCGCTCGAGCAGGCGTATCTCGTCCCCCTTCCCTATGGTACCGGGTTCCAGCACCCGGTAAAACCAGCCGCACATGGCGGTCTGCTGCATGGCCAGGGCAAATTCCCTGTGGCCGAACTGCAGATTCAATTTGTAACAGGGGGATCTGGGTTGAGTCACCTGCAGCCTGACCTCACCTATAGACACTATGTCCCCTATGTGGATCTGACTCTCGTTCAACCCCACTGTGCTGATGTTCTCTCCCATGGAAGGCGCATCCCGCAGATCTGTGATCAGATCCCAACGCCGGTATTGGCCATAATGTTCCCTGGGGAAATGATGCAACACCCTGTCGGGGCCGCCATGATGCCTCGCGTCCGCCTGGGCATCGCCAACGACAGTATCTGTCAGCACCTGCAGCCGGCTCACCGCCCGCTTGTTGTCTATGCCACTGGCCAATTCGGATCGAAACGCCAGGCTATCTCCCAGATAGAGGCCGGATAAGCGATTCACTAACAAGGTATTTTCCATATAGCTGTTCCCGAAACAAAGAAGAGACAGGCGCCATCATAGCCAAAATTTTCCCCTGCGCCTATGGCATTTTGCCTGGGTAAAACTGGCGGCCTGAGCCGACAAAAACGCAAAAAAATGCCCCGTTGGGGTAACGGGGCAAACTAAACAAGGCAATAAAGGGATAATAACAATTAAGAGGCGCACCTCAGCTATTGGGGCCAGTCTACGCCTAAGATATGACACTTGTATGACCCTGTGGCTATTTAGAGAACATTTGACGGGAACCGCTTAGAGATTGGCTTAGCCCTGCTTGCGCAGATAATGCTGCAACTCGGGACCAGGCACGGAACTGACGCTGGCGACGGCGCAGGCGGCCCAGTGCGCGGCCTCGGCCATGGACTCGAGTATGGCCATGCCACTGCAGAGGCCATGGAGCAGGCCAGAGGCATAGGCGTCTCCGGCACCCGTGGTATCCAGCACCAGGGTCGACACCGCAGGCAGACGTTCGACACCCGTCGCCTGGTAGAGGCTGGCGCCGTTAACTCCATCCGTGACGATGAAATATTTCAGCTCGTCCCCGGCGATGCCCACGCCATAGTCCCATAAGGAAGCGCCGCAGCGCCCCTGAATATCGCTGCCGGAGGTCAGGAGGATATGGCAGGGTCTGGGCCTGTCATCCTTGGCCAATTGGGCCAACACCAGGCAGTGTTCCAGGGCGTCGCGCGCCCAGTCCGCCGCACCCTCGGCCGAAGAATTAATATAGAGGGCATCCCAGAGTGTCCACTCGGGTGCGGCAGGCAAGACAAATTTCGGACGCTGGGGCCTGACGATGGTGCGCTCACCGTCGGGTGTCATCAGGAGGAGCATTTCACTGCTGTTGCCCCCATGTCGCTGCACCAGGCGACAATCCAGCCCCTGGTTGCCGGCCTCCGCCAGCAGCCAATCACCCAGCGCATCCCGCCCGACCTGACTCACCAGCGCGACCCTATGACCGGCCCAAACCAGGCCGATACCACTGTTGGCACCGCCACCCCCCAGGCGCTGGCCGCCATCCTGATAGTGAAATCGGCCGCCACTTTCCAGGGGTTTATCCAGCAGCAGAATGCGATCACAGTTAAGATTGGCGAGCAGAATGATGTTGGCCATGTCACGGCGCTCCTGGGACTGAGAATGACTCATGGTAAGGGAAAGCAGGCCACCAGGGCTAGGTCAAAGTTCGCCACTCGGACGCCAGCAAGGCATATTGAAACTCGCTGCCCCAATGGCCCTTGAAGAAAATATTCTCGACAAAATGCCCTTCGCGGCGAAAATGCAGCCGTTCCAGCAGCTGCCAGGCGGCTTTATTCTCGGCATCCGTGATGGCGATTAGCCTATGTTTGCCGCACTCTTCAAACAGATATGCCAACAGGGCGTTGAGCGCCTCGGTCGCCAGCCCTTGTCCCTGAAACTCAGGGGCCAAGGTGAAACCAATCTCCAGCTGCTGCTCGTCGATAAAATGCAGCGCCAGATCGCCAATCAGTTGGTCCGCCGTATCGGCCAGTGCCAGTTGAAACCAAGCATCCAGAGTACCGAAAGGCACGCTATTCATGGCAACAAACAGCGCCTGGGCATCGGCCAGACTGTATTGGCTCCAACTCTGGAATCTAGCCACCTCCGGCAGGGCACGGTAGCGGGCAAAGGCCGGCAGATCGGCTTGGGTAAAGGCCCGGATCTTTAACCTGGGGGTCGAAATTGTCGGGTAATGCATGGCATCCGTCTCCTCTGTTGTCTGTTCGATACCCGCACCCAAGAATATCCGCCTGCGTCAGCCTTTGGCTTTCCAGGCTGTAAGCCATATCTCAAGCCGGTGTGGGCCTTGTGCCTTATCTGATGCCATTCGCGGACCAAAGTTCAATCCAGGCATTACCAATACATTGTTTTTCATCGCAAAAAATATCGGTGCGGTGGTTTTTCCGACGGCTGTACTATATTTATCTATGCGCTAACGCTGGCACTCAGGATAAACTTACCCCGTTTTATCGGCGGTCCAGTGGAACTGACTGTCTCATATTTCCCATAGGATGCTTGAATGGATTCAGTAACCAGTATCGACCTGCTCACCCAGAGTTCGGCCAGCCTGCGGCTGAAGCTCGAACAATACCAGTCCTGTCTGAAGGAATTCGACAGCCTGGATTACAGCGACGCCTATGTCACCCTGATAAGACAGGAGATGCAGCTGCTGGAAGCCTTGTTGCAGAATAAACTCTCGGACGAACCCCCCCTGGAAAATAGCTGAATCCCGGCCATGCTTTCCTCAGCTCCACGCCTCATCTTCCACACCCGTCCCGTTAGCCCGTCCCATCACTCAGAAGCGCGCCCCGCCGGCGCTATCGGCGCAACTTGCCCCAGAGTTGCCGCTGCGGCTCGCTCAAGAAGCTCCAGGCCAGCACCCGGGTGATCTTATTGCCCTGGCGCATCTCCAAGGTCTGAACCTCCTTGGCCCCCAGCTTGGCCAAGAGTCGGTAACAGGGCTTGAGATTATCGGCCTTGGACACCAGGGAGCTGAACCAGAGGCATTGGCTGCCAAAGCCGGCACTCTCCTGCAGCATCTGTTGCAGGAAACGCCGCTCTCCTCCCTCGCACCAGAGCTCGGCCTGCCGGCCACCGAAGTTCAGCACGGCCTTGGACTCCTGTGGCCGGGATTCACCGCGATTGTGGCGCAGATTCGCCAGCTTGCGTTGGGTGCCTGCACTGGCCTCGGCCAGTGAGGCATGGAAGGGCGGATTGCAGATGGTGAGATCGAAACGCTCATCCATGCCTATGATCCCCTCGAAGATGGCCTGCTTCTCCCGCTGCAGACGCAACTCCAGCCGCGTCTGTATCTTGGGGTTGGCCGTCGCTATACGCGCGACATTGGCCAGGGCGATCTCGTCTATGTCGGAGGCGACAAACTGCCAGCCGTAACTGGCAATCCCCAGCAGGGGGTAGACGCCATTGGCGCCCGTGCCTATGTCCAGCACGCGAATTTTTTGTCCCTTGGGCGGTTTGCCCCCCTGGGCCAACAAGTCGGCGACATGGTGCAGGTAATCGACCCGGCCAGGGATAGGCGGACAGAGGAAACCGGCGGGAATATCCCAGTCGAGTATCCCATAGCTATGCTTGAGCAGTGCGGCATTGAGGGCTTTCACCGCTGCGGGATCGCCGAAGTCTATCGACGCCTCACCATAGGGAGTGGGCCTGACATGGGCTGCCAACGGCCCCGATGCCTGGATCAAGGCGGGAAAGTCATAGCCCTGGTTATGCAGATTGCGCGGATGCAGTCCCTTGTTGGCCTTGGTCTTGGCCTTGGTTTGAGTATTGGTCTTGGGCCGTGACGCTATCTTGGGGCGGGTCTTGGTCCCAGACTTGGGTTCGGCTGGCCTGTTGGCCTCGGTGCGCTTGCGCTTGTCCCTGTCTGGCGTGCTGGTTCTCGATTTGGAATTGGCGGCTTTAGTATGCATCGGCTCTGCTTTGCGGCCGTCGACAATACCCTGCCGACCGCCGCTGAAATTAGTCGTAGAGATAGGTAGTAAACAAGAGGTTGACTATCAGGGGGCGGCCGGTTTCCTGCTCCATCAGGCGATTGACCATGTCATAGCATTCACGGCGGATCTCTTCCCGCCCAGTAAGCGACTTGATCTTGGCCTCGGGTTGGTTACCCAAGATCTCGACAATCGCCGCCCGCAGCAGGGGATCATGATGTTCTATGGCGATCAGGTCTTCGGGAGCTTTGACCATCAACTCGACACTGAGCTTAACAAACCCCAGCTTCTTGCGGTTGGAGATGTAGTTAGTCACTATCTCGGGTTCGAAACCGTAATAGGCATAATCGGCCAATGCCGCTTCCTCTTCGGCGGCTGAGCACAGTCCACTCGAGAGCAAGAGCAGGCCCGCAGCGAGCCATTTTATCATAGCCACTGTGTGACTCCTTTATTCTGGGTTGGTTCTGAAACTTGGTCTACGGCCGAGGCTGCCGGCCCCACTCATCTACCTGCCCGGATACTGGCATGTTAGACTGCCCGGGTTTAGGTGTATTGTAACGAGTATTTGATGAATGTGACCAGCTTAAGCTTTCCTTACGGCGGATCTATCCGCTGGTTCTCGCCGAATGGCCAGAGTCAACTCCCCCCATCGCCCCTCAGGGATTGGCTGCTGGATACCGGCAGCCTGACTAAAAGACTCAAAGCCTGTGGCGGCCGCTTCGATGTCAGGGTGTTGGGTGAAGGACTGCTGAACACAGTAGACGAAGAATTTCCGCAACACCCCCAGGTTTGGGTGCGTGAAGTGCTCCTCAGCCTGGACCACGTGCCCTGGGTCTTCGCCCGCACCCTGATCCCGGCCGAGTTGATGTCCCTGAAGGGAGATGACTTCATGGGCCTGGGTAATCGCCCCCTCGGCGAGCTCCTCTACAGCAGCGATGCCTTCATCCCGGGACGCATTCAGCTCGCCCGGGTCGACATCTGCAGCAAATTGGCGCTATTGGCCCAATCCATGACCCAGGGCGAGCCGCAGCCACTCTGGGGGCGGCGACGCTACTTTGCCTACGGCGGGCATGAACTCATAGTAGGTGAGATATTTCTGCCCGCCGCCGAAGCCGCCATCGCCAAGCTATGACTCGCGGCCCAGGCCACAAAAAAACGCCCTAATGGGCGTTTTTTACTGTTCCAGACTCGAGTCAGACTCGGCCGATACCCCGGCGGCGCTGCCAGCCCAGCAGGGCCAACAGGCTCAGGCTCAAGGCCCCCAGGCTGCCGCCACCGCCCGAACCCGCAGGCGCGGCCGGCGCCACCAGGTTCAGCTGGGTGCTGGCGCTGCTCACATTGCTTTGGCTGTCGGTCACGGTCAGAGTCACTGTGTAAGTGCCGCCGGCGCTATAGCTGTGGCTGGGCGATGCCAGCTCACTGCTCTGGCCGTCACCGAAATTCCAGTGATAAACCAAAGACCCGACCCCTGCGGTGGAGGCATTGCTGAAGCTGACACTCAAACCGCTGACTTGCCGGGTAAAGGCGGCGCTCGGCGGAATGGCGATATTCAGGGTCACAGCCGCGGTGGCTTTCAGGCCCTTGGCATCCGTCACCACCAGCGTCACCTGATAGCTGCCTGAGTCGCTGTAGGTATAACTCGGGTTCGCCAGAGTGCTGTCGGCACCCGGCACGCCAAAGTCCCATAGATAGCTGTTGCCGCCATTACCGCCGCTGCTCTGAACGCTGAAGTCCACCTTGCCCGCCAGCTGCTGCACCACTATGTTGGCCACCAGAGGCTCTATCTCCCCCACGGGGGTGAGCCTGGCGACCCTCAGGGTGGCGCTGCTGTTATCCACTTCCTGGGCAATGACTTGCATCGTCAGTCCCAACTCGGTCAACTGCATTCCGGATTCGGCTTGTGTCGGCGCGCTGTAATCCAGGCTGTCATCGAACAGGCTGACGGCACTGAGATTTGTGTCACCGCTGTAGGGGCTTTGATCATTCATGCTCAATGCCGCATCCCGCACCTGCACATCGGTACTCGCAGTGCCTATCAGATGCTGATCCGCATCCACTACGCCGATCAAGCCATGGCCTGGATGTTCAGATACTGTGTTATCCGAATAGCTCAAGTCTTCCAGCCAGATCAACACCCCTGGCTCGTACTTCTCGCCTTCCAGGCCACTGTCTATCCCCTGATAGCTGCGCAGCTGCACCAGGTAGCGGCGGGCCTTGCCGGGAAAGCTGTCACCGATACGGCTGAATCCCACCAGAGTCATCCTATCCCCGGTTTCGGCATCGTCCCCATAGACAGGGTCGGCGCCGTTGCTGATCAGCAGCTTGTCTATGGCCATGCCATAGCCACCGCTGGCTTCATCCGTCTGGTATTTGATGCCCAGTGTCACGGTGCGCCCTGCGTAGGCACTGAGATCGTATTCCAGCTCGACCCAGGCGCCGGGTGCCTCGGCGCCTGCGACATCCGCCGAGGCGCCCGTGATGATATTGCGGGCCGCATTCCGTATGTTGCTCGCCTTGGTGTGATTGCCGGGGAGGGCGACGCCATCCACCAACAGCTGCATATAGTCGTAATCTTCCTCTATGTCCCAACGGGCCTTCAGGGTCAGCGTCAGGGGTGACAGGCTCGGCAGGGCCAACTCGACCGACATGGCATTGTTGAGCAGATTGCCCTGGCCCGAGTAGTATTGGAAACTACCTTCATAGGGCGCACCCAGGAGGATATTGCCCGCCGGAATGGGGATGGAAAGCTGGTTGACGCCATCGCTGTCGACCGCCTGGTTCAGCGTCAGATCCATGCTGCTCCCATTGAGGCTGGCCAAGGGGATCTCTTGTTCATTCACCCACTTGCCCTTGTATTTCTGCTGCAGGTAAGAACGGGCATAGGGACTGAAGCCGCTGGGCTCAGAGCCAGGAATGGCCCCGGTCCAGCTGCCGCCGGACATCAGCGACCAGGAACCTACGGGTGAGCCTTTGCCGCCATAGCTGGTGTCATACTCGTCCGGCAGGCCCAAGTCGTGGCCGAACTCATGGGTACAGACCCCGGTCGCCGCATCTATGGGCTGTATGGTGTAACCAAACAGCTTGATGTTCCTGCCGGGAATGCTGACAGGGGCGTTGCCGACAAAAAATCTATGGGACCAGATGGCATCGTCACCCAACACGCCACCGCCGGCTTCTTCACCGACACTCGAGTGGAACACCATGACATGGTCTATGACGCCATCCGGCTCATCCAGATTGCCGTCATTGTCTAGGTCATAGGGGTCTTCGACATCGAAGCTGCCGATCTCGCTGTCGGACATGCCGGCGACCACCTTGGTCACCGCCTCCAGCACCAGCTCCTGCGCCGCCTTGTCGCTGTCATCATTGGCAGGATCGTTGCCACCATAATAGGCGGCAGGATTATCCGCCCGCACCCAGTCTCTCACCTCACCCGTGAAGGAAAAGGTCTGTCCGGAAGCGGCCTGGTAATATTGATAGCCAGAAAGCAAGGTCTCGCCAGAAGGTCCGCTGAAGCCTGTGCTGGAAAACAACAGCCCCTGGTAATGGGCCGCCGGATAGTCAGGGTAATACATACGAGTGTCGGCGGCCGAGAGACGATTGTCATCGTGGGGCAGATCCGGGAAATCGACCAACACCCCCAGCACCCTGACCGTCTTATGTATCTCGCTATCGGCCAGCGCATTCGAGGCCTGTGCCCGCGCCGCCTTGGGCTTGGCGGCTTGCTTGAAACGCTGCTGCTCGTAAGCGACTTCGATCCTGTTCCCCTTGGCCTGGGGCTTGGCCGAACGCGCCAGGAAGGCGGCAACCGCGACCTGTTTTTCCTCGGCGCTGGCATCGGCGGCCAGCTCACCGCGCTTGATCAGCCAATAGAGCACTTGCTCTCTATCGACCACCCCGGCGTCTGCCGGTGTCCCCTGCATGGGTGCCGCCAGCGCGGCCGGGCCACTCAGGGCCAACAAGAGTCCCAACCCGGCGGCGCAGGTTGCAGCTTTAATCACCATGGTGTTCACTTCCTTTTGCAAGATTCGAAGGCTTTCTGTCGTTGGCGTATGTACTCGGCGACCTTGGCATCCGCCTCCGCCTCGCTCATGTCCTCGGTGATGACGCCTTTCTTAATCAGGTTCTGTTTGAGTTTGCTGGTATCCCTTATCGGCGGCATGGCGCCACAGGATCCAGGCTTTATCTGGATGGGGGCCTTGTCTGTGACTATGGTGTCTGTGACTATCGCGTCTGTGACTTGCTTGTCGGCGGCTATCGGGGCCCCTTCCACGGCGGAGCCGCAATGGCTGAGCGCCAGGCAGGCCGACAGCGCAAACAGGCTTGAGTAGAATAGCTTCACAATCACGTCCCCTTAACAGTTCAAACCCATGACATTAACAGCAGAAGCCTGGGGTCACAATATCCCCTGGGCTAAATAGGCGAGCTAATGCCGGGGAATTCAGCCGGCATTAAGCTTGGTGTCGGCTATGTCAATCGATCTTGGGCTGTGACCCGGTGCCGGCCGCGTCGTGCTCCTTCAACCAACGCTCGTAAATCAGCAAGAACACGGCGGCGGACCAGCTGAAGTTGCTGGCATGCAACCCCTCGCCCGTAAGAGGATCGTAATTTTCTCTGATACTGGCATCACCCAGCGCCCCTTGCGCCTGTTCAACCAGTTGCGTCGCCAGGCTACGGGCCTCCCGCCGGTAACCGTATCTATCCAGCCCTTGCAGGGCAAACCATGCCTGATCCAGCCACACTGGGCCACGCCAGTATTGTCGCGGGGCGAAATTCGGGCCGTCGGCGCCGACGCTGGGGAATGGCACCCGGGTGGCGAAGCTTTGGGGATGCAGATCTTGGGCTATCATGCGTCTGGCTTGCGCCGGCGATGCGACGCCCGCCCATAGGGGGATCCAGCCTTCGACTCCCTTGCCCGCCGAGGTGAGCAATTGGGGGCCGCCATCCGTCAGCCTGAGATCGTAGAAGAAGCCGCTGGCCTCATCGAACATGCGGCTGCGTATCTGCCCCCCCAGGGTCTGTGCCTGTGCGAGCCAGTGGGCCGCCTCGACGGCCAGTGTCAGCCGCTGCGCCATCCTGGCCAAAAACTGTTTCTCGGCATAGAGGTAACTGTTCAGATCGACCGACTCCTGGGACAGGGAATAACCCAGCAGCTTACCGGCGGCATCACGGTTCTCCCACACCCGCAGATCCGCGCCGGCATCGAACCTGGGGGCGTTGTCCATGCCCGACTCCCAGGCCGCGGCCTGGATCACGGCGGCGACATCCAACCTGCCTTCCTTCACATGGGCCGAATGCAGGTTCGCCCCATACTCGACCAAGCCATTGTGGTCATGATCACGATTGCGATACCACCATTCATGGTAGGCCTTGAGCTTGGGGTACATGAGCCGCAGCAACGCCAGATCCTGTGTCCGGCTATAGAGCTCCCAGACGGCCCAGGCCGCGAGTGGCGGTTTACCATTGCGTTCATTCCAATTGCCCCCGCTGCCACCCCGCTCGCCATCTTGGTTATAAAACACGGCATCGGGCAAGCCGCCGGCATCCTGCGGTCGCACCGGATCGTCGGCGTCGAACTGATAATCGAACATGGCCAACAGGTTGCCCTTGGCCAAAGCCGTATCGAAGTGAGACAGGGCCACGACCTGTTTCCAACTGTCCCAGGCCCACACCCCATTGAACCACTTGTAGGTCACGGACGGGGTGACCGCATCATGGTGTATGGCGCCCGCCGGGCTGCGCCAGTTATGGACTAAGGTCAGCATGCTCTTCACCGCCAGGGCACGATAGGCGACAGGCTCGGACCCTGACAGGCCCTGCAGCCTCTGCCGCCAGCGTTGGCGATTCTGTTGCAATCCCTTCGCGACGCGAGACCAGTCGCGGCCCAGATAGTCCCGGCTCTCCTGGGCGGTATGAAAATACCTATGGGTCGCCATCAGACTGACACTCTCCCCGGCTTCGAGTGGCAGCGCCTCTGTGCTCGCCCTATAGCCAAACTTGCCCTCGCGGCTCAGGGTCACATGGGTGTCGAAACCCAGTTCATATTCCGCATCACTCAACAAGATGCGCCAGGGATCCCTTATGGGATTGAAGCGCCAGCGTATGCTGTCGCCCTCCAGACTCTGGGAGGCAATCAAGCTATATTGGGGCAGTTCAGGGTGTTGGTTGAAGGGCTGTCCATGCCAGCTGAGGCGCCAGCTTTGGGCTCCAGGGCTCAGGTTATGCAGTTTGGTCGTCACTATGGCGCTGCGCTGGTCGCTGTAGCTCAGGCCGAGCGTCAGCGAGAGATCCCCCCAGTCAAACTGCTGAAACAAGCCGTCGGGCCTGGAATAGATATGAATGCCTGTGGCGGAGGCCAACTCACGCGCCTGCCCTGTGTCGGCATCCTGCAGGCTCAGGCGCTGCAGGCCGTCGCTCAGGTAGAGGCTATATTCCTGGGCGATAAACAGCGGGCCGGTGAAGCCACCATAATAGGCCGGGCTGTCTGGCAGGTGAAAACCATGCCAGGCGCCGGCATCCACATAGACGGCACCCGGCCGCAGGTTGCCGTTGGCATCCCTCGACTCCATGGCGGTGGGCGTCCCGGCATAGGGCAGAAGATCCTCGAAATCGGCAGGCCCAGGGCCGGCCAAGCCAGCGGCACAGAGGAGGAGACAAGTCAGCACAGGGCAACCTAAATTGGATACAATATCCGCATTATGGTGACTAAGGCCTGTGAACGCAATACCTGCTCAATGCAGCGGAGAATTGAGGTAGTTGGACACGCCATCGAGGAACATCTGCACCGAGAGCATCACCAGCACCATGCCCATCAGGCGCTCGACCGCCGTCAGGCCCTTCTCTCCCAGCACCCGGGTGAACACCTTGTAGAACATCAGGATAAAGGCACTGGCGCCCCATGCAGATACCAGGGCTATGGTCCAGTCCGTCATCCGGCCGCTGTCTGTGTGGGCCAGCAGTATCAGTGCCGCCAGGATCGACGGCCCCGCCATCAGGGGAATGGCCATGGGCACTATGAAGGGCTCCTCGCCCGCCGCCAAGCCGACCACACCGCCCGGCTGGGGGAAGATCATCTTGATGGCGATCAGGAACAATATGATGCCGCCGGCTATGCTGACCGACTCGGACCTGAGGTTGAGGAAGTCGAGGATGGCCTCACCCGCATAGAGGAAGAGCAACATGATCACCAGCGCAAACAACAGCTCGCGGATCAACACCTTGCGGCGTTTCTTGGGATCTATATGACGCAAGATGGAGGCAAAGATGGGCAAATTGCCCAAGGGGTCCATGATCAGAAACAACATCACTGCCGCAGAGAGTATATCCATGGTAAATATCTATGAATGAGTCAACATAAGGCCATATTGTATAACCTTTTACCGTCCCATAGGCGAATATTTACGCCTTTAAAACCTGACCCGGCCCTGACTTTCCCAACAGGGACCCGGCCTCGGGAGCACCAGGATTGGGTTGCAGTTATTCACTAAATTCAAGCGACAAGACTGCTCATTTCTGCTGCAGCTGGTATACTATGGCGTTTTTTCGACATTCGCCCCTGGAATCCATGCTCTATCTCGTCGCCAGCTGTATTGCACTCTTACTCGGTCCCCTGTTTTACCGTTACTTCTCTTCGGGTAGCGGGCTGCAGAAGGGATTGGATGGCTTTATCTTCGTCTCCCTGGGCGGATTGGTGCTGCTGCATATCCTCCCCGAGCTGCTGGAGCACGGTGGATTTGCCGCCATCATCTTCGTGGTACTGGGCCTCTGGGGCCCCACCGCCAGCGAACGTCTATTCCACCGCTATTCGGAGATCACCCACAATCTGACCCTGTCGCTGGGCGTCGGTGGCCTGCTGCTGCATACCATTACCGATGGCGGCGCCATGGTACTGGCACAACAGGCGGGCAACTCCAGCCTGCTGGCGCTTGGGGTCATACTCCATAGATTGCCCGTAGGTCTGGCGATCTGGTGGCTGCTCAAACCCCAGGTAGGCACCCGCTGGGCCAGCCTGGTGTTGACTGCCATGATCCTGCTGACGGGGATAGGTTATTTCGCCGGCGAGCAACTCCTGTCGCAGCTGAGCCTGGACAATACCGTCTATCTGCAAGCCTTCGTTACCGGCTCCATTCTGCATGTGGTGCTGCATCAGCCCCACGGGCAACACGAGCCTGATCGCCTGGGCAAGTATGAATATCAGGCGGGCATAGGCAGCCTGCTGGGCATAGGCCTCTTGCTCGTCTTGCTGTTGATGGACACGGGTGGTCATCAGCATGCCCATCACGACCAAGGCGCAGAGCAACTGAGCAGCTGGCTACTCACACTGGCGCCCGTGCTCTTGCTCAGCTATGGCGCCGCCGCCATCCGATTTCACTTGGGCCTGACTCCCAGGGATGCCAGCCTGAGACGCCGCTGGCTGCAACGCCTGCTGGGTCCGGAGGCGCTGGTCATCAGCGCCCTGTTGCTCGGACCCTGGTTTGCCCTCTACCAGGCGCTGGCTGCCCTCGCCATAGGAACTTACCTGAGCTGGATCAAGGCCGAGCTGGCCGATCCCCACACCAACCTGCCGGACTCGGCCTGGCGCTTCGGTTTCGCCCACCTGGTGGATCGCAGCGCCCCCTGGATCTTGCTCGGCCTGGTGCTGGCCAACCTGATAGGTCACCCCTCGCTGGCCTTGACCCAGCCCCTGCTGCAGCTCGCGCTCCTGCTGTTGCTCTTCCTGCCGATGCGCTTCTGCAACCTGAGCGCCGCCGTACTGGCGCTGGCGCTGGCCTACAGCGGCTGGAGTCCGGTCGCTGTGTTGCTGCCGCTGCTCGGGGCGCCGCTGCTCAGTCTGACCCAATTACGTCTGCTGAGATGGCCACAGCAACTTGGGCTATTCCTGCTGCTGGCATTGCTGCTGGCATTGCCGGCATTGAGCTCGTTGCAATGGCAGGCACCACCTCGGCTGCCGGCGCTGCTGGAGCTGCCGAGCCTGCTGCTGCTGGCCAGCCTGTTTGCCGCCAGCCTGTTGCGCCTGGGGCCGCGCAAGTTCCTGCGCCGCCTCACTTGGATAGGCACAGGCCCGCACCCGCATGGCCATGAGCATAAGCGAGGCCATGCCCACTCCCACTCACATAGCCATAGCCATAACCATAGTCATAGCCATCAAACGCAAGCCGGGCCAAGCAGCGAGGCGGATGCCAAGCATTCCGGGCATGATAGCCACAGGCACTGATCTGCGGCTGTTCATTTGGACGCTGACGGGCTAAGTTAAGGCATAAACTCCTAACTTAGCCCGGGCCATTGCCACCATGTGTATTCTCTTCATCGCCCTCAAGATGCACCCCAGGTATCCGCTCGTCCTCTGTGCCAATCGGGATGAATTCCATCACAGGCCAACGGCGCCGGCCCACTTCTGGCCCCCGGAGCACAGGCTGCTCGCGGGTCGGGATCTGCAGGCAGGCGGCACCTGGCTGGGGGTCAATCGCGATGGCGACATAGCGGCGCTGACCAATATTCGCGCCCCGACGCAGCAGGATGGCATGCGCAGCCGCGGCGAGCTGGTCACCCAGGCCCTGACCCAGCCTTCCCTCATGACAGACGCATGGCTGCAGGCCCATAGCCAAGACTATAACCCCTTCAACCTGGTGTTTGGCCGTAATGGCCAATTGCAGTGTTTCAACAGCCAGAGCGGGCAGCTGCAGGCCTTGAGCCCGGGATTTCATGCCATAAGCAACGGTGCCTTGGATGATATCTGGCCCAAGATGGCCAAGGGCCAGCAGGCGCTGGAGCGCCTCATAAGCAGCCGGGATGAGCTCAATCTGGATACCATGCTGGCGCTGATGCAGGATGAGACCCGGGCGCGGGATGAGGAGCTGCCCAGCACGGGCATAGATCTGGAATGGGAGCGGCGCCTGTCGGCCATCTATATCAAGCATCCGGACTATGGCACCCGCTCCACCAGCCTGGTGTTGCAGGATGTTCAGGGGAGAATGGACTTCACCGAGGTGAGATACGATGGCAAGGGCCGCAAGCTGGGGCGGGAGCATTTCCAGCTCGCGCCGCAGCCATGACTTAGATGAGGCGGCTGGGTCAGTCCGAGCTGTGATCATGGGTGATCACCCAGCGATCATCCAGCTTCTCTATCAAGAGGGTAAAGGCGCCGCTGGGCTTATCCTTGATGCGGGCCAGCTCCCAACGGCCAACGACCAGGGCGACATCCTTGCCGAGCAGCCTGATGTCCAACTGGCTGAACTTCAGCTCACCCTGGGTTGTCCTGTCGGGGTAATGCGCCTTATAGCGCGCCAGCATCTCTTCCCAGCCATAGCGAAACTGCCCCTTGGAGACGAACCTCAGCTTGGGGTCATGCCAGTAGCCTTGCATATAGGCATCCAGATCGCCGCGATTCCAGGCCGCCTGCTGGCTGGTCAGCAAGCCGGCTATCTCGTCGTCGGGCCCGGCGGCAACATCGAACGCCAACAGCAGCAATAACAGGCTAAGCCCCTTTTTAATCATAAAATTTCTCCAACTCGGTAATACTAAGTACTATAGCCAACCACAGCGCCAGGCGCCCGGGTACCAGCGGGGCGAGTGCCATCATGAAGAGCAACAAGCGAGTCGTTAACTATGTTTGAAAAATTTTGCCAATGGCTGATGCGAGTCACGGGCTGGCGCATTCAGGGCCAGTTGCCCGACCAGCGTCAGTACCTGCTCATAGTTGGGCCCCACACCAGCAACTGGGATTTCATCGTCGGCGTCATGGCCCGCGGCGCCCTGGGAACCCGGATCCATTTCCTCGGCAAGCACCAACTCTTCATCCCCCCCTGGGGCTGGTTCTTTCGCGCCATAGGCGGCAGCCCGGTCGACAGACGCAGGAATAATAATCTGGTCGATGCGGCGATCGAGCTGTTCGCCGATCAGCCGGACTATAAGCTGGCATTGGCGCCCGAAGGCACCCGCAGCCAGGTGAAACGCTGGAAGACGGGTTTCTACCATATCGCCGTCAAGGCCAATGTCGCCATAGTGCCTGTGGGACTGGATTTCAAACATAAGGCGGTGATCCTCAGCGAGCCCCTGTTGCCCTCCGGCGACATGGCCAAGGACATGGAACAGATCCTCGGCTTCTATCGCTCAGTGTCCGGACGCCACCCCAAGGTGATCCCCGACTTCATTCCCTGATAGCCCGGGCCCGATAGGAATCCAGCCTCATCCCCTGAGGGCCTGCATGTCCATGCCGGTCGGCACCTGGAATGGCCGCAGGCCGAATATCGGCAGGATGGCGAAGATATGATCGAAGATGTCCGCCTGTATGTCTTCATAATTCGCCCAGCGGGTATCATTGGTGAAGATATAGATTTCGAGCGGCAGGCCCTCAGTGGTCGGCGCCAATTGACGCACCATCAGGGTCATCTCCTTATGCACCTTGGGGTGCTGGCGCAGGAACTCCAGCAGGTAAGCCCTGAAGGTACCTATATTGGTCAGGCGCCGGCCATTCACCGGCATGTCGAAGTCCGACACGGCGCGATTCGACTCCTCTATCTCCTGGGTCTTGCGCTGCAGATAGTCTTTGAGGCAATTGATCTTCGCCAGCTTGAGCCGCTCCGCCTCGCCCAGGAAGGCTATGCTGTTGACGTCTATGTTGAGCGAGCGCTTGATGCGTCGGCCACCGGATTCGGACATGCCGCGCCAGTTACGAAAGGCATCCGACACCAAGGCATAGGCGGGGATCATGGTGATTGTCTGATCCCAGTTGCGCACCTTGACTGTGGTCAGGGACACTTCTTCCACCGAACCGTCGGCACCGTATTTATCCATCTGGATCCAATCGCCACGGCTGACCATGCGGTTGGCCGCCAGTTGAATGCCGGCGACAAAGCCCAGAATGGTGTCGCGAAACACCAGCATCACCAGACCGGTGGCAACGCCCAGGCCGCTGAGGAAGATCAGCGGCGACTGCTCCGCCAGCACTGAGATGGCGATGATGATGCCGATGAAGAACAAAAACAGCTTAATCAGCTGCACGAAACTCTTCACCGGCAGACGGCGGCTGACCAGGTTGACGTCGGCCACCTCGTTGGCCGCATCCAGGGCCGCATAGCAACCGCGCACCAGGAGCACCACCATCCAGATGCTGAGCAGGCGATCCGCCAACAGGCTGGCCAGCTTATGCTGGGTCAGGGCTATGGGCAGGAGCAGCTCCAGCACCAGCACAGGCACCAGCATGGCGAACTTCTCCAGCACCCGATAGCGCATGAAGATATCGTCCCAATTGACCCTGGAGCGCTGGATCACCAGATTCATCGCCCGCACCACGCCGCGGCGCACTATGAAGTAGGACAACCCGGCCAACAGGAGGCAGACCAGGATCATCACAGAGGTCGACACCCCATCCGCAGGTTGGCTATCTATGCCAACCCCCGCCAGCCAGGCGGAAATCTCCAGTCTTAAATCTGTATCCAAAATAGCTCCCGCGCCCCATCAAGGGTCCAATCGACGGCCAGGCGCCGGCAACCCGGCTGACACTGGCAACAAATATTTCACATGTGGTTATTTTAAAAAGAGTTTCAATATTACACCCACCCAGGGAACAAAGCGATATGGCGCAGCTTTAGCTTTAAGGCCTCTGGCGAATAAACTAAGGCCACAGGCGAATAAACTGCCCCCGGCAAGATGGGGCATTTTCCCATGAAGGCACATTTAACCTGACAAGCCGCCCCAGACTTGTTTATCCTAGCGCCAATCAACTTGTCCATACCAGTCAGAGGATGACATATATGACTAGAATCCTGTCCTGCGCCTGTCTCATCTGGTGCGCACTCGCATCCCAGGCATTCGCCGCCAACGAAATTGCCCGTACCACACTGGCAAATGGCGCCGTGGTGAGCCTGAAAGACGACTTCACCTGGGAGTATGTCATCACCCAGGCGATCGAGGCCCCAGCGGCCCGGCGCCCCGCGGAGCCCATGATGCCGACCGCCCCCCTAATGCCTGAGGTCACAGCCGTCGCGGCCAAGCCAGAGATGCCGGCGGGCGAGCAGCTGACCGCCCAGGCCATGAGCCACGGCGCCATGCTCGGCCACACGGCCAAGGACGGCATAGGCGTCAGCTTCGAACGGGCCCAATGGCTCGGCGATGAACTGGGACTGGTATTCACCCTGACCAGTTCCAGCAAAGAGCACGTCATAGGGGTCGAAGTCGAGGCCGGCTTCTTCGACGACCAAGGCATGCGCATCAAACAGGAAAAGCTCGAGGTATGGCGCGCCATCACCCGGGTACCAGAGACGTATCTCAGAAACGGCCAGACCCGTCAGAGCCAGGTATTCTGGGTCGAAGGCATCAGCCAGGCGCAGTGGCGCAAGCAGCACCTGAGCCTGAAGATCACCGAAATAGAAACCCGCTAGCGACGGGCGAACACAAGACCAGCGGACCCCCAGGGTCCGCTTTTTTTATCCTCAAGCTCCATGGCGGCCAACGGACACTCGGGCTTGTCCGCGGACAGTTTTCGGACACTCATAGGAAAGAGGCTGGCGCCTGAGCGGACAGTATTTGCCGCCAAAGCCACTGAAATAGTGGAAAAGGGATCTTGGCATGCAAACTGCTACCTATCCGTCAATACCGGTGAAATATCTGCGAAGCCACGGGCATCAAGCGTCAGAGCAATCGCAGGTGTCGGTACCTGAGCCCTGAAACGGGCTAAAACCCAATACAAGGAAGATCCTATGAATATTCGCTCAACACTATTATTGGCCTGCTTGCTCCCCACCCTCGCCGCCCTGGCGGTACACGCTGCCTCGAGCACCAACGACGCTCCCGAGCCTGGCGCCGAAGTCACCAAAGTCGGCTGTCATCCCGACTTTTCCTGGGTGTTGGTCCGTCAAGACGGCAGTATGGCGGTCGGTGCCGGCAACAGCGATGACTGGCAACGACTGAAACGAGAACGCCAAGATCACCCCAGCGACTATCTATGGTTCAAGACGCCCCAAGGCGAGTATGAGATAGTCGATCCTGCCATAGTCGCCCGAGTCGGAGACGTTATGCTGCCGATGCAACGCCAGGGCGAGCAGATGCAGTTGCTGGGCGATCAGATGGAGAGCAGGAGTCATGCCCTTCAGCAGCTGAGCCATGAGTTGGACCAGTGGCGGAGACAGGAAGTGAATGATCCGGCATTGGAGGCCGAAATCGCCGGGATCCAGCTTGAGATGGATCGACTGGGCGAGCAGATGGATCGTATGGGGCAGGAGCAACAAGCCTCGAACAGAGACGCCGACGAGACTGTCTTTAACCTGATACAAACGGCCATAGCCGAGGGAAACGCCGCAATCATCAGAGACAGATGAGCGGCGACTAAGCAGGGTTCAGTCCGGTCATTCGCGCCGCCATGGGGTGATCGGCATGCAATTGCAACAGATCCCAGAGGTTGCCGTACAAGTCCCGAAATACGGCCACAGTGCCATAGTCTTGTTGTTGTGGCTCCCGGACGAAATGAATGCCATCGGCCCGCATCCTATGATAATCGCGCCAGAAATCATCGGTATTGAGAAACAAAAACACCCGTCCCCCGGCTTGGTTGCCGATGAAGTCATGCTGCTCAGGCTGGGATGCCTTGGCCAGCAACAGACCCGCACCCTTTGAACCCGGCGGCGCCACGACCACCCAGCGCTTATCCTGCTCGGGCTGATAGCTGTCTTCCACTAAGTCGAACTTCAACTTATTCACATAAAAATCGATCGCCTCGTCGTAATCTTTAACGACCAAAGCGACATGTACCAAAGCTTGTTTCATGGTTATCCTCGTGATTGATTAGGGGACGACTTTGCCGCTCATCTCAGGCGCTCCATAGCCCCAAGAGATCCTGGCTTCGCCATGATGCTCCCAGAAGCTCTGGTTGCGGCCCTGGTATCTGGCACCGCTGGCGCCTGGCTGAATGAAAATCGGCGAGACACTGTCACCGCGATCGGCGATGAGGGTCGCGGGTTCGGTGTCGAAGAAGGCCACAGGCAGCGGGTTGGTGGCATTGCCATCGCAGGCATAAGCCATTGGGCCTATCATCTCGACCAAAGAGGAAAACAAAAAAGGACCCTGGGGTCCTTTTTTCATTTCATTGAATGCCGGCGCGAGCCAGGCTGTCAATTACAGGCTGGGCAACACCCCTGCCGGCAGGTAGGCGTTGAAGCTGGCCGTATACAACAGATCCGTGGCGGCTTCGATATCCGGGCCGAAGTATCTGTCCTTGTCGTAGTAGGCCACCACTTCGCGCAGCTCGGCCTTGGCCCTGGCCACGGCGGCGCTCGGTGTCAGCGGCGCACGGAAGTCCAGCCCCTGGGCCGCGGCCAGCAGTTCCACCGCCAGCACCCCACGGGTGTTTTCGCTCATGTCGCGCAGGCGACGGGCGGCGAAGGTGGCCATGGACACATGGTCTTCCTGATTGGCCGAGGTCGGCAGGCTGTCGACCGAGGCCGGATGGGCATAGGTCTTGTTTTCCGACGCCAGTGCCGCCGCCGTCACCTGGGCTATCATGAAGCCAGAGTTGACGCCGCCGTTCTTCACCAGGAAGGGAGGCAGCTTGGACAGGCTGGAGTCGATCAGCAGCGCGATGCGGCGCTCGGCGATGGCACCCAGCTCGGCGATGGCGATCGCCAGGTTGTCGGCCGCCATGGCAACGGGCTCGGCGTGGAAGTTACCGCCGGAGATGATGTCGCCCGTGTCCTGGAACACCAGCGGGTTGTCCGTGACGCCGTTGGCCTCTGTGCCCAGCACTTCGGCAGCATGGCGTATCTGGCTCAGGCAGGCGCCCAGTACCTGTGGCTGGCAGCGCAGCGAGTAAGGATCCTGCACCTTCTCACAGTTGGCGTGGCTGACGGCTATCTCTGAGTCCTCGCCCAGCAGGTGACGGAACACGGCCGCCGAGTCTATCTGGCCTTTCTGGCCGCGGGCCGCATGGATGCGGGCATCGAAGGGGCTGCGGCTGCCCATGGCGGCTTCGACGCTCATGGCGCCTATCACAGAGCTGGCGGCGAACAAGTCTTCGGCGTGGAACAGGCCTTCCAGCGCCAGTGCCGTCGAGGCCTGGGTGCCGTTGAGCAGCGCCAGCCCTTCCTTGGCGGCCAAGTCCAGCGGCTGGAGGCCGGCGATGGCCAGGCCTTCGGCGGCGGACAGTATCTCGCCCCTGTGGCTCATCTCACCCTCACCCAGCAACGGCAGACACATGTGTGCCAGCGGTGCCAGGTCGCCTGAGGCGCCCACCGAGCCCTTCTCGGGCACGCAGGGATAGACTTCGGCGTTCACCAGGGCGATCAGGAAGTTGATCACCTCCAGGCGGATGCCGGAGAAGCCGCGGCTGAGGGAGTTGATCTTCAGCACCATCATCAGGCGCACTGTGGCGTCCTGCATATACTGGCCCGTGCCTGCGGCGTGGGACAGCACTATGGAACGCTGCAGCAACTGCAAGTCTTCCGGGGCTATCTTGGTGTTGGCCAGCAGGCCGAAACCCGTGTTGATGCCGTAGACGGTGCGGCCCTCGTCGAGCACCTGCTGCACTATGGCGGCGCTGGCGTTGATTGTCTCTGTGGCGGCGGGTGCCAGTTCCAGGGTCAGCTTATGGCGGCTGATGTCACGCAGCTGCGCCAGCGTCAGGCTGCCGGGTTCTAACACGAGATGATGATGGGTATGGCTCATTATTTGGCTCCCTGGGTGGTTAACATGGGCAAATCAAGACCCTGTTCTTTGGCGCAATTCTTGGCAATTTCGTAACCCGCATCGGCATGACGCATCACACCTGTGGCAGGGTCGTTCCACAGCACCCGGCCGACGCGCTTGGCCGCCGCATCCGTGCCGTCACAGACGATAACCACGCCCGAGTGTTGGCTGAAGCCCATGCCGACGCCGCCGCCATGGTGCAAGGAGACCCAGGTGGCACCGCTGGCGGTGTTGAGCAGGGCGTTGAGCAATGGCCAGTCGGACACGGCATCCGAGCCGTCGAGCATGGACTCGGTTTCGCGGTTGGGGCTGGCGACCGAACCTGAGTCCAGGTGATCCCTGCCTATGACCACGGGCGCCGACAGCTCGCCGTTCTTGACCATCTCGTTGAAGGCCAGTGCCAGACGGGCCCTGTCTTTCAGGCCGACCCAGCAGATACGGGCCGGCAGGCCTTGGAAGGCGATGCGCTCGCGCGCCATGTCGAGCCAGTTATGCAGCTGCGGATTGTCCGGGATCAGCTCCTTGACCTTGGCATCTGTCTTGTAGATGTCTTCGGGATCGCCCGACAGCGCCACCCAGCGGAAGGGACCTATGCCTTCGCAGAACAGCGGCCGTATGTAGGCGGGCACGAAGCCGGGGAAGTCGAAGGCATTGGCCACGCCCACTTCGAAGGCCATCTGGCGTATGTTGTTGCCATAGTCCAGGGTGGCGGCGCCCTTGTCCTGCAGCGCCAGCATGGCTTGCACCTGCACCGCCATGGATTCCTTGGCGGCCTTGACCACCGCGGCCTCGTCCTGCTTGCGCATCTCGGCGGCATGCTCCAGGGTCCAGCCCTGTGGCAGGTAGCCGTTGAGGGGATCATGGGCCGAGGTCTGATCTGTCACCACATCCGGCACTATGCCGCGTGCCACCAGCTCGCTGAACACGTCGGCGGCGTTGGCCAGCAGGCCGACGGACACAGGTGTGCCTGCGGCATTGGCGGCATCTATCATCGCCAGCGCCTCGTCCAGCGAGGTGGCTTTCTTGTCCACATAACGGGTGCGCAGGCGGAAGTCGATACGTGTCTCGTCCACTTCACAGGCCAGCACAGAGAAGCCCGCCATGGTGCCTGCCAGCGGCTGGGCTCCGCCCATGCCACCCAGGCCGCCGGTGAGAATCCACTTGCCGGCGGCCACGCCGTCGAAATGCTGTCTGGCGACGGCGGCGAAGGTCTCGTAGGTGCCCTGGACTATGCCCTGGGTGCCTATGTAGATCCAGGAGCCGGCGGTCATCTGGCCGTACATGGCCAGCCCCTGCTTATCCAGCTCGTTGAAGTGTTCCCAGTTGGCCCAGTGGGGCACCAGGTTGGAGTTGGCGATCAACACCCGCGGCGCATCCGCGTGGGTGCGGAACACCCCCACAGGCTTGCCGGACTGCACCAGCAGGGTCTCGTCGTCTTCCAGGCGCTGCAGCACTTCGACTATCTTGTCGTAGCACTGCCAGTCGCGGGCGGCGCGACCTATGCCGCCGTAGACCACCAGATCCTCCGGACGTTCGGCCACGTCCGGGTGCAGGTTATTCATCAGCATGCGCATCGGCGCTTCGGTCAGCCAGCTCTTGCAGCTCAGTGTGGTGCCATGGGGCGCTATGATGCGGCGGCTGGGATCGTGTCTCTTATCCATGTTTCAACCTCTGTGGTGTTTTACCCTCGGCCTCAGGCGCTCGGGCATATTGTTTTAATTGATCTAACTAGTGTTCTGTTTGGCCCGCCCTCGGCAGGCCTGGTTTGAATCAGCCCTTGCCGAAGGTCAGGTGGCCACCCAGACGGAAACGGCTGCCCGGATGCACCAGGCGGGCGAAGCTCACCACCCCCAGGCGTGACCAGGTACGGCGCAGGATCTGCAGGCAAGGTTCGCTGGCCGGGATCTGCAATTGTCTCTGTATCTGTTCGCTGGCGACTATCGCCTCTATGGTGTGGCGCGCCTCGGTCAGCGGCGCCACCTGGGACAGGTACTCGTGGGGTGTCAGGCTACTGAAGTCCTGCTGCAGATAGTCGGGGATCAGCGCCGGATTGACGTAACGTTCCTCCAGCTGCAAGGCCGCGCCCTGCTCGCAATGCACCAGCACGGAATAAAATACCGGACTGCCGACCTCGAGTCCGAGGGCGATGGCGATCGGCGCCTTGGCCTCGACCTGGGCCAGCTCAAGCTGCTGCACGCTGTAGCCATGGCCCCTGTCCTTGATCTCGTCGGCTATGTTGCGGATCGCCAGCAGGGAGGACTGGGACTTGAGGCCGGCGACGAAGGTGCCCAGCCCCTGGCTGCGCTCCAGCACGCCGTTGTCGGTCAGCTCTGTCAGCGCCCGGCGCGCCGTCATGCGGCTGCAGCCGAACTGCTCGGCGAACTGGTTCTCCGACGGCAGCCTGGCGTTCTCTTCCCACTCCCCCGTCTCGATACGGGCGATGATGTATTGCTTGATCTCGGCAAATTTAGGCGTGGCCATGGTCCTTCCTATGCTGGCATCCAGGACGATTAAACTGATATGTTTAATCTCGCCTGGAACTCGGTTACAATCCTAACTTGTATATACAAGTAAATACAAGTCGTTCACAAATTTTGCATCTAGTATTCATTGAAGGGGAAGCAGCATGTCTTGGGATCAGGTCTGGATCGACGTCAACTTAGCCACCATGAGTCCACAGGTATCAGCACCTTACGGTGCCATCAGCGATGCCGCCATCGCGGTCAGGGACGGCAAGATCGCCTGGCTGGGTCCCAGGAGCGAACTGCCGGAATTCGATGTGTTGGCAACCCCGGTTTACAGGGGCAAGGGCGGCTGGATCACCCCAGGGCTGATAGATGCCCACACCCACCTGGTGTTCGCCGGCAACCGCGCCAACGAGTTCGAGCTGCGCCTCCAGGGCGCCAGCTACGAGGACATAGCCCGCGCCGGTGGCGGCATCATCTCAACCGTCAAGGCCTGCCGCGAGGCGGACGAGGCCGAGCTGTTCGAGCTGGGGCGCCAACGCCTCAATGCCCTCGCCAGAGAAGGGGTCACCACTGTGGAGATCAAGTCAGGCTACGGCCTGAACACAGAGACGGAACTCAAGCTGCTGCGGGTGGCCCGCGAGCTGGGCACACACCATCATGTGGAGGTGGTCACCACCTTCCTCGGCGCCCACGCCATTCCGCCTGAGTTCAAACACGACAGCGACGCCTATGTGGATCTTGTGGTCAACGAGATGCTGCCGGCGGTGCTCGAGGAGAACCTCGCCGACGCTGTGGATGTATTCTGCGAGGGCATCGCCTTCAACCTGGAACAGACGGAGCGGGTGCTCTGTGCCGCCAGGGCAGCTGGGCTGGAGATCAAGCTGCATGCCGAGCAGCTGTCGAACCTCGGCGGCTCAGAGCTGGCGGCGCGCCTGGGTGCCAAATCAGTGGATCACATAGAATTTCTCGACGAGGCCGGGGTCAAGGCCCTGGCCAAGAGCGGCACCTGCGCCGTGCTGCTCCCCGGCGCCTTCTACTTCCTGCGGGAAACCCAGAAGCCGCCGATCGATCTCTTGCGCCAACACGGCGTGCCCATGGTGCTGGCGAGCGACTTCAACCCCGGCTCCTCGCCCATCTGCTCTACCCTGTTGATGCTCAACCTGGGCTGCACCCTGTTTCGCCTGACCCCGGAAGAGGCGCTGGCCGGCGTCACCCGCAACGCCGCCAAGGCCCTCGGCATAGACGGCCGCGTCGGCCAACTCGCCGTCGGCATGCAGGCCGACTTCTGCCTGTGGAACATCTCCACCCCGGCGCAGCTGGCCTACAGTTACGGCGTCAATCCCCTGATGGATGTGGTAAAAGCCGGCAAACTCATTCATCAATGATGGCAAAGGACGGGATGCCAAGCTACGCCCAACGGCGCGGCTTGGCTCTCCCCAGTGCCCAATGATGCAGCCATGCCAGTTCTGGGGTTCCTCTTAGGCATGGCTGCTATCTCACCGGCTCTGCTCACACCTTCAACGGCTGCAGATTGGATCTTGTATCACAAGACAGCGACGGCTATCACCACGGCTGACAACATATACAGGCCACCAGAGAGTGATATAGATTTGAGTAGACTCAGCTCCTCGACTTCCATTTTTTCTATGTCAGCCATGTTGATGGATTTGCCTTCTCCGTACACAGCAAGCTCTGTTGCACCTTCAACCTCAAACTCGAAGGTTTCCCCAGAGTAAGTCGTGATCTTCACATTTTCACCAACATAGCTTGATGCAGGCTTAGCGTCGGCTTGAACCTCATTCAACGAAGAACAGCCCATCATGCAGAAACAAATGACTATCGCAGTAATTAACTTATTCAAAATAAACTCCTTTTTAAGATGCAAGGAGTGTATGAGGCCGGCCATCATAAAACAACCAGGCATGCACTCTCAGCTGCCCAGTTTATGAACAGTCGACAAGACATGCTTCAAACTAATGATGGGGGACCAATGCTGTCAGCCTCTCAACGGCCCCAGATCGGGATCTGGAGCATACTGACGCCATCGAGTCGCTAAAGGGTTGCAGGCGTCCTCACTCTTTGTCTTCAATGAGTAGGTGATGACTGCAGGCCATATGCCGACCAGAGTGCCGGCAATCACCTGCCGTGGGCATTTACATTGCTACACCAGTGACTCGCTGTGAAGCCATCCCTGGCTGCTCGACGAAAACATCCTTGTTTTCGACGGTCACTGGCGCAGCAATGCCAGTTTTGGAGTTCCACTTAGGCCACGCAATGTGTCCCACACCCGACCAAGCTGTGCTTGGCAAACAGCTTGAATCTCTGAGGTTCTCAATAATGCAACTGGTGGCTGCCGGCTATTGTGCCAACCAGAGTGCCGACAATCACCTGCCGTGGGCTTTCGCATTGCTACACCAGTGACTCGCTGTGAAGCCATCCCTGGCCGCTCGACGAAAACATCCTTGTTTTCGACGGTCACTGGCGCAGCAATGCCAGTTCTGGCGCTTCACTTAGGCCACGCAACTTGTCCCGCCATCCTCAACGGCTCCAGATGGGGATCTGGGGCATACTGACGCCTTAGAGTGACTAAAAGTTGTGAATGTCCTCACTCTTTCCAGGCAAGACTCCAACATAGACAATCTATCTCCGTCTAGAAGAGGCTACTAAGCACGCCATTTACTGTGGGTGCCCATAATTACCGTGTCCCTGTAAGCTCTACTAAAACATCCATGTTTTAGAAGGTCACTGCCACGCCAGTGCCTACTCCGGCGCTCCACTCAAGCATCGCAGCTTTGTCACCCAATATTTTTACACCCTCAGCTACACCAGATGAGGAACGTGTGTCATCCCGATGCTTTCAGCAGCAAAGAGTTATGACTGTCCTCGATCTCATTGCTAAATCCAAGGTGACCATATATGTCCTATCTTTTTCTAGCTCTTTTTGTTATGAGTTTCCAAATATTCTTCATTTATTATTTTAATAGAAGAACCTTTGTTAATCAAAGATTCATAGTAGGCTTTTTGTCTTTCAATTAAAGATTGTCTTCCGCCTTCGACAAAACCAAATTCATTAATTATCGGGGAAAAACTATCTCCTAACTCTCCTAGGTCACGACCAGAAATCACTGGCTTTTCATTGTATTCCTCCCAATAAAGCATATAAGTATGGCCTGCCTTAAAATCAACCCCAACTTTGAAGCTCCATTCGGTGTACTTATATTTTGAACCAAAGTCTTGAAAGTTGGTTGACATTGTTCCTTGAAGAGAAGCGTGACCAGAATCTAAGTATATGAGTTCTACAAAATGGCCATCTTGGTAATTAAAAGTTCCAGCTAATTTATTTCCATTCACAACATGAATGAATTGCTGAGGTACATAAACGGTTACGATCTCGCTTTTAGTTTTATTCCCGCTATAAAGAATAGCTTTTGAAGATGTGCAGCCAATTAACTGAGTAAGACATATTGCCAAACCTATTTTTAAAAAAATCTTCATTTAAACTCCATTTAATATTAACATTGCACTTAGACAACTTAAATATAATTCCCTTTTAATTCAATCAGTAGACATGCATAGCATTGCCTATTTCAATTAATTTATGGAAATCCAACCAATCACAAAACCAAGCATGATGTCCACATCTTACACTATTTTTATTCATACAAAAACTAGACTGAAAAAATCAGACTATCCATTATAAAACAATAACATAATGCGCTTTCCGTTTGCGTTCAAGAAATGGCAAGTCAAAGGCCAAGACATCCAAAACCCTTTCCAAGCCTTAAATTACCAGTATGGCTGAAGATGGCACCCATCTCCCTTCGAAGCGGCCGAGGGCGTTGGAGCAGATGAGCGTGAGCGAGGCATGGACGAATATCGCGAAGCGACAAGCTTATGAGCGCGAGGCAGGATAGCCGAGCTGGGAGTGAAGCATATGGATGTGCTTCGCCGAGCTAGCCTCAGGTGAGCCAGGGATGGCGAATATGAGGCGCTAGCTCAGAGGCCCATAAGCCAGAGGCTAATGCTTTAACAAGAGCCCGCTTCGCAGGGACGTCATGGTGAATGCAAGGAGGATAGGACGAGCAGTCCTCCTTGCCCGACTCTCTTTAAAACTGAGGGGCGGGAAGCCCACGACTTTCTCGGTCGTAAGGCCGTTGAAACTCTCGGCAGAGAACGAGTGACCCACTAGTCTAGTGTTGCTGCAAAGTGGATTTGCAGCCTATCACCTGCCGTGGGCTTTCGCATTGCTCTGATATCTATAACGCCAATTCTGGCGTTCCACTTAGGCCACGCAATGTGTCCCGCACCCGACCTAGGTGCGCTTGGCAAGTGGCTTGAATCTCTGAGGTTCTCAATGATGCAACTGATGACTGCCAGCGATTGTGCCAACCAGAGTGCCGACAATCACCTGCCGTGGGCATTTACATTGCTACACCAGTGACTCGCTGTGAAGCCATCCCTGGCCGCTCGACGAAAACATCCTTGTTTTCGACGGTCACTGGCGCAGCAATGCCAGTTCTGGCGTTCCACTTAGGCCACGTAATTTGTCCCGCCATCCTCAACGACTCCAGATGGGGATCTGGGGCATACTGACGCCTTAGAGCCGCTAAAAAGTGATGCCCTCACTCTTTCAGCTCCAAGCAACACAGTTATGACAGAAATACACGGTGGCACATCCACTGGTTAACCTATGCAAACAGCTTGGATTTAACCAACCGGCTTCTGGGCTGCAATCAACAACAGCATTGGCCGTTCAGCTTCCTCGGCCAGGGCGGGGTTGGCAGCTACCTGCTGCACCGAGGGGCCCCATTCGTTCAGCTGACGCAATTCAAACCCGGCTTGCAACAAGGCATTGACCATAGTGCCCAAGGTTCTGTGGTATTTGATCACCCCTTTGGCCATCCAGTCGCTTCGACGTTCGCCTTCGGCCTGGTAGCTGTTGACTGCCCAGGAACGCTTGCCGGCCTCATCCACCAGCCAACCCTGATTCGGGGAACAGGTAAAGACAGGATGTTCGGTGGAGAACACCAGCCGGCCGCCGGGTTTCAGTGCCCGATACAGAGTCGCAAACAAGGGCCGCAGATCAGCAAGATAATGCAGCGCCAATGAGCTGTAAGCCAGATCCACACTCTTTGGTGCCAGCATAAGGCCATCGAGATCCCCCTGCTGGTATTCAATCGCTTCATCCTGGGTTGTTGCCCTCGCCTGGGCCAACATCTTACTGGAGAGATCTATCCCCAATACCGAGTCGGCCCCCAGCTCCCTAGCGGCGCGGCAAAACCAGCCGTAGCCACAGCCGAGATCCACCACCCTGCGCCCCTCCAACGGCGGCAACATCGCCTTGAGCGCCGACCACTCAGGGGCGCCATCCAACCCGTGAACCGAACGGAGCAGCTGTGCATAGGCATCAAAAAAGCCCTGATTGTCATAGATATTTTGTGACATAACTGTCTCCTGCAAACTGGATTCAAAGTATAAAAAAAGCGAACGGGACCCGGTTCGCTTTTGAGAATCGCCATAAGGCGGATACGAAAAAGGGCCACGGATGAAGGTTCATCTGTGGCCCCCGTTGACTGCGCCAAGACATACGCGCCCTTCCCTTGCGGGATGGCGACAGTGCATGTCGTGGCGATGACTGGGTAGAAAGCTCAGGCTTTCCTGTTTGGCTCCGGACAAGGCTTCATCGCAAGCAACTGTACGGAGCACACTCGGGTCACTCGCTGATCCGAGGCGTAAAGAGTCATGAAAGGATACCTCTATGAAATTGGCTGAATTCTAATCAAGGTAATAAATACTGTCAATCACTGAAATCAGTAAGTTACACAGGTCAGCCTGTGCCCGCAACCGCGCCCAGTGACCACATCTTCGCCACACAAAACGCCCTTCAAACACAGGGATTAATCGCTGGATAAGGGCGTACTTTCGGCATCAATCAACTGGCGACGGGCAGTGGTCATGGCAAGCCTCGACAGGCAAAAAGGGGATCACTCACAGCCTAATCTAGGGTGTACGAAACTTTAAAAGTTATGGCTGCTGAGATGGCCACCTCGAGTCAGATTTGGTGTACCTAAATCATGGCACATTGCGATGCCGAGACCGAGGTGACCATATATTTCCTATCTATTTATTATTCTTTCATGCATCCAAATCAACAGTGACTCGCTTTACAACAAAGCTTTTAACACTCGTTACTTCTGCAAGACTTGGATCAAACAACGCAGCATTAAATCCTTCTCCAACAGAACTCTTATAGACCACTCCATCATAGCCATAATGTTTAATTAGTTCACAAAGGAATTGGCTAGGAACGTAATCATAAGCAGCTGCTTCGCGCCTAACAGGGCGAGTTAACTCTTCCCCCAGTTTATCTAGAAATTCTATTCCCTTCTTAAGGGAGCCTATGTCACTCGAAGTACCTAACATTTCAAAAGGTGAGGCCCTCAATTTAGGATCTCTCAGATCCAACAATTTGACACTTTCGCTCATTATTATGGTAGCCACACTAACGGCATCTCCGGTATGTGGCCTCACTTCAGACACAGCTGTATCGACTTGGGAAGCTATATATAAGTAAGGAATGCCTGCTGGGTTGGCCCTTCCATGGCCAACCTTATCTTTGGGTGGAGCGCCCATTTCATGGATACCGTATACATCAGATTGGCTATATTGTAATCTAGCTCTAAACCACTCCTCCGGGCGGTCATTTTTCAAAAGTGTAATATATGGAAACATTTGAGAAAGAATTTGTTCATTGATTTGTTTTTTTATAAAAAAACGATTTGAATGCTTCAACTCCTCTTTGAATTCCTCCCATACTTTCAAAGTTGTATCACTTGGTGAAATCGGCAATGAGTAGAGTTTCCGGACAACATTTGCGTCATCTAAAATTTCTCCGAGTAGCACTTGCATTGCTTGAGAGTTCATCTTACTTGACGAGAATAAAAACCAATCATCTCGAAAACAATCAACCAAAGTTTTTCCATTTTCATCTAAAATATATGCATCAACTAGAGGCTCAAATAAAACACAAAGTGAGTTCGGCTCCACGGTTAATACATCTTTACTTTTACAGTATCCACATGTATCAAGTTCAATTGCTTGGTATCTAATGTAATCATAAAGGTATGAATCATTAAAACAATTTTGGCAGCATTTCATCATGGTCAATTCACTCAACTAAAGAGGCCATGAGCTCTATATGATGCTGCATCATCATCTTCTTTAAATAACCCAATCCTGGAAAGTGCTCGCTGTCATAGAGTTGTCTAAACTCTTTCATAGCGTCTGTTTCAGCGATTACAGAATTTTCGAGTTCCAACTTTGACACAAGCTTAGCTAACGCCTCCAAAAACTTACCAGCCGGATCCGCAGGCGTGTCGTTCCTATCAGACTTAAAGTGAAATAAATACATGGCCTCATCATTAGTGGCATCAACATATGTTACATGTATTGCTACAGAGTATGCAGGACCGCCTGATTCTGAATATTCATCACCAACGATAAGAAAGTCACCAAAAGCATTCACCTCCTCAGCTCCATATGTAACATGCAAGTCTGAAAAAAACTCTGAGTCCGGGTGTAATCTATTAGCACTACGTTTAATGAAACCATCTCGAATTAAAACACGACCTCCATTAGAAAAATGGTTCCTATATAACCTGCCACAGTATTGCTCAATAAATATATTTGTAAACTCTACATTTTGATTATTCGATATTAATGAAACAATATCCCTAACATTCGAATAGCCTGAGTGGATTAACGCAACCTTATTCGCAGAAGATCGATCAACAAGAGCCTTTATTGCTTCTAAGTCAATATCATCAGTAAGTAAAACCCCAGGAGAAAGACCTGGAAAATCTGAATGGTTGTCTTTAAAAAAGAGTAAAATTTCTTCATGGTTATTTTTAAAATCACCATTCACAGGATTAATGATTAAAATCACTTTCCCATTTTCATTCTTGATTGCATCAAGAGTTCTCACCAATCCACTCGTTGCCGACTTCACTGGCTCAATTATAGGTATAAATCCAGAGTTACTTATTAATTTAGCATTTTCCTTAACAACTATAAGTTCATACTGCTTACCACGAAAATACGGATAGTACATATCATTAATTCCATTTCAATGCTTCGACTAATGGGGTGTTTACAACTAACTCAAGGTTACTCACATCTTCTTTCTTCAACGACATTCCCAATACGGCAGCGCGGAGTGAATTAGGGATTTTCTTAATTGTGCTCTTAAGCGAGTTCAAACTCCGAGTCTCTCTTAAGACCTTAACCATATAATGGTGAATCACTTCAGGATCTTGAATACTAAAAATTTTCTTCAACTCAGCATATATTCTTGAATTTGGCAACTCAGGAACAGAAACATCTATTTCTTGTAGTATTTTAATTGATTCCTCCCTTCTAATTGAATCAAAAATTGTACTCGGACATGTCCTGCTTGGGATGTTCACTGCCTCTCTATCAACAGAAATTGTATAATTATTTGTTAATGTCATAATCCCCACATCAACCGGCACTATCTCTTTAACAGCATCTATGTGATTTTCTCCAACGATCACATTAACATTTGCAAAAAACTTGCGATAGGAGTCGATCTGCACTTTCAACCTTGATAACTTGTCTCGTTCAGACTTAATTTCATATACAGTAGAAGTTCCATTTAGAACTGCGATATCAGCCTTACTTTTCTCAACCCGAAACTCAGACAACATGGATGCAGTATTAAGTGAATGCTTTCCTAGAAGCACTTTTTGAACAACAGCAGATTTATAAACATACTCCTGCCTGTTCTCAGTTCTAATTAACATTCTGAACATGTATTCATAGAAATCCGCAACAAGAAAATCACTATCAACCGAATCTAAAAATGACGTTTCTTGCACCAAAGATGAAAAACCATCATAGCGCCCTTTTATGGTCATTTCTTGTAGCACAGACGAAGAAAATAATTTTGAAATCGCTGCCAACTGCGCTGTATCGAGTACCTGCTTCATTATACCAAACTCAGATTCTATTCACATATTCAATAAATCGAGAGATATTAGCACAGTTGTACCTTTAGCCCCACTTCGTTCCGTTAATCAGAACACAAAAACTACTACAGATAAATGTCATCTATCAAGATGCATTCCTATATCATCTAAAATGGAACCAAAAATCAACAAAAAGTTTGTAAATCTGGAAGGGATGAGTGGATGAGACACTCACAACTTTTTTGTAAGCACACTGCCGGAAGAATACACCCATCCCCTTCGGAGCGGCCGAGGGCGTTGGGGGAAATGCCGTAGGCGCGTCATGGACGACGCGCCAGCCTCGGCGGTAAAGGGATTTACCATCCGAGGCGTAGGCAAATTTCCCCCCATAAGCCCGAGGGGCTGTCCGCTTCGGCGGGGCGGCACAGGGCCAGCGCTTTCAAAAGAGTAAGAGGGGGATTGCTGTTGATCCCCCTCTTGGTCGGGTGTGGGGTGGCGAGTGTTGCGCAGCAACTCGCTCACGAGCGAGAGGCATGGATGCCGAACTGGCCTTTGTGCATGGATGCATTTTCCCCACGACTTTATACCGCCTGAAAGGCGGTCAGAGCCAGCGCAGCTGGGTCCATTTACAGCTGAATGAAGCCCGCAACGCTTCACCCCCAAGGCTCTGGCCCAACGCCACAGTCAAAACACCAACAAAAAAGCCAACCCTCTCGGGTTGGCTTTCTGTCATTGCCTATGGCGGCCACTGAAACCTAACTGGCCTTGGCGGCAGCCATGGCCGCTAATCGTGCCCTGGCCGCATGCAGCTTCTTGTAGCTGTCGATCAGCTTCTGGTGCTTCTCCAGGCCTTCGAGCTGCGAATTCGTTGGCGTCAGGCCAAAGAAGCGCACCGAGCCTTCGACAGAACCCACCACGGCATCCAGGGTCTCCTGGCCGAACATACGGCCCAGGCTCTCCTGATAGTCTGTTAGCTCAAGCTCGTCGTCGAGGCTGATTTCCAGCACTGCCTGCACGCCCTGGTAGAAGAGGCCGCGGGCGACCGTGTTGTTGTTGTACTGCAGGAAGGTCTCGGTCAGCTCCAGCGCCTCTTCCAGCTCGCCCAGCGCCAGGCAGATCAGCAGCCTGAGCTCGAGTATCGTCAGCTGGCCCCAGACTGTATTCTCGTCGAACTCTACGCCTATCAGGGTGATGATGTCGCTGTAGATATCCAGCTGGCTCTCGTCCAGACGCTCGGACAGCTTGCGCAGCTGGCGGTTGTTGAGAGTGTGCAGGTTGAGTATGTCTTCGCGGTAGTCCAGCGCCTTGTTGGTGTTGTCCCAGATGAGATCCGACACAGGGTAGACCTCAGAGAAGTCCGGCACCAGGATGCGGCAGGCGTTGCCAAGCTCGGTAAATTCGGCGATGTACACCTCCTTGCCGAGATCTTCCAGTATGGCGAACAGGCGCTCACTCTCCTGCGCATTAGTACCCGAGAAGTCCCACTCGACGAACTCATAGTCATGTTTGGCGCTGAAGAAGCGCCAGGAGATCACCCCGGTGGAGTCGATGAAGTGCTCGACGAAGTTCTCCGGCTCCTGCACCGCCATGCTGTTGAAGGTGGGTTTCTGCACATCGTTGAGGCCCTCGAAGCTGCGGCCCTGCAGCAGCTCGGTGAGGCTGCGCTCCAGCGCCACTTCGAGGCTCGGGTGGGCGCCGAAGGAGGCGAACACGCCGCCGGTGCGCGGGTTCATCAGGGTCACGCACATCACGGGGAACTGGCCGCCCAGAGACGCATCCTTGATGACCAGGGGGAAGCCCTGGGCCTCCAGCGCCTCTATGCCGGCCATGATGCCGGGGTACTTGGCCAGCACGTCCCTGGGCACGTCCGGCAGGGCGATCTCTTCTTCTATGATCTGGCGCTTGACCGCGCGCTCGAAGATCTCCGACAGGCACTGCACCTTGGCTTCGTCCAGGTTGTTGCCTGCGCTCATGCCGTTGCTCAGAAACAGGTTCTCTATCAGGTTCGACGGGAAATATACCGTCTCGCCGTCACTCTGGCGCACATAGGGGATGGCGCAGATGCCGCGCTCCCTGTTGCCCGAGTTGGTGTCTATCAGGTTGGAGCCGCAGAGATCGCCGTCTGGGTTGTAGATCTCCAGGCAGTAGTCGTCGAGTATGCCGTCCGGCAGCGCATCATCCGCCCCCGGCTTGAACCACTTCTCGTTGGGGTAGTGGACGAAGTCGGCGTTGGCTATCTCCGGGCCGAAATACTGGTCGTTGTAGAAGAAGTTGCAGCTCAGGCGCTCGATAAATTCGCCCAGCGCCGAACACAGGGCGCTCTCCTTGGTGGCACCCTTGCCGTTGGTGAAGCACTTGGGCGAGGCGGCGTCGCGGATATGCAGCGACCAGACATGGGGCACCAGGTTGCGCCAGGAGGAGATCTCTATCTTCATGCCGAGCTCGGCCAGCTTGCCCGTCATGTTGGCTATGGTCTGCTCCAGCGGCAGGTCCTTGCCGAGGATGAAGGTATGGTGGCTCTCGTCCGGCTTGAGCATCAGCATGGCCTGGGCGTCCTGATCCAGGCTGGCCACGGTTTCAATCTGGAACTCGGGGCCCGTCTGCACCACTTTTTTTACCGTGCAGCGGTCGATGGAGCGCAGTATGCCTTCCCTGTCCTTGGCGGAGATGCTTTCCGGCAGTTCCACCTGGATCTTGAAGATCTGGTTATAGCGGTTTTCCGGGTCGACTATGTTGTTCTGCGACAGGCGAATGCCCTCTGTGGGTATGTCGCGGGAGCTGCAGTACACCTTGACGAAATAGGCGGCACACAGGGCCGAGGACGCCAGGAAGTAATCGAAGGGACCTGGGGCCGAACCATCGCCCTTGTAGCGGATGGGCTGGTCGGCGATGACGCTGAAATCATCAAACTTGGCTTCGAGTCTGAGATTATCGAGAAAATTTACTTTGATTTCCATTGGATAGTTCCGAATTGCTGCTGGGCTTGCCGCTCGCCCCAGGGCGCTGTTCATGACATGCAGTTTAAAAGCATGCCTCGGCCGTGGACAAATAGTGCGAAATTGGGGGAATTATCTGCTTTTTTGGGCCAATAGTCTTGGATTAATTGCCCGCCGCCCCGGCGGGACGCTCAAAGACGGGGCCGGCATGGCTCAGCTTATTCAGGCTAAGCCATGGCCGCGGCAGGCGCTATTCCCTGCCTGGGTTACCGCCTGTGGCATGCTCAATACTGGACAAATACACGAAACCATGTTCATTTGCGTACATTTCGACTAGAATTGACTCAGACGTTCCCTTTTCATTGCGGCTTAAGCGACATCCAAGGCCGCCTTGTCAGCTCAAGATAAGGAGCCGTGTATGACCGGCCTCAAGCAGCAAGCTCACTCCAAAGCCCAGGCCAAGACCCATTCCCAGGAACAGCGCAGTGAAGCCATGGATTACAGCAAGGCCCTGCCGGTGGTATTCAGGATCATGGACAAGTGGCACTGCAATACCGCGGAGCAGCTGGCGATTCTGGGGATAAGCTCTCGTTCAACATTGAGCAAATACAAGGAAGCCAGCGGTGGGCTGCGCCTATCCTTGGACACCCAAGAGCGCATGAGCTACATACTGAACATACATAAATGCCTGCGGACCCTGTTCAGCGCCGATGACAGCGTTTATGGCTGGGTACGCAAACCCAACAAGCATCCCTTCTTCGCCGGTCACAGCGCCATGGATATCATGAAACAGGGGCGCGTGGCCGATCTCTATGAAGTCGCCAGCCGGCTGCATGCCTGGCGCGGAGGCATGGCTTGATGGAGCAACCGCCGCTGACAGGCTACGAGCAGCAGAAATGTTATCGTGTGGTCCCAAGTCGATACCCCACGATCAACCTCTTCGAAGATGTGGCCAATGAAGACGAACTCGAGGCCGTGTGGGCCATAGAAGCCATGACCAACAGCAGGTTGAACGAGCAGGCCGGCGACTTGAATCGGGTGCCCAAGGCAGACTGGTTAACCGGCCTGCCCGGCTGCAATGCTGTGATGGCCGCCTTTACCCATATCAACCCGGAAGGCGCCAGGTTCACCACCAGGGATTTTGGCGGCTACTACTGTGCGCCCTTGCTGGATACTTCGGTCAAGGAAACTGTCTACCATCAGGAGAGATTACTCGGCTATACCGATGAGCCGCCCCAGAAGATACAGATGCGGGTGCTGGTCGCAGCATTCGATGCACAGCTGCTCGACATCACGGGGCCTGACTTCCAGGAGAGCCTGCTCTATAACGGCACCAGCTATGCCTACAGCCAGATCTTTGCCAACGAACAGAAGCTCAGGGATGTGGATGGTATCCGCTACCTGTCGGTGCGTCATCCGGGCCATGACTGCTATGTCTTGTACCGCCCACGCCTAGTCACCCAGATATTGCAATCCAAGCACCTGGAGTACCATTGGAATGGCAATGCCATCACCAATGTGCTCGAAATCAAGCTCTACGGCGAATAGCCATTATGGCTCTAGCCTGGCATGGAGCCCCACGACCCAGGGTGAACGCCAGGTGGTGGTTCACCCTGAATACACAGGCCTCTCCTCAAGAGAGGCGGAGATGCTGTTTATGCACTCGCTCGAGATGCACATTTCCACGGAGCAAGGGTCTACAGCCTTGTTTTCCGTTTTAGCTTCTCATTAATTTCTTGATTTATCATGTCTCTGGCTTCATTAATATCCGACATAAGATCGTGCTGATACTGCACATAGGCTTTATATTTTTCACCGGAAATCAGAAAAACAGCGCCAATTAACACCGCCATATTTATCAGGCAAAACAATAGCGCAGCAAACGTATCCTGCAATAAAATTGCGGGAGCACAGATCAAGGCAAACATAATAGCTTGAAACTTAAGCCATTTAGCACAAAGGAAAGAGCCTCTCGTCACTTTAAAATTAACAAGGTTCAGCTGGATGGCTAATACCAGCAATATCAAAAAATCCCATCTAGGATCTAATTTATAATAGTTATTTGAGATGATAGACACGGACATGCCGGTGCCTATGAGAAGTAACAGGGTCGCAAGCAAAAATGCAATTAGCGTCTTCTTTTTAGGAAATATCCCTATAGGCTCATCGGCTTTATTGTTAAACATTACTCGGCTAACTCCTCATAAATGCCGACAGCGAGCGAGTTGACAGCGCCTGCAGATAGGGGTGATGCCACTTGGCGATCTAACACAGAGGATTGTATACAAAAATCACGAGATGTTGGCCATTTTTGCTGCTAGGATAACTATCCAAATAAATGTCAGATTTGTGAGCTTATTTTGGCCCTAATGCGCAGCAAGTATAGATACCAATGCTGTGAGCCGATGGGATGAGCCTACCAAATACACCCACTTCACGAGTACCCTATGAAAAAAATAATCAATGGCCTAATACTGGGTTTACTGGTCAGCGGCTGTAGCGACCCGGTTAAACAAGACGCCACACCCACGGCGGCCGAGGCTGCAACCTCTGCCCCTGCCAGCGACATAGAGGCTGCGGCCAGCCTCAAACAGCAATTGGTCGATATGACCAAGGACTATTTCGCCCTCAGGCCCGAGCTGGCCACTTACTATGGGGTGACAGATGCCAATGCAGGTGCCGGGGTCATGTCCAGCCTGACAGATTACAGCCCGGCAGGTGAAGCCCATCGCAGGGCGAGCCTCGCAGCCATGCTGTCCAGGCTCGATGCCATGGACAGTGCCAGGCTGAGCCCATCGGATAGGGTGAGCCTGAATGCCATCAGATCCGAAGTCAGGGGCGCCCTGCTGCCGGCCCAGACAGTCGACTATGGCAACGTGCTGGGCGAATACGGTGTCTGGTTCCTGCCCTATGCGGTGAACCATCTTTCCGGCCTGCAGGTTGAATTCCCAGGTTACATGGAAGACAAGTTCGCGGTCACCGACAGCGCCGAGGCCAAGGCCTATCTGGCACGCCTGAGGGCCTATCCCGCGGCCATGGCCGGGCTTATCGCCAAGATGGAGCAGGATGCCGAACTTGGGGTGATCCCCCCGGACTTCGTGATAGACAAGACGCTGCGCGGCCTGGCGGCCCAGATAGCCATGCTCCCTGCCGAGCATCCTTTGGTGTTGAGCTTCGAGGCCAAGCTGGCGGCGGCCGGCGTGGACCAGGCTGAAGCGCTGGCCACATCCGCGACTGAATTGGTCGACAGCCAATATTATGCCGCCACCCGGGCGCTGATTGCCGCGCTTGAAGTCCTGCGGCCGAAGGCGACCCATGATGCCGGCATAGGCAGACTGCCAAAGGGGGCCGAGCTGTATCAGGCCATGATCAAACACCTGGCCAACTCGGACAAGACAGCGGATGAGATCCATCGGCTGGGCCTGGCCGAGGTGGCGCGGATCACCACAGAGATGGACGGCCTGCTGAAAAAAGTCGGCTACACGGACGGCACGGTGGGCGAGCGCATGCAGGTGCTGCTCAAAGATCCCAAGTACCTCTACCCCAATACGGCGGAAGGCAAGCGGCAGTTGATGGCGGATATTCATGCCGACCTGGACTTGGTCAACGCCAAACTGCCGCAGTGGTTCGGGCGCTTGCCGGATCAGGAGGTCGCGGTCGAGGCCGTGCCCGACAGCCGCGCCGCCTCCACCAGCGGCGCCTTCTACGATGCACCATCCCAGGACGGTTCGCGCAAGGGCACCTTCTGGATCAGCCTGTACGACACTGCCTCCCTGCCATCTTACTCGCTGCAGACCCTGACCTACCACGAGACCAACCCGGGCCATCACCTGCAGACCATAATAGGCCTGTCCGACACCTTGCCGTTGATGAGTACTCTCTTCTACTCCAATGCGGCGGGCGAAGGCTGGGCGCTGTACGCCGAGCGCCTGGCGGCAGAGATGGGTATCTATGCCGATGATCCCATAGACGATATAGGCCGCCTGCAATCCGAGCTGCACCGCGCCGTGCGTTTGGTGGTGGATACCGGCATGCATGCCAAGGGCTGGAGCCGCGAACAGGCGATCGACTATGCGGTGGCTACCGAAGGCATACACCTGGATGAGGCCACGGGCGAGATCGAGCGTTATTGCGTATGGCCTGGACAGGCGCTGGGCTACAAGCTGGGCGAGCTGAAGATCATAGAATTGCGTGAGAAGGCGAAAAAAGTACTGGGCAGTCGCTTCGATATCAAGGTATTCCACGACCGCTTGCTGGAAAATGGCGCCCTGCCACTGGCTCTGATGCAACAGAAGATAGAAATGTGGCTGGATTCTGTGAAGTAAGTTAAGTCAGGCAAGATAGCTATCAGGGTCAAGATGCCTGCATCTTGACCCTGTTTATTGGCGGCTTTCAGGCGCCCTGGCCGGCAAACTTACGCCGATAGTGCTTGCCCAGGTAACGAATGAAGCCGACGCCTATGACCCCGGGCAAGATCCACGACAACAGCTGTAGATTGCCATGGCTGACGAACAAGCGGCTGCCACCGAAGGCGAAGAAGGCGGTGTAACAGGCGATGCCTGAGCCTATCATGGCCCCCAGATGCTCTATCCACCATTCCATCTTGCTCAGGCTGGCCTTGAAGCTGTAGCGCAGGAAGCCCCCACCCACCAGCGTCCCCAGTACGCCGAAGATCACCGGCAATATTTGTTGCTGACCATGACCCCAGATGGCCAACAGCGGACCCGCGGCCGTTAGGCCCGCCATCAGCAGCAGATGGACAGGCGCCTGCAGCTGCCGACGTTGGGTCTTGTGACGCAACACCAGGACCCCATGCCTGACTGTGGTGACGGTCAACAGACTCAGATACAACAAGAAGATCCAGGTGTTGCTGCGCGTCGCTATCTGCTGCGCCAGCGCCTCGGCATCCTTGGCCGGATGCGAGATCACCGCCAGGGGATCGAGCAGGCCAAGGGTCGCCATGATGCAACCTGTGGCCGCGACACAATACATGGCATACACATAATAGCGGCCGAAACGGCTGTGGTTGGCACTGCCCTTCCTGAGGAAGGCCGGTAGCCAGAACAACACCAGGGCGAAGGCGCCGGCGCCGATATGCAATGTTTGTGACAGGGTAAATATGGCGTTCATCATCAAGCTCCTTAACTGTTGAAGCTTGATGATATGAAATGCCCCCATGACCCATAAGTGCCAAAAGTCACTTTATTGCCTCACATTCATGGGGTAATGTCGCCGCCCTTGACCATCGTAGATCGGTTCGCAGGGCAATAAAAAGGCGCCACTGCAGTAGCCGAGTGACGCCTGGAGCCGGCGCTGACAGGCCGGGCGCATGGCTGACCGCCAAGCTCTACACTAAGAGCCTACTCCTTGAAACTGATGCGCACCTTCTTGGCACCATGTTGGAGTTCTTCGGGTTTTGGCACATGGATGGACAACACGCCTCTATCATACTTGGCGGTTATGGCATCGACATCTGCGTTGAAGCCCAAAGGGATCTGACGGTTGAATAAGCCAAAGGAACGTTCCCTGAAGTGGTAGCCTTTCTCATCCTTGTCTTGTTCGAATTTCTTCTCACCCTTAATGCTCAGGTAGTTACCTTGAACTTCGACTTCTATGTCCTTTTCGTCCATATCGGGTAACTCGGCCTTGATCTCGAAGTACTCGCCGCATTCTTTTACATCTATTGCGGGAAACAGGTTCTGCCGCTCTGCCCTGACACCAGGCCAGTTAGACATCCAATCTCTGGCAAACTCGTCGAAGACGTTGTCTAACCTAGATTGCAGTGCAGTCCGGGCATCATCTCTGTGAAAGATGGAGGGGAAAATTGATTTCATGACAACCTCCTTACTACCCTGACGCTATTCAGGGGCCGAATATAGGGCCGACTCACCCAATATTCACGCCCCCCGAAGCCCGGATTTTCCGGACTCCCTACTATTATTTTAGTACAAGGGCTGAGTTATAACCTTACTATTTGCATGGTCTTGAAGTCTCAGTATCGCCCCGGCCAACTTGGCGATACTGAAGCGAATGGCCAGGGGCATGGCAGCGAATTCTATGCTCAGCAGCAGGTTTTTCACCTCCAGGCCCAGCTCGGTATCGCCTTCGATGCAGAGCCGCCGCTGGAAGAATAAGGTATCGGGATCTTCCTTGCCGGCCGCCACCAGCACCAGTTCCTTCGACTCGGCCATGAAGGTCACCGCCGGGGGCTGCTCCCCCATCTCACGCACCAGCCAACGGCCGTCGAAGCCGACTTCGAAGGCCAGCGCCAGATCAGGCACTTGGATCCCGACCCATTTATCCTCCAGGAAGCTTAACTCGCCCTCCTTGGCCTGCCCGGCGAGGATTAACCCCAACACCCTGGCGATCAACGCCGACTTGAGCGGGAAAGGCACCATGGCCAGCGGACGACGGGCAAACCTGGGAACCCCATCCAATAGCTTCTTTGCCGCCACTACGGTGAAATCTGTGTGCATCTTGGCACTCCTGCTGAATGACTCAAAACTGCCGCCAAGTTTAACTGCGCTTTCCTTTGGCAAACCTGTTTTACATCAATTCTCTGTCATTCAAACCCTTCTACACTTTCGCCTCGACCAAACAACAGGGGGAACTGAGTATGGAACTACTGTGTCCGGCGGGTAATCTGGCATCACTGAAAACGGCATTGAATGCCGGTGCCGACGCCGTGTATTTAGGCTTGAAAGATGATACCAATGCCCGCTCCTTTGCCGGGCTGAACTTTACGCCGGACAAACTGCAAGAGGCGGCGCAATTTACCCATAAACAGGGCAGGAAGTTATTCCTGACCATCAATACCTTCCCTAAACCCGGCGAAGAGTCGCGTTGGTATCAAGCCGTCGATCTCGCGGCAAACTGCGGCATGGATGCCCTGATAGTGGCAGATCTGTCGCTGCTGGATTACGCCCACAGTCGCTACCCCCATATCCCCCTGCACCTCTCGGTACAGGCCAGTGCCACCAACCTGGGTGCCTTGAGCCTATATAAGGAAGAATTCAACATAGCCCGCGCCGTGCTGCCCAGGGTATTGTCGATGAAACAGGTACGGGATCTGGCCAAGGTCAGTCCTGTGGATCTGGAAGTCTTCGCCTTCGGCAGCCTATGCATCATGGCCGAAGGCCGCTGTCACCTGTCTTCCTATGTCACCGGCCAGTCGCCCAACACGGGGGGCAGTTGCTCGCCGGCCAAGCATGTGCGCTGGCAGGAACAGGACCAGAGCAGGCTGACCCGGCTCAACGAAGTGCTGATCGATGTCTCCAACGTCGACGAACAGATGGGCTACCCCGTGGTCTGCAAGGGCCGCTACCTCACAGACGCGCAGGACTCACCCGAATACCTGCTCGAGTCTCCCACCAGCCTCAACACCCTGAGCCTGATCCCCGAGCTGGCGCAGGCGGGCATAGTGTCGCTCAAGATAGAGGGGCGGCAACGCAGCCCGGCCTATGTGGAGCAGGTCACCAGGGTCTGGCGCCGCGCCATAGACACCTATCTGCAAGATCCGCAACACTTCCAGTGCCGCAGCGAATGGGATAGTGCCCTGGCCAAGGTCTCGGAAGGGCAAATCACCACCCTGGGCGCCTATGAGCGCAACTGGCAATAGAGGCGAATCACAATGAAGATTTCTTTAGGTCCACTGCTGTACTGCTGGAAGAAACCGCAGGTCATGGACTTCTACCAGCGAGTCGCACACAGTCCCATCCCCCTTGTCTATCTGGGCGAAGCCGTTTGCAGTCGCAGGCGCGAGCTGAAGTTCGGTGACTATCTGGCATTGGCAAGCATGCTCAAGCAGGCGGGCAAGCAGGTGGTGCTCTCGACCTTGGCGCTGCTGGAGGCGCCCTCCGAATACAACGAGCTCAAGAAGCAGGTGGAGAATGGCGAATTCATCATAGAAGCCAACGATGTCGCCGCAGTGCAGCAGGCCAAAGCCCTGGGGCTGCCCTTCGTCTGTGGCCCAAGCATCAACAACTACAATCTCGCCAGCCTGACCCGGCTCCATGGCTGGGGCATGCAACGCTTCGTCATGCCGCTGGAGCTGTCCCGCTCCTGGCTAGTCAAGGTGATAGAGGCTGCCGGCGGCAAACTGCCGTTCGAAATAGAAGTCTTCGGTCACGGTCATATGCCGCTGGCGCATTCGGCCCGCTGCTTTACCGCCAGGCATATGGGATTGCATAAAGATCAATGCAACATAGTCTGCCTGTCACACCCTCAGGGCCTGCTGGCGCAGACCCAGGAAGCACAGCCCCTGTTGAGGCTCAATGGCATTCAGACCCAATCGGCGGCCTGCGTCGACCTGTCGGCCGAAATCGCCGACATGCAAGGCCTGGGGGTCGACTATTTCAGGGTGTCGCCCTCGGATCTTGGCAGCATAGAGATAGCCGGCTTGCTCACCCAGGGCCAACCCTTGCCCAAGCCCGAGATGCCCTGCAACGGCTATTGGCACGACGCACCCGGCATGGTTTCGCGCTGAGGTGCGAGGCGCCAACAGGTGAGCCTGGCGGCGCGGGCCTGGCATGGCGTTGCCGGGCCCGAATTTCGCCGGCAAGGGGCCACAAAGCCGCAGCGAAAGGCTGGTCAAATCTGCTAAATCAGCTTAGGATCTAGCCAGCTAATTTTGCAGGCATATCGGAGTAATCACACATATGGGTATCAGAGCCATAGTCGTAGACACAGCGGGCACGACGACTGATCTTAACTTCATCCAGGAGATCTTGTTTCCCTACTCAGTCAAGGCATTACCCGAGTTTCTCGAACAGAATCAAACCAATGTCTTGGTTGAAAATTGCCTGTGCGACACCCGGGAGATAGCGCTGGAGCCTGAGGCGGACTTGGCCAGGACCACGGAGATATTGCAACAGTGGGTCGCCGAGGATCGCAAGGCCACCCCGCTGAAGACATTGCAGGGACTGATCTGGAAACAGGGCTATACCAAGGTCGACTTCAAGGGCCACATCTACCCCGACTTCATCGAGGCCATACGCCGTTATGCCGAACAGAAACTGAGAGTCTACAGCTTCTCGTCCGGCTCCGTCGATGCGCAGAAGTTACTCTTCAGCCACAGCGATGCAGGTGATCTGACGCCACTGTTCAACGGCCATTTCGACACCCGCACCGGCAACAAACAAGACAAACAGGCCTATTGCAACATACTCAACACCATCAGCCTGAGCCCCAAGCAGGTACTGTTCGTGTCCGATGTGGTGGAAGAGCTCAAGGCCGCCGATGCCGCCGGCATGCTCACCTGCCAGATGGTGCGCAGCCCGGCACAGGCCACGGGCAGATTCCGCCAAGTGAAGAGTTTCGCTGAGTTGCTTATCGAATAAGCGCCGGCGCCGGCAGTGACACGAACACAGACACGCGCCAAATAGGCAAACACGACAGCGACCCGGGGTCGCTGTTATGTTATCCCTGTACGCCCAGGCCCTTGCCTATGCAGCGCCCGGGTCGAACGTCACTGAGGTTTATCGACAGCGACGGCATCCTGGCTATTCTGGGTTTCGCGATGCCTGAATCCCGACACGGCCGAGGCAGACAGGAAGCCCAACAATGCCCCCAACACCACATTGAACGAATGGGATGCCAGCTCGCGTTTCTTCTGATGACTGGCGGTATCTTGTTTCAGGGTCTCGATGATCAGCGACTTGGTCTCGGGATCCTGGATATCGGCGTAGAGGGAGGGATTAAGGTCGATAGTCGGGTTGTGGTCTATTTCGAAAAAAGCCACATAACCTGTCGCGACAAACAGCACCAGATACACCAGCAGTATTCCCGCCCACACCGTCTTGGACAGGCTCTTGGGATTCAGGTTTTCTATGGCAGCCATATGCTAATTCCTTTTGTTACTTATCCATCTAAGGGTAATCAATGTCTCACATTCGGCTAAGTTAGCAGAAAATATCGGCATAAGTTAGCTTTGCAAGGCCCCGCGAAAACAAAAAAGCGACCCAGAGGTCGCTTTTTACATGCCGGGCACACTAGCCCTTGCGCGGCGCGCAGAGTATCGGGGTGTAATGCCAGAGGAAGATGCCGAAGGACAAGATCCAGCAGAGGGCGGCCAGGCTCCAGCCCCAGGCAGGGTTTCCCAGCAGCGGCAAGCCGACCCTGACCAAGGCGCCCAAGAGTATCAGGCCGAAGGCCAGACTCAATGCCGGGTGCGGCTGGAGTGGCCGGCCCGTATGCCCCAGAGACACCCGTGCCATCATGGCCAGGATCATCCCCCCTATGGTGCCGACTGTGATCAAATGTAAGGCCTCGCTGAAACGGATGGCATCCGTGTAATAGCTGGCGCCTACGGCTACCAGTCCCAGCCCCAGCGCCAGATAGGAGGCATGCAGCGACCAGAGCAAGGGCACCCTGAGGGTCGCGCGGGGATCCCAGCACCAGAGACGCAGCAGGTGCAGCACCCCGGCCGCTATCAAGAGCGTCGCCGGGGTGAAGGGCAAGCTCACCAAGTCAGCGGCGAAGAAAACGATGACGCCGGCCAGGGTGACAGGAGGCAAGACTTTATCCAGCAGCGGTGTGGCCACTACCTTGGCATGCTCGGCGCCCCGGCCGGTGAAGAAGGGGATCACCCGCCCGCCCACTATGCCGACCATCAAACCAAACAGGAGGATCACACTACGGGCCAGATGCAATGCCAGCTGGGTATGACCGTTGAAGTCGGCCAGCAGGAAGCCCAGGTTAAGCAACATCATGGCGCCTAACAGCGGAATAAACTGGTAATTGCGCCGGCTGCGGGCGCGGACCAGCATGGAGGCCAGATAGCCTATCGAGCCCAACCACCAGAGCGCCTGCAAGCCTATGGCCAGCAGCTGCAGCCCGGGAGCGGGACTCCAGAGCAACACACGCACCGAGAGCCAAACCAGCGTCAAGGCGATCAGGCCGCCGCCGTGGAGACTGCGCTTGCCCGTCCAGGTCTGCGCCGCCGTGAGCAGGAAGGCCACGGCGACCGTGGCACCGAAACCGAACAGCATTTCGTGGATATGCCATACCAGAGGCGTGATGCCGTCATCGGCAAAGCCGCCGAAATGTCCCTGCAGGAAGGAGATCCAGATGCCTATGCTGACCACAGACAGGCAGGCGGCGGCGAGAAACCAGGGGCGAAACGGCAGATCCCAGACGGCTTGCTTGCTGAGGCCGCGCAGCAAGGCATAGCCACTCGCTTTGGCACCTGTGCCTCCGGTTTTCGCCTCGAGCTCACCCGTCGACGAGAGTATCTGCCTGGTCCCGGGTTTAGCCTCCCTGCGCTTGCTCTCCGGCTCATTGATCTTCAAGAGTGATTTGCTCATAGGCCTGCTTTAATCCTTTCTCTGTATCTGTTTCATGCTGTTCTCTAATGCTCAGTGTATTGGCTTACCCAAACCGTTCAAGCCGATGCAGCGTATGACGTAAGAAATCTTGAACAAGGTGGCAAAGAGTACCAGCGCAATATGACCGGCGATCTGGGCGCCGAGGGAAAAGCTCAGCAGTTGACTGTAACTCACCAGCACGCTGCATAGCAGCCCCAGCAGGGTCAGTCCCATGGCCCAATTACCCGCCGACAACAAGGTAGCATAGCCATGCTTGGGCTTGCCTTGACCAGCATCAAGTCCCTGCACTCTCTGCACCTGAAAAGCATCATGGCCGAACTGGGTATCCGCCGTTAACGCCATTGTCTGAGAAATATTCATAGCCTGGCCCTTAAATTCTGTTAACCTTTGCCCTGCCTCGCTCAACACTCTTGTCCTGAGATTGGCCTCAAACCTGTTCCCGCGCCTCCTACCAAAGATAACGCGACTCAAGACTGGTATAGCGAATACCATGCCAAGGTACTCGCATACAGAATATCCTTTAATAACAAAACAGTTGCCGAATCAGCCACGCTTGCATGAGTCATAATGACACACCTTAACCTGAGTCATTGTGACGCAAGTGAATCATTTAGCCTCATAGCGTGTTAGGCTGAAACCAAGATCCGGCACTCTTATGCAAACAACAGGCACGAGTCATGACATCAGATTGGAGCAAACCCATGGCCGACATCTCATCGGCGGCGTTAATCGAGCTGGCATTGGATTTAACCAACAGCCTCACCACCCAAGATCGTTTCGAGCGCCTGCTGACCACCGTCAGGCGCACCGTCAGCTGCGATGCCGTGGTGCTGTTGCAGGCCCTCAACACCCAGGATGGACGGCCGGATCAGCTGAAGCCGCTGGCCCAGCAAGGCTTGACCCAGGACACCCTGGGGCGGCGCTTCGAGATCCCACTCCACCCCAGATTCGCCGCCATCTGCGACTCGGGCACTCCGGTACGTTTTCCCGCCGACAGCCCGCTGCCCGATCCCTACGATGGCATGCTCCTGGTCCATGAGGGCAATCTGCCGGTGCATGCCTGCATGGGGCTGCCGTTACGGGCCGATGAGCAGCTGATCGGCGTGCTGACCCTGGACAGCATGACGCCCCATGTGTTCGACGCCATCCCCAAACGTACCCTGGACGTGATCTCCGCCATGTCGGCGGCGACCCTCAAGACGGCCATACTGCTGCAACAGCTGGAGCAACACTCACAGCATAACCAGCTGTTGGTGGCCGAGTTGACCCATGAGGCATTGGTAAAAGACGGTGGCGAGCTGATAGGCAACAGCCAGGCCATGCAGAGGCTCAAGCGGGAGATAGACATGGTCGCCTCCTCCGACTTCACCATACTGATCGAGGGTGAAACCGGCGTGGGCAAGGAGCTGGTCGCCCGTACCCTGCACAGGCAATCGACACGCACCGAGGGACCGCTGGTGTATGTCAACTGCGCCGCCCTGCCGGAAAACCTGATCGAGAGCGAACTCTTCGGCCATGTGAAGGGGGCCTTCACGGGTGCAGATCGCACCCGCAAGGGGAAATTCAGCCTGGCGGACGGCGGCACCCTATTCCTCGACGAAATCGGCGAGCTGCCGCTGGCGGTACAGAGTAAGTTATTGCGGGCACTGCAAAACCAGGAGATTCAGCCCCTGGGCAAGGACGCCACGGAGAAGGTTAACGTGCGGGTGCTGGCCGCCACCAACCGCCAGTTGAAACAGGAAGTCGCCGAGGGACGCTTCCGTGCCGATCTGTACCACAGGCTGAGCGTGTATCCCATGTCGGTGCCACCGCTGCGCCACAGGGAGGGCGATGTCGCCCTACTCGCAGGTTACTTCGTCGAGCAGCTGCGGCGTAAACTCGGGATACGCCAGCTGGCGCTGGACTCGGAAGCCATAGAGCTGCTCTGTCGCTACGACTGGCCCGGCAATGTGCGCGAGCTCGAGCATGTGCTCGCCCGGGCGACACTGAGAGCCAGGAACGAGAATGGGGCCAGGCAGCAGGCCGGGAGCATCATAAGGATCTACGCCAAGCACATAGAGCAACTGGTCGCGACCCAGCCACTGGGAGCGGATGACGACCCCATGGACCGGGAGTCGAATCGAGCACAGGCGCCCGGGTCGCAGGCAGACACACAGCGGCTCAATCTCAAGCAGCAGACGGAAACCTATCAGCGCCAACTGATCGCCCGGGTGTTGTCCCAGGAAAACGGCAGCTGGTCGGCGGCGGCCAAACGTCTGGACACAGATCGCGCCAACCTCAGCCGTCTGGCGAAACGCCTGGGGATAAAGGTAACCAAACAGATAATCAGCGACAGTTAATGCCGTTGTTGCCTGGATACAGGAAGCTTGCGCTCGGCTTGCGCAAGCACGCCACAGGCACCAGCATGCAAACGAGAGCTGGGGATGAGTCTCTGGCCTGTCAGCTGTCAGGCCGGAGCCCACGCCAGCCGATGAGCGGCAAGCTTACTGCCATGGCTAGAGCGGTGCCCCAACGGCAGGCGGCTAAAATTCCGTCAGCAGATGCCAACGTCTCTGGGCATCCACTGACAGCACTAATAGTCTGATATTGAAGTAATTACCACCGTAGACATGGTCGCGCATCACGAGCAGCACATCTTCAACACCATCACTATTCGTATCCCCGCGACCGACAATTTCAACCTCCTGATAGCCACTCTCATGGTAATAGCTGGCTTTAGCCGTGGATTGAGATTCATATCTAGTGATTGGCGTAATATCCGACCAATACTTCAATTCGGGATCTTCAGCACTTCTCCGCGACTCTTCCACAGATATTTGCAGCGCAAGTGCCTTGGGCCACTGTTTTGACGCAGCATCACTGAGTATTGGATCCGGCAAATAACTCGATTCAGAATTTTCGGCTGTCATCAACAGACGAATGGCTTCACACATGACCTTAAATTCCAGATAGGCATTCATCTCACTTGCCGCGGTTGTGCGGGTCGCATCATCCACTCGTTCGAAGTAATCCCGACAAGAAGAGAACACAGATTCTCCAACCTTCGTCTGGCTAACTTTTAGCTCAGCGTACCAGGGCGCAGCTATGAGTTGTTGGAGATCCTCTAGATTATGCAGCTCGACCGGCGACGCCAACAACGCCGGCATAATAAACCCAGTATCCCAGCTCACAGGAATACTGTCCGTAGCCTTATTCAAGACGATAGCAGCGACGCTCAGGCCTCCCATAAGACACAGGAAAAGGCCCATCATAAAGAAAGGCTTGATCAACTTGGTATTCATAGTAGCTCCACCGCTCATGGTTTGGCCAAGGTCTGACTCCGGGAATCAGCCGCGGCTTTCTCGAACAAATCTTTGACGTATTTATTTCGTTCAAATGAGATAGGAGACTTTCTGTTAGACTCTTTTGCCGCCGTCGTCCAATCCTTGGTTTTGACTGCTTGCTTAAGCCCAGGCCACATATTGTTCAAATCCGTCATGCCAACGTTGAAAATAATATCAAACAGGGCGAGTTTGACCTCAGCTGGATAGGTTGGAAAATCAGGAAATATCCTTCTTAATTCGCCTTCGAAGCTATCTATATGTTTATCTGTCAGGCTATTTATGTCTGCATCCGCCAGTTTAAGCTTCACATGCTGCTTATAAAAAACGGCCAACCTGTTTGCCGGTTGTTTTTTAACAGCTTCATAGTCGGCGCTAACTTCATCCTGAGATGCCGGCAGGTTAGTGCCGGTCTTAAAGTTCAGCATCTGAGCGCTGGCGGGATCTTTCAGGAGATGCCCTACTCCCACGGTAACCAAACCTTTTGAATCCAAGTACATATGGCTAACTTTCCCTTCGTACTTTTCCATTCTAGCTCGCAAGGTCGCTTTTTCTGCTGCTGAAATCATGACGCAATTCCTTTTGCTTTCTATTAATCCGGGCTGCCAAGATAGTTAACCACTGCCGGGGCAAATCCCTATCCTGAGTTTTGTTCCTATCATGACAGGAAACACGAGGCAGGCACAACACAACTTGAGAGCCAAACAAATACCAGAGGCCGGTCCCCTTGCTGGCCTCCCGCCATGCTGTTAGTCTGGCCCTTGGAATTAAACGAGCGTTTTAACTCAGTTTTAACTAAGGTCTAACTATGGAAAAGTTTCTCGCGAGCCATGCTCTGGTCACAGAAATCCCGGTCGCCTGGGGTGAGATGGATGCCCTGCAACACGTCAATAACGTAGTGTATTTCCGCTACTTCGAGACGGCCAGGATCGATTTTTTCAACCGTCTGTACCCGCTGGATGCCATGTATGAGTCCGGCATAGGCCCTGTCATCAGTGAGAACCAGGCCAGATACAAGCGCCCCGTCACCTTCCCCGATAGCTTATTGGTCAGCGTCGGTATCGGCGATATCCACAACGACAGATTCACCATGCACTACCAGGTCTTCAGCAAGGCGCAGCAGGCCATTACCACCACGGGGTCATCCGTGGCCGTGATGTTCAACTTCAAGACGGGTAAGAAGGCCGAACTGCCGGCGGCACTGCTCGAGATACTGAGGCAACACCAAGATAATATTCCACTATAATCAACTTGTTACCCATGCAGTCGTCAGTGTAATATAGGGCTGGCATGCTGCCGGGTTAGCTTCAAGCAAACGACCCGAACAGGTATGACCAAGCTCGAACAAACAGGAAAGGAGCCGTGACTTTCCCGGTATGGCATTAACGTCGGCAAACTTGCCGATATCAATGCTGATCTAAGGGTTAAGGCATGGTGCCGCAGATGAACTAAGGAAGGAAAATGGAAACTGTAGAAGTCAATTGGTCCAACGCGACTCGGGTATGGTGGAGTTTCTTTTGGCGCGCTACACTCTTTGGCGCCATTGGCGGTGCCATTTTAGGTGCCATCATGGGCGTGATTGCCGTCTTGGTTGGCGGAAACCCGGATGACGCCGCCGTTGCGGGAGGCATTGCCGGCTATCTGGTGGCAATCCCTGTCTCTATCTGGTGCATCAAATTCATTCTCAATAAATCTTTCAAAGGTTACCGGGTTTGCCTGCTCAAGGACCCGGATGCCTAGGATTTAAGATGGCTGCCGTGCCGGCGTTGAACTATGCCGGTAGTTCTGCCAACAATAGACCACTATCAACCCTCTCATAGCGCCATTTCCCCGAGCGACACCAACAACATAGCGAGGCACCATGATGCAAGACTTGCGGATATCCACAGACAAGACAGAGCTGGATCTGGCGTTAATCCACGCCTTCCTCTCGGGCTCCAGCAGCTGGGCCAAGGGCATTCCCCTGGCTGTGGTGCAAAAGTCCATCGAACATTCGCTCTGCTTCGGCGGCTTCGTCGACGGTGCTCAGGTGGCGTTCGCCCGGGTAATCACAGACTATGCCACCTTCGCCAATCTGGTGGATGTCTTCGTGCTGGCGGAGCATAGGGGAAAAGGTTACAGCAAGGCCCTGATGGAGGCGGTATTCACCCATCCCCAACTTCAGGGGCTGCGGCGCTTCACCCTCGCCACGGGGGATGCCCATGACCTCTATGCCAGGTATGGCTTCACCTCACCCTTATTCCCTCAATCTCTGATGGAGCGCTATTTCCCGGCTATCTACCAAGCTGTCTGAGCGCCTTGCGGCGGCATCCAGCTGCTACTCCGAGTGCAACAGGCGGCCGAGCAGCCCGCGTATGTCTGCCGGGATCGCCTGGCTCTTATCGACGGCATAGTCGTAATGCACCAGCGAGGTCTTGGCTTCGGCGGTTTTCTTGCCCTGTTGCCAGCAGCTCTGGCCGACCTCGAAGCTGCTGTTGCCTATGCGGCTGATCCAGGTCTTCACTGTCACAGGCTTACCGTAGAAGGTGGGGGCCGTGTAGGCTATGGTGAAGCCGGCAACGATAAGATTCCATTGGTTCAGATCCAGCTCTGGATTGAAGATCTCGAAGATGGGCTCGCGGGCCGCCTCGAACCAGACAGGAATGACAGTGTTGTTGATATGGCCCAGGCCATCGGTCTCATTGAATCTTGGCTGTATGTCCAGGCTCAGGGTATTTTCAAACATCTAGGCTTCCTATCGGCTTGTTGAGTCCGTCAGATTAACGGTAAAAGCCACTGACTTCAAAGGGAATGACGTAAAACAGCCGCGGCGGCGCGGCAAGCGGGATCCCATATGACGGGGGACGCCATTGGCGTCCCCCGTTGCCCTTGAGTTCACTGCCATCCTGGGTTAACTGCCATCCTGGGTTAACTGCCATCCTGGGTTAACTGCCAGACTGGGTTAACTGCCATACATGGCATTAATTTCCCGGGTGTATTTATGGTAGATCATCTTGCGCTTCAGTTTCAGCGTCGGGGTGATGAGTCCGGCCTCCATGGAGAAAGCCTCAGGCAGCAGGGTAAATTTCTTGATCTGCTCGAAGCCTGCCAGGTCCTGTTGCAGGTGCAGCAGCCTTTGTTCGAAGTGCATTATGACCTGATTGTGACGCAGCAGTTCCAGGGTAGAACCATACTTGAGCCCCTGTTCCTGGGCCCAGACTTCCAGCGCCTCGAAGGCCGGGACTATCAGGGCGGTCACATAGTTACGGGCATCGGCGATCACTGCCACTTGCTCTATGAAGGGACAACAACCTACCTTGCCTTCGACCCTTTGCGGCGCGATATACTTGCCGTTGGACGTCTTCATCAACTCCTTGATGCGATCTGTGATGTAGAGGTTGCCTTGCTCGTCCAGACGCCCGGCATCGCCGGTTTTCAGCCAGCCATCCTCGAACGCGGCGGCGGTATCCTGCGGACGCTTGTAATAGCCCTGCATTATGGTATCGCCGCGCACCAAGATCTCATTGTCCTGTCCCAGCTTGAGCTCGACCGCCGGCAGCACCTGACCGTTGGAGCCGGCGACCCTGTTGTTCAGGGTGTTGCAGCTGACGGTGGCCGTGGTTTCCGTCATCCCGTAGCCGCAGAGCACGGGCACTTCTATGGCATGAAAGAAGCGGCCAACCTTGGTATCCAGGGCAGCACCGCCACAGGGCATGAACTTGAGTCGTCCGCCCAGTGCCTGTTGCAGTTTGCTGAACACCAGGCGCTGGGCCAGGCGCCGCTGCAGGGCGAGTCCGAATCCCATGCCGGCACGTCCCTGGCTCGCCTCGAAATAGCGCTCACCGACCCCCAGGGCCCAGGCAAACAGGGCCCGTTTGGCCTTGGAAGAACGGGACACCTTGTCCTGCACTGCACTGTAGACCTTCTCCAGGAACCTGGGCACCACACACAAGTTATGTGGCCGCACCTCGGCTATCGCTTCCTTGACCCTGGCGGTGTCACTCAGATAGACGTTGCGACCGCCACGGCACAGGACATAGAAACTCCAGCTGCGCTCGAACACATGGCTCAGCGGCAGGAAGGCCAGCGACACGTCGCCCGGGGTGAAGGCCAGCTTGTCGTCATGCTGGGGCACGGTCGCGGCGAAGTTGCGCTGACTCAGCATCACCCCCTTGGGATCGCCCGTGGTGCCCGAGGTGTAGATCAGGGTCAAGAGGTCGTCCAGGCTGAGCTGCGCCAGGCGTTGCTCGAGTTCATCACCCGTCCCGGCAGCCGGAGGGGCTGACAGGAGACTGTCCAGATGCAGATGCCTGTCATCCACCAGCGCCACCCGGGCGTCGAACACCAGAATATGTTCGACACTGGGGCATAGGGCCTGCAGCTCACGGGCCATGGCGTATTGTTCGGCGTCACCCACTATGAGCAGTTTGGCCTCGGCATCCTTGACTATGTAGGCGGCCTGTTCCAGTGTGCTGGTCGGGTATATGGGTACCACCACGGCTCTGGCCTTCAGCAGGCCGACATCGGCGCAGGTCCACTGGGGGCAATTTTCCGACAGAATCACCGCCCTGTCCTGCACCTGCAGGCCCATGTCTATCGCCCAACGGGCGATGCGACCGCTGATCTCGTCGAATGACTGCCAACTGACCTGCTGCCAGGGGGCCGACATTTCGAAGCCCTCCAGGGCGATGGCGGCGGGTGACTCGGCGCTTCTCTGCTGCAGGAGTCGAATTAGGTGGTACTGTTCGAGGGACATAATTTTCTCGTTCTTAGCTTACAGCTGTGCCGTTTTGGACGCATTTTACCCTAACTCATGGCGGATAATAAGAGTTTTTGCTCTAACCCGGCACCGACGCCTCCGCCGGGCCGAGTGCGACAGGGGAAAACCGCCAGGCGGGTCCACTCAGGTGCGAGTTGACATCCACCCCAGTGGGCATTAGCCTCTACAACTGATTAAACTACTGATAGAATTGCAAAATAATTCATTTCACCATAGATTCAAGGGGATGGGACATGCACCCGAGCCAGTCAGCCAACGTCAGCAAGGCGTACCTCTTATCCCGATGTCGCCTGGGGGCCATCGGTCTCTTCGCCCTGCTGTCGGCCCAAGCATTGGTCTTAGCGCCTCTGGCCTGGGCAGAGGCAACAGCGACGGGCACCGAAACCGGGGACGCCAGCTGCTATGTCGAGGGCCTGGCCGACAGGCTGAAGTGTGGCTTCATCACTGTGGCCGAGAACCCGGATAAGCCGGCCGGGCGACAGATAGACATACATTATGCCGTGTTGCCAGCGATCAAGCAGAGTCATCCTGGGGAAGCCCTGCTGGCCATCGCCGGCGGCCCTGGACAGTCGGCGATCGACAATGCCGCCAACTTCGACCGCATCTTCACCAAGGTGCGCCAACAGCGAGACATACTGCTGATAGATCAGCGCGGCACGGGCAGATCCCATCCACTCAACTGCGACTCGGATCCGACACTCGAACCCCTGGCACTGGACGACACGGCGCTGAACATAGGCGCAGAGGCCGGCCGTTGCCTGGCCAAGCTGGACGCAGATGTCACCCAATACGGCAGCCTGCAGGCGCTGGCCGACTTCGAACTCGTGCGCCGCAAGCTGGGCTATGACAAGCTGCACCTGTACGGGATTTCCTACGGCACCCGCATGGCACAGCTCTATATGCGCCGCTATCCGGAGCATCTGGCCAGCGTCACTCTGGACGGCGTAGTGCCCATGCAGCAGAGCGTGCTCGCCATCGCCGGCGCCATAGACAGGGCCTTCGAGCTGTTGCTGCGAGACTGTCGTGAGACCCGCGCCTGTCAGGCCCAGTTCCCGGCCCTGGCAGACGATCTCACCCTGGTCGAAACCCGCCTGGCCAAGGCGCCCAACCTGAGCCAGAGCCGGGATCCGCTCACGGGCGAGCCGACGCCACTGACCATGACCCTGGGCAAGTTCCTCGGGGCCATCCGCATGGCCTTGTACATGCCCAACACCCGCGCCCTCTTGCCCCATGCGATACATGAGGCGGCCAGGGAAAATTATCAGCCGATACTCGGCCTGTATGCCCTGACGCTGGACGGTGCCGGTATGGCCATGGGCATGCATGCCTCTGTGGTGTGCGGCGAAGACATGCAGCGCCTGACCCCGGCACTCAAAGCCAGGACCCGGGCGTCCCGTATCGGGCGCGACATGTTGGACGGCCTAGGCCAGACCTGCGCCGTGTGGCGAGTCCCGGCCGCAAGTGCCGACTTCGCCGAGCCCATCGCCAGCGATCTGCCGACCCTGGTGTTATCCGGCGAGCTGGATCCCGCCACCCCGCCGAGCTGGGGTGAACTGGCGCTGGCAAGACTCACCCACGCCAAACACTTCATCGCCCCCCATGCCACCCATGGGGTGGCCTTTCAGTCCTGCGGCAATAACCTGGTCGCCCAGTTGGTGGAATCCGCCTCCCTCGAGGATCTCGACCCCGACTGCCTGAGCAAGGACGTGCGCCGCAGCTTCTACCTCAATGCCAGCACGGTCGAGACGATTCCGGCCAGCGCCGGCAAACAAACGGCGGCGGCCGCCCCCGCCAAGGAGCAACCATGATCCGGGTATCCAACTTAACCAAGCATATAGGCGAGGTACAGGCATTGGCCGATCTCAGCTTCGACGCCGCCAATGGCCAGATCACCGGCCTGCTCGGTCCCAACGGCGCCGGCAAGACCACCTGCCTGCGCACCCTGTTCGGCCTCCTGACCCCGGACAGCGGCACTGCCGAGATCGACGGCATAGACGTGGCCAAGGATCCCCTGGGAGCCAAGCAACAACTGGGGTTATTTCCGGATCCCTTCGGCCTCTATGAACGCCTGACACCCAGGGAGTACATAAGTTATTTCGCCGAGCTCAGCGGCATGGGCCGCGCCGAGGCCAGGGACGCCACCGCCAGGGTGATCACCAGGCTGCACCTGCAGGATATCGCCGACCGGCGCTGCAAGGGCTTCTCCCAGGGGCAGAGAATGAAGACGGCGCTGGCCCAGGCCATAGTCCACCAGCCGAGCAACATAATACTGGATGAGCCCACCCGCGGCCTGGATGTGATGAGCACCCGCTTGCTGCGCGACATATTGAAAGACCTGAGGGATCAGGGGCATTGCGTGCTCTTCTCCAGCCATGTGATGCAGGAGGTCGCCGCCCTGTGCGATAAGGTGATCGTCATGGCCGGCGGCAAGGTGGTGGCCGTCGGCAGCCCGGCGGCGTTATGCCGGCAAACGGGTAAAGACTCGCTCGAGGAAGCTTTCATCCAGCTGATAGGCACGGACGAGGGCATAGCGGCATGATGCATGAGTCGCTGCGTCCTGGAGGACATAAGGCAGCCCCAAGCTTTCACAGACCTGGTACAAACGAAGGAATTACAGCATGTTGAGTAAGTTATTGACCCTGGTGCGCAAGGAATTGCTGGATGCCGCGCGGGACAAACGCTCTGTGATGGCCGGCCTCTATTACGCCATAGGCACGCCACTTGTGATGTGTGCCCTGTTCATGGTGCTGATAGCCCAGCTCGCCAGCCCGGAAGATCTGGACATCAAGATAAGCAACGCCGACAGGGCGCCGGATCTTGTCAGGTACCTGGGCAATCAGGGCATAAATCACAGCGACAGCGAGGACGCCGCCAAGATCCGCCTGGTGATCAGCCAGGATTACCCGCAGCAGATGGCCAAGGCAAAATCCGCCCAGGTGACCATCATCGCAGATAACTCAGACGAAAAACTGCAGACCTCCATCCGCAGGTTGCAGGCCCAGCTGCAGGCCTACAGCAGCGAGATGGGCAGCCTGCGACTGGTCGCCCGCGGCATAGATCCCAGGGTCGTGCGCTCGCTGCAGATCAACCTGGAAGATCAGGCCACCCCGGATTCCAAGGGCGGGATGATACTCGGCATCGCCATCTTCACCATGATCTACTCGGTATTCATCTCGGGCATGAACCTGGCTATAGATACCAGTGCCGGCGAGCGCGAACGCAACTCGCTGGCCTTGCTGCTCAGCCATCCGCTGTCGACCCGTCAGCTGGTGCTGTCGAAGATCATCGCAGTGACCCTGTTCGCCATGCTGGGGCTGGTGCTGATCTTGCTGGTATCCAAGCTGGCCTACACCCTGGTGCCCTGGCAGGAGCTGGGATTCAGCATCAGCATCAGCCCGCAATTCATGGCGCTGATGCTGGCCATAGGCCTGCCGGTGGCCTTGATGGCCGCCAGCATGCAGCTGTTCGTGTCCTTCATGGCCAAGACCTTCAAGGAGGCCCAGTCCTACCTGACCATGGTGTTGTTCGTGCCGCTGGCGCTGTCGATGGCGGCCAGCTACAACATAGCCCCCGATGCCCTGCAATGGCTGCCGGTCTCGGGTCAACAACAGGCCTTGATGGCCTTCATCAAGGGGCGGGAGATCCCCATGTTGCAGCTGCTGGTGTCATCCCTTGCCACCCTGGCTCTCGCGCTGGCGCTGGCGCTGGGGATGGAGAGATCCCTCAAGAGTGAGAAGGTGATCTTCGGCCTCTAAGGTTCAACACCCGGCCCGAGGCCAAGCGCCGCGCCGTCATTGGCCATGCCGGGTGTTGAACTTCTGCCGGTAGGCCCTGGGTGACAGGCTGGTCAGTTGGATGAAGAGCTTCCTGAAGGAACTGACATCTTCATAGCCGACCCGGGTGACTATCTCCTCCAATGCCAGTTCGGTGGTTTCCAGCAGACGTTTGGCTTCGTCGACCCTCATCCGCTGCAGATAGCTGGCGGGAGTCTCATTGAGCGCCCGCTTGAAACGGCGGATCAGGGTGCGCTTGCCCACGGCAAATTGGGCGGCGATATCGTCGAGCAACAGGGTCTGGGTCAGATGCTTCTGCATCCATTGCTGTACCCTGCCGACCAGAGTGTCCTTATGGCTGTCCAGATCGAGCGCCATCGACATGAAGGCCTGCTGGGAAATTCTGTTGGGATCGATCAGCAGTATCTTCGCCATCTGGCTCGCCAACTGTTCCCCCGCCAGCAGCTGCACCAGGTGCAGTGCCAGGCTCAGGTTGGAGGTGGTCGCCCCTGCGGTGTGAAACTGACCGTCCGACACCACCAGCTTATCCAGGCGCAGCTGCACCCTGGAGAAATTGCGCTGGAACATCTCGGCGAGCCACCAGACTGTGGTCGCCTGGCGGCCATCGAGCAGGCCGGAAGCGGCCAGCACCAGGGTACCCGAGCAGTAGGCGGCTATCGGCTTGTCGCTTAGGGCAAAGAGTGCCAGAGGCGCGAAGAAAGCCTCGAATTCACTCAGATATGCCTGAAACTCGGCCTTATTGGTCACGAATGCCGACCCCAAAATCACCGCATCCGCGGCCAGAATATCTGCCGGCCGCGCCAGCCCCACAGCAGGCAACGCTATGCCCTGGTTGGTCATGATCGCCTGGCCATCGTGGGACACCAGCTGGCAGTGGAATAAGTCTTCCTGCACCTCGGGATTCGTTCTGCGCCAATAGGCATTGCAAAAACTGAACACATCGAGAAAGCCGACCAGGCCACCGGCCACCGAATTGTTCGCCGCCAATATCAGTATCTTCTTCATCTAACCCACTCCATGCCCTAGCCAGCTTAGGTGCCGGCACACACGAATGTCACTTATCACCCAATTAATGTCAATAATGCCACTCCCGGTTGGATTGTCCAGTTTTTATACTGGCGATGCATCTGAGGTATAGCCATTAAGGAGCCTGCCATGTCCAAATACGTCACCGCCACGCGCCACACTTACAGACTGCTGAGCCTGGGTTACCTGCTGCTGAGCTGGTCGCTGCTGCTATGGCTGAACTTCGCCATAGAGCCCAACGTCTTCGCCCACCTGGTCGCCATTCCCTCGCTGTTGTTGGCGACCGGCCTCTCCGCCCTGTATCTGGGCAGGCGGTCGGAGCGCCACTAGCATCCGGTCGCTGTCGCTGACACCTCCTGTCTGGGCGGCAGCGGCGCCCCCCATGCTTACACTCCATAACAACATCAAGAAACCTAACCCTGCTCGCATCGAGACTCTCCTTATCTGGGCCTTATCCGGGCGCATTGGACCCGGCTGTATTCATGCCGATTGATTCGCCGGCCACCAGCCCAGGCGAGGTGACCAGTACGGCCTGAGACTAAGCCGAGTGCGGGGAGAAAGCCTGAGCTGAAGTTGATGAAAAGCTGATGTTTTGCTGATGTCGCCGCACGCGGCATGACTTAAGTGTTGATGGCTTGGATGCTAATGGCTTATGCATTAGTGGCTTAGGTGTTAAAAGCTGCCGAGGCTTGCAGTGATTTTGCCTTGGGCCGCACAGACACTCACGGCCCGACTTGGATGTTATGGTTAATGGAGTCACGCTTAACCGATCTGCGCGAGTGTCGGCAGGGCGGGAAACGCGCCCTTTTGCCCACAGGTCATGGCGCCGCAGCGGATGGCAAATGCCACGGCAGCCTCTAAGTGCGCTCTGCTTTCTAACCTTTGCAGCAGGGTTAAGTGTTCGAGATCGTATTCGAGCTCTAAGCCTAAGGCGAACAGAAAACCTGAGATAAAACTGTCGCCCGCGGCCGTGGTATCTACGGCAGCAATTTGGGGGACTGGTACGCTAAACCTTTGCCGCGCACTGATGCATTGCACAGGATTGGCGCCATCTGTGACCAAAATCACCTCAACCCCTTGGGCGAGGCAGAACTGCAGATAATCTTCGAAGCTGTTTTTTCTTGCCTGTGCTAAATAATCCGCTTCTTCGCGGCTCATCTTCAGCACTTGGGTATGGCTGAAACACCGCTCGACCCGCTCGGCCAACAGAGAAGTATCCTGCCACAGGGATAAACGCAGATTCACATCGAAACTCACTAACTTATTGAACGCATTGGCACAGTGCGCACCGTAAAGGCTGGTGTTGAAGATGGCGGTTTCGGTAAAGGTATTAGAGCAAAGGTGAAAGATATCAATACTCTGCCATGGAATACTGTCGAAATGCTGTTTGCTGTAGCACATGTCGGCTGTGCCATTGCGATTGAACTCGAAGGTGCGTTCACCCTGTTCATCCAAATAAACCTGCACCGTCGCCGTAGGCGCGTTGGGGACTTCGGCAAGATAATCGGTCGCCACCCCCTGTTCCGCTAAAGCGGCGGTTAACATGACGCCGTACGGATCTGTGCTTATGCCACCGGCAAAATAACTCTTGCCGCCGAGTTTAGCGTAACCCACGGCCACATTTGCTGGCGCGCCGCCGGCAATCGGCTGATGCTGCTTGCCCGTGGCATCGGTTGGCAGCAAGTCCACCAATACCTCACCGAAACTGAGTAATACCGTCATTTTATCTCCAACCTTGTCACTCTATATTCCGTATTCTGTATCAGGCAAAAAGCCCATTTTCATGGGCTGTTTTGGGCTTAGCGTTGCTTCTGTAGCAATAGATTCTGTAGCAACATCTGCTTAGAACTCGTATTTAAGCGTCAGGCTGGTTGTGCGGCCATTAAGGGTACGGGCACGGATGATATTGTTATCTGGGATTGAACCTTCTTCCGCTTCGGTAATGCCCATGGCATTAAACAAGTTGTTGACGTTCAAGGACACACTCATGGCTCCGGTCAGATTGTAGGTCGCGAAGGCATTGACTTGGTTGTAGCCATCGAAACTTAAGTCATTATTGTCCTGAGCATAAGCATCCGTAGTACCAATTAAGTTAACGCCCACTGAACCTTGGCTAAAGTTGTAACGTCCCATCAAAGAGTAGATAAAGTCGGCCTGCCTTCTTGGGGTGTTACCGACCACTTCCGGCGTCAAGGCATCTTTGGCAATCTCGGCATCTGTCCAGGTTAGGCTGCCCCTAAAGTCGAAGTCACCGATAAAATAGGCCGACTCGATTTCGATACCTTTGGCTTTGTACTTACGGTCGAAGAAACGTTGGCTGGTGGCTTCAAAGTTTTGCTCTTCGGTTTCTGAGTAGAAGGCCGTCGCAAACACAGACAGATCATCAACACGGTACTTAACACCCAACTCGTATTGATCAACGATATCCACCGCATCTTCCTTCGCCACCGAACCATCGGCACGCACCTTGCCAAATAACAAGCGATCGGCATTGGCGCGGCCACCATGACTCAAGCGACCAAAGGCGGCTAAATCACCGGAAAATTTATAATTAGCACCCAATGAATAGGAGGTGTAGCTCCAATCGTAGTTGACTGGCTGAGGATTGGCATTGTCGATTGAAGACACGCTCTGCTCAGGGATGGAAATCACCCCATCGAGATTCATATCCACCTGTGATTGCACACCGCCTGCGTAATAACCGCTGGCATCACCGCTGTCATAACGCACACTGGCATCGAGCGACAAGTCGCCAAGATTCGATGCCAATGCGAGGTAAGGGGCTTTAATACTGTAGTCGGTATCGTAATTACGTTGGCAACAATTTCCCCAGTAAGGCACGCCATAACCATAGAGGCCATTGTCGGAATAGGCGGTACCATCGGCGGCCACCACATCCAGCAGCGCGGCGTTGTCGCCCTTCACTTCCATCAGATAGGAGTTCCACATCCAACTCATGCCGATGTTTTGCACCGCATTGTAATAACCCAAGGTCACGCTGGTGTCGTCGAAGGTTTTGGTTAGCTTCAGATCGTTTACGATCGAGCCAAAATCATTCATTTTGACGTCGAACGTATGGATACGCATGGCGAGTCCATCCATAGGATTGCCCGCATTTGGTCCATTGGCGTAAATCAACTTAGCGCCGGTACCGGCAATACTGGTGGCGATGTCGCTGCCGTTTGCCACTTCGGCGGGGAATGGCGCGATGAAGTTACCGCTCACATCGGAGAAACGGAAACGGTTTTCCACCTGCCAATCATTACCCAGATCGAAGGACGCCTCCAAGCCCACGGAATCGACCACAGGATTCATGCCATCGCGCATATCGCCACGACGACGTTCGCCATCGGCACCCAAGCTCAAGGTTGACTGGAAATAAGCGGATTGAATCGCATCGGATTTAGCGTCAAAACCTGGGATTGAACTGCCATCCGAGTACATGGGCATAGGCAAGTAACCAATGCTTTTATCGTCTAAATGTTTGAAATACAGGCGAACATAGCCATTATCGAATTCTTTGGTTAAATTGGCTTTGATCTGACCGCCTTTGTTTGCGTTATAGCCGGCTTCGCGTGGGCCTTCACCCGTACGCACAAAACCACCCACGTGGAAACGCAGGCTGTCGTTGATGCTGGTGCCGTATTCAAAGTCGGTACGGAAAGTGTCGTAATCCAGACCTAAGGTGGCAGAAACACTGCCCGCATCAGAGGTGCCTGTTTTACTGATCACGTTGATAATGCCGCCGGGCGCATTACTGGCTGCGGTCGATGCCGAGCCGCCACGGATAGATTCAATGGTTTGCACTGTAGAGTCTAAGCGCAAAAAGATGTCTGAGTTACCGAAGGCAATATCGCCAAACTGCAGAATTGGCAAACCATCTTCTTGAATTTGCAGGAACTTGGCACCACCAGACGCCACGGGTAAACCACGGACGGCAATGTTAGCGTTACCTTCACCGCCCGTAGATTCAACCTTCATCCCGGGAATAATACGAAATGCCTCGGCCGATGAACGTGGCGAGCTCACTTCAAGCTCGGCGAGTGACACGCTGCTCACTGACACACTCGAGTCCATAACCCGAGTGCCGCGGGCAACCCCAGTCACGGCAATTCTTTCCAAACCCAGCGCGTCTTTCTTGGCTTCTTGCTGTTGTGGTGCTTCGGCAGCCCAAAGGTGAGAACTCACCAACACGGCCAATGTACTCAACAAGAATTTCTGTGATGTGCTTTTTATCATTTTTATGTCCCACCCATATGTGAGATGCAGCCCACTCTCCCCATGGCTGCATCTACCGAATTGTGATTAATCGAAGAACCATCTCAGTCATCATTCAAGGTCATATTGAACTTAACCCCAAAGAAACTTAATCGATTAAGTTAACAAGCTAGCAACTTAGCCACAAAAAGCAAGTGCGTTTTTTGCACAGTTTTGGTTCACACTCTGGGTGTATTAAGTCAAAGCATTGATTAATTGTAGAAATGTGACATAAAAATATTTTCTGCCACAGCCCAAATTAGTGCACATCTAAGGCTAACAAATGGCGTGCCGGATCTTTAGCCAGGTTAAATCCGCTGAGGAGACACAACAAAATGGCGAAACCTGTGGCGAGGTAGAAGCCATATTTAACATGGCCGAAGATGTCGCCCACCAGGCCCATCAACAAGGGCCCTGCGGCGGCGGACACGGCAGTAAAAAACAAGATCACCCCGGCCACTGAGCCATGCTGATCCACAGGGAAACAGCTAATTCCCTTGGAGTTAAGCGTGGGATACATCATGGACATAAACAGCCCAGACAGGGGCAGCAAGACGACGGCGGCCTCAATACCGTAGATCATCGACCCAAGATAACAAGCACTTATCGCAAAACTAAACCAGAACATCACCTGCTGCCAAGGGAAGCGATCTAGCACCCAGCCACCCAGAAAGCGGCCAGCCGCACGCAGGGTAAAAAAGATCGTCAGGGCGTAGGCGGCCAGTGTGGTGTAATCGCCCTGATAGCTTTGCAGCAAGGTCGGCATCCACACGTAAATCGCCACTTCGGTCGCAACGTATAAGCCTATCGCGAGAGAAAACCCTAATGCATAAGGGTTTTTCATCATCCTAAAGGTGCTGGCAAGGTTAATGGCGTCAGTGGATGAACGCTTAATTTGCGGATAATCCGCCCGGAAGGCTAACCAACACAGCACCAAACAGAAGCAACCCGCCCCAAAATACAAGTACTTCCAGGAGACGCCGCTGATCAGTAAATAACTGACGATGGCCGGCCCTATCATGGCGCCGACACCGAAGAAGCCCTCCACAGTATTCATGGTGCGCGAATGCTGTTTTGAGGAGGCCGAGATATCGCCGATAAGCCCGAGCGCGCCCGTCTTAAAGACGCCAATCGCAGTGCCGACAAAGGCGAGCAGAAACAGGAAATAGTAAAAAGACTCCCCCAGCGCAAACATGAAACAGGCGAGCGCGAATAATAACAGCCCCAATAGAATGGTTAACTTACGCCCTATCCTATCCGCCAAGAAGCCTAGAAACAGCCCACTAATCGCGATAAAAATCATCGGCATATAGTGGAAAGCACTGGCCTGCGACATGGATAAACCAAACTGGGATATCAACTCTGGAATAATGACGCCCACGGCATCCGAGGTCATAGCGAACATGAAAAACATCAAATATGTGAGCACCCGAATACGGGTATGATTACGGTTATCGCAACCTTTTGAATCACTTACCATACCATTTCACCTTATCGTTATTATACCTACCCGCTCTCAGCCGCTAGTGACAGCATACTGCAAGGGTTTCGGCTTTTATGTACAGCAACGAGCCTGCCTCCCCCAAAACTTGAGACTAACTCAAAAATCCAACAAACCACTTGAATAATGTTTCACATTGGTTAAACATACAACTTAATCGATTAAGTTCGGTTGTGCAAATCAATTAAAAGACCGCCATAAACCTTTACTCTGGAAAGACAACTCAAGCGTGGGCAAAGTATGAAAAATCAAGTGCAACTAATCACCTATGTCGACAGGATTACCAATGCCGGGCTCAAGGAGCTCAAAGCGCTGCTCGATGACGAGTTGCAAGGCCTGTTCGGCGGCGTGCATCTTTTGCCTTTCTATTTTCCCATTGACGGCAGTGATGCGGGCTTCGATCCCATAGACCATGTACAAGTCGATTCACGCTTAGGTAATTGGGATGACGTTAAACGCATTGGTGATGACTACGACATCATGGCCGACCTTATCGTTAACCATATGTCCGCCGAGTCGCCGGAATTTAAAGACGTGCTCAAGCACGGCAAACAATCGGCTTACTGGGATTTGTTTCTAACCAAAGACAAGGTATTCCCAGAGGGATTAAGCGAGCAAGATCGAGCCGCTATCTATCGTCCACGTCCGGGCAGTTGTTTCAGCACTTACACCTTGGCCGATGGCTCGACCGAAGAATTTTGGACCACCTTTACCCGCAATCAAATCGATATCGACGTCAACTCGGCCGCGGGTAAAGAGTATTTAAACCGGGTTCTGGCACGTTTCGACCACAGTAAGGTGAATCTGATCCGCCTGGATGCTGCTGGCTATGCGGTTAAGAAGCCCGGCACCAGTTGCTTTATGATCGAAGAGTCCTTCGAGTTTGTGGATAAATTAGCCAAGCAAGCCAATGAGTTGGGTATGACTACTCTGGCCGAAATCCATTCGCACCATATGACTCAGGTCGAAATCGCCAAGCGGGTCGACATGGTATACGACTTCGCCCTGCCACCCCTCATATTGCACACCCTGTTCAGCCAAGATTGCCAAGCCTTGACCCACTGGCTCGAAATGGCGCCGCGCAACTGCATTACCGTACTCGACACCCACGACGGCATCGGCATCATCGATGTCGGTCCCATGGATGGCTTGCGCGGATTATTGACCGAAACTCAAATCGATAATCTGGTTGAGACCATACACGGCAACAGCAAGGGCGAGAGTCTACAGGCCACGGGTGCCGCCGCCAGCAACGTCGACTTGTACCAGATCAACTGCACCTACTACGATGCCCTCGGTCAGAATGACCTGGATTACTTGATGGCGCGGGCGATTCAGTTTTTCGCACCTGGTATTCCGCAGGTGTATTACGCGGGGCTGCTGGCAATGCCGAACGATATGGCACTGCTCAACAACACCCAGGTGGGTCGCGACATCAATCGGCCCTACTTGACCCCAGAAAAGGTGCAGCAAGGGTTACAGAAACCCGTAGTCAAGGCGCTAACGAAGCTGATTAAACTGCGTAATAGCAGCCCAGCCTTCGATGGCCGTTTTACTATGACATCGAATGAAGCTGGGGCATCAAAGGAGCGTACCTTGACCTTATCTTGGGCTGCGGCAGCTTCGCGGGCGAGTCTCACCCTCGACTTTACCAATAAGGATGGCCAAATCATGCTATTGGATGAGCAAGGCCAAGAGATGCAGGTGTCGTTATCAAAACTGCTGGCGCAGTCTCAAGTCTGAGTCTGCCTGAGCTTGAGTGTAAGCCGAACGACCTAGTCGGCAGATAGCAAAAAGGCGCATTCAATGCGCCTTTTTAGTTAAGAGGTTAGCTGCTAGCAGCTCTTACCCAGACGCAACTCATAGCCCAAGACTTCCGCATGCACTGCATCACTGACGAACATTTGCGCCGCTTTTCGGCCCTTCTGCTCAGAGTATTGGTAGACAGTGGTTAGCGGCGGATTGGAGCGCATGCCTTCATCTATGCCATCAAAGCCCACGACTCGCACTTGTTCGGGAACACTCAGCCCCATGGCCTGTGCTTCATCGAGCACACTCAGGGCGATTAAGTCACTCATGCATAAAAACACATTCGGACGCGGAGTCGAGTTCAGCGCTTCTTTTGCCGCTATCGCCGCATAGTCGGCATTGCTCTCTGGGATATTCCAAATCCTGTCTTGCCCCAGTACAACGCCTGCTTCTGCGATCGCTTGCAAGTAACCCTGCAACCTTTGATGGGCGATAGAGGTATCTATCTCCAGCAAATTCAAATCATAAACTCGGCAAGTTAAGTGGGTATCGAGCAAACGCAGCCCCAAAATAGCCACATTATCCGCAGGCGACTGCAATGCCAGTTTCGCCACTTCATAGGCGGCGGCCTTATTGTCTATGCCCACAGACGCATTGCGATGGATATCAAAGTCGACCGTGACGACCTTTTTCTTGACCTGCTTTAACTGCTCGGCCAACAGGGCATTGCGCGGACGACCATAACAGATAAAACCATCCACGAAGTCGGCGACCGCATTCACGCTGTCGGAACTGCCCGAAAACAGCAGTAAATTCAGTTTCTCCTGCTCCAAAACCGAGGCGACACCCTTCATAAATTTGCTGGCGACGGGATCGGACACCATATATTCCACGCTGTCAGACAACACCAAGGCCACAGTATCAAACTTGCCCTTGCGTAGGGACTGAGCCGCTTTATTCGGCCCGAAATAGCCCAGCTTAGTGCAGGCAGCCAAAATGTCGTTACGACGTTTTTCCGATAGTTGGTCGGGGCGATTAAACGCGTTGGAAACTGTGGCACTAGAGACACCCAACTCGTTGGCAATGCTCTTTAGGGTCCAGTGTTTTGTTGTCATGCTTATTTCCTGGAGTCGAATAAGGCCACAAAAGTACGGCTCAGCGCAAATAGTACACGCCTTAAATGGGTCACGCACCTGCAAATCCAGGTTAATGCCAAGGGCTGGAATGGCAGATGCCAGGTTATTTCGCCTTGGGCCGCAGCGCCTCGGGCACAAATGCAGCGCGTGACACGCAAGCGCCCCCTGCCATCGGCCCCCTGCCATCAGATCCAGGTGAATACGGGAGATGGGATGGCGAGGAATGAGCGCATCCAGGCGCGCTCGGCTTGGCGGCTTAAGACTACTTGGCCTTGGGCCGGAACGCCTTGATCACCTCAGGATTGCACTCCAAAAAGGGCCCTTCCATCAGATCTATGCAATAGGGAATGGCTGGGAACACCGCATCCAGGCATTCGCGGATCGACTTGGGCTTGCCGGGCAGATTGACTATCAGACTATGGCCGCGCAAGCCGGCAGTCTGGCGCGACAGTATCGCTGTGGGCACAAACTTCAGCGACTCGGCGCGCATCAGCTCACCGAATCCCGGCATCATGCGCTCACATACGGCCTCGGTCGCCTCCGGGGTCACGTCGCGTTTGGCCGGCCCTGTGCCGCCTGTGGTGACTATCAGGCAGCAACCCACATCATCGGCCAACTCGATCAGGGTATTCTCGATCAGCTGTCTCTCATCCGGGATCACCTTGTATACCGGCTCCCATTCGGAAGTGAGATAGGCCTTGAGGGTATCCAGGATCGCCTGCCCGGAGAGATCTTCGTACACGCCGGCACTGGCCCGGTCGCTGACAGTCACTATGCCTATTTTCGCCTTATCCATGTCACTCTATCTCCTGCTTATTCAACTTACCCGTTAGCCGGGCAATCATGGCAACAGCACTCATTGCCGGCCGTTAAAATAGCATAATTGGTTTGCGATTGTGCGCGCCTGCACAGGGAATTCTTCCCCTTTGGGGCGCTCCGGGCCGGAAAGAGTGCCAGGCTACCAGAGGCGTTTCGCCACCCAGTACTTGGCCGCCCAGTAGGGATTGAGCAGGCTGGAAACGGTCACCCCTTTGCTGGTCGAAGCATGGAGGAACCTGTCTTTATCCAGATAGATGCCCACATGCCGGCTCGAACTACCCGTCTTGAAGAACAGCAGATCGCCGCTTTGCAGCTCATTGCGGGGCACTTCCTTGCCTAACCTGCGCTGCTCGGCAACGGTTCTCGGCAGCTGCTTCCCCAGCATATCCTTCAAGGCCAGGGCCACCAGCGCCGAGCAGTCGATGCCGCGCTTGCTGTTGCCGCCGAAGCGATAGGGCACCCCCCGCCATTCCTCATGCAGCGCCAACAGCGCCTGGTAGTGAGTTAACTGGGGAACGCTCCTGGGCGCGGCGGGCTCGGCGGCTTGAATTGCGCTCACCTCATCCTGAGTCGCGGCGCAACCACCAAGCCCCAAGATGAGGAGGCTCAATAAACCGATGCTGCGCCTGCGCATAATACCCGAGTCCATTAGGTTAGCGTGTCTCTGTGGCTGAATAGGTGGCAGGATAAGGCGTCCGATGTTCAATCAACATGCTCTGCACGTTGCAACATAAGGCCCTGTCATCCCCTTAGGTGTAAAGGATTCTATCACCTGAGTGGTCGGCCTGCATGCTCAGTTGAGGGATGATCAGGTGAGACTCAGGTTCGCTATCCACGGCCCTAACTGTGTCACCTGATGCGAAGCCTAACTGACGCGCGCGGGTTTCCGGGCTGGGCCACCGTCTCAGGCTAGCCGGCGTGGCATTCACACACAGGGTGGTGACGCACATAACGGCAAAAGCCTCAGGCTCGATGCTTCATCTTACTCGAGCCTGATGCCATGACACAGGGCCTTGGCTGTATTACAACTTCACAATTAACTTGCCTCGGTTGCCACCGCTCAGCAAGAGATTCAAGCCCGACATGGCAGACTCCAGCCCTTCTAACATGTGGGTGCGGTATTGAATCTTGCCCTGCATGACATAGGGGGTCAGTTTAGCCAACAGGGCAGGCACATCACCGAAATGATCCGGCATGGTAAAGCCTTGAATTGTGATGCGCTTTTGAATCACCCGGATCCAACTTGGACCTGGAGCAGGACTAGCCGAAACATAATCTGCGATCATGCCACACACGACAATGCGTCCGAAGCTATTCATGCGATTGAAAATATGCTGTTGGATCGGGCCGCCCGTGTTCTCAAAAAAGATATCGACTCCGTCAGGGGTCAATTCCCTGAGTTGCTCCTCCAGGTTGCCGGACTTATAGTTGATGGCGCCATCGAAGCCCAGTTCCTCCAGGATCCAGTCTGCTTTCTCATCGCTGCCGACAACCCCTATGACCCTAAGACCCTCGGCCTTGGCCAGCTGCCCCACAATAGATCCCACCGAGCCCGCGGCGCCCGTCACCACCAGAGTTTCACCCGCTTTGGGTTTGCCGACGTTAAACAAACCTTGTATGGCGGTTAAACCCGGAAGCGCAAACACCGACAATGCAGTTTCTGCATCGACACCGGGCTGAACCTTGTTAAGACCTTGACCGTTGTTAAGGCTATATTCCGTCCATCCCATCATGCCCATCACCCTATCCCCGACGGCAAAATCCGGATGGTTTGACTCCACCACCTCACCGAAGCCACTGGAACGCATGACGCTCCCCAAGGCGACCGGGGGTATGTAGCTGTCTGTGTTAGGACTCATCCACCCTATCATCGCCGGATCTAATGACATATGGGTCTGTTTGACCAGCACTTGACCCGGGCCGGCGCTCGGTATGGCTTTTTGCACCACCTCAAACAGCTGAGGACCAATGGGCTTGTCGTCCGGACGTTGGGTTAACAAAATTTCAGTATAGTGCGTCATGGGTATTTCCTTGAGTAGAAGTATGACTGCAGTATTACTCATGATTCTTGTGAGATATAGCCAGTGAAATGCTAAACTCTATTGTCTTAATAGCAATAAATGGGCGTTATATGGATCAGTTAAGGGCCTTGAAATATTTTACCGCCACGGCAGAGGCGGGGAATTTCAGTGCGGCGGCGAAACGCTTCGAGGTGCCCGCCTCGTCGATCTCCCGGCGCATCGCAGACTTGGAAGCCAGCTTAGGCGCCCAGTTGCTGACAAGGACGACCCGTAGCGTGGCATTAACCGAGGTCGGCCGTCAGTATTTACAGCAGGTGAAAGGCGTCCTGGCGCAGCTGGAACAATGCAATAAAGCCGTTCGGGAATATCAGACCATACCTACCGGGACATTGAAAATCAGCTCCATGGTGGGCTTCGGTGAGCGGATGTTAATTCCGATACTGGATGAGTTTGCGACGCTATACCCGGATGTGCTGTTGGAAGTGGTGCTCAGCGATGAATTGTCCAAGCTGGGGCGGGACGATGTCGACATTGCCATTCGTGGAGGCTTTGCCCCGGACGAGCGGGTGGTGGCCATTCAGCTCATGGACAATCAGTTTGTTGCTGCGGCATCGGCGCTGTACTTGAATAAAGCCGGCATGCCGGCCAGCACAAGCGATTTGAAAAGCCACCGAGGCTTGTATTTTAAGACGCCCATGGGAGCGACCCCCTGGTGGAGTGAAATTCAAGGGCAGTGGCAAGACGTCTCGGCGCCCAGCATATTAACCACCAATAACGGCAAGTGGCTGGTGCGCAAAGCCATCGAAGGATGGGGTATTTTAATGATGCCTCGTTGGGTTTTGCAGCCCCACTTCGACAAGGATGAATTGCAGGAACTGACCTTTGCCGAGCCTTTGAGCATCACCCAAAACCAAGACCTTGGGGTGTACATGCTGTACCAAAAACTGGCCTACGCCACCCCCAAGGTCAAAGCCGCCGTCGACTTTATCAGCGCCCGGGTGAAAGGAAGGGGCTAAGCCGAAATGCCCCTGAGCCTGGCTATACTGCCTGGCCGGCGGCGGCGCCCGAGGCCCAGGCCCACTGGAAGTTGAAGCCGCCGAGCCAGCCGCTGACGTCCATTACTTCGCCGATGAAATACAGCCCCGGCACCTTGCTGGCTTCCATGGTCTTGGATGACAGCTCGTTGCTGTCGACGCCGCCCAGGGTCACCTCGGCGGTGCGGTAGCCTTCGGTGCCGTTCATCAGCACAGTCCAGCGATGCAGGCTGTCGGCTAAGCCGGCGCGCTCGGCATGCAGCAGCTGATTGAGGGCCTTATCCAACAGGGCTTCGGCGAACAGCACCTCCACCAGGCGCTTGGGCAGCCACAGGCTGAGGGTGTTGCGCAGGCTCTGCCTGGGATGGGCCGCCAATTGCTGTTCCAGCGCCTGGGCCGCATCCAGTGACGGCAACAGGTCGATTTCTATGGTCTCACCGGCCTTCCAGTAGTTGGAGATCTGCAGTATCGCCGGTCCCGACAGGCCGCGGTGGGTAAACAGCAAGGCTTCGCTGAAGGCAGTGCCGTCTTTGGCGGTAATGCGGCTGGGCACGGCTATGCCCGACAGGGGCTCGAAGCGCAGCTTGTCTTCGCTGTGCCAGGTAAAAGGCACCAGGCCGGCGTGGGTCGGCAACACCTTGAGACCAAACTGCTCTGCGAGCTGATAACCATAGGGCGTGGCGCCCAACTTGGGCATCGACAGGCCGCCGGTGGCGATCACCAGCGAATCACAGCTCAAGGGGCCATTGGCAGTATTGAGTTCGAACTTGCCCGCCGCCGTCTTGACCACGGCCAGGATCTCGGTGCGCAGCTTGATGGTCACCCCGGCCCAGTCGCATTCGGTCAGCAGCATCTGCACTATCTCCTTGGCCGAGTCGTTGCAGAACAACTGGCCATGATCCCGCTCGTGATACTCTATGCCGTGACGCTCCACCAGCTCGATAAATTGCCCCGAAGGGTAACGGGCCAGCGCCGATTTGACGAAGTGCGGATTGCCGCAGAGAAAATTGCCCGGCTCGACCCTCAGATTGGTGAAGTTACACCGGCCACCGCCGCTGATGAGGATCTTGCGGCCGGCCTGCTTGGCGTTGTCCAGTAGCAGCACATCACGACCTCGGTAACCCGCCGTGGCTGCGCACATCAATCCTGCCGCGCCGGCGCCGATGATAATAACCTCATGATGTTTCACTGCACTGCTCCAAACGTAAAAATAAACGCATTCAACTTGCCGGCCCTGACGGCGATTCGAACACAGAACTGCTCAAATTTCGCCCACAAAAAAGGGCGCTATTCTAGCACCCTTTGCTCTTTTCAGCATCACCCCCATGCTAGGACGCGGGTGTTTCCGATTTCTGTTCTCTGCTGAGCAACTCTTTGGCGGCATCCACCGGCGATTTACCACCATAGAGCACCTGATAGATCTGCTCTGTGATCGGCATCTCGACCCCGAGGCGGTGCGCCAGGGTGTAGACTTCCTTGGTGTTGCGGTAGCCTTCGACCACCTGGCCTATTTCGGCCTGGGCGGTGTCGACATCGCAGCCCTTACCCAGCGCCAGACCGAAGCGGCGGTTACGGGATTGGTTGTCGGTACAGGTCAGCACCAGATCACCCAAACCTGCCATGCCCATGAAGGTGGCCGCATTGGCGCCCAGGGCTTCACCCAGACGGGTCAGTTCGACTAAGCCGCGGGTGATCAGTGCCGTTCTGGCGTTGGCACCGAAGCCTATGCCATCGGACATGCCGGCACCTATGGCGATGACGTTCTTGACGGCGCCGCCCAGTTGCAGGCCGATGAAATCATCGTTGGCATAGACACGCAGACGCTTGGGGCTATGCAGCAACTCCACCAGATCCTGGGTGAACGCAGGACAAGTCCCGGCAACGGAAATGGCCGTCGGTAGGCCCTGAGCCAACTCTTTGGCGAAGGTGGGCCCGGACAGCACAGCCAAGGGAAATTGCTCGCCCAATACATCGCGGGCAACATCCTGCAGCAAACGTCCTGTTTCGGGTTCCAGCCCTTTGGTGGCCCAGACGATGCGGGCATCGCTGCGCAGCAGGGGCTTGGCCTGGGCCAATACCTCAGCGAACACATGGCTCGGGACCACCAGCAACACATTGCGACTGGCTGCCAGCGCCTTGCCCAAGTCGGCTTCGATTTCCAGACAATCGGGAAATTGAATACCGGGCAGAAAAGCCTGATTGCAGCGCTCATCGGCCAACAGGCGCAACTTGTCAGGATTATGCCCCCATAACAGGGTCTTGTGGCCGTTGCTGGCCAAAGAAATGGCGAGGGCGGTGCCATAAGAGCCCGCCCCCAATACCGTAATATCGGCAGAGTTTTTCATGCTTTAACTTACGCGTTGGCTTCTTCGGCAGTTGTGGCTTCGGCCGCAGCGGCTTGACGTTGTTGCACGTATTGAGCAAACAGGGCGTCGAAGTTAACGGGTGCCAGGTTCAGTTGTGGGAAAGTACCACGGCCAACCAGGCTGCCAACGGCTTCGCGAGCGTATGGGAACAGCACGTTAGGGCAGTATGCGCCTAAAGAATGTGCCAGTTGCGGCTCGGTCAGACCTTGAATTGAGAAAATACCCGCTTGCTGAACTTCACACAGGAAAGCGGTTTCTTCACCATTTTTCGCGGTCACGGTCAGAGACAGTACGACTTCGTAGACGTCGTCGGCCAGCTTGGCGCTGCGAGTGTCCAGATCCAGCTTAACTTCCGGGTTCCATTCTTTCTGGAATACGCCTGGGCTGTTTGGCGTTTCGAAAGAAATGTCCTTGGTGTAGATCCGTTGAATGTTGAACTGTGGGGCTTGTTGTTCGTTGTTTGCTACTTCAGCCATAATTTCCTACCTTCCAATGTTAGTTCGGCTTTTTCTTTGAAAGCCAATATTCAGGGCTTTTGCCTTGCGAGATCCGAGATCTCAGCACTATCCCGGGGTTTAGAACGAACTTAAGCTTGAGCCCTAGTCGATCCTGCCGCGCTGGACATCATCCTTGTGTTACCGAATCCCCGCTGCCATAGCGCAGCAGAGCAAGCTCGGCGCTCAAGTCTACAACATTATCTCTTGCTCTTGGCAACCGGCATATTTGCCGCCTGCCAATCGCCCATGCCGCCTTTGAGATTAAACACTTGCTCAAAACCTTGTTTAATCAGCAGCTGGGCCGCCTGCGATGATGTTATGCCAGTGTTACATACCAATATAATGGGACTGGTTTTATGCTTTTCAAGGCTTGCCAGCTGATTATTTTTAATCTCTGCCAGAGTCAGGTTGATGGCATCGACTATATGACCCTTGCGAAACTCGTCTTTTGTCCGCACATCAACCACCTTGGCTTCCTGACGATTGATCAGCAGCGTCAGCTCCTGTGGATTGATATTCTTGATCTTCGAGGTGCCGGACTTGATCAGGCTCACCAGGAGTACGACAAACAAACCCACCCAGGCCAGGCTGAGCATGGCGTGAGCTTTAAAAAATTCGATATATTCTTGCATGGTTTAGGCCCATTTAGATGGCAAAGAAGTTTAAGGCCCAGAGTATACCCATTGCCTTGGCAGAATGCAGCAAGTTAGTCGGCGCCGGACAAGCCATGGGTTGAGGCCATAGACCCGGCCTTGGCAGCCATTATTAAGCACTCGGTGAGGATTATCCGGGTAAAGCGCTTTTTCACACCTGCCTTACGTAGTAATATTTAACCAATTTCAGGTTTCTACCACTTCCAATGCCCTGCAATTCGGCGCCAAGTCCCTTGTCGCATTCGATTCGGGTCAGATCAAACTTAAAGGTATCAAGATGAAGACAAGTAAACGTCCTCTGGCATTACTCATACTCGATGGCTGGGGTTATCGTGAAGAAACCCATAAGAACGCGATTTTTCACGCCAATACCCCAGTGCTGGATCGACTCAATGCCCAGTATGCCCACAGTTTGGTGTCTGGCTCAGGCTATGATGTCGGCCTGCCGGACGGGCAGATGGGCAACTCGGAAGTAGGGCATATCAACCTGGGTTCGGGTCGCATCGTTTACCAGGAATTGTCGCGCATCAGCAAAGACATAGAAGATGGTGAATTCGACAGTAACCCGGCGCTGGTTGCAGCGGTCGATGCCGCTATCGCCGCCAAGGGTGCGGTACACCTCATGGGCCTGTTGTCGGCCGGTGGCGTGCACAGTCACGAAGACCATATCGAAGCCATGTGCCGCATGGCGGTGAAGCGCGGTGCAACCAAGGTTTATCTGCATGCCTTCCTCGATGGTCGCGATACCCCGCCCCGCAGCGCCAAGGGCAGCCTGGCACACTTTAACGACCTCTTTGCCGGCCTGGGCCATGGCCGAATCGCCTCCATCATAGGCAGATACTATGCCATGGACAGGGACAATCGCTGGGATCGGGTATCCCAGGCCTATGAGCTGATCACCCAAGGCAAGGGTAAGCACAGCTATGGCAACGCCCTCGACGCCCTGGATGCCGCCTATGCCCGTGATGAAAACGACGAATTCGTCGGCGCCTCGGCGATCACGGATGCCGACGGCCGCATCGCCACCCTAGAGGATGGCGATGCGCTGATTTTCATGAATTTCCGCGCCGACCGTGCCCGTCAGATCACCCGCAGCTTCGTCAATGCCGACTTCGACGGCTTCCCGCGGGCCGTCACCCCCAAGATCCATTTCGTGATGCTGACCGAATACGCCGCCGATATCCAGGCGCCTGTCGCCTATCCCTCAGTGGATCTGGTCAACACCTTGGGCGAAGTGCTGCAAAACCGCGGCAAGACCCAGCTGCGCATCTCGGAAACCGAGAAGTATGCCCATGTGACCTTCTTCTTCAACGGGGGGAAAGAGACGCCGTTCGAGGGTGAAGATCGTATCCTGATCCAATCGCCCAAGGTCGCCACCTATGATCTGCAGCCGGAGATGAATTCGGCCGAACTGACGGATAAGCTGGTCGAAGCCATAGAGTCGACCAAGTACGATGTCATCATATGCAACTATCCCAATGGCGACATGGTGGGCCATAGCGGTAATTTCGACGCCGCGGTCAAGGCCTGTGAGGCAGTAGATGCCTGCATAGGCCGGGTGGTCGAGGCCCTGGCCAAGGTCGACGGCGAATGCATCATCACGGCGGATCATGGCAACGCCGAGAAGATGGTCGATGAGTCTACCGGCCAGGCCCATACCGCCCATACCAGCGAGCTGGTGCCTTTCCTCTTCGTTGGCCGCAAGGCCAAGATCAAGGAAGGCGGTCGCCTCAGCGACATAGCGCCAACCATGTTGACCCTCATGGGCGAAACCATTCCCGAAGAAATGACGGGACAGCCACTGATCGAATTACTTGAGTCATAAGCCGGCAGTGAATATACGACTGTCAATCAAAGCCAGCCTGGTCGCTGGCTTGCTTATCTTGTCTCAACCTGCGCTGTCTTCGGATCTGGAGCGGCGTCAATCCGAGCTCAAATCCATCCAGGCGCAGATCAATAAGCAGCAGAGCGCCCTGCAGGATACCGGCAAGCAAAGAGAAAAGCTGGTCAGCCTGCTCAAGAGTGATGAGAAGGCGATTGCCGAGGCGGCGAAGCGGGTCAACGCCACCAAGAGCGAACTCGCCGCTCTGGATGCCAAGCTGGTCGAGCTCAACCGGCGCCAGCAACAGCTGGACACCCTCAGGCTCAGCCAACAACAGACACTCTCGAAACAGTTATCCAGCGCCTACCTCGCCGGCAACCACGACTACAGCAAGATGTTGCTCAATCAGCAGGACCCGGCCAGCATAGAACGCCTGCTGGCCTACTACCAATATTTGAACAAGGCCCGCACCCAGGCCATAGATCAGCTGAAACAAACACTCTCGGCCCTGAATGAGATCCGCAGCAGCCAGAAGGACAAACAGCAGCAGCTCAATGCCTTGATCATCACCCAACAGGAACAGGCCAAACGCCTGAGCCAGGAGCAGAGCCAACGTAAATCCACCCTGACCGAGCTACAGCGCACCCTCTCAAGCAAGGCCGAAGAGCTGGAACAGTTACAGATAGAAGAGGCAAGTCTGAAACGCATAGTGGAGCAGGCCTTGCTCGCCATGAAGAACACCCCCTCCATGGACGGCTTGGACGCGCTCAAGGGCAAACTGAGTTGGCCCACCAAGGGCAGAGTCAGCGCCAGCTTCGGCAGCAGCCGTTCAGGACGACTCAACTGGAAAGGCATAATGCTGGCGGCGCCGGAAGGACAGAATGTCAACGCAGTGGCGGCCGGACAAGTCATCTATGCCGATTGGCTCAGGGGCTTCGGCATGGTGTTGGTCATAGATCATGGTAAGGGCTACATGAGCCTCTACGGTCATGCCCAGGCGTTGCTGAAGGCGCCCGGCGACCTGGTCAAAACCGGTGAAGCCATCGCACTCGTCGGACGTTCGGGTGGACAGACCGAGCCTGGCCTATACTTCGAGGTACGGCATAAGGGGCAAGCCGTCGATCCGGCGAGATACTGCCACTGACCCCTTAGCCACTAAGGGGGTTCCATGTCATCCTATATCCGCTATCTCTGCTGTCTCGTCTTGGGGCTGACCCTGGGGCTGTCGGTCACCCTTTCGGGTAAAGAAAATACCCAGGCCCAGGACTCTCAGTTTGATTTTCCGCTGCTGTTGGATGTGGTAGACACGATAGAGACCTATTATGTGCAACCCATGTCCAAGGAAGAACTCATACAGGCGGCTATTCAGGGGATCTTCGCCCATCTGGATCCCTATTCCAGTCTGCTCAACTATCAGGAGCAGCTGAGCCTCAGAGACAGCAATAAGGGCGAGTATTTCGGTTTCGGCTTCGAAATCGCCACCGACAGCGACAAGATCACCATAGTGGCCCCCTTCCCCAACTCCCCGGCAGCACACGCAGGGATCCGCGCCGGCGACCAGATCATAGCGCTCAACGATGTCCAGGTCAGCGCTGGTAACCTGTCCGAGCTGCTGCAGGAAATCAAGCAACATAGCCTGAAGAACCAAGCGATAGACCTGGTCATCAGTCACCAGAATGCCGAAGGAAAATTTCAGATAATGCTCAGTCCGGCGCTAATCGAGGTCGACTCGGTAGAAGGCAAGATACTCGACAATAAGATTGGCTACATCAGGCTGTCGAGCTTCCAGGAAGACTCGACCCAGGACATGATGAAACTGCTCCAGGGATGGCAAAGCCAGCCGCTCAAGGGGCTGATACTGGATCTGCGCAACAACCCGGGCGGCCTGTTGGATCAAGCCATCAAAATCGCCGATCTCTTTCTCGCCAAGGGCAAAATTGTCTCCACCTCGGGACGCTTCTTCGATGCCAACTCCGAGTACTATGCCTCCTCAGACAGCTTAATGACCGACAAGCCCATGCTGGTATTGATCAACAAGGGCTCGGCATCCGCATCTGAAGTTCTGGCGGCGGCCCTGCAGGAAAATGGCCGGGCGAAACTCATGGGCCAGACCAGCTTCGGCAAGGGCACAGTCCAGAGCCTGATCCCGACCCTGAACCAAGGCAATGCCATCAAGCTGACCATAGCGCATTACCAGACTCCCAACGGCGAAGACATTCATGCTAAAGGCATAAAACCAGACATAAAATTTCCATCCGAGACTGTATTAGCGGGGGAGAATATGCCTATAATCGAGCCCAGCTATCCCCATGATGATATCGCCAAAGATACAGTGGTAAACTCGGCGATCGCATGGATTAAAACCAATAACTAAAAAGCAGGCCGAGTGCGCTATCTTCTTCTAGTCTTGTTACTGACAGGCATGCCCCATGCTTACGCAGCCCAATTAGCGCTCATCATAGACGACATAGGCTATAGACGAACCGATGCGGCGGTATTGAGCCTGCCGCAAAATGTCACCCTCTCGATTCTGCCCTACACTCCCTTCGGCGACCAACTCGCCCATAAGGCCCACGCCAAAGGCCATGAGATCATGCTGCATCTGCCCATGCAGGCGCTCAATGGCAACGCCCTGGGCATGGGAGGCCTCACCAATCTCATGGATGAAGCGGAGATTAAATCTCAGGTAGACAAGGCATTAGAGCGCATTCCCTTCGCCAAAGGGGTCAATAATCATATGGGAAGCCTGCTCACGCAACTGCAACTGCCCATGCATTGGGTGATGCAGCGCCTGAAGCAGCATGAACTCTATTTTGTCGACAGTGTAACGACGCATTTTAGCCAGGCAGGCAAGCAGGCCAGACGCGAAGGTGTGCCGCTGCTGGAGCGTGGCATCTTCCTCGACAATGATTTGACTCCCAAGGTATTGGAAAAGCAGTTTCGTCAGGCCATTGCCCAGGCGAAGACTCAGGGGAGCCTGGTCGTCATCGCCCACCCACACCCGGAAACGGTGTTGTTTTTGAAGGAAAACCTGAGGAGACTCGCGGCGCAGGGAGTTACTTTGGTGCCCACCTCGGCCCTGTTGGGCCAGGGGACACAGAGGCTGGCTAAGGCGCAGCTAAAGAGTAACCAGAGCACCAGCCGTTAAGCTAGCCTGTCTGGGTCTCCAACGAAGTGATCAGCCACAGTGCCTCCTCATTCGAGCCGCCACACACATCTGGTGATGCACTGAACTCGCCACACACAGCGGGCCGCTCCGGCCGGCCAAAGATGCCACATAAGTTATCGTCAGTTAATTGAATACAGCGCACCCCGGCGGCCTTGCCATTCGGCATGCCCGGAATAGCACTGCTTATTGATGGGGCTATGCAGCAAGCACCGCAGCCGAGACGACAATCCATCTTAACCTTCCACAACCTGAGCCTGTAAAGCGGCTATTATACCCCTATCGCCACAGAGATACCCTCAAAGGATGACAGAGACAGCCAAAGGTTCACCCGGCCTTGAAAACCCCCAAACAAAAGCGCTGCGGCGGCTCTCACCTGGATGCTGGCGGAGCGGACGCCGATGTTGAAAGAGTGAACCCGCGCCCCCGGTGTGACAGGGTGAATATGACGAAGTCATGCGCTCATGAACGAGAGATAGGAGGTCGAACTGGCTCAGTGCAGGGATGCACACTGCTTTCTATTTATAAAAAAGCTAAAATCCCCATGGATGGGGTGAATGCCAAACAATGGCGGGAACATTATTGGTCCAACTGAACTACCGCTCTGTTTTCTTATCAATTCAACAAACAAAAAAGCCTCGTCATATGACGAGGCCTCTATGTAAGTGGCGGAGCGGACGCTGATTTTAAACCAAGAGTAAACCCGCGCCCCCCGGTGTGACAGGCCGACTTTCTCTAATAAAGAGTCTAACCAACTGAACTACCGCTCCTTTAGTTTTCTTTGACACAACGAAAAAAGCCTCATCTTTCGATGAGGCTTTCGTCTTGATGTTGGCGGAGCGGACGGGACTCGAACCCGCGACCCCCGGCGTGACAGGCCGGTATTCTAACCAACTGAACTACCGCTCCTTTAGTTTAACGTTTGCACGTTAAGCTAAATTAGGCGCCTGGAAATGACCTACTCTCACATGGGGAGACCCCACACTACCATCGGCGCGATTGCGTTTCACTTCTGAGTTCGGGATGGGATCAGGTGGGGCCACAATGCTATGGTTTCCAGACA
>NZ_JAAXYH010000011.1 GCF_012911865.1 Shewanella salipaludis
TATGTCGCAAGACCGCCAACCATTAACAACCACGCCCTATTGTGAAAGGTGAACTATCGAACGACGCAAACGGATTTGGACAAGAAATGGACATTAACCTTGCTAAACCCAAGGTGACCATATATGTGCCATATTCACCATGCCTCGCTCACGCTCATCTGCTCCAACGCCTTTCGGCCGCTTCGATGGGGAGTGGGTATACTCTGCCGGCTATGTACTCACTCTTTACTAGGGATGATATTCGGCCAGCAATTCATCGAGCATTGGCATAATTTTTTTCTCGGCTCCCTGCCATTTCATCAAGGAAAATCCACCTCCTCCCCTGAGATGAAAATTGGCATAGGCCACTTGCAACCCGGATCTGTGGATCCACACCTCGGCATCTTTTAACACCATGGCAAGATCCCATGTTTGCGTCGCAGTATAGGTCACCACAAATTCGCAATAATCGGGCATTTCGCCGCGAACGAGTTTGGTATCAATGCCATGCTTATGAAATCCCTGCACCAGCACAGGAAGGAAATCCCCCCTGATCACTCTGGTATTTTCCTGAATGCATACTTGTTGCATCGCAAAAGCATCATCCATGGGTTGCACAGAGATGGCGGTGCAGCCCATTAGAGAGCAAGCCAACACTGTGACAGCCATTTGTACTGACATCTTCATAAGATCAACTCCTTTTGACGAGAGAGGTGTAAGTCTAGCAGCCCTGGATAAGGTGTGATGCGCAATGACTTCGCCTATCGCTCTTGATCTCACAAGAAGCATCCGTGTAGGCTCGACGGCGACATCTGCTGACCAAGGAGGGGCGAATGTCACGCCATGAAGCGACTCTGTCGCATTGTCTTATTACAGGGCAGTAGTGAAATGCCGGCTCTTGATCTCAAATGTCGTCATATACTCAAGCAGGGTTACGAGCTGCATTTTATGTTAAAGAGCAAAAAACCGGAGTCATGACAAGCCATCGCCTCCCGCGGGGGATGTGCAAGCACAGCTGTGACACGCCGCAAGCACATCCCTGTGGGCTCTGCGAAAACATTTGACTGCCAAGGATGGTGGAAATGCCAATTTGCGTATGGAACGCAAATGGCCCTGTTTTCGAAGGTCACAGCCATGCTTGCACTCGGGTTATATCCCTCTTCGATTTGACAGTAGTGTTACAGAGGACATGCAGCAACAGGACATTATCAACGGCGGCATCTGCATGCATGCGCGTTTAGCCTGAACGTATGGCACTAAACCGAACTTAATGCTTTACACAACAGCAGCTTGTGATAACTTGGTTTGCATTGGGCTAATGTATATATGCGCATGAGCACTATTAAAATGTTATGTTGTTACGAGGAAAATAGTAATTTAATCATATGAGTACGAGTTTAGAGCGACTTCTCAAAGTCGATATATATGACCAGTTCCTCGCTATTGTTCAGATGAATCATGGGAAGCTAAAAAAAGAGATAAGTGTTACGCGAGATGAAGCAGTTGCGCTGCATGCTTATACTAAATGTTACCCTCCAATTTATCAGGAAATTAACTCAGCATTACGCGATGGCAAGTTTAACCACTTTTTAATCAAGCTAATTGATTCGGCTTTAAATAAATTACCAGTTTACGGTGAATCAGAAGTATATCGCTGGACTGTTCCAACATTGGATGAACAAGAGTGTCTCGAAGGTAATTTGCAAGTTACTGAAAATGCATACTTGAGTACTCTGAAAGCTCCAAACCAAATTGATATGGCTGAGCATGATTGTTGGTTAATCAAAATTAGTCATCTAAATGGTCGTGATATTGCGTTATTTTCAGACGATTTTTCCCTTGAAATTCAAGAGGTATTGATCCCTCGTGGTTCGTCATTTTTTTGTGCTGATGAACGAGATGATAGTTTTGATTTAACGTTGCAACAAGTGGCTTAGAGTGTGTTGTAAGGCACAACATAACAAGCAATCAAGGTGATGCGTTACACTCGGCGGTTTTGGTTTGAAGTTCGATGCGCTTGGCAGGCTCTGTGGGCGCATACCTTATTGCAGGTGTTAGTGCTTAGGAGGATTGGATGAACCTTGCGCTCTTCGACTTTGATGGAACTATTACATCACAGGATACTTATACAAAGTTTGTCGTGGCGGCTGCGGGCCGGACTCGTCTTTACGTCGGTGGCTTTGTATTACTTCCAATAATACTGCTCTACAAACTCGGAATTGTATCGGCTCCACGAGTAAGGCCATTGATCTCAAAAGTAGCATTTTGGCGCTCATCAGAGTCAAAAGTTGTTGATATTGCCAACACTTTTGTTTCGGAATACCTGCCTACTGTCCTACGGGATGAAATGCTTGAAAAAATTGCTGAGCATAAAGCAAATGGAGATAAGGTGGTAATTGTCTCGGCTTCACTTTCTCCTTATCTCAAAATTTGGTGCAATAACTTAGATGTAGGTTTAATTTGCAGCGAACTGGAAGTGCGGAATGGGATATTAACAGGTTCGTATTTGAGCGGAGATTGCAGCAAGGAGCGAAAAGTCGAGAACATAAGAAAAACAATAAACCTCAATGAATTTGATACTATTTATGCTTACGGTGATACAGAGGAGGATATACCCATGCTAAATTTGGCAGATCTCCGCTATTACCAAGGTAAGCTTGTGTTGGAAAAGACTGTTAACAAGACTATCTAGTCGTCTGCTGCGCCGCCCTGGACAAAAACCTAGGCTCCCGGTCGCTGCGCTTTTTATTGCAGCCTACGCTTTACCCCAAATCGGGGCGTCAAAATTAGGAGTGTTTTGAAGTATGGATAAGCATTTAATGGGTGAATGTCTATGTGGCACGGTACAGTTTTTCGTAACAGATAGATTCAAGGCTTTTTATCTATGCCATTGCAAACAGTGTCAGCAACTCACCGGCTCCGCATTTGCCTCTAATATATTCACCGAACCAGACAACATTGAGTGGCTTAGTGGCCAAACAAACGTTACGACCTACGAGCACCCTGCAAGAGAGTTTTCTAAGTCATTTTGTAAAACATGTGGCTCTGCTGTACCTTTCATCAACAAAACTAAAACCTCACTGATTGTGCCTGCGGGTTCATTAAATGAACTTCCCGATATACAGCCGCAAGCCAATATTTTTACAGCTGAAGAAGCTTGTTGGCTAAAGCCAGGCTTACAGGCCGAGAATTTCAGTGGCTTCCCAGAGTAAATTTTGAACCAGGCCTGCCAGAGGGATCTGGCTACTGGAACTTCGGCCCAGGTTGGCGGCGCTGGATATCGAGAAGAGCGACTATGAATCAAACAGTGTTTAAAGTTGGCAATTATTTTAAGGCAAGAATCACACGCATAGAACCCATGCTTGAAGCTGCATTTGTTGATTACGGAGCTGAGAAACATGGATTTTTACCTTTGAAAGATATTAAAGGATACGATAAAAGGATCCATAAGGAAGGATGCATCCTTACCGTCTGTATCGGCGAAAGTGAAAGTGGCCTAAAGGGAGCGCAGGTGAACTCACTTGGCGATGTGCCTGAGGGCGAAAACCTTCATGAGCTAATAGATGTGCATGCTCAAGGCTCAAATAGAATCTCTAAATTTATCTTTATTTCTATTGTCTTGGTTGTTATCTGGGTCATGGTTGGCATGAATACCTAACAAACCCTTGCATAGTGGGCAGGAGCCGTTGGCTGGTTTTGTGCCATTCACAAGTATAGTAAGAAAAATCTTGTAAATTAACAGTATGTTAGTAGCACTTCGCGCGGAGGGAACTGGATATGGTGCAACAAGAGACAAGATCGCAATTTATGGCTCGGCTGCTTAGCCCCAAGGCGGCAGACGGCAGCGACTGGGCCTTCATAGTTCTGCCCCCTGAGGCGAGTGCCAAATTGCCGCGGCGCGGGCGCATGACGGTATCGGCGGCGATTAACGGCCACAGTTTCGAGGCCTTGCTCGAGCCGAATGGGCAGAAGAGTCACTGGCTGCGCATCGATGCCGCCCTGCTCGAAGCCTCAGCCGCGAAGATGGGGCATGAGGCAGAGTTCGAGATTGCGGCTTTGGCGCAGGAGCCTGAGCCGCAAGTGCCTGGCGATCTTGCCCTGGCGCTGCAGGCGGCCCCCGAGTCCAGGGCAACCTGGGATGCCACCACGACCCTTGCCCGGGTCGATTGGATCCATTGGATCACGTCCGCCAAGCAGGCGAAGACGCGCGCCAAGAGGATCCAGGATGCGTGCGACATGCTGGCCTCGGGCAAGAAGAGGGTTTGCTGTTTCGATCCCTCGGGCTTCTACAGCAAGGCTTTCTGTACGCCCGAAACTGCGGATTAGCAGGGGCACTGGCAGCGGCGGCCTTAGGCGAAATGCGGCTTCACCCCGACACAGCTGCCCGGTGAATTGCCATGGCCAGGATTTTTCAGTAGACTCGCGCCCGAATGGGTGGCAGAGACCTTTAGCGCGTTTTTTTCACTGTAAGCAGCATAATCTAAGGCAAAGGAGCCAAGATGGAGGCAAGGTTCAACAAGGGCTTTACCCTGATCGAACTTGTGGTTGTCATCATAATACTGGGGATCCTGGCCGTGGTTGCCGTGCCCAAGTTTGTCAATCTCAGAGACGATGCCACCAGACAGGTATTCGAAGCCGAGTTTGCCGCCTTCGAGAGTGGTGTCAAACTCTACCACACAGGCTGGTTGGTCAAGGGCCACGGCGAGGCGGTCGATAACTTGAGCAGTTTTGGGGACGGCGATGTCGATTCTAGCGCCACCGGCTGGCCCTATGCCACCGAAGGCAAGGATACTGCACTGTTCGATGCCTGTCGCCAGCTCTGGCATGGCGTCACCAACACAGATCTCAGCATAGATTATGTGGCGGATGCCGATCTGCTAAGCACTAGAGTCGATATCGCCTACACCTACTACAGCTCTCCCCGCACCTGTATCTACCGTGTCGTGGATTTCATCCAGAGGGCCCAACCCAGGCTCACCATGAAATACCAGGTCGATACCGGCTCGGTGCAGATAGATTAGCAAGCCAGGGCCTGGCCCTGCCGACAGGGTGTCCGGCCCAAGGGCCGCGCCGCCGTTTCTTAGGTTTCTTATCCCCCCTGCGACTGGCACTTTGATTCCAGACCATATTTTCTGTTACCCCCCGCAGGTTTATGACTAAGCTTTATGTGTCATGAACATCAAACACCAAACATCTACGCCAGTGATAGTCTCAAGCAGGCATGAAACCAACATGCGCCTGACGCTGGCCGGCATGGGCTATGGCCGAGCCATGCATGTAGCTAAGGGGGAGGGCGGCTATGGCCGATTTTACCACAGAGCAGATACGCAACCTGGCGGTGCTGGGGCACACGGGGGCGGGGAAGTCGTCGTTGCTGGAGGCGCTGCTGTTCCAGGCCCATGCGATACCCCAGATGGGCTGTGTGGATAAGGGCACCAATCATGCGGATTTCACCGCCCAGGAACAAGAGCATAAGCATAGTCTGGAACCCGCCTTCCTCAGCCTGAACATCGATGAGCATCAAATTAATCTGATAGATACCCCGGGATTGCCGGATTTCTTCGGTCGCGCCTTATTGCCCCTGCCCGGGGTCGAGTCCGTGCTCTTGGTGATCAATGCCAATACCGGCATAGAGCCCATCACCCAGAGAAGCTTCGAGGCGGCCAGGGCCCAGGGCAAGGTAGTGCTGATAGTGATCAATCACATAGATGGCAATGGCGACAAGCTGCCGGCCCTGGTCGAGGATATCCAGCGGCGTTTCGGCCATCGCTGTCTGCCGGTGAACTTGCCCAGCCGCGATCTGGAGCAAGTGATGGATTGTTACCTGCACCCGCCACAGGAGGCCGCTGGCGAGCCGCTGTTTCATACCCTGAGCGCGGCCCGCGATGAATTGGTCGATACCGTGCTGGAAGAAGACGAAGCCCTGATGGATCTGTATCTGGAACAGGGCGAATCCCTGGATGCCGAGCAGCTGCATGCGCCCCTGGAAACCGCGCTGAGGCTGGGGCATCTGGTTCCTGTGTGCTTCACCAGCGCCGGGACTCAGGTGGGCGTCACCGCCTTGCTCGAACTCATCACGGCGCTATGCCCAAATCCTTTGGAGGCCAACCCGCCGCAGTTCATGTGCGGCTCGGGTGCCGATGCCAAGCCTGTGACTGTGAGTCGCTCGCCGGACGATCATGTGCTGGCCCATGTGTTTCGGGTGGCGATAGATCCCTTCTTCGGCCGCATGGGGGTGTTCAGGGTGCATCAGGGCACGATTCAGCTCGGGATGAAGTTGCTGATAGGCGATAGCCGCAAGCCCTTCAAGGTGACGGGCCTGTTCAAGCTGCAGGGGGATAAACAGTTGCCCGTGACCCGCGCCGTGGCGGGCGACATCTGCGCCCTGTCCAAGATAGATGAGCTGCAGCCGGGAGCCGTGCTGCACGATTGCCACGAGGAAGACGAGTTTCATCTGCCCGATCCCATGCTGCCGCAGCCCATCTTCGGTCTGGCGGTGTCGGCCAGGCGGCGCGGCGACGAGCAGAAACTGGCCGAAGTGCTCAACAAGTTGGTAGTGGAAGATCCCAGCCTGAACGTCACGCGCAGCGAGGCCGAGGGACAGACGATATTGCAGGGCCAGGGGGATCTGCATCTGCAGATAGCGCTGGAGAAGGCACACTCTGTCTATAACCTGGATCTGGATACCGCCGTGCCTGCGGTCGCTTACCGCGAAACCATTACCCAACTTGCCAGGGCGCGTTACCGCCACAAGAAACAATCGGGTGGTGCGGGCCAGTTCGGCGAGGTGGAATTGCTGCTCGAACCTTTGCCGCGCGGGGCCGGCTTCGAGTTCGTCAACAAGGTGGTTGGCGGCTCGGTGCCCGGGCAGTACATACCCGCGGTAGAGAAAGGGGTGAAGGAGGCCATGAATGCCGGGGTGTTGGCGGGCTATCCCATGCAGGATATCCGGGTGTCCTTGCTCGATGGCAAGCACCACAGCGTCGACTCCAAGGAGATCGCCTTCGTGATGGCGGGCAAGAAGGCCTTCATGGATGCGGCCAGGCTGGCATCTGCTGTGATCCTCGAGCCCATAGTACAGCTGCAGGTCTGTGTGTCACAGGATCATGTCGGCGATATCACAGGGGATATCAGCGCCAATCGTGGCATCATCTGTGGTACCCAGGCCCTGACGACGGGCAAGGTCGAAGTGGCGGCCGAGGCGCCGTTGGCGACGGTGGAAGATTACTCGACCCGGCTCAAGTCGATGACGGGCGGTGACGGTCAGTTTGTCATGGCATTCAAACGCTACGAAGCTGTGCCCGACTATGTGCAGAAGACCCTGATAGCCGAGGCCAGCGCCAAGGCAAGCGCGTCATAGCAGATCGGAACATAGTCGATCGGAACATAGTCGACCGGATCATAGTTAAACAGCGCGTCGCCAACCGTCTTATGGCAGATGGGCGACCCTGCTTTCACTCTGCCCTCACTCTGTTAGCGGCTTGGATAACCAGGTCAGCAAGCGTGAATTAGGTGTGATACCGCATCCCTATACACGCCATCTTTGCGGGTGAAGACCATGACAGCCTCAATGCAGAGCCGCTTCAAACTCTTTGGCCTGACCTTGGCGACCATGCTGGCCTTTGCCGGTAATTCGCTCTTATGCCGGCAGGCGCTCGCCCATACCGGCATGGACGCCGCCAGCTTCACCTCGGTTCGCCTCCTGTCCGGCACCCTGGCCTTGCTGCTCATCTGCCGGGCCACCTCTCGTCCCTACAGAGGGCAGGGCAACTGGATCTCGGCGGCGGCCCTGTTTGGCTATGCCGCCGGCTTCTCATTCGCCTATCTGGCCTTGCCGGCCGGTGTCGGTGCCCTGTTGCTGTTCGGCGCCGTGCAGACCAGCATGATAGGCTACGGCTGCTGGCGTGGCGAGCGGCTGGCGGCGGTGCAGTGGTTGGGGTTGTTGCTGGCGTTAACCGGCCTGTTGGGACTCTTGTTGCCCGGCGCCGCGGCGGCGCCATTGCCGGCCTCCCTGCTGATGCTGTTTGCCGGGGCGTCCTGGGGCCTGTATTCCCTGCGTGGCCGCAGTGCGGCTCACCCTGCAACCGGAGCCGCGAATGGCAGCGGCAAGGCCATCTCGTTGACCGCTGGCAATTTTCTGCGCACCTTGCCCTTTACCTTGGTCTTGAGCGCCTCGGTCCTGCTCGCGAGTGCCTTCGACATGGGCCGGCTCTCCATGCCCCCGGCCGGGCTGGCCTATGCCGTTGCCTCCGGCGCCCTGGCATCGGGTGTGGGCTACGCCATCTGGTACAGCGTCCTGCCCTATTTGAAGGCGACTCAGGCGGCCACGGTGCAATTGAGTGTGCCCGTGCTGGCGGCCTTCGGCGGCGTGCTGCTGCTCGATGAGCGCGTTTCCCTGCGTTTGCTGCTGGCGTCCGCAGCCATCCTTGGCGGTGTGGCCCTGGTGCTGCTGGAGGCCAAGCCTAAAGCTGAGCCCAAAGCCGGTCCCGGGAGTTAGGCCCGGGACCGGCTATTCGCCTTCCAGTGAGGCGATGAACTTGTTGGACTCGGCGATGGACTTGTTCATCTCCTTGATGAGCCCTGAGATATCGGTTTTCAGGCTGGCGAACTCGCCCCTGATGGCACCTATGGCCCGGGCGTTGAGGTTATGCTTCAGGTACAGCATGTTGTCTTTCATGGCGGTCAGGATCGGCGGCATCTTGGCTTCGGCGCGGCGCATGCTGCCCAGGAGTTTCTGGTAGGAGCTGCGGGTGGCCTTGAGCTTGGTGTCGCTGCTGCGGCGCAGGCTGGCCTTGCTGATCTCGCCGATTTCGGTTTGCCATTCCTCGAATAAGGCCTCGGCAACGTCTTCGACCTTGTCTATGCGTTTGCTGACCTCGTCGGCCGCATCCTGGGCCGATTCGTACTCGTCCCTGGCCTTGTTGTAGGCTTGTTCCAGATCGCCGCCATCATGGCTGAGCAGGGCCTGCATTTCCGCCAGCGCCGAGCTGAATTGCTCCTGCGCCTCCTGTTGGGATTCCTTGGCGTCTTTTACCCTGTCGACCATGATGTCGCGCTTGTGGTAGCCGACCTTTTCCATGGCGCCATAGTAGGCGCTCTGGCAACCGCCGAGCAGCAGGCTGGCCGTGACCAGCATCAGGGAGAGTGCATTTTTCATGAGTGAGTCCGTGTTAAGTTATGTCTGCTGTGATAGCCGGAGGCGCGTGGCGCCAGGCTGTCAGTCGGCCTTGAAGGTGGCCGCATCTATAATGCTCCACAGGTGGACTATGCCGGCTATGATGGCCGGGACTACCAACCACCACAGTGCATAACCGACGACGGGGATCAGGAAAAACAGCAGCGCGGCCAGGATACGGCCCTGCACCAACTGGCCTAACCCGGGGAAGAAAAAACTCGCGATGGCGGCAATCACGTTGCCGGTCGATCCTTGTCCTTGTTGAGACATCAATTCACTCCTGAGACTTGTACATTTTAGCCGATAGGCTTTATTGTACGAAGATACCCATGCAGCAGCCATTCAATCAAGAGAAAACCGTGATAAAAAAGATAGATATAACGCATTTCCGTTCCTTCTCCCTGGGTGTCTGGTCGTTTCTGCTGCACCTGAAACAACGCCTGCATCAGGATCAGATCAACATTCGCGCCGGTCATCTGGCCTATGTGACTCTGTTATCCCTGGTGCCCATGGTGGCCGTGACCATGTCCATGTTGTCTGTCTTTCCCGTGTTCAAGGGGATCCGCGGCCAGATAGAAGCCTTCGTCTACAATAATTTTCTGCCAGCCGCCGGCGACACTGTGCATCTCTACCTCAATGAATTCGTCCACAACGCCTCCAAGGGCACGGCGGTGGGGATAGGCTTCCTGGTGGTGGTGGCCATCATGCTGATTTCCGCCATCGACAAGTCGCTCAACAATATCTGGCGTACCAAGGAAAAACGCCAGGCCGTGGTGTCTTTCTCCATGTATTGGATGGTGCTCACCCTGGGGCCCGTGCTGGTGGGCGCCAGCCTGGTGGCGACCTCCTATCTGGTATCGCTCAAGTTATTCGACCAGGAGGCGCTGTCGGGGCTGATGCCGCTGCTGGTGGCGCGACTGCCGCTGCTGTTTTCGATCGCGGCGTTCCTGCTGCTCTACATGGTGGTGCCGAATCAGAAAGTCAGATTTCTGCATGCCCTGCTCGGGGCCTTGGTGGCGGCACTCCTGTTCGAGGCCGGCAAACGGGCCTTTGCCCTGTATGTGACCCAGTTTCCCAGTTATGAGGCCATCTATGGCGCGCTGGCGACCATTCCCATCCTCTTCGTCTGGGTCTATCTGTCATGGATCATAGTGCTGCTGGGAGCGGAAATTACCGCCGCCTTGCCCGAATATCTGGATGGCGCGCCGGCAGCCGCGGCCCCCTCAGATGAGGTCTGATGCCGGACTCCGCCGGCATCTGCGCCTGGAGCCGAGCGCATGACGGCGAGCCTGATACGGCGCGACTGGTTGGCCGTGGGTGAGGGCCATGAGCTGCATCTGGCTCAGTATGGCAATCCCAAAGGTGTGCCCTTGCTCTACCTCCATGGCGGCCCGGGGGCGGGCTGCTCTGTGGACGAGCTGAGCCTGTTCGATGGCCGCCGCTTTCGTATCCTCCTGCTGGATCAGCGTGGCGCCGGCTTGTCCCGTCCCAGTGGCGAGTTGGCCCACAACGACCTGGAGGCGCTGTTGGCCGATATAGAGAAGGTGCGTCTCTGGCTGGGGGTGAGGCGTTTATGCCTGGTTGGCGGCTCATTCGGGGCGACGCTGGGGCTGATCTACAGTGGCCGTCATCCCGACAGGGTGCTGGCCCAGGTTTACTGGGGACTGTTTATTCCATCACGGGCCGGCCTGGAGTGGCTCTACGGCCAAGAAGGCGCCGCGGTCCGCTTCCCCCAGGCCTACGGGGCGCTGCTGGGGGAGTCGGATTGTGACTCGGCCGCGGCCCTGATAGCCCATTATTATGCCGGCGTGACGCGAGCCGCCGCCGACACACGCCTGGCCTATGTCAGGCGCTGGCTCGAGTGGGAGTTGGCGCTGGCGCTGCCCGGCGCGGTCGTGCCGCGTTCTCTGCTCGCCCAGGCTCGAGCCCAGGCGCTGGCGCGTATCGAGCTGCACTTCGCCCATCAGGGGTATTTTGCCGCCAACGAACACTTGTTTGAGATCTGGGCCGGGATAACGGCCCAGACCCAGATACTGCAGGCCAACCAAGACTGGGTATGTCCCCCGCATCTGGCGCGGCAATTCCAGCGGCTGATGCCGCAGCCGCGAATAAGCTACCGAGAGGTGGCGGGGCATCATCTGCTGGCCGACAACCTGACTCAGCTGCAGGTGCGGGCGGCGATAGCCGCCATGGAACTGGGCAATCTTGTGCCCTAGCCAACCAAGAGGAGAAATGAGTTTGATAGCCTTGATACAGAGAGTCAGCCGCGCCAGGGTCACGGTCGATGCTGACATTACCGGCGCCATAGATAGGGGACTGTTGGTGCTTCTGGGCGTCGAGCGAGACGACAACCTGGAGAAGATGGAGAAGCTGGCGACCAAGGTCATGAGCTACCGGGTGTTCGCCGACGCCGGCGGCAAGATGAATCTCAATCTGCAGCAGGTGGGGGGCCAGCTGTTAGTGGTGTCGCAGTTTACCCTGGCGGCCGACACGGGCCGTGGATTGAGACCGAGTTTTTCCGGCGCGGGCACGCCGGAACAGGCACTGCACTTGTATGAAGCCTTCGTGGCTTATTGCCGCCGCCAGGGCATAAGCACAGAAACGGGGCGCTTTGGTGCCGACATGCAGGTCGAGCTGGTCAACGATGGCCCTGTGACCTTCCAACTGCAGGTCTGAGTGAACGAACACGCGTCCAATGGCCATTAACAAGAGATGAGCAAGCATATGGATCCCCAAGATTATCCCGAGCTGCTGGAACGGCTGCGCCGCACCTGGCACGACGCCATTCCCGTGAGTGAATTCATGGCGATACGCCCCTCGGCGTTCGATGGCAGGTCGTTGACGGTCGAGGCGCCGCTGGCGCCCAACATCAACTTGCATCAGACCATGTTTGCCGGCAGCATCTATACCCTGATGACGCTCAGCGGCTGGGGCATGCTGTGGCTGCAACAGCAGCTGGCGGGGGTCAGCGGCGATATCGTCCTGGCCGATGCCCATATACGCTATCTCGCACCGGTCACGGGCAATCCCCTGGCCAAGGTGGCCTGGCCAGAGGCAGGACAGGCGGCCTTGAGCCAGGGCCGCAAGGCCAAGGTCAAGCTGGAGGTCGAACTCTTCAGCGCCGATACCCTGTGCGCCCGCTTCAGCGGCCTGTACGTCAGCCTGCCGCCCAAGGGGTGAACCCATCCTTTCTATTTAATCGAAGCTATTAACAGATTTTATCCGCTATATTTCTTTTTTATAGGCTAATAAACTGGCGCCATCGAGTTGGGAATGGCCTTTCAACTCACTTGGATTTACGTGCGGAGTTATTGATTATGTCTAAAGTATTAGTGTTGAAATCCAGTATCCTGGGTGATTATTCACAGTCTGCTCAGCTGGTAGAGCATCTGATCCAACATTGGCAGCAGCAGGGCGCCGAGATCACCACCCGGGATCTGGCAGCCGATCCCTTGCCGGTACTGGATGGTGAAATTGCCAGCGGCTTGCGTGGTGGCGAAGATCTGACCCAGCGCCAGCTGAGTGCCCTCGCCCTGTCCGATACCCTGATAGGCGAACTTAAGGCGCACGATACCTTAGTGATCACTGCGCCCATGTATAACTTCAGCATCCCGACTCAGCTGAAAAACTGGATAGATCTGATCGCCCGTGCCGGAGTGACCTTCAGCTACACTGAGAAGGGGCCCAAGGGGCTGTTGGAAGGCAAGCGCGCGGTCGTGATCACCACCCGTGGCGGCATGCATAAGGATGGCGCCTCGGATCACGTGGTGCCTTACCTGAAGACGGTACTGGGTTTCGTCGGCATCACCGAAGTGGAAACCGTTTACGGTGAAGCCCTGGCCATGGGCCCGGAAGCCAGCGAGCAAGCCATGGCCGCCGCCAAGCAAGACTTAGAGCAAGTGCCTGCCTAACCAGGCAAAGACCGACGGGCTCCCTCGGGAGCCGAAAATAGACGCCTCATCCCAGCGGATCGAGGCGTTTTTTTATGCCTCGCCCTGGGGCTCAGGTAGCAGCCGCCTGCTCATGAACAGGCTGTTGGGGTCCGGGCGATAGTCGCCGAAGGGCGGGCAGAACGCGAAGCCGTGTTTGGCATACAAGCTGCGCGCCGGCGCGAAAAACGCCATGCTGCCGGTCTCCAGGCTCAGACGTTGCACGCCGCAGTTGCCGGCATCCGCTATCAGGTGCGCCAGCAAGCTGGAGGCCACGCCCCGGCGTTGGAAGCGGCTCGCGGTGCGCATGGATTTGATTTCTGCATGCCCGGCGTCGAGCCGTTTGAGGGCGCCGCAACCGGCCAGCTCGCCCTCTAGCCATAGGGTCCAGAAACGTATTTCGGGCCGGCGCAGCCCCTCGAGATCCAGGGCATGGACGCTTTCCGGGGGCGAGGTCGCGCGCATGTCGTCGAGATGCTCCTGCAAGAGGGCGGCGACTTCCGGGCCAGACAGATCGTCGAGTACAATTTTCATCTTTACCTCCTATGGAATATTTCGGTATCAGAACCAGAGCCCGGCGCAGAGCCAGAATGTCGCCAGGTGCCAGCAAGAGTCATGCCTGGTTGAGCCGCCGCGGCGGCACGGGATGTCCAGGCGAGCTCAACCCAGGTTGCCCCTTGAAGGTGCAAATGGGAGCCGGTATGCGCGCTTGCCGTGCGTTCGCTAACGCCGAGGTGCAGAGGTGTTGAGGGGAGCGGCAGTCGGGTTGGTGCCGGACCAGAGCCCCGAAGGACCTGGGGCCGGCGCCTGTATCAGTAATAGCTTTTCATGTATTTGGCGGCGTAGTTGCGCAGCTTCTTCTGCGGGGCGTTGGCGGCGATATCGGCAATCACGGGTCTGTATTTGACATTGCCCGAGCTGGCGAGGGCCTTGGCCATATGAGCGTAAGTATCTATGGCGAGCTTGTCGTTGCTCAGCAGACGTTGGGCCTGCAGCTCTGAGCTCAGTTGCGAGAGCATGAAATCATCATACTTGCTTTCCTCCATGAGGCGTTTGGCGGCCATGCGCATGAGTTCCAGCTCGTTACTGTGCAGCGCATTGGCATACAGGTTATTGCTTTGGCTCTGGCCGATATCATAGTGACTCTTGTCGGTCAGAATGGCGTTCCACACCTTGTACTGAGACAGGTTAGCGCGCGCCTGCTTGGCGTACTTCCGCAGTTTCTTGGGGTAGCTGCCGTGGATAAGGCTGTCTATGGTACCGAGATACTTGTCGTTACCCGAATAGGCCAGCCCCTTGACCAACCAGGCGCTGTAGTCGACGGCAGTCTTGTCTGTCGCCTCCGGCAGTGAGGCTATCAACCTGGCTTCCAGGGCATCGAAGATGGCGGGATCCGACAAGCCCGCCATCGCCAGGGCTTCGATCGCTTGTTTCTGTCTGAATTGGCTGTCGCCCTGAAACACGGCGCGATAACTCTCGGGGGTGAATTCGCCGGCCGAGGCTTGAGGGCCAAACAGGCTGGCTGCCAGTAAGAGACTGGCGACGAATGACTTCATGTGAATGTCCTTATTATGAATGAAAGCCGTGTTAAGCGCTCCAGCGCTTGAAGATCAGCGAGGTGTTGATGCCGCCGAAGGCAAAATTATTGCTCATCACATGGTCGGTGTCCAGCCGGCGTATGTCGCCGCGAATATAGTCCAACTCGGCACACTGAGGGTCCAGGTTATCCAGGTTCAGCGTTGGGGCGAACCAGCCCGCATGCATCATCTCTATGCTGAGCCAGGCCTCCAGTGCGCCACAGGCGCCCAGAGTATGGCCGGTGTAACTCTTGAGCGAGGATATCGGCATATGGGCACCGAACACAGAGTGGGTGGCCTGACTCTCGGCTATGTCGCCGCGTTCCGTGGCCGTGCCATGGGCGTTGACATAGCCTATGGCATCCGGCGACAGCTCGGCATCGGTCAGCGCCTGGCGGATGGCGATTTCCATGGTCTTGGCATTGGGCTGGGTGACATGCAAACCATCCGAGTTGGTGCCGAAGCCGACTATTTCGGCGTAAATCCTGGCGCCGCGGGCCTTGGCGTGCTCCAGCTCTTCCAGCACCAGGGTGCAGGCGCCTTCGCCTATCACCAAACCATCCCTGTCGCGGTCGAACGGACGCGGCGTCAGGCTGGGGGTGTCATTTTTGGTGCTGGTGGCAAACAGGGTGTCGAACACCACGGCCTCTGTGGGGCAGAGTTCTTCGCCGCCACCGGCCAGCATCAGGGTCTGACGCCCGTACTTGATCGCCTCGAAGGCGTAGCCTATGCCTTGGCTGCCCGAGGTGCATGCGCTGCTGGTGGTATGCACCCGTCCCTTGAGGCCGAAAAAGACCCCGACATTGACTGCCGTGGTGTGGGGCATCATGCGTATATAGCTGGTGGCGGTGACGCCGGACATGTCGCCGTCCTTGAGCATGTTGCCGAAGGCGGTGATGGCGTCCGTGCTGCCGGTGGAGGAGCCGTAGGCTATGCCCATGGCACCCGAGGCGACGACAGGGTCGTCGAGCAGCCCAGCGTCGAGCAGCGCCAGCTCGCTGGCGCGGGTCGCCATGATAGAGACACGTCCCATGGAACGGATCTTCTTGCGTGAGTAGTGTGCCGGCACCTCGAAATCCGTGATGGGCGCCGCCAGACGGGTATTCAGCCCCTGGTACCTATCCCACTCCGGCATGCTGACCACGCAGTTGTGTTGGGCCTGCAGCCGCTTGGCTATGCTGGGCCAGTCATGGCCCAGGGCGCTGATGCCGGCCATGCCGGTGATCACTACACGTTTTGTTGCGCCCATGTCAGATCATGCCTCCGTTGACCGAGAATAATCGTTGCCGGGTGATGTGTGTGGCAGGCATTGGCATGGAAAAAGGTGTGTTGAGTGTCATAGCATGCCCCCGTTGACCGAGAATAATCGTTGCCGGGTGATGCGTGTGACAGGCATTGGCATGGAAAAAGGTGTGTTGAGTGTCATAGCATGCCTCCGTTGACCGAGAATAATCGTTGCCGGGTGATGTGTGTGACAGGCATTGGCATGGAAAAAGGTGTGTTGAGTGTCATAGCATACCCCCGTTGACCGAGAATAATCGTTGCCGGGTGATGTGTGTGACAGGCATTGGCATGGAAAAAGGCGTGTTGATTGTCATAGCATGCCCCCGTTGACCGAGATCACCTGGCGGGTGATATAGGCCGCATCCTCTGACATCAAAAAGCCTGCCAGGGCGGCTATTTCATTCGGCTTACCCATGCGGCGCATGGGCACCAGTTGCTCGACCATCTCCTTGGGGAACTCGGAGACCATGTCGGTCTCGATAAGCCCAGGGGCTATGCAGTTGACCGTGATCTTGCGTTTCGCCAGCTCCAGCGACAAGGCCTTGGTGGCGCCTATGATACCTGCCTTGGAGGCGCTGTAATTGACCTGGCCGCGGTTGCCCGCTATGCCTGAGACAGAGGCCAGGGTGATGATACGGCCACCCTTGCGCCCCTGGATCATAGGCATGACACAGGGCTGGATCACATTGTAGAAGCCGTCCAGGTTGGTATGGATCACGCTGTCCCACTCGCCTTCGGTCATCGCCGGAAAGGCGGTGTCGCGATTGATGCCGGCGTTGAGTATCACCCCATAGTAGGCGCCGTTGGCGGCTATGTCGGCCTCGATGGCGGCCCGGACTGCGCCGCGGTCGGCGATATCGAACTGCAACAGGCTGACCTTGACCCCGAAGGCGGCCAGCTCGGCGGCACAGGCGTCTGCAGCCTGGCTATTGCTGTGAAAATGCAGCGCTATGTCCCAGCCGGCTTCGGCGAGCCTGAGGGCGATGGCCTTGCCTATGCCGCGGCTCGAGCCAGTGATTAATACCCTGTTTGTCATTATTATTCTCCGCAAATGTGGTTCTGGGGGGCGCACATGGGGCGCTAAACCCGTTAAAGCCTGTCTCGGCAGTGGCCCCTCATTGGCATGAAGGGGCTTGTTGTTCTGCCTGAGCCTCCTGGACGAAGGCCTGGGTGTCCTGGGGTTGGAATACGTTCACCTGGGCCGCCGCCACCCGGGTCTCGCCATGGTAGATCTCACAGTCGAATACCGCCAGCCCCGAGTCTTCCTGATACAGGCGGGTCACCCTGGTGCTGTAACTCTGCCCCAGTCGATAGGCGCGGGTAGCGAAGCTGAGCTTGCGGCTGCCGAGCAGGAAGCCGACGCGCACCGTGTCGCCCCTGAGTCTGGCTTCTATGCCGGCCAGGGCGGCTATGCTCTGGGCCATATATTCTATGCCGACATAGTTGGGCACGCCCTGCAGCTGCTCATCGAAATAGGCGCTGTCCTTGCTTATCCGGGTTTCGGTGCTCAGGGAGTCCGGACTGTGGGACACCAGGGCGTCGATCAACACCATGGGCTGCCTATGGGGCACAAGTTCGGTGATCTGAAGCTGGCTCAGTTCCAGGGAAGTGAGGGGGCTAGGCATGGTTGACTCCACGGCAGAAGATCAGGCTGGCATTGCTGCCGCCGAAGGCGAATGAATTACTCATCACATACTCGAGAGGGCCATGCTGACCGGGCTGCACCAGTGGCAGGGCAGGATCCCGGCTGTCCTGCTGGCCATCCCACAGCTGAGGCGGCAAACCATTCTGGCTGTTATGGGCCGACAGCAACAGGCAGCAGAAGGCGGCTTCTATCGCCCCGGCGGCACCCAGCGCATGCCCCGTCAGTGGCTTGGTCGAGCTGCATGGCGGCAGCGTGTCGCCGAACACGGCCAGCAGGGCGCGGCTTTCCATGGCATCGTTCTTTGGCGTGGCCGTGCCGTGCAGGTTCACATAGCTGATGTCGGCCGGGGTCAGCCCTGCGTCCTGCAATGCCGCCGTCATGGCGGCAATGGCCCCCAGTCCCTCTGGATGGGGCGCAGAAATATGGTAGGCATCGGCCGACTCGCCGACCCCCGCCAGCAGCAGGCTGCCGCTGCCGCGCTCCAGGGTGAACAGTGCCGCACCTTCGCCTATGTTGATGCCATCACGGTTGGCGCTGAAGGGCTGGCAATGGCCGCTGGAAACCGACTCCAGAGCCTGGAAGCCATTGAGTGTCAGCTGACATAGGCTATCGACACCGCCGACTATCACAAGATCGCATAAGTCGGCATTGAGCAGGCGGCGGGCGGCGGCAAAGACCTTGGCACTGGAAGAGCAGGCCGTCGACAGGGTATAACTCGGACCCGTCAGGCCGAAGTGCCGGCTGAGGAACTCACTGGCGCCGCCGAGTTCCTGCTGGTGATAATGATACGCCCCGGGAAAGACCCCATGTTGTTGGCGGTATTTCAATGCCGCCTCGCCACTGGCGATACCCGAGGTGCTGGTGCCTATGACGACGCCGATCCGCTCACTGCCATACCTGCTCTTGGCATCCAAGACTGCCTGGGCGAGCTGCCCGGCCGCGCTCAGCAACATCTGGTTGTTGCGACAGTCGTATTGGGCCAGGGCTGCGGGGATTTGGGGTAAGGGGCAATCCACCTGGCCGACCAGGGCCGGGCCATCGAATAATAGATCCTCGCGCCAGCACATGGCGCTGTCATCGCCCTGGAGCAACCGGGCCAAAATTTGCTGCGGTTCCTGCCCCAAGGGGGTACACAATCCCATGTGTGTGATGGCTATCTGGGTCATAGTCTCATGTCCGTCGGCAAGCAGCCGCTCTCTAACAATTAAAGGGGTTTGATATTCAGCGAAAACCCTGTCTCTGGCATCTGTAACTGCACCTGGGCCAGCCAGGGATCCCGGCGGTCGTAGCGTATGCTGAGCACTGGGGTGGCGTTCGCTGCCGTCAGCGGCCCGGGATAGAGGTCGCGACACCAATCTGCGCCACAAGGCGCCGCGACCAGCACTCCGCCCTCGAGTCGCGGCGCCAGGCTCAGCTCGGGCCAATAGATGAGCTGCATCATGGCCAGCAGGTATTCGGCCTTGAATTGCTCCCCCAGCAGCAGGCTCTGACGGCTGCTTAGTGTAGTACCATCGTATTCCAAGGTAAACAGCGCCTGTCCCAGGGGGGCCAGCCCCACGACTGTCATCCTGGCCTCATCCAGCTCTATCTGGCTCAGCAACTCATGGGAGGCACCCTCGATGCCTATGGCGACCTTATAGGTGGCCGAGAAGGGGAGCGGCAGCTGTGAGACCTGCTGCTCGGTGCCGCTCCCGGGCGCCGCCTCGGTCTCGGGTGCCTGGCGGCGTTTGGGCGCCGGTGGCTGCAGCTCTATGGGGGCCAGGCAGTAATGAATGTCATGGCTCAGGCCGACACAGGTCTGGCGCAGTAGCAACTGGCTGCAGCCGCTCAGCAGGAGTGCCGGCAACAGGGCCAGCAGGCACAGGAGTGTCTTGCGAGGCTGGGCAGGCATCATGAAGCCTCGGCCGCCTCTGCCTGGCTCTGGCGGCAGATCTCCACCACAGTGTTGAGTCGGCGGCTGGACTCGCTGACGAAGGGGTTGTTGGTGTCCCAGGCATAGCCCGCCAGGATGGAGCAGATCATCTGCTTGATCTTGGGGTTGGGATCAGGATGGAAGATCACCTCCTGGAAACTGCCGTCGTACCAGGCCTGTACATAGGTGCGGAAGGTATCGACTCCCTGCATCAAGGGCGCGGCATATTCGGCCTGCCAGTCGACAGCCTGTCCATCGAGTTGTTTGAGCACACACTTGACGGCCATGGAGGCCGACTGCATGGCGATGGTGACGCCTGAGGAGAAGACGGGATCGAGAAACTCGCCGGCGTTGCCCAGCAGGGCAAACTTATCCGTGGCGAGCTGGGTCACGTTGACCGAATAGCCCTGCAGGGTGCCGCACTCCTGTACCAGGCTGGCATTGGCGAGCAAGGCCTTGAGTTCGGGATCTTCCTTGACTATCGCCAGGAGTTTTTCCTCCAGACTGCCTTCCAGGTGCGCCAGCAGCTGCGGCTCGGCGACCACGCCCAGGGAGCAGCGGCCGTTGCTGAACGGGATCAACCAGTACCAGATGTCTTTCTGTTGCGGGTGGACGCTGATCAATATCTTGTTGCGATCGAAGTCGACGGCGTCGATCTTGTCCTCTATGTGGGTAAAGATCGCCATGCGTGGCGACAAGTTCGACGGCCGCTCCAGCCCCAGCAGCTTGGGCAGCACGCGGCCAAAACCACTGGCGTCCAGCACATATTGGGCCTCGAGCCGGTAACTCTGGCCCTGTTCGTTGCGCACCGTCAGGGTCGGGGTGCCATCCAAGTCTATCTGCTCGACGGTTTCGCCATAGCGGATCTCAACCCCCTGGCTCTGGGCCGTGTCGGCGAGCAACTTGTCGAAGCCGGCACGCTGTACCTGGAAGGTGGTTCCCGGGCCCGGGGTGAACTTGTCCGTGAAGTTGAACTGGGTCGTCTGGCCGTCGCGGCGGAAGGCGGCGCCATTCTTGAATTGGAAACCTGCGCCATTGACGGCCTCGAGCATGCCGGCTTCCTCGAGAAACTGCATGCAGCAGGGCAACAGGCTCTCGCCTATGGAGAAACGGGGGAAGTGTTGCTTCTCCAGCACCCTGACGCTCTTGCCCTGGCGCTGCAACAGGCTGGCGGCTATGGCACCGGCCGGCCCTGCGCCTATGATGGCGACTTCGACAGTTTCTGGGGTATGGCTCGATGCCTGGCTGGCCGTTAGTTTGGACATGAATTCACATTCCTGGTGACAGTGTTGATTAAAGGGGCTTGGATTAAGGGTGCTAAGAGCAAAGTGCAGGCGATCCCCAGCGACAGGGTCAGGCCGAAGAAATGGATCGCCAGGGTCTGGCTGAAGGCCAGCAGTCCGAAGGCCAGCAGGGTCGAGCAGGCCGACATGAAGACAGCCATCATAACGGCGGCGCCCCGGTCGCGGTTTTCGGCGAAAAACAGGCTGTAGTCTACCCCTATGCCGAACACCAGGATGAGCGCCAGCGCATGGAACAGACTCAGAGGCGACCCCATGAGCCCGAGGGCGGCCAGGGTCAGCAGGGCCGCGAGTGTCGGCACAGCCACCACCACACAGGCCAGCTTGAAACCGAACCTCAGGCTGAAGATCAGCGCCGCCATGAGCAGTGCCAGTCCAAGCCAACCCAGCGTCAGGCGGCGGTATTGCCCCATGACGGCAGAAATTTGCGCTACCTTATCCACCAGTAGTACCCGGTCGTCATAGGCCAGTCTCTGTGTCAGCCCTGGCAGATCTGCTATGCCGCCGAGCATTATGATGGCGCCATATTCGCTGGCTTGCCCGGTCGCTGTGCTTGCCGGTGCCAGCCAGAGATCGGCGAGATCCTGGGTCATGGGTCCATGCAGCAGGTCCTGGGGCTGAATTTCCAGCCCGGCGGCATCCAGATACGCCTGGCGCAATGCCGGCAGCAGCGCATCGGTCAACCCCAGGGCGTCGCCGATTTGCGGCAGATGTTGCAGGTAGATCTGCGCCTGCAGGGCGTAATTTTCCGCTTGTCTGGCAGCGCTCGGCAGGTAGGGGCTCAGGCTGACGAAATTGCCCAGTTCGCCCGCGGCCAGTGCTTGTTCCAGCACGGGGGTCAGGCGCTCGAGCCTTTGCAGCAGCGCCTGTTCGCTGTCGGCCCTGGCGAGGATGAATTGATTGTCCGTGCCGCCACTGAGCAGGGTTCGCAGCCTGTCCTCCTCGGCGCCGAGTTCGGCCGGGCTCTGTTGCAGGTTGCGGATATTGTCGTCGCTGGCGAGGCGCGCCAGTCCCGAGCCGAGCAGCACCATCAGCAGCAGGGTGGCGAGCATTCTGGCTTTGGGCACGGCACTCCCAGGGGGGGGCGTCCCGGATCGGAATAAGCCGAGGTAAGACTGCAGGTATCTTTGGGCCATCGCCAGCGGCTTATCCCCGGGCGGCAGGCGGCTGCCAGCCAGCAGCGGATAGGCCAGCAAGAGGCAGAGGTAGGCGCCGATCAGGCCGCTGGCGCAGAAGATCGCCACCTGCTGCATGCCGGGGAAGGGCGTCAGGCCGATCCCCAGATAGGCCAGGACGCTGGTGAGCAGCGCCAGGCTCATGGCCGGGAAGATATGCCTGACGGTTGCCGCCGCGCTCTTGTGTTGATGTTGCAGGCGCTCGCAATAGTAGTGAAAGCTGTAATCTATGGCTATGCCTATGAGGCTGGTGCCAAATACCAGGGTCAACAGGTGCAATTCCTTGAATACCGCCAGGGTGCTGACGATGGCGAACAAGAGTCCTGAGCCTATGGTGAGCAGTGCCAGCAGCAGTGGCATCACGGAGCGAAATGCCAGCCACACCAGGAGTATCACCCCGGCGAGCGATGCCATGCCTATGATGGAGATCTCGGCCTTGGCGCTCTGGGTCGCGGCCAGGGCATGGAATAGGCCGCCGGCCTTGAGCACTTGTACATCCGGATAGGCGCCCTGCAGCCGGGTCAATGCCCCTTGCAGCGCGGCATTCTGTGTCTGCTGGGCATTGGGATTGAATACGCTCTGGCGTCCCTTGGCCATGATGATGGCGATGGAGTGCGCCTCCTTATGGGTCAGCAAGATCCCCTGGGACACCCCCAACTTGAGCCTGGGAGCCAATGCCTGCAGGTTTGCCGGGTAAAGCAGCAGGGGGTCCTGTGCCAGCAGACCGCTGCCGGCATAACCGAAGGCACTGTAGGTCTGTTGCAATGCCTGTTGGAGCAGTTGCTCGAGCCCTTCGCCGCCGGCGCCTTGCAGCAGCTGTGCCTGCTCCCGGGTCAGCAGTTTGAATCTGTGGGGAAAATAGAAGCGGCTCAGGGCATCGCCGCTGTCGCTTGCGCCGCTGCGGATCTCGCTGAAGGGGTTGCCGGCGCCCTGGGGGCTCTGTAACTCGCTCAGCAGCAGCTTGGCGGCGGCGATCGCCCGGGCATCATCCTTTGCCACCAGTGCCAGATAGAGGCGGTCGCTGAGCTTGCCCTCAACCCTGGCCAAGGCGCGTTCTGTCAGTGGGTCCTGCTGCAGCTTGGGCAACATGGCCAGTATGTCGCTCTGGATCTTGGCGCCATGGCTCCACAGCTGTCCGCCATAGGCTGCCATGAGCAAGAGCAGGCCGAGCCAGATGCCGAAACGCACTCTGGGGGAGATAGCAGCCAATTTGGCGCCGCAGGCCTCGATCGGGGAAGGGGAGCCGGTCATTGTGTCGGTTCTGCGAGCCTGTAGAGCGCAGTTTCATCCTCGGCCAGGGGGCCGGCACGCTGGGCGCTGAATTCGATGCGGCTGAGGTCGCCGTTGTCACTCAGGAGCGTCAGGGCGTCGAGTTGCTTGTCGCCCTCGAGCACCATGGCGGCAATCGCCTTGGCGACCAGGGGATCTCTGGGGATGAGCCCGAGGCGCCAACCCGGGATTGGCTCTGCTTCTGTCTCAGCCGCGGTTGCCGCTTCCGGGTGCTGCAGGTAGAGGGAGAAATGGCCGCTCAATGCCTGGATATCCCCGCTCAGGATCGCCAGCATCAGCTGCGGCAGCAACTGGCTGATGGCACCTGCGCCTTGGGCCTGGGTCGCATCTGACACCTGGAGTTTGCCCTGGCTGTCCCTCTGTATCAGTTGCTTGTCCTTCAAGATCAACAGGGTGTCGAAGGGATGGGTTTGCTGCCAGACCAGGCCCTGGGCGCGATCGAAAATAAATTCCCCCCGGCTGAGCAAGGGCCGCTTCAATACCTTGAGGTGACGGGCCTGGCTGAATTCACCGCGGACTGTGTCCGGTAATTGCAGCCTTTGGCTCAGCCCCAACAGGTCCGTGTCGGAGGCGGGCCGGGCAAACAGGACACGATAATCCGGGCCCGCGTCCGGGATTGAGGCCGGCGCCTCGGCTGTTGCCAGGGGGGCGGCATGCACCAGGGCCACAGGCGCCAGGCAGACGGCCATGCATGCCGGTGCCAGGTATATGGCGGTCACGGCTAAGCGGCATAGAGAGAGAGGCTTAAACCACTGCAACATGGAGCATACCTTATTGTTTGTCTGAGGCGGCGAGCCAGGGAGCCAGACACTGACGAAACACCTCAGGGGTGACGAAGCATAGCTCCTGGGTTTCCATGTTGACGGCGGCCTGAATTGTGTAGCCCTTGGTCAGGCGCTCGCCGCTGAGGGCATCGAGGATCTGGTAATTGATCCTCAGGCGGTTTTCCCATTCCACCAGTGAGGCTATGACCTTGATTTTCTGATCGAAGCTGCTGGCCTTCACATATTTCAGCTGCAGATCCACTATCGGCCAGGCGTAGCCCGAAGACAGCATCTGCCGGTAGTTGTAGCCCAAAGTATCGAGCAGCTGACAGCGGGCTATCTCGAAGTAGCGCAGATAATTGCCATGCCAGGTGATGCCCATGGAGTCGACATCATGGAAGGGGATGACCATCTCCATCTCAGTGGTCAGCAGGGCCGTCATTGGCAGACCTCCCAGGCGCCGGCCTGGATCTTGGCGATTGTGTTACGCAGCACGGCTTCCAGCGGCCTGTCTTCGGTCAGCAGGCTGAAGTCGGCCTCGACCTGGGCCAGGGTGGTCGCCAGCGACGGCGTCAGGCTGGTCTCTGCCAGCTCCTGCTGCATTATCCTCAGCCGCACTCCCTGGCTCATGGCCAGCAGCGCCGCGGCCGCCACCTGCTCAGTCAGTTGCAACACCCGCATGCAGTCGCGCGCGGCTATGGTGCCCATGCTGACCTTGTCCTGGTTATGGCATTCGGTCGAGCGGGAGAAGACGCTGGCCGGCATTGTATGTTTGAGCGCCTCGGCGGTCCAGGCGGAGACCCCTATCTGCACCGCCTTGAAGCCATGGTTGATGGCGCGGCGGTTGCCGGTCGCCGCCGAGAGGTTGGCGGGCAGGCCATTGTTGAACTTGGGATCCATCACCAGTGCCATCTGACGGTCGATGAGATCGGCCAGGTTGGCGACGGCATTCTTCATCCCGTCCATGGCGAAGGCGATATGCCCGCCATAGAAGTGACCGCCGTGGAGTATATGTTCGCCTTCGGCATCGACTATCGGGTTGTCGTTGGCGCTGTTGAGTTCAGTCTCGATAAACTGGCGCATGAAGGGCAGGGCATCCTGTAATACCCCTATGATGTGCGGCGCGCAGCGGATCGAATACCTGTCCTGCAATCTGTCTGAGTTGCGCGGATGCTCGAAGTGATTCAAGTCTTCCCGTATCCAGGTGGCGATCTGGTTTTGGCCCGGATGGGGTTTGGCGGCGAAGAGTATCTCATCGAAGTGATGGGAGTTGCCCTTGAGCGTCAGGGAGGCCAGGGCGGTGAGACGGCTGCAGAGGCGCGCCAGATACTGGGCCCTGTCATAGGCCAGGCAGGCCAGCGCCGTCATCACGGCAGTGCCGTTCATCAGTGCCAGGCCCTCCTTGGGTCTGAGCCTCAGGGGGGTGATATTCAGTTCGGCATAGACTTCCTGGGTTGGCCGGCGTCGGCCGTCATATATGACCTCGCGCTCACCCACGAGTACCGCCGCCAGGTAAGACAAAGGGGTCAGATCGCCGCTGGCTCCGACAGAGCCTTCTTCGGGGATCACAGGCACCAAGTTGAGGTTGAGCAAGGTTTCAATCCGCTGCAGCAGCTCATAGCTGACGCCCGACTTGCCTATGGCGAGTGAGTTGAGCCGGCAGGCCATCACGGCCCTGGCTTGCAGTGGGCTGAGGGTGTCGCCCAGGCCGCAGCCATGGAAGCGCGACAGATGCAGGGGCAGCTCGTGGACCAGATCCAGACCCACGGCCACAGTGCAGGAATCGCCGTAGCCTGTGGTGACCCCATAGACCACGCCTTCCTCGTGCAGCAGGCTGTCGATGAAGCGCGCGCCCTTTTGTATGCTTTCTATGTAATCACTGTCGGCGCATAGCTCGACCTTGGCGCCTTTGGCGACGGCAACCACTTGTTCCAGGCTGAGCAATTGGCGGCCAAATACTACTGTCTGTGCTGTTGTTTGAGTCGTTTGGCTCATCTATGTGTTCGTCCTGTCTTGAGCTTGAGTCGTTGCGCCCGAGTCTGAGTCAGACTGGCGCCAAAAATCAAAAAAGTTAAACCATTGCAATGGGTTGCGTCTGGCATGATATTCGAGTCGCTGGCTGTAGCGCTCGACTGCGGCCTGCAGGCGCGCCATGCGGCCTTCCCGCGGGCCCTTGAGCGTCTGGGCGAAGGGTTCCAGATAGACACGGTAACAGTCGGCTTCGCGCACGCAGAACATCTGAAAGACGGGACAGTCGAGCAAGCCGGCCAGGACGAAGGGGCCTTGGGGAAACGCGGCTATGCGGCCCATGAAAGGCGCCAACAGCACACGTCCGCGCTGGCTGGCCGGGGTGCGGTCGGCGGCGATGACGACCAGTTCACCCGCCTCTATCTTCTGTTGCAGCAAGATGGCGGTGGCGGGATTGAGCTCGGTCACCTGGATCAGATTCAAGTCGCTGTCGGGGTTGAGCTGTTTCAGCACCCGATTGAAATTTTCGGCATGTTGGGTCAGCACCATGACGTTGACCTTGACTCTCTGCTGGTGGATGGAGATGGCGCGGCAGAGCTCCAGGTTGCCCAGGTGCGAGGCCAGCAGCACGGCACCGCGGCCGCTGGCTATCTGTTCCGCCAGCAGTTGGCGATTGGGAAAATCCACCTGTTGGATAGTGATGCGATTACACCAGGCATCAATGCGGTCGAGTGCGGCGTTACCGAAACTGAGGAAATGCCGCAGGCTGTCGCGCCAGCCGGGAACCCGGCTCAACACAGGATCGAGCTCGGCATTATCCGACTCGAGCGCCCTGACCCGGCGGAGAAAGTCGGCGGATGCGGCCCTGGCGTCTGTGCCCGTGAGAAAGAAATAACAGATCACCGGATACATGATGGCGCGGCATAGCCAGTGGCCGCCGAATTTATAACTGGCCGCCAGCAGGCGGATGCCGAGGTAACTGCCACGCTCGGTCATCCGCGACCAATGTCGCTCGTCGCGGACGCCATCTGCGGCCTGGGGCGCCGGCTGGTGGTTCACGGCTTTACTGCCGAGCCGCTTGCCCAAGAGCTTGGGCAGGCGTTTGAGCATGCCGAAAAACAGCTTGGTATGCAGCTTGCTGATACGGACATTGTCCCTGAAGCCCTGGAAGTGGCTGATGCCGTCATCCGGGTAGATCACCCTGGTGGGCAGGTGCACTATGGGCACTCCTTGCCAGTAGAGCTTCACCAGCACTTCTATGTCGAAGTCCATCCGCTCACCCAAGGCTGTTTGCAGGAACAGGGCCTCGGTCGCCGCCAGCGGATAGATGCGAAAACCACACATGGCATCGCGAATATCCAGGCTCAGGGTCTCGACCCAGACCCAGAAGTGGGTCAGATAGCGGCCATATAGGCGTCCCTTGGGGATAGAGTCATCGTATTGTGGCAGGCCGGAAATCACCGCCTCGGGTCGGCTTTCTGCCTTGGCTATCATGGCCGGGATGTCGTTCAGATCGTGTTGGCCGTCGGCGTCCACCTGCAGCGCATGGCTGAAGCCATCCCGGTAGGCGGCCCTCAGGCCCGTCATCACGGCCGCGCCCTTGCCCCTGTTATAGGGGTGTTGCAGCAGCGTCACCCAGGGGTACTGCTTGGCCAGGCTTTGCAGCAGGTAGCGGGTCTCATCCCGGCTGCCATCGTCCACCAGATAGCAGCTGAGCTCATATTGCGCCAGGGTCGCCAGGGTGTCGGCCATGGCGGCACTGTGATTATAGTTGGGGATCACCAACGCCAGTCGCATCATGCCTCCGCCGAGCCCAGGGCGATCCTGCCGGAGGCGTAGCGCTGCTCGCCCTGGCTATAGCCGAAGGTGAGTTTGCGTTTGGCCCGGTCATGGCTCAGCGTCAGCTTGACCTGGGTATCAGGCAGCAGCAATTGCTGAAACTTGAGCACCTCCAGGGTGGCGACATCGAGCGGGTAACCGAAGTGGCGGCAGCCGAAACGTATGGCCCAGTCGAGCTGGGTCACTCCAGGCAGCACGGCTTGCTCTGGGAAGTGGCCCTCGAAATAGCCTAAGCTGGCGTCGATGAACAGCTGCAACTCCAGGGTCGTGGCTGTCGCTGCTTGGCTTAAAACGGGGGGCAACTGCGAGCGTTGGCCCAGGGGAGCATGGTCAGTCATGGGAAAATAATCCAATAATGTCGGCCTGCTGGCGTTTGCCCTGGGTGCTTTGGGGCAGCTCAGCTGAATGATACTGGCCAGCGTCGTGGGCAGGCTGCAGAACTGCGCGTCTTTGGGGGCTTATGCTGAGTCTAGTCATGGGAAAATAATCCAATAATGTCGGCCTGCAGGCGTTTGCCCTGGGTGCTTTGGGGCAGCTCATTCGGATAGCGCCAGCGTCTGGGCAGGGTGACACGCTCAAACTGAGTCAACAGGTGGGCCTTGAGGCTATTGTTGATGTTGAGCTTGCCGGCGGCTGCCAGCAGGGCCAGGCCTTCGTCCGACAGGGTGACGGCGGCGCCCAGCTGCTGCTTGGGTTGAGTCAGGAGCACCAGAGCGGCATCTTTGACCAAGGGATGTTGGCGCAGCAGGGCCTCCATCTGTGCCAGAGACACTCGCTTCTCTTCTATCTTGACTATCCGATCCAAGCGACCGAGCAAACGGAAATGATGCTCGCCGATCATTTCTATCTGATCGTCACACCTGTACCAGTCGGCATCTGCCAGGTAGGGCGACTGCAGCAACAGGGCACCGTCCTCCTGAGCCTGGCGGATCTTGACCTTGTCGAAGGTCTGCCAGGTGTCGGCCGCGCTGTTCTGCCGCCGATAGCCTATGCCACCGGTTTCCGTGCTGCCGAAGATTTCTATCGGGGGTTGGCCGTAACAGCCGGCTATGCCCTGCGCCGCTTCCAGGCTCAGAGGCCCGCCCGAGCTGAAGACCAGGCTGGGGGAGCGCGCCTGCCGCTCATGTTCCAGGGCGCTTGGCAGACGCGATAACTGCGCCGGACTGCTGATGAGGCAGAGGTTGGGCAGCAGGCTGGTGTAATAGCTTAAGGTCTCAGGGTATTCGACCAGATCGCTCAGGAAAGGGCGACTGGCGGCCAAGGGCCACAGAATCTTAAACAAGAGTCCGTAGATATGCTGGTGTGAGACTGTGGCAATCACGCTGCAATGGGGCAAATGCCCGGCGAAGGTGTGCTCAAGTTGCGAGACTTCCTCATCCAATTGCCTCAGGCTCTTGTGTATCGCCTTGGGGCTGCCGCTGCTGCCTGAGGTAAACAAGACCAGTTCGCCCAGGCCTTGACTCTGGGGCCAGTGGCTGTCCGGCAGGCTGAGTTCACGTTTCAGTTCCAGGGCAGGCTTGTCTTCACACAGCCCGACATCGGCAAGTACGGCATCGAACTTGTCCGCCAGTTGTGCCAGGGTGCCAGGCTGGGTATTGGTCGGCAGTATGACTTGCTTGCCGGCGAGGAGGGCGGCACACAGACCGACGGCGAATTGGTCGCTGCTGTCGCAGGCGAGCAGCCAGCGCGTGATCTTGGATTCGCGCAGCAGCCGACAATAGTGGGCGACCTGATTGGTAAACAAGGCGCCGGTGACTATGTCGTGATGGTTAAAGCTGATCAATTGCTGGCTCGAAGGCCCTTGGGTTAACCAGTTTTTCAGTAGCTGAGTCATGATTTTTTCAACCAAATGCTGCGATATAACCATTCCCCGCCCAAGAGCAGGCCCATTAACAGGTAGGAGATCAGTCCGTTATATAAGGTCCAGGTGGCTAAGCTGCTAAAAGCCGCGGTATAGGCCGCCATGATGCCGTTGACAACGAATAGGCCACACCAGAGACGAGTGACCCGTTGCAGATAAGGAATGGCCTCGGACGGCAATGTTGGCTCCTTCAATCTGGCGAACCTTTCTATCATGCTCGGGCCTTGCCTGAGCGAATAGCCGAACAGGGCCAGCATGCTCAGGTTGATCACCACGGGGTAATACAAGAGCAAATCATGACGCCGGGCGAAGTAGCTGCCCGCCGTCAGGCCTATGCCGAGCAACAGGGGCAACAACATGAGTTTAATCTGTTGCCGCTGCACCACCAAGCGCAGTACCAAGAGGGCGCATAGCACCAGGGCTATGCTGCCGACGGGCAAATAGGTGAGACCAAAATAGACCGCCAGCGGATAGGCCAGCAGCATTAAGGTCGTCAGCAGGTGCAACAGGGGGCGCATCAGGCTTGGACTAGGCCTTCGATGGCATTGACCACGTCATCGACGGTGCGCACTGCCTTAAATTCGTCGGGTTGGATCTTCTTGCCCGTCATCTGTTGCAGTTTGATCACCAGATCGACGGCATCTATGCTGTCCAGATCCAGTTCCTGGTAGAGCGAGGCTTCGGGCGTTATCGCCGCCGCATCTATCTCAAATTCATTGACCAGGATTTCGGTTAACATGGCTAAAATTTGTTCACGACTCTGCATACTTAGGCCCCGACACGCTGAGATTCGATAAAGTTTGCCAGGCTGGCAACGCTATGAAAGTGGGCCTTGGTGGCCTCTGAGTTGGCTTCGATCTTGACATCGAATTGCTTCTTGATGGCCAGTCCCAGTTCCAGTGCGTCTATGGAATCCAGCCCCAGGCCGTCACCAAACAGGGGAGCCTCAGAGTCTATGTCGGCTATGCTGACATCTTCGAGATCCAGACTGTCTATGATGAGTTGTTTTATTTTATCAGTTAAGTTCATAAGTATTATCGAGTTGTTGTCTATAAAAGTGTTCTAGGTCCCGGGTCAATTGACGGGCAATCTTGGCATCACCAAGCCGGGCATCATACCCGAAATGAGGCACAGTTGCGCCAATTTCTACGCGCATCTCAATGGTTTGCCTTGGGATCTCATACCAGGGTTCCTGTTTGGTCAGCCCAGGATATCTGGTGTGCAAGACGACGGCCAGTATGTCGGCCCTGGTCCTGAGGGCGATATTGGCGGCACCGCGGGCAAAGTCGTTGACCCTATGGCCTATCAGGGTGCGGGTGCCTTCGGGAAAAATGATGAGATTCGTGTCCCTGTCCAGCACCTGGCGGCAATCTTTGAGCATTAACTCGGCGCCGCGGTTGGGAATATAGCCGGCACAGGAGACCACGCCGCGCATGAAAGGATTGCGCCATAGGCCTTGCTTGACTATGCAGCCGGCATTGGGCATCAGGCTGATCAGCACCACCACGTCTATGAGGGTGGGATGATTGGCTATGACTATCATGCCTTTGGCATTTGCCAGCTTGTGAATGTCGTTTGTGCTGAGGCGGATCACGCCGGCCCAGGTCAGCATGTATACGAACACTTTGAACATCAGATGCACAGCGTGTTGCACCCTCTGGATGCGGCGTTCGGCAGTGCCGGGCCAGAACCTGAGCACAGGCAGTATGGTCAGCGAGCTGAGCAGGCCGCCGAGGCCGAAGGCGACATAACAGGCGATGCCGCCGCACCAGCGGGGCAAGTAGGCCAGGCCTGTGAGTCTGGGATTAGCCGGATTAGTCATGACTGAGCTGCCAATGGTGGTTGGCGAGCAGGCCATCGATGGGCCGGCCATGGGCCAGGGCGTGAATGAAGGCGCCATAACTCAGGTATTGGGCATCGGCTGCGGCGGTTTTGGAGCCTAGCCGCAATTTGGCGATTCCCCGAACGCCGGCGGGCGCCAGCTGCAGTCCCAGGGCGAGTGGCAGCTCTGTCTCTGCGGTAAATTCATCGTATACCGGTGGCACGGGATCGTCGCCGAAGACCAGCAGCAGGGGCGTTGCGCTTTCATGCAGCTGGCCGTAGGCCTCGATCACCGCCTGGGATAGGGTTTGGTCACCGGCGGCGACCGAGGTGGATGCCGCCGTGTTACCCGTGATTATGCTCAATATGCCGCTGGCGGTGTTATGTACCGATTGACTGAAGGCTGTGGGGGACAGCGGCTGTTTGGCGATGATGTCTTCGAGTATGCCTATGGTGCGGTGCAGCTCACCATGACGGGAAGCAAAAATGGTGCGGCATTGCGCTTCTGGCTCGGCCTGGAAGGCCACCTCCAACATCATCTTGGTGAGCCGGCTGAAGCGCCGGCGCTGCATGGCCGGCACCTGGGGTAGCTTGGGTGCACAAGCAAGGGGAGCAAAGGCAAGCTCTGACTCGGACGGCGCCCGGGATTTTTTCCAGCCCAACCAGTCGCTCTGGCACTGATATTCGGGTGACCAGGCTCCCCATGAAAGAATGCTGAATTCTATTTGCACCTTATTGCCTCTGACGCAGATTTAGCTGCCTTGGTTATCCCTAACTACGAAGAAATATGAGCCATGCTGAAAGTGGCTGAGCGCCATGGCTGGCGTCGGCCATAAAGACCCATTACCGAGTGGCATTGCTCATAGGGGGGGTATTCTACACCAGAAAACCGCGGGGGCAGAAGGGCTTTGCGCGCTTCTTGTTAGTAATTTGTAGCAATAGATTAAAAAGTTGGAGGCGGGCCACTGGCCCGCCTCCTTCACTGCAGATGATGACCGCAGGTCATTGCCTGCTACTCGAGTGCTGCCTGTAACTTCCTGACGGCGGCCTTGATCTTACGGGTATTTTCAGGACCCATGCGGATCAGCAGTTTCTGCGCACTGGGCAGGGCTTCCAGCTTGGGATCGGCGAACTTATAGTTGACGCTGATGCTGGTCAGTTCGATAGGATCTTCTATCACTGGGGCGGCCAGCACTGTCTTGAAGGCCTGCTGCATCCGCTCCTCGAAGCTCAGCTCACCATAGCCCAGCTCATCGAAGGCGGTCTCGAACAGGGGTGACAGCTCACGATAGGTCTGCAGCAGCTGCTGCTCATCCAGGCCGGCGACGAAGTCGGCATACATATCGTATCTGTGGTAACCGTCCGGGTTCAGATAGGTCTTGTTGGTGATGTCTGTGACGCTAAAGGCTTGTTTCGGCCCCTTCATGGGACTGGCCTTGCGCGCCAATTCCCCTTGCGCCAGGTTGTCGACAAACACCACCCACTGGCGGGCGAGGTTTTGTTTGATCAGCAAGGGCGCTATCGCCATGCCGTCCGCCAGGGTGATGACTTTCTGCTGGACAAAGTCATCGCTTTCGGCCAGTGGCGGCAAGGGTTCGGGAGCCTGGGCTTGCGACTCCGGCGGCATTTCGGCTTGGGTTGTGACTATTTCCGGCTCAGGCACAGGCGCCTCGGTCGGCAATGGCTCTTCCGGGGTGGTCGCCGGCAGAGGAACCGGCTCCAGCTCGGTAGGCTGGGGCTCGTTACTGTCGGTGCTTATGTAGTAATAGGCGCCGCCCAGCAACAGGGCCAACAGGGCAACAGCCAGGATGGCGATGCCGTTGGCACCCGCCTTCTTGTGCTGAGGTGTAATTCTATCATCTTGATTCACTTGCATCTTACTTCCTTTGCTTGGGTGCTGATGATTTTGGAGCTATCGACTCCTCGGCCAGCATAGACGTAAAACATCCTGCTGAGGTTACACATCCGGTTGTGTTGTTATATCCATTCTGCAAAAAATGCTTGGCTTGTCCATAGCGGGGGGCTGAACACTGACACTTTATTTTCAGTCGGCGCTCGAGCCATAGTTAATTATAGTCTAATCAGGCCTGTACGTATTGCTGGCGATTGCCCAGCCAGCGCTGGATTATGGCGTCGACATTGTCCGGCACCTGTTGCATCACATGCCCGGCCAGGCGCTGGACCTGTGGTATGAGTGCCTGATCCCGCACCAGATCGGCAATCTTGAGATCGGCAATCCCAGTCTGCTTGGTGCCCAGCACTTCACCCGGACCGCGGATCTCGAGATCTTTCTGGGCGATGACGAAGCCGTCATTGCTCTGGCGCAGCACCCCAAGGCGTTGGGTGGCCGTGTGTGACAGCGGCGCCTTATAGAGCAAGACGCAATGGCTGGCAACGGCGCCGCGACCGACCCGGCCGCGCAGTTGGTGCAGTTGGGCCAGGCCGAGGCGCTCGGGGTTTTCGATGATCATCAGGCTGGCATTGGGCACATCGACCCCGACCTCTATGACTGTGGTGGCGACCAGCAGATGCAGCTCGCCGGCCTTGAAATCCGCCATGATGCGCTGCTTATCCGCCGACTTCATCCGCCCATGAACCAGGCCTATCTTGAGTTCGGGCAGCGCCAGCGCCAGCTCGGCGGCGGTATCTTCGGCGGCCTGGCATTCGAGCACTTCGGATTCCTCTATCAGGGTGCAGACCCAGTAGGCCTGGCGTTTATCCGTCATCGCCGCCTGGCGCACCCTGTCGATCACTTGCTGGCGACGCAGATCCGACATGGCGACTGTGGTCACCGGGGTGCGTCCCGGTGGCAGCTCATCTATCACAGAAGTGTCCAGATCCGCATAGGCTGTCATCGCCAGGGTTCTGGGAATGGGGGTCGCCGTCATGATCAGCTGGTGCGGATGAAAGCCCTGATTGATGCCTTTCTCCCTCAGTCCCAGCCGCTGATGCACCCCGAACCTGTGTTGCTCGTCTATGATGATCAGCGCCAACTCATGGAACACGACCTGCTGCTGGAAGATGGCGTGGGTGCCTATCACCATCTGGGCCGCGCCGGATTGAATATCAGCCAGGGACTGCGCCCTTGCCTTGCCCTTGAGCTTGCCGGCCAGCCAGCCGACCTTGAGTCCAAGCGGTTCGAACCAGGCGGCAAAGTTGGCCGCGTGCTGCTCGGCCAACAATTCGGTCGGTGCCATCATGGCCACCTGGTAGCCATTCTCTATGGCCTGCAGGGCGGCGAGCGCCGCCACCAATGTCTTGCCCGAGCCGACGTCACCCTGTACCAGGCGCATCATGGGCACGGCCCGCTCCAGATCCCTGCTTATCTCGGCGACGACTCTCTGCTGTGCCCCCGTGGGTTTGAACGCCAGACTCTTGAGGAAGGGGTTCAGCAGTTGCCCCGAGGCCGCCATGGTGACGGCGCTGTCGCGATCGCTGCGTTGCCGCAGGCGCAGCATGCTCAGGTTATGTGCCAGCAGCTCTTCCTGTACCAGGCGTTGTTGGGCCGGGTGCTGTCCGGCTTCCAGCTCGAACAGGGCGACATCCACGGGCGGCCTATGCAGCAGCTGCAAGGCCTGCACCAGGCTCAGGCTGTTGGGTTGCAGTTGGACAGGCAAGAGTTCGCTCAGGCCGCCTTCCTGCAACATGGCCAGCGCCTGCTCTGTGAGTTTGAGCCAGCTGGCCTGTTTCAACCCCTCCGTGGTGGGGTAGATGGGCGTGAGGGTCTCGCTGAGGCTGGCTTCGTCGCCGGCTTGGATCAGCTTGTATTCGGGATGTATGATTTCGAGCTGGTGCATGCCGCGGCGAATTTCGCCATAGGCGCGGATCCAGCTGCCATTTTGCAAGGCATTGCGCTGGGCGACGGAAAAGTTGAAGAACCTCAGGGTCAGGCTGCCGCTGGCGTCCCTCACCTTGCAGGTGAGCATGCGCCTGCGGCCCTGGACTATCTGGCTCGATTGGATCTCGGCTTCTATGGTGCCATAGCTGCCGGGGAATAGCTCGGCGACAGGGTAGATTCGGGTGCGATCTTCGTAACGCAGCGGCAGATGAAACAGCAGATCCTGCACCGTTGCTATCCCGAGTTTAGCCAGCTTCTGTGCGACCTTGTTGGCGACGCCCTTGAGGTCGGTTATCGGAACCAGATCCAGTCTCTGCACGCCATTCGCACCAAATCACTGTGAATTTATACATATATTAACAGAGAATCCGTTTAAGGCAATCCTGGCGCTGGGCGGGCCAATAAGCACGCAGGTGCAGATGGCACTTGCGTGCTTATGAGCCGCCATCCGGACTAAGCCGTCTGCGATGGGCTAAATTTCATCTTCCCAGACGACCTTGCCGCCGCGAATGCCCTCGACCCTGGCGCTGAATCTCTGCTCCAGCACATGGCGTTTGATCTTGAGTGTCGGCGTCAACACATCGTTCTCTATGCTCCAGGGCTCGTCGACCACTATGATGGCGTCGACGGTTTCATGGGACTCGAGATGCGGATTGATACTGTCCAGTGTCGCCTTGAGCGAGGCACGCACCTCTTCCCGCGGCTGCAGTGTTGCGCCTGCCGACAGTTGTACCAGGGCCACGGGGTGAGGCAGGCCCGAACCTATGACGCAGATGAGCTCCACATGGGCGTCTTGCGCCAGCTGGCGCTCTATGGGCACAGGCGCCACATACTTGCCCTTGGCCGTCTTGAAGTTGTCTTTGACCCGGCCCGTGATGCTGACACAGCCATCCGCATCTATCTCGCACAGGTCACCTGTGTGGAAGAAACCATCGGCATCGAAGGCCGCGGCCGTGGCCTCGGGTTGCAGGTAATAAGCGCTCATCAGCCCGGGACTCTTGACCAGCAGCTCGCCGTCTGCGCCTCTGCGAACCTGGCTGCCTTCTATGGGACGGCCGACCGTGCCTATCTTGGCCGCGTCGAAGGGGTAGTTGATGATGGAGTAGGCGGAGTTTTCCGTCATGCCCCAAGCCTCACAGATATCCAGCCCTACGCTGTGATACCAGTGGATCAGTGATGGCGGGATAGGCGCCGAACCCGAGCCAAGCAGGCGCGCATCCTGCAGTCCCAGGCCCTTGTGGATCTTGCGTTTTATCAGGCTCTTGATGACAGGCAGCTTGAGCAGGAAGTTGAGCTTATCCATGCCTATCTTGTCTATGATGTTCTGCTGGAATAGGCTCCACAGCCGCGGCACGGAGAAGAATACCGTCGGATGGGCGCGCTTGATGTCGGTGACGAAGGAGTCCAGGCTCTCGACAAAATACACTTGGCTGGCGGAGTAGAAGGAAGAGCCTTCGATGGCGACCCGTTCCGTGATGTGTGCCAGCGGCAGGTAAGACAAGAGCCTGTCGGCCGTGTTGGTCTGCAGATCCCGCACCACGGCCTGGCAGGTCCAGCCATAGCTGCCGAAGGTCTGGATCGCGCCCTTGGGTTTGCCGGTCGAACCGGAGGTATAGATGAGGGTCATAGTCTGCTCGGCGGTTGGCAGTGGCGCATCTATCAGCGGCTCACCCAGGTTCAGCAACTGCTGCCATTGATACTGGGCCGGCATGGTATCGTAGGGCAATGCCAGCCTGAGAATATCCCCGCCGATGGCGGCTTCCTGCTCGGCCCAGTGATCCAGCTTGCCGACCAGTATCGCCTTGGCGCCGCTGTGCTCCAGCACATAACCTATGGTATCGGCATTGGCCGTGGGGTAGATGGGCACGCTGATATAGCCGCCGTGCATCAAGGCCAGATCGCAGATAAACCATTCGGCGCAGTTCTTGGATAACAGGGCGACCTTGTCACCGGGCACCAGGCCCAGGTGCCTCAGGGCTCCGGCGAGTTGCTGCACCTGGGCCTGCACCTGGCGCCAGCTGAAATCCTTGCATTGGCCGTCTATGGGTTGGCGCAGATAAACCTCATCGCCTCGGGTCTCTACCCAGTGTGCCAGCATTTCTATCGGAGATTTGATCTGAGTATCCATAGGCAATTCCCTGTCTTTATTGTTATTTTTCAACTCCAACCAGTATGGCGATAATTACCGTGCGGCGCAATTGCTTTGCAGTATGGTGCAAGGCGGCTATCTGGCCTTGAGTATAAGGGTGGGAATGGCCGCCGGCTCAGGTGGTTTCCGGCACTGGTGCGCGCATCCTGTCCCACCAGTCTTTATCGGTAAGTATCTGTCCCTGGTCGTCGATGCGTGGATAGGGAATACCCCTTGCGCCGATAGGCTTTGGCCATAAGAGTTGGGGTGGCCCTAGCACTGGCCGCCGTTGCCGGCTCAGGTGGTTTCCGGCACTGGTGCACGCATCCTGTCCCACCAATCCTTATCGGCTACTATTTGTCCCTGGTCGTCTAGGTGTGGATAGGGGATGCCCTTGCGCCGACAGGCCTTGGCGTAGATGGGGTGACCCTGTTCGAACAGCAGTGTCTGGCAATAGGCCTCATCCAGTTTGCGGCTGCCATACAGGCCGGCGGCGCGGCGCTGACGCTCGGCCTCGAACAACAGCAGGCCGGCGGCGACCGAGACGTTGAGTGACTGCACCATACCGACCATGGGGATGATGACTTGCTTGTCGGCCAGGGCTATCGCCTCCGGGCTGACACCGTCTTTCTCGTGCCCCAGTATGATGGCCGTCGGGCGGGTATAGTCTATGTCGCGAAAGTCCACCGCCTCATCGGAGAAGTTGGTGGCGATGATTTGCATGCCCTCGGCTTTGAAGCCGGCTGCGGCCTCATCGATATGATAATGCTTGATGGTCTTGACCCATTGCTGGCTGCCCGAGGCCGTGTTGCCCGAGACCCGCATCTCTATGTCGGGCCAGACGGCGTGGATCTGGTGCACACCGACGGCATCGGCGCTGCGGATCACAGCGGCTATGTTGTTGGTCTTATGGACCTGATCCAGGCAGAGGGTGAGATCAGGCTGGCGGTTATCCAGCATCTGGTTGATGCGGGCGAAACGTTCCGGGCTCATATTTAAGATACTATTCAGGGTGATTGCTAGACAAAAACAAGAGGGCGCCGCGGCGCCCTCAGTGAAGTTGGATGGATTAGAGTTCCATCACACCATCCATCTCGACCAGCGAGCCTTTTGGCAGTTCTTTCACGCCTATGGCGGCGCGTGCAGGGTAGGGCTGACTGAAGTAGCGGCTCATGATCTCGTTGACTGTGGCGAAATGCGACAGATCTGTGAGGAAGATGTTCAGCTTGACTATGTCGCTCATGCTGCCGCCGGCGGCAGTGCACACGGCTGTCAGGTTGTCGAATACCTGGACCACCTGGGCGGAGAAGTCTTCGCTGACAATTTGCATGCTTTGCGGATCCAGTGGGATCTGGCCGGACAGGTAGACGGTGTTGCCGACCTTGACCGCTTGGGAATAGGTGCCTATGGCCGCTGGGGCCTTGTCTGTCGCAATGATGATCTTTTCAGCCATGAGGTGCTCTCTTTCCTTGTTAGGGTATTAAAGTTAAGGGCTAAGGTTAAAGCTTAGCGGTTACGTGAGGTGCGCAATACCTCGGGAAGTACCCGGATACGACGCATCACGTTAGCCAAATGGACACGGTCATGGACAGATATCCGCAGGTTGATCAGATATACCCGGCCGTCGCGTTCTTCGGTACTGAGATTATGAATATTCGAGCCTGCGGAGGCAATGATAGAAGTGATCTTCGCCAGCGCGCCCTGATGATTGACGATTTCCACCCTCAGATTGGCCTGGTACTCGACCCCATCGACATTGTCCCACTGCACCGGAATATACTTGTCCGGTTCGCCCTGATAACCGCGGATGTTGGCGCAGTTTTCCATGTGCACCACCAGGCCTTTGCCCGGGCTGACATGGGCTATGACCGCATCCCCAGGGATGGGGCGACAGCAATTGGCGAAGGTGACCAGCATGCCTTCGGCGCCGCGGATAGGCATGAGGTGGGCGTCTCTGTTGTCCTGGCTCTCAACCTTATCGCCCATGAGGCGCTGGGCTATGACTATGCTCATGGCATTGCCCAGGCCTATGTCGGACAGCAAAGAATTCAGTGAGGTGTGTTTGGTTTCGCGGATCACTTTTTCCAGTTGCTCCGCCGGTATGCTTTCGAGCTTGGTCTTGCCCAATGCATGGTTGAGCAGGCGCTTACCCAGGGCCACGGCGTCATCACCCTTGAGGCTCTTGAGCACCTGACGTATCTTGGCGCGGGCCTTGCCCGTGACCACGAAGTTGAGCCAGGCGGCATTGGGACGGGCGCCCTTGGCGGTGATGATTTCCACCGTCTGGCCCGAGATCAGCGGCTGACTCAGGGGATAGGCCTGGCGATTGACCTTGGCGCCGACACAGGTGTTGCCCACGTCGGTATGCACTTCGTAGGCGAAATCCACTGCGGTGGCGTTGACCGGCAACTCGAGGATCCGCCCCTCTGGGGTGAAGACGTAAATCTCTTCCGGAAACAGCTCTGTCTTGACGTTCTCGACGAACTCGAACGAGCTGCTGGCGCTTTGTTGCAGCTCCAACAGGCTCTGCATCCACTTGCGGGCCCGCACCTGGGTGGTGGTGCCTTGGGTGGGGTGAGTGCCGCCCTTATACATCCAGTGGGCCGCAACCCCCTTGTCGGCCATCTGATCCATGTCTTCGGTGCGGATCTGGATCTCGACCGGCACCCCATGGGGGCCGAAGAGCGAAGTATGCAGGGATTGGTAACCGTTGGCCTTGGGGATGGCAATATAGTCTTTGAAGCGCCCGGGTCTGGGTTTATACAGGCCATGCATGGCACCCAGCACCCGATAACTGGTATCTATGCTGTCGACTATGACCCTGAAGGCATAGATATCCATGACTTCCTGGAACTGCAATTCCTTATTGCGCATCTTGTTGTAGATGGAATAGAGGTTTTTTTCCCTGCCTTTGACCTTGCCCTTGATGCCGGCATCTTCGAGGCGGGTGTCTATGGCGGCTTCTATGCTCTGGATCAGTTCCTTGCGATTGCCCCTGGCAGCCTTGACCACTTCCTGCAATACCCGGTAGCGCATGGGGTAATAGGCATGAAAACCCAGATCTTCCAGCTCAGTCTTGATATTGTGAATACCCAGGCGGTTGGCGATAGGGGCGTAGATTTCCAGGGTCTCGCGGGCGATGCGGCGGCGCTTGTCGGGGCGCAATGCGCCCAGGGTGCGCATGTTGTGGGTGCGATCTGCGAGTTTGATCAGTATGACCCGGATATCCTGGGTCATGGCCATCATCATCTTGCGGAAGTTTTCTGCCTGGGCTTCTTTCTTGTCGCGAAACTTGAGCTTGTCGAGTTTGGAGACACCTTCGACCAATTCGGCGACCGCGGTGCCGAACAGTCCGGCGAGATCTTCCTTGGTGACCTGGGTATCTTCTATGGTGTCGTGCAGCAGGGCGGCCATCAGGGTCTCGTGATCGAGACGCATGTCCGCCAGGATGCGGGCGACCGCAACCGGATGGGTTATATAAGGTTCGCCACTCGTGCGCATCTGCCCTTCATGGGCATCACGCGCCACCTGATAGGCCTGCTTGAGTAATTCTACTTGTTCTGGTTCTAAATAACCCGATGCAGACTCTTTGAGACCTTCAAACAGATACAAGTGGCAGTTCCCCTCTTACAACTATGGGTCTTACAGTGAACGGCCTTCGGCAATGGCTGCCACTGCTGCGATCTCGGCAGCTTCGCGTTCACGTACGGTTTGGCGCTCATCCGCGTCCAGGGTGTTTGAAGTCACTAAACCAAGCTCGATCTCACGCAGGGCGATAACCGTTGGTTTATCGTTCATTTCTTCAACCATAGGGTCTTTACCCTGCACGGCGATTTGGCGAGCACGACGCGCCGCAACCAGGATCATATCAAAACGGTTGCCGATTTGTTCTACGGCGTCTTCTACAGTTACGCGAGCCATGTGTTGAAACTCCAGTGTTATCTATTGGGAAAAAATGACGCAAAATTGTACACGAAGACAGTTAGTCTGCCAACAGATCGTCAAGCATATCATTGTGTGTATGACATTGACTAGCGCGGGTTAAGCGCTGGCTGCCTATGATGACCCTTAAATCCGCTAACGCCTGCTCAAATTCATCGTTCACTATGATGAAATCATACTCGTCATAATGGGACATTTCGGAAACCGCCTGGGCCATGCGGGCGGCGATCACTTCGCTGCTGTCCTGGCCACGGCCCGTGAGGCGGCGTTCGAGTTCGGCTTTCGACGGTGGCAGGATAAACACCCCAATCGCCTCAGGCATCAGTGCCTTCACCTGTTGCGCGCCCTGCCAGTCTATGTCGAGGAACACGTCTATGCCCCTAGCCAAGGTGTCTTCTATCACCCTGCGTGAAGTGCCGTAGAAATTGCCGAACACCTCGGCCCATTCGAAGAAGGCCTCGTCGGCGATCAATGCCTTGAACTGCTCGATGCTGACGAAATGATAGTGTTGGCCGTCGACTTCGCCGGGGCGCGGACTACGTGTGGTGTGAGAGACAGACACCTGCATATCGGCAGGGGCATCTTTGAGCAACGCCGAGAGGAGTGATGACTTTCCGGCGCCACTGGGGGCTGACACTATAAACAGGTTTCCGCGTGCGGCCATGTGCTAAATATCCAATAAGTTAACGCAAACATAGGGCTGAGAGACGAGTCGTCGGCTCTACTTGAACTGAAACTCGCTCCCGGCGCTCGATTCCGGCCCTGAGGGACGCGAGTCGAGGCTTAGGAGCCCATTATACCGATTCAGGCCCCATCCGCGCCAGCCCACGGCCAAATTGTGCCGGAAAACGGCCCGGTCACTGACATTCACGGCCAAATTGGTTACTCTCTTGGGCTGGGCGCCGTGCCTGCGTAGTCGGCGTCAATTTGTTCATAACCTGAGGAAGAGTCGTGCTGTTAAAATCTCTTTTGTGTTTTCGTGGCCGCGATACCGGAGCCAGACTGGCCGCCGTCGGTAGCGCCGTTTATGGCGCGATTTCCATTACAGCCCTGTTGTTTGGCGCTAACTTCTTATTGGTCCTGCTGGGACTGGCGGCCATGCCTGTGTTGGGGCTGGCCGGCTATCGGCGCCTGCGGGATGCCGACAAGCCCGCCTGGCTGAGCCTGATGCTGTTGCTGCCCCTGTTCGCCTATGTGTTGGTGCTGCTGTTGGGAGCCGGTCTGGCGGCTATCCTCTTGTGCCTGTTGCCGGCACTCGCCTCGCTTGCCTGGCTGGCTTGGCTGCCACCCAGGTTATCCCTGACCTATGTGCAGGGCTACTGCGGTCCCGTGTTGACCCAGGCGGACTTAAGCCCCGGGCATAGACGCAGGGTCGAGCCGACCCTGGCGGGGCAGCAAGGCGCCGGGCTGGAGATGGCATTTCAGGACCCGAGTGCTGCAGATCTTGGGCCCGGCTTGACGGAGGACACAGGTTCAACGGCAGATGCCGCAGTGATTCATGGCTTTGCCGCTGGGCCACAGGAACCGACGCCCCATGCCTGGCAGGAAAGCCACCCGCAGGGGAATGCCAGGGAAAATGATGATGGCTATTGGGCCGACAAGTTGTGGCACGACAGCCAGGATAGGCAGAGTGACGCCGAGGCCTACGGGTCCGGCTCACTGACGGCGCTGTTGCGGCAGGGCATGCAAGGGGCTGCGGCGCTAACACTGAGGTGCCGCCCCTATGGGAAATACCTGGGCGCCGGCCTGTTGGCCCTAGGCCTGTCTTGGCTGGTATGGGCGCTGTGGCCGGATGCTGCCACGCCAAGCGACACGCCGACGGATGCCGGGGCCGCCACTTCCGAGACGGCACAGAGGCAGGTGCGCCGGGAAGTGAAGTTTGCCGATGGTTTCAGCCTGCAGCTGGAGGGGGAGGTGTTGCTCCTGCGCTGGCTGGGGGATAGCGGCGAGCCGCAGACCCTCTGGTCATTGGCGGATGCCAAGGGAGACAGACGTTGTGCCAGACTTGAGTTCAACAACGGCACTGTCTATCGCCCCATGCGGGTGACGCTGGGGGCGGATACGGCCACCGAGGCCAGATTCTCGCCTCTGGACACCCGCGACATCATAGTCGATATCGCCAGACGCGGTAACATCAGCCTCTGTGGTTATCGTTTCGACCTCAAGGGCAGCCAGAACACCCTGGAGCAGAGCCGGTTCTTCGCCGACTACCTGAACCAGGGCTAGGCTATTAAGGCTGGTCAGGTCGGGGGCGTTTGCTTTACACTTTCGCCCTCGTCCGCACCGCGTTTAGCAAGTCCGCATTGTCTGTATCTTTCGCTTGATGACTCGAGTCTTAGCTGAAACAGTCGGTCCTGCGCCGCAGGTCGTTCGCAGTCTGGTCATATGGGCGACTGCCGATTTCATCCTGGGGCAAGCGCCTGTTGGCCAAGGTTATCTGCCGCCCTCGGGCATCCGGAGGAAGTCACTTGAGTACAACAAAAATTGATGGAGTTACTGGCTTGATAACATTGGTCCGGCAGTCCGTGCTGCCTCATTTCGGCATAGTGGCGGCAGATGCCAGAGTCGCACCGCTGGGCAATGGCCATATCAACGATACCCTGTTGGTGCGCTGGCCAGGTGGCGAGTTAGTGCTGCAACGCATCAATACCCAGGTCTTCAAGCAGCCTATGGCGCTGGTGGGCAATGCCGGCATGATAAGCCGGCATCTGGCCGTTAAGGCCGCGGCGGGGCAGTATGATCTCAAGATCGTCAGTCCGCACCCGACCCTCGAGGGGCAGTTGGCCATAGATCTCGGCGAAGACGGTTTCTGGCGGGCGATAGCCTATCTGCCCCACAGCCACAGCATAGAAGTAGTGCAATCGGCGCAAGAGGCCGAGCTGGCCGCCAAGGCCTTCGGCCATTTCGCCAGGGCACTGAGCGATTTCGATGCCACTCGGCTCGAGGATGTGATCCCCCAATTTCATCATTTGCCCGGGCGCATCGCCGCGCTCAAACAGGCGGTCGCCGCCGACAGCCGGCACAGGCTGGCTCAATGTCGCACTTGGGTGGATTTTGTCCGTGCGCAGCAGGGGCTCTTGAGCGAGCTGGCCCAAGTCTCGCCGCAGCTGCCACTGCGAATTTGTCATAACGACACCAAGATCAATAACATGCTCTTCGATAAACGCGACATGTCCGGCATGGCCGTCATAGATCTCGACACCTGCATGAAGGGTCACCTCATGTATGATTTCGGCGACATGGTGCGGACCTTCTGCTCGCCGGAGGCGGAAGACTCGACGGCCCTGACGCGGGTGCGGGTGCGGCCGGAGATCTTCGCCGCCATCTGTCGTGGTTATTTGGCCGAACTCGGCGAAGTGCTGACGCCCCTGGAGAAACAGAGCCTGTGGCTGGGCGCCAGGGTGATATGTCTCATGATAGGGGTGCGTTTCCTGACCGACCATCTCAACGGCGATGTCTATTTCCATATCCAGCGCGAGGGCCATAATCTGGACCGCGCCGCCAACCAATTCACCCTGTATCAGAGCCTTCTGGAACAAGAAGCGCCGCTCAAGGCCTGCCTGGCCTGAGATTTTTCCGGGCCGTCCGGCCCGGCGATTTCCCCTCTGCACTCTGGCTTTGGCGGCCGGGATCATCCATAATCGCGCAATTAACAACCTCTTGATTTCACGCGGACTCATCCCCGATTATGGCAATTCCAGCGCCATCTGGCCCAGGCTATGTTAACTGCCGCAGCGACCGCACCGCCTGGCTGCGGGGCACCCTGAAGCGCTCGCAGCAGGAGGCGCTGGCTTCCTCCACCATGACGGCCGCCAGCGACAACTTCTTCAACGCCTATGCCATCTTTCTCGGCGCCTCGCTGTCGCAGATGGGCTGGGTCACAGGCCTGCCGCAGCTGTTCGGCGCCCTTGCTCAGCTGCTGTCGGTCTGGCTCGCCAGCCACTTCTCCCGCCGCCAGTTCATCGTCTGCTGCGCCGTGCTGCAGGCGCTGACCGTGCTGGCGGTCGGTGCCCTGGCGGCCTGGTCGCCCGAACATCCAGTGTGGTACTTCATCGTCCTGGCCGTGCTGTATCAGGGGTTCATCAACCTGATCCAGCCCCACTGGCGCGCCTGGATGGGCAGCATAGTGCCGGAGAAGCGCCGCGGTGCCTTCTTCGCCGCCCGCACCCGCCTCACCATGGGCGCCTCGCTGAGCGTGTTCTTCGTCGGCGGCGGCATACTCAGCCTCACAGACTCGCGCGGCATGGCCTGGCTCGGCTTCAGCCTGCTGTTTGCCATCGCCGCCATGGGGCGGCTGGTGTCGGCCTGGTTGCTGCTGCAGATGCACGATCCCGACATCAGGACGGCCCGTGAACCTGGGGTGTTTGTCCGCAGCCTGCAGAATTTTCGCGCTGCCTGGCAAGATCAGACCTTTCGTCACTACAGCCTGTTCGTCGCCGGCATGCAGGCCATGGTGGCGATCTCTGCGCCTTTCTTCGCCGTTTACATGTTGCAAGATCTCGGCTTCAGCTACCTGGAATTCGTGCTCGCCAGTGTCGCCTCCATCTCGACCCAGTTCATCAGCCTGAGTTTCTGGGGCCGTTTCAGCGACAGGTTCGGCAACCGGCTGGTGATGATCATCACCAGTTGCCTGATCCCCAGCCTGCCACTGCTGTGGCTGTTTGACGACCATTATGGCTACATACTGCTGCTGCAGGCCTTCTCCGGCTTCGCCTGGAGCGGCTTCACCCTCAGCACTGCCAATTACCTCTATGACATCCGGCCGTTCCGCTCTGACTTTGCCAGCTACGCCGCGCTGCAGGCGGCCCTGAGTGCCGCGCTGGTGTTCCTCGGTGCCATGGCGGGCGGCGCCATCGCCTCCCACGCCGCCGACTTCCTGGCCTGGTCCGGCTGGGGGGCTTGGCTGTCCAGCCCTATATTCCTGGTGTTCATGGTCTCCAGCCTGCTCAGGACCCTGGTCACCCTCTGGTTCATTCCGCGCTCGGTCGAGCCCAAGGTACGGCCCAGACCCAAACTGCTCGGGTTGGTGTTTCGCATTCGCGGCTTCAACGCCATCTCAGGCGTCGGCCTGGACTGGCTGACGGTGGTGAAGCGGCGCAAGGACTGAGGCAGAGGGAAGGGGGGGCTGGCAGGAGGCAGGTAACGCGGTATTAGGTTCCTCTTGCCGAACAGGGTTGTGTTTTTATCACAATGAATGGCCTTGCTGGAGCCCTTGCCTCTCTAACGCATCACAACATTGGCCATGGGAGGCGTGGCATCGAGGGACTTGCATTCGCAGCCACATTCAGGAACAGTTATTCAGTCAATAGCTCAATTACCCAACAAGGACAGTGAGGTATCAGATGGAAATCCGTCATAACAAATTCAATCCGCTCCCAAAGAGTCAACATACCCTTAGCCAGAGCGAATTATCCCAACAGCTTGGCAAGCGCCAAATATCACCCGCCACTCCCGATAGAAAGTCCGGCTCGATAGCCGGCATCGCCGACCCCCAACTAGAAGCACAGCAGCTGGCCGCGGCCGTGGAACAGTTATCGTTCGATGCAGATAAGCGCTTTAAACAGCATATTGTCGGGATGGAGAGAACCCAGGGAGCCATGCTGACCAGCGTCAATGAATTCAACTCCTTTAAGGATGCATTGATCGCTACCGATCCCGGCCTGGACTTGAGTGATTTGGATTTGTATCAACAAGAAGACGGCACACTCAGGCTCGGCAGCGAGACCTTGTCTCGCGGGCAGTTAGCCATATTTGAAGATAAGTTGGCTGAGAATGATGCGTTGAAACAGGCGATGAGCGATCTGCATTCGGGTGCGGCTCTGGCCGCGAACAGGCACGGGAATGGCTCAAAAGGTTTTGTTGAACTCAGCGCAGAGGATTTTTCCGGCACCTTACGTTTGAATGCATTGGCAGAAAAGTTTAGTTCACAATTTGATCCCCAAGGTTTCGGGCAAGACAGGAGCACCCTGGAACAGCGTATTTTTATCGATCCTATATTGTTCGCTGATTATCTGGCCCAGTCTGTGACTTCCAGAGTCGATATCTTGGTATGACAGAATTGGCATGACAGAGTCGGCAGGCTGTAGTACGGAGGCGCAAGGAGTGACAGGCGCCAAGAGCTGAGCCCTAGGCGCTTCGCTCCTCCAGCTTATAGTCGAAAAATTTGCGGCTCTGCGGCCCGGCGCTGTTGGCGTTGATCTTATTGGGATGTTTATACTCGCCCCAGCCGGCGACATCTCTGCCGACGTTCAATTTGGGAAAGTTCAGTTCCTGCTCGTCATCCGTAGACTCATTGGCCTCGGCCGCTAGCCCTAAAAATTGCAGCAAAGTGCCGAGGCTGCCTTGCCGGCTCACATCCAGGGACAGGAAATCCTGCCGCCCATCGAAGTAAGCCAGCACCTCTTGTCTATGTCTCTGATAACAGTTGGTTAGATGCTCACTGTCTCTGGGATCTGCCACCTGGCCAACGCCGAAGGTGTGGCGAAAGCTGCGTTTCAGCACTGGGTGAAAATAGCCCGTCTTCTCATCCAGGTGGGGCAGCATCTTGCCGAGCAGCATCTGCATCGACGCCAGCCAGCCGCTTATCTCCCGCTCCAGATAGACAAACCTGGCGCCGGGAAACAGCGCGTCCAATTGGCGGTAGTCGCTGAAACAGGGGGTATCGGCCACGGCATCGGCCAGCTCGAAGGCGCGCTTGGTGAACGCCATGTGCGCCACCTTCAATCCGGCCTCCAGCAGTGCCACGCTGATGCTGGTGGTGCCGGTACGCGGCAGGCCCAGGATGAAGATTTTGCCGCCCTGGGCTTGGGGCTCGGGTTGCGATGGGGTGTTGGACATAGATGGGTTACTGTCTGTATCTGCCTGACGGGACGCGGGAGTATATCCCAGCCGCCGGCGCTTGTCGGCAGAAGTTGCACCGGCCCTGGCGGCTACGCCGCCGCGCTTGAGCCGGAGCCGGGCCGTAACTTGGTTAACCCTGTGCAGGGCGGCGGTTTGCCTGAGTGTTGTTCTGACCCTGGATCAGCTTCATGTTTGGGTTCCCGCAGCGAGCTGTGCAAACAGGGTCTGATAATCTTCGAGGTGCCAGTTATCCGTGATTAGGCCATCTTGCACCTGATACAGGTCGACGGCGCGAAAGTCTATCTGCTGTCCCTGGCCCAGTTGCTCGCCAAATACCCAGCTAAAGTGGCCCTTGAAACGCAAACGGGCAATGGCGCGATCGCCAACCACAAGTAGATGTTCGACAGTTACAGATAGATCCGGAAGCGCCGCCCTGAATGCCTTGGAGGCATCGAGTGGGCCGGCAATTCCCTGCGCCCGGCCTTGGGCCAAGATGCAACAATTTTCGCAGGACAACCCCTTTCCTTAGGGGTTCAGGCTCGGGGGCTTCGTCATATGCCGCCGCGTTAATGCAGCTCTTCCCGTGCGCGCTGCCTGGTCTCCCAACAGGCCCTTTTGATGCTGCGCTTCACCATGAATGCTTGGCCTGGACCTTAGGACTCAGCACACAGGGTTACGCCATGCTGCCATCGCCCAGTTTTTCCGCCAGAAAGGCCACCAGGGCGCTGACCTTGGCCGGCAGGTGTTTGCGCTTGGGGTAGACGCAGTAGATGCCATGGGGCGGCAGGGCATAGTCGGGCAGCAACGGGACGAGTCGGCCGCTGCGCAGGTCGTCGCCGACGATGAATTCCGGCATGTTGGCAATGCCCAGGCCGTCCAGCAGCACGCTGTGGATGGCGTCGCTGTTGTTGACTTCGAAGTTGCCCTTGGGCTCGATACGCACTTCTCCCTCCGGGCCGAGAAAGCGCCATTCGCTGCCGCCGCGAAACAGGGAATAGAAGAGGCAGTTATGCTTGGCGAGATCGGTCGGGGTGCTTGGGGTGCCATGTGCGGCGAGGTAGCTTGGGGCGGCACAGAGTCGACTCAAGCAGGGGGCCAGGCGCTTGGCCACCAGGCTGGAGTCTTCGAGTTCGCCGATGCGGACCGCCAGATCCAGGCCCTCGGCGATGAGATCCGTCTGGCCATCGTCCATGGCCAGTTGCAGGCGAATGCCCGGGTAGCGGCGCAAGAACTCGGGGATGACGGGTGCTATGTGGCGCCTGCCGAAGACCATGGGCACAGTGACCCTGAGCAGACCTTTGGGGGCCTGTTGCAGCTCGCTGATGGCATCTTCGCCTTCTCTGGCGAAACGCACTGCCTGACGGGCGCTGTCATAGTAACGCTCGCCGGCTTCGGTCAGGCTCAGGCTGCGGGTGGTGCGATACAGGAGCTGCGCTCCCAGGCCGATTTCCAGCTGGCTGATGCGTTTGCTCACCGCCGATTTGCTGATCCCAAGTTTTGACCCGGCCGCCGAAAAGCTGCCGCATTCCACCACGGTGACGAACAGGGGTAATGCCGATAAATGTTCCAATTTGGGTCTTCGCTCTTGTCTGGGTCGAGTCAATTTTTACTCAACACTGCCGCTATCTTTAGCGGGATTGTAGAGTATTTGGCAGCAATATGGATCATGCGGCCTATGGGTCCAGCTTGAGCCTAGCGCTGCTTATGAAAGATTTCGCTCCTGTGGTGCTGAAGAAAAATGGGATTGGGTAGATGTTTACTCGGATTGGTAATAGGTTTGCCTTCATAGGGTTCGAAGCTGTTAGCAAGGTAGTCGTTGCTACTGTTTAAAAGTTTTGGCGACAGCATGAGCTCCAGATGTTCGTTTAAGCTGATGAGTCCCTTGTCAAAGGCGGCATCGTGCAGACTCGAGAGGCATAGGCCATTGCTTGGGTTTAGTCTTTGCTGTGGATCTCGGCTCCAGGGCACTATATGACTGGCGATCAGTAGCTCAGGAATGTCGATGCCCGTGATGCAACAACGAAAGTCGTAGGCGCTAAGGACGACAGCGCGAAACTGCTGCTGACCGACGCGGGTTTTGATTGTCGCTAGCTTTTCTTGGCCATGAAAGTCATCAAGCTCAAGGCTCGGGTCGGGGCAGACGGCCTCAGCCTCAGGGGACTGAAGCTTGTTGATTTTATTGAACGCCTCGCTGGCATTGAAGAAAAAGTTTTCCCAATCCCGAGTCATCTCCTGCCACATTTCCCTATCGGCTTTAGCGGCGCCGGAGAGGCCCGAGCGTCCGCTCGCCGTAATGCTGGGATCGCAACTGGCGATGTTCGCCATCTTCATGGATAAAGAGGAGGGCGTTCGGCCCATCAGTTTGGCGGTATTGATAATCTCGGGATTGCGATGGCTGATTTTACCAAAGGGAGTTTGGTTATAGAAGTGGAAAGCAACCAACAACTCGTCCCGCGTCCAGCTGCGTCTCTCTGTCATGTTCTTTCCTTGGATTATCCGAGTGTCATTGCTGATTATCTTGTTAACTTAAAAGGAAATTCAACTGCTAATTTGAATCGAGTGATTCGCTTTAGGTAAAAGGTGTGTTTGATTTGGCAGGCTAGTGCGTAAAATTTATCGTCAAATCCGCAATTGCATTTTTCCTGCACATTAGCCCTCTAGAGTGTGCCTAAGGCATGAGCGCCATGCTCATTCTCTTTCCCTTGCATTCGAATCATAGAGGTGGTCAATGTCCAGAAAATTACTCTTTCCCCTGCTGGTGGCGGCGGTATTGACCGCCTGTGGCGGCGGTGACGGTGCCGGTGACAGCACTCAGGATAACGGCAGTGGCGCAGGTACAGGTGGCACTGGCACAGGTGGCACAGGTGGTACCGGCGGCGGTACGGGCACGGGCAGCAGCGATAGCCCGACTCTGACCCAGGGGCCGGCCAGCGTGGAACTGGCCAACCTGTTTTCTGCCGGCAGCCGGGTGGCCGCGCTGGGGCGCAGCTTCGACGGCGATGGTACATCCTGGCTGGTACCGGCCGAGGTGCGTTATCAGGACAATACAGTGCCCATGGCGAGCGATCTCTACAACGCTTACGTTTCCGGTCACAGCTATGCCGATTCGGCGGCCGCCGTTGCCGCCCTGGATGCCAATGGCAGCGACATAGTGGAGATTGACGCCGATGGTGAGGTGATAAGCGCCTTTATCTTCGCCGACAATTACTTCGAGCTGTACGTGAACGGCATCGCCATCGCCAAGGATCCCGTGCCCTTTACCGAGTTCAACTCCAACATAGTGCGTTTTCGGGTCAAGCAGCCCTTTACGGTGGCCATGCATCTGGTGGACTGGGAAGAAAACCTGGGCACAGGCACAGAGAACAACCAGGGCAGCAGCTTCCATCCCGGCGACGGCGGCATGGTGGCCCTGTTCAAGGATGCCGGCGGCAACATCATAGGCAAGACAGACAGCAGCTGGAAGGCGCAAACCTTCTATACCGCGCCCATCACGGACACGGCTTGTCTGAGCCAGAGCGCCGGGCTGCGCGCCAGCAGCAGCTGTGCCACCACGGCCCCCTCGGACATAGCCACTGTCTATGCCGCCCACTGGGCCGTGCCGGAAAACTGGGCCGCGAGCGACTTCGATGATTCGCTCTGGCCAAACGCCTACAGCTACAGCAACACCACTGTCGGGGTCGACAACAAACCTGCCTACACCCAATTTACCGATCTGTTCGATAACAGCGCGAGCGACGCCCAGTTTATCTGGAGCAGCAACCTTATCCTGGATAACCAGGTGCTGGTGCGGGCCATCATAGGCAGTTCCGGCTCAGGTACTGGCACGGGCAGCGGCTCCTCAGGGGACTTTTTCCTGAGCAGTCAGGCGCTGAAATCCAAGCTGATAATGCCACTCAGCGCCACCTGCGAGGGGGCGGACAATGGCAAGATGCTGCCGCTTTCCTGGGAGAATGCCCCCGAGGGCACCCAGTCGTTTGCCCTGGCCATGTACACCTTCCCCAATCCAAGCGACACAGATTTTGCCGGTGCCCACTACTACCAGATCCAGTACGACATTCCTGCCGCCACCACGGCCTTGAGCGAGGGGGATCACGGCACCGGGCTGTACGGCATCAACTCGGTGAACGGTCAGCAGTCTTATTCCGCGCCCTGCTCCCAGGGGGCGGCTGAGCACACCTATATCCTCAGTCTCTATGCCCTGTCGGCCCCTGTGGGCAGCCTGGGATTAACCGCCGCCAGCACGGATCTGGTTGCCCTGGAAAACGCCATCGCAGACAAAGTGCTGGGCAGCAGCAGCCTGCACATGACCCGGGTGCGCTATAACCCCAACAACGACGAGCATGTACCGACCAGCACCCCCAGCGACTGCGCCACCAAGTCGGCGGCCTTCGAGGATTATGCCGGTCTGGTGTCGGTCAGCTGTGACAGCAGCACAATGACGGTGAATACCCTGGTGGGCCTGCCGGATCGCTCGCAATTGGATGTCGACAAGGCCAACGTCGGCACTCATTCCTGGATAGGCCGGGTGCCGCTGCCGCAACAGCCCAGCTGGTCCGTGCCTCTGGCGCCCCAATATCTGGCAAGCACCGGCAGCAACCTCAACATTCACCACCCCATAGGCATAGCGGTCGATGGCGTGCCTATTCTGCACTACGCCAAGGAGAACAGCCCGGACGAGGTAGCGCAGTTGGGCCAGGACTACAGCAGCCGCGATACTGTGCTGTTGGGCGAAGTGGATCAGTGCGGCGCCCATGCCGGCAACGGCGAGGACTACCACTACCATTATGCGCCCCTGTGTCTGATGGATACCCAGGATCCCTCCAAACCTCTGGCCTACATGTTTGACGGCATACCCCTGTACTTCGGCACCGGCGGCGGCCAGCTGACCAGCGGCGGCGTCAACTACGGCGGCGGACGCTACACGAATTTGGATTACAGACCGCAGAAGGTGAAAACCGGCGAGCGGCCGCTGGATGAGTGCAACGCCTACGATCTGCACGGCGACGGCAGCGAGTATGTGTACTACTCAAGCGCAACCGCGCCCTACACCATAGGCTGCTATCGCGCCGAGGCCAGCCAGGCCACGGCCATGCAGACGGTCGCGGCCCACTGGGAAAACGAGCGTCTGCAAGACTTCACCTTCGGCACAGAAGTGGAACTGACGGACTACGACACCCTGAGTCTGAACGGTGCCACCTGGACCTATATCGAAGTGACCCCGAGCGCGGACAATAGCCATATTCCCGCCGGCAACGTCGCCATGATCCTCTATCGGCCTCTGGTGTCCGGCGAGTCCGGTTACCAGGCAGGCAAGGACTGCTACCGCTTCCGTTACCGCTTGGACAAGAATGACAGCACGGGCAGCGATGATCTGGTGACCGCCCACTGTCGTTAGACCTGAGCCGTTAAACAGGGCGCCCTTAACCTGGCGTCCTTGAAGCGGCCAGACAAGGAATCGGCATCGATAAACGGGAGAACAAATGAATGATGAAGAAACATATATTGCCACTGCTCGCCCTCTGCGCCGGCCTGATCTCCATGACAGGCGCCAGTGCACATGGACTCAACATGACCTCGGCCAACATCACCCTTAGGCAGCACAACCACCTGTCGCTGAGTGTGTCGACCTCGCTGACGGCGCTGTTTCAGCGGCTGGAGTGGCAGGGCAAGCCTGCGTCGATAGCCCATCTGGTGGCCGATGAGGCCAAACTGGCGGAATTTCACCGCCAACTGGTGCAAGTCTTTGCCGAGCAACTGACCGTCGCCATAGATGGCCAGCCGCTGGAAAGCCGCCAGACCCGGGCCCCCAGCCAGGCACAGTTGAGGCAGCGGCTGGAGGAGGAAATCGCCGAGGCTTTGCTGCCTCCGGCCCACACAGCAGTACATGCAGCTCATGGACAAGCGCCACACGAGGACATGTCACATGAGCCACTCTCTCACGAGCCACTGTCTCATGAGGAGTATCAGACCCTGGTGATCCATATCGACGGTTTCATGCCGCGCGCCGCCAAGGCCGAAATGCTCAATGTCCACTTTCCACCAGCCCTGGGGCCAGTGCTGACCAACTACAGCGAGCCGCGCAGCCAAACCCTGACCCCGGGGGCCGATGGCAGCAGCCTGAAGATAGGACTCAAGCACTGATGCATTAAGGTCCGAAGGCACAGGTGCAGACCTGCCGGCCGCCGGGTTTCCCGGTGGCCGGATAACCTTCCCCGACCTATCCCACCTTTCCCCGGCCGCCTGAACAAGGTATCTTGGCCTGAATAAAAGAGGATCCCACTTAATAGTCCCAAAAGAAGAATATGCATTTGAAACCATACTTACGTCTTGCCCTGCTTTGGCTGACATGCCTGCTGTTTTCCGGACAGGCCCCGGCCTACAGTGCCGGGCTGTTCACACCGCCGCTGTTCAGTGTCGAGGCCAACCGCAAGCTGCCAAACAAGGAGATCCTCAAGCTGGAAACCGATGCCCGGGGCTTTATCTGGGTGGGAACCCGCAGGGGCGTGTATCGTTTCGACGGCTATGAATATCAGCCACTGAAGGCGGTTAATGGCCTGGAACTGTCAAAACTGCATGTGCGTTCCCTGCTTGCCGATGGCAACTTTTTGTGGATTGGTACCATGACCCAAGGCGTGTACCGGGTCGACCTGACCAGTTTGCAGGCAACAAGGTTTTCCCGTGCGCCTGACGCGCCGGGCACCATAGGCGGCAATCAGGTCAATGCCATCAAAAAAGACCGCCAAGGCCGGCTCTGGTTTGCCCATGACTATGGCCTGGACCGCTGGGATTGGGCATCGGCAAGCTTCCAGCCCTTTCGCTCCCTCGATAAGCCAAGTGAGCGTTATTACAATTACTTGCTGGATATCGAATTTGATGCCAATGACGACATGTGGCTCTCCACGGCCATGGGACTGGCAACGTTGGCTAAAGGCACTGACAGTTTTGCGCTTTTCGCCCACGAGGGGGAGCTGTTGCACAAGGTGGTGCTGCGCAGACTCTTGCTTGCCAGCGATGGCCGCCTCTGGCTTGCCAGCCAAAACCAGGGTTCTTACATACTGGATCCCGTCACCCGCGAGGTGATTCACGTCAACGAAGGCGACGATCGGGGCAACGCCATCAACACAGGCATAGCCGAAACCTTTGGAGCCGATGGCAGCCGCCGCATTTGGCTCAGCGGCACCAAAGGGGTGGAGATGCGCGACGGCAAAACCGGCAGGCTTATCAAGCTGCTGCAGGGAAATTTATCGGACCGTCATGGACTTGCCGGGGATATAGTTTATTCGATAACCAGCTCGGCATCGGGCACACTCTGGCTTGGGGTACTGGGGGAAGGACTTCAATATCATCCCCCCCAGGCGGCGGGCTTTGCCTTTTTCGACCGGTTTTCTCCCACACTCAAAGATCTCTTCTCCTCTTTTATCCATGATGTGGTGAACATGGGCAAGGGCGAATTGCTGATACTGACAGAGCAGCAGGCCGCCAGATTGAACCTTAACGATGGCAGCTTAAGCCCTTTCAGTAGCGATGAGCGCACATTGCAAAAACTGCTGGTCACAGGAGTCAAAGACAACCGGGGCGAGTATTGGTTTGGCGGCGACAGCGGCAACCTTGTCCATACCAATGCCAAGGGTGAGTGGTTACAGGAATTGGCGCTGCCGCTGACCAAAAATCAGGGCACCTTTGTGAAGAGTCTGGCCCTGGGACCCGACGGGGTGCTTTGGGCCGGCAGCGACCGGGGGCTGGTAAAGGTCTCCCTCAGCAACCAGGACGTCTGGCCGTTGAAAAACGCCGATGGCAGCCCCTTCATCAGCTTTGTACGTTGTCTCTTCCTGGACCGGCAAAATCGTTTGTGGGTCGGCACACAGGGTGGGCTTGGACTGGTCTTGCCCGGCGCTGACAAGGTAACTATGTTCAAGCGGATTAGCGGCACCGATGGCAGCCTGCGCCACAATCAGATTAATCAAATCCTCAGTGACAGCCATGGCAACCTGTTGGTGGTTCACCCCGAGGGCATAGACAAGCTGACGCCGGCAAACATCAATGCAGTGGCCTTGGCAATGGGCCAAAGCCAAGATAAAGACAGCGGCGCCCTGCCGTACTTCAGCCCCTTTGCCGAGGGCATCACCGCCGGTATGACCGAACCCGCAAGATTGCTGGCTCTGGCCGATGGCCGCCTGTGGCTGGGTAACTCTTATCTGCTGGATACGAACGGCAAGCTGCTTGCCAAATTTCGTGAGCAGGAAGGCGCCCTCGATTTGGGTTGGGGCCGCAACAATGTGCCCGTCAGCGACAGGCAGTTTGTGCATGTCACCTCAAACAGCATGTTGTTGGTGGACAACAATGCCAGCCCAAGCCCCAGCACGCCGGCGGCCGTGGCCATTACTCAGTTACAGTTTGGCAGCAAAGCGCTCCCCTTCGATCCACTGGAGCCGATATTGGATGTGGGCGCCGATGAACAGCAGTTTTCAGTGCATTTTGCCAGCCCGGGGGCCACGGCACCGGATGAAGTCGAATACCGCTACCGCCTTGATGGTTATGACCGCGACTGGCTCAGCGCCCCTGCCGATATTCGCCTTGCCCGCTACACCTCGCTCTCGCCGGGTGATTACCTGCTGAGGTTGCAGGCAAGGGAGCAAGGCGCAAATTGGGGACCTGAGCTGCCCCTCAAGGTCAGCATAGCGCCCAAATACCATCAAACCCTGTGGTTTCGGCTGCTGGTGGCGGCCATCATCTTCTCGGGGCTCTATGGGCTGTTTCGCTGGCGCCTGGCACATGGTCGGCGCCGGCAACTGGCTCAATTTGAGCGTCGCGACGCGCTTAGAAAAGCCGAGATGCTGTCTGAATTGATGGAGCAGAAAAACCGGGTGCTGGCAGAAGTGAGCCACGACCTGCGAACTCCGCTGGCGATGATCAAATTGCAGCTTGAAGCCATGCAAGATGGGCTGCTGCAGAGCAGCGACGCCACCTTTGAATCGCTGATAAACAGCCTTGGTAACCTCAATCGCATGGTAGGAGACATAGTGCAGTTGTCCGCCCAGGAAGGCGCCAATCTCGCCATGAGCAAGCAGCCCATGGATCTGGGTCAGCTGCTGGAAGCGCAACTGGCCGCCTTTACCCCCCTGCTGGCACAAAAAGGCATTTCCGCGTCTCTGGTACGGGACACCAAGGAGCCACAATTCATACTGGCCGACAAGGACCGGCTGGAGCAGGTGCTTGGCAACTTGCTGAAGAACAGCTATCGCTACACGGCCATGGGTGGCCGGGTGCGGCTCAGCTTGAAAGCCGGGGCAAAGGAGATTGAGATCCGCATAGAAGACAGCGCCCCCGGCGTGCCGGAAACGGAACTTGAGCGTTTGTTTGAGCGCCTCTACCGCGGCAGCAGCGCTGAGGGCTCGGATGAGTCGGGTTCAGGGCTGGGACTGTGGATTTGCCGCGCCATAATTCAGGCCCATGGTGGGGTCATAGCTGCCGTCGCCTCGCCTTTGGGGGGATTATCCGTTAGCATCCTGTTACCACGTCAGGAATGAGTTGAGTATGAAGCCCGGCCGGGCAGCCGATAACGGCGCCAGGGCTCAGGCCAGCCCAGATTTGATAAAAAAGACGAGCCGATGACACACAAGGTTTTTATCGTAGAAGATGAGAAAAGCATCGCCGAGGTGATGCAGCTGTACCTGCAGGCCGAGGGACTCGAGACCCGGGTATTTCACGACGGCAATGCCGTGGTGGAGGCGGTGCGCAGCGAAGCTCCCAGCCTGATGCTGCTGGATCTGATGCTGCCGGGCAAGGACGGGCTGACCATTTGCCGTGAAGTGCGGGCCTTCTCCGAAGTGCACGTCATAATGACCACGGCCAAGGTCGAGGAAGTTGACCGCTTGTTGGGGCTGGATACAGGTGCCGACGACTATGTCTGCAAGCCTTACAGTGCCCGAGAGGTGGTCGCCAGGGTACGGGCCGTACTGCGCCGCCTCGACGGTCGCCTGACCTCGGCGGGCCCACAGTTGACAGTGGACGAGTCCAGCCTGACGCTCACCTATGGTGGTCACAAGGTGGTGCTGACGGCGCTGGAATTCAGGCTGTTCCATCTGCTCTACAGCCATCCCAACCGCATCTATTCCCGGGGGCAAATTCTCGACCTGCTCTACAGCGACTTTCGGGTCTTGTCCGAGCGCACGGTGGACAGCCATATACGCAACCTGCGCAAGAAGCTGGCACAGTTGGAGTCGCCCGCTGAGATGATCCGCTCCATCTACGGTCTGGGCTATCGTTTCGAGACTTAGCTTGGAGACCTGGTTTCGATACATGGTTTCAGGGCATGGTTTCAAGAGCTGGTTTCGAGAGCTGGTTTCGAGACATCAGATGCAGCGAACAATGACAGGCGAGTTCTGGAGGCCGGGGACAGAATTTCAGTAGCATCATAGGCAACTGCATATTCATTGCACATTGTTATGCTTTACTTCGGACCCTCCATTGGTTTATTACACTCTCAGTGGTGTTTTTGCATCAGCAAGGTAAAGGGATGTTCGATTTTTTACGTACCAGCCATATTTTAGGTCAGCCCCTTGCCGAGGATGGTATTGACCTCAGACGCAAGCGGGTGGTGCTCCATGGGCTGCTGCTGGCCATTATCCTGCTGCTGCTGGTGTTCACCTTTTACAACCAGCTGCGGGGCATGTGGCCCATAGCCCTGCTGGATGTCGTGGCCCTGCTGGCCTGCACCCTGGCCTATTTTCGCCTGCGCCGCAGCCAAGGCCAGACTGCGGAGCGGCAGACAAGCGTGCTGCAATCGACGGCGTTGCAGATAAGTCTGATCCTGATAGTGTTTCTCTGGGCCCTGGCCTGGCAGGGCCGGGCGGAAAACTTCATTCTGATCTGGACCTTATTCCTGCCTGTGTTCGTGTTCATGCTCAATGGCCGCGCTCTGGGTGCCGCCCTGGTGGCTGTGTTTTACCTGGTGCTGTTTGCCATGGCCTATAGCCATCTGGGGCAGTGGCAGGAGGGCGCCTGGAATCCGGTCAGCCTGATCCGTTTCGTACTGGCCTCCCTGGTCATGGTCTTTACCTGCTATTTCAGCGAGTTGACTCTCAACCGTGCCCATATTGAGCTGCAAAGGTCCCATGGGGAGGCCCAAAAATTGATGATGGAGCGCAATGCCCTGATGCTCGACACCTTGGCCAAACAGGAAAAACTGCTCACTGATGTGTCCCATGAACTGAGGACCCCGCTCAGTGTACTGAGGATGAAGCTGGAAGCGCTGCAGGATGGGGTCATGGCGCCGAGCAGCGCCAATCTCGAGGGACTGCTTAAACACATTCAGCAGCTGGATACCTTCATCTCTGACCTGTCCCGGGCCAGCAAGCTGGACCAGACCCGGCTCGACGGCAATGCGGTACGGGTAGAGCTGCAAGATTTCCTGCCCCGCTGGCTGGCCGGTTTTCAGGACAGTGCCGCGAAGAAGGGCTTGCAATTGACTCAAGAGCTTGCCCCGGGCGAGAGTTGCCCGGCACTCCTGGATGAGGCCAGCTTCGCGCTGGCGCTCGGCAAGTTGATGGAAAACAGCCTGCGCTATACCCGGGCGCCGGGCAGCATCAGCCTGGGTCTGCAGCGCCACAACGACACTATCATCATCACCCTGGAGGACAGCGCCCCCGGTGTGACTGCTGACCAGCTTGAGCGCCTGTTCGAGCCGCTGTTCCGTCTGGAGGATTCCCGCAGCCGCGACACGGGCGGCGCGGGTCTGGGCCTGTCCATGGCCAAATCCATCATCCAGGCGCACCGGGGCCAGATCCAGGCGGCTTTGTCTCCCCTGGGTGGCCTGCGTCTGTTGATCACCCTGCCGGCATTGGCGGACTGAGCCAGTGACGCTTTAGTACGACTTTTTCCTGCCGCTCCCCTGCATTCTGCATTTTTCCTGCACTTTTGCCTGTTTTAATGCGGGCTAGAAGATTCTATGCGGGGAAATACAGCATGATGCGTTTATTAGTTTGGATTCTGTTAATCGGCTTGTGCCCGGCACAGGGTCTGTTCGCAGCCAGTCTGACGAAGCAATTTACCCATGTTGATGGTAGTGCCCAGGATCTTGGTGTTGTCAATGACGCCGATAATCTGGTGTTTTTGCAGGCGATAGTGCCCAATACATCGGGTTTTGTCACTGAAGGTAACGGCAAATGGATTTATGCTACCAATGACGGCGAAACCCCGCCGAGCACTATAGCAGCCGGTATGCAGTTTAACGGCTCACCCGCGCTGCTGGGTATTCCGGCGGAAACGGGCACTTTAACTATCGGCGCCAATAACCAGATCGCCGACCTGTGGACCAATCGTATTTTCCAGCGCCCTGTGGTGTTTGTCAGCCTCGAAGACCCGAATCTAAACCCCGGGGTGAGCATAGTGCCTACGGCCCCCATTACCGCCGGTAATCAGTTTTTATTTGATGTGCGCCAGGCTACTGGCTTTGCCGCGGATTTAACCGGCGCCAAAGTGCACTATATGGTGGCCGAAGAAGGCTGGCACCGTTTGGTGGATGGCCGTATGTTGCTGATTTCAACAGCAGAGATAAAGCACACCGGCTTTAGCGGCCAAAGTATTGCGCTGGGTGCCAGCTTTACCGATGCGGTCACTGTGGCGCAATTGCAGCGCCCTATGTTGTATAAAAACAGCCTGGGATTTCGTCAGTTGGACGACGTGGCTGTGTATCAGGGCGCGACTGTTACCGAGGGCGTTGGCAATGTTGATAGCATTATGCTGCGCCTGATGCAGCAAACCAGTGTCGAACAGGCCAACAGTGATACGGTTTATGCCGGCCGGATTGGCTTTATGGTGTTGGGTGACATCAGCAGTATCGCCAATACCTTTAAAGTGGTCAGAGATACCAATACCAATATCCGCGGCGGCAGCTATTTAACGGTACCGCAAGCAAACTTTCAGTACTTCCCGCACAGTGCCGCCACATCACCCTTATTGAATCGGGCAGCCTGTGCCGAGGATGATGATGTGCAAAACTTTTGTGCTTATGTCTCTATGCCGGTAGATGCGATGAGCCGGGGTGTGTTTAATACACCACGTCTGCCCTATGTGAACAGCGAATATGAGCCGCTGGAAATGGAGCGTACCTTTTACTCTGAAGTGGAGTGGGATTGGGAGAGCGTCACTGAGCCGGAAATGCTGAACCCGGTTACTGACGCAGATCAGCAGCCTATTGTCGGTACGCTGGCAAAAATGTTTCCTAATTTTGTCGCGGATCGCGGCTGGGATGAGGTGCTATTTGGCAGCGACAATACCTGGCACTGGTTAGCGACCTATCACTACAATACCTGTGTGTTCGACAATGTGCACACCGCCTGCGTCGATTACGCACCGGGCAATAGGATTGTTGAAGACAACGATATTCAGTGGGTTGGCAGTGCCAATTGGGACAATTCGGATCCTCAGGTCGAATTTAAAGGCGGTGGCCACCCCGCTGCGACGCCGGCCCAGAATTTATTAGCCGTATACGAATATAACCGCAGAAGTTATGCCTCTTTTAAAGAACGCCTGACGCCACCGGATTGGGCGGCCAGTCAAACCCTCAGTTATTTGAATATCGACCGGACGACACAGGTTCATCGCATGCAGCTCAGCTATCAGAGAGCCAGTTACGATGAAACCATCGATTTGTTAGCCAAATATGCCGATACCTGGCAATTTATTGGCGTGAATGTGGAGGCTGCTTCAACCGAGTGGTATTGCGGTACCTGTGATGGCCCGCTGCCGGGCATAGACACCGGCGATTATAAAACGCAAGAATACTTTCATATTCAAGTGCCGGTTAACAGTAGTACTGATCGTATCGGGGAGTCGCCCTGGTACACACCTGGCAGCGTCCGGCCTCATGTCGATAAAGTAGGCCAAAAAATGCGCGTGGGCGACTATCTGTTTGCCAATATTGCGTACTCTGTTGATGCAACAAATTTTGTCTGGTTACGCTCGGCGACCGGGCAAGTCAGCGATGCAACTGTGGTTGCTACCAATGTGTTTGGTTATCAGGCTAAGGTGGATGATGGCAATGCCTTTGTCACCATGTGTATGACCTTTGAAAACAGCCAGCGTTGCGGTAACTGGATACAGATTGGCCAACTACCGCTGGCGACAGAGGTAAAAATCACTGCCGAGATGGGGCAACCTATTGCCGGTTTCGGATTGATAGGGCAGTACACTTATACCGCGCCTGATGCAGGCAACTACAGCCTGGAGTCACAAAGCCTGTACCTGTGGCAGCAGCTGCAAAATGCTAGCTGGACCACTATTGCCGGACAAACTGAACTCACTTTTGATCTGAATGTGGCTGCCGGTACGCAGATACGTTTCTGTGTGACGCCGCGCACGTTTGGTGGCGTGCTGGGCGAGCAGGTTTGTTCTGCCAGTGTAACTATGCAGCTGGATACTGACAGCGACGGCATCGCAGATGACAGAGATAATGATGATGATAATGATGGCAAACCTGACTGGGCAGATGCCTTCCCTACAGATGCCAGCGAATGGCTGGATACCGATCGTGACGGCATGGGTAACAATGCTGACACCGATGATGACAATGATGGTTTAAGTGATGCTGACGAAGTTTCGGCTGGGTCAGATCCGTTAATTCCGGATTCAGACGGCGACGGCGTGCTCGATGGCGTAGATCCGAGCCCGACTGTGGCGGGTGATTTAGCCGATTTTGACAATGACGGCATCGCCGATATTTATGATGAAGACCGCGACAACGATGGCGTGGTGGATTTTGTCTATCAGATAGAGGGCACAGCCGAATTACAAACCCTGGTTGATGAAAATGACGTGGTACTTAACTGGGCGCGTATCGATGACAATCCTTACCACGCATGTACTGCAAATCAAATTCAGGTTAGCAGCAATGCTGACAGTGGCCCGGGCACGCTTCGTCAGGCCATAGCGGATTTATGTGCCAGTGCACTTGGAGCAGATCTTAACACTATTACGTTTAACGGCCCGATGACGATCACGCTGCAGTCGCCTTTAGTGATCAGCAAGGGCATGAAGATTGATGGTAACAAAGAGGTTGTGCTCGATGGTCAAAACGCGACTGCCATTTTCGAAGTAGCATTGGTCGACAGGTTGACCAGTAGCCAATTTCCGCATCTGGTGGGGTTAACGCTGCGAAACGGTGCGAACGACGCCGAGGGCTATGGCAGTGCTATCCATATGTACTCTGCGTCATATTTATTGCTGGATTACAGCCTGATCGACAATATGGCAGCGCCCGCCATCGCAGGTGATAACTTCAAGCTTTATACCGATAATAGCCTGCTGGCCAACGTTAGCGGTGAGTATGCGGCTATCACGGCAGAGCAGGGCCATGTTGCGCTGTTCTCCAGCACCCTTTACAACAGCGAAGGTGGCGCGATAACCATCAGGGACAGCGGCACGGCGCAGCTACGCAACAGCCTGCTGTTAAAAGGCCCAACCGGCTCTACCCTGTGTAACGTTGAAACCTGGGAGCAGCAGACCGCCAGCTGGGTAGAAGACAGCGAGTGTGGTGTCACGTCAACCGGCTATGTGGAGCTGGCCGATCCGGACAATGGTGACTACCGGCCGGTGCCGGGCAGTGCCAATATCGATGCCGCTGAGGCCGGTGAATTAGATAGCGGGAAAGTCGACATATTGGGACAGCCACGCGTATCTGGCCTGTATGATGAAGCCGCGCCCGGCGGCCCGCTGTATCCGAAGATGGACATCGGCGCTATCGAATATGTGTTTGATGGCGACTTCGACAATGACGGTGTCGCCGATGGTCAGGATGCCTTCCCGAATGATCCGACCGAAACGCTTGATAGCGACAACGATGGCGTCGGTGATAACAGTGATGCTTTACCGAACGATCCGAACGAGCAGTTGGATACCGACAATGACGGTACCGGCAACAACGCCGATTTGGATGATGACGGCGATAACGTTGCCGACAGCGAAGACGCCTTCCCGTTGGATGCATCCGAGTGGCTGGATACAGATGCCGATGGCATTGGTAATAACGCCGATACCGATGACGACAACGACAATGTCCCGGACAGCGAAGACGCTTTCCCCCTGGACTCCACCGAAGCTGTCGACACAGATAGCGATGGCATAGGCAACAATGCCGACACAGATGACGATGGCGATGGTGTGTTGGATGCCGGCGATGCCTTCCCGCTGGATGCCAGCGAATGGCTGGATGCGGATCTCGACGGCATAGGTAACAATGCCGATCCGGACGACGATAACGACGGCGTGTTGGATATAGTCGATGCCTTCCCCTTTAACGCCGCCGAATGGCTCGATACGGATCTCGACGGTATAGGCAACAATGCCGATTTGGATGATGACAACGACGGTGTTGTAGACACGGAGGATGCCTTCCCACTGGACGCCTCCGAGTGGTTGGATACCGATGCCGATGGCATAGGCAATAATGCCGACAGCGACGATGATAACGACGGTGTCCTGGACAGCGGCGATGCCTTCCCTCTGGATGCTTCCGAGTGGCTGGATGCGGATCTCGACGGCACAGGCAATAACGCCGATCCCGATGATGACAACGACGGCGTGTTGGATATAGTCGATGCTTTCCCCTTCAATGCCACAGAATCCGTCGACACAGACTCCGACGGCATAGGCAACAACGCCGATCCGGATGACGACAACGACGGCGTATTAGACAGCGACGATGCCTTCCCGCTGGATGCCGCTGAAGCCATCGATTCCGATGCTGATGGCATAGGCAACAATGCGGATACTGACGATGATGGTGACGGTGTAGAAGACGCGGCCGATGCCTTCCCGCTGGATGCGACCGAGTCTGTCGACACAGACTCCGACGGCACAGGCAACAATGCCGATACGGACGATGACAACGACGGCGTAGTGGACAGCGAAGATGCCTTCCCGCTGGATGCCAGCGAAACTGTCGACACCGACCTCGACGGCATAGGCAACAACGCCGATACCGATGATGACAACGACGGTGTATTGGACAGCGAGGATGCCTTCCCGCAGGATGCTGCTGAGTCTGTGGATACAGACTTGGACGGAATAGGCAACAGTGTCGACAGCGATGATGACAACGACGGTGTAGTGGACACTGACGATGCCTTCCCGCTGGATGCTGCTGAGTTTGTCGATACAGACTCCGACGGCATAGGCAACAATGCCGATACGGATGATGACAACGACGGCGTGCTCGACAGCGAGGATGCCTTCCCGCTGGATGCAACAGAGTCTGTCGATACCGATGCCGACGGCATTGGCAACAATGCCGATCCGGATGACGACAACGACAGTATCAATGATGAAGATGACGCTGCGCCACTGGACCCCAGCATAGGGGATACCCACAAACCTGTGTTTGCCGAACTGGCGCCACTGACCTTTGAAGCCACGGGGCCTATGACAGCAGTAACCCTGTCAGAGCCTGTGGTGACAGATAACATCAGCACAGTGCTGACAATTAGCTCGGATCTGGCTGCAGAGCTGGCGCTGGGTGAACATGTCATCACCTGGACCGCAACAGATGTGGCCGGTAATCAGGCCACTGCCGAGCAGTTGGTGACGATTGTCGATACCAGGGCACCTGAGTTTGATGTGCTGGACACCTTGGTGGTTAACGCTACTGGCCGCTTGACCGATATCAGCGCGCTGTTGGATATCAGCGCCAGCGATCTGGTAGACGGTGATATCACCGCAGCGCTTAATGGCAGCAATGAGCTGGCAAGCGGCGCCCATGAGCTTGAGCTGAGTGCGACCGACAGTTCAGGCAATACCGCCACCACGACACTCAGCGTGCATATACTGCCGCAGCTTAAGTTGGCGCGGAGCATGACGGTTGAAGCCGGTGGCGATTATCAGCTGCCGCTGCAATTAACCGGCGAAGCGCCGGCGTATCCGGTTGATATCGGCTACTCACTTTGGGTCGATGGACAAGCGCTTAACTCGGCTACTGCAGCCATTTTGCAGGAGACTCAGGGCCAGTTAGCCGTCTCGGTACCGGCGAACCTGGATAGTAACGCTGCGGTTGTTGTGGTTATCGACAGCGTGACCAACGCCTTTATTTCAGCCGACACTGCAACACAATTAGTGCTGACCGAGCAGAACCTGGCGCCGACGCTAACGGCGAAAGTGCAGCAGCAGGGCACTGCCACCCGGCTGCTGGATCCGTTGGCCGGCATGGCACAAATCCGTGTTCAGGTACGCGATGTCAACGCCAATGACAGTCATAGCGTCGGCTTCCAGGTGGTGGATCAGGCCTTCGACGGCACTCTGACCCAGGATGGTCTGGGTCTGGAGTTTGACCCCAGCGTTCTTGCCCCCGGACGTTATGCCGTGGATGTGACAGTGACTGAAACCAACACCCCTGCACCGCTCAGTAGCAGCCGCCGTATTCGCTTCAGGGTGGATGCCCTGCCGGCGTTAAGCCCCACGACAGACAGCGACGGTGACGGCCTTGTCGACAGCGAGGAAGGTTACGGTGACAGCGATGGCGATGGTATTGCCGATTATCTGGATAATGACAGCGACGCCAGCAGCCTGCCGGTAAATAGCAGCACAGAGCCAATGCAAACCACAGCCGGTGTGCAGTTGGCACTGGGCAACATCACCGGCGCCATCATCACCGGCAGCGGCGCCGGCATGACCATGGCCGACCTGGCAGAGGCTGTGGCGACCGACAGCGCCGCCGCTGACAGCAGCGACAGCCACTTCAGCCAGGTGGCGGCCGTGCTCGACTTCACCCTGAGCGGCACCTTCCAGGCGGGGCAATCGGTGGCCGTGGTATTCCCACTGCCACGCGGCACTGCACTGCCGGAAGGCGCCATCTATCGTAAGTACACGCCGGAGCAAGGCTGGTATGACTTTGTCGAGGACGTCAGCAACGGCATCAGCTCGGCAAAGCTCAACGCCGAAGGCCAGTGCCCGCAAGTAGGCGCCGACAGTTTTGAGCCCGGCCTGGTGGCAGGCTCTCACTGCGTGCAACTGCTGTTGCAGGACGGCGGCCCCAACGATGCCGATGGAGTAGCCAACGGCGTGATTGAAGATCCGGGTGTGGTCAGCACCCAGGTGCAAAACGTCGCCCCCGTGGCGGTGGCGGATCTGGCCGAGGTTGCCGAGGGGCAGAGCCTGGTGATCGACGTGCTGGCCAATGACAGCGACGCCGACGGCGATGCCCTGACATTGGTCGAGGTCAGTGCCGAGCATGGCAGCGCTGTGGTGACCGCCGGCAACCGGCTGGAGTACACTGCCGAGCCGGGCTTCAGCGGCACAGCCACTGTCGGCTATCGGGTGAGTGACGGTTACGGCGGCATGGCCGAAGGCGTGGTGGAAGTGACAGTGACGGCGGCCGCTGTCGAGCCGGAGCCTGAACCAGAGCCAGAACCTGAGGCGGACAAGGGCGGCTCGCTGTCACTCTGGTCTGTGTGGCTCTTGGGGCTGCTGGGATGGCGCCGCAAGGCGGGCTAACAGGGCACGCTCATGCCGCTATGGCGTTTGCTCATATTGGCCTAACTTGGCGACCAGCAGCTTGAACCTGTAGTTGCTGACGAAGGGGGCGATGTCGGCGAGGAAATCCTGGTAGCAGCCGGCCTGCTCCAGTTGCTGGATCAGCTTGCGCAGGGCCAACACGTCGTGGCGTTGGGCCTGCAGCGCCAGTTCTTCCCGCTGCGCCAGCGGCGGCAGGGTGATATGGCTGTCGGCCACTGTATCCGTGGCTGTCTCCATCTTGGCTTCGGTGGCCGGGCTTGGGTCCCGTCTGCTGGGGAGTTCGAGTTCGAACCAGAAGCGACTGCCGACATTCGGGGTGCTGCTGACCCGCAGCTTGCCGCCCATCAGGGCGATGAGCCGCTGACTTATGCTCAGCCCCAGACCCGAGCCTTCGGCGCGGGTGATGGGGTTATCCAATTGCTGGAACGGAATGAAGATCTCCTTGAGCTGATTTTTGGCTATGCCTATGCCGCTGTCCGCCACGCAAAAATGCAAGCGGCAGTGGTCCTGGGCCTGGGTTTTCAGCCGGGTAACACTGAAAACCACCTCGCCGCCGGGGGTAAATTTCACCGCGTTGCTGAGCAGATTGAGCAAAATCTGCCGCAGGCGCTTCTCGTCGACCCGGATGGCTTTGGGCAGACTGTCATCGAACCTCACCTTGAAGTCCAGCCCCTGAAGCTGCGCCCTGAGACGCGTCATTTCCACCAGGGTGTTCAGGAAACTTGTGAGCGCCACCTCGCTGGGGTGGAAGGTGACGCTGTCCTCATCGGCCCGGGAAAATTCGAGTATGTCATTGATCATCATGAGTAAGTGGTCGGCACTGCGATCTATGCTGTTGATACCCTGGCGATAATTTTCCATCAAGGCCGGATCTTCCTTGTAGAGCTGGGTGTAACCCAGAATGGCATTGAGCGGGGTACGCAGCTCATGGGTGATGTTCGCCATGAAGCGGGTCTTGGCCTTGTCCGAGGCTTCGAGCAAGTGTTTGGCGGCATGCAGGCGGTGGAACATCAGCATCATGACCAGCCAGACAGCCACCAAGAGTCCGAAGGTCAGCCCCGACTCGGCAAACAACCGGCTCTGCATTTCATTGCTCAGGGTCTTGAAATAGCCGTCGCTGATGGCGATATTGGCGATCCCCAGCAGATCGCCGCGGCCGGTGATCAGCGGCAGCGCTATCTGGAAGCAGTTCAGGCATTGGGCATCGCCCTCATGGAAATCCAGCGAGCCGGGTGCCAGTTCCAGCAGATCGTAATCGAATTGCAGCGTCAGGCCGCGGATATAGCGCCCGCCGATCGCCGGATCTTCGACGATCAGCATCTCCTGTATCAGGCTGCGCAGCTTGCCGGCCAGCTCCTCGGGCTTGCTATGCTCCAGGGTCTCGACTATCACGGCGGATTGGGATTGTGCCAACACATTGGCCTGGGTCTGGGCGGCCAAATAGAGCCTGGGCTTGAGAGTATGCTGCCAATAATTTTCCAGCGACCAGGCGAGCACGGCCAGCAGGGCGATGAAGATGGCGCTGATGATGCACTGGCTTAACAGGCTGCTGCCGGGGCGCAGCCGCGGCGGCAGGGAAAACTTACTCATACTGACGTGCCGCCTTGAGGTAGAAGGATTTGATACTCAGCCGACTCTGGTTCATCGTGCCTATGTTGAGCAGCGGCCGCACCGCCGCCTGTACCGAGATCCCCGCCAGCACACCCTTTTCCACATCCCCCTCGAAGGGTGAGAAGAGGATGACGCCCTGGTTGATGCTCTGCTCTATGAGGGCGCTGAGTTCGGCATCATTCAGTTTTTGGGCGATAAAGATGGCCGCCGGCTTGTCACTGCCGGGCTGCAATATCTGCTCCAGGGTACGGATGTCGATTCTAAGGGGTAAACCGTTGATCTCGCGCAGATAGTCGTCGAGCAGGGCCTGGTATTCCCGGATGTCGTCTTCGCTGTTGATATGGACCAGGATCACGGGCACGGCTCCCGAGGTGTCGGTCTTCTCCCTGAGCTTGAGATCGGCGCTCAGCAGCGCCCGAAACAGCTTGAGGCCGACCCTGACCCTGTGGTCGGTGAAGCTGTCGTTGTTTGACTGGGCATGGAGCAGTGGCGGCCACAGCAACAGGCTAAGCAAAAGAGCAGGCAACAGAGCAGGCAACAGAGCAGGCAACCTAAGTTGCCGGGCAAGTTTGCTTGTCTGATGGAGTATGCCTGCGCCCGGTCTCATCTCACTTTGCTCCTAATACGGCATCAGAATTGATAACTCAGCTGCAGGTTGGCTGTGCGCTCGCCCTGATGCAGCCCCTGGGGATATTGCACTGGATTGGGCACTGTATCGTATTCTTCCCCCGTCAGGTTCTTCAGCCCGACTGTGATATCCAGCCCCTTTATCTGCAAGGGTTGCGCCACTCCCAGGGTGTAATCCAGCGTAAAATAGGGATCAAATTCGTGGGTCACCTGACTCCTGAGTTCGATATCCGCTCCTTCCTGTTCGCCGACATAATTGAACAACAAGGCATGATGTAAATGGTTGTCGCCGTGCCAGCTGATGCCGGCCCGCGCCAGCCATTGGGCCGATCCTATGAGGATCTTGTCCCTGTCCCTATGGTCCCTGGCCCTGACGTAGGACAGGTTGGCAAACCAATCCCAATTGCGGTTGACTGCCTGCTGCCACTCGAACTCCACCCCTGTGGTGCTGATGTCGCCGTTGTTGTGCCAGATGGGCGGCCGGCCCGGCTGCTGGAGAAATTCGATCAAGTCTTTTATCTTGGTATTAAACACTGTGGTGTGGAAGCTGAAGCCATCGCGCCGATACACATAGGCCACTTCGCTCGAGTTCAGTCTCTCTTCGCTCAGCTGGGTGAACACTGTGCCGGGGAAGGCGTGGGGGCCGGGGTGGGCTTCTTCCAGGGTCGGCGGCCGGAAGGCCTCGGCATATTGGGCCTTGAGTATGTGGTGCTCGTCGACGCGCCATACCGCGGCCAGGCGGGGGGACAGGTTGGCGTCCCAGTCGCTGTAACTGTCCAACCTGGCCCCCAGGGTCAGTTCCAGCGCCTCTGTCAGCATCCACTGATCCTGCAGGGTGACACTGGTCAGGCTGCGACTCGAATCGTCCAGCACCCGGGTTTTGTCGGCGGGAAACTCTCTCGCTGCCTGGCCGGGTTGCAGGAATCTGCCGAAGGCATCATCGACCCGGCTGTGGCTGTAACCGAGCGCAGCATAGAGCCTGTGATCTTCTGTTGGGGTCCAATGCAGCGAGACATTGGCCCTGTCGCTCGATTCGCTATTGCCGTCCTGGCGGTACTGGTTGACGACCACTTCCTGGCCTCCCGGCCTCAGCCCCCCGGCCGGGATCGGCAGATAGGCCGCCTCGGTCAGCTGCGAGCGGGTGTGGGAAAGCTCGGTCTTGAGGGTCAATTCCGGGGTAAATTGCCAGCTCTTATCTATATTGACGGCCAGGAATGTCTCCTGGCGCGGCGCTATCGATGCCGGCATGGCGGCATTGCGGCCATACCAGCCGCCGCGCTCCACATCTGCGTATTGCAGCTCCAGGTGGTAGCCCTGGTGTTCGAGTTTGGCCAGCGCCAGGGTGCCCTGCTCGCGATCGAAAATAGCGCCGGGTGAAAACCCGCGTCCCGAGTTGGCAAAGTTATCCGGATTGCCCTTGAGCCCGCTGTCGTCCCTGTCCCACACCGAGAGGTTCAGGCTCGCCCGGGTGTCGTCGCCGAATCTGTGCTGCGCCAGCAGGTTGCTGCCAAGGGCGTCATGGCTGCCTGCTGCAGCCGTCAGCAGATTGTCGCTGCGGGAAATGACATTGATGACGCCGGAAAAGGCAAATTCACCATAGAGGGAGGAGCCGGGACCGCGGATCACTTCGATGCGCTCAAACTGACTGAGGGGCAGGCGGTACAGCCAATCGGCTGAACCGTCGACGGCGCGGTTGACCGGGACCCCGTTCAACATGATTTTCAGGTTGCTGGCGCCGAGACTGGCACCCGTGCCGCGGACTATGGCGAGGGGATCGCCGGCATTGTTGACCGTGATATAGAAGCCGGCTACCTGGTTCAGCGCCTGGCCTATGGTTTGTACGCCGTAGCCGGCCAGCTCTCTGGCATCCAATACGCTGACCATGCCGGGCACATAGTCGGCATTCATCTTGGTCTGGGTCGCCAGCATTGTCTCCTCTTCGAGCAGCGCCATCAGGGCCGCCATCTCCTCTTGTTCATCGGCCTTCAAGCCGAAAGCGGGGGCCATGAGTGTCAGGGTAGCTGCCAAAGGCAACAGATTACGCAGTCGGTTTGTTGTCATTTATTTTTTTATCCGCGCTATTAGCTAAAAAATTGTTAGCAGGATAAATTTTACCTGAGCCCAGCACAAATTTAATTGAGTCTCAGCCTTATTTGCGCCGAGGTCTCATCCAGGCTGCAGACCCGGTTGCGCCCCTGTTGCTTGGCCAGATACAGGCCCTGGTCGGCCCTGTGCAGCAGCGTCTGCCAGTTGTCGCCTTGCCGGGGATACATGCTGGCAATGCCTATGCTGACGCTGACATGGGGCAGGCATGCGGAGCCGGCATGGGGGATGGCCTGTGCCTCCATGGCCTGACGCAAGCGCTCGGCCACCGCCAGGGCGCCGGTTTCGCTGGTCTCGGGCAGCAGCACCACGAATTCTTCACCGCCATAACGTGCCAGCAGATCGGCGGGGCGCAGCAGCTGCTGGCCCAGCGTCAGTGCCGTCTGCCTTATGCACTCGTCGCCGTGATTATGGCCGTAGCTGTCATTGAATTGTTTGAAATAATCTATGTCTATCATCAGCGCGGATAAGGGGTATTGGCTCGCGGCGGCGCGGCGCCACTCGCGTTCCAGCATGCAGTCGAAATGGCGCCGGTTGGCTATGCCGGTCAAGGCATCGGTACAGGCGAGCCGTGCCAGCCTGTCCGTGCGATTTTTGACTTCGAGGTGATTGCGCAGCCTGGCCTTGAGTATGGGGATGGAGAAAGGCTTGTTGACGAAGTCGATCGCGCCCAGCCGCAATCCCTGTTCTATGTCCGCTTCGTTGTTCTTGGCCGAGATGAAGATCACCGGAATATCGGCTGTGGCCTGATCTTGTTTCAGCCGCCGGCAGACCTCGAAACCGTCCATGCCCGGCATCATGATGTCCAGCAGTATGAGATCCGGGGACAGTTCCCGTGCCAGTTGCAGGCCTTCCTCGCCGGATAGGGAGACCAGCAGTTCTATGCTCTCCTGCTGCAGGTTGGCGATCATCACATCCAGGTTGTCGACATTGTCGTCAACGACCAGAACACAAGGTTTGTCTGTCTGGGTATTCAAGGAATTTTCCATTGCGGCTCTGTGGTAAGAATAATGCCTGGCATAGCAGAGCAAGAAAAACGCCAACTTGATAAATTATTATATATCAGTGCATTATATTGGCACTCTTGGAACAGTCCACCCCAGTGCTTATAGTTTTTCCTGGTCGCTTATAGGATCTTATAGCTTTGGGTTCCTATACTGTTTCGCATAATCATGTTTACTCCGGAGTTAGCTCATGTCGCAACCACAGGTATTGATCGTCGACGATCAGCCGGACAACCTGGATGTTTTGGTCAATTATCTGGCCGACAGCGGCCTGGATCTCAGGGTCGCGCTGGACGCGGAGCAGGCGTTGCAGTTGGCGGCCCAGAGCACTCCGGCGCTGATGTTGCTGGACGTGATGATGCCAGGTATCGACGGCTTCGAACTCTGTCGCCTGCTGAAACAGGCCGAGGCCACCAAAGACGTGCCTGTGATCTTCATGAGCGCCCTGTCGGATACCCACAGCAAGGTGAAGGGCTTCAACGCCGGGGCAATAGACTTTATCAGCAAGCCGCTGCAGCGGGAGGAAGTGCTGGCGCGGATCCTGGCGCACCTGACGATACGCAGGCAACAGCAGGAGCTGGAGAGCAAGAACAGTGAGCTGGCGGGGCTGAACCTGGCGCTGCAGCAGCAGATTGACAGGCGCCAACAGGCGGAGGATGCACTGCAATTGGCGGACGAAAAGCTGTCCATGCTGAGTCGGCAGGAGGCCAGGTTATGGGGCATAGATGCCTTCATAGGCCAAAGCCGGGTCACTGCGCGCCTGCTGGATGAAGTACGGGATCTGCAGCTGGCGCCGCGCACCAATGTGCTGGTGCTGGGAGAAAGCGGCACAGGGAAGGAGTTGATTTCCCGGGCGATCCACTATGGCAGTGAGCGCAGCAACCGGCCTTTTGTTGCTGTGAACTGCTCGGCCATTCCCGCCGAGCTGGCCGATGCGGAATTTTTCGGCCATGTGAAGGGCGCCTATACCGGGGCCACGAGCGACAGGCAGGGCTATTTCGTCAAGGCCGATGGCGGCACCCTGTTTCTCGATGAGATAGGCGACATGCCGCCGGCATTGCAGGCCAAGCTTCTCAGGGTGCTGGAAGACGGCATAGTGATCCCCATAGGCGGGAAAAGCAGTCGTCGGGTGGATGTGCGGGTGGTCGCGGCGACCAATGTCGACCTCAGGGCCAAGGTGCAGCATAAGCAGTTTCGCCAGGATCTCTTCTTCCGTTTGGCCGGCTATCAGCTGAGCCTGCCACCGCTCAGGGAGCGCCCGGGTGACATAGCTCCCCTGGTCGAGCATTTCCTGCAGTTGCTCGCCTCCCAGATGGGGCGGGATAAGCCGGCGATCACCCGGGAGGCGTTACAGGCGCTGGGGCGCTATCATTATCCGGGCAATGTGCGTGAGCTGAAGAACCTGCTCGAGTATGCCCTGATCGCCAGTCGGGGCAAGGGCATCAGGGCAGAGCACCTGCATTTTCTGGAACCTCTGCCCGCCGTGGGCCGGGACGCGCCGGCGGCACAGGCCGACCAAGCCGCCGCTGGGGTGATGAGCCCGAATGGGGGGCTTGCCGATGGACTTCACTCTGAAAGGCTGGTCTCTGCAAGCATACGCTCTGCAAGCACGGCGGGCGCCGGCGCGCCGCCGGACTCGGAGGAGGACGCGCTGTTGCGCTATGCCGGGGCCCAAGGGCGGATAGACAATACCGCCGCCCAGACCTTGCTGGGGGTGGATCATGGCCGCGCCTCCTACCTGTTGAAGAAACTGCACCGGGAGGGGCGACTCGTCAAGCAGGGAGAGCGCCGCTGGACCTATTACACGGCAGACTAGCCGTGGATATGCTATAAGCGAAACCATGCCCTGTTATAAGCGTTCTGGCATGTCTTTAAGCGTACTGCTGGTGTGACAGCGTAAGCACTTGATTGTTTGTGTTAAATTATGTTGGCAAGAAAGTTGCCTCAATGTAAATGGATTTAATATGAACAACAGGGAGTTTTGCCATGCAGCTTTCATCACAGTTTCCAGCTTATTTTTTACGCCTGCGCGGCTTGGCGCTGCTCTTGTCTGTCGGTCTGGCACTGACCGCCTGCGGCGGCGGGGGCAGTGCGGATGACGGCGGCACAGTTGCAGACAGCAGTGGTGGCGCCCCCGCCGGCGGCAGTCAGGGCAGCCAAAACGCGGCGCCCATCGCCTCGGCCGGCGAGGATCAATACAGCTTCGTCGGCGCCACCGTCACCCTGGATGGCCGCGGCAGCAGCGATGCCGACGGCGACAGCCTGAGCTACAGCTGGACCCTGGCGGAACAGCCGGCGGGCAGCCACAGCAGTCTCGGCAACGCCACCAGCGCCAGCCCCACCCTGGTACCGGATCAGTCGGGCAACTATTTGCTGAGACTGGAAGTCAGCGACGGCACTGAGATCAGTAACCTGGACGAAGTCAGCGTCACCGCCGCCGAGTGGTTGCTCAACACCAATGTCCGCTCGAGCTATATCAAGAGTAACGGCAATGGTGTGTTGGTGAACGTCCAGGGGCTGCAAACCTCGGCGTCGGCGGGCACCCACTACCTGACGGTGGCCACTACAGGCATTCCGGATTACAAAGTGACCCTCAGCCAGAGCGATGTGGACTGGCTGAATAACAGGCCCAAGGCTGCCAGCGATTTTTACGGTGGCGTGACCTCGGCCAAAGCCGGCGAGGCGATCGCCTTCGGTCAGAATATAGGCTACAAGCCTGTGGGCTCAAGTTGCAGCCTGGGTTATTGGCCGCCTGGCCCTGCATGTCCCTCCAATCAGAGCGCGCAACTCAAGCTGCCTACCGAGCCGGCCCCGGCTGGCGGCACCGCCTGTGCGACCTCGCTCAATACCATAGGCCTGATGCTCAACGGTGCTGCGGTATTCAACTGGCAGGATGGCTCCAGCTACAACAATCAGCAGGTCTGGCTCAATCTGGCGCCTGTGTTCGAACAATACGACGTGGATATCTGCCAGGGCCATGCCCAGCAACAGGGCAATTACCATCATCACATGTACTCGGCTTGTCTGCAGACTTTGTTGGAGGATAACGGCAGCGGTCATTCCCCCATCTATGGTTTCGCCGCCGATGGTTACCCCATCTATGGTCCCTACACTATGCAGGGGGTGTTGGCGAAATCCGCCTGGATCAAGCGTGACTACAGCGCCGCATCGGTTTCCGGCTGTGGCGCCGACGGCGTGCGCAGTTGTCAGCTGGTGGATCAATACGATCTGAGCAAAGGCACCCAGAGCGTCAGCGCAGGACCGGACACAGATACCAATGTCACTACCATGTCCGGCAACAGCATAGCCGCCGTCAGTGGTATCTATTTCGAAGATTATTATTACGATGCCGCTCTGACGGCCATGGGCGGGGAATACCTGGACCAACACAACGGCCATGATCACGACGGCCTGGGCTACCACTATCATGTTACCGCCCAATCGGTAGCGGGCCAGCTGCAACCGGTATTCCCCTATCAGGTGGGGCCGACCTTCTACGGTGAGCTGCCCGCCGACACCTTTGCCAGTTGTGGCAACTAGGAGGTCATCATGAGCAGACTCATTTTCGGTGCGCTGTTGCTGCTGTGTCTGGCCGCGCGCGCCGACGCCCAACAGGCCATGGCCGTGTCCGAAACCGCAGTGCCCGAAACAGCCGGTTCCGTAATGCCAGGTCATCCAATGGCAGGGCCCGAGATGGCCAGCATGGTGCACGACTATGGGCCCATTCAGGTGCCGGATGACAGCCCCTTGCCCGAGTTGGCGCTGGTGTTGCACCGCGATGCCATGTCCGGCATCAATCTGCACCTGGCATTGCGTCACTATGCTTTGGGGCCTCCGGAGCAGGCCGCGGTCGGGAAGATGCTCAATGGTCACGCCCATCTCTATGTGAACGGCAAGAAAATCCAGCGTCTCTACGGGCCGGACGTGCACTTGCCCGCCGGGCTGTTTAAGCCGGGCATCAACCTGGTGCTGGTATCGCTCAATGCCCACAGTCACGCCGTCTGGCAAGATGGCGACAAGCAGCTGTTGGCATCGAGTTTCATCAACCCGGAGGCAGATAAGTTGGTGCTGTACAGTTTCAGCAGTGCACCGTTGACGGAGGATTAACCATACAAGCGCTTTAAGACGACCTCTGAGCTTCAGGGGGTGTCTGTCGTGGGCCTTCAGCCCACACCCGAACAAGGAGGACTGCTCGTCCTATCCTCCTTGCATCCACCATGACGCCCCGACGAAGTTGTATTCCTTGTGCTTATTCGAAAATAACTAACGCTTCCGATGGATGCGGATTATATCCCTATAATCCAACCCAGCTTGGCAGTCCCTGCCGTGCGCTCATAGGCTCGAAAATCACCGCTTTTCATTCGCCCCTGCCCCCGCGAAAGCTGAGCTGACATCCTGTCAGCCCCACGCCATTTTCTTCAACGCCCTGCGGCAACTTCGATGGGGAGGGTGGCAAGCTGTAAACTCGGCATCACTAACAGGTTTGGGTGATGAGATGATCACCTCGGTCATGAGGCGTTGTGTTAACAATGACACTCTCGATTGAGCATAGGGGGGACTCACTGGGTAAAGTGTGGCTGCAAAGTAAGTTTGCAGCCCATCACCTGCCGTGGGCCTGCGTACTGCTCTTATATCAGGAGCATCAGTGACACGGCGGCTCTTGATCTCAAAAGAGTCATCCTTGTAGCCTCGACGGCGACAAATGCTTCCCTGCACAACAGCCAGCTCGCCATCCATGGCTCTCGTTCGCAACATATCGCCATGCGATGCTCACCCTGTCGCCAACGGTCACTGGCGCAGCAGTGCTTCTTTTGGTGTACTCATAGGTATTGATAGTCACTGTAGCACAGAGGTTCTTCGGACCATTTATCGCAGACAGTATTGTGGGTGTGCCATCTCTTTGATTGACGGAATGTCGTAGTCACTTGTTACACGGCCACTGCACCAGCCAAGGTTACTCCTGGATCTCAGCAATGCAGCAAGCCGGCGTCGCTATTATTGCTTGTCTTCAGTCCTCATGAGTCTGCCAGGCGAGGGCATCAATTGTTAACGCCAAGCTGTCCCCGTGCCTTCAGTTTGTGGCCAACTTTGACTATCGCGTCCAGCGCGGGGAGCAGTTCGCGACCGAGTTCGGTCAATTCGTATTCTACTGAAGGCGGTGAGGTGTCCCTGACATGACGTTGAACGACACCACGCTCTGTCAGCTCTGACAGCCGTGTCGACAACACTTTTGCCGAAATAGGCGGAATGTCGATTCGCAGCTCGTTGAATCTCCGCGGTCCCATGCGCAAACACCAGATGACGTTCGGTGCCCACGCCCCCGCGATCACCGCCATGCATTCGGTCAGCATGCAGGGCTCGGGTGGTGCAGGGCTTCTATTAATCCTAACTTTCAGTGACATAAGAGTAACCAGGTTTCCATGAGGTAACCCAATTCTATCAGCAAATACAAGGTTACTTCTAGTAATCTAATATCCAGTTGATATTATCTGTGCGTCTACTACCACAACCAAAGGACTGACCCACATGAAGCTATATTACAAACCCGGTGCCTGCTCCATGGCCTCACACATAGTACTCAATGAGCTGGAGCTCAGCTTTTCCCTCGAGCGCACGGACACGGCGCAGGGCATTACCGAGACGGGGCGGCAGTATGCTGAAATTAACCCCAATGGCTACGTGCCGGCCCTGGAGCTGGAGCCCGGACTGGTATTGACTGAGAATGCCGCGATTCTCGAACACTTGGCCGATCTGGTGCCGACAAAAGGCCTGGCGCCCAAACCAGGCACTCTGGAGCGCTCGCGGCTGCGTGAATTACTCGCCTTCCTGTCAGCCGAGTTGCATAAGGCCTTCAGCCCGTTTTTCAGCGGCACAGAGCTGTCGACCGAGGAGCGTCATGCAGCGCAAGCCAAGCTTGCCAGGCGGATCGCACCCCTCGAAGCCCGGTTGGCGGATGAGCGGCCTTTTCTGCTCGGAAACCAGTTCAGTGTCGCCGATGCCTATGCCTTCGTCATACTCAATTGGTCGCAATTCATCGGCTTCTCGCTTCAACCCTGGCCTTTTACTCAGGCATTTTTGGAAAGGCTGGGCGCGCACCCAAGTGTGGTGAAAGCTCTTGAAACCGAAGGGCTCCTGCCTGTGGGGGGATCGCGATGAGCGCATCAGCCGAGGTTCAGGCGCTGCTGGCGCAGTATTTCGATACCTTGTACTACTGCGACCTGGAAAAATTTGATGCGATTTTTCATCCCCTGGCCATCTACACCACGGCCGACGAGACGCCCTTGCTGCACAGGGATATGCCTTGCTACCGGGAGGTGCTGGCCCGGCGCGAGCCCCCGGCAGCGCGCAAGGAGCCGCGTCGAGATCTTATAGATGAAATTGAATTTGCAGGCGAAAACACCGCGCTTGCCCGGGTTCGCTGTTCCTTCGGCGGCCGCGATTTCATCGACCTGCTGACCCTGGTCCGCAGCGAAGGCCGCTGGTACATAATGGCAAAAATATTCCACGTGATTGCAGCCAATGGAGAGACTCATGCCCTACGTTAATATCAAGGTCACACGGGAAGGGGTGACAGAAACGCAAAAAGCCGCCCTGATAAAGGGGGTCACAGATCTCTTGGTCGAGGTGCTGCACAAGTCCCCGGCAACCACTATGGTCGTCATTGACGAAGTCGACCTGGACAACTGGGGCATTGGCGGGCTGCCCGTCACCGACTATCGCCGGCTTGCGGCGACGTCGGGCCAGGGCAGTGGAAGCATGGAATAATGGCCGCCTCAGTCGGCATGGCGCTGGTCATGGGTCTTGTCATGATAGCAGCCGGGATGGGCATACCCGTCATGGCGGCACTCAACGGCGGGTTGGGGCTCAGGCTGGGCAATCCGGTCGCCGCTTCCAGTTTGCTGTTGAGTCTGGCGCTGCTGGTGAGCCTGGTCTTCACCCTTGGCAGGCCGCTGCCCGCCGCGGCGCAGTTCGCGGCTACGCCGCCGCATTATTTCATGGGCGGCTTTTTCGTCGCCTTCTACATACTCTCCATCACCTGGATTGCACCTAAGATTGGCATAGGCAATGCGATATTCTTGGTGCTGTGCGGTCAGATAGCCGCCTCGGCCCTGATTGATCTGCACCACTACTTTTGGACACCGAGCTAAGTGAGTAAAATCCCTTAACGAGGTGAAAAATGACCACTAAAACTAAACGTAAAATCCATACCGCTGAATTCAAAGCCGAGGCGTTAAAACTCGCCAGTCGAGTTGGTGTTGCCGCAGCGGCCAAAGAGTTGAAACTGTACGAGTCGCAAATCTATAACTGGCGTGCTACCAACGAGAGAAAATCCAGCACCAGTCAACGTGAAGCTGAACTGGCCGCCGAGGTGGCTAAGCTTAAACGGCAACTCGCTGAGAAAACTGAGGATTTAGATATCCTAAAAAAGGCGGCCACCTACTTCGCGAAGAATCAAAAATAGCCCGGTTTGAATTCATCCTTGAGCATCAGCAGCTGTTCACGCTTCGAAGAATGGTGCTGGCACTCAAGGTATCGCGAAGTGGGTATTATGCGTGGCGTAGTGTCGGTCGGTCGGCAGCCCAGTCCCAGGCTGGTTAAGCGCACGACCCGGGATGCCAAAATCAAGCTAGCCTTTGAAGCCAGCAAGACACGTTACGGCGCCCGACGTATCCAGGTTGACCTTGCCGAACAGGGTGATGCTGCCGATGTAAAGACCATAGGCCGCAGCCTGAAACGCCAGGGTTTGGTGGCCAATGCCGCCCGCAAGTTTAAGGTGACCACAGATAGCAATCATCAACTGCCTGTGTCGTCTAACTTGCTGAAACAAGACTTTACGGCAATGGCACCGAACCAGAAATGGGTAGGCGATATGACCTATTTAATGACAAGTGAGGGCTGGTTGTACCTGGCGGTGATTATCGACTTGTACTCACGGGCGGTGGTTGGTTGGTCAATGAGCTCACGAATGACGTCTGAGTTGGTCTGTGATGCTCTGAAAATGGCGCTGTTTCGGCGTGGCTTCCCCAAAGAGGTCATTACCCATAGTGACAGAGGCAGCCAATACTGTTCGCATGCGTACCGAGATTTAATAGCAAGACATGAACTGAATCAAAGCATGAGCCGTAAAGGCAATTGCTGGGATAACGCCTGTGCTGAGAGTTTCTTCCATTCACTCAAAGTCGAGGCGATTCAATATGAATCCATTATGGACAGAGAAACTATGCGTCAGGTTGTGTTTGAATACATTGAAGTTGATTACAACAAAAGCAGAAGGCATAGTGCCCTTGGCTATCTAAGCCCAGAGAATTTTGAACAAAAGAACAGTGCTTAGCAAAATGTCCACTTTTAGTGGTGCAGATCAGTGTGCCCACTGGGCCGCGAAATAACTTACCAAACTCAGTGGTGAGCTTGAGCCAATTATCTTGGGAGATATCCAGCCTTGTTAGCAACTTAGCGCTATTTTCACTGATAGCACCACGTTTATCGTCGCGAATAATTCGCCCGGTATCGTCAATCAATTCGAGATAGTCCTGTAGCGAGAAGGCAATACCATTGGGCTGATTATTGCGTTCGTCTCCAATAAAAGGCAGTAAGTTTTGGGGCTGCTCGCCTTTCAAAGCGGCCTGAATACGCAGTTTGATGCTGGTATGGTCTGATTGTTCTGGGGTAGTCGCCATCTTGGCTCTGATGGGGTTCAAATCAACATAAGCCATACAGGCCAATACGGCAGCTTCATCTAACAGGGCTTGCGACTTAAAGCGTCCTTCCCAGAAGCGACCTGAGCAATTATCTTCTTGATTTGCTTGTCGTGCTATAGGTTCGTTTAAACAACGCATGAACCAAGATATGTCGCATAACCTGCTGCGATAGGTGGCGATGGAGTGCTTTAAATTGACCACCTCATGTGACTCAACCAGCTCACCCTGGGTAAATTTTTGGGTTAACTCATTCCCCTTGAACAATTTATGCCATTGCTCAAGCACTTCCCTGTCGCTCCAATTGTTCGCAGTAGCTATGTCGATACGAAGCACCACATGCAGGTGATTTGACATCACCACAAAAGCCGCTACATCAATGGCAAAAACCGCTTCGAGTTCAAACAGCAAGGACTCAACCCAACCGCGGCGATGGTCATAGTTTTTACTCGAGTAGACATCGTCCCCACACAGGAAGGCACGCCGCACCACACGACTACAGCAATGGTAATACGGCGTGTCTTCGATACTAATCTGGGATCTGCGAGGGCGCGGCATAGCAAGACTCCAACATCGACACTTTCATTCAGTCTAGTAGAGGATGCCAAATCACACTATTCAATACTGGGTGTCCATATTTGCTCGGTAAAACGGTCCGCCACTAGATCTAATTGCTCAATCGCGAACTCATTGGTGGACGCATTGAAGTCCGGTGCGGTGAGCTTGATGGGAAAGGCATTCACAACATTCCAAGTCAGCAATAGTTCGGTGCCGGCATCATTTGTCAGAGTGATGGAAATATCTTTCTTTTCCACTTGATTTAAGGAGATAGAACTAATCCATTCGTAGAGTTGGGCTTGCCCACGGACGACACCCCTTTTTAGGCTGATGTTAATACCGCCTCGTTGCCCTGGCATTTGAAACTGGCCGCCGAGACCATCTTTATATTCAATCGTTTCATAACTGTGCACTAGGCCAGAAACGGCATTAAACAGCATCTCTTCTCTATCGACGCTTACGCGAAAACGATAAGTAGGGGTAGGATAATTTACAGCAATTTGATCTGCAGATAGCGACATACAAAATCCTTTTGTAATATGGCGAGACACTTATTGTGTTGTCGCCGAGGTGTATAAAATAAGCTAAATCGGGTTCTGTGAAAGCCCTCAAACTGTTCATTCTGAGTTAGATTATCTTCGGCTAAAAAGATCAGAAAAAATCAGAAAAAATCAGTCCATCCACCGTAAAACAATAACATAATGCGCTTCCGGTTTAAGTTCAAGTAACGGTGAGTCACTTGGCCACGAAAAGGCTGACAAGAAAGAATGTGGAGACAGGCATAACTTCCAATGACAATTTCCGGACGTCGCGATGCCAAACCGGAACACTTGAACAGGCGTTGGCGACATGGATGATTGCTTGTGCGTCTATGTGTTCACGACATTTAGCTAGCGCTAGTTGGCAGATGCTGCCGTTGATAATGTTCTGGTGCTGCATTGTCTCTGTTGCACGGTTGCCAAATCGAAGAGGGATATAACCCGGGTGTAAGCATGGCTGTGACCTTCGAAAACAGGGATGTTTGCGTAGAGCCCACAGGGAGGTGCTGGCGGCGTGTCACAGCTGTGCTTGCACTACCCCCGCGGGAGGCGATTGCTTGGCATGACTCGGAGTATTTGCTCTTTAAAATGAAATGCAGATTGGCCGCTGCATGTGAGATCAAGAGCCTGTGTCTCACTGCAGCCCTTGTAATAGGGATAATGCCAAAGGTTGCGCTATGGCTTCCTGTCATAGCAAGATGAGTGCATCCGGCACCTCATCTGCAACAGGCTATGGGCTGCACTGGCCATGGCAGCCATGCCGGACAAGATTGCTCCTAAGGGCAGAAAAAGGAAAAAAAAGCGGGGCAATGACTGCCCCGCTGGTTATACGTCTGTTGTTACAGGCCGTTTGTTACATCTTGTTTGTTCCCAGCTGCTTGTCGCACGCTCTTTATTACACCGATGGCCAAGCGGCCAAGCGGCGCTATCAGGGCAGGCAGCTGGCATTGGTGAAGAAGTATTTGACTTCGTAGTCTTCACAGGTGGTGTTGTTGGAGTCACCGCCGTTGCTCGAGTTCCAGCAGGCGAAACCTGTGCTGTTGTTGACCAGCCTCTGGCCTGTGAGGCGGGCATCCAGCTTGTTGCCTACTACCCTGGCAACAATGCCGGCGACATCGCTGGCGGCGCAGGAGGAGGAGATATTGCCGCTTTGCTGTTGGGCGGTAAACAGCTCGTTGTCGCCATTCGCCGGGTCGTCCCTGTCCAGCCAGTCGGTGGCATACAGAGGCGGGGTGACCTGGGAGGCGGCGATACGATGGGCGCCGAGTGACCTAATGAAATCATTACTCGCACGGCCGTGCAAGGCGAAGATCTGATCACCGTAGTTGAGGGTGTAGGTGGTGCCGGTACAGGTTCCCGAGTCGATCGAGCTGTTTTTGTTGGTGGTGAATTTCAGATAAACCACGCGATCTTTGCCGTCGTCACGATCGACACAATACGTCATCGCCTTGACGTATCCGCTGCTAGCCAGGGTGATTTCGCTGTTGTGGCCGCCGTTGATTGAGCCATGTGTCTTGCAAATGTCGTTGCCGTCGGCGGTGGCATGGGAGACGACTTGTCCCTGCTTATAGCACATGCGCACATAGCGAAATTTGCCGTTGTCGCCTTCGCTGAGCTTGATGCTTCTCAGGTTCAAGGCGCCTGTGCCCTGCAGTTTGCGCTGCAGCATATCCAGATCATCGAAAGCATCACCGGCCGAGGCATCGCCTTTGGCGGTACTCTTGCTGTAGCCTATGTCTTGATACTCGGTACTGGCCTGCCATACCCCTTCGACGTTTTGGTCATGATAATTCAGCCAGGCAGTGGTGATACCCGCATCGCTTTTGGCACTGAGGAGATCCTGATTTTCGCGCGCGTTATAGGGCATGGAAAAGTGAAAGTTGCCCAGCGCTTCACAGGCACTGAATCCCTGCTCCCAAGACCCTGAGGCGGTTGATATTTGCCAGTTTCTATTGTCATCGACGCAGGCGAAGCGTTTGCTTAGGCTGCAGTTGGCGTCGTTGAGCATGCCGTCGGAGCGGCTCAGCGCGCAGTCTTCATTGTTGTTGGCATTGTTAGGTTCGCCGCTATACCATGACCAGACGTAATCTTCGATCTGCGGCGCTTTGGAGGCACCTATGGTGGTGGCGTTCGCTTCCACCAGGGCGAGTTCCAGAATATTGGCACCTTCTTCGGCTTTGGCGAGCACCTTATCGCCGTGGAGATCGATCTCGTCTTTTTTGTATTCTGTGGTGGCATCCAGAGCCAAACTGAAATTCCCCAGTGCATAATGGGCGGAGAAGGATTCATCGCCGTCTGCATCCTTGGCGCATTGATCTCCGTTCTGGCAGAAGGCTTCGCTGGACGACAAATTACCGCTGCTGTCGAACTCGTCGGCGCCTATCCATACCCATTCCAGATACTTGCTGGCGTGGTCCTCGTCATGATAATTGCACAGATCTTTTTTGCGTGGAATTTGGGTGACTATGATGATGTTCTTGCCGGCATCGAGCACATCCTGCTTACGCAGTGTTTGCACCGGCAAGGAGGCGCAATCGCCGCTGTTATAGCCCCAGTTCTCGGGTTTGAAGACGTAGTCACCGAGCTTGTCTTTGATCTTATCGCCGATTAAGTTGCGGAAGTTGTTATGGTAATCCGAGTCATAGGCTTCCAGTTTCAACATCAAGACTTCGTCTTTATGGGTGGATAAGTAATCCGACAGCTCGTCGAGTCCTGTCGCCAGGCTCGCAACACTGACAAAGGTCCAGCTGCATTTGGTTGCTTCTTCTAAACCCAGGTGACAGAGCTTGGGGGTGTTATCGCTGGCCGACATGGGGTAGACATCGTATTCGATCACACGAATGCCGCGCCAAAATAAACTTTTCGGCGAGTACCATTGGTTCACATCTGTGTAATCACCTGCCTTCCAATCATAGGAAGCGAAGGCGTTGTGCGCGCCCGCCCACAGACTCTTGGACAGGGGTGCTCTGGTATCTATCTGCCCCTGCAGGGTGAGACGGGTGACTTGTTCGGCACTGCTGTCGATCTCGGCCCAGCCGCTGATGGGGGCTAACAGCAAACAACTGCCCAAGAGCAGGGCCCTGGCGGCCAGATGTTTGTGGATTGCTATTTTCATGGTTCCATCCTCTTCTTCTAAAATTTCTTGGTTAACACTTTTATCTACGCCCGTTGGCAGACGGTACGCAACTCAGGCTGTGCAGGAACTGTACGGGAGCTGGACGGGATATCGGCGAGCCTTGCTCGCCTGTCCTCAATGGATTGCATAGTTCCGGTTACAGCAAGCCATTTAGCAATTTATTGGCCAACTTTTTAACCATTTTAAATCAATGATTTATACAATATTTAAGGGGCCGGTCTCATAGGCGAACGGCATTCGCTTATAAACGCTTATCTATGGGGTGTGGCATCACGCCAACGCCGCCATCTCGCTTATTGCGCTCCCGCTCTGCTGATAGGCCTGTTGTTTACAAGATCGATAGGAAGAGGGTCGATAGAGATAGTCCCTGATAGAGAGTGCCGACAGGAAGAGGACGGTGCGCTCGCGGCGGGCGCGAGCAATGCAGGCATCCCCTGGGAGCGTATCTCTGAAATGTCCAAGGGGCAGGGCTGTTATCCCACTTCACTTATAAGCGAGTCTGCCCGGGCGCACCTTTCTTTAAGCGATACCCAGTGCTTATAGGCTAATCAGCTTTTTCTTGGCAACTTAACTCATAACTCAGTTTGGCTTAGAACCTGGTCTGGCTCATCACCTTGTAGCTGGGGGTTCGATGTTAACCGGCTCTGGCGCCTTGGTAGTAGGTCGGCAGCGGCTCACCCTGGCTCTTGTCCATCTGCGGTTGTCGGCATTGTAGAGATTCAGTCAACAATGAATTTATTCATTGGGGATTATAGAATGACTGAAAACAAAGTAGAGTAGCGCACGCCATAGGTGTGGCCGGCGACCGCTGGCCTGTCGTTACTTCCTGGAGAATATCATGCCCCACAGCACAAGCCTGCCCTTCGATTGGGTGTTGTTCGATGCCGACGAGACCCTGTTTCATTTCGATGCCTTCGCCGGCCTCAGGCTGATGTTTGCCGGCTTTGGGGTCGACTTCGGCCAGGCCGATTTCGATGAGTATCAGGCGGTCAACAAGCCACTGTGGGTCGATTATCAGGACGGCAGGATAAGCGCCGCCGAGCTGCAAACCCGCCGCTTCGAGCCCTGGGCGGCGCGGCTCCAGCTCACGCCCCAAAGGCTCAACAGCGCATTCTTGACGGCCATGGCCGAGATCTGTGCGCCGCTGCCCGGTGCCCGCGACTTGTTGGCGGCATTGCAGGGCAAGGCCAAGCTGGGGATCATCACCAATGGCTTCACCGAGCTGCAAACTGTGCGTCTGGAGCGCACCGGGCTGCAGCATCATTTCGATATTCTGGTGATTTCCGAAGAGGTGGGGATCGCCAAGCCAGACGCCGGCATCTTCGAACATGCCCTGAAACTGATGCAACATCCGCCGCGGGAGCGGGTGTTGATGGTGGGGGACAATCCCCACTCCGACATCCTGGGCGGCATCAACGCCGGCATTCACACCTGCTGGTACAACGCCCACGGTCAGCAGGTGCCAACAGGCATATCGCCCCATTACCAGGTGAACTCCTTGAGCGAACTGCAAGCACTGCTGTGCAGCTAACCCAGGCTGCTGCGCCCTCATTCATGTCAATATAAAGCCCTGGGTTTGCAGGGCTTTCATATGCCAGTCCCAATCGGGCCAGCCATGGCCAGGTTAGCCAAGTTATTTTCTGGCCCAGGTTCAGCGCCACTTTGGCTTAGGCCCACTCGCTCAGGCGCAGGCTATCCGGCCTAAGCGGCCCAATAGGCACCGGGCATCCCATGGCGATAGCCAGGTTACTTCTCCCCTTTAAATCAGAAACTTGAGCAGACAGTGTTCGACTACTATAGTTCATCGACAGGTGCCTGAGGGTTGCAGCCTGGATGGAACCAGTGCATGAGCCAGGGTACCAAACACGGAAGTATTGCCATGAATCAAGAATTGAGTGAACGCAAACCAGTCACCATCTTGCTGGTGGATGATGACTATGTCGATGTGAAGGGTGTTGAGCGCGCCTTGAAGCAACTCAAGATCCCCAATCCTTTGATTCGTGCCAAGGATGGGGTGGAGGCGCTGGAATTATTGCGCCAAGCGGACAGTGTGTCACGGCCTTATCTTATCTTGCTGGATATCAACATGCCGCGGATGAATGGGATAGAGATGTTGGCCCAGTTACGCCAGGACCGCAAGTTGGCGAGCTCAGTGGTCTTTGTGCTGACGACCTCAAAAGACGACGAAGACAGGATAGCCGCCTATGACCAGCATGTGGCCGGCTACATAGTCAAACGACAGGGCGGGGATGGTTTCATACACATCATGGAAATGCTGGACCATTATTGGCGTGTGGTCGAGATGCCCGGCATAAGTTAACGTTAATCGAGGAAGATAATACATGGAAGTGCTTATTATCGATGACGATGAGCTGGACCGTATGGCTATCATCAGGGCCATGAGACACGCCGAGGTTGAGGTCAACTTTGCCCAGGCGACGACGGCGCAGCAAGGTTTGATACTCGCCAATGCGCAACGTTTCGATGTCGTTCTGCTCGACTTCAGGTTGCCTGACTGCGATGGCATCGAGGTGCTGAAAATGTTGCGCAGCACCGGCGCCTGTCAGACGGCGATTGTCATGCTCAGCCAACAGGAGGATGAGACGCTGGCGGCTCAGGCATTGGAAGCCGGGGCGCAAGATTTTTTGCTCAAGGATGAGGTCAACTCCCGCCGTCTGTGGCGCGCCGTATATCAGGCGCAGCATCGTTACCGCCTGGAAGAGGCATTGCATAACAGCAGGAATGAACTGCGGCAGCTGGCCGAGTGCGATCCCCTGACCGGGTTGGCGAATCGCTACGATTTCGAACGCGCCTTGCAGCTTGGGGTCGGCAGGGCCAACAGGGGCGGCACCCTGGCTGTGCTCTTGCTGGATGTCGACAGGTTCAAGCAGGTCAATGACACTTACGGCCATGGAGTGGGCGATCGGTTGCTGATCGAGGTGGCGCGGCGACTCAAACCCGTCATCCGCGAGAGCGATTTGCTGGCGCGACTGGGGGGCGATGAGTTTGTGGTCCTGCTCCAGGACCTGGCCCGCGATGAGCAAGCGATACTGCTGGCCGAACGCATAGTGGCCTCCTTCCACGAACCCATGCTATGCGATGGTATCTCGTTGCGGGTCACCGCCAGCATAGGCATAGCCGTTTACGGCGACAGTGCCAACAACACCCTGGATCTGATGAAATGCGCCGATATCGCCTTGTATCGCGCCAAACAGGCGGGCCGTAATCAGAGCCACTTTTATTCGAAGCAGCTGCATCAGGCCGTGCGCAAGCGCATGGCCTTGGAGCGCGACATACGCAATGCACTGGCACAACAGGAATTCAAACTCTACTACCAGGCCCAGATCGATGCCAAGAATGGTCAGTTGATCGGTCTGGAGGCCTTGCTGCGTTGGGAGCATCCCAGCCGCGGGGTACTACTGCCGGCCGACTTTCTGATCATGGCGGAAGAGATAGGTCTGATGCCGGAAATAGGCAAGTGGGTGTTGCAAAGCGCTTGCCGCCAGGTTCATGCCTGGCGTAACTGCCTGGCTCCCGATGGCCTGTGTCTGGCCATCGCCATCAACTTGTCTGCCGGGCAATTACAGGAGCAAGATCTGTTCGAGACCATAGACAGGGCCCTGGCAGACAGCGGTCTGGATGCCGGCCTGCTCGAATTGGAAATTACCGAACATGCCTTGATCAAGAATCCCCAGAATATCGCCGCCAAGCTGGCCAAGATTGCTGCCCGCGGGGTGCGTTTATCCCTGGATGATTTTGGTACCGGCTTTTCTTCCTTCGAGCATCTGAAGTTATTTCCCATTCATGCGCTGAAAATAGATCGTATCTTCGTCTCGGGCATAGGTCAGGGCGAGGCCCAGGATCGTCTGCTGGCCGCCATGATACGTTTCGCCAAGGCCCTGGGGCTGAAAGTGGTCGCCGAGGGGGTAGAGACCAATGCCCAGGCACAATTTTGCTGTGCGCATGGCTGTGATTTCCAGCAGGGGTATTTCTATGCCGAGGCCCTGCCGGCAACCGAGTTCGAGTCCAGGTTCTTGTTGGCCTGACCGGAACTATGCCCCATCAATGGCCAAGGCTGTGAGAGCGGGAAATACAGAGCCATGTCTTGGGATGGCTAACGAAAGGGAGTGTTGCTGTGCCGTTTTCCCGATTTTTGTTGTCGAAAGATAAACGCGTCTTCGTCAGAACCCTGCTGCTCTTCCTGCTGCTGGCACTGCTGCTCTCGGCCTATTATGGCGGCAAAGTGCATACCAAGGGGGTCATGGAACTGGAGCAACAACTGACGACGCTCACCGACAAGAAAAGCGCCGAGTTGCAGTTGCTGCTGGTCAACATTCAAAAAGATGTGCAATTTCTGGAGAAGACCCCAGGGGTACAAGGCATAGTCCGCGCCAGTTTCAACGCCGGCCTGGACCCACTGCAGGGTGACTCGCTCGAGATCTGGCGCGCCAGGTTGAAACAAATTTTCAGTGCCTATCTCGTGGCCAATCCGGCGTTGAACCAGATCCGCTTCATCGGCATTGCAGATGAGGGGCAAGAACTGGTCCGGGTCGATCGTATCGATGGCACACCTGTTGCCGTCGCCGACAATCAGTTGCAGCCCAAGGCCGCCAGGGACTATTTCATGGCGATCGCCAAACTCGGCAAGGATAGTGTCTATATTTCCGATATCAGCTTGAACCGGGAGCATGGCCGGCTGTCGCAGCCCCTGACGCCCATGATCCGCGCCGGCATGCCAGTGTATCGCCAGGATGGGCAGCTGTTTGGCATGCTGGTATTGAACGCAGATGTTTCCCGGTTACTGGCGAGCATAGGTAGTATCCCATTCGAATTCGGCCAAATCCGCACCCTGATGGTTAACGCCGAAGGCGATTATCTGGTGCACCCGGACGCAGCTCAGAGCTTCGGTTTCGATCTGGGAGAGCGGCATCTCTGGAGCCATGATTTCAACCTGGTCTCACCGCGAGAATTAGCCGCCTCCCACTCGCTTCCCGGACTGCCGCAATCGGGTACCTTTTATTTTTCAAAGAAAAACATAGCGTTGGATCCGGATGAACCACAGCGGGTCCTGACCCTGCTCACCCTGGCACCCGAGTCTATTGTCCTTAACCGGGCTATCATGGCGGGGAGTTATTGTCTGCTTGCCATCGGCATCCTGGGGCTCATCTGTGGCGGGGTATTTTATTATTTTCGGATGAAGTTATTCCTGAAAAATGAACAATTCAAACTGCAGGCCGTGAGCGAATTGGAGACGCTCTTGCGCCAGGTCATAGAAGCCGCCCCCTATGCCCAGGTATTGATCAATCAAGCCGGGGTGATCGAAATGGTCAACGCCCAGACAGAAGCGTTATTCGGCTATGAGCGTGCCGAACTCTTGGGTAAGCCTATAGAAACCCTGATCCCCGCCCGTTTTCATCACCAGCATCCTGGATTGCGCAATGCCTTTCTCGCCAAGCCGGAAACCCGCCCCATGGGACTCGGGCGGGAGCTGTATGCCCTGCGTAAAGATGGCAGCGAATTCCCGGTCGAGATAGGCCTCAGTCGCATAGACACCAAGCAAGGCGCCAAGGTGCTTTCGGCCATAGTGGATATTTCAGAGCGCCAGCATTTCATTGCCGAGCTGTCCCACCGCAACCAAGCACTGTCCAGCCTGGAGAAGCGCTTTAGGCAGGTGATCGAGGCCGCGCCCAACTGCATGGTGATGACGGATAATTTGGGCCGTATCGAACTGGTCAATGCCCAGACCGAAAAGTTGTTCGGCTATCTGCGTGAGGAGCTTCTGGGGCAGCCGATAGAAATGCTGATCCCGCAGCGCTTTCGGCATCAGCATCCGGGCCTGCGCAGCGGCTTTTTTGCCAAGCCGGAGAATAGGGCCATGGGGCTGGGACGGGATCTCTATGCCTTGCGCAAAGATGGCAGCGAATTTCCGGTGGAGATAGGCCTCAGCCGGGTCGACACCACGGTCGGCATCAAGGTGCTCTCGGCGATAGTCGACATCTCGGAACGCAAGCAGTTTACCGACGAGCTGACCCGCAGAAATCAGGAATTGAATAACTTCGCCTATGTGGCCTCCCATGATCTGAGATCGCCGCTGCGGGGCGTAGATCAGCTGGCCACCTGGTTGGAAGAGGACTTGAGCGGCAAGATAGACCCGGAATCGGCCGAGCATTTGAGGCTGATGCGGGGGCGGATCAGCCGTATGGAGCAACTGTTGGCGGATCTGCTGGCCTATGCCCGTGCCGGGCGCCTGGAAGGCAGCCCGGAGCTGGTCGACACCGCCGACCTGGTACGAGATACCTTCGAGCTGCTGTGCCTGGATGCCGCCTTCAGACTGCAACTCGAGGGCAACTTTCCCAGGTTACGGACGGCCAGGGTGCCGCTGGAGTTGATCTTCAGGAATTTACTCGGCAATGCCATCAAGCATCACGACAGAGCCGGGGGGGAAATCAGGGTCAGGGTGCACCCGGGACGCAACAGCTTTGAGTTCGATGTCATAGACGACGGCCCCGGCATACCGCCGGAGTTGGCCGGGCGCGCCTTCAGCATGTTCCAGACCCTGAGGCCCCGTGATGAGGTGGAGGGCAGCGGCATGGGACTGGCGATAGTCAAGAAGACGGTTGAAACCTTCGGCGGCACCATCAGCCTGACCCCAAATTCCCCCCGCGGCGCAGTGTTCAGCTTCTCCTGGCCGGATAAAGTGCGTGAGTCGCTACCCGAGCCTGTGTCATAAAACCCGGCAAGTTGGCGGTAATGTTCGGGCAGCCGTGGCCAGATCTTGCTTGTCGGCGCCACTGTGGCGCGCTCGTGTAATGGCATGTAATGGCATGTAATGGCGTGTAATTCGCTTTGGTCGTTAAATTCCTTACTCTTACAGACTGGATGGCGGAGCTGCCTTGGCCGGCTCACGCCTTGATGCGGATGAGGGTGGACAACGGCTTATGCAACAGACACTACAGCTCCAGGGGGCCGAGTTAAGGCACTGCGCCAGGATAGAGTTGAACAATGATTCCCCCTTTCCCCTGTTCAGGCGGCCGGGTGGCAGCCATTATGAGGCACAATTTCCCGCCGTGCTGCCCGCAAACAGCAGCACCAGCATACTGCTGGAGTCGCATGTGGGCGCCCGGGTCTTCATGGGCTGGGCGCGCTATCAGGCCAGGGACAATCCCGGGATACGCTTGGTCTTGACGTTGACCAAGTCGCTGTTGCCCCAGCAGTCCATGCTCAAGATCCAGCATTCGGCCCGGCTGCGACACGAGATGCAGGTGAGCTATTGCAGTGCCCGCAGATTTGAGGCCAGGCTCAGCCTCAGCGAAGACAGCCTGCCGCTCGATGCCGGCAAGCCGCAGAGCGTTTCCCTGAAGCAGGGGTGTAATGCCGTGTAATCCTTTTTTAAGTCATTAAGAGATAGAATAAAATTCTGATTACTGCTAGCGTGGATAGTGAGTTGAACACGACTCATACAGCTGAGTATCGCACCGCATCATTTTGTTACTTGGAGAAATTTATGTCCGAAAATACCATAATAGTACCGGCTTTTAATGCAAACACGTCGACAGTCGAGGGCGGCATAGCGATCGTCTGCCTCAAGGTGACGCCACATAAAACGGCCGACTGGCAGACGCAAATATTAAGGAATAACGAGTTCCAACCCCTGGACGGTGAACTAGAGGTGATATTCGCAGCGGACAATGTTCAATTCCCGACGCTGAATTTGTTGGCCGAGATGCAGACATTCAAGTTGCTTGTACTGCTCGACGGTTCGGCACAAGAGCCTGGCATATGGCAGTTCTATGATAAGGGGGTATATTTTGAAAACAATACCGCCAACAACCCGGACTTTGCGGTAACCACGGCACTCAATGATGACAGCACTTGCCTGACTATCACTGTCAGCCAGGTGAAGGAAACCAGCAACGAGCTGCCGTTGGCGTTCCGCTACCTGGCCAGCTTCCTGCCTGAGAGCAGCCTTGGCGGCGGTCAATTGGGACTCTATTACTCACAAGATCCCAGTATCAAAATTCAACGTCCGCAGGGCTAGGGCTCAATAACGTTGCAGCAGTGCCGCGAATTCCTCGCGTTGCTGCAGCGGCGTGAACCAGGGCAGAGTAAACCACTCTTTGGCCAGCCCAGAGGCCAGTGCCTGCTCCATCTGTACCAGGGCCGAGTCCAGATTGCCGGTTTTACTGCCGATCAACGCGGCAACATAGGCGACGTTGGTGTCGGCCGGCGCCAGTTTTTGCGCTTCATTCAAGGCACGCATGGCCGCGACTGTGCTGCCCAGATGCAGCGAGGCCTGGGCGCGTTCGAGCCATTCGCCCACGCTCAGCGGCGTCTGTGGTGACAGGTGCAACACCGCCTGATAATGTTGCTCGGCCTGGACCTGGTTGCCGCTGACCAGTTCGGCGTCGGCCAGATTGAGCCGATAGGTGGCGACGTCGGGGCTGAGTGCCACCGAGCGGCGCATGGAGGCGAGTGCCTCCGACTGTTGGCCGCCGATGAGCTGCGCCAGTCCCAGGTAGCTCAGGATTTCCGGGTCTTCACTCTGTGCCAGCACAGCCTCGAAACGCGCTATCGCATCCCTTACCGGTCCATGGGTCAAATAAATGATCCCCAGATTGACGTTGGCCGACCAGTTTTGCGGTTGAATACCCAGGATCTGCGTCAGTCGCTGTTGCGCCTGGCTGGCCTCGCCGAGTGCGATTTCTGTGATGGCGAGGTTCATCAGGCTGGCGGTGTCGTGGCGCAGCGAATGAGCCAACAGATATTGCTCCCGTGCCTGTCGATACTGGTCCTGATACAAGGCCAGGTGTCCCCCCAAGGCGGCGGCATGGGCGGGATCCAGGCCCAATTCGAGCGCTTTCTCCCTGTATTGTTCGGCGTCCCGATAGTCCTGTTGACTCAGTGCCAGCCAGAATCTGTCGACGGCATAGAACACACTGGTCTTGTAGGAGCCCGGGCTCTTGTCCAGCCGCTGCGCCAGTCGCTGCAGTAAGGCAGAATCTTCGGATGAGTGGTACAGCTTGAGCGCATGCTCCCGATAGAGAGAATAGGCCGCGGTAATATAGGGATTACGCTCCAACAAGGTATCGAGGCGCGCCAGCAAACCGGCATCCAGGGTGTTGAATGACAACCTGTATATCGCCAGATATTCCTGATATTCGACCGCCGACATCGTCAGTTTGTCGGGCTGCATATCCAAGCCCTGGAACAGCCTTGCCCAATGGCTTTGGGTCGTTTGAAACAGGCTGTAGTTGTCGAGGTTGCTCAGGCTGGGCCAATTGACCTGCCCCAGTACGCTTAATTGCTTCGGCTCCAAGCGGCTGAGTTTTATCTGGCAAGGCTGGACCCGGCAGTTGATCTCGGTATCGACAATATCCGTTGCGCCGGTCAGCTGTGCCAACTGCGTGAGGTTGTCGTGGTTCTGGTTGAGTTCGCTGCGGGAAATCAGCGTCGTGCCGCGGGTGTGGAGCACCGCCTGGCGCAGGGCATCGTCTATGGTCGCTTGCAACAACAGCTGTTGCTCTTGCGTCGTTGGCTGATCGAATCTGGGTTCCAACACCAGAACATAGCGGTTGGCTCGATGGCTGCGCCAATAATCCAAGCCGGCGTAACCCAGGCCCAGGCAGAGCAGCAACCCCAGCCCCCCCAGCCCCCACAGTGTGAGTGTGCCCTGCAGACGCGGTGGTTTGGCGGCAGGAATGGCCATGGTCTGCTGGCTGAGTTGTGCCTGGAACTCCAAATCCCGGTAGATGCGGGCCAACACCTCGGCGACCTGCTCGCTGTTGTACCCCCGCCGTCCCGGATTGGCATCGAGCAGCTTATTCAGCAGGCTAATCAATTCCGCCGGGAGTGCGGGTATGATGCCGGCGGCATCCATTGCGCGCGGCTTGTCGGCGTCGCTAAAGGGGTGGCGTTTCGCCAGCAGCTCGAAGGCCATCACGGCAAAAGAAAACAGCTCGCTGCGCTCATCGAGTGCTTTACCCTGCCGCTGCTCCGGTGACATATAGGGCTGGCTGCCGTAAGAGGGCGGCGCATCCTGTGGTTGCTGCGCCAGGCCGAAGTCGCACAGCTTGGCCTGCAGCCTGTCGCAGATCAGGATATTACTCGGTTTGATATCACAGTGCAGGATGCCGGCCTTGTGGGCCGCGGCCAGCGCAGCGGCAATCTGGCTGAGGATCTGCAGTTTTTGCGGCAGGCTCAATATCTGTTGGCGTTGCAGCGTCAGCAAGTCATGACCCTTGATGTATTCCATCACCAGCCCTGGAGACTCGCCCTCTATGACTTCGTAGATCTGCACCACATGGGGATGGTTAAGCCGTGCCAGCGCCCTGGCTTCCTGCAGGCTCTGCTGCCGTGCGCCTTGGTCTGTATCCAGCAGTTTCAGGGCGACGTGGCGTGATAACTTCTCGTCATAGGCCAGATAGACGCTGCCCATACCCCCACGGGCCAGGCACTTCTCGATACGATAATGTCGGACCCGGGTTAACATTCAATATGACTTACTGGATCATGGGGCTGCAGAGGCGAAACATATTCGTCTATGTCACCTTTTTTCAGGGTGAAATGGGCAACATTGAAACGCATCTTACCCGGCCTGCGTCCTATGAGCGCCGGATTCTGGCTGTTGCTCAGTCCCAGTTCGCTGGCAAACTGTTTGCGCGCCCGGTAGATAAGAATGTTGAGATGATTGGCATCAATTTTTAAATCGCGCATCAGTTGACTGCCGTCTCTCCAGCCCTGTTCATTCGCCGCTATTCCCAGGCCAATGTCGTGCACTCGATAGCGGGCGAGCAACAGGGTGAGATAGTGATGGCTGCGCATGCCCAAATCGAATGTTTGCCCCGCGTTGTCAATTATGAGCTGGGTGCTCTCCTCATCGAGACTCGTCTTGATGGTCACTGTGAGATTGTTGACCGAGTTATGGCGCAATATTCTGGTATCACAGTTCTGTTCATTGACGAACAGCTGCCATTTTTGACCCGAGAGTAAAATATTGTCGTGATCCGGCCAAGGCTTGTGCTCTACCGATTGCCGGTCATATTCTTCTATGGTCCAGACGTCGCGCTCAGTGTCGTAATAGACCAGCAGCTCGGGAGCCTGCTCATTGGGCAATATATTGAAACGGGCCAGCGGGATCTCTTGTTGCTGTGTGTGCTGCTCCGGATGGGGGATCAGCATATCTATGGGGGGAGACAAGTCCTGCACATCGAAGCTGGCATCGTCGAGATTGCAGATCTTGATGCGATCGCCAAGGTGCAATAACCTGTGCTTATTCGGCTCCAGACGCTCGCCATTGACCCAGGTGCCGTTGAGGCTGATGTCCCTTATCAGCCATTGTTGATTTTCCCATTCTACCAGGCAGTGTATTTTCGATACTTCCGCACGCGGGACTTCCGTCTGCACCGAAAACAGCAGGCGGCCGAAGCTGTGGCTGGTGCATAGATAGACTCGCGTCCCCGATGAGTTATCAATCAAGTAGGCCACTGATTTTCCTTGTATCTACATTGCAATGATAAGAGATCCAATATACCTCAGTGGGCGCGAATGCAAAACACCTAAGCACTCGGCAGGGGTCACATTTACCTCTTTCCATGCCAAGGCTTGTCGGCAGCATTGCACTTGCTGCACCTTGGAAGGCCAAACCTGTTCCGGCGGCACCAGTGGCGAATGGCAAGACCCAGCCTCCATGGAGGGACCTGCGGCGTGTCGGAGAAGGGGGCATGAGGGGAGGCATGAGATGTGATAGCAAGGTCCCGGTACCAGGATACCTGTTGCTCCCGAAGTTCGAAGTGCCATAAACGCAAAAGCCCCGCATCGCGGGGCTTGGGTATCTCTCTGTTATCTATATGCGCAACGGCTATTCCACGTTCTGGATCTGTTCGCGCATCTGCTCGATTAAGACTTTCAGCTCCACGGCGGCGGCGGTGATTTCTGTGCTGATGGACTTGGAGGCCAGGGTGTTGGACTCGCGGTTGAACTCCTGCATCATGAAATCCAGCCGGCGGCCTTCGCTGCCGCCTTTCTTGAGGATGCGCCTCGCCTCGGTGACGTGGGCCTCGAGCCTGTCCATTTCTTCGGCGACGTCTTGTTTCTGTGCCAGCAGCACCATTTCCTGCTCTATGCGGGCGGGATCCAGTTCACCCTTGATCTCGGCGAGGCGGTTGTTGAGTTTCTCGCGTTGATATTCCATCACCTTGGGCATGTGTTCCCGTACCAGGGCGATCTGCTCGGTGACACCGTCGAGGCGGCTCAGCAGCATGTCTTTGATGGCGGCGCCTTCACGGCCGCGGGCCTCGATGAATTGATCTATGGCGCTGTCGAAGGCTTGCAGCAGATCTGCGCCTATGGCGTCCATGTCTTGTTCCGAACTGGAAAGTACGCCGGGCCAGCGCAACAGATCCGTGAGGCTGAGCTCGCCCTGACCCGCTTCCTGCTTGAGCCAGTTGGCGGCGCTGAGCAGCTGTTTGGCCAAGTCCTGGTTGAGTTGCAGCTCGTTGTTGCTGCTGTCGGCCAGCTCGTAGCGCAGGTTGACTTCGACTTTGCCGCGATTTAAACGTTTGCGCAGACGATCCCGCAGCACAGGTTCGAAGCTGCGAAATTGCTCAGGCAGGCGCAGGTAAGTTTCGAGATAGCGCTGATTGACAGAGCGAATTTCCCAGGAGGCTGTGCCCCATTGGGCTTTGTGCTCGATGCGAGCGTAGGCTGTCATGCTTTGGATCATGGGTTATCCCGTTGGTTTAAATCGGCAGATTGAATGGCGATTATAGTGATCTTATCCCCGGGGTTAAAGTGAACCGGCCTCAGTTTGCATAGAATGGCGCGATAACATGGCATCCGGGAGCCCAAGCCCTTATAATATGCAGCCAAAATCGGTAATGACTCTGAAAACAGGAATCTCGCATGCGTCCAAGCAACAGAACGCCAGCTCAAACTCGTCCTATCACCATCACGCGTCAGTTCACCGCTCACGCAGAAGGTTCTGTGCTGGTCGAATTCGGTGAGACCAAGGTACTCTGTACCGCCAGCTTTACCGAAGGCGTGCCGCGCTTCCTCAAGGGCCAGGGCCAGGGCTGGGTGACGGCGGAATACGGCATGCTGCCGCGTTCGACCCACAGCCGCATGGACAGGGAAGCCGCCCGTGGCAAGCAATCGGGCCGCACCCAGGAGATCCAGCGTCTGATCGGCCGTGCCCTGCGCGCCGCCGTGGACATGAAGTCACTGGGCGAGAACACCATAGTGATCGACTGTGACGTGATCCAGGCCGATGGCGGTACCCGTACCGCGGCGATCACAGGGGCCTGTGTGGCCCTGGTCGATGCATTGAACTGGGCCCGTGCCAAGGGCATACTCAAGACCAATCCGCTCAAGTTCCTGATCGCCGCCGTCAGCGTCGGCATCTTCAAGGGCGAAGCCATCAGCGATCTCGAGTATCTGGAAGACAGCGCCGCCGAAACGGACATGAACGTGGTGATGACGGAAACCGGTAAGATCATCGAGATCCAGGGCACCGCCGAAGGCGAGCCGTTCAGCCATGAAGAATTGCTCGAACTGCTGGCGCTGGCCAAGAACAGCATTCGTGAGATAGTCGATGTACAGAAGTCGGCGTTGAATTAAGTTTATATGAAGGACCCGCAAGGGTCCTTTTTTTGGATTAGCCAAGAGCAACGGCATAGATAATGAGAGCTGGGTTAGCGCCGGCTGTAATAACGAGGAGAGATTGTGAAAGCCTATCAGCGTGAGTTTATTGAATTTGCCTTAGAACGTCAGGTACTGAGATTTGGTGAGTTTACCCTTAAGTCGGGCCGTACCAGTCCTTATTTCTTCAATGCCGGCCTGTTCAATACCGGCCGGGATCTGGCGCGTCTGGGGCGTTTCTATGCCGCCGCGCTGGTGGATTCGGGCATAGAGTATGATCTGCTGTTCGGCCCTGCCTACAAGGGGATCCCCATAGCCACTACTACTGCGGTGGCGCTGGCGGAACATCATGATCTCGACATGCCTTATTGCTTCAATCGCAAAGAGAAGAAAGATCACGGCGAAGGCGGCAGCCTGGTCGGCAGTGAGCTGACGGGCAAGGTGATGCTGGTGGATGATGTGATCACCGCAGGTACCGCCATACGTGAGTCCATGGATATCATAGCGGCCCATGAAGCTCAGCTGGCCGGGGTGTTGATCGCGCTCGACCGTCAGGAGAAGGGCAAGGGGGAGCTGTCGGCGATTCAGGAAGTGGAGCGTGATTTCGGCTGCAAGATAGTGTCCATCATCAAACTGGCGGATCTGATCGATTATCTGTCTGAAAAGTCAGGGATGGAAACCGAGCTGGCAGCCGTGAGCCGCTACCGCGACCAATACGGCATCTGATGCCGGCGCAGGTGTCGCTTGAGCGACTCGGCCACAATAAAAAGCCAGACCCAAGGTCTGGCTTTTTGTTTATTGCGCGCTTGAGCGCGAGTGAGGCGCCGGCGGGACTATTACTGATGCAGGAATTCGGCGCGGGTAGCAGGGTTGCTCTTGAAGATGCCGCCCAGTGCCGTGGTGGTGGTGCTGCTGGTGGAGTCCATCACGCCGCGGGATTTCACGCAGTAGTGCACAGCATCTATCTTGACCGCCACATCTTTGCTTTCCAGCAGCGCCTGTAGGGCCACCAGAATCTGTTGGGTCATGCGTTCCTGTACCTGGGGTCGCTGGGCGAAGAAGCGCACTATGCGGTTGATCTTCGACAGGCCAATGATCTTCTTGTGCGGCAGATAGGCGACTGTGGCCACCCCGTCTATGGTCACCAAGTGGTGTTCACAGGTGCTGGTGAGGCTGATGTCCTGCACCTTGACCATTTCATCGAAGCCCATCTTGTTGTCTATGACGGTGATCTTGGGGAAATTGGCATAATCCAGGCCGGAGAAGATCTCATCGACATACATCTTGGCGATGCGGCGCGGGGTATCTGCGAGGCTGTCATCACTGAGATCCAATGACATCAGAGTCAGGACTTCTTTCATATGATGTTCGATGCGCTCTTTGCGCTCGTCGGCACTCAGGCCGCAGGGGATCATGGGGGTTTCCAGGCCGCGCTCGCTCAGTGCCGTGCGTACCGTCAATGCTGCTTCGGATAATACCGCTTCTTTCGATGTCATGGGTTCCTCCACTACCACAGGCAGTGGTTGTCACTGTGTGCCTCTCTCCATGGCCTTGGCTATGCAGCGCCCTGGAGACCGGCAATATACTCTGGGATTGCGCCCCTTCGAGGGCGCGGAGGGGGAGAATACCCTGAATTGCTGTAAATTCATACCGTCGGGCGGACAAAAGACCACAAAAAAGCCGATGGCCAGCAGTGGCTATCGGCTTTTTGTGACTAGTCATTCGCATCGGGCGCTAGTGTAGAGGGGTTGGTTCTAAGAGGCCCAACCTTCCCATGCCGTAGCTTGCCCTGTGTTGTTCTAGCTCTGCAGCAATTGTTGCTGGATGAAGTTCCACTGCTGCTCGAAGTGTTGGGTAGGCTTCTGTTTGAACTCGCTGCGGACGAATTGGGCTATGCGGCCTTCGGCAACCGCCAGCAGCAGGTTGGCCAGTATGGCTTCGTCCAGGTTAAAGCCTTTGCCTTCGCGCAGGGTCTTTTCCCGCAGGATTTGCTTCAGGTGGGTCTCTATCTTGGCGAACAGGCTGCCGATGCGGCTGCGCAGGCGTTCGTTTTCACCCAAGAGGGCATCGCCGTTGAGTACCCTGGAGATCCCAGGATTGCGCTCGGCGAACACCAGCAAGAGCTGCAGTGCCTGCTGGCAACGCTTCATGGTGTCTTTTTCTTCGTCCATGATGAGGTTGATGCGTGACAACAAGGATTCTTCGATAAACTCGATCAAGCCCTCGAACATCCTGGCCTTGCTGGGGAAGTGGCGATACAGTGCCGCCTCGGACACCCCGACTTCGGCGGCCAGTTTTGCCGTGGTGATCCTTTGTCCCGGGTTGGTTTCCAACATCTGTGCCAGACACTGGAGAATATGTTCACGGCGATTTATTTTTGGGGTTACAGCCATTGCAGTTTCCTTCGCTCAATTCTTAGCTCAACTCTTAGATCAATCCTTGGATCAATCATCGACAGATTAGTTGGTGCCCGAGTGGCCAAATCCGCCTTCACCACGATCTGAGCTGTCAAACTCGTCGACCAGTTTGAATTGTGCCTGCACTACGGGAACGAAGACCAGCTGTGCCAGTCTGTCGCCTATCTCCAGGGTGAAGGGCTGCTGACTGCGATTCCAGCAGGACACCATTAGCGGCCCCTGATAGTCCGAGTCTATGAGGCCGACCAGATTGCCGAGCACTATGCCGTGTTTATGACCCAGGCCGGAGCGTGGCAGGATCACCGCCGCCAAACTGGGATCGGCCACATGGACGGCGATGCCAGTGGGGATCAGCACGGTTTCGCCCGGGGCCAGGGTCAGGTCTGTGTCGAGCATGGCCCGCAGATCCATGCCGGCGCTGCCTGGGGTGGCATAGGCAGGCAGGGGAAACTCGGAGCCTATGCGCGAATCGAGGATTTTCAGTTCTATTGGTGTCTTCATTTATGGGTTATTTTTTTCATTATCAATGAGAGCAATTGTCCGGCAAGGCTGAGCTTATCGGTCGCGGGTAAATCCTGGCTGCCATCTTGCCAAAAGACCCGCAGGGCATTGGCATCGGCATTGAAGCCAAGACCGGCAACCGAGACATCGTTGGCGGCTATCATATCCAGCTTCTTGTTGTTGAGTTTGCCCCTGGCGTAGGCCTCGACATCGTGCGTCTCGGCGGCAAAACCCACGGTAAAGGGTCTGGGGCTATGGCTGGCAACCGTGGCTAAGATATCAGGATTGCGTACCAGTGCAAGCTGCATCTGCTCGCTTGACTTCTTGATCTTACCGGCGGCGACTTCGGCGACGCGATAGTCGGCGACCGCGGCGCAACCGATAAAAATACCATGCTGATCAACATTATCCATCACGGCCTGCAGCATCTCCTGCGCCGACTCTACATCTATGCGGTGCACGCCGGCCGGGGTTGGCAGGGTGACGGGGCCGGCAACCAGGGTGACCTTGGCGCCCATGTCGGTCGCGGCCTTGGCCAGGGCGAAGCCCATCTTGCCCGAGCTGTGGTTGGAGATGTAACGCACGGGATCTATGGCCTCGCGGGTGGGCCCGGCGGTGATCAATATCGTCTGGCCGGCAAAACTCTTGGGGGCAAAGAACTGCTCCGTCAACCGGGCGATGGCCAAAGGCTCCAGCATGCGTCCGGGACCGACTTCGCCGCAGGCCTGGCTGCCGCTGTCTGGGCCCCAGAGGGTGAGTCCACGCTGCGCCAGCTGGGCGAGGTTTGCCTGGGTGGCGGCGTTGCGGTACATCTGCTGGTTCATCGCCGGGCAAAGCACCACTGGGGCTTGGGTAGCCAAACAGGTGGTGGTGAGTATGTCATCTGCCATGCCGGCATTGATGCGGGCAAGCAGGTTGGCCGTGGCGGGGGCTATCAACAGCATATCGGCCCAACGCGCCAATTCTATATGTCCCATGGCGGCTTCGGCGGCCGGATCCAGCAGGCTGGTGGCCACCGGATGACCGGACAGGGCCTGCAGTGTCAGCGGGGTAATAAACTCCAGCGCGCTCTGGCTCATGATCACCCGCACCTGGGCGCCACGTTCCTTGAGGCGCCGCACCAGATCGGCACTCTTATAGGCGGCGATGCCGCCACCTATGCCCAGGAGTATTTTTTTATTGGTCAGGCTCACAGACTCAATCCGACTGAGAAATCATTGCGCCAACGATATCACAAAGGGTTTCGCTGTTGTGAGGCCAAGGGGGAAAAATTATGTTCCATACTGTTTAGGAACAGCCGTTAAATCAGCAGGCTTGGACAGGGAGTGGCGGATGGGAATTAAAGACTGGCCCGAGGGTGAGGGGCCCAGGGATAGGTTGCTGCAACTGGGGGCCAACTTGCTCTCAGACGCCGAATTGCTGGCGGTGTTGTTGCGCAGCGGCATCCCCGGCGTGGATGCCGTCGAGCTTGCCCGCGGCATGATCAACGAGTTTGGCGGTCTGAGGGGCCTGTTGGCGGCATCCAGGCAGCAGTTGTGTCGACTTCCCGGGGTTGGCCCTGTAAAATACGCCCAGCTTCAGGCCGCTGCCGAGTTGGCACGGCGTGTGGCGCACGAAAATCTGCAAAGAGGCCAGGTTTTGACAAATCCCGATTTAACTCGGGACTATTTAATGCGACAATTGGCCGATCGCAGCTATGAAGTGTTCGCCATCTTGCTGCTCGATAGCCAGCACAGAGTGATACAGTTTGTAGAGCTATTTCGCGGCACCATAGATTCGGCATCGGTTTACCCTCGCGAAGTGGTTAGCCTGGTGTTGGAGAAAAAAGCTGCGGCAGTTATAGTGTGCCATAATCACCCGTCTGGCATTGCCGAGCCCAGCCAGGCTGACAGACGCATAACTGAACGCTTAAAAAATGCCTTGGCAACCATAGATGTTTCTTTGCTAGACCATATGGTTGTCGGCGACACTGAGATAGTATCCTTTGCGGAGCGAGGGTGGATTAATTAATCTATTGCTTGATCTTCCCTAGGGGATCGTGTATAAAATGCGCCCTCTTTGTGCCTCGGGCGACGGCCATACGAGGTACATTAATGCTCGAGCGTTAAATTGTTTTTGGAGAAGATTGACATGTCAAGAGTATGCCAAGTTACTGGCAAGAAGCCGATGGTTGGTAACAACCGTTCGCATGCAAAAAACGCGACCCGTCGTCGTTTTTTACCTAACCTGCAAAACCACCGTTTTTGGTTAGAAGAAGAAAAGCGTTTCGTACAGTTACGTATATCTACTAAAGGTATCCGTCTGATCGACAAAAAAGGTATCGAAGCAGTTGTTGCTGAACTTCGTGCCCGTGGCGAGAAGGTATAATAGATCATGGCTAAAGCTAAAGGTAATCGCGAGAAGATCAAATTAGTTTCAAGCGCTAAGACTGGTCACTTCTACACTACTGAGAAAAACAAGCGTAACATGCCTGAGAAAATGGAGATCAAGAAGTTTGATCCCGTTATCCGTCAGCACGTTATCTACAAAGAAGCTAAAATCAAGTAATTACTCGATTTCACTTCTTGCGAAAAGCCCCTTCTTGGGGCTTTTTTTTTGCCTGGCTAAATCCGGCTGCCGGCGGGAATGCGCCTGAAAGTATCATTATTTCTTCTACACTTATATTTGTGTAACACAAAGCGGCGATACTGACTGGTTATGATAAAATACGGCCATCAAGTGAGATTAAATTCTTTTATTGTGAATTAAAATGCAATAGCATAGCCAAAATTGTCAATGTGGGCAGGGCTGGTGCCCGTCCCGGGTCGAATAGAGGTGAAAATAACGCGTGCGTACCACTGAATTAGTCGATGGTTTCCGTCATTCCGCTCCCTATGTGAATGCTCACAGGGGCAAAACCTTCGTGGTGATGCTCGGCGGAGAAGCCCTGGCCCAGAGTCAATTTCGCGCCATCATCAACGATGTCGCCCTGCTGCATAGCCTGGGGATCAAGGTCGTGCTGGTGTACGGCGCCAGGCCACAGATAGATGCGGCGCTCGGCAGCAACAATATTGCACCAGCCTATCACAATGGCGTGCGGATCACCGACGAAGACACCCTGAGGGTGATCAAGCAGGTGGCCGGGGCCTTGCAGTTCGACATTACCGCCCGCCTGTCCATGAGCCTGAGCAATACCCCAATGCAGGGGGCGCAGATCAACCTAGTCAGCGGGAACTTTGTGATCGCCCAGCCGCTGGGGATCGATGATGGGGTGGATTTCCAACTCAGCGGCAAGGTGCGCCGCATCGATGTCGAGGGCCTGCGGCATCAGCTGGATAAGAATTGCATAGTGTTGATGGGGCCGATTGCCGCCTCGGTCACAGGCGAGAGTTTCAACCTGACGGCCGAAGAAGTTGCGACCCAGGTGGCCATCAAGCTCAAGGCCGACAAGATGATAGGTTTCAGTGCCCAGAGCGGGATCCTAGACAGTAATGGTGAGGTCATCGCCGAGCTGATGCCGACCGATGCACAACAGATCCTCGATCGGCTGGAGGCGGAGCAACAACCTTGCATAGGCACTACGGCCTTCCTCAAGGCCAGCATAGACGCCTGTCGTAACGGCGTGCCCAGATGCCATCTGGTCAGCTATCTCGAAGACGGTGCCCTGTTGCAGGAGTTATTCTCCCGAGAGGGCATAGGTACCCAGATAGTGACAGAGAGCGCCGAGCGACTGCGCCGGGCAACCATAGCGGATATCGGCGGGGTATTGAATCTGATCCGGCCACTGGAAGAGCAGGGCATATTGGTACGGCGTTCCCGCGAGCAGCTGGAAATAGAGATAGAGCAGTTCATGTTGATCGAGCGCGATGGGCTGGTCATTGGCTGCGCCGCCCTCTACCCCTTCGAGGAAGACAATGCCGGCGAATTCGCCTGTCTGGTGGTACACCCTGACTACCGGGATGCGGATAGAGGCAGCCTGTTGCTGAAGAACATCATCAATCAGGCGAGAGTCAGGGGCTACGGTCGACTGTTTGCCCTCACCACCCGCAGCATTCACTGGTTCTTGGAGCATGGCTTCAACATAGTCGAAGTGGATGCCTTGCCGCAGAAGAAGAAGCAGCTGTATAACTATCAGCGGCGCTCCAAGATTCTCGCCCTGGATCTGCAGTAAGCGCCCAATAAAAATGCCAGCTCAGCTGGCATTTTTCGTTTCATCGTCAGTTTGTCGCCTCGCCAACGGTTTGCCGAGCTAGTCGGGCACCAGCCTGGTTTGCTTGCGTCTGATGAGCATGTCGGCACTGAACAGCAGCAAGGCGCTCCAGATGAAGCCGAAGGTGATGCTCTTCTCGACATCGAAAGGCTCGTTAAATACGGCTATGGCCATGATGAACATGATGCTGGGGCCTATGTATTGCAGGAAACCCAACAGGGTCAGGGGGATCCTGACGGCGGCACCGGCGAAGCATAACAAGGGAATGGTGGTCACTATGCCGGCGGCCATCAACATCAGGTTCATCTGCCAGGGGTTGGTGAACATGTTGGCGCTGGCGCTGTCCAGGGTCAGCAGCAGATAGCTCAGCGCCACGGGCAGCAGGATCGCGGTTTCGACCAGCAGCCCAGTCTTGGCATCGACATTGACCTTCTTGCGCAATAGGCCGTAGAAGCCGAAGGAACCCGCCAATGCCAGTGAGACCAAGGGGATGGAGCCGAAAGAGAGCAACTGGATCATCACCCCTATGCAGGCGAGCGCCACCGCAACCCATTGCAGCTTACGCAGTCTCTCCCCCAAGAACAGCATGCCTAACAACACGTTGAGCAGGGGGTTGATGAAGTAACCCAGGCTGGCATCCAGCATGTGGTCGTTATTCACCGCCCAGATAAACAACAGCCAGTTACCGGCGATCAGCACAGAGGTCAGCAGCAACACCGCCAGTTGCTTCGGCTGGCGCAGCAGCAACCTCAGGCGGGAGAAACCGCCGATGCCGGCCATCAGCAACAACATGAAGGCGAACGACCAGATGATGCGGTGCAGCAGTATTTCGGTGGCGGCCACCTGTTGCAGCAGTTTGAAGTACAGAGGCGCAAAGCCCCAGAGGCAATAGGCGCAAATCGCCAGGAAGATCCCTTTGCGGTGTTCGAGATTGGGCATGTGAGCAGTTCGGAGTCGATTGGAATGGCGATTGTAGGCCCTCGAACTGCCTGGCTCAAGCCTTGGGGTTATTTCTTTTGGCGCTCCCTGTCCCGTTAGTCTGCCATGGCCGGCAAACACAAGCGCTAGCCGACCATGTAGGTGCCTGTGCCGAAGGCGATGTGAGTGCCTTGCTCGTTGTGCAGCTCCATGCGGCAGACAGAGACCCTGTTGCCGGCGCGGATCACGCTGCCCGTGCCGGTGAAGACATCGCCGCGACCGGGGCGCAGATAATCGACCCGCATGTCTATGGTGCCCAGGGTCTTGAGCCTTTGCTGTAATGCCTCCAGGGACCAATCGTCACGGCTGGCCACCAGGCCGGCGAAGGCGGTCAGGCCGCCGACCACGTCCAGTATGGTGGCTGTCACGCCGCCATGGAGGATCTGCTGGTGTATGTTGCCTATCAGCTCTGGCTTCATCCTGATAGTCACTTCGACGCCGTCGAGATCATAGCGTTTGATGTCCAATCCCAGCAGGTTATGGAAGGGCACCTGGGCGTCGAAAATCTGGGCGACCCTTTGGAGTGTTGCTGTTTGAATAGCTGTAGCCATGTGTGTCCCTGTGTCTATGCGACCCGAATCATTCTGTTTAGAGCAATTAATCTACCGTCATTCAGGCAAGAAATGCAAACCCAAGGAGACGCGAAGACGATTGAGGCAAGACAGGGCAGGCGAGCTGGATTAGAATAGTGCGCCTCACTTTTGACATCCGAGCCCCATGGACCCATCTGCATTGGAAGTATCACAAGATCCGCTGTCACAGCGCCTGGCACAAGTATTTGGCTATCGCGCCTTCAGGGATGGCCAGCGGGAAGTGATAGAGAGGGTGTGCGCCGGCGAGGATTGTCTGGTGATCATGCCGACCGGTGGCGGCAAGAGCATGTGCTACCAGCTGCCGGCACTGCTGATGGAGGGCCTGACCCTGGTGGTTTCTCCCTTGATCTCCTTGATGAAAGATCAGGTCGACAGCCTGTTGCAGACAGGCGTTGCCGCGGCCTACCTCAACTCGTCCCAGCCGAGGGAGCAGAGTCTGGAGGTGCTCAGGCAGTTGAGGTTCGGTGAACTTAAGCTGCTGTATGTGTCGCCCGAACGCCTGTTGCGGCCCGACTTCATCGAGCGGCTGCAATCCCTGCCATTGGCCATGTTCGCCATCGACGAGGCGCACTGCATCAGCCAGTGGGGCCATGACTTCAGGCCGGAATACGCCGCCCTGGGGCAGTTGAAACAGTATTTTCCCCATGTGCCCCTGATGGCCTTGACGGCCACGGCAGATCAGGCGACCCGCGCCAGTATCTGTGAGCGCCTGGGGATCACTCCCTACAGCCTGCTGGCCAGTTTCGATAGACCCAACATACGTTATACGGTCGCCGAGAAACTCAACGCCGCCAATCAACTCAGGCAGTTCATCACAGCGCAGAAGGGCAACAGCGGCATCATATATTGCAGCAGCCGGCGCCGGGTCGATGAGGTGGCAGAGCGCTTGCGCCAACAAGGATTCAATGCCGGGGCTTATCATGCCGGCATGACCCAGGAAGAGCGCGCGACCGTCCAGGACGGCTTCCTCAAGGACAGACTCGACATAGTGGTGGCCACCGTCGCCTTCGGTATGGGCATCAACAAGTCCAACGTGCGTTATGTGGTGCACTATGACATTCCCAAGAGCGTCGAAGCCTATTACCAGGAGACGGGCCGTGCCGGCCGCGATGGTTTGGACGCCGAGGCCTTCATGTTGTTCGATCCGGCGGATATCGGCCGGGTCCGGCATCTTATCGAGCAGTCCGAACCCGGACCACAGCAGCAGGTCGAATTCCATAAGCTCAACAGCATGGCGGCGTTCGCCGAGGCACAGACCTGCCGGCGTCAGGTGTTGCTGCACTATTTCGATGAGAGCGCCCTCGAGCCTTGCGGTAACTGTGATATCTGCCTGGATCCGCCCAAGCGTTACGATGGCAGCCAGGATGCCCAGAAGGTGCTGTCCTGCATCTATCGCCTGGGGCAGCGTTTCGGCATCAACCATGTCATAGAAGTGCTCAGGGGCGCGAAGGCCGCGCCTGTGCTGGACAGGGGACATGACAAGTTGACGACCTGGGGAATAGGCAAGGACAAGAGTCATGAGTATTGGCTCAGTGTCATTCGCCAATTGATCCATTTGGGGCTGGCCAGCCAGGACATCAGCCGCGGCTCGGCGATCCGCTTGAATCCCGCCGCCAGACCCGTGCTCAGGGGCGAACTTGTGTTGATGTTGGCCGAGCCGAGAATTCAACTTATCACGGGCAAACGCAGGACGAGTCAGGCCAGGGTGCCACAGAACTACGATCGTAAGTTGTTTGCCAGGTTGAAATTACTGCGCCGGAACCTGGCGGAACAGCAAGATGTTCCTCCCTATCTGGTGTTCAACGACGCCACCCTGGCCGAAATGGCGGCCATGGTGCCGACCAGCCCGGGGGAGATGTTGGCGGTCAATGGCGTGGGTGAGCGCAAGCTCAGTCGTTTCGGCGGTGAATTCCTCGACGAAATCAGTGCCTATCTGGCGGGGGAGTGAGGCCGGAAACGGCACTTGCGCCCCTGCTATTGGGCTTGTGGTGTTGACGCCGGCGACTCTGTGGCTTTGACCTGACCCAAGTGACTGATGTTGGCCCGTTTTATCAGCGAAGCCAAGGTATCGAAATGTTGCAGTGTCGCCAGCCCCAGATTGACCTTGAAACCCGCCTGCCAGGGCTGAATACAGTCGACGAGCTGCTCCATCACACGTTTGGCACCGACGGCGGAGGTATGGGGCAAGATGATCACCAACTCATCCATCGAATAGCGTATCAGTTTGTCCTGCTCCCTGAGTCTTTGTTCCATCTGTGACTGCAGAGGCGACAGATCGACCTGGCGTACGTGGCTGGTGTTGAACAACAAGAGCGACAATGGCGTGTTGCCCCGTTTGGCGCCACTGAGCATGGCATCCAATTCCTGTGTCATGGAACCTGACTCTTGCACGCCGTGATTGCCGGCTTGATGCCTGTGCTTACGGTAGATCAGGTACCAGACGCAGACGCACAGCAGGACCAGGGTGGCGGCTATCAGGGCCAAGTAGAACCCCTTGAAGGCAAACAGGGTGTTGCCGGCGTCGGGTTGCGAGACCAGTTGCAGGGACTCCTGCTGATTCAGCCTGGCCTTGAACTGAATGAAGCGGGCATCGTTGAGTGTTTGATCTGCCTGTTCCTTGGCTTGATAGCGTTTGAGTGAGTAGGCATAGGCCAACTTGAAGTTGGCCTGGGCCGCGTAGTGTTGGCTCACTATGGCGTAAAATTCCTCCAGGTCACTGTATTGCCCAAGCTCTATGCCCTGGCTTATCGCTTGCTCTATGAGTTCCATTGCGGCGCCGTCCTTGCCCTTGGCAAAGAGGATCTGCGCCAGAAGGCGCTTGGCCCGCATGGTGGCAATTAATTTTCTCTGTGCCTCGAAGGTGTGCAGGCTGAGTCGGATCAACTCCTCGGCACTGTCCAGCCGGCCGCGTTTGAAGTCGATCGAGGCTATGATGCCATAGCTGAAGGCCAGTTCCAGTGGTGAGGCAATTTCCGGTTGCAGGGCCTTGGCTTGCTTGAGCAAGTTGTCGCTGGTCTGGGTGTCGCCATTGACCAGAGTCACCATGGCGGCATTGATCAACAAGGTTTGCAGAACTTTGCCTTTGGCCTCGTCGGATTGCAGCCCCAGGTTGGCATAATACACTGCCTGCTGCAGATCGCCGCTGGCGTAGAGTAAATTGCTCATGGCGGCGTAGAGATAGGCCTGTGGTGGCCAGCTCCAGTCGTTGATCTGGGTGTGAATGTCGGGGTAGATGTCCAGTGCCAGGCGTAAATCTTCGATGGCCGAGGTGAAATTTTCTGTGTCCGTATCCAGCTGGCCCCTGAGACGCAGCGCATCGACCAGTGCCTGGGGTTGCTGGTAGCGCTTGGCCAGGAGCACGGCCGAATCCAACAAGGGCAGTGCCAGCTTGAGCATGTTGTAATTGGTATAGGCATCTGCCTGACAGGTGAGGAAATAGGGCCTGGCCCTATCCAGTTTCAGTTGCTTGGCCTTGGCATCCCCCAGCTGTGCCAGGTTGAGGGCGGCCTCATTCTCACCCAGTTGCAATAGATTGAAACATTTCAACAGGCTGAGGCGCAGGCGTTCAATCTCAGGAGTGCCGGGTTTATCCAGTTGTTTTTCCAGTTGGTTTATTTGTTCCATGGCCTGGGTCGGATACTGGTACATCAAGAGATTCAGCTTATCCATCTGCTCCATGGCCCCCGCCGCGAGCGGTGTCAGCCAGATCAGCAGACTCAGAACCATGACACGAAAATCCATTTAATGCTCCGATAGTGCGCGAGTGGGGATCCCAGAATAAACCGGGCGCCAGTATACCCAGTTTTCTATGCTAAGTTGCATAAAAATCTTATGCTATGAGCCGCTTATCCCCATGATGTCTCTTGGGCCGACCCGAACGCCCTGGCTGTTGCGACAGCTCATCTGGTCTTCGCCCGGGGGGAGTTGGACTGTTTTCGCCGGGTTCTGACTGGTCTAATGTGTTGAACATGAAAAATTCGGGGTTGACACCCATGGCGCCACACGTTAAATATTAACCAGTTCAAAATACTGACACAGAATAAAAATCTACATTTGGTGAATAGAAAATTCCAATGAACAATATCAGCCTGACACTCGACCTCCTCATTCTCTCTCTCGCAGATACTGCGCGGAGGTCTTAGTGTTGCACGCTCGATAAATAGGCAAGCATTCACAAACCCCGCGCTAACAGTCGCGGGGTTTTTTGTTTTCAGGTGCGGGTAAAGCTGCAATCAACGGAGGATGACCTCCTATGGAGAAGCGAGATGTCTGACAGGGTAATCATATTTGACACCACCTTACGCGATGGCGAACAGGCGCTGGCCGCCAGCTTGACGGTCAAGGAAAAGCTGCAAATTGCGCTGGCACTCGAGCGTCTCGGCGTGGACGTGATGGAGGTGGGTTTCCCTGTGTCTTCGCCGGGGGATTTCGAGTCGGTGCAGACCATAGCCCGCACCATCAAGCAGAGCCGGGTATGCGCCTTGGCCAGGGCACTGGAGAAAGACATAGATGCGGCGGCCCAGGCGCTGTCGGTGGCGGAGCAGTTCCGCATTCATACCTTCATCTCGACCTCGACCATACATGTCGAGAGCAAGTTGAAGCGCTCCTTCGAGCAAGTGTTGGACATGGCGGTCGGGGCGGTGAAATATGCCCGTCGCTTCACCGACGATGTGGAGTTCTCCTGTGAGGATGCCGGCCGTACCCCGATAGACAACCTATGCCGCATGGTGGAGGCGGCCATCGCCGCCGGTGCCCGCACCATCAATATCCCGGATACCGTAGGTTATACGGTGCCGAGCGAATTCGGTGGCATCATACGGACGCTGTTCAACCGGGTTCCCAACATAGATCAGGCGATCATCTCGGTGCATTGCCATGACGATCTGGGGATGTCGGTGGCCAACTCGATCACCGCTGTGGAGCAAGGAGCCAGACAGATTGAATGTACCGTCAATGGCATAGGCGAGCGCGCCGGCAACTGCTCGCTGGAAGAAATTGCCATGATATTGGCGACCCGCAAGAGTTTGTTGGGAGTGGAAACCGGCATCAGGGCCAAGGAGATCCACCGCACCTCCAATTTGGTCAGCCAGTTATGCAACATGCCGGTGCAGGCCAACAAGGCGATCGTCGGGGCCAATGCCTTCACCCACTCCTCGGGCATTCATCAGGATGGTATGTTAAAGGCACAAAATACCTATGAAATCATGACCCCGGAAAGCATTGGTCTGAATCGTAACAACCTGAACATGACCTCACGCTCGGGCCGCCATGTGATCAAACACCGTATGGAGGAAATGGGCTACAGCGAGCGCGACTACGACATGGACCTCTTGTACCAGGCCTTCCTCAAGCTGGCGGACAAGAAGGGACAAGTGTTCGATTATGACCTGGAGGCCTTGGCCTTCATGGAGGCCCAGGCGGAGACGGACGCTCATTACCAACTGCAACAGCTGGTGGTGCAGTCAGACTCCACCGAAGGCGTAGCGACGGCGACCGTGCGCATAGCGATAGATGGTGAATCGAAAACCGAGGCTGCCACGGGCAATGGCCCGGTCGATGCCGCCTACAACGCGATAGCGCGGGCAACGGCCCACAAGGTCAATATCTCTAGCTATAAGCTGGGGGCCAAGGGCGAAGGTCAGAATGCCCTGGGGCAGGTGGACATCACGGCCAATTATCATGGGCAGAACTTCCACGGCCTGGGGCTGGCGACCGATGTGGTTGAAGCCTCGGCCCAGGCATTGGTGCATGTGATGAACCTGATCCGCCGTGCCGACAGGGTCGCGGATTGCAAGCAGCGGATGCAGCAGAGCAAAGAGCTGGGCAGCGTTTAACGTCTCGCAACGACGGGTGTCGATTGCCGATAGCATTCAGAAAAATAAGGAGTTGGGTGGCGTATGAGTTATCAAATAGCAGTGTTGGCCGGTGACGGCATAGGGCCAGAGGTGATGGCCGAGGCGCGCAAGGTGTTGAGTGCCGTCGAGGCGCGTTTCGCTCTGGAGATGGAATATGCCGAATTCGATGTCGGGGGTATCGCCATAGACAAGCATGGTTGCCCCTTGCCGGCAGCAACCCTGCAGGGTTGTGCAGCGGCCGACGCCATACTGTTCGGCTCCGTAGGCGGCCCCAAGTGGGAGAAGTTACCGCCCAACGAGCAGCCGGAGCGTGGGGCGCTCCTGCCATTGCGGGGTCACTTCGAACTCTTCTGCAACCTGCGTCCTGCCAAGTTGCATTCCGGGCTGGAGCATATGTCGCCGCTGCGCAGTGACATCTCGGCCCGCGGCTTCGATGTCCTGTGTGTGCGTGAGTTAACCGGCGGCATCTATTTCGGTAAGCCGAAAGGGCGTCAGGGCGAGGGCGAAGATGAAGAAGCCTTCGATACCATGAGATACAGTCGCCGCGAGATAGCGCGCATCGCCCGTATCGCATTCGAGGCCGCCCGCGGCCGCCGCAAGAAGGTGACCTCGGTCGACAAGGCCAACGTCCTGGCCTGCTCTGTGCTCTGGCGTCAGGTGGTCGAAGAAGTGGCGCGCGACTTCCCCGATGTCGAACTGGAGCACATCTACATAGATAATGCCACCATGCAGCTGCTGCGCCGTCCCCATGAGTTCGACGTCATGCTCTGCTCTAACCTGTTCGGCGACATCCTGTCGGACGAGATCGCCATGTTAACCGGCTCCATGGGCCTGTTGGCCTCGGCCAGCATGAACGCCGGCGGCTTCGGCCTGTTCGAACCCGCCGGCGGCAGTGCCCCGGACATTGCGGGCAAGGGCATAGCCAATCCTGTGGCGCAGATCCTCTCGGCGGCGCTGATGCTGCGCCATAGTCTGAAGCAGGAAGCTGCCGCCGCCGCCATAGAACGCGCCGTCGGCAAGGCATTGGCCGACGGTTATTTAACGGGAGAGTTGTTGAGCGCCGAACACAGAGCGGACGCCAAGACGACGACACAGATGGGCGACTATATCGCCAAGGCAATTAGGGAGGGGGTGTAATGTCTCAGTCGGTAGCAAAAACCTTATATCAGAAAGTGTGGGACAGTCATCTGCTGGCGAGCCCGGAGGGCGAGGCGCCCATCATCTATGTCGACCGGCATCTGGTGCATGAGGTGACTTCGCCTCAGGCCTTCAGTGGCCTGCGGACCGCGGGCCGCAAGTTGCGCGCGCCAAACAAGACGTTCGCCACCATGGATCACAATACCTCGACCCGCAGTGCCAGCCTGACGGCCCTGAGCCCCATGGCCCGCACCCAGGTGGAGACCCTGGCCCGGAACTGCGAAGAATTCGGCGTGCGCCTGTACGATATTCACCATCCCAATCAGGGCATAGTACATGTCATAGGCCCAGAACTTGGCATCACGTTGCCAGGGACCGTCATCGTCTGTGGGGATTCCCATACTGCGACCCATGGTGCCTTCGGCGCCTTGGCCTTCGGCATAGGCACCTCGGAAGTCGAGCATGTGCTGGCGACCCAGACCATGAGGCAATTGCCGGCCAAGACGATGAAGATCGAGGTGCGCGGCAAGGTGGCCGAGGGTGTGACAGCGAAAGACATAGTCCTGGCCATCATAGGCAAGATAGGCATGGATGGCGGTACTGGCTATGTGGTCGAGTTCTGCGGCGAAGCCATAGCGGCGCTGTCGATGGAAGGACGCATGACAGTGTGTAACATGGCGATCGAGATGGGGGCCAAGGCGGGCATGGTGGCGCCGGATCAGATCACCTTCGATTATTTGGCCGGACGTGAGTTTGCCCCCAAGGGCGAGGCCTGGACCCAGGCCTTGGCGGCCTGGAGCGAGCTGAAAAGCGACGCCGATGCCATATTCGATGCCAGCGTCATCCTCGACGCCGCCGACATTGCGCCGCAGCTGACCTGGGGCACCAACCCTGGGCAAGTGGTGGCCATAGACAAGGCTGTGCCCAATCCCGAGGCCGAACCCAATGCCGCTATCCGTGCCAGCATGGAGAAGGCGCTGGAGTACATAGGGCTGACGGCCGGCACCAAGATGACAGAGGTCAGCATCAACAAGGTCTTCATTGGCTCCTGTACCAACTCGCGCATCGAAGATCTGCGCAGCGCCGCCTTTCATGCCAAGGGCCGTAAGGTCGCCGCCGGCGTGGTGGCCATAGTAGTGCCTGGCTCGGGTCAGGTGAAGCTGCAGGCCGAAGCCGAGGGCTTGGATAAGATCTTCATCGAGGCAGGTTTCGAATGGCGGCTGCCGGGCTGCTCCATGTGTCTGGCGATGAACGACGACAGGCTGGAGGCCGGTGATCGCTGCGCCTCGACCAGCAACCGAAACTTCGAGGGTCGTCAGGGGCGTGGCAGCCGGACTCACCTGGTGAGTCCGGCCATGGCCGCCGCCGCTGCAGTGGCCGGCCATTTCGTCGATATTCGCAAGCCTTACTAGGAGTACCCAATGCAAGCATTCACTGAACATACCGGCTTGGCCGTGGTGATCGACAGCACCAACATAGATACGGATCAGATCATTCCCAAGCAGTTCCTGTCCAAGGTCACCCGCGATGGCTTCGGCGTGCATCTGTTTCACGATTGGCGTTATCTGGATGAGGCGGGTTTACAGCCAAACCCCGAGTTTTCCCTCAATCAGCCGAGATACCAGGGGGCCTCGGTGCTGGTGGCCCAAGAGAACTTCGGCTGTGGCTCCAGTCGGGAACATGCGCCTTGGGCGCTGGCGGACTTTGGCTTGCGGGTCATAATAGCGCCGAGCTTCGCCGATATTTTCTATGGCAACTCGATCAACAACGGCCTGTTGCCCGTGGTGCTCACCCATGCCCAGGTACAGCAGCTGATCGACGAAGTGACAGCCAACGAGGGGGCCAGAATAGGCGTCGATCTGCAGGCGCTCAAGGTGACAGCCCCCTCGGGGGCGGTATTCGACTTCAGCCTGGCGGCATCGGCGCGGCATAAGCTGCTCAATGGCTTGGATGCCATAGGCCTGACCCTGTCCCATGAGGCGAGCATCAGGGAGTATGAGGCCGGCATTCCCGCCTGGCGGGCCTAAGGCCCTGTCTCATTCCCGGCTGGCGTTTGTGCCTGAGACCGGCATAGACGCCTGGGCTAAACCACCAGCGCAGCTTGTTCACGTGGTTTTCGCGTGGTTTTTATGCCTGCGCAGGTGAGTTCATCCGGTGTCGATAAAGCTTAGGTTTAGGGGCTTAACCGGCTCACTTGCGCTCTTCAGGTTGCCGCATCCGCGATGGCCACCCGGATTGGGCACGCCGGCGCCGAGCTGACTTCCATCAGTCCGGTGCCGGCGGCTCATTCATCCTCTGCATTGCCTTTCACTCTCTCCCTCTGCACTTTCTCTTGCGCTTTTCTTCAGTGCCATACGCCACGCCCTGGTATTGCCGGGTTTTTGAGCGCCTCTTTTCTGCTCGGTTGCAAACGGGCGCCGTATGAGTACACTGCCTGCTACCGGAATGGAGTTATTACTCTATTTTTACAACTCGACTCAGTGATAAGCACACAAAAAAACACAGAGAATAACAATGAAACAACGTTACATCAGTTTGGCCGTGAGTGCGGTTATGTTGGGAGCCATGGCTCAAGTGCAGGCGGCAGGATTTCAGTTGGCCGAGTATTCGGCGACGGGTTTGGGGCGCGCCTTTGCCGGCGAAGCCGCGATGGCGGACAATGCCAGTGCCCAGGCACGCAATCCGGCGATGCTGAGTTTGCTCCCAGGACGCAATCTTTCCGTCGGTGGCATCTATGTGATGCCGGACGTCGATGTGAAGGGTGAGCTTGCCTTGAGCTCTCCCTTGTTGGGCTCACAGCCTATGGCGATGGATGCCGACGCCGTCGATGTCGCGGACAATGCCTTGGTGCCTAACTTCTATTACTCGAATCAACTCGACGATCACTGGACCTGGGGCCTGGCGATAAACTCCAATTATGGCCTGGAGACCAAAGTTGCGGCGACACACCCGACGGCGATCTTCGGCAACCACACCTCGGTCACCACGGTCGAGTTCAACCCTAACCTGGCCTATCGGTTCAACGATGCCTTGACCCTGGGTGCCGGTGTGCGCCTGGTCTATGGCGACGGCAAGATCAGTGCCTCGGCTCCCGGCTGGATAGGTGCCATCAAGGCAAATCCTTATGTGCCGGCCCAGATTGCCGCGCGCTTACCCGCCGCCGGCACCAGCCTCAAGGGCATGGAAGGTGATGACGTGGGCTATGGTTGGCAGTTGGGTGCCAGCTGGCAGATAGATGCGGCCAACCGTTTGGGCTTCGCCTATCACAGCAGCATTGAGCTGGAGCTGGATGGCCAGGCTTCAGGTTTGCTCTATACGGGTGGTCAGGACCTGGAGATCTCGGGTTACCTGCCGCTGGAGTTGCCTGCCTTCGCCGAGCTGGCGTCTTACCATGAGCTGACGAATGACTGGGCCATGCATGCCAGCGTCAACTGGACTCAGTGGAGCGTGTTCGAACAGCTGGTGGCCTATTTCCCGGGTGAGGTTAAGCCCATGGATGGCCTGGAGTCGGATCTGGTGAAAGAGGAAAACTTCAAGGATAACTGGCGCTTCGCTTTGGGTACGACTTACCAATTGGATAAGGCCTGGCTGCTGCGTGCCGGCATGGCGTTGGACAAGACGGCCGTGGATGATGAATATCGCACCATCACCATCCCGGATTCGGACCGTTTATGGTTCAGTGTTGGCGCAGCTTATCAGGCGACGGCCAACCTGACTCTGGATCTGGCGCTGACTTACATCAAGGCCCATGGCGATGCGTCAATTAACGAATCCCAGGATCTGCTGGGGCTGGCCAATGTCAGCTTCAACGGTGAGGCCGGCGGTAACGTCTGGCTTGCCGGTTTGCAGTTGAGCTACAAGATGTAAATGGCCGCATACTGAGGCTGTATTAATATTAAGCCCAGCAATTGCTGGGCTTTTTTGTTTTTCAGTTACTGTGTTTGTTGGCCATTATTGTATAGTCATGGCTCGGATGTGGCGGCGAACGGGCTCGAGCCCGGCCTGGGGGCCGTCGTTGCTTGGCCCTGCTGCTCGTCAGCCCGGCAGTTGCAAGCACAAGAGAAAGAGTCATAAGGAAAGTCATAGTGACCAAGAAATACATAGTCGCGTTCGATCAAGGAACCACGAGTTCCCGTGCCATAGTGTTCGATCACCAGGCCAACATAGTGGCGCTGTCACAACGTGAGTTCAGTCAGTTCTATCCCCAACCCGGTTGGGTCGAACATGATCCCATGGAGATCTGGGCATCTCAGAGTTCGACTTTCACCGAAGTGCTCGCCAGGGCCGGGATCCCGGCCGATGAGGTGGCGGCCATAGGGATCACCAATCAGCGTGAGACCACAGTCATTTGGGATAAAGCCACGGGCAAGCCCATCTACAACGCCATCGTCTGGCAGTGCCGCCGCAGCAGCGAGATCTGCGAGCGTTTAAAAGCCCAGGGGCTGGAGGAGTATGTCAGGGCAAACACAGGCCTGCTGTTGGATCCTTATTTCTCCGGCACCAAGATAAGCTGGTTGCTGGAGAACGTGCCGGGTGCCAGGGAGCGTGCGCAGCGGGGCGAGCTGTTGTTTGGCACCATAGATACCTGGCTGGTGTGGAAGCTTACCGAGGGCAAGGTGCATGTGACAGATCCCACCAATGCTTCGCGTACCTTGTTGTTCAATATCCACACGGGGCAATGGGATCCCAAACTGCTCGAGGCGCTCGACATTCCCGCGGCTATCCTGCCCGAAGTGAAACCTTCCTGCGCCGTCTACGGCAGCACCCTCATAGGTGGTCATGGGGAGATCAAGGTGGCCGGCATGGCCGGCGATCAGCAGGCGGCCCTGTTTGGCCAGCTATGTGTCGAGGAAGGCATGGCCAAGAATACCTATGGCACAGGCTGCTTCCTCTTGATGCATACGGGTAAACAGGCGGTGCGTTCCCGCCATGGCCTCTTGACCACCATAGCCGCCGGCCCCGGGGCCGAACTGAATTATGCCCTGGAAGGCGCCGTCTTCATGGGCGGTGCGACAGTGCAATGGTTGCGGGATGAGCTGGGGTTGATCCGCGATGCCCAGGACACGGAGTATTTTGCCAGCAAGGTGGAAGACACCAAGGGAGTTTACCTGGTGCCGGCATTTGTCGGCTTGGGGGCGCCCTACTGGGACCCAGGTGCCAGGGGCGCCCTGTTCGGCCTGAGCCGGGGGGCCAACCGCAACCACATCATCCGTGCCGCGCTCGAGGCCATCGCCTATCAGAGCCGCGACTTACTCGACGCCATGAGCAAAGACTGCGGCGTCAGCCTGAAGCAGCTCAAGGTGGATGGCGGCGCCGTGGTGAATGATTTTCTGATGCAGTTCCAGGCCGATATCACGGATGTCGAGGTGCTGCGCCCCAGGCTGACCGAGACCACCGCCATGGGCGCCGCCTTCCTCGCCGGACTGGCTGTGGGTTTCTGGCAATCCATGGATGAAATCAAACATAAGACGACTATCGAACGCCGATTTGTGCCCCAGATTACGCCCGAGAAGCGGGCGTTCCTGTATGCAGCCTGGCAGGATGCCGTCGCCCGCTGTCGCAGCTAGGCGGCTGCGACCCGAGCTTCGGCGTTAGCGGCCAAGCCCAGGTTAACCTGGGCTTGGCCGCCATCATACCTCGACATCTATGTGATCTGTCGGCGTTTGGCTGTTGGCATCGGTTTCCTGCCTGGAGGAGCGGCGGCGATCTGTTTCCGTATGGTGGCGCCTGTCGGCGTCCGGATCGCGGCGACGATCTATGCTTGTCTTGCGCCGTTCCAGCCTGGGCGGCAGCTGCGACTGCGGCGCCTCGTGACTGTCTGTGGCTATCTTGGTGGCGGCCGCCACCGGCTCGACGGTCCGCTTGGGTCTGAATACCGAGCGAACCGGTCTGGCTAACATGGCATACATGCTGTCTAAACTTATCATGAAGCATCCCTTATTCATTGATTTAGGCCGATGACAACTGCCTGCTGTGGGCAACTCATGGTTAATGTTTAGACTATATGCGGTTTTTTCGCCATCGGCCAGCACGCCGGCGGCACTTCTCCCGTCCCGCAGCCCTTGCGACTCCGGCGGCTGCAAATGCCGGTCAGCATGTTGCCCTTTGGTGGCGATTCGGTGACTTTTTCGTTATCGGGTTGCAACGACCGAGATCTTTTCTCCTGTTGGCATGGCCCGGCGATTCCTTATCCCTGCACTCATTGGCGTACGGCGTTTATTCTCCCCGGACTTTCGGGTATATTGAGCCGGTTTTTCGAGGGGAATTCCGGGTTGACCGGGCGATTGCGGGCATGATCCGCCACCTTAAGGCTTGTCGGCCCCACCCTGGTGGTCAATTTATGTCTATTGTTTCCACGTGTTTAGCTCCCGAACCCACTTTTTACCACCCCGGTTTGCAGCGGTTTTATCTTGTTTCAATATGCTGCTAACCCGCTTGCTGCCTGGCTTTATAAAAAGATCCCATTCCTTGACATTGCTTGCATTCTGTCCCTAAACTTAGCATTTGTGGGGAATAGTGGATATTTGTGGATATATTAAGAGTTACTTCAACAACAACAGGGATGCAATGAAGTGTTTTCGGGCACAAGCGCAATTAACTTAGATATTAAAGGGCGGATCGCCATTCCAATGCGATACCGTGAATCTTTGCAGCTTGAGCATGCCGGAAAAATCGTTGTCACCGTCGATATCGAATCTCACTGTTTGTTGATTTATCCCCTCCGTGAATGGGAAAGGGTCGAGACTAAACTGCTGCGTCTCGCCGACACCCAGCCCACAGAACGTGCATTAAAACGCTTACTGTTAGGTTACGCCCATGAGACTGAGCTGGATGCGAATGGACGGATACTGCTTACGCCAACCCTGCGCCAGTACGCCAGATTGGATAAACATCTGATGCTGGTGGGACAACTGAATAAGTTTGAGCTCTGGGATGAAACTGCGTGGCAACAGCAGATAGAAGACAGTCAGGAAATTATCCGCAGCGAACGGCTCGCAGTGAACGAGCGATTGGCGGATTTTTCACTCTAAGCCATGCGTTAACCAATTGAAGAAGAGAATATGAGTCAGGAATTTGCCCATTTATCCGTGTTGTTGCAAGAAACCGTTGCCGGCTTGAACCTCAAGCCCGACGGCATCTATATCGACGGCACCTTCGGCCGGGGGGGGCACTCCCGCTATCTCTTGAGTCAACTCGGTCCCAATGGCCGGCTCATCGCCATCGACAGAGATCCACAGGCCATAGCCGCGGCCGAACAATTTGCCGACGACAGCAGGTTTCAGATAGTCCACGGCGGTTTCGGCCAGATGGCCGACTATGTCGCAGAGCTGGGGCTGACGGGCAAGATAGATGGTGTCTTGTTGGATCTCGGGGTGTCGTCGCCTCAGTTGGACGATGCCGAGCGCGGTTTCAGCTTCCTGCGCGACGGCCCGCTCGACATGCGCATGGACAACAGCCAGGGTGAGACCGCGGCCCAGTGGCTGGCCAGGGCCGAAATAGAAGACATGGCCTGGGTCTTCAAGACCTATGGCGAGGAAAAAAATGCCCGCCACATAGCCCGTTGTATCGCCGCCGATCGCGACAAGACCCCTTTCCTGCGCACCAAGGACCTGGCGGAGCTCATCAACAGGATCACCAAGAATAAGGAGCGCAACAAGCATCCGGCGACCCGGGTGTTTCAGGCCATCAGAATTTATATTAACAGTGAACTGGAGCAGATAGACCAGGCGCTCGAGGGCGCACTCAAGGTGCTGGCGCCCCAGGGACGTCTGTCGGTGATCAGCTTCCATTCGCTGGAAGACAGAATGGTGAAGCGTTTCATCCGCCGTCATAGCCAGGGTGAGAGCGTGCCCCATGGACTGCCGCTCACCGAAGCGCAGATCAACAAGTCGCGTCACTTGCTGCCGGTGGGCAAGGCGATGAAACCGTCGGATGAAGAGATAGCGCGCAATCCCAGGGCCAGGAGCTCGGTGCTCAGGGTCGCCGAGCGTCTGGATTACTGAGCCTGCTCATGTCTAAGCCTCAGCTCAATCTGACCCGGATAATAGTGCTCGACCTCTGGCGCCACAAGTGGGTGCTGGTGGTCGCGACTCTGGTGGTGTTGAACGCCATCCTGGTGGTGTACACCAGCCATGTGAGCCGTAAGTTGACAACCCAGTGGGATCAGCTGCTGCAGGAGCGGGATAGATTGGACATAGAGTGGCGTAACTTGCTGTTGGAAGAGCAATCTCTGGCGGAACACAGTCGCATAACCCGAGTAGCAACCAAAGAACTGAATATGAGTCGACCCTTGCCCAGCGAAGAAGTGGTGGTCAGGCTCCCATGAGAACAGGAAGTCATGAGTAAACAGGCAAAGCGCAAACAGAAACCCGAGCTGATCCACTGGCGACTCTATGTCGTCGTGGGCTTGGTTTGCCTCTTGTTTGTCAGCCTGATAGGTCGCGCCGCCTACATACAGATCATAGAGCCGGAGAAACTGCGTCACGAGAGTGACATGCGCACCCTGAGAACCACGAGTCGTGAGGTGCAGCGGGGACTCATCACCGACAGAAACGGCGAGATGCTGGCCGTGTCTGTGCCCGTGCGCGCCGTGTGGGCGGATCCCAAGCAGGTGCATGACAAGAATGGTTTCGCCGACATGCGCCGCTGGCAGGCCCTGGCGGATGTGCTGCACGAGCCCGTCGATGCCATACTCGAGCGGGTCAAGAGCAACCCCAAGAAACGTTTCACCTACCTCAAACGCCAGGTGACCCCCGGCGTCGCCGATTACATAGGTCAGCTCAAGTTGCCCGGGGTCTTCCTCAAGTCTGAATCCAGGCGCTATTACCCGGCCGGCGAGATCGCCGCCCAGTTGATCGGCATCACCAACATAGACGATATCGGCATCGAAGGCATAGAGAATACCTACAATTCCTGGCTGACGGGGACCCCGTCCAAGCAGAAAGTGCGCAAGTCCCGTGATGGTCACGTGGTCGAGCGTCTGGACATAGTGCAGGAAGGCGAGAGCCCGAACGATCTGGTGCTCAGCATAGACCAACGCATTCAGCAGTTGGCCTATCGTGAGCTCAAACGCGCCACGGAAATGAACCGGGCCACCTCAGGCTCTGTGGTGGTGTTGGACGTGCATACGGGCGAGGTGCTGGCCATGGTCAACACCCCTTCCTACAACCCCAACGCCAGAGAGAAACTGAAGCCTTATCGCATGCGCAACCGCGCCATGACGGACACCTATGAGCCGGGTTCGGTGATCAAGCCCTTCGTGGTGGCGGCGGCGCTCGAAGCGGGCACGATCAAACAGGACGAGGTCATCAAGACCTACCCAGGCCTGATGCGCATAGGTGGAAAAATCGTCCGTGACAGCCGCTATTATGGCGATATGTCCTTGGCTGAGATCCTGGTGCACTCGAGCAACGTCGGCATGACCAAGATAGCCTTGTCCATGCCGGTACAGCAACTGCTGGGTTACCTCCAGTCGGTAGGCTTGGGCAATTATTCAGGCATCAACCTCGCAGGTGAGAGCGCCGGGCTTATCCATGATCGCCGCCGCTGGTCCGAGTTTGAACGTGCCACCCTGTCTTTCGGCTATGGCCTGACTGTGACGCCGCTGCAGTTGGCGCGCATGTATGCCGTTCTGGGCAGCAAGGGCGTGCTCTATCCTGTGTCTATTCTCAAGCTCAAACAAAAACCCCAGGGTGAGCAAGTGATCTCGCCGGCCGTGGCCCAGAGCGTGATGCATATGCTGGTTGGGGTCACTCAGAAAGGCGGCACCGCGACCCAGGCTCATATCGACGGCTATCCCACGGCCGGCAAGACGGGAACGGCGCGCAAGGCCGTCGCCGGCGGTTACGGCGATGACTATGTGGCCCAGTTTGCCGGGGTCGCGCCGGTGAACGATCCCAGGCTGGCGATAGTCGTAGTGATCAATGAGCCCAAGGGCGACAAGTATTATGGCGGCGATGTCGCCGCCCCCGTGTACGCCGCCGTGATGTCTGGGGCGTTGCAGATGTTAAACGTTGAGCCAATGACTGCGAAAGCGCAAGTGCAATTGGCCGGAATTCCGAGGAGTGCAGAATGATGTTATTGCGGGATCTGCTGGCGCCTTGGTTTCATTATCCAGGGCCCGAAAGCGTTAACATGCTGACATTGGATAGCCGTGCTGTGGCGCAGGGAGGCCTGTTTGTGGCCATTCCCGGCCACAAGGTCGACGGCCGTCAGTTTGTGGACCAAGCCCTGGCAAGGGGCGCCCTGGCCTTGGTGCATACGGATGATCCGGATGCACATGGCCGGGTGAACCGTACCGCCGGCGCAAGCGGGCGGGGCATAGAGATAGCTTTTTTTCAGTTGAGCAGGCAGTTATCTGCCCTGGCGGCGCAGTTTTATCCCCTGCACCGCAGCTGCAAGCTGGTAGGCATTACAGGTACCAATGGCAAGACCTCGGTCAGCCAATTGCTCGCCCAGCTGGTGAGCCTTGCCGGTGACCGCGCCGCTGTGATGGGCACCCTGGGCAATGGCCTCTGGGGCGAGCTGGTCGACAGCGGCAATACCACGGCCGATGCCATCACCCTGATGCAGCAACTGGCCCAATTCGAGACCAGGGGCGCCAAGGTCTGTGCCATGGAGGTCTCCAGCCATGGCCTGGTGCAGGGACGGGTGGCGGCCGTGCCTTTCGATACCGCAGTGTTCACTAATCTGAGCCGGGATCATCTTGATTATCATGGTGATATGGATGCCTATGCCCTGGCCAAGAAACGCCTGTTCGGTTTCACCAGCCTGCAGCATGGGCTGATCAACCTCGACGACGCCGTCGGCCTCGACTGGTTCAGCGCCCTGAACGATAGCAAGATCTTGGGCTTCAGCACGGCGGGGCAGCCACAGGCGAGCTTCTTCACCAAGGATGCCAACTTCCATGAACATGGCGTCGAGGCGACGCTGGTGTGGCCCGAGGGTGAGGCCAGGCTGGCATCGCCCCTGCTCGGCGCCTTCAACCTGTCCAACCTGGTCGCCGCCGTCGCCGCCCTGTATCTGCAGGGCTATGACATGCATCAGCTGTTGAGCCTGGTGCCGGAATTAACCCCGGTTCCCGGCAGGATGGAACGTTTCACCACTGCGGCCGGGGTGACTCTGGTGGTGGATTATGCCCATACCCCGGACGCCATAGCGCAAGCCTTGCAGGCGCTTAGGGGCCATTGTCCGGGAGAGCTCTGGTGTCTGTTCGGTTGTGGCGGTGAGCGCGACAAGGGCAAGCGGCCATTGATGGCCAAGGCCGCCGAGGCCTTCGCCGACAGGTTGATGATCACCAGCGACAATGCCCGCAGCGAAGCGCCGCAAGCCATAATCGCCGACATATTCGCCGGCTTGAGCCGGCCCGATGCCGCCCTGAGCGACATAGACAGAGTCGGCGCCATCAAGCGGGTGCTGGCTCTCGCCAAGGCCGGCGATCTGCTGCTCTTGGCCGGCAAGGGCCATGAAACCTATCAGGAAATCGGCGGTGTGCGTCTGGCCTATGACGAGCGCGCCCTGGCGCGGCAGTTGGCGGAGGGTTCCCTATGATCCCCATGATGCTCTCACGCCTCTGCCAACAGCTGGATGCCAGGCTCGTTGGCAAGGATTGGGCCGCCAACGAGCGGCAAATCCGCAGTCTCAGCAGCGACAGCCGTAATCTGGGCCCGGAGTGTCTGTTCGTGGCCCTCAAGGGCGAGCGCTTCGACGGTCATGATTTCGCGGCCACCGCCATGGCCAATGGCGCCAGCGCCTTGCTGGTGGAGCGGGAATTGCCTCTGGCATTACCGCAAATCCTGGTGCCCGATTGCCAGCGCGCCATGGGGGCCATAGGCGCCTATGTGCGTGACAGTGTCGCCCCCAGATGTGTGGCCCTGACCGGCTCCAACGGCAAGACCAGCGTCAAGGAGATGATCGCCACCATACTGTCGCAGCATGCCCGGGTGCTCTACACCGCGGGCAATTTCAACAACGAGATAGGCGTGCCGCTCACCCTGCTCAGGCTGACCCCGGGCGATGAATTCGGGGTGTTCGAGCTGGGGGCGAATCATAAGGGGGAGATAGATTACACCTCTTCCCTGGTCAAACCCGAGGTGGCATTGGTCAACAACATAGGGGATGCCCATCTGGAAGGGTTCGGCTCCAAGGCGGGAGTCGCCGAGGCCAAGGCGGAGATCTTCAATCACCTGCAACCCATGGGGACGGCGGTCATCAATGCCGATGACGAGTTTGCCGCCCTGATGCGTACCCAGGCCAAGGCTTACCGTCAGCTGGATTTTGGCATGGCCACACCCGCCGCCGTGATGGCGACGGCGCTGAGTGCCGATGCCGAGGGCCGCTACAGTTTTACCCTCGAGTATGACGGCCAGTCGGTTGCCGTCAGCCTGCCGCTGGCGGGCCGGCATCAGGTCGGCAATGCCCTGGCGGCCACCTGTGTCTGCCTGGCACTGGGCTTGAGCCTGGCGCAGATAGTCACAGGGTTGGCGCTGCTGCAGCCGGTCAAGGGCCGCATGTTACCGCACCGGCTCGGCCGGGTGCTGTTGGTGGACGACAGCTACAACGCCAATCCGAGTTCCGTAGGCGTTGCCATAGATTGGCTCAGGGAAATGAGTGGCCATCGCTGCCTGGTGCTGGGCGATTTAGCCGAATTGGGCGACAATGCGCCACTTTTGCACTCAGAGCTGGGGCTGCTGGCGAAACGCCGGGGCATTGAAGCCCTCTTCTGTGTCGGCCGGCTCAGCCGCGACACCAGCCTGGCATTCGGCGCCGAGCATAATCACAGCATGGATGAGCTGCTTGGCAAATTAATCAAACACATAAATCAGTTACCTGGTCAGGTAACAGTATTGGTCAAAGGATCCCGCAGCGCCGCCATGGAGCGCGTTGTCGAGGCCTTAACAGTCGCTTTCGAGCGCGGGGAGTTAGTGTAGATGCTGGTTTATCTGGCCGAGTATTTAACCCAGTTTTATTCCGGGTTCAACGTATTTTCTTATGTGACCTTCAGGGCCATTCTCGGCCTGTTGACGGCCATGGTGTTCAGCCTATGGTGGGGGCCCAAGTTGATCGAACGTCTGCAGATACTGCAGATAGGTCAGGTGGTGCGCAACGATGGTCCCGAATCACACCTGAGCAAACGTGGCACCCCCACCATGGGTGGTTTGTTGATCCTGGCGGGCATCTTCATCAGCGTCTTGCTGTGGGGCGATCTCGGCAATCGTTACGTGTGGGTAATGTTGTTCGTGCTGGCCAGCTTCGGCCTGATAGGTTTCATCGACGACTATCGCAAGGTGGTGCGCAAGGATACCAAGGGGCTGATCGCCCGCTGGAAGTATATCCTCCAGTCCCTGGCCGCGCTGGCGATCGCCTTCTACCTGTATGCCACTACTGTGCATCCGGGGGAAACCCAGCTGGTGGTGCCTTTCTTCAAGGAAGTGATGCCGCAACTGGGTATCGCCTTCGTTGTGCTGGCCTACTTCACCATAGTGGGCGCCAGCAATGCGGTGAACCTGACCGATGGCCTGGATGGTTTGGCTATCATGCCGACCGTGATGGTGGCCGCCGCCTTCGCCCTGATAGCCTATCTCTCGGGTCATGTGCAGTTCGCCAGTTACCTGCATATCCCCTATCTGCCGGGTTCCGGCGAGCTGGTGATCGTCTGCACCGCCATAGTGGGTGCTGGGCTGGGATTCCTCTGGTTTAACACTTACCCGGCGCAGGTCTTCATGGGAGATGTCGGCTCCCTGTCGCTGGGCGCGGCATTGGGCACCATAGCCGTGTTGATCCGTCAGGAAATCCTGCTGGTCATCATGGGCGGGGTGTTCGTGATGGAAACTGTATCCGTGATCCTTCAGGTGGGCTCCTATAAGCTGCGCGGCCAGCGTATCTTCCGCATGGCGCCCATCCACCATCACTACGAGCTCAAGGGTTGGCCGGAGCCGCGGGTGATAGTGCGTTTCTGGATCATCTCCCTGTTCCTGGTATTGCTTGGCTTAGCCACGCTGAAATTAAGGTAAAGGTCATGGCGGACAGATATTCACACATAGTGTTGGGTTTGGGGGCGACCGGGCTCTCGGTCGTGCGCTATTTGTGTGGCCAGGGGATCACGCCCTTGGTGATGGATAGCCGCCGCCAGCCGCCAGGTGCCGACGCCTTGGCGGCTGAATATCCCGAGGTGCCGCTGAACGCCGGCGGCTTCGATTGTCGTTATCTGGTGCAAGCCAGTCAGATCATCATAAGTCCGGGGATCGCCGTCGATACCCCGGAAGTCCAGGCCGCCATCGACATGGGCATAGAAGTCATAGGGGACGTCGAGCTGTTTGCCAGAGCCCTGGCCGAGCGCGAGCCCTGTGTGCTGGCGATCACCGGCTCCAACGGCAAGTCGACCGTGACCACCCTGGTCGCGGAAATGGCCAGGGCCGGCGGCAAGAAGGTGGCTGTCGGCGGCAACATTGGCGTGCCCGCGCTGGACTTGCTGCGCGAGCCGGCCGACCTGTATGTGCTCGAACTCTCCAGCTTCCAGCTCGAGACGACCCATAGCCTCCGCTGCCTGGCCGCCACTTGTCTCAACATAAGTGAAGATCATATGGACAGATACACGGATATCGAGTCCTACCGCCAGGCCAAGCTCGGCTTGTATCCCCAGAGCCGGGTGGCGATCTTCAATCGCGACGATGCCATGACCCTGCCCAAGGATCCCATGAATCAGTTGAGCTTCGGCCTGGGCGTACCCGAAAACGATGACTGGGGCATAGCCGGCGGCAAGCTGGTGCATGGCAGCAGCGAGATCCTCAGTTTGAGTGAAGTGGCGCTCATCGGCAGCCATAACCATGCCAACCTGCTTGCGGCCATGGCCCTGGTGGAGCAGGCGGGTGTCGACCGCAGCGCCATGGTCCAGGTTGCGCGCCGCTTTAGCGGCCTGGCCCATCGTTGTGAGCTGGTGGCTGTGAAGGCCGGGGTCTCTTATGTCAACGATTCCAAGGCCACCAATGTCGGTGCCACGGTCGCCGCCTTGCAGGGGCTGAGCGATTACCTGGGGGATGTCATACTGATCGCCGGCGGGGATGGCAAGGGCGCCGACTTCGGACCGCTGGCGCCGGCGCTCGCCAACGTCAGTCGGCTTATTACCCTGGGACGGGATGGCGGGCAGATCGCCGCCTTACAGCCGGGGAGCATAGAGGTCGCCACCATGGCCGAGGCCGTTGCCAAGGCCGCCGAGCTGGCGAGCTCGGGAGACATAGTGCTCTTGTCTCCCGCCTGCGCCAGTCTGGACATGTACGCGAATTTCATGGCCCGTGGCGATGACTTCAGGCACTTGGTGGAGGCATTGAATGACGACTGATGCGCGCCAACTCAGCCTGTTTGCCGGGCGCCTCAATTGGGCCTGGCCCAACTTGTTGCGGGATAACGAAGCGCCGGGGGCGCAGCTGTACGACAGAGCCTTGCTGATGGCGATTCTGGCGCTGATCAGCTTCGGCTTCGTCATGGTGATGTCGGCGTCCATGCCCGAGGCGCAGACGCTGACGGGGAATCCATTCCATTTCATGGGACGGCATATCCTCTATCTGGTTGGCTGCGTCTTCATAGCCACCCTGGTGCTTAAGATAGAGATCCACAGGTGGCAGCAGCTCAGCCCGGTGATCTTGTTGGTGGTGGGGCTGATGTTGGTGGCCGTGCTGCTCGTCGGCACCAGTGTCAACGGCGCCACCCGCTGGCTCGCCATAGGACCCGTACGCATTCAGGTCGCCGAGGTGGCCAAGTTTGCCTTCGTGGTATACATGGCCGGTTATCTGGTCAGGCGCCATCAGGAGCTGAGGGAAAATTCCAAGGGTTTCTACAAGCCGATCGCCGTCTTCGCCGTGTACGCCATCCTGATCTTGATGCAGCCGGATCTCGGCACTGTGGTGGTGTTATTCGTCGGTACCGTCGGCCTGTTGTTTCTGGCGGGGGCCCGTCTGCTGGACTTCTTCGCCCTGATCCTCGCCGGAGTGATGGCCTTCGTCGCCCTGGTATTGCTCGAGCCTTATCGCATGCGCCGGGTGACTTCCTTCCTCGACCCTTGGCAAGATCCCTTCGGCAGCGGCTACCAATTGACTCAGTCGCTGATGGCCTATGGCCGCGGCGACTGGCTGGGGCAGGGGCTGGGCAACAGCATCCAGAAGCTGGAATATCTGCCCGAGGCCCATACCGACTTCATCTTCGCCATCATAGGTGAAGAGTTGGGCTTCATCGGCATCATAGCTGTGTTGTCCGTGTTGCTGTTCGTGGCGCTGCGGGCGATCCGCCTGGGCAACCTCTGCCTCAAGACGGAGAATGCCTTCGAAGGCTATCTGGCCTACGGCATAGGCATCTGGATCTGTTTCCAGACAGTGGTCAATGTCGGCGCCAGCATAGGCATGTTGCCGACCAAGGGGCTGACCTTGCCCTTCATCAGCTATGGCGGCAGCAGCCTGTGGGTGATGACGGCGGCGGCCATGTTGTTGCTGCGAATCGATTTCGAACGGCGTCTGAGTAAGGTGCAGGCCATTCAGGGGAGAGTAAACTAATGGCTGATATCCTTAGCGAAGACAAACGTATTCTGGTGATGGCCGGCGGCACGGGCGGACATGTGTTTCCCGCACTGGCGGTCGCCAAGCACTTGGCCAAACGTGGCTGGAAGGTGCGTTGGTTAGGCACGGCCGATCGCATGGAGGCCAGATTGGTGCCTCAACATGGCTTCGATATCGACTTCATAGATATCAAGGGAGTGCGTGGCAATGGCCTGGTGCGTAAGCTGGCTGCGCCCTTCAAGGTGTTGCGCTCTATCGCCCAGGCGAGGAAGGTCATAAAGGAATTTAACCCGGATGTGGTACTTGGCATGGGCGGTTTCGCCAGCGGTCCAGGCGGGGTCGCCGCGCGGCTCTGCGGCATTCCTCTGGTGCTGCATGAGCAAAATGCCATCCCTGGGATGACAAACAAGCTGCTGTCACGCATAGCAACCCGGGTGCTGTGCGCCTTCGAGAATACCTTCGCAGCCTTGAATGTGAAGGCCGAGGTGGTGGGCAACCCCATCAGGCGGGAGCTTATCAACTTGGGCAATCAACCCAGGGTGAGCGGTGACGATGCCCTCAGAGTGTTGGTCGTAGGTGGCAGCCTGGGGGCCAAGGTCTTCAACGATCTCATGCCGGCGGTCGTGGCCGCCATGAGCCAGCAGCATTCCATCACCGTCTGGCATCAGGTCGGGCGTGACAATTTGCAGCGGGTCAAGGCCGAATACCAGCAGTTGGGTCAGGATGGTGGCGTCAATGTGGCCGAATTTATCGACGATATGGAAGCGGCGTACCGCTGGGCCGATGTGGTCTTATGCCGTGCCGGCGCCCTGACGGTCTCTGAGCTGGCAGCGGTTGGCTTGCCCGGGGTATTGGTGCCTTACCCCCATGCCGTCGACGATCACCAGACCCGCAACGCCAAGGTCTTGGTCGATGCCGGCGCCGCCTTCTTGTTGCCGCAGGCCATATTGGATGTAGAGCAATTGGTGGGCAAGTTACACTTGCTCGCCAGTGACAGAAATGAATTAGCCCGTATGGGCCAAAGAGCGCGAGATGTTGCCGTACTCGATGCGACCGAACGTGTCGCCGCCGTGTGCAGGGATCTTGCCGGAAAAAAACACCAATGACAAAAACAGAAAAATACGCCCAGTTGCGCAGCATGATCCCCGAGATGCGTCGCATCAAGAGGATCCACTTCGTCGGTATCGGCGGCGCCGGCATGGGCGGCATCGCCGAAGTGTTGCTCAACGAGGGCTATCAGATCAGTGGCTCGGACATAGCCCAGAATGCGGTGACCGAGAGATTGGCGGCCCTGGGGGCGCAGATAGTCATAGGGCATCAGGCCCGGAGCGTGCAACAGGTGGATGTGGTGGTGGTGTCGACCGCTATCAACCAGGAAAACCCGGAGATCATCGCCGCCAGGGAGCTGCGGATCCCCATAGTCCGCCGGGCGGAAATGCTGGCGGAGTTGATGCGTTACCGTCATGGGGTGGCGATTGCCGGTACCCATGGCAAGACCACTACCACCAGTCTGATCGCCAGCGTCTATGGCCAGGCGCAGCGGGATCCCACCTTCGTGATAGGTGGCCTGCTCAACAGCGCCGGCACCAATGCCAGGTTGGGCACCAGCCGCTATCTGATCGCCGAGGCCGATGAGAGCGATGCCAGCTTCCTGCATCTGCAGCCCATGGTCAGTGTGGTGACCAACATAGAAGCCGACCATATGGATACCTACGGCGGTGACTTCGAGAAGCTGAAGTCTACCTTCGTGGATTTCCTGCATAACCTGCCGTTCTATGGGGTGGCCGTGGTCTGTATCGACGATGAGGTGGTGCGCGAACTCATGCCGCGCATAGGTCGCCAATTGGTGACCTACGGCTTCAGCGAGGATGCCGATGTCAGGGCGCTGGATTTCAGCCAGCAGGGTCATCAATCCCGCTTCACCGTCAGGCGCAAGGGAAAGGAAGATCTGAGCTTGGTGCTGAACCTGCCGGGGCAGCACAATGTGCTCAATGCCTTGGCGGCGATTGCCGTGGCGACCGAAGATGAGATAGATGATGCCGCCATGGTGCAGGCATTGGCCGAATTCCAGGGGATAGGCCGCCGCTTCCAGCATCTGGGCGAGTTTGCCACCCCAAATGGCGCCGTGATGTTGGTCGACGACTATGGCCATCACCCGAGTGAAGTGGCCGCGACCATCAAGGCGGCCCGTGCCGGTTGGCCGGATAAGCGCCTGGTGATGGCCTACCAGCCCCACAGGTACAGTCGCACCCGGGATCTGTACGAGGACTTCGTCGATGTCCTGTCCCAGGTCGATTGTCTCTTGCTGCTGGATGTCTATGCCGCCGGTGAGGCGCCGATCCCTGGGGCCGACGGCCGGGCCCTGTGCCGCTCTATTCGTTTGCGCGGCCAGGTGGATCCTATCTTCGTTGCCAGCCCGGAGCAGCTGGCGGGGGTCTTGCCGGATGTGCTGCAGGATGGGGATCTGCTCATGACTCAGGGTGCCGGAAATATAGGTGCCTTGGCGCGTCAATTGGCGACCTCGGAGTTGGGTTTTGCAATTAAGGTAAATGATAAAGAAACCGATTGATTTTTAATCTGTTAGCTTTTGGTGAAAACATATTTTGACCCTGGAGCTTAGGTCTATATAATGGCCGGTTTTCTGTGGTTTTTGCCGGTGCTGAGTAAGGGTGGGTGAGCTGTGTCTTGGAGCGATAAGCGGCGACATTGGCAACAGAAGTTATTGCAGCTGGATTGGTATCTGTGGCTGGGGCTGGTGTTTCTATTTGCCGTGCTGCTTGGCCTGATCGCCGCTGGGCGCCAGTTGCACTCTGTGCTGAACGATGCAGATAAGCTGCCCATAGAAGCCGTCGCCATCAAGGGCGAGCGCCTCTATACCAGCGATCGGGAGATCCAGCAGGCATTACAGAGCCTGATGCAACGCAGCTTTTTCAGCGCCGATGTGACTCAGGTGCAACAGACACTGGAAGCCTTGCCCTGGGTGTACAGCGCATCGGTCAGGCGCGAATGGCCGGCGAAATTGAAAGTCTACCTGCAGGAGCAACAGCCGATAGCACACTGGAACGGTGATGCCTGGCTCAATGTCCAGGGCGAGGTGTTCCAAGCAGCGGCGCCGCCAGGGTTGGAGAAGTTGCCCTTGCTGGCCGGGCCGGATGACATGGGCAGCGAAGTATTGACGACCTATCAGCTGCTCGAGTCGCTGCTGAAGATCAACGGCTTCGAACTGGCGAGTTTGAGCCTGAGCCCGCGCCATGCCTGGCACGCCATGCTGGACAACGGCATACTGCTGGATCTGGGGCGTGAGGACAATATGGCGCGAGTTCAAAGATTTATTGATGTTTACCCTATCCTGGCGAAACAGAGTAAGGCGATCGCCACGGTGGATTTGCGTTACGACACAGGATTAGCCGTAGGCTGGGATGATGCACAACAAGAGAGCCGTTAAGTAATGACCAAGAACCAAGATAGAAATCTGATTGTTGGGTTGGACATAGGGACATCTAAGGTCGCAGTGATCATAGGCGAAGTCATGCCCGACGGTGAGATCAGCATAGTCGGCTTGGGAAATCACCCTTCCAGAGGCATGGATAAGGGCGGCGTCAACGATCTTGATTCGATAGTGCGCAGCGTGCAGCGGGCACTGGATCAGGCCGAGCTGATGGCCGATTGCCAGGTGTCGTCGGTTTATCTGAGCATTTCGGGCAAACACATAGCCTGCCAGAACGAGAATGGCATGGTGTCGATCAACGACGAAGAAGTGACCCAGGAAGACGTCGACAATGTGATCCATACGGCGAGATCCGTGAAGATCCCGACCGAGCGGCGGATACTGCATGTGTTGCCACAGGAGTATGCCATAGATGTGCAGGACGGCATCAAGAGCCCAATCGGCATGTCGGGCATGCGGATGGAGGCCAAGGTGCACATAGTCACCTGTGCCAACGATATGGCCAAGAATATCACCAAGAGCGTCGAGCGCTGTGGCCTCAAGGTGGATGATCTGGTGTTTTCCGGTATTGCCTCGGCCGACTCTGTGCTGACCAATGACGAGAAAGATCTCGGCGTCTGTATCGTGGACATAGGTGGCGGCACCACAGACATAGCCGTCTATACCAATGGTGCCCTGCGTCACTGTGCCGTGGTGCCGGTGGCCGGCAACCAGGTGACCAACGACATAGCCAAAATTTTCCGCACTCCCTTGTCACATGCGGAACAGATCAAGGTGCAGTTCGCCAGCGCCCGCAGCGCCATGGTGAGCCGTGAAGACAGCATAGAAGTGCCCTCGGTCGGCGGTCGTCCTTCGCGGAGCATGTCGCGTCATACCCTGGCAGAAGTGGTCGAGCCAAGGTATCAGGAGCTGTTTGAGTTGGTGTTGAAAGAATTGCAGGACAGCGGTCTGGAAGATCAGATCGCCGCCGGCATAGTGCTGACGGGCGGTACAGCCTCGATAGAGGGGGCCGTCGACATAGCCGAAGCGACCTTCGGCATGCCGGTACGGGTAGCGTCGCCGCTGCCGATCAAAGGTTTATACGAATATGTGGATCAGTCTATCTACTCGACCGGAGTGGGACTGTTGCACTATGGCGCAAGACGGGTCATCGAACGTCAGTTCGAGCGGCCTGAGCGTCAAGGGGTTACCAGTTTCTTGAATCGGGTCAAGAGCTGGTTTAAGGGTGAGTTTTAATTTCATAACGCAGGCATAACGGAGATCAGACAATGTTTGAGATCATGGATACACATTCAGACGACGCGGTGATCAAGGTCATCGGTGTCGGTGGTGGCGGTGGTAACGCCGTCGAACACATGGTGAAACACAACATAGAAGGTGTTGAGTTTGTGGTCACCAACACAGACGCCCAGGCGCTGCGCAAGTCGGCAGCGGGCTCAACCATTCAATTGGGACGCGATGTCACCAAGGGCTTAGGCGCCGGCGCCAATCCTGAAGTGGGTCGTGCTGCCGCCGAAGAAGATAAAGAGAACATCCGCGCCGCCATCAAGGGCTCGGACATGATCTTCATCGCCGCCGGCATGGGCGGGGGGACGGGGACGGGGGCCGCGCCTGTGGTCGCTCAGATCGCCCGTGAAGAAGGCATTCTTACCGTGGCAGTGGTGACCAAACCGTTCCCGTTTGAAGGCAAGAAGCGTATGGCCTATGCCGAGCAAGGCATAGCCGAGCTGGCGAAACATGTGGATTCATTGATCACCATCCCCAACGAGAAGTTGCTCAAGGTCCTGGGCCGTGGCACTTCCCTGCTGGATGCGTTCGCCGCCGCCAACAACGTCTTGTTGGGTGCAGTGCAAGGCATAGCCGAGCTGATCACCCGTCCAGGTCTCATCAACGTCGACTTCGCCGACGTCAAGACAGTGATGTCCGAAATGGGTAATGCCATGATGGGCACGGGCGTCGCCCGCGGGGAAGACAGGGCCGAAGAAGCGGCCGAAGCGGCCGTCGCCAGCCCTCTGCTGGAAGACATAGATCTGGCCGGTGCCCGTGGTGTCCTGGTTAACATCACCGCCGGCATGGACATGAGCATCGAAGAGTTCGAGACTGTCGGTAATCATGTTAAGGCCTATGCATCAGACAACGCGACCGTGGTCGTGGGTGCCGTGATAGATCCGGAAATGAGCGACGAGCTGCGTGTGACTGTGGTCGCAACGGGTATAGGTGCCGAGAAGCGTCCGGATATCCAACTCGTATCCAAGCCGGCGCCGCGTCCTGAGCCAGTGGCCATAGAGCCCAAGGTTGAGCAGTATGCCGAAGAACCGAGTCTGACTCAGGCTGCGCCTAAGGGTAATGTGGTGCCGGCAGCCCAGTCGATACCGACACCGGCCGCCAAGCATGAGCTGGATTATCTGGATATTCCGGCGTTTTTGCGTAAGCAGGCGGATTAATAGGGCGGCATAGACATGATAGTTGCCACCGCACTCTCGGGTTGATGGCCTGAAAGTGGTGGAATTTTTGTGAAATGCCAAACTTATGCTAATATCTTCGCCCAGTCACGCCCTCGGTGGGCAGTTGCTGTGCGCAGACGTTAGGCTTTTTTGTTGAGATGAATACGGGTAACTGAATGATTTTTCAAAGAACTGTTCAAAAAATGGTGAAGACCACTGGTGTCGGATTGCATTCCGGCAACAAGGTGACTCTGTGCATCAAACCCGCACCTGTCAATACGGGTATCGTACTGGTACGAACCGATATGAGCCCTGCTGTCGCCATCGCGGCTAAGCCTGAGCAAGTACGGGAAACCACCATGTGTACGGCGCTGGTAAATGACCAGGGTGTTCGCATCTCGACCATTGAGCACTTGTTCGCCGCCTTGGCCGGCTTGGGCATAGATAACGCCGTTATCGAAGTGGATGCGCCTGAAATTCCCATCATGGATGGCAGTGCCAGTCCATTCGTATTCCTGTTGCAGACTGCCGGTATTCAAGAGCAGGCGGCTGCCAAGAAATACCTCAGGATCAAGCGCACGGTTCGCGTCGAAGACGGTGATAAATGGGCCGAGCTCAAACCCTTCAAGGGCTTTCGCGTTAATTTCGCGATCGATTTCAATCACCCTGAAATCGCCCGCAGCCAGCAACATATGGTGATGGATTTTTCCACCTCCGCTTTCGTTAAAGACATCAGTCGTGCCAGGACTTTCGGTTTCATGCGTGATATTGAATATCTGCGTGCCAATAACCTGGCCCTGGGTGGCAGCATGGAAAACGCCGTGGTGCTTGATGAATATCGTGTCCTCAACCCCGATGGTCTGCGTTATGAGGATGAGTTCGTTAAGCACAAGATCCTGGATGCGTTCGGTGATCTCTATGTTGCGGGTCACGCCATAGTCGGCGAGTTCTGTGCCTACAAGACGGGTCATGCCCTCAACAATCAGTTGGTGCGTGCCCTGTTGGCCCAGCAAGATGCCTGGGAGCTGGTGAGTTTCGAGAAAGAGGCCGACGTTCCCGTCAGCTTCATGGTGCCGGGCGGCGCCGTGCTGGCCTAGTCCAGATTAAGATTGCCTATTACGGCTGGCTAATGCAGCCAGCCGTTTTAGTTTTTCACCCAGGGAACCTTCAACATGTTCCGCCAATGCCTCCAGATGTTCTGCGGCCACCGCACTCAGTTGATGCTGGGGAACTTTGGGCTTGGGGGTGTACAAGGCTAATCCCGGGTTGACTTTCACTTCAATTGCGGTAAGCATTGGGAGCGTTTCGGTTTGCAGTTGCGTGAGTAACTTCGTCTTTTGGAAGTTAATTCTGGCAGCCCAGGCCGCAGTGGTAGTTTCAATAACAAGAACACCCTGGCGGAGATTGGCCACTTTGAGCTGCTCCGCGACAGGACCTGCCGTCATCTGTTTCACATGTTGATCCAGGTACAATAGCAGTTCCGCTTTCTCAGCAAGATCGGGTAATTTCCCCGATTGGTGTAACAGCTGGCTGAGATCCTGAGGGGGCTTTTTCATATGATAATAAGATGGCTGAATTAGGCTATGAGTGTAACAGTTTTTATTCAAGGTCGGAATGGCGTCAGCCGCTGGCAACCAGGTAAACGTTGGTTACTGCTGCCCATTCTGTTACTCGCTGCCGGTACCGGTATTTATCAACAGAATACTGAGCGCTTCGAGAGTCAGCAGGCCAGTGTCGATAAAGATCGTCTCGTCCGTGAACAGCAAAAACAACAAGTCTTAGATCTCAAGAATGCCACCGAGTCGCAATTGGCCATGTTGGTGACCCATGTCGCCCGGATGCAGGCCAAGATTGTCCGTCTCGAGGCGCTGGGACAGCAAGTAGCGCAAAATTATCAGCTCGAAGAACAGTTCGATTTCTCGACCGAGGTCGGTATCGGCGGGCCGAGTGATGTTGGCGCCAGCATAGAGTTGGGGCAACTTTTTGATGATATGAATGCCCTGGTTTCACGAATCGATAACAATAATGTTCAATTATCACTACTTGAAACTGTGGCATCTAATCTCCATATAGATGAAGAACGTTATATTTCGGGGCAGCCGATCAACAAAGGTTGGCTATCTTCCCCCTTCGGTTTGCGCAACGATCCCTTCAATGGCCGTAGAACCATGCATAAAGGCATAGATTTCGCGGGTAAAGAAGGCACGGAGGTCGTCGCGACGGCCGCCGGTGTCGTTACCTGGGCTGGCAAGATGTTTGGTTATGGTGAGTTGGTGGAAATCGATCATGGAAATGGTCTGCGTACTCGCTATGGACACAATAAGGCCTTGTCTGTGACAGTCGGCGATGTGGTTGCCAAGGGTGAAACCATCGCCAGTATGGGGAGTACGGGACGCTCGACCGGTCCACATGTACATTACGAAGTGTTGCGGGGTGGACAACAGATAGATCCACAGAAGTTTGTCTACCGCAAAGCAAGTTAATTAAAACTTTGGCTTCTTGATTCCATCATGGACTCGGCCTACAGATAATAAGTGATTCAGATGTTTGGTAAATTACTGACAAAAGTATTTGGTAGTCGCAACGACCGTACCCTTAAAGGCCTTTCTAAAATAGTCGCCGAGATAAATGCGCTAGAGGCGGATTACGAAAAGCTCAGCGACAGTGAACTGAAGGCCAAGACCGCCGAATTCCGTGAGCGTCTGGAACAGGGGGTCTCCCTGGACAGCATCATGGCCGAAGCCTTTGCCACAGTACGCGAAGCCTCTAAGCGTGTGTTTGAGATGCGTCATTTCGACGTGCAGCTGCTCGGTGGCATGGTGCTCGACAGTAACCGCATCGCCGAGATGCGCACCGGTGAGGGTAAGACCCTGACCGCGACCCTGCCGGCCTACCTCAATGGCCTGACGGGTAAAGGCGTACACGTGATCACTGTGAACGACTATCTGGCGCGCCGTGATGCCGAATTTAACCGTCCCCTATTCGAATTCCTCGGTCTGACCGTCGGCATCAATGTCGCCGGCCTAGGTCAGCAAGAGAAGAAAGACGCCTACAACGCCGACATCACCTATGGTACCAACAACGAGTTCGGCTTCGATTATCTGCGCGATAACATGGCCTTTTCCCCCCAGGAGCGGGTGCAAAGGCCATTGCACTATGCCCTGATAGATGAAGTCGACTCCATCCTGATCGATGAAGCCCGTACCCCTCTGATTATTTCGGGCGCGGCCGAAGACAGTTCCGAACTCTATATTCGCGTCAACAAGCTCATTCCACACCTCATTCGCCAGGATAAGGAAGATACGGAAGAGTATGTGGGTGAAGGCGATTACACCATAGACGAGAAAGCCAAGCAGGTGCACATGACCGAGCGCGGTCAGGAGAAGGTCGAAAATCTGCTGACCGAGGCGGGTTTGTTGGCCGAAGGCGATTCACTCTATTCCGCCGCGAACATTTCGCTGTTGCACCATATCATGGCGGCCTTGCGTGCCCATACCCTCTTCGAGAAAGACGTCGACTACATAGTCCAGGACAACGAAGTCATCATAGTCGATGAGCATACGGGTCGTACCATGCCGGGCCGTCGTTGGTCTGAAGGTCTGCATCAGGCGGTCGAAGCCAAGGAAGCGGTGCACATTCAGAATGAGAACCAGACCCTGGCCTCTATCACCTTCCAGAACTATTTCCGTCAATATGAAAAGCTGGCGGGCATGACGGGCACGGCCGATACCGAAGCCTTCGAGTTCCAGCACATCTATGGTTTGGACACTGTCGTAGTGCCGACCAACCGCCCCATGATCCGCAAGGATATGGCGGATTTGGTCTATCTCACCGCCAGAGAGAAATACGCCGCCATCATAGAAGACATCAAAGATTGCCGTAAACGTGGTCAGCCTGTATTGGTCGGTACCATTTCCATCGAGCAATCCGAGTTGCTCGCCGGCCTGATGCGTAAAGAAAAGATCCCGCACGAAGTGCTCAACGCCAAGTTCCATGAGAGAGAAGCCGATATTGTCGCCCAAGCGGGTCGCTTAGGCGCAGTCACTATCGCCACCAACATGGCGGGCCGGGGGACGGATATCGTGCTCGGCGGCAACTGGAACATGGAAATAGATGCACTCGAGAATCCTACCGCAGAGCAGAAGGCCAAGATCAAGGCCGATTGGCTGGCGCGTCACGAAGCCGTGCTCGCCGCCGGTGGTTTGCATATTCTCGGTACCGAGCGTCACGAGTCGCGTCGTATCGATAACCAGTTGCGTGGTCGTTCCGGTCGTCAAGGGGATGCGGGTTCATCGCGTTTCTACCTGTCGATGGAAGACAGTCTGATGCGCATCTTCGCTTCCGAGCGTGTGTCCGGCATGATGAAAAAACTCGGCATGGAAGAAGGTGAGGCGATAGAGCATCCTTGGGTGTCTCGTGCCATCGAAAATGCCCAGCGCAAGGTTGAGGCCCGCAACTTCGATATCCGTAAGCAATTGCTCGAGTTCGATGATGTCGCCAACGATCAACGTCAAGTGGTTTACGCCCAGCGCAACGAGTTGATGGATGCCGACAGCATAGAAGAGACGATTCAGAATATTCAGGAAGACGTTATCCTGGGTGTGGTCGAACAGTATATTCCGCCTCAGTCGGTCGAAGAGCTGTGGGATATCGCCGGCCTGGAACAGAGGTTGGCCCAGGAATTTGCCATCAAGCTGCCCATTCAGGAGTGGTTGGATAAAGAAGACGATCTCCATGAAGAGACGCTGCGCGAACGTATCGTGAGTTTTTGGGTCAACGCCTACAAGGCGAAAGAGCAGATGGTTGGCCCTCAGGTGTTGCGTCAGTTTGAAAAAGCCGTCATGTTGCAAACCTTGGATGGTCTATGGAAAGAGCATCTGGCGGCCATGGATCACCTGCGCCAAGGGATCCACTTGCGCGGTTATGCCCAGAAAAATCCTAAGCAGGAATATAAGCGGGAATCGTTCGAACTTTTCCAACAGATGCTCGATACCCTGAAACACGATGTCATCAGCATCTTGTCTAAGGTACAGGTTCAGGCGCAATCCGATGTGGAAGAGATGGAAGAGCGTCGACGTCAGGAAGATGCCAAGATCCAGCGTGACTATCAGCATGCGGCGGCCGAGGCGTTAACGGGTGCAGCAGAGGGTGACGCCGTCGAGGCTCATACGCCAGTTGTGCGCGAGGGTGACAAGGTGGGACGTAACGATCCTTGCCCTTGTGGTTCGGGTAAAAAGTATAAGCAGTGCCACGGTAAGCTGAGTTAAACCGGTAACCAGGCTATTGCTCATGAAAAGCGACTCTTTGAGTCGCTTTTTTTATGGCAGGGGCTTTTGCCTGACATGGGACTCATCCGGTTGGGAGCGCAGACCAGGGATGTGTGATGGATTACCCCCCCTGAGCGCCGGAATTGTGGATAAGTCTGAGGATAACGGGTGGGTGGTATGTGCCTAATTCGGGTATAACAAAAAACCTCGATTTTCCTCAAAAAAGCCCTTGCGCGCCGGCAAAATCTCCCTATAATGCGCAACCACTGACACGGCAGACAGCGAAACGCGAGGCGTTAAGCGAATGGCGGTGATAGTTCGTCGACTGATGTATATCAAGTAGATGGGCGGAAAAGAAGTTGAAAAAACTCCTTGACGCCAACCGGGAAATGCGTAAAATGCACGACCCTGAGCTGATGAAGCATCAGCCCCGACCCATTGCCACGCA
>NZ_JAAXYH010000012.1 GCF_012911865.1 Shewanella salipaludis
AGTTCGGCTCAACGAATTCTGATTCGAATCAATCTTGCGATTGACTCTTTGTACATATTGCTATGAACACTCATCACTCTCGTGAAAGAATTGGTTGATTTAAATTTTGATTGTCTCGTGAGAGACAATTTCGATTAACTCAACACCTGTGAGTGTCCACACAGATTTCTTGTTTTAGATTGTTAAAGAGCGTTGACCGCGTTGGGTCGGGGCTGATGCTTCATCAGCTCAGGGTCGTGCATTTTACGCATTTCCCGTTTGGCGTCAAGGAGTTTTTAAAACTTCTTTTCGCTGTCGATTTAAGTGCCATTCTCAACAGAGAGTAACAGTCTCAAATCAACCCGACTCGGTGGTTAGCTTTCGCTGTCTGCCGTGTCAGTGGATGCGCATTATAGGGAGTTCCAGCGGCCGCGCAAGGGCTTTATTCAACAAAAACACCCAAGCGGGCAAAAAACACACCAAACGTTCATAAGTAAGCCAATTTGACCCCAAACGAGTGGGAGTTTCCTTTATTCTCGCCGCGTTTTCAGTGATTCCATCGCTGACTTATCGGCTTTTGAGCGAAAACATTCAACCTTCTGTGCCGAATACTCACAGGCTAATGCCCGGGTTTTGCTCAAGGAAAATAATTGTGGCACACAATGAACTGGCTTGCCTGCGACTCGATAGACCAATAACTAATAACCAAAGAGAGCGAAAGAAGCATCTGATATGAAAAAATCCGGACAAAACCGGATTTAATTGCTAGAGCGAATTCGATGACCCGAGCATATATTGCTCCTCACACCCGCCGCTGCTTACTCGGCTTTATCTTGCTTATCTTCTGCATTGGCTTCTTGCTCGGCATCGGTTTTAAGCTTCGGCTTAACTTCGGTTAAGTTTTCCTCCTCGACTGACGAGGCAACACTTATGTCCGACTCTCCTCGGTTGCGCTCCTCACTGCCGTGGCTGGCCCTGAGCTTTCTTAGGGTACGTATGGTGATTACCGGGCCTGAGAGTGCATAGAGATAGAAAGCAACGCAAAGAATTAATGCAGGTTGTACCGAGATCACCACAAAGACGCCAACCAGCAGCAAGATCACTATGAAGTTCACCTTACCGCGCCAGTCCACTTCTTTAAATGAATGATATCTGAAGTTGCTGACCATCAGGAGTCCGACGAGCGCAGTGACTAAGGCCACAATCCAACTGATATCGGCACCTGAGATATCATATTGATGGCCACACCAAATACTCCCGGCGATCACGGCGGCGGCAGCCGGACTGGCGAGCCCCTGAAAATAGCGCTTATCGGCGACACCTACCTGGGTATTGAAGCGGGCGAGACGCAACGCCGCACCGGCACAATATATGAAGGCGGCCAGCCAGCCTATCTTGCCTAGATCCGCCAAGGCCCAATTATAGGCCAGCAGCGCCGGCGCCATGCCGAAAGAGACCATGTCGGCCATGCTGTCATATTCGGCCCCGAAATCGCTTTGGGTATTTGTGAGTCTGGCGACCCGGCCATCGAGACCGTCGCAGATCATGGCGACGAAGACAGCGATAGCCGCCGCCTCGAAGTGACCATTCATGGAAGCGATAACGGCGTAGAAGCCTGAAAATAGCCCGGCGGTGGTAAAGAGATTAGGCAGCAAATAGATGCCTTTGTTTTTCACTGTTTGGTTGACTGGATTTGGCATACACTGAATTCATTATTGTCAGAGGTTAGCTTTAGCTCCAAGATAGCATACTTTCAGGCGAGTGCCGGATATCGATAAGCCAGGTCGATGGCACTATCTCATTGGAACACCTTAGGATCTCTTTATGTTAAAAAACATCTTTTCGATTTGTCTGCTGTGGGGCTCAGTTGCGCCAGTATTTGCCACTAGCATATATACCTGGGTCGACAAGGATGGGGTTACCCATTACAGCCAACAGGCTCCCGAAGAAGGGAAAGCGGCACAATTGGACAGTCACAACATAGAGCCGGGCAAGATAGGCTCCATAGCCCCGACTAAGCGCATGGGAAGCCAAGCGACAGTGGCCGAATCGGCACCTTCGGCGGCCTTAAACAAGGCTTCAGATGTTAAACAGGCTAAAGCCAACTGTGAGAGCGCTCGTCAAAACCTTAATGTGCTGACCACTTATACCAAACTCAACCGCCGCGATAAGACCTCGGGTGAAACCTTGGCCATGACGGAAGAGCAACGCCAGCAGGCGATACAAGAACAAACCCGAAGAGTCGAATTTTTTTGCGCTAAGCAACCTTGACGCCACAGGCACCACACTTATAGAAGGCATAAAAAAGGGAAACTCGCGTTTCCCTTTTTCATCCGGTACCTAGCTAGATACCCTTGGTTATTGCTCGAATACCAATTCTGAGCCTGAACAACTGACCTTGATGGCCTTGCCCGGCAATAAATCACCACGCAGCAGCTGTTGCGCCAGCGGATTTTCGACTTCCTGCTGCAACGCCCGCTTCAAGGGTCTGGCGCCATAGACGGGATCGAAGCCCAACTGAGCTATCAGGCTCAGGGCATCGTCGGAGATCTCCAGCTCGAAGTCTTTCTCTGCCAAACGCTGACGCAAGGCATCGATTTGAATGCTGGCGATGTGCTTGATGTTGTCGGCATCCAAGGGATGGAAAACCACTGACTCATCGATCCGATTCAAAAACTCCGGCCTGAAGCTATGCATGACCACGTCCATCACATCGGTCTTCATTTGCTCATAGCTGACTCGACCAAAGCTATCCTGAATGATGTCGGAGCCCAGATTCGACGTCATGATGACCACGGTATTCTTGAAGTCGACGGTGCGCCCCTGGCCATCGGTCAGGCGACCATCGTCCAACACCTGCAACAGGATGTTAAACACATCTGGATGGGCTTTTTCCACCTCATCGAGCAAGATCACCGAGTAGGGTTTACGTCTCACGGCCTCGGTCAGATAGCCGCCCTCCTCATATCCCACATACCCAGGAGGGGCACCGACCAGGCGAGAGACTGAATGCTTCTCCATAAACTCGGACATGTCGATGCGGACCAAGGCCGACTCAGTATCGAACAGGAATTTCGCCAGGGCCTTACACAATTCCGTTTTTCCCACCCCGGTAGGGCCGAGAAACAGGAAGGAGCCTATGGGGCGATTCGGATCCGCAAGCCCGGCACGGCTGCGACGAATGGCGTTGGAAACCGAATCCACCGCCTCATTTTGGCCTATCACCCGCTTATGCAGTGCGCCTTCCATCTGCAGCAATTTCTCCCGCTCCCCCTGCAACATGCGCGACACAGGGATCCCTGTCGCCTTGGACAGCACTTCGGCAATCTCGACATCCGTGACCTTATTGCGCAGCAGGGTCATGTCCTGCATTTCCGCTTGTGAGGCCAGATCCAACTGTTTTTCGAGTTCGGGAATACGGCCATATTGTAACTCGGACATACGGGTCAGATCACCGGCACGGCGGGACACTTCGAGATCCATGCGGGCCTGCTCGAGATCCGCCTTGATATGCTGAGTCCCCGCCAGAGCGGCCTTCTCCGTATGCCAGACTTCATTGAGTTCTGACACCTTGGACTCTACATCGGCCAACTCGGCACGCAAGTGCTCCAATCGACGCCGGCTGGCCTCATCGTTTTCTTTCGACAATGCCTGTTCTTCCAGTTTCAACTGAATGGCGCGGCGCTCCAGCCTGTCCAAGGACTCTGGCTTGGAATCGATTTGCATGCGGATACTGGAGGCGGCTTCATCGATAAGGTCTATCGCCTTGTCGGGCAATTTCCTGTCGGACACATAGCGATGGGACATGGTCGCCGCCGCGACTATAGCTGGATCGGTAATTTCCACATGGTGGTGCAGTTCGTAGCGTTCTTTCAGACCACGCAGGATGGCAATGGTATCTTCGACACTGGGTTCATCCACCAAGACTTTCTGGAAACGGCGTTCGAGCGCCGCGTCTTTCTCTATATATTGGCGGTATTCGTCCAGAGTGGTAGCGCCGACACAATGCAAGTCGCCGCGCGCCAGTGCGGGTTTCAGCATGTTGCCGGCATCCATGGCTCCATCCCCTTTGCCCGCACCCACCATGGTATGCAACTCGTCGATGAAGAGGATCACCTGGCCCTCTTCCTGCGCCAATTCGTTGAGCACGGCCTTCAGTCTTTCTTCGAATTCACCGCGATATTTGGCGCCGGCGATCAGCGCGCCCATGTCGAGCGACAGTACCCGCTTATTCTTGATGCCTTCGGGCACTTCACCGTTGATGATCCTCTGTGCCAGGCCTTCGACTATGGCCGTCTTACCCACCCCAGGCTCACCGATCAACACGGGGTTGTTTTTACTGCGACGCTGCAGCACCTGTATGGTGCGGCGAATTTCTTCATCACGGCCGATCACAGGATCCAATTTACCCTGTTCGGCACGCTCGGTGAGATCTATGGTGAACTTCTTCAGCGCCTGGCGCTGATCTTCGGCATTGGGATCGTCCACATTCTGACCGCCGCGCATTTGCTCTATGGTTTGCTCCATCAATGCCTTATTGGCACCGGCGTTTTTCAAACAATTGGCCAAGGGATCATTGCCTTCCAGCGCCGCCAGTATGAACAGCTCGCTGGAGATGTATTTGTCTTTGCGTTTCTGGGCCAGCTTATCGCATAGATTCAACAGGCGGATCAGCCCCTGGGACAACTGCACATCGCCGCCCGTACCTTCAACCTGAGGCAGACGATCCAACTCCTGACTGAGCGCCGAGCGTAAGGCACTGACGCGGATCCCGGCCTGGGTCAGCAAGGGATGGATGGAACCTGAGTCCTGATTCAATAATGCCATCATCAGATGCAAAGGTTCGATAAACTGATGATCGCGCCCGAGCGCTAACGACTGGGCGTCTGAGATGGCAAGCTGAAATTTGTTGGTCATACGATCGAGCCGCATACAGCCTCCTGAAACTACAAATGAAGTTATCGCATTTAGTTAGTTTAAAGATGGGGACTATTCAGCCAATTTCAAGCAGGAGACACAAATTCGGCTCAAGACTTGAGCCAGATCAAGGAGGCCATTCTGCCGCAAACGCGATCGCGACGGTAAGAAAAATACTCTTCCGCTTGTTGAAAGGTACAGACATTGGCGGCATAGAGACGCTCGACGCCGGCAAGTTGGAGTCTCAGGGACGCCAGACCAAGGAGATCGGCCAGATATTTATCGGCATGGGGAACGAAAAAAGCCTCGGCCTGGGCATGTTTAACCACAAACAGCTCCCTCACCTCGGTGCCGACTTCGAACGCCTGTGGCCCGATCGCCGGTCCAAGATAGGCCAGCAAGTTTGCCGCCGGCGCCTTAAACGCTGCGATGGCGGCCTCTATCACCCCATCACACAAACCGCGCCAACCGGCATGCACCGCCGCCACTTCGGTACCCGAGGTGTCGCATAGCAAGATGGGCAGACAGTCTGCCGTCATCACCACGCAGATGTTTTCGGCTCTATTGCTGTAACTGGCATCTGCGGTTCGCATCGACGAAGCGCCGAGATCGACCAGCCGGGTGCCATGCACCTGCTGCAGCCACTGAGGTTCGAAGTTCAGGCCCAGGTTTTGTTTGAGCAAGGCACGGTTGGCCAACACGTCGGACTCCCTGTCCCCCACGTGCAGCCCAAGGTTCAGGCTGGCGTATGGGCTGAGGCTGACGCCGCCATGACGCCCTGTCATGGCGATGCCAACATTCTGCGGTAGCGGCCAGTGCTGAGTTAGCATTTACAGGTATTCTATCGGATGCTCGACCGTGTCCTGACGCAGCGCCTTGGTCAGTATCGCCATGTCTTCCGGAATGGGGGCCTGCCAGCTCATGATCTCACAGCTGAAGGGATGCGCCAATTCCAGTCTGACCGCGTGCAGGGCCTGACGTTTGAAGTTTTTCAATATCTCGAAAAACTCCGGACTTGCCGCTTTCGGTGGACGGGGACGGCCACCATAAACAGGGTCGCCCAGCAACACATGGCCTATGTGCGCCATATGCACCCGGATCTGATGGGTACGGCCAGATTCCAGCCTGAGTCGCAAACGGGTATGGTTACGGAACTTCTCCGCCACCCGGTAGTGAGTCACAGCAGGTTTCCCCGCATGATGCACCGCCATATGGGTACGCTTGGTAGGGTGACGGCCTATGGGTTCATCCACTGTGCCGCCGCCTGTCATGGTGCCCAACACTATGGCCTCATACTCACGGGTAATTTCCCGCGCCTGCAGGGCTGCCACCAGGTGAGTCTGAGCCTCGACGGTTTTCGCTACCACCATCAGGCCGGTAGTGTCTTTATCCAGACGATGTACTATGCCGGCACGAGGCACATGCTCGATCTCAGGGCAATGGTGCAACAGGGCATTCATCAGGGTGCCATCGGCATTGCCCGCGCCCGGGTGAACCACCAAGCCCGCCTGCTTATTGATCACCAATATGTGCTCATCTTCATAGACTATGTCCAGGTCTATGTCCTGTGCTTTGGCATGCACTTCTTCTTCCAGCGTCGCACCAACCTCTATCAGTTGTGATTCGAGGACCTTTTCACGGGGCTTATCGACCACCACGCCATCGACCTGGACGGCACCGGAGAGGATCCATTCCTTGATGCGCGTGCGCGAGTAATCGGGAAACAACTCAGCCAATGCCTGATCGAGTCTCAAGCCGGTTTGTGTTGCTGAAATCTCGCTTTTTAGATTAATCTCTTGTGTCATAGGAACCGTACCCCGGTTTTGGGGTCCAAAAAAGTGTGCTATCTGTTACAATCGGATGTTTTCTATTTTATAGTGAAATGGAAAAATTCTTAACTACAACTTAAAAAGAATTGAATTCAAGTATGTATAAATTTTCCAAAGGCGTAACCTTAGTCCTGCTTTCACTGGCCTTATCTGCCTGTAGCAGTAGCCCCGACGATGAAGATATCGTTAGTCAAAAGTCCCCTGAGATACTTTACTCTCAGGCCCGTACGTCGATGGAACTCGGTAATTACTCTAAGGCTGTCCGCACCCTGGAAGCGCTGGATTCTCGCTTCCCATTTGGTCCGCATAAGACTCAGGTTCAGCTGGATCTCATCTATGCCTACTATAAGATGGATGACGCGGCGTCTGGCCTGGCCAGCATAGACAGGTTTATCCGCCTCAACCCCACCCATCCCGATATCGACTATGTCTATTATATGCGTGGACTAGTCAACATGCAGGCCGATAACTACTTGTTTCACGACATGTTGAATATCGACCGAACCGATCGCGATCCGAAAAATGCACAGGATGCCTTCAAGGACTTCGATAAGCTCATCAAAAGTTATCCCGACAGTAAGTATGCCGCCGATGCGCAAAAGCGCATGCAAGGGCTGAAAAACCGTCTGGCGAAATACTCGATCACTGTGGCCGAGTATTACATCAAGATGACTGCCTGGAGTGCCGCCGCCGTTCGAGCCCAGTCTGTACTGGAAACCTATCCGGGCACCCCTTCTACAGAGAGGGCGCTGGAGATCATGGTACAGGCTTACGACGCATTAGGGCAGGAACAACTGAAGCAGCATGCGCTCATGGTAATGCAAGCCAACTATCCAAACAATCAAATCTTGTCACACTGACGCATGGGTTCAGCGTCAGGAATTGAAGAACGCCCCGCTATCGGGGCGTTTTATTATCTGTATCTATAATGCCGACAAGCTTGTCGGCCTGGGCGTTAGTTAGCGCCCAAGGCTTGTCCTATGCCGACAGCACTGGGCAGTGCATCATCCCACCTTCTCGTAAGCCATCTTCTCGCAAGCCACCTTACTCTTGAACCATTGTGGCCTTGTCTCGCCCTAAGCTGCCGCGCATCAAGCCAGCGGCATCCAGCGGCACAGTGACAGGGACTTTAATGGCAGGTATGGCGACAGAAGCTTCAGTGACAGGCGCCTTAGGGTCGAGGCAATCAGGCCTGGCTCTGCGCAACAAAAAATGAGGGAGATACAGATAAGTACTGCGCAGCATCCAATAGCCCCCATACACGCTCAGTTCAAGCCAGATGACTCCGAAGGCCCAAACCGGGCTTTATGCACAAAACTTATTCAAACGAGCGGCTTTTTAAGATATTTAGCAGAAACTAGTTGACTGGAACCGCCAAAAGCCTTTAAATTGCGCCCGTCGCCCGAATAGCTCAGTCGGTAGAGCAGCGGATTGAAAATCCGCGTGTCCCTGGTTCGATTCCGGGTTCGGGCACCATCTTTAACTCAGTGGCTCAGGCGGCTGATATTAAAGGGTTGCAATAGGTACAGTGCAGGTGTGGTGGAATTGGTAGACACGCCAGCTTCAGGTGCTGGTGCTCGCAAGGGCGTGGAGGTTCAAGTCCTCTCACCTGTACCAAATTGCAACTTTAGGGAAAGGCATTTTATTCCTGATTAGAATAACAATGCAGGTGTGGTGGAATTGGTAGACACGCCAGCTTCAGGTGCTGGTGCCCGCAAGGGCGTGGAAGTTCAAGTCTTCTCACCTGTACCAATTTTTGGTACGCTAAATCAATCAATGCAGATGTGGTGGAATTGGTAGACACGCCAGCTTCAGGTGCTGGTGCCCGCAAGGGCGTGGAAGTTCAAGTCTTCTCATCTGTACCAACATTTAAACCTCGCTTAGCGAGGTTTTTTTGTATCTGCAGCATTCAGAATTATTTATAGATACCCCTCTTTCTCCTGCTTTGCTATAACTGATGCTAATGCATGTTACTCATGCGGTAAGCACACAAGGTTCAAGGATGACCTCCATCAGTCTACCTATAGCGAGTGCAATAATGAACTTACAAATAAAGCACAAAATGGTACTGGGCTTCCTGATCCCCTTAACTTTTCTGATCAGCGTTTGTTTGATTGCCATCAACATGATGAGCAAGATAGAAGCCGGGGTTGTCAGCATTTACAATGACAGAGTCGTGCCATTGGAAGATCTCAAGGTGATTGGCGATGATTACGCGGTTTATGTGATAGATGCCATCAATAAGGCAAATGCGGGTGAGTTTAGCGCAGAACAAGCCGCCCATGCCCTGCAAAATGCCAATACCGAGATCCGTCAGCGCTGGCAAAAATATATGGCAACCACATTAACGCCGGAAGAATCCCAATTAGCCGCAGAAGCCGACAGACTCTTTGGTCCGGCCAATAGCATGATCACAGAACTCGAGCTGAAACTCGCTCAGCTCAACGGCAAGATAGATGGCAAATTAACCCAGGATATAGTCCCCCTGTATCGGGTCATAGATCCCATAAGTAATAAGATCGCCGCTCTTGTCAGCTTGCAACTAAGGGTGGCCGGCGAAGAGAAGGACAAGTTGAACGCCATTCACTCATCATCGACCACCCTGTTTATCCTGCTGACCCTACTCGCGGTCATCGCCAGCCTAGTGCTCGGGTTTTGGGTTAACCGCAGTGTGATGAAACCGATAGCAGATATATTCACTCAGCTACAAAAGATCCAATCGACCTCAGATCTTACCGTGACTTTTATCCCCTTTAACGACGACGAATTGGGCAAGATATCCACCAACCTAACCCAAGTCATAGCGCATCTAAGGGGCATCTTGCTCTCCATAGCCCAAGCCGCCAATACCGTCAGCGACTCAGCGGCTGAACTCAGCAACTTTACCCATGAAGCCAACGAACGCTTATACCAACAACAGGCAGAAACTGAACAGACTGCGGCGGCAATGAACCAGATGACGGCCACGGTTGCCGAAGTGGCTCAAAGCGCGACTGCCGCTGCCGACTCGGCGAGAGATGCCGATGTCAATGCAGCCAACGGCAATGACATAGTCCAGCAATCCATTGGCAGCATGTCGCAGTTATCGGTACAAATTCAAGAAACCGCCAGCGTCATTACATCGCTGGCAAATGAAAGCCACAATATAGGTCGGGTGCTGGATGTCATCAAAGGCATTGCAGAACAGACCAACCTGCTGGCGCTGAATGCGGCTATCGAGGCGGCTCGGGCCGGTGAACAGGGACGAGGCTTCGCGGTGGTTGCCGATGAGGTACGCACCCTGGCCAAGCGCACCCAAGAGTCGACCCGGGAAATTGAATCCATGATCGTCGGACTCCAGCATGGGGTCAATGAGGCTGTAAGCACCATGGAAGTCGGTATCAAACAAGTTGAGGAGGCCAACAGCAAGGCCAATGAGGCAGGACAAGCATTGGAGGGGATTGTTATTTCCGTCGATAACATCACTGAAATGAATACCCATATCGCCACCGCCGCAGAAGAGCAGAGCAGTGTCGCTGAAAGTATCAACCGCAGCATAATAGCCATCAGCGATATAGCCCAGCACTCGACCCAGGCCGCGGCCGAATTGAATGACTCGGTCAAGAAATTAAACGAACTGGCGACTGTGATGCGCACCCAAGTCGGCGAGTTTAGACTCTAGCTTTGAATCATATCTTTGACAGGCAGTAGAGGCCGTTAGCCTCTACTTCGAGATGAGTTTGTGAGCCAAGAAGAGGAACTCTTTCCCCTAAACTCTTGTGCCCCTCCCCTATAAGCCTCACCCCACGGCGCCAAAAAAGAAGCGCCGTGGCTCTCCACTCATTAAATCTTGAACTGACTCACAGCCTGGAACAGGAACTCGGCCCTGGATTTGACTTCATTGGAGGAAGAGGCATTTTCAGCGGCGGCATGAGAAGACTCTTCGGCGATGTCACGGATCACCACCACATTCTTATTCACTTCGGCCGCCACCATGCTTTGCTCTTCGATCGCCGCCGCTATCTGAGTGCTCATATCCATGATATTGGTGACGTCGGCGTTGATCTGTTGCAGCAGGGTACCGGCAGTTGCCGCTTGCTTGGCACTGTCGGCGCCTTGCTGCTGACTCGCCTCCATTAATTGCACTATTGAGCGGGTCCGGCTCTGCAGAGTCTGAATGATGTTGGCAATTTCCTGAGTCGACTCCTGAGTGCGCATCGCCAGACTGCGTACCTCATCGGCAACCACGGCGAAACCTCGGCCCTGCTCTCCGGCTCTGGCCGCCTCGATGGCGGCATTGAGCGCCAGCAAGTTTGTCTGTTCGGCGATGCCGCGGATCACATCCAGGACACTGCCTATGGTGGCGCTGTCATGCTCCAGTTCACCCACAACCCTGGCCGATTCATCCAGCTGCTGGGCCAAGGCCTGGATCTTCTCTATGGTTTGCTCCACTCCCAACTGACCATCCTGGGCATTCACATGGGTCTCACTCGCCTTCGCCGCCGCCAATTCTGTGTTCTTGGCGATCTCTTCTATGGTGGCACCCATTTCCGTGATGGCCGTCGCCACCATGTCAGTCTCATTGAGTTGGCGTCCCACTCCCTGGGATGTCAGGCCGGCATTGTGAGATAGCTCGGAACAGGACTGATTCATGCCGCCAATCGATTCAATGACTTGCTCGATCAACTGCTGAAAGCTTTCCACCATACGATTGAAGTGCACCGCGATCTGGCCTATCTCATCCTGGCTCGCGATCTCGCAACGCTGGGTGAGATCTTTGTTGATTTCAATATTGCTGATCACCTTATTGATGCTGTTGATGGGATCGATAATGCTGCGAACTATCAAGTAAGTCACCACGCATAGCAGCAGGGTGATGACCAAGAACGCTACCAGGCCTATGATGAAAACATTGCTTTCAACATTCCTAATGGCCGAGACGGTCTGCTGTTTCAAGGCTTCGGAATCGACTTCCGTCTGGGCGACCGCATCCCGCAGCTTGGCCATCTTGCCGTCATTGCTGCTCAGGCCCAATTGCTGTTCTTTGGTGACCAAAGCCGCGAAGGCGGTTTGATATTGCTGCATCAGCCTCTGGATTTCGCCCTTGGTATTGGATGCCAGCGAAGAAGACTGCAGGCGTTGATTGAAATCGGCAAAATTGGCATTGAAGCCATCCACATATTTAAGATCCCGGCGCAGCATAAAGTCTTTCTCACTGCGTCTGAGTTGCAGCATGGCGATTTCCAATTCAGACTCATTGAAATCTTTCAGCAGGGATTCAACATTATGCACCGCCTCGCGCAACTCACCGTAGAGGCCGGATTTCGGAGTCAGACCTATTTCCTGTTGCAAAACAACAACGTCGTTGAACAAGGCACTATAGTTGCTCAGGCTCCGACTGAAACCGTCCAGGGATTGAGTCGAAATATCATAATCGACCAAGGTTTGTTGCAGCGACTGACTCAGATCTGAGATCCGTTCATGGGTTAATTTGGTATGGGCCACATAGTCGAGATCCAGACGGGCAAAGAAGTCTTTCTCATCTTTGCGCAACAGCAGCACTTCTTTTTCCAATTCAACCACATTGCTTATGGCTAGCGATAATGCGGTCTGAGTATGGCTCGAGTATCTCTGCAAGCCGAACATGGCCACGACCGCCATGATCGACAAGGTTGCACTGAGTAATAATTTTGAGCGGATCAACATGACAACGCCTCGGGGTAAGTGACAGATTTCATGCCTGTTGCTTCGCTCGGCTAAAAGCAAAGCCCCAAAGCAACAGAATATAAGCTATCCAGCTGTCAGGAATAAGGGTACGACGTCCGTATCGCGATATAAAACCAAGGTCTAAGTATATGCCAGGAACCGATGGTAAAACATACATGAGTCGCCCCAACACAGCTTAAAAGCCACTACTCCGACCATAAGATGGGGCAGGACCGACAAAGATGGACGCACAGACACTAAGGCGACGGGATAATCCCGGGACTGAACTCTTGCCACGAATCGTTTTTTTGTTCATCTTATGATCTTTCCAGCAGCAATTTCACCCGAGTTTAAATCTTTTGCCTTACACTGGGTTATCCAATAGCCATGGAATACAAGATGCGGGGAAGACTGGGGGCAGAGGGTTAAGTCAGGCAGCCACAGCACTCAGAGCCAAGGTGGCGTTTAAGCAAGATACGACAGAGAAACAACGCAGCCGTGGCCTGGGTGCAACAAAGACAAGAGCACAGGTGCAACAAGACCAAAACTGCCAATAAATACCAATAAATGCCAATGGTTCAGGAGATACAACATGAAATCTGTCCAATTCCCCCCGCTGCTGGGCACTCTGCTGTTCGCCGGCCTGCTCTGTTTTTATGGCCCGGCCTTTGCCGCCCAGCAAGTAGAACGGCAACTGAGTGTCCAGGATTCCCCCAAACTGTCAGTCAAGGTACAGCGCGGCCAGGTCCAGATCCTCAGTTGGGACAAACAGGAAATTTCTGTGTCCGGCACACTGGACGAGCAGAGTGAAGGACTGGTGTTCGAGCAGCAAGGCAACAGTATCACCCTGGAGGATAAGCTGCCACGCAACGCCCAAGGTCATGGCAAAAAGGGCTCGGCGCTCACCATCAAGGTGCCCAGGGAATTGAACCTGACTGTCGAAGGCGTATCGGCCGATTATCGGCTCAGCACATTGACGGGGGAACTGGACGTGGCTCTGGTCAGTGGTAGCCTCAGTGCGGAGCGGCTCGCTGGCCACAGTCGGCTGCGGACCGTCTCCGGCGACATCAAGAGCCTGGCGCTCGCCGGCAAGAGTCAATTGGATACCGTTTCCGGGGAGATAATAGATGACGCCAGCACGGGGGAGATAAGTTATCGCCTGGTGAGCGGCGATCTCGATGCCAAGAGTGACGCCAGCCGCATCGACATAGAACAAGTATCCGGCGAGTTGCACGGACAATTCCCGAAAGTCGAGCGCCTGACACTGAAAAGCGTCAGCGGCGACAGTCAATTGAGCTTGTCGGCCGAGATACTGAGCGCCAGCCTCGAGAGCGTCAGTGGCGATCTGTCGCTGAATTTCAGCGGCCAGACAAACCTGGGTTTTGTCATAGACGGCGGTCCCGGAGGCAAGATCGTCAATGAGTTAAGTCAGGATAAACCCGTTAAGAAGAAATACTCCCCAAGAGCCGAACTGAAATTCCAGACAGGCAAGGGCCGGGGAGAGATGCGCGTCAGCACCATAAGCGGCCAGGTGAAGCTAGGCTCACACTAAGGCTGGCATAGACCAAGCGCACACCCGCTGTAATCAAACCAACCGGGGCAGTCAGCCCTCATTCAAAGTCGGCCCTCGTTTAAAGCCAGCCCACTTCAGCGCTATGGCATTAACCTGAGTTAGCCGACGGAGGCGATTTCCTCCGGGGTCAAATAGCGCCATTGACCGAGCTCAAGCCCAGGGTCCAGTTCAATCTGGCCTATGCATTCCCTATGCAGCGCCACAACCTTGTTGCCCACAGCGGCAAACATGCGCTTCACTTGGTGATATTTGCCTTCGGTGATGGTCAGCCTGGCCTGGTGAGGTTCTAAGATCTCGAGCAACGCAGGTTTGGTCGGGCCGTCCTCGTTTTTCAGCGCTATGCCCGCCGCGAAGCTGGCCTTGAGTGACTCATCTAGGGGATCGGCCAGTTGCACCAGGTAGCGTTTGGTGCACTCTTTCTTCGGAGAAGTGATCTTGTGAGACCATTGGCCGTCACTGGTGATCAGCACCAGGCCAGTGGTATCGGCATCCAGACGCCCGGCGATATGCAAGCTATCGGCTTTGGCGACATCGAGCAGACTCAGCACCGAGGGATAAATTTCATCTATGGTCGAGCATAGGGTATCCACCGGCTTATTCAGCATGAGGTAGCGCACCCCCACCAGAGAGATCGGTTCGCCATCGAGACACACACGGGTGGTTTCAGTCACTTTAAAACCCGAGTCTTTGACGACCACACCATCACAACTCACCTCGCCTCTATGCAGGGCTTTCTTCGCCAGCGAGCGGGTCAGTTCGGTACTCTCACAGATAAATTTGTCTAAACGCACTTTAATACTCGGCTTAAAATAAGGATCTGGCGCCATTATGAGGCCCACACAGACAAAGGGCAAAGATTTGCTTGTCCCTCCCCTTAGCGCCTCCCCCAACTCAAAATCCATGGACGCGACCCCTTCAGTAACCTTTAGTTACATATACGGCCGTTCCCGGCCCATGGAGAGGAAGTAATACACTTGTTTACTTTGGCTATAAGGCCTTAGTATACATGCCATAATGCCTGTGCTTCGTCCCTCAATGAAGGGGTAACGCGAGGCATTACAACAAGCATGCATACTAAAGGCTCCGGTTGAGGGCCGTCATAAATGGAAGGAAGCAAGATGAGAAATGTATTGATTGGAGGCCTGTGCGCCTCGCTGATCCTGGGCCTGAGTGCCTGTAATGATGAGGCCAACAGCAAGGCACCGGAAACGGGCAAGACGGCCACGGCACAAGCCGTCACCAAAGTCTTGGGATCAGGCATCGAATTTGCCAACTTCGATAAGTCGGTACGCCCACAGGATAACTTCTACGACTATGTTAACGGTACCTGGCTCAAGCAAACCGAAATCCCGGCCGATCGCACCAGCGTCGGCGCCTTCTATGATCTGCGTGAAAAATCCCGTGACGATGTCAAAGCCATCATAGAAGAAGTTGCGGCAACGGCCAATCTCAAGCCAGGCACAGATGAACAGAAAGTCGCAGATCTGTATCGCTCCTTCATGGACACAGACACACTCAACAAACTTGGGGTGTCGCCTCTGGTCAAGGAAGTCGACGCCATCCGGGCCATAGCCTCTAAAGACGATTTGGTGACTTATTTCGCCAAGAGCCAAGTCATAGGCGGCGGCACCCCAATGGCATTCTACATAGATGTCGATGCCAAAGACTCCAGCCGTTACGCTACCCATATCTGGCAATATGGCCTGAGCCTGCCGGAAAAAGACTATTACTTCAACGATGCAGAACGCTTCGTCAATATACGCAAGGCCTTCGTCGAACATATCGCCAAGATGTTCACCCTGGCAGGCTTCGCCGCCCCGCAAGAAAGTGCCGAGAAGATCATGGCGCTGGAAACCGCTATCGCGGCCCAACACTGGGATGTCGTCGAAAGCCGTGACAGCACCAAGACCTACAACAAATACCAGGTTAAAGATCTGCCCACCCTGGCACCTGATATCAACTGGAACGCCTACCTGACTGCCCTGGGGGCCGACAAGCAAGGCGACATCATAATCAACCAGCCGAGCTATATCGAAGGTCTGGGCAAGTTAGTCAAAGACACAGACCTGCCGACATGGAAGACTTACATGCAGTGGCAACTGCTGACTCACTTCGCCGGTCAACTGAACGATGCCTTGGATAATGAAAACTTTGCGTTCTTTGCCAAGACACTCAACGGCCAACAAGAACAGGAGCCACGCTGGAAACGCGGCGTCGCCACGGTCAACAATCTGCTGGGCGAAGTGGTAGGTAAGGTGTACGTCAAACGTCACTTCACTCCGGAAGCCAAGGACAGAATGGAACAACTGGTGGAGAATTTACGTGGCGCTTACGGTGACAGCATACAAGAACTCTCTTGGATGAGTGCCGATACCAAGGTCGCCGCTAAAGACAAGTTAGCCAAGTTCAATCCCAAGATAGGCTATCCCAACAAGTGGGAAGATTACAGCAAGCTGACCATAGCGGCTGACGATCTGATCGGCAATGCGATGCGCGCCAGCCAGGTAGAACACCAGAGAGATCTGGAAAAACTGGGCGCCCAGATCGACAGAGATGAATGGCACATGACCCCACAAACGGTCAACGCCTACTACAATCCCACCATGAACGAGATAGTGTTCCCGGCCGCCATACTGCAACCGCCCTTCTTCAACATGCAAGCCGATGATGCGGTCAACTATGGCGGCATAGGCGCTGTTATAGGTCATGAGATGGGCCACGGCTTCGACGATCAGGGTGCCAAGTTCGATGGCGAAGGCAACATGCGTGACTGGTGGACAGAGCAAGATCTGAAAGAGTTCTCTGACCGCGGCACTGCGCTCATCGCCCAATACGATGGCTATCAGGTATTTGATGATCTGCACGTCAACGGCGGCCTGACGCTGGGCGAAAACATAGGCGATCTGTCCGGTGTGACTATCGCTTATCGCGCCTACAAGAAATCATTGAATGGCAAGGAGGCTCCGGTTATCGACGGCCTGACAGGCGATCAGCGGTTCTTCATCGGCTTCACCCAGATTTGGCGTGCCAAGATCAAAGAAGAATCACTGCGTAACCGCGTGGCGACCGATCCCCATTCACCAGCCGAGTTCCGGGCACTGGGCGCCCTGTCCAACATGCCGCAGTTTTACACCACCTTCGGTGTGAAGTCTGGTGATGCCATGTATGTCGCACCGGAAAAACGCGTCAAGATCTGGTAATCAGACGCGACATAGCCCACAACAGGCGCCCGAGGGCGCCTGTTTTTTTCCTCAACTCCACTACCTCCCAGATGAAGAAAACTTAATTTCAGATTCAGCCTGGATTAAGTCGAGCCAGTATAACTTGGTACCACAGCCACCCAAGGTGAGGCGTCCATGACTAAGTTATTCCGCACTTCCTTTATTTTCCTGCTCCTGCTATCGAGCCGAGCCAGTTTAGCCAATCCACTCGCGCTGGAAGCTCCATTTCAGGAAGAGCAGAGCAAATACAGCCTCAAAGGGTTTCCGGGGAACAACCATCTCGGCCTCAGTGCCCTGCCAACCGCAAGCTACCTTCCCCTGAGGCAGAACAGTAATGACTTGGACACCCTGTATGCTCAGGCCTTCGCAGCCCAGATAGAGCTGGCAGAGCTGCTCCAGCCGATTGCCGAGCAGACCCGGGTTCAGGTGCAGCTCCCCCAGATAAAGAGTTATCGGAGAGCCCATCAAAAAGTGCAGCTCAAGTTTGCCGGTGATGCGGGTAAAATCACAGATCTCAGCCGTGCCAGCCTGATAGCGGACACTATCCATGACCTGATGTCGGCCTACAAGGCCTTGAACCAGCGCATGCAAATAGTGCAATTGAAGAACCGCTTCGCCGCCCCCAAGGCGTCGGGCTATCGCGACTTGAACTTGCTGGTGAAACTGCCCAGGAGCGGCATGATCGCCGAGGTACAATTACACCTCAGGGACATAGCGGCAATAAAAAATGGCGCTGAGCATCGAGTGTATGAGCAGGTGCAGGCGCTGGAGGCGACGGCTATCGAACAACAACGGCCCTTGAGTGAATTCGAATTGGCGCAGATAGCCCGCCTGCGACAGGCATCCCATAAGCTGTACCACAAGGCTTGGCTTAGCTATAAGCGCCAGGATGAGGCCATGGCTTCCCACGGGCGGTTGGCCTACGGCTAACTCAGGCTTGTCTGAGTTTGCAGACAAGCTATACTCCTGCACCATACGCCATTCATCCGTGGAAAAAACATGCACGATATCATAGAGCGGTTACAGGAATTGAGTGAAACTGTGCCTGTGCCACTCGAATTGCCCAGTTTCGAGCAACTGGTTGAGGTCGAAGAACAAATTCTCATCCCGCTGCCACGGGATCTGAAAGAGTATCTGCTCTACGCCAGCGATGTCATCTATGGTGCGATAGAGCCTGTCACAGCCGCAGATCCCCACTCCCACACCTACCTGCCGGAAGTCACTTGTTATGCCTGGTCCATAGGCATGCCCAGAGAGATGATCGCCATCTGCCAGCAAGGAGACAGCTTCTATTGCATAGATCAGGAAGGCCAAATCCATCACTGGCAAAATGGCGATTTCGATGAGGAATACTGGGAATCCCTCTGGCATTGGATTCAGGATGTCTGGCTCAAGGGGCGGGCTTGACGCCTGCTGTTATTTAACTTTTGTGGAACTATTATGTCTAAAAATACCGGCCTTAACGCCATAGAAATGCAGTATCTGCGTCATTCCCTGAGCCTGAGCCAGGCCCAGGTTGCCGATCTCACCAAACTAACTGAAGCCGAAGTCAGCGCCTGGGAAACCGGGGAGCAGGAAGCCCCTGGATTGGCGCAGAAGAAGCTCTTGGACCTGGATGACACCATAGAGATGCAGGTACTCAACACCACGGATGGCATAGAAGAGCTATTCAAGAAAGAACCCAAGCGCCGGCTGGCGTTTGTGGTCTACCCGACCCAGGCGCTGTACAACCAATATAACCCAGAGTTCTTGAGCTCACTGCCACTGACTGAGTTGTATAACACCGCGGCCTGGCGCATCAAGAAGGAGTGCAAGCTGGTGCTGGAGGTCGATGTCAGCTTAGTGGCATTGGATGTCGAGTCTTACAAGGCCTTCCGCGAACAACAAGGCCTGAGTGAAAGCCGCGAAAGCCGTGCCAAGTGGGCGGCCACCCAACTTTAGCCTAGCTCCGAGTAGAATGGCTGGATAGACCATAAGCCGCTCCAGCCGCTCTTCATGAATTAACCGGCCAATAGCTTAACTGCTAGGCTTTGGTTTTTTCCAAGGCGCTATGCAACGCCTGGCGCTGCTGCAGCTTGTCTCTGTAGGCCGCCAATTGCGGGGGAATTGTCTGTTCGAACAGGGTCGCCCACATTAGGGTGTGAGCCAATAGGATATCGGCGACAGTCAATTTGTCACCGAACAAGAATCCCGTCCTGGCGAAGTCACTGCTTGCCAACCAAGTTTCGGCTATGGCCGCCGCCTTATCGAATTCCCATTTTGCCACCCCAAACATGGTCTCCAGTCGCAGCTCTTCCGGCAGCGCGAACCTATGCTTACCTATGCTCCACAGGGGCTGTTCCAGCTCTGTGATGATGAAACTGACCCAACGGTGATGCAGTCCGGCCGCATGGCTGCCCGGCTGGGGTAAAAATTGCCCCTCGCCATAGCGCTCCGCCAGATATTGCATTATGGCCGCCGACTCAGTGAGCACCAGCTCGTCATCCACCAGCACGGGCACCTTGCCACAAGGGTTCAGTGCCAGAAACTCCGGCGAGCGCTGCTGCATATCGACCCGCTGAAACTGCCAGTCCAGTGCCATTTCTTCCAATAACCAGGACACGCGCAATGCCCGGCTGCGTTGGGTTCCGTATAAGGTGATCATAATGTGACTCCGAGTCTAAGTGAACAATGACATAGCCTAACCAAACATTAAAAAAAGACTGCATCAGTGATACAGTCTTTTATTTTCAATTAAAGTTCAACAACAAACTGACTTAGAAGTTTACCGTTAACTTGGAGTAGATATAACGGCCCATAGGGTTATGGACAGAGATCACATAACCATAGAGATCGGTATCACCATCACCGATGGCAAACGGCGGCTCTTCATCAAATACGTTGTTCACACCCAAGGTCAACTTGACAGTGTCGCTGAAGCGGTACGAACCCGACATATCCACCAGCACTTGGGAATCAACCATACGTGACTTGTTGTCTTCGAAGTCCAGTGTGCCATCGAAATCTATGTCAGGGGTATCTTCAAACTCGCCTATGTAACTGATGTTCAGGTTAGCGGAGAAGTCATCCATCTGCCAGTTGGTGGTTGCCAGCCAGCGGTGCTGTGGAAACTTATACTCACCGGTATAGTCGAGATGATCTTTCTCGAAGCTATACAGATAGCTCCACTCCAGGCCGAACTTGAGATCACCATAGTTGTCCAGCTCCAGTCCATAGTGGGCAGAGATATCCGCACCTTGCACTTCTTGCGAGCTCAGGTTGATGAAACTTGAGTGGATAACATCGATTGGTCCCAGAGTCTGACCCGGCTGAGGCGCTAAGCGCTCACAGATAGTGCTGTTCTGATCGTTACAGTTGGCGTCATAAATAGCGCCCAGTGGCTGCTTGTCGATCTTGTTGTCCTGAGTGATGCTGAAGATATCTAAACCCATGTCAAGCTTATGGGTCGGTGCCCAAATAATGCCCACGTTCCAGGTCTCGGATTCTTCGGCATCCAGCTCCGAATTACCGGCAAATTCTGTGTTGTAATCCAATGCTTCGCAATCAACCCCATCGGCAGCGCAGCGATAGTTATCCTTAAAGAAGCTGCTCTCCTGTGAGGGGCCCAGGCCAATCTGCGCCAGAGACGGGGCACGGAAACCTGTGGACCAGGAACCGCGAGCCGTCAACTCATCCATGATGCCCCACTGGAAGGCAATCTTGGGGTTGGTGGTGGAGCCGAAGTCGCTGTAATGGTCATAACGGCCCGCCAGCTGCAGCTCGAAGTCATCCGTCACGGGAATGGAAAACTCGACGTAGGCGGCATATTGATCACGATCAGCCGCGGCGGATACTGCTTCGGTACCGAAGATCAGTCCGCGCTGGAACTGATCGTCCGGGATGTCGCTGACATCCTCTTCGCGATATTCTGCCCCGGCTGCCATCATGATAGAGCGATCACCCAAGGTGAAGGCCTCACCCGTGATGCTGGCATCATAGGACGTCAGGTGGGATACCCCTTGACGCACCAGACTGGTGGTGATGCGATCTATGACATCCTGCGAGTTCATGGTGCCGCCGAAGGGGTTGTAGTTGCCTGCATCTATCTCGGCCTGCAGGAAGTCTGTCCTGACCCAACCCTGGTTGCGATCGCCTGTCTGCAGAGATTCGCTGCGGCCCTTCTGGAAAGAGGCTTCCCAATCCCAGTCCTTGATGGTGCCACGCAGACCGGCAACCACACGCGTGGTATCAGACTCTATGTCCCAGCGACGAGCGCCCGCATCTACGGTACGGAAACGGCCTATTTTTATATCCTTGCCGAAGGGGTTATTCGGATGACTGGCAGGCACTGTCAGTCCGGCACCTTCATCCAGAGGCGTAGGTGCCCCCCCTGCTTTGGAGGTATTGTGCTGCGCCGCCACTTCGAGGAAGGCAGTCAACTCGTCAGTAAAATTATATTCGAACTGACCTATGGCGCCGACACGCTCGGCGCTGGGAACAACCAAGTTATAAGGGCCGTAATCGAATACACAGACTTCATCATCTATGTTTTGAGCATCCGGGCACGATGGATCGACGGTCTGCACTCCATCAACATAGAAATACCCAGGAAAACCACGGGATGAACGGAAGTCTTCACCGCCGTAGGGGCTCTGATCTGCGGTGCCGAAGCGCCCTAAATCAGTCGCGGCCAGGGTGTCGTTCTTGAAATAATCGAGAATAATTGAGGCGCTGCCCTTGTCGGACTTGGTGCCCCACACCAGGTTGGCGGTTTGTTCATCATAACCTGTGCCGCTCGCCTTGCCATAGCCAAGGTTCACCTCGATCCCCTCAATATCTTTCTTGAGGACGATGTTCACTACCCCGGCGATAGCATCAGAACCATAGATGGCCGAGGCGCCGTCTTTGAGTATGTCGATGCGTTCGATGGCAGACACTGGAATGTTGTTGATGTCGACGAAGGAGTTAGTGATGCCTTCGGCGAATGAACTGACGGAGGCGCGCCTGCCATTGATCAATACCAGAGTAGCATCTGGCCCCAAACCCCGAAGACTGATAGAGGCGGCACCGTTGGCGGTCGAGTCCTGGCTATTGCCCCGGGTCGAAAAGGCGCCGGCACCGTTGGCCGGCATGCGTTCCAACAGTTGCTGCAGATTGTCGAAACCCATGTTGGCTATGTCGTCTTTGTTGATCGACTGCACAGGTGAAGGGCCTTCGAGATCGGTACGCTTGATGCGAGAGCCTGTCACTTCGATGCGTTCAACTTTCTCTTCGGCAGCGAACACAGTAGGAGCCAAGGCCATTGAGATTGCCAGCGCGCAGGCGGATGCCTGCCAATTTTGAGGTCTTTTCATATTCATCCCTATACTCAGTAATTATTATTTTATCCAGTGACTCACAAGAATCACATTCAAGCAACAAACACTCATACAAAATAGTAGTTTAATTAACAAAGTCAATGCCTTTATCGGAACGGAAAACGGTTAACCATTGGTTATCGCGAAGTAAGTACGGCGGCGACAGTGGTTACTCAGCACAATGTGAGGGGGCAATAATCGGCAACTAAGGCATTGAAATATGCTGTGCGCCCATGGTGGGCAGGCCAGTAAAGAACCTGGCTTAGCTAAGCAGAGCCCCTTGTCCGTTATCCCGTCCGCCCGGAGAAGGCAAACAGAGTCCTATAAACAAAATTGCATAAACAGAGTTTGATCCTGCCCTGAATAAGGCAGATCCGAGTTCTGCTAACTAAATTAAGCTGTTACCCTGATGGAGTGTTTAGCGGATCAGATAGTGGCAAGCACGCATTCGGGCCATGATGCCTAACAAAGTAACAACCCTGGACTCAACACCTATGATGGATATCACCGACAAGCTGCCTGGCACCGGGCGTTACCGGCAAGCATTACCGCAACTGTTACAGGCCATGGGCCCGGGGATATTGATGGCGGCCGCCGCCATAGGCGCTTCGCACCTGGTGGCATCCACCCGCGCAGGCGCCGAATTTGGCTGGCAGCTCGCCTGGGTGATACTGGCGGTTAATCTGTTGAAGTATCCGTTTTTTGCCGCAGGGGCACGCTATACCTCTGCCACGGGAGAAAGCCTGCTGCATGGCTACCTGAAACAAGGCAGAGCCTATCTCGGCCTGTTCACCTGCCTCAACGCCATCGCCGCCGTCGCCAGCACCGCCGGGGTCTGCATGCTCACCGCCGCCATGCTGACCCAGTTCGTGCCACTGCCGATAGAGCTGCTTGCCTTATTGGTGTTGCTGAGTTCCCTGTTACTCCTGTTATTGGGTCACTACCGGGTGTTGGATAAGCTGTCGAAACTCATCATGCTGACCTTGACACTCACCACACTGATCGCCGTCGCCTTGGCCTGGAAAGTCGCCAGCCCTGTCCCGCCAGGATTTGTATCCCAGTCTCCCTGGCAATGGGTCCATGTGGGTTTTCTGGTGGCCATGATGGGCTGGATGCCGGCACCGATCGAAGTCAGCAGCTGGAATTCCCTGTGGCTATTGGAAAAACAAAAGATGCAGCGGGTGAGCAAGGCTCAGGCATTGCTGGACTTCAATCTGGGCTACCTGGTCACCGCCCTGCTGGCACTGGTATTTCTTGCGCTGGGCGCCCTGGTGATGCATACCAGTGGCGAACACTTCTCGGCCTCGGGCGCGCAATTTGCCAACCAGCTCATTCAGCTCTACAGCCAGGTCATGGGCAGTAACAGTCGTTATTTGATTGGCGCCGTGGCGTTTCTATGTATCTTCAGCACCACAGTGACAGTGATCGACGGCTATAGCCGCACCCTGAATATGGGCTGGCAGCTGCTGAGAAAAGCGCCCGAGTCCGGCGGTCGCCTGAATCTCATCATGCTCGGCATCTGCGCTCTCGGGCTCATGTTGATCTTGTTCTTCAAAGGAGCTCTGCTGCCACTGCTCGAATTGGTGATGACGCTGGCATTCCTGACGACAAGCGTATTTGCCTGGCTGAACTATCGGCTGATGACGGGTCCATCGATCGCCAAGGAACATAGATATGGCTTAAAAATGAAACTGTTATCTTATGTTGGCTTGGGCTATCTTTTTGGTTTTTCCGCCCTGTTCATCTATTGGAAACTGTTCATGCAATGAAACGGCTAAGCTGCTCTTCCCCGAAGCCATGCAGGCTTTCGGCAACTTACAGGCGAGGACATGGAGCGGGTTTTCGGTATTCACGAGCGAATACCCCAGGCATGGCGCCAAGTATTGCTCCCGACCTCGGAAGCAATTGAGTTATAATGCCGCTTCAACCTATTAAGCGCAGCCGCGCCAAGAGAAAACCATGACTAACAATGATATATTGCGCCGTTTGCGCTTCGTGTTCGATTTCAGCAATGCCAAGATGATCAAGATATTTGCCAAGGCCGGACGGGAAGTCGCTGTGGACGACCTGATTAACCTGCTGCGAAAAGAAGAGGAAGAAGGTTACCAGGCCTGTAACGACACCACATTATGTCAATTTCTCGATGGTTTGATCATAGACAAGCGTGGCCTGAAACCCGGAGCAGAAATTCCCAAGCCTGTGTCACGCCTGAATAACAACATGACCTTCAAGAAGCTCAGGGTGGCACTGGAACTGCGCGAAGAAGACATCATCTCGACCCTGGCGCTGGCCGATGTGCAGATGTCCAAGTCCGAACTCAGTGCCCTGTTCCGCAATCCAGAGCATAAAAACTTCAAGGAATGCGGCGATCAGATACTGCGCAATTTCATCAAGGGACTCTCCTTGAAACACAGGGGCGTCTAGTCTCCGCTACCGAGCATGAATGACGCGGCCAATGAGCCGCGTTTTTTATCCCCCAATAACTCAGTTTTCAAACACCTGTTCATCATTTCGACTAAAAAAAAACCGCAATTCCAGCGCCTTGGGGGCAACAAATAAACAGGTTTCATGTTAATCTTAGCCGACTCACAGCAACCATTTCCTCAACATCAGCATTCAACCAAAGGTTACCTATGGACGATAATAAACGCCCCCTGTATCTTCCTTTTGCCGGGCCTGCGATTCTTGAAGCCCCATTGATCAACAAGGGCAGCGCTTTCACCGAAGAAGAACGCATTTTTTTTAATCTCGAAGGCCTGGTGCCTTACGTCATCGAGACCATAGAAGAGCAGGCGTCACGCGCCTATGATCAATTCAAGAGTTTCAACAACGACCTGGATAAACACATCTATCTGCGCAACATCCAGGATACCAACGAAACCTTATTCTATCGCCTGGTGCATAACCACATCACCGAGATGATGCCCATCATCTATACCCCGACCGTCGGCCTGGCCTGTGAGCGTTTCTCGAAAAATTATCGCCGTAACCGCGGCCTGTTCGTCTCCTATCCGAACAAAGACAGGATAGATGACATACTCAACAACTCCACCCGCCACAAGGTCAAGATCATAGTAGTGACCGACGGTGAGCGCATTCTGGGACTCGGAGACCAAGGCATAGGCGGCATGGGGATCCCCATAGGCAAGCTCTCCCTCTACACCAGCTGCGGCGGCATCAGCCCGGCCTATACCTTGCCCATCACCCTGGACGTAGGCACGGACAACCCGCAACTATTGGAAGATCCCATGTATATGGGCTGGCGTCATCCGCGCATCGGCGGCGAAGAGTATGCCGACTTCATCGAGGCCTTCATGCAGGCAGTGCATCGTCGCTGGCCCGAAGCCTTGATCCAGTTCGAAGACTTCGCTCAGAAGAATGCCATGCCTATCCTGGAACGCTACAAGGACAAGTATTGCTGCTTCAACGACGACATCCAGGGCACGGCTGCCGTTACCGTCGGCTCTCTGCTGGCCGCCTGTAAGGCCGCCAAGACTCGGCTCAGCGCCCAGCGTATCGTCTTCCTCGGCGCCGGCAGCGCAGGTTGCGGCATAGCCGAAGCCATAGTGGCGCAGATGGTATCCGAAGGCATCAGCGACCAGCAGGCACGCCAACAGGTGTTCATGGTCGATCGTTGGGGACTGTTGCAGGACAACATGCCTAACCTGCTACCATTCCAGCGTAAACTGGCTCAGAAGTGTGCCGACTTGAGCAACTGGAGCAATCCGGGCGAAAACATCTCGCTACTGGACGTAGTCAACAACGGCAAACCAACCGTATTGATCGGCGTCTCTGGGGCTCCGGGACTCTTCACCGAAGAGATCATCCGTGCCATGCATAGCCATTGTCCGCGGCCGATTGTCTTCCCGCTGTCGAACCCCACCAGCAGGGTCGAAGCCACCCCGAAAGACATACTGCACTGGACTTCGGGCCAGGCCTTGGTTGCTACCGGCAGTCCGTTCGAACCTGTGGTAGTCGAAGATGAAACCTTCGAAATTGCCCAGTGCAACAACAGCTTCATCTTCCCAGGCATAGGTCTGGGGGTGCTGGCCTCAGGTGCCAAACACGTGTCCGATGAAATGTTGATGGCATCGAGCCGCGCCTTGGCCGAATGCTCACCACTGGCCATCGACGGTCAAGGGCCGCTGCTGCCTAACCTGGAAGACATACATACGGTCAGCAAGCATATCGCCTTCGCCGTCGGCAAGGTGGCTATCGAGCAGGGCCTGGCACTGGCCACCAGTGACGAACTCTTGTTACAGGCCATAGAAGACAACTTCTGGAACCCTGAGTACCGCCGCTACAAGCGCACCTCTTTCTAAGCAGCCTTTTTTCTAAGCTGCCCAGCGCCGCCAAGAAAAGCAACAGCCCGGTATTTGCTCGCAAATGCCGGGCTGTTTATTTCCTGCCGAAGCCGGTTCGGCTTAACTCGGGGCTCAGGGCGCCATGACCTGCTTGAAGCTGTTAAGCATGGATCTGTCGGTACGGGCCTTCTTCAACTTGCGCAGGCTCTCTTTCAGCGACTGTTCGGCCAGGCGACCGAACACACCATTGTATTCCTTCTCATCCATCGCTTCTTCCGTTTCGGCCTGATCCGCTATCTCCTGTGCCACCCGGCTCAACTGCAGCCAGGCATTGGCGATATAGAAGCCATGAAAGGCGGCCTTCTCCATTAAGCCCCTGGCACTGGCAGGCAGGGCATCCCAGGCCTTGCCAAAAGCCATGGCCCTGTCTTCGAGTAACTCATTGAACAGCCCTTGATAGGCCTCGGCCAGGCTCTCGGGTAACTGAGCCATGGGCAAGACCTTGTTGGCCACATTAAATGCGACCTGCTCGGCAGTGTCACGATAAGATGCTGAGACTTCACTCATAAATACACTCTGCTCACTCATAGGGTTTATGGTTAGAAACGACCGCTCACATAGAGGCCATAGGTGCCATTGCCGGCGATGGGGGTCAGATTAATCCCCTTATAAGGCTGGGTAAAATACCAGCCGGCCAGGGTACCGATGGCGGCACCGGCCAAGACATCTTCGAGATAATGTTGATCGCTGGCCACCCTGGTGTAACCGACATAAGCCGCGCCTATGTAGGCGGGTAGACCATATTGCCAGCCATACCTTTGTTGTATGAAGCTGGCGGCCATGAAGCTATCGGCCGCATGCCCGGAAGGAAAGGAGTCATCACCACTGGCATCTGGCCTTTGCTTGTCGATGGCATATTTCAATCCCTCGACCACTATTCTGCTACTGACGGCGGCCTTGGAAAACTGCCAGGTCCCCTCATGGCCATCTTCGTAGACCAAGGTCGTGCCCAGTGCCGCCGCAGGGAGCAACAGATGCAGCACATCGCCCGAGGTTTCCAAGTCTCCAGCCTGGGCCAGGCCACAAGCACCCAACAAGGTTAGCCCCAATAAAATGCCTTTCAATTTTAACTCCGTTAACACAGGTAAAAGAAAGCGCTTGTTATACTCTCATCCCCTGGCTAATGCAAAACCCCGCAAAACCCTCCCCAAAAGCAAACGACAACCAAAATCCAAACAATTGGTAACAATTGATAACAATTGGCGTTGGGATTAGATACAATCCCGGCGTCATTCCTGCGGATGGCTAACCTTAATCGCTCATGAGTGTCAGACAACGGACATAGAACTTGAAGAACCCCCTGAGTACCTTGGCTCTCTCATTCTTACTGGGATCTTGCCTCTGGGTGCACTTTCCGCTGCAGGCGGCAGACCCAACGCCAACGGCCGATGACATCTTTGCCCTGCTGGAAAGCGGCGCCCCCATAGCCAATGCGCAGGCCAAGGCTGAGCTGGGGAAATTACGGCAACTGCTTGCCGGCGATGATGAAGCCGCCATGCTGAGACTGACCAAACTTGAGTGCTGGGCCCATGACCAAGACTCGGCCAGCGAAATAGATGCTGCCATAGACTTCGCCGATGCCCACCTGGCAATGGCCCGGATACAGTCTCACCCCAACACTTGGATAGATATACTCCTGTGCAAATCCTGGTATTCACAGCAGAAGGGATTAATAGCACAGGCCGGTCAGGGATACGATAAGGCTCTGGCCGCGGCCCAAGACGCGAATGACCCCAGACTGCTCGCCGACGCCCATAACCTGCGCGGCAACATGAAATCCTTTCAGGGTGACTTTGCCCTGGCACTGGACGATCTGATCGCCGCCCAGCATCTGTATGACCAGCTGGGGCTCGACTACTGGGGTCAGTACAATCTCAACGATCTGGCGACCGCCTACCGCCGTCTGGGGGATTATCCTCTGGCGATCAAGTATTACCTGCAGTTGGAACAGAGCTATGAGGCCAGGGGTGACAAAAATAATGTCATCTCAACCAACACGGATATTGCCTTGGCGCTGGAGGAGTCCGGCGATTATGAGCAGGCACTGGGGCGTTACCTGCAGAGTTATCACTATTGGCAAGGGGAGCAGAAGACAGTCCTTGCCGCCCAAGTTGCCGCCTACATAGGCAACAGCTTGCTCAAACTGGACAGGGTCGATGCAGCGCTCGGCTATCTGAATCAGGCACAGCAACAACTCCCGGCCGAAGCTCAGGCTACCCGTAGTTTTCTGAACCTGTTTCTCGCCGAAGCCAGTTTCAAACAAGGCCAACCGGATCAGGCACTCGACTACCTGAACCGGGCAGAAGCGGCATTCGACGCCATCCACAATGTCCGCGGCCTGAGTCAGCTCTATGCGCTCAAGAGCCGGGTTCATGGCGCTAAACAGGATTGGCAACAAGCCTTCGCGGCGTTAGAGCAATATGTCGCAGTGCATAGGGATCTGGACGCCAAACTGCAGGCGATACACACCACAGAAATGCGCACCCGCTTCGACAGCGAACGCATGGAGACGGAAAACCACAGGTTGCAGGAAAATCAACGCCTGAAAGAACACGAGCTGAAAATACTGGAGCAAAATAAAATGCTCCAGCGAGCCGTGATCTCACTCTCGGCGATCATTTTGGGGATAGTCTCGCTCTTCGCCTTTCGCCAGGTACGCAGATCCCGTAACCTGGAAACCTTGGCCCACACGGATCACCTGACTCAGCTGCCAAACCGGCGTCATAGCTATGCCACAGGGCAACGGGAACTGACACTCGCCCAGTCGCAACGGACGCCCCTGGCGGTGATCCTCTTCGATGCCGATCATTTCAAGCAGATCAATGACGGCTTCGGACATGAGATAGGCGACAAGGCACTGGTGACTCTGGCCAACATCAGCACCCGCCTGATGCGCAAGCAAGATCTGGTCGGCCGGGTCGGAGGCGAAGAGTTTCTGGTGATACTGCCGGACACTTCCCTGGCACAGGCCGAGGCCATAGCCAGACGCCTGGTCGACACTGTCGCCAGGGAACAAAGCCAGGAGCTCCCCTCGAGCCTGACGCTGACGGTGAGTGCCGGGGTCGCCGCCCTGACCCAGGAGCGGGAATTCGGCGCCCTGCTGAAACGCGCCGATCGTGCCCTGTACCAGGCAAAATCCTCTGGCCGTAATTGTGTCAGGCAGGCGTCCTAATGCCTGCAAAGCCCCTGTCCACACCCGAGTTAAAACTGGTATCATTGGCGGGTCACCTTTTAGTCATGACCCCAACCTATGCCCAATACCAATCTTAATTCCGTCAGCACATGTGCTCCTCTCGACTCGCTCGACAAGCGCCAGTTGGGGCGACTCGCCTTGCAGATCAAGGAATGGGGCAAGGCCCTGGGTTTCGCCCAGGTCGGGATCTGCGATACGGATTTAACCTCGCAGGAACCCAAGTTACAGGCCTGGCTGGATGCAGGTTACCATGGCGAAATGGGCTACATGGCCAACCACGGCATGATGCGGGCCCGTCCTCAGGAACTGCATCCAGGTACCCTGAGAGTCATCTCGGTACGCATGGACTATCTGCCCCCAGAGGCAGGCTTTGCCACTAACCTGAGCGATCCCAATCTGGGCTATATCTCACGCTACGCCGGGGGACGTGACTACCATAAACTCATACGTAATCGCTTGAAAAAGCTCGGTGACCAGATCAGCGCCGAACTTCAATCCCTGGGATTCAGCCAGGCCAACTCCCGGCCCTTCGTCGACTCGGCGCCCATCTTGGAGCGACCGCTGGCGCAGAAGGCCGGCATAGGCTGGACCGGCAAGCACTCGCTGATCCTCAACCAAAATGCCGGCAGCTGGTTCTTCCTCGGCGAGCTGCTCATAGACCTGGCTCTGCCCGTGGATCTGCCGATCGAAGAAGGCTGCAACACCTGCGTCGCCTGCATCAAGGCCTGCCCGACCGGTGCCATAGTCGCCCCCTATGTCGTCGATGGGAGACGCTGTATCTCCTACCTGACGATAGAGCTGGCGGGCAGCATTCCGGAAGAGTTCCGCACCCTGATGGGAAACCGCATCTATGGCTGCGACGACTGTCAGCTAATCTGCCCGGTAAACACTCAGGCTCCACTGACCCAGGAAGCGGATTTTCATATTCGTAACCCACTGCAACAGCCCGAACTGCTGAGCCTGTTTGGCTGGAGCGAAGCCGAATTCCTGAAACTGACCGAAGGCAGTGCCATACGTCGCATAGGCCACAAACGTTGGCTGCGTAACCTGGCCGTTGCCCTGGGCAATGCCCCCGCCGCCCCGGCTATCCTGGCCGCCCTCGAGGCCAGGCGCAGTGATGCAGAAGTCGATGATATGGTGCGCGAACATATAGACTGGGCCATGCGCCAACAGCTAGCCAAACAACAAGCTGCCAAACAGAATACCGCCTCCAGCACTCAAGCCCCGAGCGGCACGCGCAAGACGGAGAGGTTGATCCGCAGCATCAGGAAAGGCTTGCCAAGAGACGCCTGAGATCTGCAGGCACTCACGATTCGGCTCAGTTCTCCCCAGGCTTAATCTGAGCCATGGCAAAATAAACAATGGTTACAAGAGTAAGCAAGGTGGCAGAACAATTGGCTTAATCGCCAGCCGGCTCCAGGGTGAAGCCCACCTTCAGCGTCACCTGCCAATGGGCTATGACCCCCGCCTCGAGCTGTCCCCGGGTTTCGACCACTTCAAACCAACGCAAGTGATGCAGAGTCTGGCTCGCCGTCGCTATGGCATTGTTGACTGCCTCGTCCGAGCTCACTGGCGATGAACCGACCAATTCTATGACTTTATATGTATGACTCATGTGCCTACCCTTCAATGCTCGCAAAAAGATAAGCTCAGTATAGTCACTGTCGGCCGCGCCAAGGGGGAACATGGACAAAAGCCATGGAAAACCAATCGCAAAACAGGGAAGACATGCATGTCTCCCCTGTTGGCTTCTCCCTTGACTCATGAACGGCTAAGCCATTGGTGCAATTAGCCCAACTTGCGCCGCAGCTCCCTGGTCGCCTGCACCATGTTATTCAATGCCGGCTCGACTTCTTCCCAGGTGCGGGTCTTCAGGCCACAGTCAGGATTCACCCACAGTTGACGCAGGGGGATCTTGGCCGCCGCCTTCTCGAGCAGTTGTACCATTGCCTCGACGGTCGGGATATTGGGCGAATGTATGTCATACACCCCAGGACCTATCTCGTTGGGATACTCGAAATCTTCGAAGGCGTTGAGCAGTTCCATCCGCGATCTGGAGGTTTCTATGGTGATCACATCCGCATCCATGGCGGCTATGGCGCCTATGGTATCGTTGAACTCGCTGTAACACATGTGAGTGTGAATTTGCGTTTCATCCGTCACCCCGGCGGCGCTCAGCTTGAAGGCATTGACGGCCCAATCCAGATAATGCTGCCACTGGCTCTGTTTCAACGGCAGGCCTTCGCGAAAGGCCGGCTCATCTATCTGTATTATGCCTATGCCGGCCTCCTGCAGATCTTGCACCTCATCACGAATAGCCAGCGCCAGTTGGGTCGCTATGGCGTCGCGGCTGATGTCTTCGCGGGCAAAAGCCCAATGCAATATAGTCACGGGGCCTGTGAGCATGCCCTTGACCGGCTTATCCGTCAGACTCTGGGCGAATACCGCCCAGTCGACAGTCATGGCCTTGGGACGACTCACATCACCATAGATGAGTGGAGGCTTGACGCAGCGGGAGCCATAACTCTGCACCCAGCCATGCTTGGTGAAACCCACGCCTTCGAGCTGTTCACCGAAATACTCCACCATGTCGTTGCGTTCGGCTTCGCCATGCACCAGCACATCTATGCCCAGTTTCAGCTGACGCGCTATGGTGTCACGGGTCACTTGCTGTAATTGCTCCGTATAGGCGGCATCTGTCAATTCATGCTTGCGCCAACGGCTGCGCAGTCCGCGGATCGCCGGGGTCTGGGGGAAAGAGCCGATAGTCGTAGTCGGCAGCAGCGGCAGACGATACTTCTGCTGTTGTTTCTGTTGACGCACGCCGAAGTCGCTGTCGCGCTCATAATCTGCCGCCGTTAGGGCAGCGACTCTGGCCTGCACCTCGTGATCTGCGGCGCTGGCCTTGGCGGCGCGGCGTGCGACACAGGTTTCGATGATGGTCCGGGCAGAGGCCGATGCCGGGTGTTTCAGCAACTCGCGCAACTGCCCCAGCTCGCCGAGCTTCTGTCTGGCGAACGCCAGTTGCTGTTTCAGCTCAGGGGCCAGGTGCGTCTCCACCTCGAGATCCACTGGACTATGCAACAGGGAGCAGGAAGTGCCGAGCCACAGACGCTCGCCCAGACTCGCCGCCAGCGGGCTCAGCTTTTCCGCCAACAGATCCAACTCGGCCGCCCAGACGTTGCGGCCATTGATCACCCCCAGAGACAGCACCTGCTCCGGCGCCAAGGCGTCGACGAAAACCGCCAGCTGTTCGGGCGCTGTCACCAGATCCAGATGCAAGCCGGCAACAGGCAAGGCAGATACCAGAGGCTGATGATGGGCTATGCTGCCATAGTAACTGGCCAGCAGGAGTTTCACCTTGGCCGCCTTGAGCAGCTCATAGGCAGGAGAAAATGCCGCCTGCCATTCGTTATCCAATTCCAGCGCCAACACAGGCTCATCCAGCTGCACCCACTCGACCCCCAGCAAGGCGAAACGCTGCAAGATTTCAGCATAGGCGGCCACCAGCCTGGGCAATAGGCTCAGCTTGTCGAAGTCCTGCCCCACAGTCTTGGATAGATAGAGGAAAGACACGGGTCCGAGCAAGACGGGTTTAGCCTGGTGCCCCAGAGCCTGGACTTCGGCAACTTCATCGAACAGCTGTTCGTAGGCGACATTGAAGTCTTGCTCGGCATTCAATTCGGGCACCAGATAGTGATAGTTGGTGTTGAAATACTTGGTCATCTCGGAGGCGGCGGCATCCTTACCGCTCGGAGCCCGGCCGCGGGCGACCCTGAACAAGGTATCCAGATCGATTGCGCCTTCGCCTCTATGGCGTTCGGGGATCGCATTCAAAGTGGCGCTCAGGGTCAATACCTGATCGTAGAAGGCAAAATCGCCCACGGGTAACAGGGTTATGCCGGCATCTGCCTGCCACTGCCAATGGGTATGACGCAGCTCACTGGCGACCGCCTTCAACTCCGCCTGGGTGATTTCACCACGCCAATATTTTTCCAGGGCGAATTTCAGTTCGCGTCGACGGCCAATACGGGGAAAGCCAAGACTATTCAGTTGCATACTAGTTACCTCTTGATGATGAGAGCGGTTAACCGCTGCGACGCCGTTAAGGATAAAACCCATCCAGGCATCTGGACGTCTAGAAGTTTATTGTGTTAGTCTCTGGACAGGCAACCGAATTGATTTCAAGGGAAACATGAACGAGATTCATGTGGGGATATGATGATAGAGCTAAGACACCTACGCACTCTGATGGCACTCAAAGAAAGTGGCAGCCTGGCCGCTGCGGCGAAGAAACGCTTCGTGACCCAGTCGGCACTGTCCCATCAGATAAAGGAACTGGAAACCCGGATAAACTCGCCTATCTTCGTGCGCAAGAGCAAGCCGCTCTCCTTCACCCTCGAAGGCTCCAGGCTATTGCATCTGGCGGAAGAAATTCTCCCCCTGGTGTTGGAGACGGAAACGGATCTTAAGAAGGGACTGGATGCCGATGCCAACCGCTTGCGGGTCGGCATCGAATGTCATAGTTGCTTTCGTTGGTTGATGCCTGTGATGGAGCAATTCAGTGAAGCCTATCCCCAAGCCGAACTGGACCTGTCCAGTCGCCACCTGTTCGACTCCCTCAACGCGTTGGACATGGGGGAGCTGGACATAGTGCTGACCTCGGATCCTGTGCCCGGCCATGCCTTGGCCTATCAACATTTATTCGATTTCGAAGTTAAACTCCTGGTTGCCAAAGATCACCCGCTGGCAAGGGAAACCCATGTGGTACCGCAGCAGCTGGCGAGGTTGCCGCTCATCAGCTATCCGGTACCTCTGGCCCGATTGGATATTTACCGGCACTTTCTCGAACCCGCAGGGGTCGAGGCCGGCGAACAGAAAAGCTGCGATCTGACCATGATGTTGCTGCAGCGTGTCGCCTGTAAGGACGGGGTGGCGGCCTTGCCCAACTGGTCCATCAATGAAGCCCATGGCTTGAGCCTCGCGTCAGTCAAGCTGGGACAGGAAGGCCTGAAACGACCACTGTTCGGCGCCTATCGCCGCAACAGCAGCAACGCCAGGCTGATACAGCGCTGGCTGGAGTTGGTCGCAGGCGAAGGGCTGCAACATCAGCTCAAGCAGTCGAACTAACGCCCCTGGCTGAAAATAGCATCGGACATAAACAAAAACGCCTGCAAGTTGCAGGCATTTTTGTTGTCAGCCACAGGGTCATGACAAGGCGCTTAACAACAAGCCCTGTTTGGCCAACACCTTCCTGAGGACCAGCCCTGGCGAGTTAACCTCATGGGTCTGCCTGAGGTTATGGGCAATCATAAATTCCTGTCGCAGATCTTTATCGAGATCCAACCCTTCCAAGGCGTCCAGGGTAAGGCTCTTCTGATTGTTATCTATCAAAGACTTAATCAAACTGATTGGCAGCGACTGTTCGGACTCGGCATTGAGATAGGCGAAGGCCGTCAGGCTGACAATTTGTCCAAAGACACTGAACAGCGCCAGGGTATGCACTTCGTCGGCATCGACGCCGGCAATCTTCAGCTCTACCAGGCTGTCGACGGCACTGGTCGCGATATTCTCGGTCAGATCCCAGTAACCCGACACCAGTTTCTTGTAGGGTTGAGGCAACTCATCCAAACGTTCCTTCAGATAAAAGGTGAAGGCATAACGATAGACATTAACCTGACCCAGGCGGATCAAGGCATCCTTTAGGGTCCGGGACTTAGCCAACAGCGAACCGGCATTGAGCGCCGTGTTACTGCGCCACAGCAGATGCGCCGCCAAGGCAGGATCGCTCCCGACTATGTCGACTATGTTGCGTATGTCACCTTCGGCTATGATGGCCTTCTTCAGCGGCATCAAGATGTCGCGGCGGCCCAACACTTGCTCTTCGTTGGCAATGATTGCCTTAACTTGAGTAAAGACTTGCAGCTCAAGATCTGTCATGGGACCTGTTAAACCTATTTATTGGTTATTGTTCTTGGTAAGACACCCTTTCTACGATCAAGAATTTACCCATAAAACCGCCTCTCAGGTCAAGCCTTTGGCCACAGTATGGTGAGATAAGTTAACATTTCCCTGAAACCGGAGCCGAATGTATCGCCAAGCGGGCCTGAGCCCAACGCTCTCACTGGCCCTCACACTGGCCCTCTCACTAGCCATAGATATTTGGGTAACAGGCTTTAATCGGGGAACAAAAAAAGCCGGACCCGAGTCCGGCTTTGCAACAGGTTCGGCTAATACCGAACCACACTAACGCCAACCCCAGCACCAGCACTGGCACGCTAGCGCCTGGCGATGAGGCTTAGAAGCGATAGCTGGCGCTCAGGCGCACGGCGCGACCGGTGCCGGAGTAATAGCCATTGCCCCAAATACTGTAATAACCGGCACTGACATAATCCTTATCGAACAGGTTATCCACCCTCAGGCTGGCGAGCCAAGCCTGACGGCTGTAGTTGAGCGCCAGATTCGTCAGCACATAATCATCGAGTCGAGGATCCAGGTTGGCATTATCACCCTCAATGAAACGCTCACCCGTATACTGGGCTTCGGCGAATACTTGCCACTGGCTGTCGATATCCACGCTGACGTACCCTCTGCCAGTGTGCTTGGCGACCCAAGACAATGCCTTACCCTCGTTCATGCCTGCGGTAAATTCCGCGTCCGTGTAGTTGTATTCCAGTCCCAGCTGAATGTCCTTACTCAACTGCCAATCCCAGTCCAGATTAGCACCGTAACGACGAGATTGATCTGCGTTGACGTTGGCACCAGAATAGTTGCCACCTATAGGCGTTGGTGCGCTCGCATCGAACACTATCTCATTCTCCAGAGCCAGCCGGTACAGATTAAGACTCAGGGTCTGGGTCGATAAGGACCAATCCCAACCCGCTTCGTAAGAACGACCCGTCTGCGGTTTGAGTCCCAACACCCCAGGTGAGGTATAGGCCTGCTCGTCCACCTTGGCGAAACGGAAGTTACTCTCGGCACGCAGATAGAATCTGTGATCATGACTTGGGCGATAGTTCAGCCCCAGTTCCAAGGCACTGGCGTCTTCATCCAAATCTATTCCCAGAGGATACGCATCCTCATCTTCGAGAGAATCCGATACATCTGAATAACGCCCCCCGACCACATAACTCAGGCTCTGGGTCAGAGGCACATCTGCCTGCACATAGGCGCTCAAGAGTTGCTGCACATTGCTGCGCTGCATGTAAGACAAATCAAAGTCGGCCTCACCGCGGCTCACATCGGCACCGGCGATGATGTTCAACTCACCATTACGGGTGGCTATGCTGGCTATGGCCTTGGGATTGAACTCCAACAAGGAGCGGCTGTTTTCGCCACTTGTCGAGACCACCAGGGTATCACTGTAATTTACATCCGCCGCCAACGCCCAGGCTTGAGTCAGCTGATGCTGATAGCCCATGCGCGCCGCCGTGGTCATGTTGTGATAATAAGCACCTTTGCTCCATTCATTGGCCTGGCGTGGATTGGCCTCGAACTCTGCCGGAGTCAGTGCCCCCGGCGCTTCACGCTTGTCGTCATAATAACTGGTCTCGACGAAAAACTTATCCGTCGTCGTTTGGTACTGCACCCGTCCCAGGATGGAACCGGTTTCATTATCGTTGTTGTCGCGATAGTTTTCGCTCTGCTGATAGCTTCCCGCCAGATAGTAGCGCCAGTCCTGATTGATGGCACCTGATACATCGGCACGACCTTCATAGGTATCGAAGCTGCCGCCGGACACTTGCACGCTGCCGCCGCTGGCATTGGGCGCCTTGGTGATGATGTTGATGACGCCGCCAACGGCCTGATCGCCATAGAGTACGCCGGCACTGCCGGAGAGGATCTCGACCCGCTCGACCTGGTTCAAGGGAATGGCATTGATGCTGGGGGCGGCTATGTCGATATTATTCAAACGGCGGCCGTCGACCAAGATCAGCGTGTTGTTGGCGGCTTGACCTGCGCTGAAACCACGCAAGGCGAACACCGCACCCGAATTATTGTCAGAAACCTGGAGCCCACTCTGGCCGCGTAACAACTCGGTCAAGTTAGTCGCGCCGCTCATTTGGATTTCGGCACTGTCGATGACGTTGACATTGGCGGCAATATTCAAGATGGACGCTTCGGCACGGCCTATCACAGTGAGGGTTTCATCGACATGTGAGGCAACATCGTCTGCCTCGGCGGCGAAGGTGAACGGCAGGCTCAGCAGGCCAGCGATCAGTATTGACAGTTTTGTAGCTTGTGTTCCCATTGACCTTTAACTCCTGAAAGGAAAACGGGGCATGGGTGCCGCACCAGAGCCCCCCACTGATTGCAGGAGCGCCACTGGCACATTTCGAGATCTGCCCACCGAAATCGCGAAATCACCTTAAGGGCCGGTCTCCGGACTTAGGTTCCGTGCTGCGGACAGACAAAGCTGCCGACTCACCCGAGCCTGGACTTTTTTAACGCTCATCCTTGCGAGCGCGCCCGGCTCTCACCTCATACCGTTGCGGGGGCAGTGCCTGAATCTCACAGGCTTCCCGATTATCCCATGCTGTTACCGCACAGGCACCACTAAAGGTTGACTGAAATTAATTTTAATTATCAGAGTCAGGCGGTCTCCCGCCTGGACGGGCGCATTATAGACGTCTATATGGATAAATGTCTAATGCAGAGCGGCAGCCGGAGGCTCTACTTGAGCGATAGGGGTTGAATGGTCGCGACAAAATCACGGTAATTGGTGGCAGCCAAGGGGACTTGGCGCAGGTTGAAGACCTCGCGGCGATCAGACTTATGCAGCAGATAGAGATCCATCTGCCCCAGGATGGCGGCATAGTAGCCTATCTCCCCCCTGGGCTCAGCCGGGGCGGGTTGCAGCTTGGCATCGGACTGGAGCACTAACTCGGTGCAGCCCATGATGGCCTGGAAAGCTGGATGACCATCGACCTGGGTCTCACCCAGCTTCTGATAGACCAACTCTCCCCGACATACATCCCGATAGCTTATCGCCAGTCGGTCGAGGAACTGCTCGGCCGTGACTTCTGCGGCCAGGCCCTTGAAGCTTTGCACACAGATCATAGATGACCAGCTGCCGAGCGTCTGCTCCTGAGGCACAAATTCGGCCTGGATCATGTTGACTTGTGTCTCGTTGGACGCGCGCTTCCATCCCAGGGGTAAATTGAACCCTAATTTTTGACTGAACCCGGTCAGAGCCGGGTGCCCGGGCTGGTCGACCGGCACTTCGGCCAGCACGGGGGAATAGCTCAAGCAACAATAGAGCCCCAGTGCCATGACGCCTGGGGTCAATGAAATACTCACAGCTGTAGTCGAAGTCGCTTTCATACCGCTTGCATCCTTGTTCCATGGTGTAATGAGAAAACGCTGTCAAACCTCCTTCAATTCTAGTTCGCTAACCTGACTTCACAAGCTGGGCGCGGCAACCCAGGTTTGCCGCTCTCTGTTACCCTCGGCTCACGCCTCTGGCTGTTAACCGGCATAGCAGTGCATGGCGCTCTTTCCCATGTGCTCTTACCTAGGCCCTCTTACCTAGGCCCTCTCACTTAGACGCTCTTTCCTATGACAGTCTGCCGGTGACGAAAGTAAAACCAAGTAAGCTTAAAAAGTGTACAATGTGCTGTGTGTTTATTTTGGCAACCCGAGTCGCTAACACTCCGTCGACAGCGGCTGAGCGGCGAGCCGGGCAACATATGTAAAGCGGTCGAAAACTCAATTGCAACCAATTCTCATTAATGTTTAAGTGTTTTTCAATCTCTATGGCTAACCTGGGTTAGCCGAACCAACAGAAGGACAATCACTATGAACAACAGCAAAATCACCAATCTACTCAGGGGGGTGGTCGCTCTGGGCCTCCTCCTGGGGATAAGCGCTCACGCCAGCGCCAACGAATGCGAACTCGCCATTGGTGCCAACGACGCCATGCAGTATGACAAGAAGGCGTTAAGTGTGCCGGCGAGCTGTACGGAAGTCACACTCACCCTGACCCATACGGGGAGCCTGCCGAAAACGGCCATGGGCCATAACTGGGTGCTGAGCAAGGCCGAAGACATGGCCGCCATTGCCAATGATGGCATGACGGCCGGTCCCGAGCACAACTTCATCGTGGACGCTGATACCCGAGTGCTGGCCCACACCAGCCTGGTTGGCGGCGGTGAATCGGCCTCTGTGACCTTCAGCACCGAAGGCATGACCCAGGAACAAGCCTATAACTTCTTCTGCTCCTTCCCGGGTCATTGGACCTTGATGCAAGGCAGCTTCAGCATCACGCCCTGAGCCGGATCACAGGCGCCCCGACGAGGCGCCTGTGATACTCAATCCACTATGCAAATGCCCAGGCCAGCGAGCAGCCTCACCGCCTCGAAGCGATCGAACCTGGCCTGCTGCACATTATTATGGCGCACATCCAGATCATACTGAGTGGCATCGACAAAGTCGGCCTTGGCCAGCTGGGTATTGGCAAACAGGCTATTGCTGAAATCTGTGCCGGCAAACTGGCCACCATTGAAATTTCCATCCCTGAAATCCACCTCATGGGCCCGGCACCCTGTCATGACCAGTCCACTCAGGCTCAGGCCGAAGAAAGACGAGTCGTTCAACAGGCAATCGCTGAAATTGATCGGCGCCGACAAGGACAACTGCGGCCAGCTGGCCCGGCCCCAGTTGATACCCAGCAGCTTGCATTCGGCAAAACTCACCTCGGAAAAGCGACTGAAGGCCAGATCCACCAGGCTCAAATTACACTGGCTGAATTGGCAATCGATAAACTCGCATCTTTCGAAGCGGGCATCGCTGAAATCACAGCCCAGGAAGTGGCAAGCCTCGAAGCGCTTGCGCCTGAGTTCCTGCCCGGCAAGCTCCAGGCCCTCGAACGTTTCGTTAAGGTATTCCTCTGTATCTAGCTCAAACAAGGTATTCACACTCCCAGGTATAAGTCAGGTGCAGTCTCAGTTAAGCGCTCTAATAGACTCGCTCCGACATGGCTCCACTCCGATATGGCTCCACTCCGACAAAGCTCTCCCCTGACATAGACCCGCTCAAGCCTAGGCAGGCAATGCCGGCGGGGCCGGAATGGGATTTGTCGGCAACAAAAAAGCGAGCCCGTGGGCTCGCTCTCTTCGTACAGCCATATCCGGTGAACATGACCGAAATGCCACTTGGCTTACCTGCGGTCGTTCAGATAAGCACTCATTTCCAACGGCGGAAAGGAGAGCCAAGCCCGCGACTTATTCTTCGTCGCTGTCTTCGGCTGCATCATAATTACGCTCGGCCGCCAAGGCCGCCGCCAAACGTTTTTCTTCGGCGACTTTGGCCGCCAGGGTACGTTTCTCAGACTGCTGCTTGTTGCGCTCTACCTGGGCCTGCAAGAAAGACTTGAGTGTCTCTTCACCCCAGGCCTGGGCCTCGGCCTCTGTCGCCATGCCGTCTCTGAACTTGGAGACCACTGTCTTGGTCGATGTCATGCGTCTGACTATCTCGGCTTTCCAGCCCTTGCTGCTTTCGGTGACGCGAAAGTCGTATTTCTTACCTTTGCTCATTTGCTCTATTCCTCAATGATTTTTCATCGTTTGTTTTACCAAGCGGACGAAACGCTCACCATAAAACAAAGGGGGCGCAGTGTACTCGATTTCGCCGATAAAATATCGCTTGGGTGAAAATATTCTTGCCCGTAAATGAAACCGCCAAGGTTCAGCCTCTGAGCCTCTGTATTCCCGTCAGCAGCAGCAAACATACACCGCCGACCATGATCCCAAACAGGCCATTGAGCAGGCTTGGGGTAAAGAAGGCCAATCCTGGGCCCAGCAGCGCGATGCGGCTCACGACTTCGGCAACCCAAGCTATCTTGTCTCCCAGAAAGTGCAGTCCATGGGTCAGTATACCGCCCCCCACCATAAACATGGCCGCGGTGCCTACCAGGGTCAATGTCTTCATTAACTTAGGCGCGGATAGCAAGAGCAGGCGTCCCAGACGTCGCCCCGGCAGCGCCATAAAGTGTTGCGGCGCACGCCGACTCAGATACAAACCCACATCATCCAGCTTGACGATGGCGGCCACCAGACCATAGACCCCCAGGGTCATTATGACGGCTATGATGCTCAGGGTGGCGAACTGGGTCCAGAGGCCAGCATCCGCCACTGTGCCCAAGGTAATGGCGATGATTTCTGCCGACAGCACGAAGTCGGTGCGTATGGCACCTTTGACTTTTTGTCGCTCCTGGGCCCTGAGGGTGGCAACGTGCGCCAGCAAGGGGTCCGCCGCCCCCGCTGGTGGCGCATCTGCCTGTGTTGTGGCGGCTTCAGGCTCGGGCGTCAGCTCCATGCCCGGTGCTGTCCCGTGCCGGATAGGCTCATTCACCGCCCCTCCTCGACTGCCTGCTTTCCTCCTGTGGCTGTAGCTATGATGCAGCTTTTCGAAACCTTCGAAACAGAGAAATAGCCCGCCGAGCATCAGCAAGGGGGTCACGGCCCAGGGGATGAAGGCGCTGATCAGCATGGCCGCCGGCACCAGGACGAGTTTATTGCGAAAGGAGCCCATGGCCACGGCCCATACCACAGGCAACTCGCGTTCGCTGCTGACACCCGACACCTGCTGGGCGTTGAGGGCCAGATCGTCCCCCAGCACGCCGACGGTTTTCTTGGCCGCCACCTTGCTCATGAGGGCCACATCATCAAGAATGCTGGCAATATCATCCAGCAGGGTTAACAGGCTAGCGCCGGCCATATCGACTCCAATCGAAGAAAATCCCAATAGCCATATTAACTCAAGCCGAATGACTGTAATACCTGAGTTTTTTTCTCTGCCAATCGGCAAATATTTTGTGATTTCTGCCAAATATTGCCATGAAAGCTGCGGATTTTTGACCACCACTGCCGTGGGGAAAGAGTATACTAGGCGCTGAATTTCCCACTCATGTGCCGTTACAGGATGTCATTATGACTCAAGATGAAATGAAAAAAGCTGCCGGCTGGGCCGCACTCAAATATGTCGAAAGAGACAGTATCGTTGGGGTGGGCACAGGCTCTACCGTCAACCATTTTATTGATGCGCTGGCGACCATCAAGGCCGATATCGAAGGCGCAGTCTCCAGCTCAGAGGCCTCGACCGCCAAGCTGAAGGCGCTGGGGATCCCGGTTTACGATCTCAACAGCGTCGATCAACTCGACATCTATGTCGACGGGGCCGATGAGATCAACCCCCAGATGGACATGATCAAGGGCGGCGGTGCCGCACTGACCCGGGAAAAAATCGTTGCCGCCGTCGCCAAAAAATTCATCTGCATCGTCGATAACACCAAGCGGGTGGATATTCTGGGTGAGTTTCCATTGCCGGTGGAAGTCATCCCCATGGCGCGCTCTTATGTGGCCAGGGAATTGGTGAAGCTCGGCGGCGATCCCGTGTATCGCGAAGGTGTAGTGACAGACAATGGCAATGTGATCTTGGATGTCTACAACATGAAGATCCTCAATCCCAAGGAAATGGAAGACAAGATCAATGCCATAGTCGGCGTGGTCACCAACGGTCTGTTCGCCAAACGTGGTGCCGATGTATTGCTGGTCGGCACCCCTGAGGGTGTGAAGACCTTCTAAGCTAAGCCCCTGAGCCAGCATGCCCGGGCATGCTGGCTTAAGTACCCAATTCAAGCTCTCTATCTAAGTTCTTTACCTAAGTGCTTTACCTAAGTGCTTTGTCTATGAGCTCGCCGAGCTCAACACCAATAGGGGACATTTTGCAGCGCACTGCGGCGGGAATGCTCCATGGCAAACAGCAGGCTCTGGTGCTTATCATAGAGCCAGGACTCCATATCCAGCCCGGCGGCGGTGCTCAATTCGGCCAATAACAGATAGCACCCGAGCACATGTATCCCAACGGCGAGATCCTGCCACGGGGCCCGGAATTCATCCCGCAGCGCCTGAGGATACAAACCACCGTAAGCCAGTCCCACCAGGAGACACTCATCCAGGGTGTTGGCCAGTTGCAGATAATCCTGACTCGCCAATTTTGCCTGCACAGGCATGGCCTGCTGGAGTCGGGACCAGGATGCCTGCTGGCAGAAGTCGGCGAAGTCTTTCAAGTTGGCGGCCCGGGGCGGCACCTGGCTCGCCTCCAGGCGCAACAATTGCTGTACCAGCGCCAGTTGTAACTGACCATATTCGGGTAGCGCCCAGAGGCCGCTCAAGCGCTGTGGCAGCTTGAGTCCATCGAGCGCCTGCACCAAGGCATCGGATAAGATCTGCGCCCGGGGATGTTTGGCGAACAAATTCGCATCTTTGCCGAGCAAGCCTACCAGGGTTTTGCCCTGGTCGATGAACGCCAACTCGGCTTCGATGCGGGTAAATCCCGATGCCAGCATGCTATCCAGTAAGTCGAACTGCGCCAGACTGAGTCTGAGGAAACGAATGCAGGCACGCAACCGTGTCCAGAGTGCCACGGCTTCGCAGGGGTCATTGTCGGCGGCCAACTGGGCTTCCAACAACTGCCAGCGTTCCAGCCCGGTTTCCACCAGGGCCTGCAGGGTTTGCGTCTGACTGAGCTCTGGGCTCAGGGCGATGAAGTCGAGCGGTTGCGGCACCTGGCTGTTTCCCTTTGCCACCGACTGACTCGCAGCCAACTGGTAGCCTCGTTGGGCCTTGCTGGCCTTGCCCAGCCTGACCGGCACCCGCTTGGCTACCAGATTCGCCAGGGTCAGGAGCGCCGAGGTGTCGCCGGACAACAGCTCAAATTCGAGCTCACAGATGGCCTGTTGCCGCCCCTTGGCCGTTATCTTACCCAGGTCCAATGCCACTTCGACCAGACTGGCCCCGGCCCCACAGGCACTGTCAGCGCCTTCGACCTTGATGTGCCAGGCGCGGCGGGTAAAATCCGTGTGAAATAGGCAAGCCAATCCGGCTTGGGTGGCGGCCACATCGGCTCCCTCTGGCCAGATTTTGGCAGGGAACAGGCTCAAATCGGGGACATTTTGCGTGATGGTGACATTATATTCGGGTCGGGAATGAATACCGCCGACCACCTTACCCGACGTTTTTATCGTCTGTTCCCTGTGGGCATCCCGACGCCTGACCCGCAACCCCATGTCCCAGCAACGCAATTGCAGCTCAGGGGTGTCGAAATAACCATTAGCCAGTTGCACCTCGGCGTGCGCTTCGGCACCTGGGAAGGCATCGAGGATTTTTATCAAGGTTTCTTGGTAGTTAGGTGGGAAAAACAACTTAAGTTCTATCTCGGCATCCATCAAACAACGGCTCGCTTTGTCATCAAATATTCATCAGCACGTCATTATTTAGTCATAATGTCACATTGCTGTCATAAAAAACCCCTAGTATTGGGATTTGCAGTTCATATATAAGCGGTTAGAATAATCCTGTGGTTTTTTCTCAAAAAACACAGTTTCAATACGCGGACGCTTGAGTTAACATGCGCCCGCTTTTTCCAATAATGGAATAACCTAAATAGGTAAACGGCAATGCCAGTAAACTCTATTTTGGGCGTGTTTGCAAAATCGCCAATTAAGCCTCTACAAGAGCATATAGACAAAGTATACGATTGTGCGTCCATACTTGTCCCCTTTTTCGAAGCGACTATCTCGGGTGACTGGGATAAGGCCGCTCAGCTGCGTAAGCAGATAAGCCTGGCTGAGAAACAGGCCGATTCACTCAAACGTGAAATCCGTCTCACCCTGCCCGGTGGCTTGTTTATGCCGGTTGAGCGCACCGATCTGCTGGAGTTACTGACCCAGCAAGACAAGATAGCCAACAAGGCAAAAGATATCTCTGGCCGCGTCATCGGCCGTCAACTCCTCATCCCTAAAGTGATGCAGCCCCCCTTCATCGCCTATCTACAGCGTTGTCTCGACGCCGTCGCATTGGCGCAGCAAGCCATCAACGAACTGGACGACCTGCTCGAAACAGGTTTCCGCGGTCGTGAAGTGGATCTTGTGGCAAAAATGATTAACGAACTGGACATCATCGAAGAAGACACCGACGACTTGCAAGTTCAGGTACGCCGGCAGTTATTCGCCATGGAATCGGAACTGAATCCTGTCGATGTCATGTTCCTCTACAAGATCATCGAATGGGTCGGCGACCTGGCCGATCTTGCCGAGCGTGTCGGTTCACGCATGGAGCTGATGCTGGCTCGCGTTTAACAACAAGATTATCAAGGTAATAACATGGTTGATGTATTAATCACCAATGGCCCCTGGCTCATTGGTATTGCGGCCGCTTTTGGCTTTTTGATGGCATGGGGTATAGGTGCCAACGACGTAGCCAATGCGATGGGCACCTCGGTTGGGTCCAACGCAATCACAATTAAACAGGCGATCATCATAGCGATGATATTCGAGTTTGCCGGCGCCTATTTAGCGGGTGGCGAAGTCACCAGCACCATACGCAACGGCATCATAGATCCTGCCTACTTCACCGAGGCGCCTCAGCTGCTGGTCTATGGCATGATAGCCTCACTGCTGGCCGCAGGTATCTGGCTGGTAGTGGCGTCGGCGTTGGGCTGGCCCGTGTCTACCACTCACTCCATAGTCGGCGCCATCATAGGTTTCGCCGCCGTGGGTGTGAGCACAGATGCCGTCATATGGGGCAAGGTTGGCGGCATCGTCGGCTCCTGGATCATCACCCCGGCCATCTCGGGTTTCATCGCCTTCATCTTATTCCAAAGCGTGCAGAAGCTGATCTTCAACACGGATAACCCGCTGGCAAACGCCAAACGCTACGTGCCTTTCTACATGGCATTGGCCGGTTTTATCATGTCACTGGTGACCATCACCAAGGGCCTGAAACACGTAGGTATCCATTTCAGCAGTGTCGAGGCCTATGGCTTAGCCACAGTGATCGCCATCCTGATCGCCATCGTCGGCAAGATAGTCATTTCGCGTCTGAAAATGAGTGACAAAGCCGATCGCCAAGCCCATTTCGGCAATGTCGAGAAAGTGTTTGCGGTACTCATGGTCATGACGGCCTGCTGCATGGCCTTCGCCCACGGCTCCAACGATGTGGCCAACGCCATCGGCCCCTTGGCCGCGGTGGTTTCAGTGGTCAGCAGCGGCGGTGAGATAGCCTCCAAGTCTGCCCTGGTATGGTGGATCCTGCCGCTGGGTGGCATAGGCATAGTCATGGGTCTGGCCATCTTCGGCAAGCGCGTGATGCAGACCATAGGCAAGAACATCACCCACCTGACGCCGAGCCGTGGCTTTGCCGCCGAGCTGGCCGCCGCTACCACAGTGGTCATAGCCTCGGGCACTGGCTTGCCAATCTCCACCACCCAAACCTTGGTTGGGGCCGTATTGGGTGTAGGTATGGCCCGTGGTATCGCCGCCATCAACATGGGCGTGGTACGCAACATAGTGGTGTCTTGGGTCATTACTTTGCCCGCCGGCGCCGGCCTGTCGATCATCTTCTTCTATATGATCAAAGGCATTTTCGGCTAGGCAAAGGCTCAGTCGCCAGCATGAATGAGAGGGAAGTCATATGACTTCCCTCTTGCATTAGCGCCGCCAAATCCCTAGCATGTGGAAAATCTTTCGTTGATGAGAATTGATAAGTGTTAAGACTCCTGACTCTGGCAGCGATATTGCTGCTCTCTCCCAGCTTGTTGGCCGCAGGCCAAACCCGTTATATTTCCGACAATGTTTTTCTCTATCTCCTCGGTGGCCCCGGCACCCAATACCGCATTCTTGGCAGCGTCGAAGCCGGCCAGCCAGTGACCTTCACCGGCGAAACCCAGGCGGAATATTCCAAGATAGTCGACCATAAGGGACGTGAAGGCTGGGTGCAGACCGACATGCTGAGCGTAGAGCAAAGCTTTCGTGAGCGTTTGCCCCAAGTCGAGGCCAAGCTGAAACAGACCCAACAGCAGTTGAACAGCCTGCGTGACAGCAGCGACGGTGCCATGCAGGAACTGGCGAGCCTCAAGTCACAACTGAACAAGACCCAGAGGAGCCTGGAGCAGGCCAGCCAGGAACGCGATCAGGCGACCGACAAATTGGCGAATATCGCCAGGAATGAAAGGTTCAACATGTGGAGCCAGGGCGTGATGATCGCCGGCATAGGCATGATAATAGGCATCTTCCTGGTCTATCTGCCAAGACCGCAGCGCCGCAAGAAAGATCGCTGGATGTAACCCTTCCTCACCTTGCAAAACAAGCCAGCGCATACCCAGCTGGCTTTTTTTATCTGCGTCACCGAGACAATTTTTCATCCAGCTCAAACTTACCCGACTTAGTGTGCGACTTTGGTGTCGCCCGGCAAATTTTGGTTGTATAATCTCGCGCGAAAAACGCCCACATTGTATACAAAAATAAGAAAGCGTTTTTTCTATTCAACGACAGTTACACAGTCCCTATAAACCGGCCCAGATGGAAGCGATTATTATGTTCAAAGCGAGTGAAGTACTGGCAGGTCGTTACGACAATGCCAATCTCGACGAACTGTTCAAAGCGATCAGCGATAACTATATTGTCGATGAAGAACAATATCTGTCCGAACTGATCAAGCTAGTTCCGTCGAGCGATGAAGCGATCCAAAGGGTCACTCGTCGCGCTCATGATTTGGTGGATCAGGTTCGCCAATACGACAAGAAAGGCTTAATGGTTGGCATAGACGCCTTCCTGCAGCAATACAGCCTGGAGACTCAGGAGGGTATCATCCTCATGTGTCTGGCCGAGGCCCTGCTGCGCATTCCCGATGCCGACACCGCCGATGCCCTGATCGAGGATAAACTCTCGGGTGCCAAGTGGGACGAGCACATGAGCAAGAGCGACTCGCTACTGGTAAATGCCTCCACCTGGGGCCTGATGCTGACCGGCAAGATAGTCAAGCTGGACAAGAAACTCGACGGCACCCCGAGCCACCTGCTCAAGCGTCTGGTTAACCGCTTGGGTGAGCCCGTGATCCGCCAGGCCATGATGGCGGCGATGAAGATCATGGGTAAGCAGTTCGTTCTCGGCCGCACCGTCAAGGAAGCGCTGAAGAACAGCGAAGACAGACGCAAGCAAGGCTACACCCACAGCTATGACATGCTGGGTGAAGCGGCACTGACCGCCAAGGATGCCCAGAAATATTTCGACGACTACTCCAACGCCATCGCCACCTTGGGGGCGCAGCAATACGATGAGAGCCAGTCGCCACGCCCCACCATCTCAATCAAACTGTCGGCACTGCATCCACGTTACGAAGTGGCCAACGAAGACAGAGTACTGACCGAGCTGTACGCCACAGTGATCCGCCTGATAGAACAGGCCCGCGGCCTCAACATAGGCATCTCCATCGATGCCGAAGAAGTGGATCGCCTCGAGCTGTCACTCAAGCTGTTCAAGAAACTCTACAACTCGCCAGCCGCCAAGGGCTGGGGACTGCTCGGCATAGTAGTGCAGGCTTACTCCAAGCGCGCCCTGCCGGTACTTGTGTGGTTGAACCGTCTGGCCAAAGAGCAGGGCGATGAGATCCCACTGCGTCTGGTGAAAGGCGCCTACTGGGACAGCGAGCTCAAGTGGGCCCAGCAGGCGGGCGAAGCCGGCTATCCACTATTTACCCGTAAGGCGGGCACAGATGTGTCCTACCTGGCCTGCGCCCGCTTCCTACTGTCCGATGCCACCCGAGGCGCCATCTATCCGCAGTTTGCCAGCCACAATGCCCAGACGGTTGCCGCCATCATGGACATGGCCGGCGATCGCCATTACGAGTTCCAGCGCCTGCATGGCATGGGGCAAGAGCTGTATGACACTGTCTTGGCGGAAAATAGTCGCCAGACAGTGCGTATCTACGCCCCCATAGGCGCCCATAAAGATCTGCTGCCCTACCTGGTACGCCGCCTGTTGGAAAACGGCGCCAACACCTCGTTCGTGCATAAACTGGTCGATCCCAAGACCCCTATCGAGTCTTTGGTGGTACACCCGCTGACCACGCTCAAAGGCTACAAAACCCTGGCTAACAACAAGATAGTGTCACCCGCCGACATCTTCGGCGCTGAACGTAAAAATTCCAAGGGACTCAACATGAACATCATCTCAGAATCCGAACCTTTCTTCGCGGCGCTGGACAAATTCAGCGACACTCAGTGGACCGCGGGTCCCCTGGTCAACGGCAAGACGCTTGCGGGTGAGACTCACCCTGTGCTGAGCCCGTTCGACACCTCACTGACCGTGGGCCAGGTAGCCTTCGCCGACAGCCAGGCCATAGAGCTGGCATTGGCCTCGGCCGACAAGGCCTTCAACGGCTGGTGCCGTACCCCGGTCGAGACCCGCGCCAATGCGCTGCAGAAACTGGCCGACTTGCTGGAAGAGAACCGTGAAGAACTGATCGCCCTCTGTACCCGCGAAGCGGGCAAGAGCATCCAGGACGGCATAGACGAAGTGCGCGAAGCGGTCGACTTCTGCCGTTACTATGCGGTGCAGGCCAAGAAGATGATGGCCAAGCCCGAACTGCTGCCGGGCCCGACGGGTGAGCTCAACGAGCTGTTCCTCCAGGGACGCGGCGTGTTCGTCTGTATCAGCCCATGGAACTTCCCGTTGGCAATCTTCCTCGGTCAGGTCGCCGCGGCGCTGGCGGCCGGTAACACAGTTATCGCCAAGCCTGCCGAGCAGACCAGTCTCATAGGCTACCGTGCCGTGCAACTGGCACACCAGGCCGGTATCCCAGCAGAAGTGCTGCAATTCCTGCCGGGCACGGGTGCCAGCGTCGGCTCGGCCATCACAGGCGACGAGCGCATCGGCGGCGTCTGTTTCACCGGCTCTACCGGCACAGCCAAGCTGATCAACCGTACCCTGGCCAACCGTGAAGGCGCCATCATTCCCTTGATCGCCGAAACCGGCGGCCAGAATGCCATGGTAGTGGATTCGACCTCACAACCCGAGCAAGTGGTCAACGACGTGGTGTCCTCTTCGTTCACCAGTGCCGGCCAACGCTGTTCGGCGCTGCGGGTCCTGTTCTTGCAGGAAGACATAGCGGATCGCGTGCTGGACGTGCTCCAGGGCGCCATGGACGAGCTGAGCATAGGCAATCCTGGTTTGCTGAAGACGGACGTCGGCCCGGTGATCGACGCCACCGCCAAGGCCAACCTCAATGCCCACTTAGATCACATCAAGCAGGTAGGCAAGCTGATCAAGCAGCTGGAGCTGCCCGCCGGCACGGAAAAAGGCCACTTCGTGGCCCCGACCGCGGTGGAAATCGACTCCATCAAGGTACTGGAGAAGGAACACTTCGGGCCTATACTGCACGTGATCCGTTACCAGGCCTCGGATCTGCCCAAGGTGATAGACGAGATCAACAGCACCGGCTTCGGCCTGACGCTCGGCATCCACAGCCGCAACGAAGGCCATGCGCTGAACGTTGCCGACAAGGTCAACGTGGGTAACGTCTACATCAACCGCAACCAGATAGGTGCCGTGGTCGGGGTACAACCCTTCGGCGGCCAGGGCCTGTCGGGCACGGGCCCCAAGGCCGGTGGTCCACACTACCTGACCCGTTTCGTGACAGAAAAGACCCGCACCAACAACATCACCGCCATCGGCGGCAATGCCACCCTGCTGTCACTGGGTGACAGCGAGGAATAAGCACCGCATACGCACTTTGGGTGCCACCTAGGGTGCCAATGGTGAGCCCGAACCGGGCCGATGAAATAAAAAGCCAGACTGCATGTCTGGCTTTTTTGTTTCAGCTATCCCAATAATCCTTCCTGCCTTTGCCAGGCGGTCATGTTGTGCTTGTCACCCGAGGTTGGGTCCGAGTTTGTTCAGCTGTTGCCCGATACTGAACTCAAACACTGCTGCAAAGCGCCGTCAAACGAACACCAGGTGCCATATGCTCTTCTCATCCGCCATGGCGCAATTAACACAGAATTGGGCTTGAGATCACACTTGTTAACATTCTTGGTTTAACTTGACCAAAATCAAGTACCCGGCTTCCGTAACCCCTTAACCTTGGCTGCAACAACACACTAACAAGCATCAGAGACGCTCTGGCAGTTCGAGCTCTAGGATGACAAGGGTTAATAACGGAGCATCATATGAAAAAGCACACTTCAAACTCTCCAGCTGTGATCGACGAACAACGCCGCCAATTCCTGGGAGGCTCTGTCGGCATGGGCTTAGTAGGTGCAGGATTGGCCGCAGGTTTGATCTCTGGCCAGGCTCAGGCCGGCACCAATGCCAAGAAAGTGGACCGCATGGCCAACTACACTGCGGATCAACTCGAACGCGTCACCCAGACCCTGGTGGCACCACCCATGGTGCCCAAGCATGATCAAGTGGCCAAGGGCAAGCCCAAGATTGTCGAAGTCAAACTGGTTATCGAAGAGAAACAAGTCGAGCTGGAAAACGGCACCAAGGCCTGGGTCTGCGCCTTCAACGGCAGCGTACCGGGTCCGCTCATCGTCTGTCATCAACATGACTTCGTCGAGCTGACACTGGTCAACCCCAAGACCAATGCCCTGGCCCACAACATCGACCTGCATTCGGCCACTGGCGCCCTGGGTGGCGGTGAGCTGACTTTGGTGTCACCCGGCCAGGAAGTCACCTTCCGCTTCAAGGCCACCAAGGCCGGTACCTTCGTGTACCACTGTGCCCCGGGCGGCGTGATGATCCCCTGGCATGTCGCCATGGGTATGCACGGTGCCATCATGGTATTGCCGCGCGACGGCCTGAAAGATGCCGATGGCAACCCAGTGCACTACGACAAGGCCTACTATGTGGGTGAAGCCGACTTCTATATCCCCAAAGATGACAAGGGCCAGTACAAGAGTTACCCAGAGATCATGGGCAGCATGAACGAAGTGCTGGAAGTGATGAAGACACTGACCCCATCCCACGTGGTCTTCAACGGTGCAGTCGGCGCCCTGACAGGCAAGAACGCCATGACGGCCAAGGTAGGTGAATCAGTCCTGTTCGTGCACTCCCAGGCCAACCGCGACACCCGTCCGCACATCATAGGCGGCCATGGTGACTACGTCTGGGCAGCGGGATCATTTGCAGATGCACCGCAAAGAGATCTGGAAACCTGGATGGTTGCCGGCGGCAGTGCCTGCGCCGCCCTGTACAACTTCCGCCAGCCCGGTCTGTACGCCTACGTGAACCACAACCTCATCGAGGCCATCATGAAAGGCGCCGCAGCTCACATCAAGGTCGACGGCGAGTGGGATGACAACCTGATGGTTCAGATCAGAAAACCCACCAACATAGCCTAACGGCCAGGCCAGGAGCACACAGCGACCACTGTGTGCTTCGTTGGTTTCAGCCAGGAGAAAAAAATGAAGCCCTTGCTGCCGCTCTTGTTGTTCATGACCTTGGCCGGTTTTTCCTCACCCGGCATTGCCGCCGACGAGCCAGTGGATTACTCACTCCACGGCGCCATCTATGCCTGGTACGGCCAGCTGGATCTGGGGACCACGCCAGAGCAGCTGATAACCAAAGACAGCCAGCTGGATTTCGCCGAATACCCCCAGGGCAAGCCAACAGTCGGTGCCCACCATATTCTCAGCATAGAACCCCTACCCAGCGAGGACGGACTCAGACGCGTCGAAGTGACCCTGGAATATCTCCCCTGGGATCCTGACAACCTCGAAGGAAACGGCCACTACCTGATCCAGGAGCTCAGCCTGACCCAGGATACTCTGCTCGTCAGGAGCAGCCAGACCACACTCGATGAAGTCGATGACTTCATCTCCAGCTACCGCGAGGCATCGGATCACAATCTCATCCGCGCCCTGATCTATCGCTGGACCCAGACCCTGGACAATCCGGGCCGCAACAGTCTGCAGGCCATGCTCTCTGCCAATGCCAGCTTTCAGAGCCCGGAAGCCGGTATCGATGAACCTGCTGCTTATCTCGCCTGGCTGCAGGCAAGAGAGGATAAACAGAGCCGCCGTGTCATTAAGAACCTGGCAATCACCCCCCTAGCTCCTCAGGAATACCAGGCACAATTTGAGTATCAATGGACCGCCATTAATCCACAGGGAGAGACAGAGCTGGCACAGGTGGCCGTCGAGCTTCGGCTGCGGGTACACAATGGCATAGCCATCATCACAGGCTACCGGGAACGCTACCTGCCGCCGGTCACAGATCTCGGTGCAGAGATCCGCTGCTAACTTAATCAGGAGACATATCCATGGCATATTTGACAAACAGGCTTAACATCAAACCTCGGCTAAGTCCGCTGCTGTTTTTGCTCGCTGCCCTGCTCAGCGCCCCCAGCCTGGCCAATATGCCTATCCTCAAGGGCATAGGCGGCGACTTCAGCCTGCAGAGCAGCAAGGGCGGCGAAGTCAGGCTGTCGGACTTCAAAGACAAGGTAGTGATGATGTTCTTCGGCTACACCAACTGCGCCGACATCTGCCCCACCACCATGGCCCACATCAGCCAGCTGGTTAACAAGCTCAGCCCGGAGCAGCGCGCCAGAGTGCAGGTGCTGTTTATCAGCATAGACAGCGACTACGACACCCCAACACACCTGAACAAATACCTGAGTTACTTCGACCCCAGCTTCATCGGCCTGGTGGACAGCCGCGAAAAAATCGATGAAGTGGCCGCCCTGTACAACGCCGACTATGTCAAACTGGCGGAAGAAAAAGTCACCACAGAGTACAAGAAGCTCAGTCTGGAAGACAAAGGCGCCGACGGCAAGAAAGCACAGGCGCAACAGGGTTACCTCTACTCCCACACGGCCAAGATTTTCGTGCTCGACGGCCAGAGCCGGGTACGGGGCTTCTTCTATACAGGCACCCCGCTGGCAGAGATGCAGCAACAGATTGAAAGTTTACTTTAAGGAGATAAAAGATGAGATTCAGATTACTCGGCTTGGGCCTCTTATGTTTGAGCAGCTTGGGCGTCAATGCCAGCGAATTGATGGTGCATAATGCCTGGATCCGTGCCATGCCCCCCAGCTCGCGGGTCGTGCCTGTGTACCTGACCCTGCATAACCCGGGCAACACAGAACTGATCCTGACCGGCATACGAAGCCCCAGGGGCCGCATCGCCCTGCATCAGAGCATGATGCACAACGACATGATGCGCATGCAACCCGTAGCGCAGATCAGCATTCCGGCGCACGCCGTGGTCAAATTGGCTCCCGCGGGTCTGCACGGCATGATGTCAAACTTCAGCTCGGGTGTGCCTGCCGAAGGCGACACTGTACCACTGACCCTGATCTTGGCCCAAGGCGAGCCCCTGAAGGTGACTGCCGAGGTGCTCAACCTGGGCGAACAAGCCGAGCATGACATGCACCAGCAGCACTGAGATTTGCCCCTAAGACCCTGGCCGACTCGAAATGCCACTGGGCTGATCTGGATCAGCACTTTTGTGCGCCAGTGGCTTACACTGATAGAGTCGACTCATGTTTCAAGGAAACCGGGTGATCAAAGATAGCCAAATAAGCGACCTGCTCCACAGCCATCATCTCTTTTCCAGCCTGGCCGAGAGCGAGCTGGAACAACTGCTGCGCTGCGCCAGCGTCATGGGCCTGCCTGCCCATGAGATCTTGTTCCATCAGGGAGACGACGCAGAGCGCTTCTACCTGATAGTCAAGGGGCACCTCCGCCTCTACCGCACCAGTGTGCAAGGCCAGGAGAAAGTCATCGAAGTGGTACGCGAGGGCAGCAGTTTCGCCGAAGCCCTGATGTTCAATCAACAGGCCAACTATCCTGTGTCGGCGCAGGCGGTATCCGACTGCAAACTCATCAGTTTCGACAGCCATGCCTACCTGCATCTGCTGAGAAACAATCCCAATGCCTGCATCGCCATCATGGCCAACATGAGCCACAGGCTCAGAAAACACGTCAACGAGGTGGAGCTGTTGTCGGTACAGAATGCCCAGAACCGCTTGCTGCTGTTTCTGCTGCGCAACATGCAGACCATAGCCCCGAATCAGGGCCTGGTCACCCTGGACATACCCAAGCGCATGCTGGCTTCGCGTCTGTCGATCCAGCCGGAAACCTTTTCCAGATTGATCAAGAAGATGGTAACCGAAGGACTGATCCTGGAATCCCACGGCGAGATCCATATTAGGGATGTGAGCCAACTGTACGCCGACGCCAATATTCCCATGGAAGACATGGCCGCGCCTTCGACATCGGGTAGCGGCGCCGATAAACCCCGTCCCCTGGGCCAATCGATCGCGATACGCCAACTGAAATAACTGCCGCGAGTCCTGCCGCCACACAATGCCAACAGCCGCGCCGATCATTTAGCGCCAGCTCCTGACGCCGGCCATGGATAGCCGCCATAGCCTCTTGCCCCTTGCCCCATAGCCGCTGGTCGCTGGCCGCGCTTGGCATGCTTTTGCTGGCTCCCGAGCTCCTTCTCCCTATGCCTTTTCCCTATGCCTTCTTGGCCTGAATGCCCTTGTTCGAATGCCCTTGCTCGAGCACCGGCCAGATTTTTTGACTCAATAAAGATTAGCTGACCAAAGTTTGATGCACATCAAAGGAGGGGCAAGTAGTGGATGCATCAAACACTATATATGGGTATATTTTAAAAACAAATCACAACATATAGTAATTTCGATGTTCAACTCTCTGACACCACAGATCGCACTGCAGGAAGTACCAGGGGAAGTCTCCCTGCTGTTTAGCATCACAGGTTGTGATGTCGGCTGCAAAGGCTGTCACTCGGTCGAACTCTGGGATGCCAACTATGGTGAGCCCCTGACCCAGGATCGCTATCTGGCCTACCTGGAACAGTATCTGGACTTTGTCAGCTGCATAGTGTTTTTCGGCGGCGAGTGGCAACCCGGGTCCTTAATCCCCTGCCTGGCATTGGCCCGAAGCATGAACTTCAAGACCTGCCTCTACACGGGGCGGGAGCGGGTGGCAGCTGAAATCGTCGCCCACCTGGATTACCTCAAGACAGGGGAATTCAAACAGCAACTCGGCGGCCTTGCCAGCCCCGGCAGCAACCAGAAATTTTATGACCTTAACCGCAAGCAAATCATCAATTACAAATTCATCCGAGAATAAGGAGATAAACAGATGCAAAACATACCCTCAGAGCTGATAGCCGAAAAGGTCCAATTCATTCAAGATTATATCAGTGCCGCCAATGCCGCCGACGGGTCCAAATATGACGCCAACGCCAATGTCAGCAGCAAGAACCTGGCAACCCTGGAGACGGAACTCAACAAGGACATCAACATCGCCATCAACCGGCGCCTGATGAAAAATCAGATCAGCCAACTGTTCGATGCCTCGCTCGCCGAGGAGTATGAAAACAGCATCAATGAACACTTGATCTATGCCCACGATGAAAGCTCACTCAAACCCTATTGCGTCAGCCTGTCCCTGTATCCCATGTTACTGGATGGCCTCACCAAACTCGGCGGCGAGTCACGCGCCCCGCAGCATCTGGAATCCTTCTGTGGTTGCTTCATCAATCTGGTGTTTGCCGTCAGCGCCCAATTTGCCGGTGCCGTCGCCACAGTGGAGTTCCTGACCTACTTCGATCACTTTGCCCGCAAGGATTATGGCGATGACTACACCCAAACGGCGGCGGCCAAGATAGAAGCCCACCTGCAGCATGTGGTGTACAGCCTCAACCAACCGGCCGCCGCCCGGGGCTATCAATCGGTATTCTGGAACATCTCCCTCTTCTCCGAGCGCTTCCTCAACGCCATGTTCGAGAACTTCATCTTCCCCGATGGCGACAGTCCCAACTGGCAATCCATCAATAAGTTACAGCACTTCTTCATGGACTGGTTCGGTAAGGAGCGTGAGAAGGCACTGCTGACCTACCCTGTGGTCACCGCCGCCATGCTCACCCACAACAAGCAGGTCGCCGATGTTGAATTCGGCCATTTCTGCAGTGCCCAGATGGCCAAAGGCAACAGCTTCTTCGTCTATATGTCCGACAGCCCCGACTCCCTGGCCTCCTGTTGCCGCCTGCGCAACGAAGTGGCGGATCACAGCTTCTCCTACACCTTGGGGGCCGGCGGGGTGGCGACCGGCTCCATCAATGTCATCACCCTCAACCTGAACCGCCTGGTGCAGCAGGGAAAAGATCTCGGCGAAGAAATAGAAAAGATCCAACTATACCAAGTGGCCTACCGCAAGCTGATGGAACATTATCAAGCCTGCCATATGCTGCCGGTTTACGACGCAGGTTTCATCCACCTGGATAAGCAATTCCTGACCATAGGGATCAACGGCATGGTTGAGGCCGCCGAGTCCAGGGGCATAGTCCCCGGCAATAACAGCGAATATAAAGCCTTCGTCGAAAGCCAACTCAAGGTCATCTACCAGGCGAACAAGGTCGCCAGTCAGCGTTGGGGCTACAAGTTCAATACCGAATTCGTGCCGGCGGAAAACCTCGGGGTCAAGAATGCCAAGTGGGACAGGAAGTCCGGCCTGAAGGTGAATCGAGACTGTTACAACTCCTACTTTTATCCGGTCGAAGACGAGTCGCTCAACCTGGTGGATAAGTTCGTACTGCACGGCAAGGAGCTGACGCAATTCCTCGATGGCGGCTCGGCGCTGCATCTGAATCTGGAGGAATACCCGGACCCAGAGCAGTATTTCAAGCTGTATCAGATAGCCGCCAGAACCGGCTGTAACTATTGGACCACCAACATCAAGGTCACCATATGCAATAGCTGCCGCCATATAGACAAACAGACGCGTTACCATTGCAGCGTCTGTCACAGCACGGATGTCGATTGGGCGACCCGGGTAATAGGCTACCTCAAACGCGTCACCAGCTTCAGCCAACCCAGGCAGAAAGAACATGCACTGAGGCACTATCACCGCCAACAGGCCGGCCTGCAACGAGTCGACTGAGGCTGAGACGGCCGGCGCGCCGCTGCAATCCCTGAGCGGCGCTTCCCCTAAAGATAAAAGACTATAAAACTTCACACTTAGTGTTGCATAATCAAGTTATTACCTCTTTTGCTGCCGCTCCCTATGACTATCTCTCTCTTGGACATGCTGTCTTTCCTGTGTTTCATCTGTTGCTGGTCCGGCTATACCGCCTTCGCCCGCCGCAAGGCCAAGACCACGGCCTGCATCGCCCGCAGCCTGCATCAGCATAGGATACATTGGATGTACCAGCTGATGACCCGGGAAATGCGCGTCGGTGAGGCGGCGCTGCTTGCCAATTTGGAACGCAACATCGCCTTCTTCGCCAGCACCACCTTGCTGGTGCTGGCCGGGGTGCTGACCCTGTTCGCCCAAGTGGAAAAGCTGGAGAGCGTGATCGCCTCAGTGCCCTTCTCCGCCCTGAATCACCCCCTGGTACAGGTCAAGCTCGGGCTGCTGGCCGGGATCTTCGTGCTGGCCTTCTTCCAATTCACCTGGTCGATGCGCCAGTATGGCTTCCTCAACGTCATGATAGGCGCGGCACCGGTCGACAAGTCCGGCACGGATGAGAATTTACGCGGCTACGCCAGGCAGATGGCGATAGTGCAAGATCAGGCGGCACATACCTACAACTATGGCCTGCGTTCCTATTACTTCTCCATGGCGGCCCTATGCTGGTTCTTCCACCCGCTGCTGTTTATCGGCGCCAGCCTGTTCATCGTCTATACCTTGTATCGACGCGAATTCAAGTCCAGGGCGGTTATCGCCATCACCGCAGGACAGGCACACTTGGAAGCGGAGCAGCAGAGCCGAAAATAAACTGCAAAACCGATGGCGAGTCTCGCCTCATCGGCTGCCGGACAGGTACACCTGGAAGCGGAGCAGCAGAGCCGCGGCAACTGAACCAAGTTAATATTCATGACAGATAAGCCTTAACAGCAAAGCCGATGGCGAGTCTCGCCTCATCGGCTGCCGAACAGGCACACCTGGAGGCGGAGCAGCACAACAGCCGAAAATAAACTGCAAAACCGATGGCGAGTCTCGTTTAATGCAGGTTCAACTCAGACGGCGATACAGGCTCTGATAGTAGGCATTGCTCGCGAGCAACGTCTCGTGATTGCCGGAGGCGGCGATCTTGCCCTGCTGCAACAAATGGATCTCATCCATCTGCGCCATGGCTGTGAGCCTGTGGCTTATCAGCAGCAGCGTCTTGTCCCTGGCGAAGGCAAACAGGAGGGCGAGGATCTCCCGCTCTGTCTGTTTATCCAGCCCCTCGGTCGGCTCGTCGAGCAGCAAGAGCGGCGCATCCCGCAGCAAGGCACGGGCCACGCCTATGCGGCGCCGCTCCCCACCCGAGAGCTGACGCCCCCCCTCGCCTATCCAGGCATCCAGCGGCGCCTTGCCCTCGAGCAAGCTGCCCAAGCCCACCCAGTGCAACACTTTCATCAGGCGTTCGTCGTTCGCCTTAACGTCGGTCGTATCGCCTTCATGCCCGGGCAATGCCAGGGCGAGGTTGTCCCTCAGGCTGCCGCTGAATAGGTGGATCCGCTGGCTCACCAGGGACATGGACTGGCGCAGGGCCCGCTCGCCGTAGGCCTCTATCGGCCTGTCATCCAGCCGGATACCGCCGGCCTGGGGTTGCCACTGACGGCTGATCAATGCCAGCAGGCTCGACTTGCCGCAACCGGTCGGCCCGAGCAGCGCCACCTTGGTGCCGGGTTCGAGCCTCAGCGACAGTCCCTCGAGCACAGGCTCCCCGGGCGCATAACCGAAATAGATATCATCCAGCGCCAGGCGCCCCGTCTGCGCCGGCCCCCGGCCCCCCGAGTCTGTCTCCTCGGCGAAGCGGATCGCCGGCGTCTGCTCGGTCAACGCCAGGATACGGCCGGCCGACTGGACACAGGCCGACAACTGTGAGAAGGCCCCGGCGATGGGCTGCAACATTTCGGCGCAGGCCATGGTGACCAACACCATGAGCCCCAACAGGGGGCCGGGTGGATGCCTGTCGCCGATACCCGCGGCCGCCAGATATAACACCAGCAACAGCGCGGCGCCATTGACCAGCACCAGCAGTGCCTGGCTCAGGGCCGTCACTCTGGCCATGGCCGTTTGACTACCAAACAGCGCCCGCTCGGCGGCGTCCAGGCGTGCCAGGAAGCCGCCATTGGCGCCAAATAGCGTCAACTCGGCCTGGCCCTGCAGATACTCCAGCAGCAGTACCCGCAACCTGCGCTTGTTGTCGACCGTGTCCCGACCTGCCCTGTCGCCCAGGCGATAGAAGAGCAGCGGCAACAGCAACCAGGCTGCCAACAGCAGGCCACAGAGCACCAGTGCCAGCGCAGCGTCGAAGTTCGCCAGGAATAGGTACAACCCAAGGGTCATCAACAGCGAGGCCAGCATGGGGGTCAGGAGCCGCAGATAGAGGTGATCCAGAGTGTCTATGTCGGCCAGCAAGAGGTTGAGCAGTTCGCCGCGCCTCAGCCCCTGCAGATTGGCGGCGCTCAGGGGCATCAGCCTCTGCCAGACCCATATCCGCAGCCGGGTCAGCAGCCTGAAGGTGGCTTCATGGGTCGCCAGCCGCTCGCCGTAGCGGCTCAGGGTGCGGCCGATGGAGAAGAATCTCACGCCGGCCGCCGGGGTAAAGAAGTTGAATGCCTGGGCCGTGGCCAGACTCAGGCCGGCCACGGCGGTGGCCGACAGAAACCAGCCGGAAAGGGATAAGAGGCCTATGCCAGCCGCCAGGGTGAATAGGCTGAGCAACATGCCCAGCAAGAGGATCTGCCACTGGCGCTTGAACAGGCGCAGGAAAGGCCAGAGAAGGCTCATGACTCGGCCCCCCGACCGGCGGCCCGAGCATCGGTCGCCAGATCGCTCTCTATGTTAGTCTCCGGCTCCAGGTCATCCAGGTCATCTAGGTCATCTAAGTCATCTAGGTCATCTAGGTCATCTAAGTCGAGCAGTTCATCCTGCTCGGTCAACATGTCGCGAAATACCCCGGGGGCAGTGGCCAAGGCGTCGAAGTCGCCCTCCTGCACCAGTTGCCCCCCGGCGAGCACCAAGATCTTATCCATCTGCGCCAGGTGCTCCAGCCTGTGAGTCACCATGATGCAAGCCTTGCCCCGCATGGCCTCATCCAGCGCGGCGAGCACCAGCCGCTCGCTATGGCTGTCCAGGCTGGCGCTGGGCTCATCGAGCAGAAATAGCCCAGCCCCCTGGCCCAGGGCCCTGGCCAGGGCGATGCGCTGGGCCTGGCCGACAGACAGGCCGCCCGCCTCTTCGGCTATCCTATGCGCCAGGCCCATGGGACTGGCGGCGACAAAATCGGCGATATTGGCCTGGGCCAGCAGCTCATGGATGCGCTCATCCGTCATCTCCGGCCTGCCGAGGGCGACATTGTCGCGCACTGTGCCATGAAACAGCTGGGGCTCCTGCCCCAACCAGGCGATGCGACGCCGCCATTGGGCCAAATCCAGACGATTCAACTCGACGCCGTTGATTTGCAAACTGCCGCTGTAGGGCAGGAACCCCAGCAAGGCATTGAGCAGACTGGTCTTGCCGGCGCCGCTCGGCCCCACCAACGCCAGGTGCTGCCCCGGCATTAGGCTGAAACTCAGCGGCCCCAGCAGGCATAGGCCGTCCAGGGTATGGACTCTCAAGCCGGTGGCGCGGATGGTGATGTCATCGCCAAACATGGGCTCACCGGCATAGGGCTCGCCGGCGGCAGCGGCGTTTGGGGTTGAAGTTGTGTCCGGCGGCTGTTGCAACAGCGCCATCAGGGCCTCGGCGGCGCCTATGGCCTGGGCCTTGGCGTGATAGTGAGTGCCGAGATCCCGCAGCGGCTGATAAAACTCGGGTGCCAGCAAGAGGATAAACATCCCGGTCAACAGGCTGATCTTGATGTCGTAATGGCCGAAATCCAGGTTCCCCAAGTAGCTGAAACCTAAGTAGACAGCCAATACTGCGATAGACACGGCGGCGAAAAACTCCAGCACCGCCGAACTGAGGAAGGCCAGCTTGAGCACTGACATGGTACGGCCGCGAAACTCCTCACTGGCATCGGCTATCTGTTTGAGTTCGGCATCGGCGCGGTAGAAGAGCTTCAGGGTGCTCAGCCCCCTGAGCCTATCCAGAAAGTGACCGCTGAGTCGGGACAGGGCCCTGACGTTGTTGCGATTGGCCTCGGCGGCCCCCATGCCGACCAAGATCATGAACAGCGGGATCAGCGGCGCCGTCGTCAGCAAGACCAGCCCGGCGGCCCAGTTAAGGGGAAATACGGCGACCAGTATGATGAGGGGGATGCAGCCCGCCAGGGCGACTTGCGGCAGGTACCTGGCGTAGAAATCCTGCAGGTTTTCCACCTGCTCCAACACTATGCTGGCCCAGGCACCCGCGGGTTTGCCTTGAATGAATGCCGGCCCCAATACGCTGAGGCGCGCCAGCACGGCGCCGCGTATCTGTTTTCGCAGCCTTACCCCGGCATTGAAGCTGGTCCGCTCGCGGCCATAGGCCAGCGCCGCCCGCACAGCCGTCAGCGCCAGCAGGCCGACGAACTGGGCATCGAAATCGCTCCTGGGACGCTCGAGCATGATGATGCCGTCGAGCACTGTGGCTATCAGGTACGCCTGTGCCACCATGGCGGCGCCCGACAACAGGCCGCACAGGAGCGTCAGCTTGAGATAGGGGCCACAGGCATGGCGCTGGGACTTCAACCAGAGGCTGAGACGTTTCTCTAAGGGTTTATCCATGCAAATCCGGCATAAGGCAATAATAATGAAGAGCTTAGGCTAATAAGTCACCCGAGCGAATGCATGGCTCAGGATTGAGCCGCAGTATCTCAGGCATTCTTCCATGAGGAAACCCGGATGGGCGAATTTGTTAGCTGGACCACAAATAAGCCATAAACCCAGGACTCAACGCCGCTCGCCAATGCTGGGCTCACCGTATTTGACCAGCACATGCCATAGGAGCTTAAGCTCCTGGGCCACCAGCTCCCGGCTGCCCCTGTCACGCCACAGCTGCGGGTTGCGCTGCAGCGCCTGGGCCGCCAACCCCAGCGCCCTGGCATCCAGGTAATCATCCATGGCGACGCGGCGGGCGAGCGACGGCATAGCCGGGCCGCGGAAATCCGACGGGATCTGCGCCAGATGCAGCCTGAAGCCCCCATGCCAACATAAGTCTATCTCGTATTCGGCGGCGAGCCGTTGCAGCAGTTCGCCTATATCCGTGCCCTCGAAGGCGGGATCCGCCACCAAATAGTCGACGTCTTCCGCCAGAGACACTTCGCCGTGAACCTGCACTTCTATGTAGTGATCCAGATTGGCCGAGGCCCGTCCGCCGAAGCGGGCTGAGGGATCCAGGGATAATTGCCGGCTCAGGTGATGCACCAGCTGCGCCGGTTTGAAGTCGGCCCGTCCCAGGGCGTAATGCCGCTCGAAACTCTCGCTCAGCAGGGCGGCAAACACCTCATCGAACTGCTTCAGGGTGCCCCACTCCTTGGGATTGCGGTAAGAGTCCAGGTAACAGAAGCTGCTGCGTTGCAGCACCTCGGGACAAGTTAACAGATAACAGCTACCGAAACGCGGCGAGGGGCCATCGGGCCATAGCCCAAGATCCAGGGCGCCATACTTGGGTCTGAGTTTAGTCCCCTTGTAGGCCTGGCCGAACACTCGATTCTCCCAATGGTCCCTCGGGCCACCCAGCTCGGGCGACAGCTGGCCGTTGGAGATGTGGGTCTCGAACTGACTCTTGTAGAGGCCATCCTGCAACAGCCCGGCCGCCACACTCAAGCCGCGGCTGTCGAGTCTGTCGGGATGAAAGTGCAGTGCCACCCTGGCATTCTGGGGCAAACGCCGCTGTGCCAGCAGCATTTCCTGTGCCGGAATATTGGCCATCTGCTGCACATTCCTGATGATCACCTGTGCCTGCTCCCGTCGCTCCCGCGCCAGGCGCTCGACATGCTCCATTGCCGTCATACTCTCACCACGAGTCCAAGAAGGTTAACTACAAGATACTATAGTTAACCCATTACCACACATAAAGCCGATGCCGAAGGCGCCGCTCCCGGGTCCTAAATATGCGTATTCGATGGCGCTGTGCAGCCAGATCCTGTAAGCTGCACGCCCGCCAGCCGACCTGGCACAGTCCATCACATCAGCACTTAGTTGCAACAAGAGACCTATCTATGAGTTTTACCTCCCTGGGCTTATCGGCCCCGATATTAAAGGCCGTGGCCGAACAAGGCTATGACACTCCCTCACCCATTCAGGCCCAGGCGATTCCTGCCGTGCTCGAAGGTAAGGACGTGATGGCTGCGGCTCAAACAGGAACAGGTAAAACCGCCGGCTTCACCCTGCCATTGCTGGAATTGCTGAGCCGTGGCACCAAGGCCCAGGCGGGTCAGGTGCGCGCCCTGGTGCTGACGCCGACCCGCGAACTGGCGGCCCAGGTTGCCGAGAGCGTCGCCACCTATGGCAAGAACCTGCCACTGCGCTCCGCCGTGGTGTTCGGCGGCGTGCCCATCAACCCCCAGCTGGCCAAGTTACGTCACGGTGTCGATGTCCTGGTCGCGACCCCAGGGCGTTTGATGGACTTGTACAATCAAAAGGCGGTGAAGTTCAACCAGCTGGAAATTCTGGTGCTGGACGAAGCCGACCGCATGCTGGACATGGGCTTCATCCGCGATATCCGCAAGATCCTCGCCGTACTGCCCAAGGAGCGCCAGAATCTGATGTTCTCGGCCACCTTCTCAGATGAAATTCGCCAACTGGCCAAGGGCCTGGTGAATAACCCGGTCGAGATTTCGGTGACGCCGCGCAATGCCGCCGCCACCACGGTCAAGCAGTGGATCTGCCCTGTGGACAAGGGCCAAAAATCGGCGCTGCTGATCAAGTTGATTAAAGACAATGACTGGCAGCAAGTGCTGGTATTCTCGCGCACCAAGCACGGCGCCAACCGCTTGGCCAAGAACCTGGAGGAGGCCGGCATCAAGGCCGCCGCCATTCATGGCAACAAGAGCCAGACAGCCCGTACCAAGGCGCTGGCCGATTTCAAGAGCGGCGCTGTGCGTGTCATGGTGGCGACGGATATCGCCGCCCGTGGTTTAGATATCGATCAGTTGCCTCAGGTAGTCAACTTCGACCTGCCCAACGTGCCTGAGGATTATGTGCACCGTATCGGCCGTACCGGTCGTGCCGGCGCCTCGGGCCAGGCGGTATCCCTGGTGAGCGCCGAAGAAATCAAGCTGCTTAACGACATAGAAAGGTTGATCAACCGTCTGCTGGATCGTGAGCAGGTCGAAGGTTTCACGCCTGTGCACCCATTGCCTGAGTCACGCCTGACCCAGGGTGGCAAGGCCTCTCACGGCCGCAGAAACGCCAATGCCGGCCATAGAGATGGCCAGCGCAGCGGCGACGTCGCCCGCGGCCATAAGCCGAACGACAAGAACCCGCGTCATCAACGCTCGGCCCAGGGTGACAAAGACGCCGCCAAGCCGGCCCGGGCACCTCGTGCCAACGGTGATGGCCGCCGTCAAAACGACAGCCAACCACAAGGCAAGGCCGCCGCTCCCCATGCCCAAGGCCCCAAGCCGACCGGTGAGCGCAGATCGCACTCGGGCGGCAATCGCAGCCGTAATCCTCAGGGCTAATCCTCAGGCTTTAAACCCAGGCTTAAGCCACCAAAGCAACGCCCGAGACCATTTGGCCTCGGGCGTTGTTGTTTTTGTTCTCTGGCACTTCTCTCCCTGCTCACCGCCACCCGGCCATCGCCCGCCTCAGTGTGAACTATACTGAAGGCTTAACTTGTTCCCCCACCACCCGAGGTGAGCTATGAAGACCCGAGTCAGTATCTTAACCGCCAGCCTGTTACTCGGCATAGGTATCTGTGGCGCCTATGCCGGCGATCAGGCCATGCCCGACGATGCAACCAATGCCATGTTAGAAGATGCCCTGAGCGCGGCACCCGCCTCGCTCAGGGACAAGGTCACAGTCATGGATTGGGACCACAAGGTATTACAACAAGGCAGCAGCAATTACACCTGCTTGCCCACACCAGCCGGTATGGCAGGCAAATCCCCCATGTGCATGGATGGCCCCTGGATGGAATGGGCCGATGCCTGGATGAATAAGCAGCCTTTCCAGGCCAAAGCCATAGGCATCTCCTACATGATGGCCGGTGATCAGGGCGCCAGCAACATAGATCCCTATGCCTCGAAGGAGACGGCGGATAACCAATGGGTCAAGGAAGGGCCACACCTGATGATCATCACCCCGGACAAGATGTTGCTGGATAGCCTACCAACGGATCCCTTCAACGGTGGCCCCTACGTGATGTGGAAAGGCACCCCCTACGCCCATATCATGGTGCCGGTCGGCGGACATTAGTCGGCGAGGCCATGGAGCCAAAAAATAGCGGCAAAACGCCCGAACTTGTGGTTCGGGCGTTTTTTATAGCAGACTCTTTATTGCCAGATGCCCTCTTGGCTGCTGATCGCAGGTGCCTTATTCCCCTGAGCTGTGCTTACCTAGTGCTTCTCTGTACCTTGCTTCCCCCTGACCCAGTTTATCAGCCCGCCGGCCAATAAGATCTCGGCCTGGCGGCCTGATAATTGATGCCCCAGGGTCAAAGGCTCGCCATTGACCGAGACGCAGATCTCCTTGCCTTCGCTGATGGCGGCATGTATCCGGCTGAAATTGACTCTGTCACCCTGGTGCAGCCTGTCGGCATCCCCGACCCGCAAAAATGTCAGGGGTAAGATGCCGAAATTCACCAGGTTCTGCCAATGGATCCTGGCAAAACTCTTGGCGATCACCACCCTCAGGCCGAGATAGCGAGGCGCCAATGCCGCATGCTCCCGGCTCGAGCCCTGGCCATAGTTTTCACCTCCGACTATGATGTGGCCCGTCCGCTCCTTGACCTCGAACGCCCGCTTGACATAGTCGGCATCCAACTGGCCATAAACGAAGTCGGCAATCCTGGCTATGTTGGATCTATAGGGCAACACCTTGGCCCCGGCAGGGAGTATGGCATCCGTGGAGATGTCATCGCCCACCTTGAGCAGCACGGGCGCCTCAAAGCCATCCGCCAAGGGACCCAGTTCGGGCAGCGACTGAATGTTCGGCCCCTTGACCAGGGCCAGTCCCTCGGCCGATGCCGGTGGCGCCAGCAACACATCCAGCTCCAACAGCAGTTTCTGCGCCCGCCTGAGCTTGGGGTATTTAACCCCCAAGGTGCGGGGATCTGTGATCTTCCCCGTCAGGGCCGATGCCGCCGCAGTCTCAGGACTACAGAGAAAGACGCTGTCTTCCAGGGTACCCGAACGGCCGGGGAAATTACGCGGCGTGGTTCTCAGGGAGTTCCTGCCGGACGCAGGCGCCTGGCCCATGCCGATACAGCCATTGCAGCCGGCCTGGTGAATGCGGGCACCGGCGGCCACCAACGCCGCCAGGTGACCGCCGGCGATCAGTTGCTGCAACGTGTCCCGTGATGCCGGATTGATGTCGAAGGACACCCTCGGATGTACCCGCCGCCCCTTGACTATCTGAGCCGCGATCGCCAGATCGCGAAAACCCGGATTGGCCGACGAGCCTATATAGGCCTGGTAGATGTCTTCGCCTGCGATGTCGGCCACGGGCACCACATTCCCAGGGCTGGAGGGTTTGGCGATCAATGGCTCCAGGCTGGAGAGCGCTATGCTGTCCAGGGCATCATAGCGACAATCGGGATCGGCGCTCAGCGCACGGAAGTCGGCGAGGCGATCGTTTTCCTTTAAAAATGCCGCCACCGCGTCGTCGGCAGGAAACACACTGCTGGTGGCCCCCAGCTCGGCGCCCATGTTGGCTATCACATGCCGATCCATGGCCGACAGGCCTCTGAGCCCAGGGCCGTAATATTCCAGTATGTAACCGACCCCGCCCTTGACCCCATGGCGACGCAGCATCTCCAGGATCACGTCTTTGGCGCTGACCCAGTCGGGTAATTTTCCCGTCAACTTGATCCCCATGACCCTGGGCATTTGCAGGAAGAAGGGATGGCCAGCCATGGCCATGGCGACCTCCATGCCGCCGGCGCCTATGGCGAGCATCCCCAGGGCGCCGGCCGCCGGGGTATGGCTGTCGGCCCCCAGCAGCGTCTTGCCCGGCTTGCCGAACTTCTGCATATGCACAGGATGGCTGACCCCATTGCCCGGGCGGGAATACCAGATCCCGAACCTGTCGCAGGCGCTCTGCAGAAACAGGTGATCGTCGGGGTTCCTATGGTCTTCCTGGATCAGGTTATGGTCGACATATTGGGCCGACAACTCGGTCTTCACCCTCGACAGTTGCATCGCTTCCAGCTCCAGCATCACCAGGGTGCCAGTGGCATCCTGGGTCAGGGTCTGCTCTATGCCTATGGCGATCTCCTCGCCGGGGCGCATCTCACCTGCAACCAAGTGATCCCGGATGAGTTTTTGTGTCAGATTGAGTCCCATGCCAAAGCCCTCGCATGTTTGCCCCCGCGTTGCGGGCCATACTTTTACCTTAGACCAGCCGGGTAGAGTTTTCACTCAGCAGACCAAGGCGTTGGCCTGTGCGTTAGCGCGAGTCTGTGACCCCAGGTGCGCAAAGGATGCCAGGGCAATAACAAGGCGGTCATTGGGGATTGCAGCTTCGCAGTGCTGCCAGGGGTAGGGTCAAGCAACGCCCGGCTCTGGGAAAAGACTAGCAGCGGGATAACAGATGGGTTATTTGTTCTGTGCCGCCTCCAGTCTCTCGAGCCGCTGCTCGAGGCTGGAGAGACTGTCCTGTGGCAGTTGAGCCGGCGCCGTCAGTGGGCTGAAGGAAGGATGGCTATTCCACCAATCCATACCCATCTCTACCGCCTTATCCACGGAACAGATCACCAGTCGCAGTTCTATGGTGAGCAGCTCAACATCGACCAACTTGATCTTGATATCGCCGGTGACCACTATCCCCTTGTCCAATATCCGTTCCAGGAGATCCGCTACTGTCGTACTCTTGACCGAGTGGGTCATTGCGTGTTGTGTGCCTGTTGCCATGTCTGTTGCTCTCTAAAATAAGCGCCCCAGGGGGCCCAGGTCTAAATTAAGATCTTCGTCTTCGAGCCCGAACTCTGTGCGCAGACGTTCTATCTCCTGCGCCTGTTTCATCAAGGCCAACCCCAGGCGTTCGATCTGTTCATCGTTCAATGAACCTGCCTCCATACGTCGCAATGCCTGCCGCTCCAGCAGTTCATGCAACAGTTTTATCAGCGTCAATACCAGTCGCCCTAAACCATTCTTCAAATCCGTGGATTCCAGGTTTAATCCGCCGGCGGGCCGCTTCAGCCCCAGGCTCGAAATATCCGCATCATGGGAGGCTGATGAAGACGCAAGCTGTTCAGAGGTCATACTGCTGCTCCTTGTTCTGGGTATGCCATTGCTCTTTCGTCTCGACGCTGGTGAGCACCAGCCGCAATCCCAGGTAGAGCAGATCTATGTTGGCAACCGAGAGGGTAATTTCGCCATGGATCACTACCCCCTTGTTGAGAATGCGGTCAAGCGCATCGCAGAGGGATAAGCGCTCGAATTCCTGTGCCGTCAGTGGTGGGGGTTGCTTCACGTCTGCCATGGACTCTTCCCGTCGGGGTCTGGGTGGCTGCAATGATTGGGCTCATTCCACTTTATCTCTAACGCACTAGGCGTCTTCTTCGTCTTCTTCGTCTTCTTCGTCTTCTTCGTCTTCTTCGTCTTCTTCGTCGAGCAGATTGGCATCTTGCTGCAGTTGATCCAACCTATCGAGCAACTTTGTCTCGCGAACCTCAAACTCTTGTTCGGTTATTTCACCGCTTTCCAATCTTCGATAGAGATCGCTCAATTCGGCGGTAATACGTTCGGCCTCCCCCTCCAGCTCCTCGTGGGCCTGGCGGTGGATCTCCTTAAACAGCCATTTCATTCCTGTGTAGGGAGATAGCAACAGATCGTCCAAGATCAGCATTGGCTTCAGCTCCGGCCTGTGATGGCCTTAAGATCGAGATCCACAAAATTATGCGGCGCCCAAGGGCCGTTTAAATCTATGGTATAGCTGTCGTCGAATATGTCGGCCGCCTCGGCAATCTGCCGCTCAAATGCAGCCAGGTTATCGCGCCGCACCAGGCAGGCAAGGTTCAATACCACCTTTTCATTTTTCGGCGTATTACTGCAAATCGCATCGCAGCTGGGCAAAATAATCTGCTCCAGCCTTTCTCTGTGGGCCGACCTGGCTTCGTTCACGAGCTTATCGTACATGTGCCCCAAGTTTATCCGCTCGTCTCTGCCCGGTTTGCTGCCGGTGCCATAGACTTGATCCCTCTGGCGGCGCAATTCAGGATATTGCCTGACGAAGTACTCATAGATGTCGGGCACGTTCCAGCTCACCCTGAGTCCCATTTCCACCCTGTCCTGCAGCCGCTCCAGCTGCTCAACCAGTTGGTGTTTATATTGGGAAAGGAAACGCTGAATCGCGCGATCGCCCGCGGCTATGGTGCCGAAGCGAACGGGAAGCACTGTGGTCTGACTCATGAGCCGTTTGAGTATTTCACTGTGGGCCATGATGTTGCGCCTATCCGGCCTGAGTTGGGTCGAGGGCAGATCGCTTATCACGACACCTACGCCTTCTGCATTCAGGCTATAGATGGGGGCCTTGTTGATGCCAAACAAATCGTCCAGATCATCATCCAAAGCACCTGCGGTGACCGCATAGATGAGTTTGGCCTTGGTTTTATTTTTCCCGCCGGTTCTGACAGCCCTGTTGCTGATGGTCATAGCGATTCCTTGCTTTGTGTTTCAATCTCAATCCAGGGCAGCTTGCCGCCGCAGCATGCTCTCTATGCCATATAGGCTCAGACAATCCCCTGTTCCTCGGCAAGCTGTTTCTTCTGTACCGGACCGACACGCTTTACCAGACTATTTTCGATCTTCACCTCATGGACCTCACCACAGATCCAGCACTTCACAGGTCCCTCATAGTCTTGGTAGGCGTCGGTTAAGTCGAATAGATGACCGCAGGATATACAATTGATTCGGATTTTCATTTTGGGATCCCTCTCTGGTGTTGCTCTTTAAATCCATTCACGGCCCCAGCCTACCGCTTTGATGCCAGGGTCTACGCTGAAGTGTAGACGCAAAAATCAGCCCGGGTGAAACTTATTTCACCCGGCTTCAATAGCGCAATTTAAACCCCCGCTTGGGGCCTGAGGCGGCACTATTATTGGCGGCATCCACCTTGTCGGCACCCACTTCGGTTGCCGTCAACGCCTCTATGCCGCGGCGCAGCATGTCGATTTCAGCATCGATACTCTGTAGGCGGTGGTTGATGGTATTCATCCGCTCCAGTACATTGTCCCTTTCTTTCTGGCGCCTGAGTTTCTCCATCTCCAGAGTGCCGAGTTTCAGGTAAATCTGATACACCTTCTGCCCGGATACCCCACGGCCACTCAAGGTACGTATATCAACCAGCCCCTTGATGGTGGGCTTGCGCTTTGACATCGTCATCTTCTATACCTCCATTGTCAGCTTGCATCCCCTAGGCGGCGGGAGATTTCTTTTCCGCAGGACAGATTCTGGCGATCAGCTTTTCCAGCCGTTTGCTCAGCGTGACTTGACCCGCCGCAGATTCCTCAGTGCCATACATACACAACACGTCCAGACAAGCCCGGTGGAAGAAAGCATTACCGCGGCAAGCATGCTCTCCCTTGAGCGCCAGAATACGAGCTATGGCGATGGAGGCGCGTACCGTAGGTATACGCTTGTTATTTTTGAGCCGGCGAAAATCGGCGACGATATCGACAATACAGCCGGCCTCCTCCGGAGCTATCCCGGATTTTGCCACTGCCACCCGCACTTCCGTGTCCCTGTCCGGATAATCCAGTTTGATGGTGACCATGCGGTCGATCAGCGCATCTTGGGTGGCATGGGTGCCGGCGTATTCTTGTGGGTTGGAGGTGAAAATGGCTTTGAAGTTCGGATTCACCTCGAGGTACCCCTCACCCATGGCGCGCAGGCCTGGGAGGTTCAAGATGCCCTCTTCGAGGATACTGAGCAGCACATTGTTGGCTTCGGCGGTGGAACGATTGAATTCATCATAGATCAGCGTATCACCGTTGCGGCAGCAGGTTGTCAGGCGATTATCGACCCACAGGCTCTTCAGCTCTTCCTCTTCCCGCAACACGGAATGGATGAAATTATCCACCAGGCGATTTTTTCGATAACCCGACTCCTTGCCGATGAGATCTGAACTGCTGAATTCATGATTGCCATGGATCAGCATCACAGGCCGTCGCAGCTGTGCGGCTATGTGAAACGCCAGGGTGGTTTTTCCCGTGCCGGCGGGACCGGCAAAGTGAACCGGGCAGCCGGCGTTAAGATAAGCCAGCGCGCGTTCGGTGATTTCGCGAATGTAAGGCGTTTGCACGAACTCCTCGCTGGCCTCGGGATAGAGGTGATCGTCTCCTGAAGGTTCGCTCTTGATTGCCGTGACCAATGTACTCACTGTGTTGCTTCCCATAAGCTTGTCGCTCCTTGACACTCTGTGTCGCAATTGAGCAAAGCCGCGGCTGCCGGCTAAAGCGTCTTTTTCAACGGCCTGTCTCAACAGTCCGTCTCAACAGCCTGAGTCATAAATGAAACACAGCCTTTTCACCATAGGCCTCCATTGGAAACCTGTGACGAAAAGGCTACCCAGAATACACTCCCTATGCTGGCGCCGCCGCGCTGGCCGTCAGGCCGATGGCTTCGGCGTATTTCAAGTAAGTCTCAACGGATGCGACAACCACACGCGCCTCGATGGACAAGAGTTCAATGCCTACCAGAGATACTTTGATGAAGGCATCGACAACGATCCCTTTATCAAGAATACGATCAACAACTTCGGCAAGGCCCGATGAATCAGTCGATTTTTGAATGTTAGCCATTTCCAAATCTCCTTATGGAAAAGTGCGAATAGTCGATCACAGAGAAGTTAGTGATCGGCGTGTTACAAACATTTCTCAGAATGTCATACTGGTTATGCAACCGTTACGCCAAGAGAAAACCTGGCGCAAAAATAAAAATAACAAGCTGATTTAAAACGCTAAATAGACGGATTGAGCACGGGTGACAATCCGGAGGCAGGGCTAAGTGGCACCAGGAGTATGGCGTTGCCACCCTAGTATGGAATCCGTGCCTCATAGGGTAATACAGGCCGAATCTGTGGCTGCTCGAATGCCGTCATTCCCAGGCGGCAGCCGGGCGGCTTTGATGGCTAAGCCAGCCCTGCCAACACGGCCAGAATGTCGCCATTGGTAAAGGGCTTGGCGATGAAATGGGAAATGGTATCGCTCTCGAGCGCCCGCAGGATCGCGGGATCGTCGGGATAATAGTAACCCGACACCAGAATGATCGGCATCGCAGGCTCGAGCTCACGCAACTGCTGCGCCAACTGCAGACCGTCAATGTCCGGCAGCTTGGCATCCAAAAATGCCAGCCGGAAGCGCTGTTGCCGCAGCGCCGCCAGGGCGGCCATCCCAGTTGGCACGCTGACCGCAGTGTAGCCTCCGGTCAGCAACAAATGTTCCATGACCCAGGCTATGCCGGGCTCATCATCGACTATGAGGCAGTCGAGCAGTGGTTGAGAAGACGCTGTCATAGCAACGGCAGCGACACGGTAAAGGTGGTGCCCTGGCCGGGCTGACTGTCGACACTGATACTGCCCAGGTGTTGCTTGACGATGGAATAGCAGAGGGAAAGCCCCAGCCCAACCCCCTGTCCCACAGGAGAGGTGGTATGAAAGGGATCGAAGATCTTGTCCAGTGCATCCTCGGCAATACCTGTGCCCGTGTCTTTGATAGAAATCCGCGCTTCCCCGCCCTGTTGCTCCAGGGTGATATGCAACTCACCGCCCTCAGGCATGGCATTGATGGCATTGAGCAGCAAATTCATGAACACCTGCTGCAGCAAGCTGAAGACCCCGGACACGGGCGGGCAGCGCTCCGGCAGCTGACAGATTATCTTGATCTTATGGACCTTGGCCTGGTTGGCCGCCAGGGTAATGGTTTCGGACAGCACAGTTGCCAGCGCCACAGGGGCCATTTTTTGTTTATCGGACGGCCGGGAAAAACGCAACAGGTTCTCTATTATGCTGGAGGCCTTCTGCAGGCTGGCCTGAATTTTTTCGGCACACTCGGTACGAAATTCCGCTGCCAGGCCGTCCTCCATCAGAAACTGGGCCGCCGAAGAGCAAACCGCCAGCGGGTTGCGGATCTCATGGGCAATGCCGCCGGCCATCACTCCCAGGGCGGCGAGTTTTTGCGAGCGGCGTTGCTCCGCCTCTAACTTGCGTTGTTCGGTCAGATCCCGGCCGACGGCGACTATGCCCACTGTCAGGGCGTCATCGTCTTTCATGGGGGAGAATACCCAGGCGACCGGAATTTCACTGCCCTTCTCCGGCATCAATTCCCATTCGGCGGTCAGGGGACGGGCACTGCGGCGCATCCGGTGGAAGAGGTTCTTGATGTCTGAATGAGCAGCCGAATGACAGAACTCGAAAAAGAACTGCCCCTTCACCCTGGAAAAAGCGAAGCCAGAGAGTTTTTCCGCCGCGGTGTTCCAGGTCAGGATGCGTCCTTCGGTATCCAAGGACAGCACCAGATCGCTGGCGCTTTCCACCACACTGGCAAGATGACACTCCATCCGCCGCATCTCTTCACTGAGCCTAACCTGTTCGGTAACGTCCTCCATCAGCAACATCACCTGTTCCTCCCGCGTGCCCGAGACAATGGGGAAAATGCGGTAGTAATAGGTTCGAAACGGCATTCCCGGCGCCCGGTAAGCCATGCGCTGACCACTGGAGGGTTTGTTGCTCTTGAATACCTCGAGGATCCGCCGTTTGATATCCGTACGCTCGAGGATCACCGAGGGAAAGACTTCAGCCAGAGTGCAGCCTATGGTATCCGACAGGCTGCGCTGACTGCGGGTCAGGAAGTTGCGGTTGACCGAGGTCACCCGCAGCTTACTATCGATCAGCAATACCGACGAAGGAATCGCATTGAGCAGCATGTCGTAGAGCTGCTTGTATTGTTCCTGATCGCCGCCTCTCGAGCCGCTCTCTTGGGCTCCATGGGATTGAGACGCTTGTCCACTCATAAGATATCCTCCAGTAACCTGTCCATGTCGCCGTCAACTTGATGCACAAAATGATAGGCCGGCCAGGGACCGCTCAATAACAACCGGTACGGCACGGCAGCGATAATGCCCTCAATCGCGCGGCTGAAAGCGTCCAGCCGTTGTCGCCGAACCAGGTAATGCAGCGAGAAGACCTGGCGATCGCCCAAGGTACCGGATTCACTGCGGCTGTCGCTGTAATGCCCCTGCAACCCGGCATCCAGCATACGCCGGATCTGCTCCAGCTCCCGGCGTTGCCGGCCCCCGGTCGCATAATGATCGCGGCGCCATTGCAGGTAGTCAGCCCCGGTGGCGACCGGCCGCGAGGGCGTATCCTGTGGTTGCGGCGGCAACAGGATCCGCAGCGTCATCTCGGCGCAGGCCTCGACTCGCGCCAGCTGATCCAGATAGTCCAGATGATGGCTCTGCAGCAAACGCTTCACGGCCGCCAGGGTCGCGAAACGGGCACCGTACCTCATGGGAAGCAAGTCATATTGCCTGTGCAGGGCCTCAACTATCGCGCCATAACGCAGCAGAGTGTCAACATCCGGCTCCATGTCACCGGCGGCGCAGGCAGCGACGGCCGCACTCAGCCCCTGACTGGTCACCCACAGGATGGGCTGCTGCGCCACCACCGTCGGCAGCGGAGACATGGCGGTGCCGCAGCCGCTATGCAACACACAATAGAGGAGATAACTCATTCGGAAGACTCACAGAAACTGTAGGGAGGCCAGGGGCCGGTGCACTGAAGCGTCAGTCCCTGGGGGCCCAGGGTCTGGTTCAGGTGAGCTATATGTGCATGAAAAGCATCGGTCGCCGATTCGGTTACCAGGAAGGCCCAGTTCAGTATCACCTCGGTCTGCTGTTCGGCCACCGCGAGTATTTTGCGCTGGGAGAAACCGTCGGCCAGCTCAGCCAACTGAGCCGCAATATCCGTACATGTCGACTGCAGCCACAGCTTGAGCCGCTGCTCCGCCTCCCGCCGGATACGCTGCTCCTGCAGGTGCCGCATGCCGGGTGAGGACGACAGACCCTGTTGCTGTTGCGCTAGCTGTTGGCTGAAGAGCGCCTGTATCGCCACTCCCCTGTCCAGTTGCCCCTTAAGTGCCCATTCCGTTCGTCCGGCCACGGCAGCCAGGCTGCGATGGATCAAGGCATAGCGCTGACTGATCTCCTGCTGCAGGCTTTGGCGGGAAGAGAACAGGGTACCGAAACGCACGGGAAACACGGGAGAGTGGCGCATCGCCTCTTCGATCACCCGCTCATGTCGATAGGCTCGTGGCAGGAGCCAGGCAATATCCTCCGTCGAAGGGGTCGGATGCTCGGCCGTGAAGCTGGCGCTGGACACCCGGCTGAGCACGGCGGCAATCTCCCCCCATGGGTAGATAAATACGTCGCTGCGCTCATCGAGAGCCGGCGCCGCTATGGCTTCGAGCCGCCCTGCCTGCACGAAGCAATAGAGGTAGAGCGCACCCTGGGACACAGGCTGCGCCTGGGGATCATTCTGCATAAGGTCTTCCCTGACTGTGACTCGGTTCTAGTCTTGGCCCGTGGGGCGCGCTGCACCTGGATGTTTGCCCATCTGTGCCAACACCAGTTCAAAATCTTCCTGCCCAATCAGCACTTTGCACTCGCAACCTGGGTCTCCTCCGGCGGCGTCCACCACCCGGCGGATCGCCAGCAGGGCCGCGCGGTTACACAGGCCGGCAACCTCGGCGCCGCTGTAGCCGGCGGTGCGTTCCGCCAGGTTTCGGCTATCGACCCCGGGGGCCAGGGATTTCTCCCGCAGGTGGATGTCGAGGATAGCGGTACGGGCCTGGATATCGGGGAGCGGGATCTGGATTAGCTGATCGAAACGCCCGGGTCTGAGCATCGCCGGATCGATCAGATCGCTGCGGTTGGTCGCCCCCAGGATAAACACCCCTTTGAGATCGTCTATGCCATCCATTTCGGCGAGAAACTGGCTCAACACCCGTTCCGCCACATGGGAATCCGAGCCCGAGTTGCTGCGCACCGGGATCAGGGCATCGATTTCATCGAAGAACACTATGCAGGGCGCGGCCTGACGGGCCTTATGGAAAATCTCCCGCACCCCTTTTTCCGACTCGCCAACAAACTTGGAGATCAGCGCGGGTCCCTTGATGGAAATCACATTGACACCGCTCTCGTTGGCCACGGCCTTGGCGATCAGCGTCTTGCCCACACCTGCGGGTCCGCACAGCAGCAAGCCCTTGGGGGGACGCACGCCGGATTGTTCAAACAGTTGCGGATAGTTGAGCGGCCATTCGATCGCCTCGATCAGCTGTTGTTTCACCTCCGTCAAGCCGCCGACATCGTCCCAGCATACGTTGGGGATCTCCACGAAGACCTCACGGATCGCCGAGGGCTCCACCTCCCGCAAGGCGACGAGGAAATCGTCCATCTTCACCTGCAGACTGGCGAGCTGCTCGTAGGGAATGCTGCTGAGGGAGAGATTGATGTTCGGCAGCAGTTCCCGCAGGGATGACATGGCCGCCTCCCGGCAGAGCGCTTCCAGATCGGCGCCGACGAAGCCGTGAGTCATGTCGGCGAGGCGGTTGAGTTTCACGTCTTCGGCCAACGGCATGCCGCGGCTGTGGATCTCGAGGATCTGCAGCCGGCCATCGCGATCCGGAATGGGAATGCTGATCTCCCGATCGAAACGGCCGGGACGCCTGAGCGCCGGATCCAATGCGTTGGGCAGATTGGTGGCGGCGATGACAATCACATTCTGCCGGCGGTTCAGGCCATCCATCAGTGCCAGCAACTGGGCCACCACCCGCTTCTCTACTTCGCCGGTCACCTGATCACGCCGCGGAGCTATGGCGTCTATTTCATCCAGAAAAATAATGCTGGGACCCTTGCGGCCCGCCTCATCGAAAATTTTGCGCAGGTGTGCTTCGCTCTCACCATAAAATTTGTGAATGACTTCGGCGCCGCTGACCGAGAAGAAATTGGCATCCGTCTCGTGGGCTATGATGCGGGCGATCAGCGTCTTGCCGCAGCCGGGCGGACCATAGAGCAATACCCCCTTGGGCGCGTCTATGCCCAGTTGCTCGAACAGCTCGGGAAAGCGCAGCGGCAATTCGATCATCTCTCTGATCCGCTGCAGCTGGGATTTGATCCCCCCCACATCCTCATAGGAAATCGTTGTCGCTGACGATTCTTCCCTTTGCTCACTGATGATAAGCTCTGTGTTGTGGCCTATCACCACAGCGGTCTTGGGAGTGGTGCTTTTCACCCGAAAATCTATGGCACGCCGCCCAAAGAGCGAGACCCGCATGAGATCCCCCTGGGTCACCACCAGGCCATCGACCAGACTGCCTATGTAGTTGAGATCTTTATCCGTGGGCGCCTGATTGACAGGTGTCAATGTCAACTGCTGCGCCGGGCAGGCATCAGCCCGACTCACCTCGACCCTGTCCCCCAGGCCCACTCCGGCATTATGACGACTGATGCCATCGAGCTGGATACAGGACTGTTCGCGCATTGCCTTATAGCAGAGCATCACCTTGGCGACCGTCTGCCGCTTGCCCGCCACAGTCACTATGTCGCCGACCTCCAGTCCCAGACGCTGCATATCCTCCGGCCCCATGCGGGCATAGGTGCGGCCCACATCCTTGCTCAATGCCTCTGCCACCTGCAGCTTCAGGGGTGATGTACTCTTGTCATTCATGCTAACTCTCCTTTGTCACCCATGCCAACGCGACTCATCCTCGGATATTGCCGGCCCGGACTATTTCTGCAGACGGATCTCCATCACGCCATTCTTCATCGAGGTGGTCATGCACTCGGCCGTAAACTCGCCCGGAAGCAGGATTTCCTTATGGTATTTGTTGTTGCCCTTCTCGGCCGTGAGCTCCAGGATGTCGTCGCTCAGTTCCAATTTCAGATCCTGCTCACAGATCCCCGGCATCTCCGCCACCACCAACACATGATCGGCTTCATCGAAGATATCCACCAAGGGTTCGCGCACCGCCTCAACTACAGAGATGCCGGTCTCCTTATCCCGGCGGACATTGCCGAAGGGTTGAACATCGACCTGCCGCTCCCCCTCTTCACCCAACCCCACCTTGACCGAGAAACCGTAGACTCCCTTCAGATCTTTGTGCTCTCCCTTGCCGTCCACATTGAATTCACCGCTGCGTTTGAGCTGCTCGCCTTTCTCGGCCAGCTCGCCGAGTTTTTCAACCAAGCCCCCCAATCCCTGCAGTATGCCTCCGAGGCTGTCGCTGCCACCCTGGTTACCCTCTGGTTTCTTCTTCATTGCACTGTCCTCTGTGTCATCAAGTCATAACGTTTTATCTTGTTAAGCAAAGTCTTATAGTCGACCTGCAGTATGCGGGCCGCTTCGGCCTTGTTGCCGCAGGTGCGTTCCAGCACCCCCGCCAAAATCTTTCTCTCCACGGTTTCCGTGTAATCCCGTATCATGTCCTTCAGCGACAGCTGAGCCGTTGTCATCAGCATGATGTCATTGAACTGTGCCGGCTCGGACCGCCGCTCATGGCCGCCGGACAGATTCAGGTGTTCTGCGTCTATGCGTGTGTCGGCCAGCAACACGGCGCGGCGCACCACGGCCCGCAGTTCGCGCACATTGCCGGGCCAGGAGTAGGCCCGCATCCTGTCGATAGCACCAATCGAGAGTGTGACCCGCTTGCCCAATTCCCTATTGGTCGCCTGAATGAATCGCTGGGCGAGATAAACCAGATCCTCCTGGCGCTCGCACAGAGACGGCACCCTGATGGTAAATTCATTGAGACGGTAGTAGAGATCTTCCCGGAAGGTGCCTGCGGCCACCTTATGCTGCAGATTTTCATGGCTGGCCACTATCAGGCGCACATCGACCGGCACGGGCAGGTTAGAGCCGACGGGGAACACTATTTTTTCCTGCAACACCCGCAGTAATTTGGCCTGGGAGGCCATGGGCATGTTCGCGATTTCATCCAGAAACAGGGTGCCACCGCGAGCCGCGGCAAACTTACCTTGCTTGGCCCTGTCCGCCCCGGTAAACGCGCCCTTCTCATGACCGAAGAGTTCACTCTCCAGCAAGGTTTCCGGGATCGCGCCGCAATCGACCGGGATGAATGGGCCGCTGGCCCTGGGGCTATAGGCGCAGATGGCCTTGGCGACGACCTCTTTGCCGGCCCCAGTTCCTCCCTCTATGATGACGCTGAAGTTGGAACAGGCCACCAGCCTGACCTGCCGATCCAGCTTATGCACGCTGGTACTTGGGCCCATCAAGACGGCGAGATCGTAACGACCACCGCAGACTGCCTCCAATGGGATCATTGCCGGCTCAGCCAGGGGAACGACCCGTTCATCTTGATGTGAAGGCCTTGCAGAAGATGCCGGCTCGCGAGACTCATCAGTGTCGGACAGATGTAAAATCCGCTGCAACAGTCCAACCACCTGGCGGTTATCGAAGGGTTTGGCCAGGTAATCTATGGCGCCGGCCTTCATCGCCTCGACCGCTCCGTTGATGCCTGCGTAGCCGGTGAGCATGATCACAGGCAGATCCTGCTGAATGAGTTTGGCCTGCTTTAACAATTCCACCCCATCCATGCGCGGCATGCGCAAATCCGTCAGCAACACATCCGGGCTGTGTCGGCGGATCTGCTCCAGCGCCGCCACGCCATCATGGGCGGTCTCAACCTTGTAGCCCTCCCTCGCGATCAGGTGTGACAGCAGAGAGCAAATATCGGGATCATCGTCGGCAATCAGTACTGTAGGGGCAACCACCGATATCTTCCTTGGCATAGCGGTCATGGGTACATCTCCTCACGATGACGTTAAGCACCAGCTGGATCTGAAAACTGGAATGGATGTAAGACCCGGATATCTTCCGCCAGCCATTTTTCCGGCCGATGGAGCGCGCCGAGAAACAGTATCCCTATTTCACCGGCTCCCAGGGTGTTATTGATGCGTTCGGCAATAAAGCCATCACGCCGATCCAGTAGAGACTGGGCGTGTCGAGCAATGTTGGCCTCAGCGGCTTGCGGCCGTTGGCCTTGCTGCTTGCAGAACTGATATTCTTCCAACAGCAAGGCCGGGGATTCCGTGCCCATCAGGCTGGCCCCCTGCTCCATCAGGCGCAACAACAGGCGATGATTCAGACTTCCTTGAGCGGCGACATCCCTGACGATCTGCTCTTCCATGTCAGATACGGGTAAGCCATCCTGATACAATCGCACCCGTTCGAAAGGCAGCTCGAAGCTGCAGAGTGTGTTTTCTATCAGCTGCCACAGGCCCGTGACTGCGGCTCGCTCCTCTGTCGTCTCCTGCAGCGATCCCATGTCGGCCTGACTGTGAATAATCGGGATATGAATCAGTAATCGCTCCATCGACTGTCCCTTTGCTTCCTTAAATAAAGCCGATTAGCATACTAATAATGGCTGCAAACCAGCTTGTTAAAGCTAGTTCAGTTCCCAGGGAAGGGCAATGTGGGTCGCGGACATTAGCGCCAGAAATGCTTGGGTTAACCCAAGATGAAGACATAGATCACACTAGCCACAGACCAGGCGCATGCAGCGGCCAAAAACCTTATGTCCATTGACAGGTGTAATTCAACCCGCCTGCTCCTGTAAATGCCGTTTGCGCTCGGCGGTAAACTCCCACCACTTTCTGGCCGGGCCACCTTCCATGTAACGCACGGCCGCAATGAACACGTCTATGACGCAAGGATCATGCCTCTGGCCCGTGACACGGCAGAGATCCTGATACATCTGATAGGGGTCTTTGCCCGCCAGCTCGGCCGGCGTCTTGAATCCCAGGCGCAAAAAGTCCTGTTCCGTGGCCTTGCCGACATTGGGGATCTGCTGAAACTGGGTGATCTCATCCCTTGGCATTATCTTCCTCCAACATAAAAAGGTGCACAGGTTTAAATGAGCGCTGTGAATCAGCGCTATGAATGAACTAGTGAATGCTCAAGGATTACAGCGGCGCTTGCATAGCCGAATTTTCCGTGTCGTCATGGGGAATATGCTTCGCAATCTCGGCGGCGATCAGTTCACGTCTGAAGCCGACGATCAAATTATCCCTGAATAACACCAGGGGTGTACCATAGCCACCCAGTTGTTGATATTCGGCCTCGGCATCACTGTCTTTTTCGATATCCCGTTCAACATAGGCGATATTGTTTTTGTTGAAGTAATCCTTCAACAAGACGCAATATGGACAGCTTTCCTTGGTATAAGCGATGATCCGGCTCTGCTCATGGGGGAAAAACTGTCGGTAGTCACCGCTGACAGATTTGGGCGCACTCTGGAACCAGTTAAAAAGTAAGAAAATGGCGACACCCGAGATGAAAAACCCCAGGAATATAGATAAATCTGAGCGGAGAAATTTGGGGATAGTTATGTTATTCATGAAACACCCGAACCAGTGGCAACAAGTATATTGAAGGAGCACAAAAGGAGGAGCCAAGTGCGCTGCCAAGATGCCTGAAAAAACTGGCAACACACTCAGTCTTACTGGCTATTCAGCCATTAATGACAGCTGGGATCGGTTTCCCAAATGCTACACCAGTTGGTGTAACCCGCCTGACACAGGGCTTCCATACTGTCACAATCGGGACGCGCCAATGCCATAGTTGAAGCGACTCCCAATGCCACAGCCAATCCCGCTATCGCTAGTTTTCTGAACTTTTTCATATTTGCCTCATTTCCTTTGAGTTTAATAAATATATGACTAATCACTGATTAATCCGAAAAGTACTAGGCTTAAACTGCAATCCTAACGCATAACATAGTTAACAGGTATGCTACATACTGTCAACATCCATCCTGTCTGAGCCACTGCTGTTATTTATCCCAAGCTACCATTGGCCCACTAGCCTTAACTGTTGGATCCCGGATGAATGGCTTGGAAAGTGATAATGCATAGCCGCTGAAAAGTAATAAAGCCGCATCTGTCCCATTATGATTGAATGCAGAAAAATAGGCTGCTGTTAATGGGCTACAAGACCAATCCAAAAGTCCAGTGGCTAACCCCTGATGTTGCCCAATTGCTAGCAGCTAAATATGGAGCTCACCCAATTATTGTAATGACCAACAAGTATTGGATTGTCCACGATAAACCCATCCAGTCTCACCTTTTTAAAAATTTAATGCTCTATGTAATCCTTCCCAAGATGACACTTTGCTGTTGATAACTTGACTCATGTATATCCCCATAATTCATAACACTTGAATTCAGTAATATTTAACGTGATATTTATTAGGGCAGCAGTTGTAATCAACTAACCCAGGCCCGCTTTCCCGCCAGAGCTTTTTGGGCATTGAAGCTAAATCAGTACACCAAAAATGATACTGTTGCACCAGTGACCTTTGACGACAGGGTGAGCATCGCATGGCGATATGCTGCGAACGAGAGCCATGGATGGCGAGCTGGCTCTTGTGCATGGAGGCATTTTGTCGCCGTCGAGCCCTCAGGGACACTTATTGTGAAATCAAGAACCTGCGACTCTCTTAACCTAAGAACAGTCGAAAGGCCGCGCTATGCACCCCAGTCAACACGACATAAGTAGATCCCTGCACGACACTCACGGCAGGTGCAAGAATCACACTGCGAGTGACAGCATAGCTAACTGAGCTGAACCACTACTCACAAGACGGAAAGTTTCCCAGTTAAACATAAGCCAAATAAAAACACCCGATTCCTTGCGGACTCGGGTGTTACATTGGGTTTATGCCAGGTTAGTCACAGACTGGCTAATCGAGCCAGTTACATGGGCCATGCCCTGTAGGACTTACCCTTGAGCTTACCACCCGTGATCTTGTTGAGCGCCTTCTTGGCCACCTTGCGATTGACCGCCACATAGGCGCGGTAGTCGCCGATCTGGATCTTGCCGACCTGGGTACCTTCTATGCCATTCTCGCCTGTCAGGGCGCCCAAGATGTCGCCGGGACGCAGCTTCTGTTTCTTGCCGCCGTCGATCTGCAGGGTGATCATGCTCGGTGCCGACGGGGTGGTGTTCAGCAGGCTCAGGGGTGGCAGCGGCTCGCTGACGATATCCCGCTCGAGATACTCTTCCAGCAGGGCTATCTTGTAACCGTCCTGCTCGGTATAGAAGGTATAGGCGGCGCCCTTGCTGCCGGCACGGCCGGTGCGACCTATGCGGTGAATATGCACTTCTGTGTCATAGGCCAGGTGATAGTTGAATACCGCATCCAGGTTGTCGATATCCAGGCCGCGGGCGGCCACATCGGTCGCCACCAAGACGCAGGCGCTCTTGTTGGCAAATTGCAGCAGGGTCTCGTCGCGGTCGCGCTGCTCCAGATCCCCATGCAATGCCAGCACGCTGAAACCAAAGCCGGCAAGCTCGTTGGCCACTTCCTGGGTCTCGCGCTTGGTGTTGCAAAACACCACGGCACTCTCGGGCTTATGCTCGAGCAACAGAAGCCGCAGCGCTTCCATCCGCGCCTTGTTGTCGTCCAGACGATAGAAATGCTGCTCTATGCTGACGGCATCATGGGTCGAGGCGACCTTCACCATCACAGGCTTATACATTATCTGTTCGGCGATCGACTGGATTTGCTTGGGGAAAGTCGCGCTGAACAACAGGGTCTGCCGCTCGCGGGGCGCCTGCTCTATGATGGCATCCAGTGCCGGTTGGAAGCCCATCTCCAGCATGCGATCTGCCTCATCCAGCACCAGCATCTCCAGGTGACTCAGATCCAGACGATTGCGATCCAGATGATCTACTATCCGCCCCGGGGTGCCTACTATGATATGGGCACCATGTTCCAGGGAGCCGACCTGAGGTCCCATGGGCACGCCGCCACACAGGGTCAGCACCTTGATATTGTGTATGCCACGGGCCAGAGTGCGGATCTCCTGCGCCACCTGATCCGCCAGCTCGCGAGTCGGACACAGGATCAGCGTCTGGATGCGAAAACGTTTCACATCCAGCTTGTTCAGCAAGCCCAGCCCGAAGGCCGCCGTCTTGCCCGAGCCCGTCTTGCCCTGGCCTATGACATCCTCGCCCGCCAGTATAGGTGGCAGACTCTGGGCCTGGATGGGTGTCATCGACAGATAACCCATGGTGGTGAGGTTTTCCAGCAATGCGGGTTTCAGCTTAAGGGTGGAAAAGGCCATCTGGCTGTCTGGCTGTGTATCTGTGTGACTCAAGGTGTATATCCTGTGGTGATATTAAGGTGTTGCTTAACATGAGGTTAAATCTGTTATTCGGGTGTCGGGCGCTGTGCTGCGCCTCTTGGCGCAGGAACCGGCATGGCCTCCAGCCCCGAAAGAGCAGCTATTGTAGCAAGATAGCCGCGGCTGCGCTTGCCAAGATGCAGATTAAATGTACGGCATGAAGCACAGGGCCGAATTCCCCGGCCCTGTGACCAGCGGCGTCACTCAGGCGTTCTTGCGGCCGCCAGGATCTGCGCCTTGCGCTCGCAATCCAAGTACTCACCGAATTGCTGCAGCAAGCGCATCAGCCTTGGCTGGATCCGCACCCGGCAGAAGGGTTTATCTGGATCGGCATAGTAATAGTCGCGGATGGACTCACGGGATAGCCTGAATTCGCCGAACCCCAGTGCCCGGGTCAGCAAGGGGGCCTCGAACTCGTTCTGCAACTTGGCTATGATATCTGCCACCGCCGCTAACTGAGGGGCATCATAGGCATAGACGGCGCTGCGATAACGTCGTCCCCCACCATGCTCTACCGTGCTGCCATGGCTATGCAGGTGGATCTCCACCAGGGTCGCCAACGCTATCTGTTCTGGATCGAAGTGCACTACCACACCCTCACAGAAATCATCCTCGCCATAGCGGCTAGCGTTATCATAGGTGGGCGAACCGGCAGGAGCCGCGCCGGCCGCCAGCCAGCCCTGCTCTACCTCGACCACCCCCTTCAGGGAGCGGAAGATGGCTTCGCTACACCAATGACAACTGCCGCCAAGGGCTATCTTAGTTATCATCTCGTCTGTTCCTCATGAGTTTCATCCCCATGGATTGAGCTGCCAAGCGCAACACCAGGTTTGGGTTGTCACCTGGCCCAATTTCTCCCTCAGGCCTATCGGCGCTTCAAGGCATAGAAAGGATAGCCCCATCTGGCTGGATTGCACCCTGCACGGCGCATGTTTTCGAGCCGGCTCACAAAAGCAAACGCCCCGAAAACGGGGCGCTTGTGTTTGGCTCATCTCCAAGCTCAATCAGCTGCGCAGGCCTATGCCACGGGACACCAGGTAGTAGGCCAGCGTCCAGAGAGCGACACAGAAGCCCACCATGATGCCCACCGACAAGGGCACGCTGATATCGGCAAAGCCGAGGAAGCCGTAGCGGAATACGTTGATCATATAGACAACAGGGTTGAGGGCCGACACCCCCTGCCAGAAGCTGGGCAGCAGGGACAGCGAATAAAACACCCCACCGAGATAGGTCAGCGGCGTCAGCACGAAGGTAGGTATTATGCTGATGTCATCGAAACTCTTGGCAAATACGGCGTTGATCAGCCCGCCGAGGGAGAAGAGCACAGAGGTCAGGAACACGGTCAACACCACCAGGCCAAGATGATGCAGATGTATGTCGACGAAGAAGAGTGCCACCAGGGTCACTATCAGGCCAACACACAGGCCGCGGGCCACCCCGCCGCCGACATAGCCGGCGATCATCACATAGTGGGGCACGGGAGCCACCATGACCTCTTCCAGATTGCGCTGGAACTTGGCGCTGTAGAAGGACGAAGCCACGTTGGAGTAAGAGTTGGTAATGACAGACATCATGATAAGGCCTGGGGCGATAAACTCCATGTAGGTCACCCCGCCCATCTCGCCTATGCGGCTGCCCACCAGGTTGCCGAAGATCAGGAAATACAAGGTCATGGTGATGGCCGGCGGCACCAGGGTCTGGATCCAGATGCGGGTGAAGCGGCTGATCTCTTTGATTAATATGCTCTTGAAAGCGATGACATACAGGTGCCTCATCACTTGTTCTCCTTGGATTTTTCCACCAGCTCGACGAACAGCTCCTCGAGCCGGTTCGACTTGTTGCGCATCGACAAGACTTCGATGTCCAATGCCGATAACTGGGCGAAGACAGCATTCAGGCTATGCGACTTCTCCACATCCACTTCCAGGGTATGGGGATCCGTCAGGCGGCAAGCCATGCCGGTCAGCACAGGGGCAACCTGGATATCGCGGCGCAGATCCAGGATGAAGGTCTCCATGTTGAGCTTGCCCAGCAGCGTCTTCATGCTGGTGCATTCCACCAGCACCCCCTGGTCGATTATGCCTATGTTGCGGCATAACATCTCGGCCTCTTCCAGGTAATGGGTGGTGAGTATGATGGTCACCCCCTGCTTGTTGATCTGCTTGAGGAAGTCCCACATGGAGCGGCGCAGTTCTATGTCGACCCCTGCGGTCGGCTCATCGAGGATCAATAACTTGGGCTCATGCATCAGGGCCCTGGCGATCATGAGACGCCGCTTCATGCCACCGGACAACTCCCTGGCCTGGGTGTTGCGCTTGCCCCAGAGATCCAGCTGGCTCAGGTAGATCTCGGCCCGCGCCAGTGCCACATGCCTTGGCACGCCATAATAGCCGGCCTGATTGACCACTATCTGCAGCACAGTCTCGAACTGGTTGAAGTTGAACTCCTGGGGCACCAGGCCTATGCAGAGCTTGGCCTGCTCCAGCTCCCGGTCGAGATCGAAGTCGAACACCCGGACACTGCCGGCCGTTTTCTGCACCAGGGAGCAGATGATGCCGATAGTGGTCGACTTGCCCGCGCCATTGGGACCGAGCAAGGCGAAGAAGTCCCCTTGCTCGACGCTCAGGCTGATGCCCTTGACGGCTTCGACGCCACTCTTATAGGTTTTTTTCAGGTCTTCGAGTACTAATGCATGCGCTGTATTAGCCATTATCTGTAGCGGCTCCTAGATTGGGTAACTGGATGGCGAAAGCTATCCCGGCGGATAACAAAACTCCCACTGGGCGCGGGAGTTTGCAGGTATGGCTGTTATTCCAGGGGAACGACTTTGGCTATATAAGGCAAGTTACGGTATTGCTCGGCGTAGTCTATGCCATAGCCGACGATGAACTCATCGGGAATGGTGAAGCCGATGAAGTCGACCGGCACATCGACCTCGCGGCGCTCCGGCTTATCCAGCAGGGTGCACAGGGCCAGGCTCTTGGGCTCGCGCAGCAACAACATCTCGCGCACCTTGTTGAGGGTATTGCCCGAGTCGATCAAGTCTTCAACGATCAGCACATCACGGCCGCCGATATCGGACTGCACATCTTTAAGCACTTTCACATCCCGTGAGCTGCTCATGGCGTTGCCATAACTCGAAACCGACATGAAATCGATTTCCACATGCCCCTTGATGCGGCGGCATAGATCGGCCATAAAGACCACCGAACCTTTCAGCAGCCCTACCATCAGCAGGCGCTCGCTGTTGGCATAATGGGCGTTGATCCGCTCTGCCAGTTCATCCAGTTTCTGGTTAATCTCCTCGGCGGAGATCATCACTTCTGTGGTGTGTTTCATATTGCTCTCAATTGTCGAGGTCGCTCTGGTGTTTATCATAACCCCAGCGACTCGTTAATGCGTGGTCTATGCCCAGATGATCCAAGATCCGAGCGACCATGAAGTCTACCAGATCCTGAATGGATTTGGGATTGTGATAAAAGCCGGGTGCCGCCGGCATTATGGTGACGCCCAGGCGCGACAGGGTCAGCATATGTTCCAAGTGTATGGCACTGAAGGGCGTTTCCCTGGGCACAAGTATGAGCTGGCCGCGTTCCTTGATCACCACATCGGCGGCGCGCTCGAGCAGGTTATTGCTCATGCCGGTGGCGACCGCCGCCAGGGTGCCCGTGCTGCAGGGGCAGATGACCATCTGTCCGGGCGCGGCGCTGCCGGAGGCCGGCGGCGAAAACCATTCGTCCTTGCCCAGCACCCTCAGCTCGCCCTTGAGCTCCCCTGTCTGCTCGGCCAGCAGCGTCAGGAGTTGCTCCCTGGCCTTGTCGGTGTTGGCGCTGAGCTGCAGCCCCTGCTCGGTCGCCAGCACCACGCGGGCGGCGCTGGAGATCATCAGGAAGACTCTGTAGTCGGCGCATAGCAGTGCCTGCAACAGGCTAAGGCCATAGGGTGCGCCGGAGGCACCCGTCCAGGCCAGGCTGATGCTCTTGTCCCTGGGGGCATTAGTCATTGGCATTTCCTCAACCCGCCTTCAGGGCAGACAGGAGTTTCTGGTGCAGGCCACCGAAACCGCCGTTGCTCATTATGATGATATGATCGCCCGCCGCGGCATTGGCGGCGACCCGCGCGACTATCGCCTCTATATCATCCAACACTGTCACCGGCAGAGGTGCCGTCGCCATGGCAGGCGCGAGCTGCCAGCCTATGTCGTCCGCCTGATACAGATAGGCCTCATCGGCCTGGTGCATGGCATAGGCCAGGGTATCCTTATGGACCCCGCTCTTCATGGTGTTGGAGCGCGGCTCCAGCACCAAAGTGATCTTGCTCCGGCCCACCTTGGCACGCATTCCCATGAGGGTGCTGGCGATGGCAGTGGGATGATGGGCGAAGTCGTCATAGACGCTCACCCCGCGGATGTTGCCCAGCAACTCGAGCCGGCGCTTTGGCGGCGCAAAACCGCCCAGAGCCTCGATAGCCGCAGCCGGCCTGACCCCGACATGGCGGGCGGCGGCGATGGCCATGATGGCATTCTCTATGTTGTGTTGGCCGATAAGCTCCCAGGTGAGCACACCCTGGGACTCGCCATCGAAGAAGACCTCGAAGCTGTGGCCATCCTCGGCCAAGGCACAGGCATGCCAACCCAGATCGCCGGCCTGCAGATGGAAGCACTCCTGCTCGCTCCAGCACCCCATGTCGAGCACCTCCCTGACGGTCTGGGCGTCGGCGGGCCAGATCACCTTGCCCTCACCCGGGACTGTCCGGATCACATGGTTGAACTGCCGCTGGATGGCGGCCAAGTCGGCGAAGATATCGGCGTGATCGAATTCCAGGTTATTGATCACCAAGGTACGCGGCTGGTAATGGACAAACTTGGAGCGTTTATCGAAGAAGGCGCTGTCATACTCGTCGGCCTCGACCACGAAGAAGGGCGAGTTGCCCAGGCGCGCCGAGACGCCGAAGTTTTGCGGCACCCCGCCGATGAGAAAACCTGGCTCATAACCGCAAGTTTCCAACACCCAGGCCAGCATGCTCGAGGTCGAGGTCTTGCCGTGGGTACCCGACACCGCCAGCACCCAGCGGCCTGGCAGTATGTGCTCGGCGAGGAACTGGGGCCCTGAGGTGTATTTCATCCCCTTGTTCAGCACGGCTTCGACACAGGGATTGCCCCGGCTCATGGCATTGCCTATGACCACAAGATCCGGCTCTGAGTCGAGCTGGGCGGGATCGAAGCCCTGGATCAATTCTATTCCCTGCTGCTCCAGCTGGGTGCTCATGGGCGGATAGACGTTGGCATCGCTGCCCGTGACCCTATGGCCCATGGCCCTGGCCAGCAGCGCCAGCCCACCCATGAAAGTGCCGCAGATCCCTAAAATATGTACGTGCATGCTGCTCACTCTATGTCTGAAAACCCCGGCTATTGTACCTTCGCCGGCGATTATCACAAGCTCGGCCACCGGCCTGGCAACCGTGGCCCGGCGACTCACATGGCCTGCAACTGCTCCACCATCAGTTGCAGGCTGCGGTTGCCGCGAAACTCATTCACATCCAGCTTATAGGCGAGGCGCACCTTGCGCACAGTCGCATCCGGCCAGAGGTTAAGATCGACGTTGAAGGCGATGCCATCGAGCATCAGGCTGCCACACTCGGTTTCCAGCACCAGCTTCAGATGGCGCTCGCCCACCAGGCGCTGCTGCACCAGGGTGAAATAGCCGTCAAACAAGGGCTCTTCGAACGCCTGGCCCCAGGGCCCGGCGCCGCGCAGCAGCTCCGCGGTTTCCAGGGTCAAGAGCTCCGCGGGGAGCTCGCCGTCCGACAACAGCTGCCCCGTGAGCTGCTCCGGCTGCAACAGCTCATGGGTCGCCTTGTCGAAGGCGGCGGCGAACTCGTCGAAGCGCGCCTGCTTGAGCGACAGTCCCGCCGCCATGGCATGGCCGCCGAACTTGAGGATCAGCCCCGGATGACGGCCGTTGATCAGCTCCAACAGGTCGCGCATATGCAAGCCCTTGATGGAGCGCGCCGAGCCCTTGATCTCGCCGTTGCCGGCATCGGCGAAGGCGATCACCGGCCTGTGGTACCTGTCCTTGATGCGTGACGCCAGTATGCCTATCACCCCCTGATGCCAGTCACTCTGGAATAGGGCTATGGCCCAAGGCAACTCGGCCTCGTCCAGGCCCTTGCTCCCCAGATTGAGGCTCTCCAGGCGCTTGAGCGCCTCCTGTTGCATGCCGGTTTCCAGCTCGCGGCGCTCGGCGTTGAGGCCGTCGAGCTCGGCCGCCATGCGCCTAGCCAGCATGATATCTTCACACAAGAGTGTCTCAACCCCGAGCGCCATCTCATCCAGGCGCCCGGCGGCATTGAGCCTGGGGCCGACGGCGAAGCCGAAATCGGCGGCCACCATGCGCTCAGGGCTGCGTTTGGCGACGTCCAGCAGGGCGGTGATCCCAACACGGCAGCGTCCGGCACGCACCCGCTGCAGACCGGCTTCGACCAGGATACGGTTGTTGGCATCGAGCGACACCACATCGGCGACAGTCCCCAGGGCGACTATGTCCAGCAATTGTCCCAAGTTGGGCTCGGCCAGGCCCTTGAGGCGATACCAGTCACGCCGCCTGAGTTCGGCCCGCAGGCCGGACATGAGGTAGAAAGCGACCCCGACACCGGCGATGGACTTGCTGGCAAACTGACAGCCGGGTTGGTTAGGGTTCACTATGGCGTCGGCGCCCGGCAACTCTGCGCCCGGCAGATGGTGATCCGTTATCACCACCTGCATGCCGAAGGCCTTGGCGGCGGCCACGCCTTCCAGGGAGGAGATACCATTATCCACTGTGATCAACAGCTCGGCGCCCTTCTCCTTGGCGACCGCGACTATCTCGGGACTGAGGCCATAGCCATAATCGAAGCGGTTGGGGATCAGATAATCCACCCTGGTCGCGCCCATCATGGCCAGCGCCAGCATGCAGACACTGGTGGAGGTGGCGCCGTCGGCATCGAAGTCGCCGACGATGAGAATGGCTTTCTCGGCGGCGATGGCATCGGCCAAGATCACCGCGGCCTCGGCCAGGCCCTTCATGGTCTCTGGCCTGAGCAAGCGCGTCAGGGTCAGCTGGCAATCCTCGGCAGCGACACCGCGGCGGGCGAACAGTTGTTTGAGCAAGGGGGGAATATCTGACGGCAGATGGCTATCGTCCATCTGGGGGCGGCGAACTATCTCGTGAATCACTGTGGCTGGGTCCCTCTGGCTGAAGATGGCGGCGGTAACGGCGCAAAAGCATAACAAAAAAGGTGAGCCATGGCTCACCTTCCCGGAACTGAATGCTGCTTATTTGTTGGCTTCCAGCGCCTCGAACAAGGCCTTGGGAGGCAGATAGCCGGCGAGCATGCTGCCGTCTTCGAGTATGATGGCCGGAGTGCCATTGATGCCGAAGGTGACCCCCAGCTTATATTGCTCGTCGATGCGCGCGTCGCACTTGTTCGACTGGAGCTTCTCACCCGCCTTGGCCTGTGTCATGGCCAGTTTCGGATCTTTGGCACACCAGACGGCCTGCATCTCATCGGCGTTGGCTGAAGGCACGCCGGCACGGGGGAATGCAATGTAACGCACTGTAATGCCGAGCTTATTATAGTCGGCCATTTGTTTATGCAACTTACGACAATAGCCACAGCTGGTATCGGTAAACACTGTCACTACATGCTTTTCATCGGCGGCCTTGTAGACCAGCATATTGTCTTCGAATGGCTTGAGCATTTCCAGGCGTGGCCCGGCCGATGCCAGCTCTGTCAGGTTCTTCATCCCCTGATCTATGTCGTATAAATTACCATGAAACAGCTTAGAGCCATCCTTGCTGATGTAGAGCACCCCTCTGTTGGTCAGGGCTTCATACAAACCTGTGATGGGGGAGTCCTTCATGGACAAGACTTGGAGATTAAGCTGTTCGCTCAGCTTCTGCTTGATGGCATCCGTGTCCTGGGACAGGGTATTGCCGGCCGCACCGGCCAAAGGTGTCAGCAAGAGGGCGCAGAGCAGAGATAATGTTCGGGTCAACTTCATTGGATATCCTATGTGTTTATGGGTCTAACACTTTGCCTATGCATACCAGACCCTCTCTTAGCTGAAAAACTTACAGCCTGAAGGCCGGGAAAGCAAATTTATGCTGTAACTAAATCCTTCCCCATGCTGCATTTAAGCCGGCCGTCATTAGCCCCTGGGATGATGTTCGCTATGCAATTCCTGCAAGCGCGCCCGGGCAACATGGGTATAGATCTGGGTGGTCGAAAGATCGCTGTGGCCCAAGAGCAGCTGCACCACCCGCAAATCGGCGCCATGATTGAGCAAATGGGTGGCGAACGCATGCCTGAGGGTATGAGGCGACAATTGGGTGTCTATGCCGGCCCGCAGGGCATAGAGCTTGATGCGATGCCAGAAGGTCTGTCTGGTCATCATCTGTCCCCGGAGCGAGGGAAACACCACGTCGCTCTGCTTATGGCCGAGCAGCTCGGCACGGGCAAATTTAAAATAGCCCTCGATCTCGGCTACCGCCATCTCCCCCATGGGGACCAGGCGCTCCTTGCCGCCCTTGCCGACGATACGCACCAGTCCCTGACGCAGACTGAGTTGCTCCATGGTGAGGCTGACCAATTCTGTTACCCTCAGGCCGGTGGCATAGAGGAGTTCCAGCATGGCCTTGTCGCGGCACTCCAGCGGGTCCCCGCCGTCCGGTTCGGCCAGCAGGCTATCTATCTGGGCCTCGCTGAGCGAACCCGGCAGCTTGCGGGCCAACTTGGGGGATTCGAGCCGGGCGGTGGGATCCAGGCTTATCTCATGGCGCAGCAATAAGAAACCATAGAAGCGCCGCAGGCTGCTGAGCAATCTGGCACTGCTGCTGCGGGCCGCCCCTTGCTCTACCCTGTGCGCCAAATAGCTCCGCAGCTGCTCCTGGCCGACCTCAACCAGCCGATAACCCCGCTGTTGCTGAAAGCGGTCGAAATGACGCAGATCCGTGCGGTAGGCGGCCAGGGTATTGTCACTCAAGCCTTTAACCGACCAGAGGTCATCGACGAACACATCTATCCAGGGATCGGCACAATAAACGCTCACTGCTACCTCATGACTTTCCCGAGCAGAAGAACTCGGGCATAAAACAAATACAGGACGCAAGCCTGTGGCTTACATCCCGTATCCTTAGTTTATCTCACCGACTCGCGTCAATTCACACCGTGATGGCACTCGCTCGCGGGCGGATGAACAGACAGGCCAACATGGTCAGTACCGTAGGCAATAACCAGGCCATGCCTTCGGCATGCAGTGGCAACTCGGCCGTCAGACGTTCTATGTAGAGCAGCACATCGACCAGGAAGGCCAACAGACCGTTGCTGGGTTCCAGCGTCTGCAATACCTCACGGGTCAAGCCGGCGGCATGCAGGCCATCGAGAATGCCGAAGAATAACGCCACGCTCAACACCAAACGGTGAGAGAACTCGGGGCGCTTGAAAGAGGAGGTCAGGAATGTCAGCACCACCAAGGCGATGGCAACCGGATATATGGTCAGGAGCACGGGTATGCTGATGCTGATTAGCTGGCTCAGGCCTATGTTGGCCACGGTGGCACAGATGGCACTCAGCAAGAACACCCATGACTTGTAGCTCATCACCGGCAATAACTCGTCGAAGAACTCGGAACAGGCTGTCACCAGGCCGACAGCCGTGGTCAGACAGGCCAGGGTGACCACAGTCGACAACATCACAGTGCCTAAGGCGCCAAATTCATGGGTCACATAATTGGTCAGTATCTGGCCACCATTCTCGGCACCCTGGGCGATATCGCCGGCGGTCGCGCCGAGGAAGAAGAGCGATACATACACGAATGCCAGACCGGCGGCGGCGATGAACGCGGCACGCACCAGGTACTTGGTCTGCAAGGCAGGCTCGGTGATCCCCTTCTTGCGCACTATGTCGATGATCAACATGCCAAACATCAGAGACGCCAGGGTGTCCATGGTGTTATAACCTTCGAGTATCCCCTTGGTCAGCGGGCTGTTGCGGTAATCGCCGACCGCCTGGCCAACCTCTGATCCCGGCAGGAAGATCACGGATATCGCCAAGGCAACCAACAGTGTAATAAGGATAGGCGTCAATACCTTGCCGACGTTATCGAGCAATTTCCCCGGAAACATGGCCAACAGCATGGTCAGGGTAAAGAAGCCCAGAGTATAAAGTAATTGCGTCAACTTAAGCTCGACCGAGCCCAGCATGATGATCGCCTCGGTATTTTCTATGAAAGGCCGGGCACCTATCTCATAGGCCACCAGGCCTGTCCTTGGGGCGGCGAAGGCCGGGCCTATGATGATGTAGATGGCGATGGCCAAGGCAGTTGCGGCGAAGGCCGGCAGCATGACCATGACTTTGCCATTGGCCTTGGCGACGGCAATCAGGCCTGTGAGGGGCAAGCCCACGGCAGTGACCAGGAAACCCAACATGGCCAGCGGCATATTCTCACCGGCAAGCATACCGGCGAACGGTGGGAAAATCAGGTTACCAGCCCCCAGAAAAAAGGCGAAGGTCATGAAGCCTAAGCCCAGGGTGTCTGTAATACTCATCTGCTTGTTTTGCACTCTCTGCCCCATTTGTTGTCTTTTTGTTTCTACAAACTAAGTGATTCCGCCGGGATTAGCTACAGTTCCAGGCTATCGATTTTCGACTGTAAAATAACAATTACAGCTAAACGCAGTTAATTTAAGCTAGTGATGACAAATTTATCGCCAAACAAGCGGGGTAAAAACGCGGTCAGTGTTAGAAATCCTACTTTGAGGGCCTTTTTGGCTTAAACAGGCCCTAACTCGGGCAGAACTAATATCAGAGATAGCCAGCCAAGGCAAGCCGGCACGGCCTGGAATAGGGAAACAGCCTGCATTTAGACGCATTTTTTCAACCTTGTCGCTACAACCCCATTAAAGTTCGCGCTTTAAGTGCAAAACTGCAACCAGGTGACCCCGCGGCAAGCCCCGCCGCCCCCGGCAGATCGGACCAGAAACAGCCCCATCCAGGCCCATGTTCGGCAGACTGGCGCCAAAAATGAGTTACAATCGCCCCATCAATAACCCCGAATGCACTCAGATGGGCTTCAGCTTCAAACAATTTCACATCGACGACGCCGGTTGCGGCATGCCGGTCAGCACGGATGGCGTGCTGTTGGGCGCCTGGGCGCCGCTCACCCGGGCCAGGCATATCCTGGATATAGGGGCCGGCAGCGGCCTGTTGAGCCTGATGGCCGCCCAGCGCACCCACGAGCAGGCACGGCCTCAGGCACAAATAGTAGCGGTCGAATTGGATGAGGCCGCCGCCCTTGCCTGCCGTCATAATTTCGCCAACAGCCCATGGCCCGACAGACTGAGTCTGCATCACACCAGCATCCAGGACTATAGCGAGCGCCATCCCGGGTCACCCAGGGGACAAGAGCCGGCGTTATTCGAGCACATCATCTGCAATCCGCCCTACTTCGAGTCGGGCCTGCTCTCGGGCAATCCGGCCAGAGCCAACGCCCGGCATACGGAGCGGCTGAGTTTCGCCGCCCTGCTGAGCGCCATCACCCGGTTGTTGCATCCGTCCGGCTCGGTCAGCCTGATCTTGCCCCTGGCCGGCCTGCCGCGGCTAATGCCATTGCTGGCCCAGACTGGCCTGGTTCTGCGCGAGTTGCAGCCGGTAGCCAGTGTCGAAACCAAGGCGCCGCAGCGCGGTTTATTGCTGTTACAGAAGGCTCAGACGCCCCAGGCGAGCATGAATGCCTGCATGACTCACCCTGTGCTGACGGTGCGCGACCGCCATGGCCACTATTCCCCGGCCATGGCGGCGCTGACACGGGACTTTTACCTGAAACTCTGATGTCGCCGGCACTCGGCAGTCACAGGGCAGGCCTCCCCGCGCCAGGCCCTGCGGCCCAGGCTCGGCTAATGGCGCCATAAGCAGATAAGTTATTTAAGTTAGCCGCCATAAGCTTTATAATGCTGCGCTATTATCCGTCGAGACGCCGCGCATGCTATTTGAAGATTTCCAGCTTGACCCTAGCTTATTAGAGTCACTCAAGGCCATGGGGCACCACACCCCCACCAAGATCCAGCAACAAACCATTCCTCTGGCCATGGAGCAAAGGGATATCCTGGCGCGCGCCCCGACAGGCACAGGCAAGACGGCCAGCTTCCTGCTGCCGGCCTTGCAACATCTGATCGATTTCCCTCGGCGTTTCCCGGGACAGGCAAGGGTATTGGTGCTCACGCCGACCCGTGAACTGGCCAGCCAAATTCACAGGTATGCCTGCCATCTGGCAACCGACTTAGATCTGGACATAGGCATAGTCACGGGCGGCGTCCCCTATGGTCCACAGGAAGAGACCCTGGCGGGCAATGTGGATATTCTGGTGGCGACCCCTGGCCGTTTGCTGGAATACCTGGACAAAGACAAATTCGATGCCACCGAAGTCGACATCCTGGTGATAGATGAAGCCGACCGCATGCTGGACATGGGGTTCTCTTCCGTGGTGAACACCATCGCCATCGAGGCCCAGGGCCGTAAGCAGAATATGTTGTTCTCGGCCACCCTGGAAGGCGGCGGTGTGCAACGTTTTGCCCGCGACCTGCTGAAGGATCCCGCCATCATAGATGTGGACTCACCCCGCAGCGAGAAGGCCAAGATCCACCAGTGGATCCACCTGGCCGATGACAAGAACCACAAATTCCAGCTGTTATGCCATCTGCTCAATCAGGAAGAAGTCAAGCGCGCCATAGTGTTCGTCAAGACCCGCGAGCAGGTCAGCAGCCTCGAAGGCCTGTTGCTCAAGGCAGGGATCCCCTGCGCCTTCATGCGCGGCGACATGGAACAGAAGAAACGCTTCCAGGCCCTGGGACGCTTCACCAAGGGTGAGGTCAAAGTCTTGTTGGCGACCGATGTCGCGGCCCGCGGCATAGATGTCGACGACATCACCCATGTGATCAACTTCGACATGCCAAGATCGGCCGATACCTATATTCACCGCATAGGCCGTACCGGCCGTGCCGGCGCCAAGGGCACGGCCATCTCCCTGGCCGAGGCCCATGATATGCGCATCGTGGGCAAGATAGAGCGCTACATGGAACAACCCCTGAAACGCCGTGTCATCGAAGAGCTGCGTCCCAGGAATAAAGAAGCCAAGGTACCAGGCAAGAAAAAGCCCAATGCCAAGGCGGCGGCCAAGAAAGCCAAGAAGAAATAGCCCAATTTAAATGTGTTTAAAAAAGCCGCAACAGCGGCTTTTTTTATCTCTTTGATATTTATTGGGTTAGTTTTATGTTTTGCCCGGGAGACAGGATAAATAGCACAAATGCCGGCTGAAATTCGCCTTTCCTCTCCCTAAGCCTCGAAATATTATTTTTGGATACATTTTATTTACAAAAAGACGTTTATCGACCGGCCCGTCTCTGGTAATTTAGGCGGCCTAAGTGACTTGCATGGATGTATAGCGAAAAATGATGAAAACGATCCTGCGGAGAGCCTCTCCTTTCCTGATAGTAATAGTGTTTCTGGCCCTGGCTGCGATCCTGATGAGCACCAAGGAAGCCCCGGAGCAGAAACCCGATGCGGCCCCAGTGCCTATTATCGATGTGACCAGCGTGCAGCAAAGGAATATGTCGCTGAGCCTGTCTTCCTACGGTGTGGTCAATCCCAAATACAAGACCCAACTGGTCACCGAAGTTCAGGGACGCATGTTGAGCATCGCCGATACCTTCGTCGCCGGTGGCATAGTCCATAAAGGCGAACAACTGGCGCAGATAGAACCCTCTGATTATCAAGCCGATCTGATCCAAGCCCAGGCAAGCCTGGCACAGGCACAGGCGGCGCTGAACGAAGAGAAGGCCCGCGGTGAAGTCGCCAAGATTGAGTTTAAGGGCTACGACAAGGGCCTGCCGCCGGAGCTGGGGCTGCGCATACCCCAGCTGAAAAAAGAGCAGGCCAACGTCAAATACGCCGAAGCCGCACTGGCCAGGGCCCAGCGCAACCTGGATCGCACCGTCATTCGGGCGCCTTTCGATGGCATCATCAAGGCGCGCAACATAGACCTGGGGCAATACGTGACCCTGGGCACCAATCTGGGTGAATTATACGGCACCAGCATAGCCGAGATCCGTCTGCCACTGGCCAATGACGAGCTCGCCTATCTGGAGTCCGTGGATAACCCCAACACCCAAGTGACCCTGAGCGCCTCTCTTGCGGGCGAAAACGTCAGCTGGGAAGGCCGGGTCGTGCGCAGCGAAGGGGTGATAGATGCGGACAACCGCATGGTTTATCTGGTCGCCGAAGTCCAGGACCCCTACCTGCGCAGCGCCAAGGCCCCTGGGCAGTTGCCGTTGAAATTCGGCAGTTTCGTCAGCGCCGAGATAGAGGGCCGCAGCCTGGAGGCCATAGTCGCACTGCCGCGCCACATAGTGCGCAATGAGCATGTCGCCGTGGTCAGCGACAAGAACATCATAGAGATGCGTCATGTCAACGTGGTGCATACAGATCTGGAGCTGGCCTATATCAAGGGCAGCCTGGCCGATGGCGAGCGGGTTTCCCTGACCAACCTCAACAACATGGCTGACGGCCAACTGGTTAAGGTGGTGGGTGAAGACAAGACTTCAGACCAGGATCCGCTCGACGAGCCGGCGGCGCCGACACTGATGGCAGCAGGTGATAAATAATGGATACCCAGAAAGGATTGATCTCCTGGTTTACCCGCAACAGCGTGGCAGCCAACCTGCTGATGGTGATACTGATCGTCGGTGGCCTCTTCAGTGCCGCACGGATCAACAAGGAAATTTTTCCTACCTTCGAACTCAACTATTTGAATATCTCGGTCGCCTATCCGGGCGCCGCCCCTCAGGAGATTGAAGAAGGGATCAACATCAAGATAGAAGAGGCCATTCAGGACATAGACGGCATCAAGAAGGTCACCTCGGTTGCCAGCGAAGGCGTGGGGTCGGTCACCATAGAGGTGGAAGACGGCCATGACGTGCAGCAGGTGCTGGACGAGGCCAAGCTCAGAATCGATGCCATCTCTACCTTCCCGGTTAACATAGAAAAACCCAACATCTATCAGATTAAACCGGAAAACAATGTGATCTGGGTGTCCGTGTACGGCGACCAGAGCCCACATGACATGAAGGAGCTGGCCAAGACGGTGCGCGACGAGATCGCCGCCTTGCCCGCGGTCACCAAGGCCCAGGTCGCAGGGGTGCGTGATTATGAGATAGGCATAGAAGTCTCGGAAGATAAGCTCAGAGAGTATGGGATCAGCTTCGAGCAGGTGGCGCTGGCGGTGCGGAACTCCTCGCTCGATCTGCCCGGCGGCTCCATCCGCTCCCAGGACGGCGACATACTGCTGCGCACCAAGGGACAGGCCTATACGGGTGACGATTTTGCCAACATAGTCGTCAGCACCCGCCGCGATGGCGGCCGCATCATGCTGCCCCAAGTGGCGAACATCAAGGATGGTTTCGAGGAGCGCCTGGGATACACCCGCTTCAACGGTCAACCCGCCGCCATCATAGAGATCCTCAGCGTCGACGATCAAAACGCGCTGGACATCTCAGAACAGGTCAAAGACTATGTGGCCAAACGCCAGGATAGCCTGCCCACAGGTGCCAAGCTGGATACCTGGGGCGATCTGACCCATTACCTCAAGGGCCGTTTGAACATGATGTTATCCAACATGTTCTATGGCGCCCTGCTGGTCTTCCTGATCTTGGCCTTATTCCTGGATCTCAAGCTGGCCTTCTGGGTCATGATGGGCCTTCCCGTCTGCTTCCTGGGCACCATGCTCCTGATGCCGATCGAACCTTTCTCCATGTCCATCAACATGCTCACCCTGTTCGCCTTCATCCTGGTGTTGGGGATAGTGGTCGACGACGCCATCGTCATAGGCGAGAGTGCCTACAGCGAGGTCGAACACCATGGGCACTCGATAGACAATGTGATCCGCGGCGCCAAGAAAGTTGCCATGCCCGCCACCTTCGGGGTGTTGACGACCATAGCCGCCTTCATACCCATGTTGATGGTACCGGGTCCCATGGGCATCATCTGGAAATCCATCGGCCTTATCGTCATCCTCTGCCTGGCCTTTTCCCTGGTAGAGTCCAAGCTGATCCTGCCGGCGCATCTGGCCCATATGAAGCTCAGAAAGTCCTCGGGTCCCAAGGGGTTCTTCGGCCGCAACAAGGCCAAATTTAACGAGCAATTCCAGTATTTCATTCACAACAAGTACCGGCACTTCCTCGAGCGTTGCATCCAGCATAGATACAATGTCATCGCAGGCTTCATTGGGGTATTGATCCTCTCCATAGCACTGGTGGCCAGCGGCAAGGTGCGTTGGGTCTTCTTCCCCGATATCCCCTCGGACTTTATCCAGGTCAGACTGGAAATGGATGAAGGCAGTTCGGAGCAGAACACCCTCAAAGCGGTACAGAGCATAGAAGATGCCCTGTATGCCATGAACGACAAGATGGAAAAAGACCATGGCTATCCTGTGGTAAAGAGCAGCTTCATCGACATGAGTTCACGCACAGGTGCCTTCATCTTTGCCGAACTGACCAAGGGCGAAGACAGGGACGTGGACGGGGTGACTATCTCGGCCGCCTGGCGTGAACAGCTGCCAGAGCTGGTCGCAGTCAAGAAGTTGAATATCAATGCCAGTACCAACGACACAGGCGGCGACATCTCCTTCAGACTGACGTCGAGCGATCTGGAGCAATTGTCCCTGGCCACCAAGGAACTCAAGCAAAAGCTCGCCAGCTATGAAGGGGTGTATGACATCGCCGACAACTTCTCCTCCGGCAGCCATGAGATCCGCCTCAAGATCCGCCCCGAGGCCGAGGCCCTGGGCTTGACCCTGTCGGATCTCGCCCGTCAGGTCCGCTACGGCTTCTATGGTTATGAGGCCCAGCGCATCCTGCGGAACAAGGAAGAAGTCAAGGTGATGGTGCGCTATCCACTGGAGCAGCGCCGCACTGTAGGTTATCTGGAAAACATGCAGATCCGCACCCCTGCCGGGGTGGCCGTGCCTTTCTCCAGCGTGGCCGAGATAGAGATGGGTGAATCTTACTCCTCTATCACCCGGGTAGATGGTCGCAGGGCGATCAGCATCAGTGCCAGCGCCAACAAGAACAAGGTCGAACCGTCGAAGATAGTGGCCGAAATTCAAAAAGATTTTCTGCCTATGCTGATGCAGAAATATCCCAAAATTTCCACCACCCTGGATGGCAACAGCCAGGATGAGCAAAATGCCTTGGTGGGCCTGATGCAAGGCTTCTTCTTCGCCATGTTCACCATCTATGCGCTGATGGCGATCCCGCTGAAATCCTACAGTCAGCCCTTGATCATCATGTCCGTCATCCCCTTCGGCATGATAGGCGCGCTGTTCGGCCACTTACTGCTGGGACTGTCCATGAGCATACTCAGCCTATGCGGCATAGTGGCGCTGGCGGGAGTGGTGGTGAATGACTCGCTGATCTTGGTGGACTTCGTCAACCGGGCCAGGGCGCAAGGCTTGTCGATCAAGGCGGCGGCGATAGATTCGGGTTGCTACCGCTTCCGGGCGATCATCCTGACCTCACTGACCACCTTCGTCGGCCTGGTGCCCATCATATTGGAACGCAGCCTGCAGGCGCAGATAGTCATCCCCATGGCCACCTCCTTGGCCTTCGGTATCCTCTTCTCGACCGTGGTGACCCTGATCCTGGTGCCCCTGCTGTATATAGTTCTCGACGATATCAAGCGCTTCAGCCGTCGCTTCTTCACCTGGTGGTGGCAACCCAGGGCGGAGGCAGCTCTCGAGGAGCCGACCCCGCCCCAAACGGAGCGTTAATCTCGACAGAGGCGAGATCAGAAAGGGCTTAAGCTGTCGGCTTAAGCCCTTTTCGTTGCTGCCCTGCAGGGATCGCCGGGTTCAAACGCACTTATCAAGTAACCCACTGCAGCCGGCCGCCCATCTGCACCCAAGTCCGGCCTAAGCCGGAGCTTGGTGCTCCCGGCAAATCAACTCGATGGCATCACCCGGCAAGAGTTCCCGGGTCAAGCCACAGAAAGGCTGGCCATCCCTGTGCTGATGAAAACGGCAACTGCTGCAGATGCCGAAGCTCTTGCGGCTCTCCTGTTGCTGTATCTGGGTCAGCAGCTCATGCAACAAGGCGGTCAATTGTTGCTCGGCTTCGGCGCCTAACTGCGCCAAGGCATTCTCCAGCACCTGCAGTGTGGCCAGCCGCTGTATCAGCGCCAGGCCTGTCTGTGTGGGCCTTAAATGCACTATGCGCTTATCCTTAGGATCCAAGCGTTTAACCAGCCATTGCCGCTCTTCCAACGCCTTGAGAGACTGAGACACTGTGCCCTTGGTCAGCCCCAGGTATTCTGTCACCCCGGTTACCGTATCCGAGTAATGATTGCAGATGCTCAGATAGCGCAGCGCACTCAGCTGCACCGCCGGCACGGTAGACACTTGGACATCATCTCTTTGCCAACTGCGTAACAGGCTGTTGAGCCGTTCCACGTAATCAAAAAAAGTCGGCGTCATTCCCAGCTCATCAAAGTTACCTCTATTTCTTGCAGTATACATTGACATAGTGTCGATACGAAACTATTATCTCGAACACCAAATAAATGGTATCGAATCGAAACCAAGCTGAATTAAGCTAAATGACAATGCCATCCAAGGAGACTGGAATGAAAGTTCAGGTATTTGACACACATGTAAAAACCCAGGCCGGCCACTACTTGCATTTTGATGTACTGATGGAGCCGAAAAATGCAGCCCAGGCCAATTTCTACGCTCAGCGCTTCTTACAGCAACAGGGCATAGACGCCGCCGATATACAGCAACAGAGCTGCAATTTTTGCCATAACGAAATCGCCACCCCAGAGGTGATGGCCGCCATCGATGCCGATGAGCATTTCATTCTCAAACTGCAAGGCTGTTAATTCACGCCACACTGAGACGCCAATATGACCCCAGCCATTATTGCCTGCGATCTGCATGATCATGTCGAGATCATCTGTATGAGACGCTACCCGATTCGGGTCCAGCGGATGGACGGCAGCCAGATATGCGGCACGGCCTTTAACACCCGCACCGGCGCTGGTGAAGAATATTTACAATTGCATGCGGCCGGGGACCTGCTCGAGGTACCACTGCAACTAATTGAACATATTGAAGTATTGGACTCAAGTGCGCCACTGACAACACTCTGGCTGCAGCCGCGGCAGTAAACATCCATCACCCCAACCTATCACCAATAACGAGGTTAACCATGAAAAAACTTATGCTGAGTATGCTCATAGCTTTAGGCAGTTCACAGGCCATGGCCCACGGTCCCGGCGGTATTCACGCCGAGAAATCTGATACCCAGGCCGCTTTCGATCTGGTGCATACCCGGGTATTCAAAGACGGCACCCATCTGGTATTTGAACAGATAGTAACAGGCATGGCCGGGGCCGATAAACCCAAGAGCAATGGCAAGAAGTTCGCCACCGCCGATGTCTTCAGTTACGTCTGGCCTACGGCTCTGGACTCGGAAGTCATAGGCTTCGAGGGTAAGAAAGGCATAGTCGCCCTGGCGCTGACGGCCCATCCGGACTTCGATGACACCCCCTTATATGATGAGAATAACGACGGCAATCTGACCAATGACGGGGATGACTGGCACGCCCATTGGGTGGTATTGACCCCGGATGAGGCCTGTGGCCCCAAAGGGCTAAAAGTCAGGGATATTCCCGCAGGCGAAACCCCCAAGGTCCCCAAGACCTGGCCTGGCGCCCCCATATACATAGATTCACCCGGCTATGATTTCAGCCTCAAGCAGAACACGGTCGCCATCAGGGTTCCCTTGAAAGAAGTGGGTTTCCCGACGGATTTCAACTACGACGGCGTGACCGCAGCCTTGAAAATCAATGCCAACCTGCATAATCCACTCCTGTGTGTAGTGAATGTCTATGATATCGCTTCCGGTGACCTGTCTCTGCCCGGACGTTGGTCCAACCCCTAAGGTCTGGTGCCGGGTTTAAGCCTGGCTACACTCACCCGCTGACATTCCCGGGTAACGACAAAGGGTGAAACCAGGCTGGCCCGGTTTCACTCTTGCTCGGATCAATGCGGCAAAAATTAAGCCACATAAGCTTTCCAGGTTAGCAATTTGTAACACCCTGTGCCGCCACATATCTTCGTGCTATCATGGCGCCTCCTTAGAACTGCAGCCCTATCCCTTACATGTTGAACAGAAACTCAGACCTACATTCGTTAAAACCTCTGCTCATCGCCGCCCAAGGGATCCACTGGTCGCATCAACGCCTGTTGGCCGTTGCCAGCCAGCTGTCCATGCTGATCATCGCCATGATCATACTCACCAACCTGGCAATCACCTTGGGTGAACGCCGGCTACAGGAAGAGTGGGCGACCCAAAGATACAGCGAGCTGCAGACCGTCGGCACCCTGATCGCCGACAAGGTGGCCTTCCAGCAGTTTCGTACCCAGATGTTTGCCAAGAGTGAAGCCCTGCAGCAATATCTGCAGCAAGGGGATGAAGCGAACCAGAACAAGCTGCTCGGCACCTGGGAACCCCTGGTGCAGAATATCCCTGAGTTATTGGGCATTGCCCTGTTCGATCCCCAAGGCAATTACCGTTTTTCCACCGGCCCCATCTTCAGCACAGAATCCCTGCCGCCTTCGCTGCTCGGCGGTGCCCGCAACATGGGCGGCAATGAGATCTATACCTCGCCCCTGGAGTTCACCCCCATAGCCGGCCTGCTCGAACCCTATATGTACCAGCTGGCCTGGCTGGAAAACCCGGATCAGAGCATCAAGGGCTATCTGGTGACCTACATTTCCATGCTGCAAATGCTGGAGGCGATCAAACCCGCCTTCTCGAGCAACAAGTCCCCGATGATCATGCTCGACACCCAGGGAGTCCTCTATGCCGGCGCAGAGCAACTGGATCCCATGCCACGCCTGCCGGAAACCTTGGGCGCCAGCCTGAAACAGAGTTACCCCAGCCTGTGGCGCAACATGTCGATGAGCAACTTCGGCCAGTTCCATGGCGAGGATGCCACCTTCGTGTATCTGAAGGTCGAGCTCACCACCCAGTATGAAACCAAACGGGAGTATTTTTTACTCTCTTACATACGCAACAGCGACATAGCCACCCGCTTCGCCCAGTGGCAGAATCTGCTCCTCATGGCCTCGGTAGCCCTGACCTTGTTGGCCGCGGCCGCCATACTGCTGACCCATATGTATCGCCTGGAACAAAGATCACGCCAGTACAGCATTGCCCTGGCCAACAAGCTGTTCAGCAGCGACATCGGCTACCTGATAGTCAATGACAATGCCAGGGTGATAAGCGCCAATGCCAAGGCCGCCAGCGCCACCCTGCTGCCATTGGACGAACTGACGGACAGGAGCATACAGCGCACCCTGCATCTGGACGATGCCACCTATGCCATGTTGCTGGAACAGGTCTACAGCACGGGGGAATGGCGTGGCCAAATCAACCTCGAGGCCATTGGCGGCGCCATCCTCAGGACGGTGATCCGGCCGGCCCCCAATTCCAACAAGCGTGCGCCCCATCTGTTGATCACCCTGGAAGATATCAGCGAGCTGAGCAGCTGCCAGAAGGAAGCCTTCCTGAGCCGGTTGCTATGCAACAATGCGGTCGCCGCGGCACTCACGGACGCCAGCGGCAAGCTGATCATGACCAATGACGTCTTCGATACCCAAATGCAGCTCAACGGTGAGTTGGATCACAACCTGGCGACCCTGCTGGATAATGATCTCAGCAATCAATGGCCAAGGATCACCCAGCAGATCACTATGCAGGGTAAATGGCAGGGGCAGATCCTCTGTTCCGCCAACCACAGACACTCGGCCTGTCTGCAGGCCACCCTCCAGGGCCATATGGACAGTGACGGTGAGGTGCAGTACATAGTCTGCACCCTGGAACAGGCGACCCAGCGCAACAGGATAAAAGAGGCCGGCGAGCTTATCCCCCACCGCAGCACCATCTTCCTCAACCTGGAGGATCTGGAGCGCTACTTCCGGTCGCTGCCGCCCCAGAGCCGCAATCAATCCAGCCTGCTGCTGGTCGACATCAACCCAGAGGGCATGTTGAGCCATATGAGCGACATAGGCCAACTCGAAACCCGCCAGCAGGAAGTCGAAATGCGCCTGTTGCTGGAGCTGCCCAGCAGCTATCAGATGTCCCATTATCAACTGGGCAAGCTGGTCCTGATCTTGCCCGACACGGATGCGACCCAGGCCCATAAATTCGCCAGCGAGATACTCGACACCCTCAATGAGAATGGGTTAGGCGAAGGGATCTGCATAGGCATCGCCGGCTATCAGCCGGAGCAGAGTCTGGAGGCCTATCTGAGCAATGCCGAGGTGGCACTCAAGCGCGCCAAGCAGACGGGCAATCAGAATATCTGTCAGGCCTTTACCAGGCAAAAACCCCAGGCCTAACCCGGGCCCCAGGCCCTGGGGAGATCACTTGGCGTCGCCGCTCCCATCTATGGCGCTGATATGGCCCGGCAGGTCGCTCTCGCTGATATCCACGATCGCCGACCGGTTCATGGTGATCTTGTAACGGGCGAATTGCGGCTCCCCCTTGGCTTCGCGCAGCATCACTATCAGGTTGATCTGGTACCTGCGCTCCACCGACTCATTGCTTATCCTGCCCTCGACTTCCTTGTAAATCTTCGCCTTACCCCGCTCCAGATAGCGGGCAAAGGGCACCAGGCTGAAGCTGACCTGCTCTTGCATGGAGGAATAACCGGCCTGGAATTCGTTCTGGGTCACCTTGGTCGAGATGCCATAATGCAGGATCTCGACATCCAGCTTATTCTGGCTATGTCTCTGTTTGAGTATCTCGGCCACCGCCTTGGGTATTTTCTGGGGACGCATGAATTCGAGCCACACCAACTGCCTGGCGATCACCGCCTGGCTGTTGGTGTCCCTCAGGATCCGGCTCCAGCGCGGCCGGCCACGCTGGATGAAGCGCCATAGGGCGTTACGGACATCGTCCTTGAAGATCTCCCTGAAGCCGTAGATCACCGCCAGCGACAGCACCAGGGCTATGGTTAGGCCGCTGAATACCCCCTGGGCCTTGATGATCAACGCAGACACCACCAACATCACCAAGCCGGTCGCCAGGCCGGTCGTGAATTTCTTCAACCCGACACCCAGCGGCTTCAACTCCTCTTTCAACACCACCCCTTGCTGAATAAGGCGTCTGAGCAGCAGCATCTTGTTGGAGATCCTGTTGGGATCTTGCTTGGTTTGCACCGAGTTATAACGCCGCTCCTCTTCCCTGTAGTTATGCTCGGCGCGGCATAGCTGCAGCACGGCATCGCTTATCTCGGCAAATTCACTGCTCCTGGGGGCGTGCGCCAACAGCTTGAGCAAGCGCTGTTCACAGAACCAGGAGAGGTAATTGTCGGCATTCTCGAAATAGGATTTCCACTTGGGATCCCCCGGCTCGTTGCGGCGAAACTTGCGCAACAACACACTCACCTGCTCCCGCAACTCATCCAGCGCCTGATAGAAGCTCGCCGTCTCCGTCAGCTGCTCCAGCGCCTTGCCGTCGGTTTCGACTGCGACCGCGAACTGATAGGCAAACAGGTTGAGGTACAAGCGGAACTCTTCGACCGTGCGCCGATTCAAGCTGGCAAAACGGCTCTGCACCAGGGGCAGATGCAGGCCATCGGAAAAATACGAGCGGCGCCCGACAATGGCACTGTGGTAATACTCCTCTTCATTGAGCGTATTGACCCCTATGCCCATTTCCTTGGGTAAGAAGAAATAGAGATCCAGCCGCCGCTGCTCCCCAATGCCCATGAGATGGCTGAACTTGATTGAGAGTGCTTCTTCCTGCTTGATATTGATCTTAGACACTATGACCTTTCACACACTGAATAAATAAAGATAGCCGCGAATAGCCGAACCCGGCCCCTGTCGGCAGACACTTGTTCGCGCCGGCAGACGCCACTGCGCCAGGCTGGAGCTGGCGCGCCATGAGCTCGGGCTGGAACCCCAGTACTCAGACAGGCATGAGTTAAAACAGAAAGTTCACTGTATGATCATAGTCTTGGCTGCGGCTCTTGGCTAACCATCTTACGCTAGCCGGGCAGTCGGTGCCATGCCCGGCTTAAACCCACAGCGCAGCTGCCCCCCAATAACTTATGAGCACCCGGATGTATGAGTACCTGGATACATGTGTACCTGAATAACACAGGCGACCGACATCGCGCCTCAATGAAATGTGGCCGCATTCAACCAGAGATGCACCAGGATGCTGGCGACATAACCCAAGGCGATCACCGGGGTCCACTTGAGGTGGGAGATGAAGGTGTAGCTGTCCCGCGCCTGCCCCATCAATGCCACCCCGGCCGCACTGCCGATAGACAGCAGGCTGCCGCCCACCCCGGCAGTCAGGGTAACCAATAACCACTGTCCCAGTACCATATCCGGTTCCATGGTCAGCACGGCAAACATCACGGGAATGTTATCGACAATCGACGACAAGAGGCCGATGGCGACATTGGCATAGGTCACGTCCCAATGGCTGTACATGGCTGCGGAAAGCAGGCTGAGATACCCCATGAAGCCCAGGCCGCCGACGCAGAGCACCACGCCATAGAAGAAGAGCAGGGTATCCCACTCGGCTCTGGCGATGCGGCCGAACACATCGAAGGGGGCCACATTGCCCAGTTGCCCCCGGGACTTGCCATTATTTTCCCGCTCGGCGCACTCACGTGCCCTGGCAACGTCCAGGGCAAAGGTTTTACGCAGATAAAACCCAAAAAACTGCAACAGCCCCAAGCCTGCCATCATCCCCAGCACAGGCGGCATCCCCAGCAGGGAATGGCCGCAGACGGCTATGCCTATGGTGAGGATGAACAACAAGACCACCCGCTTGGCGCCGCGCTTGGTGACCACGGCTTCCGTCGCCGCCTTGGGCACCTTGACACCAATGAAACAGCTCATGATCGAGGCGGGTACCAGGAAATTGACCAAGGAGGGAATGAACAAGTCGAAAAATTGGCCGAAACTCACCATCTCCTTCTGCCATACCATCAGGGTGGTAATATCGCCGAAGGGGCTGAAGGCGCCGCCGGCGTTGGCCGCCACCACTATGTTGATACAGGCCAGGGTAATGAATTGACGCTCCTTGCCCCCGACCTTCATCACCACGGCGCCCATCAACAGGGCCGTGGTGAGGTTATCGGCCACCGGCGAGATGAAGAAGGCCATGCCGCCGGTTAACCAGAACACGGCCCGTAAACTGAAGCCCAAGCCGGCCATCCAAGCGCGCAATGCATCGAATAGCTGGCGCTCTTCCATGGCATTGATATAGGTCATGGCCACCAACAAGAAGAGCAAGAGTTCGGCGTATTCGAGCAGATTATGCTTGAACGCCATTTCCGCCAGCTCTGGCATGCCCTGCTGCGTGTAGGCATAACCTATCACGCCCCAAATGATACCGGCCGCCACCAGTACGGGCTTGGACTTGCGCAGATGCAGCAATTCCTCTCCCATCACCAGCAGGTAGGCCAGCACAAAGACCCCTACCGCCAAATAACCTGCCCAGTTTGCGGTGAGCACCAGAGGCTGTAATGCTGTCGCGGCGTTGCCGGCAAAGGCCGGCGCCGAGAAGAGCCCCATGGTGACCAGGCTCAGTCCAGGAAGACAGGCAACAGGCTTGAGCTCAGGCAGGCGTGATAAGTGCATAGTCTTTTATCTCCATAGGCGGCTACCCTGAAATTACCACAGCAATGGCGACAACTATATTGATAAATCTCAACTTATCTTAGCTTAACTCTCGGCCTAACTCTCGGCCTAACACCCGACCAGAGTCGCGACATAGAGACAGAGGCGGCGTTGGCATCCATGCCATTAAGGACATAAAAAAGGCGCCATCAGGCGCCTGTCGAGAACCGGGTTCAGACTCAGAATGAATACAGCAGGGTCATGTTGGTCTCAGTGTCCGTGCTCTTCTTGTCGTCCAGCGGCTCGCTGTTGTAGCGCACTATCACGGCAAACTTCATCGCCAGCGCGCCTATCAGGTTGGCCGTCAAGGCGGTTTCCGAACGGGCATCCAGCTTATCGCCATAGTCGGCGACGAACCTCTGTTGGAACTTGGCGTTGTCGCTGATTTCAGTCTCGTAGCTCACCACGCCGTGGGCGACGATGCTGGTTTCACTGTCATAACCCAAGGTTTCGGCCTGCTCGCTGTCCAGGTTCTGATAGATGACACCCGGACCGATTTCGCCATCGAGGAAACTTGTGGCCGTCTCGAAGAACCTGTGACCGTAACCTGTGGCACCCGTGAGCTTGTAGTCATAACCTGTGAAAGGATCGACTTCATAGTTGACGTTGGCAAACAGGTAGTTTACATCGCTCAATTTATAGTTGCCCTGGGCGCCCAAGAAGTAACGCTTGGCGGTGACTTCGTTGGTGTCTTCCTTGTAGAGGCCTTCCAGCAGGTACTGGTTTTCCCAGTTACCCAGCTCATGCTTCAGGTTCAAGCGGCCCTTCACAGAGGAAGTCTCGGTGTTTCCCGTCGTCAGGGTCGCACCCAGCTCGGCTTCACCGGCAAAGGTCTTGTCCCCGGCAATAAAATCGGCCCCTGCATGCGCGGCAAAAGGCAGCGCCATGGAGATGGCTGCCGCAATTAGCAGTTTCTTCATTAGTTATTCCGTCCTGTTTACGTCCAATCAGATCCCAAAAAATCGGCGGCAATCTTAACATCCGAAGCGAAAAAATGAAAATATGCGGCAAAAATAACCAATTGGCGTATCAACTGCCCTGGGCTTTCGCACTGTGACACCAGTGATATCCCGGCTCCCGATCACAGTGAGCCCCAGAGGAGTCGACTCAAACTTCCCAATTTCAGAAGGCTGCAACTGCAACCATGCCATATCTGGTGTTTCGGTTTGGCAACCGCTTTCAAGCAATAGTTGTTGCAGTCGCCACTGTTTCCCCTAGTACTTGAATCGGAATCAATACTTTACTTAACAGCAACTTGTGATAACGTAGCTTGCATGGAAGCTACGTACAAATGCGTATGCACACTATCCATACACACTCTTAAGGTGTTAACGGATCAAAATTTAAAAGGAACATTAATGAATATCATCGCAAAATTTGTTCACCTGTTACTCTGGTTATCCGTCGTTTTTTCCCCGACACTAGTTGGTGTCATTACCGGCATAGTTTTAAAATTCAATTTTACAGGTCAAACAAGTGAGCTGGCACTGCCAGTTTGTGCGGGAATTGGTTTTGCTTTGGGTGCTGTTTGGGCAGAACGTATTCGCAACACAATAGGACTATCGGCATTTTTTGGCCGTCTCATTGGACATCGCGATATTGATGGCATGCCAAAGCAACGCTGCTAACAATAGAATTAACTGGATTGATGTCATAAATGCATGGCAGGTATGGCATTGATTCACATTACAAAAACAAGCTGTCACGGCTTGCAGAAGAACAGGACAGGCACAACTCCCATTGGGTTATCGTCAGAATTAAAAACAGATTATAAGGACAGCCCAAACACTTTTTCCCGGTAATGAAACATCCTGAACAGAGTCCGTCATTCACAGGTCAAAGGCTAGCAAACACATCAAAGGTAAGCTTGTCGGGGGCTTAGGTGGCAAGCCTCGACAGGCAAAGGGGGATACCTCACAGCCTAGTCAGACAGGTGCAAAAAGATTTGGATGTCCCATCTTTCGTTAGAAATGAAAGAAATTCCATATGAAGAGTTTATAGTGTTGGAGAGCATTGATGAGTTTGATTTTAGGGTTGAAAGCGTTCAATCTATATTATGCCCATTATAACCATGTTCAAAATATGCATTATAAGTAAACACTTGTATTAAATCATCTGGTATCAGGACGAGATGCGGACGTTTTTTAAACAAAATTAGGTTATTTAACGAGCTTCTGTAGTTCGTTAAATCTTCATAGCTAGGATGGTTTATTGTCCTTTTGCTTGCAGGTCAAACGTAGAGTTTAAAAAGTAAGCACTCATGCGGTTGCCCTGTATCTAGTATAGAATTGAATTAGTGAAGGTGTATGAGTATGTTTTTGGGGAAACAGAATTTCAAGTATTCTAAATTTGAGAGGATTGGTTATGCGGTGGTAGCTTTTTTATTACTCGCTTTACTTAATTACATTTTCATCGATGAAATTAGCCGTTTTGCCAATGAATTTTTGAGTGTTTTTTTGCAGCCTAAAGAAAAAGACTTGAGTTATGGTTACTTTTTTTCTTTAATGGTTTGTTGTTTAGCTAGTTTACTTTCATACCATTACCCTAGGTTTATCCATGCGACTTTATTAATTTTTCCTCTTGTAGTTATTAGTAATTAGCGCCAAGACACTATTAATTATTATATAATAACTTGCGATCTTTAGAATAAATTAGTAGCTCAGATCGCTTTAGCTTAGGTATAGGCATTGGACACTATAAGTGTCATATATGGACGATCCCGATAGTGCAAGGAAATATCTCCCTGCCGCACAGGTATTTTCCGGTGCGCTGGTTAACATCTGCTCCCGAGGCCTGTTGTGCCTGACTCATGGGTCACGGGGTAGCAAACACATCAAAGGTAAGGTTGTCGTTGATTAAGAGGATTAAGATGGCTAATGCGTCAAAGATTGAGTGCACAAGCACCCTTCGGACACAGTGATTACTCACCTGGCAGAAGGGCATAGTTTGAGGGTCAATCAACTGGCGACGGGCTGTGGTCATGGCAAGCCTCGGCAGGCAAAAGGGAATAACTCAAAGCCTGGTCAGACGGGCCCAAAAACGCAAAAAGGTTTGGATGTCCCATCTTTATTAAGATAGTCGCTTTGCAAGCGACGAAAGTCGTGGGGGGTCGCCCCCACACCCGACCTAGAGGGGATCTACAGCAATCCCCTCTAGGAACTCCCATGCCGCCCCTGACGAAGCGGAAAGCCCCTTCGGGTTTATGATGAAAATTGGCTAACGCGCCAGACGCTCATCCCTGATTCGACTGGCGCTGCTTCGGCATCCATGCCTCGCCACACCATTTTCACCAACACCCTCGGCCGCTCCGATGGGGTAAGGAACAGGTGCAATCTGCAAGTGAAGTGCGAGACCAGTCACAAGTCTTTTGCTTTATTCAAGTCCGCTAAACAGATCGTAGTTCTTCTCATCTTCAATTGGCTCTATGTGACTGAAGTATAACTTTGGACGTCTAGCTGCAATCCTTCCCTTTTCATCCAATCGGCTAACAGTTCCGTAAAGACGACATCTTAAAAATAAAATAGGTTTGAATGGAATAATACTGCCAGATTCGGGATAAGAAGTGATTATGTGGTCTTGGTACTTAAACCCCATGGAGTTTGAAGTTTTGTTTTCTCTGGTAGTGTTCATAATTCTGTGTCATTTCATTAAACTACGACAAAAAGAGATGACACATGACCAAACCAACTTTCGATATGGAAGCCGCTATTCAGGCTTTGCGTGATGGTAAAGACCTGACCGGTAA
>NZ_JAAXYH010000013.1 GCF_012911865.1 Shewanella salipaludis
ATGCTGCTTAATAATGTCGATATTCATGCTCATGCCCCAAAAAAAAGGAGACATAAGATCACAGAGGACTCCGTGGGTCAATACTGTTTAGAGGGTAGGCAAAAAAACGTTCATGATCTTGCCCTGCACTGTACCTACTCAAACATTTTCTTTGCTATGCTTCGGCGAAAACCTACTGGGTCTTTGTGCTGGGACTCATGATAGGCGAGGAACGCTTGGTACTTAGCCGATGCCATCAACCGGTTTGCCAACAGCGGGAAAATAACAAAAACGAGGAGAAACCAATCATTTTTATTTTCAAACGTAAATAAAAACAGCAAGTAACAGACAAACTGGAAATAGATGTTTATCTTATTCACCTTGGCGGCTCGGGGTTTTCCTCGCAAAATCAATACATTTGGTACAACAATGCTCAGGGTCATTATCAATGCACTCGAGACTAGAAGGATACCAAACTCTTCGGGTGTAAATTCACCCAATAGTGTCTGCAACGTTAAAATCATCAGGAGGCATACAACCCCTGCGCTAAACATAATGAACATGATGACCGCAATGCCGGCGGCAAACATGCCCATAGAAAATTCATGTTTCTCAAAAAAGTTATTTGGCATAGACGCCTAGCTCCTCATATATGCCTATCGCCAGGTTTTTTATTGTCCCCCTGTAAGGACGAGACAGAGCTGGCACAACTCTTTTCATACACAGATGCGAAGCTTGGACGCAAAAACTGGCACTGTTGCGCCTGCGACCTTTAGTGGCATAGGCGAGTATCGCATGGCGGTAGCTGCGAGCGAGCGCCAAGAAAAGCGAACTGCTTTGCCGCCGAGAAAAGTTTTGACTGGCCAGTCTTTGGTTCTTTGATAGCTAATGTATCGAGCCAATGTGCCGGTTATTCTTGGGCTCAGAGCGCTACTCAAACATCTTCTTTGCTAGGCTGCGGCGAAAGCCTATTGGGTCTTTGCGCAGGGCCTCATGATAGGCGAGGAACGCTTGGTACTTAGCCGATACCATCAACCAGTTTGCCAACAGTGGGAAAATAACAAAACTTAGAAAAACCCACTTGTACTGATGTTCAAAGGTCAATGATAACAACGAGTAACAGACAAGCTGGAAATAGATGTTTATCTGGTTAACCTTGGCGGCTCGGGGTTTTCCTCGAAAAATCAATACATTTGGCACAACAATGATCAGGGTCATTATCACTACACTCGAGGTGAAAAGAATACCAAATTCTTTGGATGTAAATTCACCGAATAGTGTCTGCAATGATAAAATGGCTAAGGGACATACAATCCCTGCACCAAACATGATGAACATGATGACTGCAATGCCGGCGGCAAACATGCCCATAGAAAATTCATGTTTCTCAAAAAAGTTATCTGACATCGGCGCCCAACTCCTCATATATGCCAACTGCTAAATTCTTTATCGTCCCGCCGTACGCGCTACCCGTGATACTCAAACTGGCACCCACGGCATCCTTGATATTGAGCGACACCGCATTCACGAGAGCTTGGCTGCTGTAGCGTGTTGTTAACTGACCAGAATTGGTGAGCGTTTTAAGCACGCTTTGACTGATGCCTGGTTGATTCAGCCTTTGAATTTCCTGTGTTAGGCGTTTTCTTTCGGCGCGGCTCAAACCTTTTAATATTTCTGTTAGCGACTTGGATGTGGTTTTTCTAAGCGTTTGCACCATTTTAATCGTGGTAGCACCTGCAGCTGCCGCACCGCCCAGTGAAATGATATCCAGCGCAGTATTGGCAGCGTTATACCATTCCTGCTTATCTAACCAATCTAGAGATTCGGGATTCACTGCTTCAGCTACTGTTCGTCCAAAGCCGTTGAAGCACTGTAAGCCCGACGCTGTAGCTGCAGCGACGCCAAGATAAGTTACTGCCGTACTGGCCCCGCCAGTGATAGGGATAGCTGCTGTTGCCCCTGCGACGACAACCCAGCTCAATACAGCGGCGCCACAACTCAATCCAGTATTTAGCAATTCACCGGTCAGTTTACTTTCACGGCGTGATGCTTTTAGCTCATTGGCATAGTTCACTGCAGACACATGCCTGGGAGGTTCGCGCAATATCAACCGAATAGGATACTTGCGGCAAATAGGTTCAAAGGGTCGTAAAGTGATAGCGGTAAATTCATGGTCTATAAAAACCACCCCTGCACCTGCCGTATTCGGATCGGCATCCAGGGCTTTGAAGATACGTGCTGTATTGAGTTCGTTTTGTAATCGCAGTTTGAGCAGTTTTTCTTTATTTGCTTGAAGCGGGGAACGTAGCAGCGCATGAGACATAGTCATTTCCATTGATAATATCTAAAAACATCCTTGTAGTGGCATACTTTACTAAAAAAATCAGTCTATTAATAGAGCAGTGATTAACTAATTGGCGCCATGGTTTCATGATGGGCGAGGGACTGGGCTTTCATACTCTGATGCGAAGCTTGGACGCCAAAACTGGTGCTGTTGCACTTGGGTGCCTTCAATAGCAAGGCTCTCTCAGAGCCTGCGCTGATGTATTCAAAAAGTTTTGCCAGTCCTGTCTTCTTTGTCTTATTTGTCTTATTTGTCTTCGTCTGTTTTCTCCGCTGAACCCCACCTCACAGCGGCGAGGTGGGTCAGCAAGCATTATGGATGCATCAATTGTGTGAGAAGCCTGTTACCTTTCTGCGCCGGATGAACCTAGTGCTGCGGCGGCTTTCCTCTAGTCAGATGCGCCAATGGCCACTGGTACATAACTTTCCCGCTTACACCACTCCAGGTACTTTTCTCGCAGTTTCGCCGTATCCGTATAGCTCAGCAGGTTGCCGTCTTCATCGATATTTTCCACGCGACCGGACATGGTGATTTGGATCACGCAGGGCTCGTCGCCGATACAGGACCAAGTATCCAGGTTACTCGGAGGTTCATAAACATAATCACCGGGTCCGGCGATATGGCCGTTTGAAAGTTGACGATGACCGCTCAAATTCAACGCGTGCACGAAGCCGGTATGCCTATGTGGCGGAATGGTTACTCCAGGATCAACCCTAAGTTGCAGTGTTCGCTCTTCGCCCACCAACCGTAACGGCCTTACCCAAAGCCCTTCGGTCAGCGGCATCCAGGGCATTTTATGGGTTTGAATGGGTTTTGAAGTGTTATCCATGGTGAGCTCCTTTTTTAAAAATGGGTTCCATTGTCGGTAATTTATCTCGATACCGAGACATGTTAGAGCCGATTTACCTCGCTGTCGAGATAATTATGGGTATACTGTTGAGCTATATGATCACGGCAGCAATTCAGATATAGGATTTTCGATGGAAGACCATGTAAAACGAGTTGAACACCAATGGAGTAAAGAAATGCCTGAGGTGTCGCTGCGCGGCATGTGCATACTGGCTCGTGCACGACGCATCACTCTGGCCGCGCGTCCGCAGATCGAGGCCATTTTCAGCAAGCACGGATTGGATACGGGACAGTTCGATGTTCTGGCAACTTTGCGTCGCTCCGGCGCGCCCTTTTCGCTGCGGCCGACCGAGTTGTTTCAAACTTTGATGATCACTTCGAGCGGTCTTACAGACAGATTGCACCGGCTGACCAAATTGGGTTATGTCAGCCGACAAGCTGACCCCAATGACAAGCGCAGTTCCCTGGTACAGCTAACCTATGAAGGCAGAGCCGTTATCGAAGCCGCCTTTGCTGAAGACATGGCACTGGAAAATCAAATCGTTGATGCTCTGACGGAGAAAGAGCAGAAGCAATTGGTTGCCTTGTTGGCCAAGTTGGCCAGGAGCATTGAATTGGAGGATGTTGAGTTGGATGGTTCTGAGTTGGAGAGTGCTGAGTTGGAGGATGTTAAATTGGAGAGTGCTGAGTTGTTCAGTCAGCTTTAGCTAAAAGCAAGAAGCCACCCAAGGGTGGCTTCTTTATTCAGGTTATTGTGGCAAGCCGGAGGCTATCAGTCCTTCTCAGGGATCCGTTCCAGCACTGCCAGCAACAACTGCCAGTACTGGCCCACCGTGGTGATGTTGACCATCTCATCCGGACCATGAGGGTAGCGTATGGTGGGGCCTATGGAGACCATGTCCATGTCAGGGTAGGGCAGCTTGAACAGGCCACACTCGAGTCCGGCGTGGATCACCATGATCACCGGCTCCTTGTGGTAGATATCCTGATAGGTGTCACGCACTATCGCCATCACGGGCGAGGCGGTATCCGGCTTCCAGCCAGGGTAGGCGCCGCTGAACTCGACCTCGGCACCGGCGAGGTTGGTCAGGGCCGTGAGTATGCCTTCCACTTCACTGCGACCCGAGTCGATCAGCGAACGGATGAGGCAGAGTATGTTTACCGCTTCCTTGTCTGTGCTGATGACGCCGACATTGAGCGAGGTCTCGGTGACGCCCGGCACATCATCGCTCATGCGCATCACGCCGTTGGGGCAGGCGTGCAGCAGATCTATCAGGGTATTTTGTGCCTCTTCGCTCATCACCTGTTGCGGCGCCGGGATTTCCTTCAGGCTCAGCAACGGCTCAGGATCGGCAATCGCCAGCTCGGCGCGCACCATGGCCTGGAACTGGGTTACCAGGGCATGCAGCCGGGCAACATTTTCCGGCGGCAGCATGAAGCCGACACTGGCTTCGCGGGGAATGGCGTTACGCAGCGAGCCGCCGCTGAAGTCGGTCAACTCCAGCGCCAGCTCATCGCCATGTTCAAACAGGAAACGCGCCAGCAGCTTGTTGGCATTGCCGCGACCCAGGTGAATATTGACCCCCGAGTGGCCGCCCTTGAGGCCTGAGAGACTCAGGCTGAAGGCGCTGTTGCTCGGCTCGGGCGCCTGCCATGCCATGGGCACGGTGATCTGGGCATCGACGCCACCGGCGCAGCCCATGTAGATCTCACCTTCCTGCTCGGAATCCGTGTTGATCAGTATCTCGGCATTGAGCATGCCGGCTTCCAGGCCGAAGGCGCCCGTCATGCCGGCTTCTTCGTCTATGGTCAGCAAGACTTCCAGCGGCCCATGCTTGATGTCGTCCGCGCCCAGCACTGCCAGCGCCGAGGCCATGCCTATGCCATTGTCGGCGCCCAGGGTGGTGCCGTCGGCCGTGACCCAGTCGCCATCGACATAGGCGCGAATAGGGTCTGTCTCGAAGTCGTGCACCTTATCGGCATTCTTCTGCGGCACCATGTCCAGGTGGGCCTGCAGCACCACAGGCTTGCGGTTCTCCATTCCCGGGGTGGCGGGCTTGCGTATGATGAGGTTGCCTACCTTGTCTTCCACCAGTGCCAGTTGCTTATCTTTGGCCCAAGCCTGGATAAACTGGCTCAACGCCTGCTCGTGCTTGGAAGGGTGGGGAATGGCACAAATTTGCTCGAACCATTGCCACAGGGCTTGAGGTTGTAATTCATGTAAGGCTGTCACTGGATGCTCCATAGTTATTACTTGAGTTACCGCGAGAAGATGTTGGGGATTCTGCTGTTGGCAAATTCTGCCGGCAGTTTACCACAGAGTCAGCGGCGGATTAATCTATCCTTAACCTGGTCAGGCTAGAGTGTCAGCCTGGCTTGCCAGTACCCAGTTCGGCCTGGTGCCGCTGCCGCCATAGGATTGGCAATTCGGCGGGATAAGGAGAATAATGTCGCCACAAAAAAATTATAAGGAAGCATATGTTTCAGGTTGATTTTATTGATGTAAAAGACGAACAAGCCATTTTTGATACGGGCCGCGACGGTTGGGACGCGTTGCTGCTGGTGACCCCGTCACTGGAAGCCATTCCCCAGCAAGAGCTGGCCCAGTTGGCCCTGCATGCCGCCGGCGTCGACAAGCGGGTGGGCAAGAGCGCGACTGTGTTGTTCGCGCCTGGCCTTGCCGGCGGCAAGCTCATCATCTCGCCGGTAGCTAACCACCAGGATGACTATGAAGACGTGCGGGTGTTTGCCGACGCCGCCCGTACCGGCATAGCCCTGGCGAAAGACACGGGCGCGGTGCGCCCGCTCATGCTGGTGTTGGGCGCCGACGGCGGGCGTTACGCCTTCGCCGCGCAGGTGGCGGCATTGGCCTGTGGCCAGGAACTCTGGCAACCGCTGGAAGCCCGCGAAGCCAATGTCGATGCGAGTGAGGCGCCGCTGCAGGCCATAGGGCTGCTGAGTGTCAATGATGGCGCCGGGTTGCTCAATGCCCTGGCTATTGGGCGCAATCTGGCGCGGGATCTCTGTGGCACAGAGCCGGAGCGGATGTCGGCCCCGGCCTTCGCCGATTATTGCGTCAATGCCTTCAGGGACAGCGGCATAGCGCTGGAGGTGATAGAAGACAGAGACGTGCTGGAGCGGGATTATCCACTGCTGAGCGCCGTTGGCCGGGCCTCCTTCGCCGTATCCCGCCATCAACCCAGGGTGGTGAAGTTGGAATACCTGCCGGAAGGCGAGGTCGAACGCACCTTCCTGTTTGCCGGTAAGGGCGTGGTGTACGACACGGGCGGTGCCGATCTCAAAGTCGGTGGCGCCATGGCGGGTATGAGCCGGGATAAGGGCGGCGCCGCGGCGGTAGCCGGACTGATGAAGACACTGTCTATCCTCAAGCCCAAGGGCATACGTGTGGTTGCCGAACTGGGGCTGGTGCGCAATAGCATAGGCAGCGAAGCCTTTGTCACGGATGAGATCATCACCGGCCATGCAGGGGTTCGGGTGCGCATAGGTAACACGGATGCCGAAGGGCGCCTGGTGCTGGCGGATCTCTTGTCGCATCTGCGCCTCAAGGCGGTCGCTGCCGTGCAGCCCGAGCTGTTTTCCGTGGCGACCCTGACGGGCCATGTGGTGCGCTGTTATGGCGGTTATACGGCGGCGGTGGAAAACAGCGTCGCCCGTAATGCCGGCGTCGGCAGTCGTTTGCAGGAGCAGGCGGCCCTCTGGGGGGAACCGCTGGAGCTGTCGATGCTGCGCCGTGATGATTTTGCCAAGATAAGGGATGTGTCGGGGGCGGCAGAGCTACTCTCGTCCAACAATGCGCCTTCTTCGGTCACCGCCCGCGGCCACCAGTATCCGGCGGCCTTCCTGCTCAAGGCGTCGGGGTTGGCGGCCCATGGTGCGGCCGCGCCACAGCCGCTGGCTTATACCCATCTGGATATTGCCGGCAGTGCCACCGAGGGCGATCCCTTGTACGGCAAACCCACGGCGGCCCCTCTGGTGGGCTTGTTTCAACATATGGTAATAAAGTAACAAAGTCGAAACATTGATATTTATTTCAATACTATCAATGATTACTCTGGTGCCGACCGTCGTTTGAGGCGGTCTCTCCCGACATTTGAAAGGTAATTTAATTACACGATGTCGTTTTGTGAGAGAAAATCTCAAATAATGGTTGTAATAAAACTACATTTAGCTATAATCTCTCTCGTGGTCGGGTAACAGCCCGCCCCCTCTAGTTAGTCCAGGATGGACCTTGTCTCCAAGGAAACCGAGTGAAAAGTTGCCACCTCAGGGTTTGAACCCGGGCAGGCCCACTTCACTAGAGTAATTTTATTACCACTTTTTATGGGAGTCAGACTATGTCTTACACAGGTTCGAACAAATTTTATTGGCAGAACACCTGGTTCAACACAGAGGTTTTGCGTGGCGGTTTATTCGCCATGAGTTTTAAAGGTTAAGTTGCAACCCCAGTTTCCATCAACCCTTGTATCGCCCCGTGGGCGTGTTAAGACTCAAGTAGCATGTTGATTATTTGATTGATATGCCAGGTTTTTCCGTTATTGCGGTTTTTCCCACCCCCATGGGACGCTTGAAATATGTCTTGCCTGTTCTTTTGAACAGGCTTTTTTTTTGCCTGTTTTTCGCCCGATGACGCCTCCTCCCATCGCACCTACGGCCTTTTGCTGTCGTATTGTCAGTTATGCCTTTTTATTCTTAGATACTGAAACAGACTCACTACCAATTGCCGCCGGTATTGGGTATAAGAATTGTTCGGCATTTTTTTATAAGTGAATAATGAAGTTAACTGAGATGGCGTATCGACGTGTGGTAGTAAAACTGGGCACCAGTGTCTTGACCTCGGGCAGCAAACGCCTGGACAAGGCACACATGGTGGAATTGGCGCGGCAGATGGCATGCCTGATGCGCGCCGGCATAGAAGTGGTGCTCTGCACCTCGGGGGCGATCGCCGCCGGACGCGAGCACCTGCAGTACCCGGTATTGCCCGATACCATGGCCAACAAACAGCTGTTGGCGGCGGTCGGCCAGGGCCAGTTGATCCTCGCCTGGTCACAGCTGTTCGCCATCTATGGCTTGCACGTGGGCCAGTTGCTGCTGACCCGCGCCGATCTGCACGACAGGGAGCGTTACCTCAACGCCCGCGATACCCTCAATGCCCTGTTGGCACATAACATCATTCCCATCATCAATGAAAACGATGCCGTTGCCACCAATGAGATCAAGGTGGGCGACAACGACAATCTCTCCGCCAGGGCGGCCCTGCTCTGCGATGCCGATCTGCTGATCTTGCTGACGGATCAGAAGGGGCTGTTCGATGCCGATCCCCGCAAGCATCCCGACGCCAAACTCATTTCCCAGGTGGTGAACATAGACGACAGCCTGAGGTTGCTGGCCGGCGGCTCCATCTCCGGCCTGGGCACAGGCGGCATGGCCACCAAGCTGGAGGCGGCCGACATAGCCCGTCGTGCCGGCATAGAAGTGGTCATAGCCTCGGGCCATCACCCGGACGTGATCCATAAGGCGGTGAGCAAGGAAGCGGTCGGCACCCATTTCAGTGCCATAGAGAACCCCCTCGAGAGTCGCAAGCAATGGCTGCTCGCCGGCCCAGTGACCGAAGGCGTGCTGGTACTCGATGCCGGTGCCGCCAGTGCCGTGACGCAGCAGGGACGCAGCCTGCTGTCCAAGGGCATCAGCGCCGTCAAGGGCGAGTTCGAACGCGGTGCCACCCTGCAACTGGTGGATGAGTCCGGCAAGGTGCTGGCCCGCGGCATGACGCGTTACGGCGCAGATGCACTGGTAAAAATCGCCGGCAAACATTCAGACGAAATAGAGTCGGTACTCGGATATGACTATGGTGGCGCGATAGTGCACCGCAACGATATGGTGTTGTTATGACAGAACAGGAAAGCACAATCCAGGCCCTGGGGCAGAGGGCCAAGCAGGCCAGCTACGCCCTGGCAAACCTGGCTTCGAACAAGAAACAGGCGCTGCTGCGCGCCATTGCCGCCGAACTGCGTCAAGCGAGTGCGGCAATTATCGCAGCCAATGCCCAAGATCTGGCCGCCGCCAGGCAGGCCGGTCTCGATGCCGCCATGCTGGACCGCTTGCTGCTGGATGAGGCCCGTTTGGATGGCATCATAGCCGACATAGACAAGGTGATAGCTCTCGGCGATCCCGTCGGTCAGGAGCTCGACAGTCGCTTGCTGGACAATGGCCTGCGCTTGTCCAGGCGCAGGGTGCCGCTCGGGGTGATAGGGGTGATCTACGAGGCGCGCCCCAATGTCACAGTCGACATCGCCGTGCTGGCGCTGAAGACGGGCAATGCGGTGATCCTGCGTGGTGGCAAGGAAACCCTGGCGTCCAACAAGGTGTTGACCTCGGCCATCCGACAGGCGCTGGTCGCCCAAGGCCTGCCGGCGGATGCGGTGCAGCTGATAGACTCGCCCGACAGAAGCCTGGTCAGCGCCCTGCTGAAGCTGGATAAATATGTCGACATGATAGTGCCCCGCGGCGGCGCCCAGTTGCAGCGCCTCTGCGCCGAGCAGGCGACCATCCCCGTGATCTTGGGTGGCATAGGCATATGCCACCTGTTCGTCGATGAGGCGGCGGACTTGAAGCGCGCCGTCGATGTCATCGCCAATGCCAAGGTGCAGCGCCCGACCGTGTGCAACGCCCTGGATACCTTGCTGGTGCATCGGGCCATAGCGGCCGAGTTTATCCCCGTCATCTGCCGTGAGCTGGCGGCGCTGGGGGTGACCTTCTATGGCTGTGAACAGACCCGGGCGCTGAGCGCCGCGAGCGGCATAACCCCGCTGGCGGCAGACGATGAGAGCTATGCGACAGAATGGCTGTCGCTGACCCTGGGGATCAGGGTGGTGCAGGACTTGGACGAGGCGGTAGCCCACATACGCCGCTATTCCAGTGGCCATTCGGAGGCGATACTGACGGACAATATCCACGCCGCGGCCGAGTTCATGAACCAGGTGGACTCGGCGGCCGTGTATGTTAACGCCAGCACCCGCTTCACCGACGGCAGCGAGTTTGGTCTCGGCGCCGAGGTGGCGGTCAGCACCCAGAAGCTGCATGCCCGGGGCCCCATGGGGCTGGAGGCGCTGACCACTTATAAGTGGCTCGGCACGGGCGACTACACCAGAAGAAAATAGCCCTGCGCCAGGCTACTCACTATGGCTATTGACTATTCAGTAGGGCTATTCGCTATGCTGGATCCTGGCGAAGCTGCCCTGGCATAGCGCGGCCAAGTCCTGCGGCGCCAGACAGATCTCCAGTCCACGGCGACCGCCGCTGACATAGAGGCGTGCCAAGTCCAGGGCGCTGCTGTCGATCAGGGTCGGCAGGCGCTTCTTCTGTGCCAATGGGCTGATCCCGCCCACCAGATAGCCGCTGCTGCGCTGGGCCGCCTCCGGGGTGGCCATCACCAGCCGCTTGCACTTCAATTGCTCCGCCGCGGCCTTGAGATCCAGCTGGTGGGACACGGGCACCAGGGCGACGGCCACGGGTGCCAGACCCTTGTCCATGGCCAGCAGCAAGGTCTTGAATACCTGGGCTGGGTCGAGCCCCAGCGCCGCGGCGGCCTCTTCGCCATAGGCCTCGCAATGCTTCTGATGGGGATAGTCGTGCAGGCTGAAGTCTATGCTCGCGCCTTTGACGAGTCGTACGGCTGGGGTCATAAGTGCAGCTGCCCGATACTGAGGATTAAGGTTGCAGGGATGGCTTCTTTTTTACCCCGAGCGGCCCACGGATGCCAGCATTTTAGCGTTTGTTTGTTCTTGTCTCTGCTCTGGGTTAACTCGGCGTTAACCTCATGGCATTCGGCTTGACTCAGGCAGGCCCATAAAAATTTACCTGATAATTTAAATGATTAGCCTATTTTTTCCGCGAGACTCCGACGCTGCCTGGTCCGGGCGGCGATCTTTCGCCGCCGGCCGGATCCGAATTTTGATCAAAAATTTACTTTTCTGCCCTTGTAATCAGTTTGCCCGTCCCAATATAGGGAGTAAGGCTGATATGGATGCAAACCAGGGCGGACTTGATATTTACCCTGTCCGTCCCCATATCGAAACCAGACAACAAATTTAGCGTTACAGAAATATTTTGGAGGACCTCTCATGGGTAAAATTATTGGTATCGATTTAGGCACAACTAACTCTTGTGTAGCTGTCCTCGACGGTGGCAAGGCACGGGTCATAGAAAACGCGGAAGGTGATCGCACCACGCCGTCCATCATTGCCTACACCGAAAATGAAACTATCGTTGGTCAACCTGCCAAGCGCCAGGCCGTGACTAACCCACATAACACTTTCTTCGCCATCAAGCGTCTGATCGGTCGTCGTTTCAAGGATGACGAAGTTCAGCGTGACGTGAACATCATGCCATTCAAGATCATTCAGGCCGACAACGGCGATGCCTGGGTCGAGTCTCGCGGCAACAAGATGGCACCCCCACAGGTTTCTGCCGAAATCTTGAAGAAGATGAAGAAAACCGCCGAAGATTTCCTCGGTGAAGCCGTAACCGAAGCCGTTATTACCGTTCCCGCTTACTTCAACGATTCACAACGTCAGGCGACTAAAGACGCCGGCCGTATCGCGGGTCTGGAAGTCAAACGTATCATCAACGAGCCAACGGCTGCGGCATTGGCCTACGGTATCGACAAGAAGCAAGGCGATAACATAGTTGCCGTTTACGACTTGGGTGGTGGTACCTTCGATATCTCTATCATCGAAATCGACAGCAACGACGGTGACCAAACCTTCGAAGTACTGGCGACCAACGGTGACACCCACCTGGGTGGTGAAGACTTCGACAACCGTTTGATCAACTACCTGGCAGACGAGTTCAAGAAAGAGCAAGGCCTGGATCTGCGTAAAGATCCTCTGGCGATGCAACGTCTGAAAGAAGCGGCCGAAAAAGCCAAGATCGAGCTGTCGAGCACCAACCACACAGAAGTGAACCTGCCGTACATCACAGCAGATGCCACGGGTCCCAAGCACTTGGTGATCAAGATCACCCGTGCCAAACTGGAATCTCTGGTTGAAGACCTGATCACCCGTACCCTGGAGCCACTGAAAGTGGCACTGGCCGACGCAGATCTGTCTATCTCCGACATCAACGAAGTTATCCTGGTCGGTGGTCAAACACGTATGCCTAAAGTCCAGGAAGCCGTTACCGCCTTCTTCGGCAAAGAGCCGCGTAAAGACGTTAACCCTGACGAAGCCGTTGCCGTCGGTGCCGCCATCCAGGCCGGTGTACTGGCCGGTGACGTGAAAGACGTACTGCTGCTGGACGTAACGCCCCTGTCTCTGGGTATCGAAACCATGGGCAGCGTGATGACCAAGCTTATCGAGAAAAACACTACTATTCCTACCAAGGCGCAGCAAGTGTTCTCGACAGCTGATGACAACCAGAGCGCCGTGACCATTCACGTGTTGCAGGGTGAGCGTAAGCAAGCCAGCGCCAACAAGTCTCTGGGTCAGTTCAACCTGGACGGCATAGATGCGGCACCGCGTGGCACGCCACAGATCGAAGTCATGTTCGACATCGACGCCGACGGTATTCTGCACGTGTCTGCCACAGACAAGAAAACCGGCAAGGCACAGCACATCACCATCAAGGCCTCTTCCGGTCTGTCTGAGGAAGAAGTTGACCAAATGGTGCGTGACGCCGAAGCCCATGCCGACGAAGACAAAAAATTCGAAGAGCTGGTACAGGCACGCAACCAGGCCGATGGCTTAGTTCACGGCACCAGGAAGCAGGTCGAAGAAGCGGGTGAAGCACTGCCTGCAGAAGACAAGGAAAAGATCGAAGCGGCCATGGCTTCTGTCGAAACCGCCATCAAGGGCAACGACAAGGAAGCGATCGACAAGGCGACTCAGGAGCTGATCGAAGCCTCTGCCAAGCTGATGGAAATCGCGCAAGCCAAGGCTCAGGCGCAGAGCAGCGATGCCGGTGCCGCCGCGAGTCAGAGTGCCGACGCGACTGCCGATGATGTTGTCGATGCTGAATTCGAAGAAGTGAAAGACGACAAGAAATAATCAGTGACTCTCGATTAGTGATAGTAACTGATTAATTTCCAGGCGGGCGTTACGGGGAAACCCTAACGCCCGTTCGTACAACTCCAGCCGAGAAAGCATGAGACTATGTCAAAGCGAGATTATTACGAAGTATTGGGCGTTGGCCGTGATGCCAGTGAGCGCGAAATCAAAAAGGCTTACAAACGTTTAGCCATGAAATTTCACCCGGACAGAAACCCGGGTGACAAGGCGGCCGAAGCCAATTTCAAAGAAGCGAAAGAAGCCTACGAAATCCTGACCGACAGCGATAAGAAGGCGGCCTATGACCAGTTCGGTCATGCCGGCGTCGATCCCAATCGTGGCGGCGGTGGTTTCGGTGGCGGCCAGGACTTCGGCGATATTTTCGGTGATGTGTTCGGCGACATCTTCGGTGGCGGTCGTCGTGGCGGCGGTGGTCAGCGTCAGGCTGCCCGTGGCTCCGACCTGCGCTACAACCTGGAGCTGTCGCTGGAAGAAGCGGTTAAGGGCCTGACCAAGGAGCTGCGTATTCCAGCCTTGGCTGCCTGCGATCTCTGTGATGGCAGCGGCGCCAAGAAAGGCACCTCAGCGACCACCTGTAGCACCTGTCATGGCCAAGGCCAGGTACAGATGCGCCAGGGTTTCTTCGCCGTGCAGCAAGCCTGTCCAACCTGTCATGGCCGCGGCAAGATCATCAAAGAGCCTTGCAGCAAGTGTCATGGCAATGGCCGGGTCGAGAAGAGCAAGACCTTGTCGGTCAAGATCCCTGCCGGTGTCGACACGGGCGATCGCATCCGCCTGGCCGGTGAAGGCGAGGCCGGTGAGTTCGGTGCGCCTCCGGGCGATCTCTATGTGCAGGTGAGCGTGCGTGAGCATGCGATCTTCGTACGTGACGGCAACAACCTCTACTGCGAAGTGCCCATCTCCTTCAGCAAGGCGGCGCTGGGCGGCGAGATCGAAGTGCCGACCCTGGATGGCAAGGTCAGCCTGAAGATCCCCGCAGAGACCCAGACGGGGCGCATGTTCCGCCTGCGCGGCAAGGGCGTCAAGTCGGTCCGCAGCCATGCGGTCGGTGACTTGCTGTGCAAGGTAGTGATGGAAACGCCGGTGAATCTCAACGAGCGTCAGAAAGAGTTGCTCAAGGAATTCGAGGCGACCCTCACGGGTCACTCCAAGACCCATAGCCCCAAGGCCGAAGGTTTCTTCGACGGGGTGAAGAAGTTCTTCCAAGATCTGAATAGCTAACCTGGTCTAGTTCCGCTGTTGTCAGCGTGACTGGCGATAATTGGAAGCCCTGCATTGGTTAACCTTGCAGGGCTTTTTTATTTCTAAAATGGGAAAAATGTTATGAGTGATTAAGCACTGTCATTCCAGTGACACGCCATTAACTCATCCCTGAGGGCTCGACGACGGCATCCATGCCGTCGACGGTCACTTTCATGACAGTGCTTACTTCTGTCACGCTTGAACTGCCTGAACGCAACTATTGCCAACCTTGCATCTAGGAAATATCACAGTGGGTGTTTCGTTAATTCTTGTTACTGAAATTGAATATCGAACTAGAATAATCTAACAAAGCGCTGCTGCCGGATAATTTTTCCGTTGCGATCCAAAATTGCCGCAGAACGCGGCGATAGCTACTCAGGAGAGTTCAGATGAAACAAGGCGCAGTAATTCTTTTCCTCGTTGCGATGGCCAGTAGCGAAGCGGCCATAGCAGCCCAAGCCGAGGTACTAATTCCTAGGAGTATGGCCGGAGATAAAGGCAAGTATTTCCTACTTGAGTCCAGAAAGAAAGATGGTATTGTCCGTGCGTTGCACAAACGGGTTGGCGTAGATAGCATCGGCTACACCAGAACAGAAACAAACTGCGCAACAATGGAAATGCGTGAGCTTGGCTACAGCGAAGAATCACCGACGGCGATAAAAGAAAATCCAACTCAGTGGTTTGAGCTAGTTCCAGGGTCTAGCAAAAGTGATCTTGCAAACTTTGTGTGCAAGTAGGCGCCCCTTTTGGAAAGCCCCTTGTGCTCATCGACAAATTTGCTGACGCTTCCGATGGGGCGTCCCTTCCCCCCCGAAAGCTAGCTTGCCATCCATGGCAAGACTCACGCAATTTGTCTATTCGCCCTGCGGCAACTCCGAGGGGAGGGTGTATCCCGCTCTGCCTCACAACCATGGGCAGTGTAATCGGCACCCTTGGCACACTTAGTCCAGATGCTGTGCACGCTTTGCAATCTTGGCTATTGTCAATCTTCATGTTTGACAGTAAGTTAGGCTTGTCGTTGTGGATAATTACAGGCACAGTGTTTATGGCGCGCACGTACGTTTTGCGCTGGTCCGAGCCGATAAATGCGCATGCGTGTTATACAAAGGTTAGCCGTCTAGGGAGAGATCTGTGTCAATTGAAGGTAAGAAGATATATTCAAAAAATGTATATTTTGCTCATAAACTACTATTTGAGATAGCAAAGAAAGCATCTCAAGATACAGATGAAAACCCTGAACAAGCTATTGTTTCATTGATCTTTAGTTTTAACTGTCTCGAAGCCTTTATAAATGAAACAATAGGCTCAAGTGAACTGTTCTGTGGTGGAAGACGAACACCTCAAGAAAAAGAGTTATTTGAACAAATGATTCTTTTACAACAGGAGAAGAGTAGCACTTTAGATAAATATAAAAAGTCAAAAAGGCTATTCACAAAAAAACACTGGAACAAATCTGAATCTCCTTATAAAGAGTTTGAAATGCTGAGAAACCTTAGGAATTCGATAATTCATAGACCTCCTGAAGTTATTTTAGGCGAGTTGACAATAGGTAAATGGCAATATACTTATTCATCTAAATATGAACGTCCAGATAAAGAACTAACTTATTTGGCACAAGAAGGGGTTATAGGTTCAATTCAGGGTAAAGAAAGTTGGCTGGATTTAATTATGACAGCTAAGTTTGCAGAGTGGTGCTGTAAAGTAGCAATGGATATTATTGCCAACTTCCTTGATTCACTTCATGAAGGTAAATTTAAAGAACTCATGGCAGAGCAAATGAGCCTTGAACCGAACGGCTAACAAACGCTTTAACCAAGGGACGCAAAACAGCAGGCTGCGCTCCTTCGTCGCTAATTTTAGCCTGCTATTTTGCGCCGGTTAAGCGAGGCGTTAGGTGCTTTAAGGAGTCGCTATGCCGATAAATCTCACGGACGTTGATGGTGTAAAAATACAGCCTAAGCATAAAGCGACTTGCCATTGTGGAGCTGTAGAGTTTGAGCTTTCTCTGCCCGAGGGTTTGGTTGATGTTAGGCGCTGTGATTGTTCCCTGTGTCGCCGTCGCGGTGCCATTGTTGCGTCGGTACCGCTTGTTGGTATCAATATTCTCAAAGGCGGCGAGCACCTTAAGCTTTACCAATTCAACACCAAGACGGCGAAGCATTATTTTTGTTCCAACTGCGGCATATATACACATCACCAGCGCCGTTCCAATCCGTCACAATACGGTTTCAACGTGGCTTGCCTTGAGGGTGTTAATCCACTAAAAATCAACGACATTCCCACATATGATGGCGTCAAGCATCCAGCGGACCGTAAGTAAGGCACATAACAACCAATCAATCCGACTATCAATGCGATAGGCTCCTTTCGGCGGTTTATTGGGGCGCTGGAGGATCCCCTCATCATTCTGGCATTTCTCCGGCGTGAACTCGCTTGTTGTATTCCAGCATTGCCCAACGAAAAATCGACTCTTGAATCTGACGCTTTTACTGGGAAAGTTTGGGCGTCGCCGAACTTTCATTCCCAAGCCGGACTATTGATAACACAGCCCTTTTTCGTATTGTGTTGGCCTGAAATTACCGTTATCGGACAAGACCTCAGTGGCAACCATAAGAGAATTAAGGTTTTTTACTATTTTATCAACAAGAGTGAGGGCAGTACTCTTTGAGTAAACAGTGTAAGATATGAACTCATTTAGGTAGAGCAGCGCATGGAGTTGGAATTGTTGGCAAAGGTCAATGAATTCAAAAAAGTGCGAAATTGATTAGCTCAAACAACAGCATGCGTGTCTGCTATTTTGAATATGAAGGAAATTATCTGGGGATTTCCCAGATTGAGGCGTTAACATGATAAGGATTTTCAAATGAGACAAATGTTTTTATTAATATGTATGATAGTTTTTTTCCCAATGGTTCTTGCGGTAGAATCCGAAAAAGACAGTCAATATCATGATGTTGTTGAAGGGGCTATTGCAAATACTGGGTTTAATGGCACAGTTTTGATAAGTAAAGATGGACGTGTGGTTTTTCATGAAAACATAGGGTTTTCCGATGACGACAGGAAAACCCTGATATCAAACAAACACTTGTTTTGCCCAGGCTCAGTAGGTAAAGAGTTTACTACCATATCGATTATGCAGCTCGTTGAACAAGGGAAATTAAGTTATGAAGACAGCATTGCTGAGTATTTGCCAGATTTCCCTTCTTGGGCAAGAAATGTAACTGTAGAACATGTGCTTACTCATACTTCAGGTTTGCCTAAGGTCAAGTGGGAGAAATATATAGATACTTCCGATGTGATAAAGCAGATAAAAAATAGCACTCTGGCTTTTGAACCTGGAAATAATTATCTTTATTCTAATTTAAATGTGATTTTACGCGCTTTGATTGTAGAGAAAGTAACAGGCGATACTTATTCCAGTTTTGCTAAAGAGTTTATTTTCGACGTTGCAGGAATGACTGACTCATATTTCCAAGTAGATGCCAATAATCTTTCCAAGTTAAAAGTGACAGGCGACTATCCAACTGCGGTGAATGGGGTGACTTTATATGTAACACCACTCGACTTATTAAAGTTTGAAACTGCCTTAAGGGGTTCCTTACTTCTGCCTATCGAGAAGATAAAAAAGGCCTTGCCAGGTGATAAATTATCCGGCAAGCCTAATCGCGCTTACTTTGATTTTGGGCGGTTTTATAACGATAAACATGGAAGTATTGTCTATTGGGAGCATGATGGCTCCAATCCCAGTCATCACACTATCAAACATTCTGATTTTGAAAACAACTACACAATAATACTCATGTCCAGTGACGGCAATAAGTCAACTCTGTACAAAATTAGAGATGCGTTAAAGATCCACTTGGGAAAGAATAATTCGGTTGAGACATGAGGACATCATGTTAACAAGTCACTCAAAAAACAAATGACTGTTGGATTTTTGCTCCTTCGCCGCCAGTTTGGCCAACAATCTTTTCCTCTAAGTAGGGAGTTCATATGATTCTCCCTGTCAATATTTAGGCGTAATTGAAATGGAATATCATTTATCAAGACACCCACTCAAAGACAGCCTTGCAGGACTATGCCAAGGCCACTAATAGAGTAAAAACATCGTTGAAAGGGACTAGCTTGAAAAGTGGCATTCTTGAAGAGTGGCATTGACAGCTTTAAGCCAAGTTGACGCTACAGCGGTGAAACATCCACATAGACCTGATAATCGACTATTTTATCGGCGTCTATTTTCAGAACGGTAGCGAAGGGAATTGAAAGACCGCTGCCATCAAGCCGGGTGTAATCGACATGGCCGTTACACAACACATCATCGCCACTTTCCCAAATACTTGTTATTTGATGGGCCATGCTGGTGATGCTGGAGAAGAAGCTATGGTTGGCATCCAAGACGGCGTTTTTGCCTGTGATCGCTGCGTAATTACCTATTTGAAAACGCACATTGTCCGCCAAGAAATCGGCTAAGGCCGTAAGGCTCTTGTTATCGACGGCTTGATATAAGGTTTTGATTAGCTTGGTGTTATCCATTGTTTTTTCTCGCTTTTATGAAAGTATAAGAAGGGCGGTAAACTAGGCTTTTGCAATTGAGCAATAAGGCGTTTTTTAGGCACTGCCGACCCTTTGTATGGCCGAGGTTTCGCCGCCATATTGGTTTCTTTCTGTGCTGACTTGGCTTAAATACTCGATAAATTCGAACTCGAACCCAGCGGGATCGATAAAATACAGGGTTTTCCGATGAGGATGATCCGCGCCTATGGTGGCGATTTCATAGCCATTTTGCTGCAAACGCGAGGCAATCCCTGCAAGGTCATCCACACAAAATCCAATATGAGCCAGTCCGGGAGCATTGCTTCTTAGGTCACGGTTTTGGCCTTCACTCGCGCTATTTAGGGTGATGTAATTATCGTCCGTTCCCACATGTAGCCAATGGCGCTTGGTGTTGTACCACTCACTGGAACCTTTTCCGCGAACCTTCCAGTCAGGGAAGGCGGTTTGAATAAAGTCGAGGGTGGCGTCTATGTCTTTAACCACTAAATTAATATGCTCTAAACGAAACATGTGTTTCTCCTTGTTTTCTTGTTTGTACTCATGAGTGCTAGTAAGTGCCTCAAGTGTAGGTGCTTTGCCATTGACGGATAATAGGGGCTATGGGAATATCATTATTAACCTCTGGTCAACAATTGGCGTATCCATGTTAGATATCAGCACTATTCCCATCTTTACGACTGTGATTGAGCAAGGAGGATTTTCTAAAGCCGCCGAAAAACTGGGGATTTCGACATCGGCCGTGAGCAAACGTATCAGCCGATTGGAAGCTCAATTGGGTGTGCAATTGCTCTATCGATCTACCCGTAAACTGAGCCTTACCGAAGCGGGAGAGCGATATTATGAACATGCTTTGCAAGCATTACAGGCGGCACTGGCTGCAGAGCAAGCGGCGACTGAATTACAGCGCCAGCCCAAAGGCGTATTGCGGATCAGTGTGCCCATGTCATTTGGTCGTCTGCATTTGGCGCCTATTATTCCGGTTTTTTTAAAACGCTATCCCCAGATCAGCCTGCACATGCATACGAACGATACTTGGTCAGACGTGATTGCCGAGGGGTTTGATATCGCCTTAAGAGCAGGAGAATTGCCAGACTCCTTGTTGATCGCCAAAAAACTCCTGCCATTACACAGTGTGCTGTGTGCGTCACCAGAATACATCGCAGAGCAGGGCCAACCTGAGACACCGCAAAGCCTGATCAAGCATAACTGCATAGTATCCACCCACCATTCTCTCAAAAATGAATGGGTCTTCATGCAGCACGATGTGGAAACAAAGGTGCAGGTAACCGGCAACTATCAAGTGAACAGCAGTGATGCCTTGCGCGAATCACTATTACAGGGGTTAGGCATAGGCCGCTTACCCACCTTTATTGCGGGTAATGACATAGCCAGAGGGAAGCTCGTGCCCATTCTGACGGATTACAGCATGCCTCATAAAATTCTGTATGCGGTATTTCCAGAGCGGCAATACCTACCGCAAAAAGTACGGGTGTTTATCGATTTTCTGACGGAAAACCTGGGAGGGGACACCCCACATTGGGACCAGTGGAAACATAACTTGGCATAACCAGCGGCATGTTGGCTCTTCTGTTATTTTCCTCCTGTTGCTCTTACATTAAGATAAATCTTGCTCACTTTATTGGTGGGTGGTGACGTCAAACCCAAATAAAAGGAATAAAAGGGGTCAGAGCCGTTTTATTTACCGACAAAAATGTGGACACCTGGAATTCTGCCCTAAGAAAAAGAAAGGACATATATGGTCACCTCGGGTTTAGCAAGATTAATGTCCATTTTTTGTTCAAATCCATTTGCGTCGTTCGATAGTTCACCTTGGCCTTGTTGATCAAATCATTCGCAGGCAAGCCTGCCCCCATCAAGGTTTAGGGTGTTAATTGACCACCTGGCGAACGGGCATACCCAGTCCTATGACTTTGTTCATCACCCTCACGCCGGCCAAGGCCTCGCCGACTTGGGAGTTGTAGTCTCGCAGGCTCAGTTTCGGGCTGATGAGTTGCTTGTAGCGGTACATGGCCGTTTCCGATAATGAGCGTTGGTGATAGTCATTGTCTTTCTTCCATTGCTGTAGCGTATGACTTTTCAGCGCCTTGACGGCCTCATTTCTTGGGTGACCGTCCTCCCAGTAACCCGCATTTTTCCTAGGCGGGATTGCTGCCTTTGCGTTTCAGCAGTTTATGACAGGCTTTAGTGTCATAAGCGCCATCGGCTGACACTTGTACTTTCTGCACAGGGAGTCTTGCGCCTTAATGGGTTCAATAAGGTAGGCAAGACCTCATTGTCGGCCACACTTTCCAAGCTGACCTCAGCAGCTATCACTTCATGTGTGGTGGCATCCACCGCCAGATGCAGCTTACGCCAGGTACGACGCTTTTCCTTTCCGTGTTTGCGGGTTTTCCATTAACCTTCATCGTAAACTTTCAGCCCTGTGGCATCGACAACCAAGTGGGCAATCGCCCCACGGCTGGGATTGCGGTAGCGAATCTCGACAGTCTTGGTACGCTTGCTGATGCAGCTGTAACCGGGTGACGTCAGGGGGACGTTCATTAAGCCAAATACCGAGTTGATGAAACCTTCCAGTGCCCGTAAAGGGGGATTGAACAGGCCCTTGAGCATTAACGCTGTTTCAATCGCCCATCTAGTTGACGAAGAATGCTGTACTGAAATCCCCTGCCTCGGCCACCATGATGTTCGGTGCAGCGCCAGTGGCACATAGCCTGCTCGTCTATCCAAAACGTCAATGAGCCTCGTTTGGTCAAGGCTTTGTTATATTCCGGCCAATTGGTGGTGCGATGCTTGGATTTGCCCATTTTGTATCAGTTCCTGTGTGCTATTCACAGGATCTGATCGTGTCAGGAGCAGAAGGTTCACCTATTTAGGCAACAACGTCGGTTGGTATTGCCAGGGCTGACCGGCCCTGTTTTTTGCTTGGGCACTCTTGATTGTGACCATTCAATTGTTTAGTGAGAAATAATAAATTTGGCTAGTGTATTTGCAGCAATCCTGTTCATTGGCACGCCATGGATATGTCTCTATAGGCTCTGCTAAAACCTCCCTGTTTTAGAAGGCCAAACGCAGGTTTGCTGCTCATGGCCAATCGCGTTGGCCTCCTATGTGACAGCTGCGCCAGTACGCTTGGCAATTATGCTTGGAAAGAGTGTTAAGAGTCTTGGAAGATGAGATGGTCACTTCGAGTCAGATTTAGTCCACCTGGCATCATGGCTGATTTCGATGCCCAGACCTGAGTGACCCTAATATGCCCTGCCAGTCTTGTTGCCTGCACATTTTCCCCTGCATGTATAAGCAGTATTATCGAGGTTTCCAAAAATCTAGCACGCTTCACCACCAACCTGATCACGTTTTTCTGAAAATGTCATTGAACAAAACCTGACCCTGATGAGGCTATTAAGATAACGTCGCCGATATACAAATCTTATGTTAATTAAAACTTTAACAGCGGCAATACACTGTTCTTTTCATCCGTCCAAAAGACGAGTTTATCAGTACTCTCTGGGTTAATTGTGCGGTGCGAATTTGCAGGAAAAGCAGCTAAAAAGCGCGGATCGCTGGTCATCACCGCCCATTTTGAGCCTAAATGAGTGATGTCGTTACCCTGATAATCAAAGACCAGAAGAGACTTATTTAGCGAGAGCGCGTGAGCCGATAACACTGGCATTAAATCGACGTAATTACTGGAAATATGGACGATAAGCACGCCCGTATCTTGCAGTCGTCGCCAATACAACTGGAACGCTTCTAACGTCATTAAATGGGTTGGGATCACATCGCTGGAAAAGGCATCAATAATCAACGCATTTTTTGTTGGCAGCTGACTGTTTGCTTCCTCCCGCAGTGCCAGTCGGCCGTCCGCCAACGTTACATCCACTTGCGCGCGAGCGTGTTTTAAATACGAGAAGTAGATTGTCGCCATTTGATAAACCGCAGGATTGAGCTCATAAAAGGTGAACCTATCGTGCTCGTCGCCAAAATGCGCCATAACACCCGCGCCTAGCCCTATCACTCCGATGTTGAGTGGACCGAATTGCTTTAAGATTTCGAGTGCGCGCCCCACTCCGGTATCCGCGTGATAGTAATCACGTGTGAGATGTCTTACTCCTTGCAATGTTTCGCTGCCATGGACGGTCGTCCCGTCTATTAATCTGCGCTCATTAATTGCCGCGGTCTTCACATCTTTCACCGCTATATAGCCATAAAAGTTACGATCGGTTGCCACATTAAATTGATTAAATTGGCCGTTTAACCAAGCAAATAATGAGGTGCAACTCAATACCATCGCGATGGCGAGCCCCTTTGCTTTATTCATTGCCAAGGGTTTATCAAAACGCAGCGTAAACAAGCCGAGAGTCATCAGTAACATTAATGGGTATTCAAGCAATTGTTCAAATATCAGAGGGGCGACAAGGGCACTGAATACGCTACCCAGCGCACCACCTAAGGCAATACAAATATAAAAGTGCGTCATTTGCGATTTTGTAGGCGCTAAAGCGCGTAATTGACTGTGGCAAAACAAACAACAGATGGCGAGGATCAAGCTGTACATGGCCAATTGCGCTAACGCATTAAATTGACCACCGATAAAGTACATCATGACACCAGCAAGCCATGCAAACACCAACGGTCCAAGCCAAATAAAGTGAACACCTTGTTTTGGCAAAGCAAATGCAATGATGAAAGTAACAAGATACAAGGCTAAAGGTAACACCCAAAGTAACGGCATGGGTGGAATATTGGTACTCACCATTTGTGTCGTCGCAATCAAACACAAGGTGCTGCATGCTGCCAACGCAATCCACAACAAAGCACATCGACTCATAAACGGATGATGACTCAATGCATTCCCTGTCGATTCTGAGCCTGTATTATTGGCATGGCGAATAAGGTTGCTCATCAATAGAGCCAGCGCCACCACCATGATGGTTGCAGCACTTAACCACCCTAGTTTTTGCTCAGAGAGACTAAAATTGATTTCAAAGACAAACGGATAACTTAAGAGTGCCAGCAACGACCCAACGTTGGACCACGCGTACCAGTGATAAGGCACTTCTTTTACAAACACATCGCAATACCAGCGCTGCAACAAAATACTCGTTGAGCTAAGCAAGACAAAGATGCTCCCAACTTGGAGAGTCAGATTTAAAATCACCCTTGCTGCGGGTGAAAGAGTTTCGCCCATTACACATTCTGGTTGATAGAACGTCGTACCAATGGCAATAGCAAGTAACATAAAGTGAATGGTCGCTTGCGATTTTAATTTGAGATAACCAAGGCCATGGGCGTAAAAATACCCAAGTAACAGCGCACTTTGGTAAAAGCAAAGGCTAGCTGTCCAAATGGATGCTCCCCCTCCAAACACAGGAAGTAGCTCTTTGGATAAAATGGGTTGGATTTGAAAAAGCAAAAAGGCACTGAAAAAAATCACGATTATGAATAGAATACGGTTCATCATGTAGTGGGCTTAGTAAAACGTGTCGGCACGGTGTCATTTTGCGTGCATTAGCCACAATGGAATTTCGCTTTAGTTTTCCTTAAGAAAGTCTTAGGCATTGAATAATAATATTTTTTTGGAGTGGCATTTGAGTAGTTTTGCAATCGGAGAGTTCCACGTAGACCTAAGCCGATGCGTGATAAGTGGCAACGAAAGCAGTGTTTCGTTAGAGCCAAAAGTCATGGATGTACTCAACGTGCTCTATTCAATGCAAGGCCAAGTGGTCAGCCAAGAAGTGATTTTCGAGCGAGTTTGGCCTAATGCGATTTTTAATCCAAGCTCAATCCAACGCTGTATCGCACTCTTAAGAAAAGCACTGAATGAAGACTCCAAACAACCTCGCTATATCCTCACTCACCCAAAACGAGGCTACAGTTTAGAAATCCCCGTAAGCCAAAATCAAACCGCTTCAACACGATCCAATTACGGATTAGTGCTTATTGTAAGCCTATTTCTTATCCTTGGTTTTGCCAGTGCGTATGCGTATTTTGGTAAAGCGGCTGACGTTAAAACCACCTTTACCACATTGCGCCCGCTTAATTCTGTCGACGCCAATGAATCTCACTTGGTGCTAGCGCCGGATGGGCACAAAGCCGCCTTTGTTCGGGCGACCGAAGACCACTATGGCGTATGGGTAAAGCGACTCGACTCAAACCAAGAAACTATGCTGTTAAGTAATTCGGCGGGCTACCTCAGCCTTGGCTGGAGCCCAGATAGCAATGCCCTTGCAATAATCGAACAACAAGAAAATGACGTGCATACGCTCGCCTATTTGACCTTTGACCCGATTTCGATGACGCCGCACCCAGCTCAGCAAATCGTTCAATTTACAGAGTCGACTATCACCAGCCACACCTTAAACTGGGCAACCAACAACACGCTTTATTACGCCGAAAAACTTAAAAACAGCAATGATACACAACTCTCGGCCGTCGATTTGTCGAGTGCAGCAACGCGTGTCGTTTACCAAAGTAAAGGGAAAGATTGGTTACTGATGCATGCGCTGTCGCCAGATAATAAGCGCATTGCTTTGGCGTTCGAAGCCGGTCAAAACCAATATCGAGTCGACCTGCTTAATGTGGATAGCGGCGATGTGGAGTCACTTGCGATGATTGAAGATGGAGTTCAAGGCCTAAGTTGGCACCCTACGCAAAACCAGTTGCTACTGAGTAATCAAAACCAATTGTTTACCCTCGACTTAAGTGGCACGCGTCAGGCAATCGCCTTTAATAACTACAAAATCATTCGCGACGCACAATACCATCCAAACGGTAATGAAATTCTGATGGAACTCGTTAATATTGACGTTGATATCATCCGTAATCAACCCGACGATCCTGAGCAGTTTGAAACACTTATTGATACCTCGTCGGTAGATTTTTTGCCGATATTTTCACCCGATGGCACCCAGTTTGTCTTTGAGTCTCATCGCTTTGGTCGCAAACAACTCTTTTTGTATCATCAAGGCCAACAGCGTTTAGTCTTTACCAGCCCAGACAATGAAGAAATGTTTGGCGTGGTTTGGAGCCCAAATGGGCAGTACGTTTATACCGCCAGTAAAGATACGCTTTATCGTATTGACATAAAAACACAGGAAGTAAAACCCATAAACAATCCGCACCATTCTTTTTATCTTCGCGAGGCCTTTAATCTCAGCAACGCCTTGCTTGTGTCTTATCGCGCTGTAAACGGTACCACTCACCACCCGGCCAAATTTGATTTAGATACGTTGACGCTGACACCCTATGAAGTGGAAGGTGAAAAGTTAGGATGCTCCGCGCTCGATTTAGATGAACAAGATTCGCTCTATGTGTCTAATGAACGCACCGTGTTTAAACTAGACTCGAACGGTCACTTTAATCCTGTGTGGCAATCACAGGATAAAGACATCATCGGCCTCACGGCAATACATGGAATGTTGAACGTTATTCATGAGTTAGAAGCACATTATCTGCGTAGCCAAGTAAATTTACTCGACCAGAGTGTGCAACAAACCGAGATTGGAGACAAACAAGGCAAGATGCTGATTAACGCCTCTGAAGATTTTTCGCAGGTTCTTTACCTAACGGAACCTAAAAGAAAACGAGAGTTAGTGCGGTTGCAGTAATAGTCCGCTATAGCGTCTGTATTGCTGTTTGAGTAATCATGAATTCAATGGGAAAAAGGTGTCGTGTCGCATACAAAACCTTGTCTATCTACTTAATGTGATGACTGAAATAAAAGGAAATAAAAGGAAATAAAAGGGGTCATAGCCGTTTTATTTACCGACAAAAATGTGGACACCTGGAATTCTGCCCTAAGAAAAAGAAAGGACAACCAAAACATATTTCCTCATACACTGTGACTAGTCGTTTCCCGTAGGCGCGGGCAAGCGGCGGGTTTTACTTATCCAGTGACACTGGTAGACTTCGCCCTCGACTCCCTTAGCCTTGTATTCCCCATGACGTTCGCCGAGCTTAACCTCAATCCCGTATTGCTTGCGGCCTTGCCCCCTGAGCTGCATACCCCGACCCGTATCCAGCAGTTGGCGATCCCCGTAGCCCTGCAGGGCAAAGATCTGCTGGCGCTGGCGCAGACAGGCAGCGGCAAGACCCTGGCCTTTGGCTTGCCGCTGCTGCATGCCCTGCCGCTGCTGCAGAATCTGCATTCAGACAACTCAGAGCCAAGGGATCGGGTGCAGGCGCTGATCTTGGTGCCGACCCGGGAGCTGGCGGCGCAGGTGAGCAGGGCGCTGCAAGCGGTGGCGACGCCACTCGGGATAGGGCTGCAGGTCCTGTGCGGCGGGGAAGCGCAGGAGACCCAGCTCGAAGGCCTGGCCAAGGGGCCACAGCTCTTGGTGGCCACTCCGGGGCGGCTGCTGGACTTGCTCAAACAAGATGCCCTGAGTTTGCAGCATGTGCGCCACCTGGTGCTGGATGAGGCCGACCGTTTGCTGGAGATGGGCTTCTGGCCCGATATCCAACGTCTGCTGACTTTTATGCCGGATACGCGGCAGACCTTGCTCTTCTCCGCGACCCTGCCAGCGGCGCTGAATGAGCTGGCGCTGGGGATGATGACAAAGCCTGTGCGCATCGAGGCCCAGGCGCTCAATTCTGTGGTGGCCGAGATAGAGGAGCGTCTGTATCTGGTCAACAAGGGCAGCAAGGCCCAGGCCCTGATAGCCTTGTTAAAGGAACACCAATGGTCACAGGCTTTGGTGTTTATCGGCGCCAGGGACAGTGCCGATGCCCTCGCCAAGCGCCTCGCCAAGGCCGGCGTTGCGGTGGCATCCCTGCATGGCGACAAGGCGCAGGCGGTGCGTACCCAGACGCTGGAGGATTTCAAGGCGGGCAGGGTGAAGGTGTTGGTGGCGACAGATCTGCTGGCCCGCGGCATCCACGTGGATGCCTTGCCCGTGGTGCTCAACCTGGACCTGCCGCCCAGCGCGCCCGTGTATGTGCACCGCATCGGCCGCACCGCTAGGGCCGGCGCCTCAGGGCTGGCCATCTCACTCGTGTGTCATGGCGAGAACGATGCCCTCGATGCCATCCGTACCCTGACGGGGCGGGCCTTGCCGCTGCAGGCATTGCCGGGTTTCCCCGTCACAGATCTGCCGGCCGCCAAGGCCGACACTGGTACGGGTGAGGTGCCGGAGGGGAAGCGCGGTGACGGTTGTGTAGGCGGTGGCGGCCGTGGCGAAGGCGGCGAGCGCAAGCGTCCCCCCAGGGATAAACAGGCCAACCGCCGCAGCATCAATAAGCGCAGCATCAAGGACTTTACAGGAAAATCCGGGCGCTAGGCGGCTTGACTATGCTTGAAAGGCTCCTGCGGAACCTTTCAAGCTGCGCTTGGCGGGTGCGCTTGGCGAGAATCGTGGGCTTTAACTCTGGCTCATAAGCTCAACCGCCGGGGTTATGCACCCTGCACCCGCCATGATGCCCCTGCTGAGTCAGGTGCAGTAGATGCCTGATATTAAATCAAGAGATCCATCCCCCCAGCGGCAACTCCCAAGGGGGTACTCTTTGGCCTGTGCGCTCACAAAAGAGCAGTGGCTGGCATACCTCTACTTAGACTCTGCTGCCAGATGGGCACTGCAAAGCAGGCACTGTTGCCCCCGTGAGCCTTGCATAGCGGCATGCTGTGAACGAGAGCCATGGGGAATACTGCAATAGGCATTGCCTACGTCTTTAGGTCAGCGGCCGCATGGCTAACGAGTCATGTCATGCATCGATTGCGGTGACGGCCCTAGATGCACGAGCGGCACGACGGCGGCACGACATAAATTGAGCCGGGACACTTGCCCGGCTCATGGGTGAAACTTGGTTGGAAGGGGCAAATGAGGGAAATGCGTTCAGTGTTTCTCATGGCCGCGATCCTGGCCCTTGCCTTTTCCTTTTCCCTGGTCCCCATGGCCTTTGCCGCGATTGCCCTTATCGTCACGGTATTTCTGCTTATGGCCCTGGCGATTGCCGTCCCCCCTATCCCGGTAACTGTGGTCGTCATCCTGGCGGTCCCGGTAGTCCCTGTAGTAATGCTTATCGCCGTGACTATGGTGGCGTCTGTTTTCGTACTCTTGCCTATGTTTATGGTAATAGGGCACAAAGGTGTGGGTATACCAGCTGTCCCGGACGAACATGACCCGCTCACCGCAGGCTCGGTAGTAGTGACAATATCTATGCCAGTCTCTGGCATGGTAGAGGGGCACCCGCAGGTAGATGACTGGGCGCGAGATCACCAGGGGTTCGATCAGTATGGGGTGGCCATAGATGACCTCAGGTTGCGGAAAGTCGCCGATATCTATTTGGCCATAGAAGCCGGGTTGGCCGATGCTGATGGAGATGCCGACGTCGGCGGCGAGTGCCGGGAGAGTGACGTTGCTGAAGAGCAACATGGCTGAAAGCAATAAACCTTTCATGATGGATGTCCTTCGGTGCGTATCTTTTAATGAGCTGTAATGAGTCACTCAGGCCCAACATCAGGCTCAAAGAGCGCGGCTAATCTTGCTGCGCCGCCGCTTACGGCTCTGGCTGCAACTCTGGTTTCGGTGCTGGTTCCAACTCTGGTTTCAGTGCTGATTTCACCCGTGGTTGCAACCAGGCGCGTTCGACAGGTTCGGCTTGGGCCAAAGATAATACCTGTCTGTTAGTCAGTATAGTCCAGGGCGCAAACCCGACATAGCCGCGGTTTTACCCGGGAACTTAAGTGCCGGCACATGAAGCCGGCGCCATGGAACGCTGGAAAGCCTTAATCTTTGCCGCCGTTTGCATCCAGAGGGAGTGGGTCGGCTGGGGGCGCGCCGGCGGAGTGCAGGCTGGCGCGCAGGGCGGCGATGCGCCGGCAAATTTGCCGGTAGTGGGAGCCTTGCCAGTAGATCTTGCGGCAGCGAGGACATTCCTTGTAAGTCTCGTAGCAACCAAAGGCCCCCGGCGGCACCCGCCCGCGGACCTCGGCCTTGTCTATGGCCTCCAAGACAGTATTGCATAGGGGGCAGCGGCTGAAGGGCGCCAGCTTATGCTCGAGTTGAAAGCGCTCTATGACTTCCTGGATCTGGACCCTGACATCCGTGCTCCTCACCCAGTAGCCGTGGCTGACCGAATTATAATGCAGTATGCCCTTGTCTCTGGTTAGTATGATGCGCTGCTCCGCCAGTGAAAGCGCCACTATCTCCCTGTCGGCAAAGTCACTGCGATACAGGCTGTCGAAACCCAGGAGTCTCAGTTGGGTGGCCAGTTTCCCCAGGTTCACATCCACTATGAATTTGCTGTTCCGCAGCGGCCTATGGCTGAGCCGGGTGATGGCGCTGATATCGAAACACTCGAACATGGGGTAGACACTGACATGTTCCTGCCCCTGTAGCCGGTAGTCGAAATCGACGGAGCGGCCATCGACCAAGAGCAGATCTATCTCGGCATGGGGTACCCCCAGGGCGGCGAGGGTATTCTTGATGCTGGGCCGTCCCTTGAATCCATAAGCAAAGCTGACCCTGCGCCTCGCCTGGGGTAAGAAATCGTTGAGTTCCTCATAGAAGCGAAAGAAGGAAGTGCGCACCAAGGCCGCATGAGGATCCTTTGTACTTAAGCTCATAAGCGTATCCGGCTGAATCCATCACTATCAGCATAGCCCCGCCGCGATTGCGGGTAAAATCCGCAGGTTTGAGCCCATGGGTTCAGCGCTCTGGCAATACTCTCAGGCCAAGGATGGGAGCTGCGCACCACATGGGTCGCCGTAAACTCGCGTGCCCATGAGCTAAAGTCGTGTGTTGACGACGTTAAGTCATGCGAGCTTGACATTTGAGGGGCGATTGCTACTGTAAGTAAAGTTAACATGACTTAATGACAAATGGAGCGTACATATGAGCAAGTCAGAACAGAATGCAGAAGTTTGGCAAACCACCTTGAAGCGCAGCACCCTCAGCCTGGGCCTATGGTCGGGGAGTTGGTTGCTTTCAACTGCGCTGCTGGCCTTTGGGCCGAGGTTTCTCTGGCAGTTCGATACCTTGTATTCGCTCCTGGCACTCATGCTCAACCTGGGGGTGGGCGCCGTCATGATCAGAGCCAACATCCGTCAGGTACAGGCGATGGATGAGCTGGCGCGCAAGATATTTTTAGATGCCGCCGCCATTACTTTGGGCGTAGGTTTGGTGTGCGCCTGCAGTTACGGCATCATGGAGGATATCAGGCTGATCAGTTTCGAACCCGACATCTCACACTTGATGATATTGATGGGCCTGACGTTTCTCGTCGGTGTGCTGGCGGGCAACAGGAGATACAGGTGAAAAATAGATTGAAAGTGTTGCGGGCGGAACGCGACTGGACTCAGGCACAATTGGCGCAGGCGTTGGGCGTTTCACGCCAGACGATCAATGCGATTGAAACCGGCAAGTTCGATCCCAGCCTGCCGCTGGCCTTCAAGGTGGCGCGTTTGTTTGGCTTGCCCATTGAGGCTATTTTTCAGGATGAGCCGGCACAGGGGCAGTCATTGCAGCCTGCAGCCCAGCGATAGACGGGGCAATCTCTGCTTGAAGCAGGAGAAAGGCTGGATTGAGTGCAGGAGGCCAATCTTCGTTTGGCATCCCCGGCAGGCACAAGTAAAATTCCCATATGAAGCGTCTATTCCCATATGAAGCGCCTATGGCTGGAATAGACCAAGGAGTCGCACAAAGGATGAATTCCATGAAACCCCTATTGTTGAGTTTGCTGACCACGGCCCTGTTGAGTGGCTGCGTCACCACTGAGTCACCGACCGGCCGTGGTCAGACCCTGTTGTTTTCTGCCGAGCAGATGCAGCAAATGGGCGACAGCTCCTTCGCCGAGATGAAGCGGCAGCAGAAGCTGAGCAAGGACAAACGCCAGACTGACTATGTGAACTGTGTCGCCCGGCGCATCACCTCTGTGTTACCGAACCAGGGCCAACCTTGGGAGGTGGTGCTGTTCGACTCGGAGCAGGTCAATGCCTTCGCCTTGCCAGGTGGCCACATAGGCGTCTACACGGGGCTGTTGAAAGTGGCCGAGGGTCCCGACCAACTGGCCACTGTGCTGGGACACGAAGTGGCCCACGTGTTGGCCAATCATGGCAACGAGCAGGTCTCGCGGGCGCAGCTGACCGGGGTCGGCATGCAGATTGCCGATGCGGCGCTGGGCGGTGTTGGCGTGGCCAACAAAGATCTCTATATGTCGGCCCTGGGGCTCGGGGCCCAGGTGGGCTTCATTCTGCCCTTCGGCAGGGCGCAGGAGAGTGAAGCCGATGCCATTGGCTTGGAGCTGATGGCCAAGGCGGGTTTCGATCCCGCGGCCAGTATCGCCCTGTGGCAGAACATGGATAAGGCGGGCGGCGGCCAGGGCGTCGAGTTGCTGTCGACCCATCCGTCCCATGGACATAGGATAGAAGAGCTGCAGAAACGCCAGGCTCAGGTGTTGCCTCTGTACCATGCCAGTCAGGCCGGGGTGAAAAATCGCTGCCAGCTGGGCAAATAAGCCCAGGCTTTGCCAGCATCTGCGGGCAAAATGTGTTATACTGGCGCGCGAAAATCCCCAGATACTAAATTTAAGCTACTTAAATTCACGGCTAAAATTCACTGATTACTGAGAGTAAATTAATTATGTCTGACAAATTCAGCACTATGGAACAGCAAGCCAGCTACGGTGTGGGTCGTCAAATGGGCGAACAACTGGCGGCGAATCCTTTCGAGGGTGTCGATATCCCAGCGGTACAGGCCGGCCTTGCCGATGCATTCGCGGGTAAAGAAAGCGCTGTTTCCATGGAAGATCTGCAAGTGGCTTTCACTGAAATCAGTCGTCGCTTACAAGCGGCCCAAGAAGAAGCCGCCGCTGCCGCTTCTGCCGAAGGCGAAGCCTTCCTGGCCGAGAACGCCAAGCGTGATGGCGTGACAGTGACTGACTCGGGTCTGCAGTACGAAGTGCTGGTTCAAGGCGATGGCGAGAAGCCGACCCATGAGTCGACGGTTCGCACTCACTATCACGGTACCTTCATCAACGGTGACGTCTTCGACAGCTCAGTGACTCGCGGTCAACCCGCAGAGTTCCCGGTTTCAGGTGTGATCGCCGGTTGGACCGAAGCCCTGCAGCTGATGCCGGTTGGCACTAAGCTGAAACTCTTCGTTCCACATCACTTAGCTTACGGTGAACGTGGCGCCGGTGCCTCGATTCCACCATACTCAACCTTAGTATTCGAAGTTGAGTTGTTGGATATCGTTTAATCGTATAAATCGCCTAAGTTAACTTAGGCGTTTTTTTACCTGCATCCAGAGGATTAGGAGAAAGAGATGAGTGCACAAGTGAGAGTTGCTATCGTCGGGGCGGGTGGCCGTATGGGACGTACTCTTATCGAGGCCGCCAGGAATCATGACCAGATACGTTTGGGCGCGGCCATAGATAGGCCCGGCTCCAGTCTGGTGGATGTCGATGCCGGTGAGCTGGCCGGTGTCGGTCGGCTGCATGTTCCCATAGGCGATTCCCTCGACTTCAGTCATGATGACTTCGATGTGCTGATCGATTTTACTTCTCCCGAAGCCAGCCTGGCTAACCTGGACTGGTGTGCCCGCCACAACAAGCCGATAGTGATAGGCACCACGGGCTTCAACCACGCGCAGAAAGAGCAGATCAATGCCTTCGCCGAGGAAACCCCTGTGGTACTGGCGCCCAACATGTCGGTCGGCGTCAACCTGATGTGGAAGCTGTTGGAAACGGCCGCCAAGGTCATGGGCGAGTACAGCGACATAGAGATCATCGAAGGCCATCACAGGCATAAGAAAGACGCCCCTTCGGGCACGGCGCTGAAGATGGGTGAAGTGATCGCCCAGACCCTGGGCCGGGATCTGGAGCAGTGTGCCGTCTATGGCCGTGAGGGCATAACGGGTGAGCGGGAGCGCAACACCATAGGGTTCGCCACCATTCGTGCCGGCGATCTCGTGGGCGAGCATACCGCCATGTTTGCCGATATCGGCGAGCGCCTGGAGATCACCCATAAGGCCTCGAGCCGCATGACCTTCGCCAACGGTGCCATGCGCGCCGCCATTTGGCTGGTGGATCAGGATGCCGGCCTCTACGATATGCAGCAGGTGCTCGGGCTCAATCGATGATTTTTAAAAACCACCCAGGGGTGGTTTTTTTTCGAATGGTATTTGCGAACAGAGTTTTTTGGAAAAAACCGCCCGCCAAGGCGTAGACGGTTTCAGCTTTTTCCTATAAAATCGCTGGAATTTGTCAAAATTTCGTAAATTAGCGGAAATTGGTATCTTAACATTATATAAAAACATTATATTTCAGTGGCTTGGCTCTTTTTGGAGGTCGCGTTGACAAAGTCTGCCTTACTCGTACTCGAAGATGGAACCGTATTCTCTGGCACAGCAATTGGTGCCGATGGACTCTCTGTTGGTGAAGTGGTATTTAACACTTCGATGACAGGTTACCAGGAGATATTGACGGATCCTTCCTATTCACGCCAGATAGTAACACTTACATACCCTCATATAGGCAACACTGGTACCAATGATGAAGACACTGAATCCGCGGCGGTTCATGCCTGTGGTCTCATCATCCGCGATCTTCCGCTAATCGCAAGCAATTTCCGTAATACCCAGAGTCTCAGCGACTATCTCAAGGCCAACAAGGTTGTCGGCATAGCAGATATCGATACCCGCAAACTGACCCGTATCCTGAGGGAGAAGGGCGCCCAGGCCGGTTGTATCATGGTCGGCGATCTGGACGAAGCCAAAGCGCTGGCGGCGGCCAAGGCCTTCCCCGGCCTCAAGGGCATGGACCTGGCCAAGGAAGTCACCACAGATAAAGCCTACCCATGGCGCAGCGGCAGCTGGCGTTTGGTCGGCGGCCTGCCGGACGATACCCCGGCAGCCGACCTCAAGTTCAAGGTGGTGGCCTACGATTACGGCGTCAAGCGCAACATACTGCGGATGCTGGTCGACCGCGGCTGTGACGTGACTGTCGTGCCGGCGCAGACGCCGGCAAGCGAAGTGCTGGCGATGAATCCCGACGGGGTTTTCTTGTCCAACGGCCCGGGCGACCCTGAGCCATGTGATTACGCCATTGCGGCTATCCAGGAAATCTTGAAAACCGACATCCCGGTATTCGGCATCTGTCTGGGTCACCAGTTACTGGCATTGGCCAGCGGTGCCAAGACGCTGAAGATGAAGTTCGGTCACCATGGCGCCAACCACCCTGTGAGCAACCTGGAACAGGGCAATGTGATGATCACCAGCCAAAACCATGGTTTTGCCGCCGATGAGACCACACTGCCGGCCAACATCAGGGTGACCCACAAGTCGCTGTTCGACGGTTCGCTGCAAGGCATACACCTGACAGACAAGCCGGCCTTCAGCTTCCAGGGACACCCAGAGGCGAGTCCTGGACCCAATGATGCCGCGCCGCTGTTCGATCATTTTATCGAGCTCATCGAACACTATCGTCAGACCGCCAAGTAGTCGTATTAACTGGGAGAAGATTTAAGCAATGCCAAAACGTACAGATATCAAGAGTATTCTTATCCTGGGAGCCGGTCCTATCGTCATAGGTCAGGCATGTGAATTCGACTATTCTGGAGCCCAGGCCTGTAAGGCCCTGCGCGAAGAAGGTTACCGCGTCATCCTGGTGAACTCCAACCCGGCCACCATAATGACGGACCCGGAAATGGCCGATGCCACCTATATCGAGCCGATCCATTGGGAAGTGGTGCGCAACATCATAGCCAAGGAGCGTCCGGACGCCATACTGCCGACCATGGGCGGCCAGACTGCACTCAACTGTGCGCTGGAGCTGGAAGCCAAGGGCGTACTCAAAGAATTCAACGTCGAGATGATAGGCGCCACCGCCGATGCCATCGACAAGGCTGAGGACAGATCGCGCTTCGATGTCGCCATGAAGAGCATAGGTCTCGAGTGTCCGCGTGCCGGCATAGCCCACACAATGGAAGAAGCCTACGGCGTACTCGACCAAGTGGGTTTCCCTTGTATCATACGCCCGTCCTTCACCATGGGTGGCTCGGGTGGCGGTATCGCCTACAACAAGGAAGAGTTCGAAGAGATCTGCTCCCAGGGTCTGGACTTGTCGCCGACCAATGAGCTGCTGATCGACGAGAGCCTGATAGGCTGGAAAGAGTACGAGATGGAAGTGGTGCGGGATCGCAATGATAACTGCATCATAGTCTGTGCCATCGAGAACTTCGATCCCATGGGAGTGCACACCGGGGATTCCATCACGGTGGCGCCGGCCCAGACCCTGACCGACAAAGAATACCAGCTGATGCGTAACGCCTCCATGGCGGTACTGCGTGAGATCGGCGTCGAAACCGGCGGCTCGAACGTGCAGTTCGGTATCAACCCCAAGGATGGCCGCATGGTCATCATAGAAATGAACCCCAGGGTATCACGCTCATCGGCGCTGGCTTCCAAGGCGACCGGCTTCCCGATCGCCAAGATCGCCGCCAAGCTGGCGATAGGCTTCACCCTGGATGAACTGATGAACGACATCACCGGTGGCCGTACGCCGGCGTCGTTCGAACCCGCCATCGACTATGTGGTCACCAAGGTGCCGCGCTTCAACTTCGAGAAGTTTGCCGGTTCCAACGACCGCCTGACGACCCAGATGAAGTCTGTCGGTGAAGTGATGGCCATAGGCCGTACCTTCCAGGAGTCGCTGCATAAGGCGCTGCGTGGTCTGGAAGTGAGCCGTAACGGCTTCGATCCTGTCATAGACACGAGCAAGCCCGAGGCGCTGCAACGCATTCGCCACGAGCTGAAGGAACCAGGCTGTGACCGTATCTGGTATATCGCCGACGCCTTCCGTGCCGGCCTGTCCGTCGACGACATCTTCGCCCTGACCAACATAGATCCTTGGTTCCTGGTGCAGATTGAAGAGCTGATTGCCCTCGAAGCCCAGGTGGCCGAGGTCGGCATGTCGGGTCTGAACGAAGACTTGCTGCGCAAGCTCAAGCGCAAGGGCTTCGCCGATTCGCGTCTGGCCGACGTGCTGGGCGTGAGTGAGGGTGAAGTGCGCAAGCTACGTCATCGTCACGAGATTTATCCTGTTTACAAGCGGGTCGACACCTGCGCCGCCGAATTCGCCACAGACACAGCCTACATGTACTCGACCTACGAGGAAGAGTGTGAGGCCAACCCATCGACCCGTGACAAGATCATGGTGCTCGGCGGCGGCCCTAACCGTATCGGTCAGGGCATAGAATTCGATTATTGCTGCGTCCATGCGGCATTGGCGCTGCGCGAAGACGGTTATGAGACCATCATGGTCAACTGTAACCCAGAGACGGTATCGACCGACTATGACACCTCGGACAGGCTGTACTTCGAGCCGGTGACCCTGGAAGACGTGCTGGAAATTGTCCGCATAGAGCAGCCCAAGGGCGTCATAGTCCAGTATGGTGGCCAGACGCCGCTGAAACTGGCCCGTGCCCTGGAAGCCGCAGGTGTGCCGGTAATAGGCACCAGTCCGGATGCCATCGACAGAGCCGAAGACAGAGAGCGTTTCCAACAGGCGATTCAGCGCCTGGAAATGAAGCAGCCGGAAAACGAGACGGTCACCACGGTCGAAGGCGCAGTCATCGCTGCCGAGCGTATCGGCTATCCGCTGGTGGTGCGTCCATCCTATGTCCTGGGTGGCCGGGCGATGGAAATCGTCTATGACAAGCAAGACTTGCTGCGCTACTTCAACGAGGCCGTCAGCGTGTCCAACGCCTCGCCCGTGCTGCTGGATCACTTCCTCGACGATGCCATAGAAGTGGATATCGACGCCGTCTGTGACGGTGAGACAGTGGTGGTTGGCGCCATCATGGAACACATAGAGCAGGCCGGGGTACACTCGGGTGACTCGGGTTGTTCGCTGCCGCCTTATACCCTGAGCCAGGATATCCAGGACCAGATGCGCGTCCAGGTGCGTAAGCTGGCGATGGAGCTTGGGGTTGTGGGTCTGATGAACGTCCAGTTCGCGGTCAAGGATAACGAGATCTATATGATCGAAGTTAACCCCCGTGCCGCCCGTACCGTGCCCTTCGTCTCCAAGGCGACGGGTGTGCCTCTGGCCAAGATTGCCGCCCGGGTGATGGCGGGTCAGAGCCTGAAATCACAGAACTTCACCGAAGAAGTGATCCCACCCTATTACTCGGTAAAAGAAGTGGTGTTGCCATTCAACAAGTTCCCCGGTGTCGACCCTCTGCTCGGCCCCGAGATGCGCTCTACCGGTGAAGTCATGGGCGTGGGTGAAACCTTCGCCGAAGCCTATGCCAAGGCGCAGCTGGGCGCCACCTCAGAAGTACCCAAGTCTGGACGTGCCTTACTGTCCGTGCGTAACAGCGACAAGAAACGGGTTGCCGACCTGGCCGCCAAGCTGATCGAGCTGGGCTACGAGATAGATGCGACCCACGGCACCGCCATAGTCCTGGGTGAAGCCGGCATCAATCCCCGTCTGGTCAACAAGGTACACGAAGGTCGGCCACACATTCTTGACCGCATTAAGAACGGCGAATACACCTACATAGTCAACACCACGGAAGGACGTCAGGCGATCGAAGATTCGCGCCAGCTGCGCCGCGGTGCCCTGCGTTACAAGGTGAATTACACTACGACCCTCAATGCCGCGTTCGCGACCTGCATGGCCCATGCCGCCGATGACAGAAACAATGTCAATTCGGTGCAGGAACTGCACAAGCGTATACTGGCAAAATAAGTTAGGCGTACAGTGAAAAAAGGCTGCAGTTATGCAGCCTTTTTGTTTTTCAGCAGCGAAAACCCGCGATAACCACAACAGGAATTCCATGCAGCCACAAACCGATCCCTTCATCGCCCCCAGGTGTGATGCCGACATAGACGTCCTGTATCAGGATGCGCACTTGTTATTGATCAATAAGCCCAGCGGCTTGCTGAGCCTGTCGGGAAAGCATCCGGCCAATAAAGACTCGGTGCATTACCGATTGGTGCGGGACTTTCCGGGCGCGACCTTGGTGCATAGGTTGGATTTTGGCACCTCGGGTATCATGCTGGTGGCGCTGAATAAGGCCATCAACGGCGCCCTCACCAAACAGTTTCAGGACCGCAGCATAGACAAAAGTTATACGGCGCTGCTGCATGGCCACCTCAGTGCTGACAGCGGCCGCATCGAGCTGCCGATCGCCAAGGATGTGGAGCGCTTCCCGCTGCAGAAGATCTGTTTTGCCACGGGCAAGCCGGCGGTGAGCGAATATCGGGTGTTGGAACGCCTAACCGGCCCCAAGACGACCCGCGTCTGTTTCACGCCGGTTTCCGGCCGCACCCATCAGCTGCGCATCCACAGCCAGCAGATAGGTCATCCTATCCTGGGGTGCGATCTTTATGCCTCGGATGAGGCCTTCAGCCTGGCCAAGCGGCTGATGCTGCATGCCACCTCGATTGGCTTCGAGCATCCGGTGACGGGGGAGCGCATCCTGGCTGAGAGCCCTTGTCCTTTCTAGCAGGGCCGCCGCCGCGCACTTAGCTATCGGCCGTGCCTATGACGGTGATGGCGCCCATGCCCCTGGGCCAGGCGCAGCCGACGACCATGATAGTAATGCCAGAGAAAACCACAGAACAGGGTCAGGCCCAAGCCGCTGTGGAGCAGGCTGGCGAGGAGCTGACCCTGCTCGGATCCCAGGTAATACAGACCTATGCCGCTCAATGCCAACAGCAGCAGGCTGAAGGACATCAGCAGGCCGCTGTGGTGATTATTCCGCTTGCGCCAGCCGGCACGGATATGGCTATGCCAGAGTGCGCCCAGCAGCATCAGCAGCAGCCAGCCGAAGAAGACATGCATGACGACGGCCGGCAGGCGCAAGCCTGGCGCCAGCTCGACGCCCGGATCCCATTGCAGCTTGAACTCCAGCACCCAAGGCAACATGAAGAGCCCTGTGAGGGTGGCCGTCGCCGTGGCGGTGATGATCAGCCAAAAGAACCAGTTCGGGTAGCCACTCAGTCGTCTCATAAAATTGTTCGTTCATCTTGGTTAAAGCCGAGGATTTTACCCCCTAAGGCGGCGATTCGGCCAGTGCAATCCGCATCCGTCAGGTAGCTTGCGACCTTGGTCAGGGCATCGGCCCGCCAGGCGAAACGGGCGGCCACGCTGACGATCCGCTCGGGAGCCTGCTCTGCACTATGGGGGCAGGCGGCAGGCGCTGGCATTGCTGCCTCCCCCGTGGGGAGCAGCAGGGCGGGATAGTCAGGGTCCAGCGTCAATGACACCCTGGAGCTTGCCAGCGCCATCTTGTTGATCTGCAGCGCCCGGCTCATGCCCTGAGCGTTGCGTTGCTGCACCGCCAGGGAGGCACTGCCAAACACCTTGAGATCGCCACCGGCATTGACCCAACCGCCGGCCAGGCCCGCCTTCTTCAACTCGGTCACGGCCACGTCGACGGCATACCCCTTGGCAATGCCGTCCAGGGTGACGGCGATTGGCCGCAGCAGCTTGGCGCTGCCATGCCCCAAGGCGATATCCTGCCATGTGCCCTGGGGCAGCACTGGGTGGGAGATATGCCCGGGCAAGGCGCGGCGGTGGATCAGCTCGCCGCCGACGGTGCAGTTGAACCTGTTGTCACTGGCCTTGCCCATCGCCTTGGCGAGGCGCAACACCCTCAGGGCGTCCGGGCTCATGGGCTGCCACCGACCCGGGTTGGCGTTGAGGCGGGACAGCTCGCTGTCGCCGTCATGGAAACTCAGGCTGCGGCCTATGGCGGCGATGCGTGCGAACGCCGCGGCCATGGCCAGATTGACCTCGGCATCATCCTGCGATGGCTTGGCTAGGGCGGCTATCTCGACCAAGGTGCCGAGCAGGGGGCGGGCGCGGCGGATCAAGAGATTGAGTCTTGTGCCAGAAAGAGTTTATGTATCGCCAGCAGGCGCTTAACCCCGTCGAGCAGATTACGACAGCTCAGGGTCGCACCGCTGATGTTGCTGACGTCATTATCCAGCTTGAAGGGATCCTTGAGGGTCTTGCCTTTGAACTGTTGCCGCCAGGCGGCATCACGCACCTGCCCACCATGGGTCTCACGGTAGCTGAGGATTTCCATGCTCAGCACTTCGCCTGCCGGGCTGATGCCTACGGCATAGGTGATGTATTCATGTTTGCCGACCACATCGTCGACGATAAACCAGCCGAGGAATTTCCCTTCCTGTTCGACCCGCCAGATGGGTTGCTTATCATGACGCTGGCGCACACCGGCGAGATCTTTAATCTGATCTTTGGCGTCACTGGTCAGCAGCTTGCCTTGATCGGTAAATTGGGCGCCGGCGGGGAAGATCAGGGCCTGTGCCTGGGGGATTGTCAGGTAGTCGGCGGCAAATGCCGGTGCCGTGACCACGGCCATGGGCATGAACCAGAGGCTATTCCAATAGTGATGAGACATAGCTGTTCCTATCGAGTATAGGTTGGAATTAAAGGCAAACGCCGGCTGAACTGAAACGAGTCAGTTAGCCGGCGTCCCTGCGCAATTCAGGAAAGTTAGAAGTTGAATGCCACTTTCAATCTGACTTCCTGCTCGGTTTTTTCGATCAAATGCAGGCCGGTATCGGCCTGACCTTCGTATTGCTCACCGCCGCCGCTCAGCTGTGGCAACCAGGTCAGGGTCGCCCACCATTGTTGGCTGCCGTAATGCAATGAAGGACCGGCGAAGACAGACCAACGCTCCTGACCCACTTCGGTTTCGAATTCGGTTTCAAACAGCACTTCGGCGCTCACGAACCAGTTGGGGGCGAAGCGGTAGCTCAGGCCCGTACCCAGCTTGAGTTCGATTTCCATTTCGGGATCTGTTGGCCAGTCGAAGTCTTCCGGCAGGTTATCTATGGCGGCGCGATCGGCATAGGTGGCTTCTGTGCCTATGTTGCCCACCCAGACCAGCTCGCCTTCGAGCATATACTTCTGGGTTTGCAGGCCCAGATCCAGTGACAATGTGTCCTTGTCTTCGCCCGAGTGCTTATCCAGCCAGTCGTAGTCCAGGGAAACGGACGCCGACAGGCCTATGTCATCTTTGGCCGGGCTGAGGAACATATAGCTCAGGCCAAGCTCGGCACCCGAGGTCTTGAAGCCTATGTCTTTCTCTTCGGGCAGATAGCCGTCGACGATCAGGCCTTCATTCTTGAGCGACATGAATTTGAAGGAACCGGAAACGGAGAACTTGTCCGTGGAGCCGTATTCGACTTCGGTTTCATAGTCTATGCCCCTGTAGGTGCCCTGGCCCTTGTCATCACGCAGGGTGACTTTCTGGTAAACTTCCATCGCCCCCTGTGGCAAGGCTTCTGCGCCTTTGACATAACCGAATAAATCTTCACCTGCAATGGCACTATGGCTCAAACCAGAGGTAACGAGTGCCAGGGTGACCAGGCTGAAAGAATGACGAACTAGTGGTCCCATTTAAACAAATCTCCAAACTGCTGTTTACATAATGGGGCGGATTCTAAGCAATCGGATGCACTAATGCAAATCATTATCATTAGTGTTTTTTGATTTTTTGGCTGTGCCGAGGGAAGCCGGAGAGCTTATGTAAATTAACCAATGGCTTACATCTTTAAATCGCCATCATTTTCTCAGGCCAAGGGGTCGTTGGCTAGAGGGTAAGGAGCAGAATGGCACAATAGAGGCAAAGGAGCAGCACTATTGACGTCAGGCAGCGGCGCCGAAAGCGCAGGCCATCGGCGTTGAGCAGACTGGGGAAGAGCATGAAATTCAGTGGATTGAAGAGGGTTTGATAGCAGAAGATGCCAATCCCGGGATTGCGGCCACGGTAAATCATCTTGGCGAAGTAGAACATGAACCTGAATAACAGCACTGGAAAGCTGATATAGATGAGCAGGGTCAGGGTCAGTTCGATCGAGACGCCCAGGTCAGTCATGCTCAGCATCCGCCCCTTTTGCCAGACTTCGGCCAGGCTGTTGGAAAACCACAGCAGCATGCCGAATGTCATCAACAGGGAAAATGCCAGAAATAAGAGGGCATAGCGGAGTAATCTATACCAGTTGAATGTGATAGTTTGCATCTCAGGTTCGGCCCCACGTTCAAGCAACCAGAGGGAAGGCCGGCATGGAGTCCATATTGAAGGCCTTTATCAGCGCTAGCGTCGTGGGGTTGCGGTGCATCCTTCAACGAATATCCACAGTCCTGCCTTATAAATTTAGAGCATTCCCGACGAAAGGTAAGCTTAAACGGGACATTTTTGCGCCGCCTGCCTATGGCCTAAATAGCCTTGCAGCATACCCGCCAGAATGATCAGGCTGCATCCGAACAGTTGCACTTCATTCAGGGTTTCGGCAAACAGCCACCAGGCAAATACCACGACCGCCACGGGTTCGACATAGGCCAGGGTACCGAAGGTCGCTGCCGGAAGGTGGCGCAATGCCTTGACGGCAAACAGGATGGCGATAAAGCCGGGCAACACCCCTATGGCGACCAGCCAGCCGGCCTGAGTCAGGCTAGGCTGCAGCGGATGCTGGATGACCAGTGGCAGCATGCATAAGGCACCGACCGAGAGTTGCACCAAGGTGCTCTGGTAGGGCGTGCTCTGGCTGGGTTTGCGGTTTATCAGCATGAATCCGCTGTAGCTCAACAGGGCCAACAGGGCATACAGATAACCGCTGGTTACATTCGCGTTGCCGCCGTCCGAGGCCGACTGTGGCAACATGAGCGCGAAACCTGCCAGTGCCAGGACGATAGTCAGGCCACTGGCCTTCGCCAGCTTCTCCCCCAGGAAACAGTGGGCAATGACGGCAGTCAGTGGCGGTGCCAGATAGATGAGCATCACAGCGTTGGCCATGTTGATGTACTGAATGGCTTCAACATAGAAGGCCATGAAACCGGCCAGCATCACGCCATTGAGCAGGGTGCGCTTGCTCGGTCTATGGCGTATTTGGTGTGCCTTGCCCGTCATTGCCATATAGCTCGCCAGGCAACATGCGCCGAGCAAGAGGCGGTAGAAGGTGATGTGCTCCGCGGGTAGGGCGGCATACTTGGCCAGTACGCCTATGGTGCCCATGAAAATGGCGGATAACAGGGCCAACAGGATGAAAGGCATGATGCTTGCTCACAATTAGGCTTGACTCGGGATGGACTGGTTTTTGGCTTTTGGTTCGGCCTTTCGGTTCATCGTAGGGCCGTACTGCGCCTATGCTAACTCAAGGCAGATGCCAACAGAAGCCGGCAAAGGTAAAATAGTCGGCCCGAGCAGGCTGGTTGCCGGAACTTGGCTGGTGCAAGGATACTGCCGCCTGGGGACGGCGGAAAATTTGCCAGGGCCTCTGGTAACTGAGACGCTGCTTGGTTAAGCTGTAGCTGGCATCCGAGGGGTGTATCCGCTGCGCACTCGGGGTAGAATAGCTGTCTCGAGCTGCCCGGCCAGTGCCTTGCATTGGGCCGAGGCATTCGCGGGTTTACACAGCTCGGGTTGCTATATCACCGACGCTTGTCTGCAGTTGGCATGAATTTGGGTATAATCCACACGATTTTTTTACTCTGTTGGCCCTGATGCCGGCGGGGAAGCTTTTGTTTTAAAGGAGACGAAAGAAGTTATGACTAAGGTTCCTATGACAGTTGTTGGTGCTGAGCAACTGCGTAAAGAGTTGGATATTCTCAAATTTGAGCGTCGCCCTAAAATCACCGAAGCGATCGCCTCGGCCCGTGAACTTGGGGATCTCAAGGAGAATGCCGAGTATCATGCGGCGCGGGAAGAGCAGGGGATCTGCGAGGCGCGTATTCGCGATATCGAAGGCAAGCTGTCGAACGCCCAAATCATAGATGTGACCAAGATGGTCAACAGTGGTCGCATCATCTTCGGTGCCACTGTGACTATTCTGAATTTGGATACCGAGGTCGAAGTCACCTACCGCATAGTGGGCGATGATGAAGCCAACATCAAAGAGAACCTGATTTCGGTCAACTCGCCCATCGCCCGGGGTTTGGTCGGTAAGAATCTGGACGATGAAGTGTCGATCACCACGCCGGGTGGTTTGACTGATTACGAGATCACTGCGGTCGAATATCGTTAGTTCCCCTGCCTGCTTCTATGGCATGAGCCAATAAAAAGCCACCCCGAGGGTGGCTGTTTATTTTGTCTGCTTGTCTGGCTGAGGCCAGAGCCGGAGAGCCTTACTTTGCCTTGGGTAAGGCAATCTTCATCTCTACCGACTGACGGTAAAGCACCAGCACATGACCTATCAGCTGCACCTTGGCGGCCTGGGTTTCACGTACTATGGCGTCTACTATGGCGTTTTTCATCTCTCTGTCGCTGGAGGCAACTTTCACTTTAATCAGTTCATGATGTGTGAGCGCGCTATCGATTTCAGCTAGTACACCTTCAGTCAGACCATTGGCACCAAGCAGCACCACTGGCTTTAAATTGTGCGCCAGACCTTTTAAATGCTGTTTTTGTTTGGTTGTTAAGTTCATTTCTACCAACTTTTGCTGAGTTACTGTTGAAAAGCGGCTATTCTACCCCTATATAGCCCTTGTGTAACTCTCATTTGTTGCGGATTTTAAATGTCAGCTAAAAAACGTACGGCCAGTTCCACCCGTTGGATGCAGGAACACTTTGATGATCATTATGTCAAACTCGCACAGAAACGGGGATTGCGTTCGCGCGCTGCGTTTAAATTGGAAGAAATTCAGCAAAAAGATTTGTTGATCCGCTCGGGTATGACTGTGGTCGATCTCGGCGCCGCCCCAGGCGGTTGGTCCCAGGTGGCGGTCAAGCTGGTGGGTGACAAGGGCAAGGTTATCGCCTGTGATATTCTGCCCATGGATCCCATCGTAGGTGTCGATTTCTTGCAGGGCGACTTTCGTGAAGATAAAGTACTGGATGCCTTGTTGACCCGGGTCGGCGAGGCCAAGGTGGATGTGGTGTTGTCCGATATGGCACCCAATATGAGCGGTTCCGATGGTGTCGATCAACCCCGCGCCATGTACTTGGTGGAATTGGCGCTGGACATGTGTCATCAGGTATTGGCACCCAACGGCAGTTTTGCGGTTAAGGTCTTTCAGGGGGAGGGCTTTGACGACTATATGAAAGCGGTTAAAGAAGCTTTCAAAACCGTTAAAACACGTAAACCTGATTCCTCGCGTGCGCGCTCGCGGGAAGTCTATCTTGTGGCGACTGGGTACAAGTTGTAGTACCCTAGCCTTAATAATCGCAAGACTTTAATGAGGTCGAGTAATTTGAGTGACATGGCTAAAAATCTAATACTCTGGGTCGTCATCGCAGTGGTGCTGATGTCGGTGTTCCAGGGTTACTCCCCGTCTTCTACGTCATCGCAGAAGATGGAATATTCTACTTTCCTAGACAATGTCCGTGACGGTCAGATTGCCAAGGTAGTGGTCAAGAGTGATGAACGCACCATAGAAGGGACCAAGCGTACCGGTGAGAAGTTCACTACTATCATGCCCATCTACGATAAAGATTTGATCAACGATCTCAATCGTCAGCAGATAGATTTCGATGGCCAGGAAACCGAAGAGTCGGGATTCCTGACCCAGATCTTCATTTCCTGGTTCCCTATGTTGTTGCTCATAGGTGTGTGGATCTTCTTTATGCGCCAGATGCAGGGCGGTGGCGGTAAAGGCGCCATGTCCTTTGGCAAGAGCAAGGCCAAGCTGATGAGTGAAGATCAGATCAAGACCACCTTCGTCGACGTCGCCGGTTGCGATGAGGCCAAGGAAGAAGTCAAAGAGCTGGTGGATTACCTGCGTGACCCGACCAAGTTCCAGAAACTGGGTGGCCGTATTCCGACCGGTGTACTCATGGTTGGCCCTCCGGGTACGGGTAAGACACTGCTGGCCAAGGCTATTGCCGGCGAATCCAAGGTGCCTTTCTTCACCATCTCGGGCTCAGACTTTGTCGAAATGTTTGTCGGTGTCGGTGCCTCCCGGGTACGTGACATGTTCGAGCAGGCGAAAAAATCCGCCCCTTGCATCATCTTCATCGATGAAATTGATGCCGTCGGTCGCCAACGCGGTGCCGGCTTAGGCGGTGGTCACGACGAGCGTGAACAAACCCTGAACCAGCTGCTGGTGGAGATGGACGGCTTCGAAGGTAACGAAGGTGTGATCGTGATTGCGGCCACCAACAGACCCGACGTGCTGGATTCTGCCTTACTGCGCCCCGGTCGTTTCGACCGTCAGGTGGTGGTGGGACTGCCGGATGTCCGCGGCCGTGAGCAGATTTTGAAAGTCCATATGCGTAAGGTGCCCTTGTCGGATGACGTCAAGGCCAGTGTGATTGCCCGTGGTACCCCAGGGTTCTCGGGTGCGGACCTGGCCAACCTGGTCAACGAAGCCGCGCTGTTTGCCGCCCGTGGTAACCGCCGCGTGGTGGGGATGGAAGAATTCGAACGCGCCAAGGACAAGATCATGATGGGCGCCGAGCGCCGCTCCATGGTGATGTCCGAAGCCGAGAAGGAAATGACTGCCTATCATGAAGCGGGTCATGCCATCGTGGGCTGCATGGTACCGGAGCACGATCCCGTGCATAAGGTCACCATCATCCCCCGTGGTCGTGCCCTCGGGGTGACCTTCTTCCTGCCGGAAGCCGATTCCATCAGTCAGAGCCGTCGTAAATTGGAGAGTCAGATCTCTGTGGCCTATGGTGGCCGTATTGCCGAGGAATTGATCTTCGGTACCGAGCGAGTCTCCACCGGCGCATCCCAGGACATCAAGTATGCCACTTCCATCGCCCGCAACATGGTGACTCAGTGGGGCTTCTCCGACAAGCTGGGACCCTTGCTGTATGCCGAAGAAGACGGTGAAGTCTTCCTGGGCCGCAGCATGGGTAAGGCCAAGCATATGTCCGACGATACCGCCAGCATCATAGACACAGAAGTCAAGGTCTTCATCGACAAGAACTACGACAGGGCCAAGCAGATACTGACAGATAATCTGGATATTCTGCATGCCATGAAGGATGCCCTGATGAAGTACGAGACCATAGATGCGCTGCAAATCGATGATCTCATGCATCGCCGTGAAGTGCGTCAACCTGTCGATTGGAACCTGGATGAAAATGGTGATTCCAACCGCGGTGACAAAGGCGGTAAGCCTGAGGCGCAAGCGGGTGAAGATGAACCCAAAGTGGATGTCGAACTTAAAGACATAGATGAATCACCGGCTAAATAATTGTTTGATTTGAAAAAGAAAGCCCCGAAAGGGGTTTTCTTGTTTGCGGGAGTAATAACGTGTTTGAGTTGATTGCTGCAAATAAGCGGTTGTCGTTGGCGTCCCCCCTGGTCATGGGCATAGTCAATGTTACCCCGGACTCTTTCTCCGATGGCGGCGACTATGCGGCGTTCGATGCCGCTTGCCGCCATGTAGACCTCTTGGTGAGTCAGGGCGCGGCCTTCATAGACATAGGAGGGGAATCGACTCGTCCCGGGGCTGCGGAAGTGAGCCTGGCGGAGGAGTTGGAGCGGGTTATCCCTCTGGTCGAATATGTGGCCGCACACCACCCAGTGTGGATTTCGGTCGATACCAGCAAGCCAGAGGTGATGGCTGCTGCCGTCGCCGCCGGCGCCCATATGATTAACGATGTCAGGGCACTGCAACAGCCTGGGGCCTTGGCCATGGCGGCCGAGCTCGGGGTGCCTGTCTGCCTGATGCATATGCAGGGACAGCCCGACAGCATGCAACAGGCACCCGAGTATCTGGATGTGGTTACCGAGGTGAAGGCGTTTCTAAGCGAACGGGTGCAGGCTTGCCTCGATGCGGGTATCCAGCGCTCGCAGCTGGTCATAGATCCCGGCTTCGGCTTCGGCAAGAGCCTGGCACACAACTATGAGCTGCTGGCCAGGCTGGGGGAGTTTGCCGTGCTCGGGTTGCCGCTCCTGGTCGGTTTATCGCGCAAGAGCATGCTGGGCAATCTCTTGCATAGGCCGACTAAGGAGCGCTTGGCCGGCAGTTTGGCCGGCGCTATGCTGGCGGCTCAGCAGGGAGCACACATCATTCGGGTACACGATGTGGCCGAAACCCAGGATGTGCTCAAGGTCTTGCAAACGGTACGGAATATAAAATAAGCATACTGAGTTCAGCTCAGATTAGGTTAATGTGAGTACAGTGCCCCCATAGGGTATTGTGTGATGGAGTTAAGCGTGAAACAAAGAAAATTCTTCGGTACAGATGGGATTCGCGGCAAGGTAGGTTCAGGGAAAATGACTCCCGAACTGGCATTGAAACTGGGTTGGGCGGCGGGACGCGTCTTGTCCAGAACCGGCACCAAGAAGGTCATCATAGGGAAAGACACCCGCATCTCAGGCTATCTGTTCGAATCGGCACTCGAGGCCGGCTTGTCTGCCGCTGGCCTGAATGTGATGTTGATGGGACCCATGCCGACCCCGGCCGTGGCCTACCTGACCCGCACCTTCCGCGCCGAAGCCGGGGTGGTGATCAGCGCCTCCCACAACCCCTATTATGACAACGGTATCAAGTTTTTCTCCACCGACGGCAGCAAACTCGATGACGACATAGAGTTGGAAATTGAAGCCGAACTGGAAAAACCTCTGGTGTGTGTCGAATCCCACCTGCTGGGGAAAGTATCACGCATCGAAGATGCGGCCGGCCGTTACATCGAATATTGCAAGGGGAATTTCCCCGCAGATCAGACGCTGACCGGCTTGAAGATAGTGGTCGATTGCGCCAATGGTGCGACCTACCACATAGCGCCCAATGTGTTCCGTGAACTGGGCGCCGAGGTGATTGCCATAGGCGATAAGCCCAATGGCTTGAACATCAACGATAACGTTGGTGCCACCTCCATGGGCAAGATCTGTGAGACTGTGGTCGCCGAGGGGGCCGACTTGGGTATCGCCTTGGACGGCGACGGCGATCGCATCATGATGGTCAACAGCAGGGGGGAAGTGATAGACGGGGATCAGATCCTCTACATCCTCGCCTGCGATGCCAAGAAACGCGGCATCTTACGCGGTGGCGTGGTAGGCACCCTGATGTCGAATCTGGGCCTGGACCTGGCGCTGCAGGCGCTGGATATCCCCTTCAGCCGCTCCAAGGTGGGCGACCGCTATGTGATGGAGCAGTTGAAAGCCCAGGACTGGCGCATAGGCGGCGAGAATTCGGGTCACATACTCAACCTGGATCACGGCACCACGGGTGATGGCATAGTGGCGGGCATCCTGGTGCTGGCGGCCATGCGTCGCCAGAATGCGACCCTGGATGAATTGACTGCGGACATGACCATGCTGCCTCAGGTATTGGTCAACGTGCGCTTCGAAGGCAAGCATGATCCTCTGACATCGGAAAAAGTGCTGGCGGCCCAGTCCTTGGTCGAGTCGCAGCTCGGCGCCCGTGGCCGGGTACTGCTGCGCAAGTCGGGTACCGAACCTTTGATCCGCGTCATGGTCGAGGGTGAAGTTCACGCCGACGTCTTGGCGCACGCCAACGCCATTGCCGAGGCGGTCAAGGCGGCGTTTTAAGCCGCTTACCGTCAGGCTCGTTTGGGATAACGGCTAAAAATTAGTACTTTAGCCGTTTAAATGACCCGAAGGCTGGGTCGAAGGGTAAAAAACAAGCATTCCGACGCGATATCGTAAATATTCGGCATTTAGCTATTGTAACTTCATAAGTGGTTCGCTATTATTCACGCCGCTTTCAGAGGAGACAGTGATGGCACTCAGACGTCCTATGGTTGCTGGCAATTGGAAGATGAACGGCAGTGTGGCCTTGGCCAAAGAGTTGTTCGGTAAATTTGCCACTAAGCTCCAAAATGATTCTGCGGAAGTGGTTTTATGCCCGCCTTCTATATACCTGGAAAGCGTCAGGCAACTGCTGGAAGCCAACAAGGAAGCCTTGGAAGGTTCCCTTGTCAGGATAGGCGCCCAGAACTTGAGTCAACATGACTTCGGTGCCTATACGGGTGAAGTTTCCGGTCAGATGCTAAAAGATTCAGGATGTCGGTATGTGATTATCGGCCATTCGGAACGTCGCCGTATGTACGGAGAGACGAGTAATATAGTAGCGGAGAAGTTTGCCGCTGCACAAAAACATGGACTCACACCGATACTCTGTGTCGGTGAATCAGGTCCGGCCCGAGAGGCGAGACGCACCTTCGAGGTGATCGCAGAAGAGCTGGACATAGTGATTGAGAAAAACGGTACCATGGCTTTTGATAACGCCATTATCGCCTACGAGCCATTATGGGCTGTAGGGACAGGTAAGAGCGCTACACCAGAGCAGGCCCAGGAAGTACATGCGTTTATACGCAAACGCCTCTCTGAAGTGTCTCCGTTTATCGGAGAGAATGTCAGGATACTCTACGGTGGCAGTGTGACCCCGAGTAATGCGGCAGACTTGTTTGCCCAACCCGATGTTGATGGTGGACTGATTGGCGGTGCCAGCTTGAACTCGAGTGAGTTCTTAAGTTTATGTACCATAGCGATGAGCGCATGATATGTATGAAGTTCTGATAGTTATTTACTTGTTGGTTGCCTTGGGTCTGATTGGTCTGATCCTCATCCAGCAAGGCAAGGGAGCAGACATGGGGGCCTCTTTCGGCGCCGGTGCATCTGGTACTCTGTTCGGTTCGAGTGGTTCAGGTAACTTTCTTACCCGTAGCACTGCAGTGTTGGCAATTGCGTTTTTCGTTCTCAGCCTGGTTATCGGCAACCTGAGCGCAAACCACACTAAGCAAGAAGATCAATGGAAAGATTTAGGTTCGGCTGAGCAGGTCTCTGACCAGGCTCCAGCAAAAACCGAAAAGTCAGATACGAAAATACCTGACTAGTAAAAGGTGTCGCCGAGGTGGCGAAATTGGTAGACGCGCAGCCTTGAGGTGGCTGTGACCTAACGGTCGTGCGGGTTCAAGTCCCGCTCTCGGCACCAAAATATAACCGATAGAGACGAGATAAGTTCTTTGTGGGTTATTGCAAGCAATGACAATAGTCAATATACTTGCACACAGTTGACGCGGGGTGGAGCAGTTTGGTAGCTCGTCGGGCTCATAACCCGAAGGTCGTCGGTTCAAATCCGGCCCCCGCAACCAGCTCCAAGCAATGAATAATGTTTTGAATTCATTGCTGTTTACAGGTTCTTGAACATAATGACCTCGTGATTACGGGGTTTTTTGTTATCTGGGACTTTTAAATGTGTCGTAGTCGTCATAGGTTACGACAGGGTAATGGGGCTATTAAGCCCTTTTTTGTTTTTTTGGGGGTCCTATTTGGCAACGTTAGAATTCAGACTGGCAGAAATGCTGAGAGTCCCGGTGGAAGCTTTGGGTTTTGAGCTTTGGGGCATAGAATATGTTCAGGCTGGTAAGCATTCCATTCTGAGGGTTTTTATCGACAGTGAAAATGGCATCAATATCGAAGATTGCGCCAATACCAGTCGTCAGGTCAGTGCTGTTCTCGATGTTGAAGACCCCATTTCTACCGAATATACATTAGAAGTCTCTTCGCCTGGTGTCGACAGACCCTTGTTTACCGCCGAGCAATACGCGGCCTATGTAGGCGAAGATGTAAAAGTTCAGCTGACTATGCCGGTTGCTGGTAGTCGCAATTTAAAAGGTGCCATTCTCAAGGTTGATGGGCAGATGCTCACACTGAAGGTGGATGGTAAAGAGTTGGTTGTCGCGCTGGATAATATCCGTAAAGGCAACTTGCTCGCTAAGTTTTGATGGTTTCAAGGTGAACGAGGCAAGACGAGATGAATAAAGAGATTCTGCTAGTCGCTGAGGCGGTTTCAAACGAAAAAGCCGTTCCACGCGAGAAAATTTTTGAGGCGCTGGAAATAGCGCTGGCCACGGCAACCAAGAAGAAATACGAAGGCGATATCGATGTACGTGTCGCCATAGATCGTAAAACCGGTAGCTATGAGACCTTCCGTCGCTGGATGGTGGTTGAAGATGCCGGTGAGGCGTTGGAAAACCCTTACCGTGAAATCACCTTGGAAGCCGCGCGTTTTGAAAACCCGGACATTCAGCCGGGCGAGTTTATCGAAGATGATATCGAGTCTGTGGTTTTCGACCGCATCACCACTCAAACTGCCAAGCAAGTCATAGTGCAGAAGGTGCGTGAAGCAGAACGTGCCCAGATAGTCGAGCAGTTCAAGGACAAAGAAGGCGAGCTGATCACAGGTATCGTCAAGAAGGGCACCCGTGACAGCGTGGTGGTCGATTTGGGCAACAACGCCGATGGCGTGCTATTTCGCGAAGATCTGATTTCCCGCGAATCTTTCCGCCCAGGGGATCGCGTGCGTGCCTTCCTGTATTCGGTTCGTCCCGAGGCCCGCGGTGCTCAGTTGTTCCTGACCCGTACCAAGCCTGAGATGTTGATCGAGCTGTTCCGTGTCGAAGTGCCGGAAATTGCCGATGAGATGATCGAAATCATGGGCGCCGCCCGTGATCCAGGTGCCCGTGCCAAGATAGCCGTTAAGTCGAACGATCGCCGCATAGATCCTATCGGCGCCTGCGTCGGCATGCGTGGTGCACGTGTACAGGCAGTATCGAATGAATTGGGCGGTGAGCGGGTCGATATCGTGCTGTGGGATGATAATCCGGCACAATATGTGATCAACGCCATGGCGCCGGCCGACGTGGCTTCCATCATAGTGGATGAAGATAACCACTCCATGGATATCGCGGTCGAAGCCGACAGCCTGGCCCAGGCCATTGGCCGTAACGGCCAGAATGTGCGTCTGGCCACTCAGCTGACCGGCTGGGAACTGAACGTAATGACAGTGGAAGACATGAATAGCAAGCACCAGGCCGAAAGTGCCAAGGTGGTTGACCTGTTCAGTGCTTCTCTGGATGTCGATGAAGATTTTGCACAGGTATTGGCGGACGAAGGCTTTACATCGCTGGAAGAAATCGCCTATGTACCTGCCTCTGAATTATTGGCGATTGAAGGTTTCGACGAAGATCTCGTTGAAACCCTGCGTGAGCGTGCTAAGGCGGCGATCTCGACTCGAGCTCTCGCATCCGAAGAAGCACTGGATGGTGTAGAGCCAAGTGATGATTTATTGGCACTGGAAGGTCTGGAAAGACACTTAGCCTATGTTCTTGCGAGCAAAGGCGTGGTGACTTTGGAAGATTTGGCTGAACAAGGCATTGATGATTTGATCGAAATTGAAGAATTGACAGAAGAAAAAGCAGGTGAGCTCATCATGGCAGCCCGCAATATCTGTTGGTTTGGCGAAGAAGCATAAGTCGATCAACAGGGGGATTTAACTGATGGCAGATACGACCGTAGAGAAGCTGGCCACGGAAGTGGGTAAAAGTGTTGAACGTTTGATTGAGCAGTTCTCTCAGGCTGGAATTAACAAGAAGCAAGCAGACACAGTGTCTGAAACTGAAAAGCAGCAACTGCTGGACTTCTTGAAGAAACAACATGGTGGCGAGAATGCGCCAACCAAGATGACCTTACAGCGCAAGACTGTTTCGACCCTGAGTGTTGCCGGCAGCGGCGGCCAGGCGAAAGACGTCAAGGTTGAAGTGCGTAAGAAACGTACCTTCATCAAGCGTGATGGCAACGAAGCCGTGCTGAAGGCCGAAGAAGAAGCCAAGGCACAAGCGGAAGCCGCCGCCAAGGCCAAGGCAGAAGCCGATGCCGCAGCAGCCAAGGCCGCCGCCGAGGCGAAAGCCAAAGCCGATGCCGAAGCCAAGGCGAAGGCCGCTGCCGCTAAAGCCGCAGCCGAGCCTAAAGTCGCGAAAGACCTTTCTCCTGAAGCCGAAGCGGCCAGACTGGAAGCCGAGCGTATCAAGGCGGCTCAGGAAGAAGTGGCTAAGCGTAAGCAAGATGAAGAAGCGGCCAAAGCGGCTGAAACGGCCCGTCAACTGGCCGAAGAAAACTCCAAGCGCTGGGCCGAAGAAGAGCGTTTGCGTTTGGAAGCCGAGAAGAATGGCGATCATCACATCACTACCTCTAAAGTTGCCCGTGCAGCCGAAGATACCTCAGATGCCGATGAAGAAAAACGTGGTCGTCGTGCCCGTAATAAGAGCACTGCCAAGAAGCGTGGTGGTAAGGATGCCCGTGACGGTCGCGAAAGACACATGCGTAACCGCAGCACTGCGCCCGAGTCCATGGCACATGGCTTCAACAAGCCGGTTGCCGCGGTAAACCGCGATATTCGTATCGGCGAGACGGTAACTGTGGCCGAACTGGCACAGAAGATGGCGGTCAAGGCCACCGAAATCATCAAACAGATGATGAAGATGGGCTCCATGGTCACTATCAACCAAGTGCTGGATCAAGAAACGGCACAACTGGTAGCCGAAGAGCTGGGCCATAAGGTGGTACTGCTGCGTGAAAACGAGCTGGAACATCAGGTACTGCAAGATCGTGATGAAGACGTCAAGTTAGAGTCACGTGCGCCCGTGGTCACCATCATGGGTCACGTCGACCATGGTAAGACTTCACTGCTCGATTACATACGCCGTGCCAAAGTGGCTGCCGGCGAAGCTGGTGGTATTACCCAGCACATAGGTGCATACCATGTCGAAACCGACAATGGCATGATCACCTTCCTGGATACCCCGGGGCACGCCGCATTTACTTCAATGCGTGCCCGTGGTGCCAAGGCGACCGATATCGTTGTCTTGGTGGTGGCTGCCGATGACGGCGTGATGCCGCAAACCATAGAAGCTATCCAGCATGCCAAGGCGGGTAACGTACCTTTGATCGTTGCCGTCAACAAGATGGATAAGCCCGAAGCCGATATCGAGCGCGTCAAGAGCGAACTGTCTCAGCATGGCGTCATGTCGGAAGACTGGGGCGGCGATAACATGTTCGCCTTCGTTTCTGCCAAGACGGGTGAAGGTGTCGACGAGTTGCTCGAAGGCATCTTGCTGCAAGCCGAAGTACTGGAATTGAAAGCGGTACGTGACGGCATGGCGGCCGGTGTGGTGATCGAGTCACAACTGGACAAGGGCCGTGGTCCGGTAGCGACCATCCTGGTTCAGGAAGGCACGCTGCGTCAGGGCGATATCGTGCTCTGTGGTCTGGAGTACGGCAAGATCCGTGCGATGAAAGACGAGAACGGCAAGGCCATCACAGAAGCGGGTCCTTCATTCCCGGTCGAGATCCTAGGTCTGTCGGGCGTGCCTTCTGCCGGTGATGAAGCGACAGTGGTGCGTGACGAGCGTAAGGCGCGTGAAGTGGCTTTGTATCGTCAAGGCAAGTTCCGCGACGTCAAGCTGGCGCGTCAGCAGAAATCCAAGCTGGAAAACATGTTTGCCAACATGGAAGAAGGTGAAGTACAAGAGCTGAATATCGTACTGAAAGCGGACGTACAAGGTTCACTGGAAGCGATTTGTGATTCGCTCATGGGTCTGTCTACCGACGAAGTGAAAGTCAACATCATCGCCCGTGGCGTAGGTGCACTGACCGAAACCGACGCGACTCTGGCCGCCGCATCCAACGCCATCATGGTTGGTTTCAACGTCCGTGCCGATGCACAGGCGCGTAAGACCATAGAAAATGAGAGCGTGGATCTGCGTTACTACAGCGTCATCTATAATCTGATTGATGAAGTCAGAGCGGCGATGACAGGCATGCTGGCTCCTGAGTTCAAGCAACAGATCATAGGTCTGGCCGAAGTACGGGATGTGTTCAAGTCGCCTAAGATAGGCGCTATCGCAGGCTGTATGGTGACCGAAGGTACCATCAAGCGTAGCGCGCCTATCCGGGTACTGCGTGATAACGTGGTTATCTACGAAGGTGAACTCGAATCACTGCGTCGCTTCAAAGACGATGTCAGCGAAGTTCGCAATGGCATGGAATGTGGTATCGGTGTGAAGAACTACAATGATGTTCGTGTAGGCGATCAGATTGAGGTCTTCGAAACCATCGAAGTGGCCCGTACCCTGTAACAACCAAGAGGGCGGCATTAGCCGCCCTTGTTGATTTTATGACTCCAGCTATGGCAAGAATATTATGGCTAAAGAATTCAGTCGTACCCGTCGCATAGCGCAACAACTCCAGCAAGAGCTGGCTGTGATATTGCAGCGCGACATGAAAGATCCCCGCATCGGCTTTGTGACTGTGAATGACGTCGACGTCTCACGGGATCTCAGCTATGCCAAAGTCTTTGTCACCTTCTTCGAAGAAGACAAGGATGTGGTTGAACAGAAGTTGGCGGCCTTGACTGCCGCTGCGCCTTATGTCCGCACCCTGGTGGCTGGGCGGATGAAGCTGCGCGTCATGCCGGAACTGAGGTTTGTCTATGACAGCTCCCTGGTGGAAGGTATGCGCATGTCTAACCTGGTAAGCCAAGTGATCACCCAGGATAAGGCCAAGCAGAAAGCGTTCGGCAGTGAAGAGCCTGAGGCGGACCCGGCCTCAAAATCAGAGCCAGATACACCCGACTCGGAAGAGGGGGTTTAATGGCGCGTCGTCCCAAGGGCCGTTTCATCGACGGCATAGTGTTATTGGATAAAGCGACAGGCATGAGTTCCAACTTTGCTCTGCAGAGAGTGAAGCGCTTGTTCAATGCCGCCAAGGCCGGGCATACGGGCGCGCTCGATCCCCTGGCGACCGGCATGCTGCCCGTGTGTCTGGGAGAAGCGACCAAGTTCTCCCAGCATCTCCTGGATGCCGATAAACGTTACCTGGTGACGGCCAAGCTGGGTCAGCGCACGGATACCAGCGACTCAGACGGTGAAGTGGTCCAGACCCGGACCGTCGATTTCAGCGAGGCACAGCTGCTCGAGGCACTGGAGCATTTTCGCGGCGATACCCAGCAGGTACCGTCCATGTACTCGGCGCTCAAGTATCAGGGCCAGCCCTTGTATAAGTACGCCCGCGAAGGCAAGACGGTTCCCCGGGAAGCGCGGCCGATCACAGTATTCGAGCTGAACTTCATCGGCCTGGAAGGCGATGAGTTGACCCTGGACATACATTGCTCCAAGGGCACCTATATACGCACCATCATAGACGACTTGGGGGAAATGCTCGGCTGCGGCGCCCATGTCATCATGCTGCGCCGGACTCAGGTAGCGGCTTATCCTTACGATAAGATGGTGACCCTGGAACAGCTCGAAGCCCTGGTGGCGCAAGCGGCCGAGACTCAGGTGGAGCCCTGGAGCCTGCTCGATCCTCTGCTGTTGCCCATGGATACGGCGGTTGCCAATTTCGCCGAGATCAATCTGCCACAGGCGGTTGCCCCTTATCTGATGCAGGGCCAGGCGGTACAGGCCACCGGACTCAAGCCGGACGAATTAGTGCGCATCACCATAGGTGAGCAACACCAGTTTGTCGGTATCGGCGCCATGAATGAGGATGGCCTGCTGGCACCCAAACGCCTGGTCGTCCTGCATGGCGGGCCAGCGCCGGCATAAGCCATGGCCTGCTGGTTGCGCTAGGGACCGATAATGGGTAAAATAGCGCGCCCTCCGGCTGAGTTAGTGATCGGCTGGAGATACTTTATATTATTTTGGAGAAAACCATGTCACTAAGTACTGAAGCAAAAGCAAAAATCCTGGCTGAATTTGGCCGTGGCGAAAACGACTCAGGTTCAACTGAAGTTCAGGTTGCTCTGCTGACTGCACAAATCAACCACCTTCAAGGTCACTTTAAAGAGCACATCCATGATCACCACTCACGTCGTGGTTTGTTACGTATGGTTAGCGCACGTCGTAAATTGACTGCTTACCTGAAGCGTACCGACAATGATCGTTACACTGCTCTGATCCAGAAGTTAGGTCTGCGTCGTTAATTCGACACTTACCGTAAAACAGGAGGCCTAGGCCTCCTTTTTTATTGCCCGATTTTTGTATGGCACTATTGGTATTGGTAATGGCAGTGATAGCAATGTGATGGCAGGTCGTTGCCGGCAGTGTAGTTCGAGTTCGGCCATAGCCGTAAATTGACTGGCTCTCCTTGGCCCAAAGCCTACCGACAATGCTGGTTACACTGCTCTGATCCAGAAGTTAGGTCTGCGTCGTTAATTCGACACTCACCGTAAAACAGGAGGCCTCCTTTTTTATTGCCCGATTTTTGTATGGCACTATTGGTATTGGTATTGGTATTGGTATTGGTATTGGTATTGGCAGTGATAGCAATGTGATGGCAGGTCGTTGCCGGCAGTGTAGTTCGAGTTCGGCCATAGCCGTAAATTGACTGGCTCTCCTTGGCCCAAAGCCTACCGAGAGTGCTCGTTACACTGTTCTGATCCAGAAGTTAGGTCTGCGTCGTTAATTCGACATTTACCGTAAAACAGGAGGCCTAGGCCTCCTTTTTTATTGCCCGATTTTTGTATGGCCATGTGGCCTCTAGGCGCGCGGCAGCGGCGAACTCTTAGGCTAGGCAGGTCCCATCAGAGCAGCGAGACCTTGGTGTCGTGAGCCTGGATGTAGCGGCTTTCAAATTCGCTCAGCGGCAACGGCTGACTGAAATAAAACCCTTGGCCGATGGCGCAGTTATGGGCCTTGAGCCAGTCGAGTTGTTGCTCGTTCTCTATGCCCTCGGCGACTATGTTCAAGTTCAGTTGTTGCCCCAGCATCAGGATGGTGGCCGCTATGGCGCTGTCGCCGGGGAGATCCGAGACGAAGCCCCTGTCTATCTTCATGGTGGTGATGGGCAGGTGGCGCAGGTAGGACAATGAAGAGTAGCCGGTGCCGAAGTCATCGACGGCGATGCCGAAGCCGGCGGACTTGAGCTGTTGCAGCTTGTTGATCGCCAGTTCTATGTCATTGATCAAGGAGGTTTCGGTGATCTCGATTTCCAATAACTCCGGCGGGATCTGATAACGTAATGCCAGCTGTTTGATATCCGGTACCAGACTGGCATCGGCGAATTGCTGCGAGGCGACGTTGACGGCTATGGGGATGGCGTATTGGTATTTCTTTTGCCAATGCCTTATCACCTTGCAGCTCTCTTCTATGACCCAACGACCTATGGGGATGATGATCCCGGTTTCTTCGGCGACCGGAATGAAGGACATGGGGCTTATCAGCCGGCCTTCCTTCTGCCAACGGATCAGGGCCTCACAGCCTATGACCTTGCCTGTGTTTAAATCGAACTTAGGCTGAAAATGCAGCACAAATTCCTCGTTTTTGAGGGCGTCGTGCAGTGAGGCTTCGGTTCTGAGACGCACGGCGGCGCGCTCTGTCATCTGTTGTTTGAAGAAGGCCCATTGGTTCGAGCCCGAGGCCTTGGCGCTGTACATGGCGATATCAGCATGGCGGATCAGATCTTCGGCACAGTGGCCGTCTTCCGGGTAGATGGAAATGCCCACCGAGGCTGCCGGATGTATCGCATGTTCGTTGAGCTGGACCGGGGTATTGAGCTGAGAAAGTAACTTGTCGACGAAGTCTGCCGCCTGATCCGCTGTCTGTACTTCGTCTGCCAGTATGACAAATTCATCGCCGCCCAGGCGAGCGACCGAGCCTTGGTCGCCTACGACCCGTTCCAGGATGCGGGCGATGCGGGCGAGAAACTGATCGCCCAGGGCATGGCCGAGGGAGTCGTTGACGTTTTTAAATCTATCCAAGTCGATAAACAACAGGGCAAAGTTGCGTTTATGCAGCCGGGATTTTTGTATTGTGCTGGCCAGGGTTTCAAGCAGCAAGGCGCGGTTGGGCAGGCCTGTGAGGGGATCCCGGGTCGCCATTTTTCTCAGCTTGCTTTGGGTGCGACTGAACTGAATGAGGATCTGGTTGAATTTAGAGGTGACCAGGCCTAACTCATCGTCCTTGTGTGCCGTCGCCATGGGTAACAGGTTTTCATCCGGCGAGTCGGTATCTATCTTGTCTATGGCTTCACTGATCCTGGCTATGGGTTGGGTGAGGAAGCGATGAAACACCAGGGACAGCACCAAGGTCAGCAATAGGGCTCGCGCCAGGGTAGCCAGGAAACTCAAACGCAATTGGGAAAACAGGGTATCTGTCAGATCCTGGGTATCGTACCTCAGGGTGAGGGTGCCTATCTGTTGGTTGGCCTGGGTGCCCTCGAAGTAGGAGGGGCGGTATAACAGGTGAGAAACCGTTTCCAAATCGGCGAATAACCAGCGGCTCAGCAGGGTAAAAGGATGTGAATACTCGGCTTTGGGATTGCTGACAGCGACGAAGTCCGAGCCGTCATCCAGGATAATTTGGGCGGCGGCGAGATGTTCGACCTTGATGGCGCCCTGCAGTGTCTGTCTGGCGAGGTTGTCATCCAGCGCCCAAACTGCGTTGGCGGCCGGTTGTTCCACTGAACTCAGCAGTTCCTGTTGTTTCAGTATCAGTTGCTGTTTGGTCGAAATGACGACCAGGGCAATCTCGACCATGAAGACGACGATGGCGAAGAAGAGTGCGCTGAATACCACAAGGTGAGTCTGTTTCCAGGTTAATGACTTGAAACTCCCTGTCATAGGTTTGGCCCTTGCCGGCAATGTTTCATCATAGGGGAGCGATTCCGTGTCAAAGTTTATGGCAACTCACTGTTGTTATGTCCACTTTAGAGAAAAGAAGGATCTTTGTCATCATTATCTGCTCTTTATCTATGTATGCTTATTGCAGTATACTTACGCGCGTAATTTAAGGTCATTAATTAAGGAATGGGTCACGTGAATCCTATTGTAAAGAGTTTTGAGTATGGTCAACATACAGTCACCCTGGAAACAGGTGTAATCGCACGTCAAGCCGATGCTGCCGTTTTAGCCAGCATGGGCGACACGACAGTATTAGTGACAGTGGTCGGTAAGAAAGAAGCCGATCTGAGCCGTGATTTTTTCCCTCTGACTGTTAATTATCAGGAAAAAACCTACGCAGCAGGTAAGATCCCTGGTGGTTTCTTTAAGCGTGAAGGTCGTCCTTCTGAAGATGAAACGCTGATCGCACGCTTGATTGACCGTCCTATCCGTCCTCTTTTCCCTAATGGTTTCAAAAACGAAGTCCAGGTCATCATCACCGTGGTTTCTGTCGATCCTCAGATCGAGCCGGACATCATTTCCATGATAGGTACCTCGGCAGCTCTGGCTATCTCAGGTATTCCTTTCAGCGGTCCTCTGGGTGCCGCCCGCGTGGGTTATATCAATGGTGAATATGCCTTGAACCCAACGGTTGCACAGCTGGAAAGCAGCGAGTTGAACCTGGTCGTTGCCGGTACTGCCGGTGCGGTACTGATGGTTGAATCCGAAGCCAAAGCGCTGCCGGAAGAAATCATGCTGGGCGCCGTGGTCTATGGTCATGAGCAGCAACAGGTCGTGGTTAGCGCCATTGCCGAGTTCCAAGCCGAAGCCGGTAAGCCAACCTGGAACTGGTCAGCACCGACACAAGATCAAGACCTGGTCGCCAAGGTTAAAGCCCTGGCCGAGGAAGGCTTCACCGCCGCATACCAGATCATCGCCAAGCACGAGCGTCGTGATGCCGTCATCGAAGTCAAGAATGCCGCCATCGCCAAACTGGTTGAAGAAAACCCAAGCCTGGATCTACGTGAAGTCGACGGCCTGCTGGGTAGCCTGGAGAAGAAAGTCGTTCGTGGTCGCATCATACGTGGTGAGCCGCGTATCGACGGTCGTGAACCCGACATGATCCGTGCCCTGAGCGTATTGGCCGGCGTCTTGCCACGTACTCACGGCAGCTCTCTGTTCACTCGTGGTGAAACTCAGGCTTTGGTGACTTGTACCCTGGGTACAGAGCGTGATGCACAGAAGATCGACAGCATCATGGGCGAGCGCACCAACCGTTTCATGCTGCACTATAACTTCCCTCCATATTCTGTCGGTGAGACGGGTATGGTCGGTTCGCCCAAGCGTCGCGAAATAGGTCACGGCAAGCTGGCATGGCGTGGTATCAACGCGGTTATGCCATCGGCTGCCGAGTTCCCATACAGCATTCGTGTGGTATCTGAAATCACCGAATCCAACGGTTCAAGCTCCATGGCCTCTGTCTGTGGTACTTCACTGGCGCTGATGGATGCCGGTGTGCCTATCAAGACCTCTGTTGCCGGTATCGCCATGGGTCTGGTTAAAGAAGGCGATGATTTCGTCGTACTGTCTGACATCCTGGGTGACGAAGATCACCTGGGCGACATGGACTTCAAAGTGGCAGGTACCCGTGACGGCATCACTGCACTGCAGATGGATATCAAGATCGAAGGCATCACCAAAGAGATCATGGATATCGCACTGCAACAGGCCTATGGTGCCCGTGTGCATATTCTGAACGTGATGGATAAGGCGATCGGTTCACACCGTGACGATATCTCAGATCACGCTCCGCGTATCACCACTATCAAGATCAACCCTGAGAAGATCCGTGATGTTATCGGCAAAGGCGGCGCCGTTATCCGTGCTCTGACCGAAGAAACAGGTACTACTATCGAGCTGGATGACGACGGCACTGTGAAGATTGCTTCTTCAAACGGTGAAGCGACCAAGGAAGCCATACGTCGTATCGAAGAGATCACCTCAGAAGTCGAAGTGGGCCGTATCTACAATGGTAAGGTTATCCGCATCGTCGATTTCGGTGCTTTCGTTAACATTCTGCCGGGTAAAGATGGCTTGGTTCACATCTCGCAAATCAGCGATGAGCGTGTTGCCAACGTGTCGGATCACCTGGAACTGAACCAGGAAGTTGCCGTTAAGGTGATGGAAGTGGATCGCCAGGGCCGTGTCAGGTTGTCTATTAAAGAAGCGCAGACTAAAGAAGTCGCTGCCGAATAATTTAATAGGCTGATAAAAAAGGAGATCTTCGGATCTCCTTTTTTGTGCCCGTAATTTATGAATTGATCATTTATCGTGATTCGTCGATAGCCCTGCCGCAGTGGGGTTGCTATTATGGAATACAGTGGCATGACAGGCGCGTATGAATCTCGGCGCCTCGATCCATGGCGTCTTCGACTGTAAAGGTAGGAATGGATGAATTTTAAACTAGCAAGCACCCTGGCAGCGTTATTGGCCACGGCCAGTCTCTCGTTAAGCGGCTGTGCATCGACCTCGTTGGACGACAGTCACGCAGATATCGCCGGCAAGCTGGTCGTCGCCCCCGTGATGCCTGACTATAAATTGGAAATTACCCTGGCCAAGCTGAATGAAATTTTGGCCATGATGGAACTGACCGACGAGCAGAGAGCGAGGTTTCATTACGACAGGGGAGTGATCTACGACAGTGTCGGCCTGAGGTTGCTCGGACGCATCGACTTTCATCAAGCCTTGAAGCTGCAACCCAATCTCGCCGATGCCTACAATTTCCTGGGGATCTACTACACCCAGGAAGGCGAGTTCGAGAGTGCCTATGAAGCATTCGAAGGGGTATTGGAGTTGGCCCCAGATTATGATTATGCCTATCTGAACCGGGGGATCGCACTTTATTATGGTGAGCGCAATGAGCTGGCCATCGCCGACATGAAGTCCTTCTACCAGAAGGACGAGCACGATGGTTATCGCGCCCTGTGGTTGTATCTCATCGAAGCCACCGTCGATGCGCCCGGCGCCAAATCAGAGCTGATGGCCAATCGCAGTAAGCTCGATGATGCCGCCTGGGCGACTGTGTTGGTGGATTACTACTTGGGTAAGCGCAGCAAACAAGCCGTGTTTACCGCCGCCAAGACAGGCCTGAGTCAACCCAAGGAGTATGCCGAACGCCTGTGCGAAGCCTATTTCTATCTGGCCAAGATGGCCAGTGCCAAGGGTGACTATCAGGAAGCGGCCAATTATTTCAGGCTGACGCTGGCGACCAATATCTATGATTTCGTCGAACACAGGTATGCCAGAATCGAGCTGGCCAAGGTTCAGCAACGGCTGGAAAATCGGGATTAATCACCCCAAGCGGGACTCAGCCCAGCCTTTGCCTAGCCAAGGCTGGGCTGAGACGGTATAATTTGCGCCTTTTTAGCGATCTCAGTGCACAGGTTAACATGTCAGGCAATAGAGTAGAGGTGGACAAACGTCGTACCTTCGCCATCATTTCGCACCCCGATGCGGGTAAAACCACCATCACGGAAAAAGTGCTGTTGTTCGGAAACGCTTTGCAAAAAGCCGGTACCGTCAAGGGCAAGAAGTCCGGTCAGCACGCTAAGTCTGACTGGATGGAAATGGAGAAGGACAGGGGGATTTCCATTACCACCTCTGTGATGCAATTTCCCTATGGCGGCGCCTTGGTTAACCTGCTCGACACCCCGGGCCACGAAGACTTTTCCGAAGATACCTATCGAACTCTGACCGCCGTTGACTCCTGCTTGATGGTGATAGATTCGGCCAAGGGTGTCGAGGAACGTACCATCAAGCTGATGGAAGTCACCCGGCTGCGCGACACCCCTATTGTCACCTTCATGAACAAACTCGACCGCGATATTCGCGATCCCATAGAGTTGATGGATGAGGTCGAAGACATACTCAAAATGGCCTGTGCGCCCATCACCTGGCCCATAGGTTCGGGTAAGGAATTCAAGGGGGTGTACCATCTGTTGCGTGATGAGGTGATCCTCTATCAGGGCGGTATGGGCCACACCATTCAGGACGTGCGCACCATCAAGGGCCTGGATAACCCCGAGCTGGAGGCTGCCATCGGCAGTTATGCCGCCGACTTACGCGAAGAAATGGAACTGGTTGCCGGTGCTTCCCACGAGTTTAATCTGGAAGCCTTCTTGAAGGGGGAACTGACCCCGGTATTCTTCGGTACGGCTCTGGGGAACTTCGGCGTCGATCATATTCTCGACGGGATAGTCGAGTGGGCACCCAAGCCGTTGCCGCGCGAGAGTGATGTCCGTGATGTGACCCCTGACGAAGAAAAGTTTTCGGGTTTCGTGTTCAAGATCCAGGCGAACATGGATCCCAAGCATAGAGACAGGGTTGCCTTCATGCGTATCTGTTCCGGGCGTTATGAGCAGGGCATGAAGATGCACCATGTGCGCATCGGCAAGGATGTCAACGTCAGCGATGCCTTGACCTTCATGGCCGGCGACCGTGAGCGCGCCGAAGTGGCTTATCCGGGCGATATCATAGGCCTGCATAACCACGGCACCATTCGCATCGGCGATACCTTCACCCAGGGCGAGAAGCTGCGTTTCACTGGGGTGCCTAACTTCGCTCCGGAGATGTTTCGCCGCATTCGCCTGAAGGATCCGCTGAAGCAGAAACAACTGCTCAAAGGCTTGGTTCAGTTGTCCGAAGAAGGGGCTGTGCAGGTCTTCAGGCCGTTGGACAGTAACGACCTCATCGTCGGTGCCGTCGGGGTGCTGCAGTTTGAGGTGGTCGTAGGTCGCCTCAAGAGCGAATATAATGTCGAAGCCATCTACGAAGGTATCAATGTGGCGACCGCCCGTTGGGTTTACTGCAAGGATGAGCGCAAGCTGGAAGAGTTCCGCCGTAAATGCAGCCCCAATCTGGCACTCGATGGCGGCGACAACTTGACCTATATCGCACCCACCATGGTCAATTTGAACTTGTCGATGGAAAGGTATCCGGATGTCGAGTTTGCCAAGACCCGCGAGCACTGAGTTTGCTCATCCAGGTTTTGAATGAAAGAGGCGGCTAATCACCGCCTTTTTTGTTGCCTGAAACGCCGCTCCCTCGGAGGGATAAGTGCTATAACTAACATCGCTGGCCGGCGTTGCCAGATCTGGTTCCGGGTCAAAGCCTCCGATATTGGCTTTGCATTCAAGGGATAACCTCAATAGGATTGCTATGTTGATAGACACACATGCACATCTGGACTTCAGCGAGTTTGATCCCGACAGGGCGGCGGTGTTTGCCGCCATGGCCGCCGTTGGGGTAACAGGGGCGATCATTCCCGGGGTATCGCCGAGCCATTGGGATAAGCAATTGGCGGTGGCCGCCGAATTTGACTGTTATTTTGCCTTGGGGATCCATCCCTGGCATTGCCCGCCGGTGCTGGAGCCGGCCATGAGCGAACTCGAGGCCTTGGTGAATCGACACCTTGGCAACAAACGTTTGGTGGCGATAGGCGAATGTGGCCTGGACAAGCGGCATTCACAGCCCTGGCCCTTGCAAGTCGCTTATGTACAGGCGCAACTCGATTTGGCCAAGCGGACCGACTTGCCCCTGATACTGCATGTGGTCAAGGCCCATGGCGAGATGCTGGCGCTGTTGAAGGCTTCCCGCCCGGCTCGTGGGGGGGTAGTGCATGCTTTCTCCGCCGGCCCAGAGGTGGCCTGTGAGTATATCAAGCTGGGTTTCAAGCTGGGTGTCGGCGGTTTGGTGGTGAATCCAAATGCAAAAAAACTGCATAAAACCCTGTCCGAAATGCCGCTGGACGCCTTCGTTTTGGAGACGGATTCTCCCGCCATGACCCCGATAACCTCTGCGGTTTCCCGCAATGACCCCACCAATCTCGTGCAATTTGTCGACGAAATAGCCCAGATCCGAAAAAAAACCAATGTTCTGATATCAGAACAACTCCAGGCCAATGCGCGTCAACTGTTTGACCTTTAGTTGTTTTTGAATAAACAGGTTGTCGAGAGGTCTGACTACTTGGATAAACTTCTGAAATTTAGCGTCAAAAAGGCGATGAAAACAACGATTTTCAATTTTGGCTCGGGTATAATCTCCCGCGGAATATAGGTTGATTAACAACATAATTAAAAAATGTTAACAATAGGGTGATGGTTGATGAATATATTAATGAGTTTAGTAGGGGTGGTCACCCTGCTTGCGATAGGTTACCTCCTGTCGAATAACAAGAAGGCCATTAACTGGCGTACCGTTGGTGGCGCCTTGGCTATTCAGGCGGCCTTCGGTGGTTTCGTATTATACGTTCCCGTAGGTAAAGACATTCTGAAAAGCGTGTCTGATGCCGTATCCAGCGTCATAGGCTACGCACAAAACGGTATCGGCTTCTTGTTCGGCGATCTGGCTCACTTCAAGCTGGGCTTTATCTTCGCCGTCAACGTACTGCCGGTTATCGTGTTCTTCTCTTCGCTGATTGCCGTGCTTTATTACCTGGGCATCATGCAGTGGATCATCCGCATCATAGGTGGTGGTCTGCAGAAAGCCCTGGGTACCAGCCGTACCGAGTCTATGTCTGCTACGGCAAACATCTTCGTGGGTCAGACTGAAGCGCCTCTGGTTGTGCGTCCCTTCATTCCTACCATGACTCAATCTGAACTGTTCGCCATCATGGTGGGCGGTCTGGCTTCTATCGCAGGTTCAGTGCTGGCCGGTTATGCCCAAATGGGTGTGCCTATCGAGTATCTGGTTGCGGCTTCTTTCATGGCGGCACCCGGTGGTCTGTTGATGGCTAAGCTGATGCATCCTGAAACTGAAACCACCAAGAACGAAATGGACGAGCTGCCAGAAGATCCAGACAAGCCGGCTAACGTACTCGACGCGGCTGCCGCCGGTGCTTCATCAGGTATGCACCTGGCACTGAACGTTGGCGCTATGTTGCTGGCCTTCGTGGGTCTGATCGCCATGCTCAACGGTATCTTGGGTGGCGTAGGCGGTTGGTTCGGTGTTGAAGGTCTGACGCTGGAACTGATCCTGGGTTATGTGTTCATGCCTCTGGCATACCTGATCGGTGTACCTTGGAACGAAGCCTTCATCGCAGGTTCATTCATAGGTCAGAAGATCATAGTCAACGAATTCGTTGCTTACCTGAACTTCGCTCCTTACCTGAAAGACATCGCCGATGGTGGTCTGCTTGTTGCTGAAACTGGTCTGGCCATGTCTCACAGGACTCAGGCTATCATTTCTTTCGCCCTGTGTGGTTTCGCTAACCTGTCATCTATCGCGATCCTGCTGGGTGGCTTAGGTGCCATGGCGCCAACACGTCGTCATGATCTGGCTAAGCTGGGCATACGTGCCGTCATCGCCGGCTCTATGGCTAACCTGATGAGTGCGACACTTGCAGGCTTGTTCATCGCCCTCTAAGGCGAAGCGCTTCTCTGCAGCTAACTGGGTCCTGTGCCTCGAGGGCAGGACCCAAGTTAATCCAACCATTTTCCGAAGTAGATTTTTATTTATGTAGTTCAGGGCATTACCCATGCAGTGGAGCTCTGGCTGTTGAAGTCCAAGACTGGCTTGTAGTTGTAAAGCTGTATACAAAAAGTCGCGACTTTGTTCACATTTAAGAATTTTGTGTTTGTGATTTTACCTCTGATTATTGTGCTTTTTGTTAATCCAGGTAAAATGCGGGCGCCATAAAAAAAGAACGCTGTCCTCGATGACAGCACATTAAGATAAATGGGGTTGATGATGAAAAATGTTAAGTCTTTAGCACTGGCGGCTACCGCCGTTGCAGCTATCTCAGGTAACGCTTTCGCTGCCGATCGTACCGATCTGCACGCCACTGACTATAAGTGGATGCAGTTCAATGCCATGTATTCTATCGGTGAAAAGCCAGATAACCCAGCTTCAGGCGATCAACATAACTACCTGGAAATGGAATTCGGCGGTCGTTCAGGCATAGTAGACCTGTACGGTTATGTTGACGTGTTCAACCTGGCTAATGAAAGCTCACAGCATGGCGACAAGAACCCAGGTTCAGGTACCAGCAAGATCTTCATGAAGTTCAATCCACGTTTCTCACTGGATGCCATCTTCGGTAAAGACTTGTCTGTTGGTCCTATCCAGGAAGTGTACTTCTCTACTCTGTTCAACTGGGACGGTCTGAACGGCGAAGGCGTGAACTCTACCTTCTGGGGTGTGGGTGCCGATGTTATGGTGCCTTGGTTAGGCAAAACCGGCATGAACCTGTACGGTTACTATGACATGAACAACAAAGAGTGGAACGGTTATCAGTTCTCTGCCAACTGGTTCAAGCCTTTCTACTTCTTCGATAACAAGAGCTTCCTGTCATTCCAGGGTTACATCGACTACCAGTTCGGTGCTGACGCTGACGACAACATGTTCGTTCCTAAGACGACCAGCGGTGGTAACATCTTCTTCGGCCTGTACTGGCACTCAGATCGTTACGCCCTGGGTTATGGCCTGAAAGGCTTCAAGGACGTGTACCTGTTGGAAGACAAGGGTGGCATAGTAGGTCTGGAATCTACTGGTTGGTCACACTACCTGTCTGCGACATACAAGTTCTAATGTGTCTCCGGGCCGCAGTCGCTGCGGCCCGGTTTTTCTCTGCTATCTGAATCTTTATGTAAGCATGCTCCATCTCTGTCGAGCTTATTTAGCTAAAGGTTTGTGATTTTCTCGCGCTAAAATGGAATTTTCGCGGAAAGGCAGGAATCTAGTCTCTAGTTCCCCTTCCCGGTCTTCAAGGATTCAAGTCGTGACCCTAGCGTCAGCTAGTTGTTATCAACATTGAATACCCTAAAAATAAGGTATCCTGCTCGTACAGGATGCCAGGCACAGCCCGAAGGCCCGGCCATAAGAATAATCAAGAAATGCCACTTCTATGCGTAGCCAAACGACGGATTGCTATTACTTTAATTTTCGTTTCGGAGAGCTAAAATGACAGACTTAAAACAAGCGGCCCAACGCGCCATCGAACTGATGGACTTGACCACACTGAACGATGACGACACTGAGCAGAAGGTCATAGAACTGTGCCACAAGGCCAAGACGGCGGCGGGCAACACCGCCGCCATCTGCATCTATCCACGCTTCATTCCCATCGCCCGCAAGACCCTGGAAGAAATTGGCGCTGAAGATATCAGAATAGCCACAGTCACCAACTTCCCCCATGGTAACGACGATATCGCCATCGCGGTATTGGAAACCCGTGCGGCCATCGCCTACGGCGCCGACGAGGTCGATGTCGTCTTCCCCTATCGCGCCCTGATGGATGGCAACGAAACCTTGGGTTTCGAGCTGGTCAAGGCCTGTAAGGAAGAGTGTGGCGATGAGGTGCTGCTCAAGGTCATCATAGAATCCGGCGTGCTGGCCGATGCGGCGCTGATCCGCCGTGCCTCCGAGCTGGCCATAGATGCCGGCGCCGATTTCATCAAGACTTCAACCGGCAAGGTGGCTGTGAACGCCACTCTGGAAGCCGCGGAAATCATGTTGACCGTGATAGCCGAGAAGAATACCAAAGTGGGCTTCAAGCCCGCCGGTGGGGTGCGTGATGCGGCCCAGGCCGCCGAATTCCTGGGCGTCGCCGAGCGTATTCTGGGCGCCGACTGGATCAGCCCTCGCACCTTCCGTTTCGGTGCTTCCAGCCTGCTCAACAGCCTGCTGCATACACTGGAATTGGCCGATGCGCCTAAGCCTGCCCAGGGCTATTGATCTCTGTGATATAGCGGATGTCGGTGCTTATCGCCTTGTAGGGTAAGCAGCCTATGCCGGTCATGCTACCGGCAGAAGAGCAGGACAAATCTTGCCGAATGTGAACTCGGCACAGTTTGGGAGGCAGTAAGATGTTTCTGGCGCAAGAAATTATTCGCAATAAACGCGACGGTAAAGCCCTGAGTACAGAAGAGATTCAATTTTTTGTCAAAGGGATCACAGACAATTCGGTATCCGAGGGTCAGATAGCCGCGCTGGGGATGGCGGTCTATTTCAACGACATGAATATGGATGAGCGCATCGCCCTGACCGAGGCCATGCGCGACTCAGGCACTGTGCTCGATTGGCAGTCACTCGGACTCGATGGCCCAGTCATCGACAAGCATAGCACCGGCGGTGTCGGCGATGTCATCAGCCTGATGCTCGGCCCCATGGCCGCCGCCTGTGGCGGCTATGTGCCCATGATTTCCGGCCGTGGCCTGGGACACACGGGCGGCACCCTGGATAAGTTCGATGCCATCCCAGGTTATCGGACTGAGCCCGACAGCGCTTTGTTTCGCAAGGTAGTCAAGGAGGTCGGGGTGGCCATCATAGGCCAGACCGGCGACCTGGTGCCGGCGGATAAGCGTTTCTATGCTATCCGCGACAATACGGCCACAGTCGAGTCCATCTCGCTCATCACAGCCTCTATCCTGTCGAAGAAACTCGCCGCCGGTCTCGATGCCCTGGTGATGGATGTCAAAGTCGGTTCGGGCGCCTTCATGCCAAGCTACGACGCCTCCGAGGCGCTGGCGCGCAGCATCACGGCCGTCGCCAATGGTGCCGGTACCAAGACCACGGCGCTGCTGACGGACATGAATCAGGTATTGGCCTCGAGTGCCGGTAATGGGGTCGAAGTGAAGGAGGCGATCGACTTCCTCACCGGGCGCTACCGCAACCCCAGACTCCATGAGATCACCCTGGGCTTATGCGCCGAGATGCTGCAACTGGGCGGCCTGGCGGACGACGAAGCGCAGGCCAGAGCCAAGCTGCAGCAGGTGCTGGATAACGGCAAGGCGGCAGAGGTATTCGGCCGCATGGTCTCCGGCCTGGGTGGCCCCACGGATTTTGTCGAAAATTATGCCAACTACTTGCCACAGGCACAGATCATTCGTCCCGTGTATGCCGATGTTTCAGGTTTTGCCCACAGCATGGATACCCGCGAGCTGGGACTGGCGGTGGTGACGCTCGGCGGTGGCCGGCGTAAACCGGGCGATGCCCTGGATTACAGTGTCGGCCTGAGTCAGGTCTGCGCCCTTGGAGATGAGCTTGGCAGCGACAAGCCGCTGGCCTTCATCCATGCCCAGTCCGAGGATGCCTTCGCCGAGGCGGCCGACGCGGTTAAACGCGCCGTGCATGTCGCAGATACCAAGCCGGAAAAAACACCCGAGATTTATCGCCACATTCGTGCCGGCGATCTCTAAAGGAAATACAATGAAACGTACCATAATTATGATGCTGGACTCCTTCGGCGTAGGCGCCGCAGGCGATGCCGCGGCCTTCGGTGACACAGGTTCAGATACCTTCGGCCATATCGCCCAGGCTTGCGCCAATGGCGAGGCCAATGACGGGCGCGAAGGCCCTTTGAAGCTGCCTAACCTGGCGCGTTTGGGCCTGGGACATGCGGCAATGGAAAGCACGGGCGCCTTCGCCGCAGGTTTCGATGACAAGGTCGAACTCATAGGTGCCTATGGCCATGCCCAGGAGCTGAGCACGGGCAAGGACACCCCGAGTGGTCACTGGGAAATGGCCGGTGTGCCTGTGTTGTTCGATTGGGGCTATTTCAGCGACCTTACCGAGTCCTTCCCGAGCGCATTGACGGATAAGATCTTGGCCCGCGCCGGGCTGAGTGGCTTTCTTGGCAATTGCCATGCTTCGGGCACCACTATCCTGGAGCAGCTGGGTGAAGAGCATATGCGCTCTGGGCTGCCGATTTTCTATACCTCGGCGGATTCGGTATTCCAGATTGCCTGTCACGAGCAGAGCTTCGGCCTGGACAATCTCTACCGCCTGTGTGAAATCGCCCGCGAAGAGTTGGCACCCTACAACATAGGCAGGGTGATTGCCCGGCCTTTCGATGGCACTGGGCCGGCGGATTTTGCCCGTACCGGCAATCGCCGTGATTATTCACTGACGCCACCGGCCAAGACGGTGCTGGATAAGCTGAGTGACGCCGGCGGCGAGGTAGTGAGTGTCGGCAAGATAGCCGACATCTATGCCCACTGCGGCATCACCAAGAAAGTGAAGGCCAACGGGCTGGAAGCCTTGTTTGATGCCACCCTGGAACAGGTCAAGCTGGCGGGTGACAGGACGATAGTGTTCACCAACTTCGTCGATTTCGACTCTCACTATGGCCATAGACGCGATGTGGCCGGCTACGCCAGGGCGCTCGAATATTTTGATTCACGCTTACCCGAATTACTGGCCATACTTGGCAAAGAAGATCTGCTGTTGTTGACCGCAGATCATGGCTGCGATCCCACTTGGCCGGGCACGGATCATACCCGTGAACATGTGCCTGTGCTGGCCTATGGCGCCGGACTGGCGGTTGGATCTCTGGGGCTGCGCCAGAGCTTCGCCGACATGGGCCAGTCGATTGCCAGTTACTTCGGGCTGGAACCTATGGAATATGGCGAATCATTCATCGCTGGCATGTGAATTTGCCATGCGGCATAGCAGATTTGCATATAAAGGTTGGCGCTTCGCCGACGAATAGAATTTGCCGGCCCCATCTTGGGCCGGCAGTAAACAAAGACTCGAGTCTTACTAAAAATAAACAGGGGTTATTTCAATGGCAACACCACATATCAATGCTGTCGATGGCGCATTTGCTGAAACCATGCTGTTTCCCGGCGATCCGCTGCGGGCAAAATACATAGCCGAAACCTTCTTGGAGAATGTTGAGCAAGTCACAGATGTGCGCAACATGCTGGGCTTCACAGGTACCTACAAGGGCAAGCGTATCTCAGTCATGGGGTCAGGCATGGGCATCCCTTCCTGCTCCATCTACGCGACCGAACTTATCCGTGATTATGGCGTGAAAAACCTGATCCGTGTCGGTACCTGCGGTGCCATCAGCACAGATGTGAAAGTACGTGACGTCATCATAGGCATGGGTGCCTGCACAGATTCTGCGGTCAACCGTCTGCGTTTCAAGGGCCAGGATTTTGCCGCCATCGCCAGCTATGAGCTGATGAACGCGGTGATCGAGTCTGCCAAGAACAAGGGCACCAAGATCCGCGTCGGTAACATCTTCTCGGCCGATCTCTTCTACACCCCGGATCCACAAATGTTCGATGTGATGGAGAAGATGGGCGTGCTCGGCGTCGAAATGGAAGCCGCCGGTCTCTATGGTGTCGCCCACGAGTTCGGCGCCAGAGCCCTGTGTGTGGTTACCGTCTCGGATCATATTCGTACCGGTGAGAAGACCTCTTCCGATGAGCGTCAAACCACCTTCAACGAGATGATCGAAATGACATTGGACGCCGCCATTACCCTCTAATGGCCACCGAACGGAAAAGCCCCTGTGCGCTCGCGCCCGGGGGCTTTTTTATGTCCTGTGCTGCGACTGTCGTTGCCCGCTCAGGCCTGATTGCCAGGCTTGGTTTTTTGTTGGCTGATTTGCCTCTGCTTCAGCCTATGGCGGCGGCGATCGAATTCGGCCCGCTTGAACGACAGGGCCCTGGCCAGCAGCAGGCCTATTACCCCTGCGACGATCAGCATTATCTGTTGCTGTTGCATGTTATGCAGATGGGCTTCTTTGATCTCATCGAAGAAGCGTTTGGGATCCAGCCTGACTTCCACATACCCCAGGTTCTTGCCGCCCTGAACCACGGGTTCGACATAGGGCGGGTAGGGGGCCAGCAAGTCGGCCATGGCCGGCGAGTCCGGCTCCAGCTCTTCTGTGGTCAGGCTCTGGGCGAAAGACAGGCGCAACCCGGCTTCGCTGTAGATTGTGGCCGCCATGACCTTGGGATCTTCGACCAAGGCACTGGTCAGCCACTGGAGTTGCTCATCGTTTTGCAGCTGCAATGCCGGGGCGGCGCCATAGGCTGTCTGTTGTACCAATAATCTGGCCATCTTTTGTGTTTGGGACTTCAGAAGCTCTTGCCCTTGTAGTAGGCTTGTCTGCCACAGCTGAATGAGGCCCACCATCAGGGTCAGTGCTATGGCAACCTGTAGCAGTCGACTGATCTTATGGCGCTTCTTCAGCCCTTTGAGAAATAACACTGTGCCCCTTAATTGTTCGTGCGCTTGCCTAATCATAATGGATTCCGGGTGAGGCCGATAGCCGGAGAAGAAGACTTAATGGATAAGCCCAGCCAAGCCGCTTTATTTGTATGGTTAAGAGAGCAAGCGTCATCGGCATGCGCGTTTCAGGGCCGGATCATAGGCCGTTATCCGGAAGCCGACAGCGCCGGCACGGCGCACAGTTTCAGGCTAATCTACCGGGATCTCGAGGCAGAGCCTGGGTTGGCAGACTGGCTGGCACGGCTCGAGTGTGATTTCAGCATGGCGCGGCTCCTGCGCGGCTGTGGCCTGTATGGCGCCGAAATCAGCCTGGCGCAGCCCTTGAGCCAGGCGCAGCGACTGGCTTTCCCCGGGCATCTTGGGGCCGAGTTATTCATACCTTCAGGGGCGCTGGCGCAACTGAATAAGCCGGGACTGCTGGTGATGGACATGGACTCGACGGCCATAGAGATAGAATGCATCGACGAGTTGGCCGCCATGGCCGGCGTCGGTGAGGCGGTTGCTGCCGTGACCGAGCGGGCCATGCAGGGCGAGCTGGATTTCGAGCAGAGTCTGCGCCAGAGGGTGGCACAACTCGCCGGTGCCGATGCGGGGATCATAGACAGGTTATGCGCCGACTTGCCGCTGATGCCGGGGCTGAGGGAGATGGTCGCAGAGCTCAAGTCCCACGGCTGGCGTTTGGTGCTGGCCTCGGGGGGCTTCACTCCCTTCGTCAGCCATCTGCAGCAGCTGCTGCAACTGGATGCCGCCTTCGCCAACGAGTTGGTGATCGAGCAGGGTAAATTGCGCGGCGAAGTGAGGGGCAGGGTGGTAGATGCCCAGTTCAAGGCCGATGTGGTCAGCAGCAGCGCCGAGCGCTGGCAGATAGCCGAGGGCCAGCGCCTGGCCATAGGCGATGGTGCCAACGATATTCCCATGGTGACGGCCGCAGATTTCGGCATCGCCTTCCATGCCAAGCCTAAGCTGGCCGCCGCCGCCGATGCGGGCATCGAGCGCTTGGATCTGCGGGTGCTGCCTTACCTGTTGCGGCTGGGCTAAGCTGCCGCTCCTGGCTTGCCCATTGGCGGCGCGCCAGGCCGGGCGGTGCTCAAATCGTTGATTTGAGTATTTACTCTTGTTTTCTGCTGCCTGGATGCTAATTTATTCGTATCTTAGTTTAGCCAGTGAATTCCCGTGTCCCAGCAAACCGCCTCAGCAGCAACATCTTCAGCAATATCTGCATCAACAGTAGCGCAAGACTCTGTTTTTATTCCCTATCGCGATGGTCGGCTGCATCTGAGGCGAGTGCAGCCGTCGTCGCCGGATATGGGGAAGACACCCATCCTCATGCTGCATGGCGCCATGTCCAACGGACGGGTATTCTACAGCCAGTCCGGCCGTGGCCTGGCCTGTTTTCTCGCCAGGGCGGGGTTTGTGGTGTATGTGCTGGACACGGCCGGGCGGGGCCTGAGCACCCCGAGGATTAGCCGGGGCTTCGGCCTGGGACAGGGGGAGGTCATTCGCGAGCAATTACCCCTGGTGCAGCGGGCGATCCTCGAGTGGCATCCGGATGCCGCCGGGGTACATTGGTGTGGCCATTCCTGGGGCGGGGTCCTGATGGCCAGTTGTCTGGCCCGTTTCGCCGACATTCGTCCCAGTGTCAGTTCCCTGCTGACTTTCGGCAGTAAACGCCGCATCAAGATAAAATCGCTGCAGAAATGGCTGATGGTGGACCTGTTCTGGAATCGTCTGGCCCCGGGCCTGGCCAAGGGCAAGGGCTATCTGGCCGCGGACAGGCTGCGTCTGGGGATGGACAACGAGAGCCGCGCCTCCTTGAGCCAGAGCATCGACTGGGTCAGGGGACCCTGGATAGATCATGACGATGACTTCGATTACGGGGTTGCCGCCAGGGATGTTCGATGGCCGCCGGCCTGGTTTATTGCCGGCCAGGGTGACAAGGTACTGGGCAATCCGGCGGATGTGCGGGAGATGCTCGCCGAGTGCGGCATGCAGGAGGCGAAATTTACCCTGCTGGCCAGGTGCAATGGTTTTCTGCACGATTATGGCCATGCCAACATGTTGACCCATATCGACGCCGAGCGGGACCATTTTCCGCAGATCCTGGACTGGTATCGGGCCGGCTAGCCTTGGCGGAGACCTGTTATGAGGCTGGACTCGGCTCGCCAGTGCGCTGAGTTCGACTTCCCGGGTCATGTCCAGCAGTTCAGCTACCTCAGTATGCTGTATGGGCCATAGCGGCTTTTCTGCTGTGTGTCCGTCTCTCAGCTGCTTAGTGCCGGGTATCTGAGCTCGACTTCCCGGGTCATGTCCAGCAGCTCGCCTACTCCAGTATGCTGTATGGGCCACAGCGGTTTTCAGCTGTGTGTTTGTTCCTGAGGCTGGGCTCAGCTGGCCAGTGCCGGGTATCTGACTCAGCTGCTTAGTACCGGGTATCTGAGCTCGACTTCCCGGGTTATGTCCAGCAGCTCGCCTACTCCAGTATGCTGTATGGGCCACAGCGGCTTTCAGCTGTGTGTTTGTTCCTAGGCTGGGCTCAGCTGGCCAGTGCCGGGTATCTGACTCAGCTGCTTAGTACCGGGTATCTGAGCTCGACTTCCTGGGTTATGTCCAGCAGCTCACCTACTCCTATGATATGCCACAGCTGCTGTTCCAGTTGCTTGGCCCTGTGGCTGGCATGCACCCTGATGTATTCCAGCTCACGCCTTATGTACTGCATGTCCGGCTTGTCGGTGGCGCCGCGATAGACCCGCAGGGCGACGAAACGCCCCATGGTGCGCGCCTGGCGGATGAAGTCGATTTGGGCCCGGGTTTCTCCCAGCTCACAGGCGGCGACTGACTTCAGGTGCAATCTGCCGCTGGATGGTTGTGACACTTGGATAAAGACTTCGAAGAAATCCATGTTGTCGCTGGCCTTCATCTGGCGGATAGGTTCGAGGAGCAGGCGTTTGAAGCCGCCATCCCTGAGCAGGGGGCCCAGGTTGAAGCTCTGTGTTGCCGCCGCATCCGCGAACAGGGCACTCAGGCGAGCGCCTGGATTACCGACCCCGAGGCAGGCTATCTTGGCCGACTTCACGGTTTTTTCAACGAAGTAAGGCAAGGAGTGCAGCTCGCGCAACAGCAGGTTCTTCATGCCATCGGCCAGCTCTTTCGCCTCGGCGTGGCGTTCGACCAGCTGTTCCAGCTTATCCTTGTTGTGGGCAAGCAAGCGGTTCAGGAACTCTATGCCCACATGCGGTGTATGCCCCATGACGGCGTTGAGGTGCAATACCTGGCCGCGTTTGCGCTGCCTGACCAAACGGTATGGCATCTGGCTCAAGTCTGTCTTGCCCGCCAGCGATTGCAAACCGGGGAAATTCAACAGCACGACTTGTTGTTTATCTTGCTTATCCAGTTGGGGAATTTTCTCCAGCTTGATCTGCAGCCCACGGCCCGAGATATCCTGGCTGATACCCGAGATCTCCTCTTGTCCCAAGTTGATCTTGACCTTGGTCTTGAAGGCAAACCTGGATTCCTGGCGCCTTTCGCTGAACTCCATGGCTACCAGTTTAATGGGCTTGTCGGTGATTTTTGCCTGGCCGAAGCCCTTGAGGGCGTTGGCATCTGTATCGTATTGCCAGCCTTGGTAATGCTGCTGAGCCGCGGCGCTGCTCAGGTCCATCAACTGCAGCACATGGCTGAAGCCGGCCAGCTGTTGCTCCACCAAGGGAGAGTAGCGGTTGTCGTCGCCGGGCAAGATGGCAGGTTTGTAGCCTTTCTGGTGGCTGATCTCATGCTGCATGAGCTTGAATACCCGCCAGCTGGCCTTGGTCGAGCCGAAGCCCAAGAACAGGGCTAACCTGGATTGTCGCTTGAGCTCGGCCAGGCTCGCCGAATAGAAGAAGAGCTTGCCCTGGACCAGGTGGGTGAAACAGAAGAACAGGCTATGTTCGGCATTGTCCGGCTCGGCGAGCAGGGCAGTGAGCCTGGGCTGGGTCAGCATGCCGGGAAGCTGGCTGATGTTATTTTCATCCTGAAAATAGTGCAGCAGTTGGCTGTTGTCCTGGCTGAGCAGCATGTGGCTCAGCACCGGGGCTGGGGCCGAGCCGGCGACAAACAGCGGCAGGTGGGGCAAGTGCGGCAGATAGTGACGTTCGAATCCCAGGCCAGTGGTGCTGAGCAACACATCGTTGATGTCGACCTTATACCTCAACTTATAGCTGAGGATCACCTGTTCGAGCAGGTCGGATAGTGCCTGTGAGCCCCCTAGGCGTTTGAGTCGCATCCAGCTAAAGTCGTTGTCCGTCTCCAGTTCGACTATCTGATACTCTATCCCCTGTTGCAGATCCTGAAAATAATACTCTTCGCCCAGTTCCAACAACTTGATGCGTACCGGCTCACTGGCATCCACAACCACAGGATTTGGCAGCCGAATTCGGGCGCCGCCGACCGAGAGATCCAGGGTGACGCCGGCCACGGCCGGTTGCGAACCCTGTTGCAGTGAGATCTTGATGCTGTAGTTCATCCGCTGCTCGCAGCGATACAGGTAATTACCCAGCACGACGCCTGGTACCAGAAAGTTGTCTGCCTGGCTCTTGTCCAGCGCCTTGTCTTGTCTCTGGCGTTGGCGCCGCTCCTTATGGGCCTGGAGCACATGCTCGTATACCCCCAGGGTATACTTGTCGCGAAACAGTGACATGGCTTCGAGCAATGCGCTCTTGGCCGGGGCGTCGAGAAAATGCCTCAGCTGGCCCTGGCGGATCTCATCGCATGGCAGTTCGGACTTATCGCGCAGATCTATGATGCGGGTGCAGGGCGAGGCGAGACGGTTCAACTCCATCTTGACCAGGAAACGGGTGGAGTTGGACTCGTCGAGCGTCAGCTGCTGAAATACCTCGTCAAAATCGGGTTCCATCAGCAGAGGTTTGAGTTGGGCTATTAAGGCGCTATGTTCTTCTAGGCTCATCTACAGGTTCTTTTATAATGCTTATTATGTATCTGGCTGTTAGTCTTATGTCGGCCGCAATCCCGGCTACTTTATTGATTTTATATGAACCCCGATGAGTTATGGCAAAAAATAAAACCGCGTATGTATGCAATGAGTGTGGACAAGACTTTCCCCGTTGGCAGGGACAGTGTAGTGCATGTAGTGAATGGAATACCATCACAGAAGTCAGGTTGGGTGCGATAAGCCCCGGGCGGGGCAGCAAATTTGCCGGTTATGCCGGTGCCGGCCCGAGTGCGGTACAGACACTGGATCAGATAGATCTCAACGAACTCCCCAGAATCGCCAGCTATTTCGGCGAGCTGGACCGGGTGCTCGGCGGCGGCATAGTGCCCGGCTCGGCCATCCTCATAGGCGGCCACCCTGGGGCGGGCAAGAGTACCCTCTTGCTGCAGACCCTATGCCAGTTGGCCGAGGTGATGCCGGCCTTGTATGTGACGGGGGAAGAATCCTTGCAGCAGGTCGCCATGCGTGCCCACAGGTTGGGCCTGCCGACGACCCGCTTGCGCATGCTGTCCGAGACCAGCGTCGAGCAGATTTGCGAGATAGCCCTGCAGGAACAGCCCAAGGTGATAGTGATCGACTCTATCCAGGTGATGCACATGAGTGATGTGCAATCCTCCCCCGGCAGCGTATCCCAGGTGCGCGAGTCCGCTTCCTTCCTGACCCGCTTCGCCAAGCAGCATGGCATAGCCGTCATCATGGTGGGTCATGTCACCAAGGACGGCAGCCTGGCCGGCCCCAAGGTGTTGGAGCACTGCATAGATTGTTCGGTGATGTTTGAGGGCGACAGCGACAGCCGTTACCGCACCCTGAGATCCCATAAGAACCGCTTCGGTGCCATCAACGAGCTGGGGGTGTTCGCCATGACGGAGCGCGGCCTGAAGGAAGTGGCCAACCCGTCGGCTATCTTCCTGTCCCGCGGCGACGAAGCGGCCTCCGGCTCCCTGGTGATGGTGGTGTGGGAAGGCACCAGGCCGCTGCTGGTGGAGCTGCAGGTGCTGGTGGATGATTCGGCGTTGGCCAATCCGCGGCGGGTCGCCGTCGGCATGGATGCCAACCGTTTGGCCATGTTGTTGGCGGTGATGCATCGCCACGGTGGCTTGCAGATGTCGGATCAGGACGTGTTCGTCAACGTGGTCGGTGGTGTCAAGGTCAGCGAGACCAGCGCCGATCTCACCCTGCTGCTGGCCATGGTGTCCAGCTTCAGGGGCGAGATACTGCCGAGCGAGCTGGTGGCCTTCGGCGAGGTGGGCCTGTCCGGGGAAATTCGCCCCGTGCCCAACGGTCAGGAAAGATTGATCGAGGCGGCCAAGCATGGCTTCAAGCGGGCGATAGTGCCCAAGGCCAATGTGCCGAAGAAGTTTCCGCCGGGAATGCAGGTCATAGGAGTGACTAAGTTGTCCGAGGCGCTGGAGGCCATCTGAGCCTGGCCGTGACACCTGTCAGTAGAAGAGGCAAGGCCACGGCCGCTAGACGTAGGGCTCGGTGTCATGGCGCTGGACGAAGCGGAGCAACTCCCGGTTCAGCAGGGAGGCGTCGCCCAGGTTCAGTTCCATCATGCGCCGCAGATGTGAGATGCTGTCTATGTCTATATGGGTACACTTGAGCCCCAGCTGGCGCCTATCCCTATGGACCAGCAGGGTCTCCATCCGCACCTGGATATCCGAATCTGGCAAGCAAAGACTCAGCCACAGCACTTCATCGGGTTTGGGGTCGAAGTCTTGGGGTTCTTCGACCAGGGCGCCGTTGAGACTCAAATCCAGTATATGGGTGGGCCAGCTCCGCAGCTTCTGGTGCAGTTGTGCCGGTGCGGCAAATAACACTCTCGAGAACATGCGCCTTTCATCCATAATGCTTCCTCAGGCGGCTCGGGATCGCCGCCAGTCTGGTCTCTTTGCTCTTGGCTTAGTGTAGTCCTTGTTGTCCCTTAAGCCCATTTCCCACGGATTTTCCCCGGCGATTGCCCTGGATTGCCCTAGACGGTATGGCGCCGCTCGGCTCTCTGTCATAGCTCATAGCTCATAGCTCATAGGGCAGAGCGCAGAAAGCCGCGGTCAAACTGGGCTCAGGTCAAACAGGGCTCAGGTCAACATTTAGTCGTCGGGGCATAGTCGGGCGGCAGCAAGATTTCGCATTCGCGATCAGAATCCAGTATGATCCGCGGCGCAGCCGAGGCTGGCGTACTCTACCCAAAGATAAAACATACCCAAAGATAAAAATTGCCTTGCTTCGAGCGAGCGCGTTAAAGGTATAACAATATGAAATCCGCATCTATCAGTTCAACCGCCTTACCCCCTAAGGCCCTGCTCGACAACTATTTCAAGATTACGGCCAGGGGCAGTCATCTGCGCCAGGAAGTGATCGCCGGCCTGACGACGTTTCTCGCCATGGTGTATTCGGTGATAGTGGTGCCCAATATGCTGGGCACGGCCGGATTCGATCCCGGAGCCGTGTTTATCGCCACCTGTCTCATCGCCGCCTTCGGCTCCTTGCTCATGGGGCTATGGGCCAATCTGCCCATGGCGATCGGCTGCGCCATCTCCCTGACCGCCTTCACCGCCTTCAGTCTGGTATTGGGCCAGCACATGTCTATTCCCGTGACCCTGGGGGCCATCTTCCTGATGGGCGTTTGCTTCACCCTGGTGAGTGTGACCGGCATACGTCAGTGGGTACTGACAAATCTGCCTGCGGGCATAGCCCATGGTACAGGCATAGGCATAGGCCTGTTCCTGCTCCTGATCGCCACCAACAGCGTGCAGCTGATCGTCGCCAACGACGCTGGGCTGCCGGTCAAACTCGGTGACATCAACAGCCTGCCCGTGATAGCAACCGTGTTGGGCCTGGCGGCGACCATAGGGCTGGAGCGTCGCGGCGTGCCGGGCGGCATACTGCTGGTGATCATCCTCCTGTCCGTATTTGGCTTGGTGTTCGATCCAGCGGTCAAGTACCAGGGGCTGTTCGCCTGGCCGGATCTGGGCTCGGAACATTCGCTCATAGGCCAGCTGGATGTGATGGGGGCGCTCAATCCTGTGGTGCTGCCGATAGTGCTGGCACTGGTGATGACGGCCATTTTTGATGCCACAGGCACAATACGCGCCGTTGCCGGTCAGGCCGACTTGCTCGACGAGCAAGACAATATCATAGGCGGTGGCAAGGCCCTGACCTCTGACTCGGTCAGCAGCATGTTTGCCGGTGTGGTCGGTGGTGCTCCCGCCGCCGTCTACATAGAATCCGCGGCAGGCACGGCCGCCGGCGGCAAGACGGGCCTGACGGCGACCATAGTCGGGGTGTTGTTTTTGGTCATGATGTTCCTGGCCCCCTTGAGCTATCTGGTGCCTGCGTACGCGACCGCGCCGGCACTCATGTATGTGGGGCTGCTGATGTTGAGCAATGTGACCAAGCTGGATTTCAACGACAGGGTCGATGCCATGGCGGGCTTGACCTGCGCCGTGTTCATCATCCTCAGTTGCAACATAGTGACGGGCATCATGCTGGGGTTCGTGACTCTGGTGGTGGGGCGTCTCTGCAGCGGCGAGTGGCGTCGGCTGAAACCCGGGGTGCTGCTCATTACCCTGGGCCTGGTGTGCTTCTACATGGGCGGCTGGGCACTCTAATCGGGTACGAGTCGGAGTCACATGCCTGGCCGGGGTAACGGCCAGGCGTGACGCCGTCTAGGCCAAGACTTCCGGCTCCTCGGTCGCCAGGTTCAGCTCCGCCAGATGACTGTCTATGTAGCGGCTGCGCTTCTTATGCTTGAGCTTGTGGGTATCCACCAACACCAGGCCATCGATACAATCGCCGAAATCGGCATCGACGCCGAAGGCCAGGAACTGTACCCCCTGTTCCTGGCATAACTCGCCGTATTGTTTGTAGAGGGTCGGCACCGCCGCCCCCATGCTGGCCAGCGTCTGCTTCAGTTGTTTGAAATTTTCCTGATAGTCCTCATCCTGGTACAGGGCATCCAGCTTGGCTTTTTGCGCCTCGGACAGGCCGAAGGGCGACATGGATTGAGCCAGTTGGGTTGGGGTGCCGAATTGGCGCTGGTAGAAATGCACCAGCATTTCGCGGGCACTGCCGGGCAGCTGGTTGCTGATGGACACGGGGCCGAACAGATAGCGATACTCAGGATGTTTGCCCAGGAAGGCGCCTATGCCATACCAGAGGTAATCCAGGCTGCGTTTCCCCCAATACTTGGGCTGCACGAAGCTGCGTCCCAGCTCCAGGCCGCGCTCGAAGTAGGGGGCAAACTCGGCCGAATACTGGAACAGGGACTGGCTGTAGAGGGCATTGTCGCCCTGGAACTCATGCACCTTGGCCGCACTGGCGAAGCGGTAGGCACCGACTATCTCCAGCTCCCGGGGATCCCAGAGCACCAGGTGCTGGTAGTAAGGATCGTATTTATCCGTGTCGCGGCGCTTGCCCGTGCCTTCTCCCACGGCACGAAAGGCAATCTCCCTCAGCCTGCCTATCTCGCGCATTATGGGATTCCTGTCCTTATGCTGGTACAGGTAGATCAACTTGTTGTCCTGGGTTTCCCCCAATAATTCACATTGCTGCAGTGCCGCCTGTAACTCGCTGCGAGCCTCGGGGTGGGCGATGGCGCTCTGGGTGGTGAACAGCGGCTTTCTGTCCTTGCCTATGCGGTACAGGTGGTTCTTCAGCAGGCCGACCTTGGTCTTGAGCGGAAAATCGACGCTGCGCACGGCTTCGCTGGGGATCAGCTCGCCGATGCGGATAGGCATGTTGCGTTTGGCCTGTTTGAACATCTCCTTGACCAGCAGTAGGCTGGCCAAAGGCTTGTAGATCATCGAAGCGCCGTAGAAGGTGGCCGAGTTCTTGGCGTCGACGAACATGGGCAGCAGCGGCGCGTTGCAGGAAATGGCCAGCTTGAGGAAGCCGGATTGCCACTGGGTGTCCCTGACGCCGTTGGGGCGCAGCCTGGAGACTTCTCCCGAGGGGAAGATGAGCACAGCGCCTTCGTTGCGCAGATGCTGGCGGATCTTTTCCAGGTGTTGCTTGGGGGTGCCACCCGTCATGTTGCGCACCGGCAGCAGTATGGAGTGCAGCGGTGTCAATGCCATCAGCAGCTCGTTGGCCACCACCTTGATGTCGGGGCGGATCTCGCTGATGAGTTTGATCAATGCCAGCGCATCCAGCGAGCCTATGGGGTGGTTGGCGAAGATGACGACCCTGCCGTCGCAGGGGATGTTTTCAATTTCGTTGTCCGGCACGGTAAAGCTGAAGTCGAAGCTGGTGAGCACCTGCTCGACGAAGTCGACCCCTTGCAGGTAGGAGAATTGATTGGCTATCTCGTTGCATTGTTTCTCGTTGAGCAGGTAACGCAACATGGCCTTGGCCGGTTTGGCCAGCCAGGGTTTCTGGTTGATGCCGGGGAGGTTATCTTCGACGACTCTATCTACGGTAAAAATCATGGGGTCCACCTTAGGTTCAGGCTACTTCTTCTTGTGTTGAGGTCGCCTGGGTAGGCATGCTTTTGTGGTCATGGGGGGCGGCGCATGGTGCGGCCAGAGTGATGGCCGAGACGATGCGGGTGGTGCCTATGGCTTCGTCCCAGCGCAGCAGTTGCAGCTCCCCCTGGTTGGTTTCGGCCAGCAGGGTGCAGTTTTCTATCCAGTCACCGTCGTTGGCATAGATGAGTTCTTGTTGCAGCGACAACTCGGGCTGGTGGATATGGCCACAGATCACCCCATCGACCCCCTGGCGCCTGGCATAGTCCACCACCGCCTGGCGATAGCGCCTGATGGCCTCCTGTGCCTTGCCGACCCTGAGTTTGATGTAGCTGGCCAGCGACCAGTAGGGGTAGCCCAAGGGGCCCCGGACCTGATGCAGCTTGCGGTTGAGGAATAACAGCAAATCGTAGAGGTGATCGCCCAGACGGGCGTAGAAGCGGCCGACACAGACCTGGGAGTCGAATTGATCGCCATGCACCATGAGCAACTGCTTGCCGCCCGAGGTCAGGTGGATATATTCCCGCGCCAGGGCTATGTCCCACAGCTTGAGATCTGCGTAGGGCTTGAGCAATTCATCGTGGTTGCCGGGAACATAGAGGATGCGGGTGCCGCTGCTTGCCAGTTGCAACAGCCTTTGCAGCACCTGGTTATGACTTTCCGGCCAGTAGATGCGGCGTTTCAGCGCCCAGAAGTCTATGATGTCGCCCACCAGATAGATGTGTTTCGCCTGGGTTTGCGCCAGCAATTGCAGCAGGAATTCGGCCTTACAGTCTTTGCAGCCCAGATGGATGTCGGATAGCCAGAGGGCATGATAATGGCTGGTCTTGCTGCCTGGGGCGTGACCCGCGCCTGCGTCCTGTCGCTGCGCTTTGGGGGGGAATAAGGCCGTTGGATCTTGGGTCCGGGCTAATGTCATCTGTGATCACCTGAGCTAAGGTTTCTGGCTCAAGAGTAGGCATGGGGCTTGACCGATTGATGACAGCAAGATGACGTCTGAATGACATGGAAGGGCGATGACTGCGGCACTGAAGCGCCAGCCGGCCGGCGCTGCGGCCAAGGGGATGGCGGGGAGGAGGCCCAGGTATGGCCGATGGCCATACCTGGGATCAAGGCTAGAAAATCAGGTGCGAACGCTAGAAAATCAGGTGAGCGACACCGGCGATGACGGGCAGGGTCACTAAGGTGCGCAGTATGAACACCACGAACAGCTCGATGAAATTCACCGGGATCTTGCTGCCCAGCAGCAGGGCACCGACTTCGCTCATGTAGATCAACTGAGTCACGGACAGGGCGGCGATGACGAAACGCGTCATGTCCGACTCTATGCTGCCCGCCAAAATCGAGGGGATGAACATGTCGGCGAAACCTACCACTATGGTCTTGGACGCGGCCGTGGCTTCGGGGATCTGCAGCAGTTCCAGCAAAGGAATGAAAGGCATGCCCAGGTAGTTGAATACCGGGGTATATTCGGCAACGACCAGCGCCACTGTGCCTATGGCCATCACCACAGGTATGATGCCGAACACCATGTCGACCACGGTTTTGATGCCTTCGCTGAGCAGCTGCTTGATGCCACCGGCGCGATCCGCCTTCTGCAGCGCCAGGTCGAAGCCCCAGGAAAACACATGATGCCCGGCGGGGATCACTTCATCGTCCACATGGCGCGGGGTTTCGTCGACATAGTTGTCCTTCTTCCACGACAGCGGCGGCAGTTTCGGCACTATGATGGCGGCGGCGAAGCCGGCCAGACAGACTGTCAGGTAGAAAGGCACGAACATATGCCCCAGTTTCACCTGAGAGATGACCACCAGGCTGAAGGTGATGGACACGGCCGAGAAGGTAGTGCCTATGACAGCCGCCTCCCTCTGGGTATAGAAGCGGCCTTCGAATTGTTTGCTGGTCAGCAGGATACCGACACTGCCGTCGCCGAGCCAGGAGGCCATGCAGTCGATGGCACTGCGGCCGGGCAGGTTAAATACCGGGCGCATCACCTTGGTCAACAGGGTGCCGAATAACTCCAGCAGGCCGAAATTGAGCAGCAGCGGCAACAACATACCGGCAAAGATGAACACGGATAACAACACGGGCAAGAGATCGTTCAGCACCAGAGCGCCTGTGCTGGCGGAATGGATAGCCACAGGCCCCAGTCCCAAATAGGTCATCAGGATGAAGACGGCGCCCAGGCAGCGGATAGAGAACCAGAGTGGGCTGATATTCAGCAAGCCATTGAGAAACTCGTTGTTGAACACAAACTTGGGCCTGAATATCTTGGTCAGCAACGAGGCCAGGCCTGTGGCCACGACGACGCAGGTGACGACAAGGGTCGCATAGTCGCCCAAGGCATTTTGCAGGGCCTTGGAGATGATGGCGATAGGGATAGTCACGGCGCCCTGGTAGCTTACCGGCGTCATGAATAACAACAGGCCTATCAGGGAAGGAATGATGAAGGTGAGTATCGTCTTTATGTTGCGATGTTGTGCTTGTTCTGCCACCTGTGGTGCACCTTTTGTTGGGGGCTGAGTGTTCAGACCTGCGCGCTCGGTGCCGGCTGTATTGGCGTTGCCATGCATGATAATTCACCCCTTGAAACGGAAAGGGGCAAAGATTACCGCCTTAGCCCAGGGATGTAAAACGATTCAGCTCGGGTCGCGAGAGATTTGCCGTCGCAGCATACTTATCTGGGGTTTATGCTTGGTTATTCCGCCGGCAGAAAAGTTGAATAAATCGGCGGTTTTCCCATTGTCATTAGACTGTTAATTGTTAGTGGCTGCGGCGTTGGTGGCTGTGGCTGCCTGTGGCATGGATGCGATTGGGTCCAGAGAGCCAGGTCGTTGAGTCTGCAGCCGACCGCAAAACGGCCGGCTGTCCTCGGGCCTAACCGAAGGTATGACGCAATGCCCTGGCTTTATCGGCACTCTGTTGCAGCTCGAGTGCCGCTTCGCCTATCACCCGTGCAGCCGTTAGGTTCTCCGTGCTCAGCTGATTTATATCATTAATATTGTTGCTGATCTCAGCCACTACCTGGGTTTGCTGTTCGGCCGCCACGGCATTTTGCTGGGCGAACGCGTGTATGCCACTGACTTCCTGGTATATGGTGTCTATCTTGCCGGCCGAGGCGAGGATCTCCTGGGCACAGCTATCTGCCTGTTGCCGGCTGAGATCCATTTGTTGTGCCCAGCTGGTGAGCATGGAAAACATCTTATCCAGACTCTTGGAGATGCTTTCGGTCGACAGTTGGGTGCGGCTCGACAGGGCCCGAACCTCATCGGCGACCACGGCAAATCCGCGCCCCTGCTCACCGGCCCTGGCCGCTTCTATGGCGGCGTTGAGCGCCAGCAAATTGGTCTGCTCGGCGATGGCATCGATTTCACCCATGGCGTTGGCGACTTGTTCGGCCTCGATATTCAGCTGTTTGGCGTTGGCGGCCGCATCCGAGACCGCCTGGGCCAGCGCTTTCACGTTATGGGTGTTGGCATGCATGCTGTCGCGACTGTCGATACATAACTTATAGGCGGTTTCTATGCTGTTCGAGGTGCTGTGGGCATTGTGGGCGACCTCAGTGATAGTGCTGCTCATCTGCCCCATGGCCGTGGCTATCTGTTCCAGTTGGTGCTTCTCCCTGTCCAGACTGACATGGGTCTGTTGGGTGGCGACGACCATCTGATCGGCAATAGAGTGCAACTGGTTGGCTTGATCTTGGGTCCGGCCCAACACGCCCTGCATCTTGGCCTGTTGCATCAGCAGCTGGAAGTCGAGCACCGAGGAGGTGTCGTTGCCACAGTAGATGAAACGACTCACAGAGTCGTAATTCTGTTTCAAGGCCATCAGGCGGGCGGGAATACGAAAGGCCTCGTCATAGAAGATGGCCAGATTGAGCGCCATCAGGAACCCGCCGGCGAGTATGACTTCCCAGCCCCACACATACCCTGTCAACGCCAGTCCCAAGCCGGCTACCAGCGCCGACAACTGACGTTTTTGCAGCAGCGACAGCGGATCCCGCACCGGCTTGCCTTGGTTCAGGCGTTGGTAAATGCGCTCGGCACGACTGACTTGGGCGGCCGTGGTCGGCAGACGGACGGATTGATAACCGACAATTTGCCCCCTTTCGAACAGGGGAGAGACGAAGGCATCGACCCAATAATAACGGCCATCCTTACAGCGATTCTTGACTATGCCCCGCCAGGATTGCCCCGCCTTGAGCTTGTCCCACAGTTCCTTGAAGGCGGCTTTCGGCATCTCGGGATGACGCACCAGATTATGGTTACTGCCGAGCAGTTCCTGTTGGCTGTAGCCCGAGACTTCGATGAAGCGGGTGTTTACATAGGTGATGACACCGCGCTTATCCGTGATGGAGATGAGTTCGTCGCCCTGATTGAGGCGAACTTCCTGATTCAACACTGTGGCATTCCTTTGGTTCATAGTCATAATCATCCTGGACAGGGGGAAATGGCTGGGGCCTGCTAATGAGCTAAAGGCATCATTTTCATCTGTATTTGCCTAACCAGCTGACGGCACCTTTATCTTACCGCTGGCGGCGCCTGGGGCGGCCCGAAAACGGCTATTATCTCCGATCATCGGGATAAAGCCATACCAAGATGCAGTATTACTCATAAAAAATAGGGTTATACGGATTCAAAGCGCCTGGCGCCGGATGCCGTTTCCTTGCGCCTGCCGCTAACTTTGGGCGGGAGAGGCCATGCCTGCATCCCGTAGCGGGTTCGATTGCCGTTTTTTTGCCCATACCAGCTAGCCACTAGCTGATATACTCGTCAACATAGTTGCAACAGCGAAGCGCTTGATGGAGTCAGAATGTCTACCGAACACCAACTCTTGGTCGGTTTGTTAAAGAAACTCAAAGATGATGCCTTATTACTGCCCACCCTGCCGGAAGTGGCGATGCGGGTGCAGGAGGTCGTTGGCCGCAGCGACTCGGGTCTCAAGCAAGTGGCCGATGTTATTGGTCAGGATGCCGCCATTTCGGCCCGGATCATCAAGGTGGCCAACAGCGCCCTGTTCAGTCGCGGTGTGCCGGTCGACAATATCAACAGCGCCGTGACCCGCATCGGCCTGCAACAGATAAAGACCATAGCCACCTCGGTCGCCATGGAACAGTTATTCATCTCCACCAACGAAATGGTGTGGGAAGTCATGGATGAGGTCTGGAGCACTTCGATAGAAGTGACGGCCGCCGCCTGTGCCATGTTGCAACTCTACAATGCCAAGCATGGCAACAGTGGCTTGAATACAGATACCCTGACCCTGGCCGGGCTGGTTCACAATATCGGCGCCTTGCCTGTGTTGACCGAAGCCGAAGCCCATCCCGAACTCTTCGGCAGCGTAGATCAGCTGCGCGCCCTGGTGCGCAAGCTGCAAGGGCCATTGGGCCGGGCCGTGCTGAAAAGCTGGGAATTTGCTCCCGAGGTGATGGAAGTGGTCGAGCGCTGGGCCGATCTGCCCTACCTGCCCGAGCAGGTGACTTACCTGGATTTTGTGCGCTGCGCCGCCTTCTATACCGGCGAGCTCAGGACAGGGGGCGAACTCGAGTCGCGCCTGGCGCCCTTCATCCAGCGGGGCTTGCCGGTTTCCGCCAACGAACTGGCTGACGCCGAGTTTCTGGATAAGTTTAACTCCATCAAGCAAAGCTATGAATAGGTTGAATTAACCCACCCACGGCCGAGCGCCGAGACTGGAGGCATGCGAGTGAGCCATAGGATTAGCAGAGGCAGGCCATGACTGGCCAACTGTGGTGGCTGGGCGCACTCGCCGGCATCCTGACGATACTCCTTGGGCTCTGGCTGTGGCAGCTACTGAGGCGGCGACGCTTTCTCGCCGAGCTGCAACGCCAGCTGACGCAGCAACAGCACCTGCATCTGCCACTGAAGATCTCTCCCGTCCCCGCGGCTTTCCAGCCCCTGTACCAGAGCCTGAGCGAACTGCTGCTGAGCCTGCCCGAAGACATCACCCGTGACAGGTTAACCGGGCTGGCAAACCGGGTCGGTTTCAAGCGTTATACCTGTGCCTCCATGCCCCTGACCCAGGGGGCGTTGGTGTTGATCGATGTGCACAGGTTCAGGTATGTCAACGATCTGCTGGGCTTCGCCTTCGGTGACGAGTTGCTGCGGCTGTTTTCCCAGAGACTGCAACATCTGAAACAGGCACCCAGCTTCATCAGCCGGATGAATGGCGATGAGTTTCTGCTGTATTACGATACCCGGGTGGATGAGGCGCAGCTGCATAGGCTCAAGGGGCGGATGCAGGTGCCCTTCGACGTCAAGGGCACCCCCATAGCCATCAAGGTACACATAGGCTTGCTCGACTTGGGACAACACCATGCGGATCTGAGCCAGATGCTGCGCCGGCTGGATCTGGCATTGAAGAAGGCCAGGAATGCCAGGGATGGGGTGGCCAGTTACGGTTCGGGCGACGACCTGGTTCATCAGCGGGAATTGCAGTTGATCAGCAGCCTGCCCAAGGACTTGCAGCTGGATAGGCTGCACATGGTGTATCAGCCCAAGCTGGCCCTGAGTTCGGGGCGTTGCACCCAGATGGAGGCCTTGATCCGCTGGGAACATGGCTCGCTGGGCACAGTGTCGCCGGCCGAGTTTATCCCCCTGGCCGAGTATGCCGGCATGATAGATCTGGTCAGCAGGTGGGCGCTGGAGCAAGTACTGGCGCAGCAAGCCGCATGGCGCCAGGCAGGCTTGACGTTCCAGGTGGCGCTCAATCTTTCCACCAGTGATCTGGACAACGACGGCCTGGCCGAAGAGATAGCGGCTCGGCTCGAACATTACCGGTTGCCGGCCGATGCCCTGGTGATAGAGATCACCGAGAGCACCCTGATGACAGATCTGCAGCGGGCGCTGACCACCTTGAATCAATTGCGTGCCATAGGCGTCAGGTTGGCGATCGATGACTTCGGCACAGGGCATTCTTCCCTGGCTTATCTCAAGCATTTGCCCGTCGATGAGGTCAAGATAGACAAGGCCTTCCTCGAAGACTTGCTGGAGGATGAACAGGCGGCCCACATCATGGGCGCCAGCATCAGCCTGGCGAAGAAACTGGGGTTCGAGGTCACGGTCGAAGGGGTGGAGACCAAGGCGGTGCGGGATGCGCTGCAGGTCATGGGTGCGGATGTCATTCAGGGGGATTTCTTCGCCCCCCCCATGACGGCCTCCGAGCTGGAGGGCAATTGGCCACAGCTGCAGGCGCGCGCGGCAACCAAAGACTAGTTCAGCGGCTATAACCCGGGTGGTGCAATGAAATCCTGGCTGAGGCTGTGCAACAGGGCCTCCGGCATGGGGCATAGCCGGCGCTGGCTATCCATACACACCATCTCTATGGTGGCGCTGACGGCGGCTTTCTTGCCGCCTTCGCGCCAGATCTCCTGTAACCAAACGGTGCGGTACTTGCTTTCGAAATAGAAGCGGGTTCGTACCTGGACCAGATCGGCAAACTCGACGCCCTCGAGGCAGAGCATCTCAGTCTTATACACGGCGAAGCCCAATTGCTGCTCATGCCAGAGTCGGCTCAGCACCCCGGCACCTATCACATGTTCCCTGGCCCGTTCGAAATACTTAAGAAAGTTGGGGTGATACACGACCCCGGAGAAATCCGTATCTTCGTAGTAAATCTGCACGCTGTGGCAATAGTCTGGGCTGTAGTGGGGTGAGGCGTTATTCGGCATAGGTTTAGGTCTAGGTTACTTCCGTATCCTGCAAGGGCAGGTGAGTGGTTCGGGTCTGTGGTGTAGCACAGGCACCTTAGGGGCGGCCGAGCGGGCCCAATTGTGCCAGCAACTTGTCGTACTCACCGTTCTGTTGCAATTCTGTCAGGCCGAGATCCAGTTGTTGCGCCAGGGTCTTTGCGGCCGGATTCTGTTTCGAAAACGCCAGGAAGATATCGCTGCTGTGGTTGGCGAAGGCCGGCACTATCTCGTCGGCGACCCCCATAAGTTGCAGCTGCTCCCGGGCGACGGCGTCATACATGATGGCGCCATGGATCCTGCCTATCAATAGCAAGTTGATCAGCTGTTGCTGATTATCCACCTTGACGAGTTGCAGCTGGGTCAGTTTGGCCAGCTCATCACCGTATTCATAGCCGCTAATTATGCCTATCATTGTGCCCTTGGGCAGCGACCACTTATCCTTGGCAGCCAGCCGTTTATCCATCTTATGGTAGAAGGAGGCGCTGGCGGTAAACAAGGGCCGCTCTCCGAAGACGAAACGCGTCTGGGTGCTGCCTTGACGGGCAACATTGAAGACACCGTCAACATTGCCTTTCTCGGCCATCATCATGGCTCTCTGATAGGGCACCACCAGGCTTTCGACCCTGATCCCGCGCCGCCCCAAAGCCGCGGCGATCAGCCGGTGAGACAGGCCATGGCCCTGGTCATCGGCGAAGGGCGGCCAGCTGTCTTCGGCGGCTAACATGAGTTTGGCAGGCTGCGGCGCCGGGATCGCCATCGACTCCCCGGCCTGTGACAAGCACCATGGCTGAAAAAATATCACTGCCAAATGGAGTAAAAACACTATGCGTTTCATCGTCATCCCTATCATTGAATATCCCTGCCAGAGTCGCGGCCGGCCTATCATACCTCAGTCTCACACCTCAGTCACCGCCGAGGTGGCGGATGTCGCCGTCGTGTCCGATCCAGTGTAAATTTGCCTGGGAAGCAGGATGCCGGGAAGGAGAGAAGAGGAAAGGGCGCCGAGCTAAGTCGCATGCAGTGGCCTGACCCTGGCCAGTGCAACTCGCGGCTTAGACTGCACCACATGGACTGTACCACTTAGACTGTGCCACTTAGGCAGCGTCACTTAGACAGTGGCACTTAGGCTGTGCCACTTAGACAGTGGCACTTAGACTGTGCCACTTAGGCAGTGCTATATAGGGGCAGTGCCACATAGGCTGAGGCTGGCTTAAGCGCTCGGCTCAGGGGGACGCGGGAAGTTGCTCAAGGCCAGCCGTGCCACTTGCAGCAGGTCGTCGCTGCTGACGCCATGGGTCGCCTGAATGGCCATGCCCTGCAGCACAGTCCCTATGTAGCGTGCCAGGACCTTGGGATTGACATCGGCAGGCAGATCTCCCTCTTGCTGGGCTGCCTCGAAACGCTGGAATAGGGCCTGTTCGCCTTCGCGTCTGCGGGTGATCAACGCCTGCTTCACCGAGGCGGCGGCTTCGCTGCAGGAGAGGGCTCCCTGCACCACCAGGCAGCCCTGGGGCAGGCTGCTGTCTGCATAACTCCTGGCGGCACCGTACAGCATGAACTCGGCCACGGCCAGCGCCGTCGGTTGCGTCAGCGCCGGATAGAAGAAGGCACAGGGGCGGTTCTCATAGAGTTCTATCGCCTTGAGAAATAACTGCTCTTTGTTACCGAAGGCGGCATATAGGCTGGGTTTGTTGATCCCCATGGCCTCGGTCAAATCCGTTAACGAGGTGCCTTCATAACCCTTGCGCCAAAAAACACCAAGGGCTTGCTCCAGTGCTTGATCTATGTCGAAACAACGTGGACGCCCGACGCTTGGGGGGCAGTTGGCTGCTGACATTTTATGGCTCCTCTGTTCTAAAGTGCCCATAGGATAAACACTGGTTTTACCCCTGTCCATCTATTGGCACATATGTGACGAAACCCCAGGTTGACTGTCTTCATTTCGCTCGGGCACTTTCCCTGACGGCTGTCGCCAGCCTCGTATTGGGCACATCCTATGCTGACAAGTCGCCCTCAGCCGGCTTTGGGGATCAAATCCTTACTCCTGGTCAGGTTATCCCCGGCCTGTTCCGCCTGTCAATTTAATTTCATACTACTCGGTATAAAATTCGTTGACAGAAATATTTTAGGCTATATATTACCGTTCGGTACAGAACTTTTTTACCGCTTGGTACATATGTGGCCGAGGGGCAAGATTGACGTAATGAATCCGGGGAAGACAGAGACGTGCCCCGACAGCGAACTGAGGATATGACTATGAGCAATACACACTTTCGACATCTTGTCTTAGCCGGGGCGGCCCTGGTCCTGAGCGCTTGTAGTCAGCCACAGGCGGAGCAGGCTGCCCAACAGGCGCTGCCTCAGGTGGACGTCGCCCAAGTGATCCAGGAGCGCATCACAGAATGGGATGAGTTTACCGGTCGCTTGCAGGCGCCGGAAACCGTGACCCTGGTGCCAAGGGTATCCGGGTATATCCAGGAGGTGCGCTTCAAGGAAGGCGCCATGGTGGAAGCCGGCGAGATCTTATTCCAGATAGATCCCAACGCCTTCATTGCCGAAGTGCAACGCCTGAGCGCCGAATTGACCAGTGCCCAAACCGCACAGCAACTGGCTGCCAACGATTTCGAGCGGGCGAACAAGCTCTTCGGGCAAAACGCAGTGTCGGCAGAATTGCTCGACTCACGTCTGGCCCATAAACGCCAAACCGCGGCGGCGGTGGCTTCGGTGCAGGCGGCACTGGACAAGGCCAAGTTGGACCTTTCTTACACTAAGGTCACGGCGCCGATAGCGGGCCGGGTGTCTTACGCCCTGGTGACGGCGGGCAACTATGTCAGTGCCGGCCAGAGCCAACTGACCCGTCTGGTGTCGACGGCCAACATGCATGCCTATTTCGATGTCGATGAGCAGACTTACCTCAAATACGCCCGTCTGACGGCCCAGGGCAAGTTGGCCGACAAGCGCGACGGTGGCAATCCTGTGTACATGGCGCTGGCCAACGACAGCGACTTCAACTACCAGGGCAAGGTCGATTTCGTCGACAATGCTGTCGATCAGCGCACAGGTACCATCAGGGTCAGGGCCAGTTTCGACAACAGAGACAACCTGCTGTTACCCGGTCTGTTTGCCCGTATTCGTGTGGCGGGCAGTGCCAGCTATGATGCCGTGCTGATCGACGACAAGGCCATAGGCACAGATCTCAACAACAAGTTTGTACTCTTGGTCAATGAACAGAATCAACTCGAATACCGCGGGGTCACCCTGGGGGAGAAGGTCAAGGGCCTGAGGATCATCAGCCAGGGCTTGAGCGCTAACGATCGCATAGTGATCAAGGGCCTGCAGCGGGTGCGCCCCAAGATGCAAGTCGAGCCCAAGCCGGTGGCGATGGCCGCGCCCGAGCAGCTGGAGTCCTTGCGTTCACAACAGGTGCTGTTGGACAAGCGCCAGGACGCAGAAGTGGCGGAAGTGAGCACGGCTGCGGCGCATGGGGTTCAAGCTTCAGGCAACGCCACGGCCAGCCGCGGCTAAGACCGCAGTAGCAAATTAGACGAGTTAAGGAAAGGCCATGTTTTCGCAATTCTTCATCAAGAGACCGATATTTGCGGCAGTGATCTCCCTGCTGTTCTTTATCACGGGGGCCATCGCCGTCTGGCAATTGCCCATCACAGAATACCCGGAAGTGGTGCCGCCGACGGTAGTGGTGACGGCCAACTATCCCGGCGCCAACCCCAAGGTGATCGCCGAGACGGTGGCCTCGCCGCTGGAGCAGGAAATCAACGGCGTCGAAGACATGCTGTACATGTCATCCCAGGCGACCTCGGATGGGCGCATGACGCTGACCATCACCTTCGCCATAGGCACGGATGTGGACAGGGCGCAGACCCAGGTGCAGAGCCGCGTCGACAGGGCCAAGCCCCGTTTGCCACAGGAAGTGCAGCGTCTGGGGATAGTGACTGAGAAGTCGTCGCCGGATCTCACCATGGTGGTGCATCTGACCTCACCGGATCAACGCTATGACATGCTGTACCTGTCCAACTATGCGGCGCTCAATGTCAAAGACGAGCTGGCGCGTATCGAAGGGGTCGGTGCCGTGCGTCTGTTCGGCGCCGGTGAATACAGCCTGCGCATCTGGCTGGATCCCAACAAGGTGTCGGCCCTCGGACTGGCGCCCCAGGACATAGTCAATGCGGTGCGTGAGCAGAACCAACAGGCGGCGGCCGGCAGTCTCGGCGCCCAGCCCAGTGGCAACGCCGACTTCCAGTTGCTGATCAACGTCAAGGGCCGTCTCACCGAGCTGTCCGAGTTCGAAGACATCATCATCAATGTCGGCCCCCAGGGGCAGATCACCCGCCTCAAGGATGTGGCCAGGGTCGAACTCGGCGCTTCCACCTATGCGCTGCGTTCCCTGCTGGATAACCAGGATGCCGTGGCTATTCCCGTGTTCCAGGCCTCGGGTTCCAATGCGATTCAGATCTCCGACGATGTCCGTGCCAAGATGGCCGAACTGTCACAAAATTTCCCCGAGGGACTGGAATATTCCATCGTCTACGATCCTACGGTATTCGTGCGCGGCTCCATCGAAGCCGTAGTCAAGACACTGCTGGAGGCCGTGCTGCTGGTGGTGTTGGTGGTGGTGCTGTTCCTGCAAACCTGGCGTGCCTCCATCATTCCTCTGGTGGCCGTGCCCGTGTCTCTGGTCGGTACCTTCGCCTTCATGCACCTGTTCGGTTTCTCGCTCAACGCCCTGTCGCTGTTCGGCCTGGTGTTGGCGATAGGCATAGTGGTGGACGATGCCATAGTGGTGGTCGAGAACGTCGAGCGCAATATTGCCTCGGGTTTGAGCCCGGTGGCGGCGACCCAGAAGGCGATGAAGGAAGTGACAGGGCCCATTGTGGCCACCACCCTGGTGCTGGCGGCTGTGTTCATCCCTACGGCCTTCATGTCGGGGCTGACGGGCCAGTTCTACATGCAGTTCGCCCTGACGATCACCATCTCGACCTTCATCTCGGCGATCAACTCCCTGACCCTGAGCCCGGCACTGTCGGCCCTGTTGCTCAAGGAGCATGATGCACCCAAGGACGCTCTGACCCGGCTGATGGACAAGTTGCTCGGTGGCTGGCTGTTTGCCCCCTTCAACCGTTTATTCAACCGCGCCTCCAGCGGCTATGGTTTCCTGGTACGCAAGGTGATCCGCTTCGGTGGCATCATAGGCCTGATGTATCTGGGGCTGGTGGCCTTGACCGGGGTGCAGTTTGCCAACACCCCGACCGGCTATGTGCCAGGCCAGGATAAGCAGTACCTGGTGGCCTTCGCGCAATTGCCCGATGCCGCCTCTCTGGACAGAACCGAGAGCGTGATCAAGCGCATGTCGACCCTGGCCCTGGAGCATCCTGGGGTCGAGCACTCGGTGGCTTTCCCCGGGCTCAGCATCAACGGCTTCGTCAACAGTCCCAACTCGGGCATAGTATTCGTTGCCCTGAAAGATTTTAAAGAGCGTCGCAGTCCATCCCAGTCGGCGGCAGCCATCGCCGCCCAGCTGAACCAGCAGTTTGCCGGTATTCAGGACGCTTTCATTGCCATCTTCCCGCCGCCACCTGTGCAAGGCCTCGGCACCATAGGAGGGTTCCGTCTGCAAATTCAAGACAGAGCCAACCTGGGTTATGAGGCCTTGTATCAGGTGACCCAACAAGTGATGTACAAGGCCTGGGCGACGCCCGAGCTGGCCGGAGTCTTCTCCAGCTATCAGGTCAATGTGCCTCAACTGGATCTGGATGTAGATCGAACCAAAGCGAAACAGCAAGGGGTATCGCTCGATCGTGTCTTCCAGACCCTACAGACCTATATGGGCTCGACCTATGTCAACGATTTCAATCGCTTCGGTCGCACCTATCAGGTCAATATGCAAGCCGATGAGAGCTTCAGGCAGAGCCCCGAGCAGATAGGCCAGCTGAAGGTGCGCAACCTCGAGGGTGACATGATCCCCCTGGGTTCCTTCATCAAGGTGTCTCAGTCCTCTGGGCCGGACAGGGTGATGCATTACAACGGTTTTACCACCGCCGAGCTCAACGGTGGCCCGGCCATGGGGGTCAGCTCGGGCGAGGCCCAGGCGGCGATCGAGAAGATCCTGGCCGAGACCTTGCCCAATGGCATGACCTATGAGTGGACCGAGTTGACTTACCAGCAGATATTGGCGGGCAATACCGGCTTGCTGGTGTTCCCTCTGGTGATCATCCTGGTGTTCATGGTGTTGGCGGCCCAGTACGAGAGCCTGAGCCTGCCACTGGCGATCATCCTGATCATCCCCATGACGCTCTTGTCCGCCCTCAGTGGGGTGCTCATCTATGGCGGCGACAACAACATCTTCACCCAGATAGGCCTGATAGTGCTGGTGGGGCTGGCGACCAAGAACGCCATCCTGATAGTCGAATTCGCCAAGGAGAAGCAAGATCACGGCCTGTCGACCATGGACGCCATATTGGAAGCGGCCAGGTTACGGCTCAGACCCATACTCATGACGTCCATCGCCTTCATCATGGGGGTGGTGCCCATGGTATTTTCCAGTGGCGCCGGCGCCGAGATGCGTCAGGCCATGGGGGTCGCGGTCTTCGCCGGCATGATAGGGGTGACCGTATTCGGCCTGATACTGACACCTCTGTTCTACCATACCCTGGCCAAACGCGGTGAGCGCCGCGCCGCCGGGAACCAGGCTGACGGGTCAGATGCAGCGACAGAGCCGCATCCCGTGCCTGGGTTAACCTCCAGGTCCGGCACTCTGGGATAATTTACACCTCATCTTGCCCTGCAACATTTTAGTGGCAGCCTGAGTCCCCCGACTCAGGCTTTTTTTTGTGTGTGGCCGCCGTTGCCGCATCCATGGCTGCAATACCAGTAGCTGCAATACCAGTAGTTGCCATTCAGCAGCTGCAGTCCAGCACAGAAATCCCCTGGCAGGCACTCTCTATGCCTGGAGCCATAGCCCTTGTGTCGGCCGCCTGTGTCAGCTTCGGAAAGCTTGAGCCGAATTTGTGGTATCGGCTTGATGTCGGTCATTAGAGTCCTGGGATCTTCTGTTGTAGAATGCCCGGCCGTAGCGCCGCTGGGCCGGCAGAGAAGGCGAATTATTGATTGAGGTCGTACAATAAATGAAACTTTACTTCAAGCGCATGAGGCCCAAGGCGGTATGCCCGCCGCGAAAACCCCTGAAGAAAATTGTCTGGTCATGGGTCGGCGCCTTCGCCGGTATCTATCTGGTGGCGAGCCTGGGGGATTGGCTGGGCACGGGTGGCGTCGGACAAATGTTTGTCATCGGCTCCTTCGGTGCTTCGGCCGTGCTGCTCTATGGCGCCCCCCTGGCGGAATTTTCCCAGCCGCGAAATTTAGTCTTAGGCAATCTGCTCTCCGCAGCCCTGGGGGTGAGCGTCTACCAGCTCTGTGGCGATAACCTCATTTTCGCCTCGGCCCTGGCGGTATCCCTGGCGATAGCCGCCATGCACCTGAGCCGTACCATGCATCCCCCCGGAGGGGCCGCCGCGCTGATCGCCGTGATAGGCGGCGACGGGGTGCATGAGTTGGGCTACCTCTACCCACTCACCCCGGTGCTGGCAGGCTCGGTGGCTCTCTTGCTGGTGGCGCTGCTGGTCAACAATCTCTCCACCAATCCCAAGCGTCATTACCCCGTCTATTGGTGGTAATAGGCCGCCCCAGCGGCTTCTCGTTCTCTGCGAGTCTGCTATTTTCAGGCTGCTTAGGGTTGACCATGGGCCAATGGCGAGAGAATATTTCGTTATTTGCCACAGGTTTATTGCGAAATACGGCTGTTGGATTAATCTTATTACGGGCATAGAACACAAAGGGCTGCGGCAAGCCCGCTACCCGACTCGGTATTCCCGGCCCCTATGAAAAGGGCAAAGGGGCTTAGTCTGCAAAATATAAGCGCTCGCAGGCCAAGACATGGACCGCAATCTCGCCCAGGCTAATCCCCATGTGTCCGGAGCTGTTAATTCTGGCTCGGTTAACAGCCCTCGGGTTGCAGCTTAATTAAGCTGTATCTTGGGTTTCAATTTAGTCTAAGATGTGGGTGTTGTGTGACTTACCGAGTTAAGCATGAGTGTATTGCTTGAGCTCATAACCTTCGGCTTTCTTTAAGATTAATATCCTAGGTTCATTACCAAACTAGGAAAGGGATTTCTATGAAACAGACAGCTCTCACCGCCCTATTACTGACACTGGTCAGTTTGCCCAGTCAGGCGCATTGGTTCATCAAGGCCGATGCCGGCGGCAGCTGGGCCAGACAGTCATCCGAACATCTCTCCGCCTTGCCGGTCAGTTCCAAGGTCGATATCGACGACTCGGATCTGGCCTGGTCGCTGGGACTGGGCTATGAATTCAAGGATAATTGGCTGCTGTCTGCCCGTTACCTGGATCTGGGAGAGGCCACCACCCGGCTCGAAGCCGAGGTGTTGGATCCCCAGAGTTACCACCAGGCGGTGGCACTCATCACGCCAACCCTGGGGTCGGGGATCGCCGCCGAGCTGGGCTATCGCTTCTGGGAAGAGGCTGGTTTCAGCGCCCTTGCCAGCGGCGGATTATTCCGCTGGGATACGGATTATTCCAGTCGCTATCTGGACGACAACATCAGGCACGAGCGTGACGGCACAGATCCCTTCGTTGGGCTGGAGCTGGAGTATAAGCTCAGCGAGCAGTGGCGCGCGGGCGTCGGCATCAAACGTTATTTTCTCGAGCGCAACTCGGTCGATACCTTCGGCGTATCGCTGAGCCTGAGCTTTTAAAGGATAGGCGGCATAAACTGCAACTCTCAAGCCTTATATCGGTCGATACCTTCGGCGTGTCGCTGAGCCTGAGCTTTTAAAGGATAGGCATCATAAGCCGCAGTTCTCAAGTCCTGTGATTGGCCTGAGTCTGGTGTGAGCCTTGGTTCTGAGCCTGTGTTCGCACTCGCAGCGTACACTAAAGCAAAGCCCGGGAATCGCTGTTGCGGTTCCCGGGCTTTTTTGTCTGTGCCCTTGGGCCTTGTGTTGTCAGGACAGGCAAGGCGCTCGCTTCGACAGCGTGCCCGCGCCGGCAGCCGGGTTAGAGCAGCAGGCCCTCGTCTATCGGATGAAACTGCCCGGCGGCGTCCATCAGTGACTTGGCCGTCAACCCAGTCACCCCATAGACCTGGGTCTGGGTAGCGTATTTTTGGTTGATTTTTTGCAGCAGCAGATCGAAGTCGCCGTCGCCGGATAACAGTATGACAGTGTCGACCCCGGCAGCGGCCTCCAGCACATCTATGGTGATCCCCACATCCCAGTCGCCCTTGGCCGAGCCGTCGCTGCGCTGGATGAAGGGCTTGAGCTTGACCTGGAAACCTATGTGTTTGAGCGCGTCCTGAAACTTGAGCTGGCCGTCATCGCCTCTGTGGATGGCATAGGCGGTGGCCGCGACTATCTCGCCCTCGTGACTCAGATGCTGCCAGAGCCTGCGGTAATTGAACTGGCGGCCATAGGCCTGCTTACAGGTGTAATAGATGTTCTGCACATCGACAAACAGGGCAATTTTTTTCAAACCTATTCCTGACATTCAAACAGAGCCTTGGACTATAACACAGGCCGGCACCAAAGCGGGGGCGCGGTCTGCATGCAGGAACCCAGGATATGCCGGAGAGCCGGCGCCGCAATAACCGGATTTGGCATAAAAAAGGGCAGCCCAGCGGCTGCCCTTAATCTTATCGCGTTACCGGTGGCGTCTTAGGCCTCCAGCTTGGCGAACTCGCTCTTCTGCTCGCCCAGCTTGTCCATGTCACGTTTCAGCTCGACCATCTTGGCGCGCTCCTTGTCGATGACAGCCGCAGGCGCCTTGGCGACGAAGCCCTCGTTGGACAGCTTGCCTTCGATGCGGCCAATCTCCTGGGCCAGCTTCTCCAGCTGCTTGTCGATGCGGGCCATCTCGGCGGCGACATCTATGAGGCCTGCCATGGGGATCAGCAGCTCCATCTCGCCTATCAGACCCGTGGTCGACATGGGGGCGGTTTCACCCTCGGCCAGTATCGTCATGCTTTCCAGCCTGGCGAGCGTGGTGAAGAAGGTCTGGTTGGCTTCGACTCGTGCCTTGTCCTGGCTGCTTACGCCGCGCAGCAGGGCGTTGAGCGGCTTGGATGGCGCTATGTTGAGCTCGGCGCGAATGTTGCGCACCGCCACTATCACTTGCTTGACCCACTCGAGATCCGCCATGGCGGCCGTGTCGACCTTGGCGGCATCGAACGTCGGGAAAGGCGCCAGCATTATGGTGTCGCCTTCGACGCCCGCTAAAGGCTTAACTCGCTGCCATATGGTCTCAGTGATGTAAGGCATCATGGGGTGCATCAGGCGCTGCATGGCCTCCAGCACAGTCACCAGGGTGTGGCGGGTGCCGCGCATCTGCGCCTCGCTGCCGTTCTGCAGCACAGGCTTGGTCAGCTCCAGGTACCAGTCGCAGAACTGGTTCCAGGTGAATTCATACAGGGTATTGGCCGCCAAGTCGAAACGGTAGGCCGCCATGTGCTCGTCGAAGGTCTTCACCGTCTGGTTGAACAGACCCGTGATCCAGCGATCCGCCAGCGACAGTTCCATCTCGCCGCCTTGGAAGGCTGGCGAACCCGGACCGCAGTCCTGATCTTCGGTGTTCATCAGCACATAGCGAGAGGCGTTCCACAGCTTGTTACAGAAGCTGCGGTAACCGTCCAGGCGCTTCATGTCCCAGTTGATGTCGCGGCCGGTGCTGGCCATGGCCGCCAGGGTGAAGCGCAGCGCGTCTGTGCCGTGGGCTTCTATGCCCTCGCTAAATTCCTTGCGGGTGCTCTTTTCTATCTTGGCGGCGAGCTGTGGCTGCATCATGTTGCCGGTGCGCTTTTCCACCAAAGATTCGAGATCTATGCCGTCGATCATGTCCAGCGGATCCAGCACGTTGCCCTTGGATTTGGACATCTTGTTGCCGGCTTCGTCGCGGATGAGGCCGGTCACATACACAGTCTTGAAGGGCACCTGTGGCTTGCCGTCTTCATCCTTGATGAAGTGCATTGTCATCATGATCATCCGCGCGACCCAGAAGAAGATGATGTCGAAACCCGTCACCAACACATCGGTCGGGTGGAAGGTCTTGAGATCTTCAAGATTGTCCGGCCAGCCCAGGGTGGAGAAGGTCCACAGCGCCGAGCTGAACCAGGTATCCAGCACGTCTTCGTCCTGACGCAGCTTAACCTCGCCGCCCAGTTGATGCTTGGCGCGCACTTCGGCCTCGTCGCGACCCACATAGACCTTGCCGCTGTCGTCGTACCAGGCCGGGATCCTGTGACCCCACCACAGCTGGCGCGAGATACACCAGTCCTGAATGTCGCGCATCCAGGAGAAGTACATGTTCTCGTATTGCTGGGGCACAAACTTGATGTCGCCGTTCTCCACCGCTTCTATGGCGGTTTTGGCCATGGGCGCGACCGCCACATACCATTGGTCCGTCAGCAGCGGCTCTATCACCACGCCGGATCTGTCGCCGTAAGGCACCTTCAGGCCATGGGGGGCAATTTTTTCCAGCAATCCTAAGGTCTCGAACTCGGCGACCACGGCATCACGGGCCTTGAATCTGTCGAGCCCGGCGTAACGTGCCGGCAGGCTGGCATCTATTTCTGTGTTGAGGGTGCCGTCGGTGTTGACCACTTCGGCCTCACCGCGAATGGCCGCATCCAGGGTGAGTATGTTGAACATGGGCAGCTTGTGGCGCTTACCCACTTCATAGTCGTTGAAGTCGTGGGCCGGGGTGATCTTGACGCAGCCGGTACCGAACTCCATATCGACATAGTCGTCGGCAATGATGGGAATGCGGCGGTTGACTATCGGCAGCAGGATGAACATGCCTATCAGTGCCTGATAACGCTCGTCGTCCGGATGCACCGCCACTGCGCTGTCGCCCAGCATGGTCTCGGGGCGGGTGGTGGCCACTTCCAAGTAGTCCTTGCCGTCGGCCGTCAGGGCGCCGTCGGCCAGCGGATAACGCAGGTGCCACATGTGGCCCTGTTTTTCCTTGTTTTCCACTTCCAGATCCGAGATAGCCGTGTGCAGCTTGGGATCCCAGTTCACCAGACGCTTGCCGCGGTAGATAAGCTCGTCTTCGTACAGGCGCACGAACACTTCCTGTACCGCCTTGGACAGACCTTCGTCCATGGTGAAACGTTCACGATCCCAATCCACCGAGGCGCCCATGCGGCGCAGCTGCTTGGTGATGGTGCCGCCGGACTGGGCCTTCCATTCCCAGACCTTGTCCATGAAGGCATCGCGGCCCAAGTCGTGGCGATTCTTGCCTTCTTCGGCCTCCAGCTTGCGCTCCACCAGCATCTGGGTGGCGATACCCGCGTGATCTGTGCCCACCTGCCACAGGGTGTTCTTGCCCTTCATCCGCTGATAGCGGGTGAGGGTATCCATTATGGTGTCCTGGAAGGCATGGCCCATGTGCAGGCTGCCCGTCACGTTCGGTGGCGGGATCATGATGCAATAGTTGCCTTGGGACTCATCGCCGTGGGGCTTGAAGTAACCTTGCTCTTCCCAGTTTTGGTAAAGGGCTTGTTCTATGGACTGAGGATCGTATGTTTTTTCCATGGGCGCGTGTTTTTCTCAAACTAAATTAAGTGGATGCGTTGCTAAGTCCTGGGTCTGCAATGCGACCCCCAGGTTGCGATACTGCTTGTAGCGCTCGCGGGCGACGGCTTTATGGCTGTCGTCGTTGGCAACAAAATCGATAATGTGGCCAAAGTTTACCGCAAAAGCAGGCGCTTGGTCTGCAAGATTAATCAGTAACTGGCGAGTTTTATTGGGCCCGAGGCGATCGAAACCTATCTCCACCGGCGCGCCGGTCAGCGGCCCTTCGCCCTTGAGGTTGTGAGGCACGAAGGCCGTCGGCTCAAACTGCCACAGCAATTCGTCAATCTCGAACGCCGCTGTCTTGTCCTGGCAGTGGATATACACCAGCTGCTGCCTCTCATAGGCCTGGCGTGCCAGACGACAGGCCAGCAGCCGCATTGCCGTCAACGCCGGATCCGGGCCTGCGTCTGTAGCCGCAGGCGGCATGAGGTAAAACAACGCTTGGGTCATGATTTCAATGCCTTATCTCTAGGTCGATGCAATAGCCAGTAGCAAAAGCCGGGTGGCGGACGAAGAGGGGAGTTTACACTAAAAACTTATGGCGGTTAATGGCAAGGGACTAACCTTAGCCTGGGATGTCTTTCAGCTTCTACCCCAGCTTGGGGCTTTGCATGCACAAGAGTTTTTCGATCGCGGTCAGTGACTTGCTGCAGCGAGCCTCAGTGCAAGCACACTTTTGGCACGCCGTGAATATGTCCCTATAGGTTTTACGAAAACATCCCACTTTTTTGGAATCGAGAGTCGAAGGCCAAAAGTGCGCCTGAACTCGGCTAAATCGCACTATTTTTGCCTATATGGTGTGTCTCACTTAGCCGCTGTAACACTCTGCAGCGGCTTCGAAGGATATTATTGCATTTGCGGCGGCACCGATAGACAAGGGCCTGAATGTCGTGGAGTGCATGGATGACGAGCGACCATGGCTCGACTCACGCCTGCTTCTTACCAATAGAGTCCAACGCCCAGCGGCAACTCAGAAGGGAACTGGTGTTTTCGGTAGCAGATAGGGGGTCTTGAAGATGAAAATTGACACCAGATTGCAAAGGTAGGGCACCAAACAGGCACTGTTGCACCAATGACCTTCGGCGAAAGGGATGTTGCCGCAGAGCATTCAGGGACGAACTTGCTGCGTGTCATTGGAGTAACAGTGCGAAGGCCCACGGCAGGTGGTTTGCTGCAAATTCACCTTGCAGCGACGCTAGGCTGGTGGGTCACTGGTTCTCTGCCGAGAGTTTCATCACCCTGCTTGTCCTATCGAGTGTTCTACCATTCGGAACAGCCAGTTAGGATAAAGCGCATGCTGAAAATGAGTGCGGCTGACCTCTCCCCCAGATTTAACATCATGGCGCATGTCGGGTTCCCGTTTGCGCGGGAATGATGGCTTGAATTCGCGGGATAGCAACAATAGTCCCCATAATTCTTGGCGGCTTGCCTTTCCTTAACGAGGCCTGGTTATTTGTACAAACGCGCATGTGTGTATAGCCGGAACGCTTGGAGTGAAAATGATGCTTTATACTTTACATAACAGTCGCTTGTGCTAATCTGGGTTGAATCTTATCAATGTACATATGCGCACTATTTAAATGTTATATTTTTTGGAGATCACATCATGGGATTCGATGACATCATTTTTCTGGAAGAATACCAATGGGATATGTCCAAGCAGGCCGTTACTTTCTGGGCTGACGTAGATAACCAAAGGATAACTTGTCAAATCAGCAGGGAGGCTCTCGTCGATTACTACAGGACAGAAGACACAAAAGAGCAAGCGCTTATCAACTTCGAAGACAATCAATATGACATCTGCAATTTAGCAGAACATCTTATTAGAAATGACGTGTTCGAGGAAGATGGTGGGATATTTATTTATTTTGAAACCTGCCAAAACTACAACCTGTAAAAATATAACAAAGCGTTCAATTACAGCAAGCTGGCTTGGACCTCCAAACTGCTGCGCAGTTTTCCGGCCCGTTAACGCAGGGGTAGTAGCCTCAAGGAGATATGGTGCTAAATCGTAAATCAGACATAAATGAACTATTAGCTGAATCTTTTGATTTATTGCAACAAATCGAAAATGGCTATGCAGGAGCTAAAAATAGCGAAGAAATTATCCAGATAGCTAAACCCAAGGTAAAAAGTTGCCTTGAGCACCTTCGAAGCTGTCTTGATTACATTGCAACGGATCTATCAAATATTACTAATTCGTCTAAAACGCCAAGAAATGTTCACTTTCCTTACGGTAAAGACAAAAAAATATTCACAAAAAGTTTAAATGCAAATCTCCCTGACCTTTCTAGTAATTACCGAGAAATCATTGAAAATATTCAGCCGCATATTTCTGGGGATAAATGGTTGCTTCATCTTTGTAAAACGGTAAATTTTAATAAACATACTGAGCTACAACAGCAAGATCGAGTTAACAGTGACAATTCAACAACTACCGTTGGAAACCTCGTAAGAATGGAAGGTGGTGGGAATTTAACTATTGGAAAAATATATGTAAACGGGGAACACAAAAACCCTAAAGGGCCATTAGTTTTAACCAAAGGTAAATCCATCAGAGACATTGTTAATGAAACTGGTCTCGATATACCTATCGAAAGAAAATACGAATGGGTTAAGTTTGTCCTTAAGGGGACAACATTAGATGTACGTGAACTATTAACGACATCCCATAGTGAAATAACTAATTTAGTTTCAGAGATCTATAGTATATAACCGGCTACTAACAAGCTGTTAAACAAGGACAAAAAAACAGTTGGCTTTTGCTCCTTCGTCACTAATTTTAGCCAACAATTTTTTGCCTGTTAACAGGACGTTGATATGACTCCCCCAAAAATTTACAACTGATGTCGATTTCGACATTTCTCGTACGACTATATAGAGGGCTAAGGGCTGGTCGATCAAGATCGACCGGCCTTGTCATCCTTGTATATTCTTTCGAGAGGATTTCACAATGAATAAAAGAATCGTCATGCAGCTTCTGCATTTAACCACAACAGTAGCAATATTCACTTTCGGGGGCGTTGCGCCAACAGCAGCACAGAATGCGGAGCAATTAGCAATGAATCAGAACCAACAAGCAGTCCAGACAGGCTACGCTCCTATCAACGGTCTGCGCATTTACTTCGAGATCCATGGCATCAAGAACCCAGCGCAGCCGCCTCTGGTGCTGCTACACGGCGGTGGCGACACAATCACTACGTCGTTTGGTCACATCTTGCCAGAACTATCCCGTTCCCGGCAGATCATTGCGTTCGAACAGCAGGGCTATGGACACACCGCAGACATCATCGAACGGCCATTCAGCTTCGAGCAGTCGGCCGACGACACTGCCGCACTCTTGGACTACCTGCATATTGAAAAAGCCGATCTATTCGGTTTCAGCAACGGGGGTACCATAGCTTTGCAGGTAGCGATTAGGCATCCAAAGGTCGTGCGCAAACTGGTATTGGCCTCGACCCTTCTCAAGCGCGATGGCGCGTATCCGTGGCTCTGGGACGCGATGGCTAATGCCAAGTTAGAAAACATGCCACAGGAGCTGCAAGAAGAATATCTCAAGGTTGCGCCTCACCCAGAGAATCTACGACTATTTCACGACAAGGCCGCGCGACGCGTGCTGGAATTCAAGGATATTCCAACTGATGCGATCCGCAGCGTTTCCGCGCCGACGCTGGTTGTTGTCGGCGACGCCGACGTCATACGCCCGGAACACGCCGTAGAAACATTCCGGCTCTTCCAACACGCTCAGCTCGCCGTGCTTCCCGATACAGATCACATGCAAGTGACGACGCGGGTCGATTGGTTGGTGCCGATGATCAGTGGGTTTCTGCAAGCACCGACGGCAAAGTAACGGAGGCCTTTCAGTTTTGCTTTACATAGGGCCAGAAGATGCCTAACAGAGCGCTGCTGTCGGACAAATTTTCCGCTGCGCTTCAAATTCGCCGCAGAGCGCAGCGTTATACGGTACCGCACGAATGGCCGTTTTTGACCCAAGGCGTACGTTGTCTGCCATTGATGCTGGAGGTTCAAACAACGACGAACCGCAATAGCTACGATAGGTAATCATGGAGTCAGTATGACTTCAATAAGTGTCGGATCTCGAATGAATGGCTAGAATTGTCAGCAGGTTTCAGGAACGACCTTCCGCACTGCTACCCCAGTGAGACGCCGTGAATATGTCCCTATAGGCTCGACGGCGACAAAATGCTTCCATGCATAAAGGCCAGTTCGCCCTCCATGGCTCTCGTTCGCAGCATATCACTATGCGATGCTCACCCTGTCGCCAACGCTCACTGGTGCAACAGTGCTTATGTCTGTGCTCCAGTTTGGTATCGGGACGGCAGTAAGTTATGCCTGATGAGATGGTCACCTCGGTCTCGGCATCGCAATGTGCCATGATTTAGGTGCAAAAAATCTGACTCGAGGTGACCGTTATGAACTATAAACTCATCAGCATCGATCTGGCAAAAACTGTCTTCCA
>NZ_JAAXYH010000014.1 GCF_012911865.1 Shewanella salipaludis
TCGCAAGACCGCCAACCATTAACAACCACGCCCTATTGTGAAAGGTGAACTATCGAACGACGCAAACGGATTTGGACAAGAAATGGACATTAACCTTGCTAAACCCAAGGTGACCATATATGTCCCGCCTTTCTATGCTGTGTTGCGCTGTTGTGTGAGTTGAATTCGTGCCTGGCGCTATTAGTTACAGGCGCACTTGGCGGATTGTTCGCAGGGCGGCGCCGCGGCGACGGCACAGACGCCACCTTTCTGGCCCTGGGCGATGCACCAGACATGGCAGTCGAAGGTATCAGGATGGCCAAGATCATCACTGTGGCTATGCAATTCATCCTTTCCCGGGTTGGATTCGACCAACAAGCCGCTGGGTAAGCAGGCTTCACCGAACATGCGACCGTTGGGTACGCCTTTTTCATCTGTGCCTATGTGGCACCCCGCGACACCGGGGGCAATCCCATCGGTGTCTTTCCACCAACTTCTTTGACCCTGAAGCCAATCGACGGGTTTAAATGCAAAGGTGCCTTCGGTGCCGGCCATTTCCCTGGCGCCGCCGGACGGTTCACCTATCTCGCCATGGGCGCGTACCTGACTTGCGAACAGCAGGCAACAGGACACGAGTAAAACCAAGCCATTAATTTGTTTCATACTATCTCCTTATAGTCAGCGGGATTAAGCTTAGTCGCAGCGACGGCTTCCGTCACTTTTTGTGTCCATGCTGAGCACCCACTGGTTATGAGGCGATCTTCTATGTGCCGTCTTTCTTTCGCTGGACTCAGATTAATTCCTAATGGCTGGGTAAATTTGTCCTTTAGAGTGATGTATACCGCGGTTGTTGCACACAGGAGAGCATTCAGCCCCGGGTTACCCAGGCAACTGCCGACAGTATATAGGATAGACCCCGTTGGACTATATGCGAGGATGACAAGACATGGGACGTATATGGTCACCTTGGGTTGAGCAAGGTTAATGTCCATTTTTTATAGGCGAGTGTGTTTGAACAGTTAGCCATTGAGGTGTAAAGGTTTTACCTGTATCGTTGGAGCAGACTATTGTGCCTAGAAGGCCTTAGTCGGGATGAAGTTGTTTCCTTTTTCATTGTGATGATTAAGTTAGGTTTTTGTATTCAGTTTTAACACAGGGAGGTGGTTATGAACAAATGTTCACCGATTGTCGGACTCAAGTTTGATGAGGAAAGTAAAAAGGGCATTGAGGAAATTAATGAGATTTACGATCTAAAAAAAAATTGGTAGATTTGCTTTGCTAATTGGGCAGTTTTACTCAATTTTTGGTGGGCTTAGTGTTCGAGGTGCATCAGGTTCGGGAGTCAGGTTTCTGGATGATACACTTGCTTTTCAAATTGCTGGTTCTGATGCCGCTCAAACTGAGTATGCAGTTAGCCAGGCTAATTGGCAGTATTTTTTTGAGTCATTCGGAGCGTTTGACTCTATAGCCATGGAGTCAATAGAAAAAGTTGCATATCTCCAGGCCAGGAAACATCAACGCAGTCCTAAAGAATATATGTTCTGGAAATCTATTTATGCGGGGTGCAAACCTTATGTTAAGTAGACTCCTCATTCTTTGTTTTATGTCGACATCGGTCTCAGCAGCTGTATCGGAAGATGGTAAGTTTGCTTCACTCATGGTGCAGGTTAATTTGACCAAATATGAACGTAAGAGTGGCTTATGTCATCAGCAGATGAGGAACTTTAAGCTTAGAGAAGAAGATAAAATACAACTTAAAGCTCTTCCTCATGAAGCCAGTGATGCTTTGGGTAAACTCCTTGATGATGCGCTTAATAGTTGCGCTCAACCAGAACTGTTTAATTTGTCAAAATCAATATTAGTACTGGAAGAGCAAAACAAACTTGATAATTCAACAGCCATAACCAGTCAGATAGAAGGGATCCGTAAACTTATTTTCTCAAAAAACATAATCGCAGAAGAACGTGCATATGATAACCTGCCAATAAGTCTAAAGGAAAAGTTGGAAAAAATTGAATTCTTAAAAAAGCCTTTCGATTTATTTGAGGTTATTGAACAGGCTTGGGATGCTCCTCAGTAAATAGTTAGAACAAGAGGTGTATTTTTTTGATTCAGTTAGCAATACAACAATTATTGCTAACCATTAAAATACACCTGGCAAACTCAAACAGCACGCGTGCACTGAACCTGGCTACGCTCGGATGCTATGTTGCGCGGGGAGAGAATGGCATTGGGGGGCGTCGTTATTTTCACAAAGGCGGGGAGCAACGCAGTCATCATCTCCATGCCTTCAGGCGTGGGGATATCTCATGCGCCACAGGGCCTTTCGAGACTATTTGATGGCACATCCTGATGTGGCCCAAGCGTATGGGGCAATCAAACGAGTGGCTGCCATCGAATGTAAAAATGATATGGCTGCCTATATGCAGCACAAGAATCGTTTTATTCAATATCACCAACAGCAAGCAATTGCATGCTATGGCCCTATGGCTGGGGCAAATCTTTAACGTCGAATCCTATGCGGAACAGCAGGTTTTATTTGTCATTAGATTGATAAATAATGAAAATTCTTTAGTGCCTCCATCTAATGCTCAGGACGGAGGCGCGAGGGAGTTCGATTAGGCTATGCTTCTCTTGCAGCTGTAAACTGAGTGACACCAGGGGCAGCAATATCTCAGCTAGGTTTCCGCCTATGAGGCTTGCATAAGGATTTGGGCTAACCCGGTTTATTTCCGGCTGGCCCATCGATAACATTGAACTTTCAAGGATCCAGAAATGAGCATGCAATATAGAATAAACGTGACCAATAAGTCATCCAGCACTCAATCTTTCTTTTTCTTTCAGGCGCAGGGGCGCTATAAAGGCGATCCTACCGTCTATTCGAATAGTCTCTACCAGGCTTCACTACCACCCAGCTTCGGATCCGGTGCTGTACTCACGTTTGAGATAAATGCGCAGCCCTGCGCCGGAGCCCAAACACAAGTCAGCGCACCGACCCTGGGCCGCGCCTCCGGGAGTACTACAGCCTGTCAGCCGATTGAGCTGGCCACAGCGTCGGGGGCCAACACCAATGACTGCACCTACCTGAGCGTCTCGCCACTGGGCTTAAGTACGCCAGAGCCGGCATCCGGGGTCCAAGCCGGGGCATTCCGTATCGTTGCGCCTGTCTATAATCCCAATACTGTCGGCAATTTCAACATAGGCTTGGCAATGCAAGATACCGACGGCGGCCCGGCCATTATCTCGAACTTTGTGGTGGCACAACCTAATCAATCGATCGATTGTCAGCCAGTGTCGAGCTTCTACGTTCAGGTTGGCAAATATGCCCCGGGTCAAATATTCGACTTCGCCTCCGAGTCTATCTCAGCGGCAAGGTGCGACATGTCCATGGGGTATACCAGCTTCAATGTGGTCTACAATGTCGATGGCACTTGGGCTGTCATGCCCGCAAAATAACCAACGGCCTTATCAGCTTACTCATGGTTCAACTTGCAGCCAGGTATCGAGTCCCGATAGGCAAGTTGAGCCTGCGAGGCACTCGGTGCATGAATATTGGCGTGCAGCTTACTCGCTCCATCGCTCTATCCCCCAGATTTAATACCGCCGCAGTGAGTCCCCTTCCTTGGCAGGTGCACGGGAGTTTGGATCGGCTTGGCCGCCGAGCCTATATACTCAAGAGAGATGGGAGTTGCGGGAGACGGGCATGTTCAAGGCGGTATTTGTTGATTTAAGCGGCGTGCTGTACGAAGGCAAGCGGGTGCTGCCGGGTGCGGTGGCAGCGGTGAACAGGCTGCAGCAAAGCCCATTGACAGTCAGGTTTGTCACTAATACCTCCAGAATGAACCGTGGGCAAATATTGCACGGATTGCAGGAGATGGGATTCAGCCTCGAATCTCGGCAGTTGTTTACGGCGCCGGATGCGGTCAAAGCGCTGGTGGAGGCCAACAACTGGCGTCCCTATTGTGTGGTACACAGCAATATCGAAGCCGAATTTTCGGTGTTGGACAGGCAAAATCCCAATGTGGTCATCATAGGGGATGCCGCCGAGGGCTTCAGCTACCCGAGCCTGGATCTCGCCTTTCAACTCTGCCAGGCCGGTGCGCCGTTAATTGGCATAGGTCGCAACCGTTATTTCAAGCTCGATGGCAGTTTACACCTGGATGCCGGCCCTTTTATCTATGCTATCGAATATGCCGCCTCGGTCACTGCGCTGATAGTGGGAAAACCCTCCCCCGAGTTCTTCGCCCAGGTGATAGCTTCTACCTCGGCCAAGGCGAGCGAGATCTTGATGATAGGCGATGACATATTCGGCGATATCGAAGGCGCGATAAAAGCGGGAATGCAGGGATGCCTGGTTAAAACCGGCAAGTATCAGAGGGGCGATGAAAGGTTAATTGGCGAAGCTTGCCACTGTGTGGCTTCCATAGTGGAAGCCGTCGAATTGGCCCTCGGCGGGAGTTCACCGCAGCCTGTGTCGCATAGATAGCGAGCTCCAGTGCGAGGCCGGTGGTTCTGCCATGAAGTCGAGGAAGGCCCTGGCACTGCCCAGGCGCCGGCTGGCATGCTGCGCCCACACCTCCACCTCCTGGCCGGGCAAGCGGCCCCAGTCTGCCAGCCGGCCGCAATTCCGCCGGGCCTTGGGGAATAGGATGCTATGCTTGGATTTATCCATTTCGCGCCTTGTCCCTTGTTCCCAGTCCCTGAGGTTGCAGGCCAATGCGCCAACGCCACTAAGGAGTCTCTATGCTCGACGCGCGCACGGGTAAGCCATTATCGAGTGAGTCTGCAGAGGCCGCCAGGCTCTACCTACAGGCAGTCGATCTCATTCTGGGATCTGAATCCGGTGCGGCCGCAGCCCTGGACAGGGCGCTCGAGCTGGACAAGGATTTTGCCATGGCCGCCGCGGCCCGCTATTACGTGGCGCTGGATGTCGGCGAGACAGATGCCGGGGTGTTTCGGGAGTGGGCGGTACGGGCAGCATTGCAGGCTAGCGACTGGGAACGTGAACATATAGAAGTGCTGATCGGCCTGATGGCGCCGACCGCGGCGGCCAGGGCGAGGGCGCTGAGCTACATAGAAACCATGCCTGGTGATCTGTTGGTGATATCCCAGCTGACGCGAAATATGTTTTTTTACGACGGTCCAGAGAAACTGCAAACAGTGCTGGCGGTATTCGAGTCCGTCGAAGCGACGTTAGCCCATGATTGGGCCTTCCTGGCGCGGCTGGGGTTTGCCGCCAGTGAAGCCGGACAGCGCCGGCGTGGGCGCGCGCTTATCGAGCGGGCCTTGGCTATTCGCCCCCAGGCGCTCTATTCCATTCATGCGTTGGCGCACCTGCTCCATGATGAAGGCGCCGCCGCAGAGTCGGCGGCGCTGCTCCGGGACTGGCTCAAGCGCCATGAGGCCGGAGCCCGCAACGGGCAGATGTATGGCCACGTTCAATGGCACCTGGCCTTGTCCGAATGGCAGATGGGCGATCGCGACGCCGCCATGGCACGCTACCTGGCCTATTGTGCGCCGGCCACCACCACCTGTGGCCCCATTCTGACGTTGGCCGATTGTGGCGGTTTCCTGCTCAGGGATTACCTCAAGAGCGGCCAGCCGAGGCCCCTGGGGAAGGATGTGCTGGATCACATAGAGACAGTCTGGAGCATGCTGGGCCATCCCTTCGTCGCACTCCATGTCGCCGCTCTCTATGCATCCGCAGGCGATATCGCCGGACTCAAACGCTGTGAGGCTGGCATTGCTGCCGCAGCCGAGGGAGACAAGCTGGCTGTGTCACTCGCCCTGGTGTCTTCATTGTTGTATTACGTCAAGGGTGAGTATCTGCGCGCGGCGCAGACGCTGGCGGGCATTTCCCCCGGGGCGCGCATAGGCATCGGCGGCAGCAATGTCGAGCGCATACTGGTCGACTTGCTGGAGGCGCGTTGCCAGGCGCGCCGCTGAAAACTGTCTGGCTATTCAGGGCCAGAGCAAGCTTGTTTATGCCTTTGATTGTTAAGATGAGAGTCAGAGAAGTCATGGCTCGCCGCCATTGAGCCGTAGCAGAGTCCCGTCATGCCCTTGGGCGCGCTGTCGGCAGCGTGGCTCCAAGTAAAAGCCACTCTAGGTAAAGCGCTCTAAGTAAAAGCTGATCTAAGCCAAGCTGCTCTGGGTAACAGTTGCTCTAAGTAACAGTGACTCTAAGTAAAAGCTGCTCTAAGTAAAAGCGGCTTGGTTATTCCCACATCACGTTCGATGCCGACGCCGCGGCGGATTTCAGCAGTTCTATGAGCGGCAGCGCCCTATGCCTCAGGCTCACCAGGGGGGCCTCGTCGTCTTCATCCGTTTCTGTCGGCGCCGGCGGAGCGCTCGGCTCATTTTCGATCGCCTTGGACAATCTTTGCAGCGCGGCGGGCACATCGGCCGCCAGTATTGCCCCCGGCACGGCACCACTATGACCCATGATCTTCAAAAATGTGCGCGCTATGTCTCCAAACATGGTGATGTCTGAATAGTACTTAGTCTTGAAGGTGACCAGCATGTCGCGTTCCTCTTCTATGGACCACATGGCCGAAGCCCGGGTGCCCAACTGCTGTTTGTTGCCTTAGTTTCATTGTAGTCAGGCCGGCGCCATTGTCGCAGGGCAGTGACGCATGTCGGAGGAGAGCCTGTGGCGAGGATGCCCTGATGGTGACGGGTTTGGGTTAGCCATTTTAGCGAGCTTGATGCTGATGATTAGCCGTTTTTTGTCCGGGTTTATGGCGGGCCGACCTGAGTGAGTGACACCCTTGCAAGCAGCATCCTCCGGCAAACAACTGGGCGCTTTTATGTTTTTCATGCTCAAAAAGCTTGAAAATATCCATCAACACCAGTAGCTTGACGCACTTCGTCGGCTGACGCCGCGCATGTGCAGCATGCTGTTGTTCCAGGGAGTACGAAAGTATTCCGGATAGCATTCCATGCAGCGATTAAATAAAAAAGCAACCAGGACAGGTTGGACTCTCATTGGAGTGAGCAAGGCTTTTGCGCATTATATCTGCGTTGGGCCTGATGCATTTCCTATAAGGATATCAATGAAACTATTAGCTAGTACTATCGTCGGGGCACTCGGTATTCTGTCAATGAACGCCTTCGCAAGCGAACTCAATGAGTTTGACTATCTAGGCATCAATCTTCAGCATAACAGCTATGACAAGCTCAATTTCGCCCCCAATGTTGATACCGCCGGGTTAACCCCTCTTGTATATGATGCAGATTCTGCGGCGACAGGTTTTCGTGGGTTTGTCGGACATCAATTCAACCGCTATCTGGCCGTTGAGGCCGGCGTGACTTCATTTGGTGAGGCAAGCTTTGCTGTCATGGAAAAGCAGACGGATTCAGCCGGCAAAACCAAGAATAAGACAATTCACAGCGGCGATTTCAGTACGTTAGCCGGGGATATTCGTATGATAGTCACCTATCCCTTGAGCGGCAGCCTGTTTCTGAAAGCCCATCTTGGGGCTCTGGTATGGGACAATGAATTCAGCACTCTGGTGCAAGGCAGCGACGGACTGGTGGTACAAAAAACGAGTGACAACGGGGTGTCGCTACTGACAGGCATTGGTGCTGGATACGGTTTTAATAAAAAGTTCGCCATGTCTCTGGACTTTGAAAGAACTGACATTGCCAGCATAACCACCCAGAACTTGAGCCTGGCGTTTATCATGCGCTTTTAAATAAAATCCACACTCTAACCTTGTCGTCATGAGGCGTGCCAGACACGCCCATGCCATCTGCCTTAATGTCAAACGCGCTCATGTCAGAATAGCGGCAACCAGGGGCAGGCGTACTTTTTTACTTCCAGTTTATCCTGTCCTGTCTGATCCCTGTTCGATCTAAAATTCCCCCGATGCCAGACGTATGTGCGCCGGCCTGTGAGGCGTAATGGAGTGTAATATCTGAAGTCGCATAAAAAGGCTAGGCTCTGGACTCAGGAAATAATCAGGATCCTATGGAGAGCCCCATGAGCAAAATCCATTTCGCCCTCAGTGCCGTGTCGGCATGCCTCTTGAGTCAGGCCATAGCGGTAACTGTCTCGGCAAAAGAATTCATTCCCGCGAACGTAACACACAGCTGCTATATAGCCAAAAGTGAGCTGGAGACCTGGTCCGGCGGCAAGGCGCTGCGGCCGGACAGTGTCTTTACCCCGGCAGACAGCGTGACATTCGATGATGCCACCGTGTGTAACTTTTACAAATGGTCATGGCAGATGTTTCTCTGGCTGACCTCGGCCGACAGCCGTTATGGCGCTGCCGAGGATCTGGTCTTCGATGGCCAGTTATTCTTCGATGTCGATGCAAACAGCGGCAAGATCTTCGCGCAGGATTCGGATGTCGGCCTGCTGCGCGGCGGCAAGAGTGTCAGCACAGAACAGGCGGGCTCTCCCAGCGGGGTATTGCTGGCACAGGACGGTTCTCTGGTGTATTACACAGTGCATATCAACAATGTGTATGACGCCATGACTCGGCTGCAGGCCAAATACGCTTCCGGCCCGGCTTCCGCCAGCGGCGCGCTGTTTGACGAATTTCCCACCACCCAGAAGCAATTGGATGCCCTCGCCGCCGCGGCCGGGGTGACAGCTTTTGCCGAAGGTCAGGCCTTGACCATGGAAACAAAGGTCTCCTGGGTCGAAATAGACAAACGTGATAAAGACAAGTATCTCACCATGATGGCCTCTATCCCGGATTACCGGAAAAGCGCCGCTAAACCCGACGATATCTGGATCTGGGACGGCAAAACCCAGAGACAGGCGCTGTTGGGGCTGGTTGGTTTCCATGTGGTCTCGCCGGTCAAGGGCCACCCCGAGCTGGTATGGGCCACGTTCGAGCACAGCGACAATTCCCCCAACAATGGTTTCTATTACACCCCCACGGATTCCGGCACGCCCGTGCTCTATTCCTCTTTCAACGACCAGGGCACCCTGGATAATGCCATGACCTTTTTCGCCAAGGGTGGAGCCCAAGGCGCGGCCAACAGCCAAATGGCCAGTCAATGCAGCCAGGATAGCGCGCACAAGTACAAGGTCGCCGCCTGTATCCAGGCCGAAGCCGGTGAAAACATAGCCCCAAGCGACACCTTCCGCGAATACGCCTGGGGTAGCTCGCCAGGGCTCGACGGACTGGACAACAACAACGACGTCTTGTCTGCCAATCTTGGGGTGCAGCAGAATCTGGCCAAAGGCGATGTGCGCAAAAACTATTCGCTGATAGGCGGCATCTGGACCAACGATGGCAGCATTCCCACCTACAGCAGTGCACTCTATGATCCCCATCTGCGCGGCTCTGTGCATCTGGCCAACTCGACCCTGGAAACCTATACCCAGAACGATAACTGCTTCAGCTGTCATGCCCTGTCCGAATCATCCGACATCGCTTATCCCGCCAATCCAGGGACAAAGATCAGCCATATCTATGGTGAGATAGTGGACTATTATCAGAGCCAGCCCTGAGCCAATGCCCAGAGGCGTTACAAAAAGCGTGTTATTCAACCATGAATAGAGGAAGAGACCATGCCCGTTAATGTTAATTCACAAATTACAGATTCAGTCACTCAGGTAAACACCAAGGTTTTAGGTGATACTCCGGCAATGGCCATGGGCAATCTGATGCAGACCCCGAGTCAGGCCCCTGTCAGTGATAGGCAATATCAGGGGCTGGCCCCGCCATCCGCCACCGCAGGGAGTCTGCCTGAGGAAATCAGTCTGCCTGAGGAAGAAAGTCTGTCAGGGGTGAAAGTGGCGAAGCCCTAGGTCAGGCAATGAAGTCTTTGCCTTTACTGCACCGGCCACAGTACCATTCAGTCAAGAAGCAGACTGAATAGAGGCGAGCCAATGCGGCAATTTCCTTCCAATCCGGGCCAGGCACAATCCAGACAAGGCGGTTTCAGCGGCGTGCAGTTGTTGCTGATGCTGTTGCTGACGGTGTTGCTCAGCGTCGGGGCGAGCTTTTTCATTATCCGCACCTACATCTTTCCGGCGCCGCTGACGCCCGTGACCCTGAGCGCCAAGGAGCAGCAACGGCTGGAGCATAAGTTGGGTCGATTGGGCTGGCAGGGGGAGGCAGGCCCGCGCGCCGCAGCCAATGCCGAAGAGGATTTTGCGCCCGAGGCCTACAGTGAATCGGATGCCGCCCGCCGGGTGACCTTCAGCGAGAAGGAGGTCAATGCCATGATAGGCCGCAGCCCAGATTTCGCCCACAGGATCGCCATCGACTTTGCCGATAACCTCGCCAGCGCCAAGATTTTGCTGCCTATCCCTCAGGATTTCCCCATCATGGCGGGGCAGATCTTGCGGGTCAATGCCGGCCTGGACATACATCTGGATCGGCACCGCCGCCCCGTGGTGGCCCTGGTGGGGGTCAGTCTGATGGGGGTACCCATTCCCAATGCCTGGCTGGGCAACATGAAAAACGTCAACCTGGTCAGCGAGTTCGGCGATCGCGGTTTCTGGAATACCTTTGCCGATGGTGTCGAGGACCTGCAGATCCGCGACGGCGAGCTGTATATCAAGCTGCGCCGGTAGGCCAAGACAGAGACAGAGAAGCCGAGCCACAGCGCGCTAGGCCGTCGCCAGCAGCGCCATGGTTTCCCGGTAGGGCAGGGAGACGAGCCGCACCGCTTCCTGCTCCGAGGGCACATTGGTATAGCCCATGATTAAGCCGTAGCGGCGGCTGGTGCCGGCATACCAGGCCGATAAGGGGAATACCATCAACCTATGTGCCTGCCAGAGGTTGGCGAGCCTGTCATCCTGGGTGCCTTGCTTCAGGTAGGCGATGATGTGCATGCCGCCATCCGTCTGCTCAAATTCAAACAGATCCGGGTAGACCCGCTGCAGGGCGTGATACAGCATCATCCTCCTGGCCTGGTACAGGGAGCGCATGGTTTTCAGGTGTTTGAAGAAATGCCCGTCGGACAAGAAGGCGGTCAGTATCTTCTGTGGCAACAGCGGCTGGCCGGTTTCCACTATTTCGCCTGTCTCGGTAAATTTGCCTACCAGACTCTTGGGGAGCACCAGATAACTGACGCGTATCGACGGCATTATGGTCTTGCTGAAGGTGCCGACATAGATGACCCGCTCCTGGGTATCCAGGCTTTTCAGCGCCGGCTGCACCTTGCGGGTGTAATGAAACTCGCCGTCATAGTCGTCTTCAAGGATCCAGGCGTTCTCGCTCTGGGCCCACTGCAACAAGCGGTTGCGCCGCGGCAGTGACAGGGTGACGGCCAGCGGGCTGTGATGGGACGGGGTGGTAATCACCAGGCGGGCATCGGCGTGGTGGCGCAGCAGGAAGTCGACATCCAGCCCCTGGTCATCCACGGGCACATAGTGCAGGTTCTGCACCATGCGTTTGAGCAGTTTCTGACCGAAGAAATAGCCGGGCTCTTCGAACAGCACCTTGTCCCTGGCGCCTGTCATGGCTTGGAGGATCAGCGCCAGACTGTGTTTGTAGCCACTGGTGATGAATACCTGTGCGGCGCTGCAGTTCAGGCCGCGGGAAATGTTGACGTAATTGGCTATGGCTTCACGCAGCGGCCCATAGCCCATGACGGGCGGGCTCATCATCTCTTCCGGGCGCATGGCACGTATCGCCTTGCCCGACAGCAGCAACCACTTCTTATGGGGAAAGGCGTCCAGCGCCGGAATGCCCAGCCGCAGGAAGCCGGGGTTATCCCTCAACTCGAGCAGCTCTTGCAGCCGCGGATCCTCCAGTGGTTGCGGCGCCTCTGGCGGCGTTTCCCTGAACTTCAGATCCGGGTTGACCAGGGTGCCCTTGGCGCCGCGGCTGACCAGATACCCCTCGCCAATCAGAATGTCGTATGCCGCCTCCACGGTTTTCTTGGCGACCCCGAGATCCTGTGCCAGCACCCGGATTGAGGGCACCTTCTCGCCCGGTTTCAGACTTCCCGACAGAATGCTCTGGGTATAACGTTGGTATATGTCTTTATAGCCCACGCCTATGTCCTACCTGTTTTTTGCTTTTTTGTATCTTTTTAATATGGCATAGAAGCCTAGACTGGGCCACATGAAACACAAGGCGCCGGCGCGGCGCACCGGAGTCGAGTATGAAACTGTTGCATCTTACCGTCAGCCCGAATCTCGAAGGCTCATCCTCGAGAAAGGTCGCGGCCCGACTGCTGGCGCGGCTGGCAGACAGTTACCCCAGGCTGGAGGAAACCCTGTTGGACCTGTCGCAGCAACCATTGCCGCATCTGGATGAGCTGACCACCAGTGCCTTTCTGACCCCGGTGGCACAACGCACGCCGGCGCAGCAACAGGCGGTGCAACTGTCCGATCTCATGGTCGACATGCTGCTGGACTGTGAGCTGCTGTTGCTGTCTTCACCCATGTGGAACCTGGGGTTGCCGTCGGTGTTGAAGGCCTGGTTCGATCATATTACCCGTGCCGGTCGCACCTTCGGCTTCACCGACCAGGGTACCAAGGTGGGACTGGTGCCGAACAAGAAGGTGTATCTGGTGGTCTCCAGTGGCGGTGTGTTCTCCAGCGGCCCCTGGGCACAGGATGACTGCTTCACCCCCTATGTCAGAAAGGCATTGGCCTACATAGGGATCACAGATCTGACTGTCATCCGGGTCGACGGGACCCATGACCCGCTCACCCGTGACACAGCACTGCAAAATGCGTTACAGGCAGTAGATTCACTCCATCTATAAATGTTTTTCACATGTACCAGCAGAGGATAAGACCATGAGCAACAGACTGAACCATTTCGTTACCGCCCCCAAGCTGACTCAGGCACTGAGCGACGCCTCCATGGCAGGTTACAAGACCTCGATCGACCCGCTGATCAAGAGCCTGATAGATATCCGCGCCTCGCAGCTGAACGGCTGTGCCTTCTGTCTGGACATGCATGTTAAACAGGCAAAGATAAAAGGCGAGCGTGAATTGCGCCTGTATCATCTGGCTATCTGGCGTGAATCGCCGCTGTTTACCGCCAAAGAGAAAGCGGCACTGGCGCTGACCGAGGCGCTGACCAAGCTGGCAGACACGGGTGTCAGCGATGAGCTGTATCGTTCGACGCTGGCGCATTTCTCCGAAGTGGAGATCTCCGAGCTATGCTACCTGATAGGCATCATCAATATGTGGAACCGGCTGCAGCTAGTGTCGCTGGCGGAACCCGGCTCGGCGGACGCGGCCTTCGGTCTGGCCAAGGCAGATCTTAACTAGGCTGATCTTAACCGGACTGGGATAACGGCGGCAGTAACAACGACCCCAGGGGCGTTTTTCTGTTGCATCAAGTTGTGTTAACGAGAGAAAAAATGATGATATTGAATCGATTATGCCTATCTGTGTTGCTGCTGTTGTGCCTGTCTGTGCAGGCAAAGCCACTGGATTACCGTGAGGTGCAACTGGGGCAGTTAGACAGTACGGACACTGTCAGCCTCGCCGACCTGGGTACAGGCAAGCCCAGCTACATCAAGCTGTGGGCGACCTGGTGCCAGCCCTGTATGGCGCAGATGCCGCACTTCGAGGCGCTGCAGCAAGAGTTCAAGGATAAGCTGAACTTTGTCGCGGTCAATATCAACATCAATGAGAGCCGGGCGCAGATCGATGAGGTGATCGCGCGCCATAAGCTGAGCATGCCCGTGTTGCTGGACAACGAGGGTCAGCTGGCGCAGGCGCTGGGGCTGGTGGGCACGCCCTACAGCGTGCTGATCAACGGCGACGGTGAGCTGGTGTATACCAGCCACGAGTCCGACGCCAATCTCGAGCGCTTCCTCGGCATGCTGGCCAAGGGCCAGAAGCTGCATGCAGCCGCCACGGAGGCCATGGATGAAGCACAGCAACAGGCCCTGTTGGCTCCCTGGTTGCAGGGCGAGCAGCTGCTGTTCTTCACCGCCACCTGGTGTGACTGGTACCTGCTCGATACCCGACCCGAGATGGCGAAGCAATGCAAGTTGGCACAGGCTGGTTTGAACGGTTTGCAGCAACGGCTGGCCAACAGGTCCTGGCATGGTTTCGTCAATCACCTCTGGACCGACGGGCAGGCGCTGGCCGAGTTCAATCAGCTCTATGACATGCAAGTTCCCTTCAGTGTCGATAATGGCGGCGTCTTGTTCACCGAGTTCAACATCAGGAGTATTCCGACGCTGCTCAGGCTGAAGGACGGCAAGGTCACGGCCCGTATCAGCGACTTCAGCGATCCCGACGCCGTGGTCAGGCAGTTGTCTGCCGAGTAAAGGCCTGGCCTGGAAGCTGGGGGAACAGGGTAAAGCAGCATGGCCAAGTGACATTAAAATAACCTGGCCATGCCTATCGACTCTTGTTAGCCGGCATGCTGAGGCGCAGTTGTTTTTATACTGCCGGCCTTTCGCTGCCAACCAAGGTCTTTATTTATAAGTCAATTGTGTTTTTTTCGGACGAGGCATGACGTATGCTTGGTTTTAATGGCATAGATAAGTGACTTAGGGATGACAATGAATATACAGGGAATGAGACAGAATCTTGCCGTAGCTATCGGCGGCACCACAGAAGCGAAGCAACAGCATGACATGGCGGGTCAATACGTTGAAGCCGGCGTCGGTGCCAAACCGCCAAGCTCGGGCAACCAGGCCAAAGTGAGTATCGACATGCACAACATATCGGCCAATGAATACAATGAACTGGTCAGATCCGGGATCACTGACTTGCCCGTGCCACTGGTGCTTCCCGGTGGACGTGTGCAGCTGGATGGTCAGCAATCGGAGATGGGCGAGGTCAAGACGGATTATATTGCCCAGATAACCCAGTCGATAGAATTTAAAAAAAGTATCGGAGATATCAGTGGCGTCGACTTCTTGATGAAGCGGCTGGCACAGGTCGAGGAGCTTCATGGCAAGGAATATACCCCCACCCAGGCCGGCACGGGCATAGATCAACTTGCCTGATCTAATCAAAGCATGAGTCGCTTGCTTGTTAAGCCGGCTGTTGAACACCATTCGCCATCGAGAACAGGAATATCCCCATGAGACTGACAAAAACTGCCGCACTGGCCCTGCCGTTTATCTTGGCGACGGCCCCCTGGCTGACGTTCAACAGCCAGGCCGGCGAACTCGATGCGTCCGTGACCCAGGCACTGCCGGCGCTGGAGCGACTCTACCTGGACCTGCATCAACATCCCGAGCTGTCCTACCGGGAGCAGGCCACGGGCAAGCGCATGGCCGGGGAGCTGAAGCAGCTGGGGTTTGAGGTGACAGAAGAGTTCGGCGGCCATGGGGTGGTGGGGATCTTCAACAACGGCGCCGGACCCGTGGTGATGATCCGCGCCGATATCGATGCCTTGCCTGTGACGGAGGAAACGGGCAAGCCCTATGCCTCGACCGTCACCGCTTTGGATGCCGACAACAAGCGCGTCGGCGTCATGCATGCCTGTGGCCACGACATACACATGACCAGTCTGATAGGCACGGCCCAGCAGTTGCTCAAGCATAAGGCGCAATGGCAGGGCACCCTGATGCTGGTGGCCCAGCCCGCCGAGGAAGTGGGCGGCGGCGCCAAGGCCATGCTCAAGCAGGGGCTGTTCAGCCGTTTCCCGACGCCGGACCAGGTACTGGGGCTGCATGTGAGTGCCGCCATTCCCGCCGGCAAGGTGGGCATAGTCTCGGGTTATGCCCTGGCCAGTGTCGACTCGGTCGACATCAGCATCAAAGGCAAGGGCGGCCATGGCGCCTATCCCCAGCTCACCATAGATCCCGTGGTGCTCGCCGCCCGTACCGTGTTGGCGCTGCAGACCATAGCCAGTCGCGAGGTGTCGCCGCTGGAGCCCAATGTGGTGACCGTCGGTTCGATTCACGGCGGCGCCAAGCACAATATCATTTCCGACGAGGTCAAGTTGCAGCTCACCCTGCGATCCTACAACCCCAAGGTGCGCGAGCAGCAGATTGCCGCGATAAAACGCATCAGCAGGGGGATCGCCATCAGCGCCGGCCTGCCCGAAGAGCTGATGCCGGTCGTCTATGTGCATGAGGATGAGACCATTCCCTCGACCTACAACGATCCCCGGCTGGCCGCCAGGGTCAAGGCCAGTATCGAGGCCGAGCTGGGCGCCGACCAGGTGCTGGAGGTGCCGCCTGTGATGGCGGGCGAAGACTTCGGCCTCTACGGCCGTACCCAGGAGCAGCTGCCTATCACCCTGTTCTGGCTCGGCGGGGTCGCCCCGGCGGCCTATGCGGCCAGCCAGGCCTCGGGTGAGAGCCTGCCGTCGCTGCATTCGAGCAAGTTCGCCCCGGATTACCCGCTCACCATAAGCACAGGGGTGCGCGCCATGAGCCGCAGCGCCATGGATCTGTTCAACGCCGCCCGTTAACGCCGGCTGCTGGCAGAGGCGGATCTGGTAGCGCCGCGGCACAGCGCCCTGCAAGGTGCGGCAGCTAAGACCCGTCACGACGAAATTGGGCGCCGGGTCACTGTGGCTGTGATGCTTGCCCCGGCGCTATAGGGTACACTGCCGGGCTTGAGCCAGCCGCTATTCCGGCGGCGTGTTTTTGTCCGTCAGCGAACCGAGAGCCGTAACATGAAATTGATATCGATAGATAAACAGCTGTATCGCAAGCGTACCAATAGGTTGCTGCTGGGGCTGGTGGCGAGCCTGAGCCTGTTGTCGCTCTCGTTTGGTGCCGGCCTTATCGCCGCCTTCGGCGCCGCGCCGGTCGCGGGCGAGCCGACCGGCAATTTCCACTGGAATTTGCTCGGGGTGATACTGGCGCTGCTGTTGCTCTCTTGTGTGCTGCACGGCCAGAGGAAACGCCCCTGGTTGAAGGAAATCTATTATGTTTGGCAACTCAAGCAGTTGCAGAACCGGATTTACCGCAAGTTGGCCAAGATCAAGCTCGCCGCCGCCAGACAGCAACCGCAGGCACTGATTATCCTCAGCTTCTACTATGCCAGTCTGAAACAGGTCTATCTGCTGGATGACAACACCCTGACACTCTCGACCCTGGAGCAGGACATGGCCACCCTGGCCGAGCTGATAAGGCAGCAGGACAGCGAAGTGTCGCCGGCCCTGTTTGACGTCGGTATGCTGAAGTCCATCGGCTAGCGCCCGGGAGAGACGCCCCGGCCATCCTCTGGTAAGTGGCCGGAGAGCCAAATTCTGCGCTGATTGAGCATGCGCCCCGAGAATCCGAAGTTCCGGGCATTTACAGCGCTGCAGCTTTGGAACGCCATGGCGACGGCGGCTAAAAATAAACCCCGGCATCGACCGGGGTTTATTTTTGCCTATCGCTGGCCAAAGAGCCGCTTGCGCCACGGGTGGCGCCGGCTGTTACTTGATGAAGGCGAAGGCATCGCCATAGAGATGGGCTTCTTCGACGCCCATCTGGCGGAACATTTCCCTGGCGGCCCCTACCATGTCGAAGCGGCCGGCGATATAGATGTCATAACCGCTGAGGCCGATGAAGTCCTGCTTGAGTTGCGTCAGCAGGTTGGCCGTCTTGCCTTGCCATTCTTCGGAAGCCTGCTCGACCACAGGCACGAAATGCAGCCAAGGGTGGGCCTCATGCCAGTCGCGAGCCAGGCTCTCGTAATACATGGCATCCTGGGTACGGCAACCCCAGTAGAGCAAGGTTTCTACCTTCTGCCCCAGGGCGATTTGCTGCTCGACCAGGCTCTTGATATAGGAGAAGCCGGTGCCGCCGGCGATCATCAGCCTGGGTCTGTGGCTGTCACTGCGCAGGAAAGCCTCGCCGCCCGGGGCTTCTATGTCGATATGGCTGCTATTCTGCAGGCGCTCGACCACCTGCATAGGGTAGCTCTCGTTGACGGCGGCGCCTATGTGCAGCTCCAGGGTATCCTGGTTGGGAGCAGAGGCGATAGAGAAGGGACGCTTGTCTTTTTCTCCCATGACGACGCATAGATATTGTCCCGCCTGGAAGTCGAGCGGGGTTTCGGGCTTAAGGATCACCCGGTAGACGGCGTCATTAAACGGGGTAACTTTCTCAATCTGGCAACGTATGCTATTCATCTAACTTCCTTTTCACCTCTGTACTAAGCTTGCACTCTCTTAAGATAACGGGATTATAGGGTAGGGCTCTCGTCTATGCCTAATTGATCCCAAATCGCATCGATTTTTTGCTTAACCGCCTCATCCATGACTATGGTGGTGCCCCACTCGCGGTTGGTTTCGCCTTGCCACTTGTTGGTGGCATCCAGGCCCATCTTGGAGCCCAGGCCCGCCACGGGGGAGGCGAAGTCCAGATAGTCTATCGGGGTGTTGTCTATCATGACGGTATCCCGGCTCGGATCCATGCGGGTGGTGATGGCCCAGATCACGTCCTGCCAATCGCGACAGTTGACGTCCTCATCGACCACCACGATAAACTTGGTGTACATGAACTGGCGCAGGAAGGACCAGGCGCCCATCATGATCCGCTTGGCGTGCCCTGGGTACTGCTTGCGAATGGAGATCACCGCCATCCTATAGGAGCAGCCCTCGGGTGGCAGGTAGAAGTCGACTATCTCGGGATATTGCTTGCGCAATATGGGCACGAACACTTCGTTGAGCGCCACCCCCAGCATGGCGGGTTCATCGGGCGGCCTGCCTGTGTAGGTGCTGTGGTAGATGGCATCTTTCCTGTGACTTATGTGAGTCACGGTAAACACGGGGAATTTGTCTGTCTCGTTGTAATAGCCTGTGTGATCCCCATAGGGGCCTTCCTCGGCCATTTCATCCGGATCTATGTAGCCTTCGAGAATGATCTCGCTGGTGGCCGGCACTTCGAGATCGCAGCTCAGCGCCTTGCAGACCTCGGTGCGTTCGCCCCTGAGCAGGCCGGCGAAGGCATATTCGCTCATGGAGTCCGGCACCGGGGTCACGGCGCCGAGAATGGTGACAGGATCGGCACCCAGCGCCACCACCACGGGGTAACGCTCGCCCGGGTGCTGTTGCTTGAAGTCGGCAAAGTCCAGCGCCCCACCCCTGTGGGACAACCAGCGCATGATGAGCTTATTCTTGCCGAGCAGCTGTTGGCGATAGATGCCCAGGTTCTGCCGCTTCTGCCGCGGCCCCTGGGTGATGGTCAGGCCCCAGGTGACCAAGGGGGCCACATCGCCGGGCCAGCAATGCTGGATCGGCAGCCGGGTGAGGTCCACCTCATCGCCCGTCTTGACCACTTGCTGGCAAGGGGGATTGCGTACCGTCTTCACCGGCATGTTCAGTGCCTGTTTGAACAGAGGCAGCTTGGTGAAGGCATCCTTGAAGCCGCGCGGCGGCTCAGGCTCTTTCAGGAATGCCAGCAGTTCGCCCACCTCCCGCAGCGCCATGGGATCTTCCTTACCCAGCGCCATGGCGACCCGCTTGGGAGTGCCGAACAGGTTGACCAACACGGGCATATCATGGCCCTTGGGATTTTCAAACAGCAAGGCGGGACCGCCGGCGCGCAGCACCCGATCTGCTATCTCTGTCATTTCCAGGTGAGGATCGACCGGATAGGCGATACGCCTCAGCTGACCATTGGCCTCCAGATGCTCGATAAAGCCGCGTAAATCCTTAAAGCTCATGGGGAAATAGCCTCTGTAATGAAAATCCATGAATGGCGCGCACTATAACATTATTCCCATTGAGGGTTAACCTATTCGCCTGTTCCGGCGTTTGGCTCATGGGCCTGGGCGCCGCCCATGTCTTTGGCACGCGGGCGGGTTATACTCAAAATATGGGTTCCTGAAGTGTATGCCAAGCGGGGCAGGACGGAGGCAGATGATGGCGAATGACGGTAAGGGTCTGTGGCTGAGCCTGGGTTTTTGCGCCTTGGTGCTGCCCTTGGCCGTGCAGGCCGGGCCACAGCAGGGCTCGCATCCAGGCAGTCAACATAAGCCAGGTCAACATCAAGTTGGTCAACATAAGGCAGGGCAGCATCAGCCTGGACAGGGGCACCAGTGGCGCAATCAACAAGGGCGGCAGGATCCGCAGCACCTGAGCCATAGGGATAGACACAGTGGGCATGGGCGACACTTTGCCTCCCACAGGCGACACGCCTGGTACCCCTGGGGTTTGGGTTGGAATAGCGGTTGGGGCTGGAATGCCGGCTTGGGATGGAATAGCGGTTGGGGATGGAATGCCGGCTTGGGCTGGCATGATGCCTGGGGCTACCCTTATTCTGGGATCGCCTTGTCTGTCCCCCTCAATTATGGCATGGCGCGGCCCGAGCCGGGCGCCGCGCCCAGGGCCCTGCCCGCGCGGGTGACCACCAGGGTGCAGCAGGCGCCGCCCGGCCTGAAGCGTTTGCCCGACAACGCCAGGGTGATACAGCAAGATGGCCGCACCCTGTATGAGTGGCAGGGGGTGAACTACCGTTTCGACTGGCAGACCCAGACCTACCAAAGCGTTAAGTGAACCGGCTTGTCAGCGAGTTCTGGCGGTGAAGCTCAGCTCGAAGCTGCCAAGTTCGCCGTAGCTCAGCTGCAGTCGGGTATCGAGCGGCAGTGTCAGCACCCCGGCGTAAGAGCCGGTGATCACCCTCTGTCCCGCCTGCAGGCCTATGCCCCTGGCCGATAAGAAGTTCACCAGCCAATAGAGCCCGGCCCTGGGATCCCCGTTGGGGTGCCTGGCGGCCTGGGTCCGTATGCCGGCGGCGCCCCCCTCGGCTGCATCGACACAGGCAACAGTGAGTTCGAAGCGACCGAGAATCAGCCCGGCGGCATCATTCAGCCTGGGTCCCAGCCAGAGCCCCTGGTTGACCAAGCCATCGGCCAGGGCGTCGAAGAAACCGGCTTGCGCCGGATTTTGGTAACGGCTCTGGATAAGCTCGAGTGCCAGCCGGGTCTCGGCTATGGCGGCATCTATCTCGGCCTCGGTATAGGGCTCAGGCCTGGGCGGCAGTTCGTGCCCCAGGATGAAGGCCAGTTCCGGCTCGACCCGCGCCAGCCCCTCGGGCGATGGCCAGAGTGGGCATGACTCGCCGCTGTGGCAGGTGCCGGCATAGATTGGGGCGACGACAGTTTTTACCTGCATGGCATCATCCGTGCTCGGCAGCAGGCATTTCCAGCCGGCTATGGCATCCGAGTGTTCTCTGGCGTAGATGTCGGCCACGGCCTGCTGAATGGCGAAACCGGAGTCGAAATCTTCCGGCCTCAAATGGGGCGGCAGCAGGGGGCCTGTGCTCCCCGAGCTGCGTCTGGCGGCGAGTATCCGGGCGGCCTCTGCCACCTCGGCTGTGTGAATGGATAGTGACACTGAATGCTCCTGAAAAGCTGTGGGGTTGCGGGATGATACCGGCTGGCATTAGCCCCGGCTGATGCCTATGTCCGAGATGTAGCCGTGTTCGCTGCTCTGCAGCGCCTGTTTGAGCATGGTGGCGGCTTCGTCGGCGCTCATGAAGCCCGAAGTATCCTGGGGCTTGCCGCTGGTTTCCCAGAACTCGGTAGCCATGCCACCCGGATAGACGGCGATGAGCTTCATTGGGCTGCCCTTGAGTTCCAGGCGCATGGATTCGATGAAACCGCGCACCGCCCACTTGGCGGCGCAATAGGTAGATTCGCCCGCCTTGGCGACCTGGGCCGCCGTCGACATGACAACGACCAGCTTGAGCTGTTGCTCCTTATAACGCTGAACCAGCGCCTGGATCAACAAGATGGTCGAGGTGACATTGTTGTCCAGCAAGGCTCGAATGGCATCTGGAGTTTGACTCTCGAGCGGACCGAAATAGCCGCTGCCGGCACAGTGGATTACTGTCTTGGGGGGACGGGGCAAGCCATCGAGCAGATCGCCAACCTGCACAGGATCTGTCAGCTCGGCGGCCTTGGCCTGTGTGCCGGCCGACAGCCCGTCGGCGACCCGGCGCAGACGTTCCCGGTTGCGCCCCGTGATGACGACCGCCTGACCATCCTGATCATAGTGCCTGGCCAATGCCGCACCCAGGCCACTGCTGGCTCCCGTGATTAATATCATGCTGTTTTCCTTGTTGATTATCCGGCATGCCGCGTGCTCAGCCCACAGGCTCTAGCGGCTGGCCTCGAGCCCGAGCATGTGTTCCAGATAGTGAATGTTGCAGCCGCCGGCGATGAAGTTGTCATCCCGCATTATCTCCTGCTGCAACCCTATGTTGGTTGCTATGCCGGTGATTTTCAGTTCGCTCAGCGCCTGGCGCATCTTGGCCATGGCACTGGCCCTGTCGTCGCCATGGCAGATGAGCTTGCCGATCAGCGAGTCATAATGGGGCGGCACCCGGTAACCCGCATACAGCTGTGAGTCCCAGCGTACCCCGTTGCCGCCCGGGGCATTGAAGCTGCGGATCTGTCCGGGCGAAGGCAAGAAGGTGTGTCCCGCTTCGGCGTTGATCCGGCATTCTATCGCATGGCCGCGGATCTGTATGTCCGCCTGGCTGAGGCTCAGTGGCTCGCCCGAGGCAATCCTGAGTTGTTGCTTGAGCAGATCGACCCCGGTGATCATCTCGGTCAGCGGGTGCTCGACCTGAATGCGGGTATTGACCTCGATGAAATAAAATTCCCCATCCTGGTAGAGGAATTCGAAGGTACCCACGCCGCGGTAGCCAATCTCCAGGCAGGCCCGGACGCAGCGCTCGCCCAGATCGCGGCGTTGCCGCTCATCTATGCCGGGGGCCGGCGCCTCCTCTGTGACCTTCTGCTGCAGTCTCTGCATGGAGCAATCGCGCTCGCCCAGATGGATGGCCTTGCCTTGACCATCGGCCAGCAGCTGGAATTCGATATGCCGCGGTTGCTGCAGAAATTTTTCCATGTAGACGACCGGGTTGTTGAAGGCCGCCGCAGCCTCGGCTTGGGTCAGTGCTATCGCCTGCAACAGCTCGGCTTCTTCCCATACCTGGCGCATGCCCTTGCCACCACCGCCCCCTGCGGCCTTGATGATGACCGGATAGCCCAGGCGGCGGGCCAGCGCCAGGTTGGCCTCGGCGTCGGTACCCAGGGCAGCGTCCGAGCCGGGCAGCGTCGGCACGCCGGCTTGTCTCATCAGCGCCAGGGCCGAGACCTTGTCGCCCAGCAGGCGTATGACCTCACTGCCTGGGCCTATGAAGTTGAGGCCGCAGCGCTCGACCAGCTCGGCGAAGTCGGCATCTTCGGCCAGGAAGCCGTAACCCGGATGTATGGCATCGGCGCCACTGAGATCTGCGACCGAGATGATGGCATCGGCCTTGAGGTAACTGTCTTTGGCGGCCGGCGGGCCTATGCAGTAGCTTTCATCCGCCAGGGCCACATGCGGCAGCGCCTTGTCGGCGCTGGAGTAGAGGGCAACCGTCTGTATCCCCAGCTCGCGGCAGGCCCGCAGAATACGCAGTGCGATTTCGCCGCGGTTGGCTATCACCACTTTCTTCAGCATGGACTCAGCCTCCGCCCCGACCGGCATTCGGCCCGGGTTATTCCAGGATGAACAGGGGTTGGTCGAACTCGACCGCTTCGCCGCTCTGCACCAGTATCGCCTTGACCGTGCCGGCGGCGTCGGCCTGGATCTGATTCATCATCTTCATCGCCTCTATTATGCCCAGGGTGTCACCCTTGTCGACCTTCTGGCCCACTTCGACGAATGCCTTGGCCTCTGGGCTCGGCGCCAGGTGGAAGGTGCCGACCATGGGCGCCAGCACCCTGTGGCCGGATGGCATGGGCGTCGCAGGCCGGCGTTGCTCGTCCGCCTCCTCCCTGCCGTCCTTGTCGCCTGTGGCCGCCACCGGCTTGAGGCCATTGCCGCTGCGGATCCGAATCGAGTCTTCGCCTTCGGTGATCTCCAGCTCGGCAATGCCGGATTCCTGTACCAATTCTATGAGTTTCTTTACTTTACGTATGTCCATCGTCATCGATGCTTTCCTTGTGCGGCAAAATGCCAGCCTGCTTTCAGGCCGGCGCTTGGGTCTTGAGATGGGCCAGTGCCGCATCCAGCGCATACTGGTAGCCCCTGGCGCCCAGGCCACAGATCACTCCTATTGCCTTGTCGGAGAAATAGGAGTGCTGCCGGAATGGCTCGCGGGCATGCACATTCGACAGATGTACTTCTATGAAGGGCAGGGCGACGCCGAGTAAGGCATCCCTCAGGGCCACGCTGGTGTGGGTGAAGGCCGCCGGATTGATGATCACGAAATCGGCCTGGGTAGCATGAATGGCGTCGATCAGTTCATGCTCGGCATTGGACTGGATATGTTCCAGGCTGGCGCCGGCTGCCGTCGCCGCCTGTTGCAGCTCGGCCACTATCTGCGCCAGGGTGTGATGGCCATAATGGCCCGGCTCGCGGCGCCCGAGCAGGTTGAGATTGGGGCCGTTGACTAAGAGTATCTTGGCTTGGCTATTCATGTTCTATTTCCTTTCAAAACCTATTCGTTGGCTGATGTGGCGCCGGCTGTGGCGCTGTCTTTGGTTGCAACAAGACCCGCCCCTCTGTCGCCTCCCAAGCTTAGTGCCGATAGCCTTCAGTCATGGGATTTCTGTTGGCGCATGGCCTTGGTGGCCCCCCTCTGCTTCTTGCTCTCCAGTCGCCTGAGCTGGCTGCCGCGGGTCGCCTTGGTGGCGAGGCGTTTCTTCTGCACTTCGCCGACGCTGGCCACCAGGGCGATAAACTGCTCCAGCGCCGTCTGGCGGTTGGCATCCTGGCTGCGACTGGCCTGGCATTTGATGATGATCTTGCCGCTCTTGGTGATCCTGTGATCTGCCTTCTGCAGCAGCCGGGTCTGGTAAAACTCGGGCAGAGACGAGCCCTTGATATCGAAGATCAGCTGGGCGGCGGTGGAGACCTTGTTCAGGTGTTGGCCACCGGCACCGCTGGAGCGGATGAATTGCCACTCTATCTCATTGTCCTGAATCTCTACCCGGTTGGAGATTTTTATCATGGTCATCTTAAACACTTTTTTCGGTTAACGGCTATCGGGTGCTGCTGGATGATTTATGCTTATGGCCCGCAAGCGAATTTGCTATCATCCGCCATGGGTTGCTTGCTTATGTCTCTGAGCGGCACGGCCAATTTTCCGATATGGAGTCGCCCTATGTTATGCCAAATCCCGGATATTGCTAAGGGAGTTATCAGTCTTTTTGCCAGTGGTCGCCTTTCCGCCGCGGATTACCGCACCCGCTTGCTGCCTGCCATCAAGCGCTATCGTGAGCATTGGGGCCAGGTCTGTCTCTACATAGAGGCGGATGTGTTGCTCGAAGGCTGGGAGCTGCAATCGCTGAGCGGTTGTGGTGAAGTCCAGCTGCCCGACTTCGATGTCCTGGTGTTTGTCGGAGGTCCGGACTGGGTCGGCAATGCGGTGCGCTTGCTCGGGCCTTTCATTCAGGCCGAGGTCGCCTGGTTCCCGCTGGAGCAGAAAAATCTGGCCTTGAGCTGGCTTGCCAAGCGATCCCGGGTATAGTTTTTCATTCAAGGGTGTTATTTTATGGCTGGCGCATCCGGCCCCATTTTATTTTTTCAGCTATTGATAGGCTACCAAGCCATGAGGATTTTTTATGAGATTATTTAACCTGGTTTCTGGCGCCCGGCTGGGCACTGCGGCATTGGCCCTGACCCTGGTTGCCGGCCTGAGCGCCTGCGCCCCCGAAGTGGGCAGCGATGCCTGGTGTAAACAGATGAAGGAAAAGCCGTCCGGTGACTGGACGACCAATGAAGCCAAAGATTACGCCAAGCACTGCGTCTTTAAATAATTCACCCGCATCATGCGCTGCCGGTGGCGGTGCATAGATGCCAGGAGGGGGCTGTTTGCCAAGGTTGTTTTCGAGGTCATTCCACTCTAGCATCAGCATGCTGCTGCTCGCCCTTGTGCTGCTGCAATTTGCCGGCGCCAATCTGGGCGCGCATCAGCTGCATCCTGGAAATGCCCGGGAAGAGGCCGACAACCACCCTCATCTTCAGTTCAGTGTCCTGACGGACGGTCAAGCTATCGCCCTTGCCGGCCAGGCCGCTAGCCATGAGCCCGGCAATGGGGCTACTGCACAGACAGCAACCCAGGTGTACGATCTCTGCCTCGACTGCCAGTGTCATGGCGGTCATGTGACCCTGGTGTCCGCGCCGGCCCTGGCCTTGAGCCAGGTCCCCCTGGATAATCCCAATGCCAGGGTTGAAGCTTACTTACCCCCGGACGCGAGTCCGAGTTACCGCCCTCCCATCGCCTGAGTTTTCATTTCCACGTATTTCGGCAGGCATCCCCGCCGACATTCTTGTCGTTACTCGCCATGAATGTCCGGACTGGGCCAGGTTTGTTGCCCAGTTCCCAGCGGCTGCCTGTCATCACCCAGAATTGAATTTTTAGGATATGCGATGAAATACCTTATTCTCGTCGGTGGCTTGCTGACATTTCCCGCGCTGGCGGCACAAGAACACGCCGATGTCGGGCCAGCAACCGCCCACGCGGCAGCGAATGATGAACAACCCCATGCCCTGGTGCTCTCGGCGCAACAACGTGAACTCGCCGGCATCAGGGTGCAGGCGTTGGCGCCCAGGGCATTCAGCCTGGACAAGGTTGCCAGCGTCACCCTGGTGGCCGACAGGGACGCCACCCTGACTCTGGCGCCCCAGTTGGAGGTGCGGGTGTTGGCGCGCCATGTGGTGCCGGGCCAGGAGGTGAAGGCGGGCGCGCCTCTGCTGACCCTGGGCGGGGCCGCAGTGGCGCAGGCGCAGGCCGATTATATCAACGCCGCCGCCGAGTGGGACAGGATACGCCGCATGGCCGAAGGGGCCGTCAGTGCCAGCCAGCGGATGCAGACCCGGGTCGATGCCGAGCTGAAGCGGGCCATACTCGAGGCGCTCAAGATGACGCCGGCACAGATAGCCGCGCTGGCGCTATCCCCCGAAAGCATAGGCCAATACCTGTTGTTGGCGCCGATAAGCGGCAGGGTGCAGCAGGACAAGGCCGTTTTGGGGCAGGTCAGTGCCGCGGGCAATGCCCTGCTGCAGCTGACAGATGAGTCCAGGCTCTGGGCCGAGGCGCAGCTGAGCGCCAGCCAGGCGGCCGATCTCAGGATAGGCACCGAGGCGCTGCTCAGGGTGGGCGACGCCAGCCTGACGGCCAAGATCATCGGTCGCTCCCATGAGCTGGACAGTCTCACCCGCACCGAGGCCGTGCTGCTGAGCCTGGCCAACGCCGGCCATGGCCTGCATGCCGGGCAGTTCGGCGAGCTGTATTTGCCGGGTGCCGAACGCGAGGGCCTGGTGTTGCCGGATGCGGCCCTGACCCGGGGCGGCGATGGCGACTGGCAAGTCTTCATAGAGACGGCCGAGGGCTTCGAAGCGCTCGAGGTCGAGGTGCTGCAACGCCAGAGGGGGATGAATCTGGTGACCGGCCTGCCGCCGGGCAGCAGGGTGGTCATGGCCGGCGCCTTCCTGTTGGCGTCCGAACTGGCCAAGGCCGGTTTCAGCGTACACAACCACTAGGAGGCGGCCATGTTGCATCAAATCATAGCGGTCGCCATCCGCCAGCGTCTGCTGGTGCTGCTGGCATTGGTTGCCATAGGACTGGGTTGCGGTTTCATCTTGCCCAGGCTCAATCTGGATGCCTTCCCCGATGTCACCAATGTGCAGGTGACGGTCAACACGGCCGCCGAAGGCCTGGCGGCCGAGGAAGTGGAGAAGCTCATCAGCTACCCGGTAGAGTCGGCCATGTATGCCTTGCCGGCCGTGACCGAGGTGCGCTCCCTGTCGCGCACCGGCCTGTCGATAGTGACTGTGGTGTTCGCCGAAGGCACAGACATCTACTTCGCCCGCCAGCAGGTGTTCGAGCAACTGGCGAGCGCCAGGGAGATGATCCCCCGGGGACTCGGGGTGCCAGAGATAGGCCCAAATACCTCGGGCTTGGGGCAGATCTACCAGTACATACTCAGAGCCGCGCCCGGGTCGGGAATAGATGCGGCCGGGCTTCGTAGCCTGAATGATTACCTGGTGAAGCTCATTCTCATGCCTGTGTCCGGGGTGACGGATGTATTGTCATTCGGCGGCGAGGTGCGCCAATACCAGGTGCGGGTCGATCCCAACAGACTGCGCAGTTACGATCTGACCCTGGCCCAGGTGACTGAGGCGTTGCAGAGCAATAACCGCAACGCCGGCGGCTGGTTTATGACCCAGGGCCAGGAACAGCTGGTCGTGCGCGGCTATGGCCTCTTGCCCGCCGGCCAAGCCGGGCTGGATGCCATAGCCCAGACTCCCCTGACTCAGGTGGATGGCACCCCCATCAGGATCGACGATGTCGCCCGGGTGGAATTCGGCAGCGAGATCCGGGTCGGCGCCGTGACCATGACCCGGCGCGATGGGGCCGGTGTGCCCCAACAGCTGGGGGAGGTGGTCGCCGGCGTGGTGCTCAAGCGGATGGGGGCCAATACCAAGGCCAGCATAGAAGATATAGACGCCAGAGTCGCCATGATAACAGCGGCCTTGCCCCAGGGGGTGTCGTTCGAGGTATTTTACGACCAGGCCCGGCTGGTGGAACAGGCGGTGGCGACGGTGCGCGATGCCCTGTTGCTGGCCTTCGTGTTTATCATAGTCATACTGGCCTTGTTTCTGCTGAATGTCCGCGCCACCCTCTTGGTGCTCCTGTCCATCCCTGTCTCCATAGGCCTGGCCTTGATGTTGATGGCCTATTTCGGCATGTCGGCGAACCTCATGTCACTCGGTGGCCTGGCGGTCGCCATCGGCATGCTGGTCGACGGCTCAGTGGTCATGGTGGAGAATATCTTCAAACACCTGACGTCGCCAACCGGGCCAAGGCCAAGCCGTGATTCCCTGGGTTCCGGCGTCGTCATGGGCGTCCTGTCGGCGGCGAGGGAGGTCTGCAGCCCCATCTTCTTCGCCACCGCCATCATAATACTGGTGTTCGCCCCCCTGTTCGCTTTGGAAGGGGTCGAAGGCAAGCTATTCCAGCCCATGGCCGTCAGCATAATACTGGCGATGATATCCGCGCTGCTGGTGGCCCTGATTGTTGTCCCCGCCTTGGCCGTGTACCTGTTTCAACCCGGCCGCTTTGTGGGGGCCGTGGTGGCAAGGGAGAGTCCGTTGCTGAGGCCGCTGGAACTGGGTTATCGCCGCCTGCTGAGCCTTACCCTGGCCAAGCCCAGGCTGGTGAGCCTGGTTGCGCTGATCGCCTTCGTCGGCGCCATGGCGCTGGTGCCGCGTCTGGGCACTGAGTTTGTTCCCGAGCTCGAGGAAGGCACCATCAACCTGAGGGTCACCCTGGCGCCGACCGCGAGCCTCGACACTTCGCTCGAGGTGGCCCCCAAGCTGGAGGCCCTGCTGCTGGAATTTCCCGAGGTGGAGTATGCCCTGAGCCGCATAGGCGCGCCGGAACTGGGGGGCGATCCCGAACCTGTGAGCAACATAGAGATCTACCTAGGCCTCAAGCCGCTCGCCGACTGGCAATCGGCCAAGAGTCGGCTCGCGTTGCAGCGGCTGATGGAGGAGAAGCTGAGCATTTTCCCCGGATTACTCTTCACCTTCTCCCAGCCGATCGCGACCCGGGTCGATGAATTGCTGTCCGGGGTCAAGGCCCAGCTGGCGATCAAGATCTTCGGCCCGGACCTGGCGCTGCTGTCGGAGAAGGGGCAGCGGCTGACCGAGCTGGTCAGGGGGATTGCCGGAGCCGTCGATGTGTCTCTGGAGCAAGTCAGCGGCGAGGCCCAGCTGGTGATCCGCCCCAGGCGTGAATTGCTCGCCCGCTACGGCATCAGCGTGGATCAGCTGATGAACCTGGTCAGCCAGGGCATAGGCGGGGCGAGCGCCGGCCAGGTGATAGAGGGCAACGCCAGGTATGACATCAATGTGCGCCTGGCGGCCGATTATCGCAGCGCCCCGGATGTGTTGCAGGACCTGCTGCTGACGGGGGCCAAGGGCGCGAGTGTCAGGCTGGGGGACGTGGCCAGCGTGGCGGTCGAGATGGCGCCGCCCAACATCCGCCGCGACGATGTGCAGCGCCGGGTGGTGGTACAGGCCAATGTCGCCGGCCGCGACATGGGCTCTGTGGTGCAGGACATCTATGCCCTGCTGCCCAAGCTTGAGCTGCCTGCGGGTTATACCCTGATGGTCGGTGGCCAGTATGAGAATCAGCTGCGGGCGCAGCAGAAACTGATGTTATTGGTACCCGTGTCGGTCGGCTTGATCGCCCTCCTGCTGTATTTCTCCTTCGGATCGCTCAAGCAGGTGGGCCTCATCATGGCCAACGTCCCCCTGGCCCTGATAGGGGGCGTGCTCGCCCTGTATGGCAGCGGCACTTACCTGTCTGTGCCCAGCGCCATAGGTTTCATCACCCTGTTCGGGGTGGCGGTGCTGAATGGGGTGGTGCTGGTGGATGCGATCAACCAGCGCCGGCGCAGCGGCGAAGCCCTGGTTGTCAGCGTATATGAAGGCACGGTCGGGCGGCTGCGGCCTGTGTTGATGACGGCACTGACCTCGGCATTGGGGCTGCTCCCCATCCTGGTGTCTTCCGGGGTGGGCAGTGAGATCCAGCAGCCCCTGGCCGTGGTGATCCTGGGTGGCCTGCTCAGCTCGACCGCCCTGACCCTGCTGGTGTTGCCTACCTTGTACCTCAGGCTCTATCGCGGCGCGCAGCACGCGCACGCGGCCGAGCCTGAGCTTAAACAAGAGCTTAAACAAGAGCTTGAGCCAGGAGCTAAGCCAGAGCCTAAGCCAGAGCCGGCCGCAGTCCAGGCCTGAGTCTCAAGCCGGCATTGAGCCGAGCGAACCGGAAGCAGAAAAGGAGCCCAGGCTCCTTTTTTCTTGCCTGACAGGCGAGGGCGCCGCTGCTGCCGATCACAAGCACAACTCAGGCCATTCATGTGCTCTATGGCTGAGGCAGGTGTTTGGGGCGCTATCAGAGCCGTTCCAGGGTGTCGACCAGGTTCGAGTAGATCGAATGGAAGCCATAACCGCCATGGAGCAACTCATCTATGGCCACCTGCTTGCTCCAGCCCTGTTTCAGGATGCGATAGGCGGCGACTACGGCACCGGTTCGGTCCGAACCATGCCAGCAGTGGACCAGGACAGGGCCATCCAGACTGTCTATCAGGGCAACGGCCTGGCGTAATTGTGTGGTGCTGATGTCGCCGGCATCCATCGCCAGTTTATGGAGTGTCAGCCCGCTGCCTTGGGCGGGTTTGGCATCCGAGTGATAATTTCTCAGATTCAGTACATGTTTGATGCCCAGGCGCTGCAATTGTTGAAAGCCGGCGGCGGTAGGCTGGGCGCATCTCAGCAGTTTGTCATCCACGGTGAAACAATTTTCCAGCGCTGTCATAGGCAGAGGCTGAGCCCATTGCTGTGGTCGGTGCTGCGGTGCAATGGCCTGGGTGCTGCATGCGTTCAGTATCAGACAGGACACCAGGCCGAACAGGAGACAGCAAAGCGGATGCCGAGATGCCAAGATATTGATCAAAATAAGGATCCTAAGAGGCCAATGCTATTTACCTCGGCTCGCTAGCCTGGGTATACTCCCGTGTTAAATTAAAGTTAATTGGCTATGAAATCAATGATTATCAATACAGGCTACCCTCGACTGGGCGCCATTTTGCTCAGTACGCTGTTGTTATGCTCGATGGCCGGCTGCGCCAGCAAGGGCAAGCAGCCCAAGGCGATGCCACCCACGCCGAGCTTTGGGCCGCCCAAGATCATCCAGATGCGGGATATAGGGGCCATAGCTCCGACGGGAAATAGCGTCGCCGACATGGCTTCGGACGGTAACATCTACCCGGGAGAATGGCTCGCCATCGAGGGGAAATTCATAGCCGAGAGCCAATTTCAGATAGATGGCCAGACCCTGGTGCCTGCACACCTCGCGGCCAACGCTATGTTGGTGCGGGTGCCCGCCGGCCTGTCACCGGTCAAGCTGCATAAGCTGGTGCTGAGCAATGCACATGGCACAGCTACGAAAGAGTTCCATACCAGGCACTATATTGCCGCCACAGACACGGACGAGAACCGACTGCACTTTTTGCGCACAGATCCCGCCACCAGGGGCTACATAGAGATGGACAGCGCCTACGGGATGGAATTGACGCAGAAGCGGGCGCTGTTGTCGCAGATTTCCCCCAGCCATGGTTTTCTCTACTCCTTCGGCATAATCTCGAAAGAAAAAGTCTCGAAAGAAAAAGTCTCGAGGGAAAAAGCCTCGAAAGAAAATACTGCAACGGGAACAGGCATGGCTTACAAGGTGTCGTTGCAGACGATTCATCTGGCGGCTGCCGGTATGCCGGCGGTCATAGACGAGACTGAAATAACCCTGTCCTCGCAGCCGACCTCGGTCAGCATGGACGACAAAGGGCGCCTGGTGTTGCTCGGCGCCCGGGATCTGGTGTTTATCGATGTCAGTGAAGAAACCCATCCCAAGATCATGGCCAAACTTGCCTTGCCTGCGACCAGCGGCAAGGAGCTGTATATGGATGCCTTATTCCTGAACCAGGGCAAGCATCTTGCCCTGATGGAGACGACCCAGAACCGGCTGCTGATCTATGACATAGCAGATCTGGCCCGGCCTGCTTTAGTGGCACAGCAACGAGTGTATCCCAAGGCAGATATGCCCATGTTGGTGGATATTCTGGCCGATCCTGCCCGGTCCAATCGCTTCTGGGTACTGGCCGGTGCCAATCTGCGGATCTTGGACGAACAGCTGCGAGACCTCTATAGCCGGGTAATGGATGGCTCTCAGGCCGATGAGGCGCATGAGGTGTCGGAGCAGCTCATCGCCTTCGAATTCGAGGACGGTGCGCTTATCCAGGGGAAAACCCTAGACTTGCCGGAAAATTTCGTGCCCTTCTTCGGCATATCCGGCCCGGATAAGCGCCTCTATGTGTCGGGTTTTAACGGTGAATTTTTGGATTTCAAAACCCTGACCCTGGACATGGCACTGGTGAAGAATATGTTCTTGAGCCTGGTTAACACAGTGCAGTTCGGCCGCATTCTGGCGATCGATCCTGAGTCGGGGCAGATACAAAATCAGGCGCAGGGGCTGGGGCTCTACTATCACCTCGATTATATGCCGGATCTTGGCCCCGTATATGCGCTGTATAAGCTCTCGGGGAAGATGTTTGCGCCCTTCGTCAAGGTCAAATGGGGCATAGGCGTCAGCAGCAGGGGCACCTTCTCGATCCGCGATGGCAGTGCCAACTCCATCTTTCCTCCCTATTCCGTCGGCTATATCAGCCTGCAATAAACCCAGCCTGATCTGCACGCGGGATAACTTAAGCCCGCCAGCCGAATCATCGCAATTTGCCTTGATTCGGCTGCGCCCGTGCTCCTAGCACAGGCGTATGAATCTATTGTGATTTCTTCAGGTTCTATCCTTGTTTTCCTGCGCGCACTTCCTGGTTTCTGCGTATGAATACGTATGCAGTAGATTGTGGTTGTTTATTTTTTGTTAAATATTGGGCCCAGGTAATCAACAACAAGAGATAATAATAATGCCTGCCTTTACCCCTGAGTTTTGTGTCCGCCTCTGCCTGGCACTGTCCCTGATGCTGGTTTCATGGACAGGTTCCGCCGCCATCGACTCCCATGCGCTGGGGGCGAGTTACAGCCAAGATCTGCAACGCATAGATTTCAACCTCTATTCGGCCAACGCCAGCCGCATCGAGCTGGCGCTGTTCAATCAGGCCAGTGGTCAGGCCGAGGTCGCCACCTATCTGCTCAGCAAGGATGCGCAAAACATCTGGTCGATTTCCCTGCCGGTGGCGCAGCTGGACCCGCGCTTGAGTGGCACCATCTACTATGGCTATCGGGCCTGGGGCCCCAATTGGCCCTATCAGGCCGGCTGGCAGAGGGGCAGCCTGACGGGTTACATAAGTGATGTGGATGCCGATGGCAACCGCTTCAATCCCAATAAGTTATTGTCGGATCCCTATGCCAGGGAAATCAGCCATGATCCGGCCAATCCTGTCTGGCAGGATGGCACCGTCTACGCCAGCGGCGCCTTTCGCCAGCTGGACAGCACCCTGGTCGCCCCCAAGGGGATAATACTCCAGCCGGACGGCCAGAGCGTCGGGGTGAAACCTGCCAGGGCCTTGAAAGACGACATAGTCTACGAGGTCAATGTGCGCGGCCTGACCATGGAGGATCAGGCCATCGCCGCCCAATATCGCGGCACCTACAAGGGCGCGGCGCTCAAGGCGGATTATCTGGCGAGCCTTGGGGTCACGGCCGTGGAGTTCCTGCCGGTGCAGGAGACCCAGAACGATACCAACGATCTGGACCCCAGCTCGACCCAAGGGGATAACTACTGGGGTTACATGACCTTGAATTATTTCGCGCCGGACAGACGCTACGCCAGCGACAAGTCCGCCGGTGGCCCGACCCGGGAGTTCAAGGCCATGGTGAAGGCCTTCCACGATCGCGGCATCAAGGTGATGATCGACGTGGTCTATAACCACACGGGGGAGGGCGGAGCCTGGTATGCCGGCGACAGCAGCACCTATAACTTGTACTCCTGGCGCGGGCTGGACAACAGCAGTTACTATTCTCTGACTGCCGACAAACAACATTCCTGGGATAACACCGGCGTCGGCGGTAACTACAACACGGTCAACCCAGTGGCCCAGGATCTTATCGTCGATTCTCTGGCCTACTGGAGCAATGATCTGGGGGTCGATGGCTTTCGTTTCGACCTGGCCTCCGTCTTGGGCAATACCTGTGAGCATGGCTGTTTCAACTTCGACAAGATGGCGCCAAACAATGCCCTGAATCGCATCATAGCCGAATTCACCGAGCGGCCGTCGAGCGGCGGTGCCGGCATAGACTTCATCGCCGAACCCTGGGCCATAGGCGGCAATTCCTATCAGGTGGGCGGCTTCCCTGCCGGTTGGTCCGAGTGGAATGGTCTGTATCGCGATACCATACGCAAAGATCAGAACCAGCTGGGGCTGGAGGCCGTTACCCTGGGTCAGCTGGCCGACAAGCTCAGCGGCTCGGCCAGCCTGTATCAGGACGATGGCCGCAAGCCGGGCAATTCGGTCAACTTCCTCGTCGCCCACGATGGCTTTACCTTGAAGGATCTCTATTCCTGCAACGACAAGAATAACCTCCAGCCCTGGCCCTATGGCGAGTCGGATGGCGGCGACGACAATAACCACAGCTGGGATCAGGGCTGGGTCAACCAGGCTCAGCAGCAGCGCAAGGCCGCCCGCAACGGTTTCGCCCTGTTGATGCTCAGTGCCGGTACCCCCATGATGACGGGCGGCGACGAATATCTGCGTTCGCTGCAGTGCAACAACAACCCCTACAACCTGGATTCCGAGGCCAACTGGCTGAACTTCAACTGGAGCTCAGATCAAGCCAACTTCAATACGTTCGTTAAACGTTTGCTGGCCTTCAGAAAAGCCCATCCGGCGCTGCGTCCGGCCGACTTCTATCGGTCCTCTGACACCAATGCCAATGTGATGGAGCAGTTGCGCTGGTTCATGCCCAATGGCGCCGTGGCCGATGGCAACTACTTCAACGATGCTAACAACCATGCCATCGCCTATCGCATCGACGGCAGCGAATTCGGTGACAGCGCCTCCGCCATCTATGTCGCCTATAACGGCTGGTCGGATACGGTTAACTTCAGCCTGCCTTGGCCGGGCAATGGCAAGCAGTGGTACCGGGTGACAGATACCTCAAACTGGAATGAAGGCGCCGACACGGTCAAGGCGGCCGGCAGCGAAGACTATGTCGGCGGTGAATACAGCAACTATGGCCTCAACGGCCAGGCGCTGCTGTTGTTGATCGCCAAGTAGTGGCTCAAAAAACCTGAATAAAAAGCGCCGGACAGCGGAGGATGCTGCCCGGCAAAAGCCGATTTTATTGTCCGGCCGGCGTCAGCTCGCTCTGCCATAGAGACAGGTTGCCTGCGGCCCTCGTCAGTCCCAGCAGGACCCTGAGGTTGCCGGCGCCGGCATCACCCGTCAGGGGCGCCAGCGTCATCTGATGTGTACTGCCGTCCAGGTAGCTCAGCTCCAGGGTGCCGGCCGTGTTGATCCGCCAGCTGGCGTCGAACTGCGCCTGGCTGTAGATGTCGGTCACTGTGGCCGTCCCCTCAGAGTCTTCGCCCGGGGCGCTCGGGAAGGCGAGCTCCAGCGTGCTGCCGCACTCAGTCTCGCTGAAGTCGACCCGGCAACGTGATTCCGTGTCCTGGCCATAGATCAGATCCAAGCGCCAGGGGTGAGTCATCAGCATCTCGGCGCTGAAGCCGCTGAGATCCCGATTGGCGAAGATTTGCCCCAGGCTGGTGCCGGCCGCTTCCTTGGGTTGGTCTATCAACTCAGTGGTGAAACTGCCCACTCGGCTGAGGCCGAAGGCGTCCTCATCTGCTTCGTTGAACAGCAGATCGCCCCAAGGGGTGAGTCTCAGGGTGCCCTCGCTCTGCTCGGCCGTTTCTCCGGCGTCGAACAGACCATCTGGGCCATCGGTATCGACACTGGCAGAGAGGGTTCGATAGGCATTGCCGGTCAGGCTATAGCGGCCATATTCGCCGGACAAGGCCTGTGGGTTCAGGCCCTCATAGGCTTCGAGGTTGTTGGTATGCGCCAGCACATATTCACTGTCGGACAGGAAGATGACTATGCTGAGGTTGTCATCTTCGGGTTCGAACAGATGCCAGGCACCTACGAGGGGGTTGAGCGGGTCTATGATGCGACTGAAATCGACCGTATCGGCGGCCTCGTCAGCGAAAGTCAGGGTCAGGGTGCCGAGATCGACTTCGGCCTTGGTGACCGAGCTGCCGTCATCGTAGAGGCCGCCGGAGGCATCCGATTGGGCCAGCAGGCCGATGCCGATGGCCCCGGTATCGGGATCCCAGTCGTAGTGGCCATACTCCACCGAGCCGGCGGTCTGATCGCCGTCAGCGTCGGCATCACTATGCTCATGTATGATGAGGTAGCGGTCGGCGTCTATGAAGGTCAGTATGTTGCGTTTGCCTTCACCTTCGGATAATAACCAGCTGCCCAGCAACAGCTGACGCCTGGAGGCCTGATAGTGGGCCTTGGCCTGCTCCTCACTCACCAATGTCAGGCCGGTATTGGCAGCGGCCAATGCCGTATTCATGGCCGCATCGAAGCCGGCACTGGTGACATCGGCCTGGACATTGGCCAGGGCCAGGGCCAGTGTGAGCTCGGCCGGGATCTGGATGCCATTTTCCGGATCGCCGTCACCATCCAGGGTTTGCAACAGCTGGAGTATGTTGGTTTCTGTGACTTCCTCTCCGCCGGCGAGTTCGGTCGGGGTGATGAGTGCCGCGGCGGGAGCCGCGGGCAGGGTTATGCCGCCTATGTTGAAACTGATTTGTTCACCGCCCAGGAATTCAAATTCGCCGCTGGCCGAGGTGGTACCCGAATGACTGGGCGTTTGATAGCCAATACCCGCCACCGGACTGTCGCGAAATACCCCTGTGAGCACAGTGTCCTGGCAGCTGACCTCGGCGGCCATGGCATTGTCGGCGCTCAAATTGCCGCTGCCGTTGTTGACCTCGCAGTGCTGGCCGCTGGGTTGGGTCTGCACGCTGATCCCGAAGCCTGTGCCCTCATCCAGGGCCTGGGTGAAGCTGAAGTTCAGCGCTGCACCCGTGCCCGTGACTTCCTTGGACTCCTGAGGCTGCCCATTCTTGCTCAGCAGCAGTGTCATGGTGCCATTGAGGCCCTCGATCGTGCCGCCCAGGGTGAAGAGTTGGGTTTCATTCGATTTTCCATCGCTGCCACCGCAGCCGCTTAGGGTTAAGCTGCCGAGCAGCGAGAGTGTCACAAGCCGATTTACACGCATGGCGGGTTCCTTCTTTTAGTTTGGAATGTTCCTCGAGCATTGGCCTGTACCGGCTAACACTGTCCGCAGCAAGGTATAGCCCTTGACGAATCCAGTTGTCTTTGAAACCTTTTGATAAGAATTGAAACCATTAAAAATCAGCTAATTGCAGTTTTTTCTGGCGGGCGGAGACAGGCACGTTAGCTCTGGGGGGCGAATGCAGATTTCGGGTTAGCGAGTGAAGCGTTAAGCCTGGGGGCCGGCGCCATCGGCTTGGGTTGGCGGAGCGGCGCGTTGCAGTAAGGGTTGCAGCAAGAGGTATAAGGTCTCAGAGTCCACGGCTATGCCCTGGGCACCATGGGCCAGCACCAGCTTCCGCTGCGCCTCGGATGGCATTATGGTGTAGAGATATATAGGGGTGTGATTGCCGCCGGCGCGCACTGCCTGTGTCAGTTTTAAGCCTGCCAGCGGTTCCTCGCCCCGGCCCATGTCCGTGATGATGGCATCATACTTGTACATGGAGAGCAGCATCATGGCCTCTGCCGTGGTGCTTGTGATATAGACGGCCAGGTGATGGCGCTGCAGATATTGGCGTTCTGCCTCGTTGTTCTGTGGATGATCGTCTACCCAGAGAATACGCCCCTTGACCCCTTGGGGCTCACCTATCTCCAGCCTATCTCGTGTCTCGCCAGGCCAGAGTGCCATGCCGCCAAGCAGGGCGGCGAGCAGGCCGCCGGCGATGAGCGCCGGTCGCAGCAGGCGGCGATATGTTGCGGCGCTTGCCGAGGGAGGTGCAATTTGCTGCGCCGAAGAGCCGGCTCGCTGAGGCCGAGTCAAGCCGGCGTCGGCATGGCTCTCGACATAGTTTTCAGCATGGGTTTCGGCCTGGCTCTCGGCATAGGTTTCGGCATGGCTTTCGCTATTGGGCGCGGCATCCAGGACTGTGCCCGGCTGCAAACGGGTCGCGACTTCGTGGGACAGGCGATAACCCCGACCATGCAGCGTCTGGATTAGCGGCACCTCCAGCCCGGCGGCCTTGAATAGCTTGCGGCTGTCTGAAATCAACCTGGCAACCGACCAGTTGCTGACCACGGTATTGGGCCAGATCCTCTCCAGCAGCAAGGCCTGATCGCAGTGCGCCGGGTAAGCCTCAATCAAGAGCTCCAGCAGGCTGATCACCCGATCGTCACAGTTCATGGGTGTCCCGTTGCAACTTAGGCTGCGGCGGGTAATATCGATACTGAAGGCGTCGAATCGGTAATGCATGGCGATCCCGAATGAGTACGGCATGTTAATTAAATGTTGATTCGATATTGAAGCGCAAAGAGGACCCCAGAGTCAAATACGTTGTCGGGTTTTTAGTGGCGCAGGAGGGGCGCTCAGGGTGGGATTCTTCTGTTATAATGCCGGCTCATTTTTTGGAGGCGAGAATGGACGTATCTACTTTACTGGACGGCCTGAACGATAAACAGCGCGAAGCCGTGGCGGCGCCGCAGTCGAGCATGCTGGTGTTGGCGGGCGCAGGTAGTGGCAAGACCCGGGTCTTGACCCATAGGATCGCCTGGCTGATGCAGGTCGAACAGCAGAGTCCCTATTCCATTCTGGCGGTGACCTTCACCAACAAGGCCGCGGCCGAGATGCGCGAGCGGGTCGAGAAGGTCGCCGGCAGCAACATGGGACGCATGTGGATAGGCACCTTCCATGGCCTGGCCCACCGCTTGCTGCGCACCCACTTTCAGGACGCCGGTCTGCCCCAGAGCTTCCAGATCATAGACTCGGACGATCAGCTGCGGCTGCTCAAGCGTATCCTCAAGAGCCTGAACCTGGACGAGAAACAGTATCCACCGCGCCAGGCGGCGGGTTATATCAACGCCAAGAAAGATCAGGGCCTGAGACCCAAGCACATAGACGCCGGCGGCTTCCCCATAGAGCAGAACCTGCTGAAGATTTATCAGATCTACCAGGAGTCCTGCGATCGCGCCGGGCTGGTGGATTTTGCCGAAATTTTGCTGCGGGCCCACGAGCTGTGGCTCAACAAGCCGCACCTGCTGGCCCATTACCAGGACAGGTTCAAGCACATACTGGTGGACGAGTTCCAGGACACCAACGCCATCCAATACGCCTGGATCCGGGTGCTGGCGGGCAACACGGCCAACGTCATGATAGTGGGCGACGACGATCAGTCCATCTACGGCTGGCGCGGCGCCCAGGTGGAGAACCTGCACAGATTCCTCAAGGACTTCCCCTCGGCCAGCACCATACGCCTGGAGCAGAACTACCGTTCAACCGGCAATATTCTCAAGGCTTCCAACGAGCTGATCGCCAACAACCCCGACCGTATGGGCAAGGAGCTGTGGACCGACGACAAGGATGGCGAGCCCATCTCCCTCTACTGCGCCTTCAACGAGATGGACGAGGCGCGCTTCATCGTCGGCCGCATCAACGACTGGCAGGACAAGGGCGGCGCCTTGAGCGACTGCGCCATCCTCTATCGTTCCAACGCCCAGTCGCGGGTGTTGGAAGAAGCCCTGCTGCATAAGGGCCTGGCCTATCGCATCTACGGCGGCCTGCGTTTCTTCGAGCGTCAGGAAATCAAGGACGCCATGGGCTATCTGCGCCTCATCAATAACAAGGATGACGATGCCGCCTTCGAGCGGGTGGTCAACACCCCGCCACGCGGCATAGGCGATCGCACCCTGGACATACTGCGCAGCACCGCCCGCCAGCAGGACCTGACCCTGTGGCAGGCCTGTTTGCGGCTGCTGGAAGAGAAAGTGCTCGCCGGCCGCGCTGCCAACGCGGTGCGCGGCTTCATGGACTTGATAGTCACACTGCGTCAGGAAACGGAAGAACAGCCCCTGTATCGCATGGCGGATACTGTCATTCAGGCCTCTGGCCTCAAGGCCATGTACGAGGCGGAAAAAGGCGAGAAGGCCCACGCCCGTATCGAAAACCTCGAGGAATTGGTCACCGCGGCGCGCACCTTCGAGATGCCCGAGGAGCTGGAGGACATGGGCGAGCTCAACGCCTTCCTGTCCCACGCGGCGCTGGAAGCCGGCGAAGGCCAGGCCGACGCCTTCAGCGACGCGGTGCAGTTGATGACGCTGCATTCGGCCAAGGGACTGGAATTTCCCATGGTATTCATGGCCGGAGTGGAAGAGGGCATCTTCCCCAGCAAGATGGCGCTGGAAGAGGGCGACCGCCTCGATGAGGAACGCCGTCTCTGTTACGTGGGCATGACCCGCGCCATGCAGAAACTCTATATCACCTACGCCGAGTCGCGGCGCATCTATGGCCGCGAGGACTACGCCAGGCCATCGCGTTTCATCAAGGAGATCCCCGCCGAGTTTGTCGAGGAGATCCGCCTCAAGGCGCAGGTGTCCGTGCCCATGGCCAACAGCCGCTTCAGCAACCAGAGCAACGCCAGGAGTGCTGCCGGCAACGACACCGGGTTCAATGTCGGTCAGCGGGTGCGTCATCCCAAGTTCGGTGATGGCAAGGTCACCAATTTCGAGGGCAGCGGCGCCCAGGCCAGGGTGCAGGTGAGCTTCAGCGATTTCGGCAGCAAGTGGCTGATGGTGGCCTATGCCCGCCTGGAGGCCTGCTAGGCCCACGCCGCCGGCACGAAATCGACAGTAAGAAATCGACAGTAAGAAACTGGTGCTACTAGCTGATGTTTAAACAAAAATATAATAAAGCCGCAGGGAGCCGAATGAATATGAATGCCAAGTTGAGCGCCAAACTGGATGCCTACGCCCGCCTGTCGCGCATCGACAGGCCCATAGGCACCTTGCTGCTGCTCTGGCCCTGTTTGATGGCGCTGCTGTTGGCGGCGGGCGGCATGCCGGATCTCAAGGTGTTGTTGATCTTTGTCCTCGGCGTTTTCATCATGCGCGCCAATGGCTGCGTGATCAACGACTATGCCGACCGTAACCTGGATGCCCATGTGGAGCGCACCAAATCGCGGCCATTGGCCAGCGGCGAAGTCGGCAGCAAGGAGGCGCTGCTCCTGTTCCTGGTGCTCGGCCTGTTGGCGCTGGGCCTGGTGTTGCTGCTCAATCCCCTGGTGCTCAAGCTGTCCGTGGTCGGCATCATACTCACCATAGCCTATCCCTTCACCAAGCGGGTGACCAACATGCCGCAGATGTTCCTCGGCATTGTCTGGAGCTGGTCCATTCCCATGGCCTATGCGGCGCAGCTGGGCGAGGTGCCGCCCGAGGCCTGGTGGCTGTTTGCCGCCAATTGGTGCTGGACCGTGGCCTACGACACCATGTACGCCATAGTGGACAGGGATGATGACTTGAAAGTGGGCATCAAATCCACCGCCATACTGTTCGGTCGCTTCGACAGGCAGATCATCGGCGCCTTCCAGCTGGCCGCGCTCTTGTGCTTTGGCGCCGCAGGTCTCGCCGCCGACCGTGGCCTGACCTACGGCCTGGGACTGCTGGCCTTCACAGGCTTTGGCCTCTACCAGCAGCGGCTGATCTTCCGCCATGAGCGCGCCGCCTGCTTCAAGGCGTTTCTGAATAACAACTGGGCCGGCATGGGATTGTTTGTGGCGCTGGGCGCCGACTATCTGCTGGGCTGACAGCTGAGTCGGGTTCTGCTTAGGTCAGGTTTGTGGCCTGGGAGTGTATTTTTCAAACTGAGTTTGGATATAAAGCGCGGGCTTTCAGTGCCATCTTTAAAGAGCGTCGACCGAGAGGGGAGCAGCCATTCCCTCTTGCCTCTCTGTTTATCTGTTTATCTGTTTATCTGTTTACGTGAGTCCTTATCGCCCCGATTTTGTGGTATTCCCCGTGCTATGGGCCCTGAGTCAGCGCTTATTGCTTCCCATCCCGGGTTTACCTGGGGATTACAGCGGCTTGTGACGAAAGACGCTGATGGCTATGACTTGTATTTGGAGCATGGTTGGACAGGTAAACCAAGCCTTGAACTTCCCATTAAATTTAAGTAAGGGCTTGGAATTGAAGAAAGCCATGTAAAATGAGCTTAGGTAAGATAACCATACAAGTTGCTTGCGATTGTTGCGAGTGTGAGTTCATAAGGGAAAATAGTGAACAAACCTGATTACTCAACTTATTCGATGGAAGAGCTTCTCGACTGCCAGGAGATGATTGACAAAGAGGCGTGGCCTGAACGCTATCAAGAGATATTGGCTACAATCGAGCCAAAGGTTAGTGCAAGCCCATCGCAAGCCGCAGTGAATAAACGTATTCGCTTTGAGAATTTTTGCTACGAATTATCCAGAGAGTTATGCTGGAGCTTGAGTGATGAATTTTCATCTATTGCTTCACTCTTCTCTGAACATTACAGGAATAAGCTACCAAATGTGACCTTTCCCCTGAATTAGTACCAGTCATCCTGTGAGAATTCCTTCATTATGCCACTCGTTTTGCAAATTCACTTGGTGGCAGATAATTCAGTGAGCTGTGCGGGCGCACTTCATTGTAATGTGTCCGCCAATGCGCTATTTCTTGCCTTGCTTCGTGCAAATCCCTAAACCAATGTTGGTTGAGACAGGCATCCCGAAACTTACCGTTAAAACTTTCTACGAAGGCGTTTTGTGTTGGCTTACCCGGCTGGATGAAGCTCAGTTTTACGTCCTGCGACTTTGACCAGAAGAACATCGCCTTACTGGTAAACTCGGGGCCGTTATCACAGACTATTGATTGCGGGCGTTGACGCTGTGCTATTAGTTGCTTCAAGAAACGCGATACCTGCTCGCCAGAGAGTGACACGTCGGCAAGCTGTCCGATGCATTCACGACTGTAGTCATCGACGACATTGAGTACCCGGAAGCGTCTGCCACTTGCCAGTTGATCTGAAACGAAGTCCATCGACCAGCGTTCGTTGATACCATTGGGTAACGATATGGGAATGCGGGGGCGTATCAGCTTCTTACGTTGCTTGGTACGAACCTGGAGGCCCAATTCGGTATACAACCGGTAGGTACGCTTCTTGTTGTCGACCAGGCCTTCCGCCTTGAGCAAGCCATGCAGCAGCAAATAACCATAGCGCGGATAGCGTACTGCCAACTCTTTCAAGCGGGATTTCACTGCCTCATCATCCCGGGAAATACCAACATAACGCGCTGTCGTCCTGCCGCTGCAAAACAGCAGGCTCTCACTCATGTTGTGTATTGTCTTCGCCGGACTAACCCCTGCTTTTTAGCCGCTGGCGTCACCACTTTTTTGAGACGACATCTTTCAACACGGCATTATCCAACATGGCTTCAGCCAACAGTTTTTTCAGCTTAGTGTTTTCGCTTTCCAGTTCTTTCAGGCGCTTGGCGTCGCTAACCTCCATGCCACCGTACTTGGATTTCCAGCGATAAAAGGTGCCTTGGGCAATGCCGTAACGCCGGCAAATGTCTTCGACCTTGCAGCCGGATTCATGCTCCTTGAGGGCACCGATGATTTGCTCTTCCGTAAAACGTTTCTTCTTCATTGTCAGATCTCCTGGTTACTAGCGTAATCGGAAATCTCACATTCGTCATGGTGTTAAATCTGGGGGAAAGGTCAAATGTTTTAGCCTATGAACTGTGTCCAATTTGTAATGGGGCTATCTCCGGCAGCAAAGGGTTTATAGGCTGGAAGATTAAGTGTGATAATTGCAAAATTGTCGGTAGAGTTGCTCAAATTGTTCGAAGCTCACCTTCCGCAACAGGGAGTGATTGTTAATGGCTGGCTGTCACATGAGTAATAAAAATATGTTAAGTTGCTAATAGTATAGTCATTTTTCTCCTTTGCTATTGAGTATTCTAACAAGCAATTCTATTTTTAAGCCAGTCCAAAAAACCGAAAGCAGTTTGGTTGTGCCTGCTTCTTTCAGGGATAATGCAGTAGTAATCAAGGCCTGTTAGGGTATTTGAAACTTCATCGAGTCCTTGTCGCAACCATCCTTGAGATAACGGCATTTTAACTAAAAGCTCACTAAGAATTGCAATGCCTTGTCCGGCAAGTGCCGCCTGTAAGATCTGATTTTCATCATTATAATATCGGATAGTAAAATGCTTGTTGTCAGGGACAACACCTTCTAGCAATTCTTGATAGTTTTGCTGGGTTAGCCTGGTATTTTTCCATTTTACACATAAAAACGTCCAGTCTTCTCGCTTGTTCAAATCCTGCCAATATCTTGGGGTTGCAAAACATCCCTGGGACTCGTTGATGAGTAATTCTGCCTCCGGCTGATTGGTGAATGTGCCATAGCGGATGACCATATCAATCCCTTTGTCAGCTTCTAGATTATTGAGCTCGTCATTGGCACGAATTTGGATATCAATCTTGGGCACCATATTGTGAAAATCCCCTAAATTAGGCACCAACCACATGGCCGCAAATGAATTTGTTGTGCTTATTCGTAATGTATCCGCTGTCTCTGTGATGACATTGACGGTAAGCATCAATTCTCGCAGTACTCTGGTTGCAGTATCTGCAAGTAGCTCACCCTCTGATGTCAGTGACACCGAACGCGTATGACGTAGAAATAGCTTTAAATGCAATGCATCCTCAAGGCTTCTTATCTGATGAGAAATTGCTGTCGGTGACACATTCAGCTCTTCAGCTGCCAGCTTAAAGCTCTTCAACCTCGCCGAGGCCTCAAAAGCCTTGATACTGGTTAATGATGGGAGGTGCTTAAACATTTGAGATGACTATAGATGAATAAAATGAATCTATAGTAAAAATCTTATCCTTTGTCAATGGAGAGTCGTAAATAGACAATGCTCAATACCTTATGTTTAACAATAGAGAGTACGTATGAAAAACCTACTTAAAATAGATGCAAGCGCACGATGTTATGATAGCGATGAGAGACGTCATAATTCAATCTCAAAAGAACTTGGTCATTTGTTTGTTGATGAATGGATGAAAAATAATCATCAAGACAGGATTGGCCAGAGAGATTTAGGGTTAACTCCTCCAGCCTTTATCTCACAGAGCTGGATAGCGGCAGTGTTTACGCCTCTTGAAAAGCGAACATCAGAACAGCATGAGTTGTTGGCTGAATCTGATACTTATATTGATGAGGTTGCCCAAGCCGATGTCATCATCATAACGGCGCCTATGTATAACTACGGAATGCCAGCCGTACTCAAAGCTTGGTTTGATCAGATAATACGGGTCAACAAAACTTTTACCTTCGATCTGGCAAGAGGTGATTTCCCACTTGAGCCAATTATGTCGGGTAAAACACTCATTCTTTTGTCATCTTGCGGTGAGTTTGACTTTGGACCCGGTGGGATAAGAGAGCAGATGAACCATCTGGGTCCACACATACGTGTATTGAGCAAATATCTGGGAGTTGAACATTTCTATGAGATACGCTCTGAATATCAGGAGTTTGCCGATGAACGCCATGAACTATCGCTATTGAGTGCTAAAAATTCCATTATTGAACTCGTGGATAAGTTAAATGCGGAATGCCATCACAGGCATAAATTTGCTTAGCCTCCGAAGTCAGCCTTACTCAATGCCGCAATAGAGCAAAACAGGCACAGTTGCCTCACTTGCCTCAGTGCCCGTAGAGGTAATATCTTCTACATTTTTCTCCGCTTTCTCTGGGAACAGTGCCTCTTAGCCCCATTATCTTCGGCGGGGCGTGTTCTCCTTTTGTAATCGGCAGATAAGCCGCAGCTGATTGGGGCCATCTGGGGGATTACCTTTTAATTCTATTCAGTAAGCATTGCAAGCCACTGCATACGAAATTGAAGTGGCTTGGATGAGGGAAATACGTATGGAAACGCAGTAAGGTAAAGAAAGGAGCGAGAGCATCCATGTGTTTTATTGAAGCTAGTTCGAAGATGAAACTGCAGTTATAAAGCTCCTGTCTATAAATACCACCATCCCCATAGAGCTGTTGACAGATTGTATCAAAGTTGTTATTTTACTGGTGAGATTGAGGTGTATCACTTTGATTTTTTTGCGTTAAAAACAAATAAAAGCTCACGCAATATTAGAAAATGAGCAAAACAGATAACCAAGGGAATGATAGCATGACACCAACGAGTAGTTTAGCAAGGGCTGTGAGAGTTGCTTTGATAGCAACGAGTGGCACAGCACTAATGGTTAGCTCGAATTTGTACGCGGCCGAGAAAGAAGAGCCACAGATTGAGCGCATGGAAGTCACGGGTTCAAAAATTAAGCGTATTGGTGAGCTATCTCCAACGCCGATAACCGTGATCACCGGTGCCGATATGATGGATATGGGTATCACCAACGTTGCCGATATTTTAAATAAACTGCCATCCTCGACAGTAGGTATTTCTCCAGAGACCTCAAATAATACCATTTTCGCCAACGGCCTGAACCAGACGAACTTACGTGGCTTAGGTAGTGATCGTACCTTGGTTCTGGTTAATGGCCGTCGCTTCGTCGCCGGCGCAAACGGTGCTTCGGCAGTCGATTTGAATACGATTCCAACTGCCATGGTTGCACGTATCGAGGTTATCACTGGTGGCGCCTCAGCAGTCTACGGCTCCGACGCTATGGCCGGTGTAATCAACATTATTACCCGCAAAGATGTTCAAGGCGTGGAGCTGGATGTTTCATACGAGCAGCCTGAACAGAGTGGCGGTGAAGAGAGTCAGTTTTCGCTAACTGCGGGTGGTGACTACCTGGATGGTAAGCTGTCTACGGTATTTAACTTTACCTATGCCGAGCAGAAAGAATTACGCAAAACCGACAGAGATTTTCTGAATAACCCTGTCAACAGCATCTATAACCCAGATACTTCAGAAGGTGCGCCTACTCGTATTCCCTATGTGGGGCGTAAGCCACTGTCTTGGCTCAACGAGGCAGGCACTTTCTTTGCCGATGATGACCTCCAGTATACCTTCGACAAAGACGGTAACATGAAAGTATTCGATTATGGTGAAGGCCTGATCGAGGGACCCGGCAACAACGGTAACTATTGTGGCCCCAGCTGTGAAGGTTATGATCCTGTTGACTATGGTTTCGTTCGTACGCCGCTGGACCGTAAGGTATTTACCCTAAATACCGACTATCAAATCAATGACGACCACAAGATAGTTACCGAAATTACCTATGTGGATTACCAATCCAATGGTGAGAGTACCCCGGTATTCCACACCCGTAATTTTATTGAAGGGGACAATGCCTTCCTTCCCGAAGCGACACGTCAGCTGATGACTGATACAGGTATGGAGTCTTTTAACCTTTATCGCATCGATAGAGAGTTTGGGAACAGAACTTACAACCAGGATCGTGAAACCTTGCGTTTCCTCGTTGGCATCGAAGGCGCGATCAGCGATGATTGGGATTACTCTTTACATGCGCAACGTGGTCAGCTGGATGAAACGACTGTCTGGGGCGGTGAGATCTGGGGTGAGCGTTATGATCAAGCCAAAGATGCCGTATTCGCAGCCGATGGCAGCATAGTCTGTCGTGATGCGGATGCAAGAGACGCTGGCTGTGTGCCGTTAAATCTACTGGGCGAGAATCAGGCGAGTCAAGCTGCGATCGATTGGGTCAGCACTACTGCAGGTCAGACGGCCAAGACGACTCAGACCAGTGCCGGCCTAGTGGTAAACGGTGCGCTGTTTGATGTGCCGGCAGGCTACGTTAGTGCGGCATTCAGTGCCGATTACCGTAAGGAAGAGTCTGAAACCAATCCAGATCAGGCGCTTATCGACGGTACCATCTTCGGTAACAATTCATTGGCGATGAAGGGCGAGTACGATGTGACCGAGTTAGCCGCAGAATTTAATATTCCTCTGCTGGCAGACATGTTCATGGCTCATGATCTCGGACTCGATCTGGCATATCGCTGGATGGATTACAGCACAGCCGGTAATGATGATGCGTGGAAGATAGGCCTGAACTGGGCTCCTATTGAAGACCTTCGTATCCGTGCGACTCGTTCTAAGTCGGTTCGTGCACCTAATATCGGCGAGCTGTTCGATCCGGGTGGGCAGACGTTTGAGAGCTTTACCGACGTGTGTGACCTGATCAACGTCGAGCTGGGACCTGATGCAAACCGTAAGAAGAACTGTCAAGCGGCTGGCTTGCCACAGGGCTGGAATCCTACACCTGCTTGGTATCAGGGTAACCGTCCTGGTAGTAACGCGGGTAATCCAGATCTGAAGGCCGAGACCTCGAATGACTACACTATCGGACTGGTGTATACCCCGTCTTATGTCAAAGGCCTGTCACTTACACTCGACTATTGGGCGTTTTCCATCACGGATGCGATTGAATATATCGATGTTGATGTTGCAGTTCGTTACTGTTACGATTCAGCATCACTAGACAATGTTTACTGTAGTCGTTTCACTCGTGATGCGACAACTGGCGACATCACAGATTTTGTTCAATCACCAGTTAACTCGGCTTCATTCGACGTCAAGGGCCTGGATATTGAGGCTCAATATGATATTCCTACAGATAGCTTCGGTGACTTCAATATTCACCTCATAGCCACTTATCTTGAGCAGTGGCAGACTAACCCTACGGGCTTTGCCGAAGACCTCCAGGTTGATGTGGGTGAGTATACCGATCCGCGCTGGAAGGCTATGTTTAGCTTGGGCTGGAAATACGAAGCCTTAAGTCTGGAGCTTCGCTCTAACTATCGTCATTCTGCCGTCGAGGATAATGAGTGGAAACCAGAGAACAACAACTATAATGATATTCCATCGCATACCGTTTGGGATTTAACCGGTTCGTATGATTTCTCTGATAACCTTTCTATGCGCTTCGGTGTGAAGAATGCGTTCGATCTCGAGCCACCACGTAATCCTTTTGTATATGATGGTGATGGCTATTACGATACTCAGGGCCGTTCGTTCTTCCTGGGTGCTAACTACAAGTTCTAACCTTCTGGTTGATTAAAAAAAGGGTGCAGATTTCTGCACCCTTTTTTATATTTGACTTGTAACCTAGGCCGGTACAGCAGATGGATTAGCTCCTATAACGAATGCCTGTATGCTCGAGATAGATAGAAGACTTTGGTGTACTATGTTATTACTCAAAGATAGTGGCTCAAGACAGTCATTTGCGGAAGGTTTAAAGGTCACCCTAGACTTTGTGCAATCCAGTGGTAATCAAGACCTGTTTAGGGTATTTGAAACTTCATCGAGTCCTTGTCACAACCATCCTTGAGATAACGGCATTTTAACTAAAAGTTCATTAAGGATTGTAATGCCTATGTGGCGACTCTCTATCCCTGGGAGGTTGCCTTTTAAGGCCGTTAGCCAGGCATAACCGCCGGGTCTGGGGGGACTCCAGGCCTGGTGCTCATCCTGGTTCTTGCTATCTGGATTTGTATGCCGGCTCCCGCGAGCAGGCTGTCTGGCGGCGGCACTCCTGGTGTTTATCCTCGGCGGACAGCTTAGCTGGTTGGCGGGTTTATCATGGCCGCAGGCCAATGGATAGCTACCGGATATGGCTAGGAGCCGTGCAGCTCAAAGGCAGTAGACTGGTTAACCCCATACTGCTGGCCGTTTGCCTCATTCCGGTGGCCAAGATGCTGTACGGCCCTGGCTTCGGCTGAAAGATTTGGCTATACATAAGCCTATGTAACCATTCATTTCCTCGACTGGTCTGCGGACTTTGGCTTGCACTCTAGTGATCTTCACCCTCCAGGTAGTACAATGCCGGGCGTGTTGTTGGCTCATAGCTTTGTCGGCGGTCGGTTTGATCATAGCCTCTGTGAGTCGTGGAACTGTTGAATTAACAAGGAGTCGTTATGTATATTCCACCCGGTTATAGCTGTATTTCCCCCTATATGTTGGTCGAAGGTGCCGAGGGCTTGGTGGCTTTTCTGACCCAGGCCTTCGATGCGGTCGAGACGGGCCGTTCGCTGCGCGCCGACGGCAAGATTGCCAATGCAGAGATGCGCATAGGCGACTGCATCTTCATGCTGAGCGAGGCGACCGAGATCTGTGCCCCCATGCCGGCTTCCTATTATCTTTATGTCGAGAATGCCGATGCCAGCATGGCCAAGGCGTTGGCTGCCGGCGCGACCCAGATCCTGGGGGTGGCCGACAGGCCCTATGGTGACCGGCAGGGTGGGGTGCGGGATTGCTGCGGCAATCTCTGGTGGATCTCCCAGCACCTGCAGCCGGGTGCCTACTGACACAGCTTCAGGGCCTGGGATTGTCACGGGAGCGACGATTGTGATGGCTATTGGCCAAGAGAAGCGGGACGACACGGGCTCAGGCGTTGGCCAAGCCCGGAATAGGGAGACGAGTCTATGATATTGCAGACATTGCTGGGGATAGAGCTCCCCATCATTCAGGCGCCCATGGCCGGGGTGCAAGGGGGAGCGCTGGCGCTGGCGGTTGCAAATGCAGGTGGCCTGGGGTCTTTGCCCTGCGCCATGTTGTCCCCGGATGCGCTGAGGGCGGCACTGGACCACTTTCGCGCCGCCACGGATAAGCCGCTGAATGTGAATTTCTTCTGCCATAGCATGCCCGAGGTAGATGAAACTCGGTTGTCAGCCTGGCGAGCGAGTCTGGCATCTTATTATCAGGAATTCGGTTTGGATGCTCAGGCTCGGGGCGGCGGCGCGCAGCGTCGTCCCTTCGATGCTCAAACCGCCGAGCTGCTGAGCGAGTATCGGCCCGAGGTGGTGAGTTTTCACTTCGGCCTGCCGTCGCTGGAACTCATGCTGCAGGTCAAGGCCTGGGGGGCCAAGGTGATGTCGACGGCCACCAGCGTCGCCGAGGCTTGCTGGCTCGAGGCGCATGGGGTGGATGTCATCATAGCTCAGGGATTGGAGGCCGGCGGCCATAGGGGGCACTTTCTGAGTGATGATCTCAGCGAGCAGAGCGGTATCTTTGCCCTGTTGCCGCAGATAAAGGCCGCCGTCTCTGTGCCTGTGGTCGCGGCCGGGGGCATATGTGATGCCGACTCAGTCAGGGCTGCCATGGCACTCGGCGCCGCCGGGGTGCAGGTCGGCACCGCATACCTCCTATGCCCTGAGGCCGACACCAGTGAGGTGCATAGACGGGCGCTGCAAAGCGAGGCCGCCCGCCATACGGCGCTGACAAGCCTATTTTCCGGCCGTCCCGCCCGCGGCATAGTCAATCGCCTGATGCGGGAGTTTGGGCATGGGCCTGAGGCTGTGCCGCCATTTCCCTTGGCCTCGGCCGCCTTGGCCCCCTTGAGAGCCGCGGCCGAAGCCAAGGGCAGGGGCGATTTCAGCCCCCTCTGGTGCGGTCAGAATGCCAGTGGCTGCAGGGCCATTGCGGCTGCCGATCTGACCCTGCAACTGGCTGAAGGCTTGGTGGGTTGAGGTTGGTATGCGCCGGGTTTATCGCGTCCTGTGAATTCAGCTGTGCGCTCTTCTGTGGCATCGACTCAGGGGGCGAGGCCATGGCGATGGCGGCGAATTGGGCTATGCTGTTTTAATCCTATAGTGACCAGGATGGACAGCAAATCATAACTAGAGTGGAGTCTGCTTTCTGCTTATTGTGATGTAATTTATGATTTTATGTGGATATGTTTTGTTTGGAACAGGAATAAGGAAATCCCATGAAAACAGCATTAACCTATACAGTGAATTCGGGTGACAGCATTTCCAATCTCGCCATGGCCCTGTCGGGCGCCGCGGGCGTGACGGTCGAGGAGGTGACGGCTGCCAATCCGGATATCAACCCCAATGCCTTGCAGATCGGCTCGGTATTGAGCATCCCGAGTCAGGGCGAGCGCCTCAACTATACAGTGCTGCACGGGGATACCCTTTCGGGTATTTGCGCCGGCTTAGCCGAATGTACTCATATGACGGCTGCGGCGATCGAGACCAGCAATCCGACGGTGTCGCCGAACGCGATATTTCCCGGACAGCAACTGAAAATCCCGCAAACCCATGGCACAGCAGCGCCCATGCCGGTGACGAACGCCGAGTATCGGGGCTATTGGGCCTGGACCTACTCCCAGAGTGCGGTGCCGGCCAATGCCACCATGAGCATGGCGTTCAGTGGTTGGGCCGATGTGCAAACCGCATTGCAGGACAGTGCACCCAAGCTGGCACATCTGGTGGGCACCAAGTTCCTCTGTGTCGGCGGCGGCAACCAGAGTGGCGCCTTTACCAGCGCGAACTTAACCGCCCTGACCGCGGCGATCCAGGCGGGGGAATGTGTGGGCTATGACGGTATCGCCTACGATGTGGAAGAGGGCTACTCTGGGCTGGAGAGCCTGTTTACCGCTTCGTTCGCCACGGCGAAGAGCAAGGGTTTCAAGGTGCTGGTCACGGTCAGCCATTCGGCCCCTTACGGCATCACAGACAGTGCCGCGCTGATGAAGAGTTTCTTCGCCGATGCCAATATCGATTTTCTTTCGCCACAGCTCTATACCAGTGGCAAGGAAACCGGTAACGACTACAGCACCAGCCATGGTGTCAGTTGGTCCGACTATGCCGCTTGCAAGGCCAAAATAGTCCCCAGCCTAGTCAATGCCTCCATGTATGACGCCGCCAAAGACTATTTTGCCGGGCAAGGTGTCAGCATCCGAGGTTTCGTCCAGTGGGCCCAGAGCTAACGCAAGCCGGGTGAGCCAGGGCGATTTTAGCTCGGCTCCTGTCGACAGGGCTGGTATGCCGGCCCTGTCTTTGTGGCTTTCAGCCTTTCTCCTGCTCGGTTAGCGGTTGAAGAAGCTAAATACCCTGGCCAGGCCCTCTGTGATTTGCGCCGGTTTCATGCCGGCAAACCCCAGGCGAACATGCCTGTTGCGATTGTTTTCTGGCTTGAGATGAAAATGGGCCTCGGCTAGCAAGTAGACATCCTGTGATTGGCTGTATTGCTCCAGCTCGCTGGCATCCCGTTTCACATCCAGCCAGATTGCCATACCGCCGGCGGGAATGCTGAAGTCGATATCCAGCCCACCTTGTTGGTATTGCTGCAGCTCGCTGACCAAGTGATCCCGGCGCTGCTGGTATAGCTTGGTGGTCCTTCTCAAGTGGCGTTCAAACGCCCCCTCTTGCATCCAGCGGCCGATGGCCTCCTGCATCAATACATTCGGTTTATGGTTCATCACACTGCGATAGTTGATGAGCGCCGGGGCCAGCGAGGCATCCACGGCTATGAAGCCGATGCGACAGCCGGGAAACATGATTTTGGAGAAGGTCGACAGATAAATCACCAGCCCCAATGGATCGTCGGCGGCCAGCGGTGCCAGGGGCTGACTCGAATAGTGGAATTCATGATCATAGTCGTCTTCAACTATGGCCACATTATGCGCCGCCGCCAGGCGGTATATTCTGTTTCGCTCATGCACAGGCAGGGTCACAGTGGTGGGATATTGGTGCAGGGGGGTCAGGTAAATCAGCGAGATGCTGCGACTGCTGATGAGCTCCGTCAGGTGGTCCATGTCTATGCCGCCGGCGTGTTGTTTGATGGCGACCAGCTCGGCCCCTGCGGTCTCGAAGGCATTCCATGCCGGTCGATAGCCCAGGGATTCGACGGCCACCTTGGCCCCCGGCTGCAGCAGTACCCGGGAGATGATATACAGGGCTTCCTGGGAACCGTTGACGCTAATGATGTCTTTATTGGTGATGGAGCGGACCCGTCGCAGATAGGTCATTATCTGCTCTATGAACTGTGAGTTGCCGCTGTTGTTGCCATAGGACAGAGTTTTGGGATCCGGTCGTGACAGGCAGTCACTCATGAAGGGCTTGAATTCATGGAAGGGAAAGGCGGCTATGTCCGGGTGACCACCGGCGAAATTGTATTGATATTCATGCGCCGCCTTGCCTGTCTTGGCTATGGCAGGCTGCGGAGCCAGTTGCCACTGGAATTTTGCCCGACTGACGGCGACAGGCGCCTGGGCATGACGACTCGACTCTATGGGGAAATGGTCGACGACCCGGTAGCCTTTGCGCTCGACAGATTCCAACCAACCCTGCGCCACCAGCTCCTGGTAGGCCGCCATTATGGTATGGCGATTGACCTGCAACTGCCCTGCGAGTTGACGGGCCGAAGGCAGCGGCTCTTTGGCCTTGAGCTGCCCCGTGTGGATGGCGGAGCGGATGGCCCGTGCAATCCGCAAGAATTGGGGTTTGAGTTGTGCATCCAAGGTCAGGGACAGGGTTCTCATTACTGGTATAGGTACTTTTTGAAATCTGGGTGTTTAACTTATACCAGAAGCTGCAAGACTATCCCAGCAGAGAGCCCATGAATGCATCTCATCCGAGATTTCCATTCCCAAACTGTTGGAGCCATAAATTGAACCCCTTAAGCCTTCCCTTCGACCCCCAACCCCTTAGCTTATCCACAGAGGATATCTGCTTGAAACCCCTCAGCCTGGATGATGCCGAAGGCTTCTATCATGCCGGCAATCATGCCTGCCTCTGGCAATGGGTCACGCCGAATCGTTGCCAGACTCTGGCAAGCGCCCAAGACTGGATTGAAGAGTCACTGGCGATGCAGCGTCAAGGTCAACATCTGCCTTTCGTGATCCTGGATAATCCCAGTCAAGAGATCATCGGCAGTACCCGCTATTGCGCTACCAGAAAGGCCGACCGGATCATAGAGATTGGTTTCACCTTCATTACCCCAAAATTCCAGCGCACCCATGTGAACACCCAGGCCAAGTATCTGTTGCTGCAGCATGCTTTCGAGCGGTTGGGGGCCGTCAGGGTCGAACTTAAAACCCACGAGAACAATCAGCAATCGCGCCGCGCCATAGGCCGGATCGGCGGCCACTTCGAAGGCGTGTTGCGCAACTATCGCCTCCTGCCCGACGGCAGCAGCAGAAACACCGCCATGTTCAGCATTACGGTGCAGGAATGGCCGCGGGTGAAGCTGGAGCTGCAGGCAAAAATGGTGCCGGCCAGAGGCCAGGCCGAAGCATTACAGCCACTTGAATAACGACAGACGCCGCAATAGCGGCTAATAAATGAGGCATTAGCAGATGTATATTCCGGACGCAATGAAGATGGGCTCCATGGAGAGCATTCACAGCTTCATCGAAGAATTCAGTTTCGCCGTCTTGGTTTCAGACCGGCTCGAGGGGGAGCAGCTGCCCTTGTTGCTGAAGAAAACTGAGGGTGACAAAGGCACCCTCTATGGGCATTTTTCCCGGGCCAACAAGCACCTGAACGCCCTGGATGGCAAGCAAGTGCTGGTGATATTCCAGGGGCCCCATGACTATATCTCTCCCCGTTGGTATGCATCCAGACCCGCGGTGCCCACCTGGAATTATGCGACCGCCCATGCGCTGGGGGAAATGCACTTGTTATCCGCCGGGGAAACTGTGGCAGTCGTCGAAGAGGCGGTACATCAATATGAGCCGTCGTTGACGGAGAACCAGGATATCATTCCGGATGAATACCGGGACATGTTAATCCGGGGGATTGTTGGTTTTAAAATTGCGATCACTCGACTGGAGGGCAAACTGAAACTGGGCCAGCACAGGAAGGCTGCGGATCAGCGCGGTGTCGTCGGCGGCCTACAGGCATCCGCCTCGCCGCAGGCCAAGGCATTGCTTGGCTATATGCAAAAAATTGCCACCGGCATGGGGGATCAGTGTGCCGGCTCGGTTGGAAATGCTCAGGACAGCCTGACGGACAATCCTGAGCCGGGCAGGGCCTAGGCCTTGACCAATGGGCTGAGATCCGCCGGCCGATAGTAGACGGATTTCAGCACCTTGCCCTGGCGCACCGTCTTGCCGGCCATTTCCACGTCCCTGGCACACTTGGCTATGATGAAGTCGCCTTGTTTGCTGCCAACGATTTCCACCCCTTGTTTGGCGTAGAAGGCGACTGTCTCTGCCAGCTCGCTCTCGTTGCGGCATACCTTGCTCATGTTGCTCGAATGCACTTCATTCCAGCAGTCGATGAAGTCTATGTCACGATTCCTGGCGACACTCAACAGCAAGTCGACCAGGTAGCTGATTTCCTGTCTGTCGCTCACCCGCGCTGCGCCCAGGTGCACCAGGCGGCCCATCAGCACATAGACAGAGTCGACTATGGCATCTGCCTGTTCTATGCGGCTGTCGGCTTCGGCCAGTTCGGTCAATTCTTCGATGATCAGCGAGCTGTGCAGGGTGTCGGCCTTGGCATCGAGCGAGTCCGGGTCATTCACCGGCAGATCGAAGGTGGTGCGGAACTCGCTGATGTCACGATAGAGGGTGTCGTAGAGGGGTTGATCTAATACTGATAGTTGCATCTGGCCTGGCCTTGAGTCTTAGGTGTGAGTCTGGGGTGGATTGCTTTCGATTAGCGCCGGGCAATTTTAATGAAATGCCGCCAAGAATACAAAGCCGTCGCTGCCGCCACCATTTCGCCCCCATCTTGGCTGTGCTGGGGCTCGCCCGGCTCAGTCATTGCCCAGGCCTGCGGCCGTGCGCTGTTGCTGCCGCAGGGCCCGCATCTCTGTTATCAGGCGCCTGAAGCCCGGGTCCTGCAGCATATGGGCGAAGCTCGGGTGCTTGAGGGTCAGCTCGACGGCTAACCAGCCTTGGTTAATCGCCTGAATGAGGTAGCGACGGCTGGTTGCCGTCTCCCCCAGAGCGGCATAAATTTGTGCCAGTGCCCAACTGTCGCCGGGTTTATCCGAGCCCTGGCTGAGGGCGTTCAAGAAAGCCTTGGCCAGGGTTTGCACTTCAGTCTCGCTCGGCTCTGACTCGGTGAGCAAGGCCAGCAGGGCCCCTTGGCGCACCGAATTGCTGTTGAGATTGCTGTTGAAACTGCTATTTAGACTGCCTGTGGCGGCACTGGCAGCGATAGCATTGTCAGCGACTGCACTATCAGCGACTGCACTGGCAGCGCCGGCGTTGTGCAAGCCCAGGGCCAGGGCCCGGCTCTGCTGCAGTTGCCCCAGATAGAAGAGGTTCTCGGCCAGGCCGAGGACGAACGCCGGCTGCTCGGGTTGCACTGCCAAGAGCGTCTGATGGTGAGTGCCCGCTTCGCTGAATTTGCCCTGCCACATATACCAGTGACCCAAGGCCTCGTTGGCCAGCTGTGAGTCGGGCTGCAGCAGAAGGGCCTTGTCGAGCAAGTCTCTGGCCCCAGGGTAGTCGCCCAGGGCCGTCAGGGTTTGCGCCTTATGCACCAGGCTGACGCTATAGTCTTTCTTGGCCTCAAGCGCCCTATTGGTCCAGTCGAGCGACAGTGCCAGCTGTCCCATTTCCCGATAGATATAGCCCAGGTTCGACATGGCCTCGTTGTAATCCGGCTGTTTCTGCAGCGCCCTGAGATTGGCGCTGGTGGCCTTGGCCAGCCAGCCCTTGTTGTAGTAGGCCAGGCCCAGGGCCTTATAGCCCTGGGCGAGATCCGGCTCCAGCGAGATGGCCTTGTAGGCGCTGTCTATCGCCAGTTGCTGCCACTGCGGCGGGGCGTTGAATTGGAATACCCCCTGGCTGTAGGCATCGGCCAGGCCGGCATAAGCCCTGGCCATCTGTGGCTCTATCTCTATGGCGGAGTGAAACAAGTCTATGGCGTGGCGGTTATCCTCGGCCCTGTACCTGTGATAATACTCCAGGCCCTTGTCATACAGCTCATCAGCAAAGCTCTCACTCTGGAGCCGGGTGGTTTGCGTTGCCTTGGGCGGGGCGGCGAAATAACTGCTGAACAGGGCAAGGGAGAGCATCAGCAGCAGCATGCCGAGCAACAGGGCCGAGGTGACGCGCCAATTGAGAGGATAGGCCCCGCCGCTGAGGTTGGGAATGTGGGAGTCTATCACCAGATCCAGGGGACTGATGTTCTGTCCTCGCGCCGGGACACGCTCCAGTGCCTGCACCTGTGGCAGCATGCGATAGCCGCGGCCGCGGATCGCTTCCAGGTATTTGGGCTCTGTGGCATTGTCGCCCAGGGACTTGCGCAACAACTTCACCCTCTGCTTGAGGGTCTCATCGCCTATCACAGCATCGGGCCAAACGGCTTCGATCAATTGTTGTTGGCTGACTATGGCCGGCGCCGCCTCGCATAAGACACATAGCAGCCGATAGCTGAGCCATGGCAGTTTTATCTCTTCCTCGGCATTTCTGACCAGGGTGCCCAGACGCGTGTTGAGCACGAGATCGGCGAATTGGTAGCTGTAATTGATCTGCTTCATCCTGTTATTTTTCTGCTGTTCCTGTCGGGGTCTCTATCCGGCTCAGATAAGAATATTGCCCGTTTCACATTCACTTTACCGTCGATTCACCATTAAACAACTGCTTTCACCAAACTTCACCGACTATTACATGAGCTTTCACCGAAGCTTCAAGTAAGGCCGTCGCCCCGGGCGTAGCTTGAATGACTCAGGTTGTTGCCCTTAACCCGTCGCTGCGGTTAACGGGGGCGACCATTAGGCTTAGACCAAAACACTTAAACCAAAACACTTAGACCAAAACACTTAGACTAAAACAATAACAAGAGGTTGATATGGAAAGCACAGTCACCATCCCAGGCGTCATGGACTCGCCGGCAAGGGCCCACCCCAGAGGCCTGTACGTGTGTTTCTTCACCGAGATGTGGGAGCGTTTCAGCTTCTATGGTTTGAAGGCATTGTTGATCTTCTATCTGACGGAGCACTTCCTGTTCAGCGATACCCAGGCGACCAATATCTTCGGCAACTACTTCGCCCTTGTCTATGCCCTGCCCATAGTGGGTGGCGTGGTGGCCGACAAGTATCTGGGCAGCAAGCGGGCCGTGACCCTGGGGGCCATCTTGCTCTGTCTCGGGCATTTCGGCATGGCGTTCGAGGGGACGCCTGCCTACATAGATGCCGCAGGCGTCAAGGTCGAGAGCACGGGCCTGACGGCCTTCTACTGGTCCTTGTCGCTGATCATAGTGGGGGTCGGCCTGCTCAAGCCCAATATCTCCAGCATCGTCGGCAAGCTCTATGAGGTAAACGATCCGCGCAAAGATGCAGGCTTCACCATCTTCTACATGGGTATCAACCTGGGGGCCGCGCTGGCGGCACTCCTCTGCGGCTATGTGGGTCAGACCTATGGCTGGCCCTATGGTTTCGGCTTGGCGGGTCTGGGGATGTTGCTCGGCCTGCTGGTGTTTCTCTCGGGCCAGTCCTGGTTGCAGGGCTATGCCGAAGCGCCGGACTCGGGGGCCTTGAAGCTCAGGGTCTGGGCCTGCTTCACCCGTGAACAGCTCATCTATCTGGGCAGCCTGGTGATGGTCGGCCTGGTGTCGCTGATCATCGAAGATCATGCCCTGGTGGGAGGCTTACTTGGGCTGACCTTCATAGGCATAGGACTCTGGCTGCTGTGGTATTGCCTGGCGGAAGTGTCCCAGTCGGTGAAGCAGAAACTGTATGCTGCCGTGAGCCTGACCCTGATGTCGACCGTGTTCTTCCTGTGTTTTCTGCAGTCCGGCAGTTCGATGAACCTGTTTGCCGACAGGATCACCGACAGGCTGGTGTTTGGCGTCGAAATTCCTGCGCCCATGCTGCAATCGCTCAATTCGATCTTCATCATCCTGCTGGCGCCGCTGTTCGCCAAGACCTGGCAGTGGCTCATTGCCCGGGGCAGGGCGCCGAGCACGCCGATGAAGTTTAGCCTGGGGCTCTTGCAGGTGGGCCTGGGCTTCGCCGCCTTGGTGGCCGGGCTGCACTTTGCCAACGGCAACCAGCAGGTGGCGCTCGGCTGGTTGGTGCTCGCTTACTTGCTGCATACTTCGGGGGAGCTTTGCATCTCGCCCATAGGCTTATCCATGATCACCAAGCTGTCGCCGCCGCGGCTGGTGGGGCTGATGATGGGGCTCTGGTTTCTGGGGTCGGCCATCGCCGAATATATCGCCGCGCTGCTCGCGGGCAATGCCGCCGCCAATGCCGCGCCGGCTGAGGTTGCCGCAATCGGCGCGCCGCTGAGCCAGCACCAGATTTTCACCTCCCTGTATCTGGACATAATGTGGATCGCCTTCGCCGGGGCGGCGTTGACCCTGGCGCTCACCCCCTTGCTGAAGCGCTGGATGCGGGATATCCACTAGGCCTGCTGCGGCATGGGCCCAGGTCAGTCGTCGGCATGGCAAGCTTGGCTGTCATGCTGCTTGGCGCTGCGCTCTATGCTCAGTTGCCAAAACTGACTGGACAGCAGCTGCATCTCGGTGCTGAGACGGGACATGTGTTCGCCTCTGGATTCGGCATTGAGGGACAGCTCCAGGCTGTCGGAGGCCAGTTCGTTGATGGTTTGCAGGGAATGACTTATCTCATCCGCGACCAAGGCCTGCTCCCTCATGGCCTGCGCGCTGTGCTCGCTCATGCTGTTGATGCTGTTGATCGTCTCCCGCAACGCCTCGAATGCCTGTTCCGCCTGCTGGGCCAGCTCGACGGCCTTCTGGGCCTGGGATTGTCCTGCGCCCAGGGTGCTGGCGGCACGACTGGTGCTTTGCTGAAACTTGTGCACTATGGCTTCGATCTGGTTGGTGGACTCGCCGGTTCGCCCAGATAACTGGCGCACTTCATCTGCGACCACGGCGAAGCCCCGGCCTGACTCACCGGCCCTGGCGGCTTCTATGGCCGCATTGAGTGCCAGCAGGTTGGTCTGCTCGGCTATGGCGCCTATCACCTCGAGCACCTTGTTGATGGCTATGCTGTCCTCTTCTATCTCTTTGACCACGGCGGCGAAGTTGCCTACCTGGGTGTGCAGCGCATCTATGGCGTTGATCACCGCATCCAGGTGACCGTATCCCGTCAAGGCCGCCGTTTGGCTGATTTCCACTTCGTTGGCCACCCTCTGTATGTTGCGACTGACGGCATTGAAACTGGCCGTCATCTGTTCCACCGCGGCCGCCGCCTGGGCCGTCTGCTGGTGTTGGCTGTCGGTGCGATCCCGGGTGGCGGCTATGGCACCCAGCAGGTTGCCGCTCTGGATGGCTATGGTATTGGCCGAGTCCGCCATTCGCCCGACGACGCCGGCGGTCTCTGAGGTCAGAAACTCCTGTGCCAGCCCTATGCTGCCCAGTTCATCCCGCCTGCCCGTGTATATGCCCTGGGCCAGGGGATCTGCCACTATCTCCCTGGCCCTGAGCCCGAGTAACCTCAGTGGCGCCAATGCCAGCCATAGGAGCCCGCCGCCAACCAGTCCCCCGGCCAGCCAGGCCAGCAGCGGCGACTGCTGCGACTGCTGCGACAGCGCCGCCGTCAGCGTGATGCCGCACACCAGGGTCAGCAGCAGCTTCTGGCCATAGCCTATGGGAAGGCGGAAATTACCACCGGCTTTCTTGCCGGCATTGAGCCTGGCATAGGCGGCAGCGGCGTTGCGCACTTGGGCGCTGCTGCCCTTGCGGCGCACGGATTGGTACTCGTGGAGCACCCCCTGGCTATAGATGGGGGTGACATAGGCATTGACCCAGTAGTAGTCGCCGTTCTTGCAACGATTCTTCACCATGCCCATCCAGGGCTTGCCCTGTTTGAGTCGCTGCCACATGGCCTCGAAGGCGGCCGGGGGCATGTCCGGATGACGTATTATGTTATGGGGCTGACCTATGAGCTCCGCCTCGGTGAAGCCACAGATCTCACAGAAGTCGCCGTTGACGTATTTGATCCGTCCCCGGAGATCCGTGGTAGACAACAAGATGGAATCTTCACGCAGGTGGATTTCGTTGTCGGTAATAGGCAGATTGGTGCGCATAGGCTTGTGTTATCCAGTCCATTGAGTGGCGCAAGTCTGCCAGAAGCCAGGGTGGGCAAAATTGATTCAGTTCAATAAATGGGCTGAGTTTGGGTAAAATTGTTAGAAATTTGCGCGACGTCAAACCTGTGCCGACTCATGCACCGGGCTGCCGTTGCGGCAGCCCGGTCGCATCCCCAAGGCCCGGCTAGTCGGTGGTCTTTTTGCCTGTGAACATGGCCTTGACCAGGTTCTCGTCATGGAGTTTGCTGGACACTAGGACCCCGGCGACATGGAACAAGACCAGCAACAGGGTGAAATTGGCGAAGAATTCGTGGATCTCTTCCCAGACACTCTCCTGTTTGTCTTCATGCTTGGCGGTTTTTATCTCATGCGCGCCGGCCTGGGCTGGCGCCTTGGGGATGGCCGACTCGTCAGACTCGGCTTTATTGAAGGCATTCTGGCCGATGAAAGCCAGCGGGCTGGGATTTTCCGCCGTGTACAGCAAGATACCGCTGACAGTGGTCATTGCCAGCGATCCCAGCAGGAGCACCACCATGAGGCCACCCAAGGGGTTATGGCCCAGATAGTGCGGCGGTTTCTTGCCATCGCCGGAAACCAATGCCCGTGCATAGCGGATGATTTCCCTGGGTGGCTTGATGAAGTCGAGGAAGCGCGCATGTTTGCTGCCAACCAAGCCCCAAACCAGCCGGCATACCAGCAAGATCCCTATGTACCAGCCGGCGTAAAAGTGCAGCTGGTACTCGCCCTCGCTGAGATAACTTGCGATGAAGGCAGCGACCAGGGTCCAATGAAAAAAACGGATGAAGAAATCCCAAACTTGGGTAGGTGAATGATTCATACATGTGCTCCAAAACAGACTGTGCTAAGTTAGTGCCAGCGTATTGCACCTGGGGTTATGTATGAATGGGTATTCTGTCCTAACGTAGCAAATCCAGGGCAGTTTTTTAGTTTAGGACATTTGTCACTATGGCGTCGCGAACAGAGAAGATACTGCAATCTTGGTTGCCTGTAGGTTTTTTTATTTTGGTGGTGATGGCCAGTATCGCCGACATAGCAACGGATCTGAGCCAGGGGGCCAAGCTGCCTCATCTGCTGCAGGAAGCCATCATATTGCTCATGGCGCTGTTTATCCTGTATCGCCTGTATCTGGATGGGTTAAGCCATCGCAAACAGAATAAGAGATTGCGTGAACAAGTCGCCGAGTATGCCGAACTCTCCAAACAAGCCTCGGCAGAGCTGAGCAGGGCCAAGAAAGAATTCGGCGAAGTGATTGCCAAGCAGTTTAGTGATTGGCAATTAACCGAGAGCGAGAAGCAGGTCTCCTGGCTATTGCTCAAGGGGTTCAACAGCAAGGAAATTGCCAACTTACGGGAGCTATCCGATAAGACGGTGCGCAACCAACTCTCCAGCGTGTATAAGAAGTCGGCCTTGAGAGGTAAGCAGGCGTTCATCGCCTGGTTTATGGACGGCTTGTTTGAGTGAGGAGTAAGCCCGGCATTCGACCCTGCGCCATCCCTGGCGCAGAGGGCCTGCTCAGCGATACCCGCCCGTCCCGGCAAATGAGCTGCCATTCGGCACGGCTATTGAGAGGCGCCCCGCATGCGTTGGCCCGTCTGTTAGCCAAGCTGTTAGCTAACAGTCAGTTAACCACCAGCCTTAGCCTAGCAGCAGCGGGCTGTGGCTCTTGGCGATGATCAAGATGACGGCGAACAGGCCACAGGCGATACCGGCGAAAATATAGCGTTGTTTGGCCAGCGCATAGGGCTTGAAGGCCAGCATGGCGAAGCCGACATAGGCGGCCAGTAACAGGAGTTTCTCCGTGAGCCAGGCATCCGTTATCGGGTACTGGCCCACGGCAACGCATAGCGCCAGGGCACTGAGCAGCATCAGCAGGGTCACCAGCTTATGGGCCTTCAACGCCGGCACACTGGCGAGCATGGCCGAATGGGCCAGGCCCCAGTAAGTGCGCAGCAGGAAACTCAGGAAACAGAGCGATACCAGCCCCAGATGCAGTTTGAGCAGAAGTGGGTACATATACATCCTCATGATACTAGTGTTAAAGGGGATTAAACGGCTGTTTAAATTAGCCGCTACCGGCTGTCGCCGCGTTGATCTGCATCAAGTGCGGGTCGGACACGGCGATTCGGCCATGGCGGTGCGAAGTCTGGGGCGGTGCGAAGGCTGGGGCGTCCCGAGCCCAGGCAGACTGGGAAAATGGCCGGCATGGCTCGGTTGCGATTTACTTATGCGTCCCTGGACGGCTACACTGCTGCCAGGCTACTCGTCTTTAACTGCATGTTTTGAAAAACAACTCTCAAATGAGGCGCTTTCAATAGTGCCTGTATAACAAGAAAAGGAGAACACCATGTCGGACCGTCTATTGCCCCTGCTGTTGCTGTCTGCCTCAGTGCTGACAGGGCTCAGCGCCTGCGGCGATCAATCTACCGAAGCCACAGGCGGCAAGCACGCCGCCAACCCGGAACAAGCCATGCCAAGCGCTGAGTCTGCCCAGGCCGGGATAGGCATCAATGTGGCGGGCATGAACCCAGCGGCCAAGCCGGGCGATGACTTCTATGCCTATGCCAACGGTCAGTGGATGCAGACCACGGAGATCCCCGCCGATCGCTCCAGCACAGGTTCCTTCCTGGTCGCATTCGAGGCGACCGAGAAACACAACCGGGAGCTGATAAAAGATCTGCTGGCGTCGGCTCACCCCGAAGGGTCGGATGAAGCCAGGATTGCCGACTTCTACAAGGCCTACATAGATGTTGCCGCCATAGATGCCGCCGGGATGCAGCCGGCCCAGGCAGATCTCGCCCGCTTCGCGGCGATCAAGGACAAGCATGAGCTGTCGGCGGTGCTCGGCGCTAACCTGCGTGCCGATGTCGATCCCCTCAACGCCACCGACTTCTACACAGAGAACCTGTTCGGCATCTTCGTGACCCAGGGCCTGGCGACGCCCGGCACGGTATTGCCCTATATTCTCCAGGGCGGCCTCGGCATGCCGGAGCGGGAATACTATCTGTCAGACGATCCCAAGATGATGGAGATCCGCACCCAGTACCGCGCCTTCATAGAGAAGCTGCTCGAGAGTGCGGGTATCGATGATGCCGCTGCCAAGGCAGAGCGTATCTTCGCCCTGGAAACCCAGATAGCCAAGGCCCACGCCAGTCGCGCCGACAGCGAGGATTTCTCCAAGTCGTCGGGCGTTTGGAGCCGTGAGGACCTGGAAGCCAAGGCGCCTGGCATAGACTGGGCATTATTCCTGGAGGCCGCGCACCTGGGGCAACAGGACAAGTTTGCCGCCTACCATGCCAATGCCATCACAGGCCTGTCGGCATTGGTGGCCTCCGAGCCGCTGGACGCCTGGAAAGACTGGCTGGTGTTCCATCAGATCAACAGCCATGCCCATGTGCTGCCCTCCAAGGTGGATCAGACCGCCTTCGACTTCAACGGCACCACCTTGTCCGGAACCCCTGAGCAACGCAGCCGCGACAAGCGTGCCCTGAGCGCGCTGGATGAGTACCTGGGCGATGCCGTCGGCCGTGCCTATGTCGAGCACTATTTCCCGGCTTCGGCCAAGGCGGAAGTCAGCGCCATGGTCGACAACATAGTCACCGCCTTCGGCAAGCGCGTCGAAGCCATCGACTGGATGGCACCTGCGACCAAGAAGGAAGCCCTGGCCAAGGTCGATTCCATAGTGGTGGGAGTAGGTTATCCGGACAAGTGGCGTGACTACAGCAGCTATCGGGTCGATGCCCACAATGCCTACGCCAATGTCGTCAACGGTGAAAAGGTTGAATACGCCCATCAGCTCGCCAAGATAGGCAAGCCGATGGACAAGGGTGAGTGGTGGATGACGCCCCAGGTGGTCAACGCAGTGAACCTGCCGGTGCAGAATGCGCTCAACTTCCCCGCCGGCATACTGCAGCCGCCCTTCTTCGATGCCAAGGCGGATCCCGCCTATAACTATGGCGCCATAGGTGCCGTCATAGGCCACGAGATCAGCCACAGCTTCGATAACAATGGTGCGGCCTTCGATGCCACGGGTGCCATGCGCAACTGGTGGACGCCACAGGACTTCGCACAGTTCGCCAAGCAGGGCGATGCCCTGGCGGCCCAGTTTGACGCCTATGCGCCTTTCCCCGACCTGCATGTCAACGGCAGGCTGACCCTGGGAGAGAACATAGCCGACGTCGCCGGCCTGTCGGCGGCCTATGATGCCTACCACGCCTCGCTCAATGGCAAACCTGCGCCTGTCATAGGTGGTTTCAGTGGCGATCAACGCTTCTTCATCGGCTTCGCCCAGACCTGGGCCACCAAGATGCGTGACGCGGCTCTGCGGGCCAGGGTCGCCACCGACGGCCATGCCCCCGGCATGTACCGTGCCCTGACGGTACGCAACCTGGATGCCTGGTATGAGGCGTTCAACGTCCAGCCAGGGGATAAGCTGTATCTGGCTCCCAATGAGCGGGTTAAGATCTGGTGATCTGCTATCAGCTCTAGCTAGCCCAAGGGGTGGGTCTTGGTGTAACAGGCTCACCCCAAGGACTGGTTTCCAAACTAGGTTTGGAGTAAGACTTAACGTCGTGGGGCTTCAGCCCCTGATTTAAACAGAGGCAAGAGGGGGCTGGAGTGCAAGCCCTCTCTTGCCCCTTTGTTAACAATAATCCGTGCCGTCGCAATAGAGTTGCAGTGAGCGCTCCTGAATCCAGTTCCTAATAGGGTTCAGTTAACCTGCACCGAATTGGCGGCGATAAGAAATAATGACTCTGTTTCAACCTTAGTGAAACAGGAGTTCCAACAGACACAATAAACAGCCGGTTTGCAGGTCTATTATGCCCCTAGCAGCAGATGGCAGCTTTTATTGAACACTATGTGTCAGCTATTTGGAGAAATAGTAAATGAAAAAATGGATGAAAATACTGTTATTACTGCTGGTTTTGGTTTCACTGACTCAGATAGATTTCAAAGGTTCCACAAATTTAAAGGAGGCGCATCCTATCATCTTCAAGACTGGCCTTAGTGTCGATGCAAACAGAGAATTTGCCGATAAGATTCTGAGTCTGGATAACGCATATATGGCCAAACGAATTAATCTTGAGGATAACACTAAATTAGCCGCTATTCAGATGTACCCAACTTCATTTGATAATGGAGAGGTTAAGTTTGTAGTGAAATTCAATATGAACGCATTTTCACGGGATGAAGTTGCGGAGCTTAAAAGAAGAATTGCTTATGAATTTGGTATTATGGCCAAGCTTCAGCTGGAAAAAACTGATGAGTTGGCTGTTTATTTACAAGACAAGCTGAAGTTTGTAGAGCAATTGGTTACCCGCGGCGAAGCGCATGCGCTTTATGAGCAGCTGGATGATGACACAAAGCAGGAAATCACCTATGACACTTTTTCCTCTGTCGCCGAAAAGACCCGGAATTCTTTGTCAGGCGCAATTTCTGTGGCGCCGTTATACAGCCAGGCATATGAGAAATACAAAAACCTGCCAGACCATTACGATTTGTTCTACCGGGTTAACGCCGATGGGGAGCCTAAGCTGACAGTTAAATTGGTCGTGAATCCGGAAAATGGCAAAGTTTTTGGTATTTTTTGATACCTGGTGTTGTTGTTTAATAGCCGGCAAGTCTAGTGCCAACTGAGGGTAGGAATGGCACCCTATGTCATAGCTTGTTGCTTGCCAATATGAGCCGGCTGAAATTCAAATTGCAATGCTGGATATTGTGAATTAGGGATGAGATATGAAAAATTTCATTAAAGTGATAGATATTGGCAGGAAGTTCGATCCATACCACGAGATAGAGGGGCTGGTTGAAGGGGGGATCGATGAGGTTGCCAATGTATTCTCTGGGGCGTTAATTGGAAATTTAATGAAATATGACTGGTATACACAACATAAGATCTCAAAAAATGTGGTTGCCATTGGATATGATGAAGTTGAGCGCTTTCCTTTAGATACATTATCTGTAGAAGACTATTTAGGTTTCTTAAATGATGTACTGGAGGCTGCCAGGGGAGTTAAAGAGAGACATTTAGCCATTTTTGAGCCTTCCACTGGTTATGTTATAGATCCAAGAAGAGTCGCCAGCATAAAAAAACTTGAAGAATATGGTGCTGCTGTGAGTGACACAGACAACATCTATGATGTGCTGATCGGTCTTCCGGAGGAACATTCTGTCGAGGATGAAACCCAGTATTGGGAACCCAAGGAAGCGAAAAGTAAACCAACAGCAGCCAGGAAGTGGTGGCGGTTTTGGTGATGGCGTGGCTTGCGCCTTGTTGAAACTGTAGGTTAATTTTGATTTGGATAGTTTGTCATCTTCGTATGGCATGAGTGCCGTTGAGGTGCACAAACAATAACCCGGCATTGGGGGTATTGTTTGTGGCTCATGCCTGTGCCTGCTTGCTATAGCGCCTCTATGCCGGCACTTGGAGCACTATTTCTTGTATGTCATGCCGGTGTTATGGTGCTCGCCCTTGTCCAGAACCTTGACCGTCAGCATGTTTTTCCCCGTATCTGGTGATTTAACAATTTTGTACTCTGTCATATAGGTGTGGCCAGCCTTGGCTTCAATCACTACATCGGCAGAATGCCAGCCAAGTCCGGATGGATTGATTTTCCTGAATTTCACCTTATGGTTGCCTGGTAATACATAGGCTTCAACGGCATAGCCCATGGCATCGGATGAGCTCTTATGATCTATCTCTGTTATCAGTAGCTCGGGGAAGTTCTCGCCGACATATTCGTGGTACCCGGATATCAGGGCGACGTTTTCCAGGGGTTCCTGTTGCTCATAGATTGTCACGGGGCCTGTACGCATGGCGCAAGCGGACAAAATGGTGGTGAGTGATGCGGCTAAGAGTAGTTTTTTATACACGAATATCTCCAGGGGTATAGAGCGCGAATTAAGGGGGGGCCTATCGGCGTTTACCCTATGTCGTGCCAGATGTCCATTTCTATTGGGTTGTTAATATAATGGTTTTAAGCTTGTTATTCAATGAGATATTTCCGGACATGTACACCTTCCCGGGTGTGGCTAAGCGGGCTTAGGTGCTTGCTGTGAGCCTGGGTATATGATGCCTTGCTCATAACACTGTGGTCAGTCTTAGTCGGCTACTACAAGCAGCGAGACTCGTAAAACAGCAACTGTTGCGCCAATGACCTTCGGCGAAAGGGTGAGCATTGCGAAACGATAAGCTGCGAACGAAAGCCATGGTCGTTCCCGTGCTTCCCTGCACTTCACTACATTCAGACGTCCTGCCTATCAGATGGCGAACTGGCCCTTGTGCATGGAGGCATTTGTCGCCGCAGAGCATTCAGGGACGAACTTGCTGCGTGTCATTGGTGCAGCAGTGCGGGAGTCCACTCATAACTCACTATTCATCTCACAATCTCGCAATCTTGCTCTGTACTTAAAGCGTTGGAAAAGACGCGGCTCACCTAAACCTTGATCTGGATTAAGCGGCGGGCGCATCGGCTGATTTATGCTGTTACTCAGGTGTTTTTCAAACATTTTTGACCTGTGGTGCATGTCTGGGGCGACTCAGGGCGCAAATGACTGCCTGACTGTAGGGTAACGACAGATTTTATGGATAAATGCATAGTTGAACTGAGTCAGAGACTCAAGCATAGTGCCGGGGTGGAATACTTATCCGATCTCGTGCAGTGGCTCAATAGCAGGCTCGATGCCTGTTATATCGCCATCTCAGTGGTGGACGAAGTGCTGCTGCAGGCAAAAGTGCTGGCAGGGGTGAGGCAAGGCCAGCCTATTGCCGAACTCGAGTACAGTTTGGTCGGCACCCCATGCGCCGTGGCCTTCGAGCATGAAGGCGTGTGCATCTTCCCGGAGCAGGTACAGGAGCTATTCCCCGACGACCCTGAGCTGGTCACACTGGAGGCGAGCAGCTATTTGGGCTGCGCCATCTACAGCGAGCAAGGCCTGCGTCAGGGCCTGTTGACGCTGGTATTCACCCGGGAAGCATCTCGGCTCGAATTGCCCGAGTTGCGACCCTTGATCGATTTTTGCGTCTTGCTGATCCGTAACGAACTCAGCCGGATCCGATCTGAGCAGCAACAGCTGCAGGAGCGGGAATTGCTGCTCGAGGCCCAGCGCCTGGGGAAGATGGGTAACTATCGCTGGGATCTGATCACCAACGAAGCCTATTGGTCGCCGCCCCTATGCCAGATTTTCGGGGTGGCGGAAACTTGCCAATTTAGCCATCAGGAATACAAGGCGCTGGTCCATCCCCAGGATTGGGAAAAAGTAGAGCGGGTGATCGCCGCCTGCCTGGCCAACCCGGGTCAGGCCCATGCGGTGCAGTACCGCATCCACACCCCGCAGGGAGAACTCAAGTATCTGAGCTCCAAAGGGGTGGTGACAGTGGATGGCAAACAGCCGATCCGCATGGATGGCGTGACCCGGGACATCACGGATATCCAGCTGCAAAATGAACAGCTGGGGCTCGCCAAGCTGGTGTTCGATAACACCTCTGAGTCGATACTCATCTGCGACAGACACAATAGGATCCTGGCGGTGAACCCGGCCTTCAGCGAACTCACGGGTTACAGCGAAGCTGAGGTGCTGGGAAAGAATCCGGCCATCCTGAGTTCGGGACGGCAATCGGCGCACTTCTATCAGCAGATGTGGCAATGCATACGCCAGCAGGGGCATTGGTCGGGGGAAATCTGGAATAGGTGCAAGGATGGCGCCATCTATCCCGAGTTCCTGCGCATCAACATCATCTATGATGCGGACCACAACATAGACAAGTATGTGGCTATCTTTACCAACATCAGCAGCCAGAAAGAGGCCGAGGCCCAGATACGCTTTCAGGCCAGTTACGATGCCTTGACGGGTATCCCCAACCGGTTTCTGTTTCGGGACCGCTTGGGGCAGGCGATAGAGCAATGCCAGCGGCTGGAGCAGCATAGCGCCTTGTTTTTCATCGATCTCGATCTGTTCAAAGGGGTGAACGATTCCCTCGGCCATCTGCAGGGCGACAGCCTGCTGAAGGAAGTGGCCGCCCGTTTGAACGGTTCGGTGCGCCAGGGCGATACTGTGGCCAGGTTGGGCGGTGACGAGTTTGCCGTGATAGCCCATGGCATGCGGGATCATGACAGTGCCGGACTGATAGCCCATAAGATCCAGCAGGTGCTGAGCAAGCCCTTCGCGCTTGGGGAGCTGCGTTTGCATATGACCGCCAGCATAGGCATCGCCCTCTATCCGAACGACAGTGACACCACAGAAGGCCTGATGTCCCATGCGGATCAGGCATTGTATCTGGCCAAACACAGCGGCCGTAATACCTTTCGTTTCTTCACCCATAGCATGCAGCAAAGCGCGAACCGGCGTTTGCGGTTGAAGACGGCGTTGCATAAGGCCATAGACGAGCAAAGGATCGAGGTGCATTACCAGCCGATCGTCGATTGTCAAAGCGGCCGTATGGTCAAGTGCGAGGCCCTGGCGCGCTGGCATGACGAGGAGTTCGGTCAGGTGTCGCCGGCGGAGTTTATCGCGGTGGCGGAAGAGTTTGGCTTGATGCCCGAGTTGGGCAACCTCATCCTGCACAGGGCGTTGAACGATTGGAAGACACTGCAACAGCTGGGCTTTGGCGGCATAGGCCTGAGTATCAACCGTTCGACCCTGGAGTTCGTCAATGTCGAGTTCGGCGCCTTGAAAGTCCCCGAGTTGGTGCTGCTCTATGGCTTGGATCCCAAACTTATCACCATAGAGATCACCGAGTCGCTGTTGATGGAGGAGCATCAGGGCATGCGGCCGGCGCTGTATGAATTGAGCGAGCTGGGCATAGAGGTGGCGATCGATGATTTCGGCACAGGCTATTCATCCCTGTCCTATTTGCGCAATTTTCCGGTCAAGATATTGAAAATAGACAGATCCTTTGTCGATACCATGGTCGGGGAACTGGCCGACTATGCGCTGGTGCGTGGCATCATAGAGATGGCCAAGGCCCTGGGGATCGCCGTGGTGGCAGAGGGAGTGGAAACCGAGCAGCAGTGGTCTCAGCTGCAGCAGCTGGGGTGCCAGTATTGCCAGGGCTATTTATTTGCCAAGGCCATGAGCGTCGAGGATCTGCAGCTGCGGCTGGAGGCGGCCTGAGCTCGACAGGCACGATTCGACAAGCGCGGTCCGCCAAATAGGGGGGATAAAAAATAGTCTTGGCCTGTTGTGACTATACTTTCAGGGACTTTTATAAAACAAAGGAATGATTATGAAAGCATCAACGTTTTTACTCAATCGATGGGTCTGCGCCGCGTTTTGGCTGACAGGCTCTTTCTGTTTTAGCTCCTCTGTATTGGCCGGCGACACCATAGAGACCGGGTGTATGCAGGACTTGGCCGGTTTCGCTCTGAGTTGTACCGCCAATGATGTTGCCGTTGCCGGGGTCGCCACCAATCCGGACGGGACACCCCAGTTAACCATTCATGATGATGGCTGTGCTTATCAGGGAGACACGGTTAATTTCACTGCGACATTCGACCTGGAAGTGACGGCCAAGGAGCGTCATGACATAGGGATTTACTTCGTGACAGATGGCGATCTCAATGGGGATGGTGCCATATCGGGTGCCTGCAGCGTGTCGACCCTGGATTATCAACCGGATCCGCCCTGGTTGGATTTGGATGGCACCACAGATCCCTTCCCTGGCACCAATATCATTTCCAACATTCAAGATACCTGCGGCGATATAGATAAACCTGACCATAATCCACTACACCCAACCGTGACCCTGACCGCCGTATGTAAAGATGATGATAATGATGGTTTCTTGAACCTGCCCAATTGTACCAGTTGGCGACAAAGCGGTGCCAACGAGCTGTGTACTTCGCCGGAGAATGCGTTTCCCGGCTCTCCTTCCAAGTGTCGTTGTGACGATGGCTTCAATGTCCCCATTGCAGTACCGCCGGCGGAACTCAGGGTGGTAAAAACAGCCGCCCCAACGACCTTGGCTGAACCCGGAGGCACTGTGAGTTTTTCCGTCAGTGTGACCAACATAGGAGTAGACCCCAATAATCCGGTAACACTGAATTCGCTGACAGACAGCATATACGGCGATATCAGCACGTCGGGCCATGACGGCATCATAAGTACCGGCTGCGCCGTACCGCAACAGATACCTGTGGACGATCAAAATGTCGGTGGCATAGATACTTACAGCTGCAGTTTCCAGGTGAGCCTGGTTGGCAACAGCGGTGACTCGGAAACGGATCTTGTCACAGCAACAGGTATCGATGTGCATAACAAAACCATCAGCGGTCAGGACGATGCGACTGTGACGCTCACGGATGTACTGCCGAGCATTGCGGTCACCAAAACCGCCTCGGCAACCGAAATCCTGGAGCCAGGGGCCAATGTCACCTTTGCCGTCACCATAGAGAACGTGAGTTTAGCCGACAGCGATCCCGTGGTTATCGGCAGTTTGCTGGATTCGATTTACGGCGATCTGAATGGCAAGGGCGGCTGCTCTGTGCCGCAAACCTTGCTGGCTGCCGAGAGTTACAGTTGCAGCTTTACCCAATTTGTCGCTGGCAATGCGGGCAGCAGCGAGACCGACATAGTCACGGCAACCGGGAGCGACGATGAAGGCGATGTGGTGAGCGATTCAGATTCGGCCACTGTGATGATCAACGATGTGCCTTCGAGCATCACCCTGACGAAAATCGCCAATCCCACCATAGTGCCTGAGCCGGGTGGCAATGTGACCTTTGCCCTGGTGGTGAATAATACCTCCACCGTGGACACTGTCACTATTTCCAGCCTGATGGATGATGTCCATGGCGATCTCGATGGCTTGGGCAGTTGCTCTATGCCGCAGATACTGCAACCAGGACAGAGTTACAGCTGTAATTTCAATGTCTATGTGGCCGGGGATGCCAACGGCTCGGAAACGGATGTGGTCACAGCGTCCGGTACCGATGACGATGGGGATGCCTTGATGGCGGCGGATGATGCCACTGTCGATTTTGAGAATGTTGCCCCGGCGGCAACCTTGATCAAGACAGCCACCTCGGCGACAGTGGTTTACCGGGTGAGTGTCCGCAACGATTCATCGGCAGAAGCCTTGACACTCAGCCAGTTGAACGACGATCAATTCGGCGATATTACCCAGGTGCAGGGCCAGATAGTCAGTACTGACTGCGCTGTACCCCAAACCTTGGGAATCAATAGCCAGGACAGCGATACTTACGTTTGTACCTTCAGTGCGATCGTCTCCAACAGCCCCCATACCAATCTGGTCACGGCAACAGTGACAGATAACGATGGCTCCTCGCCCGTGACGCCGACCGACAGCGCCAGGGTAACCTTGGAATAGCAGGCAAACCCAGGACGTCCCTGCGGGACAAACTGCCGCGCCAACCAGCAATAAGCCAACCTTCGGGTTGGCTTATTCATATGGGCTGAAACCGGCCAGGCTCTGACGCCAGGGTTCTTGCAATGAGGGGAATGCGATGGACTTGGCGATGGGCATGGCGATGGGCTTGGCTCGCCGGCATAAAAAAAGCCGGTGATGAAGGCCGGCTTTGGTGCAGTGGTGTATAACAAACAGCTTGAACTTACTCTTCTTCGTTTGGATTTTGGGTTTGCACCTCCTCTTCCTGGGTTTCATTCTTGGGTTCGTGGGCTTGGCCACCACATCCGCCGCAACAACTCATATTATGCTCCTTCGCATCTCGGGTGAGTGGCAACAGAATACTTGATTGAATTACTCGGTTATTTGATCTCGATCAGATTTGGCGACATCTCCATGAGATGGCACCCAAAGCCGCTCTGTCATTATCACTGTCACTGGCCTGGCAGAGCGGCGGCCTGGGCTCGCGCCTGAGTCGGGCCTAGAACTCGTAAGTCAGCTTGGCCCAGGCATTGCGGCCCGGCTCATTGACCTGGAACATGGGTTCACTGCCGGGTAAATCGTTACCGCTGGCGGCCTTGCTTATGTGTTCGGCATAGGTGATATCGAACAGATTCTCTACGCCCAGAGTGAGACGCAGTTGCTCCTTATATGTCCAGGAGGCGTTGATGGCAAGGGTACCGAAACCGCTGGAAGGGGCCAGATCCTGGCCGGCTATGTTGCCCTGGCCCAGGCCTATCTTGTCCTGCGCCGCGACCAGGCGCCACAGGATCCCCGCCGACCAGGCTTGGTGCGCATAATTGAGCGATAACTTGGACTCGAGCGGCGCGATTTGGCCAAGGTCGAGATGGTCGCTGTCATTTTTTCCGCGGGTATAGCTCAGGGTGACCTGGGCCGACCAGCTGTCATCCAAGTCATAATCTATGCTGGCTTCACCGCCGTAGAGACTGGCATCTATGTTGCGCGCCACCGTGCTTGGACCCCTGGCATCGATCAGAATATAGTCGTTGATCCGACCATAGAATAGCGAGGTGGAAATCTCCACGCCATGGCTGTAGATCCAGCCGATATCCGCCTGGTTGGTTGCTTCCGGGGCAAGGTTGAAGGCCTTCTGGCCTGGGCTTGTGTCGCTGGCCTTCATGATTTCCCAATAGTCTGCGATGCGTTCCGCATGACCCATGCCGGCATAGTATTGGCTGCTGCCATCCCGATATTCATAGCGCATGAAGCCACTGAAGAGCTCATCCCTGCGGGTGCCTGTTTGCGCCACCGACAACTCGGTATCCCAGTTATCATAGCGCAGGCCGGCGTAGAGCTTGCTGTAGTCCAGATGATAGACAGACTCGACGAACAGCCCCCAGTTGCGATAGCGCATGTCTTCCATGAAAGCCTTGTGCAACAAGTCATCCAGCCCCTTATCCTTGGTCTGGTTGATGAAGCGTCCCTCGTGCTGGCTGCGCATCAGATCCACCCCCAGGCTGAGATCCCAGTTGGCCCCTGGGGTTAGCTCCAGCCAGAGGTGACCGCCGCTGGTGCTGCGGCGCACGTCGGCGCCGGCGTTGACGCCGCGATCGAACTGATCCATCAGATGATCATTGTCATTGCTGTAGGCCTGCAATTCTATTTTGCTCAGCCAGTCCAATTCGAACTCATGCTGGAGCAGCAGACTATAGCTGTCGCTGTCTATCCGGCGGGCCTTATTCAGGCGATCGGCATACTCGGCTTCCCCCCTGGATTGACCCACGGCCAGTTCCACCACTGTGTTCTCCGAAGGGGTCCAGCCCAAGGCGAAGTTGGTGTTGTCGCGATCGTAACTGGACTGCACTTGGTTGTCATTGCCGTCCCGGTAGTGATCGCTGCTGGAGCCATTCATGTCGAAGTCGAGATAATAGTCGGCGTTGCCTGCGACCACCTCTATTATGCTGTCTCTCCTGTCGAAACTCCCGGCCGTGACACTGGCGCGGCCCATGAGGCCGGCTTCGCTGAAACGATGGCGATCTTTTTCGAACAGCACGGTCCCCGCCGATCCCACGGGGCCATACTTCACGGTTTGCGGCCCCTTGATGACGGTTATTGCATCATAGGACTCGGGATAGATGTAGTTGGTCGGCGGGTCCATGCGTCCACCACAGGCACCGTAGAGCTGCTGGCCATCATCGACTATCGCCAGCCGTGACCCGCCCTGACCCCGAAACGTGGGGTCACCACCCATGCCGCCCTTACGGGTCACGCTGAAACCTGGAATTGTCTTCAGAAAACCGGAGCCTTCGAAGGCGGGCAGGGGCAATCTGGGTTTCTTGGGATCGCTGACCACATTCACAGGTTCACGCATCACATCGCCCGTGACCACCAGATACTCGTTGCACTTTTCATTGTCACTGCAATTGAGTTGCGCCTGGGCGAATCCCGCCGGGTGTATGGCCAGGGCCAGGGCGCCAACCAACAGTTTCAATTTAAATGTCTTAGCTTGCATGAGATCACCTCTTAATTTGCTTACAGCCTTATTTTGGAGGCGATTCTTCACTTATGGCCCGAGTATTCAATGGGTTTATTCCGCTTTGCGACATTGTGTCGCACCCCAGGTAAGTTGCTGTAATTCAATGGCTAAAACTTTGATCTGGGTCGTGACTCTCGGGCTGCTATCCGGGGTAATATCGGCGAGCCTGTCACTTGTTCCCTGGTGGCCCCCTGTCTCTTTGGCCCCTCAAGCCCGCCCGGGTCAGACTCTGCTCAAACCCCGCGCCTTAGGCTTTCTCCGGCGTTTATGCGCGCCGATCGCTGCCATGGCATTTCCTCCCAGGTTCATTTATCGCGAGTCGTTATGACGCGCAGGGGTCTTTTTGTGCGGCGTCATATGGACGCATGTCGGCGCTGTTGTCCGGCCAGTGACAGGCGGCAGGGCGCATTCCTGCTGGTTTTTTGCGGACGCAGCACGCCTGGCATGACTCTTGTTATAGCGGGGGTGAACCGAAAAAAAACGATACGGGAGATGTACATGAAATTAGCAAAACTAACCACAGGCATTCTGGCGTCTCTGGCACTGCTCGGCAGCCAAACGGCGGCCGCCAAGGTGGTCAGAGTCGAGATGTCGGTCGTCGAGAAGCAGGTGGTCGTGGATAACGCCGGCACCAAGAATAAGATGTGGACCTACGGCGGGACCATTCCCGGCCCCGTGGTGCGTGTCACCCAGGGGGATACAGTGGATTTCTCCTTGCTGAACGAGAAAGGCAATAAACAGTCCCACTCCATGGATTTCCATGCCGCGATAGTCGATGTGCTGGATGAATTTCAAGGCGTGCGTCCCGGCAGGAAAAAAGACTTCAAGTTTGAGGCCAAATACCCTGGGGTATTCATCTATCACTGTGGCGCCGATGCCATGTCGGAACACATCTCCCGTGGTATGTATGGCGTCATCATAGTCGACCCCAAAGAAGGCTACAGCGACGCATTTCCCAAGCCGGATCGGGAATACGTGATAGTCGAAGGGGATCTGTTTGAAGACGACGCGACGCCCAGCGAGAGAACCAATAACGACAAATGGAAAGGGGCGCTAATCAACGGCAAGCAATTCCATTATGATCCTGTGCACGACCAGAATGCCTCCATGGTATTGGAATCCAAGCCGGGTGAGCGGGTGCGGATCTTCTTCGTCAATGCCAAAATCAACGAAAGCTCCGCCTTCCACCCCATTGCCGGGATCTGGGACAAGGTTTGGGACAATGGCAACCCCAAGAATGTCAGATACGGCATGCAAACCATCAATGTTGCCCCGGCTCACGGTGTCATAGCCGATCTGATAAGCCCGGAAGGCCGCTCCTCGAACAATGCCTTGGTCGACCATCAGATGAAGTCTGCACTCAATGGCGCCATCACTGTACTGATGAATAAACCCGATGCCGATCCCAAGAAAGGGAGAAACGGCAATCTGGTGCTGTAGATCGGCTGAGCACAGGCCGGATAGCTGCCGCGACGGGCAGGGTATCGGCATGTTGATATTTTCATAAGCAGGGACGCTTATCAAAATGGAGTAAATCTATGAAAGAGCCAAGCTTCACACTGAAGTTGCTCACCTTGGCGCTGCTGCCGTTTAACTTCGCCAGCCATGCCTCAGATGCGGGCCGGGACCTGTTCAACCAAAGTTGTGTTGCCTGCCATTCGGTGCAGGACAACAGCAACATCAGCTTGAGTCAACGCCTGGAAGAGAAGGCGCCGACCCTTTTCTATGCGGGTAACAAATTCAATGCGCAGTGGCTGCAGAAGTGGTTGGTTGCGCCCAGCAACATCAGATCAGGTGGCCATTTCTTCCTGAATCGGGTCAAGGTTACCGATGATGGCGATGTGATAGATGAGAGTGCGGTGCCGCAACACCCGGCCGTGAATGCCGAACAGGCGAAACTGCTGACCTCATACCTGATGCAGCAAAGACCCAAGTCTGAGTTGCTCGCCAGGGAGCATATGACCCCGGGGAAAATCAGCAAGACCTTGGGTGACAATGATTTTCACAAGTTCAAGGGCTGTGGCGCCTGTCACCAGGGCGGCGATGCTTACGGCGGCGTGTCGGGACCCGAATTGTACACTGCGATAGACAGATTGCAGCCAGAGTACATTTCCTCGTACATACGTTCGCCCGAGCTGTGGGATCCCAAGACCCTGATGCCCAATCGGCATTTGAATGACAGTTCAATCAAGAAGTTGCTGGACTATCTCAATACCATATCGCTCAACACCCAATAGGAGTGAAGAAGATGAAATTACTCAGTTTTACTGCGTTGTTCCTGGCCCTGTTCGGTGCGGTAAACACCCATGCCGCAGACGTCGGCAACGGCGAATTGTTGTACCGGGCCTATTGTACCCAATGCCATGGCAAGAATGGCGATGGCTGGGGGGTTAATGCCGCCACCATGGACGTATTGCCTAAAGATCACACAGACACCCAGGAAATGATCACCCGCACGGATGCGGATATTTTTAAGGCCATCAAGGAAGGCGGTAAGGCAGTCAGCAAGTCCAACCTAATGCCGAACTGGGATGCCAACATGACGGACGAGGAAATTAAAGATCTCGTCGCCTATGTCAGAAGCGTTTGTTGCGCTAAGGAGAGCTCTTGATGAATAAAACACTGAAGATCTTTGGGCTGGTATTGGTCATGCTGGCGAGCCATTCACTGAAGGCGGAAACCCTGAGCTTCCAGATGACCATAGATGAGATGGAAGTGGAGGTGGCACCCGGCTTCAAGAATAAGGTCTGGGCCTTCAATGGCCAGGTGCCGGGGCCACTGATCCACGCCAGGCAAGGTGATCGCCTGTTGGTGACGGTGCAAAACAACACCACCCTGGCGCACACTGTGCATTGGCATGGCACCCATCAGATGAATAGCTGGAAGATGGATGGGGTGCCCAACGTCACCCAATTGGCCATCCAGCCCGGCGAGTCCTTCGTATATGACTTCATCGCAGGTAGGCCGGGCAGCCTATGGTATCACTGTCATGTCAATGTGCCCGAGCATGTGGGCCTGCGCGGCATGTGGGGGCCCATGGTGGTCGATCCCAAGGAACCGACGGAGATAGAGAAAGAAGTCACCAAGGAAGCCTTGTTGATGTTCTCCGGCTGGGACTCCAAGGTGGCGATGGAGTATGGCAAGGGCGGACATCCGACCGACAAGAATGACTACTATTCCATCAATGGCAAGTCGTTCCCCATCACCCAGCCATTGAGGGTGAAGGAAGGGGATGTGGTGCGGTTGCGCCTGTATGCGGTCAGTTCGGATGTCTCCTATCACATGCATGGTCACGATGTGCTGGTCACCCATAAGGATGGCTTGCCGTTGGACAGCCCCTATCTGGCCGATGTCGTGTATGTGCCTCAGGGGGGACGCATGGACGTCATCGCCCGCATGGACAACCCGGGGATCTGGATTAACCATGATCATATCGAGAGTCACACCTCCAATGCCGGCAAGATGCCGGGCGGTGCCGTGACCATCATCGAATATGAAGGGGTAAAACCCGAACCTTGGTATGCGTGGAAAGACAAGGAATACCAGCCGGACTTCTATATGAGCGAGAGCATGAAGCAGGACTATGGGCTGCATAATGTCGATGCGTTCAAGGCCCAGGCCCAGGTAGTCGAGCGCACCAAAAAGAGAAAGAAAAAAACCACAGCCGAATGAGGCTGCTGACAAGGATGTCGGCCGGGCAGGGTTAAGCGCCGGTCTCAAGGGGATAGCCACTCGCTTGCCAGCTGCGGATGCCGGAATCGAGTGCTATGGCGTGATTGAAGCCCATGTCCTTGAGTGTCGCCGCCGCCAGGGTGGATATCTTGCCGAACTCGCAATAGAGCAGGACGCGTTTGGTGGGATCCGGCAGCAGCTCGTTGACCCGCAATTCCAGCTGCCCCCTGGGAATGTTAATGGCACCGGGAATATGGCCTGCATCGAAGGCCGTCCGCTCACGCACATCCAGCAGCAGCAGATCCGCCGTCGCCGACTGGATACGCTGAAACACCTCGGCCTGGGACATGAAGGAAATTTTCTGGGCCGCCTCGTTGATGAGTTGGTTGACCGTCTTGCCACCGCTGAGGTTGGTGCGCAGGGCTTCGGTGAGGTGAGTCGGCATCTTGAGATCCAGCGCCCGCATCTGGGAGACAAACTCATCGCGCTGTTTTTTCTGCAATCTGGGATTGGTGGCGATTTCCTCGCCCAGGGTCGAGTGGGTCCGCTCCGAGTAGATATGGGCCGGGTAGACCAGGAGCGCCGGATCCAGTTTGAGCAGGGCGTTGAACAGGCTGTCGTAGAGTTGCTCAGGGTCGCCGGTCGGCAGATCCGTCCTGCCTGTGCCGCCTATGAGCAAGGTGTCGCCGGTAAAGACCCTGTCTTCCATGATGACGCAGATGGAGTCCGCAGTATGGCCCGGGGTGTGCATTATCCTCAGCCTGAGATCCCCCACCAGGAGCATTTCTCCGTCGTCGACGCGAATGTCGACGAAGGGGGCCGGGCTGAGGTCATGCATGACCAACGGCACCCCCAGCTTGGCCGCCATGCGCTTGCCGGCGGAGAAATGATCCGCATGGGTATGGGTATCGAGCAGGTACTTGAGTGTCAGCCCATCCTGGGACGCCAGCCCCTGGTAGTGCGCCAGCTGGCTGATCTCAGGATCTATTATGATGGCCGCACACTGCCGCCGACAGCCCAGCATATAAGACTGGCAGCCTTGCTCGGTTCTTATTTGATGAAAAATCATCTCCATCTTTCGGCCTCTCTCTCGTTGCGGACGACTTTATTCACTATAGCAACAGAAACGCCGAAGGATGCCGCCAGGCGGCTCATGGCATCAGGCGCCGTGATGTAGGTTGCATGTGGGCCGCATCCCCATATCGGGCGCACTGCAATTATTTACTATTCCGCCATTCGTCTTGGGCGTTAGAATGGGATAAATGTCGTTATTTCATACTGCCATGCACACAGAACACATAGATTATTGGCACCACCCTGGGCTCGCAGGCATAGCGCTGAGCCAGGCAGATCTGCGGCAGTTCAGTTTCGATAAGCATGTGCATCTGGATTACCACCTTGGGGTGGTGACCCGCGGCGGCCAGCGCTTCATCCACAGAGGCAGCAGTTACCGGCTGGGGCAACAGGGGATATCGACCCTGAATCCGGATGAAACCCATGACGGTCAGAGCCTCGGGGAAGAGGGCTATCATGTCAAGGTGATGTCGCTCCCATACAGCATGATGCAGGCGCTGAGCGGGGAGCTGGGCCTGGGCCTGGTCCATTTCCAGGCGCCCATGGTCGAAGACCCACAGCTGTATCAATATTTCATTCGTTTGCATTGGCTCCTGACCCAGGGGCACTGCTCCAATCTGGCGGCGCAAACCCATCTGCTCAACTTCGTGCAGCTGACATTGCAGCGCCACCTGGGCGGGCCACTGCGGCAGGCATCCAGAGCATCGGGTTTATCCGAGTCGCAGCTCGCCCTGTGCAAACAGCAGTTCCATGATGAACCCTGGCAAAATTACCAGCTGGAGACGCTGGCCGCCGAGGTGGGTTTGAGTAAGTTCCAGTTTTTGCGCCAGTTCAAACACAGCACAGGGATCACGCCTCACGCCTACCTCAAACGGCTGCGGTTGGAATACGCCAAGAAGTCCCTGATGCGAGGGGACAGGGTGGGCCAGGTGGCCCAGCAGGTGGGGTTCTTCGATCAGAGTCACTTCAACAAGGCGTTCAAGCAGGCCTTTCTGGTCTCGCCCAGGCAGTTTCAGCAACGCATGCTGTGATTATGCCGCGCTGGCAGATGCGGGACATGGCTGCAATTTAATACAAGCCCGGGCGGCGCGTCTCTGGGATACTCTGTCTCATCTTGGATGCTGCACATGCACATGCTCGTGCTGATACAGCTGCAATATTGCCCCGCCGGCTATCCCGGGTCGGGATAACCAGTTAACCGGAGTCGTTATGGATTTGTCGTTATTGCTTACCCTGGGGGTGATCCACAGCCTCGCCCTGATAAGCCCAGGGCCGGACTTTGCCATCATGGTCAAAATCGCCACCCAGCAACTCAGGAGCACGGCGCTCGCGACCGCGGTCGGCATTTCCCTGGCTATCCTGGTGCATACTATCCTCAGCCTGACCGGGGTCAGCCTGCTGATCAAGAGCTCGCACTTCTTGTATCTGGCGGTGCAGCTTGGGGGGGCATCTTATCTCGCCTGGATGGGCTTTGGCGCCCTGAACTCTGTGGTGCGCCGGGTCTCATCTGCCGAGGTTAAGACCCCCGCCGCGGCTGAGCATGCCGGGCAGCCTGCGCCTCACGCCCATGTTCGGCCCATGAGCCGCCGCCAGGGCTTCTTCGCCGGCCTCTATACCAACTTGCTCAATCCCAAGGCGATGGTCTTCTTTTTAACCCTGTTTTCGGCCTTGATCACCCCAGAGGTCAAGGCCGATACCAAGATGGCGGCGGCGCTCCTGTTGCTGCTGTTGTCGCTGGCTTGGTTCGGTTTCCTGGCCCTGGTCTTGTCCAAGCCCAGGGTGCAGCTGGGCCTGGAGAGGTTCATGCCTGCCATAGACGGCATCATAGGGGTCATCTTCATCACAGTCGCGGCGGCGATCATCTATGGCTTGCTGGGCTAAGGTTTACGGCGAGAGGGTTTACAGCGAAAGGAGTTGCGGCGAGAGGCTTTAGCTAAGCGTACGCCTTGGCCGCGCTCTGCCGCATCTGAAGCCGCCCGGGATCAGACATCTTCCGGCAGCTTATGGGCTATGCCTTGATGGCAATCGATGCAGGTCTCTCCCCGCTCGGCCAGTCGCTTGGGATCGTGTTTCTTCCTGGCTTGTTTGGATTGGGTCTCCAGTGCCATGGCGCTGAAGCTATGACAGTTGCGGCACTCCCTGGAGTCGGTGGCCTTCATGGTATCCCAGACATGCTGTGCCAGTTCGGCGCGTTTCGCCTCAAATTTCTCCGGCGTATTTATGGAGCCAAGCAACTTGTGATAGAGCTCGTTGCTGGCGCGTATCTTCCTGGCGATCTTATGGATCCAGGGCCGGGGCACATGGCAGTCGGGACAGGAGGCCTTGACGCCGGCATTGTTCTTGGCGTGTATCGTCTCCTTGTACTCCTGATACACAGTATCTTCCATCTCATGACAGCTGATACAGAAGGCCTCGGTGTTGGTCAGTTCCAGCACCGTATTGAAGCCGCCCCAGAAGATAATCCCGGCGCCAAACATCAGCAATGCCCCCAGGGGCAATCCCAACATCCATTTTTTGCGACTCACGACCCAGAGCCTTTGCCACATAGTTCTTATTGTGCCCATGGCGGTTCCTTATCCGGCTTATGCCAGGCATTGCTGTTGGCTGGTGTTCATTGTTGACTGGCGTAGTAATGCAGCAGGGCCTCGACCTCTTGGTCATCGAGTTGCTCCATCTTGACTTTCATCTTGTCGATCATCACACGTTCGCCGCTGCGATAGAGCTTGAAGGCCTGCTTCATGTAGGGCGTCCATTGCCCGGCCAGTATGCCGGCATCATCGTCAGCCGAGCTGCCGCCATCTTCATGGCACTTGGCGCACTTGATGGTGTGGATCTTCTCACCCTGGGCGGCCAATCCAGGATCGAATGACTGCTTGGCCGCGATAAATTTCTGTTGCGAGAAATAGCCGGCGATGTCGGCTATCTGCTCCTCGCTCAACTCCTTGGCGATTTTCTGCATGTCGGTGGCGGGACGGGAGGTATCGCCGTGACGGTATTTGGATTCGACGGCAATACGTTCCCCCTCGCGGTAGGCGAACAGTGAATCTGAAATGAACACATCCGATGCGCCGGCAATGGTCGGCACATCCGACTCGCTGCTGATCCCCTTATCGCCATGGCAGTCGGCACAGACGGCAATGTGTTCGGGTAAATCGTTGGCCAGTACGTTGCAAGACAGCAGGACGAGCAGGGGGAGTAAGGTTTTCATCATGATTCCTCGGGTTTAGCCTCTAGGGCATATTGGTTAAAATTTATAACCGACAGACACTAAGCCATAGCTGACATTATAGTTGTTGCTCGAGGTGCCGAAGGTGAGCAGGTTGGGCAGGCTGCCCGGTGTCACGCCATCTATGGCGAAATCGGCGCTGTCGAAAGCCTGGTATTGGTAGCTGAAGCTCAGCTCTGTATGGGTGGAATATTGATAGAGCATTTTCAGTTCTCCATGACTCCAAAGGCTGGCGATCGTCGGCAAGGCATCGCTCCCTCCGGCTTGGTCGAGACGGATATAGGTATGGGCATCGGCGCGGTCGAAATTGATGAACAGGCTCAACTTGTCGTCCAGCAACTTGCGCAGCGCCAGGCTGATACCATAGCTGGTGATCTTGTCCTGATTGCGTGCCTGCCAGCGCGGGCCGGAAAAGTCGTCGCTGCCGGCCAGGCGGGTCTTTATGTCTTCCTGTTGCAGGAAGAGGCTGATATCGAAGGTCTCATTTGGGTGCCAGCTGAGGTCCAGGTTGGCATTGTGCAGCTTATTGTCCTTCAGCCCCAGTTCACTGGCGACATAGTCCTGGTGGGAATATTGCCCCGAGACAGTGGCGGACACTTGCTCGGATGGCGTGTAAAAGAGCTGCAGCCTGGCGCTGTCTTGCTGCCGGTCGGCGACATTGAAGCGCCGCATCAGGGGATTCTCCTCGACCCCGAGGAAGTCCAGTCGCTCCGGGGTACTGCTGTCGCGGTTGAGGCGCTCGCCACTGAGTTTCAGCATCCATTCGGGGGAAAAGGTCGCCGCATAATTGGCGTTGAAGCCGGCTTCGTTGGTGTTATGCACGGCTTGCAGGTTACGTTCTTTTTCCTCGTTCTTATAACCCAAGTTCAGCAAATGCCCCGCCATCGGCCGGTACTCCAGGGTCGCACTGGCGGATCTCGTGCTGTAGTCGTAGGGCAGGGTCATGAGTGCGTCGGCGACATACAAGTCCGAGATGACGGGGCGCAGCAACAGGGGAGCCGTCTTATTGTCACGCTCACGATAACGGTATTTTATTCTGACCGCCCAGGCCCTATCCCATCTGTGGTTGAGCTGTGCCGTCAGATCCGAGGTATTGACCTTGCCTTCGAGATCCGTCTGCGGCAGGGCCGTGAGCAAGTTGGCATTGTCCGTGTAGGGCACGAAGGCCTGATCCTGGGTCAGTTTGCCAAAGACATAGTTGAGTTTGACGAAAGAGTCTCTGGCGTATCTGTATTGGCCGTGGAGAGTGAGTTTCAGGGCGTTGTTATCCGGCGCTAAGGCTAACTGGCCGCTGTCGGCACCAGCGGCCAGGGGCTCATAGGGGTTGGCGAACCTGAGGCTATCGAGCTCGTTGTCGAAGCGTGAAAATGCCGCCGAGAGGGACAACAACCAAGACTCCCTGTTATAGCTCATCGAAGCGCTTAAATCCTGGATGGTCTGATCCACAGGCAAGGGCAGGTAGCTGGCGTTTAGCAGCTGCGCCGCCGAATATTCCAGGGTGCCCGTCTTATGCCAGCGCTGATAACGGCTGTCGAAGCTGAAGTCGTCGTCTTCATTGAGGCTCAGCTCCAGCCCCAGGCGCTTCCAGTCCGTGCCTGTTGCCAGGGGCCGGTATAGGCTCAGATCCGCGAAATCTCTGGCATCGGCACTCGTTGGCCAATCGCCGGGCAATTGTAACATTCCGCCTTTGTTGCTGTAGGGGGTCAGCAGATGCGCATATTTTCGGACGGGTATGGCCAGATAATCTACGCCGAGCCGGTAGCTGCCCTGTTTGCCATAGGCAGAGTCGAGTGCGAGCGAATCCAGTCCCAGGTTGCGAAAATGCGTGCTCCAGTAGTGGCCATCCTCAGTCTGCATCTTGATATCGCCGCTGAAAAACAGCTGGGATTGCCGGTCCAGGCCCGTGTAGTTGGCGAAGCGGTAAACCTCCTCGTCGGTTACCCCAAAATGGACCGCCAGACTCATGTCCCAGACTTCCGGCTTGGGGCAATATTCACATTGCCAATCCTCCAGCTTGACCTCGGCGCGCTTGTCGCCTTCGAACCCCAGACCCTGGGCCCGGGCCTGGCTCAGGCAAGTGAGCATCAGCGCGCTCATGATTAACACTGTTATCTTGGGTATGCAGATTATTTTGTTCATAAAATCCTGCCTAATGAATGCTGCGTCATAGCGTCATCTATTACCGTTGAAATCGACTTCCCGAGGGGTGGTTGCTGCCGTGAATACTGCTATGGCAGTTGGTACAGCTCCTGCCCAGCAGTAATGCCGAGGAAGAAGCATAAGGCGTGCTTAACCTGCTGCTGTCCTGAGCCAGGCTGGGATGCCCCGCGGAACTGTGGCAGTTTTGACATAGGAAGGGCACCTTCTGCGTCAACATGGCCGGCTGATTGCTGCCATGGGGGTTGTGGCAGAGGGCGCAGTTCTCGCTGGCGGGTTCGTGTTCCCAGGCAAAGGGGCCACGCTTCTCGGCATGACAGCCGAAGCAGGTATCGTTAATGGTATCTGCCACCAGGAGTTTGTCAGCGTTCGAGCCGTGGGGGCTGTGGCAGTCGGTGCAGCCCATCTGGCCGTATTCAAGCGGGTGGGTCGAGAAACGTTTGCTCGCCAGTTTCTCGGCCTGGTGACAGCTGCCGCACACCTGAACTTGCAGTTGCTTGAGGCGGATGGGATCTTCTTTCACATGTATCTTATGGCAATCGCTGCAGGCGACCTCGCCGGTCTGGTGACTGCTGCCCGCCCAATGACGCTTATCCAGTTGCTCATGGCAGCTGCTACAGATGGCATTTTTCTCGGCGACGGGGATCTCATTGCCCCTGGTAAAGGTGATCATCGCCTCGCGGTTTTCGCCTTTCCTGAGACGCTTCTTGCCATGCTCGCCCACTGGGCCGTGGCAGCTCTCACATTGATATTGGGCCAGGGGGGAATGGGGATCTGTCCTGGAGCCGTGCTTGGTCTTGAAAATGCTCAGCACGGGGAAAGCCGAGTCTTCGTCGTGGCAGCCCAGGCAAGTGTCGGCCCCGTCCTTGGAGTAGTCGGCCGCCTGTTTCAGCTCCAGGGTCGATACCGGGGACGCCTGTGGCTCCGCGGCATCCGCCATGGCGACAAGCGGCAGTTGGAGGCAACAGGAAAGCAGCGCCAACCTAAGATACCTAAATGAATGCAATCTGTTATATGAAGACTTAACCATATCATCCCCTGAAATTCGGTTCGGGGCCATGGAGCAGCCCCGAACCTCTCCGTTTTAGTTATTGGATTTTATGCACGGTTTTGACATCCGCGATACCACCGGCACCATGACAATATTGGCAGGTTTCGATCACGCTGAAATTATCTATATCCGCTTGGCTGGTATCGAAGGAGGCGCCGCCATTCTGGGTCATGTGCGCCTTGGCCAGGATGGAGTCATGGCAGGAGGAGCAGACTGCGGCGCTGGGGCTCACATTGACATCATCGCTGGGATCCGCCAACAGTGGCCCGGTATCCAGGGTCGAAGCCAGCACGCCGGGTGCCAGCGGCAGCTTGTAAGCCTCGTCGACATGACAGGTCTCACAATTGCTGATGATGCCGGGGAAGCTCACCTCACCGAAGTTGTGTACCGAGTTGCCAAAGCCGTAGACGATGAAGTCATTCTCGCGTTTGGCGGCACCGTGTATGCCGTGGATCAGGCGTTTGAAGTCGATCGAGCGTTCCTTCAACCCGTCGAGTGCCATGGCGGGATCGGCCGGACGTCTGCTGATATCCGTGTTATTGGGGTTGTGGCACATGACGCAGAGTTGTACTTCGCCGTTGCGGGAGCCGCCATGCAGGCTGAGTTGCTGGTGGCAATTGTTGCATTTGGCGTTATCCACACTTTGGCGCCTGGGGATCGCGGCCGAGTCTGTGATGGGGAAGAAGCCCACTTCGCTCTTCACCGGCAACCTGTCGCTGTAGACATTGTCGCCGTCGAAGTCGGCTGCGGGACGTCCCTCTATGGCGACGGCGCCGGTGCCAACCGCCGTCGCCGGCAGGGCCACGGTCGAGGTGGCACTGAAGCTGCCATCGGCGTTGGCCACCGCAGTCGTCAGGGCGTTGAAGGAGATGACATTTGCCGCGCCGGAACCCGAACCCGTGTTGTGGTAATCCTTGGTATCCCAGGCCAGATCGATAGACAGACGGGCATTGGCCGAGAATGCCGGGTGGGTCTTGATGTCGTAGCTGGCGTTATCCTGGTTGGGATTGACCACAGAGAAGGTCACGGTCGGGAAATTTCCCGGCGCCGTGTTGCTGACATTCAGGATATTCCATTTGAAATCTTTGGCGGCATCGGCATTCAGGGTCGCATGGGACGCGACAACGCTGCCGGCGAAGCCCCCTTCCTTATGGCAGACGGTGCAATCGGCATTGTCTGTCATCACGCCGCCGGGATGGCCGCCGTCGACGCCCTTGGCGAAGTCGACGTCGTCATGGCAGGAGCCGCAGGCCTGGATAGTTGGCCGCTCCTGCCAGCCTATGGCCTCCGGGGTCGCCGCATCGTTGGCGTCATGGCATTTACTGCAATTGCGAATGTCCTGGGGTAAGACCACGTCTGAATAGTCGTGTTTGGTATCCCTGAAACCATAGATGGCATATTCTCCCCCCTGGACGACGGAGGGAAGCGCTTCACCTCTGTGGATCTTATGGATCATCACCTTGAAATCAACAGTGTTGCCGCTGTTGGCATCCGTCGACCCAGGGTTGTGACAGGTCACACATAGCTTGGTCTCTATGCGTCCACCACCGTGGAGCGCTAGCTTGCCGTGGCAGGAGTTACAGTTTTCAATCTTGACGACTTCCCGGCTGTCCAGGCCCATGGTTTCGCCATCCGCAGGACGAAAGTCGAACACTGTGTTGGCGACGGGTTGATCGTTGCCGCTGAGTTGCATGCCCAGCCTGTGGGTCAGTTCAGGTTCATAGACCACAGCCAGGGGGCTGGTGATCGCCGTGATGTCGGTTCCGAAGGTGTAGGTGTAACTGCCATCCTGGTGGTTTTCCAGGGTGCCGCCGCTGTCGGACGTGGCTTGTATGGTCTCTTGGGTGCCAGGGCCGACGCCGTTGGGTGCCTCGGTCCTGTTGATATAACTTTGCCAGGCACTGGAGTCACCATTCTTGCTCGGGAGCAGTTTCGCCAAGGTGAAGCGGATGGAGGGCAGGTCGACGTAGGGCAAACCATCCTGATCGACCACATTGAACTCGACGACGGGCGCGCTATTGATAGTGACCGAGGTGACAGTCGGCACCAAGGCGGTCGGATTTTCGGAGACTTCGATGGGAGGCGGTGCCGCCGGACCCTCAGGGCCAGCGGGGCCGGCAGGACCGGTTTTACCGTCACTGCAACCGAAGAGGACAAGCAAAGTGAGGAGAGCAGCTATTCTGCCCATGCGTCCCAATAATAATGTGCGCTTCATGTTCCCGGCTCCCTTGGTAACGTCAGTCGTTCAATGATGATGGCTGGGCGATTTTGCTATCGCTCGATTCAGACATCGGGCGGCTCACCCCGCCGTGCTACAGCTCGAGCCATAGCTTTATCTATAGCTTGAACCATAGTTTGATCAAGAGCTTGGCCAAGATTCAGTTTAGTCAGTTTTTTTTACCTTGTTTTGATCTAGTGCATTAAATACACAAAATCGTGTCAATCTGTGTGGGTATTTATGGCAGGGTCCATTCACGGGCCGAAGGGGGCCTCTCCCGGGGCGGCAGCGAGCCGGGAATGAATGCAACAGCGGCCCGCTAGTGCATGGGCTGCTGTTGCTGGCTTCTGTTAACCTCAGGCAAGAGATCAGTGGAATACTTCGTGGCTGAATCTCAAGTGCTTGGCGCCGCTGACTAACCTAGAAAAGTCCTTGTGGCTTACGTGTACCAGGTGGCTATGATCGCCGGCCTCAAAGTAGATGTCTTTGGACTGGAGCAGGAGATCGTCGTAGACGACATCCATGTTGTAGGCGGCAGCTACGGGGGGAATGGCCCCGTGTTCGCAGTCGTCGAACATAGGATAGACGGCTTGTTCCTTGGCCAGGTGCAGACCCCGGTTGAGGCTGTCACTGAGTATGCTCAGGCTGATCTTGTTGATCGCCGGCAGCACGGCCATGAGCTTGCGGCCCTCGTGATCTTCCAGGATCACCGCCTTGGCTACCTGCATCGCCGGCACATCGGCGGCGATGGCCGAACTCAGGGAGTTGAGGCTGTGAGTGTGCTGCACCAGTTCGTAATCCACCTTCTTATCTTTGAGGTAGTTAGTTAATCGTGTCGACATGCTCATAATTACACCTCATCAATCATGTTTGACTCTTAAATTATAGTTTATCCCTCCTTGACCGAGATGCCGCTGTGGGGTTTTGAGGTAAATGGCTGGGACGCCGGGCCTGACACATTGGACTTTGGCCAAGCTGAGGCCAAAGCCCTGCCAGTGTTTGGCCGCCATATTTTAAGTTTGTCATAAGAATGGGCAGCCATAATTAATCATTGTATTTATGATGCCGGGGTTGTTGGCGCTTTATGGAAAATGTGTATCCCAAGCCTGCCATGTGGCAGAAAAATGTCTCCTTCGGCTGTGAATGCCAGCCATCTTGGTTTGCCTTTCATCTGGGATTGCCTCTGGTGGTATTTCTGTTGCTGCTGGCCTGGTTGGAAGTCTTTGGTTTGGATATGGCATTGTCCCAATGGTTATTCAGGCTCGAGGGTGGCGTAACGCATTGGCCGCTGAGAAATGCCTGGTGGACAGATACCCTGATCCATTCTGGTGGGCGGAATTTGGTGATCTTCTTGGGGCTGGCCGTGATTGCCGGCCTGATAGACAGCTATTTCAGCGCAACCATGAGGCCGTTTCGGCGGGGCCTCTGGTATTTGCTCGCCAGTGTGGTGACGACTCTGGTGTTGGTTAGAATAGGAAAAAATCTGAGCCATATCAGTTGTCCCTGGGATTTGACCGATTTTGGCGGCAAGTTTGCCTATAGCAGCCTGCTTGAGCCGCTGGCGCTCGGTGCCGAATTCGGCCAATGTTTTCCCGGCGGCCATTCCAGTGGCGGCTTCGCCTGGATTGCCTTGTACTATTTCGCCCTGGCCTGTGTGCCCAGGTTGCGCTGGCGTGGTTTCGCCCTTGGTTTGGGAATGGGGCTGGTATTCGCCATGGGTCAAGAATTGAGGGGGGCCCATTTCCTGTCCCACGATCTCACCAGCCTGGCCATCGCCTGGAGTGTCGCCAGCCTGCTCTATTATGTGATTTTCATCAGAGCCGCTCGGCCGTCATCGCGGGAGACCTTAAGCCTCGGCATTGGGAAATATCAATAGGTGGTGTGCATCTATGGCCGGAGATCGAGCCGGCCGTAACTGCGGCTGACGGGATTTATCCATCCGTTCTTGAAATAACTTGGCATGTCTCTTCAGGGGGGATGGCGCTAGTGTGAGTGTTTGTCGCCCCATAATGATCAGGTTTGGGGCGACAAGCGCGTCTTGCTTTTATCGCTGCAGCAGGTATTAAGCGACTGTCGTCGAACTGATAATATCTGATACGTTGTTGGCTATTTCCAGGAGGGAAGGGTCGATCTTATCAGATAGGTGCCCCAATAAATCATGGTTGAGCACTGAAGTGATAGTATCTATTTCTTCGGTTTTGACTATGAAGTAGTAGTTGGTCATGGAGTAGATGTGTACGCCATTGATTTCAAAAGTAGTACCTTTCAAGTGAAGCTCCTTGTTAAATAAAGGCGGCAAACGCCGCCGATTCATGCATGGGGGATTTAGCTTAGAGTCGAAACGCTGTTGGCTATGTCGCTGACAGTGCTGGCGGCCTGATGCGCGGCATCCAGGATGGCGGGATCCAGCTTTTCGGCCAATACGTTCATCAGATCGCTGTTGACTGCGGCGGTCAGATCGCCGATGGCTTTGGCATCGTAGATGAGGACATAGTCGGTTAAGGCAACGAAGTTAACGCCCTGGGTTTCGAAGTTCATTTGCATGGTCTTGCTCCTGTTATGGGTTGATTAGCTAAGGGTAGAAACGCTGTTGGCTATGTCGCTGACAGTGCTGGCGGCCTGGTGTGCGGCATCCAGGATGCTGGGGTCCAGTTTTTCGGCCAGCACGTTCATCAGATCGCTGTTGACCGCGACAGTCAGGTCGCCGATGGCTTTGGCATCATAGATGAGGACATAGTCGGTTAAGGCAACGAAGTTAACGCCCTGGGTTTCGAAGTTCATTTGCATGGTCTTGCTCCTGTTATGGGGTGATTAGCTAAGGGTAGAAACGCTGTTGGCTATGTCGCTGACAGTGCTGGCGGCCTGGTGTGCGGCATCCAGGATGCTGGGGTCCAGTTTTTCGGCCAGTACGTTCATCAGATCGCTGTTGACCGCGGCAGTCAGATCGCCGATGGCTTTGGCATCATAGATGAGGACATAGTCGGTTAAGGCAACGAAGTTAACGCCTTGGGTTTCGAAGTTCATTTGCATGGTCTTGCTCCTTTGTTGATATAACTTATTTAAAATTACCGCTAGGTTTACGGCTCAGAATAATTAAGGTAATTTTTCTGGTCCTGTTATCTTAGTGCTCATTGAATGTCAGTTTATTCCAATTGATGCACCGGTCGATTTTTTTGATGGACTCTAGTACTGAACTCTCGAATTTGTGTTGATTCTCTTTGTGTTTGCCTTTCTCATCATGAAAGTAACCCAGGTAGTTATCTTCCCGTCTCTGGGAGTCGATAAAGTTCTTTGTGTTGTTGACTATATGGCCGAGTCCCATGCTGTTAATTATTTCGCCCTCATTTTCAATGGAGTTAAATAATGCGAGTAATAAAGGCAGGTTATACTCGGCAGCGAGCCTTTGCATGTGACCAAGCGAATTGAGTGTACCTAGGTCGAATATGCTTTCGTCAGCTGTTATGTCTGACAGTTGGTCGTTGATAATACGTAGACACATGGCAGCAACCAGCATGGTGTGATAATTCTTTGCCCAATGATGGAACTTATCACCATGTAATTCCTTTACATCATCTCCTATACGCCCCACTGGCCCCGGGATCACATCGTCATTCTCCATGGACTGAGTTATTGCCGAGAACACCAGTTCTATATGCCATTTCTTACAGTGTCCAATCAAGGCCAGAGAAGCCAGCAATTCCAGAGATAAGTCTAAGTCTTTCTTGGCGATATACTTCAGCAACAGGGCCTCCAGCACCTTGTTAACCCCGTGGTCGAAATCAACATTCAGGGCTAAAAAATCTGCCTTTCTCTGCATGCCTGTCAGATAAAATATGTTGTGTGTCAGTGCATAAGCCTGTGACTCATCCGCCAGAATAGGATCTGGAAGGCGGTAGTAATTGGACATCTTGCTAAGCTTTTTCACCGGGAATATGTGCTCTATGTCACCGAATATCTGGGCCGCGAACACATAATCCATCATCCTGAAAGGTACCAGTTCGAGAGAGCGGGAGTGCTGTGAGTTCAGCTCCTTGGTGAAGTATTCGCTTAGTGACGGCGTAACACCATAGAGGTGTTTCGCTATGGCTATGGGTAAGCCGAATGCCAGGAACAGTTCTCTGTGGCGTTTGGCTAGTTGAAGAAACCTGTCATCGTTCAGATGGTCCAGGAATTGTGTCTTCAGTTCATGGCTCTTGTCTTTAATCCCGTGCTTATCGCACACATATAAATAAAGTGAATACTCGCAGAATGATTTCCGGTAGAGGAACGTCGTATCTTTATCTGAAATATTATATGGATTGAAGAACTCTTTGTGGTTATCTAGCCACAGGTCTATGCCCTTAATCCTGTCATTGATAAAGTTTTGATAGTGATTAACGCAAGTCATTTGCTTTCTCCGATTTTCAAGTGTCTCAATCATTCACTATTTTTTTATGTTGATTAACTGCAAGAAGTATCAGGTAGTCATTCGATGTCTATTCTTTGTCAAATGTATTAATTCTGATGCTTGTAGGTTTTCTAGAGTGAATTTGATTTCAGGTTGAGTTTCAATAAGAAGTTGATAAACCTGATAGATGTTGCAGTTTTTTTAAATTTTCAGCATTAGCTGGTAAATATAACAGTTAATTAACTTCAGGTATGAGATAGCATTTATTTTATTTGTCGAGGGAAGGTGTATGCAAAAACATGATTTTGGATGTCAACAGGTGGCCAGGGACTATTTGGGTGAAAGAATAAGCAATATCAACCAATGGTTAGATGAGCATGTTGAATGCTTCACACCAACAGTGGCAGACAGCCCCAAGGCGATTGACTATCGCCGTAAAGCCTTCGGCGAGGCTGGTTTATATCTCTATGTTGCAGATAAATATCCGGCTTTTTCTGGTCCGACTCTGCTCCAGCAACATTATTGGCAAGTCTTGTCGTCACCGGCTTATCTTGAGCTGGCTCACCGTAATCCGGCAACTTATGGCTTGTATGCTTTTCCCGTTGCGGTAGCTAAGTCGCTTGGAAGAAGTAATAGCAAGCTGGATCAATACTTTGAAAGTACTTATCAATCCAGGCACTTACGCTCAATTGAAATGCCACCCTTCAGATTGTTGGATAATTTGTTCTTTGCCCGCATTTACGACTTGGCGAAAATGCCTTATGCGGCAGATGACGTCATGGCTCTTACCAATATACGGAGACTGCCGGATCTCATCATGGCCGATGAAACCCAGGCTTATGCCTTGACCCATAACATATTTTATTTGACGGGGATGCAACAGGGGCAAGATTTCCTGGGATTGAATCCCGAGTTTGATCGCTCACATCTACAGGCGTTGGAAGGCTTGTTTGTACGCTATATGGCGAATAACAATCTGGATCTGGCCTTGGAGTTGCTGATGTGCCTGATACTTACGGGTCTATGCAAGAAGTGGCATCTGCAATACGCGCTGGAACTGGTAGAGAAAAACTTACTCGATGGCTGCATAGTGCCGGGTCCCGGAACCCCGGATGGTTTCGAGCTGCTGCAGGAGTCTAGTCAGGGCTTCCAGACTTGGGTCAAGCATTATCACACCATGCTGGTTGCCGGAATGGCATTTCGGTTAGCGGCTGCACATCTACAGGATATCTGGCAGGAAGGGTCTAGTTTACAACATTTTGCTGCTTACGGCTGTGGTCAGGTACTGCGATTGCTGCATGATTACAACCTGCCTTTGGCCTTGACCGTACTCAAGACACTCGAACAGCATCTTCCCGATATCAAAGAGCTGGAGTTGGAGTACTTGCTGGAGCTATCCATAGATTTCATCGAGGAACAGAAACAAGCGGATGGCAGCATAGGCTTTTACTACGATGAATATTGCACCTTAAGTGCCAAGGGGAAGGATTGGCAGGCCGCCAAAGATGCGATTCAGCTGCCACTCAGTCAGGTGTATAGGCAGATCGATTGGCCAAAATTACAGTCTGTTATCGCTTGAGGAGGCAGTGATGGAATTATCAATTAAAGAGTTCAACCTACTCATAGCCACAGTCATTGCCCTGAGCTTTGCGACGCAGCTCGGTGCTTATTTTTTTCAATACTCGGGAATAGGGCTCTGGTTATTGTTCGCTACTCTCTGGGTACCTGTCATAGCCTGCTTGCTCAACGGCGGCACAGCCAGGCGCATCATGCGCCGGAGTTTGACTTCCTTGAGCCTGAAGTGGACGCTTTTGGGGCTGTTGTCGGGTCTTTTGTTGCTGGGTGCCGAACAAGCCGTGTTGTATCTATGGGATCTTGGGCAGTTGAATGTACAGGCCTATTACTTTGACATAACAGCCAAAGAGGTATCGCCCTATGGTGTTGCATTGCTGCTGGGTAATGATCCTCAGGGATATCTGCTGTTTACCATTAATATCATGTTAACCATGGTGATTGCCGGGATGTTGGCCAGTTTGATCTTTGTCGTAGGCTTTGAAGCCTGTTGGCGAGGCGTGCTTTATCGTCAGTTGGCTGCGTTGATGGGCATACACAAGGCGCCGATTTTTATCGGCTTGCTCATAGGCATATGTTTTATTCCTCTGCATGTGACGGGTTACTATAATGTCGAGTCTCCCTACTTGACCGCATTTGTGTACTTTCCACTGATCTGTATTGGGGTCAGCTATGTCATGGCGGGATTGGCGGTGGATAACATCAGCGTCTGGCCTACGGCCATTGCCTTGGGGGTGTATATTGCAGGCTCAGGCAATCTCTTCCTGGTGGCTGAGAATGCGGGGTCCAGCCTCGAAGCCAAGGCAATAGTCTTGACGATAGTGAGTCTATGGGTGCGCAGTGCCTTGATTAGTCGCTACCAAGACAATGAAGCCATGCAGCAGGAGTCGCTAATGGATGCGGAACCACTCTTGTTACCATTCAAGACAAGTTGATCAACTGCGGGAGCCGTGTGCCTGTTCCCGCTCTGACTCTGTCTTATATGCATAGGCAGTTGCTTTAAGTTTCTATTCGGGAGGGGTTCCCTGCATGGGATGGGAAAGCAGTGTATTGAGGTATGGTGTTAATTAGTGCTGTTCCGCAGGGTATGGTTATGGCTGATGCCAGTTGCTATCTTGATCTATGTTTTCTTGTTGCGCATGGGTGCTTGGATTAATAATGTTGCATGGAATGTTATCTATTTAATTTAAGGCTTGTTAATCTATTTCTTTATACCAATTAATATGGTGTTTTAATATTGTATTGTTTATTTGCTTTTAAAGGGGGATACAATTTTGCGGTTTTTATGAGTATTATTGGTACAGAGATATAGCTGCAAGAGTGTGGGGGAGGGAGAGGCCAGACTAGCTTAACATAAGTGTTGGCCCCATGTCCCTGGGAGGTTGGAGTACTAGTGGTGTTGGGCTATGTTCAAGTTGTCATCGACTTTTATCCACAACGCGACAGATTTTTCTATTCCTACTTGCATTGATTTCCCATCTCCCATTCTGCGCATTGTCACGCCCAAGTATTTTAATATTCTCTCGCAGGCGACAGTGGTGACCAGCACATAGTCTGTGATGTTGTTTTCTATGGCGAAAGTGTAGAAAGAACGAACCAGGGATGCGGTATCTTCACTGGCAATGGCCATATTCTTGCCGTCTCTGTTTTTGCTTATGGCAAAGCGGCTGATTTCAAATATATTGCTGTCTTCTGGAGGTGTTTCCCCTCTCAATAATTGTGGGAATACATCTTTCAGCATGTATTTGTTCGTTGTAGGCAAGGCTCTCCAACAACCTATTATGTTATTTTTATTGTTGCTCATTGTAATATAGCTTGGAGTTTGTTTGTCGAAGTTGTCTTTCTCCAAACCATTTGAGATCTTGACTTCCCATCCGAGTCTTTTGTTAAAAACTTCCCCTCTCAGCCTGAACATTTCTTCCAATAATGGAGCATTCTTGTTATCCGAAATGTTGTGGTCTTTGATGATTTGTATATTTCTCATTGTTTGAGCCTCATTTGACTTTTGATGGACTCAAATCCTATTCAAAGAGCTCGTTCTTGTTCAGCTATCAGATTTTACAGTCTGGGAATATGGCACCTTTAATTAGCTTAAAATTGAATTAATACAACTGTAAAAACTGACAGTTAATATCCGGTAACCAGTCATATCTGACAGTGATGCCTTCGTCATGCTCTGGCTATAATCTGCCAAGTGATTATCTTATTCGATGTGGTTTAGCATGATGATTGGAAAGCATGATGGGGTCGATCATTCCCATTATATGGCGCTGGTACTGGACAAGGCATCGAGCATATCGCCCAATGCCGGAGTCGGATGGATGTTGTGCCGTAATGGCCGGGTGCTGGCGATCAGAGGCAGCATGCACGGTGAAAGACTCGATGCCTTACTCGAGGATATTGACGTCTATGGCGAGGCGGCCGATCTCTATTTGTCATCCCCCCCCAATCCGCTGTTTGTCGATTCCCAGGTGTTGCTGGATGTGGCGATAAGAGGACAAATTAAGCAAATCCTGTTTCCACAGTTGGATGCGCACTTGTGTGCGCCTTTTGAGCCGCAACCCTTGTTGTCTCCAGCGGCAGTTGACATAGTACCCTTGCCCAGCTGGTTGCTGGAGATCCGATCTTACCTGACCTTGCAGACCTATATGCAGAAGCGCCGTCCCTGGGTGACCTGTGTTACCTCTGCCGATCTATGTGGGCGGGAAAGCTCATTGGATACCTTTGAGCATGAATTTGGGGCAATGGATTATCTGCGGAACTTGTTTCAGGGGGCGCACTTCATTGCGACTCAGCCCCACTCCATGCCCATGTCGCTGAACAAGCTCACCAATAACCTGGGGCATGATTTGCCCCCTTACTCTATGTCACACTTGCACGAGGCCAAGACTCTGCTGAGCCAAGGTTACGTCAATAAGCAAACGAGTTGTGTCCTGGTGACCTCGGTGGCGTTCGCTGCCAGCCTGGTGAAAGAGGGCTTAGTGGATGAAATAGTGTACCACTTGGGCCTGGGTCGGGGATTGCCCAATAAGCAGCCCATAAGGCTGCTTTCCGATGAGTGGGAGATATTCTCCAGTGCTCAATTCAGTAATGGCATCAGATTAAATGCCCGCCGAAAAGGGCTGTATGTCTGTGATAACCTCAGTAAGTTAAAGCTAGGTCGACTTAATTAAATATTGGGCTTAATCAGGTTTTTCTTTATCGCCAGTGCGACGGCATGTTGCCGGTTGACTGCGCCCAGTTTGGTGGTGGAATTGTTCAGATGAAAGAGGATGGTTCGCTCCGATATGCCCACTATTTGCGCTATCTCCCAGGCTGTTTTGCCTTCGCATGCCCAAAACAAACACTCTAATTCCCGCTTGGTTAACTCGGTCTTGACCGATGAGGTATTGTTTAACTCTATCAGCAGGTAACGTTCGAATAAGTGAGTGGCAAAGGTATGGCAGAACATCTGGGCATTATCCAGTATGCTATTGGCATCGGTTCTTTTGCCTATGGCCATGCTGAATACGGCAATATTTTCTGAAGAAGATTTCAGCGGAATGCTGATGCCATTGAATAAGCCATATTCGGCGGCATCTTTAAATACCTTTAAACCCGTAGCAGAATTAAAATTATCGGACGCAATTAATTTGTCCCAGCGTATGGGGGACTGGTGCTGGATAATATATTTAACCACGGGATCGGCCTGTTGCTTGCCCTCTTTGAAATAGCGTGCCAGCCACTCTTCAGGATAGTTAGAGAGTAGGCGTATGGTTGGTGCATAGGATGACTCCTGGCCTATGATACCGATCAGATAATAGGGGATATCGGTTAACTGACAGAATAGTTCACAACAAGCTTTAAGTTCATCAAAGCTGTTGCAAACATCGAGTTTGTCGGTCAGTTCGTAAAATTGTGCTACCTGCATCGTTAATATCCTTGTTATGCCTATCCTTGTACTCGCGCTCCATGACAGCTACTGCCAGCCCCCATGGGGATCAACCTGAATGATGCGATTCAATCGGTTAAGTTATCAAAATGTTAATGTAAATACAATCGATGTGACGAGAGGATGTACCAGTTATGCGGGATAGCAGGCGGGACACTGTCATTTCTGCCAACTTAGCCGTTCCTTTGTTTCCATGTAGGTTAAGAGTCTCACTTGTGGTATGGGGCAATAATATGGAAAGTAATTCTCGACGCGAAGAAGAACTGAGATTGGAAATTCATGGTTTGCATAAGGAATACGGCAACAATGTCGTTGCCTTGGATCAGGCCTGCGCCGTGTTCAAACCCGGCATTACCGGGTTGGTGGGCTCCAATGGTGCGGGTAAGTCCACTCTGATTAAGTTACTTGCACAACTCGAACGCCCTAGCCGGGGGGCGATTACTCTGGGCCAGCAGAATGCCACGGCTGATCCTGGTGTCATAAGGCGAACATTGGGCCTGCTCCCCCAGCACTTTGGCGTATATGAGCAGCTGACACCCAGACAATTCTTGCGCTATCTCGCGGCGGTTAAGCGGGTCGAGAACAGGAAGATAGAGCCAGAGATCGACGACTTGTTAGCGCGCCTGAATTTGACTCAGGTGCAGGATAGCCAACTCAAAACCTTCTCGGGAGGCATGCGTCAAAGGGTAGGCATAGCCCAGGCGTTGCTGGGGACGCCGGATATAGTGATCTTCGACGAGCCGACGGTGGGGCTGGATCCTCTCGAACGGGTGAGCTTTCGTAAGCTGTTGACTGACCTGGCAAAAAGTAAAATTGTGATTCTTTCCAGTCATATAGTATCCGATATTGCGTCTCTGGCAGATCAGATTATGGTGTTGAATAAGGGGCATGTCTCCGTGTTCGACACCCCGGAAAGATTGCTTGGCGCTATGGCGAACAGAGTCTGGTCCGTCCCCATTGCGGAGCAAGAGTTAGCCTCTTTCGAACGGGATTTCATGGTGTGTGATGTAGATCGTCACAGTCTGGGGCTGACGTTAAGAGTTGTCGCCGATGTGCAACCTACGTCAGCAGCTAAGGCGGTTGCCCCTAATCTGGAAGATGCTTACTTGTGTTTCAGTCGTGCCGATGCACTCGAGGTGCATTGATATGTTGAGTCACTGTAGTGGTCAACCTTTTTTGGCCACGGTTTTATACGCAAGCCAGAACCTTCTCTCTGACTCACTTGGTGTCAGACCGCCATTATATTGATGCGGCCTGACCTGGCTGTAATATCCAACGATATA
>NZ_JAAXYH010000015.1 GCF_012911865.1 Shewanella salipaludis
TGTCGCAAGACCGCCAACCATTAACAACCACGCCCTATTGTGAAAGGTGAACTATCGAACGACGCAAACGGATTTGGACAAGAAATGGACATTAACCTTGCTAAACCCAAGGTGACCATATATGTCCTGTCTCTGGTCGTCCTGTCTCTGGTCATGAACGGGACAGACAATTAGCTGAACTTATATTTTATGCTTAAATCATCTAGTGTGACTTTACCACAACTTGCCCCCTCGAAGTCCTCTTTAGAAACCTCTACACTTTTCATGCCCCCTTGCAGGCTACCGGATATGTATCTGAGTATATATTTACCGTCCTCACACTTAATCGACCATCCAGCTCCCACATATTCGGTGGAATTACTTTGCCGCTTACCTTCCGGGTACGTTCCTTTTTTTACTTGAAAATATTTTGACATCAGTTATATCCCCCGTTCAACTCAATAACTGTATAAGGTGGCTTCTTACTGAAGTCCACCACAGCTTCAGATATCCCTCCTGAGGTTTGCCCCCCAGGCCTCCAATTTGAATTTGCTCCACTCTCATTTCCTGAAGGTACGCGCAAACTGTTCAAATCCTTTTGTTCTATATGAACAATAACAGTATCAACACCGTCTAGGTACCCTTTTGATAAGCCAAGCTTTTCTTCCACAACTCTCAAATCACCGTTCGCCTGTACAACTAATGAATCAAATTCTGATTTTGGCATCACAAACCCTCCATCAGGTCCGAGAGTGCCATAATCCTCAATCCCAGATTTAGACGTAAACCTAATCGCACCCTCATCAAACTTAGTCAGATGTTCGTCAATTTGAGTCTGTGTCATATACTCTGATGGTTCAGGGCGTTTTCCTTTAGGAGTCATAATGATGTCTTCTAAAGTTTCAGGTGACAGATTGGTTTGCTTACTTAGCTGAACATAATCGACCAATGGCCCTGAGTTCGCATTATCAACCCCTTGATAAAAGTCAATTTCTCCATTTTGTGAGCCTTCAACTACCTTCACTTCCTGATACTTATCCACCACCTTGTCCAGAACCTTGCCGCCCACCTTCGCAGCCAGGATTTCCAGCCCTACTACACCGGCATCTTTCAACAGCTCGATATCCGGACTTACATCCCCCTGGTGGGTTGTACCACTCAACGACTGCGTAACGCCTAAGCCCTCTGTATGAGTGTAGTCACCAAGCACTTTATCCAAACCTGCATCAACTTCAGATTGACTTAAGGCGGTAACGGTCGCGCCGGCAGGCACTGCCAGGCAAGTCAATCCTGCACTGGGCGCGCAACCAACAGCACCACCGACAGTCATCGCCACACCACCAGCCACACCTGCCACACCTGCAGCAGTCTGAACAACACCACCTACCACTGTCAGTGCGTCATCGTTGCGGGTTAATGCATCGTTAAACTCATCCCGCCAGCCATGCGTAAACTGACCTGCTGCATCTTCACCGAGGATTTCAGATAAATTCATACCTTGTTCCTGCAGGCTTTCACCAGCTTGTTGTAATGCCTGCAAGTCTTTATACAGCGGGTCTGTTTCAGAAACGCCATTGGCACACTCTACTGCAGCACATGCCAGAGCATTAAGTTGCAGATGGGCAACTTGCTTTTCTTCGGCGCTGAGCGAACTATTGCCCTGAATAACATTCCGCACTTTATCCAGCGTCCGGGCTTCGTTCAGCGTAAGGCGGCGATGGTCTAATGCATCAGGATTCTCAGTGCTATATGCCGCATTATTACCTGCCACCAAACCTTCATTACGTGATTTCTCATCATTACTACTGCCGAGGCTATGGTTGTTACCATTCACCAGGGCCGAACCACTTTGCGCAAAGTTAAAGCCCAGATAGTCTGCGGTAGCATCGCCCATAATGCCGGCGTACTCTTCCCTATTCGCCTCGTATTGATCACTCTGCACGGCATCCGGATTTTGCTGATTATCCAGATAGTGCTGGGTTTCATGCCCTACGGTATTGACCGCTTCTGTAGCGTTGTTGTGCGCCAGGTCATTGACGTAAACAACATCGGTATCACGCGAGTAAGCGCCTGCAAACTGCGGGTCATTCTCCATCAGCACTTTGGCTTCGGCAGGCTCTACGCCCATTTCCGTGGCGATGGCACTGGCCAGGGCGTTATAGGCCGCTTCCTTTTGCTGTGGTGTTGCGTTGTCGTTACTGAGCGTCGCCATATGCCCGGCATTTTCACCGTTGAGCACGAAGTTCTTGGTGGCAGTAAAGTACGTCTGCTTATTGCCGATGTGCTCGCGCAGCGAACTTTCGCCCTCGCCGCCGCCGGTAATAGACACGCTGTCATTCTTGGCAACGTCAACGATGGATTCACCCAGGATCTCGGTGCGCTTAACATCCTCCGCGATTTGCTTGCGGCCGTCCTCACTCAGCAATCTATGGTCCACCGTCAGCTCTATGTTGCCCTGTTGGCGGTCGACGCTATAAATTTCCTTATCGATAGCATCCACATCGCGGTTGAGACCGTCCGGCGAGGCGTCTTCGCCGCCCACGTTCTCTCCACCCACGGTAAGGCTGCCCTGACCTATGGTCGCCAATGTCTTATCCAGGCTCTGGCTGTTTTCATTCCGGTAGCTGTAGTTGCTGCTGTTCAGCGTCAAATCAGTATCGCTCTGATTCGGATCGGCCGGGTTGGCGGCATTGCTTACCCCAACACTGGCATTTACGCCTATGCTCTGATTGCTGCTATAGCTGCGATTAGTTAAGTCGGTAAAGGTTAGGCTGCCGGTATTCAGGCTTAGCTGGCCGGTGTCTTTGCCGTCTGTATCCATGGCGGCAATTAAGGCGCCGGTTAGTTGGGTATGACCATCTACCGTCATGTCTACCGTACCGCCGGTAATGCTGCTCAGCAGGGTTTCGGTGCTTTGGTAGCGGCCATTGCTGGCGTTGAGCCCGCCGTTAACGCTACTGACGCCCTTGCTGGTGTCGCCGACCGAATTGAAGCTGGTCGACGCCGACTTGCCGGTGTTTTTACTGCTGTCACCGCCGAAGCCGAAACCGCCGGAAACACCGAAGCCCTTGTTGCTGCCGCTGAATCTGTCCTGCACAGATTCCAGCGTTAAGTCACCGCCGATAGCCATATTGACTGCCGTGGTGCCATGTAGGTTGCCACCAATAATATTGGCATCGCCGTTGGTAACAATATTAAGCTTGTCGGCCGTGAGGCTACTGTTGTTGTGTGTGGTTTGCTTATCCTGCTGCTGGCTGCTGTTGAAGCCGGCACTGACCGTTGGCCCGCCCGCAGCCCCCCATACCGTTTGCGCTATGGTCAGATTGCCGCTTTGGGTATCGGTTTCTGAGCGCTGAGTGTCCTGGCTGGCCAGCACATTCAGCTCACCGGTATAGATATTCAGGCTTTGCGTGGCATTAAGCGCACTGCCCTGAATAAGCGTATTGCCGCTTTTGCCATCACCGCCGGTAACAATATTGATATTGTCGCCGCTGATATTGGACGCCAGCGAGCTGGTGGCATCCAGGCTGCTGTCGGTCTTGCTGGCGGCAATATCCAGTTGCACGCCGGCGTTGAAACCGTAGGTCGCCGAACTTTGTGCCGCCGCTGCGGTTTGCTGCACCAATAGGGTGACTTTGCTCACCACATTCGCTGTCGCAGTGGCAATGCCCGCCAGGTACCAGGCCTCATCGCCCTTGACATCGTCCAGCAGGTTTTTCAGCTCGACAATATCACCATGGTTAACACCCGGTGCTCCCGCAGCGTAATCCGCCTCCAGTTGCGCCAGGGTGTTTTCCAGCTGGTCTTTTTCTTTCCGGTATTTACGATAATCCGCTTCTGCCTGTTTTACCTGGTCTTTGGCTTTATCCACCGCTATCACAGCTTTGGCAACTTCTACCGCCTGATGCTGCACCACTACGCTGATTTCGGCGCTGCCGTGCACTTCTTCCCGGGTTTCGCTATAGCTGTCTTCGGCTTCTTTCACCAGCACATCGCCATCGGCGAGCAAGTTCACAGTGTCACTGGCACTAACGGCCGAGCCTTCAATCAACACGTCGGCCACCGAATCTAAACTGATGCCATCGCCTGCGTTCAGCTCACTGCCTTTATGGCTGGTGGCATTGCCGGCAAAGTCCACCTTGTCATAAGTCGCGCTGGCCAGGCTGATTTTTAACTGGCCATCTTCCGATTTAACCAGTTCATCCGGCCGGCTCAGGGCTTTTAACCCACCGCCAATGCTCACGCTGATGGTTTGCTCGTGCGAGTATGTCTCTGTGGTTTCCTTCGCCGCCAGTACCTGAATATCACCAATGTCCGTGCTGACCTGTATGCCTCTATCTGCATCCAGCGCCGAGCCGATTACCGTGGCACTGCCCGCATCAATGACGATATTGCCGCCGGCGTTGATAACCGAGCTGTCGGCAGTAACGCTGGCTAAACCCGTTAAGGTTTCACTGGACGAGAACAGGCTACCGCCGCTGAAGAAGCCACCGGATTTAGTGCGAGACTCACGAATACTGCTTTCTTCACCGGAGGCTATCAGCACCTCGTTAAAGGCGGTCAGGCCGATATTGTCACCTTCCAGCCCGCTGGCCAGTATGTTCAGGTTGTTACCGGCATCCAGCTGAATATTGCCGCCGGCCGTTAATGTTGATCCGGCTAGCAGGTCGTCTTGTGCCAGCTCTTCACGGCTGTTCGATTTTAAGCCGCCAAAGCTGCTTTTACTTGTGTGGCTGTAGTCGTAATCCTGGTAGGTACCGGCTGTCAGCGTAATATCCTTACCGAAGGCCATAATATTCTGCTCTGCGTTCAGCTCACCGCCCTCCAGGGTGATATTGCCACCCGGCAGCTTAGCCACATTACCTGCTGCGTCCACAGTCGCATTCAGCAGGATATTGCCGGCCGTAATAGCAGTGCCCTGCACTTCCTCATGCCGGCTTACGGTTTCGATAACTTTCTTCTTGAAGGTACTCTTTTTCGTGGTTTTATCGGCATCGTAGTGTGATTCCACCACCGCCAGCAGGTTCATATCATTAGCCGCTGTAAGGGCCGCTATACCTCCGGCGCTAAATTGTGCCCCCTCTGACTGCAGATTATTGCCCGCCACCACGCTTAAGTTACCGCCGGCTTCCAGGCTGACCACATCGTAACTGCGGTCCAGCTCGATATCGTGACCACCTTTAAAGTACTTCTCGTGGCCACTGAGCTTCTCTACGGCCCCCAGCAGCACGTCATTAGCGGCGTTCAGGCCGATATCACCTGCGGCGCTTAACTTGCTGCCCTGCAAGTCAATATTATTGCCTGCTGTCATGCTCAGGCTGTCGCCGGAGACAATCTGCGGCGCCTTGCCTACTGTGGTGTAGGTTGTGCTGTTTTTGCCATCCTGCACTGTATGCTGGCTGAACTCGGTGCGGTTGATGATGTCGCCACCGGCGTTCAGCTGTACCTGGCCGCCGCTGAGCAGGCTCTGGTTAATCAAGTCGTTGCCGGCGTTGATGCTCAGTACATCGCTGCCGGTTAGCCTGCCTAGGTTAGTGAAGTCGCCGCCGATATCCAGCCACAGGGTGTCGCTTTGCAACGTCATCTTGTTGGTGAAATCGCCGCCCAGCTGCAGCCCCAGCAACTTGTCACTGTCCAGAAAGCCAAAGTTGCCCATGTTCAGGCCGGCGTCGCTGCGCAGGATCAGGCCATCACCGGCGGCTATGCCGCTGTCTATGTTAAAGCCGGCATCGGCGGTAATATCGATTACGCCGCCGGAACTCAAGGTAACGCCGTCGGCCAGTAAATCGTTCTGGTTGATGGCGGCGTACAGGGTCTGCTGGCCTTTATTGATGGCGTCGGCATCGAAGCCTAAGTCTTCGGTCAGTACCCGCATCTGTTCATCGGTAATAAACACGTTTTGACCGGCACTCTGGTCTGCACTTTGTCCGGTAACCCGAGGCAGAGCGCGATTGCCCTGTGCACTGCTTTGTTGCTGCGCCAGGGTGGCTTGCTGCTTATCTATTTGGCCTTTGATAATCAGGTCCGGGTTGTCGCCACTGGAGCCCGTTATATTGCCATTGCCAACCAAACCACCGCCTTGCTGCTGGCCCGGCTCTGTTACCTCTAGTTGCGGCGCGTCGCCTGACGACAGCTGCATGTTGGCCGCCAGATCAGGAGACATGAAGCCGATATTCTGCACTGCGACATCTGCCTGTAACGCATCAGCCTGCCGCCGCGTTGGCTCGGTCAGCTGTAGCTGACGCACACCGCCCTGTATGACCACCCGCTGGGCGGCGTCGGTGCTGATATCAACATCTTGCAACATAGTGTCGGCATTAAGCCGGCGATTATCGCCACTGACAGTTGTGTTGAGATCTTGCCGGTTAAGCTGCCATGAGCCGTCAGCAATAGCCGTGTCCAACATAGGATCACCGGCGCGGTCAGCAGAGGCTTTGGCCGTCCGCTGCACATTAGCCGTAGTAGCACCCGCTTGCTGCTGCGCGGTTTGTGGTATTGCTGTACCAGGGCCGGCACCGTTAAGACTCTTGCCTTGTTGCTGCACAATGTCCGGGCGTGCTTCCCCCTGCTGTAAGGGCGCTACCGCCCGGCCAGACAACTTATCGACCTGTACCACAGTGGTACCTGTGTCACTTAAGTGCTGCGATTGTAAAGTTGCGCCAACGGTTGCGTCAGTACCACGTTCGGCCTGCTGCCGTGTTTGTAATGTTACGCTGCCGGTCTGGTTTACCTGCTGTTGCCGACCCTGCAGTGCTGTGTTGTTGGCCACTGTCTGGCCTGCGTCACCCAGGGTGTCTAACTGACGTGCCGTGGCATCCGCCACAGGGCCAATCGCCACATCGTCAACCCGGCTGCCGGGCTGTACGCCGCTATGGCTGACATTGTTGTCACGCCAGGCGGCATTAACAGTACCGCTGCCGCCGGCTGTTACGCCACTGGCAGTACGGTTAGCACCGCCGGTATTGTTGGCATTACCACTGCCGCGGTTAACCACAACCGTGCCGCTACTGCTGGCGCCGGTGCTGTTACCACGCGCTGCACTGCCACTGGAGCCCGCCGCCGAAGTCGATATCCCGGACACCAGGTTACCGTTTAGAGGGCTGGCGTTAGTTAACGCCACTTTATCCTTCAACGAACCGGAAATACCACTGCCGGCATAAACAGTGCCTATACTGCCGCCGGTGTAAGTTGTTTCTGTGTACTCATCAACGAGTATTGGATCACCTGCATAGCCCGGCCCGGGCTCCGCACAGCCCCTATTAGTGATACCTACCAGGCAGCCAACGACAACGCTCTGCTCATAAACCTCAACCTGGTGAACTTGCTGGTTAGAGGCGGATCTGCCAATAAAATCGGTACCGCTAAGCGCCAGGTTATTACCGGCAGAGATAGTGCTGTAGTTATTGGTGATATGGCCATCGAGATACATATCTCTGCCCGCCGCAATAACACCGGCAGTACCGGATAACTCTGCGCTATAGGTTGTAGTAGTGCGTTTTTCACTCGTTACTTTGACTGTTTTCCTTGGGCCATTTTGGTCGTAGTCGTAGTCGGGGTCACCACCGACATAACCCTTTCTGGTCGTTACTGCGCCATCAACAAATTCAACCGTGCCTGTATGATCATTCAGTATGGTACCGCTGATGCTCAGGTCCCTTGCTGCTGCAATAGTGCCGCCGCTATTGGTGACAGTCGCGCCACTGATAATGGCGTCCAGATTAGCGTAGATATTGCCGCTATTGCTGACATTACCGTCGATAGTTAGCAGATTTCCGGCAAACAGCAGGTTGCTGTTGCTGACATTGCCATTGACATCTAAATGACTGGCTGCGGCCAGGGTGCCGCTGTTGTTGGTATTAACAACATCCAGTGTCAGCCTGCCGTTGCTGCTGATGATACCTTTGTTGGTCAGCTTATTCAGATCCAGCACCGCATTACCGCCCGCGCGGATAACACCGGCAGCATTATTACTCAGCTCTGTGGCATCTAGATCCAGCGTACCGCTGGCGGTAATATTGCCACTGTTGGTAATATTGCCACTGGTTTGCAACTGCAGATTGCGGCCGGCACTCAACTGCTCGCCACTTTGCAGCACTATGCTGCTATCGCTGCTCAACAGCAGATCACGGCCATAAATCTGGCCTGCAGACAGGCTGTTCGCCGCTATATCGACGGTGCCGTCAGACTGCACCTTACCGCTGGCATTACTCAGTGTACGCACATCAACATCTACTGCACCGGCACCAGTGAGAGTGCCACTGTTAGTCAGGGTACCACTGCTGTCAATATCGACTTTACCGGCACGGCTGGCCAGAGTACCGTCGTTACTGATATTGCCGGCCGTTAGTGTAAACAGGTTGGCAGCAGAAATGACCCCGGCATTATTCAGCCCGGTACCGCCATTCAGGCCGATAGCGCCATTACTGATAATACGAGAAGCGACAGCGTCATTGGCCACAGAAGTTGCCGAGATAGTCAGATCACCGCTGCCCGCCAGCAGAATACTGCCGTTATTATTATCCAGTGCGGCACTATTGAGCGTCAGGTTGCTGCCATTTGCCGCTATATGGCCATTACGGTTAAGCAAGGTACCACTTTGGATGCTGTTGGAGCCGTCGCCAGTACCGATAATCTGGCCGTTATTATTGGTAAGGGTACCAGTACCGGTTAGCCGATAATGGCCGGCTGACAGCACACCATGACTGTTATCAAGGTTACCCTGCGCATTCAGCACTAACTGACCGCTGCTTTGTACCAGGCCGGACTGCTGGTTCAAATTGCCGGCGCTGTCCAGGGTTAATACGCCTGTGCCACTGTGCCTGATCTGGCCGTTACCGTTATTCAACTCACCGCTGCGGGTACCAAGGGTAAAGTTGTTATTTGTGACCTGAATAACACCGCCGTTGTTACTCAGGCTGGCAACCTTGATTTGGCCATTATTGCTGCCCAAAGAGGTAATAACACCGGCGTTATTGTTTAACACTCCCGACGTCAGGCTGAGGTTCTGCCCCTGTATGGTGCCTGTATTGGTCACGCTGCCATTGGTGTTGATAGTCAGGTTGCCGTCGCTTAACAGGCGGCCGCCCTGATTATGCAGCGCACTGTTAACCTGCAGATTACCTTTGGTGTATAGCTGGCTGTTATTGGTGAAAGTACCCGAGCTGTTAATCAGCATACCCTGTCCGGCATACACTGTGCCGGCACCGATAATGCTGTTTCGAATGGTGGCGCTACCGGCGCTGGCAATGCTGCCGCCGGCATTGTTGATAGTGCCGTTGCTGCCCAGCAGCAGGCTGCCGTTGCCGGCATGGATAATACTGCCACTGTTGCTCAGATTACCGCCAAAACTCATATCCCGGCCACTGTTATATAGGGTGCCGCTGTTGCTCAGTTGTGCCACATTAAGCTGCAAACTGTTGGCTGTGGTACCGGCATTGACCAGTACACCCGCTCCCTGATTCTGCAAGGTATTGCCTGTGTAACCGGCCTGGTTGCTTTCGATACGGCCGGTGTTTTGCAGCAAGGTAAAGCCGGATGCATTCAAGTTATTTGCCGACCAAGTGCCACTGTTGTTGATACTGGCAGCCTTTACCACGGCATTATTACCGCTGTAGAGTAGGTGGCTGTTGTTCAGGCTGGCAGCATCCAGTCGCAGGTCATTACCGGCGGAGATAACACCGGCATTGGAAATGGCTTTGCCCGCTGCATTGATCCTGATATTGTTCGCCGCCAACACAGCGTCGGCCTGATTTGTCAGGCCGGCATTCAGCTGCAGCTGTTGTTGTGCCTGCAGGGTTCCGCTGTTATTAACATTGCCGGCATTCAGTAGCAGATTGGCATTTGACGCTATGGTACCGGTATTAGTTAAATTGCCGGTTTGAGATAAGGTAAAGGTACCGGATCCCAGATGGAGCAGTTTGCCGTTGTCATTACTCAGGTTTGCCAGCGCCAGGCTCCAGTTGCGGCCATAGCTGGCAATAGTACCGTTGTTGTTAGTCAGCTGGTCGATATCACTTAGCTGCAACGCATTATCGCTACTCCCGGTGGCCAGCATAACGCCGTAACTGTTGTTTAGCGTAGCGGTACTTAATGCCAGTGTCTGAGCACTAATGGTTCCATTTGTGTTATTCAGACTCTGCCGGTTACTTAGCTGCGCAGTTCCCGCCTGTACTGTACCTGCGGTATTATCAAGCTGCTGTGCGCTGGCCGTCAGATTGCCCGCCGCCTGCAGTAATCCCTGACTATTATTCAGCTGTGCCGTTACTGCCAGTTGCACGTCAGCATTAGCGGCCAGCGTGCCCCGGCTATTATCAATGCTGGCCGCATCAATACTAAGAGTCTCAGCGGCAAACAAGACACCTTGGTTGTTGTTCAGAGCACCGTCCAGTTGCATGCTGATATTGTTGGCAATCAGGTTGCCACTATCGTTATTCAGCACACCGCTGCTATACAGCTTCAGTGTGTGATTACTTTCTATCCGGCCCGCGCTATTGCTCAGTTGCCCGGCGCTGATACTGGCATCGGCCACGGCAGAAATCCGGCCGGCGTCATTATTTAATACTCCAGTACTGTCCAGTCTAAGCTGTCCCTGGCTGGCGATCACACCGGCATTGTTGCTCAGAGTCCCCAAACTGATGTCCATCGCGGCGGCTTGCAGCAGGCCGACATTGTTGCTCAGTTCAGCAGCTGTGACTGCCAGGGCCGCGTTACTGGCCACAGTACCAGCGTTATTATTCAGCGTGGTATCCACCGTCAACAGCAGGCTGCCATCGCCTTGCTGGTATATCAGGCCAGAATGGTTATCCAGACTGCCGGCGGCCAGCGACATAGTATCCGCCGCGCTAAGCACCCCCGCCAAGCTGTTATCAATGGCGCCGCTGATAGCCAGCTGGTAGCTGCCGGCAGCCGAAATTTTACCACCCTGATTAACCAGGCTGCTGCCATTGATATCCAGCTCTCCATCGGCATGGATCAGCCCGGCATTGTTGCTGATAGCCGTGCCGGCCAGCTGCAGCTCGCCCGCGGCCTGCACCACTCCCTGGTCATTGTTGACCACACCACTTAATGCTACGGCCCCTTCGCTGAGAATACGGCCCTGCTGGTTATTCGCCAGTGCACCGATATCTAATCTGCCATCGCCCAGCAATACCACTTCGCCTTGCCGATTATCCAGTGCTGTACGCAGCTGTATACTGTTACCGCGGCTTTGGATCAGACCGCGCTGGTTATTCAGCATCGTGCCGCTAATTTGCAACACGCCGTCTGTGGCGAGGGCTGCAATAGTGCCGTCCGTATTATCCAGCTGGTTACTGTTAATAGACAACTCATCACCGAGCAGATAGCCACTGTTGCGCAGTTGCTGCGCCGCCAGCTCAACTGTCGCTGCCTGCAGCAACCCGCTGTTGTTAAGCTGCTCTGCCGCCACGGTCAGTACAGTACCCGCGCCTATTTCACCACTATTGTCCAGTGTCTCCAGCGTCAGCTGCATCTGGCCGGCACCCTGCTGTGAGACCACGCCTTGGGCATCATTTACCAGACTCTGTGCCGACAGTGTCATATCACCCTGACCGGTATACAGGATGCCACCACTGTTCTGTAAGTCGGCATTCAAGGCAATGCCCAGGCCTCTGCCCGCCAAGACTTGGCCGACAGTGTTATTCAGGGCACCCGCCTGCAACTGTAATTGTTGTTCGCTTAACAACTGCCCCGCACTGTTATTCACCGCATAAGGCGTGACCAGCGCTAACACACCGCTGGCACTAATCTGGCCGCCACTGTTATCCAATGCCACGCCATCCTGTTGCCCCTGCAATGCCAGGCTCAGCCCGCCCCGGCTTACCAAGGTGCCAGCCGCATTATTGACATGACCAGCCGTCAGTTGCAGCTTGTCTGCCGCTTCTATTACACCCTGTTGGTTATCCAGCTCATCCGCCTGCAGCAGCACACTGCGGCCACTTAACAGCCCCCGATTGACCAGCGTATCTGTGCTTAGCTGTAACGTCTGCCCGGCGCGGATCTTCCCGCCTTCATTCAGGCTCAGCTGCATCGTGCTGAGCGCAAGATTACCATCACCGGCAATCACGCCATCGCCCAGCACCAGTTGCCCGGCCTGCACGTCCAGTTGCGCCGCAGTACTGACAATAGTGCCGCCGCCATTGTACAAACCGCCAGCCACCTTCAGTTCGGCCGTATCGCCCTGACTGCTCAGTTCGCCATCGCGGTTATCCAGCGCCGTGACATCCAGCAGCAGATTGCCGCCGTTATGAATAACACCAGCGTTATTGTCCAGCTCGCCGCCGCCCACACTCAGCGCGCCCAGCGCCTGCAGCAGGCCTTCATGGTTGAGCACCTTACCGGTCACGCTCAACGCATTGGCCGCATACACGGTACCCTCCCGATTGGATAACTGTGCCAGCTGTAATTCACCGCTGCCGGCATGTATCAGGGTGCCGCCATCATTATTCAGGGCATCACTGATCACCAGCTGCTGACCATGGCTCTGGATATGGCCACGGTTAACGATACCGTCGCCGACACTCAGCTGCAGCGCTTCGCCCACAGTCCCCGTGACCAGCAACAGACCGTCATTCACCAGCTGTCTGCTGTTAAGCTCGGCATTGACCGCCTGGATAGTACCGCCGTTAGTCAGGCTATCGGTTGTAACAGTCAGCGTACCGGCATCCACCAGCCCGCTGTTATCCAGCGCTGTTGCATTGATGCTCAATTGCTGCGCGCCATGCACCGTACCGCCGTGATTACTTAGCGTGCCGCTGCTGCTAAGCTGTAAGCTCTGCCCGGCCTGCTGGCTGATAATACCACCGTCATTATTGATACTACCTGCATCGATATTGGCTGCCCCAGCTGTGGTAACCACCTCGCCCTGACGGTTATCCAACGTCTGCTCGACCTGTAATAACAGGCTGTCGTTGGCCGCTATCAGCCCGGCATGGTTGCTTAAGCTGCCGGCTTGCAGCAGTAGCTGCCCACTTAAGAGTTGGCCGCTGTTGTTATTGAACGCTGTGGCATTGAACTGCGCCTGCTCCGCCTGCAGTAAACCATTACTGTTAATAAGACTGGCGGTTGACAACACCATATTAGCGGCACCGATAACACCGGCAGTGTTATCCAGCGTTTGTTGCCCGTTAATTTTCAGTTGCTGCTCGCCAAAGGCCAGTATTTTACCGTCTTGGTTCAACAGGTTGTTCAGCGCTATGGTTGCACCCTGTTCAGTCTGGATAAGCCCCTGATTATTGTTGGCATTCCCGGCTGTCAATAGCATGGAACCTTCGGATATGACTTGTCCCGACTGATTATTCAGGCTGTCCAGTACCTCAAGCCGCAACACGCCGACACCCGACTGCGCCAATGTGCCAGGATTGGTTAAGCTGGTGGTAGTAAGGGTTAAATTTCCCTTACCGAGAATAGTGCCACTATTGGTCAGTGCGGTGCTCTGCAGCAATAATTGCTGCTGTGCTGTCATCAGACCACTGTTATCTATGTTATCCGCGGTCAGTTGCAGGCTACCCGCTTCAATAGCGCCGTGATTGACTAGGGCATCCGCCTGAATATGCAGTTCCTGTGCACTCAGTTGCCCTGCCGACGTTAATTGCTGTGTATCCAGCCTCAGGGCATCGTTACTGGTGATCACTCCGGCACCGTTATCAATTGTCGCTGCAGTAATAGCCAAACGCCCGCTGCCGGCTAACGCTATTGTGCCGGCCCCGTTCAGTAGACTCCCCGTCGCAACAACCGCCTCACCGCCACCGCTGTATATTGTTCCCAACCGGTTATCCAGTTGCTCTGCCACTTCAACACTCAAGCCGTTACCTTGCTGAGCCAGCGCAAGTACTTGGCCACTACGGTTATCCAGTTGCGTAGTGCTTAAGCTGATTGCCTGCGCCTGTAATTCACCGTTGCGGTTATCCAGCACATCGGCCTGCAACGCCAGACTGCCGCCACTGTATATTTGTCCCTGCTGGTTGTTCAGCCCCTGCAGTGTGTCAATGCTTAACACACCAACACCGAAGTGCAGCAGCTGGCCGTCACTGTTGTCCAATGTCGATAGTTGTAATGCTAAATTCTCGCCCTGGCTGGCTATAACGCCCCGATTACGAATGCGCGCCGCGTCCAGTTGCAGGCTCTGCTGTTCTCTGCCGCTGGCCAGCAACAGGCCGCCGTTATCCAGTAGCTGCAGCTGAAGTTGGGCCTGTTCCGCACTGACTTCACCCAAGTTAACCAGCGTATTGCCCTTTACTGACAACTGGTCTGCATTAACTACTCCGCTGTTGCTCAACGTGCCGCCCTCAATTGTCAGGCTATCTGCGCTAAGCTGACCGTCATTGTTCAGCACTGTGCTAACCAGCTGCAACTGACCTGCACTTTCTATCTGACCACTGTTGTGTACGGCGTCACTCTGCAGTTGCAGGCTGCCGACACCACTATGGCTAATCAACCCGCTATTATTCAGCACCATGGCATTCAGCTCTGAGTGCTCACCGGCGCTATATATAGTACCGTTCAGGTTGTCCAGTTGTTCACTGACATTAATGCTCAGGCCCGGCTCCGCCAGCGCCAGAATAGTGCCATCGTCGTTCAGCAGCCGCCGGCTGCTTAGCTGGACTTGCCCGCCCTGCAACACACCGCCGATATTGCTCAGCAGCTCACTCTGAATGCTCAGCACACCACCACTGGAAATCTCACCTTGCTGGTTCAACAGCGTTACCGCATTGATATTGCCCTGTTGCTGCGCCTGCAGCAGACCGCTGTTACTTAATTGCTCAGCCTGCAATTGCAGCTTATCGGCATAAACCAACCCGCTGTTTTGCAGCGTTTCCCCTGACAATTGCATAGTGCTGGCCGTTAACTGGCCATCGTCTTTGTTGTCCAACTGCACTATCTGCGCATTTAGCCTGCCGGCACTGATAACCCCGTTGTTATTCACTTCGTTGCTGACCAGCGCTAACTGCCCTGCCAGTAGCTGGCCTTGCGCGGTGTTATCCAAGCTCTGTAGCGTCAGGGCGGCATCCGTGGCAGTGATGCGACCTTGCTGGTTATTTAGTTGCTTTGCAGCTATCGTCAATTGCTGCTGCGCCTGAATATCGCCGTCCTGGTTCAGCACTTGCGCAGCATTCAGCACAGTGTGTTGGCCATTGGATGCAACAAACCCGGCACTGTTATCCAGTGTGCCGGTAACATCAAGCGTCAATCCGTCGCTACCCAACGCCAGTAACCGCCCATGGCGGTTATCCAGCTCTTTTGCACTGAGGTGAAGGCTGTCTGCCTGCAACAGGCCGCTGTTATTTAGCTGCTCAACCTGAACATCTATATGATTTTCCGAAACTATCTCGGCAGTATTTGTCAGCTGACGGGCGGTTAATTGCAGCACACCATTACTACTGATCCGGCCACCTGCATTGTTGTCGACGACATTGGCTTGCAACAGCAGACTGCCATCACCTGTCTGCAGAATATATCCATTGGCATTGTTCAAATGATCACTGGTGATCACTGCCCCCTGACCAGCGCTTGATATCTGGCCATCGGCATTATCCAGCGTATCGGCGATACGGATGGCCAATGCTTGTCCCGACTCACTAACCGCTGCCAGTTGCCCGGCTTGGTTAAGCAAAGTGCTGCTGTCGATCTCCAGCTGTCCGCCGATAATACGGCCCGCACTGTTATCCAGTAATTGCTCTACCGTCAGCTTCAATCTTTGCTCACCCAAAGCCAGTACATCGCCACCAAGATTATTCAGGGCAGAAACATCTATGTCGGCTGCACCGGCAATCTGCAACAATCCTTGATTATTATCGAGTTGCTGTGCGACAAGATGAAGGTCACCGTTGGTTATTATGGCGCCCGTTAAATTATCCAGCATATCCAGTGTTTCAATGGATAACATACCATTGCCGGCATGCAGCAGAGTGCCACCCTTGTTATTGAGCTTGACCTGATTGAGCTTAAGTGTTGTGCCGTTACTGACTATCGTACCGCTGTTACGCAACTGCTGCAGGTTAAGCTGCATGCTTTCACCTGTCGTTGCAGACGCCAATATGGTGCCGCTGTTAACAGCATCCAGGGCTGAAACAATCAGTTGCCGCGCTGCCAGCTGGCCACTGTTATCTATTTGCTGCGCCGCAATTTGCATACCCTGCTCTGCAACCAGCAGGCCACTGTTATTCAGCTGTGCAACCTGCAAGTTAATATCAGCAGCCGTAATCTGGCCATCAGATTGCAATAGCTTGGATTGCAACTCTAACTGACCACCCGCTGATACCTGCCCTGTTGCATTATCAAAATTATCGCTGACAACTGTGAGTACATCTGTACCCGCCAGCGCAATAACACCGCCATCATTGTTGAGCACATGTGTGTTAACGCGTGCCGACTGCCCCGCTCCCAGCAACCGCCCCAACTCGTTATGCATAGTGTCGCCAATACTGATATCGAACGACTCTCCATATTCATGGCTTGCCAACATAGTGCCGCCGGCATTGTTAAGCTCATCGGCACGCAGTACAAAACGCCCGGCAGTCAGTTCTCCATTCCGGTTGTCTATATTCTGCGCCTCAACAGCCAAGGTGCCATTAACAGAGATATGACCACTATTACTCGCCAGTGTTGTTGCTGTAATGCTCAGCTGATCGCTGTCAACAGCAATAGCGCCATTGATATTGGATAATACTTCACTCGCTATATGACTGCTCTGGACTCCACCCCCCAGCACTCTGCCAGCGTCATTGTTCAACACCCTGTGATTCAAACTGATACTGTCAGCGGCTTCGATAACACCGGCATTGTTGAGCAAGGTATCCGATTGCAAGACTAACCGGCCTGTTGTGATCAACTGCCCTGCCTGGTTTTGTAGTTGTTCCAACGCGTCGATGCTGAGCACGCCTGCACCCAAGTGATAGATTTGTCCTTGCCGGTTATCAAGCTGCAGATTGCTCAGCGTCAGATTTTCACCATGGCTTTCGATACGTCCATGATTATTAATGATATCTGCTAACAGGTGCAGCGAATCGCCCTCTTTCCCTGTAGCCAGCACTGTGCCGGCATTATCCAGTAATGCCGTATTTACCTGCAATTGCTGCCCCTCTATTCTGGCCAGGGCATCATTGGTTAGTGAGGACGCATCAATAAACACCTGGTTGGCACCAATTATGCCAGCCTCAGCGTTGTGCAGCTGAGTAGCGTTAATCTCCAGTTGGTCGCCGGCGACAACTGTACCTTGACCATTATTAAGCTGCGTTGTGTGTAGTTGCAGGTTATGACCAGAGAGTAATTGGCCATCCTGATTATCGATACTACCCTGTACTTGGGCGTAAAATGAATTGGCGCCCTGTATTACACCTGAGCGGTTATTCAACTCTGTTGCGGCCAGCAGCAGATCCTGCTGACTGTTAATGACACCTGCAACGTTAGTTAACTGCTGAGTGCTGATATCCAGCTCTGCTGTGGCCAGCAGTTGCCCGGCGGTATTATCCAGCTCATCGCTGCTCAGCTTGAGCGAGTGTGCAGAAATGACCCCACGCTGGTTGGTCAGCAAGGGGCTGTGTAGATTCAGCTCAGTTGCGGCTCGGATAACGCCGTCAGTGTTGGCTAACTGTTCAGTGGTTAACTGCAGTTTATCGGCCAGGATCTGACCTGCACTGTTGTTGACGTCGGCAGCAGCAATACTGACATCTCCCAAAGCCGAGATATAACCAAACTGATTATTTATACTGTTACCCGTTAATAGTAACTCGCCGTTAGTTTGAATTTGTCCCTGTATATTTCCCAGTGTGCCAGCACTGATCTGCAGGCTACCATTGTTGCCTGCCAGCACAATGCTACCGCTGGTATTATCCAGTTGTCCGCTGTTAAGTTCGGCAAAATTACCGGCTGCTTTAATAACCCCCAGTGCGCTGTTATCTATGCTATGGCTGAAATTTAACGACAGGTTTTTCCCTGTGGTAGAAAAAGCACCTATTGTGCCGGAACTGTTATTCAGATCGATGCCATCTAATGCCACCTGTTGCGCAATAATAACGCCTTGCCGATTGTCCAGACTTGCCGCTGCTGCATTGATAGTATCGGCATAGACTTCACCGTCGATGTTGCTAAGCAGAGGTGTACTTAACGTCAGGTTGCCACCACTATGGATAAGCCCCTCATCATTGCGCAACTGTTCAGTGGCAGTTAGGGCTAAACCGGCAGTACCGGACAACAGCAGTGAACCTTGCTCATTAATAATCTGCTTGCTGTTGAGCGTTAACTGTTGGCCTTTAGCCAATATTAAACCCTGGCTGTTATCCAGCGTATCGGCGATATTCAACTGCAAACTTGCACCGGACTCACCCAGTGCTACTACACTACCCAGCCGGTTGTTCAATTGCTGTGCACTGATATCCAATTGTGTTGCTTGTACATTACCGGCTCGATTATCAATGTTAGTCGCTGCCAGCTTAAGCTGCTCAGCACTGAGCGCTCCTTGCTGGTTGTCAAACTGTCCGGTCGATACCAACATACTACCGTTACCTATGATCAGGCCATCACGGTTACTTAGATGTTGCTCGGCCCGCAGCGATATTTCGCCCGATCCAGAATGATAAATCTGACCGTCATCGTTATTAATCGTTGTTGCAGACACAGTGGCGTCTGTGGCAAAAAGCATATTGCCGCTGTTGTTTAATATGTTGGCAGTTAAATCGCCCTGGGCCAGTAGCTGTAGGGTCCCGTTGTTAATGATCTCGGCGGCAGTAATGGTCGCATCATCAGCCATTAACCAGTTTGTATTATTATGTACTTGTCCGGATGCATTAACCTGTGCGGTACCCTCGGCGACCAGCACACCAGCATCCAGCCGCAGATCTTGGCCGCTAAAACTTAAATGACCGGCTGTCCCGGTTTGATAAACAGCACCATCTGTCAGGTTAAATTGCTCAGCATTAATCGCCAGTTGCTGAGCCTGGATATGGCCAGAATTCTGTGCCGTTTCTGCATCTAATATCAGACCGGTGCTGTTAAGGGTTCCACTGTTGTCAAACACTGTTGTCGTAAGCTTTGTTGCACCGGCTTGCATCGAAGCTCCGCCAACGTTCTGCAGCTCTTTTGCCGACACTTCCAGCTGCCCCTGACTGATAATGCGGCCCTGATTCACAGCAGTACCGCTGATATGCAGTTGCTGCTCCGCGCTATCGAGCCATTCACCCTGCTGATTTATACCGGCAATCACATCACCGTTCTGCTGCAATCCTGCAGCAGTAAGCTGCATATTATCTGCCGCGGCGATTAAACCACTGTTATGTAATGTACCAGCCAGCTCAATATTGACATTTTTCCCATACGTGGTGCCATGGGTAATCACATCAGCCCGATGTGAACGCAGCGCCAGCTCAGAACCCGCAATAGTATCTTTTAGCTGCAACTGTCCGTCGGCTGTCAATTGCAGACTGTCAACCGCATTGATCAACCCTTCACTACGCACCCCTAAGCCAGCTTCGGTGCCAATCAGGCTGATAGTGTTGGCATACATGGCACCCAATGCAGAGGCATCCAAGGCAAACTGGTAGGAAGATATACTATCTGTTTGGTTTGCATTCACCCGCACTTGTTCCCGGCCGAAATCATAATAATTACTGCCGGTGCGGATATTGAGTTCATCGGCATACAGCCCCGCATTTAACCGCATAGCGCGGGTCAAAATATCGAACTTGTTAACATTTGATGCATTTAGGCCAGCGCCATCGATAAGCACATCACCGCTGGAAATGTTGATCCCCATCAGGTCGCCGTTGAGAAAATCCGGGACACCGGTGGCCAGAACAACGCGCGGGGTATTGATAAAACCACAGCCATCACAGCTGATACCATTGGGGTTGGCCAGTACGAATTCAGCGGCGTCCCCCAACACTTCGGTATACCCCAGCAAAGCTGAACGGCCGGTACCTGTGACTTCGGCCAAAATGAGCTGGGCAGTACCGCCTGCTAGACGGCGGTTACCATCGGTCCAGCCACCAAGTGCTGACAGTGCAGGCCCCTGACTGTTATTTAAGATTAAGCCATCGGCAGAGACATTAAACTGTGTAAACTGGTTATGAGACACACCGCTTTGGCTCGGCGCGGCAATATCAATCACCTGAGTACCGTTAGCAGAATGCTTTTGCGCAGCCTGTTGTCCGGCTGCCAATTGTGCATCTGTGCGACTGGCTTGAGCAGCGACCTGCGTCTGCAAGCGTATACGCTGCCACTCTTCTGCCGGGTCATCAGCCAAGCGGTTAAGCGTACGCTCAATACCGTGCGCCGCCATAATTACCGGATTACCGGCCAAGATGGCAATTAAAGTGCGCGCTACAACAAGACGCCATTTCATGCTAGACATACCGGTTCTTCCTGATTTAAAAATTTAACCTGACAGAGAAATCGATTTCCTGCTGCTTTTGCTGCAGAAAATCCGGCACTCTGAGTGCTCTGGCATAAGAGGCAGTAATGCTAAGGTTGTGATCGAACAGCTTGACACCAACAACGGAGCCGGCAACCCACTCCCAGTGTCTGTGCGGATATTCGGGTAAATTAGACAAGCCGACATCCAGCCCAAGGAAATACTGCAGCTGGTTCAAGACAGGCCAGTCCATTTGTAACGGTAGACTGATATCATTTCTGAGGTAACCACCTTTATAACCAAACAAGCTACTTTGCGATAAACCCCTTACGGAATAACGTCCGCCGACGGTCAGTCCTTCAGACGCAAGGATCACCTTAGGGGAATACAGCAATTCAGCTGAGGCGGCATATAACAGAGATTGCCCGCCCAGCTCAATATTGGTGTTAATCCCAAGGTTCAATTGGTACTTGGTAAACTGAAAATCATCCTCGGCTTCAACCAACTGCCGTTTAGCATCAAACCAAGGCACACTTTTAAGAATGTGGGCATTGAGGTTAAGAGTGCTCAGTGGCATAAAATAACGATAACCGGCCGTCAGGTCCCAGACATATAAGGTTCTGGAAGACGTTTCCAGAAAGATGTCTTCAATGTAATTTTTACTTTCTTTGCGGGTAAAACCGACGCTCAGGTCCAGCTTGCCCGTTTGGCTGCGATACAGATTACGGCCAAGTTGCACACCGCTGATTAAGGAGGAACCAGAAATAGAAAAATCAATGACATTGCCTACGACAGTTTGCTCATAAGCGTAATAATTATTAGTCAGTGAAAACAGCCAGTATCCGGCCGGCAATGACCATGACGCGGCATAACTGCGGGACTCTGCATGCGGTAATTCGTGCTCACCAATATTGGTTGATGCAGATATAAAGCCGGTATCGTTCAGACCAAACACATTATCAAATACTAGATTACCGTCCAGCTGATATTCGCCGGTACTTGCCACACCGTTATTGTTCAGTCCCAGTGAACCGCGCCAAGGCCTTACGGCCTGATTGGCAATGGCAACCAGGGTGTCGCCTTGCTCCGACCCGGGATTCAGATCGACCCTGGCATTGTTTTGCCCCACACTATTGAGATTTTCAATGCCATGCTCAAGCGCACGGATACTCAGCACTTCCCCTGGACGCGCCGGAAAAGCCCAATTCAGCTGCTGCTGATTAATGCTGCCGTCAACGGAGTAAAAGCCTTCGATAACACCTTCAATGACAACGAGATCCAAAACGCCATCAGATAAATCTTGCGGGGCAATATAGGCACGACTGGTGATATAGCCTTGTTCAAGGTACAGATTAGAGATAGCAGCAACCAAGGCATTAATATGTGCCAGTCCGAGACACTGCCCGACAAAAGGCTCAGTAACCTGAGCTATTACTTTCGGGCCTAGCTTATGGCTGCCTTGTACACTAATGGTAGTAATATCAAAACACTGCTCTGCATTTTCAAGTGCAGCGAAATCAGTAATAACAGACTCAGGACGTTGCAAGCGCACGTCCGGGCGCTGTTGCAGTGGTGCTATTTGCTGCTCCAGCCGATCCAGCCCCTGTTTGAGCAGCTTTTCGTGTTCGGACAGGTTTTGCGCCTGCGCGTCTGACCCCGCCACACATAATAGCGTGAGTATCATCCCGACATTCAAGCGCCAGGCTTTTGTTAAGTACATCACCGCAACATCTTCCCAGTGCTTTATCACACTCATGCCGACACAGCCGACGCCTAAATATTTACCGGCAAACAGCAGTGCGCTATTGCCGGTCCGGACTCAGGCAAACAATATAGAAAAGTGCAATGGTGTACTGCTGCGAAATTGCAGCGAGGGAGAAGTACATCAAACAAATGCGACTAAGCTAATGCAACCACTGCCATCATGTACTTTTCATTGAAAAGTTGTTAGACCAGCGGCTTTGCGTCCTGCCCTTTCGGTACAGTTTGCCCTTTAATTTTTAACAGTAACAACTATCCTGACACAGGAGGAAGATCTGAAGATGCGCAAGGTATACAAGTAATTGCATATTTACAAGTTATTTTTTCGCCAACCTTGTAACAATTGTTATAAATAAAAGCGCTAAGTGATGATAATTTGCCAATAAAGAACCCAGAGACCACAGAGGGCTAAAACATCGGAAACTGCGCCAAGAATATTGTGTAGGACTGCCCGGTCCGCCTTTATCTAAACTTAACCCTGCTTAACTATTTCTGTGATTTCAGGTAAAAATCACTGATTAAAGTGCTTTGCGATAGGCCTGTATTAAAGAGCACTCCTAATTGAGTATTGTGATGCTAAAGTCATGTACCAACAAATACAGCGCAGCCAGCAACGAGTGGTCACTATAGGTTACCATCTAAAACTTACGAGTTTGGCGATTAAGCCCTGACGCCTCATACCGTCACAGATAGTCTTCACATTAACCTAATGGAGAAAAAGGGGCATATATGGCCACCTTGTGTTAACAGAAGTAACGCCATTTTTTGTTCAAACCCGTTCATGTCGCCCGCTGGCTCGCGAGTTCACCCCACGAGCGGGAACGTCCCCAAAGGCTGCCCCTCCATTGCGGCGTTAGGCGACGCCTCGATGCATTGCTTCAGCTATGCTGAGAAAATTGTCATAGACTTGATGATACGAGTAACCGCGTCACCAAGGGGCATGAAATGAGTGCAATGTTAGAACAGGCCAGGCAGTTCTTTGAGGCATGTGAAACGGGTCAGGGTTGGGAGGTGTGCAAGGCTTATTGCCACCCGAATGCGAGCTTCTCGGCACAAGCGGCAGCCTTGGCCGATATCGACAGCCTGCAAGGTTATACCGAATGGACGAAGAACATACTCACACCCATACCGGATGGGCATTACGAACTGCGCTGCTTTGCCGAAGATAAAGAACGCCATTATGTTATCGCTTACGCCATATTTCATGGCACCCAAACCGGCCAGGGTGGCCCGGGTGAGCCTACAGGTAACACCATAGCAGCCGACTATGTGTACGCCATGCAATTCGAAGGCAACCTCATTCGCCACATGACCAAGATCTGGAATGATGCCGTCAGTCTGCAGCAGTTGGGGTGGGCATAGTGCGAGTGGGTCCGAAAGCGCCTGAAAAGCGCATGAACGGCCGGGTGGAGCAGATATCTGAGTGGTAGCTTTCGGCTAAAAAGCTGCCATGGAAACCCATGGCAGCTTGGTTCAGCATGTCAGCTCGGCGCGGTTGCCGATCCTGTCAGTCGCCGCGCCTGAACCTAACCGGCCGTTAGCGGCGACGGCGCTGCAACCCCAGCAGAGACAGCAACATGAGTCCGAAGGCACCCAGGGCGCCGCCATTGTTGCTCGCTTCAGGAGCAGGTTCCACAGGGTCGACGGGAGCCGGGTAACTCAAGGCCAAGATCACAGGGTCATGATCCGAAGCCGAGAAGGCGTTGGCCGATTTTTCCAGGCTGCCTGTGTATTTACCCGAATATTCGAACAGGTTGGATTCCACCGCATTGATATGCCAGTCCTCGATATCCACCAGCCTCGCCGCCAGACTGGTATTGCCCAGGGCATGGTCCAGGTTACCCAATTCGCCGTTATAGCTGTAGGAATAGGTATCGACACCGTGTGCCTGGGTGTTGAGATTGACCAGGCCGAAGCCCTTGTCAATCTTGCTGCCCTGGCGCTCGAATACCTTACCGTCCAGCGTGGTCCAGGAGGCCGTCATTATGTCGCGGTCCGATTTGGCGGCGTCGAAATCTGTCAGTACCCGGATAGGATCTTCCAGGCCATAGGAGTTCATGTCGCCAATCACCAGCAGATCGCCTTGTACATCCTTGAGCGCATCGCCTATGACCTTGGCCGCCGACACGCGGAAGGCATTACACTTGCCCTGCATATCCGCGGGATCTGTCTTGTCTTCGAAATTCTGCCAGTCCTCAACACAGCCCGAACCCTTGGACTTCAAGTGGTTCACCACGACGGTTAGACGCTCGTCATAAATCTTGAAGCTTTGTGCCAGGCTGTGGCGTTGGTACTTGTCATACGCCGGGCTGGTTTCGAGCTTGTCATCCTTTTCCCGGCTGGCCACGCCGGCGCCGGCGTGCTGCTCAGGGGTGGCTATCACCCTGGCGGCGCCATCCAGGCTCACCCGCGCCGCACGATACAGCATGCCGACAGTGATGGCATCCGAGCCGAAATATTTGCCATCGAATTTATCTTCATCGGCGATCTCGACGAAGCTATAGGCCTCATCGGCAGTCAGTTCGGCATTCAGGGCATCGAGCAGATTCTGAATGGCACTGTCGGCGCCGAAACCATTGTTGCCAATCTCCATCAGGCCGACGATATCGGCGTTCATGGCCGTGATGGCGCCGACTATCTTGGCGCGCTGCAGCAACATGTCCGCTTCTGTCAGGGCGCCCCGGTTATCACCGGATGGATTGGCCGCGCCACCGACCACATCGTTGAAGAAGTTCAGTACGTTGAAACTGGCAACCCGGATATCGCCCTTGGTCGCTATCTCAGGGGCCGAGGTTCTGTCATGGGTGCGGAGGAAATCACCCGCGGTGATGCTGTTGGTCGCCACCAGGCGATAGGCACCATAGCTGTAGCCGATCATACCTTGCAGATTGGTCAGTTGATCGCCGACACGGATATAGCCGGTTTCCGCATTAAAATCGGGGAAGTAGGGCACTACGCCGGCGGCGGCCTCATGGTCGGACTCGACGAAGAGCTGGTTCACGCCGTTGGCTTTGGCCAGGGCCAGGGCTGCGTCTGACATGGCAGGATACATCTGGGTCGGCTTCATCAGCGGAGCCTGGTATGACAACAGCAGGTTGTTTCTGCCGGCGGCATAATCGAAGCTGAAGCTGCGACTGACCTTCATGTCGCTGCCGGCATCCAGCATGATCTTCATGCCTTCGTAGCGCTCCAGCGCCTGCGCCAGGGTTTCGCCATCGGCAACATAGAAGGCCGCCGGGGCGGGAGCCTGGGTCGTGGCACCAACCTCAAACTTCTTGTCTGCCTTTATGTCTATCTGGGTCAGACCATAGTATTCCTTGACCTTGCCCTGGACGCAGACTTCCACGCCAGGCTGGATCGCCTCGGGAGCGGCCTCACCCAGGAACACGAACACCCCGTCCGAGGTGAAGGGAGAATTGTCACCCTGGAGATCCTGCAGGTAGAAACCCTTGAACAGGCTGTCGCCGCGGGCCGTAACCACACCGCGAACCGTGACTTCGGCATCGGACTCGAAACTTCCCGCCGGCACCAGGGGGCTGGACTCACCGGCGCCCTGCACTTCATAGATGGGCACCAGCTGCGCGCCGCTGCAGCTGAACAAGGGCGTTTCCGGTTCGGCGGCAAAGGTTAAACTGCCCAGGCCCGAGAAGCTGTCCTTGGCCACTGTGTCCCATTTCGCCGGGGCGAAAACCGTGTCAGGTGTCAAGGCATCCAGCTTGCGCCGAAAACCTGTGTCCTGGCCCCATCCCGCCGGAGTCGGCACTTCACCCAAGATGTCGACCACCACATCATCTTTCACCAAGGCAACGGCATCACCGCCATTGAAATATAAATCACCCGTCATGGAGTCGACGCCGGCGGCCAGGGTAATGGCGGCGCTCGGATGCAGTATCACCTTGGTGGACCCGGCCGCGATTTGCTGACCGTCGAGTGTCACCATATCGAGTGAGGTGCTGGCGCCGTCTTTATAACGCACCAATTTATAACCTGTTAAATCGACAGCGGCAGCGCCGCTATTATAGAGTTCGATCGCCTTATTATTTGAGCTGCCTTCGACATACTCGCTGATCATCACATCGGCACTTGCCATCATAGGCAAAGCGGCGGCTACTGCCAGCGAAATAGCCGTCAGCTTGTTAACATGTTCCATTTTCCAACCCCATTATTATAATATTCGCGTTAACTATTATTAACGTGCGCGGGATTGTCCCAGAGATGCAACCCGAAAAGAAGCAGCCCCAACGACAGCTTTCGAACGATCAAAACACTATGCTACTGATATTAAACAACAAGATTGTTCTCCCATGAAAACGGTCTAGCGGGTCACATTGCCCAAGCCCAGATGAGACAAGCATAAACAGAAAACAAATACCAAGATCAAGCCTGGCTGAAAGGATATTTCAAACAAGGCACACCAGATATTATTTTTATATGAGATGAATCGATTGATGATATTTCAGACTGGAATATAGCGCATGACAAACTGTATATTGAGGCGGCTGTTTTCCAATATTCGCGATTAAGGTTATTTAGGCAGTCTAGAACTGAGCCTTCAGGCGAATAAAAAATGTCGATTAAAAGGCAACAGCAAAATGGCCGGCAAAGATCATAGATAGCAATGCGTATCCCCTACCAGAGCTACTCGCCAATTTAAGCAATGCTTCCCTGGAGATAGGCAAGCCGGCTTATGGCGACTGCCGGGCAGAGCCGACACCTTGAACCGCCGCCCGAGTCGCTACCGGCGCAGGCATGGCTCAATATATTCAAAACTCAGTACATTCAAAACTCAAGATATTCAAAACTCAACGCATTCAAAAATAGTGACTAGCTGAATAAGTTCAATTGATTTCATTGAATCTTCATGACGCCTTATACTTATGCCTCATTCCTGAGGCCTGTATATGACAAGTTACATCCGCCACTTCCGCGACACCCGGCTTACATCCTGGCTATTTATCCTGATCGGACTCCTATGCCTGACGCCCGTGATCTCATCGCCCATGGCGCTGGTGCTGGGGTTCAGCCTGGCGAGCCTGGGTTGGGTGCCGGAGCAGTGGCCGATAGCCACCCTGACCAAGAAGCTGCTGGCCTATTCTATCGTGGGCCTGGGATTCGGCATCCAGCTGCAAACGGCAATAGCCATCAGCCTGGATAACCTGGGGCTCATCTTAGGCTCTATCCTATGCACCCTGGCGCTGGGCTCCCTGCTGACCCGACTGCTGAAACTGGATATCAAGACCGGCCACCTTATCGCCTGCGGCACGGCTATTTGTGGTGGCAGCGCCATCGCGGCAGTGGCACCGGCCGTCGGGGCTCGCAGCGAACAGACGGCGCTGGCACTGGCCTGCGTGTTTATCCTCAATTCTGTCGCCTTGTTTGTATTCCCGGCCATAGGCCACCTGTTGCAGCTGAGCCAATATGAGTTCGGCGTCTGGAGTGCCATCGCCATCCACGATACCTCATCCGTGGTGGGCGCCGCCTCGGCCTATGGCGATGAAGCCCTGACGACGGCAACCACCATCAAGCTCGCCAGAGCCCTGTGGATAGTGCCTGTCGCCCTGTTGAGCGCCCTCGTATTTGGCGGCAGCAGCCGCAAGATAGCTGTGCCTTACTTCATTCTCTTTTATTGTGCGGCGATCGCCATGGCCCAGCTCTTTCCCCAGGGACAGGTGTGGTACCAATTGGCATTCGACCTGTCCAAGCGGATGCTGGTCTTGTGTTTGTTTCTGATAGGTGCCGGGATCACGGCTCGGAAGATGCGGGCCAACGGGCCCAAACCTTTGTTGCTCGGCGTGCTCTTATGGTTGGCCATAGGCAGTGGCTCGCTGCTCTATATTCTCTATTGGCATTAAGATGCCTGAGCCCAGGCGCGATTCAGGGGCGATGGGAAGGAGCTGGGGCATGAAGACTAGTGTGTTTTTTGAGACGAGTTTCTCTGGCCGCCCAGCACCAACCAGAGCAGACAGCCGAAGGCAGCCAATTCTATGACTGAACGCAGCAGGCCCGAGGTCTGGGTCGAAGCCAACAAGGCCCCCAGGCAGGATGAGATGATTAACCACTTTTTCAATAACTTGCTCCACTGAGATACTCAGGGAGTATTATTGGGCAGTTCCTGGCTCGCCACCAATATCGATTTCCACTAACAAATAGCCATAAGGGCTAAGCCGGCTCACACCTTGCCCAAGGCGCGGGTACGCCTGCCCAGCAGATAACCGCTCAGGATGGAGAAGAGGCAATAAGCCGTGAAGTAGTAGAAGCCCACCTCAAACTGACCCTGGGTCTGCAACCTTTCTCCCATACCCGCCGAGGCATTTCCCGTCATGTAGGTGATGATCAGTGCCACCACAAACACATCCGCCATTGACCACTTGGCTATCAGGTCGATCACCCTGGCGAGCCTATGCTGCAGCTGCAACCTCAGAGGCAAGTGCATCAGCAGCATGAGGCAGAGTTTCAACCCCGGCACCGCCACACTGAATAAGATCACCAGCGCCGCCACCAGACTGTTGCCCGACTGGTGCAGCTCGGTGGCCGTCCCCCAGATGCTGCGGGTCTTCTGGAATACTTCCACCTCCCCCTCGGCCCTATCCATCCCCAGCATGCTACTGACAAAGCCCAACATACCGCGGGTGTTGTCCGTATCACCCAGGTTTTCGGCCAGCATATCCAGGCCGGCTGCGGTCAATTGGGACTTTTCTATGCTGCCGCTGATGCTCAGAATAGGTTGGGTCACCCCTGGGATCAGCAGGGCGAGCGAGATGAGTATGACTGAGATAGATAAGGATGATTTCATATGTAATCCAAGAAGATAGCAGTCGCAGGCCGGCTCTGCATGGCGCTGCCGGGGCTCAATAAAAAGGAGTGGGGTCTATCTCCAGGCTGCCGGGTGATACGCCCCTGTCTATATTGAGATCGACCTTGAGCAAGTCGACCATGGCGACGTCGATATAGCGTTTATGTTTGAGAGAATAGAAACATTTTACCACAGGGTGCAAGGCGTCTCGCCCCTTGGATTCCCAGACGATGCCTATGCGTCCATCGGAGAGCATCACCAGAGAGCCAACGGGGTAGATGCCGATACAGCGGATGAACTCATAGACCAGGCCCTGATCCAAATGAAAAGGGGTCAGGCTGAGCAAGATCTTGAAGGCGGCGGCCGGGCTCATGGCCTCCTTGTAACAGCGGGTCGCGGTCAGGGCATCGAAGATATCGACTATGCAACTCATGCGGCCATGCAAGGGCAGCTGTTCGTCTTTCAGTCCCCTGGGGTAGCCCTTGCCATCAAGCTTTTCATGGTGCATCAAGCATACGTCTTTGCTCGTCTGGGACAGGCCCTGGGTTTCGGCCATGATCTCTAGGGCATACACCTGATGCAGCTTTATGTGTTCAAATTCTTCCTGGGTGAGCTTGCCGGGTTTATGCAGCACCTCATTGTCTACCTTGATCTTGCCTATGTCGTGCAGGATCCCGCCTATGGCCATCTGCCGCAGGGTTTCCCGTTCGAGTTTAAGGTACTTGCCGAAGGTGACCAGCAGGAAGGCGACGTTGACCGAATGCTCGAGCAAATAGGCATCCTTGGATCTCAGCGCCGACACACACTTGAGCGCATCGGCATCCAGGAGCACGGCTTCGATCATGTTGTCGGCCAGGGCCTCGAAGGGGGCCACCTCTATGGCCTTGCCCTCGAAGGTTTCAGATAAGACCTTACGAATGAGGTGTTTGGCCTCGCCGAGAATTTTTTTGGCTTGGGTCTGCTGCAGATCGCGACTCGGGACAAGTTTCCCGGCACTCGGCCTGGGCGGCACGATGGTTTTTTTCTTCAGGCCACAGCAGTCCGAAGAGCGCTGGGCGTTGACCCAAACATGCTTGATGCCATTCTTCACCAACTTGGCGATGGCCTCTTGCCCCCGTATCCGACCGGCATTGGCTATGGCCACCTTGCCGTGATTGTCGACGGCACAGACAAACATGCCCAGCGTCAATTCAGACACGGGAACCTTGATCAACGTTTCAGATTCAGTCGAATCACCCATATATACCCCCCAGGTGACAAGGGCTCGAGTCGAGCCCCGTCCGGCATGCTTGCGCGCCTCGGTGGCGCAGCTTGTTATCATGATATTATCAAGCGCCAAGACGCTCATTCTATTCCCGGGTGAACGAAACCACCATAGCCGGCTCGTGCGAGGTGCAACCCAAGTCTGCCACCCAGCCCTGAAAATGGCATGGCATGGCTCATGCCCGTTTCCCCCATACGCCGCGTATCTCCAAGGGTAAACCCGATCCGGGTTCGTGTGAAAAATAAAAAATAATGATATATTCACAACAGGTTAGCTAAGTTATTGACAGAAAATACCTGGCTGCTTAAGTTGAAACCACTGAGTCATTCCCCGGCTAAAATCTCCAGGACTCGGCTCTGTCCATGGCCACTCTTTATTTGGAGCCTTATTTGTCAACCGCCGTTTTTTTAGCCGCCTTAGGCACGCTCGAGGACAGACTCAAACGCCTGCCGGCCTCATTTCAGTCACGGCTCCGACTGACGGCCGACTGCGGCGCCGTCAACCCCATGGAGTGGCTGGCTGGACAAACCCTCTATCCACGCATTTACTGGTGCGGGCGTGACAATGAGGAAGAAGTCGCGGCCTTGGGTGTCTGCCAGGACTTTCGCTTCGAGTCTGCCGATGACTCGGGGCTCGCAACCCTGTTGCAACAAACTGCGACTCACACCGGCAACGCCCGTCTCTACGGCGGTGTCGCCTTCGATGCCACCGGCCCGGCTTGGTCAGAATTCGGTTATGCCAGATTTGTGTTGCCGCGGATTGAACTCACACGCCAGGCTGACCACTACCGGATCTCAGTCAACCTGAATAGCGAAAACGCGGGACTGGCGGCCGAACGCGAGGCGGCGCTGGCGGCCCTTCGGGGGCTGTTGCCGCCTCAGCCACTGCCCCATAGGGCGCCCGCTGCCGTTGTGAGCCACAGCGATAACCCGGAGTTTCCCCGTTGGCAGGAATTAGTGACGCAGCTCACCTCGGCCGACTTCAACCGCCATACCCCCAAGGTAGTGCTCGCGCGCCAGACCCGGCTCGACTTCGAACGAGATCTCTGTCCCTGGAGCCTGCTGCGCCGCTGGCAGCAACTGAACCCCAGCTGTTTTCAGTTTGGTTTTCAATTCGGTCCAGGCGCCAGCTTCATCTCCTGCTCACCCGAACGCTTGTACCTGCGTCGGCTCAGCTTGCTCCAGAGCGAAGCCCTGGCAGGCACCGCCCGCCGCGGTGCCAATGAGGCCGAAGACACAAGCCTGGCCAATGAACTCTTGGCGGACAGCAAGAATGCCGAAGAGAACCTCTGGGTCAAACAGGATATTCTGACCGCCCTGGCGCCACTGAGCGAATGGGTCGAGGCCGAGGCCCATCCCAGGATATTCAAGCTCGCGCATGTGCAGCATCTGCATACGAGCATTCACGCACGGCTCAAACGGGAGACGGGGGATCTGCAATTGCTGCAGGCATTGCATCCCACCCCTGCCGTCGGCGGCTATCCCCGCCAATCGGCGATGACCTTCATTCGTGGACACGAGACCGAGCCCAGGGGTTGGTATGCCGGTGCCTGTGGCTATTTGAGTGCGGACGAAACCGAGTTTGCCGTGGCCATTCGCAGCGCCTACCTCCAAGGTAAGCAGGTATGCCTGTATGCCGGGGCCGGCATAGTCGCAGGCTCTCGGCCGGAAGCCGAATGGCGGGAACTGGACAATAAGTTGACGACCGTACTGTCAATTCTGCTCGACGGCAAGGCGCTGGCTTAGCTTCTGCTGCCATGCGTCGAATAACGCCGCCCGCTCGCCAGAAGCTATCAGGGCCTTATGTTGCAGATCGAAGTGAGCCTTCAACATCCTGCCCTTGGCGTTGTCGGCGAAACCGAAATACACTTCGGCCCTGAGCACATCCGGAATGAGCACATAAGCCTGAGGACGCTTCAGTTGCCGGCTCAAACGCCGGATCTCCACCCGGTAGTCCAGAACGGCATCTATGCTGCCGGCATTCAACAGATTCAACATGTCCAGCAAGCTACTGCCTTCCTGATAGTCCATGGCGATCTTGGTCAGGGAATCGTACCTATAGCCCTTCATGGCTCGCACCTTTTTCGCCTTCAGGCTCGCGACGCCTTGCCAGTTGGCCGCGAGTCCGGGGGCAACCGCGGCATCTATCGCCTCCACTTCGACCCAATCCTCGCTGTAGAGACCCGAGCCCAAGTCGCCTCGGTAGACGCTCAACACTATGTCGGCGCGCTGCCTGTCCAGCATATACAGGGTGCGGGCGAAAGGCAGGAAGTGCACCCGCAACGTCCAGTCCTCGGCGGGAAACACGCGCTCGAGCAAAGCCAGGTAGTAACCTTGCTCAGCTTCATCTACCGCGTACCCCTGCCAACTGGCCGTGACCACATCCACAGGCATGGGCCCGGCCCCGACAGTCATTGACTGAGCACTCCAAACCAACGCCCAGAAACACGCCCAAATCGGTTGCATACTTTGGCCTCCCAGACTCCAAGTGTAGGCGCCACTCTGGTATTTGCTATGCTTGACCGGCAGGCAGCTTGCATCATGGGCCAGCATCTCTATAATGTGCCGCCCTGAACAAGGGCAGATTGTCTGCCAGCTGCGGGTTCCCTCACCCCGCCGGACTCACTAAAAAGGCCACAAGATGTTAACGCTATCGACCGCGCAATTTCGCCGCGCCCTCATCCTATTGTCGGGGTTCCACATACTCGTCATTTGCGCCAGCAATTACCTGGTACAGCTACCCTTTCAGATAGCAGGACTGCACACCACCTGGGGCGCCTTCAGCTTCCCCTTCGTCTACCTGGCATCCGATCTCACTGTGCGCATTTTCGGTCAGGATGCCGCTCGCCGTATCATCTTTCGTGCCATGCTGCCCGCGCTTGTCATCTCCTATCTGGTCGGTGTGCTGTTTCACCAGGGTGACTTTCAGGGTGCCCAGACACTGAGCGAATTCAATACCTTGGTATTTCGCATCGCCTTCGCCAGTTTTGCCGCCTATCTCCTGGGACAGTTGATGGACATTCGGGTATTCGCCCACTTGAGACGCAGTGCTTCATGGTGGCTGGCACCGACGGCCTCGACCCTGATAGGCAATCTGCTGGATACTTTGGTATTTTTCGGCCTCGCCTTCTACGCTTCCTCTGATGATTTCATGGCACGGCATTGGCCGGAAATTGCCACGGTGGACTATGGCTTTAAGCTTGTCGTCAGCCTGGGACTCTTCCTGCCAGCCTATGGCCTGCTGTTGAAATACTTGCAGGACAAGATCTTGCATGAAACACCCGTAAACCTGCTCTCCCGCTGAGATCTAACTGGCCGGACCTGTTATAATCCGGCCGGTATTATCCCCAGGATGAGAGTTAAGATGTATTCCATAGAAATTGAAGTTATTACCCAAATTGATGCCGCTCAGCTATCCCTGCTGGGTGACCTGTGTGCCCAGATCCCCGAGTTTGACTCGCCCAGATCCCACGAGGAATACAGCGAGCGATTGCCGCCTCGGCGCAGCCTCTTGCTGTTGGCCAAGATCCAAGGGGAACCGGCCGGCTTCAAGTTGGGCTATGCGCTGGATGACAACACTTTTTACAGCTGGTTGGGGGGCGTCTTGCCCGACTTCAGGCAACTGGGACTGGGTAAAGCGCTCCTGACCTGTCAGGAAGACTGGGCCAGGACCCGGGGCTATAGGAACATCCAGGTCAAGAGCCGCAACCGCTTCCCCGCCATGCTCTGCATGCTGCTAAGCCAGCAATATCGCGTGACATCACTGCAGACAGATGCGCGGGACACGCTGGATAATAGATTGACGTTAAACAAAAATATTTAACACTCAGGCTATTTCACATCATTTCCAACAATTAGCTTGCAAACACAAATGATAATGATTATTATTTGCTTGCGTTCCAAAACTCACCTCGCTCAGAGTATCAATGGTCTTCTCCGGGTGCAGGGCTCCTGAGTTTGCAAGCACGACATTGCTCACACACTCTTTGTGGCCGGATTAATCATCCGGCTTTTTTTTATGTCGTGCCACGGCAGCGACCGCCTCGCTCGTTGGCATAGGTTCCTTTCGAAGCAGGTTTTTTCTCCCATAGAGTGATAGACTTAGCCTAAGTAATAATCGCCCCAGTCTCATCCATCATGGCATTCACCCGCAGACAGTGGAACAACATCATCATCATCGCCAGCATTGTCATGGTCGCGGTGCTGTCTTTCCTGCAATCCAAAACCGGACAAATGCCCGCCGATACCAGGCCGCTGTTCGACGACGCAGCCCCCCTGGCACAGCTGCAGCTCGACGGCCTCTGGTTACAGCACCGGGCCACGGGTTGGCAGTGCGACCCTCAGGTACTCAACTGTGAACAATGGGCAAACGCCTGGCAGGCGGTGAGCATATCTGCATTGGAGGGGACCCCCACTGTCGGCGGAGAACCCCAGGAATTGCTCATCCAGATCGCCGGAATTCCCCAGTCACAACTTTGGCTCTACTTCCCGGCCTCCGGACTGCTCAAGTCCCCCGCCGGCAATTGGTATCAGATCCCTCCCAGCCTCAGGGAAACACTGCAACCCATTCTCAGCGCCCAGCCATAAACGAGAGTCATAAGCGAGAGTCATAAGCGAGAGTCTAATGCCAGAATTACCCGAAGTCGAAGTCACCCGCCAGGGAATCGCCCCTCATCTGCTCGAGCAGCGAGTCACAGATCTCATCATACGCAATGCCTCGCTGCGCTGGCCCGTGCCCGAGATAGCCAGGCAGATCGTAGGCCAGACCATACGCGCCGTGCGGCGCAGGGCCAAGTACCTGTTGATAGACACGGATGCGGGCACTACGATAGTCCATCTGGGCATGTCCGGCAGCCTGCGCATCCTGCCGCGAGGCACCCAGGTCGAGAAGCATGATCACATAGATCTCGAGCTGGCCAACGGCCGCATATTGCGCTTCAACGATCCCCGTCGTTTCGGCGCTTGGCTCTGGTGTGAATTGCCCGAGGAAGCCCACCCTCTGTTATCCAAGCTGGGACCCGAGCCCCTGACCCTGGGTTTCAATCCGCAGCAGCTGGCCGCCGCATTGAAGGGCAAGAAGAAGGCCATCAAGCTATGCCTGATGGACAACCACATAGTGGTCGGCGTGGGGAATATCTACGCCAACGAGGCGCTGTTTGCCGCCGGCATACACCCACAAGCCGAGGCCGGCAGGATAGACATGGAACGCCTGACCCTGCTGACCGCCGAGGTGAAACAGATTTTGGCCAATGCCATCAAGCAGGGCGGCACCACCCTCAAGGATTTCACCAACGCCGACGGAAAACCCGGCTATTTCGCCCAGAAACTGCATGTCTATGGCCGCGGCGGCGACAGCTGCACCGCCTGTGGCAACCTGCTGAGTGAGATTCGTCTGGGCCAGCGCACCACAGTCTTCTGCGGCATCTGCCAGACAAGATGACCCTGCCGGTGACACACATAAAAAACGCCTGCGATTGCAGGCGTTTTTAGTTGTTTGCAGCTATTCTGTCATCCAGCGGCCCGGATGCTCGGTGAAGTAACGATACTCACGCTCGGGCGCCTGGCACTCAGGCAAACGATTGACCCCTGACAGGAGGATCCAGTTATCCCTGTGGGCCATGCCCATGTTCTGTCCGGCAGCCAGGTCGAAGCAACTCAAGGTGGCTGTGTCGGGCACCAGCAGGTAGCGTTTATCGCCCTCACTCATCCATTGCCAGGCATTGCGCTCCTGCTCTTCGACACTGGCCAGATAGCTAAAGTGGGTGATGCTGACGGGCGAGAACAGGATAAACTGTTCCTTGAACTTGATCAGTCCCAGCTCGGCATCCTCGCCTATGACCTGGGCCGTATGTGCCATCAGAGCCTTGGGGGTACGCACGGGATCCAGCAGGCTGTAACCCCAGGTACTGATCAACCCCCAGGCCAACGCCATGACGGCCGCCACTCTCACCAGGGAAAATTGCGCTCTCAGGAACCAGAGCAGGGCGGCCCACAGCAGCGCCAGTGTGATGAACAGATAGCCAATGCCCGACAGGTCGTCGCTGTAATCCCTCAGCGCCTTGACCAGTGCCGGATAATGGCTCAACGCCAGCACCCCTGCCAACATAAGCACACAGCCCAGGAACCACAACAGGCCGGATATCAGGCTCTCAAACCATTTGCGTGGCTCGGCTCCCGTCAGCGCCGCCGACAGCACCAGCGCCATCATGGGCAGCGCCGGCAGTATATAGACATCGCGCTTACCCGGACTGATGCTGAAAAACAGCACCACCAGCGCCACCCAGCCCAAGAGTATCGCGATATTCGGCTCGGCCTTGACCTTGGTCACTAAGCGTTGCCAGTGGGCGATGATGAGCAAGGGAACAGGAAACCACATCATGGGGATCACGGCCAGGATGAAGTAATACCAGGGTTTGATGTGATGCCAGGCATTGACGTAACGTTCGCCTGTCTGTTTGAAGAGAATGTTGTTCTGGTACTGGATCAACTCAGGCGTTGCCTGGGAATGCACCGTCAGCACCATGGGCACCAACCAACAGGCGATCACCGCCAGCATGGCCACTGGCCCTGCCAGGCAACTCCAGGTCAGCCTTCCCTTGAACAGAGATCTGTCTTTCAGACCATAGGCCAGGATAGGGATCAGCATCAACAAAGGCAGGAAACCTACGCCCTTGGTGATCACCCCCAGCCCCATGAAGGCCCAGCCGGTGAAATACCAGCGCCAATGGGGGCCGAGCATGAAATGACGTATCAGGCCGTAGCAGCCGACGGTGATCCAGCACATCACCATGGCATCTATCTGGGCATTCTTGGCCTGCATCAGAAACTGGGGCACTATCAGCAGCAACAAGGCGGCATTGCGGCCGACCCGCACGTTCCACAGCCTGGCACCCATGTCGAACACCAGGAATACGGTCAACAGGCCACAGAGGGCATTGGGCAGCAGGAAGGCAATGTTAAGGCTGCCAGTCAGCAGATAAAACAGGGCTATGGCCCACATGAAAACAGGCGGCTTGTCGGGGTAATACTCGCCACCCCGGGTCGGAAACAACCACTGGCCCGAGGTCACCATCTCCCTGGCGACTTCGACGAATCTGGGCTCATCGGCGGGCCAGGGGGAACGAAAGCCTATGCCAACGAATAAGATCAACAGCGACAGGGTGAGCAAGGGCCAGAGTACCTTGTAATAATCCTGGCTATTCAATGCCTTCAGTGGCGAGGTCATACACTTTCCTTATCCAGAGTCTCTATGTCTTCCACCTGCTTGCGCAGTCGGCTACGGTAAAGATGGGCACCTATCAGGGAAGAAACCACGAACAGGCCTATGCTGGTCGCCAACTGATAATGATCCGACAGGCCAATACCGGCACCGGCGAAGCTGAAGATCAACATCTGCGGCAGGTAACCTATGAAGCTGCCGAGCAGGAAGCCGGTTGCCCCTACATGGGTGGCACCGGCAAACAGATTGGTCAACAGGTTACTGCCGACAGGCAGCAGGCGCACCATCAGCACCTTGACCCAAGTCTGCTCTATCAGCAACGCCTCGAGCCTGTTGATACGGCGCCCGAAGCGTCGCTGCAACGGCTTGCGTATGGTGAAGCGTGCCAGATAAAAAGAAATGCCGCAGCCCAGCAGGGTAGACAGAGTCGACACCAGGGCGCCGCTCGGGCCTCCCAGGGCGAAGCCGAAGACGAAGGCGATCACTTGCCTCGGTCCCCCGACTGCGGTGAACAGGGCGCCGGCGGTAAACAACACGGCCAGGGCCTGCAAGCCTTGCTCACGCACATAGCCTGCGACCCAGTTGCCGTCGGTAATATGTTCGAACATGCCCTGTTGGGCGGCTATCGTCAGCAGCAAGAGTATGCCGACGACCACACACGCCTTGAGTAACCGCTTCATCTTATTGAGCCTTGGTCGTCTCGGTTTTTATTACCTTGGGCAGACGGGTGCGGCTGTTGAGCCACATGACCCCGAAAATATCCACTATGCCGACCCAGACACGATTCCAGGCTGTGTATTTGGACACGCCTTCCATGCGGTCCCTGTGATTGACCACCACCACATGCACCTCGCCACCATGACGGCGCACCAGTGCGGGGATGTACCTGTGCATATGATCGAAATAGGGCAGTTTGAGGAAAGTCGACTTGGGAAACAGTTTCAGGCCGCAGCCCGTGTCGGGCACACCATCGTTCAACATGGCGTTACGCACCTTGTTGGCCAACCTGGATTGGAAACGCTTCCAGGCGGTATCCTTGCGGTGCTTGCGGTAACCCGCAATGCAAAAATCGACCTCATGAATGCCGTCGAGTAACGCCAGCATGGCGGGAATGTCGGCCGGGTCATTCTGACCGTCGGCGTCCATGGTGACTATGTATGTGCCTTCGGCATTCAATATGCCTGTATGCAGGGCCGTACTCTGGCCTGTGCTCTTCTCATGGCGTATGGCCTTGGTGGCGCAACCCAGGCGTTCACCCGTGCGCAGCAACTCACCGAAGGTATCGTCACTGCTGCCATCGTCGACAACCACCACTTCGAAGGGGGTCTTGCCCTGCAGCGCCTGGTGAATTTCTGTGACTAACTGACCTATGTTGGCCTGTTCGTCTTTGGCTGGTATTACGACTGAAATCAACTTGTTACTCCCGACATAACTCATAGGTTATGAATAATATTGCCAGATAAAATACCCTTTCATTCGGGTGATTTGTCCCTTATCCGGCGCCCAAAACCCACTCGAATGCCAACACAAACAGCCCCCAAATAACCAGAGTTCATCCGGGTTTATGGCTTCTTCGAACCGCCTATCCTGAATGAACCCTGAATAGGATACTCATCTATCCTGAAGCGTCAACATGATATCTAGGTGACAAGCCTGGCGGGGCGCGCCATTCATAGCCGTTAGCTCAGCACCAGATAAGCGCCAGTTGTGTCATTCCTGAACACTAAACAACAAAAAGCCAGGATAAACATCCTGGCTTTAGGGCAAATCTCAAACTTAGAAACGGTACTCATAGGTGCCAAACAGGCTGGCATGGGTCTTGGTATCTTGAGTCACAAAGTCGGACTCGGACAGAGTCCCCCCCAGGCTCGCCATCCCCTTCCAGAGCGGCAGACGGTAGCTGAGTTCCAACATGAGTATGTCTTCCTTGAGCGGTTGTGGCGCCCAGAGGCTGCTGCGATTTCTGCCGTCTTTATTCAGCTTGGCGTACCTCAATATCGAAGTGAAACCCTGGCTGTCGGCAAACTGGCCCACCAAGCCTAAGGCATAGACCTCGGCATCGCTGTCGTAGGTGCTGCCCAAGGCGCGGCCATAATGACGCGAGCCGCTCTGATAGGTACTGTGCTCATAGAAACAGTCGAAGATGCCTTTGCCCGCTGGCCCGCCACAGGAGACGATAGTGTCTGTGTATTCCATAAATAGCTTGATCTGCTGTTGAGCAAAATCGAAGCGGGTGTCGGCGCCCCACAGATAACCACAATCGGTAATCTGCCACGGCAACTTACTCTCTGAATCTTCACAGGTCTTCTCGAAATAGATGCCTAATGGCACTTCGAAGAAGGTATCGGCATAACGAAAATCGAAACCCGCCAGTTGGTTGCCGTAGTTGGTACATCCTGCTCCCGTGTCGTTACGGCAGTCTTTGGCGCCGGTAATAGCCTTTATTGCCGTGCTGCCATCACATTCCTGGCCTTCACCACAAAATTGTACCGTCCAGGAAAAACCCACCTCGAGTTGTCGCAGCGGTCTCAACGTACCCCGGACATTCCACAAGAGGGCATGTGGCGCATAGCGCTCCTTCTCGAAGACGCCGACACCCGTGGTCAGGGTCCAGGGACCTATCCAGGACAACCAGGGGGTCTCGAAGCCGGCGGCATTGTTGCGGCTCAGCATCAGGGATGGCATAGGTCTGGCATTGGTGGATTTGTGCAGCGCCGAGTCGAAGCCGGGGCCCCACCACTGTTCCAAAGCTCCGGCAGACACCACCCAGTTACCCAAGATCGCCGCCAGGTAGGAATCATCTATGCGAAAATTCCTGTCGTCCTCGGGATCAAAATTACCCGAGGCCGCCGCCTTGAAGGCAAAATTCCCGCCCAGATACTCATAGGAGCCCTTCAACTCGCCCTGCTCGCGGCTATCTGAGCCGAAATGGCGAAAGCGGGCGGCGTCGGATGCCGCCACGGCCTTGATACTGGCATTGCCGCGGTTTGCCACTGCGTTGCGATAATAAAAATTCACCCGGGCGAAGGCTTGAGCGACGCTGGGAGAGAGGGTCTCAGGTTCTACCTTGGCCAGATCTGCACCTATACCGGACCACATGAGAGGGAAAGTATTGACAGGTACAGTGATGGCACCCACATCGGCCAGAGCCTGGATGTCTGCGCGCAGATAGATGTCAGAGGCATCTATCCAGGGAGCGGCCATGGCCGCCGAGGAAAAACACAGACCTATGGCCCCCACAAAAGTAACGAGAGAGGCAACGACAGAGGTATAAAAAGCTTTCATAATATCCTTTACTACAACTTTGGGTTCAGTCCTTCGAAGATGACTTCTTGGTGGATGATGTTTTTGACGCCAGGGCCAAGGCGACTTCAGGGTGAACAAACTGACTGACATCTCCTCCATGGAGTGCCACTTCCTTGACCAAGGTAGAGGAAATAAATGAATTTTCTTCCGCCGGAGTCAGAAACACACTCTCAAGCTCTGGGCTTAACCTGCGATTCATGTTGGCCAATTGAAATTCGTATTCGAAGTCGGACACGGCGCGCAGGCCACGCACCAGCACGCTGGCCTTCTGCTCCCGGGCAAAGTCCACCAGCAAGCCGGTGAAACCTACCACTTCAACATTGTCCAGGTGGGCCGTCACGGCATTCACCAGTGCTACCCGCTCTTCCAGGGTGAATCTGGGCTGCTTGGACGGATTGGCGGCTATGCCTATGACCACATGCTGGAATAACTTGGCCGCACGTTCGATCAAATCGGCATGGCCATTGGTGATGGGATCGAAGGTTCCCGGGTAAATCGCTCTGGTATGCACTTGTATCATCCATAGTAAGTCGAACACAAACGGCGGCCGAGGCATGAAACGGTATTCTACCTTCAGAGGCCGGGGTTGTGAATAATAACCCTGTTCGGCCCCAAACAGCTTATAAAATCAGTCGATTGTTTTAAAAGCTATTTAAATAGGAATTCAGCATATTCACATTCTGTATCAAGCTAGTCATTGACAGGCAGCAAATCATGCCAACTCTGGGTACTGAAGGGTGCGGTCGCATTGAGGCTCTCGCCGTCGAGCACTCTCTCATAACAGGCCTGATAGCCGCCGGCCATTCGGAAATGATTGAAGTTTTCACGCGCATATTCATGGCAGTGAGCACGATCGTAACGACCGACATTGGCAACGGCGTCGGCCAACTCGCGATAATCAAGTGACAATTTACCCAATTCACTGCTGGTCACTATCTCGGGCAGGGCGCCATAGGGGCTGCCGAACACCGGCGTCCCCAGATAGAGGGACTCGATCAGTGCCAAACCGAAAGGTTCATGCCAGCGCACGGGGAAGATCAGCCCGCGGGACCGGCGGATCAGAGCGTTTTTCTTCTCGCCGCCCACCATGCCGACAAAGTCCAGCTTGGTATCCGGGTAGAAATAAAATTTCCTGCTGAAGTTCAGCCTGTGACCGCCTATCACCTTCATTTTGACATCGGCCAGCCGCGCCACGGCCACGGCACCGACGAGGTTCTTTATCGGCCACTTAGCCTTGCCCAGAAAGTGAAAATAATCTCCTGGATGTGTGAGTTCAGGCTCGCCATAATCGGCCCAGTCCAGACCGTTATGCACAAAACAAGTGGCATTGTGGTTTTCAGCATGGCGCCGGCTCAGGAAGACCGTGTTCTGGCCATATTCACGTTGGCCCTCGGCATTGCCGTGTTCGGTACAGATATAGGGAATGGCCAGATCGCCCTGATAGGGACGGTGAAAATGAACCAAATCCGGCCAGTCACCTATCTGCTGTTCTATGGGCACAGACTTGTCGAATACGGCAGCATTGGCGGGCAGGTTATCGGCGGCGCCCCAGAGGAAACGCACCTGGTGGCCCTGCGCTTCCTGAGCCTTGGCCAAGGCCCAGACGACACGCTCTGTGCCGCCATAATTGAGGGGTGGCAAAGATAACTTACTGAGTAACACATGGAGGATTTTCAATTCAACCCCTTAAATACCGGTGAAAATAGCGTCATAAGTTAACGCTTGCTGTAGCGCGACTCGCGCCGTGAAGCCGCCAATGTCTATGGCTCAGGACTTGTCCCTGGTTTCCCAGTATTCGAACAGTTTGGCTTCCTTGAGGAAGGCATACATGGCCTCGATATAGGCATGTACCAGGCCCCGTTTGCCGGATAAAAACATGCGCTGAAAAAAATAAGCCTTAATCAATGTCAGCGGGAAAATCAGGCTCAGCTTTAGCAGCGACGGCTTCCTGCGCTTCTCAAATTTTTCCAACGCCTTGAGCGACGAATACTGATTCTGCTTACTCATCAGCAACTCGGTCGTCTCATAACCGAAGTGGGTTACCAGCCCCTTGACCTGCGCCTCTTTCTCGCCCTTGGCGAGCACCAGGTTCTCATGTACCCGTCTATCCAGAGGATAAGTCGCCAGGTCTTTCCTGAATACCCGGACTATGGAGCGCTTTCCCGAATGGGGCGACATGGGCTCACCCCAGAAAATGTCTTCAAAATACAACCGCAGCGCCGCCGCCTTGGCCTGGTTGACTTGCTGCTGAATTTCCCGCGCCAGCCCGGCCGGCAATATCTCATCACCGTCGACGTTCAACACCCATGGGTTACGGCACAGACCCATGGCATAGTTTTTCTGGTGTGCAAACCCCAGCCATTGCCGGTGAAAGACTTTGGCGCCCTTGGCCTTGGCGATGGCCACAGTCTCATCCGTACTGCCTGAGTCGACCAGGATGATTTCATCGAATGCCTGCAAGGCATCCAACACGGCGCCTATGTGTCTGGCCTCGTTACGGGTCACCAAAAAGGCACTTATCGGGGTGTTTTGTGCTGCGCTGGCCAAGATCAATTACCTTCGTGACATTTTTGGGTTAACGACAATTCTGTCAGCGCCGCATACTTATGAAAAGCGTATTGTCCCAGGATCACCGCCATCAGGAAGCCGCGCCAGCCATCGAGGAAGCCCAGGCTGAGCACGTATTGCTGCAGGAAATCGGTAAAAAAACGCAGCACGGCATAAGATAAACGACTGGTCTTGCCCTTGGCGAATTTCTCTTCCGCCAGCAGGCAGGCATACTTGAGATGCTTTTCCTGAATGTGCTGATAGTTGCGCCAGCTGTGGTGAATCAGTGCCGATTTCAGCCTGCGTTGTTTCTTGTGCGGCATCAGCAAGGTTTCGTGAACCTGCCTGTCCTTGAACTGGGCGCCCGGTTTGAAAAACAATTTTCCCTGGGGTGAGGAATAACGGCCATGCTTCAAAAGCTTACCGAAGAGGTAGGTATGCCAGGGGATATTGATCAGTGTGGCATCGAGATCAGGCTCGGAGAGCACGGCATCTATCTCGGCCTTAAGCTCTTCTGTCATCACCTCATCTGCGTCTATATTCAGTACCCAGTCATTGTCACAGAGCTTGAGCGCACGGTTCCGCTGCGGACCATAGCCAGGCCAGTCGGTAATATGCACCTGGTCTGTGTATTTCCTGGCCAGCTCGGCGGTATTATCCTTGCTGCCAGAATCCAGCACTATCAGCTGATCGGCCCAGCCCGATAAGGGTGCCAGACACTGCTCGATGCGATCTGCCTCGTTACAGGCGATGACAAAACAGGAAAGTTTACGTGTTCTCATTATTCCGAGCGCCTTCTTAATGCACTGTCGAGCAGCTTAGTCTGTCCGACAGCGTCAATGGATTCAATGTTATAGAGCCTGAGTGCCGCTTATTGCTGCGATCTAGGCTGCCGACTCAAGCTAAGGCTTCAAACTTGGTGACGACGGCCGCCACGCTTATCAGTTCCATCAGATGCTCGCCCTTGGCTCGGGTCCCCCAGGGCACCGGGCCCTGATGCTGTGATGCCATGGCCTCATCATAGACGCTGACCACTGAGTCGCGAAACAAATAGGGACCGGTGCGCCCCGGGTTCGAGTGGGCATACAGGCCTATCACCGGGGTGCCTTGGGTCACTGCCATATGAAGCGGGCCTGTATCCGGCGCCAGCACTATCGAGGCGCGCTTGAGCAAGGCCAGCAACTGGGTCAGGGAAGTCCTGCCCACCAGGTTTTCCAGGCTGGCGCCGCAGGCCTGCTCGATGGCACCGGCCAGATCTTTCTCCAGTGCTGTGGGGCCGCCACAGAGCAGCACCCTATAGCCTTTACCCGCCGCATGCTCGGCCACGGCGGCGTAACGCTCGGGCAACCAGTTGCGCTCGGCCTTGCTGGCGGCGGCGCAGATGACCAGCACCTTTTCACCATCGGCAATCAATGCTTGGGCAAATTCGCTATCCGCCGGGGGCACTGGGATATCCCACCTAGGGGTCAGATCTGTCACCCCGAGCTCGCGGGCAAAGCCCATGAAGCCATCGAGCACATGGGGCTGCGCCAGGGGCGCGACCCTGTGGTTGGTGACCAGCCACTGACCCTCCTTGGCTCTGGCCCTGTCGAACCCCATGCGCACCCTGGCCGAAATCGCCAGGGAAGCTATGCTGGCCCTCAGTGCCACCTGCATGTGCAGCAAGACGTCGAAGCGCCTGCCCTTCAGGGCCCGATATAAGTTCAGGTAACTGCGCCAGCCCTGGGACTTGTCGAAGATCACAAATTCGATGCCGGGCAGGTGCTTGAGCAATTGGTACTCGACCTTGCCCAGCACCCAGGTGATCTCTATGCCGGGCTTTTGCCTCTGTATCGCCTGCACCATGGCCACCGCATGGCAGACATCGCCGATGGCGGACAGACGCAACAGACAAAGGGATTCTATGGTATTCAGATTCAAGCTCATGGGCACTAAGGTTATTTGGCGCAAGCCGAGGATCTTAATGTAGAATGACCGCTTGTGCCACGCTTTGACTAACATTTATCCCTATTATGCAGATTAATCACACCCGCAATGGCGTTATCGCACTCTGTCAGGACACCCCGACCACACTGGCACGGGACTGGTTCAGCGTCGATTACTGGCGGGCGAAAAATGCCGTGGTAGGTTCCTCCAAGGGCAGATACACCACCTGGTTCGTACAGGCAGACGCACAGGCAGAGCGTCCGCACTGGGTGCTGCGTCATTACTGGCGCGGCGGTCTGATGGAGAAAATCAGCCGGGACGCCTACTTCTATACCGGCCTGAGCAACACCCGCGCCATGGCCGAACTCGCCTTGCTGGATATTCTCTATCGCGAGGGCTTCTCAGTGCCCAAGCCCATAGCGGCCAACATAGAGCGCCACGGCTTATGCTATCGCGCCGATATCATCATAGAGAGGGTTGCCGGTGCCGAAGATCTGGTCGCCAGATTGTCCAAGACGCAGATGAGCGACTCGGAATGGCAGCGACTCGGCGCCAAGCTGGCCCAGTTTCACCGCCGCGGTGTGTACCATGCGGATCTCAATGCCAAGAATATCCTGATCACAGCCACAGACTTCTACCTCATAGACTTCGACCGCGGCGAGCTGCGCTCCCCCTCGAAAGGCTGGCAACGGGCCAACCTGCAGCGCCTGCTGCGCTCCTTCAATAAAGAAAAATCAAAATGTCCTGCGCTGGCGTTCACCGAGGCGAACTGGCAACTGTTATTGGCCGGCTACAATTCAGCCTTAGCCGATTAACGCTGCAACCAAGGCAAATTGCTTGTCCAGGGCGCCACGATTGTGGCTCACGACTTCCATGGCGGCCCGACTCGCCTGCTTCAGCGCACCGGGTTCGGCAAAATAAGCCTGCAATGCCTGCCCCAGTTCCTCCCCTGAGTCCACCAGCCTGAGGGCGCCGGCTGCATGCAAGAGACAGGTGATCTCGGCGAAGTCCCAATGGTTGGGGCCCATCAACACCGCCAGTCCCATGGCGGCCGGTTCCAGCGGATTATGGCCGCCGTTGGCTATCAGGGTACCGCCGACGAAGGCCTGATCCGCCGCGCCGTACAGGCTAAGCAACTCCCCCATGGTGTCGCCGAGCAACACCTGAGTCCCGGCGGTCATCTGCTGCCGACTGCGGCGGGTCAGTTCCAGGCCCATTTGCCGTATCTTCTCGGCGGCGGCCTCGAATTGCTCCGGATGACGCGGCACCAAGATCAGCAGGGCTTCCGGCCAGACTGACAACAAGTGTTTATGGGCGCTCAATACCGCCTCGAACTCCCCCGGATGAACACTGCCGGCGACCCACACGGGCGCAGTTTGCCGGCCCCAGCTCTGTCGCCAGGCGAGTGCCCGGGCGCGTTGTTCCTCGGGGATCTGAATATCGAATTTAACGCTGCCACAGACATGCAGCTTGCCGGCCGCCACGCCGAGCGCCTCGAAACGCTCCGCCTCGGCCCGGGTCTGCACCGCCAGCAGATCCAGTGTCTGCAACATGGGGCAGTTCAAACCCGGCCAACTTTGATACCTGCGTGCCGACTTGGCGGACAAGCGGCCATTGGCCAACATCAACTTGACCCCGGCCTTAGCGGCATGATGCAACAGATTCGGCCACAGCTCGGTTTCCATTATGATGCAATGCTTTGGCTGCAACTGCGTCAGGAATCGCCTGACACTCATGGGGAAATCCAGCGGCAGATAGCAATGCTGCACTGCATCGCCAAAGGCCTTGAGCACCTCCGCCGAGCCCGTCGGACTTGTGGTGGTGACTGTGATATGCAGCCCGGGATAAGCTGCCTGAATGCGGCGGATCAGGGGGATCGCCGCCAGGGTTTCCCCCATGGACACAGAATGCACCAGCAAGTCTGTCTTCTCGAGCCTATGGCAGCCGAAACGCTCCCCCCAGCGGCCACGATAGTCGGCACTCTTGAGGGCACGAAACGCCAGGTACAGGACAATCAGGGGCGACAGAAGATAGAGAAGCGCCGAATAAAGGATACGATGCATGGGATGGGCTGCTTAATTGGGTTTTGCCTGATGAATGGCCACAATGCTAACATAACCGCCAAATTAGGGATAATGTGCCGGCAACGACGGTAAATCCCCCGTCCCGCCGACACCTCAGTGGAAACAAGATGAAAACCCGTGACAAGATAATCCATGCCAGCCTGGAGCTCTTCAACGAGCACGGCGAGCGCAGCATCACCACAAATCACATAGCCGCTCATTTAGGCATAAGTCCGGGTAACCTCTATTATCACTTCCGTAATAAAGAAGACATAATCCGCTCCATTTTCAGCTTGTATGAGAGTCACTTGGAGTCTGGGTTCCAGCCCTATGAAGACGGGCCAGTGGATGTCGAATTGCTGATAGGCTATTTCGACGCCATGTTCTATACCCTATGGCAATTCCGCTTCATGTACGCCAATCTGGCCGACATTCTCGCCAGGGATGAAGTGCTCAAACAGAGATACCTCAAGGCGCAGCAACAAGTGTTGAGCCGTTCCAGCCATGTGCTGCATAAGCTGAAACAGGATGGCTTCCTGAATGTGGACGAGGACAAGATCACCCCTCTGGCCGATACCATAAAGATGCTGGTCAGCTTCTGGATAGGCTATCAGCTGACCCAGTCCAGCACGTCCAGCATCACCAAGGCCACCTTGTATGAAGGCGTGTTGAGGGTGCTGATGATCTTCAAGGCCTATGCGACCCCGACCTCGGTCGATACTTTCAGCCGCCTGGAACAACATTATCTCGCCCTCGCCGACCAATGAGCCCAGTGCGGATGCCACCCGGCATCCGGGCTTACAAAACCGTCAATAGCTTCTACAATCAGACTAGCCATGAGACGCAGCAACGGCGCTTTTCCCAGGTATTTGAGTGAGTGCGCCGCGTCGAATCGGGTTCGGCATAGATTAGTTTTTTAGATGCGAAAATCCCATTAGCCCTAGCCTGAATTATCCGGCCTGCGCCCTTGAAAAAAAGGCTGTAGGGCGATTGGGTTTAAGGTTAGAATGCCGCCACTCCCAAAACCAGAATAAAGTTTAACTAAGGAGATTCACGTTGGCCTCAACCTCATTCTACGACCAAATCAATCAACAGCTTGCCGAAGTCAAAGCGGAAGGCTTATACAAGAGCGAGCGAGTGATAGTTTCTCCTCAGCAGACTGCAATCCGGGTAAATGACAAGGAAGTAATCAACTTCTGCGCCAATAACTACCTGGGGTTGGCAAACCACCCTGAGCTGATCAAAGCGGCCCAGCAGGGCCTGGCGGATCATGGTTTCGGTATGGCATCGGTACGCTTCATCTGCGGCACCCAGGACATACACAAACAACTCGAGGCCAGCCTGAGCGAATTCCTCGGCATGGAAGACACCATACTCTATTCTTCTTGCTTCGATGCCAATGCCGGCTTATTCGAGACCCTGCTCGACGGCGAAGACGCCATCATCTCGGACGCCTTGAACCATGCCTCCATCATAGATGGTGTACGCCTCTGTAAAGCCAAGCGTTTCCGCTACGCCAACAACGACTTGGCCGATCTCGAAACTCAGCTGATCGCCGCCAAGGCCGCCAACGCACGCAACATACTGATCGCCACCGACGGGGTATTCTCCATGGATGGGGTGATCGCCAACCTCAAGGGCATCTGCGATCTCGCGGACAAATACGGCGCCCTGGTGATGGTCGACGATTCCCACGCAGTCGGCTTCATAGGCCAGAATGGCCGCGGCACCCATGAGTATTGCGACGTCATGGGCAGAGTCGACATCATCACAGGCACCCTGGGCAAGGCACTGGGTGGCGCCTCGGGTGGTTTCACCGCGGCGAAGAAAGAAGTGGTCGACTGGTTGCGCCAGCGCTCACGCCCTTACCTGTTTTCCAACTCCCTGGCCCCTTCCATAGTCACGGCCTCTATCCATGTGCTGGAGATGCTGAAATCCGGCCAGGCGCTGCGGGAAGCGGTATGGGAAAACAGTCGTTATTTCCGCGAGCAGATGTCGGCGGCCGGTTTCACCCTGGGCGGCGCGGATCACGCCATCATCCCTGTGATGATAGGCGATGCCAAGCTGGCCGGTGATTTCGCCAATCGCCTGCTGGAAGAGAATATCTATGTGATAGGTTTCTCCTTCCCTGTGGTCCCCAAGGGCCAGGCACGCATCCGTACCCAAATGTCGGCGGCACACAGCCGTGACCAGTTAGATAAAGCAATCTCTGCCTTTACCCGCATAGGCAAAGACATGGGCATTATTTAGGACACACAAGATGAAAGCTCTCAGTAAGTTAAAAGCCGAAGAAGGCATTTGGATGGTCGATGCGCCCAAGCCGGAAATGGGTCACAACGATCTGCTGATCAAGATTAAGAAGACCGCCATCTGCGGCACCGACGTGCATATCTACAACTGGGATCAGTGGTCACAGAACACTATCCCAGTCCCCATGGTCGTGGGTCATGAATATGTCGGCGAAGTGGTCGGCATAGGCCAGGAAGTGCGTGGTTTCACCATAGGCGACCGCGTATCGGGTGAGGGCCACATCACCTGTGGCCATTGCCGCAACTGCCGTGGAGGCCGCACCCATCTATGCCGCAACACCTCGGGTGTCGGCGTAAACCGCGATGGCGCCTTCGCCGAATACTTGGTGATCCCGGCGTTCAACGCCTTCAAGATCCCGGATGATATCAGCGACGAGCTGGCCTCCATCTTCGACCCCTTCGGTAATGCAGTGCATACCGCCCTGTCGTTCGACTTGGTGGGTGAAGACGTGCTGATCACGGGTGCAGGTCCCATAGGCATAATGGCGGCGGCCGTGTGTCGTCATGTCGGTGCCCGTCACGTGGTGATCACGGATGTGAACGAATACCGCCTGGAGCTGGCCCGCAAGATGGGGGCTACCCGAGCCGTCAATGTGGCCAAGGAGAACCTCAAGGAGGTGATGCAGGAACTCGGCATGACCGAAGGCTTCGACGTTGGCCTGGAAATGTCCGGCGTACCGGCCGCCTTCCACTCTATGCTGGATACCATGACCCACGGCGGCAAGATCGCCATGCTGGGGATCCCTGGCGGCGAGATGGCGATCGACTGGAGCAAGGTGATCTTCAAGGGACTGGTCATCAAGGGGATTTATGGCCGCGAGATGTTTGAGACCTGGTACAAGATGGCGAGCCTCATCCAATCGGGTCTGGACCTCTCCCCCATAATCACACATCACTTCAGTGTCGACGACTTCCAGCAAGGCTTCGATGCCATGCGCTCGGGACAATCGGGCAAGGTCATACTCAGCTGGGACTAAGCCAGCTTCTGTTACCCTAAAGCAAATCCTCAAGGGGCTGTACACTCACAGCCCCTTGTTGCACACTAACCCTATCGAATTTGTCATAGGTTTTATTATGTCCGCCTTCACACACCTGAGCATCAATCAGCTCATCCAGATGCATGAGTCCCAGCCTGAGCTGCAAATAGTCGATATCCGCGATCCCGCCAGCTTCGAGGCCGGTCATATTCAGGGGGCGACGCACCTGAACAATGAAAATCTGGCGCATTTCATCGCCGATGCGGATATGGATAAGCCCCTGGTGGTGGTCTGCTATCACGGCATGAGCAGCCAGAATGCCGCCCAATATCTGCATGAACAAGGCTTCGATCAGGTTTACAGCCTGGATGGCGGCTACAGCGCCTGGCATGAGGCCCATGCATGACAGAAATAGGCCGACTCCCCAACAGCAGAGCCGCTCAGGCATTTGTCGATTACCTCAAGGGGTTGGATATCGACTGTCGAGTGGTGCCGTTGGAACGGGGTTTCGCCTTGATGGTCACCCAGGATAGCCAGCTGCAGCAAGCGCAACAAGAATTTGCCCACTTCATGGCCCACCCTTACGACAACAAATACCTGCAGGCCTCGTGGGACAATGGCGATACCCATACCAAGCTGGATTACGGTGCCCCGACCCTGCAGCTCGTCAGCCAATTCATCACGGGCTCGGGTCCTGTCACCCTGGTCATCTTCTGCGCCTGCGTGCTGATCTTTGCCGCCATGAATCTGGGCCTGGCCGAAGAGGTATTCAATGCCCTGTCTTTCTTCGGCGCCGTGCCCGAGGCCGATTTTGGCCAGTTCTGGCGCCTGTTCACCCCTAGCCTGCTGCATTTCTCCGCCATGCATATCATCTTCAACTTGCTCTGGTGGTGGTACCTTGGGGGCAAGATAGAGACCCGGCTCGGCAGCAAACCTTTACTCATACTCTTGCTGGTGGCCGGCACCCTGCCCAACCTGGCACAATTCTATGTCGGCGGCCCCTATTTCGGCGGCTTATCCGGCGTCGTCTACGCTCTGGTGGGTTATACCTGGATCTTGGGTCAGAGGAGGCCAGATGCCGGCATAGGGTTGCCACCCGCCTACATGGGCTTCATGCTGTTGTGGCTGGCACTGGGCTTTACCGACATATTCGGCCTGGCAATCGCCAATGGCGCCCATATCGCCGGCTTGCTGATCGGCCTGGCTCAAGGCCTGCTGGACAGCAGCAGACGCCCGGCTTGAGCCGTCTGCTGCCCGGCTGATACCCGGCTATGCCATGGCCAACACCTTGGCTACCAGCTTTTCTATCCCTGAATGCGCCTCGGCGATGGAACCCGCCAACATATATGCCGGCGTACTCACCACCTTATTGACTTCATCGACCACTATCTCATGCACGTTGGCATTCTGGTGCTCGCCGCCCATCAGGGTAAAGGCCTCGGCCGTGTCCCTATCCGTGCCTATGGTGCCCTTGGCCCCATGACCGTACAGCAAGGGGATCATCACGGGCGAGATACAGATGAAACCTACGGGTTTCTTGCTCAACACGAACTCGCTGATGAAGGCGGCAACATCCGGGTTGATGCTGCATTCACTGCCATTGGTGGCGAAGTTGCATAGGTTCTTCGCCGCACCGAAGCCACCCGGGAGGATCAAGGCATCGAATTGAGTCACATCCAGGCTATTACAATCCTTAATCTCACCCCTGGCTATGCGTGCGGATTCCACCAGCACATTTCTCACGGCGCCTGACTCCACCTGTCCCGTAAGGTGATTAACCACATGCAGCTGCTCCATGTCGGGAGCAAAACACTGGTAATCCGCACCCGCCTTGGACAGAGACAGCAGGGTCAATACTGACTCATGGATCTCTGAGCCGTCGAATACGCCACATCCACTGAGAAGAACTGCGATGTTTGTCATTAAAAATTCCCTCTTATGCCATTAAGGTTTAACAAATGGGTTACAAATGTGTTGATCTGATTAAAATTCATGCTAAGTTAGTCCCTCGAATCTAGCAAGTGCTGCAAAATAAGCCAGGATTTATCCTCTTTAGTACCAAGGAAGAAAAAAATCCACATACAAGGAAGATATTTATAAATCAATGACTCATCACACAAAATAAAAAAAACAATTATAAATCAACGTTATAAATTTGGTTTTACCTGTCGTAAATAAAACCCTCATTCTTTGTTGACTTTTTCACTCACAGACTTATCCACAGGCTGGGAGCTATTTTGCCGTGGCCGAAACCCAACGTCTGTGGCATGCTAGCCCACCTCAGACCAATGCAAAACGAATACTGACTTATGCCGACAATTGCCAATAACCCACTCGTGCTGGTGGACGGTTCTTCTTATCTCTACCGTGCCTATTATGCGCCACCTCACCTGACAAATTCGAAGGGCGAAGCCACTGGGGCAGTCTATGGCGTGGTCAACATGCTCCGCAGCCTGCTCAACCGTTATCACCCTAGTCATATCGCAGTGGTATTCGATGCCAAGGGCAAGACCTTTCGCAACGACATGTACAGTGAATATAAGGCACATCGCCCCGCCATGCCCGACGATCTGCGTTCGCAAATCGAGCCATTGCATCGCATCATCAAGGCGCTGGGATTACCCCTGGTATGCGTTCCCGGCGTCGAAGCCGACGATGTCATAGGCACCCTGGCCCGCAGTGCCAGCGCCGAGGGACGGGCGACCCTGATCAGCACGGGCGACAAGGACATGGCGCAGCTCGTCGATACCAATGTCACACTGATCAATACCATGACAGATACCATAATGGGGCCCGAGGAAGTACAAACCAAGTTCGGTGTCGGACCGGATCTCATCATAGATCTGTTGGCGCTGATGGGGGATAAGGCAGACAATATCCCGGGGCTTCCCGGTGTGGGCGAGAAAACCGCACTGGCCATGCTCAATGGTGCAGGCAGTGTCAGTAAGTTGTTGGCCGAGCCGGACAAGGTGGCCGAGATGGGTTTCAGGGGCGCCAAGACAATGCCCACAAAAATCAAAGACAACGCCGAGATGCTCAAGTTGTCCTATGAGCTTGCGACCATAAAGACGGATGTCGAACTCGAACTGGATTGGCATGAGTTAACAGTGCAGCCGGCGGACAGGGATGAGCTGATCAAGTCCTATGGTGAGATGGAGTTCAAGCGTTGGTTAGCCGAAGTGCTGGACAACAAGGCGGACACCAAGACCCAGGCAGCAGACGCTGCCACGGCGGAAAGCCCAACCCCTACTGTCGCCATAGACACTCAGTACGACACCCTGCTGACGGAAGAAGAGCTGGATGCCTGGTTGGCCAAATTGCAGCAGGCCGAGCTGGTCGCCGTCGACACAGAAACCACCAGCCTGAATTACATGGAGGCCGAACTGGTCGGCTTGTCTTTTGCCATCGAAGCAGGCAAAGCCGCCTATCTGCCTTTGGGTCATGATTATCCCGATGCTCCGGCACAACTGGACAGGAGCCTGGCGCTGGAAAAATTACGCCCCTTCCTGGAAAATCCCGGGATGAAGAAAGTCGGCCAAAACATCAAGTACGACATGAGCATACTGGCCAACGCCGGGATAGCACTGCAAGGCGTAGCGTTCGATACCATGTTGGAATCTTATGTGTTCAATTCGGTCGCCTCGCGCCACGATATGGATGGCCTGGCACTCAAGTACCTGGGTCATAAGAACATCGGCTTCGAAGACATTGCCGGCAAGGGGGCCAAACAACTGACCTTCAACCAGATCCCACTGGAGACGGCGGCGCCTTATGCGGCCGAAGATGCGGACATCACCCTGAGGCTGCATCAGCACCTATGGCCGCGGCTGGCAAAAGAGCCGGAACTGGCCTACGTTTTCAGCGAACTCGAGCTGCCACTGGTCAGCATACTGTCCGACATAGAAAGACGCGGCGTATTGATCGACAGCATGTTGCTCGGACAACAGAGCGGCGAGTTGGCGCGCAAGATAGATGAGCTGGAACAAAAAGCCTACGAGATAGCCGGCGAGAGCTTCAACTTAGGCTCACCCAAACAGTTGCAGGCACTGTTTTTCGACAAGCTGGGTTATCCCGTGCTCAAGAAGACCCCTAAGGGGGCACCCTCGACGGCGGAAGAGGTGCTGGTCGAGCTGGCGCTGGACTATCCCTTGCCCAAGATCATTCTCGAGCACCGCAGCCTGTCGAAGCTCAAGAGTACTTATACAGATAAACTGCCACTGATGGTCAATGCCAAGACGGGCCGGGTGCATACCAGCTACCACCAGGCCAATGCCGCCACCGGCCGTTTATCCTCCAGCGATCCCAACCTGCAGAACATTCCCATCCGCACCGAGGAAGGCCGCCGCATACGTCAGGCCTTCATAGCCCCGGCAGGCAAAGTCATACTCGCCGCGGATTACTCGCAGATTGAGCTGCGCATCATGGCACATCTGTCACAGGATGCCGGGCTGCTCAGCGCCTTCGCCGCGGGCAAAGACATCCACAGGGCCACGGCCGCGGAAGTCTTCGGGGTAGATTTCGATTCGGTCACCACAGAACAGCGCCGTCGCGCCAAGGCGGTCAACTTCGGCCTCATCTATGGCATGTCGGCGTTTGGCCTGGCACGCCAGCTCGATATTCCCCGCAACGAAGCCCAGAGCTATATAGATACTTACTTCGCCCGTTATCCTGGGGTGCTCAAGTATATGGAAGAAACCCGGGCGAGCGCCGCCGAATTGGGCTATGTGTCGACCCTGTTCGGTCGCCGGCTCTACCTCCCCGAGATCCGGGATCGCAATGCCATGCGCCGTCAGGCCGCCGAACGCGCGGCGATCAACGCCCCCATGCAAGGCACGGCCGCCGATATCATCAAGAAAGCCATGATCTTGATTGCCGATTGGATATCTCAGGATACCCAGGGCGAGATCGCCATGATAATGCAGGTACACGATGAACTTGTGTTCGAGGTCGATGCGGACAAGGCCGATGAGATTAAACTCAAAGTGTGCGAACTGATGGCAAGAGCCACCAACTTGGACGTGGAGTTGCTGGCCGAGGCAGGTACGGGCAACAATTGGGACGAGGCACACTAGTTCCCAACCGCACCGGCCAGGACAGTACAAAAACTCGCCAAACAGCCCTCGAGAGATCAGTTTTGAGGGCTAAGGTACTTAAAAGCGCCATTTCCCATGCAGAATAGGCCCTTAGCTGAAAGTTTTAGATCAAAAGCAGGCGATTTTTGCCGCATCTTTTGAGAGGAAATTCACACTATTGTCGTTTTTTATGAAAAACAGTTTTTCATATTGTGATAAATGGGGTATTATTCTCGGCGTAGGGTACAGAGGTTAAGATGTTCTATCTTTCAAACCTTTATTTCACTTGATAGTGAGTAAGCCAAATTCTGGCGCCCCAGCAAGTATTTGCTGGGGCTTTTTTTATGCCCAAAATAATTTTTAGAGTAATTACTTTAATTGTGCCGGAACTTTAGGTATGCTGTCTGTATTGAGGGTCGTTAGAGCGATTTAGTGACACTTGAGTCTTGTTGAATTTAGCTTCTCCCCAAAAGAGCTAATTATTTTTTGCCGGTGACTCTGTCGTCGGCTTTTTTTTGTCTTAATTCAACTGGATGAGGCGAGAAAGGAGCGAGAGAGGCCATGCTAATATAGCAGGCAAAGAAGGACGCCCGAACGGGCCGCCCTCGTTGCCGCTAAAGATCACTCTTCCAGGCTGGCCTGCTCTTCTTCTGTCAGCCACTGGGGATGGCACCACTCATTGAGTATGTTCAACACCTTAGGCTTGCCCGTTCCCTTGAGCGATGAGAAAGGCTCCACCTGTACCCAGTCACCGAAATCAACCAAGGCCTTACGCACTTCATTTACCGTCTTCATCTTGGCGCTCTGGGCCAACTTGTCTGACTTGGTTAACAGGGCCAACACAGGGATCTCGCTGGCGACGGCCCATTCGATCATCTGCATGTCCAAGTCTTTCAGCGGGTGGCGTATATCCATCAAGACCACCACGCCACTCAAACAGGCGCGCTTCTGCAAATATTCACCCAAGGCTTGCTGCCACTTATGCTTCATCGCCAGCGGCACCTGGGCAAAGCCATAGCCGGGTAAGTCCACCAGCCTGCGTTGCTCATCCAGTTCGAAGACGTTGATCAACTGGGTTCGCCCCGGGGTTTTACTGGTACGCGCCAAGCTCTTCTGTTCAGTCAAGGCATTGAGCGCACTAGACTTTCCTGCATTTGAACGTCCTGCGAACGCAATTTCAATTCCCAGATCACCAGGGAGATATTGGTCCAGATGTGCAATGTCCGGTGCACTGATTAAAAACTTCGCCCTGCGAAAGTCGATCCGAGATTCAGTCACTGTTAACTCCAATTTTTTTGCTACGCAATACCATAATTATTGAACAATGGCTTACTTTTCCACGTTTTCGTGTAAAATATTCACCGATCACATTGAATCTATTTTACCACGCTTGCGGGTCAGCCTAGTAAGCTCAGGACAATAATCTTAACAAGAAGTTGGAACGCCATGAAAAAGTTAGCTCTTGCGTTGTCTGTCGTCATCGCCACCTTATCTTCATCAGCTATGGCTGAAGGTAATGCTGAAGCGGGAAAAACCAAGGCGATCATGTGCTCTGCCTGTCACGGTATGGACGGCAACAGTATGATCGACATGTACCCGAAACTCGCTGGTCAACATGCCACTTACTTACAGAAACAGCTGCAAGATTTTCGTGCTGCAGCCCAAACTGGCGGTAAAGAAGGGCGTATGGACCCTATCATGGGTGGGATGACGGTCGGACTGAAAGACCAAGATATTGAAGATATTGCCGCCTTCTTCTCCAGCCAGACTAAGCAGGTTGCCGACGTTAAGGATGTGCCCGTCCTGGGCGAACAGCTTTACAAGGGGGGTGATGTCAGTCGCGGTATCACAGCCTGTATGGCTTGTCATGGTCCAGAAGGCAAAGGTGCCGGACTGGCCGGCTTCCCTTCGATTGACGGTCAACATGCCAATTACATCAAGATCCAGCTGACCAAGTTCCGCAATGCCGACCGTCATAACGATTTAAACGGTATGATGCAGGATATCGCCAAGAAGTTGAATGATGCGGATATCGAGGCATTATCCAAATATATATCAAGCATTAAGTAATAGTTTGCTTGCTTAAAAAGGGTGGGGATCCACCCTTTTTTACCCCAAAAAAGCTTACGTTTACGTCAACTTACCACATTCTTGCTTGACATAGATCACAGATTTAGGTCTAATAGCGCCGTACCGGGATAAACCCATCTGTATGTATAAAAATAAGCATTCCAACATGCAGTTTTCGGTATGTTTACATTTAAGATATAAGAATAAAGTCAAACAATAACAATAATATACTTAAGACCACTCACCAATAATAACAATGAGTCGTGATTTCAATTTGAAATCCAGGTCAGAACAACTTGTAAGGATTAGGCCGATAACGCCAACTGCTGATTAGCACTGCCTTACATTTCAGGGAAACTCGCTCCATCAGGATGCAATTTGAATGATTCAAATTGTGGCATAGGAAGCTAACGCTTTGGATGCACTGGCCGGACGCTGGTTATCACTGGAGATACTTAGCTCTGACATGGATTGTTCACTAAAGGTCACAGATGACGCCGATATATGATGAGTCGCAAGACCATCTACGGAAGCTGTTGTCAGGATGGCGACGGAATACTAATAAAGTGTCGGGACGACCACGAACTAAAGCGGCGCACGGAAAGCAGCAAAAAAAAGATGGATAATGACCGGGAAAGTCGCATAGCAAGTACGGATACTTGAACTCAGAATAAGGTGCATTAAGCACTGTTTATGAGGCGGCAGTCATACTGCCGCCTTTTTTCTACCCGCTATTCTAAGATAACGCCTGTAAGATCAACACGCTTCCTTATGCTCAGCCGCTTGTGCTGGTATACTCAACTATCCCATAGCAGCTCCGAACCATTCAATGCGTCGATGCCCCCTCTGTCACAGCCAAGATGCCGCTTTCTTCCACCAAGACAAGAAACGTGCCTTCTATGCCTGTGAACATTGCGGATTGATCTTTGCCGATGCAGCTTCCCACTTGCCACCTGCGGCCGAAAAGCACAGATATGGACGCGCCAGGGCAAGCGCCAAGCAGCGGCAACTGGCACAGTTTATCTTACCTTTGCTATCACAACTGGCGCAGCAACAGGCGGGACGGCTCAGGGGTCTGAACTTTGGCAGGGTATTGGATGATGCCAGCCTGAGTAACCTGGAGGCCGCCGGACATACGCTCAAGCAGTACGATCCCTTCTTCGCACCGGATCATGAGGCGCTGCGCCAGCGCTATGACTTCGTCTGCAGCTACCGGGTCTTCGAGCATTTCCAAGATCCCCTCAAGGAATGGTCACTGATCTCACGCCTGCTCAATCCCGGCGGCTGGCTGGCCATAGGTACCCCCTTGCTGACGGACTTAGCCGGCTTCGCCAAGTGGCATTACAAGAACAATCTGACCCATGTCAGCTTCTACCAGAGACGCACCTTCGAATTTCTGGCACAGAAAGGCGATTTTGCGCTATTATTTGCCGCAAAAGACCTCATTTTGATGCAAAAAACATCTGAGTCTGGTATAAATCGCGACCCTATTTAGTACCAGAGAGAGTGACTCACACTCAAGCTTTCTGGCCACACCTTGTAAACCAATTGAGAAAACCATGTCTCGTAGCAAGAAAACGCGCAAGGGCGGCGAGAACAGCCCTAAGTTGCAGCCCAGAACAAAGAAGCAAGACCGTACCAGCGTAACGACCAAGCGCAAGGAGTCAGGCAACAAGTCCGGCAGTCGTCATAACGAGAGTCTGATCCAACAACAGGCTCCCCAGAGCGACCTTGCCAAGAAAAAGGATCCCCGTCATGGCAGCAAGAAAGCCGTGGTCCTGGAATTGCCGGTCAGCAAGGTCGAAGCAGCCAAACCCAAGGCGAAACAGCCTAAGCTGAGCGACGAGCAGAGACTGCTCCAACTCGAAGACGATCCAAGACTGAACAGCTTGCTGGATATGCTCGAAGAAGGCCGGGATCTCAAGGATAGCGACCAAAAGTGGCTGGATCAGCAACTCAACAAGATCGAGGCCCTGATGCATAAGCTGGGGATCACCGATGGGGATGAACCCCAAGCCAAGCCCAAGAGCCTCTCGGATGACGACTTGCTGGAAAAATTTGAATCCGGCGCCGATTTGCTCAAGGCTTACCAAGACAAAGACTAGTTCAGCGTTTGGAGCCGATGCCGGCCATGACAGCGGCATCGGAACCCTGCGTATATACGTCATCCCAGAAGGAGTCTCCTGTGTCCACGGCACTCATCATACTCGGCCTCATAGTCATAGTCGCACTGAGTGGTTACGCCACCTCACTCTTGCTCAGACTCAGACGACAGAGCCACAGCCAGCGGGAGGCGGCCCTCCTCCGCAAGGCCGAAGCCGATGCCAAACGGGCCGGAGTACTGGACGACATCCGCTACATAGCCACCGCCATGGTGGAAGAGCGCTGTGAGATCTCAGAGGGTGTGGTGCGCATCGTCAAACTGTTCGAGGCCATCTCCTTGAGCGAAAGGGTCAGCCCGGATTATCCGACCTTATTCATGCACTTCGACCGCATCAAGGCGCACCCTATAATGGAAGCCCGTCAGGCGCTGCCTAAGCAGGAAAGGATGAAGCTGGATCTGGCCAGAATGAAGTCCGAGGCCGAGCTCGAGGAAGGCATTCTCCATGATGCCCGCAAGCTGATGGATTACCGCCCCAAGGCCATGCACTAGTCCGTCTCGCTCGCCGCTCCCCATCAGCTGCGCCTCCCGGATCGCATTGCGGCCCACTCGGCACCCAAGGTGCGTTTTGCACCCTTTTGCCTGTCTAGATCAAAGTAATTAGTGGCTGCAAGCCCCATACTGACGTCGTTATCACTAGACTCGGGAGAAACGCCTTGCAGCAGCCAACACAAGATCATTGGGATAGTGCCATGATAGAGAAGTATAATTACAGCGGCCCCCGCTATACTTCCTACCCGACGGCGTTGGAATTCGACACGGGTTTCACCGAGCCCGACTTGCTGGCGGCGATCGAAAACAGTGAGACCAACAGACTCTCGCTCTATCTCCATATCCCCTTCTGTGCCAAGCTCTGCTACTACTGTGGTTGCAATAAGATCATCACCCGCCATGCCCATAAGGCGGAACAGTATCTAGCCTACCTGGCGACGGAAATCATCGCGCGCGCGCCCCTGTTCAAAGATTATACCGTGACCCAGATGCATTGGGGCGGCGGCACCCCGACCTTCTTGCAGCCGGAACAGATACTGCAACTGACCACTCTGCTTAAGACCCATTTCAACTTCGCCGAGCAGGGGGAGTTTTCCATCGAAGTGGATCCGAGGGAAATAGCACTCGAGATGCTCGACACCCTCAAGCAGGCCGGCTTTAACCGTATCTCGGTCGGCGTGCAGGATTTCAATAAGGAAGTACAAAAGGCGGTCAACCGCGAGCAGGACGAGCAGTTTATCTTCGATCTGATCGCCAGGGCCAAGGCGTTGGGATTCGTGTCGACCAATGTGGATCTCATCTATGGCCTGCCACTGCAGACCCCGGAGAGCTTCGCCAAGACCATAGCCCGTACCATAGAGCTGTCGCCGGACCGACTGTCGGTATTCAACTATGCGCATCTGCCGTCGCGTTTCGCCGCCCAGCGCAAGATCAAGGAGGATGACTTGCCCTCCGCCAGGGCCAAGCTCGCCATGTTGCAGCAGACGATCGACGCCTTAACCCAGGCCGGCTACCAATATATAGGCATGGATCACTTCGCCAAGCCGGAGGATGAGCTCGCAGTGCTGCAACGCGAAGGCAAGCTGCACCGTAACTTCCAGGGGTACACCACCCAGCCCGAATGTGACCTATTGGGACTCGGAGTCTCCTCCATCAGCCAGATTGGCACTTGTTATGCCCAGAACCAGAAAGACATACAGGCCTATTATCAGTCGATAGATGCCAGCCGCCAGGCATTATGGCAAGGCTGCAGCCTGAGCCGGGATGATGAAATCCGCCGTCAGGTCATCAAGCAGTTGATCTGCCATTTCGAGCTGGACATGGCCAAGGTAGACGACGCCTTAGGGATCGACTTCGAAGACTACTTCGCCGAAGATCTCAAACTGTTGCAGACCTTCCTCGACGATCGACTGGTCAGCATCCAGGACAGGAAGATAAGCATCAATCCCACCGGCCGCCTGTTGATCCGCAACATCTGCATGTGTTTCGATGTTTATTTCCGCCAGAAGGCGCGCCAGCAGCAATTTTCCCGGGTGATTTAATTTCTCGGCAACATAAAAAAACCGGCAATCATGCCGGTTTTTTTTGCAGACAGAATCAGGATATCAGGCCTTGGCGGCGTAGAGCGCCTTGCGTTCGCTGTCCGACAGGAAAGCCATCTCGACACCATTGCGCTGCAACTGTGCCAGCTCGCTGTCGCTGAAGCCCATCTCGGACTTGGCCACCTGATATTCATGGGCTATATCTATGTTGCTCACCCCGGGATCGTCTGTGTTGAGGCCGATCAGCACCCCGGCTTCCATGAAGGTGCGCAGCGGGTGAGTATCGTAGGAGGCCACGGTGGAAGTGTGCAGGTTGCTGGTCGGGCAGGACTCTATGCCAATCCTATGCTTCGCCAGATACTCCATCAACTTGGGATCATGCACGGCATTCACCCCATGACCTATACGGGTCGCCCCCAATTCCTGGATAGCCTGCCACATGCTCTGGGAGCCGGCAGCCTCACCCGCATGGGCCGTGATAGCCAAGCCGGCATCGCGCACCCGCTTGAAGTGATCATTGAATAACTCACCCGGGAAGCCCAGCTCGTCGCCGGCAAGATCCATGGCCACCAGATGATCTCTATGTGCCAGCAGACCATTCAGCTCCTGCATGCAGGCTTGCTGTCCGAAGGAGCGGGACAGTATGCCTATCAGCTTGACCTGGACCTTATGGTCCCGCAAACCGGCACGCACACCGTCGATCACTGCCTCGACCACGCCTTCAATGGGCAGTTTATGATTCATCGCCATGTAATAAGGGCTGAAACGCAGCTCGGTATAATCCAGTCCGGAAAGAGCGGCATCGGCCACGTTTTCGTAGGCGACCCGCTTCACGGCATCGAGATCGGCGAGCACGGCCACCATCCAGTCCAGCTTCTTCAAGAAAGCCACCAGACTCGATTCTTTACCCTGAATTTGTACGAAAGGCGCCAAGCCGGCCAAGCTGTCGGCGGGTAAGGCAATGCCATGTTGGTGTCCCAAATCCCAAATCGTCTCGACCCGGACATTGCCGTCCAGATGACGATGCAGATCCACCAACGGAATGGATGTATCAATCATAATTAACCCCTTGTGAACTACCCTGCCAATGCTGTTGTTATTTGGTCCTGGGTGGAAGGCTAGTTTAACACGCATTCGCCGCCACTTTTTGGCCTATGCCGATATTTATCTGAGGGTCGACGAGCCGGCCGAAATACATTTGGTCACATTTGGCCCGGCCCCCTGGGCTGCCCTCTCGGCTGACGATAGGGCATAATCGGCCAGACTAGAATGAATAATAAAGGAAAATTGCATGTACAAGCCTCTCATGCCCCTGCTGCTGGCCGCTTCCCTGTGCGCCTGCCAAACCCTGCCCCCTGCCGACACCGGCCAGGTCCCCAGCACTCAAACCCAACCACTGATAGCGCCTGGCTTGCAGGCGATCATCGACAGAGACTGGCAAATCCAGTTGCAGACCAGCCCCGACCTGGCCCACGGCCAAGGGGATGAGAGCGCCGCGGCTAAGCTGCCGGACTTGTCTCCCGGGGCCCTGGCCGGCACCCATGCAGCGCAGAAACGCTTGCTCGACGAGCTCAAGCAGTTGGATAAGACAGGCTTCAGCAAGACCGACAAGATCAACGCCAAGATACTCCAGGATCAGCTGCAAAATAGCGTCGACCTGTACCAGTATAAGGATCACTACCTGCCGATCACCGCCGAGAGTGGCTTCCATGCCGAGATTGCCAACATAGCCACAGCGCGCTTCGCCACCATGGCGGATTATCAACACTACCTGGCTAAATTGCGCGCCCTGCCAGACTACTTCGCCCAGCAGACCCATTGGCTGCGCCAGGGGCTGGCCGCCGGCATCACGCCTCCCAAGGTCACCTTGAAAGGTTTCGAAGACAGCATCAGCGCCTTCATGGTGCCTGTAGAGCAGAGCGGTTACTTCAAGCCCTTCACCCTGTATCCGAGTCACTTCAGCGCCACCGAAAAGGCCCGGCTGACGGCGGAAGGACGGCGGCTGGTGCAGACGCTCGTCTTGCCCTCATACCGGCAGTTTTACGACTTCATGACCCAGGAGTACATCCCCAACGCCCGCACCGACATAGCCGCGTCCAGCCTGCCCGAGGGTGAGGCGTTTTACGCGAACCGGGTCCGTTATTACACCACCCTGGATATGACCCCTGAGCAAGTCCATCAACTGGGGTTAGCCGAAGTGCAGCGCATCCGCGCCGAAATGGATAGGGTCATTGCCAAGGTGGGTTTCAAGGGCAGCTTCGTCGAGTTTTTGCATTTCCTGCGTACCGATCCGCAATTTTACCCCACAAGTGCCGAACAGCTGCTCAAGGAAGCCGCCTATATCGCCAAGAAGGCCGACGCCATGCTGCCCAGGTATTTCGGCCACCTGCCACGCATGCCCTATGGCATAGCGCCCGTGCCGGCGGAAATTGCCCCCAAATACACCACGGGGCGCTATTCGGGTTCCAACCGCGACGACGAGCCGGGGTATTACTGGGTCAACACCTATGCCCTGGATAAGCGGCCACTATACGAACTGGAGGCGCTGACACTGCACGAGGCGGTGCCGGGACACCATTTGCAGATCTCCCTCAATCAGGAGCTGGACGCCCTGCCGGATTTTCGCCGCTACGGCTATATCTCGGCCTTCGGCGAAGGTTGGGGCCTGTATTGCGAATATCTGGGGCTGGAGGCTGGCTTCTACCAGGACCCTTACAGCAACTTCGGCCGCCTGACCTATGAGATGTGGCGCGCCGCCCGCCTGGTGGTGGACACAGGCATGCATGCCAAGGGCTGGAGTCGGCAACAGGCGATAGACTTCATGGCCGGCAATACGGCACTGTCGATGCACAATGTCACCACGGAAATTGACCGCTACATCACCTGGCCGGGTCAGGCACTGTCCTACAAGATAGGCGAACTCACCATCAAGCGCCTGCGCCGACAGGCCGAAGCGGCCCTGGGGGAAAAGTTTGACCTGCGTAAGTTCCACGATGCGATTCTCGAGAATGGCTCTGTGCCCATGTCGATCCTCGAAGCCCAGATCTCAGACTTCATAGCGTCGCAGCGCAAGTAGGCAAACTGAAACGGCAAGCAGGAATATCGCCTGCTTGCCCTTGGTGTTTCAGATGAAGAAGAAAAAATAGGTGACCAGCAGGAAGGAGATCAGGGCGCCGGTCATGACAGGGTAGATCATATAGGCATCGTTGGCGCGCCGCGCCCGGATACGGCAGAGGTGAGTTAAAAACACGTTGTAGACCAGCAACATAACAGAAATCAGCGCGCCATAGCGAAAGCTCAGCGACTGCATTTCTATGGCTGTAATGAGCAGCAGCACCCAATCGAGCAATATGAGATACAGGAAAAACTTCTGTAATTTGTCTGCGCCCCTGCGATGGAAAGCAACAGTCATAGCAAACCTCCTAGTCGGCCAGTTGCGGTCTGACACTGTGGATCAAGGCCAACACCTTGGTCGTATCTGCATCCAACCAGCGTGCGCCAAAGAAATTGAGTCTTCCCTGCACCCTGTGAGTTCGGGTTACCTCGCACCAAAATTTACCCTGCTCGAACTCCAGACAGATATGCTGGCCGATCACCAAAGCCACGCTGCTCAGCAGACCGACACCACTGATACTCAGATCTTTCACACTGGCAGTGCCCAGTTGACTGACAAGAAACCAGTTCGTCTTCAATATCTTGACTCTTATACCATCACAGGCGAGCGCCAGCGGCACCCTGGGGTTGAGCCTGAGACTGAATCTCTGATGTTCACGTCTGTTGTCCTGCGGCTCAAGTTCCACCTCGGACACAGCCTGGCCGCCGCTACCCGCTTCAAAATGAACAAATTCTTCATGCTTGCTCATGGTATCATTCATTGCTGCTGATATCTCATTCTGGGTTGATTCGCTGTGGCCCGCTGTTTCGCATCCTGCACCTGCACCCCGGCTTCCAGCACTTCTGCCGGCACCCCGACCATGTCGCGGATCAATTGCTCGGTCGATGACGTCAAGATCAAGACTTCGATGCGACGGTTGGCGGCCGCGGCCGTATCTGCAGCCACATAGGGCACCTGGTCCGCCATGCCCGTCACCTGGATCACCTGCTGGCGTTTAACGCCGCCGTATTCCAGCACACGTCTGGCGAGCAGGGCACGTTTGCTGGACAGCTCCCAGTTGGTAAATAAGCTGCCGGCATAAGGTGCCGAGTCGGTATGACCGGAAATCACCATGCTGTTGTGTATCTTGCCAAGCACGGGCCCGAGGGCCAGCAGCAAGTCCTCGAAGTAGGGTTGCATCTGGGCACTGCCGCGGGTAAACATAAACTGGTCGACGTTGTCATGGATCAATATGCGTATCCCCTGGGGAACCAGGGTCACGGCTATGTTATCGGCCATGCTGGAACTCTGCACCACACGGTTCAGCTCGCGGGCCAGCACGGCCAGCTGCGCCTGAGTGTCGAACTGCCCGGGGATCATGGCATTGGACTCAGGCCCCAAGCCTGCGTTCGCTTCCGCCTCTCCCACTGGCACATTATTGTAGAGCGCCGGACCGGCGCGCTCGGCACCGCCGGCGGCGGCCGAGGGCAGCACGGCTTGCTGAATGGCCATGTTGCCTTCCAGGTCGATCAGGGAAGACGACTGGCTCAAGTCGAAGGGGTTCATGGCCCCTGTGGCATACATATCGCCACGCAAATATTGCACTATCCTGGTGCGCTCTTCCTGATCGGCAATCTGCATGATCCACAACACCATGAAGAGCGCCATCATGGCCAAGGTAAAGTCGGCAAACGCCACCTTCCAGGCCCCACCGTGGGACGTATTGCGCTTCTCCCGCCGGCGCCGCTTGATGATGACAGGCTCATTTCTATGGAGCATCGGCTTTTTGCTCCTCCATCCAACGCTCCAGTTCGATGAACGACGGTCGGTTCTCACTCTGGATCTGCTTGCGGCCGGCGTCTATGGCCATCATGGGCGGCTTGCCCTTGGCAAAGGCCGTGAGCATGGCGGCCACACACCTCAGCTGAGCGGATTTACGCTCGACCAGATGCTCCAACGCCTTGGACATGGGATCGAAGAAACAGTAACAGGCGAAGATACCGACGAAGGTCCCCACCAGTGCCGCAGCCACCTTGACCCCTATCATGGTGATGGGGCCGTCTATGTTGGACATGGTGATGATGATCCCCAGCACGGCGGCCAAGATACCGAATCCCGGCATGGCTTCGCCCACTTTACTGAATGCCTCCGAGGGTCTGAGTCTGTCTTCTTCTATGCGGTGGATCTCCTCTTCGAGCATATGCTCGAGATCATGGGGTGAGATCTTGCCTATGGACTGGATACGTAAGTTATCTATCAGAAACAACAGCACATTCGAATGCTTGAGCACCGCCGGATACATGAGAAACAGCGAACTGTCCTGGGGATTCTCTATGTGCTCATCGAGCACCTTCAGCCCCTGGACCTGGATCTTGGCCATCAACACGCCCATCAGGGCGAATAGCTGAGGGTACAATTCGGGATCTTCCTGTTCCCGGCTGAAGAGTTCCCTCACCTGGGTCAGCATCTCCAGCAGCACCGGCTTGGGGTTGGCTATGACGATAGCACCTATACCCGCGCCAAAAATAATCAAAATCTCGGCCGGTTGCCACATGGATGCCAAGGCGCCACCGGCCCAGACGTAACCCCCGAACACCGACATGAAAATAATTATCAAGCCTATTAGTTTGTTCATTGCGCTCCCGCCACTCCAAAACTTCTCACTGCTGCAGTATGCTTTTCAGCTGTACCACGGCCAATTTATGTAACTGACAAATCCGGGTCTCGGTTAACCCCAAGGTCATGGCAATTTCTTTTAAATTGAGTTCATGCTGGTAATAAAGCGACAGTATCAGCTGCTCTCTTTCATTTAATTGCGACATGGCCTTGATCAGGCTCTTCTTCAACATGAAATGTTCGACGCCGCCGGCCGCCGCCACGGGATCATTTCCCAGGCTCAGCATCTCATCCAGGCTCTTCATGGTTTCGGCCTGGGTCGCGTATAAGCGCTCCCGGTAAGCCTGCTGATCCAATCCCATGGCCTCGGCCACTTCGAGATCCCCAGGTTCGCGTCCCAGCTGACGGCTGAGCTGACGCACTGTATCGTTCAGTTCATGGGCCTGCTGCCTGACGGGTCTGGGACGCCAGTCCTGACGCCGCAACTCATCCAGGATGGCGCCACGTATCCTCTGCCCGGCGAAGGAAAGGAAGCCGTTGTCATACTCGCCAGGATAACGACGCGACGCCTCCAGCAGCGCCATCATGCCTATCTGCTCCATGTCTTCCAGTGCCAACATGGCACCACAATGACTGCGCAGCTGGGAAACGGCCCGTTTCACCAGCGGTAAATATTGGCGGATAAGCTGCTGTTCGGACAGGCGCCGCACCGGCGGCTCATCACATACTTGCTGATAGGCTAACTGACCGGCAGTATTCATCCTCAACCCCTCATTGCATCACCATGCGGGTAAAAAGCACTTCGTCGACATCTGAGGCAAAATCATTGTCAGACAAGACCTTGGCTATCAGCACCAAGGCCTCGGCCTGCAGGCTATCGAGCTGATCCGAATCGTTCAATTGCTCGAAACGCTTGCGGGAAAACATCTTCATCAGCGAATTGCGAATGACGGGGTCCGCCTCATCCAACACGCTTTGCAATGCTGGATTGCGGCTCTTGAGGGTCATCTCCAGCAGGAGATAGTGGGGGTACTTATCTCCCGGGATCGAGATGATGAACTTGTCCAACGGATAGTACTTGGCCACCTTGACCAGCTCTTCCTCGGAGGAAAAGTGACTCTCGACCCAAGCGGGTCCATGCAAGCCCAACCAGAGCACCGCGGCGGTCCATCCCAGGGCCACTCCCACTATCAGTATCCATCTGACCAAAGCCTTTCTCGCTATTGCCATGTCACTACTCCTGCATTAAGCCAGTAAATTCAATTGACGTTCATCATGGAACGCCTGTCGATGCGTCTGTGTCTCTTGGTCCTGTTCATTCACGCCGGCGGTGATGGAACCGCCCGTCTGTTGCCGGCCTTGCTGCTGCGCCTCTCCCTGCCCCGAGCCTATGTCCAGTTGGATTTGACCACCGTGATCCATGGCCAGCTCGGCCCGCAGCCGCTCCAGTCCGGTCGAGAGCGCATCGCGCACAGCAGGGTTCACCGCATGCATCTGCACGTGCAGACGATCACCATCCAGGCGGATATTGAGTTCGACCTTACCCAGCTCGGGCGGATCCAACCTCAATTCGGCATGCTTGATCTGCTGATCTATCTGGAATCTGAGTTGCTCCCGCAGCGGCGTCAGCATCTCCCGGGCCTGCTGGGTCACGGCGGCATTGGGGGAAACAGACACTGGCCCCCACTGGCTGACGCCTGTTTGCAATGCGGCCAATTGTTGCCCATTCGGTTGCTGCCCACTCAGTTGCTGATAGGACTGACTGTCGGCCAAGGGACTCGAAACAGGGTCTAACAGACCAGACGCAAGAGCTGCAGCTGGCGTAAAGCCTTTGACGCCCGCCGCCGGCAGGGATGCCAACAGCGCGGCGGCCGGGGAAGAAGATGCTGCAGGAGGAACTATGCCAAAGCCTGTGCTAGAGCCGACACCAAAGCCGGTGCCAAAGCCCGTGTCAGAGTTCATGGCGCCGGCAATGGCTGCCACCGGCACTCCGGTCGGCATGGCACTCGCAGCAGGGTACGAAGGCGCCGGCTGCGGCCTCTGTTCGGGGAGGAGATTGGCGGCATTCGCTGGTGTCGAAGGCACTTCGGGGGCGCCGCCCCTGACCAGGCCGGTCGTCACAGACATGGGTGCCAAGGCACTCGCAAGCGCCTGGCTCGAGGCCAATGTCGACTGCTGCCTTGTCTCCTGCTGAGCAACTGAGGTAAAGCTCGATGGCATGCCAGCCGCCGTATCCTGGGTGTAGAGGGGGAAGGTCGCCATGCCATAGGTTTGTTCGTCCCGGGCCTCGCCCCCTGAGTCCTGTCCCTGTGGGCGAGCAGGCCTTTCCCCGGAAGCCAGCGCAAACTGTTCCTCGGCGGGTGCGCCGGCGGCGGCTTGTATGCCACTGCCGGTCTGGGCTGCGCCGACCGGACGTGCCGTAATAAGATCAGATATCATCCACTGCCCCACTCATACGGGTTAATTGATAGGCCGCCAGGCCCTCTTGTTGGTCCTTGAAACGCTTCATCTCACGGGTCAGCTCGTCACGAGCCTGCATCAGCTCGGCCAGCACCTGGGCATGCAGGCGGCGCAATTCGGCCCTGGCCTGCTGCTGTGCCGGACTGGCCGGTGCACCGGCCCGATTCAGCGCCTGAATAAGCAGTTCATTGAGTCTCCCCAGGGCCTGCCAGTCTCCGGTATCGGCATGCTTGCGCATTGCCAGACCGAACTTTCGCCACTGCTCAATTGAGATTGGCCCATCCAGCTCTGACATCTGTGATCACCTGAGTTACCGGGAGGAGCGCCTGCACGCTGTTTTCGACGCTGGCACTGACGAGTTGGCGACTGCAATAGTCATAGAGACGATTGAGACTGCTGGCCACCTCACCGCCATTGTCCAGATCCAGCATGGAGTCCAGGCCATGGACTATGTTGAGGCACTTGTTGATGCTGACGCCCTTGGCCTCATAGCGTTGACGTTCCATGTGGCCGGCGGCGCGCTCCAACTCCTCCAGCAATCCCTCGAGCAACATGCGCACCATGTCGTGGGAGTTGGCGGCGGCGACCCTGGCGTCCAGCGACGCCTGTTGGTAAGCATTGAAGGGATCGTGCTCATTTAACATTTAGTGTGATTTCCTATTGAAACAAATCGCTGGCAGCGCTCAACTGGTTGATCGTCGCCTCCATGGCGGTAAATTGCGCCAGGTAGATCTGGTAACGCTGTTCCATCTGATGGTCGTGGCGCGCCATGTTGTCTTCGACCCTGTCTATCTGACTATCCAGGGTCTTCTCTTTCATATCCATGAAGCCATTGAACTCGGTAAAAGGCTTCATCACCTGCTCCAGACGATCGACATAGCTGCCGCCGTCGGTAAACATCGCCTGCACGGCACCGGGATCGTTCTTGAGGGCCTCGGTCAGCTTGGTCTCATCGACCTGTAGCTTGCCGTCGCGACCCATCTCTATGCCGATATCCGACAACCTCATGCCATTGGGAGCCGCGGCAAACACGCTGTCGCGCATCCTGGCCTGTAACATGCGGATCGAGGAGTCGCCCTTGAGCACCCCTATCTGCGATTCTTTCACCGAGGTCGAGATCTTGTCTTTGTCCTCGCCATCTTTGCTTTTTTCGCTGTCCAGCACCGTGGTGCCCATGGAGCGCGTCAGCTGATTGATCTGGGTCAGCATGCCATTGAAGGACTCGACGAAGTCCTTGACCGCCTCGCTGCTGGCGGCGGAATCGTCCTCGACCTTGATGGTGCTGCTCTCGCCCAGCACATGGGTCTTGGTCAGTTCCAGGGTCACGCCATCGACCACGTTTTCCAGGTAGTTACTGGCGCTGCTGATGTCTATGCCATTCAGCGTCAGCTGCGCATCCTGGGCCGCACGGCGCTCTGTCATGCCCCAGTCGACGCCATCGAGCTGCACGGTAAGGCTATTCGCGGCACCTGACTCGTTGGCCGACAACATGAATTCTATCTGGCCGCCGGTGCGCACCAGCGAGGCCTGCACCCCGGGGTTAGCGGCATCTTTATTGATCAAATCCCGCAGCTGGGCGACCGTGATGCTTGCGCCGCCGTTGACCGTGGCCAGGTCTATCTCGATGCGATCGGCAACATCTGCGCCCAGCTGAATGCTCAGCACGCCGGAGGCCGGCAACAGCTCGTCTTCGGTGGCATAGCTCTTGCTCAGCTGCTGCGCCTGTGCCAGCTGGTGTATGCTGAGGTCATAGATACCCTTGGGCGCATCTGTCTTGACAGTCACCAGCGCCTTGTCGTCGCTGATGCTGGCTGTCTTGCTCTTGAACGCCTCGGTGTCGAAGGATGTCAGCTTGGCTGTCAGCTTCTTCATGCTGCTCTCGAGCAGTTTGTAGGCATCCAGCTTGGTGTTATAGGTGTTGAGGCTATTCTTGAACAGCTGATCCTTACCCATGCGGTCGGCCGAAATTAATTGCTGGGCAAACTGCGCCGCATTCATACCAGAAATCATGACAATCCCTCCAGGTTGACAGGCTTACAGCAAGCCTAATGCCAATAATTTATCTACTTGTTTTAATATGGCTTTTTTAAATTCAGTCGATGAAAGCTGCGAAGCGTCTTCCGTTGCCGCAATGCAACTGGAAGCTAGGCTTCCGCCCTGGTTTGCCGGGGCGAGGCGCGAATCACTCGATACACTATGAAAAGGCGACCGGAACCGGGCAGAACTGAAATGAAAAGCACTGGGGTTGCGCCGAAACGAAAAAAATAAAAAAGGGGCCGTAGCCCCTGGTCTTGCAACAAAACGGATTAACGCAGCAGACCCATGACCAGGCCTGTGTTCTGGTTGGCTGAAGACAGGATAGTGGTACCTGCCTGAACCAGCATCTGGTTCTTGGTCATGTTGGCTGACTCGACGGCGAAATCGGCATCCATGATGCGGCCGGCGGCCGTCTTGGTGTTTTCCACCACACTGGTCAGGTTGGCGGCCGTGTGGCCCAAGCGGTTGATGTTGGCACCCAGTTTAGAGCGGGCAGCACCCACGTCATCAATGAAAGCATCTACGGCGGCGATGGCTGTTGCAGCATTGCCCGCCTTCACGTCGCCAGCCACGTTAGTAATGGTACCTACTTGTACGTTCAAGGTCTCGGTAGCGCCAGCACCAATCTGAAAATTTACACCAGTGTTCAACACGTCGAACAGATCGTTACCCGCATAGGTAGTTTCAGTCATGATACGATTAGATTCTTTTATCAGCTCTTGGAATTCGGCATCCAGAGCATCCAAGTCGGCGGCCGAGTTCACGCCGTTGGCGGCCTGGGTCGCCAGTTCTTTCTGACGGTTGGCTATTGTGGTCAGCTCATCCATGGCGCCATCGGCGGTCTGCAACATGGAAGTGGCATCTGAAATGTTACGGCCGGCCGCTTCCATGCCCTTGACGTTGGCATTCAGACGGTTGGCGATCTGCAGGCCGGCGGCATCGTCGGCGGCGCCGTTGATGCGCAAACCGGTAGACAGGCGCTGCATGGCGTCGGTCAACAGGCTGTTGCTCTTGGAAACCGCGTTTTGTGAAACCAGTGAAGCATAGTTAGTGTGAACTGAAAGCATAATTGTTACTCCGGGAAATTAAGTGTTTTTGTTATTACAAATAGATAAGACGACTGCTAAAAAGAAAACTGAAAATAAAAATATCAATTTATGAAAAAAAGTTTTCTTTACTGACCCTGATGCCTCGCCAACGCCGCCCCGGAAACACAAAACCGACCCAGAGGTCGGTTCTTTGTACAGTCACATACATACTGATACAGCAAAAAATCAACCGAGCAGGGCCGTCACCTGGTCCCTGTTGGTATTGCCTTGGGCCATCAAGGAGGTCATCTGGTAGGCGAAGGGCTGAGGTTGCATGAACTTATGCAGCTGCTGCAAATCCAGCTGCGGCTGAGCCGATGCCGTCGAGGCTTGCGCCTTGGCGAGCAGCACAGCATGTGACGCGAGTATTTCCTGGATTTGCGTGGTGACTTTTTGTCGCGTCTTGATGATCTTGGCCAGGCTCTGTTTCAATTCCGCCCCGGGTTGCAGCTGCCACTCGCGTGGATCCTGCCAGCCGTATCTCTCCTCGAGGCGGATATTGCGCAGCTCACCGGCCGGCAACCTCTGGCCTTCGCCCATCATCAGCACCCCTTCCTGCAGTCGGGCCCAGGCGGGTCCCAGGGCCTTGAATATCGCCTCACCGGAAGATGAATCGATACTCAGGCCAAGGCTCGCCAACGCCGGCGCCAAGGTGGCGTTCAGTGCTTGCCTGTCTTTGCCCGCAGGCAACAACAGCTGCAGCGACTGCTTGCCCAGCTGGATGAGGATGTTTTCATCCCTCTGTTTGGGCGAGGTTAAATCGACGGACTTGAAGCAGAACACATGGGGCGCGGCGGCCCTGGAGGGGCTCAATAGATTGAGCTGATGATCCAGCAGGGCCCTGCCCTGATACTCGGGCCGGATCCGGGTCAGCTGCCCGCGCAACTGCTCGGCCTGGGTCAGGCTGTCTTCTTGCGCTGCGCCATGGGTCGCGCTCAAGGCCGTCTGCAACTGCGCCTTTAACTGCCCAAGCAGAGTATCAGCCTGCTGCAGGGCTTGCAGCGCGACCTGAGAGGCGCTGATGCCATGTTGCTCCCGCGCCGTCCTGGCCCAGCGCCCATAGCTGGCCAATCTATGTCTGGAGATCGCCGGCTGGCGCTTCGGCGCCCCCTGGCTCGGCAACACTGGGCCTGCATTGCCCGCCGCCAAGGTTTGGCCCTGGCGCAGCACATTGAGCGAATCGCCTATCCCTTTGATCATCTAGTCCGACCCTAGAGGTTGTTGAAGAGCGTGAGCTGGCTTATCTGCACGAAGGTCTGTTGGGTCACCTTCAGGGAAGTCAGCTTGACGTTGAACTCTGCCGTGGCCTTGGCGTAATCCAGCTCCTGGGTCTCGCCTATCACCTGTTTGTTGAACAACACCATTTCCTCATGGGAGCCCTTGGCCAGCGACAGGCTGTTTTGCTTGCCGCCCATCTCTGTGATGGCGCTGTTGATGCTGTCCAGGGTATCGTTCAGCGCGGCCTGCATATCCACACTGGCCGCCTGAAAAGCGGGATCGCCCGGTGCCAGGCTGGGGTCCTTCAGCACGGCAACATAGTCGAGGGTCTGATTCAGCAGATCCTGACTGGCATTGGAGAAGAGGAAGGCTTCGGCTGTGACGTTGGCCGTCATCCAGGAAGAGGCCGAGGTCTGTACCTCCCGCTGTTTGCTGTCGCCTTGATAGACATAACGGCCGGCAGCATCCGTGCCTACAGTGACCTTATCGACACTGTTGCCGGAAAACAACGAGTTGCCCACATCGTCCTTGGCATTGACCATGTCTACCATGGATTTGAGCAACTCTTCCATCTCCAGGGCATAGGCGGCCCTGTCTTCCTCCGACAGGCTGGAATTATTGGTGGCGACGCTGAGCTCCCGCATCCTCTGTTGCAGGTCCACCATGCCCGACAGGTAGGTTTCGGCCCTATCCATGCTGGTGCTGAGGGAGTCGATATTCTTCACATACTGCTCGACCGAGGCCAGGTCCCGCTGACTGGCCATGACCCGCACAGTGCCTATGGGGTCGTCCGAAGGCCGCAATATGGACATGCCGGTGGAGAGCATCTGGTTCAACCGGGCAACGGCCGCCGTGGTATTTTGCATGCTGTGAACGTTATTTGTGTACAGATTCTGCATGGTGACGCGCATCGTCGGACTCCTTAAAAGCTGCTAAGCATGGTCTGGAACAATAGGTCGGCGGTGGAGATCACCTTGGCGTTGGCCTGGTAAGACTGCTGATAGATGATCAAATTGACCCCTTCTTCGTCGATATTCACCCCGCTGGTGCTGGCCCATTGGGACTGCGCCTCGGTTTGCAGATCCACGCAGGTCTTGGCGTTGACTATCGCCTGACGCGACGCCGAACCCAACTGGCCCACCATGCTGGCGTAGGATTCGGAAAAGCTCGTGCTGGCCCCCAGGCTGGTGAAGTTCAGATCTTTGTTGGCCAAGGCCACCAGCGACTTGAGGTTGGCGTTATCGCCCTGGGTACCATCCAGGCCAAATGCCAGCGCCTCGGGCGGGAATCCGGCGGTCACTGTCAGGCTGCCCGCCGGATTCCCCGGCTGATAGCTGAACAGCGGCTGGGTCGGCGCGGCGCCGGACAGATCCGTACCACCGGCCAGTGCCGTGTTGAACTCGGTCGCCAACTGCACCGCCAGCTCGTCGACATAGCTCTGGGAGTTGGCCAACTGGATATCACGATAATCCAGCAGGGCCCCCATGCTGCCACCCGCGGTGCGCTCCACTGTGAAGTGACTCTTGCCAAACTGGATATCGACCAGGCTGTCCTGGGGATTGGCGGGATCCGGCACCTGTGCCAGGGTCGCAACCGTATTGCCCGACAGCAGCGGTTCGCCCCGTGCCAGGGAGATGTTCACCATCCCCTGGGCATCCTCGACCACCCGGATATCCAGAATCGCGGCCAATTCATCCACTGCGGCATCGCGGCTGTCCTGCAGCGCGGCCGGCACTGTGCCCGTGGCACTGGCGGCCTGAATGTCCTGGTTGAACTTGGCTATGTTCCTCAGCTGAGCGTTCACTTCCTTGGCGGCGGCCCCCAACTGACCGTTGATCTGGCCACGCTGGGCCTCTATGCTCTGATTGAGTGAATTCACCCTCTGGGTCAAGGCCTTGGCTTCGTTCAGCACCCCCTGGCGGGTGGCGATGACATTAGGTTGCTCCATGGCGGCATTGAGGGAAGCAAACAGCTGATCCAACCCCTTGGCAATGTTATTGCCTTCCGAACCGAAGACCTGCTCCGCCTGTCCCAGGTAACTGCTCTGCACCTTGCCGAAACCGACGGCGCTGGTCGTTTGCCACAGCTGGGCCACTTCGTACTGATCCGAGATACGCCGCATGCCATCGACCGACACCCCGGCCCCGCCACCATAGGCGCCGCCACCGACTGAGCTGGTCATCACCTGTTGACGCGAATAGCCGGCAACCATGGCGTTGGCGACATTATTGGAGGTGGCATTGAGGGCCGCCGAACTGGCGAGCAGCCCCGACTTGCCTATGTTAAACATGTTCATTTAGCGTCCTTAGGGAGCGGCGGCACCCTGAGTGCGGGCTGCATCGCTGTCGTTGTCATCTGTTGAGGATCAAAGGCGACAGGATCTGCGCCTGACTTAAGGCTGGCACTCAATTGTCTGGTCATCACCTCGGACAAGCCCATGGTCTGTATCTGGCTCAGACGGCTGGCGAGCTCGGCATCGTGCAGATCCCGGTACAAACCGTCGTTCTTGGACGACAAGGGGCTATCCTCATCGGCCATGGCATCCGAGGCCGAACGCATCTGCTTGAGCACAGTCTGCAGGAACTGAGCTTCGAATTGCTGACTCACCAGCTTGAGCGCCCCCTGCTCACCGTTGGCCTTGATCAGATCGCCGGCGTTGAGTTGATTCAGGTAGCCTTGGTTATTTTCCAGTTTCATCAGATCACCACCAATTCAGCTTCCAAGGCCCCGGCCTCGTCGAGCGCCTCGAGGATCGCCATCAGATCCATGGGTGCAGCACCCAAACTATTCACGGCCTTGACGATTTCTTCTATCGCTATGCCTTCCGGCCAGACAAACATGTGATTGTTTCCTTGCTCTACCGAGACCTGGCTGTCGTTGGTGACCACAGTCTTGCCCTTGTTGTCACCGAAGTAACCGCCGTTGGGCTGACTGACATTCTGCTGCTCGACGATGGTGACTGTCAGGTTGCCATGGCTGACGGCGGCCTTACGCACCACGACGTCGCCGCCCATGACCACAGTGCCTGTGCGGCTGTTGAATACGATTCTGGGGCTGCGGCGCCCCTGGACTATCTGCAATTCTTCGAGCATGGACATGAAGGTCACCCTGTCACGGCTGGACTCGGGTGCATGTATCAACACCTTGGCATGACTCTGGGCGCGGGCCACATCCGGGCCGAAGAGCTCGTTCACCGAGCGTTCTATGTTGCGCGCCGTCTTGAAGCTGGGTTGTTTCAGATTGAGCACTATGTCGTCGTTATCGTTGAAGCTGCTGTGGATAGCGGCCTCGAGCAGGGCGCCGTTGGGAATGGTTCCCACGGTCGGCACATTGACTGTGACCGATGAGCCATTGCGGCCCGTTGCCGAGATGCCGCCGACCACCAGGTTGCCCTGGGCTATGGCGTAGATCTCGCCATCGACGGCCCGCAGCGGCGTCATCAGCAAGGTGCCGCCCTGCAGGCTCTTGGCATCTCCCAAAGAAGACACAGTCACATCCAGGGTCTGTCCCGGACTCGCCATGGGCGTCACAGTGGCATGCACTGCCACCGCGGCGACGTTCTTCAGCTTGGGATCCGTGCTGCCATCTATCTGCACCCCGAACTGCTTCAACATGTTGACCACGGACTGGCTGGTGAACTTGACCTGAGAGCGATCACCGCTGCCATTGAGGCCGACCACCAGACCATAGCCCACCAGCTGGTTATCACGTATCCCCTGGACGTCGACTATATCCATCAGATAACGCGTCTGATCCTGGGCTTGCAACAGGTTGCTCCACAGGAGCGCCAACAATAAACAAAAACGTAGCATGCAAAAATCCTTGGCTAGAGCGGGAACCATGGGCTGTTGAAATAACGCGACGCCCAGCCCATGGCATTGCTGTCGGCTATCGCCCCCTGGCCACCATAGATGATCCGCGCATCGGCAATCCGCTGGGAGGAGATGGTGTTGTCGTTGCCTATGTCATCGATACGGATCAGCCCGAGCAGGCGCAGGTACTCGTCGCCCTGATTCAGTCTGAGCCACTTCTCACCGCGGATCACCAGGGCGCCATTAGGCAACACCTTGGCCACAGTCACGGTAATGGAGCCGGACAACTGGTTTTGCTGGGTGCTGGAGCCAGTGCCATTGAAGCCGCGGCTCATGGAGGCATTGCCCTCGGCGCTGAAGTCTTCGCTGCCGGCCGCCCCACTCAGCCCCAGGGCCAGATCCTGACCCTTGCTGGTCTTGGTGTCGGCTTTCTTGCTCGAGTAGGTCTTCTCATCCAGGGCGACGGTAAGGATATCGCCTTCACGAAAGGCCCGCTTATCCTTGAACAGAGTCAACATATAACCTGGGCGATACAGACTGCCGTCTTTGGCATCGGGCAGGCTGTAGTCGATCTCGGGCGGCGCCCACTCGGCACCACCAGGCTGAGTCTGGGGCTCGGGAAAGGCCGAGATACAACCAGACAAGAGTAATACCCAGACCAGCAGAGATAAGCAACGCATAGGTTCTATCCTATAGTGACTGGTTGAGGAACTTGAGCATGTCATCCGAGGCCGACACCACCTTGGCGTTCATTTCATAGGCTCTCTGGGTCGAAATCATCTCCACCATCTCCTCGACCACATTCACGTTGGCTCCTTCCAGCGCTCCCTGACGCAGCCCACCCAGGGCCTGATCGCCTGGCACCCCTTCCACCGCCACGCCTGAGGCCGCGGTTTCACGGTAGAGGTTATCGCCCCTGGCCTGCAGGCCGGCGGGATTGGTGAAGTTGACCAGGGTGATCTGCCCCAGTTCCTGGGGATCTGCCTGACCCGCCATCTGCGCCGTCACCAAGCCATCTGTGGCGATGGTCACGGACAAGGCATCCTCTGGGATCACTATGTTAGGCACCAAAGGCAGGCCCTGGGAAGTCACCATCAGGCCCTCACTGCTGCGATAGAACTGGCCATCACGGCTATAGGCCTGCTCGCCGTTTGGCTCCTCGACTTGGAAGAAACCTTGGCCTTCGATGGCCAGATCCAGCTGTTGGTTGGTGGTTTGCATGTCGCCCGTGGTGAAAATCTTCTGGGTACCCACCACCCTGGTGCCCGTGCCCAACTGCAGACCGGAAGGCAGCTCGTTGAGCTCATCGACCTGACCGCCCGGCTGACGCTGCACCTGGTAGAAGAGGTCATTGAAGGCCACCCTGTCGCGTTTGAAGCCCGTGGTATTCACGTTCGCCAGGTTGTTGGCAATGGCGGTCATCTTGGTATCTTGGGCCGTCAGGCCTGTCTTACTCACCCATAGAGCTGATTGCATGCTAACTGTCCTTACACGTTACGCAGCAGACGATTGCCGGCATCGGCCAGCTTCTCTGCGCTTTTCATTAATTTCACCTGGATTTCAAACTGGCGGCTCAGATCCATGGAGGCTATGAGCTCGGTCACCGCCTGCACATTGCTGGCCTCGAGAAAGCCGCTGTCGACCCTGACCTCACCATCCTGCGCCAATGCCTGGCCGTCGCGACGATACAACAGACCGTCCTGCCCCTTCTGCATCTGCGCCAGATCCGAATTGACCAGCTTCAATCTGCCGACTTCTGTGATGACGCCGCCTTCCGACGGCAAGACGCTGATGGTGCCGTCTTCGCCTATGAAGAGATCTTTGTACTCGGGCAGCGCCAGCGGCCCATCGACCCCCAGCACGGGGCGGCCATCTATGGTCAACTGCCCCTCGGCATCGGCCACCAGGGCACCGGCGCGGGTATAGGCTTCAGCGCCATCGGCCATGACACTGAACATGCCCTGATCCCTGATGGCCAGATCCAACTTGCGCCCGGTGGGATTCATCACCCCGCTTTGCTGGCTGAAACCACTGCCCTGGGTCTGTGCCAGCACCCGGGTGTTGAAACTGCCGGCAGTGCCAGGCAAGGGCATGGCCTTGACCCGCTCGAGATCCGCCTTGAAGCCCGTGGTCTCGGCATTGGCCAGGTTATTCGCCCTGATGCTCTGGGCCTCCAGGATGCGCACGGCGCCGCTGGCCGCCGTATAGAGCATTTTTTCCATAGTTATGACCCTTAGATGGCGTTCAGCAAGGCTTGCTGCATGGTAGAGTTAACATCCAGCACCTTGGCATTGGATTGATAGTTGCGCTGTGCCGACATCAGGTTAACCATCTCGGCCGTGGTATCCACGTTGGAGCCTTCCAGGTAACCGCCCGTGATGGTGCCCATGGTGCCCGTGGCCGGAGAGCCTGTGATGGCCTGGCCGGCGGTGTTGGTGGCCACCCAGGCATTGTTGCTGACGGGCTCCAGGCCGTTGGGATTGCTGAAGTTGGCCAATACCACCTGGCCCTGCAATTGCTCCTGGCCATTGGTATAAGTACCGAACAGCAGGCCATTCTCATCCAGACGCACACCCTTGAGATCGCCCGAGGTATAACCGTCCTGACTCAGGCTGGAATTATTGTAAGTGGCGGCATATTGGGTGCTCTTGTCATAATTGACATCGAAGTTCAACGCCGAGGCACCGCCCAGGATAGCCGGATCATTGATGTTCAGCGTCAGGCTCTGGCCGCCGGTCAACACCCCGTTGGAATCGAAGTTCAGCTGATGGCCACCTGCAGGGGTGACGTCCACTCCGTCCATCATGTAGTGCACGCTCCAGTCGTTGGGCGCCGTCTTGACATAGTACTGGGTCAGGGCATGCTCGGTGCCCAGGGAGTCGTAGACACTGACGGTGCCCGAGGAATGGTAACTGTCCATCTTGGTCGCATCGAAGGGGGTCACCAGGGGATCTATCACATCCACCCTGGCATCCAGGTTGGATACCAGGCCGACATCCGTGGTGGCCTTGGCGGCCAGGGACGCGGTTTGCACCTGCAGATCCCCCGTGTTGCCCGTCTGCAAGCGGCCGGCGGCACCCACGGCATAGCCCTGCAAGCGATTGCCCACAGGATCGATCACATAACCTTTGGCATCCTGATGGAACATGCCGGCTCTGGCATACATGGCGCCGCCATCCAGGCCCTTGAGCACGAAGAAACCGTCGCCCTGGATCCCCATGTCCAACTGACGCCCCGTATAGGTCAGGCTGCCGCCCTTGGAGAAGTTCTGACTGGTCGACATCACGCTGACGCCACCCGCATGACCGCCGTTATAGATGGCGGCAAACTCACTGCGGCCACCACGGAAACCCACGGTGGACGCATTGGCTATGTTGTTGCTTATGGTGTTCAGATCTTGGGTCGTCGCCTGCAGGCCACTCAAAGCTATGTTATATGACATCTCTATATCCTATGAAATTGGTTTATGAAACTTCAGAAATATTCAGTACAGACACCACACCCAGGCCATGGCCCATCTCGGCCATCATCATTCCCGAGGCACTGGAGAAATGAATCTTTTCTATCTGTGCCTTGATGTAGGTAGGAGCAATCAGGGCCGAGTCTCCCAGGGTGGCGCTGGCCTTGAGCTCATACTTGCCTTCGGTCAGTCCCAACGCCTTGGGGTCGAGTGAAAAGCGGATATCTCCCGCCTGTTGCGCCCCCAATTTCACCGTCTTCACCACTGTGCCCTGCTGGTTGAGGATCTGGATATCCAGATCTTCGACCGCATTTTCCAGGAACACCTTGCCATCGACGGCCTCATCGCTCAGCTGCAGGCCGGAGGCCGGCACCATGGCGCTCTTGCCTACCAGCGAGGCCGACTGGACTATGCCCAGGTTTTCCATCATCACCATCTGGCTCGACTGGTTGTCGCGCATCTTCTCCAGGCTCTCCACCTGGGAAAATTGCGCCAGCTGCGACACATATTCGGCGCTGTTGATGGGCTTGGTCGGATCCTGATTCTTGATCTGGGCGATCATCAGGGTCATGAATTCATTTTTCAGCGAGGCCGCATCGTTGCCCGGCATCTTAAGGGCATCGGCCGGGTTCTGGAGCTGGCCTGTGTTGGTGATTTCCATCTACTTATTCCCCAATTGCAATAGGCCTTGCTGCATGGAGCGGGCGCGGTTCATCACTTCGACACTGGTTTCGAAGGAGCGGCTGGCCGCCATCATGTCGGCCATCTCCTCGACCGTGTTGACGTTGGAATAGGCCACGTAGCCCTGGGCATTGGCATAGGGATGGTTCGGCTCATAGCGCATATCCAGCGGCGCATCCGCCTGGACTATGCCGGCAACTTCGACACTGGCTCCCATGGCCTTGCCCTGCTGCAATTGGTTATAGACGGTGGCAAAGACGGGTTTCAGCGCCCGGTAGGCCTGCTCCGGGGTCTCGGCGGCGGCGCCTGCATTGGCCAGGTTACTGGCAACCGTATTCAGGCGTATGGTCTGGGCATTCATCCCGGCACCGGCTATCTGGTAGATCTCTCCAAATGACATAGGGGCTCCTAGCGTCCTTCGATGGCGGATTTGAGGCCGGCAATTTTCATATTCAGGAAGGTCAGGCTGGTCTGATAATCCATGGCATTCTGCGAATACCTGGCCTGCTCCTTACCCAACTCGACCGTGTTATCGTCGGCGGAATTCTGATAGGGCACACGGTAGCCTATGTCGTAATGGCCCTTGCCGACCATGCCGGCATCTATCCGCGCCATGACGGTGCTGAAGTCCAGATCTCTGGCCTTGTAGCCCGGGGTCTCGGCATTCACCAGATTGCCCGCCAGCACCTTGCTTCTCTCCACTCTGAAGTCCAGGGTCTGGGGGTGGATCCCCAGCGCCGCATCGAGGTTGATAGCCATCTCAACTCCTAGTAATGTATGCCCATTGATGTCGATAACCATGAGCATCCAATTAATATGCCAATAAATTTTTACAAACAAAAACATAGCGTTAAATGAAATTCGCTTCGGGTAACGGAACCTTTGCTTCCTACTTGCTGCTGGCGGCCCTGGTTTTACTTCCGCTTGATGCCAGCGCCGCAAGCCAACGCTCCGCGGCGGAACAGCTGACGGCGGAAATAACCGGGTCACTCACGGCCGAACTGAGCCGCTGGCAGAGCCAACAGGAGATTGCCAGGCTCAGTCATAAGATCTCGATTCAACTGCCCTCGGGCACAGACACCCTGGCGCCATGCAAACAGGCCTTGGTAGTGGAAGCCGGCCAGGGGCTGCCCTTCGGCCGCCTGCAGCGTAAACTCAGCTGTACCTCCCCGGATTGGTCCCTGTATGTCAGGGCCAAGGTCAGCGTCAGCGCCTATCTGCCGGTCGTCACCCATACCTTGCTCAGGGATGAGACAGTGACCGCGGCCGATATCGAGTGGAAGATGTTGCCATTGCGGCCGGTAGATCAGGATCTGCTCACCCGGGAAGCTTATATTCTGGGACGCCAGGTAGTGCGCAGGCTGCGCAAGAACAAACCCATACGCGCCGTCTATCTCAGCGCTCCTCAGCTGGTCAACCTGGGGGATCAGGTGATGATCGAGGCCGGCAGCCAGGGCTTTCATGCCAGGATGACGGGGGTAGCCCTGGATTCGGGCAAGGAGGGTGAACCCATCAGGGTCAAGAACGTCAGTTCGGGCAAGATCATCACTGCCTATCCCTTCGCCAAGGGCAGGGTGAAGACGCAGTTTTGAGTCACAAAGGGTTTGGAAGAAAAATACACAGCGAAAGCCAAAAAAAATTTCAGTCCCGGCTCCATAGCGTCGCCTATAGGAGGTATTGAGCAGTTTATTGAGTGAATATCATGGAAATACACAAGATCGGCAGTACCTTGAGTACTGAAATGACGACGGGCAAGAACAAGACGAGTGTGCCGCAGCAGGAGATAAGTCATCTGCCGCCCCAGCAAGTCATCAGCCAGGACTGGCAATTGCTGGAGCAATCACAGCGGGACTTGGGCCAGCTGGCGGATGTCGACAGCGCCAAGGTCGATGCCCTGCGCCAGGCACTGAAGGATGGCAGTTTCGACCTGGATTTAAGTGCCATAGCCGACAAGATGATCAGCCAGCATGGATAAGAGTCAGGTTAACAAACGCGAGCTGGTGCAGGGACTGATCCGCGATATTCGTCAGGATCTCGAAGGCTACAGCCAGCTGAAGAGCATGCTCAAGTATCAAAGAGAGCTGATGCAGCGCACAGACAATCAGGGACTCACGGCCCACAATGCCAGGCAAACTGCCCTGTGCAACAAGCTGGCCCTGAGAGCCAAACAGCGCAGCGATAGTCTGACAGCCTTGGGCTTCAAGGGGGATAACAGCGGCATGAAACGGCTGATTTCAGCCCTGCCGGATCACCTGAGGTCCCAGATAAAACTGCAATGGGATAATCTGCAGCTATCGGTGAAAGACTGTCAGCAAGCCAACGAGGTCAACGGCCGTTTGCTGGTCATGCAGCAGGAAACCCTCAATCATCTGCTCTACCCGGACAGCCAGCATCAGCAGATAGATTATGGCGCGTCACATCCTAATCGTTGACGACAGGCGCATCACACCTTAGTCCTGGCGTAGAAGCCCGCCATATCGTCCACCGCCGCCTGTTCCCGGCGCGCCAAACGCTCGAGCTCGGCCGCCAGGGTTTGGCCCTGCAACCATTTCAACCCCTGTTGCCGTCCCAATTGCTTGCGCCAGAGCCCCTCCATGCGCAGCTGCTCCTGTTGTAACAATGCCTGTTGTTGGTTCAGTTTGGCCTTCATGGGTTCCAGCGTCTGGGCCATCTGGCTGGCGTTTTGCCACAGCATGGCATTGCCACCAAATGACTGGCCTGTGTAATCGACGATAAGCTGGCTGAGGGCCTGGTGCTGCTGGCGGTTTTGTTGCAGACGCCGGGTGAACTCGTCACGCTGCCGCCCAAGTTGAGCCAGCTTCTTCTCTTCCTGCTGACATAGCCTAGACAGCTGTCGGCGCATAGCCCATCACTTCCATCAATTGTTGCAGCTGTTGCAGACTCTGTTCCCTGGTGATCTTATCCTGGGTGCCCTGACGCAAAAATTTGGCCATCTCGGGATAGGCCTGCACCGCCAAGTCCATCTCAGGGTCCTGCCCCGCCTGGTAACCGCCCAGGGGCAAGAGCTCCCTGACTTCGTTATAACGGCTCAGCAGATGCCTCAGTATCTGGCTCTGCTCCAACTGGCCGGCATCGGCTATCTGGGTCGCCAGCCGGCTCACAGAGGCATTGACGTCTATGGCGGGAAAATGCCCCCGCTCCGCCAGGCTGCGGCTCAGCACTATGTGGCCGTCCAGTATGGCCCTGGCCGAATCTGCGACGGGATCCTGTTGATCATCCCCCTCGGTCAATACGGTATAGAAGGCGGTCAGGGTGCCCAGAGGATGCCGGCCATTGCCGGCCATCTCCACCAGTCTTGGCAACTGGGCGAAGGCGGAGGGCGGATAGCCCTTGGTCGCCGGCGGCTCACCCAGGCTCAGGGCTATCTCACGTTGCGCCTGGGCGAAACGGGTCAGGGAGTCCACCAGCAGCAAGACCTGCTTGCCCTGATCCCTGAAGCCGCAGGCGATAGCATGACATAGACGCATGGCCCGCAGGCGCATCAAGGGTGTGGTGTCGGCGGGGGCTGCGATCACCACGGCCCGGCGCCGGCCTTCCTCACCCAGGGTCTCTTCGATAAATTCCCTGACCTCGCGGCCCCGCTCGCCTATCAGCCCCACCACCACCACATCTGCCTCGGTGAAGCGGGTCATCATGCCGAGCAAGACGCTCTTGCCGACCCCAGAACCGGCAAACAGCCCCAACCTCTGACCGCGGCCTATGGGCAGCAGGCCGTTGATCGCCCTGATGCCGACATCGAGCGCCTGTTTGATGGGTTGCCGCAGCAGGGGGTTATAACTGGTATCTGCCTGGGGCACGCTGGACACCCGGGTCAGCTCGCCCAAGTTATCCAATGGCTGCCCCAGACCATCGAGCACACGCCCGAGCAGACCATCGCCCAGGGTCAGTGTCTGTTGCTCAAGAATAGGCAAGACCCTGGCCCCTGGCATCAGTCCCTGGGTGGGCTCTATTGGCATGAGGCAGAGTACGTCTTTATGGAAGCCAACGACTTCGGCCTCGATGAGCCGGCCATTTCGTCCCTCTATCTGGCAACGGTCCCCCATGCCCAGCTGGCAGCCAACGGCCTCCAGCAGCAGGCCGTTGACCCGGGTCAGGCGGCCATAGACCCGGGCCACAGGGACCTTGGGCCAGTCGAACTGCGGCGCCTCAGGATTCAAGTTCCGCCTCGTTCAGCTTGGCTGCCACCTGCTGCATGCAGGCATCGAGCCGGGTTTCGACCGAAGCATCGGCATCGGACTTGTCGCTGACGATGCGGCAACTGCCGGCAGAAATGGCGGCATCGGCCACCAGGTTCCAGCCGCGTATCTTATCTTCCGCCAACTCCTTGAGCTTGAGCACTGCGGTCGGCTCCAGGTGGATCTTGATGTCCGCCTGATCGTCGGGCAAGGCGCTCAGGGTCTCTTCGACCAACTTGAGGATCTGCTGCGGCTGCAGGGTCAGCTCGCAACGTATGACCTGCTGCGACACCCGCCGCACCAGATCCAGGATCAGCGTCTGTTGTTCCTGTACCTGCCGACTATGTCCTTCTTCGAGCAACTCTTTGAGGGCCCCCAGCGGTACTATCATCTCGTTGAGCTGTGCATCTATGCTGCTCCTGCCCGCCTGCTGGCCTTCGAGTTTCCCTTGATGGAAGCCGGCGGCATGCCCGGCGGCCCTGCCCTCCTGGGCACCTGCCTCATAGCCGGCGCTCCGCCCCTCTTGCACTCCTTCGTCATATCCCTGATCGAAGGCCTGCTGGTAATCTTGCCAGCCGCTCTCGGCAGTCGAGCCGGGGGCGGCCTCGCTCTGCAGTGGTGGAAAACGGTAGCGACGGGCCAATTTGCCATCCAGACGCCAACGGGACGCTTTAGTATCCATCAGCTCACCACCTGCTCTTCAAACAGTTGCAACTCTATCTCACCTTCCTGCATCAACTGTTTCGCCAATTCCATTATGTCCTTGCGGGCCGTGTTGGCCCGGCTGACGGGCACGCTGCCCAAGGCATCGACCTGGGTCTCCACGGCCGAAGACATGCGTTTGGGCAAGGCATTGAGCAAGATGGCTTTCAGCTCGTAATCTATGCCCTTGAGTGCCAGCGCCAAGGTGTCCGACGGCACCTGACCAAACAGGCTCTGCAAGGTTTCAGACTTCTGGCGTCCGAGAATGATGAAATCGAACATATTGTCTGTCACGTCGCTGGCCAGCTGCTTGTCGTGCAGCTTGAGCATCTCCATCAGTTGTTCCCTATCGCCTTCGAAGCGATTGAGTATGTCCGCCACCTGCTTGACGCCTGCCACCTGGGTGTGGCTCTTTTCCATCGCCATCAGCATGCAGCGCTCCACCAGTTGACGCAATTCGTCGACCACATGGCGATCCAATTCCCCCAACTGGGCGATGCGCACCAGGACTTCATCCTGGCTGACGGCGGGAAGCATCTTGAGGATCCGCGCCGCGCTCTCCGGCGGCAGGAGACCGAGCAGGACGGCCTGCAACTGGCTGTGCTCATGGGTGATTTCTCTGGCCAATAGCTGAGGTTCGACCCATTCGAGACGCTTCACCAGGGTCTTGATCTCATCGCCATAGATATTGTCTATCAGGCTCTTGGAAATTCTGTCGCCCAGGGCAATATCCAGGGTTTTCTGCAGGTAGGAACGCGATGCCCTGGCGATACCCGACTGTTCCTGATATCGCAGGAAGAACCGGCTCAGCACGGCTTCGGCTTCCTGCTGGGTGATACTGGACAGGCGCGCCATCTTATGGCTCAGGTGCTGCACATCGTTGCGGTCCAGATGTGCCATCACCATGGCGGCGCCTTCTTCTCCCATGCTGAGCAGCAACATGGCGGCCTGGGCATAATTATCCATCTTGATCTCCGGGTCCTTGTTATTCACCGTCTCTGTCACCTATCCAATGGGCTATCACTTCGGCGACACGCGCCGGCTCTTTATTGGCCAACAGGCTCAAATGTTCCATCTTGACCGTCAGGGGGGAACCGGGTTCGGGCAAGCCCTGACTGCCGAGCCAGTCGGCATTGGGCAGCTGACGTTCGCTGTCCTGAGCCGGCTCTGCCGCGGCTGCGGCTGCGACGGCGGCATTTTCCACCGCCAGGGCCGCCGCAACATCGACACCGGCCGCATCCGCATGCTTTTGCGCCGTGCGGGTCAGGTGGGATACCAGGGGACGCAGCACGAAGAGGATCAATCCCAGCCCCAACAGGCCGCCTATGAGGTAGCGCAGGTAGGCCTGGTAATCTTCCGCCTGCCACCAGGGCATGGGACTGAACTCGGCCACAGTGACGGGGGCGAAATCGAAGGCGTTGATGCTGAAGCTGTCTCCCCTGGCCGCCGAGAAGCCGATCGCATCCTTCACCATGTTGCCCAGCTTAGTCAGCTGCGCCTCTTCGCCTGTCAGGCCGACGGCCGCTGTGCCGTTGACCAGCACAGACACGGACAGATTCTCCAGTTGCATCTGCTGATAGCGAATATGACGCACCGAGCGGCCGACGTCGTATTGACGGCTCTCTTCCTGACGCAAGTTACGGCCCTTCTCGTCCTGGCTCTTGTCGTTGGTTTGCGGCGGTTGATTACTCAGGGCGCCGGGAATGCCTATGGCCGAGCCATTGTCGTTATCATCCAGGCTGGTGCGCTCCTGGGTCATCACGCCCTCGGGATCCAAGGATTCCTTGGTTTCTTCGATCTGGTTGAAGTTGACCTTGGCCGTCACCCGCACCTGAAAATTGTCCTGCCCCAGAATGGGCTCCAACATGGCGGCGGCATTGGTCATCAGGCTATGTTCCAGCTCGCGGGTGTATTGCAGCTGACGATCCCTGGCCTGGGTGATGTCCTGGTTTTCCGAAATGGCGGCGCTGAGGAAATTCCCGTTCTGATCCACCACCTTGACGTTGGTTGGCGCCATGCCGGTCACACTGCCGGCAACCAGGTTGGCTATGGCCTCGACCTGGGATTCGGTCAGGCTCGAACCTGAATAGAGTTGCAGCATCACAGAGGCGGTCGGCAATTCGGGTTGTTGACGAATGAACAGGGTGCGCTTGGGGATAGCCAGATGCACCCGGGCGGCACGCACGGCTTTCAGGGTCATTATGGTGCGTGACAGTTCCCCTTCCAGGCTATGGCGATACTTGGCCTGTTCCATGAACTGGCTGGTGCCCAGCCCAGTGTTATCCAGCTCATCCATGCCCGAGGGGACCTTGGCCTTGACGCCCCGCGCCGCCAACAACATCCTCGCCTTACCCAGTTGATCTTCGACCACCAACACCAGTCCAGTGTTGGCCTCCAACTGATAGTTGATCCCTTCGCTTTCCAACACTTCTATGACCTGGGAAGTCTCGACATTTTCCTGGCTGCCGTACAAGGGGCGGTATCCCTGGCTCGCGGTCCAGAGCATGAGCACTATCACGCTCGCCACCACGGTTGCCAGCAGGGCCAGCACCATCACCTGGCGATCGCCGCGATTGAAGCGGCGCCATGTTTGCGCCGCACCGGACAGCAGCCCTGGGCCCGAGACAGTGCCGTCGAGTTCCTGACCTGATTGAATAAGAGTAGTAGACATTCAAACGCCTCCTTAAACGGGCATTTTCATTACATCGTCAAAGGCTTGCACCAGGCGATTACGAATTTGGATCATGGTCGAAAATGACAGACTGGCCTTCTGCGATGCCACCATGGCACCGACGAGATCGTCGCTCTTGCCGCTGTCGACGGCCCGCATCAGCATGGAGGAGTGGTTCTGATCTTGATTGATTTCGGCAATCTTATGCTTGATCAGCTCGGTAAAAGATCCCACCGCCATGCCGTTGTCGGCCGGATTGGTCGCTATGCTGATCGCCCCCTTGGCTATCTCGCGATGAATACTCAGGGTATCCATCAGGGCATTCGGACTGACGCTCGTCCCATTAACCATATCTATTCCTATTGTTTATCTATGCTTCAAGCCGCATGACCGGCACGCTGTAATAATTGATCTACGTCTATGCCGGCATCACGCATCTGCGCCAACTTGTATCTCAGCGCCCTGGTGGTCATCCCCAACGCGTCGGCGCTGTGGCTGCGATTACCGCTGCAACGTTTGAGTATGTCGACGATATATTGAAACTCAGCCTGACGCTTGGAGGCCTTGAGGCCCGAGGGGGCAGAGTCTGTCTCGGTCGCGACTGTATCCTTGTCGGCAGTCAGGCCCAGCTCGGCGGCCTGAATCGCCTGACCCCGGCGCAGCACCAGCGCCCGCTGGATGCAGTTTTCCAATTCCCTGACATTGCCTGGCCACTCGTGTGCCACCAGCAGTTGGCGAGCATGGTCGCTGAAATAGCTGGCATTGCCGGCATCCTGAGTGTCGTATAAGCGCAGGAAATGCTCCGCCAGCGGCAGTATGTCGGCCTTTCTCTCCCGCAAGGGGGAGATCTTCAGCGGCAGCACGTCCAGGCGATAGAAGAGATCTTCCCTGAAGCTGCCCTCGTCGACGGCTTGGCGCAGGTCCTTGTTGGTCGAGGCGATCACCCGGATATCCAGCGCTATGCTCTGGTGTCCACCCAGACGCTCCACCTCACGTTCCTGCAACACCCTGAGTAATTTGGCTTGCAGCAACAGCGGCATCTCCCCTATCTCATCCAGCAGCAGGGTGCCCCCATTGGCCTGTTCAAACTTGCCCGGCTTATCGCCTATGGCGCCGGTGAAGGCGCCTTTGACATGACCGAAGAGCACGGATTCCAGCATGCTTTCCGGGATGGCCGCGCAATTGATGGCGACGAAGGCCTTATCCGCACGGGAGGAGTGACGATGAATATAATGCGCCAGCGGCTCCTTGCCTGTGCCGCTCTCGCCGGATAACAACACGCTCGCCTCCGTGGCGGCGGCGCGGTGTGCCAGCATCAGGAGTTGCCGGCTGACGGCGGCGGCGACAACCAAACTGGTGTCGGGTTGCTCCAACCTATGCAGCCTGTGGATCAAGGCCAGCAACTGCTCGGCGGCCACGGGGATCAACAGATAGTCCTGCACCCCGGCCCGCATGGCGGCGGCGGCCAATTCACTCTGCTCAGGCGCCAACAGGGCCACCTGATTCTGTCCCGGATGCCGGGCCAGCCGCTCGGCGACATCGCTCGACCGGCAGTCAGACAGGGCGACCAGAGTCAACCAGGGCAACTCCAGGGACTCATCCCAAAACCTCATGCCTGACTGCAGCAGCTCATCTGCAACCCTGGCGGGTAAGTCCAAACCTACGACCCTGATGCTGAGATGACTCATTCCGCTTCGCCCCATCACTGCACTTCCTTAACCAAACGGACGCTCACCCTGCGGTTGGCCAGACGTCCTGACTCGGTGGCGTTGCTGGCCTTGGGATACCTGGCGCCATGGCTGCGCACCTGGATCTTGTCCCGGCTCACACCCAGCTCGATCAGGCGCGCCGCTATCTCATCGCTTCTCTGCTTGCTCAGCATGAGGTTAATCAGGTGATCGCCGCTGCTGTCGGTATGACCATCGACCAGCACCTGGCTCACCCCCTTATCGGCCAGCACATAGGCGCCTACGGCACGAATGTCCTTTAAGGCCTGCTCATCCAGCTCATCCGAGCCCTGGGGGAAACGAAACTCTCGTTGACGCACATAGGAGTAAGGCTGGGGCAGTAAGTTTCGCCGACACTGACGCAGGGCATTGGCCGCGGCCTGAGTCGCCAGCGGACTGGAATCAATTTGATATAGGGGGGTTTCGGCTTGGAAGACGATTAACTGCCAGGCGTTGCCGCGCTCCAAGGCTTCGAGAAACTGTTCCGCATGCTGCGACTCGGTGGCGATATAGGCCTGCGCCGACATGGAGGTCACCAGGCCGCTGCGGGAGTCATGCCAAGCGGGAGCGACTGTCCTGGCCGTGATCCTTTTGTCATCCAGTGGCAACCAATCTGCAACCAGCCGGAATGCCAGGGGCTGACCCGGCAGGGCCAGTAATTGCAGCTGGCCAAAACCCGCGACCCTATGGCTGACTTTACAACCGAAGGCATCACCACTAAAAAGCCATTCGGCAGCATCCAGGGGCGTTTTATAATGACTAACCTCTTGAGCCGCCATCGAAGTGTTGAGTTGAAGGACACAATAAAATAAAAACACAAAACGAACAACTACAGGCATAAACTTATAACCTCTGGCATTATTATTATGTAGAGAAAAGCCTTGGGCTTATCTTATTGCCAATATAGTGCAGATAGTGTTACCACAGAGTGACTTCCCTTCCGAAACAGGGAAAACCCCAAGCTACATAAAAAACTCCATTAAAAACAGTATAGATGACGGTATAGCATAAAAAACACCGGGCAACACGAGTGTTAGCCAATGGTTAACTTTAATGATACGCCAGATATTTTGTCAACAAAACAATATTTTAAAAATAGATGCATTTGCAAGTGTTTAAATCGTTGTAACATTTAGGCTTGACTGCTATGTTTGTCGGCCTTATTTCAGCAGGCACTCAAAAGGCTTGTCAAAATAAAAAATGACAGTCAAAAAAATAACTATCGTCATAAAAATGGCAAACGTTATTGCTCGACAAATATTTGACACTAGGGGCTGATCATAAAATAACCAAAAAAACTCGCATGTGTAAATTACAGTGGAAAATAAACATTAAAAATAGAATTATCTATTCCAAATCCAAATACATTCATGTGTTTTTTATATTTACAGCAAGGTGTAAAGGTCATTGAATAACTAACGACTATGACTTTAGTATTCATGTTTTTAAAACTAATACTGATTTTTTAAGCATGGCAGATCTTGCCTTTGATGCGGAGTAAAACATGAAGACTACGGCAACGGCCAGGCTCCTCAAGGCAAACACAGGCCCGAGAGTCCGGCCCATCATGCTGGTACAGGAGAAGCTTGCCAGAACGCGTTTATTGCAACAGCTGACTCAAAGCAGGCGTGCGCTGCTGGACGCGATCAACGCCATTCTGGCCCCATTGGTGCGTGGCGGTCATGGGGCGGCCTGTGCCATGACCCTGACGGAACCCGCGGGTCCACAGCTGCCTGAGCCACATCACGCCTGGTTTGCCCTCAGATACCAGCAGAAGACGCTCGGCTGGTGGCGAATCGATCGCTGCAGCCTGGATCAGCTGGCCAGCAGCTATTACGGCAGCCTGTCCACCCCGCTGCATTCGCCACTGAGGCAACCCAGTCAATCCGAGTTCAGGTTAGCCAAGAAGCTCTTCACCGCGGCCGTGGCCGAACTGCCAACGACTGTGATAGATGTCCAGCAGCTGGAAATTACACTGGTGGCCAGCGCCATGACACTGGATGCGCCCGCCGTGTGGTCGATCGATTTCGGCGCCGATAACCTGGCGCCACCCATGTTGTTCTGCATGACGGAGCACCTGCTGGCACTCATGGCCGAGCAACCCAAGCAAGCCCAAGCCAGTGGTGACTTGCCCATCAGATTGAACCAGTGGCTGAAGCACTTGCCTCTCACCCTGCAGCTGACACTCGGGCATCATGGCATGCCGGTGCAATCCCTCAAGCGACTCGCAATCGACGATATCATCCCTATCAATCTGCACCCAAAAATGTTGCTGACCGTAGGGAAACGGCCCTTGTTTTACGCAACGGTACACAGTCATGAAGGACAGATGGTGGCCAAATTGACCCAAGACATATCCCAACAGGAGGACACTAACCTTGGCTGAACAACACACATTAACGGATGATGAGTTTCTGCTGGACGATGACATTTTCGCCGAAGATGATTTCTCCGCCCCAAAGAAAACCAACAAACCATTGAAAGATATCTCTTTCTTTCAACAACTGCCGGTCCAGGTCAGCCTGGAACTCGCCAGCGCCGAGATGTCTCTGGGTGAACTCACCCGCATGGGAGAGGGGGACGTCATAGCCCTGGATCGTATGGTGGGTGAACCCCTGGATATCAGAGTCAACGGTGCACTCCTGGGCAAAGGTGAAGTGGTGGAAGTCGGCGGCCGTTACGGTGTGCGCCTGTTGGAAGTTGAAGACCTGGGTCTGGGTGGGGCGAGCGACTGACTATGCTGCGAGCGCTGATACTGTGCCTCTGTTTGTTGGCTCCTCAGGTTTATGCATCCGACGGATTCACATTGTTCACGCTCGACAACGGTCAGGAGAGTCAGGCCGTCAACATCAAGTTGGAAATCCTGGCCCTGATGACGGCGTTAAGCTTCCTGCCGGCCTTGCTCATGATGTTGACCAGCTTTACCCGGGTCATCATAGTGCTGGCCATACTGAGGCAAGCCCTGGGGTTACAGCAGAGCCCACCGAACAAGGTTCTGGTTGGCATAGCCCTGGTGCTGACCATTTTCATCATGCGCCCGGTCGGCGACAGCATATACAAGGACGCCTACCAGCCCTATGACCAGGGGCAGATAGAATTGACCCAGGCGGTAGCCATCGCCAAGGTCCCCTTGAGCCGCTTCATGTTGGCCCAAACCAGGGAAACAGATCTGGAGCAGATGCTGAAAATTGCCGGGGAACCCACAGATCTCAAGGCCGAGGATGTGCCTTTCTTCGTGTTGATGCCGGCCTTCGTGCTGAGTGAACTCAAGACCGCCTTCCAGATAGGCTTCCTGCTGTTCTTGCCTTTCCTGGTGATAGATCTTGTGGTCGCCAGCGTGTTGATGTCCATGGGGATGATGATGCTGTCGCCGCTGATCATTTCGCTGCCCTTCAAACTGATGATCTTCGTGTTGGTCGATGGCTGGTCCATGACTGTCAGCACCCTGACCGCCAGCTTCGGGTAGCCCATGGACATCAATGAACTGACATCCATGTTCGCCGACGCCATGTACCTGGTGATAGCCATGGTGGCCGTGCTGGTGACCCCAGGCTTGCTCCTGGGGCTGCTGATCGCCGTGTTTCAGGCGGCGACCCAGGTCAACGAGCAGACCCTCAGCTTTCTGCCCAAGCTGATCATCACCCTGCTGATGGTGCTGTTCGCCGGCCATTGGCTGATCCAGCAACTGGCCGATCTGTTCGACCGGCTGTTCATGAACATTCCGCACATCATAGGCTGACATGCTCTCCCTCACCTCGACCCAACTCAGCGCTATGATAGGCAGCTTCTGGTGGCCCTTCTGCCGCCTCATGGGCGCCTTCCTGGTGATGCCCTTATTGGGCAACGCCTTCGTGCCTGTGACTGTGAGGATCTTGTTCGCCCTATGTCTGGCGGCGTTGCTGGCCCCCATGCTGCCCCAGGTTCCCCAAGTCGATGCCCTGTCATTGACCGCCTTGCTGCTGGCCATAGAACAACTGCTCATCGGCTTCATGCTGGCACTGTTTCTGAGCCTGATGCTGCATGTGCTGACCCTGCTGGGCACCATAATGTCGATGCAGATGGGCTTGGCGATGGCGATAATGAATGACCCTGCCAACGGCAACTCCAACCCCATCCTGAGCGGCTGGTTCCTGTTGTTCGGCACCCTGATCTTCCTGGCGCTCGACGGCCATCTGGTGGCCTTGGGCGTGCTGGTCGACAGCTTTCGTCTCTGGCCCATAGGCACAGGGTTGTTCGAGCTGCCGCTGCTGGGACTGATAGCCAGGGTGGGATGGCTGTTTTCCGCCGCCCTCATGCTGGCCATCCCGGCGGTGCTCGCCATGCTGCTGGTCAACATCACCTTCGGTGTCTTGAGCCGCGCCGCACCTTCGCTGAACATCTTTGCCCTCGGCTTTCCCATGACCATGTTGATGGGACTCCTGTGTGTGCTCCTGTCCCTCAGCGGTATCCCCAGCCGTTACAGCGACATCTGCCTGGATGCCCTGACGGCCATGCATCAGTTCATCGGCGGTCATCCATGAGTCAGACGGATAAGCAGGATAAAACCGAACAGGCGACGCCGCACAAGCTGCGCAAGGCGAGGGAACAGGGGCAGGTCCCAAGATCCAAGGATCTGGCCGCTTCGGCACTGATCATCGGCTGCTCTGTGATGCTGACCTCCAGTGCCGACTGGTTTGCCACCCGGGTGAGCAAGCTGCTCGAATACAACTTCAGCCTGACCAAGACAGAATTGAATCAGGCCGATGTCATGACCCGTCATCTGGGCGCGAGCTTGCTGCACATGCTGGACTTGCTCGCTCCCCTGTTTATCATGGTGGCCTTGCTCGCCGCCATCGCCGGCGCTCTCCCGGGCGGCCCGGTATTCAGCTTCGGCAATGCCGGCTTCAAATACAGCCGCATAGATCCCGTTTCCGGCATAGGCAGGATATTCTCGAGTCGCTCACTGGTCGAGCTGCTCAAGTCCGTGCTTAAAATCCTGCTGTTGGTCGGCATCATGCTCACCTTCCTCAACAGCCATCTGCAAGATCTCTTGGGTTACAGTCAGTTGCCTATCAATGAGGCGGTCGCCAAGGGCATGACGTTGCTGTCCGAGGGCATGTTATATCTGGGGACGGGCTTGCTGCTGATCACTTTCATCGACGTGCCCTATCAATATTGGCATCACCATCAAGAATTGCGCATGTCACGCCAGGAAATCAAGGACGAGCATAAGCAACAGGATGGCAAACCGGAGATCAAGGCCAAGATACGCCAATTACAGCAGCGCATGGCGCGCTCACGGGCCGATACCTGCATCCCCAAGGCGGACGTGTTGATGGTCAATCCGACCCATTACGCTGTGGCATTGAAATACGATCCCGCTCTGGCGGATGCCCCCTATGTATTGACCAAAGGCACCGAAGAGTTGGCGCTCTACATGCGCCGGCTGGCCAAACAGCATAATGTGGAGATCATCGAAATTCCGGCATTGACCAGGGCCATTTACCATTCGACCCAGGTAGATCAGCAGATCCCCGGCGCCCTGTTTACCGCCATCGCCCATGTGCTCAGTTATGTGATGCAGATAAAAGCGTCACGCCAGGGTCAGCAACAGCGGCCCGAACCTTTGCCCCACTTCTTCATTCCTCCTCACTTGCGACACGATTAAAGGATTGCTTAACCTATGAACTGGCTATCACGCACCTTTTCAGGAAATTACAGCGCCATCGGCATCCCTGTGATGCTGCTCGCCATTCTGGCCATGGTGATCCTGCCGCTGCCGGCATGGTTACTGGACGTGCTATTCACCTTCAACATAGTCCTCTCTGTGCTGGTGTTGCTCGTCAGTGTCTCCATCAGGCGCCCGCTGGAATTCTCGGTTTTCCCTACCTTGCTCCTGCTGGCGACCCTGATGCGCCTGACGCTGAACGTCGCCTCCACCCGGGTGGTGTTGATCGAAGGCCATGAGGGCGGCGACGCTGCCGGGCGGGTGATCCAGGCCTTCGGCGAGGTAGTGATCGGCGGTAACTATGTGGTAGGTGCCGTCATCTTCCTCATCCTGATGATCATCAACTTCGTGGTCATCACCAAGGGCGGCGAACGCATCTCCGAGGTCTCGGCGCGTTTCACCTTGGATGCCTTACCCGGCAAGCAGATGGCCATAGATGCGGATCTCAATGCCGGCACCCTGACCCATGAACAGGCCAGAGTCAGACGCCAGGATGTCGCCAGGGAAGCAGACTTCTACGGTTCCATGGACGGGGCGTCCAAGTTTGTGCGCGGTGATGCCATCGCCGGCCTGCTGATCCTGGCGATCAATATAATAGGCGGGATCAGCATAGGCATCTTCATGCATGACTTGAGTGCCGCCGAGGCCTTCAAGACTTACGCCCTGCTGACCATAGGTGATGGTCTGGTGGCACAGATACCTTCGCTGTTGCTGGCCACGGCCGCCGCCATCATAGTGACCCGGGTATCCGACGCCGAAGAAATGCCCGCCCAGCTGACCCGTCAGTTACTGGCCAATCCCAAGACCCTGGGCACAGCGGCCATAGTCATGGGGATCCTCGGCATCACCCCCGGCATGCCGGCGCTGGTATTCCTGTCATTCGCCCTGCTGCTCGGCTTCGCCGCCTGGCGGCAGAGCCGCAACTTGCCCCAATTGAGTGACGATAGTGCCGATGAGGTGCTGGAACACAATCTCACCGAACCCTCAGCGCCGAGCTGGGACGCCCTGCCTTTCACCGACATAATCGAAGTGCGCCTGGGTTATCGACTGGTGCATCTGGTCGAAAAAACCAAGGGCGCCGAGTTGCAGAAACGCCTGACCGGCATACGCCGCACCCTCTCCGAACAGGCGGGCTTCCTGTTATCCGAGGTCAGGGTGCGCGACAATCTGGCGCTGGCACCCAATGCCTACCAAATCAATTTCATGGGCACCCAGGTCGCCTACGCGGAACTGGAGCCAGAGCACTTGCTGGCCATCAAGAGTGGTCCTGTCTATGGCGAGATAGACGGCATACTCACCAAGGAGCCAGCCTACCAGATGGATGCGGTTTGGGTCGCGCCCGAGCTCAAGGCCAAGGCGCTCAACCTGGGTTACTCTGTGGTCGACAACGCCACTGTGATAGCGACCCATGTCAGCAAGCAGCTGAGGGAGTCCCTGTCGGAGCTGTTGCAACACGACGATATAATGCAGCTGACCGACAGGCTCAGCAAACAGGCGCCCAAGTTGGCGGAGTCCTTGACCACGGCCCTGACGCCTATCCAGTTGCTGAAGGTGTTCCGCTTGCTGCTCAAGGAACAAGTCCCACTCAAGGATATCCGTACCATAGCCACCACTTTGCTGGAGTGCAGTGAACAGAGCAAAGATCCTGTGCTGTTGGCGGCCGATGTGCGCTGCGCCCTGCGCAACAGCATATTGCAACAGATTGCCGGCAACAGCGCCAAGCTCAAGGTGCTGACGCTCACCCCTGAGCTGGAACAGACACTGATGACGGCACTGAACCAGTCACAACAACAGGGCAAGGTGGCACTGGACAGCTTCCCGGTCGAACCCAACCTATTGGCACAGTTGCAGCAGCGCATGCCACAGCTGCTGAGCGAGACCAAGGACAAGGGCCACAGCCCCATCCTGCTGGTGTCGCCGCAGCTCAGGCCCCTGCTGGCGCGTTATGCCCTGGCCTTCGCCCGGGGACTGCATGTATTGTCCTACAACGAAGTGCCTGAGACCAAGGAACTGATGATCGCAGGTCAATTGGGCTAAACCCTGTCTTTGCCGTCCGGCTCGCACCTGGAGCCGGACGGACGCATCGCAAGCCGGGTGATCGCCGGCCCATCTCTGGTACACTGTCAGGCATATGACCAACGGTCGCCGACACAGGCGCTTTCCTGAATGACCTTACTAACATGAATCAAATGACTGAAGTCACTCAAAGCTATACCCCCAGTTTCGGCTCGGAGCAGACCCTGGGCTCGCCGGAGCTGGCAGCCTTCTGGCAGGGCATAGACAACGGCTTTCTCAAGCTGGACGACAAGCTGCATTTGGCTTACATGTCGATATCCCACCCCCAGAGCAAGGGAACCCTGGTTGTCAGCAACGGCAGGGTCGAGTCCTATGTAAAGTATCAGGAACTGATATTCGACTGTTATCGGCAGGGTTACAGCATCTATGCCCTGGATCACCGAGGCCAGGGGCTATCGAGCCGGCTCACGAGCAATCCCCATAAGGGGCATGTGGAACACTTCGATGACTATGTGAATGATTTGGCCTTGTTCATCGACCTGGTGGTATTGCCGGCACAAACACCCGGCACAGCGCTCTTCCTGATAGGTCACTCCATGGGCAGTGCCATAGCCACCTTGTACCTCGAGCGCCATCCAGGCGTATTCGAGGCGGCCGTGCTTTGTGCTCCCATGTATGGCATCCAGTTGCCCATGGGCAAAGGCTTCATACGCTGGTTAGCCAACAAGCTGGATAGGGTCAGGCAGAACGGCGAGCCCAGCTATGTACCCAGGGGCAAGGACTATGTTGCCGTGCCCTTTGCCGAGAACGAACTGACTCACAGCGAGATCCGTTACCAGGCCTATCGCTGGCTGTATCAGACACAACCTGAGCTGCAGCTGGGCGCGCCGACCAACCATTGGTTAGTCCAGGCGATAGATGCGGGCGACAGATGCATAAGAGCGGCCAGGCAGAGTACAACCCCGATATTGATACTCCAGGCGAGTGAAGACACAGTGGTGGACAATGCGGCGCAAAATCTGGCTATAGGCCCGAACTGCCAACTGTTGACCATAGAAGGTGCCAGGCATGAGATATTCATAGAGTCGGATAAGATCAGGGACCTCGCCTTAGAGGCCTTATTCGACTTCCTGAAATGTCACGCACCTGTGAATACCCGGGCCGTTGACGCCTAGCCCTATACTCGTTCTCCCCATATTCCCAGAGTTGGAAACGCCAATGCCTCATCTTTCGATGAGGCATTCGTCTTGCTGTTGGCGGGTGAAATATCGCGCAGCGATGAGCTCATGAACGCGTAGCGTTAGCGAAGCTGGGGCGGATAAATCCTTGCAAAAGAAACCGCGACGCACATACGAAAAAAGCCTCTACATTGCTGTAGAGGCTTTCGTCTTGATGTTGGCGGGTGAAATATCGCGCAGCGATGAGCTTATGAACGAGAGGCATGGATGCCGAACTGGGCTGTTAAGCATGGAGGCTGTTGGACGCCGATGTTGAAAGAGTGAACTCGCGCCCCCGGTGTGACAGGGTGAATATGACGAAGTCATGCGCTCATGAACGAGAGATAGGAGGTCGAACTGGCTCAGTGCAGGGATGCACACTGTAGTGGTCAACCTTTTTTGGCCACGGTTTTATACGCAAGCCAGAACCTTCTCTCTGACTCACTTGGTGTCAGACCGCCATTATATTGATGCGGCCTGACCTGGCTGTAATATCCAACGATAT
>NZ_JAAXYH010000016.1 GCF_012911865.1 Shewanella salipaludis
CTTGTTTTAGATTGTTAAAGAGCGTTGACCGCGTTGGGTCGGGGCTGATGCTTCATCAGCTCAGGGTCGTGCATTTTACGCATTTCCCGTTTGGCGTCAAGGAGTTTTTAAAACTTCTTTTCGCTGTTGATTTAAGTGCCATTCTCAACAGAGAGTAACAGTTTCAAATCAACCCGACTCGGTGGTTAGCTTTCGCTGTCTGCCGTGTCAGTGGATGCGCATTATAGGGAGATTGAGGAAGTGCGCAACCCCTTATCCTGAGATAATTGCAGTTTTATTGTCGTTCGTCTGAAATTTGACCTGACCAGCCACTTTTTAAGCTTTATAATGCTGAAAACCCCTAATTCAGGACCTTTCATGTCGACTTCTTTACGTACTTACCAGGGCATCAGTCCACAATTGGCAGAAGCTGTCTATGTAGACGATGCTGCAATCTTGGTTGGTGACATCGCCTTGGATACTGATGCCAGTGTCTGGCCCTTGGTCGCGGCTCGCGGTGATGTAAACCATATACGCATAGGCAAACGCAGCAATGTGCAGGATGGCACTATTCTGCACGTCACCCGCAAATCGCCAGCCAGGCCGGACGGGCATCCGCTGCTCATAGGCGACGATGTCACCATAGGCCATAAGGCGATGCTGCATGGCTGCCAGGTGGGCAACAGGGTGTTGGTCGGCATGGGTGCCATCATTCTCGATGGTGCAGTGATCGAAGACGATGTGATCTTGGGTGCCGGTTCTCTGGTGCCGCCAGGCAAGGTATTGCAGAGCGGTTATTTGTATGTCGGCAGCCCAGCCAAGCAAGCCAGGCCTTTGACCCAAGCCGAACTGGCGTTCCTGCCACAGTCGGCCGACAACTATGTGGTATTGAAGAATGAATACCTGGCGGACAGACAGGCGCAGCAGGGAACCTCTTCCCCCGCGGTTTAGCTAGTCAAGCCTAAGGCTGTAACTGTATGGCGCCATGCTCATCGAAGGCTTCCTGTTCGATGAGCGTTTCCACCCAGTCTTCGATGTCGAAGCGATACTCCTCGAACACCTGCAGCACCTGTGAGTCTGACAAGCATTCACATTCGGCCAACTTGGCCAAGGCTTGAATACCTATATAGCAATCGAGCGTGGCCCCCTGTACCTGCACCGGGAAATGCACTCTCTGCCGTTCATTGTCCCAATGCTGCAGATCGGGGAAAAGAATACTTTGATTCATTGGCTGCCCTGTTTTCTATTAGTCCAGTATTAGCTTGAGGCCAACGAGGCCCTGAGTGCCTGTTGCACCGTTGCCGTTTCGGGCTCGATCCCACGCCATAGGGCGAAACTCTTGGCCGCCTGCCCTACCAACATGCCCAAGCCATCCATCACCTGCGCCGCCCCTTGGGCCTTGGCCCAGAGATTGAAAGCCGTGGTCTCTTTGCCATACATCATGTCGTAGCAGACGCTGTGACTGCCAACCACCCTGGCAGGTACAGGCGGCAGCTCGTTGGATAAACTCGCGGACGTTGAATTGATTATGATGTCGTAGGCTAGGTTGAGCTCCGGCATGGCTATCGCCGTCACCTTACCATGACCGGCGAATTGCCCGGCGAGCATGTCTGCCTTGGATTGGGTGCGGTTGGTGATGCAAAGTTCGCCAATACCGGCATTGAGCAGCGGCAGGATACAGCCTCTGGCCGCGCCACCGGCCCCCAGCAACAGCACTGTCTTGCCCGTGAGGCTGCCAAGGTTAGCCTCGAGATCGGCCACCAGTCCCAAACCATCGGTATTTTCGCCACGTATGCTGCCGTCGGCCTGGCGTATCAGGGTATTGACGGCCCCCGCCAATCTGGCTTCCTCGCTCATGCTGTCACACAGGGCGAATGCCTGCTCCTTGAAGGGCACAGTCACATTGGCGCCCTTGCCGCCCTCGGCGAAGAAACGCTGCAATGCCGGCGCGAAACCGTCAACCGGGGCCAGTATGGCCTCATAGGTCAGCGCCTGCGCCGTATTGCGGGCAAAGAGTCGGTGAATGAAGGGCGACTTGCTATGCCCTATGGGGTTGCCGAAAACCGCATATCTGTCTGTCATCTTGAGCCTATCGTCAGTGTGAGGCATTCAGTCTACTGCGCCCGGGTCCCATTGCAATTCTTTATCTGCGAGTTATTTTCATCCTGCTTGGGGCTATAATGGCGCCAACCCCGCCACACTGGATATGAAATGAACTGGTTCAGCAAACTTTTCAAGCGTCAGATACCTAGGGATGACAGAGATCCCAAGCAATCCAATGCCTATGAGCTAGTCGGCGGTGAGCCAGTGATCCGCGCCCTGGCCCAGCAATTTTACCTGCAAATGCAACGCCAGAGCGCCAGTGCCGAACTCCTGGCTATTCACAGGGCACCGCTGGCCCAGTCGGAGCAAAAACTGTTCGAATTTCTCAGTGGTTGGTTGGGTGGGCCGCAGCTCTATCAACAGAAATATGGTCACCCGGCATTGAGGGCGAGACACATGTCATTCGCCATAGATGAAGCCATGCGGGATCAATGGCTGCTCTGCATGAAACACGCCATAGAGGAAACGATTGCAGACGCCCAACATAGAGATGTCATCTACCAGGCCATCAGCACACTGGCAGATCATATGCGCAACAGGTAGCCTGGCGAAATCTGGCCTTTTATTGCGCCAAATCAAAGCCCCTCCCCGGCGGCTGGCCGCATAATATGCCCTTCACATTTAGGGCTGGGATATTATGCGTCTGCACTCGATTCAACATAAAATATATGCGCTGCTGGCGGTGACCGGCATCCTGGTCTTGGCTGCCAGCCTGATTACCGGCTCGAATCAGCAACAAAGCCTGGCCCAGGAGACTGTCGAGAACAATATCCGCCTGCTGGCGGATAACTATTTCGATTCCATCAACACCATGATGCTCACCGGCACCATGGCGAATCGCAATATCTTCAGTGACAAGATCCGCAGCCAAGCCAATATCGAAGACGCCCACATCATACGTGGTCAAAGAGTCCAGCAAGTCTATGGTCCGGGTAACCCCAATGAGCAGGCCAAGGGGCCGGCGGAACTGGCGGCGCTACAGGGAAAAGAGTCTTTGTTCATAGAGCAACGCGGCGATAAGCGTGTCTTGACCTACCTGAAACCCATGACCGCCCGCGAAAACTACAAGGGTACCAACTGTCTGGGCTGCCATCAGGCCAAGGAAGGGGAAGTGCTGGGGGCGGTAAAGATCAGCTACTCCCTGGCCCAGATAGACGCAACCGTCACCCGCAATACTTGGTTCAGCACGGCATTGCTGAGCGCCATCTTCATCGTCGCCTTCGTCTTCCTTGGCATGGTATTTCGCAAGTTGTTCATCAAGCGCCTGAAGCAATTGGGCCGGACCATGCGCCAGGCGACCCAGAATAAAGACTTGAGCCTGACCATCACGGATAAGAGCCAGGATGAACTGGGTCTGCTCGCCGATAACTTCAACAAGATGATGGCGGCATTCAAAGACAATATTACCCAGGTTTCCAAGTCATCCAAGGTGCTCATCCACTCGGCCGAAACCATCTACAGCTCGGCCGAAGCCACTGAGCAGGCGATAATGCAGCAGAAACTCGGCACAGATTCGGTAGCCGCCGCGATCAATGAGCTGGAATCTTCATCGGCGGAAGTGAAAAATACTACCCATTATGCCTCGGCTAAATCCGATGCCAGCAATCTGGTCGCTGAAAAGAGTATGGCCATCGCCCAACAGACGGAGCAGAGCATCAATCGACTGGCGAATGATGTCAGGGCGGCGACCACTCAGGTCAGCCAGCTGCAGGCGCAGACGCTGGAAGTCGGCAAGGTATTGGAGGTCATCAGTGCCATTGCCGAGCAGACCAACCTCTTGGCACTGAATGCCGCGATAGAAGCGGCGCGCGCCGGTGAAGCCGGGCGCGGATTTGCCGTGGTCGCGGACGAGGTGCGCATACTGGCGACCCGCACCCACGACTCGACCGACGAAATCAAGCGCACCATAGAGAAGCTGCAAACCGAGGCACAACAAACGGTCACAGCGATGAATGACTCCTGTGCCGAGGCCGACGAGCGCGCGCGCCAGGTTCAGGATGTGGCCTTGGCCTTGAAAGAAATATCCGGACAAATGCATGAAATAAATCAGCTGAATGTGCAGATTGCCGATGCGACCGAGCAGCAAAACTTAGCGGCGGAGGAGATCAACCAGAGTGTCACCAGCATAAGGGACAATGCCGAACAATCGCTGCAGGATGCCCATGGCAGCAAACAGGTCAGTGAACAGCTGCTCAACCTGGCAAGGGAGCTGGATGAACAGGTACGCAGCTTTAAACTCAATCAGGGTTAGCACATTCGACGAAACTGCAGGCAAAAACGCCATGGACTTGGCCATGGCATCCCCGCCATAGCCAATTGGTGCTCAGTTATAGTCCCGGTTCCCTGGACTCATTCCCACCCGGGTTAACCGACAGCCAGTCTCTGGGTTGCAGGTACTTGTCGTACAGCTCGGCCTCGGGACTGCCGGCTTCCGGGCTGTAGGCGTATTGCCAACGCACCAGGGGAGGCATGGACATGAGGATAGACTCGGTGCGCCCACCGGTTTGCAGCCCGAATAGCGTGCCTCTGTCATACACAAGATTGAATTCGACATAGCGGCCACGGCGATAGAGCTGGAACTCACGTTCACGTTCGCCATAGGCAGTGTCCTGCCGGCGCTTGACTATGGGGGCATAGGCGCTGAGGAAGCCATTGCCCACCGCCCGGGTGAAGTCGAAGCTGGCATCGAACCCACCCTGATTCAAATCATCGAAGAAGAGGCCGCCGACGCCGCGGGTCTCGTTGCGATGGGGCAGGAAGAAGTATTCATCACACCACTGCTTATACTTGGGGTAGACCTCTTCGCCGAAGGGATCACAAATGTCTTTGGCGGTCCGGTGCCAATGCAGCACATCCTCCTCGAACGGATAGTAAGGCGTCAGGTCGAAACCGCCACCGAACCACCAGACAGGATCGGCACCCTCTTTATGGGCGATAAAGAAACGCACATTGGCATGTGTGGTAGGCACATAAGGGTTTTTCGGGTGTATCACCAGGGATACCCCCATAGCCTCGAAGCTACGGCCGGCCAGTTCGGGTCTGTGGGCCGTGGCGGATGCCGGCATGGCGGCACCCGTCACATGGGAGAAGTTAACCCCGGCCTGTTCGAACACAGCCCCGCCGGTCAATACCTTGCTGGTTCCGCCGCCGCCCTCGGCCCGGGTCCAGCTGTCGGCAACAAACTTGGCCTCAGCGTCCAACACTTCGAGGCCGTCACAGATCTGGGTCTGCAGCTCGAGTAAAAAGGCCTTAACCACCGATGCATCTGGCAACATGTTGTGTTCCTTATCGTCCGTTTCGTAAAATCTGGCCGCTGCGGGCATCTATTATGGTCGATGGTTGACGCTCTTCGCCAAGTTCACCGAGCACAAGCGCAGCAATTTGTTGGTTAAAATTCGTCAGGATCGTCTCGGCACTGAGCGCCGGCGGCTCCCCGGCGAGATTGGCACTGGTCGACACCAGGGCCCTGCCTGTGGTGTCACAGATGGCACGGATGCCTGCATGGGCAGATACCCTGACGGCGATAGAATCGAACGAGCCCCGCAGCAACTGAGACACTTGCGGCTGCGCCGGCATCACCAAGGTGAAAGGACCCGGCCACTTGCTGAAGGCGAAAGCGAGCTGGGCCTGAGTCAACCTGGACTCATCTATATAAGGCTGCAGCTGACGGTAGTCGCTGGCCACCAAGATCAAGCCCTTCTGCCAAGGCCGCTGTTTCAGCGTGAGCAACCGCTGCACCGCCTCCAAGTTATCGGGATCACACCCCAGGCCGTAAACGGCCTCGGTGGGATAGGCTATCACCCCTCCCTGCTGGAGCACGGCCGTGGTTTCAGTCGGAAGCAACTGCAACATCTCTAATACCTTACTGACATGAGTCTGAATACACTCATGTTGCTATGATTAAAGCGAAAAATGATACGAACAAGCCCGGCCCGGATGTCAGCTTCATAGTGGCCGCTTGTACTTACAGGTTTTTTGCGGGCATTCAAGGCGAGCGCCGGCGGCCCCCTTGCGCTCGACCAGAATACCGAAGCCGCAATCTGGGCAGGACTCGGCTCTAGGCGGATAGTTCACCAAGAACTTGCACTTGGGATAGGCATTGCAAGCATAGAAACTCTTGCCGAAACGGCTGGTCCTATGCTCCAGGTGCCCTTGCTTGCACGAGGGACAGCCAATGGCCGAGATATCGCTGGGCTGGTCCGGTTTTTCTATATGAGTGCAGGCAGGATACTGGGAGCAGCCGATGAAAATGCCGAAGCGGCCCGACTTGACCGCCAACTCATGACCGCATTCGGGGCACTCGGAGCCGGCTATCAACTGACTCTCGATAGACTCGTGCTGCACCAATGGCCGGCTATAGCCACAAGCAGGGTAGTTGTTGCAACCGAGGAAACTCCCATGTTTACTGTGTTTCACAGACAGTTCACTGCCGCACTCGGGACAGAGTTCGTACTCTTTTTCCAGTGCATGCTCGTGGGCGTTGAACAGCTGTTGATCTATCTTGGACATGGGGTTCTCATCGGCAATAGGTGGCGATATTTTACCAAGCTCAGACCCGGCAGGGAAATGCCTATGCTCACAGCTTGGAAAATAAGATCAAAAAAGGAGGCCCATCGACCTCCTTCCATAATAACGCAGCATGGGATGCATCAAGCAGGCGGCTAAGAGTGCAAGCGGCCTTCGGGTTGCTCAAAGATGAGATCTTCCATCTGCTCATAGGCGGATTCATTGCCTGGGGCATTGAATAATACCATGAGGATCACCCACTTAAGATCTTCCAATATCAAGGCCGGTTCATCCAGCTCCATGACCCTGTCGATCACCATTTCCCGCGTCTCGACACTGAGCACCTTGACCTGCTCCAAGAACAACAGGAAACCACGGGATTCCACATCCAGTTTATCCATCTCATCTTTGGTGTAGATACGGAAGGAATGCTGCGCATGATTGCACAGGTAAGGCGTGTCGCCTTCCTGCAGTTCAGCCAAACGCTCCAACCAGGACAGGGCCTTGAGAATGGCTGATTGATGAAAACCCGCACGCGTGAGTTCCTTGGTAAGTTCGTCTTCATCGACCAGGAGCTCAATCTCACTATGAACATAGTTTTCAAATAGATACATGAGAATATCAAACATGGCTATTTCCTCTTCAGTCTGACATATCCGCCGGGGACAGCAGCAACCCAGCCTTGCAACTCGAGTTCAAGCATTTGCTCCAATACCAGATCTATCGTTTTTCCACTATGCTCAACCACAGCATCCAGGGATGTGGTCTCATAACCTACACTAGCCAACAGGGATGCAAATGGCAAATCACACATTTTGCACTCCTCCGTTATATGGTGACGCATTCTAACGTCTTCAAGGTGAAACTGATACAAACTTGCCAGTTCTTGTATGATATCCGCGCCCGTCTCTACCAGGCTTGCGCCATTTCGTAACAAATCATGACATCCCTGGCTATGACCGCCCACTACCGAGCCAGGTACTGCGAACACTTCACGCCCCTGTTCAGACGCCAGTCTGGCGGTAATCAATGAGCCACTCTTACGGCAGGCTTCCACCACCAAGACTCCCAGAGATAGACCGCTGATGATGCGATTACGTTTCGGAAAATTGCCGGCAAATGGTGCGGTATCCGGCCAGAATTCGCTGATGACACAGCCTTGCTGCTGAATATCCTGATAAAGTTGCCGATGGCGCTTGGGATAGACATTCTCTATCCCCGTTCCTAAAACGGCAATAGTGGTGCCCCCCAAGGCCAGCGCCGCCTTATGGGCGGCGCCATCTATGCCCGTCGCCATGCCACTGCAAATCGCCAGACCTTGCTCCACCAGTTCGGCGGCGAGCCTCTGACTCAGTTGCAACCCGGCGGGAGAGGCATTGCGACTGCCGACCACGGCCAGGCTCGGCAGCAACAGCGTCTCGGCCTGGCCTTTGACGAAGAGTATCGGAGGGGGATCTGTGATCTGCCTCAACAGAGGCGGATACAGGGGATCTGAAAAGCTGATAATGCTGTGGTGAGGCGCTTGTTGTTGCCACTCGAGCGCTTGCTCCACTCTGGCATAGTCTGGCTTAAGCCGGGAAAGCAGGGTCTCGGAGAAAGGCAAGGCAGCTTGCTCATGCTCCAGCCGCAACCTGAGTTCGCTAACCCCCATCTGGGTCAATAATTGTTGGATCCGGGCCGGTCCTAGCCCGGATACTGCACAAACAACCAGCCAATCGACCAGCTCATCTCGGATCAGTCACCTCTCAGCGCCAAGGACTCAGGCGTCACCAGCTTGTCATCTACCCTGACGGTATGATCCGCGACCAGGATAAGTCCCATGCTGGTCTTGTCGAAGACCTTAAAGACCATGAGCTTACCTTGATGCACATCCGGAACCTTGATGCCGTTATCGAATGAAAGACCGGCCACCAGATTATCGTAGGTGGAACGCTCACTCGAGGAGATAGGAGTGCCATCCTTGTCGAATACTATCTCGTCACCTTCACGCAGGATGGAAAATACCTGCCCAGGCAACACCCCGTCGTCGCTGCCCTTATCCAGATAGGCGATATCCAGCTTGCCCATTTCACGGATATTCTTCTCCGAGGCCAGCACATGGGCCTGGCTCTCCAGCGCCGCCGCTTGCGGGGTGAAGTAGGCCGAGGTTAACGCCTCATCTTCGATAGCCAATACCCGGTAACCCGCCTTGGTTTCCCTCAGGTTACTCAGGAGCTGGATCTTGGAGACAGGCCCTGAGGCTATCACCCGGCTGCTGGCGGTCAAGATCACCTCCTGTCCCAGGGGATCACCCGACGCCTTGTCGAAAAATTCCCGCCCCTGGGCGTAAATCCCATATTCCTGCCCCACCGGCAGTTCGGCATTGATATAGATGACATCGCCGCCAATATGGTGCCTGGATGGGCTCTCGCCGCCCAGAACCATGGGTTGCTGCGCCAACCATTCGGCATCGACCACCCTGTTGTTGACCAGGTAAGGTTGGATCAACGCCAAATCGATCGCCGGAATCGCCGCATCCTTGGAAACGATTCGCCCCTCGGGGCCCTTGCGCATATGGGGTTTGCGAACCAGACGCGGCTCACCATCGACAAATTCCAGGGTAAGCTGGTCGCCGGGGTAGATGAGATGCGGGTTGGCAATCTGGGGATTGGCCCCCCATAACTTGGGCCAGCGCCAGGGATCCTGCAGGAAATGCGCCGCAATATCCCAGAGGGTATCCCCCTTCTTGACCACATAACTGGTTGGGTGCCCAGGCTTGAGCGTGAGAGTGTCTGCCAATAAAAATGAAGAACTGAATGTCAGTAACGCGAGGAAAATTAACCTTTTCATGGTGGTGTCCATGTTGTTTAGCCCTTAAATTGAGCTTTTGCTGTTATTGAATGCCGCTAAGGATTAAAATTACTGCTATAGCATGGGTCAGTATAACCAACTGATTTTTATTTGACAGATCTGTTAAGAGTTTATGTATGGCATTGTTAACAGTTTTACGTTACCCGGATGAGCGATTGCGGACGCTAGCCCAACCCGTAACCGAATTCACCCCGGCATTGCAGACCCAGATAGATGACATGTTCGATACCATGTACCAGGAAAAAGGCATAGGCCTGGCGGCGACTCAGGTCGATTTCCACCGACAACTCATCGTCATGGATCTGCAGGATGAGGTCGACAGACCCAAGGTATTCATCAATCCGGAGATCATCGCCAGCAGTGGCGATTTCTGTAACGAGGAAGGCTGCCTGTCGGTACCTGGGATCTTCGCCAAGGTAGAAAGGGCCGAATTTGTCACGGTCAAGGCACTGGACAGAGAGGGTAACCCGTTCACGGTAGAGGCCGATGAACTGTTTGCCGTTTGCATCCAGCATGAAATAGATCACCTGAAAGGCAAGTTGTTTGTCGATTACCTGTCGCCACTCAAGCGCCAACGCATCAGACAGAAACTGGAAAAAGCCGCTCGCCAGGAAGCTAAAGAAGCATAGGACACGATTTGAAACCATTAAAGATTATCTTCGCCGGCACCCCGGATTTTGCCGCCAGACACTTGCAGGCCCTGCTGGATTCAGAACACCAAGTGATCGGCGTCTACACCCAACCCGACAGGCCCGCCGGCCGAGGTAAGAAGCTCAGCGCCAGCCCGGTTAAGACCCTGGCACTCGGTCACCAGATCCCCGTCTATCAGCCCCCTTCCCTGCGCAAGGAAGAAGCCCAGCAACAACTGGCCGCCCTGGATGCGGATATCATGGTGGTGGTTGCCTATGGCCTCATCTTGCCAAGAGTGGTGCTGGATACCCCGCGACTCGGGTGCATCAATGTCCATGGTTCCATATTGCCGCGTTGGCGCGGGGCCGCGCCTATCCAACGCGCACTCTGGGCCGGCGATAAAGCCACAGGCGTCACCATAATGCAGATGGACATAGGCCTGGATACCGGCGACATGCTGCTCAAGACCCAGCTGCCCATAGAAGACTCGGATACCTCCGCCAGTCTGTACGAAAAATTGGCCCAACAGGGCCCAGAGGCTCTGCTGCAGGCATTGGCAGGCTTGGCAGAGGGTACACTCACAGCCGAGAAGCAGGACGAATCCCAAGCCAGCTATGCCGAGAAACTCAGCAAGGAAGAAGCGCGCCTCGATTGGCATAAGCCGGCACAACAGCTATGGCAGGAAGTCCGGGCCTTCAATCCCTGGCCTGTGAGCTACTTCGAACACCAAGGCAATAGCATCAAGGTATGGCAAACGGAATTCGAGCCAAACCAGAGCAATCAGGCACCGGGCACCATCATCTGTGCCAACAAGCAGGGCATAGATGTCGCCACCGCGCAAGGCGTGCTGCGCCTGAAGATGCTGCAACTCCCAGGCAAGAAACCCCTTAGCGCGGCGGACATTCTCAATTCCAGGGCCGACTGGTTCACCCCTGGCACTCTCATCGGCATGCCAGAGGCGGAATAACAGACATGAATTTACGTGCGCTGGCGGCAAGAGCCGTCTTCGAGGTATTGGAAAAGGGTGTCTCACTGTCGGTGGCATTGCCTGAGCAACAGAAGCACCTCGCCAGCGGTAAGGACAAGGCCTTGTTGGCCGAACTTTGCTATGGGGTGATGCGGCACTTGCCACAACTGGAAAAACGCATAGGCGATTGCCTGAGTAAGCCCCTCAAGGGCAAGCAGAGAATTGTGCATCAGTTGCTGATCGTCGGTTGTTATCAATTGTACTTCACCCGTATTCCGGGTCATGCCGCCATCTCGGAAACCGCCGAAGCCTGCCGTCAGCTGAAGTTCGAAGGTATGGTCAAAGTGGTCAACGGCGTGCTGCGCAACATTCAGCGCCAGGAACTGCCGCTGAGCACAGACTCGGATACCCTCAAATACAACACCCCGGCCTGGCTCATCAAGCGCCTCAAGGAAGCCTACCCGGAAAATTGGCAACAGGTGATCATTCACAGCCACGAACGCCCGCCCATGTGGCTGCGCAACAATCGCCTGTCTCAAACCCGGGACGAATACCTGGCCCGGCTGCAAGCGGCGGACATAGACGCAGGCGCTGGGGAAAGTCCGGATGCCATACTGCTGGCGAGCCCCAAAGACGTGTCCTTATTACCCGGTTTCCACCTGGGTGCAGCCTCGGTACAGGATGGTGCGGCTCAGTGGGCGGCGACCCTGTTGGCGCCCCAGGCAAATGAACTGATCCTCGATGCCTGTGCGGCGCCCGGTGGCAAGAGCTGTCATCTGTTGGAGCTGGCACCGGACATTAAACTGGTGGCGGTGGATTTCGATGCCAAACGCCTGGAGCGGGTGCAACAGAATCTCGAGCGCCTGTCATTAACGGCCGAGCTGATACATGGCGATGCCGCCAATATAGACTCCTGGTGGCGAGGCGATAAGTTTGACCGCATACTGTTGGACGCCCCCTGTTCGGCCACAGGGGTCATACGCCGTCACCCGGACATCAAATGGCTTAGAAAAAGCCAGGATATCGAAGAGCTTGCAGCGCTACAACAACAAATTCTCGATCATTGCTGGCAGTGGCTCAAGCCAGGTGGCACACTCTTATACGCGACCTGCTCCATCTTGCCTCAGGAAAACAAGCAGCAAATTCAGGCATTTATGGCACGTACACCCGATGCCAAGCTGGACACCTTAGCCCGGCAGGCTCCAGGGGATATAGGCTGGCAGATAGTACCTGGACAAGAGAATATGGACGGCTTCTATTATGCCCGTCTACATAAAGCGACACTTTAGGGGTTAGCCAAGGCAATGAAAATTATCATATTGGGTGCGGGCCAAGTCGGGGGAACACTGGCGGAAAACCTGGTCGGTGAGAACAACGACATCACCATAGTCGACAGCGACAAGAACCGCTTGCGCACCCTGCAGGATAAGTATGATCTTCGCGTCGTTGTGGGTCATGGTGCCCACCCGGATGTGCTCAGGGAAGCCGGAGCGGAAGATGCCGACATGTTGATCGCCGTGACCAACAGCGATGAGTGCAACATGGCCGCCTGCCAGATAGCCTATACCCTGTTCGGCACCCCGACCAAGATCGCCAGGATACGTTCCGAGCAATACCTGCATATGCATGAGAAGCTGTTTATCGACAGCGAAACCAAGCAAGGCGAGAGCCGGCCCCGTGGCGGTTTCGTGATCGATGAGTTGATCGCCCCCGAACAATTAGTAACCACTTACATACAGCGCCTGGTCGAGTACCCGGGGGCCTTGCAGGTGTTGGAGTTCGCCGAAGGCCGTTTGAGCCTGGTGGCGGTGCGCGCCTATTACGGGGGTCCCCTGGTCGGCAACGCATTGGCCGCCCTGCGGGATCATATGCCGAATATCGATACCCGGGTTGCCGCTATTTTCCGCCAGGGCCGTCCCATAATGCCCCGCGGCACCACCATAATAGAGGCCGACGACGAAGTCTTCTTCGTCGCCGACAGTCGCCATATCCGCGCCGTGATGAGCGAGATGCAGAAGCTGGATAACACCTATCGCAACGTGATGATCGCCGGCGGCGGCAACATAGGCCTGGGGCTGGCGAAGAACCTGGAGCGCAACCACTCGGTCAAGCTGATAGAGCACAGACAGGAAAGAGCCGAAGCCCTGTCGGAAAGGCTGGAGAACACCACTGTCTTCTGCGGTGACGCCTCGGATCAGGAATTACTGCTCGAGGAACACATAGATCAGACGGATGTGTTCATCGCAGTGACCAACGATGACGAAGCCAACATAATGTCGGCCTTGCTGGCCAAGCGCATGGGCGCCAAGAAGGTGATGGTACTGATCCAACGCGAAGCCTATGTAGACATAGTGCAGGAAGCCAACATAGACATCGCCATTTCACCGCAGCAAGCGACGATTTCGGCACTGCTGACGCACATACGCCAGGGCGACATCTGCAATGTCTATTCGCTGCGGCGCGGGGCCGCCGAGGCCATAGAAGCCATAGCCCATGGTGACCCCAGCACCTCCAAGGTGGTGGGCAAGGCCATAGGTGACATCAAGCTGCCGCCCGGCACCACAATAGGTGCCATAGTCAGGGATGAAGAAGTGCTGATGGCCCACGACAAGACGGTGATAGAACAAGGGGATCATGTGATCCTCTTCCTGGTGAACAAGAAATTCATCGGTGAAGTAGAGAAACTATTCCAGCCCAGCGCGTTCTTCTTTTAAGCCCCGACATGCTGAATTTCAAACCTCTGCTGTTTATCCTCGGGCTCTTCTTGTCGGTACTGACAAGCTTCATGTTGTTGCCGTTGTTTTTTGCCCTGATCCATGGTGAAGAGACAGTCGGCGCCTTCATGTTATCGGCCCTGTTCACAGGCGTCATCGCGAGTCTTTGCATCCATAGCGGCCAGAGCAAGAAACTGAACCTGAATATTCGCGACATGTTTCTGCTGACCAGTTTGACCTGGGTCATAGTCAGTCTGTTCGCCGCCATGCCTTTTACCCTCTATCACGGCATAGGTTATACAGATGCCTTCTTCGAGACCATGTCCGGCATCACCACCACGGGCTCGACCGTGCTCTCTGGCCTGGATAGCATGGATCACAGCATCCTCATCTGGCGCTCCCTGTTGCAGTGGCTGGGGGGCATAGGCTTCATCGTCATGGCGGTGGCGGTACTGCCCTTCCTTAACGTCGGTGGTATGCGGCTGTTTCGCACCGAATCCTCCGACTGGAGTGACAAGGCGGTGCCGCGCACCCAGAGCATGGCCAAATACCTGTTTCTCACCTACATCTTGCTGACCTTCTGCTGTAGCCTGGCCTACCACCTGGCGGGAATGAATTGGTTTCAAGCGATCAATCACGCCATGACCACCCTGTCGACCGGCGGCTATTCGACTTCGGACAGCTCCATGGCCGCCTTCTCCAACCAGGCCCATTGGGTGGGGGTCATCTTCATGGCCGCCGGCGGCTTGCCCTTGCTGATGTTTGTCCAGAGCATACAACAGCGCTCCTTAAGCGTCTGGAAAGACGCCCAGGTTCGGGGTTTCCTGCTGTTCCTGGTACTGGTCTCCTGCAGCCTGGCTCTCTGGCTATGGAGCAGTCGGGAGATAGCGCCACTGGATGCACTGCGGCTGGCAAGCTTCAACGTGGTATCGGTAGTGACCACTACGGGTTATGGCCTGACAGATTACTCGGCCTGGGGCGCGGTCGCCAATGTCGCCTTCCTGTTTTTGATGTTTGTCGGCAGTTGCTCCGGCTCGACGTCGGGTGGGATCAAGATTTTCCGCTTCCAGATTGCCGGTGCCATCATGCGCGAGCAATTGAAACAACAGTTCCATCCCAATGGTATTTTCCGCGAACGCTACAACAACAGGGTGATCAGCGAGGATATCATCCGCTCCATCATCACCTTCGTGTTGCTGTTTATCATGGTGATTGTCGGCCTGTCGCTGATCTTGGTCCTGACGGGTCTGGAACCCACCACCAGCCTGACGGCGGCGATCACAGCTGTGACCAATGTGGGCCCGGGCCTGGGGCCAGAGATAGGGCCGGCGGGCAATTTCGCCGGCCTTCCGGATACCGCCAAATGGGCACTGGCCTTGGGAATGTTGTTGGGGCGCCTGGAAATTCTCACAGTGGCTGTGATGTTCCACCCCAACTTCTGGCGTTACTGACGGCGTGGCAGCAAGATTGTTTGGGTCGGGGGATTCAACTAGAATCTGGGCATGAATAGAATCGAGGCATGGGTATCAGAGTGCAGAAAGAGATAGAGGTTGAAACCATGATGACCAATGCCGAAAGCGCGGCCAAGTGGCTGAAGGCCATCGCCAACCCCTACCGCCTGATGATCTTGTGCCGACTACTGGACAATGAACTCAGTGTCACCGCCTTGAATGAGACTGTGTCCCTGAGCCAGTCGGCACTCTCCCAACACTTGGCAGTGCTGAGGGCCGAAAACCTGGTGGCAACCCGCAAGAGCTCCCAGACGGTTTACTACAGGCTGAAAAACGCCGAGGTCGCCGACATCATCTCGATCCTCTACCGACGTTACTGCGCCTGATCGAGTCAGGCTCATTGACGACCGAAGGCCTCGCCGAAGTCGGTCACCTTGGCCCAATCGGTAAATTCGAAGGTGCCGCCGATATCCGTCGGCCCCTTGGTCATCCACATGATGAAACGTATCATCTGCCGATCGAAGAAGCCGTACCTTGGATAATCTATCTTGCCGGCGAAGACCCCCAACATTTGTGGCTGCCATTGGGATAGCTGCAGGAATTTCTGTATGTAAGGGTTGGTTTCCGGCGTGTTTTTCTCCGGTTTACGGGCCACCACGTTCACACTGAAAAAGCCATTCGGCTTGCTGTCCAGCAATGCCTTATGGCGATTAACGAAGGCATAGAGTTCGGGCCTATGCTTGCCATACCTGATGCTGGCGCCTATCAAGACCTTATCGAACTCGGCCAATACCAGATTGTCCGCCTGCGCCAGTGAGGCCAGAGTCACCCGGGCACCGTTTTTTTCCAACACTTGTTGCAAGTGCCGACAAATGGCCAGCGTCTGGCCGTCGACCGTGGAATAGAGGATCAGCGTATTTGTCATCAGGTTTTCCAGAAAGTTGGAGTGAAGAGCACCAGCAAGGTAAAGACCTCGAGACGACCGAACAACATGGTCACCAACAGCACCCACTTGGCACCGTCGCTGATGCTGGCATAGTTGCTGGCAACCTCGCCCAGGCCGGGTCCCAGGTTATTCAAGCAAGCCGCGGTGGCGCTGAAGGCCGTGATGTCATCCAGCCCCATGGCCATCAAAATCAACATGCTGATGACGAAGACCAGGGCATAGGCGGAGAAGAAGCCCCACACGGCATCGACGATACGGTCAGGCAACGCCTTATTCCCTATACGGATAGAGAACATGGCCCTGGGATGCACCAGCCGCTTGAGTTCACGAGATCCCTGCAACAGCAGCAGTATGACGCGTATCACCTTGATGCCTCCGGCGGTAGAGCCACCACAGCCACCGACAAAACTCGAAAATATCAACAACATGGGCAGAAACAGTGGCCAGAGATGGAAACTCTCGGTGCCAAAGCCCGCCGTGGTCGACACGGAAACGGCCTGGAACAGGGCGTAATCCAGGGTTTCTTCCGGCGAGTCATAGATCCCCGAATGCAACAGGGTCGCGAAACAGATGGCGATCAGCACCACCTGGATCATGATCAGCATCCTGAATTCGGCATCCTTGAAATAGATACGCAAGTTTATGCCCCGGCGGGAGAAGGCCGCGAAGTGGACACTGAAATTGACTGCGGCGATCAACAGGAAGAAGACGCAGATCATGTTGATCAGCGGGCTGTCGAAATGCCCCATGCTGGCATCATGGGTCGAGAAGCCCCCAATGGCTATGGTGGAAAAGGAGTGGCAGATGGCATCGAACAGGCTCATGCCCGCCAGCCAGTAGGCGCCGGCGCAGGCCAGGGTCAACAAGAGATAGATGTACCAGAGCGCCTTGGCTGTCTCGGCTATCCTGGGGGTCATCTTGCTGTCTTTCACAGGCCCTGGGATCTCGGCCCGATACAGCTGCATGCCACCTATGCCCAGCACGGGCAAGATAGCCACGGCCAAGACAATGATCCCCATGCCCCCCATCCATTGCAGCAGATGGCGGTAAAACAAGATGGCCTTGGGCAGGGAGTCCAGGCCGACTATCACGGTGGCTCCCGTGGTCGTCAGGGCCGAAAATGACTCGAAGAAACTGTCGGTCCAGCTGAGATCCGGCTGATTGGAAAAGATAAAGGGCAGCGCCCCTATGGAGCCCAGCACTGTCCAGAACAGCACCACTATGAGGAAGCCTTCGCGGGTACGCAAGTCGGCATGATACTGGCGATTGGGATACCAGAGCAGCAAGCCCAGAGACAGGCTGACGGCGAATGCCTGGAGAAATGCAGTACCACCGCCATCTTTGTAGAAGATAGCGACCAGGGCCGGAGGCAGCATGGTGATGGAAAACAGCCCCATCAACAGACCGGTAATTCTTATTATGGTTCTATATCGCATTAAGCAGTCGCTATCATCCCAGGGTGGCGGTATGCCCGGTCATTACGGCGGCTATTTTCGCACAATTATTCAATTCAATCACTTAATACGCAAATCTATGGCGGCGTCAGTCACGGGTGTCGAAATTGGCCCGACATTCGCCCTGGGTCAGAGTAGCCAGCGCGGCATTGACGGCTTGCCTGTGACCCTTAGCCAGTTGAAACCTGAGCGTGATGCACGCCTCGAATGCCCGCGCTTCGATCAGCGCATCGTACTGTGCCAGCAGATGTTCTATGTCCCGCAACTGGGCATAATTACAATTCAAGCTGCCGGGGTGGCGCACTTGCTTCAACTGCCTGTCGAGTCGACTCAAGCCTTGCTTGAGGCCCGAGGTATAGGCCCTGACCAGGCCACCCACACCCAACTTGGTGCCGCCGTAATAACGCACCACCACGGCGGCAACCTCTCCCAGGTTTGCCCCCTGCAGACTTGCCAGCATGGGGCGGCCGGCACTGCCCGCCGGCTCACCGTCGTCACTCGAGCCCATCAAGCTGTCGTTGCCGGGATCGGCGCCGATATAGGCGTAACAATAATGGCTGGCGCCAGGGTAGCGCGCCTTTATGTCAGTGAGTGCACACTTCAGTGCCAGTTCAGAGTCACACTGAAATAGAAAAGAGATAAAACGGCTATGTTTTATCTCCTCCTCTATCACCAACTCACAGGCAGGTATCTCGTAGCTGTCGATCAACTCAGGTTCCCGCTCGGTGCATTTCAGTCGTTCAGACCCAATTCCCGGGTCATGTTTTCGTTTCTGTCTTGATGCACTATCACATTATCTTCGATGCGTATGCCGCCGTAGGGCCGGAACTCAGCTACCGTCTGCCAGTTGATCTGCGCCTTGCGGCTGTCCTGTTTCAGCTCGGCCAGCAGGGTATCTATTATGTATAAACCCGGTTCCATGGTCAGCACCTGATTCACCGCCAGGGTGCGGGTGCAACGCAGGAAGGGATGTTCCGCCGGCGCCGCGACCTGAGTGCCACGTTCATCATGGGCGAAGCCGCCCATGTCATGCACCTGCAGTCCCAACATATGGCCCAAACCATGGGGGAAGAAGGCGCCGGTGATGCCCTGCTCGACCAGGCCCTGGGCATCGCCGGTAGCGAGATTGAAGTCCAGCAGCAACTGTGCCACCTTGGCATGGGTCGCTAGATGCAGATCTGTGTAACGCACCCCGGGGCGCATCATGTCGACCAGTTCCAACTGCGCCTTGTTCAGGGCGACTATCAGTTCATAAAAGTGATTCTTCTCGAATGCATAGGTGCGGGTGATGTCGGAGGCATAACCGCAATAATTCGCCCCGGCATCGATAAGAAACGACAAACGCTGGGCCGGACTCTGATGCTCGAGCGCGGTGTAATGCAGTATGGCGGCATTTTGGTTCAGGGCGATGATATTGCCATAGGGTACTTCGTTCTCACTCTGACCCACGGCTGACAGGTAGACCTGCTGGATTTCGAATTCGCTGCCTCCGTTATAGAAGGCGTTCTTGGCCGCCAAATGCCCCTGCACCGCTATCTGGTTGGCCCGGCGCAGGCACTCCAGCTCATATGGCGTCTTACTGGCCCTATGATAATGCAGGTAGTGCATCACGGCATCAGGATTCCGGGTCTTGAAGCCGAGCACCTGGGCCACATCCAGGTGTTCGCCTATGTAGGCCCAATTCTCTATGTCTTGGGGCAACAGCTCGGCGACCTTGTCGGCCTGGGTCAATAACTTGATCTCGACATGCTCGGTCCAGAAAGCATCCGGGACGTCAGCGACCTTATGCCAGAAGTCCACCGGGCGATAGAAGATCAGCTGCGGCTTGTCATGTCCATTGACCAGCAACCAACAATTGGGATTGTCCAGCACGGGCAACCAGGCCTTGAAGTGTGGATTCACCTTGAAGGGGTAATTCATGTCATCGAGAAATTGCCTGTGGGCCTGACCCGAATGGATCACCAGACCCGAGAGTTCCTCACGGGACAAGATTTCAGCTACCCGGCGATTCAACTCTGTAATATGGGCATGATAGTGTGCTGCTAACTGATCCATTGGTCATTTCCTGTGGTTGGTTCATTGAAAAACAGCCCGGCGACGCCGCTTGGCATAAATTAAATGGCGGCGCTTTCAACTCGATAGGACTGTTCTAAACTCTGTGCAGTGTATCACAAAGGTGAAAATTCACCCTAGCCAGCCAGTTATTAAACGGTCGTTTAAATTGGGTGTTGTAATTTTTTTGATTTCGACGCACACTGAACACAAGTGGTCAAATGATGGCCTAAGCTGCTGTGAGATAGACAGTCATACTAACACCTTATAAAACAACAAGGTGGGTATCACTCCTTAGCAAAAAGGAAGCAAGCAATGATCTACCAAAGTCCTACGATCCAGGTTGAGTTACTTGAGGATAATATTGCCAAGTTGTGCTTTAACGCGCCCGGCTCGGTAAACAAATTCGACAAAGAAACCTTAGACTCGCTCGATGCCGCACTGGATAGCATCAAGCAACACAAAGATATCCGGGCATTGGTCCTGACTTCGGCCAAGGATGCTTTCATCGTCGGTGCCGATATCACAGAATTTCTCGGGCTGTTCGCCCAGGATGATGCAGTCTTGCTCTCCTGGATTGAACAGGCAAACGTCGTGTTCAACAAGCTGGAAGACTTACCCTTCCCGACTATTTCAGCCATCAAGGGCTTCGCCCTCGGCGGCGGCTGTGAAACCGTATTGGCGACCGACTTCCGTGTTGCCGACACCACGGCCCGCATAGGTCTGCCGGAAACCAAGTTGGGGATCATCCCAGGCTTCGGCGGCACGGTACGTCTGCCACGGATAATAGGTGCAGATAACGCCCTGGAGTGGATCACCACAGGCAAAGATCAACGTCCCGAGGATGCATTGAAAATTGGTGCCTTGGATGCCGTGGTGGCCCCGGAAAACCTCGAAGCCGCTGCAGTGCAGATGCTCCAGGATGCCATCGCCGGCAAGCTGGATTGGCAGGCACGCCGCAATCGCAAGCTCTCACCCCTGACATTGCCCAAGCTCGAAGCCCTGATGTCGTTCACCACGGCGAAAGGCATGGTGTTTGCGGTAGCCGGCAAGCATTACCCTGCCCCCATGGCGGCGGTCAATGTGGTGGAACAAGCGGCCAAATGTGGGCGCAGCGAAGCCCTGGCAATAGAGCATCAGGCCTTCATCAAGTTGGCCAAGACAGACGTCGCCAAGGCACTGATAGGCATCTTCCTCAACGATCAATTCGTCAAGGGCAAAGCCAAGAAGGCGGGCAAGCTGGCCAAACAGGTCAACAGCGCCGCCGTACTGGGTGCTGGCATCATGGGTGGCGGCATCGCCTACCAGAGTGCCAGCAAGGGCACCCCCATAGTGATGAAGGACATAGCCCAGCCGGCGCTGGACCTGGGTCTGAATGAAGCCGCCAAGCTGCTGACTGCCCAGGTACAACGTGGCCGCTCTACCCCGGAGAAGATGGCCAAGGTACTGAACAACATCACCCCGGCATTGGACTATGCTCCTGTGAGCCACGCAGATGTGGTGGTCGAAGCCGTGGTCGAACATCCGAAGATCAAGGCCCAGGTGTTGGCCGAAGTTGAGCAGTATGTCGGCGCCGACGCCATCATAGCCTCAAATACTTCGACCATTTCCATCAACCTGTTGGCCAAGAGCATGCAGAAGCCAGAGCGTTTCTGCGGCATGCACTTCTTCAACCCGGTACATAAGATGCCGCTGGTGGAAGTGATCCGCGGCGAGCATAGCTCGGAAGAGACTATCGCCTCTGTGGTGGCCTACGCCAGCAAGATGGGCAAGACGCCGATCGTGGTCAACGACTGCCCGGGCTTCTTCGTTAACCGCGTGCTCTTCCCTTACTTCGCCGGTTTCAACGGTCTGCTGGCCGAAGGCGCCGACTTTGCCGCCATAGACAAGGTCATGGAGAAGCAATTCGGCTGGCCCATGGGCCCGGCTTACCTGTTGGATGTGGTCGGCCTGGATACGGGTCATCATGCACAGGCGGTCATGGCCGAAGGCTTCCCTGACCGCATGGGCAAGTCCGGCGTAGATGCCATAGATGTGATGTTCGACAACAAACGTCTGGGACAGAAGAATGCCAAGGGTTTCTATCAATACTCGGTCGATCGCCGCGGCAAGCCAAAGAAAGATTTGGATCCCGTCAGCTATGAGTTGCTGAAGAATGCCTTCGGCGAACTCAAGCACTTCGAGGCCGATGACATCATAGCCCGCACCATGATCCCCATGATCATAGAGACGGTTCGCTGCCTGGAAGAAGGCATAATAGCCTCACCGGCCGAAGCAGATATGGGCCTGGTCTATGGCCTGGGCTTCCCCCCCTTCAGAGGCGGCGTGTTCCGTTACCTGGATACCCTGGGCATCGCCAACTTCGTCGCCTTAGCCGACAAATATGCGCACTTGGGTGGTCTGTATCGGGTCACAGATACCATGCGTGACATGGCAGCCACCAACGCCAGTTACTACCAGGCCTAATTGCGGGAAAGGAATTAATCATGAAACAAGCCGTTATCGTAGACTGTATCCGTACTCCCATGGGCCGTTCCAAGGCCGGAGTATTTAGAAATGTACGCGCAGAGACACTGTCTGCCGAATTGATGAAAGCCCTGCTGCTGCGCAATCCGCAGCTGGACCCTGACACCATAGAAGATGTTATCTGGGGTTGTGTACAGCAAACCCTGGAGCAAGGCTTCAACATAGCCCGTAACGCTTCCCTGCTGGCCGGCATTCCGAAATCGGCCGGTGCCGTGACTGTTAACCGCCTGTGCGGTTCCTCCATGGAAGCCATACACCAGGCGGCGCGTGCCATCATGACAGGCATGGGCGACACCTTCATCATAGGCGGCGTCGAGCACATGGGTCATGTGCCCATGAACCACGGCGTCGACTTCCACCCTGGCATGGCGAACCGCGTCGCCAAGGCCTCGGGCATGATGGGCTTAACCGCCGAGATGCTGGGCAAGATGCATGGCATCAGCCGCGAACAACAAGATGCCTTTGCCGTGCGCTCACACCAGCGCGCTCACGCTGCCACGGTCGAGGGTCGTTTCGCCAATGAAATCTGGGCGATGGAAGGTCACGATGCCAATGGCGCGCTGATCAAGATAGCCCACGACGAAGTGATCCGCCCCGAGACCTCGCTGGAATCCCTGGCAGCTCTGAGACCCGTGTTCGATCCGGCCAATGGCACGGTCACGGCCGGGACCTCATCGGCCCTGTCTGACGGCGCTTCCGCCATGCTGGTAATGGAAGAAGCCAAGGCCCGTGCCCTGGGTCTGCCGATCCGTGCCCGCATCCGCTCCATGGGCGTTGCCGGTTGCGATCCCGCCATCATGGGTTACGGCCCAGTGCCTGCGACCCAGAAGGCCCTGAGCCGCGCCGGCATCACTGTGGCAGATCTGGACGTTATCGAACTGAACGAGGCCTTTGCCGCCCAATCTCTGCCCTGTGTCAAAGATCTGGGACTCATGGATCTGGTAGATGAGAAGGTTAACCTCAACGGCGGCGCGATAGCCCTGGGTCATCCCCTGGGTTGCTCGGGTGCCCGTATCTCCACTACCCTTATCAACCTGATGGAAAGCAAAGATGCCACTCTGGGTCTGGCAACCATGTGTATCGGTTTGGGACAAGGGATAGCGACGGTATTCGAGCGCGTCTGATCCCCTGATGTTCGATATTAACTCATAGATGAAACCGGGCCTGGCCCGGTTTTTTTATGCCTCAAGCCATAATTTCCAAACCTGTTACCTCTTGCCTATTACCCCTTGCCTATGTTGTTATGTCCAAAGACGCGCTAACATCGAATTCAGCTACTTAGACTCACTCTGCAACTTGCATGAACACCCTATGAAAGATTCACCTTACAGCCCGGCCGAACTCCAACAACTGGCCCTGCAACAACAGCTCTTATGCCAGGATGCGACAGATCCCCTGGCCGTAGTGCGCCACCTTGGCTATGTACAGATAGACTCGATCAACGTGGTCGAGCGGGCCCATCATCATGTGATGTTCAGCCGCATGCCCCAGTATAAACCCCAGATGCTGGCGAACCTGATGGCCGACAAGCAAGTGTTTGAGTATTGGTCTCACGCCGCCGCCTTCTTGCCTATGGAGGCCTTTCGCTTCAGCCTGTTTCGCAAACAGCAACTGCAACAGGGTGACAAGCATTGGTTCGAGCCGGATCACCAGGCGATGCGTGACGTCATGGCCCGTATCACGGCCGAAGGTCCGCTGAAGGCCAGCGACTTCAACCACAAGGGCGCCCAGACCTCGGGTTGGTGGGACTGGAAACCGGCGAAGAAGGCATTGGAGCAACTCTTCATGCAAGGCCAGTTGATGGTCGTCAGACGCGACAAGTTCCAGAAGGTATTCGATCTCACAGAGCGAGTGCTGCCATCCACAACCGACACCCGGACACCTACCAGTGCCGAGTTCGCCCGCCATCTGATAGAAGGTTTTCTCCAGGCCAACGGTTTCGGCAGCCTGGCGCAGATCTGCTATCAACGCAAAGGCATCAGGGCGGCGGTCAAGACCGAACTGCAACATATGTGTGAGGCTGGCGTAATCCGCGAATTTTCATTGGGACAACAGAGCTACTATGTGGATCTGCGCCTGTCACTGCAGCAGCAGATCCCAGACAATGTCAGCCTGCTCAACCCATTCGATAACCTGCTGATCCAGAGGCAAAGGCTGGCGCAGTGTTTCGACTTCGACTTCCAGGTCGAATTCTATCTGCCCGCCGAGAAGCGCAGATACGGCTATTACGCCCTGCCCATACTCTGGCGCGACCAATTTGTCGGCCGCCTGGACGTGAAGGCTGACAGGCAGCGGCGGCTGTTGCAATTGCCGCGCCTCAGCCTGAATGAAGACTTCATTCCAGATGAGGCTTTCATCGGGGCGCTGCAACGGGCCATAGGAGGCTATGCCAGCTTCAACAACTGTGATAGCTGGCAACTGCTGAGCTGCAAGCATAAGCGATTAATCAAATGTTTTTCCGGCAGCCATTGAGGTTTGTTCCACGTGGAACAAGGGAGAAAACGGCCTCATAGGGCGGCAATAAAACGCCCGCGAACTTGGCATCATGGGACGACAGGAGTAATATTGGCCCGTATTTCAGCTTAGCGAGGCCCCATGAAAGATCACTTCACCAACGCGCAACATAGACTCGATGCCTTAGGCTTACGTTGTCCCGAGCCTGTGATGATGGTACGCAAGACAGTGCGCCACATGGACGAAGGTGAAACCCTGCTGATCATCGCCGATGATCCTGCGACGACCCGTGACATTCCCAGTTTTTGTCAGTTTATGGACCATACCCTGATCGCCAGCAAGACCGATGTGACCCCTTATCAATACCTGATCAAGAAAGGCCTCTAAACGGACGGCCCGGCCGTTCTATATCCGGACGCCGTCTTGACCCCATCCAGGTCACTATTCCCCCCGCTTGCCAGATAACCATTTGATACAGAATATAAGTGTTTTCGTTAACATTTTTATGAGATAAAAGCTGACGGCTTCTGTAAACGCCGACAGCTGACGACAATAAAAATAACGGAACTCACATGCATAAAATCAGACTTGCGCCCCTCTATGCCGCCATGGTGCTGAGCCTAGGCTCGGCCTTTGCCGATGAAAAAAATGAAACCCCTTGGGATGTGAATGCCCCAAGCAATGCCCCATTAGAGAAAGTGCAGATAGATGTGCACGAAGGCACCTGGATGAACCTGAGTGTCAGTCCGGATGGCAAGCAGCTGGTGTTCGACCTGCTGGGTGATATCTACCAGATGCCGATTTCCGGTGGTGAGGCCAAACCCCTGGCCCAGGGAATCGCCTGGCAAATGCAGCCAGTGTACAGCCCTGATGGCAAATACATAGCCTTCACCTCGGATCAAGACGGCGGCGACAACATCTGGGTAATGAATGCCGATGGCAGTCATCCCAGAGCGGTAACCAAGGAAACCTTCCGCCTGTTGAATAGCCCGGCCTGGAGCCCAGACTCCCAATATCTGGTGGCCCGCAAACACTTCACCGCCAGCCGCAGCCTGGGTGCCGGTGAAGTCTGGCTCTATCATGTCGCGGGTGGAGAAGGGGTTAAACTCACGGAGCGGCCCAACGAAGAAAAAGATCTGGGGGAACCCGCCTATTCTCCGGATGGGCGTTACATCTACTTCAGCCAGGATGCAACCCCGGGCAAGACCTTCCACTATTCCAAGGATTCGGTGAAAGGCATCTATAAGATCAAACGCTATGACACTCAAACCGGTGAGATAGAGGTACTGCTGGAAGGCACAGGCGGTGCCATCAGGCCGACCCCGAGTCCGGATGGCACTAAGCTGGCCTATATCAAGCGCGATGGTTTCCAGTCTTGCCTCTACCTTTTCGACCTCGAATCGGGTGAAACCACTAAACTCTACGACAATTTAGACAGAGACATGCAGGAAACCTGGGCCATACATGGGGTCTATCCAAGCATGTCCTGGACTGCTGACAATAAGGAGATATTATTCTGGGCCAAAGGAAAAATTAACCGCCTCAGCATAGAAGACAAACATGTCAGTCAGATCCCCTTCGAAGTAAAAACCGCACTGGATGTGCAACCCGCATTGCATTTCAAGCAAGACATAGATAAAGACGTGTTCGATGTGAAGATGCTGCGCATGGCGCAGGTATCACCGGATGGCAAGAAAGTGGTATTCGAAGCCCTCGGTAAACTATGGATACGCGACCTGCATAATGGCAAGCAAACCAGACTCACCCGCTTGGCCGACGATATAGAGGAGCTCTATCCGCAATGGTCACGGAATGGCAAAAATATCGTGTTTACCACCTGGAACGATCAACGCCAGGGCAGCGTTAAAATCATAGCGGCCCACGGTGGCGGCACCACAGACTTGACTTCTGAGCCGGGAAAATACGTCGAACCTACCTTCTCCCCCGATGGCAAAGTTGTGGTCTATCATAAGATCCAAGGTGGCGAGCTGCTGCCCAAGACTTGGTCCCAGGAACCCGGCCTCTACAAGGTGGATATCAAGGGCAAACAGCATACCAAGATAAGTCACTCGGGTTATCAGCCCCAGTTCGGTGCCGACTCTGAACGCGTGTTCTTCATGGAGAGCGATGAAATCCCGCAGCTGGCCTCTGTCAACCTGGAAGGTTTCGACAAACGAGTGCATTACACCAGCAAGCAAGCCACAGAGTTCAGGGTATCTCCGGACGGTAAACAACTGGCCTTTGCCGAACGCTTCAAGGTATGGGTGACACCGTTCGCCAAACATGCCGAGACCATAGAGATAGGCCCCAAGGCCGGCAACCTGCCCGTCAGCCAACTCAGCATGCGCGCCGGCGAAAGCTTAAGCTGGAATAGCAAGAGCGACCAGCTCTATTGGACCCTGGGCCCGGAACTGTACCAGGCGGCTGTGGATAGCCATTACCAAGCAGCACAGCAGAAAGTCGAACCCGTGATAACCAACATAGGCTTCACCGAGAAAGCCGATGTTCCACGTGGAACCGTGGCCTTCGTCGGCGGCAAGGTCATCACAATGGAAGATGATCGAGTGATAGAGAATGGCGTGGTATTGGTCGAAGGCAACCACATAATCGCCGTTGGCGACGCCGACACGGCCATCCCCTCGGGGGCGCAAGTGATAAACATAAAAGGCAAAAGCATAATGCCAGGCCTGTTCGATGCCCATGCCCATGGTTCCCAGGCCGAGAATGAGATCATTCCGCAACAAAACTGGAAGCTCTATGCCGGGCTCGCCCTGGGGGTCACCACAATTCACGATCCTTCCAACGACACCACGGAAATCTTTGCCGCCTCGGAACAACAGAAGGCCGGCGAGCTGGTGGGGCCACGCATTTTCTCCACCGGCACCATACTCTATGGCGCCAACGCCCCCGGCTATACGGCGCACATAGATTCGCTCGAGGATGCCAAATTTCACCTGGAGCGACTCAAGAAAGTCGGCGCCTTCAGTGTCAAGAGCTACAATCAACCCCGCCGCAACCAGCGACAGGAGATAATAGCCGCCGCCCGCGAACTGGAAATGATGGTAGTGCCAGAGGGTGGCAGCCTGCTGCAGCACAACCTGAGCATGGTCGCCGATGGCCACACCACGGTGGAACACTCCTTGCCGGTTGCTGCCATCTACAATGACATCAAACAGTTTTGGAGCCAAACCCGGGTAGGTTATACCCCAACCTTAGTGGTCGCCTATGGTGGCATTTCCGGCGAAAACTATTGGTACGACAAGACGGATGTCTGGGCGCATCCAAGGCTGTCGAAATATGTGCCCGCGGATATTCTGAAGGCCAGATCCATGCGTCGCCCCAAGGCACCGGATGGACAGTATAACCACTTCAACGTGGCGCGAGTCGCCAATGAGCTGAATAACCTGGGAGTACACCCAAATATGGGTGCCCATGGCCAGCGCGAGGGGTTGGCGGCGCATTGGGAGATGTGGATGTTTGCCCAGGGCGGCATGAGCAATATGGAAGTGCTTAAGACGGCAACCCTAAATCCGGCCAAAACCTTCGGCATGGATCATCAGTTGGGATCGATCAAGACAGGCAAACTGGCCGACCTGATAGTCATAGACGGTGATCCCTTGGCGGATATACGTGTCACCGACAGGGTCACTCATACCATGGTGAATGGCAAACTGTTCGACGCCGAGACCATGAACCAACTCAATGGCGACAAACGCCAGCGTAAGCCCTTCTATTTCTAGAAGATATGAGGCCATTTGTGACTCGGCCAGCCGCTTAGCAGCACCAAAAAAAGGGAGTGTTTCACGTGGAACACTCCCTTTTCACTCAGAGATTCACCTCTAGCCGGTAATTGAACTCATCTCCCCTGACTCATTGCAGCTTTCATAACAGCAGCAATCGACCAAATGATCATTCACCATGCCGACGGCCTGCATGAAGGCGTAGCATATGGTTGGGCCAACGAAGTTGAAGCCCAGCTTCTTCAACGCCTTGGACATGGCCTCGGACTCGGGCGTCTGCGCCGGAACCTGAGAAAGAGACGTGAAATGATTCACTCGCGGTTCGCCGCCGACAAAGCTCCACAGAAACTCGGCAAAATCCTTGCCCTCTGCCGTATACGCCAGATAACCCTTGGCATTGCGTATGATGGAATTTACCTTCAATCTGTTGCGCACTATGCCGGGATCCTGCAGCAGCGCTTCGACCTTGGCGTCATCGAATTGGGCAATCAGCTCGGGTTCGAAATTGGCGAAGGCGGTGGCATAGCTTGTCTGCTTTTTCAGTATGGTCAGCCAGGAGAGGCCCGCCTGTTGGCCGTCGAGACAGAGCTTGGCGAAGAGTTCCTTGGCGTCATAGACGGGCCTGCCCCACACTTTATCATGGTATTCCTGATACAAAGGGTCATCACTCACCCAGCCACAACGGATCACATCCATCAAACACTCCCTCTTATGATTAGTAAATCCGTTAAAAAATAACCTACATAAGCTCAGATCTACAAGGTATAATCAAAACCATTTTCTATTAAGGCCTGACAGCAGTAGACATGACGACGAAACACGACGTAAAAACATTCCAGGGTTTTATCCTGACCCTGCAGGAATACTGGGCGCAGCAAGGTTGCGCCATCGTTCAACCTCTGGACATGGAAGTAGGAGCCGGGACTTTCCACCCGCAAACCTTCCTGCGTTCATTAGGCCCAGAGCCGATGAGCAGTGCCTATGTTCAGCCATGTCGCCGTCCAACAGATGGTCGTTACGGTGAAAACCCTAACCGTCTGCAACACTACTACCAGTTTCAGGTTGTATTAAAGCCCTCACCCGACAATATTCAGGAGCTCTATTTAGGCTCACTCGAAGCCCTGGGGGTCGACACTCAAGTTCACGACATTCGCTTCGTGGAAGATAACTGGGAATCGCCCACCCTGGGTGCCTGGGGTTTGGGCTGGGAAGTCTGGTTAAACGGCATGGAAGTGACCCAGTTTACCTACTTCCAGCAAGTAGGCGGCATCGAATGTAGCCCGGTCACAGGCGAAATCACCTATGGTCTGGAACGTCTGGCCATGTACATTCAAGGCGTCGATAGCGTCTATGATCTGGTGTGGACCGACGGCCCCATGGGTCGCATCACCTATGGCGACGTGTTCCACCAGAATGAAGTCGAGCAATCTACCTATAACTTCGAACACGCAGATGTCGACTTCATGTTCGCCCTTTTCGATCAGTGCGAAAAAATGTGTCAGCATTTACTCTCGCTAGAAAAACCTCTGCCTCTGCCCGCTTACGAGCAAGTGATGAAGGCCTCGCACGCCTTCAACCTGCTCGATGCCCGCCACGCAATTTCGGTCACCGAACGTCAGCGTTATATCTTGCGGGTTCGTACCATGGCCAAAGCGGTCGCTGAATCTTATTATCAGGCACGTGAAGCCCTCGGCTTCCCTATGTGTAAGTAGTAGAGGTAAACACATGAATTTTGAAAACTTACTCATAGAGATTGGCACCGAAGAGCTGCCACCTAAGTCACTGCGCAAGCTGGCCGAATCTTTCCTGGCCAACTTCACCGAAGAACTGAACAAGGCCGACTTACCCTTCGGTTCTGCACTCTGGTTCGCCTCACCGCGCCGTTTGGCCATCAATGTCTTGCAGTTGGCTCAGGCCCAGGCCGACAAAGTGGTCGAGAAGCGCGGCCCCGCCATAGCTTCGGCCTTCGATGCCAACGGTCATCCCACCAAGGCCGCCCAGGGCTGGGCTCGAGGCAACGGCATAAGTGTCGAGCAAGCCGAGCGTTTGGTCACGGATAAGGGCGAGTGGTTGGTGTACAACGCCAAGATCCAGGGTGTCGACACCAAGAGCCTAATCGCCGACATGGCGCAGCGGGCACTGGACAAGCTGCCTATCCCTAAGCCTATGCGTTGGGGTAGCAACAAGACGCAGTTTATCCGTCCGGTACACACAGTCACCATGCTTCTGGGCAAGGAGCTGGTGCCAGGCGAATTGCTGGGCATCACGTCGGCGCGCACCATTCGTGGCCATCGCTTCATGGGCCAGGCGAGCTTCGAGCTGGATCATGCCGACAACTACCTCACCAGCCTGCAGGAAAAAGGCAAGGTATTGGCCGACTATCATGCCCGTAAGGCCATCATCAAGGCCGATGCCGAGAAAGCCGCGGCGCAATTGGGTGGCACTGCAGATATCCAAGATAGCCTGCTGGAAGAAGTGACCTCATTGGTCGAATGGCCGATAGTACTGACCGCCAGCTTCGAAGAGAAGTTCCTCGCCGTGCCTTCCGAGGCGCTGGTGTACACTATGAAAGGCGATCAGAAATACTTCCCGGTATTCGATGCCGCCAATAAGTTGCTGCCAAACTTCATCTTCGTCACCAATATTGAATCCAAAGATCCGGCGCAGATCATCTCGGGCAACGAGAAAGTCGTCCGCCCGCGTCTGGCCGATGCCGAGTTCTTCTTCAATACAGACAAGAAGCATAGCCTGGAGTCACGCCTGCCCAGCCTGGATACCGTGGTATTCCAAAAGCAATTAGGCACCTTGAAGGCCAGGGTCGAGCGCATCTCCGCCCTCGCCGGCTTCATCGCCACCAGCATAGGCGCCGATGCGGTCGATGCGGCCCGTGCCGGCCTGCTGTCGAAAACCGATCTCATGACCAATATGGTGATGGAATTTACCGATACCCAGGGCACCATGGGCATGCATTACGCCCGCCTGGATGGGGAAAACGAAGCCGTGGCCCTGGCGCAGGAAGAACAGTACAAGCCCAAGTTCTCCGGCGATACTGTGCCTATGGCAGGCGTATCCTGCGCCGTCGCCCTGGCGGAAAAACTCGATACCCTGGTCGGCATCTTCGGCATAGGCCAGGCACCCAAGGGCGCAGCCGATCCTTTCGCCCTGCGCCGTGCCGCCATCGGCATCTTGCGCATCATAGTCGAAAACAAGTTGCCGTTGGATCTGGTCGATTTGATTGCCAAGGCCCAGGAGTTGCATGGCAGTAACCTCAGCAATGCCAATGCCGCCGACGAAGTGCTGGAGTTCCTGATGGCGCGTTTCCGTGCCTGGTATCAGGACAAGGGCATCAGCGTCGACGTCATACTGGCGGTATTGGCCCGCCGTCCGACCCGACCTGCCGACTTCGACAGTCGCATCAATGCGGTAGCGCATTTCCGCAGCCTGGATGCCGCCATAGCCCTGGCGGCGGCCAACAAGCGGGTCTCCAACATCCTGGCCAAGGTGGAAGGCGCCTTGCCTGACACCATCCAACCAGGCCTGTTGACCGAAAGCGCCGAACAGGCACTGGCGGCCAAACTGGATGAACTGGCGCCGCAACTGGCACCTCTGTTTGCCAATGCCGACTATCAGCAAGCCTTGACCCTCTTATCAGGCCTGCGTGAGAGTGTGGATCTCTTCTTCGAAGATGTCATGGTGATGGCCGACGATCAGGACTTGAAAAACAACCGCTTGGCATTGCTTAACAGCCTGCGTGAACAATTCCTGCATGTGGCGGATATCTCTGTGCTGCAATAGGCTCTTGCCCTAGGATAAAAAACGCGCCTGATGGCGCGTTTTTTTGTTTTAATTCAATTAGATACATCATCACACTGTCAACTGTACCCAGGGCCCTGGTTTGACTTTGCACTGCTGCTTTCCTAGCTTCAAAGAAGAACCTGGGTTTCAGCGATACCAACAGCCATGACACTAGTGCCACAGATAAGCAGGCTGGGAGAGCGGGCGATAGTGCTGAGCTTCCCCACCATGGACTCGCAGCAACAAAGCTTAGCCCTCCAAGGCAAACTCTGGTGGTTCGCCACCGAGTGCCGCCACAGTGGCGACTTCGACGACATAGTGCCGGGAATGAATAACCTCACCCTGTTTCTGGCGCGGGATTTTGATATATCCGATTGGGAATCACGCCTGCAACGACTCTGGCAACAGGCGAAATACCGGGAACCCGACAGGAAACGCATCGTCATTCCTGTCATCTATGGGGGCGACTCGGGACCGGACCTGGACTCGGTCGCCAAATACCATGCTCTGACCCGGGCCCAGCTCATAGCCCTGCACAGCGACGCCGAATATAGGGTCTACTTCCTCGGTTTCTTGCCCGGTTTCGCCTACCTTGGCGGACTGCCCTCCCGGCTCCATACCCCGAGACACGCCAATCCCAGGCTGATGGTGCCGGCCGGCTCCGTCGGCATAGGCGGGCAGATGACGGGCATCTACCCCAGTGCCGCACCCGGCGGCTGGCAGCTCCTCGGCCACACTCAAATCCCCCTGTTCGATCCGACCTCGGACTCACCCAGCCTCTTGATGCCGGGTGACTATGTGACCTTCAGCCCTGTCGAGGACGGGACATAAGATGCTCAGCGTCATAGAGGCCGGCTTGCTCACCACGGTGCAGGATCTTGGCCGGGCCGGCTACCGTCATCTCGGGGTGCCGCTATGCGGCGCTCTGGACAGGCAAGCGCTGCTGCTGGCCAATCGACTGCTTGCCAATCCGGACAATGCGCCCGTGCTGGAGTTCAGCACAGGACCTGTGAGCCTGTGCTTTCGGCGTGACAGCTGGATTTCACTCACTGGGGCCGATTTCGCAGCCACTATCGATGGCCAAGCCATCTGGTGCGGCTGGCGCAGCAAGATAAACGCCGGACAGCGGCTCAACTTAAGAGGCTGTCACAGGGGGATGCGTGGTTATTTGGCCGTCGATGGCGGCATTTGTGTGCCCCTGGTCATGGGCTCGGCGGCCACAGATCTGCATGCCGTCATGGGCGGCCATTTGGGCCGGGCCTTGAGTGCCGGCGATATTCTGCCCCTGGGGAAAACCGGCACAGGCATCACGACCCGACTCGGCGTGAAACTCCCCTCTTGGTCACCCCATGTTCGCGTGTTGACGACCCAGGAAACCCTATCCTTTACCCCTGAGTCCAGGCAAGCCTTCTGGACTCAGGCCTGGCGAGTCTCTCCCCAAAGCAATCGCATGGGCGCCAGGCTGGAGGGAAATGCATTGCGACTCGAACAACCGCTGGAGATGCTATCCCATGCCGTGATGCCAGGGGTGATCCAGGTGCCGCCATCCGGCCAGCCCATAGTCCTGTTGGCCGATGCCCAGACCACAGGGGGTTACCCTAAAATCGCCGTGGTGATCGCAGCCGATCTCTGGAAACTGGCGCAGGCCCGCCCGGGACAGGCCATCTATTTTCATCGAGTGACTCAGCAGGAGGCGCAGGCCGCCACGGCCCGCTGGCAGAGCTATTTCCACCGACTCACCAGAGGCATAGATGCAAACTAGAACTCAGATAGATCTCAATGCCGACCTGGGGGAAGGCTGTGGTCAGGACGAGGCCATATTGGCCTATGTCAGTTCGGCCAGCATCGCCTGTGGCGGCCATGCCGGGGATGCACAGAGCATGCATCTAGCGGTGCGCCTGGCATTGAAGCATGGCGTCAGCATAGGGGCCCACCCAAGTTTTCCCGACAGGGAACATTTCGGCAGGCATAAGATGCGTCTCGAGGATCACCAGCTATTCGATACCCTGGTGGCACAAATAACCGCGCTGCAGCGGGTGTGCCGTGCCGAAGGGGCGCCCATGTTTCACGTGAAACCCCATGGCGCCCTATATAATCAGGCGGCCCAGAATACTCACCTCGCAAGGCTGATAGTTGCCGCCATCCTGGCGGTCGATCCTGGTTTGGCTGTCATGGGGTTGGCGGGGACTGAACTCCCCAGGATGGCAGCGGCGGCGGGTCTGAGGGCGATTAATGAAGCCTTTGTCGACCGGGCCTACCTGCCAGATGGCACTTTGGTGCCCAGAGCCATGCCAGGCGCCCTGATAACTGAAGAGTCGAAGGCGCTGCACCAGGCCCTTAGGCTGGTCAAGCAAGGCAAGGTCACCTGTCTCGATGGCCGGGAGATCCGCCTGCATGCCGATAGCCTCTGTGTCCACGGCGATAATCCCCGGGCGCTGGCGTTGGTGCGGGCGCTGGTACTGCTGTTGGCGGACCAGGGAATTGCCATCGGACCCATGCCCAAAAGCGGCGTAAAACACCCGGGTTAAATAGACCGCCGCTGGCATTGGCCGGCGCATATCTTTGCTACACTTTGACAGTATGTGCGACAGCATTCAGGCCGGCCGTATTCATACCTTAGAGCCTGAGATAGTCCCGGGCCCGAGTCCTGGCGACAGGTTTTTGCCCCTATGTCCCAGGGCTGAGTCTCCAGGGCTGTTTGATTAAGGGAGTAGTCATATCTTGTATCACAATCGCCCACTGGCTTGGTTAAAAAGCGCGGCAATAGTGAGTACCACAGGGCTAAGCGTGCTGCTGCTATGGCGACTCAGTCTGTCGGAGTGGCTCGGCCGTCCCTTGTTGCACACCTACCTGCAACTGGTGCTCATTCTGCTGGCCTGCGGCGCAGGCATCCTGGCGCTGATCCATTTCTACTATTACGACAAGCGAGGCTTTCTGCTGCTCCTGGGATTGGGCCTCCTGGGTACCGCCTTACTGGACGCCCACCAACTGCTGGTAAGCCTGGATGACTTCAATCTCAAACCTGAGCTGCGGCTATCACAGGCCGCAGGCCACTGGCAGGCCAGCCGCCTGCACTTTGGCGTCATGCTATTGCTCAGCTGGCTCGTCTGCCACTATGAGTCGCGTAGTCTCAGGCCCATACACGGACTCCTGTGGTTGAGTTACCCCATGATGGCCGCCCTCACTTGGTTGTTATTCAATGCCGACGTGGATATCTCAGACTCAGGGTTCGCAGCCATGCTGATGCAGCCCGGGGAATTGAGCATACTGGGGCTGCTGGGGCTGAGCCTGTTGGGTTACCTTTACCTCACCCAAAAACCGGATCACAGAGTCGTATTCTGGCTGTCCCTGTCGATACTGGCCAACCTGATATCCCAACTCATCATGCTCCTGCATCCACGGGGAATGACTGCCGGCCTGGGGGCGGCGCAACTCTTAATAGGTGTCAGCTATTTGCTCATTTGCTGTGGTCTGCTCCTGGATATGCAACACAGGTTCAAGCAGGCTCACACAGGAAAGCTGAGGCAAGAGTCCATAATAACCTCGGCACCGGATGGGATCGTCACCCTGGATGATCAGGGCATAATTACCGCCTGCAATAGCGCCGCAGAGCAGATTTTTGGCTATGCTGCCGCAGAGATCACAGGCAATAACCTAACATTGCTGTTGCCGGCGGGATTGCCCCCGGCCCCAGGACAGGCCCAGGCCCGGCTCGATTGTGAAGTCGAAGCCAGGCATAAGGATGGCTCAATGTTTCCTTTGCAACTGGCCATGGCGGAGACGGGAGATGTCTCTGCCCCGGGTTTTGTCGCCACAGTCAAAAATATCAGTCAGAGGAAAGCCAGGGAACTCCAGTTAGTCCGCACCGCCGAGCGTTTGACCCAAGCCACGCGGGCCGGCGCCATCGGCCTCTGGGATTATGACCTGGCCCGGGATGCACTCACCTGGGATGAGCAGATGTACAGCATATATCGGCTGACACGGGAGCAATATCCGAATGCCCACAAGGCCTGGCTCGCGGCCGTGCATCCCCACGACTTGGCCGAGGCGCAGAGCATGTTGGCCGAGGCAGTCACTGGCACTGGTTACTGCATCAGCGAGTATCGCATCATCTGGCCCGACGGCGCAGTGCGCTTCATTCGGGCCGTAGGCACAGTGATATACGATGAGGCGGCGCGAGCCGAGCGTATCGTCGGGGTCAATTGGGACATTACCGAACATAATCAGATCATGCTGGCATTGGAGCGTGCCAGACAGGAGGCGGATGCCGCCAATGCGGCAAAATCGGCCTTTCTGGCCACCATGAGTCATGAGATCCGCACCCCGATGAACGGCGTGATCAGCATGGCGGAGATATTGGCCCACAGCCCCTTATTGCCTCAGCAGAGCGATCTGGCGCAGACGATAGAGCAGTCAGCCAAGACGCTGTTGACACTCATAGATGACATCCTCGATTTCTCCAAGATAGAAGCCGGCCAACTGGAAATAGCCCTAATGCCGACCGCGGTGGAAGACTTGGTCGAGAGCCTGTGTGATTCTCTGGCAACCGTCGCCGCCGCCAAGAATGTCAGGCTCAACTTGTTCATCTCGCCACAGATCCCCTCCAGAATTCTCGTCGACGACGTACGTCTGAGGCAGATTCTGTATAACCTGCTCGGGAATGCCATCAAGTTTTGCGCCAACATGCCGGACAGGGACAGCCAGGTCTGGCTGCGGGTCGAGCTCAGCGCCCCACCTCAGTTGCAGCTGAACTTCACCGTCACAGACAATGGCATAGGCATGCGGCAACAAACGCTGAATAAGCTCTTCACCCCCTTCACTCAGGCGGATGCCGCCACCACCCGCAGTTTCGGCGGCACAGGGCTGGGACTGGCCATATGCAAACGCCTGGTCCACTTGCTGCACGGCCAGATAGACGTCGACAGCACCCTGGGACAAGGCTCCAGCTTTCGGGTCGGCTTGCCATTTAACCTGGCGGCCGAGCAGCCCAGCGAGCCGCTGCCCAATATCACTGAACTGACCTGCATACTGCTCAACAGCCTCGACTATGAGAGCAAGGATCTGTGCGCCTACCTGGAACATGCAGGTGCCAAGGTGCGACTGTTCGCCGACATGGACAGGGCCACCAGCGCCGTGACCCTGTTGCGCGGCACCGTCGTCATCATTCATGGACAGGAATACCTGCCACCGCTCCCCACCGAGCCGGCATGCACCCAAGCCGAGATCCACTATCTGTTTATCGGCGCGGCAACAGAGACAGGAGACGACCAGGGGGCGGCCGTCGCACCCAAGGGGCAGGCCTTGAGACGCAGGAGCCTACTCAATGCGGTCGCCAAGGCCGCCGGACTGGCAACAGTCCAGCCCCACAAACCCAAGGTCAGAGTGCCGGCAGAAGTCCCCAGCAACGCTGCGGCACAGGCGCAGGGGCGGCTGATCCTGGTGGCGGAAGACGATGAAATAAATCGCAAGGTGATACTGCAACAATTCGCCCTGCTCGGCTATGCCGGCGAAGTCGCGGCCAATGGCCTGCAAGCCCTGGAACTCTGGCGTCAGCAGCAATTCTCTCTGGTGATCACGGATCTGCATATGCCGGAAATGGATGGCTATGCCCTGGCCAGGGCGATACGCCAGGAAGAACCCCATGGCCAACACATACCCATACTGGCATTGACGGCCAATGCATTGCGCGGCGAAGCGAGCCGCGCCATGGCCGCCGGAATGGACAGCTATCTGACCAAGCCTCTGCCACTCGCCAGGCTACGCACCGCCCTCGAGAAATGGCTACCCCAGGCCGTCACTCTGGCGGCCGTCACCCTGGAGCCGGAGCCGCAATCCCGGCCCAAAGAGGCAGTGCTGGATGTCGCCGTGCTGCAGAAGCTGGTCGGAGATGACGACGCCATAGTTCAAGGGTTTCTCCAGGATTATTACGACGCCCTGCAACAACACATGGCCCGGCTCAGTGCCAAGCCCTCCGCCGGGATGCAGGAGTTAGCCTTTACCGCCCACAGGCTCAAGTCATCGTCGCGTTCCGTCGGGGCCCTCATCATGGCCGACAGCTGCGAACAACTGGAGCAGGCTGCCAAGTGGGGAAATCCCCAAGAAGTTGTCACGGCACTGAGGCAGCTGGAGGAAAATCGGCTGAAACTGGAAGCTGAACTCTTGCCCAGGTTGAACCGCCAGAAGGAGATGACAGTTCATGGATATACTCATCATTGACGATGATCCCTTTGCCATCAGGCTACTGCGACAGCAACTGAACCGGCTTGGATTCAAGACGGTCACCCAGACCGAGCGCGCCGCCGATGCCTTGGTATTGATGCAGAACAACAGTCACTGTTTCGATATGATCTTCTGTGACTTGCAAATGCCGGAAATGGATGGCGTCGAGCTGGTACGCAACCTGGCAGAAATAGGCTCAGTCAGTCGTCTGGTGCTGGTGACAGGAGAGGACAAGCGCATACTGCAGACGGCCGAATTGTTGGCCAAGGCCCATGGCCTGGCCGTGGTCGGCGCCCTCAACAAGCCGGTTTCGCCTCAGCAGCTGCGCCAGGTATTTCAGCAGGACCTATGCCGGCTAGCGCCTTCGGTGCTGGCCGGGCACGACGGCTACCGAGCCGACAGATTGCGGCAAGCCATAGTCTGTGGCGAACTGGAAAACTTCTATCAGCCCAAGTTGGATCTGACCAGCGGGAAATTGATTGGCGTCGAAACCTTGGTGCGCTGGCACCACCCGGAAGATGGCTTAATCTACCCGGATCAATTCATCCCCTTGGCGGAACAGTATGGCTTGATAGATGCGCTGACCCAGGTAGTGCTCAACCAGGCCTTACACCATGCCCGCCAGTGGCGTGATGCCGGCCTGAAAATCAGTGTCGCGGTCAATGTCTCCATGGCCAACCTCAGCCATGTCACCTTTCCCGATCGCGTCGTCGCGGCGGCAAACAAGGCCAGGTTTCCACTGACGGCGCTGGTGCTCGAAGTCACGGAAAGCAAACTGATGAGCAACCAAAGGATCACCCTGGACATACTGACGCGCCTCAGGCTCAAGCGGATCAACCTCTCGATCGATGATTTCGGTACCGGCCACTCTTCACTGGTACAGCTGCATGACCTGCCCTTCAATGAACTCAAGATAGACAAGGGCTTCGTGCATGGAGCCTGCCGGGACAACTCCCTCAGGGCCATATTCGAAGGCAGCCTGGAAATGGCCCGCAAGCTGGGCATGAAGACGGTGGCCGAAGGCATAGAAGACAGTGATGACTGGAATTTCTTGCTCGCCTCCAGCTGCGACACGGTACAAGGCTTCTACATTGCCAAACCCATGCGGGCAGAAGAATTGCTCGACTGGCATACCCTCTGGAGTCGCAGGCTCGGCAAATAGGCTCAGCCTTGCGGTCAGCTTTGCCCTGGCTCATTACCCTGACTGGCGGACCGGCATAAAAAATGGGCGCCCGCTGGGCGCCCATTGTCATCTCTCGCCAATCAGACCCGACTAGACGTCCAGGTTGGCCACGTTCAAGGCGTTGGCTTCGATGAAGTCACGGCGCGGCTCGACCTGATCGCCCATCAAACAGGTAAACAACTGATCGGCACCGACGGCATCGTCGATTGTCACCTGCAACATGCGACGCTGCTCTGGATCCATGGTGGTTTCCCACAGCTGCTCGGGGTTCATCTCGCCCAGCCCTTTATAACGCTGGATATAGAGACCGCGCTTGGCTTCGGAGATGGTCCAATCCAGCGCTTCCAGGAAGCTGCCGACTTCTTTGACCCGCTCACCGCGCTGCACATAGCCACCCTCTTCTATCATGCCATCCAGTGCCGCCCCCAGCCTAGCCAGGCGTTGATAATCGCTCGACTGGAAGAAGTCATAGCTGAACAGATAGTTGGTATCTATACCGTGTTTACGGATAGTCACCTTAGGCAGATACACCTTGCGCTCGGGATCCAATATCGGCTCGGCGGTATAGAGCACGCCGCTGCTTTCCAACTCCACCAGATCGGCAATGAAGGCATCACACCAGGCTTTCATCTTGGCTTCATCGGCCAACATCTCGTTGTCCACCATAGGGTGATACAACATGCGGTTGGTGATATGGGTCGGGTATCTTTGTTCCAGGCGGGAAATGATGGCTTCCACTTCGCGGTACTGGGTCACCAGACGTTCCAGCGGCTCGCCGGACATGCCGGGGGCACCCTGGGTGGGGTAAATGCTGGTGCCATCCAATGCCTGAGTCGTCAGGTACTGAGTCAGTGCCGGCTCGTCTTTCAGGTACTGCTCCTGCTTGCCCTTCTTCACCTTGAACAGCGGTGGCTGGGCGATATACACATAGCCGCGCTCGATAAGCTCGGGCATCTGACGGAAGAAGAAGGTCAACAGCAAGGTACGAATGTGCGAGCCGTCGACGTCGGCATCCGTCATTATGATGATGTTATGGTAACGAGTCTTGTCCGGGTTGTATTCGTCACGACCTATGCCACAGCCCAGGGCGGTGATCAGGGTGGCCACTTCCTGGGAAGACAGCATCTTGTCGAAACGGGCCTTCTCTACGTTGAGGATCTTGCCCTTGAGCGGCAGAATCGCCTGATTCTTGCGGTTACGTCCCTGCTTGGCGCTGCCGCCAGCAGAGTCCCCTTCCACTATGTAGATTTCGGAGAGACCCGGATCTTTCTCTTGGCAATCCGCCAGCTTACCCGGCAGTCCACCCAAGTCCAAGGCGCCTTTACGACGTGTCATCTCACGGGCCTTACGGGCCGCTTCACGGGCACGGGCCGCATCGACTATCTTACCCACGATCAGCTTGGCATCGGCCGGATTTTCCAGCAGATAGTCGTTCAGCTGTTCACCCATGGTCTGCTCGACCGCGGTCTTCACCTCGCTGGAGACCAGCTTATCCTTGGTCTGGGAACTGAATTTGGGATCCGGCACCTTGACCGAGATAACGGCGGTCAAACCTTCGCGGGCATCATCGCCCGTGGCGCTGGTCTTGCCCTTCTTGTTAAAGCCTTCACGTTCCATGTAAGTGTTCAGGTTACGGGTCAAGGCACTGCGGAAGCCCGCCAAGTGGGTCCCGCCGTCACGCTGAGGAATGTTGTTGGTAAAACAGAAGATGCTTTCCTGGTAACCGTCGTTCCACTGCATGGCGACTTCGACTGTGATGCCGTCGTCACGTTCCTGCATGAAATGGAACACGTCTTTATTCACGGGCGTCTTGTTGCGGTTCAGGTAATCGACGAAGGCACTGATGCCGCCTTCGTATTTGAAGAATTCGTCTCTGTTGTCGCGCTCGTCGACCAGGCGAATGCCTACGCCCGAGTTGAGGAAAGACAGTTCACGCACCCGCTTGGCCAGGATATCGAAATGGAATTCGAGATCGGTAAAGGTCTCTCCACTGGGCCAGAAACGAATTTCCGTGCCCGTCTTGACCGCATCGCCAATCTCTTTGATCGGTGAGTCAGGCACACCCATGGTATAAAACTGCTCGTATACCTTACCGGCACGGCGAATGGTCATTTGCAGTTTCTGCGACAGGGCGTTTACCACAGACACGCCCACGCCGTGCAGACCACCTGAGACCTTATAGGAATTGTCGTCGAACTTACCACCTGCGTGCAGTACCGTCATGATGACTTCTGCGGCGGAAACCCCTTCTTCCTCATGGATTTCGACAGGAATACCCCGGCCGTCATCTTTGACCGAGACTGAGCCGTCCACATGGATAGTGATGGTGATATCGCTGCAGTGACCCGCCAGGGCTTCATCGATGGAGTTATCGACTACTTCGAATACCATATGATGCAGACCCGTACCATCGTCGGTGTCGCCAATATACATCCCAGGTCTCTTACGTACCGCATCAAGGCCCTTCAGTACCTTGATACTCGAAGAATCGTAACTATTCTCTGACATATTATTCTCTCAATGGTTATTCAATTACCGTCACACAACCCTGCGCCACCTGAAAAATCCTGCTGGGCGGCTTGTCTAACGAATCGACTATTGCAGCTGGCTCGATGGCGGTCACAAACACTTGTGCACCTGTATCGGCTAATTGCTTTAGCAATAGTTGCCTATGCTGTGCATCCAACTCGGATGGAAGATCATCCACCAGATAAATACTGTGCTTATCTATTTGTTGTTTTAGCAACTTTCCCTGTGCAATACGCAGTGCACAGACTAATAATTTCAACTGGCCACGGGACAGTGCATCCTGCACCGGCAAATTGCCGACCCTGAGCCGCAAGTCAGCTTTATGGGGACCGCTGACGGTATGACCCGTTGCCAGATCTCTGGGATATTGATTTTCGAGCAAGAGTGCGAAATCGATTTTGCTGTCCCAGCCGCGGGTGAAAGAAACCTTCACATCCACCTGCGGTAAAAACTCCTCGATTATACCCTTAAGTAGCTCATTTAACGAGTCTACATATAGGTTTCGTATTTCCGTTACCCGCTCGGCATAACGGACAAATTCCCTATCCCAATATTGAATGTTAGTGTAGGAAGCGCCATCTCTAAGCAACTGATTACGTTGCTTAAGTATACGCCTCACATTGACCCAGGCACCGTAGAACTCGGGATCGGCATGAAAGGCGCCCCAGTCGATAAACTGCCTGCGGGATTTGGGACCTTCGAACAACAGGGAAAAACTCTCCGGGGTGATCACCTGTATCGGCAAGGTTTCCGCCAGAGTCGACAGGCGTTTGACCTTGTCGCCGTCGATTTTCACTTCGGTTTCCCCGCTGCGAAAACGTCGCAGGCCTATCTTGCTCTCACCCCTGGGCAGCGTCAGGGTGGCGAACAGGGTCAGCTTATCATCCTCGTTGTTGATCACCCGCTGCGACAGGTGACTGCGAAACGAGCGGCCCATGCCGAGAAAATAGATGGCCTCCAGTATGCTGGTCTTGCCACTGCCATTCTGGCCATAGATCAAATTCAGCCCAGTGCCGGTAAGCAATTGGGCCGAAGTGATATTGCGAAAAGCTTGGATATTGAGGCGAGTCAGACTCATGCATTACTCATGTGGGAACAGGCTGTGGGTGAAGCCTAGGCATCACCCACAGCCCGGGAGCCGAATTACAACCGCATCGGCATCACCACGTACATGGAATCTTCTTCGACGTGGTTTTCGATGAGGGCACTGGAGTTACCGTCGATCAGCGTGATACGCACATCGTCGCTACGCAGGCTGTTGAGCACATCCAGCAGGTAGCTGACGTTGAAACCTATTTCCAGCGGAGCAGCACCGTACTCCACATCTATTATCTCTTCGGCCTCTTCCTGCTCCGGGTTGTTGGCGGTGATCTTCAACAGGTTATTTTCCAGCTGAATGCGCACGCCGCGAAACTTTTCGTTCGACAGGATAGAGGCGCGGGTCAACGCCTGCTTGAGCTGATGACGGCTGGCGATCACTATCTTGTCGCCGCCCTTGGGCAGCACCCGGCGATAATCTGGGAAGCGGCCATCCACCAGCTTACTGGTGAAGACGGCATTGGCCGTGGTGGCTCGAATAGCATTCTCACCTATGGCTATACCTATGTCCTGATCTTCGGCCTCCAGCAGGCGCGCCATCTCCATCACGCCCTTGCGCGGGACTATCACTTGCTTCTCTGGCAGGTTGGCATCTATGACCCTATGGCTCATGGCCAATCTGTGGCCATCTGTGGCTATGGCCCTGAGCACATTGGCTTCGGTCTCGAACAACAGGCCGTTGAGATAATAACGTACGTCCTGGTTGGCCATGGAGAACTGAGTCGAGTCTATGATCGACTTGAGTGTGCCTTGCTTGAGGCTGAATTCGATATCTGCCTGGAAGGCCTCGACATTGGGATACTCTTCCGCCGGCAGGGTCGCCAGCGAGAAACGACTGCGGCCCGAGCGCAACAACCATTTGTTGTCCTGCTGCTCCACCTTGAGTTCACTCTGTTCCGGCAGTGACTTGACGATATCCAATAATTTCTTCGCCGGCACTGTGGTACGGCCTTCCTGCACATCGCCATGCACCGTCGCCTGGCCGACCAGCTCGACCTCCAAGTCTGTGCCGGTCAACTTGAGTGAGTTATTACTCACTTCTACGAGAAGGTTTGCCAGAATAGGCAAATTATGGCGTCTTTCCACCGCACCGCAGACCAACTGCAGCGGTTTTAATAGGGCGTCCCTATCAATTGAAAATTTCATAGTGTGCTGGTTCCCTGACTATACCAAACGTATTAAGAAGATAAGGTTCTAATTAAATTAGCATAATCTTCTTTAATGTCATGACTTTCCTCACGTAGCTGGGCAATTTTTCGGCAAGCATGCAGCACTGTGGTGTGGTCACGACCACCAAAGGCATCGCCTATCTCAGGCAGGCTCTGGTTGGTTAATTCCTTCGACAGGGCCATAGCCACCTGTCTGGGTCTGGCGACGCTGCGCGAGCGGCGCTTGGACAGCATATCGGCCATCTTGATCTTGTAATACTCGGCGACGGTTTTCTGAATGTTGTCTATGGTGACCAGCTTTTCCTGCAACGCCAACAGATCTCTCAAGGCTTCACGGACGAAATCTATGGTGATGGGACGACCCGTGAAGTTAGCGTTGGCTATCACCCTATTCAATGCCCCCTCCAGCTCACGCACGTTGGAGCGCAAGCGTTTGGCGATGAAGAAGGCCACCTCATCCGGCAAACTGATGCCACTCTCCAGCGCCTTGCGCATCAATATTGCTACCCGAGTTTCCAATTCCGGCGGCTCGATCGCCACCGTCAGGCCCCAGCCGAAGCGGGACTTCAATCTGTCTTCGACCCCATCTATTTCTTTCGGGTACCTGTCCGAGGTCAAGATGATCTGATGGTTGCCTTCGAGCAAGGCGTTGAAGGTATGGAAGAACTCTTCCTGGGATCTGTCTTTGTTGGCGAAGAATTGAATGTCATCGATAAACAGGGCATCGACGCTGCGGTAATAACGCTTGAACTCTTCGATCGCATTGTTCTGCAATGCCTTCACCATGTCCTGCACGAAACGCTCCGAGTGCATGTACACGACTTTGGCATTGGGATTGTTCTTGATGATGCCATTGCCCACGGCATGCAACAGGTGGGTCTTACCCAGACCCGTTCCGCCATATAAAAACAGTGGGTTATAGGCACCACCCGGGTTTTCGGCCACCTGCAGCGCCGCCGCCTTGCCCAGCTGGTTCGATTTACCTTCAACGAAGTTATCGAACTGATAGGTAGGGTTGATATTGCTGCGATGATTGGGGTTATTGATCGGCTCGGCGACGGTATTGAAGGAGGTACCGACACTGGCCTTGGAGGTCATTGGACTGGGGTTGCGGCTGGCCGCAGGCGCCGGAGCAGGCCGGCTGGCCGAGGGACGACTGCCAATATCGAAACGCAGCTTGGGCGCATCGCTGCCCATCTGCTCAGTAAAAAACTGATTGATGATATTGATGTACTTGTCTCTTACCCAATCGAGCACGAAGCGGTTTGGCGCATACAGCACCAGGGTATCACCATCCATTTCGGCTTGTAACGGTCTGATCCACATGCTGAACTGCTGAGCCGAAAGCTCATCTTGCAGTCGTCCGATACATTGTTGCCAAAGTGAAACCGCCACTTAATTATCCCCAAAAAGATCATTCCAAAGGAGGAGTATTCTATAGCGAGAACTCAATGATCGCTATCCTTAAAATAGATTTATCCCCAGCGAGATCATTTGATGTGGATATCCCGGATCCACAGGGATCCATTTAGATCCTTTTATCCTGTATTAAGCGCAAATCCCGCTTTATTAAGCGATCCGGATTGATCTATAATGGCGGCCTTACGATCCCAAGCAAGATCCGCTGAACTACTAGATGTAGTGTCGATACACAGAGTTATCCACATCTTCTGGTGTCTATGGCAGTGTGGTTCGGTAAGACCAAAGGCAGAAAAGAATCACTGACCGGCTTTCGTTGTTGACGGCATCCATTAAAGTGATTACAATTCGGCCTCTTTTTTGCCCTTACCTCTAATTTCAGAGATAAGGAATGTTCACTAACACAAAGACGGATTGCCATCATGAGTAAACGTACTTTTCAACCTAGCAACCTGAAGCGCAAGCGTTCTCACGGCTTCCGCGCTCGTATGGCCACTGTAGGCGGCCGTAAGGTGCTTGCACGTCGTCGTGCGAAAGGTCGCGCTCGTTTATCTGCTTAAGTAGATAACCAGGTGACTAGCTATACCTTTACGCGGGAGTTACGTTTGTTAACTCCCGCGCAATTTAAATCTGTATTCTCCAATCCAGTCAAAGCATCTTCTGCTGAAATTACCCTGCTTGCCATACCTAACACGGAAAATCATCCGCGTCTGGGGCTTACTGTTGCCAAACGTTACGTAAAACGTGCCAATCAACGCAACCGTATCAAGCGTGTCATCAGAGACAGTTTCCGTTTACATCAACACGATATACCCGCGCTCGATATTGTGGTGCTGGTCAGAAATGGCGTATTGGAAATGGAAAATGCTGAACTCAAAAAACTGATAGAAAAGCTATGGCGCAAACTCAGTCGCCGCTACAATGGCTAGCTACCACGTTAATTCGTGGCTATCAAATCTTCATCAGTCCCTTATTGGGGCCCCGCTGCCGCTTCAATCCCAGCTGCTCCCACTACGCCATAGATGCAATTAAAGTGCATGGAACGGCGAAAGGTTGTTGGTTTGCATTGAAACGCATATTAAAATGTCACCCTTTACATCCCGGCGGTAGTGATCCCGTCCCCCCTAAAAACGACAGGTGTAATAAATAGGCTATGGAATCTCAACGCAATATATTGCTCATAGGACTACTGGTTGTCAGCTTCTTGCTGTGGCAACAGTGGCAGGCAGACAAAGCTCCTCAACCATTGGCAGCCCAATCGACACAGGTTGCTTCGCCCACATCCAATACCCTTAATACAGATGTGCCAGAAGCCGATGCAGGTGTGCCCGCAGTGGTGAGTGCTTCGACAGACCTGATCACTGTGAAGACAGATCAGCTGGATGTGAAAATCAATCCTGTTGGCGGTGACATAGTCTATGCGGCGCTGGTTGCGCATAAGATGGAACTCGACAACGACCAACCTTTCGTGTTGCTCGAACAAACCAAAGACTTCACCTATATCGCCCAGAGTGGTTTGATTGGCCGTGACGGTATCGACAGCAGTGCCAAGGGCCGCGCCCATTTCAGTGCCCAAAACACCGAATACCAGCTGGCAGCAGATCAAGACAGCCTGGAGGTACCACTGACCTATGTGGCGGCCAATGGCGTGACTTATACCAAGGTGTTTGTCTTCCACCGCGGCAAGTTCAACGTAGATGTTGGCTATAAGATCAACAACACCACAGACAGCCAACTACAAGTGCAGATGTACGGTCAGATTAAACAGACCATCAAGCCAAGCGAAAGCAGCATGATGATGCCGACATATCGTGGCGGCGCCTTCTCGACGGCGGATGTCCGCTACGAGAAGTATAATTTTGATGACATGGCAGACAAGAATCTCAGCCAGCCTACCTTGGGTGGTTGGGCCGCCATGTTGCAGCACTACTTCGTTTCCGCCTGGATACCTCAAGCCAATGACAAGAACACCATTTTCTCCAGCGTCAGCGCCGGTGGCCTGGCCAACATAGGTTTTCGTGGCTCGGTGTACGACATAGCCCCCGGCAGCACTCAGGAAATCGGCTCCCAGTTTTATGTCGGTCCCAAGGATCAGAAAAAATTGTCGGCTATATCAGAATCACTGAACCTGGTGGTCGATTATGGTTTTCTCTGGTGGCTGGCAGTACCTATCTACAAGTTGCTCATGTTCTTCCAGTCTTTGGTCTCCAACTGGGGTGTGGCAATCATACTCATCACCCTGACGGTGCGTGGCATGCTGTTCCCGCTGACCAAGGCGCAATACACTTCCATGGCCAAGATGCGCAATCTGCAGCCCAAGCTCGCCGATCTGAAAGAAAGATTCGGTGATGACAAGCAGAAGATGGGTCAGGCGATGATGGAGCTGTACAAGAAGGAGAAGGTTAACCCCATGGGTGGCTGTCTGCCCATGCTGCTGCAGATGCCTATCTTCATCGCGCTCTACTGGGTATTGCTGGAAAGCTTCGAGCTGCGTCACGCCCCCTTCATCTTGTGGATCCACGACTTGTCGGTGCAGGACCCTTACTACATATTGCCGCTGTTGATGGGCGTATCCATGTTCGTCATGCAGAAGATGCAGCCTATGGCACCAACCATGGATCCCATGCAGGCCAAGATGATGCAGTGGATGCCGGTACTCTTTACCGTGTTCTTCCTCTGGTTCCCTGCAGGCCTGGTCTTGTACTGGCTCATGGGTAACCTGGTAGCCATCACCCAGCAGAAGATTATTTATGCAGGTCTGGCCAAAAAAGGCTTAAAATAAGCCTGGCTCGGCACTTTGCTAAGACATAATGAACAAAGGCGGCTACTAAGCCGCCTTTTCCTTTATTAGATAGACAGTTTGGCAGGAAATCCAGTGACAACAGAAACAAGATTTACGACCGACACCATAGTCGCCCAAGCCACGGCGCCGGGACGAGGCGGCGTCGGCATCATACGCATCTCGGGCGACAGAGCCAGCGAAGTGGCCATGGCCGTGCTGGGGCACCTGCCAAAGACCCGCTACGCCGACTATTGCGACTTCAAGGACGGGGATGACCAGGTGATAGATCAAGGCATAGCCCTGTTCTTCAAGGGCCCCAACTCTTTCACCGGCGAGGATGTACTCGAGCTGCAGGGCCATGGCGGCCAGGTGGTGCTCGACATGTTGATCAAGCGGGTGTTGCAGGTAGGCGGTGTGCGCATAGCCAAGCCGGGGGAATTCAGCGAGCAGGCCTTCATGAACGACAAACTGGATTTGACCCAGGCCGAAGCCATAGCAGATCTCATAGATGCCACCAGCGAACAGGCCGCCAAGAGCGCCCTGCACTCACTCCAGGGCGAGTTCTCCAACGAAGTCCACCAGCTGGTGGAGCAAGTCACCAACCTGCGCCTGTACGTCGAGGCGGCCATAGACTTTCCCGATGAAGAAGTCGATTTCCTCTCCGACGGCAAGATAGCAAGTGCCTTGTACAAGATCATCGCCAAGCTGACCCAAGTGCAGGCCAGTGCCAAACAAGGTGCCATCATTCGCGAAGGCATGAAGGTCGTCATCGCCGGTCGTCCCAACGCTGGCAAGTCCAGCCTGCTCAACGCCCTGGCTGGCAAGGAATCGGCGATTGTCACCGAAATAGCAGGCACCACCCGCGACGTGCTGCGGGAACACATACACCTGGATGGCATGCCGCTGCACATAATAGACACGGCCGGGCTGCGCGACACGGCCGATACCGTAGAGCAGATAGGCATAGAACGCGCCTGGGCCGAAATAAACAGCGCGGATCGCGTGCTCTTCATGGTCGATGGCACCACCACAAATGCCGTCGATCCCCATGACATCTGGCCGGACTTCATAGATCGCCTGCCATCCAAGCTCGGGGTGACTGTAGTGCGCAACAAAGCGGATCTCACAGGAGAAACCTTGGATATCACGGAAGAACAAGGCCATAGCGTCTACCGCATCTCGGCCAAGACGGGACTCGGAGTCGAAGCACTCAAACAGCACTTGAAGAGTCTGATGGGCTATCAGAGCAACCTTGAGGGGGGCTTCATCGCCCGCAGACGCCACCTGGAGGCCCTGGATCTCGCCGCCAGTCACCTGCTGCTGGGCAAGGAGCAACTGGAAGTCTACCTCGCAGGGGAGCTGCTGGCAGAAGAACTGCGCATGTGTCAGCTGGCCTTGTCTGAGATCACAGGTCAGTTCACCTCGGACGACTTGCTGGGCAAGATCTTCAGTTCCTTCTGTATCGGGAAGTAATTGGCAAAAAACCTCTGCAGAGCATGAATAACATGGCCCAGTGACTCATTCGGGTGAGCACTGGACCATTTTTCAGGGCAGTCCCAGTTGGGATCCATGGGGTTACTTGTCAGGTTTTACAGCATTTTCTGAATGATGTCCCCCAACCCAAAAGGCCTCTGGATAAGCGAGGCCTTTGTCCGTCGAGCGGAAGAAGATGTTTATTCATCTGCCGGATATGATTATAATTTGATTATCATGGCGACAGAGAGAAGATAACAGTGGAAAGCAAGACTGCCCGTTTTACCGTGTTGATGGATCCCCGTAAAAAGCAGGCTTTCGAAAGGCTATGTGCTTCCCAAGACTTAACACCGTCACAGGTCGTCAGGCAATTGATCCGGGAATACCTTGAGCAACACAATGTCAGCTATAGCGAAGAATCTGTTAACAATCCCCAGGTGAAGCGCTAGCCCATCATTTCCCTTGGGGATTTTGCCCGTCAGAGGCTGTATCCGCAGAGGCTCGAATGGGATCACTTATCGCCATCTGCTGCGCAGGCACCGCCTCACTCACTTCTCTCACGCCGGCTTGCGCTGCAACCAATGCCGCATCGAACACCTTGAAATTGTGCTCATGACCAATCAATTCCAGGATGCCGGCTCTTCTCAGTTTTACCGTAACCCGTTCATTCGCACCGGATAGCATGATTGTTACCCCACGCCTTTGCAGATCCCGAATCACTTCCTCCAAGGTCTGCAACCCTGTGACATCTATGAAGGGCACCCACTTCAAGCGAATAATCAGAATATGCGGATCGGCATGGGTACCGGCCAGCGCTCGCTCGAAATTCTCAACCGCGCCAAAGAAGAATGGCCCCTCCACAGTGAAAACCAACACCCCAGGCGGCAAACGTATCAGCCCCTTATGGGCAAATTCTTGTGTCAGTTCTTGCTCTGTCGCTTGCCTCACTTCGACACTGGTCGCCATGCGTCGCAGAAAGTGAAAGCTAGCCAAAATAACGCCTATATTGACCGCTACCACAAGATCGGCAAAAACAGTCAATCCGAACGTAATCAACAAGATAACTACATCAGCTCTGGGAGCGCGCCGCACCATTTTAGCGAAGTGTTTCACCTCGCTCATATTCCAGGCCACGACAAACAGAATGGCGGCCAATGCGGCGAGAGGTATATGCACGGCCAAAGGAGCCAGCAGCAATAAAATCACCAACAGCGTGATCGAATGCACTATGCCGGCCAGCGGACTGGTGCCACCGTTACGGATATTGGTGGCGGTGCGGGCAATGGCCCCGGTTGCAGCGAAGCCGCCAAACAAGGGGGCGACAATATTCGCCAACCCCTGGCCGATCAACTCCTGATTGGAATCATGACGTGTGCCCGCCATACCATCGGCGACGACCGCTGATAACAATGACTCTATGGCCCCCAACATGGCTATGGTAAATGCCGGCCCTATCAGTTCGATTATGTGCTCCAGACTCACAGAAGGAAGTGTCAATTCAGGCAAGCCCTGAGGTATACCACCGAAGGCAGTCCCTATGGTCCTGACCCCATCGAAATGAAAAATAACTTGGAGCAGTGTGACCAGGATAAGCGCGACAAGCGGACCTGGAACCCGCTTGAGACCAGGCACTCTGGGGCCATAGACCACCAATCCCAACGAGAATAACGCCAACACACTTGTCATGGGATGGAGTTGGGGAAGGACCTGCAGAAGATGGAACAATTTGATGTGAAAGTGTTCCCCCTGGATCTCCGGCAAACCGAAAAAATACTGCCATTGGCCAACCCAGATGATCACCCCTATTCCAGCGGTAAAGCCCACTATCACAGGATCGGGAATAAATTTGATGACGGCGCCCATCTTGGCCAGGCCCAGCAATAACAGCATGATCCCGGCCATGAAAGTGGCGATCTGTAGCCCTTCGATACCATACTGCGCCGTGATCCCGGACAATACCACGATAAAGGCTCCGGTTGGTCCGGCGATCTGCAGTCGGCTGCCACCAAACACTGAGACAAAAAGACCCGCGACTATCGCCGTATACAGACCTTGCTCCGGCTTGGCACCCGATGCTATGGCGAAAGCCATGGCCAATGGCAAGGCGACAACCCCAACAATCACACCCGAGACTATGTTGCCCATCCAGTGTTGTCGTCTGAGTAAGCCGGCCTTGTAGGCTTCTTTAAGCGCTATCATTATTAGTCCCAAAGGGTGAAAATGGCGTGATAATAGAATTGTAATGGCCTTATAATAGTAAGGCAATGTAGGCGCAGATGAATGTCATTTTCAAGACATTGTTATGACCTACTTTATATGTATTTTTAAATAGAGATGAGCAACTATGAACAATACCCTTCCTCCTTGCCCTCAATGCGAATCGGCTTACACCTATGAAGATGGCAACCTGTTAGTCTGTCCTGAGTGCGGACATGAATGGACCCCAGGCGCCGAGCCGGAAGACACGGACGCATTTATCGTTAAAGATGCAAACGGCAATATCCTGCAAGACGGCGACTCAGTTACACTGATTAAAGACTTGAAAGTTAAAGGTTCTTCTACCGTTGCTAAAGTTGGTACTAAAGTGAAAATCAACCGTCTCGTCGATGGTGATCACAATATCGACTGCAAAATAGAGGGTATTGGTGCGATGATGCTGAAGTCGGAATTTGTTAAAAAAGCATAAACACCCCGACTCAAGAGCAAGTACCCGCTCCACAAAGCACAGCTACAGCGCTTGAGCCGCGAACAGACTCCGTATTCACCTGGGGTCTGTTCGGCCAAGTGCTGCTCCCATATCGGCTCCGCCTCCCAAACCAGCACCCAAGCAGCCTGCCTTTAATCCTGGCCACCCATTGCTGCGGCCTATCCGCCATCAAACAGCCAATCGACCCTGGGTAAAAGCCTCTGGGTGAAAGCGATTAATTCCTTTCTATTCGCGGATAGCTCACCAAGCTGCAGGCTCAACACTCAAAGCCGCGACACTCGCTGCGAGTGCAGATTTGTAACCAACCTCATAGTGACAGCAGGGCTTTTCCCTTATGATTAACCCATACATACAAGCGGCTTCAGTGCCTTCCCTGACGAAAAACAGACAGCGTTTTAAGCCCATTACACAGACATTTAACTTCTAAGGTTGAGTATTAGCATGGCAAAGATAGATATTTTAGTTGGCACTACCCTGGGCAGTGCCGAGTATGTGGCCGATGAAATGGCGGCAGAATTGACGAATGCCGGCCACCATGTGGTCGTGCATTTGGCGGCCGAGCTGTCCGAATTAGACAGAGAAGCGCTCTGGCTCATAGTGTCGTCCACCCATGGTGCCGGCGATTTACCGGACAATATTCAACCCTTTTGTGATGAGCTGACCACCAAGGCGGTCGATCTGAGCGGGCTAAAATTCGCTTTATGTGCCATAGGAGACTCCAGCTATGACACTTTCTGCCAGGGGCCGGATAAGTTGATTGCGGCACTCGAACATTGTGGCGCCAAATCCTATGTGGATAAGATCCAGATCGATGTGCAGTATGATCCCATCCCCGAAGAGCCCGCCTTGACTTGGTTAGCCGGTTGGCAAAACGATCTTCAGCCATAAGGATCCTGTTGCAAGCTGCGATCGCCCCACAGATTAGATCCATCTTATCCACATTTTTGTATTTCCAACTGTAAAAGTGTGGATAAGCTATTATTTTATCCCCTGATAACTCTGTATTGATCCACTTCGGATCTGCTCAAAGATCCACCCTGTGGATAACCAAGGGATCTGTCCCCACCTTATTTGGAGTTTGATCGCCAATAGATCACAGGTTTGAGTTGTCGTTACCTTATGATTTTAAATGAGTTATAGGCTTACACACAGATAATGGCGATCCTAATAGTAAACATAATAAAAGGATCTATATAAAGATCTTAAGATCTATTAGTCCGGATCCATCCCGATCGAACAGAGCAAAATGATCATTCACCTAGTCGAAAGCAAATGCTAAAATGATCGGCTCGTACAGAATGTTTCTTTTCCAATCTTAAGGTAGTGTCATGCATTTTCATGAACGGTTTGATGTAATTGTTGTTGGTGGGGGTCATGCCGGGACGGAAGCCGCATTAGCTGCTGCAAGAATGGGATCCAAGACCCTGCTGCTGACTCACAATATCGATACCCTGGGACAAATGTCTTGCAACCCAGCGATCGGCGGCATAGGCAAAGGACATTTAGTCAAAGAAATTGATGCACTTGGCGGTGCAATGGCGATAGCAACAGACTTCGCCGGCATTCAATTCCGCACCCTGAATTCGAGCAAGGGCCCGGCGGTAAGAGCCACCCGTGCCCAAGCCGACAGGGCCCTTTATCGCCAAAAAATTCAAAACATACTGCAAAACCAAAAAAATCTCCGTATTTTCCAGCAGGCAGTGGATGACTTAGTTGTTGAAAATAATAGAGTAATTGGTGTGGTTACCCAAATGGGGCTCGCCTTCGAAGCACCCGCCGTCGTATTGACAGCCGGAACCTTCCTGGGCGGCAAGATCCATATAGGCCTGGAAAATTACAGCGGTGGCCGGGCTGGAGATCCACCGGCGATCGCCCTGGCACATAGACTGCGTGAACTGCCTATCCGTGTCGGTCGCTTGAAAACTGGTACCCCTCCAAGAATCGATGCCAACAGCATAGATTTCAGTCAAATGACTGAACAAAAAGGCGATTCACCCTTGCCTGTGATGTCATTTATCGGAGATGTCAGCCAGCATCCACAACAAATATCCTGCTACATCACTCATACCAATGAGCGCACTCACGAGATCATCCGTGGTGGTCTGGACAGGAGCCCCATGTATTCAGGGGTGATCGAAGGCATAGGCCCAAGGTATTGCCCATCGATCGAAGATAAGATCCATCGCTTCGCCGACAAGTCGTCGCATCAGATCTTCATCGAACCCGAAGGCTTGAGCACCAACGAGATCTACCCCAATGGCATCTCAACCAGCTTGCCATTCGATGTGCAGCTGAATCTGGTTCGTTCTATCCAGGGCATGGAAAATGCGGAAATTGTCCGTCCTGGATACGCGATCGAATATGATTACTTCGATCCAAGGGATCTTAAAAACTCCTTGGAAACCAAGACTATCGCCGGGCTCTTCTTCGCCGGACAGATCAACGGCACCACAGGTTACGAAGAAGCCGGTGCCCAGGGGCTATTGGCCGGCATGAATGCCTCGCTGCAGGTGCAGGGCAAAGACGCCTGGAGCCCACGCAGGGATCAGGCGTATCTTGGGGTGTTGGTCGACGATCTTTCTACCCTAGGGACCAAAGAACCCTACCGCATGTTCACCAGCCGTGCCGAATACCGTTTGCTGTTGCGTGAAGACAATGCAGATCTGCGTCTGACCGAGAAAGGCCGCGAGCTGGGCCTGGTGGACGATGAACGTTGGGCTAAGTTCAGTGCCAAAATGGAGTCGATCGAAACCGAGTTGCAGCGACTGCGCAGTCAGTGGGTGCATCCAAATTCTCCGTTGATCGAGGCCCTGAATCCCGAGCTGAATACGCCTATCTCGCGTGAGGCCTCCTTCGAAGAGTTATTGCGTCGCCCCGAGATGGATTACAGCAAGCTCATGGGCATCGAAGGCTTCGGTCCTGGACTCGAAGATCCTCGCGCCGCCGAGCAGGTACAGATCCAGGTTAAATATTCGGGTTATATCCATCGGCAGCAGGAAGAGATCAACAAGGCGGTACGCAACGAGAATACCGGCTTGCCCTTGAACCTGGATTACCAGGAGGTCCCTGGCCTGTCGAATGAAGTGATCGCCAAGCTGAATAACCATAAACCTGAGACCATAGGCCAGGCTTCACGGATTTCCGGTGTTACGCCGGCAGCTATTTCAATCTTGCTGGTACACCTGAAAAAACGCGGTCTGTTGCGTAAAAGCGCCTGAAACCAGGTTTAAACGCCTTCAGGGTTAAGAAGGGAAGCTTTCAGGCTTCCCTTCGTCTTTCCCGGGCTTCATAATATCGACCGGATCTATTTACGAGGGTAATCAGTGTTAGCAGCCCAATTAGCGACATATTTAGCTGAAATACAACTGCCGGCAACACCTGAGCAGCAGAAACAACTTGTTGATTTTGTTAATATGCTTAACAAATGGAACAAGGCGTACAACCTGACTTCGGTACGGGACCCACAAGCCATGCTGATCCGCCATGTGATGGATAGCCTGGTGGTGTCCCCCTATCTGGATGGCCGGCGTTTCATCGATGTCGGCACCGGCCCTGGGTTGCCTGGGATCCCCTTGGCTATCATGAATCCGGATAAGGAATTTGTGCTGCTCGACAGTTTGGGAAAACGCATACGTTTCCAGAAGCAGGTGCAATTCGAGCTGGGCGTTAAGAACATTACTTCGGTGGAGAGCCGGGTCGAAGCCTACGAAGACGAACAGGGGTTCGATGGTGTCTTGAGCAGGGCCTTCGCCTCAGTTTCCGACATGCTCAATTGGTGTCGGCATTTGCCGGCCCCTGATGGCTGTTTCTATGCGCTCAAGGGGCAACTCAATCCGGAGGAACTGACTCAGATCCCGGCGGGATTCGTGCTCAAGCAAGTGATCGAACTCAAGGTGCCTGAACTCGATGAGCAGCGCCATTTACTTAAAATAGTCGAAGAATAACAGCTCCCGGCCAGGGATCAGGTTGCAATCCCAAGCTTCATGACGCAACTTGGTACAGATACCTTGAGTATCGGGCAATCAAGCATAGTTTACATACAGGATGATATTGTGGGTAAAGTAATTGCCGTGGCTAACCAGAAAGGTGGCGTAGGAAAAACAACAACATGCGTCAATTTAGCGGCCTCGTTGGCGGCGACCAAGCGACGTGTGTTAGTGATAGATCTCGATCCCCAGGGCAACGCGACCATGGGCAGTGGTATCGATAAGTATCAGGTAGAGAACACGGCTTATGAATTGTTGGTCGAAGAGAAACCCTTCGCCGACGTCGTGATCCAAGATACCACGGGGAAATACGATCTGATCGCCGGCAATGGCGATGTCACCGCCGTCGAAATCAAGCTGATGGAGTTCTTCGCCCGCGAGGTGCGGCTGCGTAACGCCCTGGCGCCCATCAAGGATGATTACGATTTTATCTTCATAGATTGTCCTCCCTCACTCAACATGTTGACCGTCAATGCCATGTCGGCCGCCGACTCAGTGCTGGTGCCCATGCAGTGCGAATATTATGCCCTGGAAGGACTGACGGCCTTGATAGACACCATCACCAAGCTGGCGGCCATGGTCAATCCAGGTCTGGGGATCGAAGGGATACTGCGTACCATGTACGATCCCCGTAACCGTTTGGCCAACGATGTGTCAGATCAGCTTAAACAGCATTTTGGCGACAAGGTGTATCGTACCGTGATCCCGAGAAACATTCGTTTGGCCGAAGCGCCCAGTTTCGGTGCCCCGGCCATGTACTACGATAAGTCCAGCGCGGGTGCCAAGGCCTACCTGGCGCTGGCAGGGGAAATCATTCGGCGCTCGGAACAACAAACCCAGGCCAAGTTGGCGTAAGGATTAATAATGACTTTGAAGAAACGGGGTTTGGGCAAGGGCCTGGACGCACTCCTGAGTAACAGCCATGCGGCGAGCAAGAAGCAAGATCAGGCTTTCGATAGCACAGAGAAGAAAGATGATTTAATTCATCTGGATCTCGATCTATTGCAGCCGGGCAAGTACCAACCCCGCAAAGACATGTCGCCCGAAGCGCTGGAGGAGTTGGCACATTCGATCCGCAATCAAGGCATCATCCAGCCGATAGTGGTGCGGAAAATATCTGACACTAACTATGAGATCATCGCAGGTGAGCGTCGCTGGCGCGCCTCACAATTGGCCGGATTGGATAAACTGCCTTGTCTGGTCAAGCAAGTCCCGGATGAAGCCGCCGTCGCCATCGCCCTGATAGAGAATATCCAACGTGAAGACCTCAACGCCATGGAAGAAGCCATAGCGCTGGAACGCCTGATGCGGGAATTCGAACTCACACATCAACAGGTTGCCGATGCAGTAGGCAAATCACGCACTACTGTGTCCAATTTATTGCGCCTCAATGGCCTCAACGAGCCGGTGAAGCGCTTGCTGGAATACGGGGATATCGACATGGGCCATGCCCGTGCCTTGCTGGCTGTCGAGGGGGAGGAGCAGACGAACTTGGCCCGATTGGTGGCCGCTAAAGAAATGACTGTTCGTGAAACTGAACGATTAGTGAATAAAACCTTAAATCCGCCTAAAGAAGCCGAAAGCAAGGCTAAAGATCAGGATGTCATGCGTTTGGAACGAGAGTTAATTGAACGTTTGGGAGCTAAGGTATCCATAGCTCATAATAATAAGGGTACAGGTAAAATAGTAATTAACTATCAGAATCTCGCTGAATTGGACGGGATTCTGAGTAAAATCAGCTAAAAATGCCAGGTTAATGAATTTTAATGTAAATTTGTGACATTTGTTAATATTCTATTTTCGTACTTTTGGCGCTGGATCACGTTAAAAGAGGCGTTTTTCCTTATCTCAAAGTTGCATTGAAGGCGTGAAAAGGTATACTTTCGCAAGCTTTTTGTCGGTCGACTCTTTCCGGATATTTGTCATCCGGTCATCGAAACAAAAAGTATATATGCGGAGATGATGAATTGAGTAAGGTTTTAGCGCGTCGTGGCCGGTGGTCTGCCTATAAATTGGTGATGATGCAGGCGGCGGTCGCTGGGGGTACTTCAATTCTCTTTTTCGCCGTGTGGGGAGTTCAGTTTGGCTATTCTGCCTTGGCAGGTGGTTCAATTGCTGTACTCCCTAATTTTGTATTCGCAACCCTCGCTTTTTCCCATATGGGAGCAAGCTCGGCAGCAAGAGTCATCAAGACTTTTTACTGGGGGGAAGCGGTAAAGTTGCTGTTAACCATTGCGTTGTTTTCTCTGGTGTTTATCAAACTTGAGGTCGCATTTATGCCACTTTTTGTTTGTTATACCCTGACGTTGATAGTGCATTGGACGGCTCCTTTATACTTCAAGCAAAGTTAAGTGGGATGAATCATGGCTGCAACTGGTGAAGCGTTAACACCGCAGGGCTATATCCAGCACCACCTTACCAACCTGAGTGTTGGCGAAGGCTTCTGGACATGGCACATTGATTCGTTGTTCTTTTCGGTTGGTCTTGGCGTTTTGTTCCTGTGGATTTTCAGCCGCGTTGGTAGAAATGCAACTTCAGGCGTTCCCGGTAAGCTTCAGTGCTTTATCGAGATGCTGGTGGAGTTCGTCGATAGCAGCGTGAAAGAAACCTTCCATGGCCGCAATGCCCTGATCGCACCTTTAGCTCTGACCATTTTCGTGTGGGTATTCATGATGAACTTCATGGATATGTTGCCTGTGGATTGGCTGCCTACGGTAGCCGAACACCTGGGTGTTTCACACCTGAAAGTGGTTCCGACGACTGACGTTAACATTACCTTTAGTTTATCTATCGGTGTGTTCGTGCTGATTATTTATTACAGCATCAAGGTCAAAGGTGTATCAGGTTTTGTTAAAGAACTGACGCTACAGCCCTTTAACCATAAGGCAATGATACCCGTCAACCTCCTGCTAGAGACTGTTACTCTGGTCGCTAAGCCAATTTCATTGGCCTTGCGTCTATTCGGTAACTTGTACGCGGGTGAGTTGATCTTCATCCTTATTGCGCTTATGTATGGTGCCAATATGGCCTTATCTGCCCTGGGTGTTACGTTACAAATGGGGTGGTTGATTTTCCATATTCTGGTTATCACGCTACAAGCGTTTATCTTCATGATGCTGACCATAGTTTATTTAAGCATGGCGCATGAAGATCATTAAGGATTGCTGAAGAAATTTTAAGCTAAATCATCAACTAACATAGATTTAGATACTGGAGATACTGATGGAAACGATTTTAGGCATGACAGCTATCGCTGTTGCTCTGCTGATTGGTATGGGTGCGTTAGGTACTGCAATCGGTTTCGGCTTATTGGGTGGCAAGTTCCTGGAAGGCGCTGCGCGTCAACCTGAAATGGCACCTATGCTGCAAGTTAAAATGTTCATCGTAGCGGGTCTGTTGGATGCCGTAACCATGATCGGTGTTGGTATTGCACTATTCATGCTGTTTACCAACCCACTGGGTGCAATGCTGTAAAAAACGCTTCTGTCTTAACTCTAACTAGGAGGCTGTTGTGAATTTCAACGCTACCCTAATCGGTCAGACGGTCGCCTTTATCATCTTCGTGTGGTTCTGCATGAAGTTTGTATGGCCGCCTTTGATGAATGCCATCGAAGAGCGCCAAAAAAGGATTGCTGACGGTTTGGCTGACGCCGATCGTGCCGCAAAAGACCTGGAGTTGGCACAAGCGAAAGCGACTGACCAACTAAAAGAAGCCAAGGTAACTGCTAACGAGATCATCGAGTCTGCCAACAAGCGCAAGGCTCAGATTGTTGAAGAGGCAAAAGCCGAAGCAGATGCTGAGCGTGCAAAAATCATCGCTCAGGGTCAAGCAGAAATTGAAGCTGAACGTAATCGCGTGAAAGAGGATCTGCGTAAGCAGGTTGCTACTCTTGCCATCATGGGTGCAGAGAAGATCCTTGAGCGTTCTATCGATCCAGCCGCCCACAGCGACATAGTTAATAAACTTGTCGCTGAAATTTGATAGGGGAGTTGAGTTATGGCTGAATTAACCACCATCGCTCGCCCTTACGCAAAGGCAGCTTTTGATTTTGCTATTGAACAGAATGCAGTCGACAGCTGGGCAGAAATGCTCAATTTCGCTGCATTGGTTACTGAAAATGACACCATGCAGCCACTGCTGTCTGGGGCATTAGCCAGCAACAAGCTGGCCACACTCTTCATTAATGTGTGTGGTGAGCAAATCAATGAGCAAGGTCAGAACCTGATAAAGGTAATGGCTGAAAACGGTCGCTTAAAGGTACTACCTGCTGTGTCTCAGTTATTCGCTGAGTACCGCAAGGAGTGGGCAAAAGAAGTGGAAGCCGAAGTGGTTTCTGCATCCGAGCTGAGCTCTGAGCAACAACAGCAGATTAGTGTTTCCTTAGAGAAACGTCTCGCACGCAAAGTTAAGCTGAATTGCAGCACTGACGCCGCGCTTATCGCAGGTGTCATTATCACGGCAGGCGACTTAGTCATAGATGGCTCGGTCAGCGGTAAATTATCGCGTCTGTCTGATAAGCTGCAGTCGTAATTGGGAGTTTGAGCATGCAACTGAATTCCACTGAAATCAGCGATCTGATTAAACAGCGGATCGAGCAGTTCGACATCGTTAGCGAAGCTCGTAACGAAGGTACTATCGTTGCAGTAAGCGACGGTATCATCCGCATTCACGGCCTGGCCGATGTAATGCAAGGTGAAATGATCGAACTGCCTGGTAACCGTTATGCAATCGCGTTGAACCTTGAACGTGATAGCGTCGGTGCCGTAGTAATGGGCCCTTATGCCAACCTGGCAGAAGGCGCAAAAGTTAAAACCACGGGTCGTATTCTGGAAGTTCCAGTCGGTCGAGGTCTGCTGGGTCGTGTTGTTAACACCCTGGGTGAGCCTATCGACGGTAAGGGCGCTATCGAAAACGATGGTTTCTCTCCTATCGAAGTGATCGCTCCAGGCGTTATCGAACGTCAGTCAGTAGATCAACCGGTGCAAACTGGTTACAAAGCCGTTGACGCCATGATCCCTATCGGTCGTGGTCAACGTGAATTGATCATTGGTGACCGTCAGACTGGTAAAACAGCCATGGCGATCGATGCCATCATCAATCAGAAAGATTCCGGCATCAAGTGTGTGTACGTAGCAGTAGGCCAAAAGGCTTCTACTATCGCTAACGTGGTACGCAAGCTGGAAGAGCACGGCGCTCTGGCGAACACCATAGTTGTAGTGGCAACGGCTTCTGAAGCCGCCGCTCTGCAATACCTGGCGCCATACTCTGGTTGTTCCATGGGTGAATACTTCCGTGACCGCGGTGAAGATTCCTTGATCGTATACGATGACCTGTCTAAGCAAGCAGTTGCTTACCGTCAGATCTCGTTGCTGCTCAAGCGTCCACCTGGACGTGAAGCTTACCCAGGTGACGTATTCTATCTACACTCTCGTTTGCTGGAACGTGCTTCGCGCGTTAACGCCGACTATGTAGAAAAGTTCACTAAAGGTGCTGTAACTGGCAAAACCGGTTCTATGACCGCGCTGCCAATTATTGAAACCCAAGCGGGTGACGTATCTGCATTCGTACCGACCAACGTAATTTCTATTACCGACGGTCAGATCTTCCTTGAGACCGACTTGTTTAACTCTGGCCTGCGTCCAGCGGTTAACCCAGGTATTTCTGTTTCTCGTGTTGGTGGTGCGGCTCAGACTAAGATCATCAAGAAACTGTCCGGCGGTATCCGTACTGCACTGGCACAGTATCGAGAGCTTGCTGCGTTCTCACAATTTGCATCCGATCTTGACGATGCAACTCGTGCTCAACTCGAGCATGGTGAGCGTGTTACCGAACTGATGAAGCAAAAGCAATATGCTCCAATGAGCGTAGCCGCCCAGTCTGTGTCTATTTTCGCAGCTGAGAAAGGTTACCTTAAGAGTGTTGCGCTGAATAAGGTCGGTGATTTCGAAGCCGCTCTGCTCTCGTTCATGAACCGCGAGCATGCTGCCCTGATCCAGCTTATCAATGATACCGGTGACTACAATGCCGATATCGAAGCTGAGTTGAAGGCAGGTCTCGACAAGTTCGTAGCAACCCAAACCTGGTAAAGACGTATGAGGTGTCTCAGACACCTCTAGTCCACAGATTGGAGAGTAGAGATGGCCGGCGCTAAAGAGATTAAAACCAAGATCGCGAGTGTTAAAAACACTCAGAAGATCACGTCCGCCATGGAAATGGTGGCCGCCAGCAAAATGCGCAGAGCGCAGGAACGCATGGCTGCCAGCCGTCCATACGCGGAAAGCATGCGTAAGGTGATCGGTCACGTAGCGCAAGGGTCTCTCGAATACAAACACTCCTATTTGGAAGTGAGAGAGGCCAAGCGGGTTGGTTACATAGTTGTGGCAACCGACCGTGGCCTTTGTGGTGGTCTGAACGTTAACCTTTTCAAGAAGGTCGTTGCAGACGTGAAAAGCTGGAAAGAGCAAGGCGCAGACGTTGAATTTTGCCCTATCGGTGCTCGCAGTGTGCAGTTTTTCAAAAGCTTCGGTGGACAGGTTTCTGCCCATGCATCGGGTTTAGGTGACGCTCCGGCGTTGGCTGACTTGATCGGGACAGTGCGTGTCATGCTGCAGGCTTACAACGAAGGCAAGCTGGATCGTCTGTACGTGGTATTCAACAAGTTTGTGAATACCATGACGCAGAGTCCTGTGATCGAACAGCTGCTACCTTTGCCAAAATCCGCCGATGATGAAATCGCTCATCGCTGGGATTATATTTACGAACAGGATCCAAAAGAGCTGTTAGATACACTCTTGGTTCGTTATGTAGAATCCCAGGTTTATCAAGGTGTTGTTGAAAACATTGCCTCCGAACAAGCTGCCCGTATGGTAGCTATGAAGGCGGCAACCGACAACGCCGGTGAGATGATTAATGATCTGCAACTGGTCTATAACAAGGCTCGTCAGGCTGCGATTACGCAGGAACTGTCGGAAATTGTTTCAGGCGCTGCTGCGGTTTAGGCTAGGTAACGAATACAAGTTTTAGAGGATTAATCATGAGCACAGGTACTGTTGTCCAAGTGATTGGCGCGGTTGTGGACGTAGAGTTTCCACAAGATGCCGTACCTCAAGTATATGACGCTCTGAAGATCGTAGGTGAAAGTACCTGTAATGGTCTGGTGCTGGAAGTTCAGCAACAGCTGGGTGGTGGTGTAGTTCGTACCATCGCCATGGGTTCTTCCGATGGTCTGCGTCGTGGTCTTGAAGTAGCAAACTCAGGTTCACCTATTTCTGTTCCAGTTGGTACCGCCACTCTTGGCCGTATCATGAACGTTTTAGGCGAGCCTATCGATGAAGCGGGTCCTATCGGTGAAGAAGAGCGTTATGAAATTCACCGTGCCGCCCCTTCATACGAAGATCAATCGAGCACAACTGAACTGTTAGAGACAGGTATCAAGGTTATCGACCTTGTTTGCCCATTCGCTAAGGGTGGTAAAGTTGGTCTGTTCGGTGGTGCGGGTGTTGGTAAGACAGTTAACATGATGGAACTGATTAACAACATCGCAAAAGCCCACTCGGGTCTGTCTGTATTCGCCGGTGTAGGTGAGCGTACCCGTGAAGGTAACGACTTCTACTACGAGATGAAAGACTCTGGCGTTCTCGACAAAGTGGCCATGGTTTATGGTCAGATGAACGAGCCTCCAGGAAACCGTCTGCGTGTTGCTCTGTCTGGTTTGACTATGGCAGAGAAGTTCCGTGACGAAGGTCGTGACGTACTGTTGTTCGTTGACAACATCTACCGTTACACCCTGGCCGGTACTGAAGTATCAGCACTGCTGGGTCGTATGCCTTCTGCGGTAGGTTACCAGCCGACACTGGCTGAAGAGATGGGTGTTCTGCAGGAACGTATCACTTCAACCAAGACAGGTTCTATTACCTCTGTGCAAGCGGTATACGTACCTGCGGATGACTTGACCGATCCGTCACCAGCAACCACCTTCGCCCACTTGGATGCGACCGTGGTACTGTCACGTCAGATTGCTTCTCTGGGTATCTACCCGGCGGTTGACCCATTGGATTCGACTTCACGTCAATTGGATCCTCTGGTTGTTGGCCAAGAGCATTATGATGTAGCTAACGGCGTACAGACTGTACTGCAACGTTACAAAGAGCTGAAAGACATCATCGCGATCCTGGGTATGGATGAATTGTCAGATGATGACAAGACTACCGTATACCGTGCACGTAAGATTGAGCGCTTCCTGTCTCAACCTTTCTTCGTCGCCGAAGTCTTTACCGGTTCTCCAGGTAAGTACGTTTCCCTGAAAGACACCATCCGTGGCTTCAAGGGTATTCTGAACGGTGAGTTCGATCACCTGCCAGAGCAAGCGTTCTACATGGTTGGCTCAATCGATGAAGTCATCGAGAAAGCCAACAAGAAGAAATAACTGGGCAGTAGCTTAGTTTCTTAAGGAGAACGGGATGGCAGCCATGACAGTACATCTTGATATTGTGAGTGCAGAGGCAAGCATATTTAAAGGTCGTGTAGCACACCTGCAAGTGACCGGTGCCGAAGGCGAGTTGGGCATTATGCCTGGCCACGCCCCCCTGCTGACCAAGATCAAACCTGGCATGGCGCGCATCGTCAAGCAAGACGGCAGCGAAGAAGTGTTTTACCTTTCAGGTGGTTTACTGGAAGTACAACCTTCTTCCGTGTCCGTATTGGCTGATGTGGTTATGCGTGCCGAAGATATTGATGAGCAAGCGGCAATCGAAGCCAAGCGTCGTGCCGAGGCCCATATGGCCGAGGCCGGTGCCGACTTCAATTACGCGGCAGCCGCAGTTGAGCTAGCTAATGCTATCGCCCAGCTGCGTGTGGTTGAAACCATCAGAAAACACATTGCCAGATAACAGCTGATTATTGGATAGTGTTGAAAAAAGGCGCCTTAGGGCGCTTTTTTTATGCCTGCATTTCAGGGCGAATTCCGTTAAAATTGGCGGCAAAATATTTTTTAATCATTTTCCAGATTGTAAGGACGCCCCATGGCATTAAACGTAGTGATCTTAGCCGCAGGTAAGGGAACCCGGATGCGCTCGGATCTGCCAAAGGTGTTGCACCCCATAGCGCACAAGAGCATGGTGCAGCATGTGATCGACACGGCCAAGGCTTTAGGCAGTGCCGCCATTCAGCTGGTGTATGGTTATGGTGCCGACAAGCTGCAGGCAAGCCTGGGTGAGCAGCCACTGAACTGGGTGTTACAGGCCGAGCAGTTGGGCACAGGCCATGCCGTGGCTCAGGCGAGCCCCCATCTTGCCGATGAAGACACAGTGCTGATCCTCTACGGTGATGTGCCCTTGATCCAACAATCGACCCTGGAGGCGCTACTGGCCGCGCGTCCGCAGGAAGGGGTTGCCATACTCACGGTCAATCTGGCGGATCCTAGTGGTTACGGCCGCATAGTGCGTGAGGGCGGCTTAGTGGTTGGCATCATAGAGCAGAAAGATGCGACCCCAGAGCAGTTGAAAATCAACGAGATCAATACCGGCATCATGGCGGTACCTGGGAAGCAGCTCAAAGCCTGGTTGAGCCGGTTATCCAACAACAATGCCCAGGGCGAATATTACCTGACGGACATCATCGCCATGGCCCATGCCGATGGGGTGGCGATAGCGACGGCCCAGCCGCAGTCGGCCATTGAGGTAGAAGGCGCCAACAACAGGGTGCAATTGGCGCAGCTGGAACGTGCCTATCAGGCCCGCGAAGCCGAGAAATTGATGCTGGCCGGAGCTAACCTGCGCGATCCCGCCCGTATCGATATCCGTGGTGAAGTGACTGTCGGCATGGACGTGAGGATAGACGTCAACGTCATCTTCGAAGGCAATGTGATACTGGGTAACAATGTCACCATAGGTGCCGGCGCCATTCTCATCGATTGCGAGATAGCCGACAACGCCGAAATCAAAGCTTACTCCATCATAGAAGGCGCCAAACTCGGGGTCGGTGCCAGCGCCGGTCCTTTCGCGCGTCTGCGTCCAGGGGCCGAGCTGAAGCAAGATGCCCATATAGGCAACTTCGTCGAGATGAAAAAGGCGGTATTGGGCATAGGTTCCAAGGCGGGCCATTTAGCCTACCTCGGTGACGCCGAGATAGGTGCCGGAGTCAACATAGGCGCCGGTACCATCACCTGCAACTATGATGGTGCCAATAAGCATCTTACTGTTATCGAAGACGACGTATTCGTCGGCTCAGATACCCAGCTGGTAGCCCCTGTGACTATAGGTAAGGGCGCGACTCTGGGCGCCGGCTCGACCATCACCCGCGATGTGGCCGCCGATGAGCTGGTGATCACCAGGGTGAAGCAGAAGCACTTGACGGGTTGGCAGCGACCGGTAAAGAAGCCCAGGTAATTCCAGTGTGATAACTCAAGAAGCGATGCCCTGGCATCGCTTTTTTTTTGTAGGCGAAAAAGCTCCTCGCATTTATTGGACATTTTAACGCCTGGTGCTGGCAAAAAAGTTTCGTTTGATTATAATGCGTCTTTCGAATCGAAACTTAAGCGAAAGTTAGCCTGTTTATGACCAAACGCAACACGCAGCAACGCCGCCACGCCATCATCAACCTGCTCAATGAAGCGGGCGAGGTGAGCGTCGATGCCTTGGCACTGAGTTTCGAAACCTCTGAAGTCACCATACGTAAAGACTTGGCTGCGCTGGAGAAAAATGGTCTGTTGCTGCGTCGTTATGGCGGTGCCGTGCCATTGCCACACGAAATGACCCAAGAGGCCGAGCCTCTGTCTCTGGCCAAGCAGGCCATAGCCAAGGCGGCCGCCAGGCTGATCCGCGATCATAACCGCATCATAATAGACAGCGGCAGTACCACCTCTGGATTGATCCAAGAGCTGAGCGACAAGCGCGGCCTGGTGGTGATGACCAACTCGTTGCAGTTGGCCAATGCGATACACGAACTGGAACAGGAACCGACGCTGTTGATGACCGGCGGCACCTGGGATCCTCATTCGGAATCTTTTCAGGGCCAGGTGGCCGAGCAGGTGCTGCGCTCCTATGATTTCGATCAGCTGTTCATCGGCGCCGATGGCATAGATCTCGACCGTGGTACCACCACGTTCAACGAGCTGACGGGACTGAGCAAGGTGATGGCCGAGGTGTCGCGGGAAGTGATAGTCATGCTCGAGTCCGACAAGCTCGGCAGGCGTATTCCCAATTTGGAGCTCCCCTGGAGCCAAGTCAGTGTGCTGGTGACCGACGACAGATTGCCGCAGGTGGCGGCTGACAGAATTTCAAGTCAAGGGGTACAGGTGATCCTGGCTCCTTTATCTAATTAACTTAATAAAAATCAGGTATCTATATGTGCGGAATTGTTGGCGCGGTAGCGCAAAGGGATGTAGCCGAAATATTAGTCGAGGGATTGCGCCGCTTGGAATACCGCGGCTATGATTCGGCCGGGGTGACGCTGATCAACAATGGTGAACTCAGCCGTACCCGCAGAGTGGGCAAGGTGCAGGAGCTATCGGCGGCCTTGGATGCCATGCCGTTGGCCGGTGGCACAGGCATAGCCCACACCCGCTGGGCGACCCACGGTGAGCCCAGTGAACGCAACGCTCATCCTCATGTTTCCTCTGGCGATATCGCCGTGGTGCATAATGGCATCATAGAAAACCATAACAAGCTGCGCGACATGCTTAAAGGCTTGGATTATCAGTTTGCTTCGGATACGGATACCGAAGTGATCTGCCATTTGGTGCATCATGAGCTGAAGCGCCATGACACCTTATTGGCCGCGGTGCAGGCGACTGTGAAGCAGCTTGAAGGCGCCTATGGCACTGTGGTCATAGACCGTCGTGACAGTGAGCGCATGATAGTCGCTCGCAGCGGCAGCCCCCTGGTGATAGGTTTCGGCCTGGGCGAAAACTTTGTCGCTTCGGATCAGCTGGCCTTATTGCCCGTGACTCGTACCTTCGCCTTCCTGGAAGAAGGGGATGTGGCCGAAGTGACCCGCCGTAGTGTCAGTATCTTCGACATGGATGGCAACGCCGTCGAACGTGAAGTGAAAGAGTCGGAAGTGACCCATGATGCCGGCGACAAGGGCGAATATCGCCATTATATGCTCAAGGAGATCTACGAGCAGCCACTTGCATTGACCCGCACCATAGAAGGGCGCATCGCCAACAGACAAGTGCTGGACACGGCTTTCGGCGACAATGCTGCCGAGTTTTTGAAAGACATCAAGCATGTGCAGATCATCGCCTGCGGTACCAGCTACCATGCCGGCATGGCCGCGCGTTACTGGCTGGAAGATTGGGCCGGGGTGTCCTGTAATGTCGAAATCGCCTCCGAGTTTCGCTACCGCAAGTCACATCTATTCCCCAACAGCCTGCTGGTGACCATTTCCCAGTCGGGTGAAACCGCCGATACCCTGGCGGCCATGCGCCTGGCCAAGGAAATGGGTTACAAGGCCACATTGACTATCTGTAATGCCCCCGGCTCTTCCTTGGTGCGCGAATCGGACATGGCTTACATGATGAAAGCCGGCGCCGAAATCGGCGTGGCCTCTACCAAGGCCTTCACTGTGCAACTGGCGGGATTGCTGATGCTGACCGCCGTGATAGGGCGTCATAACGGCATGTCGGCGCAGATGCAGGCGCAGATAACCCAGAGCCTGCAATCCATGCCGGCCAAGGTGGAACAGGCCCTGGGGTTGGATGATGCCATCGCCGAGCTGGCGGAAGACTTTGCCGACAAACATCATGCCCTGTTCCTCGGCCGTGGCGATCAGTATCCCATCGCCATGGAGGGAGCGCTGAAGCTGAAAGAGATTTCTTACATTCACGCCGAAGCCTATGCCTCGGGCGAGCTGAAACATGGCCCGCTGGCGTTGATCGATGCCGATATGCCGGTCATAGTGGTTGCCCCCAACAATGAGCTGTTGGAGAAACTCAAGTCCAACGTCGAAGAAGTGCGTGCCCGCGGCGGTTTGATGTATGTGTTTGCCGATGTGGATGCCGAATTCGAGTCGGACGACACCATGAAAGTCATCCCTGTGCCGCATTGCGACGAGTTCATGGCGCCGCTTATCTACACTATCCCGCTGCAATTGCTGTCTTATCACGTCGCCTTGATCAAAGGCACAGACGTGGATCAGCCCCGTAATCTGGCTAAGTCTGTGACTGTGGAATAACGGCGTAAGATAATAAACCTCCCCTTGGGGAGGTTTTTGTTTTAAGGATGCAAGACAAGGCTCAGGCCGATGACGATGCCCTCATCCTGTTGCTTTCGATGCGTTTCCAAACCTTGTCGTGGAAATAGAATACCAGGGTATTGATGACCGGCTCGATCAGGGCGACTGCCCCACCGACGACTATACTGCCGGTCAGCAGGTAAGTGACGGTAAAAGCCACGCCGAAATGCACTACGGCAAAACTGAGAGTTTTAGCCACCTTGATATCCTCCGAGTCAGACTATCATCAAAATCACCATCAAATGATAACAGTTCTCATTAAGAGTGTGGCTGAAATTTTCAAGTTATTTTAAACGCAAATATTCATACCTATCTCTATGCCGTCAGTAATGCCAGGGAAAAGCAGAAAAGTCCTGCTCGCGTTTCTCGAGAAAGGCATCGCGCCCCTCTTGGGCCTCGGCGGTGGCGTAGGCCAGCCGAGTGGCTTCACCGGCGAACAGTTGTTGGCCGACCATGCCGTCGTCTGTCATGTTGAAGCCGTATTTCAACATGCGCATCGCCGTCGGTGACTTAGAGTTGATAGCCTTGGCCCAACGCAAGGCTTCGACTTCGAGCTCCTGGTGTGGCACGGCCTTGTTGACCATCCCCATGCTGACCGCCTCCTCGGCACTGTAATCGAAGCCACAGAAGAAAATTTCCCGTGCCCGCTTCTGACCTATCATCTTAGCCAGGTAAGCACTGCCATAACCCGAGTCGAAGCTGGCGACGTCTGCGTCAGTCTGCTTGAAAATGGCGTGTTCCTTGGAAGCCAAGGTGAGATCACAGACTACGTGCAGACTATGACCGCCACCCACGGCCCAACCCGGTACCACGGCGATCACTATTTTGGGCATGAAACGGATCAGTCGCTGGATTTCGAGTATGTGCAGACGTCCCATGCGGGCGGAGTCTGCCTTGCCGGCTTCTTCGCCTTCATATTGATAACCATCTTTGCCGCGAATACGCTGATCGCCGCCGGAACAGAAGGCCCAGCCACCATCTTTCGCCGAGGGACCGTTGCCGGTAAACAATACGCAACCTACATCGGACCATTGGCGGGCATGATCCAAGGCCACATAGAGTTCATCAACCGTCTTGGGTCTGAAGGCGTTACGGCATTCGGGTCTATTGATGGCGATGCGCACCGTACCCTGCTCTCTGGCTCTGTGATAAGTAATGTCGGTGAAAGCGAATCCGGGAACGGGTTCCCACAAGATGGGATCGAAAATATCTGAAACTGGTTGCGTCATTGTCAGGTTAGCCTCTGGTAAAACACTGTTCAAAGGCTAGGCTGAATGGCTTGATGGGTCAATGCTTAAGACTTAAACCTATGAGGTAAAACATAGGTTTAAGTCATTGAGGTTACAATTTATCGCAGATTAACTGCAGATTATCTTTGCTGAAGACAGGGTGTGACAGGGTACGCATGTTGCAAAACTCATCTTTAAAAGCAGCCGCAGCCTGTGGCGATACCAGTATCTGCTCAAACTCTTGTCGTTCCCGGCTGGATAGCCTGTCGGCAATGCTGTTCTTCAGGGTTGAGAGTTTATGTTCCGCCTTAATGATGTGTGTGCCTGTCATGGCATCGAGTTTGTTTTTGGCCCTTTGCAACAGGGTTTGCGTTTGGGCTATGGGGCCGTCTAAGTGTCGGGTCTGGGTCGCCAAGTAGTAAATCATGACGGCCAAGATGCCTACGATAATCCATCCTTTCATTTTTTTTCCAATTTTATCCGATGCAGATCAATAACCTTTACAAATATAGGTGAATGCTGGTTGGCATACGGAGTATACTAACCTTGTTTTCGTGCAATATTAAAGCAGTAAAGGCATTAGAAATGAACGCAGAATCCCGTAACAAGGACTATTCCAAAGCTAATCGGATCAAGATTCACCAGCCTGACGCCAACAAAGCCGACAGCTTCAAGCCGAGTAACCATATTTATGTCCGGGCTGTGGATGGGCTCTGGAGTTCTGTGCGTCGGCGCATGGGTTGGATTACCATGCTCTTTTTCTTGTTGCTGCCCTGGATCCCCTGGGGTGAGCGTCAGGCTGTTTGGTTTAACTTGGGTGAGCAAAAGTTCCATGTCTTCGGCCTCACCATCTGGCCGCAGGATCTCACCTTGCTGGCCGCCGTGTTCATGATAGCCGCCTTCGCCCTCTTCTTCGTGACAACTTACCTGGGGCGTGTCTGGTGTGGCTATACCTGCCCGCAAACAGTATGGACCTTCATCTTCATTTGGTTCGAAGAAAAAATCGAAGGTGCCCGCAATAAACGCATCAAACTGGACCAGATGCCCTGGAATTTCGATAAGCTATGGCGTAAGACGGCTAAACATACGGCTTGGTTATTGATCTCACTCCTGACCGCCATGACCTTCGTCTCTTATTTCGTACCCAGTCGTGAAGTCTATTTGGATGTGTTTACCCTGCAAGCCTCGGGGGGGATTTATTTCTGGGTGAGCCTGTTTACCTTCGCAACTTACGGCAATGCAGGTTGGATGCGCGAGATCATGTGCATCCACATGTGCCCTTACGCGCGCTTTCAAGCGGCCATGTTCGATAAGAACACTTATATAGTAGGTTATGATCCCAAGCGTGGTGAAACGCGTGGCCCGAGATCCCGCAAGGTTGACCATAAGGCCTTGGGATTGGGAGACTGCATAGATTGTGATCTCTGTGTGCAGGTCTGCCCTACGGGTATAGATATCCGCAATGGTCTGCAATACGAATGTATCAACTGCGGTGCCTGCATAGATGCCTGCGATAACACCATGGAACGCATGGGTTACCCTAAAGGCTTGATCAGTTATACCACGGAAAATAAGCTCGAAGACGTTAAAGAGAAAGTCTTGCGACCTAAGCTGGTGGGCTATGGCGTGGTCCTGACGGCGATGATCTTACTCTTCATCTATGCCAGTGCCACCATAGCGCCGATCCGTATGGATATTATTCGTGACCGCAATCAGCTTTACAGAGAGAACAACCAAGGCCTGATAGAAAACACCTACACCATTAAGATCCTGAATAAAACGGAAGCCTTGCATGAATATGCCTTGAGCGTCGAGGGGCTGTCGAATTATGAATGGTATGGTGCCAAGACGGTCACAGTAAAAGCCGGCGAAGTATTGACTCTGCCTATCAGTGTGGCGGTCGATCCCGCGGACTTGACGCGTACAGTCACCAATATCGACATTAAAGTGGCGACGACCATAGACGGTGAAGTAGTCGAAGTGAAACAAGAATCGCGCTTCTTCGCTCCTTAGCCGGGATGCCCGTCGCCGGCTTTATCGAGAATAAAACCAGTATAAAGGGGCATTTAGTCCCTTTTTTATGCGTTTCGTTTGATAAATAGTCATGTGAACGTCGGGGGGAGATTTTCTGTAAAAAAGCCCTTGCGCCCCCGCTGAAACTCCCTATAATGCGCATCCACTGACACGGCAGACAGCGAAAGCTAACCACCGAGTCGGGTTGATTTGAGACTGTTACTCTCTGTTGAGAATGGCACTTAAATCGACAGCGAAAAGAAGTTTTAAAAACTCCTTGACGCCAAACGGGAAATGCGTAAAATGCACGACCCTGAGCTGATGAAGCATCAGCCCCGACCCAACGCGGTCAACGCTCTTTAACA
>NZ_JAAXYH010000017.1 GCF_012911865.1 Shewanella salipaludis
AAACAACCAAGATCAGCGTGCCGATGAAGCAGAAACGCTGCATGATGAAAACCGACTTTCTGGAACGCGTGTTATTAGCCGGTTTTGCCTCTATGGCCAATTAATGCACACTCATGCGGATGCCCTGCCTTTGAGACCCGTAAGCTCTCTCTACCTCCCCGTAAAGGGTTGCCGAAACGGAGCGCATTTGATGCTTACTCATGCTGAAGTACGTTGACCAGTTTTCCGAAAGGGTCGCGTACATAAAACCTGCGAACTCCCTCGTCAATAGCCTCAGCATGAGTTTCACCAGCGTGGTTTTGCCGCAACCGGATGCGCCGACAATGGCCACCGACTTGCCTGCGGCTATCTCCAGGGTTAAACCCGAGGTGACCATGTATGTCCAAACACTCCTATTAATCATCGGGAACCTGACACCTAGCTAAATATGAGTGCTAACATAACCGCAATTTTCTTAATGGTGCTTAAAGTAAACGATATTAATGTATACCTTTTCAATTTTGGGAATAAGTCAGCACAAATAACATTTTCACCTTGATAGAGTGAGATTTTGTTTATTGGAAATAAGATGGTTTTTAAGTTATATTCTTCTTGAAATATTTCAATGTTGAATTTTTTGTAAGGAAACCAAAGGAATTTCTTAAATAATATTTTTTCATTACTCACGCAGGATAACTCGCCAGTAATAACTTTATATTTAAAAGTGATGATGTTTTTTCTTATGAATATATCTTTCCCATATACTAACATCTCGTCACCCATTAATTCAATATAACTAATATAATTAGCCTGTCACAGTGGCAACAAGCTAATTACATTTAAATTTTAAGTGTTTTTAGTAAGCTCTCCGGTACAATGCCGATGAAGCCGGCCCGGATTTGCGGTGATGCGTGCGAGACTGATGCCAACCAGGCCGGCACAGAACCCGGCGCTGTCGCTGAGGAAGCATCTTGAATGGCTCGTTACATTTTCGCTTCTGTAACCAGTAACTCTTCTTGTTTTGCTTGTATAAAGCAGTTTTCTAGTATTTTTTTAGATGGAACTGTACTTGCAGCCGTATCAATTTCCATTTTTTCAAAATCAATGATGCCTGGTATGACATTCGTAGCATTCCTGATCTTTCGCTTCTTAAGACTTTTTAATAATGCGATATCATCGTTGTTCGGTGATTTATCGAAAGTAAAATATATGTAATGAATTGATGAGCGAGCTTTTGATGAAACCATCTTCCTCAATACGAGTAATCGCTCAAAAAGATCGTCATTATTGGACTGTATTTGTTCTACCGACACTTTATTCATGTCAAAAACAGATACTGATATAAAGGAGTTGAAATAGTTTTTAACCCCGATGAAATACAATCCCTCAACGTCAGTTTTGCCTTCGATGTTCAAAGTTGCAGGATCAAGTTCAGTAAATTCTTGACTGCTAGTTAAAATATCTCTCAATCGTTCTCGGCCTGTAGGTAAGGAACTTAAGAAAGATGCTTTTTTCTTAATTTTATTCATGGCGTTAAATCCAAAAGCCAATAAGGCTATCAAAAATACAATTTTACCGCCAATACGATGCCAAAAATCCAAATAAGGCTTTTCGGGAAGCTTCATACCTGCTTCCGAGACAATGTCTGTGATTTCTTCAGGGGAAAGGTTTAAATACGTGTCTTCCTGACCAGTGATTCCTACAAGCCTACCGTCATAATTCCATATGGGAACAAATAAGACTGCTACTGATTTGTAGATATAACCAATATCAACATATTGACCTTCAGGTATTTGAAACCTTTCATCATTTGGAAGCTTTACTACTTCGACTATTTCTTCGCCGCCAAATGACAAGAGTCCAGCTTTAGCATGTACGTAACCTGGGTTCATTACAAGTATGAGTAATGTAATTATGATCGCTTTTTTCATAGTAATCCTTTAACTAATGATAAATGTAAAGCCACATAAGGTGGCTGAAGATGTTTGGTTATAATGCTGTTTGGAGTGAGAGCAACGGACTGTTTTGTTTGTCTGAATGCCTTGCTGGTTTGATGCTCTATTATATATTTGCCATTTTACATAAAAAATATAGCAAAGAGACTAAAAAAATTGTCCCTACAAAAAACATCACGGTTAATGCTTTAGATGCTTGCATTGATTCTATGAGTCCAGCGGGAAAAAAAATAGCTAAAAAACTTAGGATACCTTCTAGCATAATCTTCAATCTCCTTATTCTGATGATTCGGCTAACATGTTAATAGTGCATATGTACGCTCGTCCAATGCAGACCAGATTATCACAAGACACTGTTGTGTAAACTGTTTTTTTACCTCGCTAAGCCTTCCGCGAACGCGTATCGCTTTTGAGGTCAAGGGCCGGCTAGGGAAAGCATCTCTGTATTCACAACTTTAAGCTGCTTGCGATGCAACAGTGCGAAAGCTTGTTCCTTCTCCTTCGCACCTGACTGCCATGGATGGAGGAAATGCCAGTTTTGTCAGGAACTAAACAGGCCATGCGATCACGGCATTGGTGCATCCAGCACGCTACCCACGGAAGGTGATTGGCGGCTAACCGGCTGCGACTCGCTTTCCTGAGTGACTGTTATCAGCATTATGAGAGTGCTGGGATAAAAAGGCTGTCTAAAACTAGTTCAGCATCTGACTTTTTGGCACTATTACAGGTTATAACCCCATATTCATCTATAGATTCCAACAGGAATAGATAAGAATTAACCCGCAAACAGAATCATGCAGGTCAAATTTACAGAAAGGAATAAACTATGATATCACTAGGTGAAAAAATTAGAGAGCTAAGGGTTGAAAAGAAACTGAGCCAACCTGAGTTGGCGGAAGCTATCGGGATTGAGCAGTCCTATTTATCCAAGTTAGAGAACGATAAATCCGTGCCTTCCAACGAGATTTTCAGAGCACTGCTCAGCGCATTGGAGATAAGCCTTCATGATTTTATGGAAGCTATAAGTATGAATGGTAATCAACAAAAGCTTTTGCAGATCGCCGACATAGAAGGTTGGTATAAAGCGAAACAAAGGCATAGGGTTCATAGCCAGAGGGTGTTTCTGTACATTTGTAGCATCATGATCGTTTTAGGTGTGACTGTCTTTTATGCAGGGTTCAGTAAAAAAATATTTAACGAGACTCAATTCGAATACTGGTCTCAAGGTATTGTTCTTGAGGGAGAGCCAGATAATATCTTTGATAGCTGGAGACGGCTCTTAGATGGTAATGACAGAGACATCATGCGCGAAAGGGGCCTGGAAATGGAGCGACGAAAGAGTCTGAAAAGAATATTGCTCCTCCAGTTCAAGGGATCTGAGTTTACGGAAGTCTCTGGTTCCGGAAAGCGGCTCTACAGTTTAGAGAAGGAATACCAAATTCCGAGACCAATTAACTCATGGCTGGAGTCTATCGGAGTTTTCCTCTTTGGACTGGGTTTTGTAGGCTTTTTTCTTGAAAGAAAAATATACCGGCTTTGACAGTTTTGACTGCACAGCTGTCAATTCAGACAAGGAAAGTGCCTGGACAGGCGTAGATTTGAGATAGATTCCAGTCGCGCTGGAACGCCAGCGCCATCAGAACGGTTGCACTCCTATCCTGTTACTGTCGTTATTCTTGACCACTAACTGGAAGAGACGCAGCGCACACTAGATGATGAGTTGCATATCACACTTACAGAAACTTGCGACTCAGTGAGTAACGCAAATATTCGCCGAGCGTGTCATTGCATCATGAGCAACAGATTCTGATAGTGTCGGCAAACAACAAAGGCGCCATAAGCGCCTTTGGTTTATCCAATGTAATCACAGATTACATAATCAGATCGTACTCATCGCGTAAGATCTTGATGATATCGGCCTTGGGGTTGGCGGGCAGCGGAATGGGGTTGCCTGTGACTTTCTCGGCGACACCCGTGTAGGTGCGCGACACGGCCATCATGGCGTCCAGCGGCAGGGCGTTGTCGCGGGCCAGGGCTTCACGCTCGCTCATCCTGTCCTTGTTCAGCAGCACGTCAGGATCCGGGAAGTGCTGCAGCAGGAACTGGCGGAAGCCTTCCTTGGAGTTCTCCACTATCTTGCCTTCACGGTAGGCGGCGCCGTCCCAGATGCGCGACGAGTCAGGGGTGCCGACTTCATCCATGTAGATCAGCTTGGCGTTGCCCTGCTTGTCTGTGACATAGCCGAACTCGAACTTGGTATCGACGAATACCTGATCAAGTTTTGCCAGCGCAGCTGAGATCACCCTGAAACCCTCCTTGAGCAGCTTCTCGTACAGGTCGATATCCTCCGGCTTCTCGAAGCCGAAGGCCTGATAGTTGGCTTCTATGTCGGCGCGGCTGATGTTGACGTCATCCTGGGCAGGCACGCCTGGGATACCGGTCAAGATGCCCTTGGTGGATGGGGTGATCAAAAGCTCGGGCAATTGCTGATCTTTCTCCAGGCCTTCGGGCAGGGTGATGCCGCAGAAGACGCGCTCGCCCTTGGCGTAGGCGCGCCACATGGAGCCCGTGATGTACTGACGGCAGATGGCTTCTACCTTGATGGGACGGGCCTTCTGCACTATCCACACGAAGGGGTGGGGGATATCCAGAATATGGCTGTCGGCCAGACCATTGTCCTTGAACAGCTTGAACCAATGGTTGGAGATGGCGTTCAGCGCCGCGCCCTTGCCGGGAATGCCCTGCAGATCGCCTTCACCGTGGAAGATGCAGTCGAAGGCCGAGATGCGATCGCTTATCACCATGATGGCCAGCGGGGTATCTTCGGGGACGTCATAGCCCTTGTCGCGGATCAGACGGCGGCTGTCGGCCTCGGTCAGCCAGTAGACGCTGCGGACCTTGCCGCTGTGGACCGGGCCTGCGGTGCGGATCGGTAAATCGTTGTTAACGGCTAATACGGAATCAGCAAGACTCATGACGAGTATTCCTCTGGATATAAGATGTAGGGATAAAGGTAGATGAGCTGATGCTCGATGGCATCGGATATTTATTGTCGCTCAATGGGATGTTACTGAAAAAGCTGTGATGTCGGTTGCTGTGGCTGGGTATCGAAGGGGCTGTGTCCGTCTTTAAGGCTCCGGTGTCAGGATTTACAGGCGAGGCGCCGCAGCCGTATGTCGACTGTGGCCGCATGCCCGAAAGTTTGCCTGAAAATGAGTTGCAGAGATAGACCATGATACCGAGTGAGTCTGATGCTTAACCGCCGACAAAGTTGCGCTATTTTACCTTTATCGGCGGGATTTACCATGCTAATTGCCAGGTTAATTGCAATGTTGTTGGCAGCCTGCCGCATCTGCCTCACAGGGGCCAGGCTAAGCCAGGCTCAGGCGCGCACCTGGCCCTCGCCGTTGACCAGGTATTTTTCCGTGGTCAGCGACTCAAGTCCCATGGGGCCATAGGCATGCAGCTTGGAGGTGGCTATGCCGATTTCGGCGCCCAGGCCCAGCTCGCTGCCATCGGAGAAGCGCGACGAGGCATTGACCATGACCACTGAGGCATCGACGCTGAGCTGAAAGCGTTCGGCCGCGGCGACATCCTGGGTGCAGATCACTTCGGTATGATGGCTGCCGAATTGCTGTATGTGCGCCAAGGCGCCGTCGAGATCCGCCACCTGCCTGACGGCAATTTCCAGTGCCAGATACTCCTGGCCGAAGCCGTCATCCGCGAGTATGTCGGCATCCTCGAAATAGTGGGCCGACTGCTTGCAGGCATGAACTTTAACGCCTTTCTCGGCCAGTGCGGCGGCCGCCAAGGGCAGGAAGTCGGCGGCAATGGCTGCATGCACCAGCAGGCCTTCGAGGGCATTACAGACGCCGGTGCGTTGGGTCTTGCCGTTGAGCAAGAGTTGCAGCGCCTGTTGCAGGCTCGCCTCGGCGTCCACGTATAAGTGACACACGCCCTTGAAGTGCTGGATCACGGGGATCTTGCTGTTGTCTGTGACGAAATTAATCAGCCCCTCGCCGCCACGGGGGATCACCAGATCCAGGTATTGACGCTGCTGTAGCAGTTCCAGCATCAGGGCGCGGTCGGGATCCGGCACCACGCTTATCAGCGCCTCGGGCAGGCCGAATTCGATCAGCGCGCCATGCAATACCTTGGCGATCGCCAGGCTGGAGTTGAGGGCTTCCTTGCCGCCGCGCAGTATGACGCCATTGCCCGACTTGAAACACAGGGCGGCGGCGTCGGCGGTGACATTGGGCCGAGCCTCATAGATCATGCAGACCACGCCCAGGGGGATGCGCATCTTGCCTATGCGTATGCCGTTGGGCCTGCTCGTTAACTCGCGGCGCGCGCCGACGGGATCGGCAAGTGAGACTATGGTCTCTATGCCGGCGGCCATGGCTTCGATGCGCTCCGGGGTGAGCAGCAGTCTGTCCTGCATGGCAGCCGACAGCCCCTGGGATTCCGCCTGGGCCAGATCCTGGGCATTGGCCGCCAGTATGGCGGCGCGATTGTTTCTCAGCTCCATGGCCATGGTCCGCAGCACCTGGTCTTTCCTGGCGCTATCCAGCAGGGCCAGTTGACGGGCGGCGGTGGCCGCCTTGCTCGCTAGTCTTGTGATTAAACTCATCTTGGTTCCCCAATTCTGTGCTGTTATCTGTGCTCGAGCAGGGCTATGTCCTGCTCCGAGATGATGGACCCCTGGGCATCGGTGAGATTGCTGGTGAGTTCGGGGTCGTCGTGTTCGGTGATGAAGATCAGCAGGCTGCTGCCATAGTTGGCCCTGGCCTTCGCCAGGCGGGTGCCATCCTTGCTGCGCACCAGGATGGTGTCACCGGCGGCGAATTCGCCCCTCACTTCCAATACCTTGTTGCAGCTCAGCCGGGCGCAATGTTCATCGAGTGTCTGCCCTGGCACTGTCTGCACTATCACCTCGCCCTGCTCGGATGCCGTGTGGGTCATCCAGTGCTGCAGTTCCTGCATCGGTCGCTCATCCGCGTGGAATAAAGTGCCAGGGTTACCCCCCACGAGCAGGGCGCTGAAGGCACTCTCATTGAAGCCATTGATGATATAAGTGTCTATGCCATGGCTGACGGCTTTCTCGGCGGCCTCTATCTTGGTGCGCATGCCACCGGTGCCGACATCGCTGTGGCTGCCTCCCGCCATGTCGTAGATGGCCTGGGTGATACGTTTCACCTCGGGTTGCAGCCTGGCATCGGCATGAAGGTGCGGATTCTTGTCATACAGGCCATCTATGTCCGAACAGATGATCAGGGTGTCGGCATCGGCAGCGGCGGCCACCATGGCGGACAGATTATCGTTGTCGCCCACCTTCAGGGCATCCGTGGTGACCGTATCGTTCTCGTTGATGATGGGGAGTATCTCGTGTTCCAGCAGGGTAAAGATGGTTTCCCTGATGCTCTCGTAGCGCTCACGGTCGCGCAGATCGCCGTGGGTCAACAGGATTTGCGCCGAGGGGAAGTCGAATAACTTATCCCAGGCGGCCATCATCTCGGTTTGGCCCGCGGCGGCCATGGCTTTCTTCAGCGCGACTCTGGCGCTGGGCGTCGTGGCCGGCGGGATTTCGGGAAATCTGTGGGCACCGGCGGCGATCGAACCGGAGGAGACCAAGATCACCTGAGTGCCCTGTGCCCGGCAGCGGACAATGAACTGGGCCAGGGTCAGCAGGTAGCGCGAGCTGCAGCCTTGTCGCTCTGGGGCAATCAGGGCGCTGCCTACTTTCAATACCAGGCGTTTCCATGTCGGTAATTTCATTGGGTTATGCCTTTTCAATTTTGTTCAGGCACGCTGAGCGTTGCCTTCGGCTCTTGGCTACGGCAGTCTCGTGCCGCTGTTTTTATGGTCATGTTGTGGTGAGGTCATGGCTAAGTGGTGGTGATTTGGGTGGGTGGCTCGGATACGCCCGGCGCAGCTCATGCCACCGGGGTATCCAGGAACCACTGTTAGGCCGTTTGCTTCACTGGCGGCTCATCGGCTTGCAGCATGAGGGCTAACTTGTCCTGGGCGGCGAAGAAGGTGGCTTGCACCGAAGCGGAAGGCGCCTTGCCGAAATGGCTCACCAGGACTATGGCCAGTGAGCTGGCGATGAAGCCAGGCACTATTTCATACAGCAGGCTGCTCAGTGTCTGACCGTCCGGGAGGACGGGGACAAAGATCCATAACAGGACGGTGATGGCGCCCGTCAGTATGCCGGCGATGGCCCCCGAATGTGTCATCCTGGACCAGAACAGGCTGAAGAGTACCAGGGGACCGAAGGCGGCACCGAAGCCTGCCCAGGCATTGCTGACCAGGGACAGGATGCTGTTGGATCTGTCCAATGCCAACAGGGAAGCGACCAGGGCGACGGCGAAGACACAGTAGCGTCCCAGCCTCACCAGCTGCGCCTGTGAGATGTCTTTCTTGGCGTAGCTACGGTAGATGTCTTCGGTCAGCGAACTGGATGACACCAGCAGCTGCGATGAGATGGTGCTCATGATCGCCGCCAGGATCGCTGCCAGCAGGAAGCCACTGACTAGGGGATGGAATAAGATCTCGGCGAAGAGGATGAAGATGGTCTCTGGGTCCGTCAGTCCAGGGTGGAACTTGTTCACATAGGCGACGCCGATCAAACCTGTCGCCAAGGCACCCAGTATGGTGACCGTCATCCAGCTCATGCCTATGGTCCTGGCGGTCTTGATGTCGCGTACCGAGCGGATCGCCATGAAGCGCACTATGATGTGCGGCTGGCCGAAGTAACCCAGGCCCCATGCCATGCTGGAGACTATGCCTATGAGTGTCATGTTATGCAGCGACTCGGAAAATGGCGCTATGCTGTCGCCGGCCAGGCTGAGCACTTCGGCCGTGCCACTGAACTGCTGGTAGGCCACCAGGGGCACCAGAACCAGGGCGATGAACATGATACAACCCTGGACGAAGTCGGTCATGCTGACCGCCAGGAACCCCCCGAGCAAGGTGTAGGCCACCACCACAGAGACGGTAATCATCAGGCCCAGGTAATAGTTCATTCCGAATGCCGACTCGAACAGTTTGCCCCCTGCGACCAGGCCGGCGGAGGTGTAGAGGGTGAAGAAGAGGATGATCACCAATGCCGAGATGATGCGCACCGAGCTCTTTTGCAGGCCGAAGCGCTTGCCGAAGAAGTCCGGCAATGTCAGGGCATCGTCGGCTTCCTGGGTATAGACCCTGAGCCTGGGCGCCACCAACACATAGTTGAACCAGGCGCCCAGCAGCAGGCCGAGTGCTATCCATAGGGTATCGAAACCTATCACAAACATGGCGCCTGGCAGGCCCATCAGCATCCAGCCACTCATATCCGAGGCGCCGGCAGACAATGCCGTGACCTGGGGGCTGACCTTACGGCCACCCAGTATGTAGCCCGAAAGATCGTCGGTGGAGTTGCGGTAGGCGAAAAGGCCAATCGCCAGCATGACCGCAAAATACAGGGCCAGCGAGATATAACTTGAGTATTCCATATTAGTGCTCTTTGATGCCCGTCAGGGTTTGAGTTAGTTTTTGTTTACAGAGGGGGAAGATGTAGCTGGATAACAGCAGCCAGAAGCAGGTGAATTGGACCAGGGACTGTAATTTTGCGGTGAGATAATGGTTCAGGGTCGACAGACTACTGTCTGGCTCCTTTGAATTGCGTGCTTTCATAATAGTTTCCCTTTCAGTGATGGTCCTTGTGGTGGACGTCTGAACCTTTATCGGCAGTTGGCTCCGGATAAAGCCTAATCAATTTGATTTTTGCTCAAATAATTAGTGTTCGAACTGTATTATTCGGGTTTTAGACACATTAATCAAGTGCCGAGTCAAGCATGAGGCTAAGTTAATGATGTGAATTTTATGTTTTATCATTTATTTTCAGTTGGTTATTTTAGTTGATACTCATGTTGAATAAATTTTCGTATATTGGATATCAAAAACACCTCATGGCTGGCCCCATGAAACGGCCGGCGGCCCCGGGTGTTGTTGTCGGCTATCGGGGGAATAAATTCGGAATTTATATTAGTGCTGAAATCAATTCTGGCTCGGGTGACTGCCACCCGAATGTGAATGCCTTGGTTTAGATTAGATTGGGTTAGATTGGATTGGGACTCTAGTGCGCAGGCCTGCGCACTAGAGTCCGGAACAGGCTGGCAAAGGTGGCGCCCGGATGCTGGCGCTTTATCGGTGGCTGACGGCTAAGCTGGCGATTGATAAGTAGAGTGAGTGGCGCAATTTCGCGGCTGAATTTTTCCATAACCATTGATATATACGATTTTTCATATATGCTCCTGTTTCATGGCTAAGATATATGAATTTTCATATGTCTTAGCCGAAGGCAGGCCGGCGACTCTGAGGCTGCAACAGAACATGCATGAAGGCGGAAGTTCAATGGTACCGACCCAGTTTTTCAAGTGTTTAGCCGACGATACCCGTTTGCGCAGCCTCATGCTGCTGCAGCTGCAGGGGGAGCTGTGTGTATGCGAGCTGACCTCGGCGTTGGCCGAGAGCCAGCCCAAGGTATCCCGTCACCTGGCGCAGTTGAAACAGTGCGCTCTGCTGCAGGACAGGCGGCAGGGGCAATGGGTCTTCTATCGGATTAACCCTGACTTGGCCCCCTGGTGCCGGGCCGTGTTGCTGGAGCTGAGTGTCAGCAATGGCCCCTATATCCAGCCTGACCTACAACGACTATGCCAAATGGGCAGCAGGCCGGAGCGGGTAATGAGCTGTTGCTGAGTGCCAGGCTCTGACCAGGCAACGAATACCAAGCAACCGGCACCCTGAAGCGAGAGCCGGGACTAAAGCGCAGCTGAACGTTTTCAGCATAACGGAGAGAAGCAGATGAGCATCAAGATAGGGATCAACGGCTTCGGCCGCATGGGCAGGTTGGCGCTGCGTGCCGCCTGGGATTGGGATGAGGTCGAATTTGTGCAAATCAACGATCCCGCCGGCGACGCGGCGACCCTGGCGCATCTGCTCAACTTCGACTCAGTCCATGGCCGCTGGCAGCATGAGGCGCTGGCCGAGGGCGAGAGCATGGTGATCGGCCGGCAACGACTGCAATGCAGCCGCAACGGGGCGATAGCAGACACAGACTGGTCCGCCTGCGATCTGGTGATCGAGGCCTCGGGGGTGATGAAGACCAAGGCGTTGCTGCAAGCCTACCTGGATCAAGGCGTTAAGCGGGTGCTGGTGACGGCACCCGTGAAGGAAGAGGGGGTGCTCAACGTCGTCATGGGGGTGAACCAGCAGTTGTATGATGCGGCGCACCACCCGATAGTCACGGCCGCCTCCTGCACCACCAACTGCCTGGCACCTGTGGTCAAGGTGATCCACGAGCAGCTGGGCATACGCCATGGCTCCATGACGACGATTCATGACATCACCAATACCCAGACCATACTGGACGCGCCCCATAAGGATCTGCGCCGTGCCCGTGCCTGTGGCCAGAGCCTGATCCCCACCACCACGGGCAGCGCCACCGCCATCACCCATATCTTCCCCGAGCTCGAGGGTAAGCTCAACGGCCATGCGGTGCGGGTGCCGCTGGCCAATGCCTCGCTGACCGATTGTGTGTTCGAGCTCGAGCGTCCCGTCACCGAGGCGGAGGTGAATGCCCTGCTCAAGGACGCCGCCGAGAATGCGCTCGCCGGCATCCTGGGCTACGAGGAGCGGCCGCTGGTGTCTGTGGATTACAAGACAGATCCCCGTTCCTGCATCATAGATGCCCAGTCGACCATGGTGATCAACGGCACCCAGCTCAAGTTGTATGTCTGGTACGACAATGAGTGGGGCTACGCCAATCGGGTCGCCGAGTTGGCGTTGATGGTCGGGCGCCTGGATCTGGCCCAACCCGAGACAGGGGCCAGATAGCGCCAAGGCAGAGTCAGGATAGAAACGTCACTTTGGAGTCATAGCATGTTGGCCGCGCTTGCCCGTTTGCCCTTGGCCGTGCGTCAGTATCTGCTGATCACCGCCAATTACTGGAGTTTCACCCTCACCGACGGCGCCCTGCGGATGCTGGTGGTGTTGCACTTTCATGCGCTGGGCTACAGCCCGCTGGCGATCGCCATGCTATTCCTCTTCTATGAGATCTTCGGGGTGGTGACTAACCTGCTCGGGGGGTGGCTGGGGGCCAGGCTGGGGCTTAACCGCACCATGAACCTGGGGCTGGCGCTGCAGATCGTCGCCCTGGGCATGTTGCTGGTACCCGCGGCCAGTCTGCCACAGCTGCTGGCCGGGGTGCCCTGGGTGATGGCGGCGCAGGCGCTGTCGGGGATCGCCAAAGATCTCAACAAATTGAGCGCCAAGAGCGCGATAAAACTCCTGGTGCCCAAGGGCGCCGAGGGCAAGCTATACCAGTGGGTCGCCTTGCTGACGGGATCCAAGAATGCCCTCAAGGGTGTGGGTTTCTTTCTCGGTGGCGCCCTGCTGGCGCTGCTGGGGTTCGAAGGCGCCATAGCTTCCATGGCACTGGTCTTGAGTCTGGTGTGGTTGTTCAGCCTGGTCATGCTGAAACAAACCCTGGGCAAGGCAAAAAACAAACCCAAGTTCAGTGAGATATTCTCCAAGAGCCGGAGTGTCAACATACTGTCCGCCGCGCGTCTCTGCCTGTTCGCCGCCCGTGATGTCTGGTTCGTGGTGGCCTTGCCCGTGTATCTCGCCGACAGCTTCGGCTGGGACCACTGGGCGGTCGGTGGTTTCCTCGCCCTCTGGGTGATCGCCTATGGTGTGGTGCAGGCCCTGGCGCCCAGGATGACGGGCAGGGCTGCGGCCCCCGATGGCAGGGCCGCCTGGTTTTGGGTGAGCCTGTTGGCCCTGGTGCCGGCGCTGATCGCCCTGACGCTCGGCCTGGCGCCCATGCCCAGCCTATTGGGCGGCTTGTTGCTGTTCGGTGCCCTGTTCGCCATCAACTCCTCCTTGCACAGTTACCTCATCGTCAGTTATGCCAGCGATGAGGGGGTCTCCCTGGATGTCGGCTTCTATTATATGGCCAATGCCATGGGGCGCCTGTTAGGCACCCTGTTGTCGGGTTGGGTGTTTCAGGTGTGGGGCATGACGGCCTGCCTGTGGATTTCCTGCGGCCTGTTGGTGGTGACCAGTGTGATCTCACTCCGGCTGCCACGCAGGTCTGTGATCCCGGGCTAAGCTTTCGCCGGCACGGCTTCTAAAAATGATGCCATGGTCTATTCTTAACCCGTGAGGGGACTGAGAACCTATGCCGGAGGCGAATGCATGCGCATGACATTGCAGTTTTTAGGGGCGACCGAGGAAGTGACGGGTTCCTGTCATTTGCTGACGGTCGGCAAGGAGCAAGTGCTGTTGGATTGCGGCTTGATCCAGGGCGGCAGGGCCGATGAGTTGCGTAACCGCGAGCCCTTCGAGTTCGATCCCAAGGCCATCTTCGCGGTAGTGCTCAGCCATGCCCACATAGATCACTCGGGCCGCTTGCCCCTGCTGGTGAAGTCAGGTTTCACCGGCCCCATCTACACCCACAAGGCGACGGCCGAGCTCTGTGCCATCATGCTCAAAGACGCTGCCATGCTGCAGCGCCGCGACGCCGAGCGCCTGAGCAAGCGTTTGGCGAAGCAGAATCTGCCGCCGGTCGAGCCCCTGTTTACCGAGGAAGATGTAGATCAGGCGGTGGCACAATTCATTCCACTGGAATACGGCAGTGTGACCCGGGTGATGCCCCATGTGGATGTCTGCCTGTCCGATGCGGGTCATATCCTGGGGTCGTCGATACTCGAGCTGTGGCTGGGTGAAGGCGAGGCGCAGAAGAAGCTTGTATTCAGTGGCGACCTGGGCCGTGCCGGCATGCCGATCCTCAAAGATCCCACCCTGGTGGCCAGTGCCGACATGGTGTTGATGGAAAGCACCTATGGCAACAGATTGCACCGCACCTGGGATAACACCCTGGAAGAGTTGAAAGCCATCTTCGCCAAGGCGGTCGCCGAGAGCCACGGCAATATTCTGTTGCCGGCCTTCTCCGTCGGCCGGGCGCAGGAGCTGTTATACCTATTTCACCTCTATGCCAAGGACTGGAATCTGTCGCGGTGGAGAATTTGCCTCGACAGCCCGATGGCGATCGAGGCGACCCGGGTCTATGTCGACAACTATCCCTTGATGGATGAGGACTTCAAGCGTTTCACCCGTCAGCACCCGGGCCAGCACCCACTCTTGTCGAATGTGGAGTTTACCCAGACCACGGAGGAGTCGATTGAGCTTAACCAGATCCACCAGGGGCTGATCATCATAGCCGGCAGCGGCATGTGTAACGGTGGCCGCATCCGCAGCCACCTGGAGCATAACCTCTGGCGCAGCGAGTGTGACATCATCATCTGTGGTTATCAGGCGATCGGCACCCCGGGGCGGGCATTGGTCGATGGGGTCGGCGAGCTCACTATCCATGGCAACAGTGTCAAGGTGGCCGCCAGCATACACACCATAGGTGGCCTGTCGGCCCATGCGGATCAGGCCGAGCTGTTGCATTGGTATCGCCACTTCGAGGGTACGCCGCCCGTGGTCCTGGTGCATGGCGAGCCTGATGCCCAGCGGGGGCTGGTCGAGGCCATGAACCAAGTGCCACAACATAAGCCCAAGGCGATGGCGATTGCCACCCATGGCGACATGCTGGATCTCAATGGCCTGCCCAAGCTGGTCTGGCTGCACTCCCAGTCTCAGTTCTGAAATGCCGCTCCAGTTGGAAGATTTGACTTGTTAGCATGGGTTGTTTTTCGGACATAAAAAATGCCAGGCGAACCTGGCATTTTTATTGGCCTGATGACTCAGGCTTAGAAGCTGAAGGTCATCTTGGCGCTGTAGGTCATGCCATCGAAACCGTAGGGCAGGGCGCGTACCGGGTACTTGAACGCCTTGTTACTGATGAAGTCCAACACTTCGTCCTCGCCCAGCTCGTCCGGGGTGACATCGAAGATGTTGTTGATGCCGACGGAGAAGCCGAGTGAATCCGAGAATTGGTATTCCAGGGCGACGTCGACCAGCACCGCGGCCTCGACCACACTGGTGTCACGGAACGAGCCTGTGGGGGATAACTCTTGCGGCAGGCCTATGTGTTCATGACCGAAGTAGGTCACGTTGGTCTCGCCGAAGTAGTTGGCCCGTACCAGACCACGCCAGTCATTCTTGCTGTAGTCTAAGGTCAGGGTGGCACGTTGCTTGGGCTGACCATCGGTCAGGAAGCTGCGCTGTTCGTTATCTAGGGCGACGTTCTCGGGGATCCCCTCGGGTGCGTTGACGCTGTCGATCTCGGTTTTGTTCAGGTTACCGGCCAGGGTGGCATGGAAGTCACCGTCGTACACTTCCGTGCCATAGGTGACGATCAGATCTACCCCTTGGGTGGTCGAGTTGACCGAGTTGGAGAAGTAGTTGGCCTGATCCGCGCCGGTCGCCTGCAAGGCGGCAACGGCCTCCGGACTGAAGGCTACGTCCTCGGCTGACAACAGGCTGCCGAGGGTGATCCTGTCTTTGATCTTCACTCTGTAGGCATCCAGGGTGACAGAGATATCATCCGTGGCGTTGAACACGAAGCCCAGGCTGTAGTTCTCCGAGCTCTCGAGCTTGAGGCTGTCTACCCCCAGCGCCGACGGGAAGGGTGAACCCGCGGTGGCGGTGAAGGAAGGCGACAGGGTGCCGTCATCGTTGAGGTTGGTGGTATAGGCAGTGTAAGCGCTCTGTTGCAGTGAAGGCGCACGGAAACCGCTGGAGATGGCGCCGCGCAGGGCGAAATCATCCGTCACCTGAAAGCGGGACGACAGCTTGCCGACCAGGTCGTTGCCTGCATCCGAGAAGTCTTCGAAACGCACCGCGGTGCCGACCATCCAGTCATCCGTCAACTGGGTTTCCAGATCCAGGTAGAAGGCGTAGCTATGGCGATCCGCGCTGCCGGCCGCATCCGGTCTCAGGCCTGGATAGGCCTGGAAGCCGCAACCTGCATAGACGTTGGGATCTATCACCGAGGGGAAGGCGCTGTCGGCGTTGCTCAGGCCGCAAGCGTAGGAGGCTTGCTCACCGGCGACGATTTCATAGTTTTCCTTGCGATATTCGGCGCCGAAGGACACATACAGAGGCTCGTTGCGACCCAGTTCCACCAGGCCTGAGACATCGGCGTTGAGTGTGGTCTGATCGAAACGGAAACCGCCGGAATAACCCGAGGTAGGACCCACGTTGGCCAGGATATCGGCATCCGTGGCATCCGGGTTATTGAACAGGTATTCCGCCGCGTAGGAGGCGTTGATGCTATTGCGTGAGTCGAAGTCGTACTTGTTCTGGCCGTAGACACCGGACAGATCGAATTGCCAATCGTCGCTGATGTCGCCACGCAGACCGGCGGCGAATGAGGTGTCCTGGGCTTCGTTGAAGATCCTCGGCAGGAAGCCGTCGGGATAGAGCTGCTGCACGTTCTTGGCCGCTTCATCGAAGTTACGGAAGAAACCATTACCCAGGGCGGTGCGGTTGGAATAGCCGCCGAAGGAATAGAGCTCATAGTCGCCGACCGGCAACATGGCATTGTAGAACACGGACTTGAATTTGGATTCGGCGTTGCCTTGTCCCCAGCGCACCTCATCCGACAGTGTCCCTGGAGGGGTGGTCGATGATCCGCCTATGTCGCGCTGGGCGCGGTTGGTCCCGTCGGCATCGCGGTATTCCATCGACAGGTTGATGAAGCCGCCATCATCGCCGATATCGAACCCTGTGTTGAGGCCGAGGGAAAAGGTGTCGCCATCGCCTTCACCCGTGCCACCGCCTTGAATGAAGCCCGAGGTCTCGTCCGTGCTGTCCTTGAGTGACAGGTTGATCACCCCGGCGATGGCGTCTGAGCCATACTGGGCGGCGGCGCCGTCACGCAGTACCTGCACATCTTTGAGGGCGATCATGGGAATGGCGTTCATGTCTGTGCCGGCGGCTCCGGCACCTACGGTGCCGTTGAGGCCGAAGATGGCCTGGTTATGACGGCGTTTGCCGTTGATCAACACCAAGGTCTGATCCGGCTGCAGGCCGCGAAGGGTCGCGGGGCGGAAGAGATCCGAGCCGTCGGAAACCTGGGTACGGCTGAAGTTGAAAGAAGGTACTGTGGCCTGCAGGCTCTGACCAAGTTCGTTGAAGCCGCCGCGGTTCAGGCTCTCGGCCGAGATGATGTCGACCGGTACCGCCGACTCGGTGGCGGTGCGGTTGGAAACCCGGGTGCCGAGTACGGCAATCTTCTCTACCTTGGCGTCTGCTGCCGGCTGGGCTTCTTCGGCCTGCAGGCTCAGGCTGGTCCCCGTCAGTGCCAGGCTAATGGCTAAGGTCAATGCATGAGGTTGAAATCTTGTTGTCGTTTTTATGTTCATAATACTGCTTCCATTTCATGTTCATCAGGAGTCCTGCACATCAGCCGTTCTCTGTATCAATTCTGGTGATTGATTTAGCCGGAACCCAATCCGGGTTCCATGTCAGACGAATGATGCCGGGGGATACTTATCCACTTTATGTAGCCAGTATGTCAATGCCAATGTTGAACTTGTGTGTATTTTTTATGTCGTTAATGTTTTTTGTCTAACGCCAGGGGCAAATTTCAGGATGATTGCGCTGTTCTTGGATGCCATGGCTATTTTTGGGGGAATGCCGGCTTGGCTGAAAAATACTCACGGCTCGGGCCCAACTTTGGCTCTGGTCTGACTTTGGCTCGGGCCTATGGGGCCTCATGCCAGGATATGGAGTGTTCAGGAGAGAAATAGCCCGCTGTCCAAGCCGGGCTGATATTGCAGTGGGTTAGTTACACGAGCTCGAGTAGAGCGTCTCGGCCCATTGGGGATTATCTATGAAGGGGTTACGGTTGTGTTGCCACTCGTACACCCTGTTATTGCGGCGACGTTCCCAATCGCTGACGGGATCCTGGATGTGCCAGCCGAGCAAGGTACAGAGATCGCCAAGCAAAGGTTCACCTGCGGATGTGACCCCATGGGTGACGCTCAGATCCGGGGTGCCGCTGTTGTCGCCACCCTGATAACGCACATCCATGTAGAACACCATGCGCGCCACATCGCCCTTGACCATGTCGGCCGGCTCGAAGCTGTCGGCATCCGTCTTGTTGGCCGGCGCTTCGCTCAATGCGGTGCCGCCGAGGGCAAAGTCTTTGTTGCCGCGGCTGCTGTTGACAGTCACGTCGGCGGGACGCAGGTGATGCAGATCCGTGTAGGCATACTGGCTGCTGTCGGGGAAGCCATGACTCTTGGCCCAGACATGCTCCCGGTTCCATGCGTCGAGCGAGTTGCTCATGCCGGCGCGATTGGTCTTGGGTTCCGAGCGGCCTGTGTAGAGCAAGATCACATTGTTGCCGTTGGCCGGGTCTTCATCGGCATAATTCAACCCGTCCCAGACCTGGCTGTAACTGAAGCGGGTGTGATTGCCTATGATGAGATTGAGGCTGGTTTTCAGCGCCGCCCCCGTCTTGCCTATGGCGTTGGCATAATAGGTGTCGAAGGCGTAGCCATCCGGGTTGCCCGTTCCTCCGCCCGTCCCCCCGCCGGTAGAACCGCCACCCGAGTCCGCTACTGTGTAATCGGCCACCAGACTGACACCGCTAAAGCCTTGGTAGGCGGTGATATTCACAAAGTAGCGCCCTTCGCTGGCCGGAGTGATGGCGCATTCTTCGTTGTTGCCTGACAGATAAGGTGCACAGTCGTAGAGACTGCTGCTGGGTTCCTGGGCGAAGCGCACATAGAGATCGGCATCGCCGCTACCGCCGCTCATCTTGAAGCTGAGTTGGCTGGCATTGGCGGGAATGTCGGCAACAAATTTCAGCGTCTGGCCGGTGGCTGCGCTCAAGTCGCTCCTGACTTGCCCCTGGCCCAGGAGATTGTCTTCGGGCTCGACGGGATCCACGGGATCTGTGCCGCAGTCGACGTTCAATGGGCCAGAGCCCGGGGTGCCGGCATTGGTCGCTACCGTCCAATCGGCTTCGGATTGGGTATTCACGCTGTTGGTGCGTACCAGCGCGAGGTCGCGGGCATTCAGGCTCCAGCCGCTGATGCCGCCTTCCCAGGCGACCAGATCCACAATTTCACTGCCCTTGTTCAGGCGCACAAAGTCGCCGGAGTTGCCCAGGCTGAGCGACATGGGATAGAGATCCGGATCCTGGCCAAACAGGGCGTTGAAGCCCGCCCGGTCGGCGGCCACGCTGACATAGGCGCCGGGAGCCAGCGAACCGCTGAGCTGGTAGCTGCCACCATTGTCACTCAGCTGGTACTGGCTCAAGTCCAGGCTGTCACAGCCGGCATTGAATAATTCGACGAACTCTTCGGTGCTGTCATTGTTGGGGGCATCGTAGAGGACTTCGCTGATCTGCAGCTCGGCATTGGCATTGAAAGCCAGGCCTGCGAGCACAAGCGCGAGGCTTAGGGTAGATTTGTTCATTATTGATATGACTCATTTTATATTGTTATTTTATCGCCCCGAGCTGAGTTGCGGCCGGGGCGGACCCGGTGTTCAAATCCCTTTGAACGAACTAAACCGGCGGATTATGGCACAGACCATGTAGTACCAATGTGCTAATTTTGTTAATTATTTTATTTTGAGATTGACCCGAAGCGGCGCTTTTTAGCGGAAAAGTGCCACAGATCCGCCCCCTGGGCCTGAGATAAGCCGTGATTTTTTAGGGTTAAGGCGGTTTTGGTGTATTTGACTATATAATCAGTATGTTATTCCGTTTTTTATGCTGCTTTTTATGGCATGCCGCTTGTTGTCTCTAGGCCGGACCATGCCTATCCCGCTGGGTATGTGGTTTTTCAGAATAAAAACTCAATGTCTGGCGCGGCTAGCCGGGGGAAACGCGGCATTTGCCGCTGTAACTTTGTCTGGGCTGTATTTTTCCGGTTTTTTGCTCTCCGGATGGGACGCCGGGCGTGCTTGCCTTTGCCGGCCGGGCGAGTCGACGGCAGGTATGGGTGCCGGGCGCCAGCCTGCCGGGTTCCAGGACGCCGCGCTTAGGGTTTCCAATTGTTAAGCATTCGTTGTAATCTGTTGACCCGACGTTTGGTGGCTGGCCTCAGATGGCCGACGCGAAAACTATAACGATAACAGGCATTGATGAGGTTTGAATGGAAGCTATTACTGAGTTTGTCAGTATGATTAACGGCGTCGTTTGGGGGACTCCCATGCTGGTGCTGATCCTGGGGGTGGGCTTGTTTCTCTCTCTGGGGTTGAAGTTGATGCCTATCCTTAGGCTGGGCTCAGGTTTTAAACTCCTCTGGTCGGGTCGCACCCCGGGCGCCGAGACCAAGGTGAAAGGGGAGATCAGCCCCTTCAATGCCTTGATGACGGCACTGTCGGCCACCATAGGCACGGGCAACATAGCCGGGGTTGCCACAGCGATCGTCGTGGGTGGACCCGGCGCCTTATTCTGGATGTGGTGTACCGCGCTGGTGGGCATGGCGACCAAGTTTGCCGAGGCCGTGCTGGCGGTCAAATACCGTGAGGTGGACGATGAGGGTAACCACATAGGTGGCCCCATGTATTACATCAAGAATGGCCTGGGCAAGAAGTGGGCCTGGTTGGGCACCCTCTTCGCCCTGTTCGGCTCGGTCGCGGGTTTTGGTATAGGCAACACGGTACAGGCCAACTCGGTTGCCGCGGCGCTGCAGAGCAACTTTGCCATTCCAGCCTGGGTCACAGGGGTAGTCCTCATGTTGCTGGTGGGCGCAGTGCTGATGGGCGGCATCAAGCGGATAGGTGTGGTCGCAGGTAAACTGGTGCCACTGATGACGCTCTTCTATGTGACCGCCGGCCTGGCGGTATTGATAACCTATATAGATCAAGTGCCTGCGGCCTTCTCGCTCATCATTCACAGCGCCTTCAATCCGGTGGCGGCTCAGGGCGGGTTCGCCGGTGCCGCAGTATGGGCAGCGATCCGTTTCGGTGTCGCCCGCGGGGTGTTCTCCAACGAGGCCGGCCTTGGCAGTGCGCCTATCGCTCACGCCGCGGCTCAGACCAATAATCCTGTCGCCCAGGGTTTGGTCGCCATGCTGGGAACCTTCATCGACACCATAGTGGTCTGCTCCATCACAGGGCTGGCTATCGTGGTCTCGGGTGCCTGGACCTCGGGTGAGAATGGCTCGGCCCTGACCTCATTCGCCTTCTCCCATGCCTTGCCTTTCGGCAATTATATCGTTGCCGTTGCCCTGGCCATCTTCGCCTTCACGACCATGCTGGGCTGGAGTTTTTACAGTGAGAAATGCGTTCAATACCTGTTCGGCATCAAGGCGGTTAAGCCCTTCAGGTTGGTGTGGACCCTGGTGGTGCCGCTCGGCGCCGTGAGTTCGCTGAATTTTGTCTGGCTGCTGGCCGACACCCTGAATGCCATGATGGCCATTCCTAACCTGATCGCCCTGGCGCTGCTCAGCCCTGTGGTCTTCGGCCTGACTCGCGAGTATTTCCGCAAACAGCTGCCGCTGAACACCACGGCCTGACGCCACTGCCTGACGCCTCAGTCATGAGCCGTTAAAGAAGGCTGCAGCTGCCACATGAGGCGCTGCAGCCTTTTTTGTTCCCGAGTCGCTGCCCGTCTGCAGCAGCCCCATGCAGGTTCAGGGAACGGCCGTGGCTGAATCATGGCCTCAGTCCGAGGTATTATCGAACTCAGTGTCATCGCTAGGTTCATACATGGGCTCGACATTGGGCAGATCTTTGAATAACCGCTGGAAATGGCGTTGCACCCCCTTGAGATCTATGCCCGCCAAGCCCGAGGCGAAACCAAACCAGGCATACAGGCCACTGAAGTTGTCGAACATGGGCGGCAGGTACTTAGGTTCGGTCAATATGCCCTCGCGGCAGGCACGATAGAGCACGGGAATGTCATCGATGGCCAGTTTCCCCAGGAATAACATGGGGATCAGCTCCGGCAGCCCTGAGGTGATGGCACTGCGGATGAAGTTGATGTTCTCGACATAACCGCGCACGTAGGAAATATCTTTGGTGAAGAAGCTGCCGCCTGCGACCATGCCGCCGCGAAAGACCCTCTGGGTGACCCTGTAACTGTCGGTGGCGCTGAGATTCTGGTCGCGAAAATAGTGAAACACCTGGATAAAGTCGGCCCCCTGTTCGGCCATGTCGACGGCGGCGACCCTGTCACTGATGCGTCGTGCCCGGCCCGGGTTGGAACTCAGGGTGAGCATCTCCAGCAAGACCGCCAGGCCTTCCTGGGTGGCGGCGACCCTGGGGGAACCGACGCTGAGCCAGGTGGCATGGGGCTGGGCACGACCGTTGAGGGTGGTGCCCACATGCACCCAGCCTTCATGCACTTCGTAGATGTTCAGATCCGATTCGCTGAACATGGCCTTGCTGTTGAGTTTGACTGTATCGCCACCGACGGCGGCATCCGAGACTATGCCGTCGCTGAGGCGCACCCGCATCTCATCGCTGTGGAAATAGCCCAAGAGTCGCTGACTGAGCACGCTGACGGCTTCGGGGGCCGTGATGATCTTGGGATGATGCTTGATCATGTGGCGGGCGGCGGGCAGGGAGAAGATATGGCTCAGACGATCACCCAGCTGACGCAGGCTATGGCGATCGCCGTGCAGCTTGTCGCTGGCGCTGCCATAGAGTTGTCGGCTGAGCTGTCCAAATTCCGGCTGGCCCCTATGGTTGAGCATGTCGATCACCAGACGGTATTGATCTACGTTGGCCTGCAGTATCTTACCCAATTTGTCCTGTTTTCCGAGCCGGCGGCGGATATCCTGTTTCAGGGAGATAAGTTCGGCCTGGGTCTTGCGGCTGTCGAAGGGCAGGGCGAGCCTTTGATAGAAGTCTGGGCCTATCTTGGGCAGCCGGCTGCCCTTGCTTGCCAGGAATCTGTCTTCCATTTCCCTTGGCCACTTGATGGCATCGAGGATCTTAATCGGGGTTTGTAAACGTATCAATTCGTCGGAAAAGCGACGTAAATCTTCTTGGTACTGGACTAATGATTCCGACATAGGCGGCATTCCTGCAGGCACAGCAAGGGGTTAGGCCTAATAATAACGGTAAATATATGGGCTGCCTATCAAATCACTGAGTGTCCGAGACGGATCGTCCGGCATAACATCTGGCATTGGGGGGCCCAGGCTGCACTATTTTGGTGCTTCTGCGACATCTTGAGCTATGACTGCGGCCAACCTCCTAGTCAATCTATTGATAAATAGTAATTATTTTGTTGGCATCGATAATGCTGTCTCCTGCTTGGGCCAATTGAATAGTGGAGAGGCAGATGGCGGCGATGAGTTATTTGAGTGTCATAGAGAGATACCATGAGTTTGAGCCTCTGGTGCATGAACTGCTGGAGTCTATTCTCACCGGCATAGGGGATCCCCAGTTATTTCATGAGGGGCAGATGGATCTGAAGGCGGTTGCGGATGTGGCCGGCAGTTATCCGTTCGTCGAGCTGATCTACCTGCTCGACAGCGACGGGAGACAAGTGAGCCAGAATATTGCCTTGGTCAATCGCAAGATCAAGCTCATCCCCCAGGGGCGCAATGCCGACAGGAGCCAGCGCCCCTATTTCCTCAATCTGGAGGATGAAGCCGGCGGGTATGTCACCCGTCCCTATCTGTCCCACGCCACGGGTGGCCTGTGTATCTCGGCTTCCAGGGCCATTTATCGCCAGGACGCCCAATTGGGCATCCTGGTGGTGGACGTCAATCTTACCCGGCTGATCGAATTCATGATGGGGGACAGCGCCAGGCGCAGGGTCACGCCGTTATTCAAGGGGGTGTATGCCACCATAGTGCTGGGCTTGTTTGTCCTGGTTGCCTTGTTGCTGACCACGGCATTGACCGACATCTACCAATTGTTGACCACGGCCAGGGAGCATCAGGACCCGTTGCAGCCCTTCGGCATCATCATCTTCATCACCTTGGCCTTGGCGATCTTCGATCTTGGTAAGACCATATTGGAAGAAGAGGTATTGATGCATAAGGATATTTTCCGCCACAGCTCGACCCGGCGCACCATTACCCGCTTCGTGGCGACTATCCTGATTGCCATCTCCATCGAGGCGCTGCTGACCATGTTCAAGGCCTCCCTGGGAGAGAAGCAATATGTTGAGCCGGCGATCTGGATGATGCTGGCTGTGGTGGGATTGCTGGTGGGATTGGGCGCCTATGTTTACCTTGGGGCCAAGGCCGAATGGCTGCTGATTAAGACCGCAGCCTACAAGTCCTCGCGGGGCTCTCCCGGTAGCCAGGTTTGAGCCTGCATAGGCCGCAACCTAGAATAGGTCGTCATCTTCTCCCAGGGCGCGCCTGAGTTCGGCGCGCTCCAGATAATCTTCCAGGCGGCGCTTGACCGCGCGTTTATGTTGCATGACTTCGGCGGCTTTGCGATTTCTGGGGCTAACCATGGCCTCGAGTTCCATCTCGTCGGGCACGACTTCTGTGATATGAGCCATAACGAATTCCTCTGTCGTAATTGGCTTAGGCGACCCTAAGCATTTTCGTTAAAAAGCACTCCTTTTAACCTAAGCACTTTCTAACGAAAATTTCCCCTGCGGCCAAGTAAATTTTTTTTGCATTCAACACAAGGATTCTTTACCCAAGGTGCTGTGCATGGCCAGGGCAGCCGAAGATCGGGCGCGGAAGATTGGGCCGCATGCCCGTGAGGTTTCGGCCTGCAGCCGAACTTGCAACAAACCTGGATTAATTAAGTTGCTTTCTCTCCCAGCATGGGAAATGATCCGCTAAGTCCAGAAATTTACACTCAATTATTTGGTGACCTAAGATGAAAATAGGTATCTTGTCGCAGTTTCCTGACTTGTACTCTATCCGCCGTCTGGTGGCGGCGTGCGAGAGCCGGGGGCATGAGGTTGTCGTCATCAACCCCCTCAACTGCTACATGAACATCAACTCGGTCAAGCCCAGCATTCATCTGGAGGGCGAGGAGTTGTCCGGGTTCGATGCCATCATTCCCAGGATCCATGCCAGCGTCACCTTCTATGGTTGTGCCGTGGTGCGCCAGTTCGAAATGATGGGGGTCTATGCCGCCAACGATTCCATATCCATCGCCCGCTCCCGGGACAAACTCAGGGCATTGCAGCTGTTGTCGCGCAAAGGCATAGGCATGCCCGTGACGGGCTTCGCCAGCAAACCCGATGACATTGGCGATCTGATCGCCATGGTCGGCGGGGCCCCCTTGGTGATCAAACTGCTGGAAGGCACCCAGGGGATAGGTGTGGTATTGGCCGAGACCAAGAAAGCCGCCACGAGCGTGATCGAGGCGTTTCTTGGGCTGAAGGCCAACATTCTGGTGCAGGAATATATACGTGAGTCCAACGGCAGCGACATCCGCTGTTTCGTGGTCGGCGACAAGGTGGTGGCCGCGATGAAGCGTCAGGGACCCGAGGGGGATTTCAGATCTAACCTGCATCTCGGAGGCAGTGCTGAAAAGGTGCGCATCACGCCACTGGAGCGCAAGACGGCAGTGGCCGCGGTGAAGGCCATGGGGCTGGTGCTCGCCGGGGTCGATATTTTGCGTTCCAGTCGTGGTCCTTTGGTGCTCGAGGTCAATTCCGCCCCTGGTATCGAAGGCATAGAAACCACGACAGGGATCCAGCTGGCGGAGCCGATAGTGGAATATATAGAGAAGATGGTGGCCGCCCGCAAGGCGAATAGCCCCGTCATTGCCTGAAACACAAGGCCACCCTAAGGTGGCGTGTGTGGCGTTCAGTGTGTGACTTTTATTCTGTGGCTTTTAGTCTGTGACTTTTATTCTGTGACTGGGACCTGGATTACAGATCGAAGCTGTAGGAGTAGCCCAGGACGACCTTGGCATCGTCGCCAGCCAGATCCGTATCCGCCAGCTTGAAAGACACAGTGCCCATTTGGGTCTCTGCGCTCAGGGTCAGGCTGTAGTCGGCGTAGTTGTCTTCCCCGAACCAGCTCTCGACCACATCGCCACTGGAGTAACCGTAGTGGGCCGCCAGACTCAGGCTGTCGGACAGGGGCACAGTGACTGTGGCATGCAGGTAGCTGAGATCTTTCTTGTCCAGTGGCTCGGCGGCGACATCATCGCCGGCATCTATGAGGTGGGAATAGCCGATCTCGAACCATTTCCAGCTGAGGCTGCCATACAGCTCATGCAGGTCTATGTTGCCATTGGCATCCGGATAGGCGTAATAGAGGTAACCCAGGTCATAGCCAATATCTTCCCCCAGACTGCCGGCATAACCCCCATACAAGTCCAGTTCATAGCTGGTGTCATCCCCGAAGTCGACGCTCGATACCCAGGAGCCGACATAGAGCCCGGAATCATGACTGTAATCCAAGCCACCCTGAACTGCGACTGCGTCCTGGGTCTGGCTGGTGCCGCGCCATAGGTAGTTGGAGGTGACGCCTATGTTGCCGGACACGCCTGCCAGGGCGTTGCCGCTCAGGATCATGCCTGTGCCGAGTAGTAGGCCGCGATACAGTGATTTTTTCATGCTCATCCCCTTTCAGTTATGTTTTCACCGGACGCGCCCCGAGGCGTGCTGCGGTGAAGATGTTTTTCTGAATTGAGGGTTGCTAATCACGTGCCACTATGAGATTTGTTTAAAAAACAATTGGATAATCTTGGACTGGTTCGGCGTGAGTCCGGGTATGCCTGCCTGTGGGGCAGAGGTGCACGTTTATTGTGCAGCCGAGCCAGGCTCAGCCTGAGAGCGGAAACAAAAAAACCTCCCACGGGAGGTTTCTTTAATGCCTGGCGAGGAATTAGTTTACGCTGTCACGTAACGTCTTGCCGGCTTTGAATTTTGGCACATTGGCTGCCGCAATTTGAATTTCTTGACCCGTCTGAGGATTACGGCCGGTGCGTGCAGCGCGAGTGCTGGTTTCGAAAGAGCCAAAACCCACGATAGAGATTTTTTCACCGTTCTTCATAGAGTCGGTGATGGCTTGCTCGAATGATTTCAGGGCACGGGCCGCTTCTGCTTTGGTCAGTTCTGCGTTTTCAGCAATTTTGGCGATAAGTTCAGTTTTGTTCATGTTAAGAGTCTCTTCTTTCCGTAGATTTGTTTTTAGTAAACTCGCCTAACATGCCACAAGGCGCGGCGCTTGAAAAGGGCTTTAGCGCCAGATAATCCCTTGTTAAATCAAATTCTGATGCTTTTTAGATGCATATCCTGTTATTGGGGTCAATCTTCCAGCAGTTGGAACAGGAGTTGTTTGACCAGCCTGGGTTCGAACGGCTTATCACATAAGGCATTGACGCCGGCCTGTTCGACATTGCTCAGATGTGTATCCTTGGCCTCGGACGACACCATGAGAATGGGAATGTGCGACTGGTTGCTCTGGGTACGTATATAGCGGGTCAGCGCCAGACCGTCGACACTGGGCATGTTGTAATCCGTGATCACCAGGTCGAACATCTGGTGTTGCAGCAGCGCGATCGCCTGGGCACCATCGTCGGCCTCGCAGATCTGCTTGATCCCCAGGTTGGCTATGGTGCGACCTATCACCTTGCGGGCCAGGGGGCTGTCGTCGACGATCAATACCCGCAGATCCTGGACATCGAAATGACTCAGATCCAACTCGTCATGGCTGAGGAGATCTATGGTGGCATTGAGCGCCTTACCCAAGTGCTCGGAACTGAAGGGTTTAGGCAGTATGGCCACCACGCCAGACTGACGGAAGATCTCCAATTGTTCCCGGCGGCATTCGCTCGACACCAGCATGAATTGGATATCCTTGGAGCCTGGATCCGCCTTGATATGTTGCAGCAGCTCCAGGGCGCTGCCATCCTCGAAATGCAGGGCGCTGGCGATAAGATCCGGCTTATGGCGGGTGATTATCTCCTTGGCTTCACTCAGCTTGCCGGCCGTCTGTATGCTCCGAATGCCTTCCTGCTGCAGCCGGCCCATGATGATTTTTTTCTGGGTTTCCGAAGGTTCAACCAACAAGAGTGACAATTCGCTTGGAGATAAGTGGCTCATACAGGATTAGGCTCTCATGGGCTGGTGCAGGACGCTAAAGTACCTTTTATCCGATAATTCAGCAAGATAAATGCGCTGATACTAGTGCCTGGCGAGATAATTGCGGGTGTTGGCGGAGAAGGCGACCCAATACTGGAAGCCGAGCAGGGCCATCAGGCCTATGACGACCGCAGGAATGGGCAACTCCTGCCCCTGGACCACGACCCTGACATCTTCCGGGGTGATGCGGTAGGCTATGATGGCCGTGATGCCCAATGCGGCGCAGCCCAGGGTCTGAATGCCGATATAGAGGCGTAGCGCCATGCAGGCCCAGGATTGACGCAGTATCAGTCCCAGCAGCACAGGAACCACTCCCAGGGTAAAGGCATCCAGGGCCCCTGTGCCCAGGGCTCGCCAGAGTGCGCCGGCGGTGAGGAGGCAATACAGGAACATGAGGAGTGCGAGGCGAGCAGGGACTGAGATCATGGGGCAACCTTAATGACGAAGTGGCCCAAGTGTAGAAAAAGCGCCGATCCGAGTCCAGCATAGACGCGCCAATGGTGTAAAATAACCTGGGTTTTAACTGACAGCGCAGGGCGCTCGGCAAGGATTATGACAGAAACAGAATTTTGGGCGCTGGTGACCCGCAGTAACGACGATCAGGATCAGGAATCATTGGCGGCGACGCTGACGGCGCGCTTGGCACCGTTGGATGATGAGGCGCTCAGGGCATTCGATAAGCTCTTCGGTCAGAAGATGCGCCAGAGCTACCTCTGGTCGCTGTGGGGCGCGGCCTATGTGATCACCGGCTGCGATTCCGAATATGCCTTCGCCGAATTCAGGAGCTTCTTGATTTCACTGGGCCAGGACTGGTTCCAGAAGGCGATAGACGCGCCCGATTGCTTGGCACAATTGCCTCTGTGGCCGCTGAAGGATGGCTATCCCTATCCCTTCGTCGATGAATATGATCTCATCGCAGGCAAACTCTACGAGGACAGGACAGGCAGGGAATTGCCCTTCGTCCCCTCGGGCAAGGCCACCCCGGCGGGGAAAAAGTTCAGCACCAAGAAGAAAGAGCTCAAGAGCCATTACCCTGGGCTGGCGGCCAGGTTCCCCTTCTAGACCTTGGTTATCATCGGCTTAGCTTTAAGCCGGGGCTGGGCTGCGAGGCCCGGGTGTTGAGGATTTCAGGGATACGAACAGATACAAGAGTTAAGGCCAAGGTAAGCAAATGTATATTAATTATATCATTTGAAACAATTGGTTACTCCGAGGCTTTTTCGGCAATTTAATTTTGCATCCCGGCTTGAATAGGGTTAAATTTTGTACACGGGAGTAAGGCAAACAACATTGAACCCAGGAGTACGAGATGAAAGCTACAAACCAATTTAAGTTGTTGCTCATTGGCGGTCTATTGGTCACAGGCGCTGCGACCGCGGGTGATGCCATGCCCGAGAATCCGGTTACCGAGGACGGGGTGGTGAGCATCACCTGGCAGAATCCCAAGGACTATACAGATATCAGAAGCGCCAACATGAAAAAGTCGCGTTATGAACGGCAGCTGTTCGAGACCCTGACCCGTAACCTGAATAAGGAAGCGTCCAAGTTGCTCAAGCCGGGACAGCAGCTGCGGATGACGGTGACGAATCTGGACTTGGCCGGTGACATGCGCCCCACCTTCGGTGCGACCCCGAACGATATCCGCGTGGTGAAACCCGTCTATCCGCCACGTATGAGTTTCAGCTACCAGATACTCGAAGGGGAACAGGTGATCATGGCCGGCGATGAGAAGCTGACCGATTTGGGCTTCATGGACTCCATGCCCAATATCAGCAACAAGCCTTATATGTACGAGACCAAGATGTTGAACGATTGGTTGGACAAGACCCTCAAGCCAGGCTCTTAAAAGAGCTTAAATCAAGAGCTTAAACCAGGAGTCCGTGGCGTTCAGGCGATTCGATCCAGTGTCTCTTCGAGCAGGTAGAACCCACCCCGAGTGTGTTTTGCCTGCTTCTTGGCCCTGGCGCTCAGGGTCGATAGTTCATGTTCGTTGCTCTGGTACGTCTGTGCCGGGGTCAGGATGCCGACACATAGGCTGATCAAGGGGTGATGACAGGGGTTCCCCTGCCTGTCATCGGCCAACATCTTCTGTTCCAGCCAATGGGCCTGGCTATAGAAGATAGACTTCTGTGCCTCGAAATCGGCCAAGATCTGTTTGCTCTGGCGTATTATGTCGTCGCAGCTGCCGATGAGCACAAAATCGTCCCCGCCCACATGGCCGATGAAGCTGGTGTCTGTCTGATACTTGGTGAGCAGGTTGGCCACTTCACAGATCACTTCGTCGCCGCGACAGAAACCATAGATATCGTTGTAAGGCTTGAAATTGCAGAGGTCGAAATAGGCCAGATAGAAGGGCCGCTGTTGCAATTTGAGGCGTTTCAATTCTTCCTGGATAGGGACATTGCCCGGCAGATCCGTCAGCGGGTTGGCATGGCGGGCCATCTTTATCCTGTATTCGGTAATGCGTTGCAGCAGATCTTTGGTGTGGCCTATGCCGAGCAACTGTCCCTTACGCAGAATGATAAACTGTTGCGCCACCGTATGTTCGTTGTCCGAGGTCAGCAGCTGGCTGACGCTGGACAGGGGTTCATTCGACTCCAGCTGCAACACCTGACGATCCATGACCTCGGCAACGGCATGATTCTCATGCAATGCCCTGCCATAGGGGGTGCTGAAGAGCTCCAGCAGACTGGCACGGGTCAATATTCCCTGGGGGGCAACCCCATCGTAGACCACTATGGCCTGCAGTGCCGGCTGGGAAATAAACTTGTCACTCAGGTACTTGAGTTTGGTGTCCGGTGGTGCAGTGGTGGCGTTGCAACATAGGCTCTCGGCCGACTCACCGTACCTTGGCAACATCTGGGGGTGGCCACCTGTCAAACTGGCGCGCATGTTGCGCCGCGGCGCCTGTTCCGGGCGGCCGAGCAAATAGCCCTGGCAATAGGTGATCCCCAGCTGGGTCAGCACGGCCAATTCTGCCGCCGTCTCTATCCCTTCGGCTATGACCTTGCAGGTCAGGCTCTGGCATAGCTCCACTATGGAGCGAACAAATTCCTGCTTGACCGGGCTGGTGTCTATCTGTTGGATGAAGTGGCGGTCGATCTTGACATAGTCGGGTGCCAGTTCGGACCAGAGCCTGAGCCCGGAATAGCCGGCGCCGAGATCGTCGATGGCGGTGAGGAAGCCCTGATTACGGTAATGATTCAGGCAGGACTTGAGCAGATCTATGTCGTCGGCCGGGTACTGTTCGGATAATTCGATCACCACCTGGGAAGCGGGTATGCCCAATTGTTGCAGCAACTGCAGCGTCATGCCCTTGGGATGATCCGGATCCAGCAGCGCCTTGGGTGAAATATTGATGAATAACTTGCCGTTGAGCTGCCTGAGCTTGAACTGCTCCAGCGACAGTCGCCGGCATAGGGTCTCGAGTTCGCTGAGCTTGCCTTCATGGGCTGCAGTCTGAAACAGGGGCACGGGCGAGAAGAGAGGACTATGCTCGGGTCCCCGGCTCAGGGCCTCGAAGCCATGGATCTTGCGTTCGACAATGTTGAAAATAGGCTGAAACAAGACGTTTACCGCGCCCTTGGTGATTATCTTGTCGAGTTCGTTGGCTAGATCTATGGCCGTCATCATGCTATTCCCGCTGGGTGTATGACGGGAGTCTATGACGTTGATATGACAGCAATATGACATACGGTTGCGACCAGGGGACGACGCCTCTGTGCCGGGTCGGACTCGGGCGTCCGCCCCGGTGCGGCCTATACCTGGGGATTAACGGGCATTCTGTTTGAAGGCCTGCAGGGTCTGCAGCAGGGTGCCTAGCTTATGTACGAAATGGGTGATGGCCGTGGCCGAGAGCTTGTCCGCTTGCTGCAGGGTGTCCAGCTCCTCGGCCAACTCTTGGACATACACCAGGAAGCGGTTGCCTTGCGCCTCGAAGCCTTGTTCCCGAGTGAAGATGGTGCTGAACTTGGCGTGACCGGCTTTTTTCAATTCATCCAGCCTGGCATCGGCATCCAGTGCCTGGCGATAGGCGAGCTGCAGATTTTCTTTCAGTTGCTCTATGACCTTAGTGTGTGGCATAACGGCGTCTCAGTTAAAATTTGTAGGGATTATAGGAGGCAAGGAAGATGGCAACAAGTCGATGGCGGCAGATAATGGCCATGAATTTACTCTGGTTGTTGTGTTTGAGTCAGGCCGCTGTGGCCGCCGTCTCGGATACGCCGCCCTTCTTTCGCATCCACTACCAGGGGAAGACGGCGTATCTGCTGGGATCTATCCACGTCGGCCGTGAGGATTTCTATCCTTTGGCACCTCAGATTGAGGCCAAATTTGCCGGGGCCGCCGGGTTGGTGGTCGAAGTCGATGTCACCAAGGCCGACGGCGCCGCCCTGATCCAGAAATATGGCGCCGCCACCGGGGAGATGGACGAGGAGACCCGGGTCTTGATGCAGTCCTATTGTGCCAACCGCGGCCGCCTATGTCAGAGCCTGCAGGCCTATGCCCCCTGGTTACAGTCATTGCAGCTGAGTCTGTACCGCTATGCCAGCATGGGCTACAGTGCCGACAAGGGAATAGACACCTACCTGCTGGCCAGGAATGCGCCAAGACAGGTATTCGAACTCGAGACGATAGGGTTTCAGCTGGGGTTGCTGGCGTCCCTCAGCCAAGAGGCCCAATGGTCCATGGTCAGGGACGCAGTGAGTGCCTCGGATGCCGAGGTGTTGGCCCTGATAGACGCCTGGCGCAGTGGCGACGAGGCCCAGATCGCCCGCTTGATGGAACAACAGCTGCTCGACAAGGGGGAAGCCGAGCTGGTCGAGGCGCTGCTGTGGCGCCGCAACCTGGGCATGGCAGATAAGATACGCCGCTTGATGAGCGCCCAGTCGAGCCCGGAACCCTTGTTTATCGTCGTCGGTGCCGGCCATCTGGTCGGCCAAAAGAGCCTGGTCAAGCAATTGACCGCCGCCGGGGCCGAATTGACCTCCTGCTGGAGCGGCAATTGCGACTGAGCCAGCCGCCCTCGCGGGAGGCTAAGCTTGCTTATGGCCGATGAAATGCACATAACGTCCGAGGGAGAGGTAGGGCTCCTGTTGTGAGTATTGCAGCTCCATCTGCAGCAGCTTCTGCTGGCTGAAATTGTGTGGCTGCTGGTGTTTCAGATAATCGTGTATCACCCTGACCCCGGATTGGCACTCCAGGGTGAGCCGCCAGGCGTCAAACCAGGCGCGTACCTGTTGGATATACAGGGGATGGGGCGGCGTCAAACCTACCTTCTTCTTGACCTTGAAATCCTGCTCGACATAGTCGAAATTGCCCGACACCAGATTGTGGAACCGCATGGCTTCCTTGTTGTAAAACATCAGCGAGAATAAGCCGCCGGGGGCGAGCAGGGTGAGCAAGTCCGTCAGCGTCTGCCTGGCGTCGCTCAGCCATTCCGCCACCGCATGACAGAGGATGAGATCGAACCGACCATGCTCGGCCAGGGATAAGGCCTGGATCGGGGCATGGAGCAGACGAATATCCAGTGGCATGGCGGCGGCGTCTATCTGCTGCCTGGCCTGGGCCAGCATGGCCGCCGAAATATCACAGAGCACCACTTGGTGCCCCAAAGCCGCCAACTTCTGGCTGAAGAAGCCGAAGCCGCCGCCGGCATCGAGTATCCTGAGTTTTCTGTCGCCCAAGGCGGCGAGTGCGGGTTGCAGATCCCGCCATAGCACGGCGGCGCGTATCTCGCCCTTGGGGGTGCCATAGATGTTTTTCGCAAATTTTTGCGCGAGTTTGTCGAAGTTCTTGTCTTGCACTGTGCTGTTACCGGAGTGAGTGAGCCGCTAGTGTGCCACAGCGAAGCGTTTTGCGCATCCGGCGCGCACAGTCGCTGGAGTTTGCTTCTAACTCACTGTTTCAAAAGGGTTTGGTCTTTGGCGCTAAGTTAAGGATACACAGCCCAGTCGGGTCTGAGTTATACTGGCGCCCGTTTATACAGGATCGAGCAGCATTGGAATGCCTTCCTGGATACAGTGTCTGACGCTAATAGGTGTTGGTTTATATTGAATATTTCTGTGCCAGGCCCAGGTCTGGGCTAATGTTATTCATGGTTGAAATCAGTGCCGCCGGTCAGTTTAAGTTAATTAGAAGGTATATCGACTTGAAGAACGAGTATTGTGTTGAATTGAAGGCGATGCCCTCGCTATTTTCTCTTTATCGCAAGATTTTTTTTGGCCGCAAGCCAGGCTGGGACCAGCAAGCCTTACCCCAAATTCAGGTCAGTGCCCGGGACGTACGCCTATCCGTGGCTAAGGTAAGCCAGTATGCCGACGTCTGTAATTTCAGCTTCGATGGCCGGACATTGCCGCCGACCTATCTCTATGTGATGGCGTTTCGCCTGCATGCGCAGATCTTTACCCATGAAGCCATTACCTTTCCGCTGCTGGGCATGCTGCACCTGAAAAACAGCATAAGTGTGCTGCGACCGCTCAGGGTCGATGAAGTCTTCGAACTCGAATGCAGCCTCACCGGCAGCACAATGACGGATTCCGGCCTGGAATTTGAGCTGGTGTCCAAGGCCTTGGTCGACGGTGAGCTGGTATGGCATTCCCTGTCGACCTATCTGTATCGCATCGACAGCGGTCGTCGGGCACGGCCGCCCAAGGCGAGCGACATGGCCTGGGATAATCCCCAAAATTGGTGTCTGAGTGAAGACTTGGGCCGCCGTTATGCCAAGGCTTCGGGCGACTATAACCTGATCCATCTGCATCCTGTGTTGTCGAAACGTTTTGGTTTCGATCGCGTTCTGGCCCATGGCATGTGGTCCAAGGGACGTTGCGTCGCCGAGTTGATGCCACAGATAGGCGAGCGCCCCTTCACCATAGATGTAGTGTTCAAGCTGCCGCTGTTCATGCCGGGTGAAGTGACCTTCGCCAGTGAAACCCAGGCGGATCACCTCAGGTTCGAACTCAGGGATCAGAAAGGCCGGCGCCCGCATCTGAGCGGTGAGCTGACCCTGATGTGACCCGGAACAGGCTGAGGCTAATAAGCGAAAGGCGCCCATGGGGCGCCTTTTTTGTTGCCGGGGATAATCTTCCTGGCCGGTCATCGAGCCTGTCCATGACTCAGCAGGAATCAGCAGGACTCAGCATGACTAAGCACTAAGGCACGCTATGGCCGGTCGAAGCCTGCCAGATGCTGAACCACTGTTGACGATCCAACTCTATCCTGGTCGATGCCACCGCGGCGCCTATCCTGGCCATATTGCCCGAGCCTATGATGGGCACAGGCCGGCTCGGCAGCATACGCACCCAGGCGTAGATCACCTGACTCATGTCCTGGGCCCCGACCTCGGCTGTTATCCGGGCCAGTGTCTGACGCAGCCGCTGTGACTGCTCATCCGTGCCGGTAAAAATGTTGCCGCCGCCCAGGCTCGACCAGGCCATGGGGGAAATTCTCTGTTGTTGACAGAGATCCAGGCTACCGTCATGCAGGCTGGTGAGTCGTTGCGGGGAGATCTCCAGCTGGTTGGTGACCAGAGGCGTGCTCAAGCGGGACTGCAGTAACTGGAACTGCGCCGGGCCGAAGTTGGAGACGCCGAAATGCAGCACCTTACCCGTTTGCCTGAGCCGGTCGAAGGCCAGTGCCACCTCGTCGGCGTCCATCAGGGGATCCGGCCTGTGGATCAACAACAGATCCAGATAGTCGGTGCCCAGGCGGGTTAACGACTGCTCGACACTCTCTATGATATGCCGGGCGCTGGTGTCGTAATGGTTGATGTAGCGTTCCGGGTGACAGTCGAATGCTGGCTTGATGCCGCACTTGCTGATGAGCTGCATGCGTTGGCGCAATGCCGGCGCCAGCGCCAGGGCTTCTCCAAACTGGGCCTCGCACTGGTACTGACCATAGATGTCGGCATGATCCATGCTGGTCACGCCCAGATCCAGGTAGTGCTGAACTAGGCTCAACCGCTGCTGCGGGCTCATGTTCCAGTCTGTCATACGCCAGAAACCGGCAACGAAATCGGATAATTGGAAAGCGGATGTCATAGGTTACTCCATAACTTGAGTCTGGGATGGGCTTTGCAGGCTAGTCTCATATTTTAGTTCAGTTAGCCGCCGGTGCATCGGGCGCCCATGGACGCCCCAGGTACAGGAAGCGGCTACTTGCTGCGATACACATGCACGTCCCGTTGTGGGAAGGGGATGCTGATGCCTTCGGCGTCGAAGCGCAGCTTCACTTCCCGGGTAATGTCCCAGTAGACGTCCCAGTAATGGTCGGGTTTCACCCAGGGACGGACGACGAAGTCGACCGATGACTCGCCCAGCAGGTGCAGCTTGACGGTCGGCGCCGGGGTGGCCAGCACCTTGGGGTGCGCCTCTACTATGGCCTTCAGCAGGGTCTCGGCCTGTTCTATGCTGTCGCTGTAACTGATGCCGAAGCTCATATCCACTCGCCTGTGGTGCTCGACCGTGATGTTATTTATGGTATCGCCCCAGATCTTGTTGTTGGGAATGATGAGTCTCTGGTTATCCAGGGTCTTGATGGTGGTCGACACCAGGTTCATGTGGCTGACCCTGCCGGTCACTCCGGCGGCGCTGATCAGATCGCCGACATCATAGGGGCGGTAGATGAGGATCATCATGCCGGAGGCGAAATTCGATAGGGTATCCTGCAGGGCGAAGCCTATGATGACACCCGCGATACCGAAGCCCGCCAGCAGTGGCCCCAGTTCGAAACCCAATTGGGACAGGGCGATCAACAGGCCCATGGCAAAAATGACTTTACCCGACAGTGAGGTGAAAAACTCCTGCAGCAAGCGGCTGAACTTCAGGCTGGAGTTGCTGACGGCTCGCCTGACTAAGCGTTTGGTCATATTGCCGAGCAGCGCCGCCAGTAGCAGTATGACGAGAAATACCAGGAATTTAAAGATGAGCCCGGGGCCCTTGTCCATGGCCTGGGTTTCGGCCGCCGTCAGCCATTGCTCGACCAGGCTGGAAGCCACATTCAGGGTGAGCACATTATGGGTGATGTCACCCGAGGCAGCGAACAGCGCCTGTTTCCAGGCCGAGGTCTCTTCACCCAGGGCGTCGAGCAGCTCTATGCTCAGGCTCAGGCTCTGGCTATTCTGGGCCAGGCGCTCTTTCAGCTCTGTGACCTGGGCCGTCAGTTCCGGAGTGACATCCTTGCCGGCGGCGGTGACCTCGTCTATGGCGGCTTTCAAGCGTACTTGAGTGTAACTGAGCAGGCTGTCGAGGCCATCGGCCCGCGCCAGCAGCGTTTGGGTCAGGGCTTGCTTCTGCTGGCCCATGTCGAGCCCCAGGTTTTCGGCCCAGCCCAGGGTTTCGAGCCTGAGCTTGAGGAGTTTGTCCTTGGCGGTTTCCCGTCTGGCGATTTGCAGCGCCATCTTGCTATCCTTGCCGGTGCCCAGCTCCTGGGTCATGGCGGCTATGTCTTGGTCCAGATAACGGCCGAGTCTGTCCGTGTAGACCAGCTGTTGCCTGATCAGTGGCAGCAGGGCTTGGGTATCCGGGCTGTCGGCCTCCAGCAGGGAGAGGATCTGTGTCCGCAACAACGTCAGCTTGGTATTGACTCGGTATTCGGTGATCGCCTTGAGCTCGCCCTTCGCCCTGGGCAAGGTCTGGAGCTCCTTGTCTATGGCTTGTTGCAGCCGGGCTATGCGCTCGGCGACGTCCTGGGAAATAGCGGCGGCGCTCAGGCTGAGGCAGAGCAGCACCAGGGTCAATCCCTGCCGGGTCAGACGTTTCATGGGTATTATCCTTGAGGCGATAAATTTTCTAGGATATTACCAGCTTATTGCCCTGGGTGAATGGCCAATTGCCTCCCGCAGCGCCCGGATGCAGCTAAAGTCCCCGCCAGGGGGGATTTCTGTTAGACTTGGCGCTCATTTCATGGGGAAAGTTGTATGCTGTGTCCACATTGCAGTAAATCCATCGGCGTCGCCGCGATCACTGAGCAGCGAGGCAAGGGCTTGGGAGCCCAGTTCCAGTGTCCTCATTGTACAGCCTGGTTGGGCCGCAGTCCCTGGCTGCAGCGTTTGAAAATGCTGGGTTTTTACACCGCACTGGCGTGTGGCATCTACGCCTATTGGTACCAAGAGGCGCGCCATGCCATGATCCCCGCCGCCATCTTCGCGCTCATCTTACTCCTGGTATGCCATCTGATGGATCATCTGCACACGGTCGAGGCCCCCATCAAGGACGAAGCGCCCGATCCCGGCCCCAAGTATCGCTAGCCAGGGCCGACATCCTGAGCCGGCGCCGAGCCCTGAGCGCGGCGCATAAACATCTTGTAACCTTTTGCCTGGGCATTTGTGTGTTGCAACTCCATGTTGTACTGGCTTAAACTCGGACCGACTTTATTCTGTGGTTTATTTGGGGTAGCGATAGTGAGACTTAAGAGTCACATCAGACGTGCGATTGCAATATGGCTCAGCGCCATATTGGTGTTGCTGTCTCTTGCGGCCTCGGCTCACAGCGTTACCCACCTGGACGATGGCGCTACCAGCCATTGTACCTTGTGCTTCCATCAGCATCAGCTCAACAAGATGCTCCCGCTGCAACCCCTCTATCTCAAGTTGGATGGGCAACAATTCGAGCGCTTGAGCTTCAGCCTGCCCAGTTATGTCAGCCAACATAGCAGTTTCTATCACAGCCGTGCCCCTCCGTCTTCGTCTGAATATCGCTAACCCAATTCATTGATTAATTTTTCTCGCCGGCCATGGCCTGCGAGACATGGCTGTATTTTTTGGAGACAAGATGAAGATTCAACACCCTATTTCCAATCCGGGGGCTGCCTTGCTGGCGCTCGGTTGCACCCTGGCGTCCGCGAATGCTTTGGCCCTGGACCCGACACTGACGAATCCGGCGATCAGCGCCGTGGTGGATGGCTACTATCAGAGCAGCGACCGTCCCATGTCCGAGCGGACGGAAGGTTTCGGTCTGGGCGAGACTGAGCTGGCACTCAGTGCCAACATAGATGATATGTTTTACGGTAAAGTCACCGCAGTGCTGGAGTCCAGCGATGGCGAGAGCGAAATCAACCTGGAGGAAGCCTTCATCCAGACCCTGGCCATGCCGGCCGGGCTGTCGCTGCGCGCCGGGCGCTTCATGTCAGACATAGGCTATTTGAACAACCAGCATCTGCATACGGATGCCTTTACCGATCGCCCCGTGGCCTATCGTGCCCTGCTCGGCGGCCATTACTTCGATGATGGGGTCCGGCTGGATTACCTGGCACCGACGGATATCTATTGGAGCCTGGGGGCCGAAGCCTTCAAGGGCGATAGCATGCATGCCGAGGATGAGACGGGTAGCCGTGAGTTCAGCAATTTGGGGGTGTTTACCGCCTACAGCAAGTTCGGTGGTGATATCGGCGATGCCGGCTCCTGGATGGCTGGACTGAGCTATTTGCGCAACCAAAATGGTCGCTTCATGCCCCATGAGGAGGAGGCTGGCGCCGAAGAAGCCGGGCATGGCCACAGCGCCAGCTACACGGGTGAAAACACCTATGCTGCCGACTTCGTCTATAAGTGGGCGCCCCAGGGCAACTACAAGTACCGGCATCTAACCCTCAGCGGCGAATATTTCCGGGTCACAGGCCTGCTGTCCGATGAGGCGCCGGCCGCCGGCGCCAAGCGCCGGCAAGACTATCATCAAGCCTGGTACCTGAGTGGTGTCTATCAGATGTCCCCCAACTGGAGCGCAGGCTTACGCTATGGTGAGCTCGATGCCCAGGCGCTGGAAGCCGATGAGATGCAGTCGCAGAAGTTGCGGGAGACGGAACTGAGCCTGGGTTGGCATCAAAGCCATTTCTCCACGGTACGGCTGCAATATACCCACCAGCAAGGAGCCAACTTCGACGGGATAACCGATGACAACATCTTAACTCTGCAATATGTTATGTCTCTGGGGGCTCACGGTGCGCATCAATTCTAAGTTAGCTAAATTTGCCGCAGTCGGTTTGACGCTGGCCTATACGGGTTTGGCCCATGCCGAGCTGAATGTGTTTGCCTGCGAGCCTGAATATGCGGCGCTGACCAAGGCGCTGGCACCGGGGGCGAGCGTGTATGCGGCGACCACCGCCATGCAGGACCCGCATCAGGTGCAGGCGCGGCCCAGCCTCATCGCCAAGATGCGCCGGGCGGATCTCGTGGTCTGTGCCGGTGCTGAGCTGGAGGTGGGCTGGTTGCCCATGCTGCAGATGAAGTCCGCCAACGCCAAGGTGCGCTCGACCGAGGAGGGGCTATTCTTCGCCGCCGATCAGGTCGATCCCCTGGACAAGCTGGCGCAAGTCGATCGCAGCATGGGAGACGTGCACGCCCAGGGGAATCCGCACCTGCATTTCGATCCACAGCGCCTGCTCAAGATAGCCCAGGCCCTGAGTGCCAAGATGACGGCCTTGGATCCGGATGGCGCCGCCGGTTATCAAGCCGCGCTGGCGGATTTCAGCCAGCGCTGGCTGGCGGCCGTGCCCGTTTGGCAGGCTAAGGCGGCCGGTCTAACAGGCAAGAAGGTGATCGCCTACCACACCAGTTTCAGATACCTGTTCAACTGGTTGGGCATGGAGCAGGTGGCGGATCTCGAGCCTAAGCCAGGACTGCCACCCACAAGTGGCCATCTGGCTTCCCTGCTGAAACGCGCCGGCGAGGGCGACGTGCTGGCCATAATCGTCGCTTCCTATCAGGATAGACGCGGCGCCGACTGGCTCGGGGAGCGGGCGCATCTGCCTGTGGTGATGCTGCCCATGTCTGTCGGAGGCAATGACCAGAGCCGGGATCTCTTCGGTCTCTACGACAGTGTGCTGGCACTGCTTAACGGGGTGAAATAGACCTATGTTGGATCTGGAACTCATGTCAATCCTGCTGCCGGCATTGGCGGCAGGCGTCTTGGTGCTGTCGACCCATGTGGTGCTCGGGCGTCAGGTGCTCAAGCGAGGGATCATCTTCATCGATCTCGCCATAGCCCAAGTGGCTGCCCTGGGGGCGATCGTCGCCCACCTGGATCACAACATAGAGGCGCTGCCTTTCTCCCATGTGTGGATGCCGGCGCTATTCGCCCTGGCGGGCGCCGGCTTCATCGCCTGGCTGTCCAAACGCATGGCGGGCGAGCTGGAGGCCATCATAGGCTGTTTCTATGTGTTGGCGGCGGTGGCGGCCATGCTGCTGTTGTCCAACGATCCCCATGGGGCCGAGCTGCTCAAGCAGTTGATGTCAGGCCAGATCCTCTGGGTCGGTTGGTCCCAGTTGCTGCTGCCTGCGCTGGTCTATTCCGGGGTCTTGGCGCTGATCTGCTGGCGTCCCCGCATCCTCGACGGCGCCGGCTTTTATCTCCTGTTCGCCCTGGTGATCACCTTGTCGGTCGAGCTGGTGGGGGTCTATTTGGTATTCAGCACCCTGATCTTGCCGGCGCTGGCGCTCAACAAGTACCGTGGCAGCTTTTCCTGGGTGCTGGCCTATGGCGTCGGCCTGAGCGGTTACCTGATTGGCCTGCTGCTGTCGGCCAGTTTCGACTTGCCCAGTGGTGCGGCGATAGTGGCGGCCCTGGCGGTCAGCGCCCTGCTGTTCCGCCTGGGACTGGCGAAGGCGGCGCCCGTTGGTGTCTCTCAGACTTCGGTAAGCTAAGATTTGCTATCCTCTATGAAGGAGGGCATCCATCCGGGTGCCCTCCTTTTTTATGCCCGTTGCCCGATAACCTGCGATGTTGGTATAGGGCGAATTTTTAACCCTGGCGGTCAGCGTCTTGGTGTTCCGCCTGGAACTGGCTTACGTCTGTCAGCAATAGCTTGAGTCGGCAGGTCAGGCTGCTATGGCTGTTGGCATAGGGCGAATTTTTAACCCTGGCGATGATTGCCGGCGATGATAACGCCGCTCTGTGCTTGAACCCAGACCTGGAACTTTGGTCTGGAACTTTGGCTTAGGCACATTAAGATTTTGATATTCTTTATATATGTTTGTTGCTCTATATCCTGCGGCGTACGTCTGTCAGCAATAGCTTGAGTCGGCAGGTCAGGCTGCTATGGCTGTTGGCATGGGGCGAATTTTTAACCCTGGCAGTCAGCGTCTTGGTGTTCCGCCTGGAACTGGCTTACGTCTGTCAGCAATAGCTTGAGTCGGCAGGCCAGGCTGTTATGGCTGTTGGCATAGGGCGAATTTTTAACCCTGGCGATGATTGCCGGCGATGATAACGCCGTTCTGTGCTGGAACTTTGACCTGGAACTTTGGCTTAAACACATTAAGATTTTGATATTCTTTATATATGTCTGCTGCTCGCTAACCTGCGGCTTACGTCTGTCAGCAATAGCTTGAGTCGGCAGGCCAGGCTGCTATACTGGCGCGAATTTTTTGTCGGAGTATCTCGTGCTGTTAATCGTCAGATCCCTGCTGTTGGCGGTCATGTTGCTGCTGGCCTTCGTATTCGGTGGACTCGTTTGTGTCTTCAGGCCGCGTCATAGAAACAATGTACACATGTTCGCTAAGATCTTCGCTTCCGTGGCGCCGATACTCGGGGTCAGGGTCATAGTCCGCCAGCCGGAACAGGGGCTGCCTGTGCCCTGCATGTACCTGGCCAATCACCAGAATAATTTCGATCTCTTCACCCACACGGCGGCCGTGCCCCTGGGCACTGTCAGCCTGGGCAAGAAGAGCCTGGTCTGGATGCCGCTGTTCGGCCAGATCTACTGGCTATCGGGTAATATTCTCATCGACCGCAAGAATCGCCACAGTGCCTTCGATACCATGGCCAAGACGGTACGAAAGATCAGGGACAATGCCCTATCTGTGTGGATTTTCCCCGAGGGCACCCGCTCCCGTGGTCGTGGCCTGCTGCCTTTCAAGGCCGGCGCTTTCCACACGGCCATCGCCGCAGGTGTGCCCATGATGCCTGTGCTGGCATCCTGTCAGAGCCATATCAGACTCAACCGCTGGAATAATGGGGTGGTGATCATAGAGATGATGGCGCCGGTGGAGACCCAGGGATTGGATAAGTCGGACGTGAAAGCGCTGTCATCAAAAATTCATGCCAGCATGACGGCCAGATTAGCCGCATTAAATCAGGAAGCGGCGGCATTAATGGGTAAAACTCTGCCACTTGATGGCGTATAATCCGCCTTGTTTGCCCAGAATCCATATTAACGGAGACAGTCCATGTCAATTGAGAGTCAGTTAAAAGCCCTACTTGCTGAAAACAGGGATATTATTCAAGCCTTGCTCGACGATGGCTCCGAGGCCGATGCCGAATACACCATAGAGCATCATTTTTCTTCGACCAACTTCGATCGCCTGGAAAAGGCCGCCGTCGATGCCTTCAAACTGGGCTTCGAAGTCAATGATGCCGAGGAGATGGAGCTGGAAGATGGCTCGGTCATTTTCTGTTTCGATGCCATTGCCCATCATAAGCTGGATATAGACTTACTTGACCAGGCCAGCGAGCAGTTGCTGCAATTAGCCACCAAGCAGAAGGTGGATTACGACGGATGGGGCACCTATTTCGTCGGCGATGAGCTGGATGAAGACGAAGAAGATGAGATGGACGAAGACGGGTTTCCTGCCTGAAACCCAGCCCATGGCCGGCCGGCATGAGCCTATTGTGACAGCGCTCCAGACACCATGAGACAGGCCCATCCAGGATGGGCTTTTTTATGTCCTGGGTTCTGTGGCGGCGGCCTCGGTTCGCTTGTCTTCGGCCTCATGGGCGACTGTGCAGTTGCGGCCGTTTTGCTTGGCCTGGTACAGGGCAGTGTCCGCATTGGATAGCCAGTTGGAGCTGCTGTCTATGCCGGGCCCCAGGGTGCTGATCCCCAGGCTGACGGTCACCTTGATCTGCTTGCCTTTATAGAGAACCCGGGCGTCGGCAATGTTCTGGCGCAACCGCTCGGTAAAGTGGTGGGCACCGTGGGCATCCGTCCTGCTCAGTACTATGGCAAACTCTTCGCCACCGTAGCGGCCGGCACAATCCGTTTCCCGCAGCGACTGGTTCAGCAGGTGGGCAATGTGCTGGATCACCTTGTCACCCGCCTGATGACCATGGCTGTCGTTGATCTGTTTGAAGTTATCTATGTCGAGCATGACCAGGCTGGCGATGTCGCTGTAGCGGGCGAAGCGGTCGAATTCCCGCTCCATGCATTCCTGCCAGTGGCGGCGGTTGGGCAACTGGGTCAGGCCGTCGGTGCGGCTCAGATGTTGCAGTTGTTCGTTGGCGGCTTTAAGTTGTAACTTATTGATCGCTATGTCGGTGACATCATAGATGATCAGGCTGATATGGGTGATCTTGCCTGTCAGCGAGGCCAGCGGCAACAGGGTCACGTTCTGGTACATGAAGTCGGCGCGCCCCGTGATGGGACGATAGTTCTTGAACTTGAACACATAGGGCCGTTGTTCCCAGCTGATGAAGGCCCGGTTTTTCAACATGAGCACGGATTCCATCTTCTGCTTCAACCAGCTCACCGGCAGATCGGGGAATTGCTCGAACAGCTCCTTGTCCTTGATGGCATTGGGCGACACGCCGCTGTGGTTTTCCATGAAGCCATTCCACAGCTTGATGCGGTATTGCTCGTCCAAGACGACCAGGCCGACTTCTATGGTCTGCACCATGTCTATGAGCCAATGTAGTTCGTTCATCGCACTTTGATCGTGAGACATAGCTTATACCCTGAGGTTAATCGAGCAGGTAGCCGAGCTTGTAGTTAAGCGTCGGTAACGAATCTTCGGTGAAGAGCAGCAAGAGATCACAATGAATATCATGGTCTTCGATGCGGTAGTTGATCTCCATCGCCAAGGTGCGTTGCCATTTCTCGGCGTTGTCGTGAATGAGATCGTTGACCGTGCAATGCCGGCCGAGCACCACGGGATGCGCCTGGCTGAATTTCATGTCCAGTTGCTCCGAGATGCCGTTGAGGAAGGCGCCGATCAACACATTGCCCGTGTCTATCATGACTTCGATTTCGGTATTGGCATCGTCTGGATTGGCCAGCCCCATCAGCTTGGCCATGTCCTGAAAGCTGGCATCATGGAATAACAGCAGGGCTTCGCCGGCGATCCCTGCGCCTATGAAGCCCTGGCATAGGGCCGAGATCTGCGGATTCGCCTCGGTTGCCTTGAGGGTCATGGTCAGCTCGCTGACTTCGAGCACGTTGACGTTGGGTATGGGCAGCAAGACGAAGACATCGAGCAGCCTGGCCAGCAGATCGGCGGCGCGTCCCATGGCGACGTTGGCTATCTCCTGGCAGGCATCGCGCAGGTCGACCTCTATCATGGGGCTCTGGGTTTCGGTGCTCGTCTGGGCCAACTCCAGGATGCCGTATTCCTGCAGTATGTGGCTGATGGCATCGGCACTGACGGGTTTCTGGATGAAATCCAGCGCCCCCAAGGCCTTGACCTTCTGGTGGGCCCTGAGCTGGATATCGCCTGAGACCACTATGATGAGGGCGGGCAGATCCTGTTGCTGCACCGTCTGCAGCACCTCGTAGCCATCCATGACGGGCATGTTCAGATCCAGGAAGACCACTTCGCCCTTGCCGGCGCGAATCGCATCCAGGCCTTCGGCCCCGTTGGTGGCATAGTTGAGTTCTATGTCCCAGTCTTTGGGCAGGGTGCGTGCCATCTGCTTGCGGGCGAGTGCCGAGTCATCGCATATGAGTACCTGAACTGTCATCTAGTGATCCTTGGTTCGTCCTGTTGGCGTGACCCCTGGGTGCTGCGGCTTAGGAGCTGGCTTATTCTAATTCTAAAGGCCTGTCGCTATTGGCATTTTAACCACAATGGCGCGACGTTTTTTTGACTCTTGTCAATTTTACAGCATGTTAGTCTTTTTGACCGTCGATGCCAAATGCTTCTATCCAGGCGTGGGCCCTGCGCTTGCCTAGCTAGCCCTGTCTGGTGATGAGATAGGCGAAGCCCTTAATTTGTTGCAAACATTCCTGCCAGGCCGTCGCCTGGCGCAGATCCAATGCCAGTGTCTGTTGACGATAACGTCCAGGGCCATGGACCGAGGCCTGGGTGTGGCGCTGCAGGGCCGTCAGCCGGGAGGCGGGGTGGCCATCGGGTGACTGCAGATCCAGCACTGGGATGGTGATGCTCGCCAGTTGTGCCGCCAGGGCCTGATTTTGCGCTGCATCTTCGATGAAGGGATTGATCACCACCAGCATGTCGGGCGCGGGGATCTGCTGTTGCTGCAGCAGCGCTATCACCAGAGCGGCACTCTGGCCATCGGCGATCACCAGCCGCTTGCCCGGATAGGCGGCGCTCAGGGCGTCGACGCCTGTCAGCGTCTGCTGCAGGAAGTTTTCCTGGGCCGTCTTATGCTGGGAGTCCTGTTCCTGGGAGTATTTCGGCGTCGCGTGGCCGGCGGCATAGCTCAGCTGTGCCTCACCGGCTTTGCTTATCTCGGTCGCGGCGGTGGCGAAGTTTGGCGCCGCCCTGGCCCTGGGTGGCGTCAGGCTGATGCTGGCCCAACCCGCCGGATTGAGGCCATGACGCAGGAAGTCGATAAGCCCGGGAGCATCCGGCGGCGAGCCCAGATCCGCCAACAGCAGGGCGGCGCCCAGGTGTTGCTCTCCTTGCCAGGGGCGCGTCAGCACCCCGACCGACTCATCCTCGACGCGGATCTGCCCGATTTCGGCGGCGGGCAAATAGCCCAGGCGCGGCGGCTGCTTGTCGCCCCCGGTCGCGGCGGCTGCCTGGGGCTGTGGCGCATCTTGCGGCCGGCATTCTGGGGAAAAGGCCAGGCTCAATAACAACAGCAGCCCTACGGGTATGGAGCGGTACTCTGGCATATTCTCACTGAGTCCAAGGTGTCTTGGGGCGAGTATAGCGCGACTGGCGTGTGATACGCACAAAAAAGCCCCTCGAAGGGGCTCCTTTGTCGCGCTCGGTTGGCCGTGGTTCAGCTTTGGCCCCTCAGGTTCGAGGGGCCGGCCCTGACTCAAACATGGCTGACCAAGATCATGCGAATGGCGTCCAGTTGCAGCTGGCTGGCATCCAGATAGGCGTTGAGTTCACTCATCTGGTTGCGCAGATACTCGAGCTCGGCGTCGCGTATGTTCGGATTGATGGCCTTGAGGGCCTCCAAACGTTCGAGCTCGCCACCGAGCTGAGTTGTCATCTTCTCCCTGGCCTGTACCAGGAGTTGTTGCAGCTCGGCCTGGGCATGTTCTTCACCCTGGGCAAACAAGGGATGCAACAGCGGCTGTGAGGCCGTCACCAGCTTGCTGCCTATGTGGCGGTTGACCGCGCTCAGCTGCTTGTCGAAGCTGTCGTAGCTGACCTTGTCGGCCAGGTTGTTGCCGCCCTTATCCAGCAACACCCGGATAGGGGTAGGTGGCAGATAGCGGTACATCTGACTCGACTTGGGCGCCGAGGCATCGGCCAGGTAAATGAGTTCCAGGAACAGGGTGCCTGCGGGCAGGGCCTTGTTCTTCAACACAGCGACGCTGGTGGTGCCCGTCTCCGAGCCTGTGATCAGATCCAGCCCGGTTTGCACCAGGGGGTGCTCTTGGGTGATCAGGGCGATATCGTCCCTGGACAGGGCGGTATCGCGATCGAAGGTGACTGTCACCCCGTCCTCGGGCAAGCCTGGGTAGGTGGGGAACATCATATGCTCGCTCGGACGCAGTATGATGGAGTTTTCGCCCCTGTCTTCCTGATCTACCCCTATGATGTCCCACAGGCGGATCACCGAGCCTATCAGTTGGGTATCGTCGTCACGTTCGCTCAGGCGTTTGACCAGGGCGTTGGCGCGCTCGCCGCCGTGGGAGTTGATCTCCAGCAGCTTGTCGCGCCCCTGTTCCATGGCCTGTTTCAGTTCCTGGTAACGCTCCCGGGTCTGCTCGAGCAGGGTGTCGAGTGCGTCGGCATCGTCATCGCCCAGCACATCGAGCAGCGGCTCGGCAAATTCCTTGTAGAGCAGGTGCCCCCCTGGGCAGGTCAGCTCGAAGGCGTTCAGCCCCAGATGGTACCATTGCATCAAACGTTCCTGGGCCGTGCCCTGCAGGTAGGGCAGGTGGAGCTGTATGTCGTTCTGCTGGCCGATACGGTCCAGACGACCGATGCGCTGCTCGAGCAAGTCGGGATTGAGCGGCAAGTCGAACAGCACCAGGTGGCTGGCGAACTGGAAGTTGCGCCCCTCTGAGCCGATTTCCGAACAGATCAGCGCCTGGGCGCCGCCTTCTTCCTGGGCGAAATAGGCGCCGGCCTTGTCCCTCTCTATGATGGACATGCCTTCGTGGAATACCGTCGCCTGTATGCCTTCACGGGTCCGCAGCGCCTCTTCCAGGCTCAATGCCGTCTCCGCCTGGCTGGCGATGATCAACACCTTCTTGCTGCGATGGCTCTTGAGGAAGTCGATCAACCAGTCGACGCGGGGATCGAACTTCCACCAGCTGGCGCTGTTGTCTTCAAATTCCTGATACAGCTTCTCCGGGCTCAGCGCTTGGGCGGCCTTGGCCTCCAGGCTCTTGTGGCCGTTCATCATGGCGCTGACGCGCGCCGCGGTCAGGTACTGCTCCGGCATCAGCTGGGGCTGCGGGTGGAAGAAACGCTTGGGGAAGCCCTTCACCGAGGCGCGGCTGTTGCGGTAGAGGACCCGGCCCGTGCCGTGACGATCGAGCAGCTCCTGCAGGAGTTCATCCCGCGCGGCTTGCTGGGCATCGGCATCCGTTCCCTGGATCTGGCGCAGGCTGGCGCTGATGTCTTTCTCGGACAGGAGTGCGGTGATGCTGGCGATGGCACTTGCCGGCAGCGGCTGTTCGGCGGCCAGGGCTTCGGCGGCCAGGGCCACCTCCTTATAGCTGTCTTCCTCCTTGAGGAAGGCGTCGTAGTCGTAGAATCTGTCGGGATCCAGCAGGCGCAGGCGGGCGAAGTGGCTCTGGTGCCCCAGCTGATCCGGGGTCGCAGTCAGGAGCAACACCCCAGGCACGACTTCACTCAGGGCCTCGACTATCTGATAGGCCCGGCTCGGCGCCTCTTCGGTCCACTCCAGGTGATGGGCCTCGTCGACCACCAGCAGATCCCAGTCGGCATCGAGTGCCTGCTCCAGGCGTTTCTTCTTGCGCAGCAGCTCCAGCGAACAGATGATCAGCTGCTCAGTGTAGAAGGGGTTGTCGTTGTCGGCATAGGCCTCGACGCACCTGTCTTCATCGAACACTGAGAATCTGAGGTTGAAACGCCGCAGCATTTCCACCAGCCACTGATGGCGCAGTGTGTCCGGCACCAGGACCAGCACCCGTTCGGCGCGGCCGGTCAGCAGTTGCTGATGTATGATGAGACCCGCTTCTATGGTCTTGCCCAGGCCCACTTCGTCGGCGAGCAGCACCCTGGGGGCATAGCGTCGTCCTACTTCATGGGCAATCCACTGCTGGTGGGGGATCAGCCCGACTCTCGGCCCCTGCAGGCCAAGCAGATCCGAAGAGGCCAGCTTGTGGCGCAGCAATTGGCATTGGTAACGCACACCGAACCTGTCCAGCCTGTCTATTTGACCGGCGAACAGCCTGTCCTGGGGTTTGTTGAAGCGGATATTGTGGTTGAGCAGGGTTTCGCGCAGGCTGGCGGGTTCACCGGTTTCAGTGTGAATGCCGTGATAGATGATGAGCTCCTGTTTCTCTTCCAGCTCGACCACCTCCAGGCTCCAGCCTTCATGGCTTTCGACCTTGTCGCCCGGATTATAAATGACGCGGGTAAGCGGAGCTTCACTGCGGGAGAACATGCGGTTCTCTCCGGTGGCGGGGAATAACAGGGTGACCATGCGGCCTTCTACCTGCACAACAGTGCCTAAACCAAGCTCTGACTCGGTATCACTTATCCAACGTTGACCTAAGGCGAACGGCATCTTTATTTCTCATTTCCGGGCTGACTCACAAAGGGCGCGTATGTTATACCAATCGGGGTGACATTAACATCGCCGGGAGGGTCCCTAAAGCCTAATTGGCGCCACGACAGATTACAAATTAGCCGGTCGACGAATTTGTTATTCTGGGGTGGCGGGCATGTCATCCGAATGTCACATGCCGGCTTCTACACTGGTTCTGCGCTCGGGGAATTGTCGCTCAAAGGCGGATTGACTTTGGCGGCAATGGTGCCAGTATAAGACTTAAGAGCCTATGGATAGAGGAGAAGTTAGGTCTTACCGCGAGTAATAAGTGCCATGATTGGCCGGGTGATTAGCCATGCTATGAGCCAAGTCTCGGCGGCATGGTGAATGGATATTGACAGCTGAATACGCACTCTGGAGGCGCCATGGAACAAGACGACAGAAAGTTGTTTGTACTGGATACCAATGTGTTATTACATGAACCTTTAGCCATTTATTCCTTTAAGGAGCACGATGTCATAGTGCCTATGACAGTGCTGGAAGAGCTGGATCAGATAAAAGATCGCAAGAGCGATGTCAGTCGCGACGCCAGGGTCGCCATCAGGGCGCTGGAGGACACCTTAGGCGGACCCACCACCCCGGAGCAGATAGTCAGTGGCGTACCCTTGCCGAGAAGGGAAGGCCATAGCGATGCCAGCGGTACCCTCTCCATCTTCCCCGACCATCAGATCGAATTTACCCAGGGCGCCTTGCCCGGCGACAGCAACGACAACAACATAATCAACACGGCACTGTATCTGCAAAAAGCGCATCATCCCCGGCAGGTGGTACTGGTCACCAAAGACATCAACATGCGCCTCAAGGCCAAAGGTGCCGGCATAGAGAGAGTCGAGGACTACCGCAGCGATCAGCTGATAGACGACATACGTTTCCTGAGCAAAGGTTTCCACATCTTCGAGGGAAATTTCTGGGAGCATTTGAACAAGGTCTCCACCACCAGGCAGGGGCGCCATACAGTGCATGAGGTGCCGCTCAAGGATGTCGACAGCGAGCCCCTGTATATCAACCAATACCTGATAGATGAGGAGTCCGACTTCTGCGGCCGGGTGGCCGAGCTCAACGACACCCACCTGCACATACTGGACCTTGGACGCGACAGGCTGACGAACATAGAGGCCTGGGGCGTCAAGCCGAAGAATATCTATCAGGGCATGGCGTTGCATGCCCTGATGGACCCGGAAATAGATCTGGTGATCCTCACTGGCCCGGCCGGCTGCGGTAAGACACTGTTGGCCATGGCGGCGGCGCTGGAGCTGGTGGTCGAGCGCAAGCAGTACGACAAGGTGATAGTCACCCGCAACACCCCGGAAATTGCCGAGTCCATCGGCTTCCTGCCGGGCACGGAGGAGGAGAAGATGACTCCCTGGCTCGCGGCCGTGACAGATACCCTGGAGGTGCTGCATAAGCATGATGCCAACCCGGTGGGCAGCATGAGTTACATCATGGAGAAGGCCAATATTCAGTTCAAGTCGATCAACTTCATGCGGGGGCGCTCGATTCAAAACTCAGTGGTCTTGCTCGACGAGTGCCAGAACCTCACCGCCTCGCAGATCAAAACCATGATCACCCGCATGGGCGAAGGCACCAAGCTCATCTGCTGCGGTAACCTGTCGCAGATAGACTCCAACTATCTCACCGCAGTGACCTCGGGCCTGACCTACATAGTGGAGCGTTTCAAAAACTTCGAAGGCAGTGCCAACATCTACCTCAATGGTGTGGTGCGCTCCCGTCTGGCCGAATACGCCGAGGAGCACCTCTAACAGCTTCGCCGCTTGGCGCCAAGGCCTCCCTCCCGGAGGCCTTTATTTTATCCGCCAGGGCACCCCTGTGCCCTGGTTGGCGGTAATTATTTAATGTGCTTGATATTATCTTCCTGATACTATTATCCATCGGGTAAAGAGGAGTCGCCTCAGCTCCCAGCCGCGACGTGAGTGCTGCAACCAAGGGTAGTGAATGAAAACCAGTGAGCCGGATCTTCAGCTAAAATCGCCGATCCAGAAGAACTATAACCGCGCCGTTTTTTATACCTATATCGGGGTGATCCTGATGGCGATGTTGACTGCCTGGGTGATCTTCGATCGCCAGAAGAGTCAGCAGATGTTGCAGCGTGAGGAGCAGGTCGACCGCCATGTGTTGCAGGTGGACCTGTTGCTCGAATCCAGCATCAGGGCGGTGAAGAGTCTGCGCAATGTGGCCATAGATCACCTGCGCCTGGGCGAGTTGGTCCGTAAGGACAGGTTTCCCAAGTACGAAAAGTTCGACGAGCGTGGCAAGTTCTTCACCCTGGAACCCAATTACGCCCAGAGCGGCGAACCCTTTACCAACATGGGCCGGATCACAGGCTCTGGCTCGCTCGATGGCCGCAGCGACAAGTTCTATCAGGAACTGGAGATGCTGTTCGAGCTGTCGCTGTCTTTCCCGGTCGCCATGGAAGCCGCCCCCAAGGCCTCGGCCATCTATTACATCTCCAAGCGCCACATCATGTCCTATTATCCCTGGGCCTCGGACGAACAGAGGTTTCGCGAGGAGTTGCTGAACAAGAAGCAATTCCAGCTCGCCACACCGGCGATGAACCCGCAGCGCAGCGTGTTCTGGAGTGAGGCCTATGTGGATCCCGCGGACAAGGGGTTGCTGACGACCCTGGGGGTGCCCATCTACCTGGAAGATGAGTTCATCGGCTCCATCAACCTGGACATGACCCTGGCCTCGCTGGCGCGGCAAATTCGCTTGTATTTCAAGATGCCCGGTACGGTTATCCTGTTGGACCAGAGCAATAACATCCTCTCCCACAGCGACATAGAAACCGCCGACATCAACCGTGTCTACCATATCAGTCAACGCATTCCATCCGAGCTGCATTCCCTGCCCGAGTCCGAGCTGTTCGATGCCCACGAGGGCATGATACGCAACGGCTACTATATCCACTCGGTGGCGCTGCATAACGCCCCCTGGCGGCTCTTGTACCTGCAGAAGGCCGATGAGCTGTTCCAGGAGTCCAGGGATAAGCTGCAGCTGACCTTCCTCCTGGTGGTGCTGGCCCTGTCTGTGCTGGTGACCATAGTCCACTGGCAGACCCGGCGTTCCTTCGTCAGTCCGGCCTCACGCCTGCTGTCGCATCTGGAAGGCTGTTCCCAGGAGCCGAGAAAGCCGCCGGAGAAGATCACCCAGGGCTGGGCGCCCTGGTTTCAGTTGGTGAGCCGCATCTTCGAGGAGAACCAGCAATACACCAAACACCTGGCGGAGCAGAATAAGCGTCTGGACAAGCTGGTGGCATTGCGCACCGACAGGCTGAAGGAGACCACGGCGCGGCGTGAGCGTGAGTACGCCCTGTTGCGCTCCCTGCTCGACTCCATTCCTGAGGCGATCGTCTTCAAGGATAAGGAAGGCAATTACCTCGGTTGCAATAAGTCGGCCGAGCGCATGCTGGGTTATACGGAGAGCGAGATGATCGGCCTGTCGTCGGAAGATCTGACCTCGCCCGAGCTGGGCGAGCGCATTCGTGCCGAAGACGAACAGGTGCTCAAGGACAGGGTGCCGCTGCGTTACCAGGAGAAGGTCGAGATGGCGGGCAAGTCTGTGCTGCTCGATACCCTGAAACTGCCATTCTACAATAGGCGCGGCGAGCTCTTGGGACTGATCGCCGTATGGCGGGACGTGACCCGGGAATATGAATCGGCCGAGCAGCTCAGGCTGTCGGAGGAGCGTTATCACCTGGCGATGGATGCGGTGGAAGATGGCCTGTGGGATTGGTATTTGGATTCGGAGCAGATCATCTGCAATCCGGCCTATTACTCCATGCTGGGGTATAGGGCCAACGAATTCCCGGCCCTCTTGTCCGCCATAGACGAGCTGATCCATCCGGACGACAGGAGCCGGGTCCAGGAGTACCGCAATCAGTACCTGGCCGATCCCGTCGGTGCCTATGAGATAGAATTCAGGATGCGCGCCAAGGCCGGTCAGTATCACTGGGTGCTGTCCCGCGGCCGCGTGGTCGAGTTTACCGCCGACGGCCAGCCCAAGCGGATGCTCGGCACCCATAAAGACATCACCCGCTCCAAGAGCAACGAGGTGGCCTTGTTGGAAGCCAAGCAGGATGCCGAATTGGCCAATCTGTACAAGAGCGAATTCCTCGCCAACATGAGCCATGAGATCCGCACCCCCATGAATGCCATCATAGGCATGCTGCAACTGGCACAGCGCACCAGCCTGACGAGCCAGCAGAAAGACTATCTGGAGAAGGCCGGGTTCTCGGCCCAGTCCTTGCTGCGGATCATCAACGACATCCTGGATTTCTCCAAGATAGAGGCGGGCAAGCTGGAGCTGGAGCGGGTGTCTTTCCCGCTGGATAAGGTGCTGGATCATGCGCTGGATCTCAATGCCCTGCGGGCCCAGGAGAAGGGGGTCGAACTCTTGCTGTATGCGCCCGTGACCGCCGGACTGATACTCAAGGGCGATCCGCTGCGACTCGGTCAGGTGTTGATCAATCTGCTGTCGAACGCGGTTAAATTCACCCAGTCGGGTGAGATAGAGCTGGGCTGTGAGGACGTGGGCGAGCGGGATCACAGGATCACCCTCAAGTTCTGGGTGCGGGATACCGGCATAGGCATAGGCAAAGATCAGCAGGAGAAGCTGTTCGACGCCTTCGCCCAGGCCGACGGCTCGACCACCCGCAAATACGGCGGCACGGGTCTGGGACTGTCGATCAGCAAGCACCTGGTGTCCATGATGGGCGGCAAGATGCAGGTGCAGAGCGAGCCGGGCGTCGGCAGCACCTTCAGCTTCACCATCAGCTTCGAGATCGCCGAGGAGGCCAAGCCGGCGCCGCTGGTGATCCCTGAGCAGCTCAACAACCTGCGGGCCCTGGTGGTCGACGACAATCCGTCGGCGCTGCAGATCTATTCGGCGCTGATGCGCGACTTCAACTTCGAGGTCGACACGGCCGCCAGCGGTGCCGAGGCCCTGTACAAGCTGACTAAGTCGCAGGTGGATCTGTTGCTGCTCGACTGGATGATGCCGGGCATGGACGGCAAGGAAGTGGTGGAGGCCATAGATAAGCTGCAACAGGAGGGTAAGCTGGCACAGAGGCCAAAGATCATCATGATGACGGCCTATGCCTCGGAGCCGCTGCTGCATGAGGTCGACGGCGACAAGATATTTGCCCTGCTGCAGAAACCCTTCAAGGCCTCGACCCTGTTCGATGAGATCATCACGGCCTTCGCCGAGCAGCCGAAACTCAACCTGGCGCCGACCATTGCCGAGACGGATACGGACCAACACACGGGGCTGGTGCTGCTGGTGGAAGACAACTTCATCAACCAACAGGTGGCGACCGAGCTGCTCAAGAGTGCCGGCTACGAAGTCGTAGTGGCGGATAATGGCCAGATAGCCCTGGACATAGTGGATAGCCGTCCCTTCGATGCGGTGCTGATGGACATTCAGATGCCTGTGATGGACGGCTTGACGGCGGCCAAGGCGCTGCGGCAGCGCTTCACCACAGAGCAGTTGCCCATCATAGCCATGACGGCCCACGCCATGTCGGGAGACAGGGAAAAGAGCCTGGCCGCGGGGATGAATGCCCATATAACCAAACCTATAGTGCTGAACGAATTGTTCGAAACCTTAAACCATTGGATTAAGCATAAGACGCAGCACCACCAGGGCTAATAGCTGGAGCACGACTGGTCTTTATCAGGAGGATGCATGAAACCCCAACGTATTGGATTGCTGGCGTTGGCCGGCGTGTCATTGTTGACCATGACCCAGGCCGCCGTGGCCAAAAGCCAAGACACGAGTCCCGCCGCCATAGTCAAACAGAGTCATAAGGCCAAGGGGTTCATCAACCTGTATTATTCGGATGAGCGGGGAGAACTGTACCTGGAGGCAAACCGCCTCAACAGCCCTTTCCTGCTGGTGACCAGCCTGCCCCAGGGCGTCGGCTCCAACGACATAGGCCTGGACCGGGGCCAGTTGGGACAAACCCGCATGGTGCAGTTCGAGCGCCAGGGGCCCTTCCTGATCCTCAAGCAGCTCAACACCCGCTACCGGGCGGACAGTGACAATGCCGCCGAGCGCCGGGCGGTGCAGGAGGCCTTCGCCGACTCCGTGCTGTGGCGCGGCAAGGTACTCGAGGGCAAGCCCGCGCTGGTGGCCATCAATGACTTGGTCATCAGGGATCTGCACGGTGTGAGCCAGGTGCTGGCCCAGACGGGGCAAGGCCACTATCGGTTGGACAGCGCTCGCTCGCTAGTCTTGCCCCAGGGGGTCAAGTCGTTCGAGCGCAACGCAGATGTCGATGTGCTGCTGACCTTCAGCGCCGATACCGCCGGGACCCAGGTGGCCCAGGTGACACCGGATGGCACCGCCATGTCCGTGCGCATGCGTTACTCCTTCGTCGAATTGCCCGAGGCCGGCTTCGAGCCCAGGGCCTATCATCCCATGAGTGGTTTCCTGTCCGAGGAGCATGTGAATTATGCCAGCCGGGTGGATGAGCCCCTGGTGCGGCGTCAGCTGATCCGCCATAGATTACAGAAGGTCACCCCGGGGCCGGCGCCGAGCAAGGTGGTCAAACCCATAGTCTACTACCTGGATCCCGGGGTACCTGAGCCCATACGTTCGGCGCTGCTCGATGGCGCGCGTTGGTGGCAGGGGGCCTTCGAACAGGCGGGTTTCATCGATGGCTTCAGGGTGGAGTTGCTGCCCGAAGATGCCGATCCCCAGGACATCAATTACAACATGATCCAGTGGGTGCATAGGGCCAGCCGCGGCTGGTCCTACGGGGCGTCACTGACGGATCCCAGGACAGGCGAGATCATCAAGGGCCAGGTCACCCTCGGCAGCCTGAGGGTGCGCCAGGATCATCTCATCGCCCGCGGATTGACGGCCGGCTGGCAAGACAGGGCGGCCGCCGGGCAGGCGCAGCTGTCCCTGTCGCTGGCGCGCATTCGCCAGCTGGCGGCCCATGAGGTGGGGCATACCCTGGGGCTGGATCATAACTTCGCCGCCTCGAGCAATGACGATGCCTCTGTGATGGACTACCCCTATCCCAAGGTGACGCTCAAGGGGCAGGAGATAGACATCTCGGCCCCTTATTCCGTGGGCGTCGGCGTTTGGGATAAGTTCGCCATCGCCTACGGTTACGGCGACTATGGGGATGAGGCGGCCGACACCCAGGAGCAGGCCAGGCTGCTGGAGCAGGCGGCGCGTCAGGGCCTGAGATACATAGGCGAGGCAGATTCCCGTGGCGCGAATGCCGGCAATATGCACGCCAGCCTGTGGGATAACGGCGACGATCCCGTGGCCGAACTGGTGCGACTCGAGCGGGTTAGGCGGCAGGCGCTGGAGAACTTCTCGGCCCAGGCGCTCCTGCCGGGAGAGCCCCTGGGGGAGTTGACCGATGCCCTGGTGCCCATCTATCTGCTGACCCGCTACCAGATCACGGCGGCGGCCAAGGTCATAGGCGGAACCGACTACAGTTACCAGCAGACGCCGGAAGGCAGCCGTTGGCATTATGCCGCGCCCCAGTTGCAGCTCGATGCCCTGAGCGCCTTGCTCGGCGGCTTATCCGCCGCCAGCCTGGAGCTGCCACAGCCAGTGTTGGAGACCCTGGTGCCCAAGGCCGGCAACTATGGTGCCACCCGGGAGAGCCAGGCCGGCGGGCTGGGGGTCATAGGCGATCCCCTCGCCATGGCGGAGGTGCTCAGCCGGCACACGGTCGCCCAGCTGTTGCAGCCCCAGAGGCTCAACCGAGTGGCCCAGGCCCATATGGCCGACAACGAACAACTGTCCGTCATGGTGCTGGTGGATAAGTTGCTGGCCGCGACCTTGTATCAGGAGCCTAAGACGGGCAGCGAGCAGGGGATCTGGATGCGGGTCAATGCCGTGGTCATGGACCAGCTGCTGGCCAGTCTGCACGACGAGCAGAGTTCACCCGAGGTCAAGGCCATGCTGGCAGACAGGCTGAACTTCAGCATCAAGCAGCTCAAGCGCCTCAGCAACAGGGGCAGCGATTACCAGGCCGCCCATTTCAATTGGCTGCAGCAGGGCCTAACCGCGGCGCTGGCGGACGACAGTGTCAAGCTGTTGCCCCATCCGCTGCCCATGCCGCCGGGTTCGCCCATTTAGCCATGAGCCGGCCGAGCCTCAGATGCCGGCTTGCTTGGGGTTGCGGGGATAGAAGTCATCGGCCAGGCGGTCCAGGTGCTCGAATTGGCGGGTATTCTTGTAGGGGAGTTTCATGAAGCCTGAGACCCCCTGACCCTGGATCTTGCCGACATGGTGCAGGATCCTGTCGAGACTGGCCCTGAAGGCCGCCTGTTTCCTCGGGTTGAGCAACTTGAGGTAGCTATGGACCTTGAGGTGGTTGGGCAGGGCCTCGAAGATGATGCAGCCTGTGTGGTGGATCTGGTTGATCCTGCCGAGCTCGGCCATGATCTCCGCCGGCAATTCCAGGTTCTCATCCGGATCTTTGCCATCCTCGAAATAGGAATGCAGCCTGGACTTGTCTTCCAGGCTGGGCACATCGCCGACCTCGAACGGCAGCTGTAGCCCGGCGCCGGCCACGAAGGGTTGGCTGGTATCGCTGCGCTCTATGTGCAGCGTGTCCCTGGCGTTGAAGAAACAGGCCTTGAACACCCCTATGCGTTTGATGCCGCGGGCCAGGGTCACCATGTTATTGACCGCCAGCACCAGCGCCGCCTTCTCGCCGGCATCGTACAGCGCCAGGTTAGAGTCGATGAACACCCCAGTTTCCTGCCAGTGAATGGCGAGTCCCCCCACTATGGGATAGTGGGCCAGGCGGCCGACGGCGGCGATGAAGCCTTTCTCTGTGTCGCCCATGCCGGCGAGGAAATTGCGGTAATATTTTTCCAGCTGCACGTCGTCCATCCTGGCGATGGGATCCTGGCTGTTATGTTCCTTGAGGAAGGACTTGCGCGAGCTGTAACTCACAGTTTCCACGTCCCTGTGGCGATTCTGCAACCACACCGGGATCTGTGCCTGGGGCTCTGGGCGCCTCAGCTGCGGCAGGTGTAACCTGTGGCTGTGGCGCATGCTGCGGATAAAGTAGTCGCCTGCCTGTCTGCGCCGCAGCGGGTCGTCACCCAACATGGCATCCAGAGTGCGTGCCAGTTCCACCGGCAGTCCTATGCTGGTGGGCGGGATCACCGTCGTGCCGAAGCGGCTGGCCTGGCCCGACGCCAGGGCATAGAGGGTCGCAGCCACCCCTTGTTCATCGAAACGTGGGCTGGAGAGGGCGCCGCCGAGCTGTTCCTCGCCGATGAAATACACATCGCCCATGCGGGCATTGGTATGCTGGTGATCGCTGGACATCAGCGCCATCACATCGCCTTCCACCGCCCTGTCATGTTCATCTCTCTGGGCGAAGACGGCCGAGCCCCAGTCGATCAGCGACAGCTGCTGCCTGTCCATGTCATACACCAGATTGGAAGGCTTGATATCGCCGTGGACCAGGGGCCTGCCGGTACGCAGATAGTAGAGGATATTGGCCAGCTGCCTGGCTATGTCCATGATCATATCGACGGGCAGGGCCCCCATGCGGCGACAGAGCTGCTCCAGATCTTCGCCACGGGCGCGCTCCATCACCAGTATGCCTTGTCTGCCGACCCGCTCGAACTTCACCACCGGCGGCACATTCGGGTGCTGGACCTGGGACAGCATGAAGGCCTCCTCCTCCAGCCTGTCCTGGACCTGCTGGGGCAAGGTGATGCGGGAAAACTTGAAGACATGGGAGTGGGCGGCGGCATTGATACCGGCAAACACGAAGCCATAGGCCCCCTTGCCGATAAACTCTATGTCGCGGTAACCCAGCTGACTCAACTGCTGCTTACACAGACGGATCCAGGCCTTATGTTTACGGGCGTCGTTGGCCTTGAGCAGGTAAATTGACTGCTCTTCGGAAATGTAGAAATGTTGCAGTTGAGGTGTTGGCAATGGCGGCTCCTTTTCACTCATTTAACCAGCCGGCGGCCGCGGGAGCAAGCCTAACCTGGCGTCGGGCCGCGACTTTGCATCTGAGGTCGAATGCCATTAGAGTAAGGGCAAATTTTCCGCGGGAGTCGGGGCTATGGAAGCAGATTTTTGGCATGAGAAGTGGCAGCAACAACAGATAGGGTTTCATCAGCAGGAAGTGAACGCCCTCTTGCAACAACACTGGCATAGGCTGGGGCTGGAACCCGAGTCGCAGGTGTTCGTGCCGCTATGCGGCAAGTCGTTGGACATGTGTTTTTTGGCCGAACTTGGCCATAGGATCTTGGGTTGTGAACTGTCGCTGACGGCGGTGGAGCAGTTTTTTGCCGACAACCGGCTCGAGGTCAGCCAGAGCCAGGAGGGGGAGCATAGACGTTTCGATACCGAGCAACTGAGCATCTACCAGGGCGATATCTTCAGCTTGCCCCTGGAGGTCACTGAGGAGGTGACCGGCTTCTACGACAGGGCGGCGCTGATCGCCTGGCCCGAGTCGATGCGCCTGGCCTATGTCAAACAGCTGGCCAAGCTGTTGCCGAGCGGCAGCAAGGGGCTGTTAGTCACCCTGGATTATCCCCAGGCCAGCCTGAGTGGCCCGCCTTTCGCCGTCTCGCCGGATTGGGTGGCGACCCATATGGCGGCGGATTTCGAGATAAGGCCGCTGGTCTCCCAGGATGTGCTGGCCGACAACCCCAGGTTCGTGAAGAAACAGGTTCCCTGGCTGACCGAAGCTGCCTATCTACTCGAGCGCAAGTAGTATCGAGCGTCCGGCCTGCAGGCCGTAAAAAAGCGCGCCCGGCCTGTCCAGGGGCCGAACGCGCTTGTTCACTCTTGTGCAACGCCTGCCGGGCCTGCCGGCTAACGCCCGGGAGCGGCTTGAAGCGGGAGCTTGGGACTAGAAGTCGTAACGCACACCCACAGTGAAGATGTCGTCGTCCAACAGCTCGACCTTGTTGCCGGCAACCCTGTGATCCCCTTCATACATGGCATAGTGACCCCAGAGCAGCGTCGACTTGGCGATGCGGTAGTCGGCACCCAGGGTGATGTTCTGCACCTCTATGTCCGTGCCCGACTCACCCTTGATGTTCTTGTAATAGTTACCGAAACCTGCGCTGTCTTTACCGTATTCCGCCTTGAGATTCACCCCGTTGAGGTTGTAGCTGACGTTGACGAAGTAGGTATTGCCGTCGATGGCACTGTCTGTTGCGCTCTCCGAGTGCTGGTACAGGCCGCCGAGCTTGAAGTCACCCAGTTTCACCTGCGCCACACCCCGGTAGGCATCCAGGTTGCTGATGCCCTTGTTGTAGGCGGCGGCCAGATAATAGTTCTGTTCCTTGAGTTTCTTGTCACCCAGGGTGGCGCTGATGGCGTACTGGCTGTCGTCGGATGCCTGATTATCTTCCATCAGGTAGGTAGCGTTGAGGGTGATAAGATCGGCAATCTTGGGTGAGTAATACCAGATACCGTCGGCGCTGCGGGTCTGGGCGCCAACCAGGCGGTCGATATCCGCGTTGGTGTTGCCGAACAGATCCACGCCGCCTTCGGATTGCTTGAAGACGGTATCGTTGCGACCGACCAGGACGCTACCCGCCTGGGTTTTCAGCCCCAGGAAGGTGTTGCGCGCCTTGAAGACTATGTCATCGCCGCTCTTGTCTTTGGTCTGGGTGGTGTTTTCAACCTGGAATTCCATCTGGTAGAGGATATCGAACCCCTCGGCAAGCTGCTCGCTGCCTTTGACCCCCAGATTGGAGAAGTTGCTCTCCAGCACAGTGCCGTCTTTCTTGTTCTGGGTGGTCGCGCCTGTATCCGAGTTGGCGACCGAGAGATCCAAACGACCGTAAAAACTTGGGCCATCGGCCAGCGCGCCGAAGGACGCCAAGGCGAGTATGGAGGCAACCGAGGTCGAGATAAGAGTCTTGTTCATGTGTAGCTCCCTGAAACTTAAGTTTATAGTAATTGTTGTGGTGTCGAGCCGCGCCGCGCCCAGGTGCAGGCGCTGCAGGCCGCATGGAGACTCGACCCTTGTTGTTTAGGCAATTACCACGCCAGGGTGTTGTTAACTTGTTAACTTGTTAATTTCGTGGGGTGTTTGTGAAACGCCATAGAGGCGGGAGCGAGTTGTTGGGTGAGATCTCGCGCATCTTCTCGGTCAAGATGGGTGGGAAACCGCTCAAACCTTTGGGCCTGGGCGCAGCGAATCTTGTCAGGCGGCGGGGAAATAAAAAGGCGACCCTATGGGCCGCCTCGACATGGAGTGAATGCCGTCGACTAGAAGTCGTAACGCACACCCACAGTGAAGACGTCGTCGTCCAACAGCTCGACCTTGTTGCCGGCAACCCTGTGATCCCCTTCATACATGGCATAGTGACCCCAGAGCATGGTCGACTTGGCTATGCGGTAGTCGGCACCCAGAATGATGTTCTGCACGTCTATGTCTGTGCCCGACTCACCCTTGATGTTCTTGTAATAGTTACCGAAACCTGCGCTGTCTTTGCCATATTCCGCCTTGAGATTCACCCCGTTGAGATTGTAGCTGACGTTGACTAAATAGGTGTTGCCGTCGATGGCGCTGTCTGTCGCGTTCTCCGAGTGCTGGTACAGGCCGCCGAGCTTGAAGTCACCCAGTTTCACCTGCGCCACACCCCGGTAGGCATCCAGGTTGCTGATGCCCTTGTTGTAGGCGGCGGCCAGATAATAGTTCTGTTCCTTGAGTTTCTTGTCACCCAGGGTGGCGCTGATGGCGTACTGGCTGTCGTCGGATGCCTGATTATCTTCCATCAGGTAGGTAGCGTTGAGGGTGATAAGATCGGCAATCTTGGGTGAGTAATACCAGATACCGTCGGCGCTGCGGGTCTGGGCGCCAACCAGGCGGTCGATATCCGCGTTGGTGTTGCCGAACAGATCCACGCCGCCTTCGGATTGCTTGAAGACGGTATCGTTGCGACCGACCAGGACGCTACCCGCCTGGGTTTTCAGCCCCAGGAAGGTGTTGCGCGCCTTGAAGACTATGTCATCGCCGCTCTTGTCTTTGGTCTGGGTGGTGTTTTCAACCTGGAATTCCATCTGGTAGAGGATATCGAACCCCTCGGCAAGCTGCTCGCTGCCTTTGACCCCCAGATTGGAGAAGTTGCTCTCCAGCACCGTGCCGTCTTTCTTGTTCTGGGTGGTCGCGCCTGTATCCGAGTTGGCGACCGAGAGATCCAAACGACCGTAAAAACTTGGGCCATCGGCTAGCGCACCGAAGGAGGTCAACGTCAGTGCGGAGACTACTGACGCAGCGATAAAATTCTTTTTCATTGTTTCATGCTCCATTGAACCTAGGTTCATTTACCATTTTTTAATGGTTTTGTGTGGTAACAACTTGGTATGAATCGCTTATTGGGAAATCAAGCGATGGCCGATTGTGACAGACTTTATGACGTAAACTTGTGTGGCAAGTCAAACTCTAGCGCTCTGGTGGCCGATTAATATAGGACCTTAGGCTAATTGACTCAGTCTGTATTTGTGACTGTTATATGACATAAACACAATCGTTTTTTCGACCTAAGTGTTTGTCTAAGGTGAACACTCTGTGTTTATTGCGCCTTAGTCTTCACTTGGGTATCGGATCTGCGCAATGCGACTATGGCTTGGAGCAGTGAGGCGGATGAGTCGAGGCGCCCGCCCCGAGTGCAAGATAGCGTTAGTTTTTCGGCCGAATTCGTTTAAAATCCCCGCCTATAGTTGTTTTGCCCCGTCTGCAGCCCCCGGCTGCCGACCGGCAGATGTTTACCCGAGTCGCCAAGTCCAGGTGCGACTCATCATATTGAGGTTGGTAGTATGTCTGAGGCATATCAGAATCGCTTTGGCGGCATAGGTCGTTTGTATGGCCGTGGGGCATTGGACAAGTTTGCCCAGTCTCATGTGGTCATAGTCGGGATCGGCGGGGTCGGCACCTGGGCGGCGGAAGCCCTGGCCCGCAGTGGCATAGGTCAGTTGACCCTGATCGATCTCGACGATATTTGTGTGACCAATACCAACAGGCAGATCCACGCCTTAGCCGGCACCATAGGTGAGTCCAAGGTGGCCGTGATGGCGCAACGCATTCGCGAGATCAACCCCGACTGCCGGGTCAATGAGGTCGAAGACTTTGTTACCCTGGATAACCTGGGTGAGCACTTTGTCGGCGGCAAAGACGGCGGCACTATCGACTATGTGGTCGATTGCATAGATGCGGTCAAGCAGAAGGCGGCGCTGATAGCCTGGTGCAAGCGGCAGAAGATCCGCATAGTGACGGTCGGCGGCGCCGGCGGCCAGACGGATCCCACTCAGATCCAGGTCACAGATCTGGCCAAGACCTATCAGGACCCCTTGCTCGCCAAGGTGCGTAACCTGTTGAGGCGGGAATACAATTTTTCGAAGAATCTGGCGCGGCGTTTCGCCATCGAAGCGGTATTTTCCACCGAGCAACTCGTCTATCCCCAGGTCGATGGCAGTGTCTGCAACACCAAGGCCGCCGCCGATGGCAGCATGCGCATGGACTGTGCCTCGGGCTTTGGCGCCGTGACCATGGTCACAGGCACCTTCGGCTTCGTCGCCGCCAGCCGGGTATTGATTAAGCTGGCCGCCGCTCCGGCCGAGTAAGGTTGTTTGGCTCCCTGGGTTTCCACGCTTGCCGCTGGGGGCGGGAGACGCCAAGGGCGGGGCACATTTCAGTTTGTGGCATCAACTTTGCTTAAGCTTATCCAGGTTCAAAATTCTGACGCTGGATGACGCTATGTTAAAACTGAAACTGGATTCGAGTAAGTTCTTTAAAACCAAGACATTGGTCTTTAGATCTATGTTGTGGCTGTTGGTTTCATCTGCTGCCTTGCTGTTCGTACCTCAACCCATGCTGACGGCGCTCGCCCTGGATGACATCCTCAGTGCCAATGCGCATTTCGTTGGTCTCGGGCTGATAGTCAGTGTGGCCTATTTCTTCAGCCTGGTGCTGAACTTCCTGCTGGATGAGGCCATTCGCTACCTGAGCGATAAGCGCATGGTTGAGACCATAGAGGCCAAGGTGCAATTGCTCGATCCCGCCGAACGGGCGCTGTTGCGGGAATTTTTCATCCAGGGCGCGACCATACTGACCCTGCCGAAGAATGAACTGGCGGTGAAGAGTCTGGTGGAGACCTGTATCCTGGAAGGCCTGGGTAATGAACGTCACTATGCCATCCAGGGGCCGACGGCGGATTATAAGATTTCCATGAAGGCGAGACTCTATCTGAATAGGGATGTGCTGAGGTTGCCTTCGGGAGCGCCGAGCCAGGAAGAGTTGCAACATCTGCTCAAGGCCAGACCTCAGTTCATCAATGGCATGGTGCAACCGAGAAAGCACGCGGCCTAGTGAGTCGTCAGATTGCAGACATGAAAAAAAAGAGGGGGCATAGGCCCCCCCGAACATGAGTCAAGATTGCAGTATGACTTGGACCAGTCAAGGCTTGGCGGACTTAACCACAAACATCCACATCAGATAAGAAATGATCCCGAATGTGCTGAAAATGACCAGCATAGACAGTAATCCTATGGGGTTACCAAACATCAAATCTAACCAGAATGCCATGATTGAAATCCTCTTTCCTGTGAAGTCCCGCTTAAGATAGCCCCCCTGGTCGGGCAATAAACTGATCTCGATCAAGTGTTGTGGTGGATTTCGCTTGGCCCCGGGTTTATATCGCCAGTAAGATGATCTGGCTCATGTTTTTCGGCCTTAATGCGCACTATTGCCGACTGGTGGGAAGAGGCAAGACCCAAAGATACCCGGGATGTTTTTCCTGCCGCCCAGCGAGCCAGGGACTCAGTAATGGAGTTGGGATGATTTTTGAGCGGTTGAGCGGCTTTTAGCTGAAACTGGTGGCAAAAGTCTTGCCATCGGCATTTGCGAAGGTATAATTCGCTTCACTTAGCAAGGACCAGATAATCTGGGTTCCATGCTGATGAGTCAAGATAATGCCAGAGTGGTGAAATTGGTATACACAGGGGATTCAAAATCCCCCGCCCTTAAAAGCGTGTCGGTTCGAGTCCGACCTCTGGTACCACTTCTCTTCTTGTTACAAGAGTGAGAAACATAAACCGACCTAGAGTCGGTTTTTTTGTGCCTGAAATTCGCCTTTCTCCCTTGGCTCAGCGAGAGCCGTCTTCCATTGTTTGCTGCAATTGAATGCGCCTGTGACGCTCAAAAATATCTGGGTTTATCTTAAATCCTTATTTTATAAATGATGATTCTAAGGGGGTTAGAATAGAAAAATGGAAAGGCTTAAGGATTTTAATGCGTTTTTTAAAGAGGTTTATAGAATAACTTATCAAAAAAAAAGGCACGTTAGAGCGTGGTGGGGTTGTGCTTTTTAGTAGATATAATGGTGTTATTGCTTTTTCCAGATCAGTTGACATCAATCAGGATCTTCCTTTCCGATTCTTGGTTGGAACTTGCGGATACGGAGGGGAGTGCAATGAAAGCGCAGGAGTAAATCGGGCCACCTCTCGTAAATAGCGTGATTTAGTAGCTTCTGCTAGACTAAAAAGTTGTCGCTGTTGGACTCGTGCAATGCCGCATCCTCGAATAGCTCAGATTAGAACTTTATGTAACCAAGTTTTGATTTTTCATTAATATTCATAACAATACCATTGGATCAAATTTTGTTTTTCTTCCGTGTTCTTATACTAAATTGAAAAGCCTTAACTCCTTAACATAAGTACGCGGGAAGACGAAAATGACAAGGCCATTGAGACTGGAGTTTGCGGGTGTGCTGTACCATATCACTTCGCGGTTACTTTAGTTTGCCCTACTCAAGGGGGAGTCGGTATAGTGTAAAAAGGCAAAACCTGAGCCAGACTCGAACCTGAAAAAATTCATGATGGCAATTAGTGTGGCTCGAAAATCACATGTTGAAGATTATGCAGAATATACGGGGGTTGCATGGGTAAATATCGCCTTTAAGATATTTTGTCACAATGGCATTGCCGGAAAACAGCGTCGTCCAGCGTGCAACCACGTTAAATGGAGACAGGCCCTTTTGAGCGGCAAGGTCGATTTTCAGCACCAGATGATAGTGATTCGACATCATAGCCACGCCTGTGCTCGTAACTGCGCCCGGTGAGCACATCTTCGCCACACAAAAATGCCCTTCGGACACAGCGATTAATCACGTGGTAGAAGGGCGTACTTTCGGCATCAATCAACTGGCGACGGGCAGTGGTCATGACAGGCCAGAAAGCGCAAAAAGGTTTGGATGATGAGATGGTCACCTCGGTCTCGGCATCGCAATGTGCCATGATTTAGGTGCAAAAAATCTGACTCGAGGTGACCGTTATGAACTATAAACTCATCAGCATCGATCTGGCAAAAACTGTCTTCCAG
>NZ_JAAXYH010000018.1 GCF_012911865.1 Shewanella salipaludis
TTATCCGAGATGACAAGCGTGGCGCTATCGGTGAAAACAGCGCTAAGTTGCTAACAAGATTGAATATCCCGCAAGAAAACTGGCTAAGGCTCACCACTGAATTTGGCAAGCTGTTCCATGGTCCCGTTGGGACTCTGCAAGAACTCAGCAGCTATTGTGAACATTTAGAGAAGCGACGACGGCATTTCTCCGCCTGTTGTCGGCACCTCAACGCGGGCTGATGTTAACTTCATTTTTCAAGCGATACCTTTCAAGACCCCATCTTAGGAAATGGGTTCAGTGACCGATGCCAAAAATCACTGTTTTTGAATAAATTAGCCCTGTGGTGTCAATCTTCCCCGTTTGTATCCTGTTGAGTCGACTGTTTCTGGGCTAAACCACTTCCCCAGGCTTGAGCACTCACTGAAAGTGCATTATGTTGTTGTTTTAATATGGCTGGCCTCATACTACTTTGGCCTCATACTACTACTTTTGGAGTACCGGTGATTGATTTATGAAGACATTTTTATTTGACGACTTGTTAATTGGTGGGTGGGCGTACGCAAGACGGCGTGGTGCGTCAGACGATCGTGCTTGTAGTCTTGCTGTCGCTCAAGTAGGCGTGTTTATCATGTTTACTCTTACTCCTTGGCTAGTTCTGTTACTAAAGTATTTAAAGTTTGAAAACTCAAACATTATTTACTTGGTCATTGGTTTTGCAGTTATGTTAGGTATTACCTTTGAGATTTATGTCAGTAAGAAAGGTCTGTTTAGAGATATAGATTTTCACACGGAAGATGTAAGTAAGAGGATAAAGAAGTGTTCATATTTTTTCATTTTTTTATTTTTTTATATGCCATTATCAACCTACATCTCGTGGCCTATTATTAGGCAGCTCTAATTGGCAATCAGCCCCATTTCCTTGGGGCTTTTTCTTGCCTGAAACCGGGCAATTCGACCAGCAGCCTGGGCAGCGCTTTCCGGTAGAAGTGTTCAGTGTTCGCCAGCAGGGCGGGCAGTTTAGGGCAGCGCCGTTATCTGGTGACACCGGAGAAAATACCCAAGTCTGCTGATTTTTCTTGAGCATGACAACCAGAATACCTTGTCCTGTTTGCCGTCAGTGCCAAGAATTAATGAATGACAGGTGTAAAGTATCCATAACCGACTTTCTTCAATTTATTAAGCAAGCTTGAGCGGCAACTGTCGCTAAGGCTGGGCCGCTGAGACAGCTGCCCTAAGGCGCCGGCTCAAGCTCAGGATGGCTCAACAGCAAGGTATCAGCCTCTGTGGTCACCTGGCGCTGCATGGCCTGCAGGCGGGCTATCTTGTCACGGGCAAAGGCTATTTCGGCAGGGTCCATGCCCGCGGCTTCCGCCCTGGCGATGGCCTCTTCCAGCTGTTTGACCTTGGCAGGCACTGCATGGGCGAAGCGGCGCAGCAGTCCCTGGCGCTGGTCGGCGATGAAGCTTTGGTAGGCCTCAGGAGTGGCCAGTTGCTCCCGGGTCGGCATGGGCGCCAGAGTGCCGGCGCCTAGGGTTGGCGCCCTGGGATCGCCGGCATAGAGAGAAGCCTTGAGGCTGGCTAGCGCATCTGGGGCCAGTGGTTCCGCCTCAGCTGCTGCAACGTCCTTCTCTGCTTCAACAAGCTCTTCCTCCACCGGGAGCTGTCCATCAGGCCGCGGCTGTAGCTGTGGCCTGCCGCCGCGAGCGGCGCCAGGCATGGCCTGCCTGGGCGGCTGTTGCAGCCGATTCTGTACGGCCAGGGATGCAGTGGCAGCCTCCGGCGTCTGGCTCAAGATGAGATAGCCGCTAGCCATAAAGCCGACGACGAGCCCTATGCGACCGCCGAAGCGGCGCAGCCAAATGTGCCCCCCGGGCGCAGGCTTCGTCTGGCCTGTCTTCATTTGCCGTGCCTGCCTGTTTCGGGTCCGTTTATTCCGCCTCTGCTCGAGTTGCTCATGCCCGCAGTTTGCGCTGCGATCGCAGCCGTGCTCTTCTCCATGGTATAAGGCTTTTCGATATGAGGCCTGGCGCTATCAGGCCTTACGCTATCAGGGGTGGCGGCATCGGACCTGGCCAATCCCAAGGATTGGCGCAGCGCCTGCCATTGAGCCTTGGCCTTGAGGGCCGCGAGTTTACGCCTGGCGATGAAGGCGACCGTTTCGCTATGTTCAGGATACAGGCCGAACGCCTTGGCTCGGGTGCGCAGCAGCAGCCATTGCCCCTCTGGGCTGCGGATGGCTTGGCTCAGCCGCTCGGCGGGCAGGGCGGCGGCGAGGCTCGTCAACCAGTCCCGGCTGTTCCCCTCTTGTGCTTGGGCTCCGGCCAGGCTTATCCGGCCCGTGGCACTCGGGGCGGCCGGGTCCGCATTTGCCAGCTGGCGCCGCACTTCTATGGCCGCCGCTTGGGTATCGAAACGCCAGTAGTCGGCCCCCGCTTGTTCCAGACGGCGGAATAACTGCGGCTGTTGGCGGTAAAAGTCGCTTATCTCCTTGTCTGTTACCGCGGCCGCCAGCGCCGTCAGGCGGGGATTCTCCCCATGCTGCTCGGCGGCGACGCCATAGTAGCCGAGGATCTTGGGGTAGAGTTGCCTGGCGCGGACCAGGAAGCCCAGGGTGGTCAGCTCCCGCTCGGAGAGCGCCGCGGTTTCCAGCAACCAGTGACGCTGCTGATATTGGAATACCCTGCGCTCGAGCAGCTGTTGCAGAAACTTGCCATCCGCCTGCAGCAGCCGCAGCCTGCCTTGCACTGATTGTTCCTCGAATACTTGCCTCAGGTTCAAGGGGCCCTCGCCGGGAAACTGCACCAGCATGCGTTTGCCCAGTCTCTCCTGCTGACTTGGGGTCAGCTCATAGCCCAGGGGGTTGGCGTCGCCGATCAGGGCCTTGAGCTCTGCGGCATCAGGTATATTCAAATGTAGTGCCTCACGGCTGCCGGCGAGCCAGCGGCTGTCGGCTTTAGTGGGGAATAGCTGCTCCAGGGTGCGTGACAGGCTGGCGCGTTTCAGGTAAGCGGGATCGAAGCCAGTGCTGCTCTGCTGCCAGAGATTAACCCCCATGGCTTGGTCGTGATGCCGCGCCAGTCGCCACTGCTCCCGCATTTCCTGCTCGAAGGCGGCAAGGGTCATGGGCGTCTCGGCATTGGCCAGGGCATAGAGGCGAGCTTCCAATCCCCGGCTCAGCCAAGGTTCGGCTGTCATCTCATCGGCCCGGGATTGCCCCGGGACCAGGAGTAACAGCAGCGCTATCAACAAGACTGCTCTCATATCAGAACCTGTTGGTGGCGTGGTTGAGCAGCAGCACTACCATGGCGATGGCATGGGGGATCACCAGCCTGCCGACGGTGCGGCGCTCGGCATGGTCTTCGCTGTAAAGCACCTGACCGCCGTTGGCATAGGCGAAGTCACCGCCTTGGGTCAGCAAGGGGCGGATCTCCGGACTCTGGGGATCCAGAGGAGAGAAGTCTGCCAGCGCCGCTGTGACCAGCTCACTGTCGTTGAGCTGTTCGCCGTCATAGTAGTCGCGTACCCAGGATTCCCAGCTCGAGTGGTTGAGATCCGAGGTGGTCCACACATGATGGGGCTGCAACAGATCTGTGGTATGGAAGACGAACCCCAGGGATTGCACCGTTGGCTGCTGCCAGAATTGGTGGTACCAATACTGGCCCAGGTTATCTATGGGCTGGAAGGGGATCTTCTCGAAATCTTTGTACATGGCGTAGTTGGAACTGCTGCCCTGGCGATAGTGGGCTTCCGTGATGCCATAGCTGTTGTATTCGCTGTCTTCGGCACCGAACCAACCCGTTTGACCGCCGGCACCGTCATCCAGATGATCGCCCTTGAGCCAGGTGGCTGCCATGCTATCCACCGTGCCCCAGACGGTTAGCTTGTCGTAGTCGTAACCGCCAAAGTCATTGCCATGGGCATCCGGACCCTGGGTATGGTTCTGGAAGTGCCAATAGGAAGTGTATTTGACTATGCTCTCGGCAGAGCCCCAGAGGGGAGCCTGCACACAGTCCCCGGATACGGCACCACAGATGAAGGTATCTTCGAAGTCGTCCACATCGTAGGCACCCTGGCCCAGGCGTTCGCCCAGCTCATCGACACTGATGCCGGCGGCGTTGGCCATGGCCTGCAGCTTGGCGAAGTTGGTGCTCTGGGGATGGGCCTTCATGTAGTTGACTGCATCTATCACTATGCGTTTGTGGGTGATCTGACTGAAGGCACTGGCCTCGCCACAGAGCAGGGCAGAGGACAGGGCCGCCGCCAGCAGAAGTTTGTTCATCATGGTAAAACCCTTTTATGTTATTGGAATTTATTGAATATCATGCGGTAAATCGACGAGTATTTACTCGAACGCGGGCCAGTGTAGGAAGGGAAAATGACAGGTTTGCGGCAATTGGATGAAATCTAAACAGCAAAAATATGACATGGGCAACCGGCCACTCTCGAGGAGAGTGGTGCGGGCAGGGAGGGGGACCGGGATGCCCGAACGACAGTGAGTGGCTGAAAGTGGATTTAAGCGCGGCTAGCTGTTCTGGGCCGAATGCCTGTAGTAGCCCGCGGCTATCATGATGGCCGCCAGCGTCATGGCGATCAGGGTCGCGAGCGCCGCGCCGTCTATGCCATACAGGGGGATGAGCAAGAGGTTGCAGCCTGCGTCTATGACCAGGGTGACACAGCCGACCAGCACCACCAAGCTGCCTTTGCCCGCATACTGTAGCCAGGTGGAGGCGAAAGCGACCAGGGCCCACAGGCCATAGGCCAGGGTGAGGTAATGCAGCGCCTGCTCCGCCTGCAGAAAGCCGCTGCCAAACAAGGAGAGTAACCCGCCGCCCGCCATACCGAGGAAGAGGCTGAGCGCGAGCACTGTCAGCACTATGAGCCTCTGTCCCTGCCAGAATAGCGCCTTGGCACTCTGCCGGCCTTGCTCAAGCGCCGGGCCTATGAGGGGCAGAAACAGACCGGCAATGGTGACTTGTGCCACGGGCAGCATATGGGCCGTGGTCGCGGCGGCGGCGAAATAGCCGACCTCATGCTCGTCTCCCAGGGCCTCAAGCATGAAGAGATCCAGCTGGTTCAGCCCCAGGGTGATGAGCATGGCCAGCATCATGGGAACAGACAATTTCAATATCTGTGGGCCGGGAAATGCCTCGGGGCAGCGCGCCACCGTCAGCAGCCCCCGGCGGCGGATTTCATACCATTGCCAGGCGATGATGATGCCAACCGAAGCGGCGCCGCTGGCGATGACTTGCCAGAGTTCAACCTGGGTCAGGGCCGTCATCAGCATCAACAGCAAGCTGACCTTCAGCAGCGGCAAGGCAATTCGCCAGGGCAGGTTGGATGACATCAGGAGTTTGGCCGCTTGCAGTATCCGGCTCAGGAGTGCGCCTACGGCAATCAGCGGAATGGCGAACGACATCAGGAGCAGGGGATGGTGATCCCGGAGATCGGTCGAGCCTAGATGCAGCAAGCTGGCGATGCAGGTACAGAAAATGACCAGCAGGGAAAGTCCCGCCGCTATCCACAAATAGAAACGCAAAAACTCCCAGACGCTGCGGTTATCTCCCCGTGCCAAAGGCGCCGCCAGGACTCGCGGTGCGACCCTGTCCCCCCCGAGCAGCACCAGCACGCCCGTGAGCGCCGCGAAGGCGAAGGCCACCTTGTAATCGCCATATTCATGGGGCGGCAACGCCTTGCTCAGTGTCAGGTTAAACAGATAATCGGCCGCAAAGCCGAGCACCACGCTCAGCAGCATGACCAGGCTGCCCTGTTTCAAGTAGTCGCTGGCGGGTGTGGTGGCAATATCCGTATTTGGCATGGCTAATCCGAAGGCTGATGTGAGTTTATTCTTGATTGTTAAAGGATTATGTATTTATCTCCCGGTGTTGACAAGCCAACGGCAGAGATGGGTTCCAATGCTAAGCCTGGGCTCAGATGGCGTGGCAGCAGTATTTTCCTTCGTGTAGACCCTATGCGTCTGGTGGCCGTCGGGTGTTGCACGTCATTTGGCATACCCAGCAATTGTACAAAAAATAAAAAGTCTTTATAGTCATGGGGATAAAACATGGAACTCGACCTGTTAGCTGAGGTCGTCCGCTCGGTCACGGCTTAGTGTCAATAGGGCGGCGATGGCTCCTGGGCTCAGCGCCGCATGTATGCACTAATCACAATTTTATATAACGGAATTATATCTCATGAAAAAATATGCAGCCTTGCTAGCCTCCTCCTTGGTTATGTTGTCGTCTTCCTGCTACGCCAGAAATGATATAAGTGATTATTCAATCCAGGATGCGCTGAGTGTTGAGCAGGCCAAAATTAAACTTGGGGATGAGGTTGCATTTTATTTTGGTGATCAGAAATACGGCGAAACGGTTCAAGATTTTGGTGAATTTAAAACGAATAAGAAAACCAACGCCTTCAATAAATCTGATCTCGAAGCCTGTCAGTGGGTTTTCCTCTCCGCGATGATTACGCTGAAGGAAAGGGCGCTGAAGGAGGGGGCCAACGCCGTTGTCGATATCAAGTCCAATTACAAAGGGAATTTGACCTCCAGTAATGACACATTTCAATGTGGTGCCGGGACTTTCGTTAGCGGCGTGGCTTTGACTGGAAAAATGGTCAAGTTAAAGTAAAACCCTTGAACCATGGCCATGGTTCGCCCTGGGCCGCATCCGCCCATCTTGATGCGGCCGGCGGCAAGATGCCTCGTGGGTATTCGGGGCTTAATCCGGTACGCCACTCTAGTCTGAGGATATGATGAAGACCTATATAGTGTTATTCAGAGCCATCAATGTCGGTGGTAAAAATGTGCTGCCAATGAAGGAGTTGGTGTCCCTGCTCGAGGCTCTGGGGTTTGAGGGCGTTAAGTCTTATATCCAGAGTGGCAACCTCATCCTCAAGGGAAACAATCCGCCCGGGGCCGAGGTCGTCGCGGCGCTGGAAGCCAGATTCGGATTCAGGCCAGAGATGATGGCACTCGAGAAAGCCGAGTTTGATGCCTGTGTGGCCAATAATCCCTTCGTCGCGGCGGAGGGGAAAACCCTGCACTGCTATTTTTGTAACGAGTCGCCAAGGCTCAATCAGGAAAGGCTGGAGCGGTTGGTCGCGGACACGGAAGAATACCGCCTCATAGACAGAGTCTTTTATCTGCACGCCCCCAACGGCATAGGCAGATCCAAGCTGGTCGCCAACCTGGAGTCCTGCCTTGGGGTTAAAGCCACAGGCAGAAACCTCAATACTGTTAATAAGCTGCAGCAAATGTCTGCAAGCGTGTGATTGACCTTGCCGGTCGGGATGCCAATGCCATGGGTGTCGATTTGTCTCAAGGCGTGACTTGCCCGCCAGCGTCTGCCCAGGGGGTTAAATGACAGTGATAACCAAGCTAACCGCCCTGTTAATTTGTGCGCCGGTTATCTATCTGCTCATCTGTTTGCTGCTCATTTACTGGCCAATACAGAAAAAGACGGATGTGGAAAATTTCAATTACGCCTCCTTGAGCAAGAGTGCCGAACGGGTGGGGGTTGGGCAAGAGCAATGGATCGCGTTGAGGGATGGCAGCCAACTGTTTACCAGGGTCTATGAATCCAAGGCGAGTGCGACCCTGGTCTTGCTGCATGGCTCGGGTGCAGAAAGCAGATACCTGAGTCGCATAGCCTCATCTCTGGCGAGTGCCGGGTTATTCAGGGTTGTGACCCCGGATCTCAGGGGGCATGGGCGCAACGCGGGACGGCGCGGCGATATCGACTATATTGGCCAGCTGGAGCACGACATAGAAGATGTGCTTACTCATCTGCAGACAAAATATGCAGGCAGCAAAATAGTGCTGGGAGGGCATTCGTCCGGTGGAGGCTTGGCATTAAGGTATGTCGGCAGTGGTTTAGGCAAGCAACCCAGTGCCTTGCTGCTGTTCTCACCCTATCTTGGCCACGATGCGCCCAGCGTCAAACCCGATAGTGGCGGTTGGGTCACTGTGGCGCTGAAGCGCATAATCGGGCTTTCCATGCTGAATAAAGTCGGCATCAGCGGCTTTAATCATCTGGATGTGCTCAGTTTCAATCGCCCCGAGGCTTGGAACGACGCTTTGCAGCTCCCGGGTTATTCGTACCGTATGATGGTGAATTTCTCGCCCAATGACTACCTCGAAGATATTGCAAGCATTGCGGTTCCCACGCTGGTGCTCGTGGGGGAGAAGGATGAAAGCTTTTATCCGGAGCAATTCAAACCGCTATTCGATGCCTCGGAGGCAGACACTGAGGTGCACATAGTGAGCGACGCGAATCATATGAATATCATAGATAACAGCCAGTCGTTCGAATATCTGTCGGCTTGGTATAAGGCAGCAATCCAGCCACCGGCTGACGCATTATCGATTCACATGAAATGAGTCGCTGAATATATTGTGAAATTTCTCCACGCCCTGGCTCACCTAAATCAAACCTGCTAAACATCAGCTCAGAGCCAGGGTCTTGAGCCATAGGCTGAAATGCTTCAGCTTGGGCGTCACGGGCCGGTTGGGCGGCGTCACCAACCAGAAATAGTCACCCAATTCTACCCTCTGGGGCTGGGGCTGTCGGCCCACTTGTCTCACCCGGGGAGGCGCTGCCGTTTCGACAGGCTGATGGGCTTGCTCCTGGGGTTGCCTGCGCTCTACTTGTTGCCGAGCAACTTGCCTCTGAGCAACTTGCCTCTGAGCAACTTGCCTCTGAGCAACTTGCCTCTGAGTAACTTTCCTCTGAGTGATTTATGGCTGACCCACAGTGGCGCCTTCTGGCTGGGGCTGTGATCTCTGGCCTTAGCCGCCCGGCAATCACAGTGAGCCTGTACGGGGATTCTATGCCTGGGTGGCGATGGGCTTGGGTGGCTTGGCGGCCCCCTGGCGCTGGGCCAGCATGACCCCCACCAGCACCAGGGTGCCGCCCAGGTAATGGTAATGGCTGAGGCGTTCCCCCAGGCCCAGATGGGCCAGCAAGGCGGTGAGCAGCGGCATCAGATTGACAAATATCGAAGTGCGGGCCGTGCCCAGGGCCGCGATGGCTTTCATCCAGGCCCAAGGCGCCAGGATGGAGGCGCCGATGGCGGCGAAGGCGATCAGCGGCAATGACTCAGTGTCTATGCCTATGCTGCTGGCACTCCACAGCAGTGGGCTCAATAACAGCACGGCTATGCCTATCTGGACGTACACTGACTCCCAGGTGCTCAATGGCAGCGGCCAGCGTTTCAACAGCACCCCATAGAGGGCGTAGATCAGTGCGGCCAGCAGCAAGAGGAGATCGCCCTGGGTGACGCCATGGGTGAGTGTCGCCGGGTGGCCCTGGCTCAGCATGAACACCAGACCGGCGAGCGCGCAGCCGGTCCCCAGGAGGGCCAGCTTAGACAGGCGCTGCCCCAGCAGGGGGACGGCCAGTAACAGGCTGAACAGCGGCACCAGGGAGATGATCAAGGCCATGTTGGTCGCAGTGGTGGTGGTCGCGGCGAAATAGGCCAGGCTCTGGTTGAGCACCATGCCGAGTAGGGCGAGTAGGGTCAGTTTTGCCAGATGTGGGCTTATGGCCCGGCGACGGCGCCATACCTTGAGCGCCATGAAGGGACTCAGGAGCAGCAGGGCGAAGAACCAGCGATAGAAGGAGATGGCTTCCGGGGCTATGATGCCGACGGCGAGTTTGTTGATAATGGTATTGCCGGCCCAGATGACGACGGCCATCAGGGGAAATAGGTAAAACATAGGTTGCCTCAGTGAGTCGACCCGCCCGGGTCATCTGGAACAAAGCTTGTGGATTGAGATTATCTCAGGTCTTATATGATATAAATATCTGTTAGCGGACAGTGTCAGTCTGAGGTCGGACATTAATGGCCGCGTCAAAGGCCTCAATCCGCTGCCGCTGTGAATGCCGACCTTGCCCTGGAGCCCCGTTATGGCAAACATCTACCGGCCAACGCCGGGTTCGCAGGCCCCTGAGGCCGACGTCTTTTTCAGTCACAGGTTATTCAGCCCCAATACCACAGTGCCCATGCATAGCCATGCCTGGGGGCAGCTGCAGTTGGTCAGTGGCGGTGTTCTGGAGCTGGATGTCGAGGGCAAGCGTTATCTGTCGCCGTCCCAATATGCCCTGTGGGTCCCCGCCGGGGTGGTGCACGAGAGCTTCATGCGCCGCAGCATCAACTACTACTCCATGAACATAGTGCCGGAACTGGCCAGGTCTATGCCGGTCGAGACCTGCCTGCTGACGGTGTCGCCCATAATGCATGCCATCATAGCGGATCTGCGGCAGCGGGGGGTGACTGTGCCGCAAACGCCTGAGGATAAGAATCTGGTGAGGGTGCTGCTGGATCAGCTGGCCGGCGCCAGTGTGTCCCGGGCATTTCTGCCGAGCAGCACAGACAAGTTGCTGCAACCCATATTGGCGGCGCTGGAGGCCGCGCCGACCGACAACAGGAGTTTCGGTCGCTGGGCGCTGGAGTTGCATACCACAGAGCGCACCCTGGCCCGCCGCTGTCGACAGCTGCTGGGCATGAGCTTTACCGAGCTGCGCCAGCGGCATAAGTTCATCTATTCGCTGCAGTTATTGCGCCAGGGGGCGTCGATCAAACAGATCGCCCTGAGCCTGGGCTATAACCAGACTTCCCCCTATATCAGCATGTTCAAGAAATATGCCCAGTGCCCGCCGGAGCAGTATCGCCGTCGCCTGAGTTAGCCCATGAGTTAGCCCCTGAGTGCGCCGGTTCGGTTAGAGCAGCGCCAGGGGGATCTGTTCGAACCGATAAAGCGTACCGCCATGGGCCTTGGCAAAGGCTTGTGCGCCTGCCTCGTCGCCGAAGCTGGCCAGGGTCTTGCCCATGGCGCCGGTTTTGCTCGAACCTATGACATACCAGGCGCTGCGGGCATCGATGAAATGGCTGTCCAGCGGCGCTTCCCAGGGAGATTTGCTCATGTCATGCACATAGATCTCCTTCACCTGATGCCGATATTCGGGATCCAGCAGGAAGGTAAATAGATCCCGGGTAGAGCAGAACTTCTTCACAGTGTCCGAGGTCTTGGTATAGAGCTCGCCCTTGGGCCCGGGAAAGGTGCCTATGAGCATGCCGCAGAGGTGGCATTCATCCGCGCGCGCCATGGCCACGGCTTGACGGGGCTGGCTGTCTGCGTTCTGCTCGCCACAGGCAAGCAGCTGCATGGTCAGGAGGGTCAAGAGTAACAGTTTCAGTGGATACAGTTTTTTCATGCAGGGGCTCACAGGGTTTTCCGTTTGAAGATGAGGCTGGCGATTGCCAGTGGGGCCAGGACCCAGGCAAACATGATAAGCAGCAGGGAGGCTGCCGACCAACTGCTGTTGATCGCCACCGCCAGCACACCGTTGACATCTTTGGTGTCCAGTGCCGCCAGGTTGATCAGGCGGAAGAGATCGGCCGGGTTGAACATCATCACCTGCACCAGACTCTGTTGATCCAGGCCTTCCTTGATGCCGACCAGCGCCGCCAACAGGGCCAAGTCGAACACCAGCACGAAGAAGAACCAGACCACCAGGGCGATGCCGGCGGCCTTGGATTTCTCGTTAACCGACAGGCTGATGACATAGGCTATGCTGGTGAAACAGAGTCCCAGCAGGGTCGCGGTGAGAATGAACAGGCCGAAGGCGGGTAAGAGCCGGCCGAGCTCGGCCTGGCCGGTCAGGAGCAATGCCGAGCAGCCGAACCCCAGTATGGTTGCCAAGGTGATGATGGCGCCCTGACCGAGAAACTTGCCGAGCAGCAGCTGGGTATGGCTGAGCGGGTAGGTCAGCAACAGCAACAGGGTGCCGGATTCCTGCTCGCCGACGAAGCTGTCATAGCTGAGTAACAGGGCGATCAGAGGGATGAGGAACACCGCCAGGCTGGACAGGCTGGCGATGGTGGATGACAGGGATACCAGCCCCAATTCGCCCGATGCCGCCGAGCCGTAGTAACTCAATCCTATCGAGAGTATGGCGAAGATGGCGGTGATCGAGACCAACCAACGGTTTCTCAGGCCATCCTGGAATTCTTTGATGGCAACTGCAAGCACTGGACTCATTGGGGTTTTACCTCCGCCTGGGATTGGATGTTGGCACTCTGGCCGTCATTGTGGCCGCCATTGAGGCCGCCGGCGGACTTGGCTGTGTTGCCTGCTGCCGTGCCAAGATAATGTTGGTAGAGCCGGCCCAGATCGGCCGGCTCCAGCTGGAGATCCCTGAGTTCCGGATAGTCGAGCAGTTGTTTTACCACCGCCAGCTTGTCTTGTTCACTGACCTGCAGGTGTCCCTGGGCCACCAACAATTGGCTGAGGTTGGCATTCGCCTGCAGGGCGCCATTGAGCCCCTGGGTGCGAATGGAGACGGGCAAGTTGGCGTCCCGGCGTAACTGGGCCAGGGTGCCCATGGCAAGCGACCTGCCCCCGGATAAGATCATCGCCCTGTCTATGTGTTGTTCGACCCCGGGCAGCACGTGGGAGCAGAGTATGATGCTGGCGCCATCCCCCTTGAGTTGATCCACGCTCTGATAAAATTCCTGGGTTGCTGTGGGATCCAGCCCCACGGTAGGCTCATCCAGCAGCAGCAATTTGGGATCGCCGAGGAATGCCTGCGCCAGCCCCAGACGTTGACGCATGCCCTTGGAGTAGGTCTTGACCGGGCGGTCCATGGCCTGGCGTAGCCCAACCTTGTCCAGCAGCTCGCCGACACTGGCCACCTCGACGGCCTTGAGGCGGGCGAAGTAGGTCAGCACTTGCTTGCCCGTGAGCTGGTCGTAGAAGCTGACATTTTCCGGTAAATAGCCTATTTGCCTGCGTCCCTGCCAGGCCTGTTTGGATAAGGGGTCGACGCCAAACACCTTCGCCTGGCCTTCGCTGGCCTTGATGACTCCGAGAATGATCTTCATCAGGGTGGTCTTGCCGGCACCATTGTGGCCGAACAGACCCAGGACTTCGCCGGCTTGCAGCTGGAGGTCGATATTGTGCAAGACCCGGGTATGCTGGTACTGCTTACCCGTGTTGTTGAGTGAGACTATGACTGAGCTCATGGTATTAGTTATGCCCCGCTGTGAGTGCCTCGACCCGAGTCGGGGCGGATATTGGGTTGGGCGCCTGCATGAGAGGGAAGCTGTCCTTGATGCCGGCCGGCTTGAGCAGCGGAAATTGGCGCTGGATCCAGCGGAGGATCAAGATGGCCGGGCTGTCGAGCAACACCTTGGCCTCGGGATATTGCCAGACCAGCTTGTCTATGCCGTCGTTGGGCTCGAAGGGGGTATCCCCCTTGCCATCCCGGTTGAGATCCCAGCCCAGGTAGTTGCTCCAGAAGTTGCCCTGGCCGTCCTTGCTCCATTCCTGCTCGCGATTGGAGACGTATTTCACCTGCACCGGATTGTTGCTGAAGCTGTTGCCGTAAACCTGGGTATGCTCAGAACCCGCCGTCAGGTGAATGCCAATTTCGGCCGTATCTATGCTGTTGTAGCTTATGGTGTTATAGCCAGAGTTATAGACGAACAGGCCCTTGCCTTCGCGCCCCAGTACCTTATGCTCGGCCTTGGTCCAGACATGCTTAATCCGGTTGTGACTTATGGTCGACGAGGTGATGAAGTTCATCAGGAAACCATAGTCTTCGCTGTTGAGGCTGCGATTGCCCGTGACAGTGAGCAGGCGTGAACTCATCAAGGCGTAACCGGCGCGGATGTCGTAGGCGAAGTTATCCATCACCTTGTTGCTGTGGGAGTACATGTAGTGGACGCCATAGCGTAGGTCATGCATGGTGTTGTTTTGTATTATGTTATTCTGGCTGGAGATGATGTAGATGCCATCCCGGGTCTGGCCGATATCGTTGCCCGCCACCTCGGCGTCCTGCACTGCCGACAGCTGGATGCCGTTGCCCCTGTCTGCGGATCTCAGCTCAGGGTTGCCGCGGATCTGGTTATCCAACACCTTGAGTTGCCGGCCTTTCTGCAGCCAGATGCCGAAGCCGTCGCCTCTGAGGCTGTTGTGGCGAATGATGATGTCGCTGGCCTGTTTGTCGGAATAAATGCCGGCATTTTGCGCCGTCAGATCATGGCCCCAGTTGATGATCTTGAGGTTCTCTATGCGTATGTTGGAGCCCAGCAGCAGCAGGGCGTGATCTTGGCCGCCGGCGTTGATGACGGCACTGCCCGGTGTGTCTGTGGTGAGGCTGATGCCGTGGCGAATGACGAAGTTGCCCTTATATTCGCCGGGCGCCAGGCGGATGATGTCCCCGTCTGTCGCCGAGTCGAGCAGGGCCTGCAGCCCGCCATTCGGGGTCGCCTCCAGGGTCTGTGCCAGCGCCAGTGCGGGCAGGCAGCAGAGCAGTAACCAGGGCAGGCGCAGTGTTAGCATATTAATCAGATGTAGCCCCCTAGCCGTCCGGTTTCAAAAGTCATTTGGTCTTGAAAAGTGCTTCAGTGTCAAAGGGTTTGTCGCTCGCTATCGCAGGCGTAAACCTAAAAAAGTCCGGGTGGCGCCTGCGTCGGCGGGCGCCACCCGGGCCCGGCTTAGGCTTCTACCAGCATACGGCCGCGCATTTCCATGTGCAATGCGTGGCAGAACCAGTTGCAGTAATACCACTGCACGCCCGGCTTATCGGCGATGAAGGTGATGGAAGAGGTGGCCTGAGGGCCAATTTCCATCTGTACCCCATGGTTGGTCATACAGAAACCATGGGTCACGTCTTCCACCTGGTCCAGGTTGGTGACCACGACAGTGACTTCGTCGCCCAGCTTGACCTTGAATTCGGACAGGCCGTAGGTGGGGGCGATGGAGGTCATATAGACTGTGACCTTGTTGCCCTTGCGTATGACCTTGTTATCGGCCATCAGGTTGACCCCGTCTTGCTCGGCCATGGCAACCGTCTCGGCGAAGATGGGATCGTCACGGGTCCAGAGCTTCTGCGGCTTGAGCTTGCTGCGGTGCACCATGATGCAGTCATGGGGCTCGGCGAAGGTCGGACCGTCGTGAACCAGTTTCATCTCATCGCCGGAGATGTCGATCAGTTGATCGTTCTCCGGACGCAGCGGGCCAACGGGCAGGAATCTGTCCTTTGAGAATTTACATAATGAAACCAACCATTTACCGTCGGCATCACGGGTCTCACCCTGGGAGGTATGGTTGTGGCCCGGTTGGTAATGCACATCCAGCTTCTGGCGCAGGTAGTTGACCTTCTCGCCCTTGTAGGCCCTGATCGCATCCTTGACGCTCCACTTGGCGATCTGGCTGTCGAGGAAGAGTGTGGTATAGGCGTTGCCTTTGTCGTCGAACGCCGTATGCAAGGGGCCCAGGCCCAGTTCGGGTTCCGCAACTATGGCATCTCTTGGCTGGATCTTGTCGTTGAAGAGCGCGTCCAGTTTCTTGATGGAAATCACAGATACCGTCGGCGACAGCTTGCCGTTGGCAACGAAATATTCGCCATTGGGCGAGGTGTTCAAACCATGGGGTGACTTAGGCACGGGAATGTAGCGGGTGAGTTCCGAGCCCTTGCGGCCGTCGAGCACGGGCACCTTGTTGCCATTGTAGGTCTTGAACTTACCGGCCTTCAAGGCGGCTTCACAACGCTCCAGGCTGAAGACCACCACATGATCCCGCTCCGAGGCGATCATGTCGGACAGTGTCATGCCCATCTCTGAGTTATAGCAGGTAGAGGCGAAGTACTTGCCGTCGTAATCCGCGTCCGTGTTGTCCAGGTTACCGTCGACCATCACCTGAAACGCCACTTCCATCGTCTCGGCATCTATGACGTTGAACAGTGAGCGGTAGCTGCTGACATCTTCCAGGCTGCCCTTGCCGTCGTTGTTCATGGGGATCTCGAACTCGCCGTTACAGATCACATATTTGGTATAAGGCACCTTCTGCACCCGCAGACCGTGAATGGCCTGCACGTTTGGCACAGTGATCATCTTGTCCGTCTTCATCACGTCGCAACGAATACGGGCCACACGTGAGTTGGCCTTGTCGTTGATGAACACATACTTGCCGTTGTATCTGCCGTCTGTCATCGACATATGGGGGTGATGGGAGTCGCCGGTCAGCAGGTGGGCACTGTCGCCCTTGATGCGTTTACTCTCGTTGGTCAGACCCCAGCCGGTGGCGCTGTCGGTGTTGAACACGGGAATGCGCATCAGTTCACGCATCGAAGGGACACCCATGATGCGCACTTCACCCGAATGGCCGCCACTCCAGAAACCATAGTATTCATCCAGCTCACCCGGATGCACCACTGGGCTGTTGGCCGCCTCGGCGGCGTTGGCCTTGGCCATGGTGGCGAACATGGTCGCCGTCATGGGTGCGGCGACGGCACCGGCCCCCAACAAGGCTGTGCGACCGATAAAGTTGCGGCGTTCCGCACTCTGCAAGCCTGACTTCTTATCCTGACCTGTATCATCATTGTTGTGCATGGCTAACTCTCCGTACTCTGTTGATTTTAGGTATTACTGCTTGGTGTTCTGCGTTCTATCTTTCCCGGGACGCCAAAGTGCCGGGTCTTGCTCGACTGCAATCAGTCTGTCACCCGGGTTGGAATGGGATGTTCCTGATAACGGTTTTTCTTGTAGGCCTGCTTCTTCAATGGCGGGCACTTCTGGTCATTGAAATAGGTGATCTGGCAATCCAGGCAGTAGTGGCATTCGCGCATGTTGATCACCCCATCGGGTGCTATCGCCTGGATCTCGCATTCCTTGGCACAGGTCTTACAGGGGCTGCCACATTCGGGGCGCCGCTTGAGCCAGTTGAATAAGCGCACGCTGTTGCTGACGGACAATGCCGCCCCAAGCGGGCATAGGTAGCGGCAAAACGTCTTGCGATTGAACAGGTTAAGCAAGATCAAAAATAGTGCCCAGGCGATGAATGGCCATTCGCGATCGAATTTCAGCAGGAAAGTGGTCTTGAACGGCTCGACTTCGGCGAACTGTTCCGCCATCGCCACTGAATCGAGGGAAATACCAAACAGCACCAGGAGAATGAGATATTTGATCGCCCACAGGCGTTCGTGCACCGCATAGGGCAGTTCGAACTGGGGGATCTTGACATAGCGGGCGAAGGTGTTGACCAGCTCCTGCAGGGCCCCGAAGGGGCATAACCAGCCACAGTAAACCGCCCGGCCCCAGAGCAGCATGGTCACGGCCGCGGCGCACCAGAGGATGAAGATCACAGGGTCGAGCAGGAAGAGATCCCAGGAAAAGTCCTTCATCAAGGCATGCAGGAAGGTAAACACATTCACCACCGACAACTGTCCGCCCCAGGCCCAGCCGATGAACACCACAGTGATCGCCAGGAAGACATGACGCAAGTTATGCATGAAGCTGGGATGGCGCACCAGTACATCCTGGAAGAAGAGGATCAACAGCAACACCAAGATCAGGCTGGTGAGCACTATCACCTGGGGCCGTTTGTCGTGCCAAATCTGCTGGGTCAGTGTCAGTTCCGGCGCCGGCACTATGGCGGCAGGGGTATCGACATACTTGGCCAACATCTGGTAGTCGCCCTTGAAGCTGGTGAAAATGCTGTCGACGGCTCCGGTCTGACGCCGCACCAGCAGCTCCAGCTGCCAGTTGGCCCCGGGATCGAAGGCCTGTTGCCGGCTAATCCTGAATACCGACATTTCCTGGAAGTGCGGCGCACCTTGGATGTATAGGTCGGTGATGCGGTTATGATCCAGATCGCGGAACGAGATGGCGTTGTCATTCTGATGTACCTGGATGCGGTCGAAAATGCCACCACGGACATAACCCGAACCCTTGAAGGAGTAACCATTGCCGAATAAGGCGACCAAGTGTTCGCCCGGCTTGAGGGTCGACATCAACCACAGGTAATCGGCCTCACCGAACAGGTTCTTGCCTATGCTGGGGATGTCGGCCAGGGTGTAATAAATTTCGGCGAAGCTATCCTGTTTCTGCGCCGGGGAGGCGGCATCTAGGTGTTCGGCCTCTGTGCCTACGAACGCCTGATCTACCGTTTCCCGGGTCAGATAGAGGCGGCGGATGGAGCCATCGCCCGTGAGTTGTTGCCAGTCGGCGGGGGCGAACAGAGCCGATTTGACTGTGGAGATGGGCTGAATAATGTCGGAAGTGTGCTTGATGATCCCCAGGGACTGGGCCACCTTGGTGGCGGCCTTAGTGATGGCGGTATTCATCACCATCACGGTCACAGTGGCGCCCGACAGGCCATCGACCGCCACATAGCCTTCGTTGGTATTGCCACCCACCTTTAACCTGTCCTGAACATGCAGGCCCTGGTATTGGCTGATGAAGTCCCAGAGTTTGTATTCGGGAATACCGGCGAGAATGATGGGTTCATGGTGCTCCAGCACCTTGGCATCCAGGTACTGCCCCTGAGGGTCTATCGCCACCAGCATGTTGACGGGTTCGCCCGAGTAGGCGGGTATTCTGGCTATGTCATTGGTCTCGAAGGCGTAACCCAGGACTTGCTGATCTTCGTATATGGTCCAAACCGGGATCTCGCCTTGCTTCTCGGAGATCTGGGTGGCGTCGCCGAAGATCTCTTGGATCAAGGGCTCGGGCGCCTTGGGCGGGCTGACAAAGAGGGCGTAACTCGGTGTACTGACCGCCAGGAGGAGCAGAATTGCAGTGAACAAGCCCAGGACAGAGTGGCATGAGACGCGGTAGTGAAACACGAGGAAGCTCCTGCAGCATTAATTTCACCCTGTGACAAAATGTCGCAGGTCGGAAGTTAATTTGCATTCTACGCGCATGACCTGGTGCATTAATGATTGAGATCAATAAATGCCATGAAAGCTAAGTCTATGATAAAACCCATAATATTAATGTGGTTATGTTGTCGGGGATAATATTGAGAATGGTGTGAGGGAATAGTGTTGGGAAATAATTGCCGGCCGGCAGGCAATTATGGAAGAGTCGATGAGTCAAGGCCATTGAAAGTATGGCGAAAAGGGCAACAGCAGGGAGAAAACCAGATGGGGACTGCCGTCCCCACCTGGGCAGAGGAACTTATTGCAGGCTGGCGTAATAAGCTGCGATGTTGGCTATGTCTTCATCGTTCAGGGTTGCCGCCATTGGCGCCATGGTTGGATCCTGACGTGAGCCATCTTTGAAGGCTTTCAGTTGTTTTTCAATATAGGCCGCTTTCTGGCCCTTAAGGTTGGGGTACATGGGGATCATTGAAATACCATCTGCGCCATGACAGGCGGCACACATGGCGGTTTTAGCCTTGCCTGCCTCTATGTCTGCTGCGAATGCCGGAATAGATAAGAGAGTGCCTAACAGTATAATTGCCACTTTTTTCATTTTGCGTCCTTAATTATTAGTGCATTGCTGTGTTCAACTTATAAGACTTCATTGGGGAAATCCATAACTGGATATTAAATGTGTCCGATTATTTTGCCTGTGATTAAGATCAAGGATTGCTCAGATATAACGGAATGCCTGTGAGACGGGCCTTTGCCACAGATAGGGCGGGAAAATATAAAGGCACCCATCTGGGTGCCCTTATGTCCTTGTTATCGCCTTGGATAAGCTGGGTTATTAGTTTGCCACGAAGCCTTCGGGGAAGTTGCGGTCTGTGGCTGTGCCATCGCTGACGACGACCGCTTGTTCATCGGCGTGCAGGAAGAAGGCGTTGTCTGTATCCGTAGGGGCATTGACCAGATCCGGATCGTCATTCTGGGCGACGCAGCTATAGCCCAGGCTGTAAGTCCCGGCCACCACGAAACCAAATTCGTAAGCGTGACCTATGACCTGCTGGTTGTCATCCAGCAGCTCGTTGACTCTGGCCGACGCTATGGGAGCAACCTGGGTCCCGAGATCCGCTTCGGGGCGGAAATCGGCCATGTCGGCCAATGCCGTGTCGCCAGGATATAAGTACACAGCGGGGCTGAAGGTCGAACCCCCGGCAGCCGTCTCGCAGTCGGTCATGGTCTCCGGGCTTATCTGCCCCTTGATGCTACCTACCTCGGCCGTATTCATCAGCTGCACCGCCGTGGGCTTCAAGGTCCAGTAGGCCTTGCTGCCATGGGGGTCCTGCAGTCCTTGGCCAAGATTGAATTCGGCCACGAAGTTGTTGGCTCCCGCCGCCAGGGTGAAACTCTTGTTGAAGAATAAACGGCCCGTTCCCGGTTCGTCGGCGCCGATACCACCACAGGAGCCGTTGCTGTTGGTCACCAGCCCCTGGAGCATGTCATCCTGGGTCAGTATATGGGAGCCGTCGGCGTTGGCAGTCTCGTCATTCTGCATGTAGATACACATCTGGTACTCGCCCACGGGGACTTGCTGGCCACTGACCAGAGTCTCTATGTCGGCACCCTGAAAATCCAGCAGGTTAACCTGCTTCAGCTCGCCATTGCTGGAAACATCGAACGAGAAGGAGCCTGTGCTGTTTTTCAACACTACCTGTTTGAAGGCGATATTCACCTCTTTGGCATCTGCGGGATTGTCTGAAACCCCCAGATTGAAGAAGGCCATTTCCGGTGCATTGTCTTTGTTACTGCCACCGCAGCCTGCCAACAGGCTTGCCAGTGTCATTGCGATCAGTGTCTTAGAGTAATTCATAACTTACCTCATGTAGCTAACCTAAAAAAAAAAGAAAAAAGGGTTAGTCGTGCATTCCTGGTGTCCTTCTTTATCTCTATGCAACATTATCCTTGTTTGCCGCCAAGCGGCCTCGGCTAGGATAGTGTGTCTGGGGGCGTAATTCCAGTCATAGTCTGGGCCTAAGCCAGTCACTGCGTGGCTTTGACGCAGTGACTCTCCCGGGGAAAGTCACTTATCTCGGTGGAATCCTTGTTGTTTTTGGTCGGCATTCAGGCAGATAACAGGCTCAAAAATAACAGGGCCAATGACGCTGTCATCGGCCCTGTGTTATGCATGTTGCAGCCCTATGTTCCTAGTGTCTTGCCGGAGCAGGTGCTCCTTGTGCACCCGTCGACCGGCATAGGGCTAGCTTTGGCTGCCTTTGGTGGTGTCCAGAAAATCTTTCGAGCCAGAACGGGCATGTTTCGCCGCCCGTTTTTCCTTCGCCGTCATCAAGGGCTTCTTCTTGGCTTCTTTTCTGTTCTTTCGCTCTTTGCTCATGTTGGTGCTCCAGTTCAGGTTTATCCCGGGACTCATGTATGCCTGCGGCAATTCGGTCCCCTTTGAATCAACAGCTTTCAATCACAAATCTTCGTATATGCTCTGAATCTGCTTGTTATTCCAGCGCATTTCCAGCAGTAGGAAGCTTATCATTTATCGGTACGAAAAATGACCGGCCCTGCTTAGAATAATTATAGCTATCGGCGGCGGTTTGCTGGGTAAATTTGATATTTAGCCCCTCTACAGGCCGGGTCATCGGCAGCTCTGTTGTTATCTGACTGTGTTTATATACAGTTGTTTAGACTTGCAGTATCCTATTCATATTGCGTATCAAAGCGTCATACAAGCCAAGCTAAACGTTGGAGAGAGGCATGAGTCAGTTGTATTTGGAACAGGGAATTGGTCAATTGGTGCAAGCCTTCATCGCGGCGGGTTGCCCCTCGGTCAAGACGCAGACCATCGCCGAGCGGCGCCAGGGTTACCTGGACAGTGTGGCATTGGCCGGACCGCAGGAGGCTGTGGCCAGGGTCGAGGACATGACCCTGGAGGGGATCGACTTGCGACTCTATCGGTCAGGCGAGGGAAATAATGCAAGCGTGTTGGTGTATTTTCATGGCGGTTGTTTCGTCAGCGGTGGCTTCGAGACCCACGAGCAGCAGCTGCGAAGGCTGGCCAATTTATCCGGCGCTCTGATAGTGGCGGTGAAGTACCGCCTGGCCCCGGAACATGGCTATCCTGCCGCCCATGACGATGCCTTTAAGGCGACCCAGCTGGTGCGCCGCCATTGCCGCGGCTGGGGTGGCGATCCGGATAATATCATACTGGCAGGCGACAGCGCCGGTGGCCATTTAGCCTTGGTCACCTGTCTGCGTCTGCGCGACAGCAGCGATTGGTTGCCACGCAAGCAAGTGCTCATCTATCCCATGCTGGATGCCACGGCCGCTAGCCGGAGCTACAGGGATAATGGCGATCACTACATCATCACCCGGGACACATTGTTGAGCGGCTTCGATTTGTATCTCAATGACTTACCCCGCATGCACCCGGAAGCCAGCCCCCTGTATCGCCAGGATCTGGCGGGTCTTCCCGAAACCCATATACTCACGGCCGAGTTCGATCCTTTGGTTGACGAAGGCGAGCTATGCTATCGCAACCTGCTGGCAGTCGGGGTGAACGCCCACTGCCGCAGGTACCTGGGGGTGATCCACGGCTTCTTTCAGCTGTCGGGCGTGAGTCAGGCGGCGCGGGAGGCCATAGTCCAGTTGGCCGGCATCATAGCGGCAGAGTGAAGAGCCACAGACCCGCGCCCTTGAACTGCAGCTGGGGCAGGCTTTCAGTTGGCGGCCAATCACTGTCAGCGGGAGATGAAGTCGGGCACTTCCAGTACCTGATCGCCCCAACGTTTAAACAGTGAATCATAGATGAATTCGATGAAGACCTTGTATTTGCGTGGCAGATAGGCGCGTTGGGGGCAACACAGGCTCACCTTGGTCTGCACCATGGGATAGTCTTCCAGCAGCGGTACCAGCAGCCCCTTATCCAGGGCATCCTGGGCTATGAAGGTCGGCACGGCTGTGATGCCCAAGCCTTCTATGGCCGCCTCCCGCGCCAGGGTGACGTTGTTGACCGTCAGCTGCGACGCCGGCTCCATGACCAGCCACTGCTTGCCATCGAAAATCTTCCAGGCTCCATCTATGTGGGCCGACAGCAACTTGATCGCCTTATGCGAGGCCAGATCCTGGGGCACCTTGGGGGTACCGTGGCGGGCCAGATAGTCCGGGCTCGCCATCAGCGTCTTGTGGTTATTCACCAGGGCATAGCTCTGCAGCCGAGAGTCCTGGTTGTCTATGATCTGGAATAGCATGTCTATCCCTTCCTCTATCACATCCACCTTGCGGTTGGTGAGTTCGGCCTCGATGCTGATATCCGGGTAGGCCTGCAGGAATTGGGCGAAGATACGCCCCAGAAATAGCTGCCCCAGCTCTATGGGACAGACTATCCTGAGGTTGCCCCTGATACTCTGCTGGCTGGCGCTGAGCTGGTGCTCGGCACTCTGCAGGTCTGCGAGTATCTTATTGACGTGATTGTAATAGTTCGAACCTGCCTCGGTGAGTTTGAGTGCGCGGGTGGTGCGGTATAACAACTGCACCCCTGAGTCGGCTTCCAGTTCGGCTACCTTGCGGCTCACCGTCGCCTTGGTGGTGCCCAGCACCTTGGCGGCGCCGGTAAAACTGCCTTGCTCTACCACTTGGGCGAAGATCTGTACGCGATTGAGATCCATGGGAGGTTACCTGCTTATGGGTTCTATTGTTACAGCTGTGGAACAGTGGGTTGAATTTTAACTATCTAATAAATCTTATGAGACAGTAGTAGACTATGACTCATCAATCCAGGAGTCAATCATGTCCAAGAGCAAGTTATTTATCACAGCCCCGCTACTGCTGGCCGCCCTGGTTGGCGGCGGTTATTACTGGTGGACCCAGGTGCGTTTCATCGAGACCACGGATAACGCCTATGTCGAAGCCGACATCTCCCATGTCAGCGTCAAGGTGCCCGGCTATGTGGTCATGTCCGGGGTCACAGATAATCAACACGTGCGCAAGGGCGAGTTGCTGGCGCAGCTGGAAGACAGTCAGTTCAGCGCCAAGCTGAGTCAGGCCCAGGCGACCTTGGCCAGTGCCAGGGCCGATCTGCAGACACTGTCGGCCAAGGTGGAATTGCAACAGGCGCTGATCAGCCAGGCCGGTGCCGGGGTGCAGGCGGCGCAATCCGACAAGCTCAGGGCGCAGCAGCAGCTGAGCCGCTCGCAAAAACTCAAGGTGAGCAATTACAGTTCCCAGGATAATGTGGATCAACTGCAGGCCGGTTTCGATTCGGCGGCGGCCCGTTTGGACGAGGCCAAGGCGGCACTGGTGGCCAAGCGCCGCGAGTTGGCCGTGTTCGAGGCGCAGTTGCCCCAGGCTGAGGCGGATGTGGCGTTGGCCCAGGCGAGCCTGGAACTGGCCAAGATCCAGCTGGATGACACCAGGGTCACGGCGCCTTTCTCCGGCGTCATAGGCAAGCGCGGCGCCATGGTGGGACAATATGTCCAGCCGGGCCAGGCGCTCTACAGTTTGGTTCCGGACGGGGCCGTATGGATCACGGCGAACTTTAAAGAAACCCAGATCCAGCATATGCAGCCTGGACAAGCGGTGCAGGTTAGTCTGGATGCGTTTCCCGACAAGACCCTGACAGGGGTCATAGATAGCCTGGCACCCGCGTCCGGAGCCAAATTCAGTCTGCTGCCGGCGGAAAATGCCACGGGCAATTTCACCAAGATAGTGCAGCGTATTCCGGTGCGCATACGCCTGGCGCTGTCACAGGAAGAGGTCAGGGTGCTGCCCGGCTTGAGTGCCGTGGTGAAGGTAGATACGGAATCCGTGGCGCTGGAGTCGGCAACGGCTGCCAGGGCGGGACGCTAAGCCATGTCGGCTTCCGTGAGTGCGCTCGCCCCAGAGGCGATCGCCGCCCCCCAAGGCTTCGAGCGCGGCAGTCGTCGCGCCTGGATCGCCGTCTTCGGCGGCCTGATCGGCGCCTTCATGGCGATCCTCGACATACAGATCACCAACGCTTCGATGAAGGAAATTCAGGGCAGCCTGGGGGCGACGCTGGAAGAGGGCAGTTGGATAGCCACCGCCTACCTGGTGGCCGAGATGATCGCCATTCCCCTCTCCGGCTGGCTCAGCAAGGGGTTGTCGGTGCGGCGCTACCTGCTGTGGAACTCGCTGGCCTTCATCTTCGCCTCACTCCTGTGTTCCTTCGCCTGGAATCTGGAATCCATGATCGCCTTTCGGGCCCTGCAGGGCTTCTTCGGTGGCGCCTTGATCCCCTTGGCGTTCAGGCTGATCCTCGAATGTCTTCCCGACAATAAGCGTGCCGTCGGCATGGCGCTGTTCGGGGTGACGGCCACCTTCGCTCCTTCCATAGGCCCGACCCTGGGCGGTTGGCTGACGGAGCAGTTCAGCTGGCATTACCTGTTTTACATCAATGTGCCACCGGGTCTGTTGGTGATGGCCATGTTGGCCTACGGCCTGGAGAAGAAGGCCATAGTCTGGGATAGCCTGAGGCGGGTCGACCTGGCCGGGATAGTCACCATGGCGCTGGGCATGGGCTGCCTGGAGGTGGTGCTGGAGGAAGGCAACCGCAAGGACTGGTTCGGCTCGGATCTGATCCGCAACCTGGCGATCGTCGCCGCCGTCAACCTGCTGTTGTTCGTCTGGGTCGAGCTGCGCAGCCGTGAGCCGCTGGTGAACCTGAGGTTATTGGCTAAGCGGGACTTTGCCATCTCGACCCTGGCGTATTTTCTGTTGGGGATGGCGCTGTTCGGTGCCATCTATCTGATCCCCCTGTATCTGACCCAGGTTCACGACTATAACCCGCTGGAAATTGGCTTGGTCATCATGTGGATGGGCTTTCCCCAGCTGCTGGTCTTGCCCCTGGTGCCCAGGCTGGTGGAGCGTTTCGATCCCCGTTATCTGGCGGCCTTCGGCTTCCTGATGTTCGCCATCAGTTATTACATGAACAGCCATATGACGGCCGACTATGCCGGGCCACAGATGATAGCCTCGCAGGTTGTCAGGGCGCTGGGGCAACCCTTCGTGCTGGTGCCCATAGGCATACTGGCGACCATGCATCTCAAGCCGGAAGAAAATGCCTCGGCGTCGACCGTGTTGAATGTGATGCGCAACCTGGGCGGGGCCTTCGGCATAGCCCTGGTGGCAACCCTGACGGATAACCTGGCCCGTGGCCACCTGGCGCGCATCAAGGAGTCTCTGCCGGCGGTCAGCGCCCAGGCGCAGGACTTCTTGCTGCAGCGGGCCGGCATGTTGCAGGCGGCGGGATCCGATCCTTATACCGCGGCGACCCAGGCTAGGCTCCTGTTGGGCAAGACCATGACCCAGCAGGCCTATATTCAGGCCTACAACGACGTGTTTCTCATCATGGGCGGGGCCTTGTTGATCGCCGTGGTGGCCGTGTTGTCCATCCGCAAGGCCAAACCTTCGGCTTAACTGAGAATCAGGGGATTTCTGGCGCCATGGGTCTTAGGATCTGTGGCGTTTTTTTTTTGGCTTTTTGTCGGATGTTGGCCATGTTAGACTCGATTTTCTTATCCCATTTTTAGCCGAGCGCAGCGACAGGAGCCCGGGATGTTACAGTGGCATAGCCTGAGATTCGATGAATTGACCAGAGACCAACTCTACGAGCTGCTCAAGCTCAGGGTCGATGTCTTCGTGGTGGAGCAAGCCTGTCCCTATCCAGAGCTGGATGACAAGGACAGGCACCCCCAGACCCTGCATCTGCTGGGGGTCGATGCCGCCGGGCAATTGCTGGCCTATGCGCGCTTGTTGGCGCCCGGCTTGAGCTATCCCCAGGCCAGCATAGGCAGGGTCGCGGTGGCGAAAGCCGGCCGCGGCAGCGGACTGGCGCTGGCGCTGATGCAGCAGGCCATAACCCTTACCCAGGCGGCTTGGCCGCAACAGGGGATCCAGATAGGGGCCCAGGATTATTTGCGCCATTTTTATCAGAAGTTAGGTTTCATGCCGCATTCGCAGGTGTATCTGGAGGACGGTATTCCCCATCTGGATATGCTTTTCGAGGAAATTCAATCGAGTCAAACATAAGGAAAATGTATGTCGGAATTCAAGCTCAATAATCAACAACTGGTTTGTGTCGCCAGCTTCCTCGCCAGAGAGGGCCGGGAGGCGGCGCTGCTGGCGGCCCTGGCGGAACTGATCCCAGATACCCGCCGTGAAGCCGGCTGCATACGCTATGAGCTTAATGTCAGCCGCGACGAGCCGCGGCGCATTACCTTCGTGGAGAAGTTTGTCGACCTGGCGGCCTTCGAGGCCCATTGTGCCAAGGATGCGATTCAGCATTACTTCCACCACATAATGCCCGAGCTGGTGGAATCCCATCATGTGGAAACCTACCATCAGGTGATCGTCTAAGGTTCGGCCTGGCAACAAGCCAGGCGCGCCTGGCTTGTGTCATTGAGTACCGAAGCGGCACTCTCTTACTGAGACCTTCCCTTACTGAGACAGTCTCTCAGCGACGCTCAAGTATGCTGACCTGTTGCAGCGGCCTGGGGATCTCTATGTTGGCCGCTTTCATGGCGCGGATCAGCGCCAGGTTAATCTGGTACTTATCCTGGTAATAGCTCTGGGTCGGCACCCAATACCTGATGCCTATCTCTACGCCGACGCTGTTGAAGTCGTTCACCCCTATCTGGGGCTCTTTTTCCCGCGAAACCTGCAGGCTCTGGTTCAGCACGTGCTGGATGAGGGCTATCGCTTGCTCCAGATCGCATTGGTAGTTCAGGTTGAAGTGGGTTTCGACCAGCTTGTTTTCGTAGGAGTTATGCAATATCTCACCGACGATATGCTTGTTGGGTATGCTGATCCGCTCGCCTTCTTCGTTGGTCAGTATGGTCAGCCCCAGGTGTATGTCCTGGACGACCCCGGTCACCCCTTTGACGCTCAGGGTGTTGCCGACGATGAAGGGGCGGGTGACTATGATGGTGATGCCGGCGGCATAGTTGGACAGCATGCCCTGCAATGCCAAGCCGGCCCCCAGGGAAGCGGCGCCTATGGCGGCCACCATGGGGGTGATGCTGATCCCCAGCTTACCCAGGGCAATGATCCCCACCATGACTATGACCAAGATCCGCACCAGATTGGTGATGAAATTGCTCAGGGTGATGTCTACCTTATGCTTCTCCAACTGACGGGCGATGAGGCGCGCCGCCTTGCTCGCCAGCCAGAGTCCTATGAGGAAGATGAGGATGGCGCCAATCAGTTGAAAGCTGTACTTCACCAGAAATTCTGTGAGTAGGTTGTAGACGTTCTGCAACTGTTGCAGCTCTTGCTCGAGTCCTGGCTCTGCCATCTCTAGGTCCTTGTATTGAATCAATGACCCGAAGCTTACTTAAAAACGCCCGACTTGATAATCAAAATCTCGACAACAGCCCCAGTGAGTCCTGCCGGACCCGGCCCCCAGGCTAGGCCAAAGTTCAACGCCGGCCAGTGTTTGTCTATGGTCTGTCTATGGCCTGTCAACTTAGAGTTATTGGATTATAGTTAATAGCAGCCATTGGGCCGGCCCTGCTCCTGCTGCCTCGGCTCGGCTCAGGGGCTCAGAGGTTCAGTGGCGTAAGAATTGTGAAAATGCCTTCAAGCAGTGAATTTTATCTCCAGGCAATGGCAGGGTAGCGGGCGAGGCGGGTGACAAGTTCTGCTTATATCTATTTGTATTTAAATGACTATTTTTCAGATTCTTGTTAGTGGATTTCGGGTGAATAAAAAGTTGATTATTGGGAATAAAAATTCGTTGCATCCGACGTGAAAATGTCGTCTACTGCGCCTGTTTTTTTACACGCCTGATAATATTGTTCACTCTCGACCTTAAGGAGACACTGGCCAGATGAGCCAATTTCAATCTATTGATGTTGCTGATTATTATGATGCAGATACCTTTAAACGCATCGAGGAATTTGCCAAAGATAAAGCGACCCCTTTTGTGGTGATAGATACCAGTATCATTGCGAAACAATACGATGACATGGTTGATAACTTCCCTTACGCCAGTGTTTATTATGCAGTCAAGGCGAACCCGGCGCCGGAGATCTTGTCCCTGCTGCGGGATAAGGGCTCAAATTTCGACATCGCCTCCATCTATGAACTGGACATGGTCACCAAGATAGGCGTGACCACGGACAGGGTCAGCTATGGCAACACCATCAAGAAGCGTCAGGATGTGCGCGCCTTCTTCGAGCGCGGGGTGCGTATGTTCGCCTCTGACTCGGAAGCGGATCTGCGGATGCTGGCCGAGGAAGCACCGGGCGCCCGCGTCTATGTGCGTATCCTCACCGAGGGCACAGACACCGCCGACTGGCCATTGTCGCGCAAATTCGGTTGCCAGAACGAGATGGCCTACGAGCTTCTGGTGTTGGCCAAGACCCTGGGGCTGGAACCCTACGGCATTTCCTTCCATGTGGGCTCGCAGCAGCGGGACATAGGCGCCTGGGATTCGGCCATAGGCAAGGTGAAGGGCATCTTCGATCGTCTGCGTGACGAGCATGGCATCCAACTCAAGATGATCAACCTGGGTGGGGGCTTCCCGGCCAATTACATAGACAAGACCAATGCCCTGGCCACCTATGCCGAGCAGATCACCCATTTCCTGCAGGAGGATTTCGGTGACGACTTGCCTGAGATCATCCTGGAGCCGGGTCGCTCACTGATCTCCAACGCCGGCGTGCTGGTGTCGGAAGTGGTGCTGATCAGCAAGAAATCCTACACCGCGCTGGAGCGCTGGGTGTTTACCGATGTGGGTAAATTCTCCGGCCTGATAGAAACCATGGATGAGGCGATCAAGTTCCCCATCTATACCGACAGGCAAGGCGAGCTGGAGAAGTGCGTCATCGCCGGCCCGACCTGCGACAGTGCCGACATCATGTATGAGCACTACAGCTACGGCCTGCCAAACGATCTGGCCATAGGGGATCGCCTCTACTGGCTGACGGCCGGAGCCTATACCACCACCTATTCGGCGGTATGCTTCAACGGCTTCCCGCCGCTGAAAGACTATTATCTCTAGTCTGTTATCAGGCCAGGTATGAGGGCGCCCATGAGGCGCCCTCTGTATTTTTAGCGCCAGCCAAGGGGCCTGAGCGGACTCTGGACCCGAGGTTCGCCCTCCCTGCCCAACAGCTGCTATCTTCTAGCTAGGCGCAGATGCGGATCTTGTCATTCGGTTACATAAATTATTTACTGGTTGCCGGGAATTCTGTGATCAAGTTAACCTTAGCCGCTTCGGGACTGGGTTAGAGTCTATCGATAAGAATTTTATAATCAAAAAAGAAAGGGGTTTTCACAATGGCCGATGTATTTCATCTGGGTTTAACTAAGGCAATGTTGGATGGCGCCAGCCTGGCGATAGTGCCTGGCGATCCTGAGCGGGTTAAGCGTATTGCCGACTTAATGGACAATGCCACCTTCCTGGCGAGCCATAGAGAGTACACGAGTTACCTGGCGTACCTGGACGGTAAGCCTGTGGTCATCTGCTCTACGGGTATTGGCGGTCCTTCGACTTCTATCGCGGTGGAGGAGCTGGCGCAGCTTGGCGTCAATACCTTCCTGCGGATCGGCACCACGGGCGCGATTCAGCCTCAGGTGAAGGTGGGGGATGTGATAGTGACCCAGGCCTCGGTGCGTCTGGATGGTGCCAGTTTGCACTTCGCCCCCATGGAGTATCCTGCCGTGGCCAACTTCGAATGTACCACAGCCATGGTCGCCGCCTGCCGCGACATGGGCGTCGAACCCCATGTCGGCATCACGGCCTCTTCGGATACTTTCTATCCGGGACAGGAGCGTTACGACACTGTCTCAGGCCGTGTGATCCGACGTTTCGCCGGTTCCATGAAGGAATGGCAAGATCTGGGCGTGCTCAACTATGAGATGGAGTCTGCGACTCTGTTCACCATGTGTGCCTCTCAGGGCTGGCGTGCTGCCTGTGTTGCCGGTGTGATAGTCAACCGTACGCAACAGGAAATTCCCGATGAGGCTGTGATGAAGAAGACCGAGAGCCATGCCGTCTCCATCGTGGTGGCCGCGGCGAGAAAATTGCTGGCCTGAGCCATGCTGTGAGTTCAAAAAAGGCGCCCCGGGCGCCTTTTTTGGTTTCAAGCTGCGGCAAGGCGAGGCGCAGTTAGAAATGGTACTTGGCGATCACCGAGTAGGTATGTTGATCTACGCCCTTCACCCCATATTTGTTCTGCCACAGGTCGTACTCTATGCCGACAAACAGCTTATCCTGCTTGTGGCCACCGAAGATGAGCTGCCCCAGATCGTATTTCAGCTGAGGGTTGAAGTGGAAGTTGCTATGGTAGCCGTCGTCGTCCGTGGCAAATACCCAGTCGGCGAAACCGTCCAGCACCAGCTTCGAGTCACCCAGGGGAAAGTCGATGCGAAACACTGGGGTGAACTGCCAGCCATCGCTGTGATTGCCGCTGCTCAGGGCCTCACGGCGATAGGTGTTGAGGCTGAAGTAGTTGAAATAGGGCAAGGCGAAATCCAGTCCTAGGCCATAGAGCAGGCTATTCACCGGGCCTTCGCCTTCCTCGTAGGTCAAGGCCAGCGAGGCATCCGTGATGGCGCCCCAGGTGATGTTTTCCCCCAGGATCTTGCCGGCACTGAAGCGGGTGGAAAGCTCACCATAAGTGCTGCTGTCCTGGCCGCCATTGTTGCCATCGAAATAGATGAGATCCTGAAAGGCAAACCAGTCGCCGTATTGCCAGCCGCCGGCCGTCTCCAAGGTGAAGCCGGTCTGTTCGTCCGAAGGGGCGAGTTTATAGTCGTCACCATAGAGGCCTGTGATGCTGAAATCTGTCCATTGCACTAAGTTGTCGGCAAAGGCCTGCGGGCTCAACATGAGTGCGAGACAGAGGGCAGTTTTTTTCATTATTATGTCCTTGGTAGAGTAGGGGGCCTGGCAGTCCGAATGCAAATCTCGCCGTTAACGGGCAAGCAGAGGCGGGGGATATGGCTGCAAAGGCGCTGAATTCTAACTTTTTTATACCAAGTTGGCATCTTTGCTTTAGTATCTATGTGCCCTGGATCTCCGTCTTAGTCTGTATCCGGGGCAGGGAATAATTTTTATGACATAATATGTCGATAAAGCGCAAGCCGGCTGCTATAGTGCTATTGCGTGAGTGCCGGTGCACTAGCGCGAGAGTGAGTGCGACAGGCTGCCACCGCAGCCGGCTAAGGAGGGAATAGGATGTTCACAGATTCGGTTATGGCCTGGGCTGCCCTTGGGGCTGTCCTCATGTTGGCGGAGCTTATCCTTCCCGGGGGAATAGTCGTCCTGCTCGGCGCCGCCTGTATTCTGGTTGCCGGCGCCCTTGGCCTTGGCTTGGTGACGGGCCTGGCCCAGAGCCTAACCCTCTGGTTTATCGCCTCCATCGTCTTGCTGCTTGCTTTCAGGCAGCTGACCCAGAAATGGGTTGGCGGTGATGCTCATGTGGGCAACACGGATGAGGAGCTGGACATCTTTAACCAGTTGGCACTGGTCAAAGAGGTCATAGGACCCGGGGAAAAACCCGGCAGGGTCGAATTCCACGGGGTGGAGTGGCCGGCCTTGGGGGACGGCAGCGAGATCCCCGTCGGCGCCAGCGTCAGAGTCATATGTCGGGAAAATATTGCCTTGGTGGTCGAGCCGGTCCAGGGCGAATAATCTTAAGTTAATAAGGAAGGAATCCATGTTTATTTTTACTCTGGTCGTACTCTTCGTCCTGTTTATCCTCTACAAGCTGATGCTGATAGTCCCCATGCGCGAGGTCCATGTGATCGAACGTTTGGGCAAGTTCCGCACCGTGCTCTATCCAGGGTTTCATTTTCTGATCCCCTTCTTCGATCGGGTGGCCTATCGCCACGATACCCGTGAGCAGGTGCTGGACGTGCCGCCCCAGAGCTGCATCTCCAAAGACAACACCCAGCTGGAAGTGGATGGCCTGGTGTACCTCAAGGTGATGGACGGCAAGCTCGCCAGCTATGGGATTGAAAACTACCGCAAGGCGGCGGTGAACCTGGCCCAGACCACAATGAGATCCGAGATAGGCAAGCTGTCCCTGACCGAGACCTTCTCCGAGCGCGACAGCCTCAACGAGTCGATAGTGCGCGAGATAGACAAGGCTTCGGATCCCTGGGGCATCAAGGTATTGCGTTACGAGATCAAGAATATCACCCCATCGCGGCATGTGATCCACACCCTGGAGAAGCAGATGGAGGCCGAGCGCCGCAAACGCGCCGAGATCACCCTGGCCAACGCCGAGAAGGCGGCGATGATCAACATGTCCCAAGGCGAGCGCCAGGAGGCGATCAACCTGTCCGAGGGCCAGAAACAGAAACGCATCAACGAGGCCAAGGGGACAGGCCAGGAGATCGCCATAGTCGCTCGGGCCAAGGCCGAAGGCATGGGGATGATCTCCCAGGCGCTGGCCTTCAATGGCGGCACGGATGCGATGAACATGTTGCTCAAGGAGCAGTTCATAGGTCAGGTGGGTAAGATATTGCAACAGGCCGAAGTGTCTGTGGTGCCGGCCGAAATGGCCAAGTTGGAAGGTTTCTTCGAGGGCATGGAGCAAGTGACTCATGCCGTCGGCGCCAATGTTCAAACCGAAAAGGGAGCACGTTCATGATCAACGGAATAGACACAGACCTGATAGTCATGGCGATCTGGGGACTGATCTTCGCCATCTTCATCATCAAGTTATTCAAATCCATCTGCCTGGTGCCGACCAAGTCGGCCTACATAGTCGAACGTCTCGGCAAGTACCATAAGACCCTGGATGCCGGCTTCCATGCGCTGATCCCCTTCGTCGACAATGTGGCTTATGTGCATGATCTCAAAGAGGAGACCATAGATGTGCCGCCCCAGGAGTGTTTCTCCAGCGACGAAGTGAATGTCGAGGTCGACGGCGTCATCTACATCTCGGTGATGGATCCCGTCAAGGCCAGCTATGGCATCACAGACTATCGCTACGCCGCGATCCAGCTGGCGCAGACCACGACAAGATCTGTGATAGGCACCCTGGATCTGGATCGCACCTTCGAGGAGCGGGATCTGATCTCGGCCAAGGTGGTGGAAGTGCTGGATCAGGCCGGTGCCCTGTGGGGCATCAGGGTGCACAGGTACGAAATCAAGAACATCACCCCGCCGGAAACCGTCAAGAACGCCATGGAGATGCAGGTCAATGCCGAGCGGGAACGCCGCGCCCTGCTGGCCAAGAGCGAGGGTGATAAGCAGAGCAAGATCAATCGCTCCGAGGGGGTGAAGGCGGAAACCATCAACCGTTCCGAGGGGGAAATGCAGCGCCGCATCAACGAGGCCGAGGGTAAGGCCGAGGAGATTCTCACCCTGGCACGGGCCACCGCCGAATCCATAGAACGTCTGGCCGAGGTGATCGCCGCTCCCGGCGGTCACAACGCGTTGCGGATGCAGCTGGGCGAGCAATACATGCGGCAGCTCGATGGCCTGAGCCACAACAGCAGCCGCATAGTGCTGCCGGGCAACATGGTCAACTTCGACTATTGGATGGATAGCATAGGCTTGAAGGAAAAGGCGTGAAAGCCTAGGCCGTCGAAACCCCAGCCTTGGTGAGCCCATGTAGTGGCTCCTTCAACAGGGCTGTCACGCCCCAGAAAGGCCCCGATGAAGCGGGGCTTTTTTTTTTTGCCTGCAACAAGGCGGTTGCCCGCTGCCGGTGCGCAATTCAGGCAGCTGGCGAGAGCTTGTTTCACCACATGAATTTCACCACCTTAGCTTCAGCACATGAGTTTCAGCAGCTTAACCCGTCTGTCGCAAGCCGATATCGGCCTGACTCAGGCGGCTGCATTCGGCGGCGAGGAAGTCGAGCAGCGACCTGACCTTAGGCAGCAGGCAGCGGCGCGAGGGGTAGATGGCGTGCAGTATGCCACTGCGGGGCACCCATAGAGGCAGCACTTCGACCAAGCGCCCGGCCAGCAAGTCCTGATGCACTATCAAGGCGGGCAGTGAGGCGATGCCGACTCCTTGGAGGGCGGCGGCCTGCAGGCCGACCATGTCGTTGACTATCAACCTGGGCTCATGGCGCCACTGCACAGTGGCGCCTGCCGGGCCCTCCAGCTGCCAGATCCCTTGTTGGCTCGCGCCATCCAGCCCCAGGCTGGGCAACTGCGCCAAATCCTCAGGGACTTGGGGTGCGGGGATGCCCTGCAGTAATCCTGGATGGCAGACCAGTTTCTGTGGGCTCTCGGCCAGTACCTTCATCACCAAATCCGTGTCTTCCAGCGGTGGAAAACGCACCCTGAGCGCCAGATCCAGTCCCTCCGCCAGCACATCGACATTGCGGTTGGTGACATCCAATTGCATCTGGATCTTGGGGTTATCCACCATGAAGCGCGCCAACATGTCGCCCAGGCTGGAGTAGAGCAGCGCCGGCGGACAACTCAGACGGATCAGTCCCTGGGGCTCGGTTTGATTCATGTCGATCACCGCCTGGGCGGCCTGGGCTTCGACCAACATGGCCTGGCAGTGGCTGAAGTACTCCTTGCCTATGTCCGTGACTATGAACTGGCGCGAGGAACGTTGAATGAGGCGTACCCCCAGGCGCTCCTCGAGCAGCGCGACCCGACGGCTGAGTTTGGACTTGGGCAGGTTCAGGGCGCGACTGGCGGGAGAAAAACCATTGTGCAGCACTACCTGTACGTAAAAGTAGAGATCGTTTAAGTCTTGCATGGTATTTCCGGTTCTTGTCGTTCTATTGGTGGAACGCTAAGTGTAGATATTGCCGTCTACCAAAGCCAGCGTCGCGAAACTATGCTCATAGGCAAGATCAGTATTGCGCTGCCAGCAGTGCGTTGGAGAAACAGATGAAACAGATTATCGGTGTCTATAACAGCCCGGCACAGCATTGGGTCGGCGACGGCTTTCCTGTGCGTTCCCTGTTCAGCTACAGCGAGTTAGGCGAAGAGCTGAGCCCCTTCCTGTTGCTGGACCATGCCGGTCCCCATGAGTTCGGTCCCACCAGCCACAGGCGTGGCGTGGGTCAGCATCCCCATCGCGGCTTCGAAACTGTGACTATAGTGTATGACGGTGAGGTGGAACACAGAGACTCGACCGGCGCCGGCGGCATCATAGGCCCGGGCGATGTGCAGTGGATGACGGCGGGTGCCGGCATCTTGCATGAAGAGTTCCATTCCGACCACTACGCCAAGACGGGCGGGCCATTCGAGATGGCGCAGTTATGGGTCAACTTGCCCGCCGAACACAAGCTGGCCAAACCCGGTTACCAGGGCATAGTGGATAAGGAAATCCCTGCGGTGGCGCTGGCGGACGACGCGGGTGTGGTCAGGGTGATTGCCGGGGAATATCTGGGCAATAGGGGGCCGGCGCACACCTTCTCGGCCATGGACGTCTGGGATCTGCGTCTCAATGCCGGCAAGACACTGGACTTCAGTCTGCCGGCGGGGCGCACCCTGGCTGTGGTGGTGCTCGCGGGGGAGGTCGAGGTCTCGGATGGCGATAAAGCCGATGGCAAGCCAATTGCCAAGGCGCAGATGGCGGTATTGACCCGCGAAGGCGAGGCGGTATCCCTGAGTGCCAAGGCGGACAGCAAGTTGCTGATCCTCAGCGGTGAGCCGCTGGACGAGCCCATAGTCGGCTATGGTCCCTTCGTGATGAATACCCATGAGCAGATAGCGCAGGCGATACAGGACTTCAACAACGGCCGCTTCGGTGCCATGCCGCGTTAGTCCCAGGCAGATGAAACATCAGGGATGGCTTTGCCATCCCACCACAGCAAAGAGGAGCTTCACATGAGCAAGCCATATGTACGTTTAGATAAAGATCAGGCCGCGGTACTCTTGGTCGATCACCAGGCGGGTTTACTGTCGTTGGTGCGTGATATCGATCCCGATAAGTTTAAGAATAACGTCCTGGCACTGGCCGATCTGGCCAAGTACTTCAAGTTACCCACCATATTGACCACCAGCTTCGAGAATGGCCCCAACGGCCCCCTGGTTCCCGAGCTGAAGGAAACATTTCCCGAGGCGCCCTATATCGCCAGGCCCGGGCAGATCAATGCCTGGGACAATGAAGACTTTCTTCAGGCGGTGAAAGCCACAGGCAAGAAACAGTTGATCATTGCGGGTGTGGTGACCGAGGTCTGTGTGGCGTTTCCTGCATTGTCGGCACTGGCAGAAGGTTATGATGTCTTTGTGGTCACGGACGCTTCGGGAACCTTCAACGAGGTCACCCGTGATGCCGCCTGGCGCCGGATGGAGCAGGCGGGGGCGCAGATGATGAGCTGGTTCGGGGTTGCCTGTGAGCTGCACCGAGATTGGCGCAACGATATCGAAGGCTTGGGGGCTCTGTTCTCCAACCACATTCCCGACTATCGCAACCTGATAACCAGTTACACCGCTTTGACCTCGGGTAAGTGATAGCGACCGACCGGGCTCGGGCCCAGGTCGACTCATCCGGTAGAGCATGCTGAGCCATGCTCTGCTCCCGTCTCCTGTCCTATATTCCCACTGTGGTTCTCGGCTGATGCCACTCGTGGCTATGGCTTTCTGGGGCGGGCGGCTGGCATCTGCGCCCGGCAGGCATTACCATAGCCGCGATTTTAACGGCGAATAGAGGGATGGTGGCTTGCAAACCTTAGCGCAGCTCAGAGCCGGCCGGTTAGGCCGGGTGACACGATTACAACTGGCGGAAAATTTAACCGAGTTCCCCCGTGAAATTTTCAGCCTGGCCGATTCCCTCGAAGTGCTGGATCTGTCCAACAATGGCTTGAGCAGCTTGCCCGACGATTTCGATCGTTTGCAGCGGCTTAAGATACTGTTTCTGTCGAATAACCAGTTCGAACAGGTACCCAGGGTGCTGGGGAAATGCCCCAAGCTGGAGATGATAGCTTTCAAGGCCAATCGTATCCACAGCCTCGCCGAAGGAGCGTTGCCCGAGCGGACACGTTGGCTGATCCTGACGGATAACAAGCTGAGGCAACTGCCCGAGTCCATGGGGAAGCTGTATCGCTTGCAGAAATTGGCCCTGGCGGGCAATGAGTTGACTTCCCTGCCGGACACCATGGCCGACTGTCATGGCTTGGAACTGGTGCGTCTGTCGGCCAACCGTTTGACGGCACTGCCCGATTGGTTGCTGCAACTCCCCAGACTCGCCTGGTTGGCTTTCGGCGGTAATCCCCTGTGCCGGCCCGTGGCGGGCGAGCCGGTGGCAGCGACCGTGCCCAAGGTGAAACTGGCCGACATAGCACTGACAGAACGGCTGGGCGAGGGGGCCTCGGGGGTCATTTTTCGGGGCAAGTGGCGCCCTGCTGTCGCCGGGCTTGCCGGCGCCGAGTCCGAGATAGCGGTCAAGTTGTTCAAGGGCGCAGTGACCAGCGACGGTTACCCGGAGGACGAACTCGATTGCTGCCTGACAGCCGGTGGCCACCCGAATCTGATCCGGGTCATAGGCCAGATTGCCGAGCCCGAACAGCTGGGGTTGGTGATGGAGTTGATCCCGGATGACTTCAGCAACCTGGGGCTGCCGCCGTCGCTGGCGAGTTGCACCCGGGATACGTTCGCGCCCGGCACCGAGTTCAGCACGGCCGAGATAGCCGCCATGGCCCGGCAGATGGCCGCCACCCTGGCACACCTGCATCGCCGGGGGGTGAGTCATGGCGACGTCTATGCCCATAACATCATGGCCAATGCCGCGGCCGACATCCTGTTCGGCGACTTCGGCGCCGCCTCTAATCTGGCCGCCTTGCCCGCGGCACAAAGAAGGGCGATGGAAGCCATAGAAGTCCGTGCCTTCGGCTGTTTGCTGGACGATTTATTGGGGCAGAATGCCGGCGAGGATAGGGCGCAGAGGGCCGAACTGCAGGCGCTGGCACAGAGCTGCATGCAGGGTCAAGTGGCCCTCAGGCCCGGCTTCGATGCCCTGGCCGACAGGCTGCAAGTCGGTTAGGTTCAGGCCTGGCCGCCCAGCGGCAAAAAATAAGCCCCGGGTTGTCAACGACAGCGCGGGGCTTGTTTTTTGCGGTTAAACCCAGGAAGTCCAGGTTTTACAAAGATTTATTGCAGTGTGGCCTGTACGGCGACGCCGCTGCTCTGGGGTTCGCTCTGCACCGTGATGTAGTACCAGCCCTCGCTCGGATTGGTCACGCTGAAGGATTCCCTGGTGCTGCCCTGAGTGACTGAGGCCGCTTCATAGCTCTGGGCGTTGGCCCAATTGCTGCCGCCATAGAGGCTGACATCGCCGCTGCCGTGATCCGATACCAGCTGCAGTTGGCTGGTGCCGGCCGGCACCCATAGGCTGTAGTAGTCTATGCCATCGGCGGCGCAGACCGCCTGGCCCGACACCAACTGGCCACTGCTGACTGGGCTCTGGCTGGCACAGGCGTCGGCTATGCCGGCGGTCCCGCCTTGGGTCACAGTCAGGCTGACACCGCTGAACTCTGTGTCCGTATCCACTGTGATATAGCGCCAGCCGCGGTTGGCCGTGACCTGCAGTGACTCCTGGTTACCCTGATGCACACTGCTGGCCTGGGCGTTGTCTTGGCTGGCCCAGTTGTCTGCGTTGAAGTAGATGTTGGCATCGCCGCTGCCCCCCTGGGTGTTGATGCTGATGGGGGTGTTATCTTCTTCGACCCAGAGGTAGAAGCTATTCTTGCCGCCGGCAATACACTCGCTCCGGGCCAGGGTCAGCTTGCCATAGTCCAGTGTCGGGGCACCGCAATCGCCGCCTCCGCCCTGGGCCGGATCGGGATCTGCGGTCAGCTCTGTGGTGCTGACCAGCATGTCGACGCCACCGAAGTCGCCCTCTAGGGTGATGTAATGCCAGAATTCATCCGGGTTCAGGCTGACCTTGATGACCTCATAGTTGCCATTGCCTATGCCGGCACCCTGGTTCTGTTCACCGTTGGCCCAACCGCGGGAGTCGTAGTAGATGTCGGCATCGCCCCAACCGCCGCCTATCTTGATCCAGAGATCCTGTGCCGAGTGATCTGTATTGGCGAAGCTGAAGCTGGCCCGGCCCTGCTGTGCGTCTATGCATTCCATCGGCGTCTCCAGCTTCAGGCTGGCCGAAGGACTATAACGGTAGGCTTCATCCGTGACCTCGCAGGGGGAATAGTCTGTGCTGGTGGTAGGCTCAGGACCGGACCAGTTGCCCTCGGTGCCGCTCGCCTGGGCGTCGCTATCGCTCGGGCCCTTATCCACTATGCCATTGTCGGCGCTGCTTAAGCCGCTGCTGAGCCAGCCAAGCCACTCGTTGTCGTAGCGGCTGCCTATGCCGTCGATCAGGGCCTGATATTCAGTGTATTGATCTTGTCTCAGGTAGTTGAGGATCTGGCGCACGTCGTCCATGTGGCGCTCGAACATGAAGCGTACCGCCAGGTAGCCCCAGCGATAGATGCGGTCCTGGCCCGAGTCATAGTTATTCTTGAATATGGTCGACAGGGTAAATTCGCGGGTTTCCCCCAGTGCTATGGCGCGGGTGTTGGCATCCCGGTAGGAAATGTATTCCGCCAGGCCCTCGATCCACCAGATGGTGTCGGCCGAGGTGCCGCGGCCAAAGTCGCCGGAGAGATTGTAACGCCCATCCAGGTAGTGCACGTATTCGTGTTGCAGGTTCCAGATGTGGAAGTCCGGCGAGCGCCACTCTGCCTCATAGGCGATGAAGCGGGCCTGGTTTTTCAGGCTGGCGGGAGAGCCCTCCAGGTACATGCCGCCGTTGTCGGTATTGATGCCGAAGAAGCTGCCGGCGAAGGACTTATAGTCCGACGAGCTGTTGAAAATCACCAGCTCCAGATCGTCGTTGTTGTCGTTGGCGACCGGAATATGATTGGTTTCCAGCTTGCTGTGGAAATAACTTTCCTGGCTGGTCAGCACGTCACAGGCCCAGCCGGCCTGATCCCGATACAGCTCCTGGGCACGCATCTTGAGGGTGTCGGAACATTTCCAATTGAAGCTCAGGGTTTCTGCCTCCAACTGGGCCTTGAAGCCACATAGGTTGTATTGATCGCAGTGGGCGCGATCATAGTAGTCGGCCATTTCGGCGGCGGCCAGCCATAACACCTTGCTGGCGTCCGTCTTGCTGGTGCTGTTGAGCACGCCTTTGACCAGCTCGGCGACCCTGTCATGCATGGCCTCTATGTAATAGAGGCGGGAGAGCTCCCTGACCGAGTTGACCAGCAGATACTCGGTATTGGTGCCAAGCAGCTGGCGGTTATTCGCCTGGAAATTGTTGAGTGCATCCAGGATGCGCTGATCCGTGGCGAACAGCGCCTGCAGCTCATCGTCCCACTGGGCGCGGAACAGGGTGGTGAACACGGCGTTGGCGGCGGCGCTCATGCCGGCGTTGGCTTGCCAGGCGGCATCATAGTCGGTGAGCACCTTGATGCTGATGTCGTTGAAGGCGGCGCCCAGGTTGGCGGAGTCCACCAGGATCAGCGTCTCCTTGAGCACGCTGGCGTTGGCATTCGAGACTGTCCAGATATTGCCGTTGGCAAACAGGGCTGTGAGTGCCGTCTGGATATCTGTCTTGACCGCGCCGCCGTAGGCCGGCACATCGTCCGGGTTGTAGAACTGCACGAACAGGGCCGCCCGCAGGAAGGTGATCAGCGACTCTATGCCCGTGGTATCGACCCCGGTATAGCCGGCCGCCCGGTCGCGGATCGCGGTGGCGACACTGAGCATGTTAGCCTCGGTAAAGGTGAGCGTGGCGTCGTTGCCCTTGATGTTGAACAGCGCCCCGACACACACAGGGGTGGCTTGGCTCAGAGCCGTGACCAGTGCCTGACCCGACTGGCCGATGAAACTGCTGCAGTCCTGGCTGGCGCTCAGCGCCAGCGGCGTCATTCGGCTGTTGGGCTGGCTCGACTCTGTGGGTCTGCTCGGCTCGTTGGGGGAGGCGAGCAGCTTGTTGTCATTCTTGCTGTCATTCTTGTTGTCACTCTTGTTGTCACTCTTGCTGTTATAACGGGCTCGGCTCGCGGCCGCTGGCGCGTTTGTCGCAGTTCTGCTCAATGCCGCCTGTGGCGCTCTTTGGGATAAGGGCGCCTGCGTTGCCGCTTGAGATGCAGGTGTCGCTGAGGGGTAGCCGGCGGCCATAGAGGCTGTGCTCATGGCCAGGCTGAGTGCTGCAACCAGGGTGGTGTGTTTCATATTAGCTCCATTTTTATTTTGTCTGCCAGGCAGATTTTCCTTTGGTGTTACCGGGTGCTTGCGCGCATTCGGCCAGAGACGGCGGCGCGGATGTCACAAGTGAGAAACAATATAGCAATGAATATATAATATACAATATAAATAGTTTGTTTTTTAACCGTATCTGCGCGTATAAATGAACGTGACATCCATTCAATATATTGATTATATTGTGTTTATAGCTATCGTTGTTGGCTTTTTATTGTGCATGCGTTCAGGCCGGGTACAGCTTTTTGATCTACCCCATGCCGCCATGGGGTACACTCAATGGCGATGAAATTGTTGTCGATAGTGCCCATGACAGGGCAGCCAGCAACGCCCTACCCAGACGCCAATAAGATGGAGTACAGCCATGCCTGACTTACCCAAGGATTATGCCCGTATCGCCTTTAGCCAGCCGGGAGCCCCGGAGGTGATGCATCTGTCCCGTTCCCCCCTGCCGCTGCCGGCCGCGGGCCAGGTGTTGATCCGGGTGGCTGCCGCCGGGGTCAATGGCCCGGATATCAAACAGAGAGTGGGCGCCTATCCACCGCCGGCGGATGCATCCCCGATACTTGGGCTGGAGGTCGCGGGAGAGATCTGTGCCCTGGGCGAGGGGGTGAATGCGTGGCAGTTGGGGGACTCTGTGTGCGCCCTGGTGCCGGGGGGCGGTTATGGCGAATATGTGCTGACCCATGCCAGCCACTGTCTGCCCGTGCCCGAGGGGATGAGCCTGGTCGAGGCGGCGGCCTTGCCCGAGACCTTTTTCACCGTCTGGGGCAACCTGTTCATGCGCGCCGGCCTCAAACCGGGGGAAAGCGTCTTGGTCCATGGCGGCTCCGGCGGCATAGGCAGCACGGCAATCCAATTGGCCCATGCCTTGGGTGCCAGGGTGATAGCCACCACGGGCAGCGACGATAAAGTCGACTATTGTCGCGGCCTGGGGGCGGATGAGGTGCTCAATTACCGCAGCCGTGACTTCGTCGAGCCGGTACTGGCCCTGACTCGGGGGCAAGGGGTGGATGTGGTGTTCGACATCGCCGGCGGCGATTTCATCAACCTCAACCTGCAGGCATTGGCAATGGATGGCCGCATGGTGTCTGTGGCGATGCAGCGCGGCGCCAAGGCCGAGGTGGAGATTTTTCGGCTGATGGCCAAGCGCATTCGCTGGACCGGCTCGACCCTCAGGCCCCAGAGTGTGGCCGCCAAGGCGGCGATTGCCGGCGAGCTGAGGGAGAAAGTCTGGCCGCTGTTGGCCGAAGGCAAGCTGGCGCCGCATATCTTTGCCACCTTCCCGCTCGCCGACGCGGCCAAGGCCCATGCCTTGATGGAGACGGGCAGCCACAGGGGCAAGTTGGTGCTCACTGTGTGAGCCGCCGGGTCGTCCCCCGGAGGGTGGAATAATCGCCGGGAAAACTTGATGCGCTGCTTTTTTCGACTAAAGTCGGTAGTGACTGAGATGTTTGTCGGGCGCAGGTGAAAATTAATCGGTAATTAGGAAAAAATTCATAAATTTTGGCATTGATTATCGGCAATTTTCTGTAAAAATACCCGGATGAAACCGCCGCTTGAATGAGGGCGGCTTCTGCGGATACGAGTGAGCGACGCTTCGCTGATTCAAAATGAGAAACTCCTAGTGTATGTGTTGATTTAAGGGTATTGGCATATATGTATAACACAGCAAAGAAACAGCTTTGGTTTGGCGAACTGAGAACCTCCAAGGGTAACACCATAGTGGTTCACGACAACCAACTGCCTGACGCCGCGACTGGCCGTATCTATCTGTACAACACGGACAGAAATACGATAGTCGAGTATGTGGAAGATATCGTTAAAGTAAATCTGTACGATTTGGATGAGGCCGGTGTAAAGGCGGCGGAAGCTAAATTCGGCGCCGCCTGGGAAGAGGCACGCACCCAGTTCATGACAAAACACCAGACACGTGTCGAGCTGAACAATGTCAAGGAAGCCGCTCCGGTGCGCAAGGCCAAGCCTGAGGTTGAACCTGAGGTGGAGTCCGAGAGCATGGGCGCAGATTTCGATGATGATTGGGCGGACGATTTTGACGATTAAGGCTTAGTGTCGGCACCAGGCAGGCGAAAACTGCGCCGCGATGGCAACCTGGTGTGGCAGTGCGAGGCGACTTCTACCCTGAAATGCTAGCGCTGAAGTCGCTCTGCCTGCATGACAGTCTGCTCGGCCAGCGGGGAATAAGTCGGTGCGGATTATTCCTTGTCGAAGCTGTCGACTATGATGGCGCCCATTGAGGCCGGCATGGCGATGAGCAAGATACGTTTGATTGCCACCCAAGTATCTGTCAATAAAGGCAATTTATCCAGCGCTAACAACACAATTCCCACAACCACCAAGGTCAGGCAGTAGGCCGCGGCAATTCTGAAGACAAACACCCAGATCCGCTTGGCCACATTCGCCTGAAATACGCTCTGATAGGCGAACAGGGTGATAAACCCCAGCGACAGCAGTACCACCAGCAGGAGATTCAGTGGCGGCAGGCTGGCCGACATTTTCCAGGCTTCCTCCGAAAAGGCCACAGGCACAGACAGGGCGAAGGCGCCGATACTGATTTGACCTATATCCTCGGCATTAAACTTCAGATCCATTAGTCAATTTCCTCCCTTTCCCCGAGCGCCGGCACTCCCGTCTGACTTGAATCCCATAGGCTCGACATCGGGCTTGAGCCGCAGGATCTTCTCCTGCCTCGGCCGGCGAGCGTGTCGTCGGCATTCAGGCGTCGGTGTCGAATTGGTAGCGGCTGATATGATGGTAAAGCTCGCCCGGCTCGACCCAGGCATTGCCCAACAAGTCGGCCTGATTCGGCGAATCGGGCAACATCTGCGGCTCTATGCACACCGCCTGATGTTGTTGCAAGACCTCCTGCTGGCGCCCCAGGGTGCCTTGCAGGAAGTTGGCGCCATAGAGTTGTACCCCGGGCTGATTGGTATACAGGCTCAGGGCGCGGCCACTGACCGGGCTGCTCAGGCGGCCGAAGCGTTTGAGCTCGGCTTGCGGATTATCCATCAGATAGCAGTGATCATAGCCCTGGGTCTCTGCCAGCATGGCATCGGCCAGGCCGGCGCCCAGTGGGGTCGGTCGGCGCAGATCCAGCACTGAGTCATCGACCCTCTCTATGCCTGTCGGTATGCCGACCTCATTCATGCTCAGATAGCGCTGCGCATCTATCTGCAGCCAATGGCCGTGATTGCTGTCGCTGCCATCGAGATTGAAATAGCTGTGTTGGGTCAGGCTGATGGGACAGGCCTTGTCGACCGAGGCCAGGATTTCGACGTAGAGGTTATTGCCGGCCAGGCGGTAATCCAGCTGCACTGTGCAATTGCCGGGAAAGCCCATGTCGCCATCCGGGCTCTGCAGTGTCAGGCGGACGCCGTCGCTGAGGGGACCCAGGTGCCAGAGCTTACGGTTGAACCCTTCGCTGCCGCCATGGAGACAATTGCTGGCCTGATTGACGTCCAGTTGATACTGCTCGCCATGGTGCTGCATGCGGCCGTTGGCGATGCGATTGCAGTAACGGCCGGCGATGGCACCCAGATGGGCATCCTGGGTGAGGTAATCCTCTGCGCTGTCACAACCCAATACCAGGTTGGCGCGGTTGCCGTCCCTGTCCGGTGCCCACAAGGAACGTATTATGCCGCCCAGGCTCAATACCTCGAGTGCCAGAATGCCATTGTCTATCCTGACGCGCTCTATCTGACCGCCACGGGGATCTGTCCAAGGTTCGAGCACACTGAAGCGTACCATGCCGTAATTTCCTTTTGAGCCGGGATGGCGCGCGTGCTACGCGCCATTGAAGTTATTTTATTGCCACCTGTTATCCCACTTTTCCCCAAAGAATGCCAGGCAAAATGTCGGCTATAGTGATTAACATCAAACTGTTAGCCGGGGAAAACTCGGATCCCTGGGCTAGTCGTCGACTCTGCCGGCGCCGCCGCTGGCCGAGCAGAGGAAGACGGTGGCTTCGGGGCCGCCTGGCCCAGGCGATGCCTGTTCCACCGCGGTCACCACGGCCTCGGTCAATTCATGATCCACCAGGGCTATGATGCAGGCGCCGAGGCCGGCATCCGTCAGGCGCACGCCACCGCGCTCGCCTATGACGGCCGCGACTGTCTCCACCAGCTGCTCCAACTGCGGCAAGCTGATGTCGAAATTGTCGCGCATGGACGCATGTGACTCGGCCATCAGCTGCCCCAATCTGGCGATATTGCCCTGTTCCAGCGCCCGGGCCGCGGCCTGGGAGCGCAGGTTTTCGTCTATCACATGCCTGGCTCTGCGGTAGAGCAGAGGTTCCAGGGTATCCCTGGCCCGCTCCAGCTGGGCCGAGTCCAGGTGACGCAGGGCATCGAGTTCAAAGTGTTCGGCTACCTGTTGGCATTGGGTGCGCCGCAGCCGGTACTCGGACTCGGCCAGGCCATGGTCCGGATCTGCGAGTATCACTATCAGGCTGAGGTGTTCGGGAATGGCGATGGCCTCGCTGTCGAGATCCAAACAGTCTATCAGCAGGGCATGATCCGTCTCCCCCAGGGCGCTGATCATCTGATCCACTATGCCGCAGGCCTGGCCGACATAACGGCTCTCGCCTCGCTGGGCCAGCTGCGCCACCGCCAAGGGCGACAGATGAAGTTGACTGGTGTCGTTGATGGCGGTGCCGAAGGCGATTTCCAATGCCGCCGAGGACGACAGCCCGGCACCGAGCGGGACGTTGCCGACGATGGCGATATCCAGCCCCTTGGCCGTCAAGCCGGACAAGGCCATGGCAGAGGTGAAGCCCTTGAGGTAATTGACCCAGGCATCGTCTGGCGCCATCTCGCCCTCCTGGCCGAAGCGCCACTGCTTGAGCGTGCCGGGAAAGGCCTCGGCGACGGCGCGAAAGAGATCATCGTCACGGCGCTTCACGGCTATCACAGTGTGGAAGTTGATCGCCGCCGACAACACCAGGCCATCGTTGTAATCCGTGTGTTCACCTATCAGGTTAACGCGTCCCGGCGCCTGATAAAAATCATCCGCTTTGGTGCCAAAGGTTTGGACGAATAGCTTGGTGGCGCGCTGGGCAGGGTTTGACATGCGTGAGAGGCTTCCAAAATGAGACTGAAAATGTCGAGGCTATTTTGGCTTTATATCATGACTGCAGCGCCTCTGTAACTGAGATTTTTATCCCGGGTTCCGCCTTGGGCCGACGGGTTAGGCCGCGGCGGTCCAGGGCGCGCCTGACCGCCTCGGCACTCTCGAATTCGCCGTTGGCACTCATCAGTTAGCCGCTAGCACTTATCAGTTAGCTGTTGGCACTTGCCACCGACTTGGGCGTCGCCAGGGTCTCGACCTCGGCCTCGGGATGCAACAGTTCATGGATCACATGATCGACGAAACCGGCGCCGGCGGCATCGTACAGGTTATAGACGCTGTGGACCCCCAAGTCCCGCAGCGACTGGGCGTCGTCACCGTATTGGACTATGGCGCTGAGCTTGCCCCGATAGTCGAGCCTCTTCAGTTGTTCGATGGCGAACAGGTTACCCGCGTGATGGGGCATGGCCAGCAGCACCAGCTCCAGATTTGGCGCCTTGTCGAGTTTCTCCCAGAAGTCGCTGTCGGCGGCGTCGCCCTGGACCACGTTGCGCCCCTTGGCCCTGTGGCTGTCGACCAGCTCCTGCTTATGTTCTATGCCGAGGATCTCACCGCTGGATCTGCTGCTCAGTTCATCATAGGCCCCTGTGCCTATGCGTCCCATGCCGAGGATGAGAAAGCGCGGATCCCCCAGCTGAATGCGCCTGTCTTCCGGATGCAGCGGATGGCGCTCGAGTCGGGTGAGCCAGTGCTGGTACTTCTGGTAGATATTGCCCACGGTGGCATTGAATGGTGCCGCCAGCAGGAAGCTGATGCTCAGCGCCACCGCGATGATCACCAGCCAGTGTGGCGCCAACCAGCCCCTGCCGGTGGCGACTGCGGCAACGATCAGCCCAAACTCGCTGTAATTACCCAGGTTGAAACCGGCCAGCATGGCCGTGCGGGACCTCAGCCTGAAGCGGGTCAGCAGGTAGACGAACAAGAGTATCTTCAGCGGCAGCAGCATGACCAGGATCCCCGCCAGACCTATGTCGGCCAGGGTCGGCAGGCCGTTCAGTCCTATGGTGAGGAAGAAGGCCACCAGGAAGAGTTCCTTGAAATAGAACAGGGATTTGGCCAGTTCCGAGGACTTCTTATGCCCGGCGAGGAGTATGCCTATGGCCAGGGCGCCGAGATCCGGTTTCAGGCCGACGGCCTCGAATAACCAGGCGCCCACCACCAGCGCCATCACCAGGCCGAAGAGTACCAGCAACTCGCCGTGGCCGACACGATCGAATATCTTGTAAATCAAGGGTCTGAGCAGGGGCAGCAGCAACAGACCTGCGGCCCAGACGGAAGGGAACTGGCCCTTGGAGATGGTGAGGAACAGCACGGCAAAAATGTCCTGCATGATCAATATGCCTATGGCCACCCTGCCATAGAGGGATTGCATGTCGCCCTTGTCTTCGAGCACCTTGACCGCGAAGACTGTGCTGGAAAAACTCAGGGCGAAGGCCACCAGGGTCAATTGTTCCAGCCCAAGCTGGGTCAACTGACTCAGCCCCAGCAACCCAAGGAGTTTCAGCACGGGCACCAGAAATAGCATGGACAGCAGCAGATGCACACTGGAGCCGGCCCAGACTTCGGCCTTGAACAGGCTGCGGATATCCAGCTTCAACCCTATGGCGAACAGCAGCAGCGTCACCCCCAGGCTGGCCAATTGCTGTAACAGCGGCAGGCTTTGGGCTTCTATGCCGAAGACGAACAGCACGAAGCCGGCGGCCAGATAGCCTATCAGTGGCGGCAGGCCTATCCGGCTGACGAGCAGGCCGCAGATGAGAGTGATGATGAGGATCGCAGGTTCCATGGGGCACCGAATGGCAGGTGAAGGGATGAGACCATTCTATAAGAAATCGGCGTGCTTAAGATGAAAAAAAAAGTGAACTCGATAAAAAAGTTCACTTTTTCTTATTGTTAGCCGACAGCCAAGGCCGTCGCTTTATTATTGCAGCAGGCGATCCAGGTGGGTGGCGAAGTCGTCCGGCCCCATGAAGCCAGTGACCCTGAGATCCTGGCGTTGCTCGCCGCGGGAATCGAACAGCAGCAGGGTCGGTAACCCCAGCACCTGGAAGGCCTCCAGCAGCTCGACATCTATGGCATCGCTGTCGGTCACATCCGCCTGCAGCAAGACCAGATGATCCATGCGTTGCACCACCTGGGGCGCCTTGAAGGTAATGGCTTCGAATTCTTTGCAGGCCACGCACCAGTCGGCATATAAGTCGAGCATCACGGGCTTGCCCTGGGCCGCCGCCGTCGCCAGTTCCTGTTTGAGATCCGCCAGCGACTTGATCCGCTTGAAGCCGTGGCTCTGCTGGCTCTGGCTCTGCAAGCCCTGACGGCCGGAGTCGAAACCCAGGCCCTGCATCAGCGCCTGCAAGCCATAGGAGAAACTCGCCAGCAGGCCCAACAGCAGGAGCACCGAGCGGGTGGTTTGCTTCCAGTTAAATTCGCTGAGTTTGTTCTGGTGCATCAGATAGCCAACCAGGACTATGGCCCACAGCGACCAGAGCAGATCCGACACCAGCCCGGGCCAGATGCGGCCCAGCATCACGATGGACACGGCGAGCAGCAGGAAACCGAATATTGTCTTGACCACATCCATCCAGTGGCCGGCCTTGGGCAATAACTTGCCGCCCGAGGTGCCCATGATCAGCAAAGGCAAGCCCATGCCCATGCTCAGCACATACAGGGCGAGGAAGCCCAGCTGGAGATCGCCCGTCTGGGCGACATAGATGAGCGCGCCGGACAGGGGCGCCGTGGTGCAGGGCGAAGCCACCAGACCCGAGAGCACCCCCATGAGGAACACCCCCAGCAGCTGGCCGCCCTTCTGTTGGTTGGCGGCCGAGTTCAGCCGATCCTGCCAGGAGGAGGGCAGCTTGAGATCGTACAGGCCGAACATCGACAGGCTGAGCACCAGGAATAACAGGGCCAGCAGCACCAGCACCACGGGATGTTGCAGCGCCGCCTGGTACTTCATCCCCGCCGAGGCCACCACCAATCCCAGCAGCGAATAGGTGATCGCCATTCCCTGGACATAGGCCATGGACAGGCCGAAGGCCTTGGCGGTGGACAGTTTCTGCCCCTGGCCCACTATGATGCCGGATAATATGGGGTACATGGGGAAGACACAGGGGGTCAATGCCAGGCCGATACCCAGGCCGAAGAAGGCCAGCAGGGTGAGCCAGAGACTGCCGCTGGACAGCATCTGGTTAAGCCTGTCCTGCTCGGTCACAGGGACGGATGTCGCGCCGGCCTTGGACTCAGGGGCTTGGGTTTCTGGGGCCTGGGCGCCCGCGGTCCCTGAGCCGGCAGGCTGAGCCGCCTTGGGGTCGAAGCGGGTCAGCGCCAGGGTGCGTTTGGTCGGCGGATAACATAGCTTGTCTTCGGCACAGCCCATGAAGGTGACAGTGAGGCTGGCGTCGTCGGCCGCCTGTTGCAGGGTCAGCGGTATATCCACATAGGTGTAATAGACCTGCTGCTCGCCAAAATACTCATCCTCATGGGCACTGCCTTCGGGCAAGACTATCTCTGCCAGGGTGGCATTATGGGTCTCGAATTTGAGCTTGTCCTTGTACATGTAATAGCCGTCGGCTATCACCCAGCTGAGTTTGAGTCGATTGCCTTGTTGCTCAAAATCCAGATCGAAGGCCTGTTCGACCGGCAACAGCTCGGGCTCGGCGCCAAGGAAATTCTTGCCTGCACCGAAGATGCCATCGCCATGGGCCAGGGGGGTCAGCAGGAGTAACGAGCTCAGGAGTAAGTTAAGTAGGTTCTTCATCTTAGTGTCGTTTCTTTTATCCAATCTAAATAGGCCGGCAGCCCATGGGATACGGGCAGGGCAATCAACTCGGGTACCTGGTAGGGATGCAGCTCAAGCACGAGTCGCTCCAGTTCGGCATAGTGGTTGGCGGCACACTTGATCTGCAGGCCCGCCTCCCGGCTCTCACACAGCTCGCCCTGCCAGTGATAGACAGAGGTCAGCCCGGGTGAGATCTGCACGCAGGCGGCAACACCCGCCTGCACCAGGGCCTTGGCCAAGGCGTTCGCCTGCTCTGTATCCGGGCATGTGGTCAGGACCAACAAAAATTCTGTTTGCATTCGGCTATCATCTTTCCCGCGCCGATTTCCAGCGTGCTTGCCTGCCATGGGCGCCGGAAAATACTGACCAACGCTCAAGCAAATTAAGTTAAGCTACTTTACGTGTTTTAATTCTTGTGTGCATCAAGACTTAGCTAAAATAGTGAATCCCGTTGGGTTTCTCTGGCCAGTCAGGTTTACGGACTCGCCTTAGTAGACCCGTCTTGGGGCAATAGAGTTTCACTCGCAAACGAAATGAGGCCAACATGTTGCTGATCCTATTCTTACTCCTGGTATTGCTGCCGGTGATAGAGTTGTCTGTGCTGATCCGGGTCGGGGAAGTGCTCGGCAGTTGGACCACAATAGCCCTGGTGCTGCTCACCGCCATAGTGGGGGTGTCTCTGGTGCGCAGCCAGGGGCTGCATACCCTGATGCAGGTGCAGCAAAAACTGGCCAGGGGAGAGGTCCCGGGGCAGGAAATTGTCGAGGGCATGATGCTGGCGCTGGCCGGGGTCTTGCTGTTGATCCCCGGCTTTGTGACCGACTTCATCGGCTTGCTGCTCCTGACCCCCCTGAGCCGGGTTCCCATCGCCAGCTACCTCTATAAACGCTTGCAACTCAAGGTGATTGCCGGTGATCCCTTCTTCGGCGGCCTGGGGCCGCGGCCCCCTTCGCATGGCGAGGGTGATGCCCATGGTCGGGATGAGCCTGGCCGGCGGGGCACCACGCTGGAGGGGGATTATGAACATAAGCCAGAGACAGATGCGCAGCTGGGACAGGATGCGTCCAAGCCCGCATCTGAGCTCAAGTCCAAGCCTGAACCCAAGTCCGAGCCTGAACCCAAGTCAAAGCCTGAACCAAAGCCTGATTCTGAGCCCAAGTCCGAGTCAACGCCCAAGCCTGAACCAAAGCCAAAGCAGGGCCAAGCGGACGAAGACAACCCCCCTAAGCAGTAGGGTCGCACCGGGCGCAGGGTAAGCGGGGAGAGAGTTTGCTGTCGAGTTCGGGAAGCTGGGTGAAAGTGCCGGCCAGGAGACTGGCCGGCGTTGCCGGGAAGCAAGGTGAAGCGAATAGCTTAAGGTTTTTCCTGGGTGCGCTCCTCCTTAAGGCCGGTGATCTTGAAGGCCAAGCTGTAGAGAACCGGCAAGACGATCAGCGTCAACAGTGAGGCGAACCCCAGGCCGAAGATGATGGTGATCGCCATCGAGCCGAAGAAGGCGTCGGAGATCAGCGGGATCATCCCCAGCATGGTGGTGATCGCCGCCATCATCACGGGTCTTACCCGGCTGACACAGGAGTCCACCAGGGCGGCATAGGCCGGCTTGCCTTCACTGAGTTCCAGGTTGATCTGATCCACCAGCACTATGCCGTTCTTGATCACCATCCCGGACAGGCTCAGCAGTCCCAGCAGCGCCATGAAGCTGAAGGGGGCATCGAACAGCAAGAGACCCGCAGATACCCCTATCAGCGCCAGCGGCACCGTCAGCCAGATCACCAGAGGTTGGCGCACCGAGTTGAACAGGAACACGGTGATCAGGAACATCACCAGATAGCCCATGGGGATGGAGCTGAACACCGCGGCCTGTGCCTCGCCTGCTGTCTCGTACTCGCCGCCCCACTCAAGGCTGTAGCCCGCCGGCAGGCTGATGGCCTCGACCTTGGCCTTGACCTTTCTCAGCACTGAATCTGCGGTCTCGTTCGACCCCAGCTTGGGATCGGCCATCACGGTCAGGGTGCGCTTGCGGTCGCGGCGCATCAGCAGCGGGTTTTCCCATTCGGTGCTGAAGTCACTCACCAGCTGGGACACGGGCACGAAGCCGGCGTGTTCGCTGCTCCAGATCTGCAGTTGCCACAGGTTGTCGGCCTGCAGCCGCTCGTCGGCCGGCGCCCTGGCTATGATGGGCAGCGAGTGGCTGGCCTCGCGATAGAGGCCGACCTGTTTGCCGCTGAAATTGATCAGCAGCGCTTGATCCAGATCTTGCTTGCTGATGCCGCTCTCTCTTGCCCTGGCGGTCTGCAGTTGCGGCCGGATCAGGGTCACCTGGTTGCGCCAGTTGTGCCGTACACCATCCATGCTGGGTTCGGCATTGAACACGGCTTCGGCCTGGGCGGCCAGGGATCTCAATACCTTGGGATCATCGCCGTAGAAGCGGGCCTCTATCTTGGCCGCCGGTGAGGGGCCGTTTTCCATGTTCTTGAATCTGTACTGGGCCTGGGGATAGTGCTGCTTCAGGAAACGCTCCAGTTGCGGCATATAGGCCTTGAGCGAGTCCAGATCCCGCATGTCCACTATCAGTTGCGCAAACGCCGGGTAGCCTTTCTCCGGCTGGTAGGGCAAGACGAAACGTTGGGCCCCCTGGCCTATCACTGTGGTGATATGCTGCAGGCCAACGTCTTGTTTGCCGTTCTCCCTCAGCAGCGCCGCTTCTATCTCGGCGCTGAAGCGCTCTGTGGCCTTGATATCCGTGCCTTCCGGCATCCAGACATCGACGAAGAAGATGGGGGTGTTCGACGCCGGGAAGAACACATTCTTGATGTGGCCGAAGCCGACCACGGCCGACACCAGCATGGCCAGCACCAGCAGCAGGCTCGCCAGGCGAAAGCGCAGCGCGAACCTCAGGCAGCTGCTGTACAAGCCGAAGAACCAGCCCTGATAGGGATCGGCGGCCTCATCCTCCAACGGTGCCGCATCCTTGAACAGCAGGTGGCAGAAGAAGGGCGTGAGGGTGATGGCAGTTATCCAGCTGATAAACAGGGAGATCATCAATACCTGGAACAGGGAGCGACAAAACTCACCGGCGGCATTCTGCGACAGGCCTATGGGCGCGAAGGCGATGATGGCGATCACCGTTGCCCCCAGCAGCGGCCACTGGGTCTGGGCCACTATCTGGCTGGCGGCTTCGAGGCGGCTCTTGCCGCGGCGCAGGCCTATGAGTATGCCTTCGGTGACCACTATGGCGTTATCGACCAGCATACCCAGGGCTATGATAAGTGCCCCCAGGGAGATCAGCTGCAGGTCGATACCCAGGAGTTTCATCACTATGAAGGTGCCCAGTATGGTCAGCAGCAATATCAGGCCCATCAGTAGGCCGGATCTCAGCCCCATGAACAGCAACAATACGGTGATGACGATGGCGATGGATTCCAGCAAATTGACCAGGAAGCCGCTGACAGTGTCATCGACCGCCAGGCTTTGGTTGTAGACGGTATCCAGGGTCATCCCCAGCGGCCGCTCCGACTCGAGCTCGGCCAGACGCTCTTCTATCTTGTTACCCACCTCGACCACATTCACCCCGCTGGAGAAGGAGATCCCCAGCGACAGGGCCGACTGCCCCTGGTTGTGATACAGCACATTCGGGGTCTCGTCGTACACTTTTTCTATGTGGGCGATGTCACCCAGGTGGATCAGCTCTGTGCTGCCCTGTGGGCTGACAATCAGCCGCGCCAGCTCCTGCACGCTGCCGAATTCACCCGTGGGATGGATGCGGATGCGGTTGTCGCCAACCACTATGCTGCCGGCGTTGGAGACCACGTTTTGATTGTTGATCAGGCCATAGATATAGCTCTGATCCAGTCCCAGCGCCGAGAGCTTTTGCTGGGATATTTCAATCGCTACCTGCTCTGTCACCTTGCCGGCGACCGAGACCTTCTTGACCCCGGGGACCAGCACGAGTTCACGGCGCAGGTAGTCGGCATAGTTGCTCAGCTCGCGGTTGCTGTAATCGGCGCCCGAGAGGTTAAGCAAGATCCCGTAAACATCGCCGAAGTCGTCCAGCACCTTGGGCGTGGCCGTGCCCGACGGCAGTTGCCCGGCGGTGTCATTCACCTTGCGGCGCACCTCGTCCCACACCTGCGGCAGGCGGTGTTTGTCGTAACTGTCCTTGATCTCTATGCGTATCTGCGACAGGCCGGCGCTGTTGATCGAGGTGATATGCTTGACGCCGTCCAGCTGCTGCAGGGCATCTTCCAGCGGCAGTGTGACTTCCTCTTCCACCTGCTCCGGCGAGGCGCCGGGGTAAGCCGTGACGACCAGGGCTTCCTTGATGGTAAATTCCGGGAACTCCAGCTGCCCCAGGCCGGTGAAGGCGATGCCGCCACCGAGCAGCAACAGCAGGGCAAACATCCAGCTGATGACTTTATGGCGAATCGAATATTCAGCAAGATTCATCTCAGACTCCACGCTGCCAATGCAATGGCTTGACCTTCATGCCGACCCTGAGCTGGTTCACTCCGGCGCTGACTATCTCATCCCCCTGGCTCAGGCCGCTGAGGACTTCAATGCCCTGGGTGCTGACCCGCCCCAGAGTGACGGGCACCGGGGTCACCAGCCCCGAGTCGGCCTGGTAGCGCCATACCTGGACCAGCCCATCCAGATCGCGTTTGTCTATGGCACTCACTGGCACTATGGCCGCGGTTTTGCCGGCCTCCATGGTGCCAAGCCTGAGGGTCAGTTCGGCGCTCATGCCGGGCAACAGCTGGAAAGTGTCGGGCTGCGGCAGCGAGAACACCACCTCATAGGCCTGGGTGCCAGGGGTTATCTGAGTGGAGTATTCCTTGAAGCTGGCCTTGAACTTGTGGCCGGGAAAGGCGCTGAAGCTGACGCTGGCATCCAGATCTGCCGGGGCCGTGACCCGTTTCAGGCCGGCGATCAGTGTCTCCGGCAGCTGAACGCTCACATCCAGCAGGCGGTTATTCTGCAGTGTCAGCACCGCCTGGTTGGGCTGCACCTGTTGGTGGTTATCCACCAGGCGTTTGGCGATGGTGCCGCCGAAGGGCGCGGTCAGTCGGGTGTAGCTCAGCTGATCGCGCGCAGCCGCCAGGGCCGCCTTGGCGGCTTTCAACTGGGCCTGGGTGCTGTCAAATTCGGCCTGGGAAATCAGTTTGCGCTTGAGCAGCGCCGCCTTGCGCTGATAATCCGCGGCCAGGAGTTCATGCTCGGCCTCGCGGGTCATCAGGTTATTGCGGGCATCCCTGTCATCGAGTCTGGCGAGCAGACTCCCCTCTGTGACCTGCTGGCCTTCCAGCAGCGCGAGTTCGGTCAACTGCCCGGAGATCCGAAACGACAGCTCAGCGCGGCTGTTGGCCGTCACACTGGCCGGGAAGCTGCGGTAGTCCTTGGCGATGAGATTGTCGACGGCGAATAATTTCACCGGGCGGATCACCGGCGCTTGCACGGCACTCTCGGCCTGCATACAGCCGGCAACGAGCAGGGGCAGGGTGAGTGCGAGTGGGAGTATAAAGGCAGATCTCATCGGCGCTATTCCTTGGTAAGGTCAAAAATTTATCAGGCGCGAAGATAACAGCTTAATGAGTTGCATTAAATGGGATTGTTTGGAATCATAAGTTCCATTATTTGGGATTGTTGGTGAAAAAATGAAAACCGAAGATCTGGCTCTATTCCACCGCATAGTCGAGACCGGCAGCCTGGTTGCCGCCGCCGATCTGCTTAATCTGCCCAAGTCCACTGTGAGCCGCCGTTTGCAGACCCTGGAAGAGGAGTTGAAGGTCAAGCTATTCCATCGCCAGAGCCGGGCCATGAGCCTGACATCGGCCGGGAGTCACTTCTACCAGAGATCCCAGGGGATCCTGGCACAGCTGGATGAAACCCTGATAGAGATGACCGAAGACGATGCCGAGCTCAGCGGCCATCTGCGCATTCAGATGTTTCCCCTGCCCGAGAACAGCATTCTGAACCATCTGATCTTCCGCTTCATGAGCCTGCATCCCAGGCTGACGGTGGAGGTGATAGACAGCACCGAAGTGGTCGACATGGTCAAGCACAACCTGGATGTGGCGTTTCTCATCGAGCACTCCATCGAGGCCCAGGACCTGGTGGCCAGGCCAGTGCTGACCACTGCGCTGGGTTTCTTCGCCAGCCCGGACTATCTTGCCCAGAGAGGCGAGCCAGGGACCCTGACGGAAATGGCCGAACACAACGTTGCCCTGTATCGCCTGGTCAACGGCAGGGTGTTCAACGAGGTGGAGGTGGGAACCGGCAAGAATACCCTCAAGGTCGCGGTTCAGGGTAACTTCTGCACCAACAACCTGATATTGGCACGTGAGTTTGCCCTGCAGGGCAAGGGCATAGCCTATCTGCCGATGGAAATGTGTCGTGAATACGAGGCCGGGGGGCAACTGCGGCAGCTGCTGTCGAACTACGAGCCCCATGTGGGCGAGTGCTTCCTGGTGTATCCGTCGCGGCGTTTCGTCAGCCTGGCCTGTCGGCGTTTCATCGATTTCATCTTGCAGGAATTGACCCCGGATGGCCTGCCCACGCCGATGTAAAGTGCCCACTGCTGCGATGATGGCAGTTGGAGTTAGCCCCTGGCCTGCAAATTGGGCTCAGCTCCTGGCTCAACTTTTGGCTCAACTTTTGGTTCAACTTCTGGCTCAATCTCTGGCTCACATCCAGGGAGGGGGGACGGGGCGGCGCCGGCTAGGCCAGGGCGGCGACCTTGGGGGGCTCGCTGATGCGGGTCGCCAGCACATAACAGGCCAGCCCCATGAAGATGTTGGTGATCGGCAGCGCCAGCAACAGGCCCTTGACCCCGCCTATGTAGGAGCCCAGTGCCGCCAGCGGCAACATGATCAGCAGCAGGCGGCAGAGGTTGATCACCAGCGAACTCATGGGCCTGTGGTAGGCGTTCAGCGCCGTGGCCACTATGATCACCACTCCCAGCGGACCATAGGCACAGGGCAACACCAGCAGATAGAAACTCAGCCACTCTATGACCAGGGGATCGCTGCTGAACAGCTGCGCCAGTTGGGTGGCGAACAGGGCTATGGGCAGGTAGAGCAGGCTCTGGAATAGCAGGACAAATTTCAGCGCCATCAAGAGTGCCTGCTTGGCCCGTTCCGCCTGATTGGCGCCCAGGTTCTGGGCGATGAAGGGCATCAGGCTGGACGACAGCGCCATCACCACTATCAGCAGCACGGATTCCAGCCGGGTACCGGCACCGAAGGCCGCCACAGCGCCATGATCTATCCGCGCCAGCATGGCCATCAATACCGCGTTGGCCAGGGGGTTGATCAGGTTCATCAGCGCCGCCGGCTGGGCTATGTGCGCCAGCCGGTGCCAGTTATGCTTCAGCCTCGACAGTGTGACCCCGGCGAAGGCCAGCATCTTGTGTTTGATGGCCAGCAGATAACCGCACAGCGACAGGGCCAGCAGCCAGGAGACCAGGGTCGCTATCGCCGCCCCCTGAATTTCCAGCCGGGGGAAGGGCCCCAGGCCGAAGATCAGCAGGGGATCCAGTATGAGGTTGATCAGCGCCGCCAGCGCCATGATGGTCGCCGGCGAGCGGGTATCGCCCGTGGATCTCAGCCCCTGGATGCCGACCATGAGCAACACCAGCAGGGGCGCGCCCAGATACCAGAAGCTCATGTATTCCTGGATCAGCGGCAAGCTGCCTTGGTTGGCGCCGAGCAAACCGAACAGCGGCCTTATGCAGAGGCTGCCCAGTAGCGACAGCAGACTCACCAACAAGAGGGTCAGCAGCAGGGCATCATGGAGGAAGACCCTCGCCTGGGCGGCTTGGCCGGCCCCTATCAGGCGCCCCAGATTCGCCGATACCCCGGCACCTATGCCTATGGCTATGCTGGAGATCACTAAGGTCACGGGAAAGGTGAAGCTGATGGCCGCCAGCGACTGAGTCCCCAGCTGACTGATAAAAAAAGTGTCGACCAGGCTGGAGCCCAAGAGGGTGATGATGCCTATCAGGTTGGGGAGGCTCATGTTGAGCAGTACACGACCAATTGGCGCACTGAGCAGCCCGTGTCTGTCTTTCATGGGGACCTGTCTCTCTAGCAAAAAATGCCTGTTGTTGAACTGGGGCCGAATTCTAGCAGGATTGCGCCGGCTTTAAAAATTCGAGGTAAAAAAATGCAATTTTTTTACCTCCGGCCCTTGGAACCTGCAACCCCTATCCCCATATAGCTAACATCAAAGGTAAAACCTTTTTATTGTAAATCGCCTCGTTTCTTGGGCATCACATCATTAGGAGAGTTTATAGATGAATATTCGTCCATTACATGACCGCGTAATAGTTAAGCGCCTCGAAGTTGAATCCACTTCGGCCGGTGGCATAGTGCTGACCGGCAGCGCCGCCGAGAAATCGACTCGCGGTGAGATCCTGGCCGTAGGTAATGGCCGCATCCTGGAGAATGGCACAGTCAAGCCACTGGATGTCAAAGTGGGCGACGTAGTGATCTTCAACGAAGGTTATGGCGTGAAGAAAGAAAAAATTGACGGTCAGGAAGTACTGATCCTGTCAGAAGCTGACCTGATGGCGGTAGTAGGTTAAGCCTGCGCACATCGAACAAACTTCCAATTAAAGTCAACTATTTAAAGGATAAATAAACATGGCAGCTAAAGAAGTAGTATTCGGCAATGACGCCCGCGTGAGAATGCTCGCCGGCGTGAACGTTCTGGCCAACGCAGTTAAAGTGACCCTGGGCCCCAAAGGCCGTAACGTGGTATTGGACAAGAGCTTCGGCTCACCGCTGATCACCAAAGACGGTGTGTCTGTTGCCAAAGAAATCGAATTGACCGACAAGTTCGAGAACATGGGCGCCCAGATGGTCAAGGAAGTCGCTTCCAAGGCCAACGACGCCGCCGGTGACGGTACCACCACCGCCACAGTACTGGCCCAGGCCATAGTAGTGGAAGGCCTGAAGGCCGTTGCCGCCGGCATGAACCCCATGGATCTGAAGCGCGGCATCGACAAGGCGGTTATCGCCGCAGTCGCCGAGCTGAAAAACCTGTCCCAGGAATGTTCCGACTCCAAGGCCATCGCCCAGGTAGGTACCATCTCCGCCAACTCTGACGAATCTATCGGCCAGATCATCGCCGATGCCATGGATAAAGTCGGTATGGAAGGGGTGATCACAGTCGAAGAAGGCCAGGCGCTGGAAAACGATCTGGAGACTGTCGAAGGCATGCAGTTCGATCGCGGTTACCTGTCACCTTACTTCATCAACAAGCCGGAAACCGGCAGCGTCGAGCTGGACAATCCCTTCATCCTGCTGGTGGACAAGAAGATCTCCAACATTCGCGAGCTGCTGCCTATCCTCGAAGGTCTGGCGAAAACCGGCAAGCCACTACTGATCGTTGCCGAAGACGTCGAAGGCGAAGCCTTGGCGACCCTGGTAGTCAACAACATGCGCGGCATAGTCAAGGTTGCCGCTGTTAAGGCTCCGGGCTTCGGTGACCGTCGCAAGGCCATGCTGCAGGATATCGCCATCCTCACCGGCGGCACAGTGATCGCCGAAGAGATAGGTTTGGAACTGGAAAAAGCGACCCTGGAAGATCTGGGTACCGCCAAGCGTGTGGTCATCACCAAAGACAACAGCACCATCATCGACGGTAACGGCGAACACGCCCAGATCACGGCTCGCGTCAGCCAGATCAAGCAACAGGTCGAAGAGTCCACTTCAGACTACGACAAGGAAAAACTCCAGGAACGCATGGCCAAGCTGGCCGGCGGTGTGGCGGTGATCAAGGTCGGTGCCGCTACCGAAGTGGAAATGAAAGAGAAGAAAGCCCGTGTCGAAGATGCGCTGCACGCGACCCGTGCCGCAGTCGAAGAAGGCGTGGTTCCTGGCGGTGGTGTTGCCCTGGTGCGCGTCGCTTCCAAGATTGCCGATATCGAAGTGCTGAACGAAGATCAGAAGCACGGTGTGGTCATAGCACTGCGCGCCATGGAAGCGCCACTGCGTCAGATAGCTACCAACGCGGGTGAAGAAGCCTCGGTAGTTGCCAACACAGTCAAGAACGGCAGCGGTAACTATGGCTACAACGCGGGTAACGACACCTACGGTGACATGCTGGAAATGGGTATCCTGGATCCAACCAAGGTGACCCGTTGTGCGCTGCAGTTCGCGGCCTCGATCGCCGGTCTGATGATCACCACAGAAGCCATGGTGGGTGAAGTGCCACAGGAAAGCTCAGGCCCTGATATGGGCGGCATGGGTGGTATGGGTGGTATGGGCGGCATGATGTAATCTGCCCCGCCGCAGATTGATCAAGGCGCTTGCCTTGGTCTCTCTGAGACCACAACAAAACCCAGCTTCGGCTGGGTTTTGTTTTTGGTACACAGGAAAAGGCCTGCGCATCGAGCGCGGGCCTTTTCCATTTTTTTGGGTATCTGCCGAGGGCTGGGGAGTGGATTGGGATTGGCATGGCTGTCGACGATGGGTGCTATCCATTGCCTGCCGCAGGCTTTCGCACAGGCACACCCGTGACACGCCGTGAACCCATCCATGGGGGCTCAGCGGCGACGTCCTGTCGCCGATGGTCCTTGGTGCGCCTGCGCTGGATATGGGTGCAAACCTCTGGCTTCAGGCGATAGTGGTTTTGCTTGTGGCGGGGAGAGCTTATCTTTGGGAAGATTGGCCGCTTGTAATTAAGCGGCTCTGACCCCTCTTATTTAGTCCTTTAGCCAAGCCAGATAAGCCTTCATATCTTCTTCATTGGCAAAGATCACCTGCCGGTTATTGCCTCGCTGGATCACATGCACTGGCACGCCAGCTATCGATATCCTTGGCTTTCTCGGCATTTTTCAATCCCTGAAACGTTAAATGGCCCACAGCAAGCAGCATAGACCATTTAAAACGGCTCTGACCCCTTTTATTTCTCTGACCCCTTTTATTTCTCTGTTTGGATGTGTTCTGACCATACTCGTTTGGGTATACCTAATGGATACACTTATTATCCATAGTTATAGCAATGCCCAATAAGGCGATATTCATGTTGATTATTCCAGCGTATCTTTGAGTTCAGTGCTCCTATCAGTGCTCCTAAATTGTTGTTTAATATCTATGTTCTATAAACTTTTTTCATAGTATAGTTGTACAGTTAGTAGGCATAATTTATGCGAACCAAGACGAGGTAATAGATATGGCGTTTAAAGTAGGGGATGTTGTTGTTTTGAAGTCTGGTGGTCCACGTATGACCGTGGTAGAGATCGATGAGTTAGACTGTTTCTGTCAATGGTTTGATGACAAAAATAACCTTGCATCAGGGGGATTTTCTGCAAGCAGTATCGAGATCCCAAATGAGGCAATCACATTTAGAGTTGGGCGCTAATTTGTTGGGCGGCTTATCTTATAGATACTGCCGCTTAATCTAGTCTGGCAATTACTTCATTCATTGTGTAGTGAACAAACTTTTGACCTAACTCTGTAAGTTCATACGGTTTAGAGTCTTCAAATGCAGACTCTAGTGTATCTGAGCCTTTGCTAGACCGTGTTGTTTTTTTTATGAATTGGCCTTGATAGTTAGTTATTCTGGTTTGTCGTATCACACCGCCAGTGCTAAGGTCTCTTATAACTAGTTTAAACAGATCAGCGTCAGAGCTGTCTTCTCTGGGTTTACTATCTGAGATGTTAAGCCAGATGTGTTTTCTAGTTATACCATTAGTATTTACTATAGCTTTGATAACCATAAAGTGGATTTCATGGTATTTATCAATCCATTCATTAAAGAGCCTGACTTGATCATCATGGCAGACGGAGCTTGTTGCAGCATTCGATATCAGATTAACAATATATCTACGTTTTTCTTTCGTATCAGCTTGATCCCATGATCGAAACGACTTTCTCACTAATGAGAGGTACTCTTCTGATTCAAGCCTATTTGCTAAATCTAGTTGTATAACTTCGATATGTTCAGAAAGCGAATTTAGATCTCGGTAAAGTGACTCAATTTTGACTTTATGGGTGTGAAACCATTCTTGATATAGTTCATTGATCTTGCCTTGTTCGTATTCACTATGGATAGTGTTGCCTGCCGCGATGAAATTCCCTACCCACGGAATAACACTCATCGCATTTGCTGCAACTTTCAACATGCCTTTATATTTACTTCCTTTTACTAATACTAAGTCATAAGCGATGAACTCTTCTGTTCTTAACTGCTTGTTATTGGTCATAATACCTCCATGTTTAGCAATAGTATGTCATGATTAAGTTGTTAACCAATCACGCTTGATTATGTTCACTGCGTTTACAATTACATCTTTTAATCTATGTAATTCATCGGCCTTTGCATAGTAACCATATGACATAGTCTTACCACCTTTGTAAAAGGGGTCAGAGCCGTTTTGCAATAAAAGGGGTCAGAGCCGTTTTATTTAATGTTCAGCCTTGGGATGCTTCCGCCAGCCCAACTGGCGGCCCCTCTTCCCAGCATCCAAGCGTTTGCCCGTTAGCGCTACTATATCGTCGATGAAACGCTCGTTTCCCAATGCTAGGCCTTTGTTCGCTGCCTTGCGGATATCGTCCAAGAGCCGGACGTCGACATGACTTTTGAATAGTGCGCGGTACTGCTCTTGCCGTTTTGCCTCGTTATCCCCCAGCGCCAGGTACAACCTGTGGGGCGACAGTAGCTCGCTATTTCTACCCAGGCCATTGC
>NZ_JAAXYH010000019.1 GCF_012911865.1 Shewanella salipaludis
TACGATAGTCGTCCAGGCGCCGTTATTCACGCTTTCCTGCAGTGTGTAACTGGTCGCAGTACTGGACGCGGCCCAACTGATGGCTATGCTGCCATTGGTCACAGTCGTTGTCGGCACGCTGATGCTGGCAGGCACCGATGGAGGCAGCAGCACTGTCACTGCGCTTGAGGCCTTCCAGCCACTGCATCCGGCTGAATTACAGGCCCGCACTTGGTACTTGTAGCTGCCATTGCTCCGTCCTGTACGAGTGAAGCTGGTCGCAGTCGGTGAGCTGATGGTCGTCCAAGCGCCGCCATTTACACTTTCCTGCAGGGTATAGCTGCTTGCCATAGCGACTTCAGGCCAACTGAGGGAAATAATACCATCGGTTACAAATGACTTTTGAACATTTAACTGTGCAGGTGAGAGCAGCACGTACGAATAATCAGAATAAATAAAATCCCCATAATAGCCGCTCAATTTACTTCTCAGTCGATACCTATATTTCCCAGACGCCAATCCAGACTGTGAAATAGAGGTTAAAGACCCAGTATAAGTAACTTCCCACGGACCGTCATTTATACTTCTCTGCAATTCAAAACCAGATACACCCGCGACGCCGCCCCAATTAACCACCAATCCACCGGAATAACTAAAACCACTCGAATTAAGATAGGAAGATGATCGAATAATGTAGTATTTATTGCCTACATCGGTATATGTACCTGAGCAGTAGACTACGGATTCGCCTTTTTTGCTATCATATTTCTCTGAGCATGGTGCCGATAAATATTCATAGATACCAGAAGACTTATTAGAACGATACCAAACCCCAATAATTGTGCTACTGGGAGTGCTCCATGAGCCGTTGTTTACGCGTTCACGGTATTTTGCCCCATCATCTGGAGTAGATGATCCACCAACAGCATAGTTACCGTCAGTATCTACAACGACAACAGCGTTAGCATAGCCAATAGTAAAGAGATAATAGAAACAGAGACTAACTACCAGATGGTTTAAAATTCGCATATTTCATAACCTGAAGACAAAAAACGAGAAAAATCCAACAAAATCCAACAAAATCCAGTCTTACTGATCAAACCATTCACAATCAAGCCAGTTCCCATCAAGGTATCCCGATACAAATGAAACGCCTGGCTCTATGACTTTGTTCATACTTCCCCCCCGCCAATCCCTCACCGACTTGGCCGTAATAGTCCTGCAGGCTCAGTTTCGGGCTGATGAGCTGCTTGTAGCGGTACATGGCGGTTTCTGACGGCGAGCCTTGGTGATAGTCATTGTCTTGCTTCCATTGTTTGAGGACATCACCTTGTTGAGTGCCTTGACTGCCTCGTTTCTTGGGTGACCTTCTTCCCAGTAACCTGCATTTTTCCTGGGTGGAATCGTGGGTTTGCTGCCTTTGCGTTTCAGCAGCTTATAGCAGCCTTTGGTGTCGTAAGCGCCATCTGTAGGCACTTGCACTTTCTGCATAGAGTATTGCGCTTCAGTGGGTGCAATAAGATAACAATGCACAGGTGCAAGACATCAGTTCACCCTTTGGCAATGCGCATCAGCATGAAATCCGACTGCAGATTCTGCCACCTGGAGTAAACGAGTTGCCGGCATTGGTTGGTCAGGCTGAAGCTCAGCCTGACAATATCAAAGCCTGAGTAGAAAAAGAGCAAAAAATACACAGAACTAGAAGCAGGTAGGTCATCCGTGAGCGCGCGGGCATATAGCTTTTACATCCTTGATAGCTGATTTCGCCACGGAAACTACAGGAAAAGTAACAACTTGTCAACGTAAAACACTCCACCCCATAACACAGGCAACGCAATTTTAGAAAGAACTTCGAAGACCAATGCGTCAGTACCTTTAGATATTGATAGACACAGGGCCAATCTCCGGAAGTTCAAAGGTCAGGTGACCGTCTTTAGTGACCCAGTAGCATGGCACGGATGAAACTGGCTAAGCCCAGAAAATCGAAAGGGGTATAGCCCTTGTGCTTATGCCCCTCTCGGTGTGCGTTTTTGTCTGCCTTCGATACAATACTGCCTTGCTTCGGCGTCTGGGTGGCGGCGCTGCCCCAAACTGCCCGCCCTGCTGGCAAACGCTGATCACTTCTACCGGCAAGCGCTGCCCAGGCTGCTGGTCGAATTGCCCAATTTCAGGCAAGAAAAAGCCCCAAGAAAATGGGGCTGAGAAACCAAAAGATGTAAGCCTGTCTTATCTCTTCGCGTATGAGGGGCGACTATTTTTCAATTAAATATATATTACTTGGCTTATTTCTAGGATTTAAAAGCAATCCATCAAAATAATCATCTTTATAGTAACAGTTCCAATGATGTAGTCCGTGATAAGCGCTCAAAAATTTTCTTATAATTGCAGACCCTTCAATTTCAACACCTATGTAGCGTTTTTTCTTTATTCCATCAAAATCAAAGAAATCATTTGGGTTTAACGGGGTAGAATGTCCGACAATCATCCATTGTCCGTTTTTCAATAAGTCTGGTGTCACAAACTGTATTGAAATAAGATTACCAATGGTTTCATAACTATATTCATTTGTACTATTCAGCTTTACATCATAAAACCCACACAAAACACTATTCAACGCTTCCGGCGTAATTTCCACTACCACGCCGACACTATAACAATCGCCATTTTCAAGAGGTATAACAAATACATCGCCAATATTGATGTCTATTTTTTTCTTAGTCATTACAGCTAACCTCGTCATCTATCTATTTGTTTTTATCTAGCTTCTTTAATTCCAAGCTATCTAATCTTCCAGAAACCCTGACTGTGCCAGTAACCTTTGTAGAACCAAAACGACTCTCTTTTTGCCCACTTGCTCTTTTGGGTTCTGCAAGACCTAATTTACCTCTACGAGCAGGTCCAACTGGATCTTTTTTATTTTGCACTGCATCGGAGTCTTTAGCCCTCATTCCAGCAGTCTTTTCCTGTATTTTGTTATGTTCTGCAACATCCAATTTTTCACCAGGCTCTGCATAGTCAACAATTTTATATTTATGTTCGACTCCTAGTGACTTATCGTGCTCTTTTTTACGCTCTTCAAATCGCTGAGGTGACTTACATTGTCCGATATAACATTCACCTGTATTTGGATTAGTTCTCTCATAAATAATTCCAGTATCCTTACTATCGCTTGCACCAATATCAGCAACTTGGCCTGTTTTAGTCTTAATACTACTATCGGCACCACTGCTTGGCAAAGCAGGCAGCTTTGCCTTACCGACAAGGATAGCCCCAGCAAGTAAAGAACCTGTTTCTTTGTACGCCCATTTCAGATCACTGCCTAAATTTACACCGGCAGCGAACTCCCCTGTGCAATAGCTACATGAATCAGCATTATTAAGCAGCTCGACCTGTGCAGTAGTTAAGTTTGCGTTATATCCAAATGACGCCCCTGCAATATAGTCAGCCGCATACCCCGTCGGATCCGTGCCCGCCAGCGGGTTGTTCATGATGTACGAATAGGGGTTGATGCTCTGCGTACTGGTCGGACTCTGGATCAGCGGATCGACACTGAGGAAGCGCCCCAGGTTGTAATCGTACACCCGGCCGTTCATATGGATCAGCAGTTGTTCGTTCAAGTGCTCATGGTCGGTGAAACCGCGGCGGTTTTTGTTGGTGTCGAGCAAATCACCCAGCGCGCCCGCTTTACTGCTGGTCGCAATGCGGCCGAAGAGGTCGAAGTAATGCTGGCTGGCAATATTGCCGTTTTGATCCGCCAGGGTCGTGGCGCTGCCGAGCCTGTCCCTCAGGGTAAACTGCAGCAGGTGACTGCGCTGCGGCGTGTAGCTGAGCACAGCAATATAGTTCCCCTCTCCATCAGACAAGAAGGCACGTCAACTACCGCCAGTGCCGACATTATAAGTGGTCATGGTCGCAGCGGCCTTAACGGCCCAGCCTCAGCGACAGTTGCCGCTCAAGCTTGCTTAATGTGGACGACGGGGGATAATGGTCTGCCCTTGGTTGCCGATCATTGTCTTTTATGCGTCTGGATAGATTCATCTGCAAGAGTACCGAGCTCGAACGCCCACAGGCCCTGGCCGCCATCCATGCAGGTGACGTGCGGGTTAACGGCGCGGTAATAGTGGCTGCAGCGACCCAAGTGCATGAAAACAATCACATCACCCTGGGGGGACGCGTGCTCACACTTCGCCCCTCGCGCTATCTCATGCTGCATAAACCCGCCGGCACCCTGAGCTCGAACCTGGACGGCCGCTATCCTTCGCTATTCCGCTGCCTGGACATAGAGCGCGCCGCCGATCTGCATCTTGTCGGTCGCCTGGACGCAGATACCACGGGCTTGGTGTTGCTCACGGACGACGGCCGTTGGTCGTTCGACATCATCTCCCCCAAGAGCCGCTGCGAAAAGTTATACCGCGTCGGCCTTCGCGACCCCATAAGTGCCGCGGAGCGCCCGGAACTTGTCGCCCGATTTGCCCACGGCTTGGCATTGCAAGGCGAAGCCTCCCTGACCAGGGCCGCCAACTTGAGCCTGGTTCACCCGACCGAAGCCTTGCTGACCATCACGGAAGGCAAGTTCCATCAGGTCAAACGCATGTTCGCCGCCGTGGGTAACAAGGTCACGACCCTGCACAGGCAAAGGATAGGCAGCCTCGACTTAGATCTCATGCCCGGCGAATGGCGCCATTTGAGCCAGGCCGAAGTCGCCTCCTTCCGCCCTGCTGCCACAGCCGTCGACGTCACCGCAGGCGCAGAAACGCCAATTAGCTAAGTCAATCATTAGGTTGCGGCAGGTTAACACTTAAGTTACATTGCATCTTTCGAAGCGATAACCTCAGGGTAAAGGACCTATCGGCTCTTTCAGCCGGCAGCGGCCGGCTCATGCCGCTATGTCCAAGAGCCCGTTATCCCCATCAGCAAAGGACGCGTAATGTTAAAAACAGGTTCGAACTCGGCCAACCCCTTTAGCCTCGGCAAATTAGTCCCAATCGTCATACTCTTGGCGCTGTTCACTGCCTTGTTCGGCAGTTGGTACACGGTCGACCAGGGTGAGCGCGGCGTGCTGCTGCGCAACGGCAAGATCATAGGCACGGCCGAACCCGGATTAGGCTTCAAGGCCCCCCTAATAGATACAGTGGTGAAGATCTCTACCCAGACCCATACCACCAGCTATCAACAGTTACAGGCCTACAGCCGGGATCAACAACCCGCCACCCTGCGCGCCTCGGTCACCTTCAGTGTGCCGCCGGACAGGGTCGAAGAAGTGTACGCCAACTTCAAGAGCATAGACGCCATGATAGCGCGCCTGCTGGATCGCCAGGTGCCCACCCAGATAGAAAACGTGTTCGGTAAATACACCGCCATCTCTGTGGTGCAGGAAAGGATCAAGTTCGGCATAGACGTCACCGCCGCCATCACCAATGCGATCAAGGGCCCGATCGAAATCAACTCGGTGCAGATAGAGAACATAGATTTCAGCAACGCCTACGAGAAGTCCGTCGAAGACAGGATGCGCGCCGAGGTGGAAGTGCAGACCCAGCTGCAGAACCTGGAAAAAGAGCGGGTCAGTGCCCAGATAGCCGTCACCCAGGCACAGGCCCAGGCCGACTCACAACTGGCTCGCGCCAAGGCGGAAGCCGAGAGCATACGCATCAAGGGGATTGCCGAGGCCTCGGCCATCAAGAGCCGCGCCGAAGCCCTGGCACAGAACCAGAACCTGGTGGAGCTGACCAAGGCAGAGAAATGGGATGGCAAGTTGCCAACCACCATGTTACCCACCGGCACCTTGCCCTTCATCGACGCCAAGACAAGCAAATAAGACGCCCGCAGCCTGCATGCGCATAAAAAAATCCCCGGCACTCTGCAGTGTCGGGGATTTTTTATGTCGGGCCGGAGGCTAGGAGCAGCAATCGCTGCGACGCCACCAACTTCTGGGCAACTTCTCCAGCAACACCTTGCCCATCAGCACGGCCAGGACTATGCCGGAAATCGCCACCAATCCCTGAGGCAACATGGCATGTTCGGCGTCTATCTGCGGCATCACCACAAAACCGAAAGTGTCGACCAGGTAATTGACCAGCATACCTGCGACCAGGGCCACGCCCAGGACCCCACCCAGGTAGCCATAGAGGGCACGCTTGCCGAGTTCACGAGTCACCACCCCAAGGGTGGCTATGTTGGTCGCAGGTCCCGCCATCATGAACACCAGCACGGCACCGGGTGACACCCCGGCGAGCAGCAGGCCGGCGGCTATCGGCGTCGAAGCCGTGGCGCAGATGTACATGGGCACGGACACCAGCACCATCACCAGCATGGCCAGTATGCCGTCGCCCCACTTGGCGAGAAAATCCCCCGGCACATAGGTCTGCACCAGCGCGGCGAAGAACAGCCCCACCAGCAGCCAGAGCGCCGTGTCCCGCACCATGTCGGTGGCGCCATACTTGAGTCCGGAGAGGAGGCGGCTGAGCAGGGACTCGGCGCCTGGGGTTGTCGCCATCTCTTGCGTCCCGGCGCAGCAACTGGTGCCGGCCGCTGCGTTCACGACCAGGGGTTCCCTGGGCTTAGCCGAGCAGCATCCCCCCTGGGGTTTCACGGCTTCGGCTTCGTGCCTTTCGACCCCAGGCGTTGGCTGGCCACTGCCGCAAGGGCTCTCGGCTGGAAGCGTCACGGCTTCGACGGCCTGGGTCCCACAACAAGTTTTTTGCACCGGCTCGGGCCGGCTGTCGGCCTTGCTTGCACAGCAACTGGCGGCAGGCTGTGCTGCAGCCGCCGGCTCGACAACTGCTGGCGCTTCATCCTCGTCGCGGCCCACCAGCAGCCCCGCCACTATGGCGCTGCTGACCGCCGCTATCGGCCGCACTATCGCCATGAAAGGACCGAGCAGCACGTAAGAAACCGTGATGGAATCTACGCCTGTCTCAGGGGTCGACACCAGGAAGGAAGTGGTGGCCGCCTTGGAGGCACCGGCACGGCGCAGGCCAATGGCCGCTGGGATCACCCCGCAGGAACATAAGGGCAAAGGCGCCCCCAGCAGCGCCGCCTTGACGACCGTCTTGACCCCATGGCCACCGAGCTGCTTCTGCATCCAGGCCATGGGCACGAACACCTTCAGCATGCCTGCCAAGAGCAATCCCAGCAGCAGCCAGGGAGCCGATTCCAAAAACAGATGAATGAAATTACTGACTAGCATGATTGTCTCCCTAATTTAGCCTGTGCTTTGTTGTTCGCATGCACCTGGATTTGAGGCTCACAGGCCGTGCCGGCTTCGCGTCTGACGGCCTGACTGCTGGATTCCAGCGCCTCGAGGATGGAGCAATGCTCGGCGCTTTCCGGGCCGCCACAACAGGCCTCGGACAGGCTCTGCAGTGAATCGCGAAAATGCTCCAGCTCGGCGAGTTTGAGCTGCACCTGTACCAGCTTGGTATCCACCATGCCCTTGACGTCGGCGCAGGCCCAGTTGGCCTTATCCAGCTCTATGGACAGCAGTTCGGCAATTTCGTTGAGGCTGAAGCCCACCGCCTTGGCCCGCAGAATAAACCTCAGCCTGGCCGCATCCATGTTGGAATACAGGCGATAGCCGGCATCGCTGCGCACCGAAGGCGCCAGCAGGCCATGTTTCTCATAGAACCTCAGGGTGTCGGCCTTCACCTGGCACTGTTTGGCCAGCTCTCCAATACGGTACATTCAATCCTCTCTGCACATCCACAGTTGCGAATAGACCCAGAGTATAAACCTTAGAGTCAACTCCAGGGTCAAGAATTTATTTTCATCCCCATGATCCGCTGCCGGGGGTCCGGCTTGTTCTGATAGCAATATTGTGAAATCGAGTAGAAAAACCACCCCCAAAAGCCAGTTTTACGCTAGAATACGCGCGCCGAGGCGAAGGGATAAAAAAGTAATAACTAGGACCAAGGGACTTTTGGAAAGCTGTGCAGCATTCACATCCGGATGGCTGTTCTGTTTTCCGAAAGATCCTTGAAACTAAAATAACTGGACCCTGTACCCAAATGACTGATGTTGCAACTAATGCCAGACCCATACGTCGCGCGCTGTTAAGCGTTTCAGATAAAACCGGAATGCTCGAATTCGCCCAAGCATTGCACGCCCAAGGTGTGGAACTCCTGTCCACCGGCGGCACCGCCCGCTTGCTGGCGGATAACGGTATTCCCGTTATCGAGGTATCTGATTACACTGGACATCCAGAGATCATGGACGGTCGCGTCAAGACGCTGCACCCCAAGGTGCATGGCGGTATCTTGGCACGCCGCGGCCTCGATGAAAGTGTTATGGCCGACAACAATATCCAGGCCATAGATCTGGTTGTGGTCAACCTCTACCCCTTCGCCGAGACCGTGGCAAAAGCGGGTTGTACCCTGGAAGACGCCATCGAGAATATCGACATAGGCGGACCCACCATGGTGCGCGCCGCAGCCAAGAACCACAAAGACGTGACCATAGTGGTCAACGCCGCCGATTACGCGCGCGTGCTGGCGGAGATGGCGGCCAACAATGGCAGCACCACCCACGCTACCCGTTTCGATCTGGCGATTGCCGCCTTCGAACACACGGCCGGCTACGACGGCATGATAGCCAACTACTTCGGTACCATGGTGCCTATGCATGGGGTGCCCGCTCACTCCCAAGACGAGTGTTTAGAGGGCTCTCTATCCGCTGAGGGCTCCAAATTCCCGCGCACCTTCAACACCCAGCTGGTGAAGAAGCAAGATCTGCGCTACGGCGAAAACAGCCATCAAGCCGCCGCTTTCTATATAGATACCAAGATAGACGAAGCCTCTGTGGCCACGGCCGTGCAGCTGCAGGGCAAGGCGCTGTCCTACAACAACATAGCAGATACAGATGCTGCCTTGGAATGCGTCAAGGAATTCGACGGGCCGGCCTGCGTCATAGTCAAGCATGCCAACCCCTGTGGTGTCGCCCTGGGTAAAGACCTGCTCGATGCCTACAACCGCGCCTATCAGACAGATCCCACCTCGGCCTTCGGTGGCATCATAGCCTTCAACGGCGAACTGGATGCCGCCACCGCCAGCGCCATAGTCGAGCGCCAGTTCGTCGAAGTGATCATAGCGCCGAGCGTCAGCCAAGCCGCCCGCGAGGTGGTCGCCAAGAAGACCAACGTGCGTCTGCTCGAGTGCGGTCAGTGGCATACCAAGACCCAGACCCTGGACTACAAGCGCGTCAACGGCGGCTTGCTGGTGCAGGACAGAGACCAGGGCATGGTGACCCTGGATGACATCAAGGTGGTCTCCAAGCGTCAACCCACCGAGAGCGAGCTCAAAGATCTGATGTTCTGTTGGAAGGTGGCCAAGTTCGTCAAGTCCAACGCCATTGTCTACGCCAAAGACGGCATGACAATCGGCGTGGGCGCCGGCCAGATGAGCCGCGTCTACAGCGCCAAGATCGCCGGCATCAAGGCCGCCGACGAAGGCCTGGAAGTGGTCAACTCTGTGATGGCCTCAGATGCCTTCTTCCCCTTCCGTGACGGCATAGATGCCGCCGCGGCAGCCGGCATCAGCTGCATCATCCAGCCGGGCGGTTCTATGCGTGACGCCGAGATCATCGCCGCCGCCGACGAGCACGGCATGGCCATGGTAATGACAGGCATGCGCCACTTCCGTCACTGATCCTAGTTCCCAGGCCCTGGTTTCCAGGGCCTTATCCATTTCGATTCATGGGAGTTTTACAATGAAAGTCTTAGTCATAGGTGGCGGCGGCCGCGAACATGCCCTGGCGTGGAAGGCGGCACAATCGGCGCAGGTGGACACTGTCTTCGTTGCACCGGGCAATGCGGGTACGGCGCTGGAGCCCAAGCTTGAGAACATCGCCATAGAAGCGACCGACATCCCGGCGCTGCTGGCTTTTGCCAAGGAGCACAAGATTGAGCTGACGATCGTCGGCCCAGAGGCGCCGCTGGTCATAGGCGTGGTCGATGCGTTCAGGGACGCAGGTTTAGCGATCTTCGGCCCCACCCAGGCGGCAGCCCAGCTCGAAGGCTCCAAGGCCTTCACCAAAGACTTCCTGGCGCGCCACAATATCCCCACCGCCGGTTACCAGAACTGCACCGACATAGGCATCGCCAAGGCCTATGTGCGCGAATTGACCGCCAAGACAGGCTATCCCGTGGTGATCAAGGCCGATGGCCTGGCCGCAGGCAAAGGGGTGATCATAGCCCAGGACGTGGCCGAGGCAGATGCCGCCATCGAGGACATGCTGGCGGGCAACAAGTTTGGTGACGCCGGCTCTCGGGTCGTGGTCGAGGAGTTCCTCAAGGGCGAAGAAGCCAGCTTCATCGTCATGGTCGACGGCAAGAATATTCTGCCCATGGCCACCAGCCAAGATCACAAGGCCCGCGACAACGCCGATCATGGACCGAACACAGGCGGCATGGGCGCCTACTCGCCAGCCCCCGTGGTCACCCAGAGCGTACACGACTGGACCATGGCCAACGTCATACGTCCCACGGTCGACGGCATGGCAAGCGAGGGCAATGTCTACACAGGCTTCCTCTATGCCGGCCTGATGATAGCCCCGGACGGCAGCGCCAAGGTACTGGAATACAACTGCCGTTTCGGCGATCCCGAGACTCAGCCCATCATGATGCGGTTGAAATCAGATCTGGTTGAGCTTTGCCTGGCTGCCACCCGTGGCGAGCTGGACAAGGTCACGGCCGAATACGACGAACGCGCCGCGGTCGGCGTGGTGCTGGCCGCCGGCGGTTACCCGGACGAGTATCGCAAGGGCGATGTGATCCAGGGGTTAACCCTGGGCAACAAGGACGCCAAGGTATTCCACGCCGGCACCAGGATGCAGGATGGCCAGGTAGTCACCAACGGCGGTCGCGTCCTGTGCGCCACGGCCCTGGGCAAGGGGGTCACCGAAGCCCAAAAGGCAGCCTACAAGCTGGTGGAAGAAATCCACTGGGACGATGTCTATTTCCGTACCGACATAGGCTATCGCGCCATCGCCCGAGAGCAATGATAGCGGGAAAACGACTCGATTAAACCGGCTGCCAGCCGGTTTTTTTATGCTTGAATTTTGACGAGCGTCAAATATAAACCACTGATTTTATGTAATTAAAATATTTAAACCTCTGTTTAACATAGGGATGGCAGGATACAATGCCAACCTGTGTTGATGAAAAGGACTCCCATGAAAAATCGTTTGCTCCTGGCATCCATCGCCGCCTTGCTTGGCGGCTGTGGCGCCGGCTCAGAGGACGGCGCCGCCACTGCGGCGCCCAGTCCTTCCCCTGCCCAACCGCCTGCGGTTAGCCAGTATACAGCCAGCAGTGTCGCAGCCCAAGGTGGAGCCTTGACCCCCTCCAGCCAAAAAATCGCCGCCGGCGAAGACTTCACCTTCACCCTCGCCCCCGAAGCAGGCTTCACACTCGAGAGCATCGGTGGCTGTGGCGGCAGCCTGGATGCACTCAGCTATACCACGGCGGCCATGAGCAGCGATTGCAGCATCACCCCCGTGTTCATCTCCAATGCCGAGAATGCCATAGCGCACCAAGATCAGGCTCTCGCCAGCGCCAGCGAACTGATTGACTTCAGTCTCACTCGGATAGACGCCATCCAAAGCAAACGCCAGGCAGAGATAAGCCTGCTCTACCAGGGAATAGATAAGGGCATCAGCTGGCACCCGAGCCACGACTCCATCAGCTTCGCCAACTTAATGCCGGAAAACACCTTCACAGTGCTGCCCTCCAACGTCAACGGCAGTGGTGGGAGTGAAGTACGCGGCCTGGTGATGGCGGGTGAGCAACAAGGGCTGCGCTACGGCGCGATGGCGGGCAACCTGTTCTCGGTCGATACCTCGGCGCAAACAGATGCTCTGCTGAAGAACCTGCTGCATTGGTTGACCAGGGGCGGCGATCAGAGCGACGGCCTGAGGGTGATTACGGCGCAGATGCCAGGCCATGCCGACAGCTGGTACTTCCCCCATAACGAAGGGATCCGCACCTGGCTGCAAACCAATTATCCCGATGCCCACAGCATCAATGAGGCCAACACTTGCGACTACGGCGCGCTCAGCGCCTGTATCGACACCCTGAAGCCGGATCTCATCATCCTCAGCGACATAGACCGCGAATCGCAGGGCTTTGCCGGCATAGAAGCGGCCGTCGCCAAGGCCAGAGCCGCGGGGATTCCGCTGCTGCTATCCAACTATTGGCGTGAAGCGAGCCCCATACTGGCTCCCCTATACCGGGACATGGGCCTGACCACGGCAGGCAACTACTGGTCGAAACTCCAGGCCAGCGACCTGAGCATAGAGAGTATCAAGGCCGAAGATGCCGCGCTGGCCAGGGTCAAGGCGCTGCTGGGGGATCTGAGGGAAGGACGCTTCGATACCTCGGTACTCGACGGCTGCAGCGGCAATTACCTCGGCTGCAACTCGACCGCCTTTGTCGATGCCTTCAAGGCGGGCGCCGATTGGTATCGCGCCGGCGCCGAAACCTTGGATAATCAGGCTATCGATGTCTTCGCCGAAGCGAACTTCTCCCTGCTGAAGGCGGGGCTGCTGCTGGCCGATAAGTACCGCAGCCAGATAGATTACCCCATAGCCTACGGCGAACATGGCGCCTGGCAACAGGCGCTGTTTGCCGATTGGACAGTGAGTTATGCCCGCCCCCATAACCTCGCCCAGCCGGATCTCGGGGAATTTGTCACAGACAAAAATAACCTCGCCAAGGGCAGCAACGCCCACTACTCCTACCCGGCAACTGTGACAGAACGCCAGCGCATAGGCGTGCCCTATGCTGGCCAGTGGACCAGCACGGGTTGGTATGCCCTGCCGGGACAGCGCATCAAGTTGACCCGCCACGACAGCGGCGCGGCCGATGTGAAAATCAAGCTCAACTATCACAGACGCAACACCAACCGCGCCTATCAGCAGAAGATCTATCGCGGCCCGCTGGAGCTGGCACAGCAACGCCTGCCCCTGGGCAGAGGGGCCAGCATAGAGTTTTCCAGCCCCTATGGCGGCCCCATTTATCTCTATCTGTCGGGCGGAAACACTGCCCTGAGTGTCGATGTGACCGCCGAGAATGTCGCCAAACACCCGAGCATCATGGACTTCTCGGATCCCGCCGAAATAGCCGCCTTCAACGATCGCATTCAAAACACAGAGCTGCCCCATGTGGATCTGCGCACCGATGGCGCCGAGCAACACCTGCGCCGCGACCGCTTCATGAATGCCATAGGCGGTAAGATTGTCGACGTGAATGCGCTGCTTGGGAGCATAGTCGATGATCATATCAACAGCGTTTACACTCTGGCGGGCCTCAAGATCCAGGGCAAAACGCTCGCCGACTCCCTGGCAACAGATGTCAAAGCCGGCTGCATGGCGCTATTCGGTGACGACTGCCTCGATAGCAGCCTGCACAGCCGCAACCTAATCCAGCATGCCAACTATGATCAAAATGCCCACTGCGGCGCAGGTTGCAGTGGCAATCCCTGGGATGCGGCCTGGAACATAGATCCCACGGGCTGGGGCGACAACCATGAGCTGGGCCACAACCTGCAGACCAATCGTCTCAATGTACAGTATGCCGCCGCCGGCGACAGGGATAACTGGGCAGGCTATGCCAGCCGCGCGGGGGAAAATTCCAACAACATCTTCCCCTATGTGGTGAAGTGGCAGAGCCACTATCTGCGTGACGGCAATACGGATCCAATCACAGATGGTCACATGAACAACAAAGATCTCTTCTATGTGTTCATGTCTGATGCCGCCGGCACCACAGATGCCAGCGGCAAACGCGTGGTATTCGGTGCCGACTGTAAGCCGATGGATGCCGGCGAGGACAGATATACGGCTCCCTGGCAGAGCAACAGCTATGCCGTCCACAATGGCTATCGGATGGCGTTTTACATCCAGATGGCGCTCAAGGCCCACGGCATGACGCTCGGCGACGGCACCCGGCTCGACAACGGCTTCGGCATCTTTACCTTGCTGTACCAACATAGCCGTATCTTCGGCAAGTATGCCGCCAATGCCACGGATTGGGAGGCGAACCGCGACAAACTTGGTTTCGCTTTATTCCCCTTCGAAGGCCATAGTCTGTACGGCGGCAAGCGGGTGACATCCATCCCGGGCAACGACTTCATGCTGGTGGCCCTGAGCAGGCTCACGGGCCGCGACTGGCGCAGCCACTTCGATATGTTCGGCCTGCGTTATTCCAGCCTGGCCGCCGCCCAAGTCGCCGCCAATGCTGTCTCGGGCACTGTGCCCATGGGCATGTACGAGCTGGAAACCGAGCTGCCACCGGCCAACATGAGCGAGGGGCTGAAGTTCCTGCCCCTGTCACCGAGCGACGGCAGCACCCTGTGGAAAGGCACAGGTTCACCGACGCTATGCCCTAAGCCTTAAGGCCTGAGTCCTAGCCCTAAGCCTTAAGTCCTAAATAAAAAAACGCCCCACGGGCGTTTTTTTTATTGGGCATGGCATCAATGCCCTGAGGCTATGGCTCTGCGGGCTGTCCTGTCTATCAGACTTGGGGCTATGAGTCGCAGCCAGCGGCCGACCCGGCCGCGCCAGGAAGTGATATAGAACCGCTTGCGCTTGGCGATGACGGGCAGCATCAGCTGGGCACACTCGGCGGCGGTGATGATCTTGGCTTCCTGCATAGGCGACTTGCCCAGGGCTTTGCCCTGACCGTCGAGTGCCCTCTTATGAATTTCCGACACCACGAAGTCGGGACAGATGACAGTCACTGCCACCTTGTCCTGTACCAACTCGATGCGCAGCGAGTCGAAGAAGCCGATGGCGGCATGCTTGGAGGCGGCATAACCACTGCGGGTGGGCACCCCTGTCAGGCCGGCGATGGAGGCCACCAGCACCACCTGGCCCTGGCTGGCCTTGAGGTGGGGCAAGGCGGCGTGGGTCAGGTAGGCGGGCGCCAAGTAGTTGACCCGCATCAGGCGTTCCAGTATCTCCAACTCCGCCAGCTCATCGAAGCGTGACCACATGGTCATGCCGGCGTTATTGATCAGAATGTCCAGGCGACCAAAGCGCTCGACACAGGCCTGGATCAAGGACTGGCACTGAGCGGCATCGCTCACATCTGCGGCAAAGGCCGCAGCCTCAGCGCCGGCCAGCAGCACCTCATCGACCAGAGACGAGAGGCGGGACTCATTCCGGGCGCTGAGCAACAACTTGCAGCCCAGGGGCGCCAATGCCAGCGCCAGGGCGCGGCCAATGCCCTCGGAAGCCCCTGTGAGCAACACCACCTTGTCTTTGAAGCTTTCCATCTATCTTGCCCCCTTGATGAGTGCGTTGTCCGGCTCGAGCCAAGCCTATCCCTATAGTCTCAAGTGCTCAAGAGGCCTCAAGTGCTCAAGAGGCCTCAAGCGCTCAAGGGCGCGGCATAGATAGACCCCAGGCTATAGCTTTCCAGCGGCTTGGGTCTGCCTATGCCATAGCCCTGAGCATAATCCACCCCTATGCTATGCAGCTTATCCAGTATCGCCTGATTCTCGACGAACTCGGCCACTGTCTCTATGCCCATCACCCGACAGACATCGTGGATGGATTTGACTATGGCGTAGTCCTTGGCATTACTGGCCAGCTGGCGCACGAAGCAACCATCTATCTTGACATAATCGACAGGCAACTCCCGCAGATAGCCGTAGGAGGCGAAGCCACTGCCGAAGTCATCCAGGGCGAAGGAGAAGCCCAGCTTACGCAGGCGGTGCAGCATTTCCAGTGCCCGCTGCTGGTTCTGAATAGCCGTGGTCTCTGTGATTTCGAAGCAGATACACGCGCTGGGGATGGCGAACAGCCTGAGCTGGTTGGCTATATATTCCACCATGCCCTCGGCCCCGAGGCTATTGCCAGAGAGGTTGATCGAGATGCAATGATCGTCCCAGAATTCGCTGTGACGGGACAGCCACTGGAAGCTCTTGCGGATCACTTCCTTATCGACTTCCGGCATCAGCTTGAAGCGCTCGGCGGCGGCGATAAATTGCGCCGGCGGCAATATCTGACCACTGGGCTCCTGGATCCTGAGCAGTATCTCCATCCGCTTTCTGGCTCTGCCCGGCATCAGACTCTCGATCGTCTGGTAGTAGAGCAGCAACTCGTTATTCTGGATCGCCTGGGAGATGCGTATCGCCCACTTGGGCGCATTGCGCTGATAAGCCAGCTCTTTATCTTTGGCATCATAGAAGTGTATCTGGTTGCTCCCCTTGCGCTTGGCGGCGATGCAGGCGATGTCGGCATCTTTGAGCAGCTCGTTAGCCCGGATCTGCGGCGCGCGGCCGAAGGCCACACCTATGCTCAGGCCCACCTTGTAATGCCTGCCCTTGTCCTGCAATACCTGCAACACCACTTGCGACAACAGATGCTTGAGCAATTGCGCCACTTCCAGAGCGCTGCGGTTGATGATCACCAGGCCAAACTCATCCCCCCCCAGGCGGGCGAGCAGCTCATGCCGGCTCAGGCAAGCCTGCATGGCCTTGGCCACCATGGCCAACATGCGATCGCCGGCATTGTGGCCACAGTTGTCGTTGATCAGCTTGAATTGTTCCAAGTCCAGGTAACACACGGCTATGTTGCCGGCCTTGGCACTGAAATCCGCCAGGCGCGCCTCGAAGGCCATACGGCTGGGCAGGCCGGTAATAGGGTCGAAGTTGGCCCTGCGTCGCAGTTGCTGCTTGAGCACTTCCTCCTGGGTGATGTCCCTGAGCAAGATAACAGTGCCTATCACCTGACCCTGGTGATTGCGCAGATTGCTTATGTTGCGCGCCATGACCCTGGGTACCGCCATGGGCAACTTCATCTTGGTCTGCAAGGGCTCGGTCGCGCCGCCATGCATGAAGGCGAACAGGGTCTCGTTGATCTTATCGTCGCTCCTGAGCAAGGCGGCGACTGTCGCCCCTGTGGCCTCGGCACAGCTCAGGCCGAATAACCGCTCCGCCTGAGGATTGAGGTACACGGTCCTGGCCCAGACATCCGTCAGCAGTACCGCATCGGAAATCGACTCCAGGGTGATCTTGGCCCGCTCCCTATGCTGAAAGCTACCGGCCAACAGGGTGTTGACCCTGTCGGCCAGTATCACCAGCTCGGCACCCCCACTGGCAACCACAGGGGTGTAATCCTTCGCCGCCGGATCTATATGATCCAATTGCTGCATCAAATCTTTGAAGGGGGATAACAAGCCTTTCTTGAGCCAAAAATACCCCAGGGTGACTATGGCGATCCCAAGCAAGAGGATCACCAAGGTGACAAAATCCAATCCCAGCTTAACCTGGGCGAAGGGGAGCCCGGAGAAACGCACCTCGAGTTGCAGCGGCGTTCCATTGAGCAGCCCAGGCAACTGCAGCGTTCTGCTGATGCCCTTGGCAGGCTTGGCCGGGATGGCGGCCTGTGTGATGCCAGAGATCCACTGGGACTGACCATAGAGGCGGGTAAGATCTTGCGGCAACAGCCTGACCACCACCACATACTCATCCTTGGCGGTCGTCGTCAGCGCCGCAATACAGACCCTGCCTTGCACCACCAGGAGTCCGGCTTGAACCTCGGGCTTGGCCGTGGGCGCCGCGGCGGCCAGCGTCGACAAGATCAGCGGGAGTATCGCGTTTGAGTCGGCATCGGCCATGGGCATCAGGGCGCGAACCCGACCCGAGCTGACCACATAGAGGCTAAGGGAAGCGGATAACTTGCTATCGGGCCAGGCACGCTGCAGTTCGGCTCTGCCAAGGTTATCCAACTGGACAAAAGGGACGGCGTAGACCTGGGTGAAGAAAGCCAAACGTGCTATGTCACGGTCAAATTGTGCCTGAATGCTGGTCAGCTGTCTCTCTATACTGTGCTCGCGGAATTGTTCAACCTTGTGATCGAACCAGATGCCCAGACAGTAGGATACCAAGACCAAGGCGGGGATACAGAAGCCGGTAATAAATACGATTATTTTTTTGCCAATGCGCATCGCTGTCCATGTGTTTTGCTCTCCGAATCACCTCTTCAGAAAAGCTTGGCCCGAAGGGCAAGATAACCTATTTTGTAGCACCGTCAAACAAATAAAATATTGATGACCGGAAAAATACCCTAATGAGTTAATGGGTTAAGCCAAGACTCAGAATAAATTTGAACGCTATTACCCCGACTTCCCACCCCGCCACGAAGGCAGCACTGCCAGAACTTCCAAGCCACAGCCTCTCATTCAGGCACAGGAAACCGAGGCAACTAAAATGTGAAGCTTTTGTGAGAATTTGATAACCCTGCAGTGAGATCCCTCTGTCACACTGGCCTTATACCCCAGTAATGGAGCTCGCCCATGAAACTCAATCACCAGAGATACCCACACTCAAGGTACTTGCACCCAAAGTACTGGCACCTGAGTTACCCGCTGGCATTGGCCGGCCTGCTCTGCGCGCCAGTCGACGCCGCTCAGTTGGAGATAGATGTCATTAATCTCACCCATGGCAATCATTTTACCCCCTTGTTGCTCGTAGCCCACATGGATGGCCACCTATTCCAGGCGGGCGAAATGGCCACCCTGGCCCTACAGAAGATGGCCGAAGGGGGTGACATAAGTGATCTGGCCAGCGACGCCACGGCGAATGGCAATATCACAGTGGAAAATCCGGCCGCCGGCTTACTGGCCCCCGGGGCCAAGGTCACGGGCATAATGCTCGACAGCCAGGCCATGACCCGCCTGTCGGTCGTGGCCATGATCTTGCCCACCAATGATGCCTTCATCGGCTTGGATGCCTGGAGCATCCCGACTGAGGCAGGCACTTACACCCTGGACCTCAACGGCTATGACGCAGGCACAGAGGCCAACGATGAGATCATCAATGGCGCTGGCATGCCTGGGGTTCCGGGGATCCCCGCGGCCCCGGGAGGCGATGGTGGCGTCAATGGCAGCGGCATGCAGGATAACAGCAGCAACGACAGGGTCCACATTCACCCAGGCGTCCTGGGCGATACCGATGCCCTGGGTGGTCCCAGTGATCTGGACAGCCGCATTCATCGCTGGCAGAACCCGGTCGCCAGAGTCGTGGTTCAAGTCAAATAAGGGGTGACAGATGAAACCTTCCGACATGATGATAAAACTGGGTCTTGGCAGCTTGTTGATGGCGGCCGTGCTCGGCCTCGGCGCCTGTTCGGATGAGAAACCGCCGAGCCAGGCGCCCATCCCGTCGAATGCCCCTGTGCCCAGGTTGTATTCAGTGACTGTCACTAACTTAACGGCCAATCAGCCGCTGTCGCCTATGGCAGTGATCGCCCATTCGGCCGACATGAGCCTGTTCCGGGTCACAGAGCCTGCCAGTGTGGCATTGGAAAAACTCGCGGAAGGGGGGGATACCACAGGCCTGGTGGCCTTGTTCGGTGTCAGTCACCTCGCCCGCGGCATCGAGGCCATACCCCCGGGGATGAGTGACACGGTCAGCCTCAGCATCCCGACTCCCCTGGTCGCCGGGCTGTCGGTTGCCACCATGTTGGTGAACACCAACGATGCCTTCGCCACCGTCAACGGCTATGATCTGAGGTCACTGGCACTCGGTGACGAGGTCGACTTGTACGCCCTGGCCTATGATGCAGGTACCGAAGCCAATTCTGAAGCCAGGGGCACCATGCCTGGCCCGGCCGATAACGGCGAGGGCTTCAATGCCGCCCGCGATGATGTCAACCGGGTTCACATTCACCCTGGGGTGATCTCGGCCGACGATGGCCTAGGCGATTCTGTGCTGTCGGCATCCCATAGATTCAACAACCCCGTGGCGAAGATCAAGATCCATCGCTCGCGCTGATAAGGGCAAACCAGGCGCAATAATATCCCCTTCCGGCTGGTCTTCTACAGAAGAACGGCTGGAGGGATTAGCATGAATAACATGAGGGGACAGGCGGCCTCGGCGAGCCACAATCGCATTCTTCTGGTTGAACATGAGCCGGAGCTGGCCCAGCTGCTGAGCTATGATCTCGGCGCCTTGCAGTATGACGTCATTCGGGCGACCAGCCTGAGACAGGCAGGCCAGTTTCTGGGCCAGAGCAGCATAGATCTGGTGCTGTTGGAGAGGATGCTGCCCGACGGCGATGGCATCTTGCTATGCCAACAACTGCGCCAGACCGGCGAGCAGGTGCCCCTGATGTTGCTCACAGCCAAGGGCTCGGAAGCCGACTTGGTATTGGGACTGGAATCCGGTGCCGACGATTACCTGGTGAGACCCTTCAGCATACTCGAGTTCAGGGCCAGAGTGAGAGCGCTGTTGCGCCGCGGACAGGCACAGAAGACCCAACCCGGACAGCTGGAATTCAACGGCGTGCATATAGACTGCAGCAGTCGCGAAGTCACGGCCTTCGATAAACCCTTGCACCTTACCGCCAGGGAGTTCGATCTCTTGTTATTCCTCGCCCAGCATCCACAACAGGTATTCAGTCGGATGCAATTGCTGCAGGCCGTCTGGGGCTATGACTATTCCGGCTACCAGCACACGGTCGACAGCCATATCAACCGCTTACGCAATAAAATAGCCTCCAGTGCCGAGCATCAACAGCTGGTGAAAACCGTCTGGGGAGTAGGTTATAAGTTTTCGCCCCCGCCCCCGCCATCAACCCAGGCCCTCGAACAAGGCGCATAAACACCCAGCCCAGAAACAAATAAGGCCCGTCAGACGGGCCTTATTTCACAGGGCTGCACTCATTTGTGGTACTGCTTGGATTGCCTATGCACTGCATTGATGAAGGCGCCGGCATGCTCGGGATCCACATGCTGGTGAATGCCATGGCCCAGGTTGAACACATGGCCGCTGCCTTCGCCATAGCCGGCGAGGATCTGTGCCACTTCCTGCTCGATACGCTCGGGAGAGGCGTACAGCATGGAAGGATCCATGTTGCCTTGCAGCGCGACTCTGTCACCCACACGGCGACGGGCATCGCCTATGTCGACAGTCCAGTCCAGCCCCAGGGCATCACAGCCGGTTTCCGCCATGGCTTCCAGCCACAGACCGCCGCCCTTGGTAAACAGGGTCACAGGCACCTTGCGGCCATCGGCGAAGCGCGTCAGGCCATCGACGATTTTCTGCATGTAACGCAGTGAAAATTCGCGGTAGGCACTGTGGGACAGGGCGCCGCCCCAGGAGTCGAAGATCATCAGCGACTGGGCACCGTTGGCCACCTGGGCATTGAGGTACAAGATCACCGAATCGGCCAGCTTATCGAGCAGCATATGCAGCGCCATAGGCTCGGCATAGGCCATCTTCTTGATCTTCTCGAAGGTCTTGCTCGAGCCGCCTTCGACCATGTAGGTCGCCAGGGTCCAGGGCGAGCCGGAGAAACCTATCAGAGGCACGGCACCATTGAGTTCGCGACGTATGGTGCTCACCGCCTTCATCACATAGCCCAGCTCGTCTTCGGGATCCGGGATCGCCAGCTTCCTGATGGCATCCAGGGTGTCTGTCGGCCGCTCGAAACGTGGGCCTTCGCCCGTCTCGAAATACAGCCCCAGGCCCATGGCATCCGGCACTGTCAGAATATCGGAAAACAGAATGGCCGCATCCAGCTCATAACGGCGCAGCGGCTGCAGCGTCACTTCACAGGCCAGCTCGGCATTGCGGCATAAGGACATGAAGTCACCCGCCTGCGCCCGCACCTCTTTGTATTCAGGCAAATAGCGTCCAGCTTGACGCATCATCCACACAGGTGTCATATCGACAGGCTGTTTCAATAACGCACGTAAGTAACGATCATTCTTTAATTCTGCCATTTGGCTGCTTCCTACACTGGTATGCTTGTATGAGTTTCCGCTGGGCGCTAGTTTAACATTTACCGCCACAAAGTAACCTTTCAGGACCGATTTATGTGAACCCGGGCCTCAGTACGAGCCACAGTACGGGCCGGACAGGCGTGACAGCCGGATTGCCCGAACCCGAAGCGACAACGAACCCGGCCAGGTTCACTCAAACCAGTGCGGTATAAAGTTAAAAAAACGTTGCACCGCCTGTCCCCCTTTGGTATAAAAAGTTTGCGCTAGCAAGAACAATCAAGAAGCTCGTCGTATCGAGCCTGTTAGATATATACTCACCCGGTTGTAGGTTTCTACAACCGGGTTTTTTATTGGCTACTTTTTTGTAGACAAAACAACTGGTTTGTCCATCCAGTCTCGGGGCAAAAATCCAACAAAAAGGTTGATTATTGTACGAGTCATCCCCTACATTAGAGATATGACAGGCTGAATATCGAGATAAGAAATGCTAAGACAATTAGAAAAGGCTGAGAAAAAATGGGGCGGTGCCAATACGCTTATCGATCAATGGCTGAATAATCGTCGTAAGCTGCTCGTCAATTACTGTCAAATCGCCGGGTTACCGCCCTACGGCTCGCCGGGAAAGTCATTGCCTTCGTTCGATCATGTAAAATCCTTCTGTGAACAACTGCTCGATTATGTCTCCGAAGGACATTTCGAAGTCTATGATAAGGTCGTCAGCGCCTGTGAGAAAAATGGCAACTCGGGCCGCAGCCTGGCCAAGGAACTCCTGCCCAAGATCAGCCAAACCACGGATGCCGCCCTCGACTTCAGCGACAAATACACAGAGGCACGCGACGAACAAGTCTTGTATCAGCTGGATCAAGATTTGTCGCGCCTGGCCGATGCCATGGAGACCCGCTTCGAGCTGGAAGATGAGCTGCTGGAAGTGTTGCATAGCAAACATGCGGAGAAGCGCTCCCAACGAGTGGGCAGCTGAATACCATTCTTGTGGCAACTGTTAGCATGATCTGAAGCGAGCATAGACACAAGAATAGAGACAAGAATAGAGACACAAAAAAGCCAGCTGAGAAGCTGGCTTTTTGTTTGTGTCTATCTTAGAGCACTGCGACTTAGACAGCTGACTGGAAGATGACTTCCTCGGCTTTCTTGGTGTAGGACTCTATCTGGTCGAAGTTCAGGTAACGGTAAGTGTCGGCTGCAGTGGCATCCAACTCTTTGGCGTATTCCTGATACTCTTCAGGTGATGGCAGACGTCCCAACAGGGCTGCCACGGCCGCCAACTCGGCAGAAGCCAAATAGACGTTGGCACCTGTGCCCAGACGGTTAGGGAAGTTACGGGTCGAAGTAGAAACCACGGTCGCACCTTCGGCTACCCTTGCCTGGTTACCCATGCACAGTGAACAACCTGGGATCTCGATGCGGGCACCGACACGACCGAAGATCGCATAGTAACCTTCTTCGGTCAGTTGATCTCTGTCCATCTTGGTCGGTGGCGCTATCCACAGACGGGTCGGCAGTGTCTTGGCAAATTTGTCCAGCATCTTACCCGTCGCGCGGAAGTGACCTATGTTGGTCATACAAGAACCGACGAACACTTCGTCAATCTTGGTCTGGGCAACGGAAGACAGGAGTACCGCATCGTCCGGATCGTTGGGGGCACACAGTATGGGCTCCTTGATCTCGTTCAGGTCGATTTCGATCACGGCTGCGTATTCGGCATCCTTATCGGCACTCATCAGCTCAGGGTTGGCCAGCCACTCTTCCATGCCCTTGATACGACGTTCTATGGTGCGACGATCACCGTAACCTTCGGCGATCATCCACTTGAGCATGATGATGTTCGAGTTCAGGTATTCGATGATAGGTTCTTTGTCCAGCTTGATGGTACAGCCGGCGGCGGAGCGTTCGGCAGAAGCATCCGACAGTTCGAACGCCTGCTCGACCTTCAGAGATTCCAGGCCTTCGATTTCCAGTACGCGGCCGGAGAAGATGTTGACCTTGCCCTTCTTCTCAACGGTCAGCAGACCCTGCTCGATCGCCTTCAATGGGATGGCATGCACCAGATCACGCAGTGTGATACCGGGTTGCATCTCACCCTTGAAGCGCACCAATACAGACTCAGGCATGTCCAGCGGCATGACGCCTGTGGCGGCGGCGAAGGCCACCAGGCCTGAACCGGCTGGGAAAGAGATACCTATAGGGAAACGGGTGTGAGAGTCACCACCTGTACCTACAGTATCGGGCAGCAGCATGCGGTTCAGCCAGGAATGGATGACGCCGTCGCCCGGACGCAGAGACACACCGCCACGGTTCATGATGAAGTCCGGCAGGGTGTGGTGGGTATTCACATCGATAGGCTTGGGATAAGCGGCGGTGTGACAGAAAGACTGCATGGTCAAGTCTGCGCTGAAACCTAAACAGGCCAGGTCTTTCAGCTCGTCACGTGTCATGGGACCCGTAGTGTCCTGTGAACCCACGGAGGTCATCTTGGGTTCGCAATATTGACCGGGACGGACACCGGCGACGCCACAGGCCTTGCCGACCATCTTCTGTGCCAGGGTATAACCCTTGCCGGTATCGGCGACATCTTGTGAACGCACGAATACCTCAGACACGCCCAGCCCCAGGACTTCACGGGCCTTGTCGGTCAGACCGCGGCCAATGATCAGCGGAATACGACCACCGGCACGGACTTCATCCAGCAAGACTTCCGTCTTCAGGCTGAACTCAGAGATGACTTCGTCGCTGTCATGACGTGTGACTTTGCCTGCGTATGGGTAGATGTCGATCACATCGCCCATTTCCATCTTGCCAACGTCCAGCTCGATTGGCAATGCACCCGCATCTTCCATGGTGTTGAAGAAGATGGGCGCTATCTTGCCGCCCAGGCAGAAACCGCCGGCGCGCTTGTTGGGCACGAAGGGGATGTCATCGCCCATGAACCACAACACCGAGTTGGTGGCCGACTTGCGCGATGAACCCGTACCTACCACGTCACCCACGTAAACCAGTGGGAAACCTTGGGTTTTCAAGGCTTCGATCTTCTTGATTGGGCCGACAGAGCCGGCAACATCGGGTTCGATACCGTCGCGGGCATTTTTCAGCATCGCCAGTGCATGCAATGGAATGTCGGGACGTGACCAGGCATCGGGGGCCGGTGACAGATCGTCTGTGTTGGTTTCGCCCGATACCTTGAATACTGTCAAGGAAACCTTATCGGCCAGCTTGGGACGGCTCAGGTACCAATCTGCGTTGGCCCAGGACTCAACCACTTGCTTGGCAGATGCGTTGCCTGCTTGCATCTTCTCGACCACATCGTGGAAAGAATCAAACATCAGCAGGGTATGCGACAGGGCCTTGACTGCCAATGGGGCCAGCGCAGGGTTATCCAGCTGAGCGATCAAGGGCTCTATGTTGTAGCCGCCCTGCATTGTGCCCAGCAACTCTGTGGCACGCTCGGCAGACAAAATGGGTGACGTCACAGTGCCTTTGGCAACCGCGTCCAGGAAGGCCGCTTTCACATAGGCGGCTTCATCGACACCCGGGGGAATTCGATTTTCAAGCAGGTCGAGGACGAATGCCTCTTCACCTGCCGGTGGAGTTTGTACCAACTTAACCAGTTCAGCCACTTGATGTGCATCCAATGGCTTAGGGACTACGCCCTCTGCAGCACGCTCTGCGACGTGTTTACGATATGCTTCTAGCACGGCAACATTCCTCTTTGTTTGGCGCTCTAACAACGAAACTGCACGTCTTCTCAATTGAAGCTGACAGTCCGACAGGCTCGACCCGTAATTCCGCCCTGCAGTATACACCAGCTTTGCAAAAGTATGAATCGGGTCACACTCGGGCCGGGTGCGAAATAAAGCTCAAATCCGGCGGGGTGCGTCAGGATAGGCTATCGCTGAAACGGTTGAAATTAGACGATAGTTTGAATCAGACTTAAAAACACAATAATACAGTCACTTAAATAGCAAGCCTGGATTTAAAACCAAACAGCTATCACAGACTTGTGACACTGTGATGTGCTTGAAAAAAAGTCCATCGGCTCAGTTATTACTTTAAAGATAGGGCCCCCAAGCCTAGAATCGGCAATCGAGCCTGACCCGGATCCATGCCTGTGTCCGTTTTTTTATCCGGGTCCAACCCGCAGGAGTCCCAATGACAGCCCCACAAATTCAAGCCGTTATCTTCGACATGGACGGCATACTGATAGATTCCGAGCCCGTTTGGCAGATAGCCGAGCATAGGGTGCTGCAGAGCCTGGGTCTGCCCATCAACTTCGACGACGCGCTGCAGACCACAGGGCTGAGGATAGATCAAGTGGTCGGCTACTGGTACCAGAGGTTTCCGTGGGAGAACTATGACAATGCCGCCGTCGCCAAGGCGATCGTCGATAGCGTCGTCAGCCATATCGAACGCCATGGAGCCCCCATGACGGGCGTCATGGAAGCCCTGGAACACTGCCGTGCCAGCGGTCTCAGGATAGGCCTGGCGACCTCCTCCTCCCATGCGCTGGTGGATGCCGTGCTGGGCAAACTGCAGATAGGCGACTATTTCGACGCCGTTGAATCCGCCCAAGACTTGGCCTACGGTAAGCCTCACCCAGAGGTGTATCTCAACTGTGCCCATGCCCTGGGGATAACGCCGACCTCTTGCCTGGCGATCGAAGACTCCTTTAACGGCCTGATCGCCGCCCGCGCCGCCAACATGCAGACCCTGGTCATTCCCGCGGCCTCGCAGCGCCACCAAGCCCAATGGGTCATAGCCCACAGCCAGGCCGACAATTTGCTGGCCCTGCCAGGCCTGCTGGCCAAGTAACAAGTAACAAGTAATCAGCCGGGCTTAGCCAAGCCGCCAATAAAAAAGCCAGACACGAGTCTGGCTTGTTTATTTCCCTATGCCCAATACCCGGGCCTAGGTGCGGCTTACCAGATCTTCACCCTGTCTTCCGGCGCCAAAAACATCTTATCACCCGCCTTCATCCCGAACGCCTCATAGAAGGCCTCTATGTTGCGTGGCGTCGCCATGGCACGGTAGTGGCTCGGCGAGTGCGGATCCGTCAGCAGACGCCGTCCCAATTCCTCCTCACGATAATTACGGCGCCACACCTGTGACCAACCGACAAAGAGTCGCTGATCGCCGCTTAAGCCGTCGATGACAGGCGCAGCCTTGCCATTGAGGCTCAGATGATAGGAACGGGCGGCGACCGTCAGGCCACCCAAGTCACCGATATTCTCACCCAAGGTCAAAGCCCCGTTGACGAATTTGCCCGGCAGGGCTTCGAAGGCCGAGTATTGTGCCGCCAGCTGGGCACCGCGCTTCTGGAACTCTTCCCTGTCCTTATCCGACCACCAGTCGCGCAGGTTGCCATCGCCATCGTACTTGGCACCCTGATCGTCGAAGCCATGACTGATCTCGTGGCCTATCACTGCGCCTATGCCGCCATAGTTGACCGCATCGTCGGCATCCATGTTGAAGAACGGCGGTTGCAATATCGCAGCCGGGAAGACGATTTCATTCTTCACCGGACTATAATAGGCGTTGACCGTCTGCGGCGTCATGCCCCATTCGCTCTTGTCTATCGGCTGCCCCAGCTTGCCGAGCATATCGGCATATTCGAATCTGGCGTAGCGCATATAGTTGCCCACCAGCTCATTGGGTTTTATCTCCAGGGCCGAATAATCCTTCCACTTGTCCGGATAGCCTATCTTGTAGGTGAACTTGGACAATTTTTCCTGGGCCGCGATCTTGGTCTCCGGGGTCATCCACTCCAACTCATTGATGCTGACTTCGAAGCCCTTGATCAGGTTCTTGATCATGGTCTCCATGCGCGCCTTGGCCTGCGGCTTGAAGTTCTGCTTGACGTATTGCTCGCCCACCAGCTCACCTATGACCTGATCCGCGGCATCCACGGCCTTCTTCCAACGGGGTTTCTGCGCTTCAATTCCCATCAGTGTCTTGCTGTGGAAGGCAAAGTTCAGATCGACGAAATTCTTGCTCAGCAGCTCCGAGTAGCTGTCGACCAGGTGAAAGGCCAGATAGTCCTGCCAGGCCGTGACCGGGAAGCGCTCGAAGCCGGCCCCCAGTTTCTCGAAATAAGATGGCTGGCGCACTATGATGTCGCTGGCCTTGCCATCCAGACCGGCACTGGCGGCAAACTTGTCGAAATCAAACTTGCCGCTCAGGCGTTGCAGCTCGGCACGGCTCAGCTTGTTGTAGCTCTTGTTGGCGTCGCGGGTTTCGACCCGGCTCCACTGACTCTGGGCGATAAAATGCTCTATCTTGGCGACATTGGCCGCGGCGCGACCGGCATCCTGATAACCGGCCTGGGTCATCAGCTCTTCGACATACTTGGCCAAGGCGTCACGAGTGGCGCTGAACTTGGCATCCTCTTGAAGATAATAATCCCTGTCCGGCAAGGTTAACCCCGACTGACTGAGATACACCCCGTACTGACTGGAGTTCTTGGCGTCGTTGTTGACGTAGAACGCCAGGGGAATACTGCTGCCGGCTGTGAGCAGGCTGCCCATGACACCGGCAACATCGGCATAGCTCTTCACCGCCGCTATGCTGTCGAGCTGTGGCTTCAGGGGGCTGATGCCCAATGGTTCCAGCGCGTCTGTGTTCATGTAGCTGGCGTAGAAATCGCCGATTTTCTGCTCGTTGGAACCCATGGCTTTATTGGGCTTTGCCGCCGCTGCGTCGATGATTTTTTTCAGCGCATCCTGGCTCCGCTCATATAACACAGAGAAGGCGCCATAGTTGGATTTATCCGCGGGTATGGGCGTATTGGCCAACCACTTGCCGTTGACGCTGTAATAGAAGTCATCCTGATGCCTGACACTGGCATCGAAATTGTCCTTTTCTATGCCGGAAACCACGCCGGCTTCGACGACAGGCTCGCTGCTGCAAGCCGCCAGTCCCAGGCTTAAGGCGATAGTTATTGCCAGTGAGCTTACACTTTTCATTCTCGTCCCCATTTTGTCTCTGTATGGCGCTGCGATAATCCAGGTCGCTATCGTCAGCGGCGCTATCATTTTTCCGGCCAAACCCTAGCACCCCAGCTTGCCTGGCTACAGCGGGATTTTGTAAAGGAATATGATCTCTGTCTGCGGTTAAAAATTCTTGCCCAGGAATAAATACACGGCATTCTCCCCCTCATCCGAGACACCAAACCCCAAGGCAGCCGGGCCGAGCGCCGTGTCTGTTCCCAGGAACAGGCTGCCGGAATAGATGAGTTCGGACAAATCGACCTTCTCATCCAGCTGCCAGACATTGCCCCCTTCGAGACTGGCCCCCAGATACAGCGGAAACTCTGTCATGCCCAACACGTCCCGACCGAGATCGTATTGATAGATGAAGGCGCCGAAGACCTTATCCGGGCCGGCGAGTGAGTTTTTATGGTAACCGGACAAGTTGAGGAAACCGCCCAATTCGGCGAAGTTGACGGTAAAGTCACTGTCGGTGAGCATTCTGGTATAGGAGGCCTTGCCCACGAACGAGTGGCTGCCAACGCTGACCACACCTTTCCAATCGGCCACCACCTGATAGGAGTCGCCCGGCTCATAGTCGAACTCGCCCTCGCTGTAGCGCTCTTGGCGGTAGTACAAGGTGACATTGACCAAATTGCCCCGGGTGGGGAAGCTGATGCTGTCCAGGCTGTCGTAGCCAAATTTGAGGTAGCCGCCCCAGGACTTGAGTTCGAAATCATCTTCGAGAATAGCGTCGTTGGAGATGGTGCCCACCTCCCCTGTGACGCCCAGTTCGACTATCCCCTCCTCGACATAGTTATAGCCCAGACCCAAGTCGAGCCTATGAGTGCTCTTATCCAGGGTGAACACCCGAGTGTTCGCGTCATACAAGACCCAATTCTTGAGTTCATACTGGTAACGGCTGCGGCTGTAAAACTGCTGATCTCTATCCAGTGGCTGATAGAATTCTGTGCCCAGCATCTTCTCGAAACCCAGTTTCAATTCGTTGCGCCATTCGCCGCCATTATCGGTCAGATCCGTCATCACGAAAGCGGTATCCAGGGACACGGACGAGTCCAGGGTAAAGTCGTCCTCCCAGTTGAAGCCCAGCTGGAAATAATTGGGTCCCCAGGATTTGGCCTTGGTGGTTAAGGTCAAGACCCGGCCGGCGGCGGTATCCTTGAACTCGGCGTCGATACGCTCGAACTTGTTCAGCGAATAGATACGGTTAATTGCCTCGTTCAGCTGCGCCTTGCCGACGACCTCCCCCTCATGCAGGCCGAGCGTTTCCCTGAGCAGGCTCTCGCTCACCTTGGACTGGTTGTCGAAGGCGATTTGCACTAGCGGCCGCGCGACCTCATCGCGCCACACCCGGCTGCGATGGATCTTGTCCTGGGTATATTGGGCATATTCGACCGCGCCTATGGACAGGGCCTGCAACTTGGGCAATTGCGCCTCGGTCGCTTCTCTGCCGAGTGCCAAGGCCTGGGGCATCAGGCTGAAGTCTGTGGTGCTGAGACCATCTATGGAGGGACGAATGAGGATGTCATCCTCGGTCAGCAAGGCTTTCTGGCGCTCAGTGCTGGCGTTGGTCAAGATGGTGGACAGCTGATCCAACACTGCCAGGGTGCCGTTGAGCTTGTCCTTCTCTACCAGAGGCGAACCTATGTCGACGGCGATGATGATGTCCGCCCCCATGGCCTTGACCACGTCCACCGGCATGTTGTTGGCTATGCCGCCATCCACCAGCAATTTATCATCTATCAAGGCCGGCTGCAGTGCCCCAGGCACTGTCGCCGAGGCCTGCATCGCCTGCACCAGGCTGCCGTTGCCCAGCACCACGGCCAGGCTGGTTTCGAGATCCGTCGCTACCGCGCGGTAGGGGATCGCCAATTGATCGAAGTCGCCAAACTGCTCGACCAGATCCGTGGAGTCGCGCAATAACTGCGACATGGTCTGGCCCCGCAGCAGGCCACTCGGGGTCTGCACTGCACCGTCGCGATAACCCAGATTGAGGGGGATATTATACTGATCCCGCTGGACCTTATCCCTATAGCTCAGCTCTTGCCTGGGGATAGTATCCGAGTAACCGCTGGACCAGTCGGCATGCATCATTATGACTTCGACCTCAGCGGCGCTGTATCCCAGGGCATACATGCCGGCCACATAGGCACCTATGCTGGTGCCTGCGATATAGTCCACGGGAATATGATGCTCTTCCAGGACCCTGAGCACCCCAAGATGGGCCGCCCCCTTGGCACCGCCACCACTGAGCACCAGGCCAATCTTTGGCCGCTCTGCCGCAGCCAGGTTGGCCGTTACCAGCGCGAGCAAGAGTAGAACGAGAGATCTGGGCAGCATAGGAAGTATTCTTTGGCTCTAGGTGTAAAATTGACCACATTCTAACAAAGAAAATGCCCCTTAGATAAATTCTTGTTATTTAGTGGTCCTTTAGCCATCACTCCAGTGACAGCGAGGTCCCGGTATCACTCAAACAGGGCAGCAAACCTAAGTAGGCGTCCATCTCATGCAGCGGCATGGGTTTGGCAAAATAATACCCCTGGATCACATAACAGCCCCGACCGAATACTTGCTCCAATTGTTCGACTGTTTCTATGCCTTCGGCCACCACATTGAGTTTAAGGTTACGCGCCAATTCTATGATACTGCTGACTATGGCCTGATCCGCCGCGTTGCTGGCGATGTCGATCAGGAAAGATCTGTCGATCTTCAGGCTGTTCACCTCGAAGTGACGCAGATAGGCCAGAGATGAATAGCCGGTCCCGAAGTCGTCTATGGCCACATCTATCCCCAGCACCTTCAATTGTTTCAGGTGAGACTTGGCCACATGCAATTCCTTCATCAACACCCCTTCGGTAATTTCCAATGCCAGCACCCGGGGCGGGATCTGAGTCTCATGCAGGACCTGTTTGACGCCATCGATAAAATCCGGTTGGCGGAAGTGTATCGCCGAAATATTGACCGACAACTTGAAGGGCTCGGAATACAACTTGCTCCAACGGGCCCCGTGCAAGCAGGCCTGACGCAACACCCAGCTGTCGATATCGACTATGAGGCCACAGGCCTCGGCGACCTTGATGAAGACATCGGGCCTAATATAGCCATCCTTGGGATGTTTCCATCTGAGCAGGGCTTCCATGCCCACCAGCTTGTCGTCGTTGACTACATCTATCTGTGGCTGGTAATAGAGCTCGAATTCTTCCCGCTCCAGCGCCTTGCGCAGATCCGCTTCCAGGCGCAGATGATACAGGGCTTCGGCGTTGCGTTCGGATGAATAATATTGAAAGTTGCCTCTGCCTTCATCCTTGGCATGATACATGGCCAGGTCGGCATTCTTGATCAACGCCTCCGGCTGCACCGCATCGTCCGGCCAGATGCTGATACCTATGCTGGTCGAGAGATAAAACTCACGCCCGAATAACTTGAATGGCGCCACTATCTGTTCCAGCAAGCGCTCGGCCAGATGATTGAGCCTATCCAGATCCCCGGCGTCACGCACCAGGAGCACAAATTCATCCCCACCGAAGCGGCAAAGAACGTGCTTATCCGACATGCAGGACTGCAGGCGATTGGCCGCTTCCACCAGCAGGGCATCGCCCATGCTATGGCCATAGGAATCGTTAACATGCTTGAACCTGTCCAGGTCCAGAAACAGCAACGCCAGCTTCTCATCGGTGCGCCGTGCCTTATCTATCGCCTGGGCGAGCCGGGTCGAAAATAAGCTGCGATTGGGCAAACCGGTCAGTACATCATAATTGGCCAAACGGCGCAGATCCGCTTCACTGCGTTTGCGCTCTGTGATATCTGAGAACACCACCACATAATGATGCTGCTTGCTGTGAGCCCCCTGCATGGTCGATACGTTCAGCCACACGGGGCAGCCGCGCTGGGCACCACAGAGCAGCTCGCGCTCACCCGTCCAGGAATTGGACTCTTGCAGCAAGGTGGCCACATCATCCTGCGCCTCCTTGGTGGCCGACATCAACTCGGAGAAATGCTTACCTTCCAAGGTTGCCGTGGCACAGTTGATGATGCGCCGCGCCGCGCTGTTGCTGACCTTGATCTTTTCATCGGCATCGAGGATCAACACCCCCTCTGAGGTATTCTCAAATGCCTGGGCCAACAGCTTGACATCATCTTCCAACTGACGCTGCTGGGTGATGTCGCTGTAGATACCCGCAACCCGCTCGACTTCCCCCGTGTCTTTATAGCGTGCAACGGGCCGGCCGCTCACCCTGAGCCAACGAGACTCGCCATCACTGCGCAGGATGCGGTACTCGACTTCAAATCTGTCCGACTCGCCGCTGAACATGGCTCGCCACTGGGTCAGCACCCGCTCCTTGTCCTCCGGGTAGATGGGAATGTCATCCAGGCCCATACTCACCTGCTGCAAGTAACCCAAGACCCCCGAGCTGTTGTCCATGAAGAAGATGCCGTCCCGCCACTCCCACAGATCCGAATCGCTGCCCTTGAGGGACTGTCGCAAACGATCGTCACTCTCGAGCAAGGCCAAATTCATGGTCTTGAATGCCGACACCTGCCGCTGGCGTATGACGAAAGAAGCCAGGATGACTAGGGTCGCAATCAACAACCAGATCCCCTTGAACCAACGCGACTGCCACCAATTTTCGGCGACAGCAAAAGAAAAGGAGTAAGGCTTGCTCAGCCAGATACCATTCTTCTTGCTCAGCAGCTCCAGGGTATAGTTGCCCGCAGCCAAACCCGAGACGTTGATCTGTGCCTGGCCCTGCAGCAAGAGGTAATTCCCGCCAAGGGGCTCTCCCGGGCGCCGCAAACGGTATTTCAGCTGCATGGGATTGGCGTCGAGATAGTCATGACTGGTGATCTGGAAGCTGATCATGCTCGCCCCTGGGCGCACCCTGGAAAGCTTCTCCGGCAACAGCGCCACCTCGGTTTGCTCATCGTAGTAAACGGATACAGATTCCAGGAACACACTGTCATCGACGATACGATTGCTTAAGCCAGCGACATCCACCAGCATCAAACCATCGGGCGTTCCCAGGTACAAGTCGCCGGCGGCCGAGTAAAACACCGCGTCTTCATTCAATTCATCGGAAATGAAACCATCATCTTCGCCAAACATCGCCAGCTTGCCATCGCTCTTGCGCTGGCGAACTATGCCATTGGCGCAACCCACAACACGAAAATCTTCCGTCTGCTGCAGGAAATACACCGAGGGGCACTCCACCTGCCATTGCCGGTTCAGCTGGGTCAGCTCCCCGCTCTGTTGCTTGAACTCATACAGGCCGGTCTGAGCCGTGCCGAACCACAGGACGCCGGGGGAAACCTCGTCAATCTGATAGACCACAGGCACATGGGTTTCCGCGCCAAACACATCGAATCGGGAGTGAAACTTCCCGGCGTCGAGATAACCGAACAGCTTCTCTCCGCCGAGCCAGAGTTTGCCATCGCTGGCGCGAAACAGGGTTCGCATCATGGGATGTGACTCTGAGCCGGCATCCTGCGGCAAGGGATAATACCCGGGCGCCGTTAGGCCTGGCTCCCAGAAAAATAAACCGCCAGAGGTGGCGAACCAGATTCGCCCCGGGATCTCTGGATCTTTGAGGGTGTTGAATACCATCTTATGCTGCAATGACTCTGTGCCCTGCGCCCATTGGCCGAAACTCTGTGTTCGTAAGCTCTGTTTATCGACCACGAACAGGCCATTGGTCGTCGACAAGAGCAGGCTGGCGGCATCCAAGCTGTCGATCTTGTAAATGCTGTCGTTAAGCTCCAGTCCCTCGGGGAACAGCAGCCTGGATGTCCCCGTCGCTCTATCGGCCCGCACCAGGCCGGCATCCGTCCCCATCCAGACTATGTCACCTTCGGTAAACACCGACCAGATCATCTCGTTGGCAATCCTGTAACCGCCTTCACTGGTGAAGGTATCCAGCAGAAAATCAGGCTTATCTGCCACCAGGGCCAGACCATCACCCGAACCGCCAACCCACACCAGTCCGGATTTATCCACCAGAATATCGTAAATATATTCGATATCTGCCTGTTGTTTCAGTTGTTGCTGATACTGCTCCAGCCTGTGAGTGTCGGGCGACCACTTCAACAAGCCGCTGCGGCTGGCAATCCAGAAGTTTCCTTTGGGATCTTCCGCCATCTTGGTCACGTAATAAGGGATTTCGGCAACGGGACTCATGCTGAGACTCGGCACATCGATACTGTACAAGCCCTCACTGCTGCTCATCCAGATACGGCCGCGGGAATCCTTGAATAACCCCTTGATCTGCCCGGAGGCTTCACTCCAAGGCAATGAGCCTAAAACCAGCCCGCCGGCATCCCGCAACTCCACTTGCCTGGCCGTGGCCAGCAGCAGTCGGCCGTCGTCAAGCAGCAACAGCTGATGCCAGGGAAAGTCTTGATTCTGTGGTAACTGCAACCGGCTTTCGAGCACATTATCCCTATGGGAATAGGACAGCACGGCCCCCGAGCTCGTCAGCAACAACAGGCTGCCATCGGCCTGTTTGGCATAGTCTTCTATACCGCCGGCATGGTAATGGGGAAAGCGTGTGCCATCGCCAAAACGCTCGAATTCATTGGCCGCTATATCATAGAGGTAAATTTCTGATAGTGTGCTGACAAGTAAATGATCTTTATCAAGATTAATGACAAAATAAACGTATTCATCAACGATACGGGGATCGAGCGCTATCTTGTCAATTCGCCGCACCTTGGAGTTACTGACACGATATAAGCCCTGCTCGGTCGCCAGCCAGATAAAACCATGCTCATCGACGCTGATATCCTGGATACTCGCATTGGCCAAGCCCTCTTTGGCACTGAACACCCGCTGCACCAGATCTTTGGCCTTTACCGACTCAATGTTTACGGCAAAAAATAAAATACAGGCCAGAATTGCGTTAATTATTTTTATTATCATATTGTTAACAACTCACCCCGATGACGGCCAATGATGACACTGAAAGCCTTAAATACTTTCTTACATAAAAAACATGGTCAGTATACAGTTAACCAAAGAAAAAGGCGCTCCTGAGAGCGCCTTTGGCAAAAGTTACGGGCAGATTACTTCTTCTTCGCCTTGGGATTTGGCAAGTCGGTAATGGATCCTTCGTACATTTCCGCGGCCAGGCCGACCGACTCATGCAGCGTTGGATGAGCATGGATAGTCAGCGCGATATCTTCGGCATCACAACCCATCTCGATCGCCAGGCCGATTTCGCCAAGCAGCTCGCCACCGTTAACCCCGACTATGGCGCCACCTATGACTCTGTGAGTCTCTTTGTCGAAGATCAGCTTAGTCATGCCTTCGGCACAATCGGAAGCTATGGCACGGCCGCTGGCGGCCCATGGGAAAGTCGCAGTCTCGAAGGCGATGCCTTGCTCTTTGGCTTCTTTCTCGGTCAGACCGACCCAAGCCACTTCAGGAGCCGTGTAGGCGATCGATGGGATCACCTTAGGATCGAAGTAATGCTTCATGCCGGCGATGACTTCGGCAGCCACATGGCCTTCATGCACGCCTTTGTGTGCCAACATAGGCTGACCCACGATATCACCGATGGCATAGATGTGTGGTACGTTGGTACGCAGCTGCTTATCTACGTTGATGAAACCACGCTCGTCGACATTGACGCCGGCCTTGTCGGCATCCAGTGACTTGCCATTGGGCACACGGCCGATGGCAACCAATACCGCATCGTAACGCACGGCTTCGGTCGGCGCGCTCTTGCCTTCCATAGAGACATAGATGCCGTCTTCTTTGGCTTCAACCGCGGTCACCTTGGTTTCCAGCATCAGATTGAATTTCTTCTTGATCTGCTTGGTGAAGACGCGAACCACATCTTTATCGGCCGCAGGGATCACCTGATCCAGCATCTCGACTACGTCGATTTGGCTGCCCAGAGACGAGTAAACAGTGCCCATTTCCAGACCTATGATGCCGCCGCCCATGACCAGCAGCTTGCCGGGGACTTCTTTCAATTCCAGCGCATCGGTCGAATCCCAGATGCGTGGATCTTCATGGGGAATGAAGGGCAGCTTGATCGGACGCGAACCGGCGGCGATGATCGCCTGCTCGAACTGAACCTGAGTCACGGTGCCGTCTTCGGCAGTCACTTCCAGGCTGTTGGGGCCGGTGAACTTACCGAAGCCGTTAACGACTTTGACTTTACGCATCTTGGACATGCCGCCCAGACCGTTGGTCAGCTGACCTATGACTTTTTCCTTGAAGCCGCGCAGCTTATCCAGATCTATCTTAGGCTCGCCGAATACCACACCGTGATCTGCCACTTCTTTGGCTTCTTCGATCACTTTGGCAACGTGCAGTAAGGCCTTGGATGGGATACAACCCACGTTCAGACATACGCCACCCAAGGTGCTGAAACGTTCAACAATAATAGTTTCCAGACCTAAATCTGCTGCGCGGAAAGCCGCAGAATAACCTGCAGGACCTGCACCCAATACCACTACCTGAGTTTTGATTTCGTTACTCATGTTTTCCTCTAATTCTCGTTCTTTCCGTTGGAAGGGCTACCCAACCAACCGAATCATGCGCCAGCTCGTAAGGTGGGCGCATTTTAACCTTTGTTTGATACCAATCACAACAAAAAGGCCGCTCATTATGAGCAGCCTTGGCTGTTATAAAATCAAAGTGCGAATATCGGACAAGATGCCGGACAGGGTCACGCTGAAGCGCGCCGCCATGGCACCGTCGATCACCCGGTGATCGTATGACAAAGACAATGGCAACATCAGCTTAGGCTCGAAGTCCTTACCATTCCACTTGGGTTTGATTTCAGACTTGGACACGCCGAGGATAGCCACATCAGGGTAGTTGACGATAGGCGTAAACGCGGTGCCACCTATGCCACCCAAACTTGAGATGGTGAAGCAGCTGCCCTGCATGTCGGCAGATTTCAGCTTGCCGTCACGGGCACGGACAGAGATATCCGCCAACTCGAGGGACAATTCTATGATGCCCTTCTTATCTACATCCCGTACCACAGGCACCACCAGACCATTCGGCGTATCCACGGCCACGCCTATGTGGAAGTACTTCTTCTGGATCAGCGACTCGCCGTCGCTGCTCAGGCTGGAGTTGAACACGGGGAACTGCGCCAGCGTCTTGGCCACGGCCTTGAGCATGAACACCAGAGGGGTGATCTTGTAGTTAGCCTTCTTCTTGGCCGCAACCTCGTTCTGTTGCTTGCGGAAAGCTTCCATTTCCGTGATATCCGCTTCATCGAACTGAGTCACGTGAGGAATGGTTACCCAGTTGCGGTGCAGGTTAGGGCCGGAGATCTTCTGTATGCGGCTCAATGGGATTTCTTCCACTTCACCGAACTTGCTGAAGTCCACCTTAGGCGCAGCTATCACCTGCAGGCCGCCATTGCCAGATGCCACAGAGGTGGCCGCCGTCGCCTTGGGACGTGACAGCTCATACTTCACATAGGCTTGCACGTCTTCTTTGAGAATACGTGCCTTGCGACCACTGCCTGTGACCTTGGTCAGGTCGACGCCAAACTCACGGGCCAGACGACGCACCGCGGGTGACGCATGTACCACACCCGTAGTCACAGGCGCAGCCGCGCTCGGATGGTGTGGCACGGGTGGCTTGCTTGGCGCCGAGGCAGACATAGGTGTCGCGGCCGGAGCCGGAGCCTGGGCAGCGGCCTGGGCGACAGGCGCCGGCGCTGCGGCCCCTTGAGTCACTGTCTCTATGGTGGCAATCAAGCTGCCCTGAGACACCTTGTCACCCACCTTGACCGTCAGAGACACTAATTTACCACCGAAGGGAGCCGGCACTTCCATGGTGGCCTTGTCGGTTTCCAGGGTGATGAGACCCTGATCTGCGGCAATCTCGTCGCCGACGGCCACCAGCACTTCGATCACATCGACATCGCTGGCATCGCCTATGTCCGGTACATGCACTTCCTTGACCGCCACGACATCGGCAACAGCCACAGGCGCGGCAACCGGAGTTACGGCCGCCGGGGCAACTGGCGCCGCCTGCGCTTGTGCCGCAGGCGCTTGTACCACAGGTGCTTGGGCGGCGCCCACTTCCAGCATGATCACCAGTGAGCCCTGGGACACCTTGTCACCGACAGCCACTTTCACTTCTTTAACCACACCGGCTTGCGGCGAGGGCACATCCATGGTCGCCTTGTCGGTTTCCAGGGTAATGAGGCCGGCATCTGCTTCTATGCTGTCGCCAACAGACACCAGCACTTCGATGACTTCCACATCTGTGTCGCCACCTATGTCAGGCACTGCAACTTCGATGAGCCGAGTGCCAGTGTTTGCCGCGGCCGCAGGCGCAGCAACCGGCTCGGCTTGCACCGGCGCAGCAGCCGCAGCCTGTGGCACCTGTGCTTCGGCGGCCGGTGCGGCCGCTCCCGCGGCCTGCATCATGGCGATCAGTGTCCCTTCGGATACCTTGTCACCCACTGCCACTTTCAGCTCGGTCAGCACACCGGCGAAAGGCGCAGGAATATCCATGGTCGCCTTGTCGCTCTCTACCGTGATGATGGATTCTTCCGCCGCCAGGGTATCGCCCACGGCAGCACAGATCTCAATGACCTGAACTTCATCGCCACCGATATCAGGAACCAAAACTTCTTTTAAATCAGCCATTGGCTATCCCCTTATGCAAACTGTGGGTTGATCTTGTCGGCATCGATACCATAATCACTTATGGTCTTGGCCAACACTTCGACAGACAACTCGTTACGGTCAACCAATGCCTTCAGGGAGGCGATGACGATAAACTTGGCGTCCACTTCGAAGTGGTGACGCAAGTTCGCCCGGCTGTCGCTGCGACCGAAACCATCGGTACCCAACACCTTGTAATCTGTTGGCATGTAAGCACGCAATTGCTCACCGTAGATCTTCATGTAATCGGTCGCGACAATGGCGGGTGCATCGGCGGCAATCACTTGACTGATATAGGCTTGCTTAGGCGTTTCGGCAGGATGCAGCATGTTCCAGCGCTCTACGGCCTGACCGTCACGGGTCAGCTCGTTGAAACTGGTGACACTGAACACATCGGCGGTGATGTCGAAATCCTTCGCCAGTATGTTGGCCGCCTTGCGCACTTCTTCGAGGATAGTGCCGCAACCCATCAGCTGTACCTTGGCCTTGCCTTTGGCTGCCAGAGTTTCCAGCTTGTAGATCCCTTTGACTATGCCTTCTTCGGCGCCTTGTGGCATCTCAGGCTGAACATAGTTTTCATTCATGGTCGTCAGGTAGTAGAAGATGTCTTCCTGGTTGTCGCCATACATGCGGCGAATACCGTCCTGCACCACTACGGCAATTTCGTAACCATAGGTAGGATCGTAAGAAATACAGTTGGGGATGGTATTGGCCAATACATGGCTGTGACCATCCTGATGCTGCAGGCCTTCACCGTTCAGGGTAGTACGGCCAGAAGTGCCACCGACCAGGAAGCCACGGGCACGCATGTCACCCGCCGCCCATGCCATGTCGCCGATGCGCTGGAAACCGAACATAGAGTAGTAGATGTAGAAAGGGATCATAGGCGTGTCGTTGACCGAGTAGCTGGTCGCGGCCGATACCCATGAAGACATGGCGCCGAGCTCGTTGATGCCTTCCTGCAATACCTGGCCAGACTTATCTTCACGGTAGTAAGCCACCTGATCCGAGTCTTGGGGGACGTATTTTTGGCCTTCGTGAGCATAGATACCCACCTGACGGAACAGGCCTTCCATACCGAAGGTACGGGCCTCGTCTGGGATGATGGGCACTATCTTCTTGCCTATCTGCTTGTCTTTCAGCAAGGCTGTCAGCACCCGCACGAACGCCATGGTAGAAGAGATCTCACGGCCATTGGAGCCCTTGAGGATCGCATCGAAGATCTTCAGTGACGGCACCTGGATCTCTTCGGAGAACTTCTCGCGGCGCTGCGGCAGGCTGCCATGCAGGGCGGCGCGGCGGCTCATCAGGTATTTCACTTCTTCCGAATCTGGACCCGGGTGGTAGAAAGGCATCTCTTCCAGCTGATCATCCGGGATGGGGATGTTGAAGCGATCGCGGAAGTAACGTACGGATTCTGCACCCATCTTCTTCACGTTATGGGCAATGTTCTTGCCTTCGCCGGCATCGCCCAGGCCGTAGCCCTTGACTGTCTTGGCCAGGATGACGGTTGGACGGCCCTTGGTCTTCTTGGCGTGCTCCAGCGCGGCGTAGATCTTGACAGGATCGTGACCACCACGGTTCAGGCGCCAGATGTCATCGTCGGACATGTTGGCCACCATCTCGGCAGTCTCGGGGTACTTGCCGAAGAAGTGCTCACGGGTGTAAGCGCCACCCTTGGCCTTGCAGTTCTGGTATTCGCCGTCGACGGTTTCTTCCATCAACTGCAGCAGCTTGCCGCTGGTGTCACGGGCCAATAATGGATCCCAGTAACGGCCCCAGATGACCTTGACCACTTCCCAGCCTGCGCCGCGGAATTCGCCTTCCAGTTCCTGGATGATCTTGCCGTTACCGCGTACCGGGCCGTCGAGGCGCTGCAGGTTACAGTTGACTATGAATACCAGGTTATCCAGTTCTTCACGGGCCGCCAGGCCTATGGCACCCAGGGCTTCCGGCTCGTCACACTCGCCGTCACCCAGGAAACAGTAAACCGTTTGCTCGGAGCAATCTTTCAGGCCGCGGTCGGTCAGGTATTTGAGGAAGCGCGCCTGGTAGATGGCCTGGATAGGACCCAGGCCCATGGACACTGTCGGGAACTGCCAGTAATCCGGCATCAGCTTGGGATGCGGGTAAGAAGACAAGCCCTTGCCATCCACTTCCTGACGGAAGTTGGCCAGTTGATCTTCGCTCAGGCGGCCTTCGAGGAAGGAGCGGGCGTAGATGCCGGGGGCGATATGGCCCTGGAAATACACAAGATCACCACCGTCTTTCTCATTCGGTGCACGGAAGAAGTGGTTGAAACACACGTCATAGATAGTCGCGCTGGAGGCGAAACTCGAGATATGACCACCCAGCTCCAGATCTTTCTTAGAACCACGCAGTACCATGGCCAGGGCATTCCAGCGGATGATGGCGCGAATGCGACGTTCCATCTCCTGGTTGCCCGGCATTTGTGGCTCCTGACCCGCAGGAATAGTGTTCAGGTAGGCGGTCGTCGCATTGTAAGGCAAGTGAGTGCCGTTGCGACGAGCCTTATCGATCAACTTTTCCAACAGGAAATGGGCGCGCTCGGGACCTTCTTGTTCCAACACGGCCTGCAGGGCATCGACCCATTCCTGGGTCTCTGACGGATCTAAATCTTGTAGCATATCTTCAGACATGACGCTGTCCTTCTCTATATACAGATAATAATAGGTTTACGGTATTCACCCCTGCAGCCTGCGCCGCCAGTGGTATCAAATGCCGCTCTTTAAACGGCGCAGGCTACGCTGCAACCGGCTATCTTCTTTGCGCACAGACAACATCACTTCCTCTATGTAGCTCAAGTGCTCATTGGAGGCTTCTCTGGCGGCTTCGGGATCACGGCGAACTATGGCGGCGAGCAAGGCTCGCCTATGCTCGTTGGCCATGGTGGAAGCTTCTTCGCGACGGCTAAGAAGCTCCAGGTTCTGTGCCACATTTTGATGCAGCACAGGGGCTAAACTCAGAACCAGATGCAGCATGGCCACATTGTGTGAGGCCTCGGCCACGGCGCGATAGAAACGCACAATGGCAGCTGCCTGTGCCTCTACCCCTTCGGCGGCTTCGACTTCGAGGATCATGCGTTTGATGTTCTGCATGTCGGCATCTGTGCCACGCAGTGCGGCAAAATAGGCCATCATGCCCTCGGTCGCATGACGAAACTCCAGCAAGTCGTATTGACTCTCGGGATCGCTGTTCATCAGTTCGACTATGGGATCGGCAAGACTCTGCCAGAGCTGTTGCTTGACATAAGTGCCGCCACCCTGGCGACGCATCAACAAGCCTTTCGCCTCGAGTTTCTGTATCGCTTCACGCAAGGAAGGACGCGACACTTCAAACTGGATCGCCAGCTCGCGTTCGGGCGGTAACTTCTGACCGGGCTGCAAGCTGCCCTCGAGGATCATCTGCTCCAATTGCGCCATGATCACATCAGAAATTTTCGGCTGGTTAATTTTACTGTAAGCCATCGAGTCCCTCGGCTTAATTGTAAATTGGTCTTACCAATTATATGAGTGGACGCACTTTATCAAATCAGACTTTTGATGTCCAGCCACGGCATGTGCTCAAACTGAGTGAGCATAGCTGAAAAATAACGCCATGGGGTCAGACCATTTGACATGGAGAGCCAAGAGCCGGCGCCGATGAGGCGGCTGCCACTGCAGTTCCCGGGTTCGCCGCTGGCCCATAGCTGCTTGAGAAATGCTGGGCAGCGGGGCCGTCCTATTAACTGACCAGGCCGAAGATGGTCAACAGAGACAGGAGGGTCACCAAGAGCATGAAGTTGCGCTTAGTCAGGGCCAACAGGGCCAAGGTCGGTTGCACGCTGACCGGGGCATTGCCGGCATCCTCGGCCACAGACTCGGCCGCCATCGCCGTTTCGGTGATCACGCGCCTGGCGCTGGTTCCCGGCCGCAAGGCATTCGCCCGCCAGGTCGCCAGCGCCCGACTGAACTCGCCGCTGAGCACATAACCGAAGGCGAAGAGTCGGCTCGGCAACCAATCCAGCAGCATGAGTACCGTATCCACCAGCGGCAATGCCTGCGCCTTGCGTCTATTCTCTTCGGCGTAGAAGCGTACGGTACAATAGAAGATGGCGCCAACCGGGCCGAGGAAGACCAGATACAAGGCAACGGCGCCATAGTAGCGATAGTTAATCCAGGCCACACTCTGGCCGACCTTGGTGCCGAGATCCGTCTCAGAGACGGCATCGAAGCACTCGCTGCAATCCAGCTCGCCGGCATAATGGTAGCAGGCCTGCACATCGCCGCGACACGCCGCCTGGATATAATGTTTGAAGGCCCGCCGCTGTTGTTGATGACATAAACAGAGCACAGACACCAACACCCAGAGGACCAGACTGAGGCCCCCCCAGAACAGACCAGCAGCAGCCCAGCTGAGCAGGTAGACGCCGACAGCCGGCAGAACCAAGGCCAAGGCCATCACGAGATCCGAACTCAAAGGTTCACTGCCGAATACACTCGCGTGATATCGCCTGAGCAAGCCATCAAACTGCCATGTCGACGGCAGCAACTTCAGCCTTTCCACCAGAATCGCGACCAACAAAGAGAACAGTGCCATCTATCTCACCTCATTAATGTGTATGCGCGCCGGATAAGGGAAACTGTCTCCAGGCCTTAACCCACGGCATCTTATGCGTCAACCGGCCTATCTATCCAGCCAGGCCACCCAGATACCTATGCCAATCGAAGCTCGCTCCAGGATCTGTCTTGCGTCCAGGGGCGATATCGCTATGTCCCACTATTCTCTCGGGACTCAGCAGGGGATATTCCTGCAGCAGTTGACGGGTGAGTCTATCCAACTGCAGGTACTGCTGCTCCGTATAGGCAAGCTCGTCCGTTCCCTCCAACTCTATGCCTATGGCAAAGTCATTGCAGTTTTCACGCCCCTGAAAAGATGACAGGCCCGCATGCCAGGCCCTGTCATCACAGGAAACATATTGCACTATTTCACCATCCCGGCGGATCAGGAAATGGGCCGAGACTTGGAGATCAGCCAAGCAGGCAAAACTGGCATCCGCCTGCACATCGAGACAACCCTGAAACAAGGCGTCTATATACGGCAAGCCGAAACAACCTGCCGGCAGGCTGATGTTATGGATCACCAGCAGACTGACCTCGGCCTCAGGACGAGCATTGAAATGGGGTGATTCACAGCGCCGCGCCTGCTTAAGCCAGCCTGAGGTAAATTGCCATTGCACGTCACACACTCCTGCCCAATAGAGAAACCTCTTAACTCTAGCAGTTTTAACTGACTGAATATAGACGGCATATAGCATTGCGGCCCGGAAGCGAAGACAGGGCCCAATTAAACCTCATATCCCGCCCCCCGACCCGGCACACATGGAAAAAAGCGCCCAGGATGAGAGCAAGAAGTGGCAACAAAACTGCGTTTTTGTACCCGCTTATGATAATCTTAAGCGGTAAAAAGTCCCACTTTCGGTACCATAAGCACAGCCCAAGGACACCCAGCATGCTAGAGAATGATATACGTCTTGCCGTCAAAATTGCCCTGGATGAGGATTTAGGCCACACAGCCAATCCACAGGCTGATGGTACAGATCCAGAGACAGCGGCATACTCAACCGGCGATATCACGGCACAATTGATCCCCGCCGACAGATATGCCGAAGCCAGCCTCATCACCCGCGAAGATGGTGTCTTCTGTGGCAAGGCCTGGGCGGAACAAGTCTTCAACCAACTGGGCAGCGAGGTCGCCATTCACTGGCATGTGGACGATGGCGATCTCATAGTGGCTAATCAGGTATTGTGTGAACTGTCAGGTCCAGCCCGCAGTATCTTGACCGGTGAGCGCACCGCGATGAATTTCATTCAAACCCTTTCCGGGGTGGCGACCCTGACCAAACATTATGTCGACAAACTCGCAGGTACCAATACCCGCCTGCTGGATACCCGTAAGACACTGCCAGGGCTGAGAACCGCGCAGAAGTATGCCGTCACCTGTGGCGGAGGTCATAACCACAGGATAGGCCTGTTCGATGCTTTCCTGATCAAGGAGAACCATATCCTGGCCTGTGGCGGTATCCCTCAGGCCGTCAACGCCGCCCGTAAGCTGCATGCAGACAAGGCTGTCGAGGTCGAAGTCGAGTCCCTGGCAGAACTGACACAAGCCCTGGATGCCGGCGCAGATATCATAATGCTGGACAATTTCGACGTGACCATGATGATAGATGCCGTGGCCATCAACGACAGCTATAAAGACAGGGGTCAGAATACTAAGCTGGAAGTCTCGGGTAATGTCACCTTGGATACCCTGGCGGACTTTGCCCGCACCGGGGTCGACTATATCTCGGTCGGGGCACTGACCAAGCACCTGCGCGCCCTGGACCTGTCACTCAGGTTGAAGGCATAACGCCTGCTACATCATCTTTTTAGCCTTGGCGTCGAGTCCTATCTGGCTCGACGCCTCGGTTTATCCCGGCAGGGGCTCACCTGGTATCCATCCAAAGCAGTATAAGCAAGCAAAAAAGCGCTGAAAAAAGCCTGGCTCGAACAAACATCGCGCTTCTGCCCGGGAAAAATTCTGCCTCTGCTCCATCCAAGATACCGAATTTGTTCCCGGCGATACTTTTGCTACGCCAAATACGAACAAAAAATCTGCCTTACCGGTAATTTCCTCTCCTGCAAACAGAGAAAAACCTCGGCTCAATCTGGTGTTTTTTCCGCCTGTTTTTTGACTTACGGCAATTAAGTGTCGCATACGGTTTATATGTCAAATAAGTGTTACTCAAAAAATGTACAATTTCGCGCAAACCCAGTAACCAAGCCAATTATTTGCGGTTAAAGTGAAAATTAAGTTTCCTTTTTTTGTAACTTTATAATAACTTTTAGGGCAAGCGAGAGGGTGGCTTTGAGCTCGTATCAGAGATCTCAGTTCAGGCATTACTGATTGAGTCATGGCACATTTGTTTCACCGCTTCTCGTCGGTAGCTGTCGACCTAAATGACATGCGATGTAGCTTCAAACAATTAGCTCGAGATGTAGCTTAAAAAACGGCTTCAATCCCATAAATTCATATTGATTTGGGCAAACGGCACCATCCACAGGAGTCTGCTATCCTTAATCGACTGGTTAACGAGAGTAAGACAGGAAGCAGCAACAGGAGATGTTGCGGGTTAACTGAGTAGTCCTAATGGAGATAACACAATGAAAGGCATTACATTAAACAAGAACGCTAAAGGTTTCACCCTGATCGAACTGATGATCGTGGTCGCCATCATAGGTATTCTGGCAGCGATCGCCCTGCCTGCCTATAAAGATTACACAACAAAAGCTAAGTTCTCCGAAGTAGTTGTTGGTACTTCTGCGTTGAAAACACAGATTGAAATTTGTGCCCAAGATCTGGCTACAGTCACTGGATGTACAGCTGCAGCATCAGGTAATGGTTGGTCTATTCCTGCTGACATTTCAGTTGCAGATGGCAACATAGGCTCAATGACTGTGAGTGATGGTCTGATTACAGCTACCGCCGTTGGTGTTTCAGGTACGCCTGTGAAGGGTCTTGAAGGACAAACATACACTCTTCAAGCAGCTATCAATGCTGCTGGCAAAGTTACCTGGACTAAAGGCGGTACCTGCCTGACTGGTTCACCAATCATTTGCTAAAAGTTAATACTTACTGAGATTTGGGCGGGTAACACCGCCCAATTTTTTCATATTTACAAAATAAACCCTTAACTTAGTCGCGGGAAAAGTAAGTTAATGCCCACAACAGGTCTCCATCTAGGTTTATCGACACTCTTTATCCGCCAAGGCTTGCTCAGCGAAGCCCAGATAGCGGAGGCCATCAACGTATCCCGCAAGAGCAAGCTCTCCCTGGTCAGCACCTTGGTCACGGAAAAATTATTATCTGCCAAGGCCATAGCCGAGCTATGCTATGAAGAATATGGCACCCCGCTGCTGGATCTCGACGAATTCGATATCGCCTCCATTCCGGATGACTTCCTCAACAAGAAGCTGATCGAGAAGCATAGATGCCTGCCATTATTCAAACGCGGCAACCGCCTCTACATAGGCACCTCGGATCCCAGTAATATCGCCGCATTGGAAGACTTCCAGTTCAGCGCCGGCCTGCACGCCGAAGCCATACTGGTCGAGGAAGACAAGCTCGCCAAGGCACTGGAAAAAATTCTCGAGGAAGACCTCAACAGCCTGGACTTGAGCGGCATAGACGAAGAAGCGCTGGCCGGCATAGAAGTCACGGACACGGACAAGCGGCATGAAGAAAGCACTGGCGACAGCAGTGACGATGCCCCTATTGTCATCTACATCAATAAGATACTCACGGATGCGATCCGTAAGGGCGCTTCGGATCTGCATTTCGAGCCCTACGAGAAACGCTACCGTATTCGTTTTCGCATCGACGGCATACTGCATGAAGTATCCGAACCCCCTATCAGCCTGTCCGGGCGCATCTCGGCCCGCCTCAAGGTGATGTCCAAGCTGGATATCGCCGAACGGCGAGTGCCCCAGGATGGACGCATCAAAATGAAGCTGTCGCGCACCAAGTCCATCGACTTCCGGGTCAGCACCCTGCCCACCATCTGGGGCGAAAAGATAGTGATGCGTATCCTCGACTCCTCCTCGGCGCAGCTGGGGATCGAGAAGCTGGGCTACGAGCCGGATCAGGAGCAACTCTACCTAGAAATGCTGGCCAAACCCCAAGGCATGATCTTGGTCACTGGGCCTACGGGTTCCGGTAAGACAGTCTCCCTGTATACGGGACTGAACATACTCAATACGGAAGAGCGCAACATCAGCACCGCGGAAGATCCGGTCGAGATCAATCTCGAAGGCGTCAATCAGGTGCATATCAATCTCAAGGCCGGCCTCACCTTCGCCTCGGCGCTGCGCTCCTTCCTGCGCCAGGATCCCGATGTGGTGATGGTGGGTGAGATCCGTGACCTGGAAACCGCCGAAATCGCCATCAAGGCGGCGCAGACGGGTCACCTGGTGCTCTCGACCCTGCATACCAACTCGGCGGCAGAGACCCTGACCCGTTTGGTTAACATGGGGGTACCGGGTTACAACATCGCCAGTTCGGTGAATCTGATCATCGCCCAACGTCTGACCCGACGCCTATGCCCTGAATGCAAGCAAGCGGAAGATATCCCAGAACATGAACTTCTCAAGCTCGGCTTCAGCAAAAGCCAAATAGACAGCGGCTTCACCGTATTCAAGCCCGTCGGCTGCGATCTCTGCTCCGGTGGTTACAAGGGACGAGTCGGTGTCTATGAAGTGATGAAGATGTCCGATGAAATCGCCAGAACCATAATGGAGGGAGGCAACTCGCTGCAAATTGCCAATCAAGCCAAGGAACAGGGCATGCGGGATCTGCGCCAATCAGGCCTGCTCAAGGTGATCCAAGGGGTCACCAGCATTACCGAAATCAACCGTGTCACCAGCATCTAGCCCTAGCCGCTATTTTCAACCGAGGAGCCATTATGGCAAGCGCCACCGCAGTCAAGAAGAGGTCCAAGGCAGAGAGTAAAGCCCAAAAGAGTCAACCCAAGGTGTATACCTTCGAATGGAAAGGCCTCAACCGCGACGGCAAGAAGACGGGCGGCGAGCTCAAGGGCAGCAGCGTCGCCGAGGTCAAGAGCCAGCTGAAGAAGCAGGGGGTCAACCCCAAACAGGTGCGCAAGAAGTCGGCCTCCCTGTTTGCCCGTGAAAAAAGCATCAATGCCATGGATATCGCCATGATCACCCGCCAGATAGCCACTATGCTGGCCGCCGGCGTGCCTCTGGTAACCACCATCGAATTGCTCGGCCGTGGTCATGAGAAGGCCAAGGTGCGGGAGCTTCTGGGCATAATAGTCGCAGACGTGCAGGCGGGGATCCCCCTCTCGGATGCCTTGCGACCCCATAGGCGTTATTTCGACGATCTCTATGTCGATCTGGTGGCGGCGGGCGAGCATTCGGGGGCACTGGACGCGGTATTCGAGCGTGTCGCCACCTACAAGGAAAAAGCCGAGCAGCTGAAATCCAAGATCAAGAAGGCCATGTTCTATCCCGTCGCCGTAGTAGTAGTAGCTATTGCCGTTACCACCCTGCTGCTGCTATTCGTGGTGCCCCAGTTCGAAGACATCTTTGCCAGCTTCGGCGCCGAGCTGCCGGCCTTCACCCAGCTGATCATCGGCATCTCCCGCTGGCTGCAAACCTCCTGGTATTACTTCGTGATAGGCATCATCATCGCCGCCTTCTCATTCGTTCGCGCCCACAGAAACTCCCAGGCCTTCAGGGATCGCATCGATGAGTTGGTGCTGAAGATACCTTTGATAGGCGACATACTGCATAAGGCAGCCATGGCCCGCTTTGCCCGCACCCTGGCGACCACCTTCGCCGCCGGCGTGCCGCTGATCGACGGCATGGTGTCGGCCGCCGGCGCCTCGGGCAATGCGGTGTACCGCAAGGCGCTGCTGAAGATACGCCAGGAGGTGATGGCCGGGATGCAGATGAACATAGCCATGCGTACCACTGAGCTATTCCCCGACATGCTTATTCAGATGGTGATGATAGGCGAAGAGTCAGGCTCGCTGGACAACATGCTCAACAAGGTCGCCAACATCTACGAGATGCAGGTCGATGATGCCGTCGATGGCCTCTCCAGCCTGATCGAACCCATAATGATGGTGGTGATAGGCACCTTGGTCGGTGGCCTGATCGTCGGCATGTATTTACCTATATTCCAAATGGGTAACGTGGTAGGTTAAGTTGTTAACTTTTCATGATAAGAACCCGTAATACACACCCATAATAAGAATTAGTTGAAATGTCAGAAATCCTTAGTGTTTTAAGCCATAACTTGTGGCTGTTCATCCTCATCAGTTTTATGTTTGCCAGCGTCATAGGCAGCTTCGTCAATGTGGTGATCCATCGTTTGCCCGTGATGATGAAGCGCCAATGGCAGCAGGAGTGCAACCAATATCTGGCCGAATATCACCCGGAGCAGCTGCAGCAACTGGGAGCTGAGAAACTCAATGAAGCAATAGATCCCTATCCAGCCAAATACAATCTGATTTTTCCTTCATCAACCTGCCCCAAATGCCACAACCCCATCAAGCCTTGGCATAATCTACCCATTATTGGCTGGTTAATGTTGCAAGGAAAATGCGCCTCTTGCCAGTCGCCAATATCACCACGTTATCCTCTGGTAGAACTCATAGCCGGACTCCTTATCTCGGTATTGGCATGGCACTTTGGTCCCAGCGGGCAGTTTCTCTTCGCCAGTCTGCTCACCTTCGCCCTTATCGCCCTGACAGGCATAGATCTGGACGAGATGCTGTTGCCGGACCAGATCACCCTGCCACTGCTGTGGTTGGGATTGATGCTCAATCTGCAAGGCCAGTTTGCCACGGCAACGGATGCACTGATAGGCGCCGCTGCCGGTTATCTCAGCCTCTGGTCCGTATTCTGGCTATTTAAGCTGCTGACGGGCAAGGAAGGCATGGGCTATGGTGATTTCAAATTGCTCGCCGTATTTGGTGCCTGGCTCGGCTGGCAAATGCTGCCCCTGGTGATATTGCTGTCATCCCTGGTGGGAGCCTTGGTGGGAATAAGCCTGATAGTCACCAAGCGTCTCGATCAGAGCAACCCTATTCCCTTCGGGCCTTATATCGCCGCTGCAGGTTGGATTGCCCTCGTCTGGGGTCAGGATATTGTCGATTGGTACCTGGCAACCCTGTGATCCCAAGGGCACAGGGCTAAGGAGTAGCATGCATGTCAAAATTTATCGTTGGCCTGACCGGCGGCATAGGCAGTGGCAAGACCACTGTCGCTAATTTGTTTGCCAAGCAAGGGATTACCCTGGTCGATGCCGATCTGGTGGCACGGGATGTCGTTGCCCCTGGCGCAGAGGGTCTGGAACAAATACGGGCCCATTTCGGTGACCAAATCCTGCTCGATGACGGCAATCTTAACCGTGCGGCGCTGCGGGAGTTGGTATTCAATACGCCGAAAGAACGGCAATGGCTTAACCAATTATTGCACCCCATGATCCGCGCCGAGATGCTGCGTCAGGTGGCCAGCGCCAGCTCCGCCTATGTCATCATGGTCGTTCCCTTGCTATTTGAGAATGGGTTGGATAAGTTAGTTGATCGGACATTAGTGGTGGATATTTCACCCGAATTACAACGCCAAAGAACCATACAGCGTGATGCCGTCGATGCCCGGCAAGTTAACAACATCATTAACAGCCAAAGCAGCCGGGCAGAGAAACTGGCTAAAGCAGATGACGTTATCGATAATCAAGGAGAGATATCAAAATTAGAGTGCGAGGTTTTAGCACTACACCAGAAATACTTACATTTATCCGGTAAAGCCTAACCCAACGCCATGACTGAACTTATTTACGAACAGCCCTTGAACGAAAAGATCCGCAGCTACCTGCGCTTGGAATTTCTGAATAAGCAATTGCACAATAACTTCAGTCAGGATCATCAACAAAGATGCTTCTATCCTTTATTTTCGCTCTGTGAATTGACCGAACGTTGTGACTATCGTACCGATGTATTGAAAGATATCGACAGACATTTACATCAGCTCCCCCTGTGGCAACAACAGCCAGGCGAAAATCTAATGCCAATAGCACAGCTGCAGCAGGAGCTTCAGCAGGCCAAGGATACATTGCAGAAATCTGAACGCTTCGGCGCTCAGCTCAAGCAGGATAGATTCCTGTCTGTGTTGCGACAACGTTTTTCCATGCCTGGGGCCAGCTGCAGTTTCGATCTTCCACAGTTGCATTTCTGGTTGGCTAAACCCTGGGAAGAACGCAGACAAGATTATCTGAACTGGTGCAGTCACTTCGATGCCCTGCTACGCCCCATAGGCATATTGCTTGAGCTTACCCGAGCTACGGCCCAATACACACAGGCAAGTGCCTGCGCCGGCTTCTACCAGGCCGAAAGCCAACGCCCCCTGTCCCTGGTGAGGGTTAAAGTTGATGCCAGTTATGGCTGTTATCCAACGATCAGCGGGCATAAGAATCGCTACGCGATTCATTTTGTGCAGTTCGCACAGCAGCGGCATTCTGACCAAAACATAGATTTCCAACTGGCGGCCTGCACCTGAAGGGATTATCATTCCCCTAAGCCTAAGCCTAAGCCTAAGCCATATAGCTTAGCTTGCACGTCTTAGAGATTGCCAGTATCAGACCCGAGAGAGATGTTATGCCTATTGCCGTAAACTGCCCCATCTGCCAAACACCTGTAGCCTGGGTCGCTGAATCCCAATTCAAACCTTTTTGCAGCGAACGTTGCAAGTTGATCGATCTCGGCGATTGGGCCTCTGAGAAACATGCCATTCCTGTTAAACCCGAATTCGATCCACAAGCCTTGGACTCTCTGGGCTATGACGACGCCGACTTCTTCAAAGAATAATCCGACCTAAGCCGATATAACACCTATGACTAAAAGAGTTCATGTTGCCGTAGGCATCATAATTAACCATGACAATAGCGTCTTGCTTGCCAAACGTCATGAACATTTGCATCAGGGCGGAAAATGGGAATTTCCTGGCGGTAAAGTCGAAGCCAACGAGACTGTCACCCAAGCCTTAGTCCGTGAGCTGAAAGAAGAGGTCAATCTCGACGTTGACCACAGCCAGCCATTTATGGCCCTGAGTTACGATTACCCGGATAAACAGGTATTACTGGATATACATCTGGTCACAGAGTTCAGCGGTGAAGCCATAGGTGCCGAAGGGCAACAAGTGGCCTGGGTAGCTAAAACCGAGCTCAGTGAGTATGAATTCCCCGCGGCCAATAGGCCCATCCTGGAAAAATTTTTGGCGCTCTAGTTCATTCGCCTCTGTACCACAGGGGCGCATTTCTTCCATGTATTCTGCTCCATGCCCTCTTCTGCATGCCCTCTTATCCAAGATGTCCTCCCATAAAGCAGCATCCCAATCTGGAGTCTATTGCTCTTCAGGCGTCATTTACCCTCACCCAAAGGGTATCAAGTGTAGATATCATCCAGGCCGATTTTCACAATTGTCTTAATCTCTATCGAGCGACTTGTGGTAAATTAGCCGGATTATTATTTCAATCCTAATCTATTTGATAGTTTTGCACTGGTGTCGCTTGAACATTCCGGCAAGCTGCACCCACATCAGTGTTAACGAGGGGATATTTTGCTGAAAATGCCAAGGCTGGCGATAGCCTACCTCATGCCTGTGAGTGTTATCATGTTTTACCTGTGCTTAACCTCGGGGGCATATCTTTATGCCGATGCCCAGGTACGCGGCTCGGTGGCAGAACGTCAGCTGGAATGGGTGAAACAACAAGTCTTCAGAACACAACACCTGGTGGAATCCGCTCTGCTGGTCCAAGATCTGGAACGCATAGAACAGGAAGTGTCATTAGCCTCGACAGATCCCAATGTGATGGTCTATATTTTGCTCGATTCCGCCAGCAAGATACGTTTCGCCAACCACCTGGTTTGGCGCAACAGCAATGCAATCCAAGTCATAGATGGCTACCTGTTCGAACGTCATTATGAGGTAGTGTCATCGACACAAGCCTATATTCATATCAATAGGGACAGGTTGTCTATCCAGGCATACTATCCCCTTATCCCCAACAGTGATCTCGGTCCGGACAATAATGTTGAGCTGCTCTATGTCGAGTATGATCTTTCTCTCCTCATGGCTAAGGCTTCCAACAGTCTGCAGCAGACCTTTTATCTATTCTGGGGCGTCGGCACTGTTTTTCTGCTGATATTGTTATGCTTCTTGCATTGGCTCATCATTCGTCCACTGAAACGACTCAACCACAGCACTATGGCAGAGCCCATCAAGCCTACAGGCTGGCTGCCGGCCGAGTTAAGCCGTCTACAAGATAGCATTGAGCTCATCAAAGACAACGCCAGCTATAATCTCAAACGCCTCAACGACAGTGAACAGCGCTGGCTGTTTGCCGTCAACGGCAACCATAAGGGGATCTGGGACTGGAATATCGCCACTGGCGAGGTATTTATGTCCGACAGCTGGAAAGCCATGCTGGGTTGCGCCCCTCTCGATAACACCGAAGATTTCCGGGCCTGGAAGGGCAGAATACATGCGGAAGATAAAGCCAGAGTGCTCCAGAGCCTGCAAGAACACCTCAATGGGACGACTCAAACATTCGAATGTGTTTATCGCCTCAGACATAGACAGGGACATTATATTTGGGTGCTGGATAGGGGAATGCTGATCGACTGGGATGACCAGGGGCGCCCCAGCAGGATCATTGGCATGAATACCGATGTCTCAGACAGTCTGAGCGCCCAAAGCAGCCCGAAAGCAACCAAGGCTGAAGCCTGGCTAGAACAGCAGATGTTAAGGCACACAAAGGCTCAGCAATCTGCCTTGTTTGTCATACGCCTGGCCGGCACACAAGTTCAGCCAAATGCCGCCGAAAAGCCATTAATCCAGCTGCTCATTGCCAGACTCGCAAACTACCTGTCGGCAGTGGACCTCAACGGCCACTATCATGATGGTGAATATGTCTTCATCACCTCGGCATTGGCATCGGACTCTGAGATCGCTCGGCGACATAGCTTGGCCATTGGCAGTGACATTGCGCGTCTACTCACGCAAGATAACTCCTTGGAGGATGACATGCTTCAGGCATTCACCTTCTCCATCGGCATAGCGCTGGCAGAGCCGGCCAAGCAACTGCCGCTCAGCATATGGCTTGAACAGGCACGCATCGCCGCTGGCAGCTCCCACGGTCACAAATCGCCCTGCAGCATCTACTCCGATGCAAACACCACAGAACTGCACGGACACGACTCGTAGAAGAGCCGCAGCATAAGAACAGATCCAGTTGCAGACAGCCTGGAACTGCGCATCCCCTCTGCATTTCTCCATTCCCCGAATCAACAGACCCCAGTAAAATTTGCTTCCCTATACAACCTTTGGTCACCGAGGCAGTGGCGATTCAGCAAGTCTCAGCCCTACCCAACATAGACATGAGAAACCCAGTAGATGCCGGGAGGCATTTTCTGTCAAAGCTTGTTTGGTAATCGCAAGGGCTTCATTCTCCTCCGCATTCCCCCCTTGAAGGCACATGGTAGTTGCCTGCCTCGCATAAACTATATTTATAGCCCCATGTGCGAGCCGAGATTTCAAACGCTGTTAAACGAAAAAATCCCCAACACAGTGTGCTGAGGATTTATCGCTTCTCTTTCGAGAAAATTAGGCGCCTGGAAATGACCTACTCTCACATGGGGAGACCCCACACTACCATCGGCGCGATTGCGTTTCACTTCTGAGTTCGGGATGGGATCAGGTGGGG
>NZ_JAAXYH010000002.1 GCF_012911865.1 Shewanella salipaludis
TCGACTGGCAGTGGGTCAAGGGCCACGCCGGCCATCCAGAGAATGAGCGTTGTGATGTGTTGGCAAGACAGGCGGCCGAAGCCTCGCCGACCCAAGCCGACACCGGCTATCAGGCCTGAGCCATGCCTGCCTGAGTGCTCACCAGTGACAGCCAGTATATGCGCCAGGGCATCACCCAGTGGATCCATGGCTGGAAGAAGAAAAACTGGATGACGGCCAGCCGCACCCCGGTGAAAAATGTCGACCTGTGGAAGCGCCTGGATGCCGCCTCACAACAGCATAAGGTCGACTGGCAGTGGGTCAAGGGCCACGCCGGCCATCCAGAGAATGAGCGTTGTGATGTGTTGGCAAGACAGGCGGCCGAAGCCTCGCCGACCCAAGCCGACACCGGCTATCAGGCCTGAGCCATGCCCGCCTGGCATGCTAGGGCGTGATGTTGAAAAAATTCTGACAAAAACCTATGAAGGCCTGCCCCAACGGCGTCGGGTGCCGGCTCTTGTGGGTGATCAAATAGAAGCTGCGCTCCAGCGCCAGCCCCTCGACTGTGACCAGCGCCAGCTCCTTGCGGCTCAATTCCTTCTCGACCGTCAGTTCGGACAATACCCCCAGGCCGGCGCCCTGCTTCACCGCCAGCTTGATGGCCTCAGGGGTATTGAAACAAAACTTCACCTTAGGCTGCATCGCCAGCGCATTGGCGGCATTGACAAAATGTTCACGGGTCCCCGAGCCCTCCTCCCTCAGCACCCAGGGGAAGCCTGTCACCTCCGCCGGTGACACCCGCTTGTTGGCGAAGGGGTGCGCCGGGTGGCAGAAGACCAGCAACTTGTCTCTATGCCAGGGTTCGACGGCGATGCGTCTGTCGGCGCAATGGCCCTCGATAAACCCCAACTCACTGCGACACTCGGCAACCGCCTGGATCACCGCCTGGGTGTTGCTGATGTCGAGCTCCACATGGCTCTCCTGGTGCTGTTGGCAGAAGGCCACCGCCGCCTTGGCCAGCAGATAGTTGCCTATGGTCGAGCTGGCACTGACGTTGAGCTGCCCCACCAATTCCCCGTCCTGACTGCTGAATGCCGCTTCTATCTGCGCCACCCTATGCAGCAGATCGCTGGCCAGGGGCAATAACAGGCTGCCCTGGGCATTGAGGTGCAGCTTATTGCCCAGACGCTCGAACAGCCGGCTGTTGAGCTGTTTTTCCAGTTCGGCCAGCGCCATGGAAGTGGCGGGTGCCGACAGATTCAGGTGTTCGGCCGCCTTGGCCACCTGGCCTATTCTGGCGACGGCATCGAACACGGCCAACTGTTTGAGGGTAATGCGCATAGCGAAGAAAGGTTCCTGAAAAGAGACGAATGCGTCTATGGGGCTCTGCCAAGAATATCATTTGACTTTCGGTTGAGACACCCTGCCACTGCGACCTGCGCTGGGCGCCGTCGACCACTGGGGCTGACGCCGTTTACGCCTGTCGGCTATGGGGGTGAGCGGCGTCTCCAGTTTGCGGGCGACGATCAGATACAGGCTGCCGGCACTGGGCAACCAGGCCTCGAGCGTCTGCTGCCAGAACCCCGAGTCCTGGATCTCCCCCAGCAAGCTGTGATACAGCAAACGTTCATCACAGACCACCTGATACCCCAACAACCCCAGCCAATCCCTGACTCTGGACGGCAGGAAGAAACGGCCGCTCCAGGGCAGTTCATCCCTGTGTTTGGGCAACAACTTGCCGATAAAGGCCGGACTCAGGGGATTGAGGCCGACGATGAGCAAGTAGCCACCGGAAATCAATACCCTGTCCGTTTCCCGCAGGATACGGTAGGGATCGGCCTCGAACTCCAGCAGCAGACTCATGAGCACGGCATCCATGCTGGCATTTTGCAGTGGCAAGTGGCAAAAGTCCCCCTGGAGCTGTGCGCCGCTGTCCGGGAAGAGGGAAAACTGATGCGCCACGCTGCAGCCCTCACCGGGCAATTGGGCACTCAGGGGGCCAAGCTTGAGCAGATGATAACCGAAAATCTTCGGCCACCATGGCGAGACACAGGTCATGACTCTTTGACGCAACAGGGCACCGTTTGGCAGTGCCGCCCAGCTCTGCGGCTTGGCATGGCTCCTGGTATTATTGGTATGGGACACACACGCCTCCTCGTTGACGGCCTGAATACGTTTGCAGATTGTCGTACCAGTGACAGGCAGATAGCACTATACAAACAATCACTGTGTTGCGTACACTGGAATGGTCACGCAGGACCATGACACGCCAGCGACACAATACTGCCTAAGGCATTGGACCTACAGGAATATACCATGCTTAATATATCAGGCATTGCCGCCTTCAATGATAATTATATCTGGCTGATTTGGGATCAGGATCCATCCAAGGCCTATGTGGTCGACCCTGGCGATGCCGATGCCGTGCTCGACTATCTCGCCGCCCACGATCTGGCACTGACCGGCATACTCATCACCCATCACCATGCAGATCACACCGGCGGCATCGCCAAGCTGCAGGCGCACTATGGACAGGCCTTGAGCGTCTATGGTCCCGAGGCCGAACAGATCCCCGGGGTCAACCAGCCCTTGCCCGGCGATCAGAATATTCACCTGCCCTTCATAGAGCCCAGCTGCTGCATCATCCGGGTGCCTGGACATACCTCGGGACACATAGCTTACCTCATCCAGGACGCCTTATTCTGCGGTGATACCCTGTTCAGTGGCGGCTGCGGGCGGCTGTTCGAAGGCACCGCCACCCAGATGCTGCACTCTCTGACCCGGCTGGCACAATTCCCAGTGAACACCCGGGTCTATTGTGCCCATGAGTACACGGAGGCAAACCTGGCCTTCGCCCTCACAGTCGATCCCCTCAATCCGCAACTGCGCGAGTACCAGCAGTGGGTCGTCAAGGCCCGCCAGCATGGCATCCCGACCATTCCCTCTGAGCTGTCGACCGAGCTGGCGATCAATCCTTTCCTGCGTTGTTTCCGCAAGGATATACAAGACGCCATAGAGAAAAAGTTCAACCGCACTCATTTGGATGAGCTGCAAACCTTCACCCTGCTGCGCCAATGGAAAGATAATTTTTAACCGCAGGCCAAGCAAAAGCCCCTTAAAAGCGGCGGCTTAGGTCGCTGCGGCCAGACGCCTCCCAGCCAATAACCCTGGTTTCTCTGCTACATTTGAAAGACATGCACCCGTATTTGCTCTAGAATATGCCGCTTTGCTCAATAACTGCGCCCATAACTTACTGGCCTGATATGTGCTTTTAGGCGGTGCCAATAACAGAGGACTCACGTTTTCGATGCGAGTATCACCTTATTTTTTTGCGGGGGGATTTGCCCTGCTCAGTGGTTGTCAGGTACTGAACGACCAAGCGGTTAACCCGGTCGTGGCCCCGCCGGCGACGCAGCCAATGGTCGCCGCCACAGTGGTGGAAACCCCGGCGGTTGCGGAACAGATCACAGATCTCTGGGAGCGGATCCGCCAGGATATGACCCTGGCCGTGCCCGACAAGAAACTGGTCAACCACTACCGGGATTGGTACATAGCGCATCCACAGCACCTGGCCATAGTGTCCGAGCGTGCGGCCCCTTTCCTGTATTTGATCGTCGAAGAACTGGAAAAACGCCGGTTACCGATAGAACTCGCCCTGCTGCCGATAGTCGAGAGCTCCTTCGATCCCTTCGCCTACTCCCACGGCGCGGCCTCCGGGCTATGGCAATTTACCAGCCCCATGGCCAGCCACTTCGGCCTGAAAATGAACTGGTGGTACGACGGACGTCGCGATGTTCCCGCCGCCACCACGGCAGCGCTGGATATGCTGGAGTACCTCTACAACAAGACGGGGCAGAATTGGCTGTACGCCATCGCGGCCTACAACACGGGCGAAGGCCGGGTTCTGAACGCCATCAAACGCAATGAGAGTAAGGGCCTGAAGACAGACTTCTGGTCCCTGAAACTCCCGAAAGAAACCAAGCGCTACGTGCCGCAACTCTTGGCCCTGGCCGACGTCATCAAGCACGCGGATGATTATGGCATCGCCTTGGCCGCCATAGACAATGCGCCGCAAATCGCCGTGGTCGATGCCGACAGTCAGATAGATTTGGCCCTCGCCGCCCGCCTGGCCAAGATGTCGACCGAAGAACTGCAGCGACTGAATCCGGGCTTCAACCGCTGGGCCACCGCCCCCGAGGGACCCCACACCTTGGTGCTGCCCATAGACAAGTCGGAAGAATTTAAACTGGCACTGGCAGGCACAGACTCGGCCGCCAGAATTAACTGGCTCAGATATCAGATCAAGTCCGGCGACAGCATAGGGGTCATAGCCAAGCGTCATAACACCACGATAGCGGCCATTCGCTCGAGCAACGGCTTGACCTCCAACACCATAGTGGCAGGCAAGTATCTGTTGATCCCTGTGTCGGCGCAGAACCCTGAATTGTACACACTGTCGATGAATCAGCGACTGAATAATAAGCCCGCCGGCAAGGGCAACAAGCTCGACTATAAGGTCAAAGCGGGTGACTCGCTGTGGACCATAGCCAGGGCACACAAGGTCAAGATTGACCAACTCAGTCGCTGGAATCACCTCAACAGCAAGAACCCGCTGCAATTGGGGCAGAAGCTGGTGATCTGGACCCAGGGGAATGGCTCATCCCATGACGCGAATGCCGTGATAAGGACAGTCAACTACAAGGTTAAATCCGGCGATTCTCTGGCCCGCATCGCCAGTCGTTTCAAGGTCAGGGTGAGCGATTTGATCGAATGGAACGACCTGGGTTCGGCCCGCTACATACAGCCAGGGCAAATGTTGAAACTCTTGGTCAATGTGACCAAAGGCAGCGTCTGACGGACTGTCGCAGTTCCAGGATAAAAAAACGGCAGCCCAGGCTGCCGTTTTCGTGTCCGCTGCGCGCCAGATACTGCCGCGCTCAATCCCGGTTATCCTCAGTGCGGTGGCGTCAGGGCCATGCGCACCGGGGCCAGAGTAGCTTGCTGTGACTCCTGCGCCTCCTGCGCCTTGCCGGCAAAATAGGCTTCCAGGTAATAACCTTTTCCCTTCACCCTGGCCAGGGCCTTGGCGGGTATCAGGAATCTGACCTTAATCACGCCACCGGCCTGAATCACAGTGTCCCGCAGCGCCTGGGTAAACATCATGTCGTCCGACCAGGCCCAGAGCCGCTTCCCCTGGGGATCGAGCAACCAGAGATCGGCCGTCATCCCCGAGTTATACCTCAGGGCAACGGCATGACGCTGCACATTGGTCACCAACAGGGTCACCTTCAGCGGCTGGTTAGGCTCGAACGCCGAATCCAGGATGAGTTCTCCGGTGAATAAGTCCTGCGCCATGCCGTCCTCCCCCTTGGCCGCGTGCTGTGGCCCGAGTGTAATGAGTCTAGTGTCATTCATGCCGAGCGGCAGCGGCCTCACCAGAGGCTCGGTGGCTATTCCGGCCGGCCTCGGCTGGCTCGCCGTCATTGGCTGAGGCTGAGCCTCTGGCTGGGGCCGGACCTGAGTCTCGACGGCCGCTGGCGTTTGTTGCCCCGCGGCCCTGTCTTCGCCCTGATAGGGGGAGCTGCAGGCCGCAAGCCCGAGGGACAACAGCAATAAACTTGTGACTTGGCGCATTATTTACCCCCCAGTTTCTTCAGCAAGGACTCCTTGAGCTTATCTTTGAGTTTTTCCTCGGCCTTAGCCGCTTCCTGCTTCAGCTTTCCGCCCAGCAATGCCTGGGTATCCAACGCATACTCGGGTTTTTCAAAGGTGCCTGTGATGGCCAGGGGAATGTCGATCCCCGCCAGCGCATCCTGACCCTCGCCGCCTTGGCCCTTGAGCGAGCCCACCAGGCTGGTGGTCAACTTGTAGTCCAGGGCTTCACTGATAAGGTTTGCGGTCCCCGCCCCCGCCAGTCGCAGCAAGGGGGACGCCATCGCCAGGTCAGGATTGGTGACCAGGGCCTTAGCCACGGTGAAGCTGCCGCCAAGGCTGGAGAAGTCTGTCTTGCGCTCGGCGTTATCCTGGGCCGACATATCGCCCTTGAGCTTGGCCTGGGCATCACGGAGCATCTGTGGAATATTGACCCCGTAGAGGGAACCGTCCGTGACCTCGAAATTGCCGTTCGCCAGCAGATTGGCTTTGATATTTTCCGGCACCAGGCTCTTGCCCGTCCCCTTGACGCTGAAGTTGGCACTGCCGGACAGGAGATCTACCTCGGCGGCATCCATCAACAAGGGCCTGACCTGTACTCCGGCAAGCTGCTGGTTAAACTCATAACTCGCCACCTTCTGCCGAGCGTCGAGCCTGGCCTTGGCGGTGAGTTTTCCTTGATATAAGTCTGCCGTCAGTTGCTTGAGATCCACTATGCCCTTGTTGACGGCCAAGGTCATTGCCCAATTTTGGGTCTGCACCTTGGCCAGCTTGATGGCTTTCACTGTCAACGCCAGCTTAAGATCCAGCTGCTTGAGGCCACTGAGATCCGGCTCTGTCGCCGCAGGGGAGGACGTCGCGGCCTTGTCGGCATCCGCCTCGCTCTGGGGCAACCAGGCATCCAGATCCAACTCGCCCATGGCCAGGGTGACATCCAGTTGTGGCACCTTAGTGCCATAGTTAACCCCAACCCGGCCCGAACCCTGGATATCGCCGGCACTCAATTCCCTCAGGGTCAAGAGTAACTGCTGCTTATCCAGCACAAGGTCCACATCCAAGAGCAGCTCGGCCGTCAGTTTTTGCTGGGGAATACCGGCCCCCTGCAGCAGGTTGGCGACCTTAAAATCGCGCACCTGCACTTGCTGCAGATCCCGGCTCAGCTTCAACTTGCCTTCACCCTCACTATGCAGCGTCATATCTGTCAGCTGGGCATCGAAGTCATAGGCAACGGAGGCGAACTCGTCGAGAGAGAATTTACCCAGGCTGAAACGGGTCAGAGTAAGGCTCTGGGTCTGCCCCTTGGCCTCATCGATCAGATTGACCCGTGCCTGACTTATGCTCACTCCGCCTATATTCAGGCTCTCCAGCTTCACGGCCGCGGGCTTTTCCTGTGCCGGCTGACGGGTCTTGGACTCACCCACCAGGCCATCCAGGCTCGACTCGCCATTCTTGCGGGTCACCAGGTTGACGGTTAACCCCTCGAGTGTGAGCTGAGCTATCTCCACCTCTTTGGAGAGCAGCGGCATCAGCGCCACTTCGGCGACGGCGCCCTCGATCTCCACCATGGCAGCTGGCTTGAATCCCTCCGGATTGGATAAGGCTATCCCGCCGAGATTGATGCCGAGCGCGGGAAAAAAGGTCCAGGAAAGATCTTGCTCTATCGCCAGCTCCCTGCCCGTGTGTTGTTTCACCGCCGCAATGATTTCGGGCTTGAAGTCGTTCGGGTCAAAAAATACCGTCAGGTAAAGCACCAGCGCCAATATCAGGCTCGCAGTGATAGCCAACAGCCACTTGATCAATTTCATAACCATATCCTTGTTAAATCATCATATTGCTAACGAAAGAGTTTAGCCTAAAAAGCTCAGGTCCAAGACGCTATCGCTGACGGCAATGCCATTGTCGTCGGCATATAACTGCATGCCTGCGGTTATCTTCACGCCATTTATTTCTATGGGAACACCTATCTCGCCAACGCCATGTTTCGCCGTCTTGATCGGCATGGCGCCGAGGGCCTGGATGCCTATGTCCATCCTGGCAAGCGCTGCCACATCGCGCACATAGCCGAATATCACTATCCCTTGCCAGCCCATGTCGACGGCGGATTGGGCTATCATATCGCCGAGCAGGGCCCGTCTGGATGAGCCCCCGCCATCGACCACCAACACCTTACCACGGCCAGGTTGCGCCAAGACGTCTTTCACCTTGGAATTATCTTCGAAACATTTGACCGTCACTACCTCACCCCAGAAAAGCCTTCTGGCGCCAAACTGACGAAAATCGCCCCTGAGCAGCTGCAAGCTGGCTTCATTGTGATCGAATAAATCCGGTAACAGATCTAACATGCTTGTCTCCCTGCAAAATCAAAATCTTAGATTACGCACTCTCGGCCAAGGCGACAAGCCTTCTGACAAATTGGATATCTCTTTTCGACTCGTTAGTGTATAAAGCCTTTGAGCCTGATAGCATAAACACTATAATAAGCTTAACCTACACCCGATGAGTCCACGACCCTATTCAAAAACCTTGTATATGGTTATTTTTAACTAAGCGAACACCTCAATGACTAAAGATCTTGATTTACAGAGCGCGATAGCCGCCCTCGATGAGTATGGATACGATAAAAAACTCTCAACGGATCTTGAACAAGCACGTAACAAACAACAAATGGCTAAATATATTAAGTCACTCGACTACAGCCTGCGGCGTTTATTAATATTACAGGATACTGTAAACGACTTGGTTGACGAAAAGAAACACCAACTCGCACAACAGGAAAATATCCAAACCTATAAGACAAAGATAATAAACTTATCCCGTGAATATAATATGACGTATGCCGAAGTGTTGGGAGTGATGGCGAGCCAGAGTCAAAAATAACAAGGATATTGTTAACCAGGTAAACTGTACACGGCTGCAACTAATCCCCTGATTTATCACTGGCATTTCTTTTTCAAGCATCAGGGGAATGTCATGAGTTACCCCGTGCAGGCTCGGATGTTTGAGCCTGCCCTTCTTGCAATACCCGCCCGCTTAAGCCGTTGCGACTGCCTCTCGGGCTTCAGCCTGGCTTCCTTTAGCCTAACTTAAGGCATCGGCTATTGCCTCCCTAATACAGCACCCTAGCACCTCAAGGCTGGCTCCTCATGGCCCCATGGCTCAAGTGGCGGCTGCCAATTTTGCGGCTAATTCAGCATAGTCATAAGAGGTTATTTCAAACGGATTGCCATCGGGATCGGCGAAGTAGATTGACCATGCCAAGCGATGATCGACTCTGCTGAAATGAATGCCGCAATTCTTGAGGTGCTGTTGCCAGCATAGGAAGTCGGCGCAATTCACACCAAATGCGACCGTGGTATCTTGTGGTGTCTTGGAGTCGAATAAAGCCAGGTGCACTGAACCATTGGCTAAGGTCAGTGGGCCTCCGCCAGACGCCCACTGCGCCAATGCCGGCAACCGGGTAAAACCAAGATTATCCCCGTACCATTTTTCTGCCGCGGTTAAATCCGTAACATAAATATGGATATGATCGACTCGCGAAAAACCGGGTGGCATATTGACTCCTGAATAGATCCTTTCCTGCCGTTATTCTTTCATACCTTGAGTGACGGTGAGCCAATTAATACTAGCCTGGTTTTCTGGCAATAACAGAATATGCTTGCCGGCAACTCATTTGAGCCTAATCCGAAAACCCAAAGTGATAGGCGAACAGGGCACAATGACGTATTGAGGTCGGAGAATGGCAGAGATCACTGCCACAATATGCATCTATGGAGGAATGAATAGCCTCAGTCGAGATCTTTCAGCGGCCAGAGTACTATATGATCTTCTATGTCGCGCACCCGCTCCTCGTTGACCACCTTGCCCTGAACGGAAATTCCGGCCTGGTGCATGGCGTCTTTCGAACCCGAGATCAAGGGATGCCAGGCAGCGAGGCCACGTCCCAGATGCAGGCGGCGGTAAGCGCAACTGTCCGGCAACCAGGTAAGCTCGGCTATGTTGTCTGCCGTGATGGCGGTACACTGAGGCACATGCTGGAAGCGGGTATCATAGTGCCGGCAGCCGCAGCTTTGCTCATCGAGCAACTTACAGGCCGCATTGGTGTAGTGCAGTTCCTCCGTGTCATCGTCGATCAACTTATTCAAACAACATTTGCCGCAACCGTCACAGAGGGATTCCCATTCCTGTGTGCTTAGCTCTGCCAGTGATTTCTGTTCCCAAAACGCCATGTGTATTCTGAATCTCAATTAAAAAGCCGCTACTGCGGCTTATTTTACCCTAATTGGTGCCTGGGCAGCCAACACTCTGTCCGGCACTATCCCTGACACTGAGGCTGATGGCTAATCTATGGCGGGATACTTGATCCGCTCCGACAGATAAGTCACTGAGATGCCGAAGTAATCGGAGCGATTCCAGTTCATCAACGCCCGGTAGTTGTCATACACCAGGTACTTGCGTCCCCGTTGGCCATCTGGCATCAGGACAGACACCTGCATGTCGTCTCTGTTCGGCAGATCTTTGCCATCGTAACGCCGCACCCCCAAGGCTTGCCAGGCGGCGAATGACTTCTTGGTCTCCAGCCCCACCAGACTCATGTCGAGACTCGAAGGCACCTGTACCTGGCGGCCCCAGGTCTCCGAGGCCTGCCAACCTGCCTGCTGCAGATAGTAAGCGGCCGAGGCGAAGGCATCATTCGGATTGCTCCAAATGTCTTTCTTGCCATCGCCGTCACCGTCCTGGGCGTAGGCCAGATAAGACGTCGGCATAAATTGGGTCTGGCCCATGGCGCCGGCCCAGGAGCCCTTGAGTTCTTCGAAGGGAATATTTTCCTGCGCCATGATCTTCAATGCCGCGAGAAACTCTTTCTTGAAGAAGGCCTCACGCCGGCCTTCATAGGCCAGCGAAGCCGTGACAGACAACACAGGATAGCTGCCCATCAGAGCCCCAAAGTTGGACTCCACCCCCCACAGGGCGACGATGAATCTGGGCTGCACCCCGTATTTCTCGCCTATGGCGGTGAGCTCCGCCCTATGCTGCTTGAATAAGCTGCGCGCCTGCTCCACCTTCCATTCCGGCACCACGCGGGGCAGATAGGTTTCCAGGGTATGCTGGCTCTCGGGCTGCGACTTATCCGAGGCTATGGCCTTCTTGAATAACTTAAGCTGCGCAAAGGCACTCTCAACCGTGGTCTTGGGTATGCCCGCCGCCAGGGATTCTTTCTTTAAATTATCGAGATAGTCGCCGAAGCTGCCCCTGTCGGCTTGCGGCTGCGCCATCGCCGGCAGAGACATGATGGCGCCGACAATGACACTATGAAGTAATTTCCAATTCATAACTCACCCTAAATATTTCTAACGCTTGTGTGCTTGGCTCTCCAGTCACCTGCGCCCGTTACCCCAGAGACTAATGCGCTTGTGTCTGCTCTTGCTGATTCTGCTGTTTGTACTCTTCGAGCAAATTCACCTGTGGCGGCGGTAACTGCAGGTAATAGCCCTTATCGGCCAATTCCGCCCTCACCCTGTCGATATCTGCGATACCCAGGTGATCCCGTTTGGACAGGGGCAGCAGCATCACCAGCTTTGGCGGACCGAACATCTCCAGCAAGGCCTGGGGCACATCCTCAAAATGATCGCGCTTCCCAACAAAAAGATAGGTATCTGCCCTGCGACTACTCTTATAAACGGCACATAACATAATGGTATCAATTTCCCCGGTATCAAACTTGCCAGCCAATGGGCCACACTATAACATGGTCACTTCGTAATTTAATTGCAAATCAGCGGACGACTGATGATTTCTGGAGAATAATGCCGGGATGCCAAAACCTAGTCTCGAGTTGAAAGGGTCCTCTTTTACGCTTTCGGTACTGCACATCAATAATCAGGATTTAGATGCGGTCGCCGCCGAGTTAGACCATAAGCTCGCCCAGGCACCGCAATTTTTTATCGGCGCCCCCCTGGTCGTCAATCTCAGCGGGCTGGATGGTGAAGAGGTGGATGTCGCCGCCCTGAAACAACTCTTGACCAGCAGGCAGTTGGTGATTGTCGGTGTCACGGGCGCCTCTGCGGCGTTGAACCAACAAGCCAAAGATCAAGGCCTGGCCAGCATCAAGGCCGGCAAACAGAGTCCTGTGACCCCACCTCAGGTCCGAAATACCAAAATAGTGAAGCAAAACATTCGTTCCGGACAGCAAGTCTATGCAAAAGATGGCGATTTAGTCATTTTTGGTGCCGTTGGCAATGGCGCCGAAGTCATTGCAGATGGTAGCATTCATATTTACGGTGCACTGCGTGGTAAAGCCATGGCGGGTGCCGGCGGCGACCGCCATGCTGTGATCATAGCCCAGTCCATGGAAGCCGAACTGGTTTCTATCGCAGGGCAATACTGGCTGGCAGAAAATCTGCAACAGCACTGCCCTGGGAAGAGTGGCTGTATCCGCCTCGAGGGCGAGTCACTCATAGTCGAATCATTGCCCCTATAACTTAATGGCAGAAAAGGATAGAAAGAAACATGGCACAAATTATTGTTGTCACCTCAGGTAAAGGCGGTGTGGGCAAGACCACATCGAGTGCTGCTATTGCCACAGGGCTGGCCCTTCAAGGCCACAAAACCGTGGTCATAGATTTCGATATCGGCCTGCGCAACTTAGATCTCATCATGGGCTGTGAACGCAGAGTCGTATACGACTTCGTCAATGTCATCAATGGTGAAGCCAACCTGAATCAGGCGCTGATCAAGGACAAGCGCTGCGAGAAGTTGTTTGTCCTGCCGGCGTCCCAGACCCGGGATAAAGACGCCCTGACCAAGGAAGGCGTCGGTCGGGTACTCGATGATTTGGCCAAAGAATTTGACTATATCCTCTGTGACTCCCCTGCGGGCATAGAGCAAGGCGCCATGATGGCACTGTATTTTGCCGATATCGCCATAGTCACCACCAACCCTGAGGTCAGCTCGGTGCGTGACTCGGACAGGATCCTCGGCATGCTGCAGAGCAAGTCCCGCCGCGCCGAGCAGAACCTGGAGCCCATCAAGGAATATTTGCTGCTGACCCGCTACTCGCCTACCAGAGTCAAGAGCGGCGAAATGCTCAGCGTCGAAGACGTCAGCGAGATCCTGGCGATCCCACTGCTCGGGGTGATCCCCGAATCCCAGTCTGTGCTCAAGGCATCGAACTCGGGCGTGCCTGTGATCATAGATCAGGAAAGCGATGCCGGCCTGGCCTACAGCGATACGGTTGCGCGCCTGCTCGGCGAAGATTTGCCAGTACGTTTCATCACGGAAGAAAAGAAAGGTTTCCTACAACGGATATTTGGTAGCTAATTATGTCTCTACTCGACTATTTCAGAAGCAATAAGAAAACCAGCACTGCGGTAATGGCCAAAGAGCGCCTGCAGATCATAGTCGCCCACCAGAGGGGCGAACGTGGCGCGCCGGATTATTTCCCGCAGATGAAACAAGAAATTATCGAAGTGATCCGTAAATATGTGCAGATATCTGAAGATCAGGTCTCGGTGCAGCTGGATCAGAACGATGACAACCTGTCGGTACTCGAACTGAACGTCACCCTGCCCGACAGATAAGCCATTCGCCCACCACTCCCTACATGGGATTGGTGGGTCTCGCTGCCGGCGCCGCACTGGACGACATATTCGTCGCAAGGTATTCGTCGCAAAGTATTCGGCGCCAAAGCCTTGCCCCGTGTTGTTTTCGCGCACCACCTAGCGCCGAGTCACAAGTGTTTACCGCCGGCCAACTCGTCCAGCTTGGCGTTTATCTCGCGTAACCTTGGCATTTGTTGCGCCCACTTAGCCTAACAGTGCCAAGCCGATTGCATAGAATGCCGCCGCCAGGAACGACGCCAGGGTCCTGAGATGATTCCAGCGCCGCCAACGGCAAACATACTCGCGCCAGAACCCAACAGACTCGGGCCGATGGGGAGCGACTCTTTTTAGCGCCTCATTGAGCGGTACATTGGCCGCAACAGTCACCAGAAAACAACCGCCCAAATACACCAGACTCCCAAGCAGCAAGTATACGGCGCCTGGATGCTGCCATTGGATGAGCGAGAAGCTCCCCAGTATCAGGCTAATGACTGCGGCACCAAAAAAGCAGCCGAAGAATAATGGGTTAAGGACAGTGATATTGATGGCTTGCATGGCGGACATGCCGGCTTCGGCCTGGATCTTTTCGAGCGCGCCCATGACAAAGTTTGAGAATGCAAAAAAGATCCCGGCAACCAGGCCACAGCTCAGCACCCCGGCCAGAGTCAGGGGAAAAAGGACAGTCTCGACCCAATTCATATCATACTCCCGCGGCAAGCATTGCTACCCTAGGGGCTAAACCCACACGCCAGCAGCCATGGGTCCGGCTTTGGGCCGGCTCGCCATTAAGGCTATTGATAGGTTCTGCCATTATGTTTAAGCCAACCCGCGACATGACGCCCATCGGGATCCCTGTGGGTCCAATGCACTATCCCGCCCTGTCGGTTCCACTCATACTCACCGTAAAACTGCACCCGGTCACCATTGGCCAGCGCGTTTATCCTGGCGGCCAAGTCTATGTTATGGGCTATTAACAGCGTCAGACCCGAAGGGAGGCGTAAGATAAATCTCTGGTGCCTGGCCCCCTTGGTATCATCCGCCAACAGCCGTACCACCAGGCCCATGCCTTCGACCTGGAGCTGACTCTGGTGGTTCTCGAAAGCCCGCTCTATTGCGCCGTCATCGGCAACGGCACTCGCCGTCGAGGGCATGTCGCCAACCAATACCGGCTGCCGGCTTTGACCCGCATCCATCCATAGATAGATCCCCGTCACCAGGGAGAGGATAATCAGTAATTTTTTCATGCTAGGCCCCGTTGCCGCATAATCTGCTTGGCTGTTCCCAACCCCAACCCGTCGCCGCTAATGCAGCAAACTAGAGCCAGGGCGATGCTTTCAATCCGCGGATCCCTTGGTAACACAGGCGCTCAGCAAGGCAGCTGTCCCTCTCTCTCGACTCGAGTAGGTACACATGCTGATAAGCCGCCTTGTAACCAATGGGTAAACTTCTGCTCCAGCTGATCCGCCGCTCTGTTGTGGCTCAGTAATATGTAATCATGTCCGGATGGAATAAAGCCGAATGGTGCGATCAGATTACCTCTTTTCAGATCGTCCACGACTAATGGATATGAGCCTATTGCGGCCCCCAAGCCATCGACTGCAGCCTGAAAACAGAAGTAGAAATGCGCAAAGCTCTGGCCGGCATTGCCAGCAAGAAACGTATCGCCGTAACTCGAAGACCAGTCATCCCATGCCTGTGGCCTGGTCTGGCTATGGAGCAGCTTAATCTTGCCCGGCTCCTGTTTCACCTGTTCCCAATATTCAGGCGAAAATACGGGACCAACCCACTCATCCACTAACCGCGTCTTTTGATAATCATGGGACAGCGCAAAATCATCACGCCGAATCGCCAACGACAAGCCAGTCGTCCCCAGGGTGACTGGGCCTCCGGCTGTCGATAACCTGACATCGGCCCCTGAACTTAGATAAAAATCCGCTAACCTGGGCATCAGCCAGCGCATGGTCAAGGTTGGCTCGCAGGACACTTCGAGACAGGGATTTTTCATCCGATACAGCATGTTTACGCCGGCATCCAAGGCTTGAAAAGCCTGCTCCGTATAGCCTTTGAGCAACTCGCCCTCTTGGGTCAAGTGCAGATTCCGGCCTTGCCTGTAAAACAAGGGCAGAGAGAGGTGGTTTTCCAGCACTTTGATCTGTTTGCTCACAGCCCCATGGGTGATATTCAATCTGTTTGCGGCTTCGGTATAACTCGGCGATGATGCTGCAACATGAAAAACGTGAAATGCCTTGAGGTGTCTCATCCGTGACTTTTTCTCACATAGCGACTGAAATTATTTCGATTATAGCCAGCCGTTAAAATGCATACAATGGCGACTCAAACATCAGCATAGATCAAATTCGGAGTATGCATGGAGTTCATCAGCCTCGCCGTCCTCGGCGTGTTAATCGTCATCAGTCCAGGGGCTGATTTTGTCTTGGTGCTGAAAAACAGTATCAACCATGGCAGAAAGGCCGGGATCTGGACGGCCATTGGAGTGAGTCTCGCCATCTGTATTCATATAGCTTATTCGCTGCTCGGCATAAGCTACTTGATAGCCCAGAATGAGGTGCTATTCAGCCTAGTCAGATATGCGGGTTCGGCCTATCTCATCTATTTGGGGTTGAAAGGCATTTTCTCCAGCGGTGCTCAGATAACCTCAGTAAAAGCAGACGCAACAGATATCAATACTGTGCAATATCTGGCACAAGGTTTCTTGTGCAATCTCTTAAACCCGAAAACAATGCTCTTTTTCTTGAGTATTTTCAGCCAAGTGATTTCACCCGATGCAGGTGATTACCATCCGGCTGTCATATACGGGCTATATATGGTGCTACTGCACGGGCTCTGGTTCTGTATCGTCGCCATGCTCTTCACATCCAATGCACTTCAAGCACGCTTGCTGAAAATGAAGCAAAGGTTAAATCAGGCATGTGGCGCCGGTTTACTCGCCTTCGGCGCCTTGCTTGCCATAAAATCGTGAAGCCGCGTTTCATTCAACAGTCGCGTTTCATTCCACAGCCGCTTCCCAATGTTAATTAACCGGCGATGCGAATTAACCTGGGTCTTCGATAAGCGCACAGCGCTATGGAATATCGCAAGGCCTGCTTTAGTGGAATCGAAAGAGCAGGAGCAGGACCTATATCCTGTCTTTCTTGTTGCCACAATAGCGCGAATCATCGCGTTATTTTTAAATCATTATATTTTACTTTGAATTTGGCGATATAAAATGTATGTGGCTATAGTTAGTCAGCGCCTGCCAATCGCAGGAAAAAATTCAATCTGGGGCTGATAGGTTAACTATTTTAATTTATGTTTAATTTATTTTAATTTGCTATGGCCCAGCCGAGTTGACTTTGTTTAACTTACATTCAAAGGGAACTTCCAATGTCTCACAAAGCGCTGTTATTGACGATATCCATGCTGCTTTTCGGCGCCATGCCATCGCTGACCATGGCCAAGGACCTGCCATCCAAATCCGCCACAGATGCAAGCGATGCCAAGATTGTCGAGTGCCCGCTGGCGGCCAATCAACCCGACACCTTCGCCCTTTGCGCCACCGCGACCTGCTGGACACTCGATGGCGTGGCTTACTGCAAATGTGATGTCATGAATGAAGAAAGTATTTCCTTCAGTTTTAACTATGAGGCAAACGGCGAGAGTAAAAACATTTGCGATACGCTTTTGCAGGGAAACCGCAACGGCTTCACCGTCAGCACCTATGCCACGCCCCGCCAGATTGAAACCGACTATGAGCCCGAGACGGAAAAGCTCGGCCCTCCCATGGGCTATTACACCTGCGACACCGAGTCGGGACCACAGGCCTATGGCGCACAATGTGATGGTGGGCTGTGTTTCACCAGCACTCAGGGTAAAGACTTCCCGGGTCTCGGCCATATCAACCAAAATCAGATAGTGTGTTCTTGCCCACCCACGCTGAGCAAAGCGCCGGGCTTCCAGATTGCCGGCCCCTGGAGCTGCAAACCGGGCGACAAAAATGCAGACAACCATTGTTGCGATCAAGATTATTACGATGATATGTGTGGCGTTACCAGCGTAACGGCTACGGGCACTGTACTGGCAGTGAACGCCCCCATAGGTACCGCCAGGGCGCTTTCAATCAAGCTCGACGGTGACGTGCCCAGGTTTAATTCCTGCCGGTTCAAATAACCTGCCGGTCTTTTGCAAAGCCCATGCACTGGGTGCCGTGCTGCGCAAAAGATCACCCGGCGGCGCTATGGCCTTCCCTCAGGCTAACCACAGGGCGCGCTCAGCCGCGAAACGCCGCCTCGATCGCGGCAATGTCGATTTTCCTCATCGTCATCATAGCATCAAACGCCCGTTTGGCAGCGACTCGGTCGGGACTCGTGTATGCCTTCGTCAGGGCGAGCGGCGTGATCTGCCAAGAGATGCCCCACTTGTCCTTACACCAACCGCACTCGCTCTCCTGACCGCCGTTGTCAACGATGGCGTTCCAATAGCGATCCGTTTCGTCTTGGTCTTTGGTCGCCACCTGAAATGAGAAGGCTTCGCTGTGCTTGAATGCCGGTCCGCCGTTAAGCCCGAGACACGCAACGCCCAGCACTGTGAACTCGACTGTCAATATATCCCCTGCTTTCCCCGCGGGATAATCCCCGGGGGCGCGATGCACAGCGCCGACCGACGAATCGGGAAATGTCGTGGCGTAAAACCGCGCGGCCTCCTCGGCATCGTCATCGAACCAAAGGCAGACGGTGTTCTTCGCAACCTTTGTCATGTCATTTCTCCTCTGGGGTCCATCCATGCATAGTTTGTTTGTTAGCTGTGCAAGCTTTTTTGCCAGTAACCCACATCCTGCCACTGATCAAACTTAAAGCCTATTTTTTCAAAATGGGCTACTTTCTTCATGCCCATTTTTTCATGGAGTGCAACACTCGCTTGATTTGGCAAGGTTATCCCGCCAATCACAGACTGAACACCACAAGCTTTCAGCTCCGCCATGAGGGCGATATACAACATGGAGCCATAGCCTTTACCCCTGGTCCCGGGAGCAAGGTAGACTGTGACTTCCACTGAAAATCTGTATGCACTTCTGTCTTTCCATTTGGTTGCGTAGGTATAGCCAACGACAACCGAATCTTCCACTGCAACCAGCCAGGGCAAACCAGCAGCTTGTACATTCTGAATTCTTCGATTGATTTCTGTTGCAGATACCTTTTCTTCTTCAAACGTAATAGCTGTATTTTCAATATAGTGGTTATAAATTCCAGCTATCACTTCTGAGTCAGCTTCCACGGCTTTTCTTATCATGCTACCCAACTGTATTTTTCTGTGTTAACCGTTTGCTAAGCGTTTTTTTCATAACATGCAATGATAGTCGTATTGAGCACAGACGTTGCAAAGAATTGTGACTTGGCTTTTAAGTACTCACTGTCAGAAAAGAAGTCATCCGCTGCGCTTTGACTGGGAAAATTGATCGTGAACACACGGTTGATAGCCACCTCTACTTGAGACAGCAGCACCTCAGACACGACAAAATCGAAACCAAAACCGCCGCCATATGTGGTTAAAATGGGCTTCATTGCCTCACGGTATTGCGCGTAGGTTTCATTATCTGAAACCTCTAACCCCACTAGCATTTCATACATCACAACATCTCCATTGTTCCTTGTTTAGTGTTTAGTGTTTAGTGTTTAGTGTTTAGTGTTTAGTGTTTAGTGTTTAGTGTTTAGTGTTTAGTGTTTAGTGTTTCGGCAACACACTCGCTCCTCCCCATAATTTTGTTAGTTCAACAAAATAAAATAGCCGCAGGCAAGACCAACACCACCCCTAACTATTTCTGTTTATTTAAATTAAACCTTAAAATCTCACTTTTCCAGGTTTCATACAGACTGCCATCAAGTATTTCTAGAAATATGGTGCAATCTGTAATAATAAAAACTGATCCTAATGGATCGTTCTTATCAAACATCATTTTATAAAAATAGATTTCTTGACCATTCCATTTGTAAGGGTGCCTGTCAATTTTTACTTCAGCATCGTAAAGCACTTTCCCATCGACAATGTTATTGATTAAATCACATTTTTCTTCATCATGATTAATCAAAGCCAATGCAACCCCTGATTTTTGATTATAGATCTTTACACTGAAATGTTCAGAACTATACCTTGCAGTTGAATTTTCAGGCAATGGTAAAGCCCCACCGAAAGCCTCTATATATGCTACAGCACAAACATTTAAAGGAATCATTAAAAAATCAGAAGGTATAACTTTTTAAATGCCAAAATAGGCCTCTCCACATCGACGAGCAATCAGGTAACTTCGTTCATTAAAAATTGAGACTGGAACAGTAAAGATCAGCAGCACTTATTGAAGAGTGGAACATTTTCGCCACAAAAAAATAAACGCAATCCTTATAAATTAATACATTTCAAAATAAAACATCCATGTTAAAATCAGTATAGTTATCGACATAATAAAACATGCGTCTATGCATTAAATGAAATTTAACTTCAGAAAACCTATCAGCTCTCAATTCAGAAAACATCTTTAATAACTCCTCTGACTCTTTTCCTTGGAGTAATTTCGCAGCAAAAATAAACTCACTACTCTTAATCTAAAGTACCTTAAACTGCGCCAGCACCTGTTTAATAGGTTCATCCCTATTGCTATTACCTCCGCACTTCCTCGCCTGATTCAGCAGGTACTGCATCGCCTCCATGACTGTGCCATTTTAACGACCGAGACACCCATAATTTGGGGCTCGTGATAGCACATATGTGGTCTTGGTTTCAGATAAGTCAGACGATGCGATGCAGTTCCCCGGTTTTGTATGCCGGCATAGGAACACCTCAAGTGACTCATTTTGGTGTCCACTGAAACGGGGCAAGTTCAAGATCGGTATAACTGGGTTGTTATATTTAATTTTTTGAAATACTCACTTTCGTTTTTGACGCAGATGCGAGTTCGATCACTTGTGCATACGTTAAACCATCGAGCTTTTTACTCAGAATATCGTAGTTCATGCCTTCCATCGCTGGATCACCCAACATATCGTAGACACTATTAACATCGGAGAACTGAATGGCTAATAAAGCCATGGCAAACTGTTGCTTCTTATTTTTAGACAATTTCTTAAATAGATAATTAATATCTTTTTGAATAGTTTGGCTGCTGTTACCGTTAAGTACGAAGGTATCTGAGACGCTAGCACAGCCAACAGAGGTTAATAGTGTCAGACCCAAAAATAGACTTTTCATAAAATATAACGTTTTGCTAAACGGCGCGCGTTAGCGCGTCCAGTGGAGGCCGCTTTTTGGCCGGAACGATGTTTGAGCAACTTGTTATAAATTATCTACTACCCCGATATACAATGTCGCCTTCTTTAATACCAAGATCTAAACGCATTGTGTTTAGTAGTGCATCTGCTTTTTCTCGCATTTCTTCCCAACTGGCACTTTGACCTTCGTACATAATCGGTATGAAGAAATCGATCATTTCGTTGTATTTATCCATTACCTCCTGAGTAGAAACAAGACTTAAATAGCCATAGGCCTTATTTCTGCAAAGCGCAAACGAATGCTCCACATCAGGATTAACGGCGCGCTGTTTTTTTGTTGTTACAGCTTCAAGTTCACGGAGTATTTCACTAATTAAATGCACAACATCTTTGTAGATCGCGAGCTTGTCGAAATGACGAGTAATTTCTTTTTGTTTTAGGAGGTCTAATTCTTTCTTTATACCCTCTAGTGCTTCAGAGTGTTTAGCTCGCTCATTTTGTAGCATTCGCTTTGCCCACACTCCACCAAGCCAACTTGAAAAAGCGGCTAAGATTAAGGCGCTACCACCAACTGAAGCTATAACAGCCGTGGCAATCTTGAAGACTTCATCGATATTCATAATAATTTATAACATTTTAATAGTGCGCATGCGCATATGTACATAGGTCCAATGCAAACCAGATTATCACAACTTACTGTTTTGTAAACCATTCAACTTGTTCACCCCACTAAGCCTTCCGGCTAAACGCGCATGCGCTCTTGCACCTCTTTATGAGCGGGCAAGATCTCGTTATTTTCTCCCCCCTCACGCAGAGAATTGGTCCATCTCCAGCCACGCTACCGCCCCTGGATCCGGGCCTCCACCTTGCCGCTGTATGCTGCTCTCGATTGTTGGGTACTCTCGATTATTGAATGCCCGTGAGCGTCACTTGTCGAAAACGGGAATGAGGTGCATGGAAGTAAATGTGAGGCAAGAAACCCTATGGCTCTCTGTTGCTATCTTCCTGACAACTGGGCTGCTTCCATGACAATATCATCACTGTTATTAATGAGTTAACTTAGGATATATTCGCCGCTATGGCAAGCTGAAAACGGCTGCAGGCATCACTTTAGCCGGCACAGACCTTTTCGGCATTGCTGCGCCTGTCTGCTTAGTGCGTGCATGCCGGCCGGCCGGCCGGGGGTAATGTGTCCGTGACTTACTATGACAGCCAGCAGTGGCAGCTCTCAGCTATCAACTACCAGCTCCCAGCTCTCTGTTAACAGGCATGGCCCCGATGCGGGCGGCGGAAACAAAACGGGGACAGGTAAGTACCTGTCCCCGTGACATTCGCGGTGTAAATCCGGCGCGTTAGGCTCAGAGTCTCAGTTGCCCCAACGCCTCGGCGGCGAGGGTGCCGCGCCAGCCGCTGAGCACCAAGGGGGTCTCTCCCTGCTTGCCGGCCCATAGCCATTGCAAGTAATCATGGATGTGGCGCTTGGAGCTCAGGAGTTCGACCGGCACCTGATGGTGCTCGCACACCTGCGTCAGGCAGTTCTTGATCGCCTTGAAGGCGGACTTGTAGCCCGGCTTGAGCGCCAGCACATCCACGGCCTCGGGCAAGTTGGCCAGATCCGCAGTCTGCAGCACCCTGAGCAGATCTTTGCCGTGGATCCGTTTCTCTTGTTCGGTCAGGTCATTGATCCGCAACAGCTCGGGCAGGCTGCCTGGTTGCTTCTTCGCCAGGGCGATCAGGGCGTGATCTTTGACGACGAAGCCCAGGGCGAGATCCCGCGCCAGGGCCTTCTCCATGCGCCACTTGGCCAGCACCTTGAGGTAGGCCAATTGTTGCTGCGTCAGCTGGAAGGCATTCTTCACCCTGAGATAGGCGACGCTTGTGTCGGGCGCCGCCAGGCGGTCCTGGGTCATGCGCTCGCCTTCTTCGTATACCCAGGCCAGCCTGCCCTGCTGTTCCAGCTTGGCCAGCAGCTGAGGGTATAGCTTGTAGAGGTAGAACACATCGTTGGCGGCATAGTTGAGCTGGGCTTCGCTCAGGGGGCGTTTCATCCAGTCGGTACGCGACTCGCCCTTATCCACTATCACTTCGAGGCAGGTCTCTACCAGCTTGGCGTAACCCATGCCATGACCCATGCCACAGACGGAGGCGGCTATCTGGCTGTCGAACAAGGGACCTGGCTGACATTGGCCATTATGGGCGAACACTTCCAGATCTTCGCTGCAGGAATGCACCAGTTTGATGATGCCGGGGTCGGTCAACAGGCTCCAGAAGGGCGAGAGATCCTGTATGGCAACCGGGTCTATCAATGCCAGGCTCTTGCCGTCGTAGGCCTGGATCAGCCCGAGTCTGGCGTAGTAGGTCCGGGTGCGGACAAATTCGGTATCCAGCACCAGCAGCTTAGCCTGGCGATATTGTTCAACCAGTTGCGCCAGTGCGGCTTCATCACTCACATATTGAAACGCTAACAAATTATTCTCCGGAATGAGGGGCCCTAAAAACAAAAGCCGGCAATTGCCGGCTTCATCCTTACGCAGTCTTGACTTCGTCTCGAAGTTCCCGGCGTAAGATCTTGCCCACATTGGTTTTGGGTAATTCCTGACGGAATTCTACCAGCTTAGGCACCTTATATCCCGTTAAATGATGACGGCAATGGGCGACTATCTCGGCTTCGGTGAGGGATTTGTCTTTGGCAACCACAAATATCTTCACCAATTCGCCGCTGGCTTCGTTGGGTACCCCAACCGCCGCCACTTCCAGCACCTTGGGATGCATGGCCACCACTTCTTCCACTTCGTTGGGGAAGACGTTGAAACCCGACACCAAGATCATGTCTTTCTTGCGATCGACTATGAAGAAGAAGCCCTGCTCATCCATATAGCCTATGTCACCGGTCGCCAACCAACCCTCGGCGTCGAGCACCTTGGCGGTTTCTTCCGGCCGCTGCCAGTAGCCCTTCATCACCTGGGGGCCCTTGCCGAACAACTCGCCGGTCTCGCCCTGGGGCAAGACCTTGCCTTCCTCATCGCGGATCTGGATCTGGGTCGAAGGCGCCGGAAAACCTATGGAGCCGTTGTAGCCCTCGAGGTTATAGGGACAACAGGCCAACAGGGGTGAGGCTTCGGTGAGGCCATAACCTTCCAGCAAGCGGGTCTGGGTTATCGCCTGCCACTTGTCGGCCACGGATCTCTGGACCGCCATGCCACCGCCGATGGACAGCTTGAGCCGGGAAAAGTCCAGCCGCCGGAATTCCTCACTGTTCACCAGCGCGTTGAAGAGGGTGTTCACCCCTGTCAGGGCGGTGAAGGGGTATTTCTTCAGCTCACTGACGAAACCGGGAATGTCCCTGGGATTGGTGATCAGCAGGTTGTTGCTGCCCTTATGCAGGAACAAGAGGCAGTTCACCGTCAAGGCGAAGATGTGGTACAGCGGCAAGGCCGTCACCACCAACTCTGTGCCCTTGTTGAGCATGGGCGAATAGGCGCCGTCGGCCTGCAGCACGTTGCTGACCACATTGCCATGGGTCAGCATGGCGCCCTTGGAGACCCCAGTGGTGCCGCCCGTATATTGCAGGAAGGCCAGATCATCGAAGTCGATTCTGGGCTTGACGTACTGCATCCGCCGCCCCTTAGACAGGGCATCACGCAGCGACAGCGCCTTGGGCAGATGGTACTTGGGTACCAGCTTCTTGATGTACTTGACCACGAAATTGACCAAGGTGCGCTTGGGGGCGCTGAGCAGATCCCCGAGCCCAGTGATGATCACGCTCTCCACCTGGGTCTCATCCACCACTTCTTCCAGGGTGCGGGCGAAGTTGGACACTACCACTATCGCCCTGGCGCCCGAGTCGTTGAGCTGGTGCTTGAGCTCCCTGGGGGTGTAGAGGGGGTTCACATTCACAACCACCATGCCGGCACGCAAAATACCGAACAGGGCGATGGGATATTGCAGCAGATTCGGCATCATCAAGGCGACCCTGTCACCCTGTTTGAGTCCCAATTGATTCTGCAAATAAGCGGCGAAGGCCCGGCTGCGCTCTTCCAGCTTACGATAGGTTAAGGTCGCGCCCATGTTGATAAAGGCGGGTTGGTCGGCATATTTGGCCACCGAGGTCTCAAACATATCGACAAGGGAAGTGTATTGCGCCGTATCTATTTCGGCAGGCACGTCTTCGGGCAAATTCTCAATCCAAGGCTGGTCCACAAATCTCTCCTAGAATCCCCATGGCGGCAGCAATGCAGCCAGGGTCAATGTAAGGCGTGCGTAAAATTGCTTATTAAAACGCCGACTTACTTCTTATACTTATTGAACACCCACAAAAATCATACGGGCGTTTTAATTTTTGATCATCATCACATAAATGCAACCAAAAGCCCAGCCCGATTTTTGGTATGCATCATCGCCCCGCCGAGACGCTTTTCTCGGCCAGAAACGCCCTGATCTCTGCGGCCACCCCGGCGGCATTGCCCATGTGCAGGTGATGATCCCCCGGCAACACGGCTTCGGTCAGGTGGCGGTACCAGCCCCTGGCCAATGGCAAGGCGCTCCTGAGCTGGTGAAAACCCTCGCTGCCGGTCAACAACAGGGTCGGGGTGGCCACCTGCTGCATCAGGGCGTCGACCTGCTCGAAGGTCAGTCGCAGCGGCGAGTCCAGCTTCAACCTGGGATCGCTGCGCCAGCAAAAGCCCTGCTCCGTCTGGCGCATGTTGCGCTCCACCAGCAAGCGGCACCAGGACTCGTCGAGGCCGGTGATACCGGCCCTGGCACGCACCGCCACCTCGAGCGACTCGTACGAGGTGGCGGGTTTGCCCCTGTTGCCGAGCCAGCGCCCGTGCTGGTTGAAACTGTGCGCCAGGCGCTGCCCCGACTTGGCGGCATCTTCGAACAGCGGGCATAGGGCTTCGATCAATACCAACTTATTGACCTTGGCGCCAAAGCCGGCGGTATAGGCCGAGGCGACTATGCCCCCCAAGGAATGCCCGAGGATGGCGACCGGGGCCAGGGTCTGACCCAGGTGCGCCAGCAGTTGATCCAAATCATAGAGATAATCGAGCCAATGCAGCGGATAGGCCCCTGGCCTATGGTCAGACAAACCATGCCCAGGCCAGTCTATGGCCAACAACTGGAAATCACTCAGGTGCCCGGCCAGCGGCGCGAAACTGTTGGCGTTATCCAGCCAGCCATGCAAGGCCAGCAACAAGGGCTTATCCTTCGCCCCCCAGCGTCGACCGCAGAGGCGAATATGGGGCAACGCCAGCTCAACTTGCTGTCCCGCCGGCGGCGGATTTTCGGGGGCGGAAGATTGCCACATATAGCCTCGAATGTCAGTTAGCTTGTCGCTAATTTAAGAAGATTTTTTAATGAACTTGAGCGTCATGCGATCGCTCTCGCCTATGGCAAGGTATTTATCCCTGTCTTGCTGTCCCAGTGCCAGCACAGGCGGCAGTGTCCACACCCCCCGGGAATAATCTTTGCTGTCTTTCGGGTTGGCATTGATCTCGGAGCTGGCAGCCAACACGAAACCCGCCTTGCTCGCCAGGGCTATCACCTGCTCCGGCACCATGTAACCGCTGTCGGGATCCATGCCTGGCTTGGCCCTATGCTCCACCACGCCGAAGACGCCGCCGTCTTTCAGCACCCGGAAGGCGGCATCGAATATCCCTTCCAGCTGATCTTGCATCGCCCAGTTATGCAGGTTGCGAAAGGTCAGCACCAGATCCGCACTCTTGTCGGCCCCGAGCGTCAACTTGGCCGGCGGATCCAGGGTCACGGTCGAAGCGGCGCCCAGCACATCCCTATGTTGCGCCAACCAAGCGGCGAATTTCTTGCCATTCTTGGCCCTATACCTGTTGCCCTGGGTGTCCTGGCTCGGCTCGGTTTCGAAGTTGGCGGCGACATAATGGCCGTCTTTGGCCAGATAAGGGCCAAGGATCTCGGCATACCAGCCACCGCCTGGCCAAAGCTCGATCACCGTCTGCGAACTGTTAATCCCAAAGAAGTTCAGGGTGTCCTGGGGATGGCGGTACTCATCACGCAGGCTGTTTTTGGCCTGGCGGAAGTCACTCTTCACCGCCTGGGCCAAGGCATCCTGGGACGGCTCGGGCGCCGCAGCCAGGGCTTGGACAGAAACCAGACCGGTGAGAAGGAGCGAAGCACAGATTGAGGTTATTTTCATTTTGACTCTCGTGGGGAAACCGAAGCCTCAAGCTAACAGTCGGGATGAAAAAAGCCAAGGGATTGAAATAGCTGGTTACATTTAGTGTTCAGCGCAGCAGGCTGGCCCGGTCAACCCGGCGCCATGCCAGATACAGAAAGCCGGCACTGCAGCTCAGCCATGACAGCACCCAAAACCAGGCAGGCAGCCAGCTGTTCTGTGCCAGCATGACCGCATCGCCCTGGCCCGAGAGGCCGAACAAGACCGCCGGACTGGCCAAGGCATTGAGCATGATCATCAGCGCCGCTATCCTAAGGCCGCTGAGCAGGGCCGGCTGATGGTTGAGTCTCAATGGCAACAGCAACAAGCCGGCCAATGTCAGCAAGATGCCTATGGTCAGGAGATCCCGCCCCCAGAGCAGCAGGCTCAGCAGCACGGCGCCGCCGAGGAAGGCAAAACTGGCACGTATCCCCCTGGGCCAGGTGGCCAGGATGAAAATCAGGTAACCCCAACAGGCGGCGCCGAAGTAACCGGCGAAGCCGATCAACAGAGGCGCGCCCCCCTGGCTGAAACAAAAGCCGGCACCATTGGGAAACAATTGGATATGACTGACGATGCCGCCACTGAGCAGGGTCGCCAGACCGTGGGACAATTCGTGAAAGAAGCTTTCGAGCCATTTGAAGGGAACGCCGAGATACGGCAGGCGAGTGAGCAACAGGGCAAACAACAACTCCAGGATGAAACGACCGCGGCCCGGGACACCCGAAGGGACGGCGGCGTATCTTGACGCGGTGACGGCATCAGGCATAGATGTCTATGCCCACCATGCTTTGGATCTCATCGCGTTTGGCAAAATTCTGCGTCAGCATATACTGGTTTATCGCCCCTTCGGTGCCCTGCGCCAGGCTATCATAGGTCAGATGAGAGTCGTGGAAGGATGAGGGGCGGTCGCCACTGGCATGGACGCGGGTCGGCATGCCACTCTGGCTCAGCGGCAGCGGCGGAATGAACGCTGGCCCCGACTGGGCCGGGGCAACAAGGGTCTGGGGCGGACGGTTACTTGCTACAGCCTGAGTGAGTCCTATCGAATTAATGTTCATCTGCATCTGTGCCTCGTTCTATGCGGCGCCACACGTCTCACACCCACACTGCAATTTATTGTTTCCTGACATGTATTTATACTAGTCCAGCCGACTGGCATTCGCTAATCGGTCGTACGGTAAAATGCCTGCAGTCCCCTCTGGCGTACCACTAAGCTATTCTCTTCCCGGCAATTTTTTCCAGGCAACTGTGTCGCGTAGATACACGGGTTGCAGTTCGTCGACACTGGTAGTCTCCCCGGCGGCGATACCCACCTGTGCCAGCTCAAGCATGGCCCTGGCATCGGGAAACTTGACTTGCGGCAGCGCATCCAACCCCTGGCCTAGGTTCAGTAACTCGGGATAGGCGTCGAAGCCGGTGCCGCAGGCGACTATCGGCAGCGCCGTATCCAGGGCCAGATCAAGCGCATCGGGCGCACTGACCTGCTCGGCAACGACCTGGGTCGCTATGCCATCGACGGCCACATATTGGCCCCAATAGACCTCGCCCATGCGGGCATCTATGGCACACAGCACTTGGTTGGCGCCGTGTTCGCTTATCGCCATCTGCGCCATCGCCGCCAGGGTCGAGATACCGATCACAGGCAACTCCTGCCCCAGCGCCAACCCCTGGGTCATGCTGGTGCAGATGCGTATGCCGGTGAAACTGCCGGGCCCCCGGCCATAGGCGATGACATCCACCTTATCCAGGCCTATGCCGGCCCGGTGCAATACCGCATCCACCATGGGCAACAGCCGCTGGCTATGCTCACGGGGCGCATCGGCTATCTCGGCATAAACATGCCCATCGACCAGCAAGGCGGCGGAACAGGCTTCGGTGCAGGTATCGAGCGCTAAAATCGTTGGGGAAGCAGTCATCTGGTTGTTTTCTGTCATCAGTAAAGGCCAATCCCATTGTTGGATGGCAGGAATAAGGTATAGGGCGCCCGGGCGCAAATCAATGAGCGCATGAGTATACCCCAAGACAGGGTGGATAATTCAAGTTTCCTGATACATATCCCCGGATCCCAAGCGGTTTTATGTAACTGCGGATGGCGGGTTGCCGGCTCAGGTCTCAGTCGGCGGCGTCATGGCGGATGAAGTCGATGAGCCATTGGGTCACGCGCCGATTGTCCAGCGGCTGGGACAGGGACTCCAGCCCCTGCGCTATGCGTCCCGCCGGGATCCTGTGGCGGCGCGCCTCCATCAAGTCCCGGGAATAGGCCTTGCTGAATTCGGGATGCCCCTGAATGCCGAGGAAATGCGCATCTATCTGCACCATGTAGAAGGGACAGAAGTCACTGGCGGCCAGCACCTGGGCGGCGGCGGGCAGGACACTGACCTGATCCTGATGGCTGACGAGCAGCGACATGCGCTCTTCGTCCTGGGTCATCCAGGGCTGTTTGCGGGTGATCTCTGTCGTGGCCACCCCCACGCCCCAGCCCTTGGGCGATTGTATGACTTCACCGCCGAGCGCCTTGGCCATCAGCTGATGGCCGAAGCAGATACCGACCAGCTTCTTGTTGGCCAGGTAGAGCTCGCGGACATAGGCCTCCAGGGTGCGGATCCAGGCCAGATCCTCGTTGACGCTATGGCGGCTGCCGCTGATGATATAGGCATCGCACTCGTCTATGGCGGCCGGATACTCAGAGTCCATCACCCGGTAGATGCAAATGCCTATCGTCTCATCCAGCCCGGTCAGGAGTTCATGGAACATCTCCGGATAATTGCCATGAGCCTGCAACAGGGGCTCGCTGACATCGTCACATTGCAAAATACCTATCTTCATCCTCTCCCCCTACTCGCTCGGCGTGCTGCCTCCGTTAAGCCTAAAGCAATAGATGGCAAATGTCCTGCTATAGGCTGCCGGTCAGCGCGTCCCTGAACAGGCCGGCATATTGTTCGGCGTCGAAGGCGATGGGATTGCCCGCCGCGGCCGCATCCGCCAACGCCATCTGCCCTATCCGCTGCGCCTCTTCCCTGCCCAGGCCTATCTCGGCCAGTGTATGGGGGATCCCCAGCTCGGCCCTGAGATCCAGCAACCACAGCAAGCAGGCATCGAAGCCCGGCTCGGGCAATTCCAGATAGCGGGCCAGACGGCCTATGGGCGCCTCTATGGCGCTGCGGTTGGCCCGTAACACATAGGGCATGAGGATGGCGTTGAGCAGGCCATGGTGTTTATCGTACAGGGCCCCCAGGCTATGGGCCAGGGCATGCATGGCCCCCAGGCCGCGCTGAAAGGCGGTTGCCCCCATGCAGGAGGCCACCAGCATCTGGGTGCGGGCCTCCAGATCGTCCCCGTTGGCGACGACCCGCGGCAGGTGCAGTTTGATCAGCCGCATGGCCTCCAGCGCTATTCCGGCGGCCATGGGATGGTAACCCGGGGCGCAATAGGCTTCCAGATTATGGGATAAGGCATCCATGCCGGTGGCGGCGCTGAGGTGCGCCGGCAGACCCAGGGTCAGTTCGGGATCCAGCAGCACCCGCGCCGGCAACATTTGCGGGTGAAACAGGATACGTTTCACCCGCCTGGCGCTGTCCGTTATCACCGCCGCCCGGCCGACTTCCGATCCCGTGCCCGCCGTGGTCGGGATCGCCACCACGGGTGCCATCAGCCGGGCGTCCAGTCGGGTCCAGTTATCCCCCAGATCTTCGGCATCCCACAGGGACAGGGACTGGGACTGGGCCGCCATCATGGCGATGGTCTTGCCGGCATCCAGGCTGGAGCCGCCGCCCAGGGCGATGACGCCATCGAAGCCGCCCCGGCGAAAGACACGCATGCCGAGACTGACATTGTCCGCCGTTGGGTTGCCCCGGATGTCGCTGAACACCGAGGACTCAAGGCCAGCGGCGCGGCATAGGGCCAGCGCCCGAGGCACCATGGGCTGCTGCGCCAGGCCGGGATCTGTCACCAGCAGGGGCTTGGTCATGCCCAGTTGCCGGCAGGCCTCCGGCAGGCGCCGCAAGACCCCGGCACCGACGCTGATGGCCGTCGGATAGTTCCACTCTGCCTGCAATGCCATACCGCCTCCTGAGCCCCCCTCTGTTGTGGGTGCATGAAAAAGATGCTCTATCAACACTGATGTTTGATGTGAAAAGACTTGGGTCTGGTCAGGTAACCGAATCCCAATTCCGACAGGCTGCATCCCCTGCCCGATTGCTTCACCCCTGTCCAGGCGAGCCCGGGATCCAGGTAATCGCACCTGTTGATGAAGAAGGTGCCGGTTTCCAGGCGCTCGCCCAGGGCGATGCCGGTCACTATATCCCGGGTGAAGATGCTGGCGCTCAGGCCAAATTCGCTGTCGTTCATCAGGGTGAGTGCCTCCTCATCGCCTGCGACCTTCATTATGCCCACCACAGGGCCGAAGGACTCCTGGGTCATCAGCCGCATCCCATGGTTGACCTGGGTCAGCAGCTGCGGCGCCAGATAGGGCGTGCCGGGACGGCTCAATGGGAACAACGCCTCGTCTATGTGGGCCACTGCCCCCTGGGCCAGCGCCTCCTGAATTTGCCCCCGGACGAAATCGGCCGCCGCCGCGTTGACCAGGGGTCCCAGGGTGGTTTGGGGATCGTCGCTGCGCCCCAGTCGGTAGGCCTTCACCGAGGCGACGGCCCTGGCGACAAAGGCATCATAGATGTCCGCGTGAACATAGACACGCTCTATGGCGCAGCAGGACTGGCCCGAATTGAAGAAGGCGCCGTCGACGACGCTCGCCACCGCGCCGTCAAGCTCGGCGTCGTGCCGGACATAGGCGGGATCTTTGCCGCCGAGCTCCAGCCCCAGGCCGATGAAGCGGCCGGCGGCGGCCCGCTCCACCAGTGCGCCCGCCGTCACAGAACCGGTGAAGGCCACATGGTTGACCGCCCCCGAGGCGATGATCTTGGTGGTGGCCTCATGGTTCAGATGCAGGTAGCTCAGCACTCCGGGGGGCAAGCCGGCGGCCTCGAAAGCGGCATACAAACGCTCGGCACAGAGTGGGGTCTGGGCCGAATGCTTCAACAAGACGCAGTTACCCGCCAGCAAGGCCGGCACCAGGCTGTTGATGGCAGTGAGATAGGGATAATTCCAGGGCGCTATGACGAACACCAGCCCCAGGGGTTCATGTTGGATGTAACGGCTGAAGCCCGGCTTGGCTGCCAGGGTCAGGGGTGCCAGGGCGGCGGGCGCCGCGGCTATCATGTAACTGGCCCGCTCGGCGAGCCCGGCGACCTCGCTCGCGGCGTAGCGCAGCGGCCGGCCCATCATCCAGCAGAGCTCCAGGGCTATGTCCTCCCGTTGGGCCAGCAGGTACGCCACCGCCCCGGTACAGATGGCCTGACGCTGTGCCAGGGGCGTGGCCGCCCAGTCCCGCTGGGCCCCCCTGGCCTCGGCGAGCACACGCGCTATTTGGGCGTCGTCCGCCAGCGCCCGGCTGACGTAGACGCTGCCGTCTATGGGGGATAGGGTGTCCTGGAATTGACTCATGCGCTGCCCTCGGTTGTTGCCTGTGCTTCAGCTGCTACTCCGGCCCGGCCGCCAACGAACTTGAACCCGGCCTCAAGGTTAAACTATCTCGAAATAGCGTTGCAGTTCCCAATCCGTCACCTGGCGGCGAAACTCGCGCTCCTCCCATTCCCGACTGGCGGCGAAATGCGTCACGAAGGCCTCGCCAAACAGCGTCCCGGCCGCCTGGGATTGCTTCAACTGCGCCGCCGCCTCCCAGAGGCTGGTCGGCAGCGCCAGGGAGGCATCATGGGTCTGGTCGTAGGCATTGCCCTTCACCTCGGGCAGAGGCTCCCACTTATGCATTATGCCGTAGAGGCCGCTGCCGAGCGCCGCCGCCAGTGCCAGATAAGGATTGGCATCGGCGGCGCCGAGGCGGTACTCGATACGCTGGGAAGCCGCAGACCCAGGAATGAGCCGCAGCGCCGTGGTGCGATTCTCTACCCCCCAAGTGGCATCCGTCGGCGCCCAGAAGCCGGGCACCATGCGGGTATAGCTGTTGATGGTCGGCGCTATCAGGCAGAGCAACTCGGGCATCAGCCGCTGCTGCCCGGCGAGGAAATGCCGTTGCAGTTGGCTCATGTTATGTGGCGCATCGGCATCGAAGAAGGCCGATGTGCCGTCCTTATGGCGCAGCGACAGGTGAATATGCCCGCTCTGCCCTGGGTAATCCCCCGACCACTTGGCCATGAAGGTGGCCAGCAGGTTGCGCCTCTGGGCCAGGACCTTCATGAAGGTCTTGAACAAGGCGGCCTTGTCGGCGGCGGCACAGGCCTGGTCGACCGTGATGGCCGCCTCTATCACCCCTGGGCCGGTTTCCGTATGCAGGCTCTCGATGGGAAAATCCATGGTCTGTCCCATGGCGAGAATGTCGTGATACAACTCGGAATGCACAGAGTTGCGCAGCATGGAATAGCCGAACCAGTCGGGGGTGATGGGCTTGAGATTCAGGTAATGCTTCTCGCGGATGGAGTGCGGGGTTTCATCGAACAGGAAAAACTCGTACTCCAGCGCCGCGAAGGCGTCGAAACCCAGCTTATCGGCCAAAGCCAGCACCCGCCGCAGGCAGCCCCTGGGGCAGATGGCTTCGGCGTCGCCGGTAAACTCGGCCAGGAAGAGCAACATGCCGGCTTCGCCTATCACATCACGGCAGGTATCGGGCAAGATGCGCACGGGCGCATCCGGGTAGCCGGTGTGCCAGCCTGTGTAGCGGCTATTATCATAGAGCCTGTCTTTCATGTCCCAGCCCAGCACCACGTCGCAGAAGGCGAAGCCTTTCTCCAGCGAGGCGAAAAATTTCTCCTTCGCCATGTATTTGCCGCGCATCACCCCGTCGTTGTCGAACAGGCCGACTTTGACATGGCTCAGGCCCCGCTCTTCCACTATCGCCATGGCCTGGGCCCGGGTCTTGACCTCTCTGGCTTGCATAAGCGTCCTCCCTTGCACTGGGCTCTCTGTCTATCCATTTGAAAATATGGCATCAAATGTCATAGGCGGCGAAATTTTTTTCACCATTTCTGCCAATGCAAGGCTCCGGAGGCCGGCCAAGGGCTGGGCCAGGCTCAGGCTTGGTCGGGACTATTGAGGGTAGAGGCTCAGGTATTTTGCCAGCAAGCCGGCGTCATCCTCCACCCGCTCGGGATCCGGGGCGATACAAGCTATCGGACAGGCCCTGACGCATTGGGGCTTATCATAATGACCGACACATTCGGTACACTTGGCGCTGTCGATCTCATAGATGGCTTCCCCCAGGGCGATCGCCCCATTGGGGCACTCGGGCTCACACATGTCGCAGTTGATGCAGTCATCCAAAATGCGCAATGCCATATCAGCGCCCCCCTTGCTGCCCCTGGGGCAAAGACTGGCCAGCAGGCTCGGGAGCCGAGTGCTCTGGCGTCAGGTAGCGCATCAGGATCCCATAGGCCAGATTGAGCTCCGTCTCCAGGGCAATAGCCACCTTGTAGCCGGCCCCCTTGGCATCTTCTATGGCCTCTCCCTTGGCCGATTGCATCCGGGTCAGGGTGAAGCTCAGGTTGCCCTCAGGGGTCATCAGCTCGAGGCGGTCACCGACCAGGAATTTATTCTTGACCTCTATCTCCACCAGCCCCAGGGCGTTGCGGCCCAGCACTTCGCCGACGAATTGCTGACTGTCACTCCTGGAGTGGCCATGGTCGTAGTTCTGCATGTCCTGGTGGCGATGGCGCTGCAGGAACCCCTCTGTGTAGCCCCTATGGGCCAAGTGTTCCAGCGACTTGGCCAGAGCGGGATTGAAGCCTCTATCCTGCATGGCATCGTCTATCGCCTGGCGGTAGATCTGCGCCGTGCGGGCGCAATAATAGAAGGACTTGGTCCTGCCCTCGATTTTCAGCGAGTGCACCCCCATCTTCACCAGGCGCTCCACATGCTCGACCGCCCGCAAGTCTTTGGAGTTCATTATGTAGGTGCCGTGTTCGTCTTCGAAGGTCGGCAGGTATTCCCCCGGACGCCCCTGCTCCTGCAGCAGGAAGATCTCATCGCGCGGCGCGCTGGTCGCTGCCTGGGCTTCGGGCAGGTACAGGCCGACCGGCGCCGTGGCTATTATGTCACCCGTCTCGGTTTCACTGGCCGGATGGGCGGAATATTGCCAGCGACAGGCATTGGTGCAGGTGCCCTGATTGGGATCGCGCTTGTTGATATAGCCGGACAGGAGGCAGCGGCCGGAATAGGCCATGCAGAGAGCCCCATGCACGAAGACTTCCAACTCGACTTCCGGGCAGCGAAAACGTATCTCCTCTATCTCATCCAGGGATAATTCCCGTGACAGTATCACCCGCTCGATTCCCTGTTGGTGCCAAAACTTGACCGTCGCCCAGTTGATGGCGTTGGCTTGCACCGACAGATGCACAGGCATGTCGGGAAAATGCTCCCGTACCAACATGATTAACCCGGGATCCGAGAGTATGACGGCATCCGGCCGCATCTGGATGACGGGCGTCATGTCTTTGATGAAGGTGGTCAGTTTGCCGTTATGGGGGGCTATGTTGCTCACCACATAGAATTTCTTACCCAGGCTATGGGCCTCGTCTATGCCCAGGGCCAGGGTCGGCATGTCGAACTCATTGTTGCGTACCCGCAGGGAATAGCGCGGCTGGCCGGCATAGACGGCATCGGCACCATAGGCGAAGGCGTAACGCATGTTCTTCAAACTCCCGGCGGGAGACAACAACTCGGACATAATATAGGACTCACTCGAACGTCTGAAACAGGAAAGCCGCCATTGTAAAAGGTCGTTTTCTTGCGGCAATCAATACCCCAAGCCGCCGGGATTTAACTGCACTCTCATTGATCCAGATCAACTTTAGGCGTTCTGGCGCGCCGCGTGCCGGGTATGTTTCGTGGGTTCAGGCGTGGAAGCGGCGCAGCTTCACCCCTCAAGGGCCTGCGCCAGAAACGGGTGAAATTCGAAGGGGACCCAATTGCCAGGCTTCCCCTGGCACTCGGCGAGCATGCGCCGGTAACTGGCATTTTCCTCTACCCCGCGGATAAACGCCGCCAGCTCGGGATGACGATAGCCAGACAGCTTGGCATCGGCCAGGGAAAGGGCCGCCAGCAGGGTCGACAGGAGCAGCACGGCACCGAAATCGCATCCGGGTAAGCTGTGCTTATCCGCCAATAATGTATCCAACAGGTAATCGACACTCGCTTTATAAGCCTCAATACCCGCCTGCCGCATCAGGGCGCTGTTTTCTGACTCGCCGAACTTGCTAGAGAGCAACCTGGCCCTGAACAGAAATATGATGGCCGCCTCGACATCCGAGTCGGCGAGGCGGAACAATTTGGCATCCAGGGTTTGATGCCAATTCCCTGGCAGGTAATCCAGGGCGATCAGCAGCGAATCCACCCGGACGCCCGCCTCCCCCAGCAATACTGGCACTTGTTTCTTGGGGTTGGCCCGGGCCAGCAACTCATCCGTCAGCAGCTCGTCCCAGGACAGCAGATGATCTTCATGCCGTATGTCGTTTTCCAGCAACAGCCATTTGATGCTCCGGGAAAAAGGAGAATCATATACCCATATCAGTCGTTCCATATCATCCCTCTGTGAGTCGGCCTTGGCCTGCTGTCAGCGGCCTTAACCGGCTGGATTGACCTTGGAGGTCAACACATGATCCTGCCAGCTGCCGGCAATCTTGAGATAGGATTTGGCATAGCCTTCGCGCTCGAAACCCAAGCGCGCCAACAGGGCTGCGCTGCGCTCATTGTCCGGCATATAGTTGGCCATCACCCTATGCAGCCCCACCTCGTTGAAGACATAGTCCAGGCCCGCGGTCAAAATCTCCTGCATCAGCCCCTGGCCCTGGTACTTGTGGGCGATCGAATAGCCGAGGAAACAGGCCTGGAAGGCGCCGCGGGACACGCAGGTGAAATTGGCCATGCCTATGATGTCGGTGCGCGCTTTATTCAGGGCGACAAACTTATAGTCGCTGCCGTCATCGAAGCCCGCCTGGGCCGCCGCCGAGGCTTGCTGCCAATGGCCCAGGGTCAGGTAATCCTCGCCGCGGACGGGCTCCCAGGGCGCCAGATGCTGCCGGTTTTCCCTGTGATAACTGAGCAGGAGTGGTGCGGCTGCCGGGGCCTGTATCTCCAGCCGGGTTCGCGATGTTGCTATCATGGGTTATTTCTCGTATACACTTTATGCGAGCCTGCCAGTGGAACGGTGCACAGGCGGGTGCTAAAAAACATTTATGCTACTGATAATAAATGCCTTTCAATCAAGAAACAATGGCAGACGCCCGCCAGGCCCCGAGGCATGACCTAGGTCGGTGGCGATGAAGCAGAGGAAGCCCCATGATATCTATTCTGGATCTGGACCATATAGTGCTCAATTGCCGCGACCTCGCCGCCAGCGAGGCCTTCTATTGCCGGGTGCTGGGTTGCCGGGTCGAGCGCAGACTGGCCGAGCCTGTGCTGGTGCAGCTGAGGGCCGGAGCGGCGCTGATCGACCTGACATACGCCGAACCCGGCGAAGATAAGCCCAGGGTTTTGACCGGGAATATGGCGCATTTCTGCCTCAACCTGGCCCAGACCGACGGCCGGGCGCTGCTGGCCCACCTGCGTCAGCATGGGGTGCGGCACGAGTCCTTGAGTGAAAAGTATGGCGCCAGAGGCTACAGCCAGTCTGTGTACATCTATGACCCGGATGACAACAAGGTAGAATTGAAACTGCTGGCGCCGCGCCATAGCGGCCATAGCGATGATCAAGAGTCATGACCAGAGTACTGACCAGAGCCATGATCTGAGTACTGGGGCTGAGCACTAAACGTCAGGTGCCCAAAGCACCAGAAACCCGCAGTCGCCCCACGCTCTCGAGACTCAGCTCCCCGGGTTGGGGACTCCAGCTCAGGCGCAGGTAATTGACCAGATCCCGCAACTGACCATAGCTCAGGTCCAGGCCAAGGTAGGCATGACTGGCATCTCTGGCCCTGAGGACCAGGGCATAGCCTTGCTGCTTGGGCCGGCCCGGCATGTCCGTGGCCCGGTAGTCGCGACCATAAACCTTCTGCCCCGTGACTTTGGCTATGCCATAGTCATGGAACCAGGGGGCCTGCCGGCAGATTGATTACACGAATCACGTTAGCACGCCACTCTGGAATGGCAAATCCGCCAGGGGCCAACGAGTACTGAAATCAATTTAATTACAGCTTGTTAGCAACCTGCCGCATGCGGCTGGTCAGGGAAAAATTCCTGGCATAAAAAAGCCAGGACAGAGTCCTGGCTTTTTAGCAGCTTAACCTAGACTAACCCTGATTATTTTGGCCCGGATTATTCTGGCCCGGATTATTTTTGGGTCCAGCGGTCCATCCAGCCCAGTACCTTGGCGTACCACTGCTGCAGGTTGTCGGGATTGAGGATCCAGTGATTCTCATCCGGGTAGATCAGCAGCTCTGAAGGGATCCCTTGACGCTGCATGAAGCTGAAGGCCGCCAGTCCCTGATCGTAAGGCACGCGGAAGTCCTTCTCACCATGGATCACCAACATGGGCGTCTTCCAGTTTTCCACATAGTTGGCCGGGTTGAACTTCTCGTACAGGGCCTTGCTCTGCTCATAGCTGCCACCGAACTCATACTCAGGGAACCAGAGTTCCTCCGTCACATGGTACATGGAGCGCATATCGAACAGGCCGGCATGATTCACCAGGCACTTGAAACCGTCGTTCCAGTTACCCTGGATCCAGTTCATCATGTAACCGCCGTAGGAGCCGCCCAAGGCACAGGCGTTATCCGTGTCCAGCCACTTCTGCTGCTTGCCGACGGCCGCCAAGCCCTTCTGCAAGTCTTCCAAGGGCTTGCCGCCCCAGTCCAGGGAGATGGAATCCGTGAAGGCCTGGCCATAACCGGTCGAACCGTGGAAGTCCACCATGACGACACCGTAGCCGGCACCCGCCCACAACTGGGCGTTCCAGCGGCCGCTGAAACTGTTGCCGAAGGAGCCTTGGGGACCGCCATGCACCAGATAGGCGACGGGGTATTGAGTCCCTTCCTTGAAGTTGGCCGGCTTTATCCAATAGCCGTAGACTTGCTCGTTATTCCAGCCCTTGAAGCTGAACTGCTGATAGTCGCCGAACTTGATCTCCGCCAGCTTGTCCTTGTTGACATCGGTCAGGCGCTGCAGCCCCTGGCCATCCAGGTTGACTGTGTAGAAGTCGCCGGGCCGATCCAGCGCCTTATGTTCGAAGATCACCTTATCCCGGGTCACGGCCAGCAGGCTGTTGCTGCCTTCGTTGTAGATGCTGCGTACGTCACCGAACTGAGTGTTGACCTCGAAGATGCTGACCTGACCCAGATCCTGGGCGGTGACATACAAGGTACGGTCATCCGGACCGAACGCTATGGAGCTGGGGCTCCTGTCCCACAGGGGAGCGATTTCCTTCACCTGGCCTGTGACAGTGTCGCGCAGCATGATGGCGTACCTGTCGGCCTCGAAGCCGGGTTTCTTCATCGCCAGGTACGCCATGTAGCGACCATCGGCTGAGAAAGTCGGCTGGGCATCCCAGGCCTGATTGTCTTCGGTCAGGTTAACCGTCTTGCCACCGGCGACCGGCACCTGCCAGATGTCGTAATTCGTGGTCCAGGCCTGATCTTTGCCCGGCGCCTTGGCACTGTAGACGATATGCTTACCGTCCGGGGTGAAGCTCACCTCTTCCATGCCGGAGAATGGCTTGGGCGGGGTTTCTGTATCCCTGCCCTGGGTGACATCGACGGCGTCGGTCAGCATCTGACCGCCGAGCTGAGCGACGAACAAGTGACCGCGGGCATGATCGCCCCAGGTATCCCAATGGCGTACCATCAGCTGCTGATATTCGCGTCCCGTGCTCTTGCGCTGCGCTTCCTGGGCAAACTTGTCTTTGGAACAGGCCAGGTCGGCACACTCGGGGAAGACCCTGATGCTCATCACCAGCTGCTTGCCATCATTGGATAACTTGTAAGCTTCGACATCCAGCGGCAGATCTGTTACCTGCCTGGCTTCGCCGCCATTCAGGGCCAGATTATAGATCTGGCTCGAGCCATTGCGGGCGGCGATAAAATACACAGATTTGCCATCCGGGGCGAAGGCCACGTCATGCTCTGTGCCGCTGGCCGTGGTCAGCTGTTGTGGCTTGGCACCGGGCTCGGCGAGATCCAGCAGATAGAGATCCGCACTGGCATCCCCCTTGGCGTCCAGGGTCTTGAGGCCATAGACGAGCTTAGTGCCATCCTTGGAGACGGCGGCCGATTGCAGCTTATTGAGCTTGACCAACTGTTGTACATTGAAGGGAACGGGTTCGGCGGCTTGGGCCGACAGGGCCAGTCCAGCGGCCCCCAGCGCCAATAACAGGGGAGTCATTTTCATTCTTATTCTTCCGTTTTGAGTTGATTTTGTTGCTATGTCATTAATTTATCATTTATTTAGTTAAACACACTAGCCAAACAAAAACGCTCAGGCAAGCCTGAATTGCCTGTCTGAGCGAGTATTTTGTGACAAAATGTCTGACTAGCGCCTAGGGCTTAGGCATTGGCGGCGTTGGCTATATTCACTTTCCAAATCGCCGGGCCGGTTTCATGGGCGTTGACCCCTTGTGAATCCACGGCCACAGTCACAGGCATGTCCTGAACGTCGAATTCATAGATGGCTTCCATCCCCAGATCTTCGAAGGCCACCACCCGGGATTTCTTGATCGCCTTGGACACCAGGTAAGCGGCGCCGCCAACGGCCATCAGGTACACTGCCTTGTGTTTCTTGATCGACGCCACAGTCGCGGGTCCGCGCTCGGCCTTGCCTATCATGCCCATCAGACCTGTCTTATCCAGCATGAGATCGGTGAACTTATCCATGCGGGTCGCGGTCGTCGGGCCGGCAGGACCAACCACTTCGGTGCCGACGGGATCGACGGGGCCGACGTAATAGATGAACTTGCCGCTGAAATCCACCCCTTCCGGCAGGCCTTCGCCGCTTTCGATCAGGCTCTGGATGCGCTTATGCGCCGCATCCCGGCCCGTGAGCATCTTGCCGCTGAGCAGTATGGTCTCGCCACTCTGCCACTGTTCTATATCCGCCTGGGTGACGGTATCCAGGTTCACCCGGCGCACGTCGGCCCCCACTTCACGGGTGATTTCCGGCCAATCGGCCAGGGATGGCGGCGTCAGCTCGGCAGGCCCAGTGCCATCCAGGTGGAAATGCACGTGGCGGGTGGCGGCGCAGTTGGGGATCATCACCACCGGCTTGGATGCCGCGTGGGTCGGTGCCGACTTGATCTTGATGTCCAGCACTGTGGTCAGGCCGCCCAGGCCCTGGGCGCCTATGCCAAGGGCATTGGCACGCTTGAAGATGTCCAGGCGCAGCTGCTCTTCCGTGGTCTCGGCGCCGCGGGCCAGCAATTCATGAATATCGACGCTCTCCATCAAGGCTTCCTTGGCCAGCACTGCGGCTTTCTCTGCGGTGCCGCCTATGCCTATGCCCAGCATGCCGGGAGGACACCAGCCGGCACCCATGGTCGGCAGCGTCTTCTCTACCCAGGCGGCGATATCATCGGACGGATTGAGCATCGCCATCTTGGCCTTGTTCTCCGAGCCACCGCCCTTGGCGGCGATCATCACTTCGATATGATGACCGGCCACCATGTCTATGTGCACCACCGAAGGGGTATTGTCCTTGGTGTTCTTACGGCTGCCGGCGGGATCGGCAACGATAGAGGCACGCAGCGGGTTATCCGGATTGGTGTAGGCACGGCGCACACCTTCATCCACCATCTGCTGTACTGTCATGTCTGTCTTGTCCCACTGCACGCCCATACCGACCTTAACGAAACAGGTCACTATGCCTGTGTCCTGGCACAGGGGACGTTTGCCTTCGGCGGACATGCGCGAGTTGATCAAGATCTGCGCGATCGCATCCTTGGCCGCGGTGCTCTCTTCACGCTCATAGGCCGCGGCCATGGCGTCGACGAAGTCTTTCGGATGATAATAAGAGATGTATTGCAGGGCATCGGCGATGCTCTCGATAAAATCGGCTTGTTTGATCATCTGAGGGGTTCCAGACACAGTTGTATTCATAGACATAGTGGGCGCTCCAGCAGCCATTGCGGCCTAACTCTTTCTAGTAGTTATGGTAATGATTCGGGTATAGATATTGGGCTTTCATTCGCCTGTATTCACTCAGCCACTCGGGGATCGGTGCCGACGGGTTTGCACGCCTTTTCCCGTGTTATCCGGTGCCGATTTAACCTCTTAGTGCTTTAATGGCCAATATGATACTCTTTCCGCCCTTTTGGGGCTACATCACATTTTTAATAGGTTTAGGTTATGGACACAGACGCAGCGTCTTCCCGGGTTTCACCTCAATTGGCTTGCCGTCAACTGGACTGGGACATAGACACCCGGACGCTCTTCGGTCACTTCGCCCACTTGCCCTGGGCCGTCCTGCTCGATTCCGCCGACGCCAGCCACCAGGATGCCCGTTACGATATCATCTGCGCCGCCCCCATAGCGACCTTAGTCACCCGCGGAGCGCAGACGGAATTGAGCCATTGGCAAGCCGGCAAGCCGAGCCACAGCGAACGCCTGAGCCAAGAGCCGTTCGCGCTGCTCAGCGGCACACTGCAACGCCTCTTTCCCGAAGCCAAAACCAGCCGCTTTCCCTTCGGTGGCGGCGCCCTGGGCAGCTTCAGCTATGACTTGGGACGACGAATAGAGAAGCTGCCCGCCACCTCGCGTCGGGACATAGAGCTGCCGGAGATGAATATCGGCTTCTACGACTGGGCATTGATCTTCGACTATCAGGATAAAGGCTGGCATCTGCTGCATTACCGGGGCGAAGCCGCCCTCGAACTTGAGCTGCAACGGCTCGAGGCCAGCTTGCTGAGCACGAGGGAAACCCTGGCCTTCGCCCTCACCTCCCCCTGGCAGAAGCAAATCACCCAGGCCGAATACGCGGAAAAATTCGCCAGGGTGCAGGAGTATCTGCATAGCGGCGACTGTTATCAGATCAACCTGACCCAGAGGTTCAGCGCCGACTACCAGGGCGATGAATGGCAGGCCTATTGCAAGTTACGCCAGGCCAATGCGGCGCCCTTCTCCGCCTTCATGCGGCTGCCGCAGCAGGCCCTGCTATCCATCTCCCCCGAACGTTTCATTCAGCTCAGGGGCGACCAGATCCAGACCAAACCCATCAAGGGCACACTGCCGCGTCATGCAGATCCTGTGCTGGACGCCGCCGCGGCCAAACGGCTGCAGGCCTCGCCCAAGGACAGGGCGGAGAACCTGATGATAGTCGACCTGCTGCGCAACGACATAGGCAAGGTCGCCAGCCCAGGTTCCGTATCTGTTCCGGCCCTGTTCGAGGTGGAGAGCTTTCCCGCGGTGCACCATCTGGTCAGCACAGTCTGCGCCACCCTGGCCCCTCAATATGGGGCCACAGATCTGCTCAGGGCGGCATTTCCCGGCGGCTCGATCACCGGCGCACCCAAGATACGGGCGATGCAGATCATCGAAGAGCTGGAACCGGCACGCCGCAGCCTGTATTGTGGATCCATAGGCTACCTGAGCCAGGATGGGCAGATGGATACCAGCATCACCATCCGCACCCTGGTCGCCGAAGGCGGCAAACTCTATTGTTGGGCCGGTGGCGGCATAGTGGCCGACTCACAGATGGAGGCCGAATATCAGGAGAGTTTCGACAAGGTCAGCCGTATCCTGCCCTTGCTCGAATGAGACTCGGCATTGGCGAGACTCAGCATAGGCAGTGCAGGGCAAATTGAGCCAGCAGGCGGCTAACGGGCAGCATATGGATCAGACAGAATTCCGACTCAGATACAGCTTACACCCGCTATCGCCACCGCTGGCGACACCGCACGGTGCCGGCCTCAGAAAGGCCGCGGTATTGGTGGCGTTGGCGGACATAGAGGGGGAACTGCAGCTGGTATTGACCCGAAGACCCCTGCACCTGCGTGCCCATCCTGGCCAGATAAGCTTTCCCGGTGGCAAGGTGGAAGCCGGCGATGCCGATGACACGGCAACGGCACTGCGCGAAGCCGAGGAAGAGATAGGTCTGCACCCGGCCAATGTCGAGGTCCTGGGGCAACTCCCCGCCCACAAGACAATCACGGGATTCGAGATCACCCCGGTTGTCGGCCTGGTCAGAGACGCCTTCGAGCCGAGACTGGATCCCGGCGAGGTGGCCGAGTATTTCACCCTGCCCCTGTCCTTCGTTATCGACCCCATGAACCGGCATAAACGCCAATTCCTGCGCAATGGCCGCTACTACACAGTGGTATTTATCCCCTTCGGGACCAAATTCATCTGGGGCGCGACGGCGGCCATCATAGACATTCTCTGCCGTCAGCTGGGCGTGCCGACATACCAGCCCCAGGGGCGGCGTCAGACGAACAGGTTCAAATAGAGGCCGGCCGACAGGGAACAGAGCAATAATAAGGGAATATTGAACCAATAGCCGATGCGGCTATGGTGCGCCATATAGTAATTGACCACCAGGCTGACCACACTTATCCCGGTGCAAATCCAGAGCAATGTCTCCAGCAACAGGGTCGGCTCGGGATCCCAATGCAAACGCGCCGGCGAGCCCTGGCTGAGCAGGTTGCCGAAGGCACGCTCCGGCCTGGCCTCATCGAACACCAAGAGGGCATACAGGGCCAGGGACCAACCGGCAAGTGACAGAGTCGCCAGACAAATCTGAAATATTTTCCTTTTTTTCATCATATCGCCGACTCCCCCATGCGCTTATTCCATTAAAGATTTGCCATATTGAGTCAGAATACCTTTTTCAGCTTGAGAAAAGCCACCAGCAAGGTAATATAAACCTCCAAATTTTTTATATAAAAACGTTTTTCGTTGGAGAACTAAGCAACAATGAGCATTGCATCTGTCGCTTCTGTATTTAAAGGTGAGCACGCGGTCGGTTCGCAAGTCACGGTTCGCGGCTGGGTCAGAACCCGTCGCGATTCCAAGGCCGGTATCTCTTTCCTGGCCGTATATGACGGTTCCTGTTTCGACCCTATTCAGGGCGTGGTGCCAAATAGCTTAGACAATTACAACGAGCAGATATTGAAGCTGACGGCGGGTTGCTCCGTCATCATGACGGGCAACGTGGTCGAATCCCCGGGCGCAGGCCAGGCATTCGAACTGCAGGCCACGGCTGTGGAAGTGACCGGCTGGGTCGATGATCCAGACACCTACCCCATGGCGGCCAAGCGTCATTCTATCGAGCATTTGCGTGAGCTGGCTCACTTGCGTCCCCGCACCAACATCATAGGTGCCGTCGCCCGGGTGCGTAACTGTCTGTCCCAGGCCATTCACAGGTTCTACCATGAGCAAGGCTTCATCTGGGTATCCACCCCGCTGATCACCGCCTCGGACACCGAAGGTGCCGGCGAGATGTTCCGCGTCTCGACCCTGGACATGGAAAACCTGCCGCGCACCAGCGAAGGCAAGGTCGACTATGACAAGGACTTCTTCGGTAAGGAAGCCTTCCTGACGGTATCGGGTCAGCTGAACGGCGAGACTTACGCCTGTGCCCTGTCCAAAATATATACTTTCGGCCCGACCTTCCGCGCCGAAAACTCCAACACCAGCCGTCACTTGGCCGAATTCTGGATGGTCGAGCCGGAAGTCGCCTTCGCCACCCTGAACGATGTGGCCAGCCTCGCCGAAGGCATGCTGAAGTATGCCTTCAATGCGGTATTGACCGAGCGCATGGACGATCTGGAATTTTTCGCCCAGCGGGTCGACAAGACGGTGATAGAACGTCTGCAATCCTTCGTCAGCAGCGATTTCGCCCAGGTCGATTACACGGATGCGGTCGAGATCCTGCGCAACAGCGGCAAGAGCTTCGAATTCCCCGTCTCCTGGGGTATAGATCTTTCCTCGGAACATGAGCGTTATCTGGCCGAAGAGCACTTCAAGGCCCCTGTGGTAGTGAAAAACTACCCCAAAGATATCAAGGCCTTCTACATGCGTCTCAACGACGACGGCAAGACAGTCGCCGCCATGGACGTGCTGGCTCCCGGCATAGGCGAGATCATAGGTGGCTCTCAGCGTGAAGAGCGTCTGGACGTGCTGGATGCCCGCCTGGCCGAGATGGGTCTGGAGCAGGAAGATTACTGGTGGTATCGCGACCTGCGTCGTTACGGCACTGTGCCTCACTCAGGCTTCGGTCTGGGCTTCGAGCGTCTGGTGTCCTATGTCACGGGCGTGAACAACATCCGCGACGTGATCCCCTTCCCCCGGGCCCCCCGCACCGCCAACTTCTAAGCTTTAGCCTTGGGACATAAAAAAACGCGCCGAGGCGCGTTTTTTATTGCCTGTTCAGCGCTACGGCTCAGGCCTGGCTTATCTGGTTGAGGATCCGCTTCTCCGAGATGGGATAGGCAGTGCCCAGCACCTGGGCGAAGCAGGACACCCGGTATTCTTCTATCATCCAGCGTGCCTCCACCAGCACCTCGGGCACCGGCATGGAGCGCGGAAGCTTGGCCAACTGACTCGCCAGCACCTCCTGCACCTTGTTGATGCTGTGCATGTGCAACCGGTCGCGGCTGGGATCCACCGGCAACTTATCCAGACGCTTCTCTATGGCGGACAAATACCTGGCCACATCGCCCAAGCGCTTCCAGCCACAGGCCTCGACGAAGCCCTTGAACACCAGCGCATCGAGCTGGCTCTGGATATCACTCATGGCGAAGGCGATATCCAGGCTGATCTTGCCCTTGAGACGCTTCTTGATCTTCTGGTACAGGGTGAGGATCTTCTCCACCTTGAGGGAGATCTGCTCGGCGGTGGGGTTAAGCTCCTGGCGCACCCACTCCTTGGCCTGCTCGAACTGCTCCGGGTTACGCACATCCAGGCCCTTCTCGTCCAGCAACTGCTGCACAGCCGCGGCGATGATGTCATCGATCAACACCTGCACCTGGCCGAAGGGATTGAAATACATGGCCAACTTGGCTTTGTTCGGCAACGCCTGCTGCAGATGTTTCACCGGCGAGGGGATGTTGAGCAGCAGCAAGCGCCGCAGCCCCTGCCTATGGGTGGTCTGCGCCTCGTACTCGTCATCGAACAGCTTGATGGCGACGCTATCCTTGGTATCGACCAGGGCCGGGAAGGCCTTGACCTGATAGTTGCCCTTCTGCTGCTGATACTGCAGCGGCAGCTCACCGAAGCTCCAGTCGGTGAGCGCACTCTGCTCTATGCCGGAATCGGCCACCTGGCGTATGGCCTTGGCCACCACCCCCTGCAGCTCGGCCTTGAGCGGCTCAAGTTGCCGCCCCTGGGCGACCAACTTATGGTTATCGTCTTCTATCTTGAAATTAAGCTGCAGATGGGCCGCCAGCTGACTCAGGTCGAAGTCCTCCGGCGTCAGCCGTACCCCGCTCATGCGCAGCAGCTGCTTGCACATGGCCGGCAGCAAGGGCTGCTCGAACGGCGTCATCGCCTGCACGCAGGCGCGGCCATAATCGGGCGCCGGCACGAAGTTGCGTCTCAGGGTCTTGGGCAGGGATTTTATCAGCGCCACGCATTTCTCTTCCCTCAGGCCAGGCACCAGCCAGTCGAAATCCTGCTCGTCTATCTGATTGAGCAGCGCCACGGGAATGTGCACGGACACGCCATCGTCCAGGGCCGCAGGTTCGAAATGGTAGCTCAGCTTGAGGCTCAGATTGCCCTTGTGCCAACTCTCGGGGAAGTCCAGCGCCGACACATGGGCACCGCTGCGCTGCATCAGCAGCTCTGGGCTGAAATCCAGCAGCTCCGGCTGCTGACGGCGGGCGGTTTTCCACCAACCGAAGAACAGCTGGCCGTTGTAGATGCCGGCCGGGATCCGCGGCTCGTAGAAGTCCACCAGCACTTGCTCATCCACCAGGATATCGCGCCGGCGTGACTTATGCTCCAGCGACTCCACATCCTCGAGCAGCTTCTGATTGTTGACGAAGAAGGCTTCCTGGGTCTGCAACTGACCTTCGGCCAGGGCGCTGCGGATGAAGATCTCCCGCGCCTCGACCGGATCTATCGGGCCGTACTGTACCTTGCGCCGGCTCACTATGTTCAGGCCGTAGAGCACCTGATTCTCGAAGGCGATGACGCTGGCGGGTTTGGCCTCGAAATGCGGCTCGACATAGCTCTTCTTCACCAGGTGGGCTGCCAGGGATTCGAGCCATTCGGGCTGGATCTTGGCGCAGCAGCGGGCAAACAGGCGTGAGGTCTCGGTCAGCTCGGCGGCCATGATCCACTTGGGCCCCTTCTTGGCCAACGGCGAACCGGGAAACACGAAAAACTTGCGGTTGCGGGCGCCCAGGTATTCGTTGTTGGCGTCCTTGAAACCTATCTGGCTCAAGAGCCCCGCCAGCAGGGCCTTATGCAGATTGTCATAATCCGCCGGGGTGTCGTTCAGGCGCCACTTGAGTTCATGCACCGCCTGTTTCAGCTGAGTGTACAAGTCCTGCCATTCGCGCACCCTGAGGTAGGCCAGGTATTCGTCGCGGCATAATTTGCGGAACTGGCTCGCCGACAAGGCCTTCTGCTGTTCCTTGAGGTACTGCCACAGCTTGACCCAGGAGACGAAGTCCGAGTCTTTATCGGCGAAGCGCCTGTGGGCCTCGTCGGACGCCTGTTTCTTGTCCATCGGCCGCTCGCGGGGATCCTGAATGGACAGGCCGGCGACTATGACCAAGGCTTCGTTGAGACAGCCCAGCTGGTGCGCCTCTATCACCATCCGCGCCAGGCGGGGATCCACAGGGATCCGGGCCAAGTTTTTGCCAAGCGGCGTCAACACCAGCTTGTTGGCTTGCTGCTTCACCGCCTGCAGCTCTTCCAGCAACAGGAAGCCATCGCGGATATGGCGTTGATCCGGTGGCTGAATGAAGGGGAAGGCCCCTATGTCGCCCAGGCCTATGGCCAGCATCTGCAGTATGACGGAGGCCAGATTGGTGCGCAGGATCTCGGGATCTGTGAACTCTGGCCTGTTGTTGAAGTCCGCCTCGTCGTAGAGGCGGATGCAGATCCCCGGGCCGACCCGGCCGCAACGCCCCTGGCGCTGGTTGGCGCTGGCCTGGGAGATGGGCTCTATCGGCAATCGCTGCACCTTGGTGCGGTAGCTGTAGCGGCTGATGCGGGCCGTGCCCGGATCTATGACATAGCGGATCCCCGGCACAGTCAGCGAGGTCTCGGCCACGTTGGTTGCCAGCACTATGCGTCGCCCCCTGTGGCTGTTGAACACCTTGGACTGCTCGCCGTAGGATAACCTGGCGTACAGGGGCAGCACTTCCGTGTCGCGGTACTGGCGGCGGTTGAGCTGCTCGGCGGTATCGCGGATTTCGCGCTCACCGTTCATGAAGATCAGTATGTCGCCCGGGCCTTCGGCGACCAGCTCATCGACGGCGGCGAAGATGCCCTCGGTGACATCCAGATCTGCATCCTGCTCCTGCAGCAAGGGGCGATAGCGGGTCTCGACCGGGTAGGTACGCCCCGAGACTTCGATGACAGGCGCCTGATTGAAATGTTGGGAGAAACGCTCCACGTCTATGGTGGCCGAGGTGATGATCACCTTGAGATCCGGCCGCTTCCTGAGCACCTGTTTCAGGTAGCCGAGAATGAAGTCTATGTTGAGGCTGCGCTCGTGGGCCTCGTCTATGATGATGGCGTCGTACTGATCGAGAAACTTGTCCGAGGTCAACTCGGCCAGCAAGATGCCGTCTGTCATCAGCTTGATGTAGGAGTCGCTCTTGATGGCATCGGCGAAGCGCACCTTGAAGCCGACGGCCTCGCCCAGGGGGCTGTTGATTTCCTCGGCAATCCGGCTGGCAACGCTGCGGGCGGCCAGTCGCCTTGGCTGGGTATGGCCTATCAGGCCGCGGCAGCCCAGGCCCAACTCGAGGCAGATCTTCGGCAGCTGGGTGGTCTTGCCCGAGCCGGTTTCACCTGCGATGATCACCACCTGGTTGACGGCTATGGTGCTGGCTATCTCATCCCGCATCAGGGAGACGGGCAGGTTATCCGGATAGCTTATGCCGGGCCTGGCCGCCCGGCGTTGCTGAACCTTGGCATAAGACGCCTTGGCCGCCTCGGCAAGCTGCGCCAGCGCCGCCGTCTTCTTGTCCGAATCGGCTTCTTTATTCAGCCTGAACAAACGCCGACGGATCCTGGACGCATCCGTCTGATAACAAAGGGAGAGAAACGCGTTCGATAGCGGGTGTTTGTCCGAGTTCAAATCCAAATTCCATTGCCGACTTCAAAGGCCAGGATCCTAGCAAGGAAAGGGCCCTATGGGTATGGCTAATTCAATGGATTGGCGGGCAAATGTGCTTATCTGCCCCCTGCCCAGCTCCCGTTGTCCCATTGCCGGCTAGCCGCCATGTCTATTGCCGTGTCGCCGCCATAGCCCGGCACCATCCATGCACCCGACCTAGTCCCCGATCTGGCCCCCGGCTTGGGCCCCAACCTAAGCCAGGGCATGAGGGCGCTCGGCGCCTGCATGACATTGAGCCAAACCTGGGTGTTGCGGCCGCACGCCATCGAGCTTTTCTGTGTTACTCATGTGTAACTGTTTGTTTCCTTTGTCAGCATTTCATCCCGCAATTTCAATCCCCTCCTTGCCTGTTTTGCGGATTCTGGCGACAATGACGACAGAACTCACCAGATTAAGTGCTTCAATTCTTGCGAATCGCGTCGTTCGGTACATGCCTGCGTTTTATGCTCGTCAGCTGGGTGCTGAGCTGCCGTTATGCCCACGCGGATGCCGCCTGGCTCACCCTCAACATAGAGGGCGTCGAGGGCAAACTGGCGCAAAATGTCCTGGCCCATCTTGGGCCGCTGCCGGATTCCGCCGTCCAGCGGCGGGCCTATCTGTTCAACGTCGAGTCCAATGTCAGCGCCGCGCTCGAATCTCTGGGCTATTACCATGGGCGTCTGGAGAAGGAGGTAGTGGAAACCGACTCAGGCCCCTGGCCGCTGACACTCAAGATCACCCCGGGGGAACCGACCCGGCTGCAATGGGTCGATATCCAATTTGCCGGAGAGATACTGGACGATGATGCCTTCGATACCTGGCTGGATCTCATCCCCCTCGAGCCGGGCGACATACTGGATCACGGCCAGTACACGGACATGAAATCGCAACTGCTGGGGTTGGCCTTTTCCCGTGGCTATTTTGACGGCAAATTGACCCGGTCAGAGATCAAGGTCAATCGCGACCTGGATCTGGCCCAGATCAGCCTGCATTATGACTCGGGCCAGCGTTATCACCTGGGGGAGATCGGTTTCGAGGGCCACACACTCGAGCCAGGCTTCCTCGAACGCCTCATTCCCTTCGAGCCCCATGCGGCCTATTCCAACAAGCGTCTGAATGCGCTCAATGGCAAGTTGCTGGATACCGGCTACTTCGCCAATATCAAGGTGCTGCCCCAGATAGACAAGCTGGCCCAGGGGCAAGTGCCGGTGCGGGTCGAGCTCACCCCGAGAGCGGATCACGCCATAGAACTGGGCTTAGGCGCCGACATAGGCAAGAGTGCCGACAACGTGATAGAGCCCAGGGTCAGAGTGACCTGGCGCACACCTCAGCTCAACCGCTATGGCCACTCCCAGGAAACCAGCCTCGAATGGAAGCCTGACAAGCCCAAATTCTTAACCACTTATACCTTGCCCCTGAGCCATCCGCTGGACGATCAGCTGAAGATACGCCTGGGATTGCTGCGGGATCAATACGGTGTGACCCAGGATTATGATGCCGCCGGACGGACCTTCAATGACATAGGGCGCCTGGAGTCGAGCAAATATTTGTTGGGGCTGCTACGGCAGCGCAGGTTAGCCGACAATTGGCTGTTCGGCTATTCCCTCGAGGCTAACAGGGAGTTCTATACCCAGGCAGATGTGGATTACGATCCCGTGTTCTATCTGGCCGGCGTCCGCCTGTCGCAAACGCTGCGCAGCGATAATTCCCTGGATCCCAAGTCGGGTTTCCGGCAGATTTACAGTTTCGAGTATGGCGATCCCGAACTGGGTTCCCAAACCCGCCTGGCCAGGTTACAGGCCAGATTCAAGTGGATAGACACCTTCTTCGACAGGCATAGAATCGTTTCCCGGCTGGATCTGGGGGCTAACTTGGCCGAGGAGCATCAACTGGCCTATATCTCGCCCTCGCTGCGCTATTTTGCCGGTGGCGATCAGAGCATACGTGGCTACAGTTATCAGGAACTCGGCCCCTACCGAGACTATATCAACAGCCAGGGCGGCCTGTCCCGTGAAGTCGTGGGGGGCCGCTATCTAATGGTGGCCAGCCTGGAGTATCAATATTATCTGACCCAGCACTGGCGCCTGGGCAGCTTCATAGATGCGGGTAATGCCTTCGATAACCGTCAGTTCGAGCCCGTGGTGTCCGTCGGCGGCGGGATTCACTGGATTTCGCCCATAGGCCCCATTCGGCTCGACTTGGGGGTCGGCCTGAAAGAAACCGACACAGTGGACAGATCCTGGCGTATCCATCTGACCATGGGGACAGATCTATGACCCCTGCCACGCCGACGTTACTCAGGGCCAGGCTGCGCCTTGGCTGGCATTATTTCAAATGGCTGACGCGCGTGCTTGTCTATGTGCCCTTGACCTTAGTCATACTGGCGGCCCTCTTGCTTGGCACCCCACTGGGCGCCCGGGTGTCTGTTTCTCTGGCGAACTCCCTGGTGCCGGGTCTGACATTGAGCTATAGCTCAGGCACGCTGAACAAGCACCTGAGCCTGGCACACGCCGGTTGGTCGGGGACGGGAATAGACGTCAGGCTAACGGATGTCGACTTCGCCTGGACTCCGGCTTGTCTGCTGCATAGGCAAGTCTGTGTCAACGACTTGAGCGCCACAGAGGTCAAAGTGGCGATCGACACCCAGGCGCTTGCGGCCGAAGCCACTCTCGAAACTACTCTTGAAACCAATCTCGAAACCAATCTTGAAGCCAATGCCGAAGTCGGAGCAAGAACCGATGCGGCCGACCGAGACGACGGCCCGGCAGCACTGACGCTGCCGCTGGCCATCAGCCTGACCCAAGCCGAGCTGCACCGAGTGCGGGTCACAGTGGACGGCAACAGCTTCAGCGCCGCCAGCCTCAACACCGGCGCCACCTGGCGAGCGGAGGGCTTGATCGTCACCTCGCTGGACACCCAGGGGCTGGAGGTCGTCATCCCGGCGGCGGACCCCATTCAGGGCCAGGCTGGCGTTCCTGGCCAGGCCCCAACGGCCGCCACGGCTGGTATTCCTGCATCTATTCCTGCTGCCATAGATACCAGCACAGTCTATGCCTGGCCGTTGGCCCAGTTGCCGGCCGTCGGCATGCCCTTTCCCCTGTATGTGAAGGCGCTGACACTGACAGACAGTCGGCTGCAACTGGGTACCAGGGTCGACCACTTCGGCCACATAGCCCTGTCGGCCAGCTACCTTGGGTATGATCTGGTCATCAATGACCTCAATGCCAGCCATGATGACGGCACTGTGCAGCTCAGCGGCGAACTGGCCCTGAAAGGCGCCTATCCCCTGCGCCTTAAAGCGGCATTGGAATTGAACAAGCTGGCCGAACTGCCGCAACTCACGGGGCAGGCATTGCAGTTGACCCTGAATAATGACTTGCGCGATTTACACCTGAGCGCCAGCGCACAGGGCGATGCCGGCTTCAGCCTAAGGGGCAAGATCAATCTGCAATCTCCGGACTTACCCTATCAGATGTCACTGGCCCAGGGCATGGCCCGCTGGCCGTTGCAGGCGCCGCTTTACACCCTGAGCGAGCTGACGCTCCAAAGCCAGGGGAGCCTCAGGAAACAGCACTCGAGCCTGACGGCCAGACTCAGTACGCCCTTCCATGGCGAGCTGGCCATTGCCACCGAGTTCAGCCATGGCGGCGAAAAACTCACCCTGGAGCGCTTCGATGCCAAGGGCAGCCCAGGCATGCTGTCGCTCCAGGGGGAACTGGACTACAGTGACGGTTTGCGCTGGCAAACCCGGCTCATGACCCAAGATCTGCAACTGGAACAACTCCTGCTCCCAGACGGCAAGACGCTGCCCGAGAGCAGCATATCCGGCCGCCTTGACAGCCAGGGTTACTGGCAGGATGGGCGCTGGCAAGTTGCCTTGTCCCAGACACAATTACAGGGCTCGTTGCGGCGTTTTCCTTTCACACTCGGCGGTGATGTCCGGCTCGATAACCTGTGGCATCTCAGTGCTCAAGCACTGCACGCCGAGGCGCTCGGTGCCAGCCTGGATATGCATGGCACGGCAGGACAGCAATGGGATCTCCATGGCCAGCTGAATGTGCCCGACTTCAGCCTCTGGTTGCCCACGGCCAAGGGCCGGCTGCGGGCGCAACTGGACGTCAGTGGCAGCGAACCGCATCCACAATTACAGATAGCGGCCGACATAGGCGCGGCAGAATATGCCGGCGCCAGCTTGCAGGCGGCCAAGTTGAGCGGCCGGTATTCCCCCTTGGATAACCATGGGTTCGATATCGAACTCAAGACCCGGGACCTGGCCTGGAATAGCCATAGCCTCACGGGCGGCAGCATAGTCGCCAAAGGGGATGCTCGGGCGCAAACCTTGACCCTGGAGACTCAGGGGGAACTCGCCCTGGCCAGCAATATCGCCAGCCAGTTCGATGCCGAGCATTCGCTGTGGGCCATTTCGGTCGCCGACTTGTCACTGGGAACACGCCTGGGGCGCTGGCAATTGGATGAGCGGGTCGATATCGCTTGGGATCAGGCCAGGGCCCAGGGCAAGCTAAGCGCCTTCTGCCTGCAACATGCGGAAGGTCGACTATGCCTGACAGACGCCAACCAAATTGGCAACCAAGGCAAGGTCAAACTCGAGGGCCAGGGCAATCCGGGGAAAATACTGGCGCCGCTGCTGCCGGCGAACATTGACTGGGACGGGCCGGCACACCTGGAGGCCGAGCTTAGCTGGGCCCCCAAACATAAGCCCGAGGCGTATCTGGCCCTGGCGTTTGCCCCGGGCAGCCTGACCCTGCAGCAGGACAAGCAGCGCCGACTCAAGATGAACTACCAGCAACTGTCCCTGCTCAGCCGCCTGGATGAGCGGCAGCTGGTCAACCAGATACAATTCCAATCCGAGGACATTGCCAGTCTGGACACGGAAATCGCTGTCTCTGTCACCCCGGATCGGCGCCTGAGCGGCTTTGCCAACATACAGGAGATCAACTTGGCGCCCTTTGGGGAATTCTTCCCCCAACTGGACCGGCTTGAGGGCCTGCTTTCCAGTAAGTTAACCTTCGCCGGAGACTTGATGACGCCCAGAGTCGCCGGCGAGATAGGCCTGAAACAAGGCACACTCTCCCTGGCCTCGAATCCAACCCTGCTGGAAAACATCGACATGGATATGCGGCTGGCCGGCCAACAGGGGCACCTGTCGGGCCACTGGCAGATGGGCGATGGCAAGGGCCGGCTCAGCGGTCAACTGCAATGGCCACAGGGGCAATTCAGCGGAGAGCTGGCAATCCAGGGCCAGGAGCTGGCGCTGATCCAACCTCCCTTGGCCATTTTGGATGTGTCACCCGATATCACAGTCCGCTTCGATCGCCGGCTGCTGGACATAAGCGGGAAGATCTCCGTGCCTTCGGGCAATATCAAGATAGTTCCGCTGGTCAAAGGCGGGGTTGCCGTCTCGGATGATGTGATCTTCGAGGACTCAATCGCTGCCGAGCAACGGCAATTGAGTCCCTATGGGATAGCCGCCAACCTCAACATAGAGGTAGGGAAAGCACTGCTCATCGACGGTATGGGCCTCAAGGGCAAGCTGCGGGGCTCGCTCAAGCTGCAACAGCAGGCCTTTCGCCCTCCTCTCTTGTATGGGGATATCAGGGTCGTCAACGGCAGCTATCGTTTCATGGGACAAACCTTGAAGATCACCAAGGGTGAGGTGCAGTTTGTCGGCCCGACTCAGGTGCCGAATCTCAATATAGAAGCCATAAGGGAGATCCGAACCGAAGACATCACGGCCGGGGTGAGGATCACAGGCACGCCGCAGCGCCCCCTGGTGACTTTGTTCTCCAATCCGGCCAAGGAGCAGGGGGAGATCTTGTCCTACATCCTCAAGGGCAAGGGGCTTTCCAGCAGCACAAGCGAGCAGAATAATGCCTTGATGATCAGCGCGGCATTGAGCCTGAGCTCACAACTGGATGGGGGAGCCATCAGTGGCATAGGCAGCACGGCAACCGGCTTGATTGAAAAGTTCGGCTTCTCCAACGTGCAACTGGACACCAACGATGAGGGACGGGTCGCCATCAGTGGCTTCATAGGGGAGGACTTGATGGTCAAGTATGGGATAGGGGTATTTAACCCAGGCTATGAAATGACGGTCAGGTACTATCTGTTATCCCAGCTCTACCTGGAGACTGTCTCCGGCACCCTGGGGCAATCATTGGATATCTACTACAGCTTCGATCTCTAGACCGCTTTCGACCTAAATGGCCAGAAACGGGCAACAAAAAAGCGCCTCAAAAGGCGCTTTTTTTGTCGAAATCACATTAAGCGAATGTGAAATCTACGTGTTCAACCAAAGGCTTGAATACGTGACGTTGCATAGCTTGAGCACGAACACTCACTTCTTTGCCATCTAAAACGATAGTCAGAGTAGAAGTATAGAAATCTTCGTTAGCCTGGATGTTGATGATGTCTTTGTGATCAAAAACAATTGAAACTGGCTCTTTACCTGCGCCGTAGATAACAGCTGGTACTTTACCTGCATGACGTAGGCGGCGGCTCGAACCTTTCCCTACTTCAGTACGGGTTTGTGCTTGGATAGTGTAAGACATGGATTTCTCACTTAATTCTTAAATAGAAAGTATGCCGCCATTTTCGACCAATGACGGCTCATATAAAGCGCGCGGATTCTACCATGACAGCCGGGGGGAGAGCAAGGCCGGATCTCTGGCCAGAGTTCCGAGCACCGCGCCTTACCAGTGGCGCACCGGACCGCAATCTACATGCACGAAACCCGAGTCCGGGTAGTAACCTACCCCACCGAGTTTCAGCGACAGTGCCGCGTCTCTCAGGTTCTTGAGCTTAACGCTGGGGATCGCTATGTCCATCGCCATGCCACGCATATGGTAGCTCTGCTTGGCAACACCGCCGCTCTTGGCCGCCAACATGGCGTTGGTCACAGGCGAGCGATAGCCGGAAATCACATGTATGTCATCCCGGGTGTCCAAGGTTTCCCGTAAACTGTACAAAATATCGTATAAGCGCTTATCCATGGGCACGGCCAAATTTTGCCTATGATCACGCAGTAAATGACTGAAATCAGACATGACATCACTCTGATAATGACCATCAATCCAATATGCACCGCCACCATGCTCACCCGTATGACGATTGTACAGGCTCAGGGCCCGACTCCCTTGGGTTGACCTGCTGGCCATGGCTTTAGAAGGGATCACAGAGAACATTGCCGCACCACCCAGGCCCAACAACAACTGCCTACGGGCAGGACAAATCACAGACACTAGCTCACCTTTTGATCATTTTTCACACAATAGACAAGCAAATTATACTGAATAAACGCCGAGATCAAGTTTTCTGCAGGGTGAAAGTGCCATGTTTGCTGGGTTTCGTCCCTATGTCATTGCTGTTCAATAATTTAACCCGGCTCAATTAATTGCCTGGGTATTCGCCGCCACCCTGGACGACGAACCCGCCTCCTTGAGCCGATAAATGTCCTCCCGGTACTGAGACAAGTGTGCCTCATCGACCCAAGCGGTCCAATAGACGAAGTATATCGGCAGCGGCTGATTCAAGGAAAACCACTGAGTCTTTCTGGAGCCCTGCCGCATTCTATGCCAGGTGCGGGTGTCCTTAATCAGGTGCTCGGCAAACCAATCGGCCAGCTCCTCTACCTTTTCGATGCGAATACAACCATGGGACAGGGCCCTGTCTGCCCGTTCGAATAGCCGCTTATCCGGGGTGTCGTGCAGGTAAACGCCGAAGCTGTTGTTGAAGTGGAACTTGTAGCGTCCCAGGGCATTCTTGGCGCCGGGCCTCTGCACCAGGTAATAGGGAAATTTGCTTGCTGCCTGTTGACGCCACTCCTCGGGTGACTTGATTATCTTGTTACCCTGATAATCGAAGACGTCGAAACGTCGCTGGGATAGATAATCGCCATCCCGGCGGATCTGGGGCAGTAGCTCCTTCGCCAAGATACTGTGCGGCACCCGCCAACTGGGATTGAGTATGATATTGGAGATCTCACTCTGCAGCTGTGGTGTCGGCTGTCTCGGCTTACCCACTATCACCTTGGATCTCAACGCCACCTGCCGTCGATCTACCAGGATAAGTTCAAATGCCGGGATGTTGATCAGGAGGTAACGCTCGCCCAGACCTGCCAGATATTGGGTCTTCTCGACAAAGTTCCTTGCCAGCAACTCGGCCCTCTGTATTGGGGTCTTGTTCAACCAGCCCAAGGTCTGAGGCCCTATCACGGCATCCGGGGTTAATCCATGCCGGGACTGAAAATGCCTCACCCCCAAGGCCAAGGCGGCGTCGTAATAGGTCTGCTCATGGGGCTCGGTATCCAAGTCACCGAGCAACCAGAGTCGATGGGCTATGGGCGCCAGCAGGCGATGACTGTCGCCGGGTTTCAGCCAGCCGCTCAGTTCGATAGGCGCCCAGGTATAATGCTCCTCGAGCCATAACAGCTGGCGAATGCTGTTACTCACCCAGAGGTAATCCGCCGCCGGGGGTTCCAGCGCCAGGGCCCGTATGTCTGCGCCTGCCTGGGGCGAAAGCGTATCGAAGGCCAGTTTGACACCACGCTCATGCCAATAGCCGGCGATATCCATTTGTATTTTATCTACATATTCAAGATACTGGGCCTCAGTCCCCTGCTCAAGCAAGCGAAAGTGATGGGCAAATTTGGCATCTGTTTCGGCGAGCTGCAACACTTGCAGCTGGTGTTTCAGGATCAGCCTGGCCGCGTCCCCTGCCCCTTGCGCGGCGCAAGTCCCCATCAGGAACAAGAATAAGCACAATGCATAAGCCCAGTGTTTCACATTCAGTTCTCCATGATACTCGGATCTATTATGGCAAAAGAATTCACTGCCAGATGGGGGAATGACTGAGATAAGCTGCGAGTCGAATGGCCGCTAGCGGCATCAGGGATCAGCCTGAAGAGGAATTGAATTTTCGCGAATGACGGCAACAAAAAAGCCCCAATGCTGGATTGGGGCTTAAATCTGATGGTACCCGAGGCCAGACTTGAACTGGCACGCTGTTACCAGCGAGGGATTTTAAATCCCTTGTGTCTACCGATTCCACCACTCGGGCAAACTCTGTATCTCAACGACGGGAATCGTGTCACTGAGATTTAATATGGAGGCGCGACCCGGAGTCGAACCGAGATCGACGGATTTGCAATCCGCAGCATAGCCATTCTGCCATCGCGCCATATATTGGAACTCAAGTAAACTAAGATTGGAGCGACATATCGGGTTCGAACCGATGACCTATACCTTGGCAAGGTATCGCTCTACCAACTGAGCTAATGTCGCAATCATCTTTTACAGCCTTGGTTCAGCAGTCAATCAAGGAGAAAGCAGCTTGATTGCTTCGCCAGGCTTGTCTACGGGAGGGCATTCTACCTATTTAACCCCCACTGTCAATCACAGTTCCGCAGATAAATCACTGCCTGCGCACTAAATAATCTCATTGAACTTTTATTGCGCTGTTTATTGCCTCATTCGGCGATGAGGTCTTTCCAAGCGGCCAAAATGTAGTTCATCATGGACCAGAACGTCAGTACCGTCGCCACATACAGCAGGGCGTAGGCGGCATATACCATGAGGTCGTTGTATTGCCAGATGAGGCCTATGATGGCGACCATTTGTGCCGCCGTCTTGTATTTGCCTATCCAAGATACGGCCACGGCGCCGCGTTTGCCTATTTCCGCCATCCATTCCCGCAGCGCCGAAATCACTATCTCACGGCCAATCATGAATAAGGCGGGAATGGTCAACCAGACACTGGCGTATTGATGCACCAGTAACACCAATGCGGTGATCACCATCAATTTATCGGCCACGGGATCCAGGAAGGCACCAAAGCGGGTGAGCTGTTTGAGTTTACGGGCCGCATAACCGTCGAGCGCATCTGTCAGTGCCGCTATCCAGAAGATAAAAGCCGCCGCAAACGGCGCCCAGGAATAAGGCATGTAAAACAACACCACAAAAATCGGCAGTAAAAATAGCCTGAAGAGCGTTAATGCAATAGGTAAATTAAACGGCATGATAAAACCAATTAGTCATAAGCAGCGCCAATCTTGCCTTAAATTTACCCCCCTCGCAATGCATCATGGATTGTTTGCGCCATTTCTATGCTGATCCCGGGCACTTTCACCAACTCGGCGACACTGGCGCCCTTAACTTCTTGTAATCCACCCAAATGTTGCAACAGTGCTTTGCGCCGTTTGGGGCCGATCCCAGGGATTGACTCCAAGGTTGACGTGTTGCGGGTCTTCTGTCTCCTATTCCTGTGACCCGTAATGGCGAATCGATGGGACTCGTCGCGGATATGCTGGATAAGGTGCAATGCCGGCGAATCGGCGGCCAGGGAAAAGGTCTGTCGGCTCTCTCCCAAAATCAGGGTTTCCAGGCCGGGTTTACGCCCTTCCCCCTTGGCGACACCGATCAACAGAGGTGCCTTGTCCTGGGCGACAAATTTTTCGTCCACCACTTCCTGAGCTATGTTGAGTTGCCCCAAACCACCGTCGATGAACAGCAGATCGGGGATCTTGCCGTTGCTGTCGAGCTTGTCGAAACGGCGGCCGATGGCTTGCCGCATGGCAGCGTAATCGTCGCCCGGGGTGATGCCTTCGATGTTGAAACGACGATAGTCCGCCTTATGCGGCCCCTCACGATTGAATACCACACAGGAGGCGACTGTGCTCTCACCCATGGTATGACTGATATCGAAACATTCCATGCGCCGGATAGGCGTGCTGAGTTCCAAGGTTTCTTCCAACAACAAGAAGCGCTGCTCGACCGTGTTCTTATGGGATAACTTGGTCGCCACCGCATTGCTGGCATTGGTCAAGGCCAGCCGCAGAAAACTGGCACGCTCGGAACGCACCTTGGTCTTGAGTTCCACTTTCTTATCCAGGGCCTGGCTGATCGCTTGCTGCAACGCCTCCATGTCGTCGAAACCATGACTCAGGACGATTTCCTTGGGTATGGTGCGCTGAATGTCGGCATTGAGATAAAACTGCAGCATGAAGGAGCGCAGCACCTCGTCCAACTCTGTCTGGGCCGGTACCTTGGGATAATAGCTGCGACTGCCAAAGATCTTGCCTTCGCGAATGAACAGCAAATGAAAACAGGCGATCCCCGAGGCGTAATGCACGCCGATAACATCCAAATCGCCGCGGCTATTGGTCACTTCCTGCTGTTCGGCCACCCGCCTCAGGGCGGTGATCTGATCCCTGTAGCTGGCCGCCAACTCATAATGCTGGCTCGTCGCCGCCTCATCCATCTTGGCCACCAGCTCGGCAATCACCAGGTTATCTTTCCCCTTGAGGAAGAGACTCGCCAGTTTCACCTGCTCGGCATAGTCGCCATCGCTGACCTTGCCGACACAAGGTGCACTGCACCTGCCCAGCTGATACTGGAGGCAGGGGCGGGAGCGCGACTTATAATAGAGGTCATCGCACTGACGTATGGGGAATAATTTCTGCAACAGGTGCAGGCTCTCGCGCACGGCGCCGCCGTTGGGATAGGGTCCGAAGTAATGGCCCTTCTCACGTTGCGGCCCGCGATGATAGGCCAACCTGGGGTGGCGGTGATCACTGAGGAAAATATAAGGGTAGGACTTATCGTCCCTGAGCAATACGTTATATTTGGGCATGTATTGCTTGATGTAATCGTTTTCAAGCAATAAGGCATCTGTTTCGCTGTGGGTCAGGGTCACATCTATGTTGGCGATGTGGGACACCAACGCCTGGGTCTTGATGTTGGGTAGGTTGCTGCGAAAATAGGAACTCAGACGTTTCTTGAGATCTTTTGCCTTGCCCACATAAATAACGTCACCGGCGCTGTCGTACATACGATAGACACCTGCCGACGAAGACACAGTGTTAAGGAAGGCTTTTGAATTGAATCCGCTCGACATACTAGTGACTACTCATGGGCTCATACCCGGACGGCTCGATGCGCTCACGGGCGTTAGAATTGGCCCGTGTCGAGCATCTTGTAACGAATGGCTAAACGTGTCAGCTCAACATCTCCATTTATACCTAATTTGGCGAATAGACGATAGCGATAACTGTTGACAGTCTTGGGGCTCAGGTTGAGCTGCTCGGAAATATCATTCACTTTTTCGCCATTGGTGATCATCATCATGATCTGCAATTCGCGCTCTGACAGGCTCTTCAGGGGATTGTCCTCCCCCGAGTTAAACTGACTCAGCGCCATCTGTTGCGCAATTTCCGGGGATAAGTATCTCTGTCCATGGGCGACTTGGCGTATGGCCTGCAGGACTTCCGGTGGTGTCGCCCCCTTGGTCAAATACCCTGAGGCGCCGGCCTGCATGACCTTAGTCGGGAATGGATCTTCTGAGTGTATGGTCAAGACGATGATCCTGGCATGGGGCTGATAGCGCAATATCTTGCGTGTCGCCTCCAGACCCCCTATGCCCGGCATATTCATGTCCATCAGGATGACATCGGCTTCATTCTGGCGTGCCCACTGCACCGCAGTTTCACCATCGGGCGCTTCGCCGACCACTTTAATACCGCGTTCATCTTCGAGAATACGCCGGATCCCGGTGCGAACCAACTCATGATCATCGACCAAATATACAGAAATCAACTTCAACCCACCCTATCCCGCTTGTTATAAATTGGCAATCCAGCAGCAAATTTATTTGTTAGGCTAATTTAGCCCATCTGATGGCATTAGCAAAGCATAAATTGGATCAAGTTAACTCAATGATATTAAAAGAGAACGTCAGACTGCAGTACGGTATAGGGTGAAAGACTAAAAATGCAACAAACAACCCACTTATTTCGAGTCATTTTTGTCGAAAAAAGTCACTTGGCGGCGCTCCCATATCGCTCCCCAGACTCGGCATAATGCATGACGCCACGCCTGCTTTAAGGCTTGCCTTGAAATCCTGCATACAAAAAAGGCTAGCATCACTGCTAGCCTTTCTCGTTGAATATGGCGGACGAGCAAGGGTTTGAACCCTGCATGAGAGTGCTATAAACCCATGCCTACTTTAAGGTCCACTTTAAGATCCAGCATACGAGAAAGGGCCACTATCTCTAGTGACCCTTCATCTTAAATATGGCGGAGGTGCAAAGATTAGAACCCTGCATAAGGGTGCTATAAACCCTAAAGTTCAATATACAAAAAAGGCCGTCATTGCTGACGGCCTTTCTCGTTGAATATGGCGGAGGAGCAGGGATTTGAACCCTGGATGGGCTATAAACCCATGCCGGTTTTCAAGACCGGTGCATTCAACCACTCTGCCACCCCTCCGAACGAGCGAGATAATAACTAGCTATGGCGTGACTGTAAACCCTAAATTATTAAATCCCACCCGTTTGCTTACTTAGCGATCAACTCGAGTATTTCTCTATGGAATCAAAAGTGACTATGGCATCAAAATTGAATATGGCGGAGGAGCAGGGGTTTGAACCCTGCATAAGGGTGCGATAAACCCATGCTGACCTTAAAGTTCAGCATACAAAAAAGGCGGAGGAGCAAAGATTAGAACCCTGCATGAGGGTGCTATAAACCCTAAAGTTCAATATACAAAAAAGGCCGTCATTGCTGACGGCCTTTCTCGTTGAATATGGCGGAGGAGCAGGGATTTGAACCCTGGATGGGCTATAAACCCATGCCGGTTTTCAAGACCGGTGCATTCAACCACTCTGCCACCCCTCCGAACGCCGCAAATACTATAAGTAAGGCGTTAACTTGTAAACCTTAAATTGCCAAACTTGAACCAAATGCTCAGCTTATGTGCAAAATGTGCTCTTTTCAGCCAACCATTCCCCTTAAACCGGGGGGATAGTGGCTTGCAAATGCAAAAACTACAATACTGTGAGCGACATGCGGACTGGTATGATAAAATCTGGTTAACTTCTCATGATATTTGCAGCCATGACTTCGATTCAGATCCCGACATCGTCACTCGCACCTCAGTTCCATTTACCTCCCCTGTCCCAACCAAACCCGGGATTGAGCTCCTTGCTGCTTGGCCAAGAGCGCATAGTGGATGCTTTTTCCTTGCTGACTCAGGTCAATGGCCAACAACTTTATATCGCAGATTTTCCCGGCATCGAACGCCAGATGACGATAGCCGCACTGGTCAAGCAGCAGGGAGTCCTGCCCGCCCAATATTTGGTTGCCGCCAAGGCCGATGACCAGGGGGTCAAGTTTATTTGGCAAACCGATACCCCTAATGAGAAGCAAGGCATCATAGCCGAGCAACGCCTGCCCTACCTGTACCTGAGTGGTCATATTCGCCGCGCCGACTTGCTTGGGCGTATCACTCGCACCGACAAGGCCAGCCAGTATCAAGCTGGGGCATTGGCCAAGTGCCATTATTTGTTTATTTGTGCCGAGTCATTATGGAAACGCGAGCCGCTCTGGGAACTGCTGTTGCAGGTGCTCGAGGAGGGCCAGTACAAGATAGGCGGCGAGCTGGCACCCATTCCGCTGAACTGCAAGCTGGTCCTGGTTGGGCCTGGCCAGCTGTACAGCCAGGCGCTGGCAGAGGACAGGTTGTTTCAGCGACATTTTCCCCTCTTGGGTGAAATGGCCGGTGAGATAGATCTGACTCAACATAAGGAAACCCAATACTGCCAATGGCTGCAAACACTGGCCGGCAGCATCGACGCCAGGCTAAGTCAATCGAGTCTCTTGCCGCTGTTGCGCCACAGTGCCAGGTTAACCGAACACCAACACAGACTCAGCCTGTCATCCGCCGACATGCTAAGGCTGTTGGCACAAGCCAAAGCCTATTCCGGCAAAGCGCAACTGGACGCCGCCGCCATAAGTCATGCATTGAAGCAAATGCATTTCCGTCACAACAGCTCGGAAGTGTTTTCCGCCCAGAGTTTTGACGATAATTTTATCAACCTGCCGACTCAGGGCGCCATCATAGGCCAAGTCAATGGCCTGACAGTGATAGATTCGGTCGACTACAGCTATGGCGAGCCGGCGCGCATCACAGTCTCAGTGCATTATGGCGACGGGGAAGTGGCCGACATAGAACGCAAGTCCGAGCTTGGCGGTAACATTCATACCAAAGGCATGATGATCCTATCCGCTTGCCTCTATCGCATCTTCGGCCGCGATGCGCCGCTGCATCTCAATGCCAACATAGTGTTCGAGCAGTCTTATCAGGAAATCGACGGCGACAGCGCCTCCTTGGCCGAATATTGCTGCCTGATGTCCGCGATTGCCGAACAGCCGATAGCCCAGTCTTTCGGTATTACCGGCGCGCTGGATCAATTCGGGAACGTTCAGGCCATAGGCGGCGTGAATGAGAAGATTGAAGGCTTTTTCAGCCTATGCCAGCGCCGCGGTTTGACCGGTGAACAAGGGGTCATCATTCCCAAGGCCAATGTGCTACAGCTCAATCTCGACCCTAACATCATTAGTGCCGTGGAAAATGGCCTGTTTCATATTCATGCCATCACTCATATGGACCAAGCGGTGGAACTCTTGATGAATATGCCGGCCGGGGTTCCGGATGAAGACAATGATTTCCACCATGAGACCCTCTACGGTCTGGTGCAAGCGAGATTGGACAAGCTGGCCGGTCATTTGGATGAAGAACCAGGCCTATTCAGTCGTCTGTTAACAAAATTGAAATTTTTCGGTGGTTAAATAGCTGATCGGAGTTGTTTAGCGTACACCTGTTCGCTAATCTTGGCGGCTCTTATTGCTGGAGTAGTAACCTAATGAATAGAGCAAACAGTTTCACCAAAGAAGAACTTATCGCCTGTGGCCAGGGCTCACTGTTCGGTAGCAACTCGCCACGTCTGCCAATAGACAATATGCTGATGATCGACAGAATTGTGACCATTAATGGCGATGGCGGTGAGTTCGGTAAGGGAGAAATTGTCGCTGAACTCGACATAGACCCCAGCCTGTGGTTCTTCGATTGCCATTTCCGCGGCGATCCCGTCATGCCGGGTTGTCTGGGATTGGATGCCATGTGGCAGCTGGTCGGCTTCTTCCTGGGATGGGAAGGCGCCGAAGGGAAAGGCCGGGCACTGGGCGTGGGTGAAGTCAAGTTCACGGGCCAGGTGCTGCCTGATGCCAAGAAAGTCACCTATAAACTAAACATCAAGCGTAAGATCCACCGTAAGCTGGTAATGGGCATTGCCGATGCTGTGATGGAAGTCGATGGCCGTGAAATCTATTCTGCGACCGATCTGAAGGTCGGGATCTTTACCGATACCTCGACTTTCTAGACCGTCAATTTCTCGCCTAAAAAAATGCCCTCTCGTTGGAGGGCATAGGCTGTATTACTTACTGACAGTTACTTAGAAAAATTACTTACTGAACATACCATTGATTCTGCCATCGACGCCTTCGCGCCAACCGCCCAACCACTGTGACCGCGAATCAAGACTCGCATAGGGACAAAGCTCCTTGGAACGCCCCCCCACTCCTGCTTGAAATCCCTTTGAAAATGCTCTGTCTAAACGATCTCGTTTTTGTCTTTTCATGCAAGCGTCCTCTGTTTCTACAGTAATAGAAGCTACGGCTTCACTGATAGAAATAAAACTTTTCGCGACCGAGATCAATCAAAAAATCGCCTATTATAATGGTTAATTATTAAACTATTGAGATCTTGATGAAAAAAAATCGAGGCATTGGCCTCGATTTTTTCAAGAGAAGATCTTAGCTAAACATTTTGCGCCGTAACCAGACAAAAGGCAGCAATAACAACCAGGCAATGCCCGCCGCTCCCGAGCGCTCGAAATTACCACCATCCTTGCTGTCATCGGCCAGATCACAGGCTGCGGCCGATGCCGCCGGCTGCAATACCACCATACGCGGCAGGTAGGCGGTAACAGGTTCGCCGTTACCATTCAGTTCAAACAGAGGCAGGCCATTATCCCCGATGATCAAATTCCCATCGGCATCGAATTGGTACTGGGGCTTACGGATGAATGCCGTCCCTACTATGGTGCCATTTTCATTGATGCTGCTGCCCTCGACGACGAGGATATCGCTGTCATAGGACAGGGTCTTGCCCGTGCCGTCCTGCACCTCAACCTTGTTGCGGCTCCAGCTGCTATCTGCTCCCTTGACATAGCCTTTCGACTCACAAGTCAACAAATCATTGATATTGTTGAACTCATCGCTGGTCTTGTCATAGAGGAAACCGGCCTTGGGTCTAGGTTTATCTTTATCACCCGTGGTCTCGATGAAGCCGACCACCTGGCCCTTGTTGTTGATATCCTTGGCCCTACTGCTGCGATCAGACAAGATGCTGAAGAAATCATTCGGCGTCACTATCTCAGTATCCGGCGTAGTGGTATCGAAATAGAAAAACTTATCCCTCAGGTAACCGTCGATGTACTTCTTATAGCTACCCACCAGAACACCGCTGTCGTTGATGTCATAGGCAATAGAGTTGCTGACTTCATCGGCCATGGGTACCCAATGGTATTGGTATTTGCCGTTGGCATCTTTAGCCCAATAGGCGGCGTCCATACGCAACTTATTGGTATCGTCGTTACGGTACACGTGTGAGCGACCGGCAACCACGCCGGCACTGTTCACGCCTAACCCCTGAGCCGTATATATGAGGCTGGAATCTGCCGCCGGCGTCAGGCCCAATGGCAATTCAGTCCCGCTCGCAGTGCCGGCTTCGACTTGCCAGACATAACCGCGTATCTGGTATTGAATGTTGGGTGACACTGTCTGGCCACGGCTATTCAGCGTTGAATATTGCTCTTGTTGCACGCAGACATCCACGGGGAGCGTATTGCTCGTACCCAGGCAGTAATCGACCCGCTCACCGCCAAACTGGCTGATCGCCGTGCTGGCATAACCCGTCACCAAGCCGTTGTTGTTGATGGCACTGGCCGTCGACCAGCCGCCGAGTTCAACTGTCTGAGCATCTTTGACATAAGTCGTATAAGGCGGCAACAGCTCGATTTCGCTATCCCCATCCTTTACCACCCCATGGGTCTCATAATCGCGCAAGTACCAGAATTCCTGTCCTTCCGTCGTCCCCGTATACGCAACTGTCCGTTGTTGGGCCGTCATGCTGCCGACCTTGACCCCCGCATCATTGATGCCGTAATAGACGGCATCGACCGAATTGACCGTACTGGCATCGTTTGCATCTGTCAGTTCCGGGGCGGTAGTGCCATTGATGCTGTCGAAGGTTGGCGTCCAGGGGGATGGGCTGCTGTTCTCCTCGGCGGTGAAAGTGAAGTTGTTGGCCACTATCGGCAGGTTGATCGAATAGACGATCTTCTCTTCGGGGGCGATGCCATCTTCTACATCTATGACCCCACCTTCAACATCGGCGCTATTGAGCTTCTTCTTGCCCTTAGACACACCGACCAGCTGCTCCTGATCGTTAACGGCAGTCGCATAACCCGTGCGGGTGCCTGCGAGTGTCCCTTTCAGATCAAAGTCTTCCAGGTTGACGATTTCGTACACGGAAGCCGCCTGGGCCGTATGCAACACACTCATGACGCCCACGGCCACCAAGGAAAGGGTCTTATCAAACGTTAACTTCATTAATTTATTTCCCATTATTATTATGGTTACTTCAGTGACTCAAGCTCTTCCCATCGCTCAAAGTAAACCTCTAAACATTGTTCTTTCTCTGCCAGCTCATTGAGGCGTTCATTCACCAGGGCGCTGTCCTGACTGTAGAAATCCGGCTCACCTATCCTCAGCTGCAGCTGTGCTATTTCTTGCTCCAAGGCTTCCATTAACCCGGGTAAGGCGTCCAATTCTTGCTGTAACTTGTAAGACAGCTTCTTGGCGACCTTAGGCGCCGGCGCAGGAGTCTTGACCACTTCGGCGACAACTGGAGGTTGGACCGCCTTTTGCGACTGAGGTTCCTCGGAATAAAATTTAGCGCCCTGAGACACGGCATCCTGGTAGCCGCCGATATATTCGCTCCAGCGGCCATTGCCGGCAAACCACCAGCTGCTGGTGACGGTATTGTCGATGAAGGCCCTGTCATGGCTCACCAGCAGCAGGGTGCCATCGTATTCGGTCAACAGCGACTCTAACAATTCCAGGGTCTCGATGTCGAGATCGTTGGTAGGTTCGTCGAGTATGATGAGGTTCGCAGGCCTCAGGAGCAGACGGGCCAACAACAGACGATTTTTTTCACCGCCGGACAAGGCCTTAACCGGCGTCCTGGCACGCATGGGGGAAAACAGGAAGTCCTGCAAATAGCTCAGGATATGCCTGTCTTTACCATTGATGGTGACTGTCTTCTTGCCCTCGCCGACGTTATCCTCGACGGTTTTTTCGGGATCCAAGGCCTCACGGTACTGGTCGAAATAAGCCACTTCCAGCTTGGTACCCACCTTGATCTCACCCGATTGCGGCTGCAACTTTTCGATCAGCAGTTTAATCAGGGTGGACTTGCCGCAACCGTTGGGTCCGATCAAGGCGATGCGATCGCCCCTGACCACAGTAGTAGTGAAGTTTTTCACCAAGTCCTTATCCGGCAAGTTGTAGTTCAGTTCTTTGACGTCGAACACCAGCTTACCCGAACGCTCGGTCTCAGACACTGCCATCTTGGCATTGCCCTGACGATTGAGGCGCTCCATCCGCTCGACCCGCAGGGCTTTGAGCGCCCGCACCCGGCCTTCGTTGCGGGTACGGCGAGCCTTGACGCCCTGGCGGATCCACACTTCTTCTTCCGCCAGGCGCTTGTCGAACTGCGCATTCTGCTCCGCCTCGACCCTGAGCCATTCTTGCTTGCCGTCGAGATAGGCCTGATAGTTGCCCGGCCATGACGTGACCACGCCGCGATCCAAGTCGACAATGCGGGTCGCCATCCGGGCGATGAAGCCCCTGTCGTGACTGATGAAGACGATGGCGCCCTGATAGCTCAGCAGGAACTGCTCCAGCCATTCTATGGTGTCTATGTCCAGGTGGTTGGTCGGTTCGTCGAGCAACAGCAGATCCGGCTCGCTCACCAGGGCACGGGCCAAGGCGACCTTACGTTGCCAGCCACCGGACAATTCGGACAGCGGCTTGTCGGGATCCAGCCCCAGCAGCTCACAATTTTGATTGATGCGTGAATCCAGTTGCCAACCGTTGAAGTGATCCAAGGTCTCCTGCAGGCGTTCCATCTCCTTGAGCATACGTTCCATCTGCTCAGGATTGGCATGGGCCACGTCGTGGGACAGCTGATGATAACGCTCCAGCGCCTCACCCACGTCCTTCAGGCCGGCCGAGATATAAGCATAGACAGTGCCCTGCTCCGCCTTGGGCGGATCTTGCTGCAGGCGGCTGACAGTCACATCGCCGGCGATGTTGAATTCCCCGTCATCGAGCAACACATCGCCAGACAAGACTTTCAACAGGCTGGATTTTCCGGCGCCGTTGCGCCCCACAATACAGACACGTTCACCGGCTTCGATGGTAAAATCGGCATTTTGCAGCAGTGGGGTATAACCATAGGCTAATGAGCCATTATTGATACGAACCAGACTCAAACTAAGCTCCTGTAAACTCTTTTAATTGCTTGGCATCGAAAGGCCAATTCAGCTCACGCCCATCTGGGGCCATGAGCACTGGGATCAGTGTGCCGTAACGCTCGGCCAAGGTGTCATCATCACAGATATCTCGGCGACTGAATGCGATAGCCGCATCCTGCACCAGGGCTTGGGCCAACTCACACAGATGACAGCCCTGGGTATGGAACAACAGATACGAGGTTGCCGACTCAGACATGGGTGATCAACCAAGTGTTGTGGATATGCGGATTACGTTTGTAATCCAACGGCAGGGTCATGGCGTCGATATTCGTCACCTGGATCATCAACTTAGCCAGCGCTTCCACGTCCATCTTGAACTTGCGTTTATTGTTGGAGAAGATCAACTCGCCCTGGGGACTGAGCAATTTGACCAAGGAGGTCAGCAACTCCACATGATCGCGTTGCACATCGAAGGAATCTTCCATCCGCTTGGAATTGGAGAAGGTCGGCGGGTCGATGAAAATCAGATCATAGGATTGCTGACAATCACGGATCCACTGCAGACAATCGGCCTGGACGAATTCATACTGCTTGCCCTGCAAACCATTGAGGGCAAAGTTGTCCTTGGCCCAGTTGATATAGGTATTGGACATGTCGACAGTGGTCACAGACTTGGCGCCGCCGAGCCCGGCGTGGACCGAGGCCGACCCAGTATAGGAGAACAGGTTCAACACCTTGCGCCCCTTGGCCTTCTCACCCACCAGCTTGCGAGTCAATCTATGATCCAGAAACAGCCCGGTATCCAGATAGCCCGTCAGGTTCAGCTTAAACTTAGCGCCGTATTCCGTGGTGATCCGCTCCAGCTTGCGCTCGTCGAGTTTCTGATACTGGTTGGCGCCTTTCTGACGTTCACGGGTCTTGAGGATGATCTTGTTCGGGTTGATGCCGATTGCCGCCGGTAAGGCCAGGAGAACATCGCTGAAACGTCGCTTGGTCACGGCCTCGGGAATGCTTGCCGGCGCGGAATACTCCTGCACTATCACATAGTCCAGGTACTTATCGACCGCGACATTGTATTCGGGAATGTCCGCATCATATAAGCGGTAACTGTCTATGCCCTCTTTCTTGGCCCATTTCTCCAGTTGCTTGGCATTCTTCTTGATCCTATTGGCGAACGCAGGCGCGATATCGGCCACATCCATACCATCTTCGGCCGGCAAAGGCGCATCCCGCCGGGTATTGGTGGCATGCAGGGTATAGAGGTTAAAGGCGCACTCGAGCGCACCGTTAAACATCTTCATCTGCTTATCTGCCTTGAGTTTAAGCGAAGAGATGAGTTCGACATCGCTGCAGAGGACGGCGACACGCCAGCCACCGAATTCCTTCTTCAGCTTATCGCCCAGTTGATAATAGAGTTGCAGCAGCTCAGATACGCTGCCCAAACGCTCACCGTAAGGCGGGTTGGTGATCAAAAAGCCTTCGGCCGCCGGGGGCTCGACAGTCAGGGCATTGGCCACCTGGAATTCGATGAGATCCAGCACACCGGCGTTTTCGGCGTTGCGCTTGGCCAGGGCCACCAGGCGTGAATCTATATCCGAACCATAGAACTTAATGGCGCAGCGCTTGGTGCCCAGAGAGGCTCTGGCCTTGGCTTCGTCGACTACCGCCTGCCATAGCTTGCTATCATGGCAGCGCCAGTGTTCGAAGCCGAATCTGCTTCTTTGCATCCCGGGGGCGATATCGGCGGCCATCATCGCCGCCTCTATGAGCACGGTACCACTGCCACAGAAAGGATCGAGCAAGGTGGTAGGTGCCGCTTGCCAGCCGCTACGGGCCAGCATGTTAGCGGCGAGATTCTCTTTCAGCGGTGCCTCACCCGTGGTCGAGCGATAGCCACGCTGGTGCAACGAAGGGCCGGAAAAATTCAGCGCTATGGTGATTATGCCATTGCGAAAATGGGCATCGATCCTGAAGTCGGCATCGACACGGGCCACATTGGGCCGCTCCACGCCATCGTCACGAAAACGATCGACGACCGCATCTTTGATCTTCAGGGCGCCGAACTGGGTATTATTGATGAAACCGCCGGTGCCATGAAAGTCTATGCTGAAGGTGTTGCGGTTGGAGAAATGCGCAGGCCAATCAACGCAATATGCCGCGTTATAAAGCTGTTCCGCCGACTCACACGCGCCCTTATAGATGACCAACACCAGGCGACTGGCAAGGCGGGTCCATAAAGTAATGCGGTAAGCCAGCTCTAACGGCGCAGAAAAGTACACCCCGGCAACGCTCTCTTTTATCTCGGTCGCGCCAAATTCCGCCAGCTCGTTAGCCAGACTATATTCGAAGCCCTTGGGGGCCGCAGCAAAAAAATTAAACATGAATAGTAAACTACGCCGTCAAAATCAAACCGCCATTATACCTGTTACCACTAATAAAAGATAAACAGTTATTGGCCCCTATGGCCTTGGCGCACGCAGTTCCCGCCCCATAACGCCACAGGTTGCCGATTTCAGTGCGAAATACCCGCATCCAGTCGCTTATTTGAGCACTCACCACTTATTTTACACTTGCGCCTTGCAATGCCAAGACGCTGTCGTTATAGTCTGCCCCGCTTTGAAGACGGACGCGGGATGGAGCAGCATGGTAGCTCGTCGGGCTCATAACCCGAAGGTCGTAGGTTCAAATCCTGCTCCCGCAACCAATTCAAGGCATGAGTACAAATGATATTATTCGGACGCGGGATGGAGCAGCATGGTAGCTCGTCGGGCTCATAACCCGAAGGTCGTAGGTTCAAATCCTGCTCCCGCAACCAATTCCTCACTGAAGGAAGCGAATAATTCAGTGTTAAGCTCAAGATGTAAAGCATAAAATCGGACGCGGGATGGAGCAGCATGGTAGCTCGTCGGGCTCAGCTCTTCATGACCAGAGTCGAAGGTCGTAGGTTCAAATCAGGCTTACGCAATCAACTTTCTTACTGATGAAAGACAAAAAATCAGTGTTAAGCTCAAGAAGTAAAGCATAAAATCGGACGCGGGATGGAGCAGCATGGTAGCTCGTCGGGCTCATAACCCGAAGGTCGTAGGTTCAAATCCTGCTCCCGCAACCACTTTCTTGCTGAGGAAAGTAAAAATTCAGTGTTAAGCTCAAGATGTAAAAATGAAATCGGACGCGGGATGGAGCAGCATGGTAGCTCGTCGGGCTCATAACCCGAAGGTCGTAGGTTCAAATCCTGCTCCCGCAACCACTTCAAATTTATTCCTCAGTTATTCTTCAATGTTTCTTTAAAACAACTCCCCTCTCTGTTCGACCAGGCTAAAACAGCATTGGTGCGTCGGGCTCAGCTCTTGATAACCCCGGGCGAAGCTCGTAGGTTCAAATCCTGCTCCCGCAACCACTTCAAATTTATTCCTCAGTTATTCTTCAATGTTTCTTTAAAACAACTCCCCTCTCTGTTCGACCAGGCTAAAACAGCATTGGTGCGTCGGGCTCGGCTCTTGATAACCCCAGGCAATAACCCCGGGCGAAGCTCGTAGGTTCAAACCCTGCTCCCGCAACCACTTCAAATGTATTCCTCAGTTATTCTTCAATTATTCCTCAGTTATTCTTCAATTTTTCTTTAAAACAACCCTCCTCTCTGTGTTCGACCAAGCTAAAACAGCATTGGCGCGTCGGGCTCGGCTCTTGATAACCTCGGGTGATAACCCAGGGCGAAGCTCGTAGGTGCAAATCCTGCTTCCGCAACCACTTCAATACTTATTCTTCAATTATTCGTTAACACAAACCACGCCAACACTGTTAAAGCAACTCTCGATGACCCCTTCTCCATTCGGCCAAGCTGATATGCAACAGGCTCCTGATAAACAGGCGAAGAGCCTGAATTCAGATAAGGCGCCGGCAGCCATTTGAATTTAGCTTTTCTGAGTCATTATTATGCAGGAATATCCATCGGCGCCGCGGCTACCATAGGCAAAATTCGGTTGCTGATCCTCTATCTTTAACCTGGGGTTAATATAGGTATTTTACCCGGGTTAATTTTCCCGGGCATGGCTATCGCGCTTCCTCTGGCTGGGCATCATTTCCTGTGCAACAGCAGAGGTAAGATTCCGGGTAAAAACCAGGCTAAATATGGCGCAGGTTAAAAAGATAGAGACAGGAATAAGGATAGGAATAGAGGTAAAGATAAAAGGAAGCGAAGTAAAATGGGTCTCAAGCAGCGACTATGTGTTTTTTCACCCGCAATGGATGCAATCTGTTATGCATTATCTTTATGGTTTCAAACTGACTCAAGATCTTGGCATCGCTCAGGGTCAATTCCTTCGACAACAACATGACCAGGGTCGCCTGCAGACTGTTTTCCACCACCAACACCAAGGCCCTCTCCCCGCGACACTTGAGTTCAAACAACTTGCCTGCTTCGCTGTAGACACAGACATCGCTGACATCGAAGAACCAGGACTTAGGCATCTGGGGTTTGAGCATAAAATGGGCTGCGGTGGCATTCAATGCCGTCTGCACTATGGCGGCGTCTGTGACAGACAATACTCTGGGCAGCCGATCGAGCAGTTCGATATAGAACCGTGCATGTTCGATACTGAACTCACTCTGAAATAATGCATCCGGAATAAGTGACTTGGCTCTATAAGGAGTAAGAAATTCCATTTCCATACCTAACGAAACGCTTAATACACCATACGTATCGTTATATCTCCACTGCCAATCCTTCTGTGGCATTAATAGCATAACCTTTACCTACAAGCTGAACTCATGCAGATAATAGTAGATATTTTACTCAATATCAAAAAGTATTTTTAAATATCCAACCAATAAACAAGATCTTAATGAGATCTAATATGGATCGTTTTGCGATCTGAATGAGAAAAAAGGATCGCTTTCGCGATCCTTTTCTTTATTTTGCCCTATATGCGGCAACAATTTCTTTTATTAACTCTGGACCATGATAAATAAACCCGGAATATATTTGTACCATGGACGCACCCGCATCGAATTTTGCCAGTGCATCGGCGGCAGAATTAATCCCGCCAACCCCCATGATGGGGATCTGTCCCTGTAAGGCCTTAGCCAGCTGTCTGATCACTTTGGTGGACAGCTCCGCCAGAGGTTTACCACTTAAGCCACCGCTTTCATTGGCATTTTCCAAACCACTGACCCCATCTCTGGTGAGTGTGGTATTGGTTGCAATCGCCCCGTCAAACTTATTCTTAAGCAAAGACTCGGCGATATTGTCAATCTCATCCGGGGTCAGATCCGGTGCGATTTTCAGTGCAACAGGCACATAGCGTCCATGCTTGGCCGCGAGTTCGGCTTGCTTCACTTTGATCGCACTCAGAAGATCATCCAACAGATCGCCATACTGCAGCGATCTTAATCCCGGTGTATTGGGCGACGAAATATTCACTGTGATGTAAGAAGCATAGGGATAGACTTTGTCCATGCAGATCAAATAATCGTCTTTTCCCGTTTCGACCGGGGTATCTTTGTTCTTGCCTATGTTCACGCCGACCAAGATACCAGATTTTTTGGCGATAAGGTTTTTAACCAGATTATCGACCCCTTTATTATTAAACCCCATCCGATTGATAATGGCCTGAGCGGGCTTGAGCCTGAATAGCCTGGGAAGCTCATTACCCGGCTGCGGCCTGGGTGTCACTGTGCCAACCTCGACATGACCGAATCCCATGGCCTGGAAGGCATCTATGGCCTCACCGTCCTTATCCAAGCCCGCAGCCAAACCCACGGGATTGGGAAATGTCAGTCCCATGAAATTCACTGGTGCTGGCGCAATCTGCTGACGATATAAACAGGCCAGCGGGCTGTTGGAGGTGGCACTTAAACTGCGAATGGCCAACTTATGCGCTCGCTCAGGGTCCATCTGGAACATGACTTTCTGTGCGATTTTGTAAAACATGCTTTCTCCTTGAGCTAAAAAAAGCCCCGGCGATCGCCAGGGCTTAAGACATTAACAACGCCTTACTTAGGACCTTCGCAATGAAGGATAAGCAGGTTCAATTCCCGCAATGCAACCGAGAACTTGGCAAATTCATGACTCTGAGATGTCTTGAAGTCGGCCAGCATGTGGAACCATCTTTCCAGCAGTCCCTGATTGCTCTCTAACCATTGGGCAATCACGGTATCGGCATCACAGGTCTCGCTGCAGGTTTTCAATACCACAGAACTGAGCGCTCTTTGTTGCCAATCCAGCTCTTCCCTGAAGGCCGCTCGGGCCAGGGCTTGCCAATGGTTAGCCACGGGCTGGGCACTGATCTGGTTCAGGAACCAATGCAGCTCGACTCTGGCACCCAACTTGAAGTAGGTCTCGGCCACCAGTGCCACAGGCTTATCCTGGAGTTGGGCTATCTGGGCAATGTCCAGTGCCGAGAACAGGGTGCTCATGTTGGCAACCTGAGTCGCCACTTCGACGGGCACCTTCTCCTCGACCAGCTGGGCTATCTCGGCGTCGATACCGGCCACTTCATCCTCGACCATGTAATTATGCACATTGGCTTCAAGCTGGCTGAATACCGGCTTATAGAAGGCAATGCTCTGCTCTATGCTGAAATTACGGTTGCGGTGACGCAGGAACCAGCGACAAACCCGGCGCATGTTGCGGCGCAGCTGATACAGCATCTCGCCTTGCACGCTGGCAGGGGCAATGCCATTGAGCGCCGAAATGGATTTGGTCAACTCATCCAAACCGAACACTTCACGGGCAATGGTATAACAGATCGCCGCCTCGGCCACCGAAGCACCGGTTTCGTCCTGCATACGCTGAACGAAATTCATCCCCATGTTGTTGACCAGTTCGTTGGCCAGAGAGGTCGCAATAATCTCACCGCGCAGTGGATGCGATGCCATCTGTTCGCTGTATTTCTCCTGCAGTTTCTGCGGGAAATATTTGATCAGCAGCTGGCTGAGTAGAGAGTTATCGGTGATTTCCGGTGTCACCAACTGCTCTTTGAGCAGCATCTTGGCGTAGGCCACCAACACAGACAGTTCAGGACGGGTCAAGGCACGGCCATTCGCCAGGCGCTCGGCCAGTTCCTCTTCCGATGGCAGGAACTCCAACGCCCGATCCAGCTTGGCATCTTTTTCCAAATACTGAATGAAACGTATCTGTTCTTTCAACTGCTCGGCACCATGTACCTGAGTCACAGAGATGGTACGGGTCTGATCTTTACAATCTTGCAGTACTATCTGACCGACTTCTTCGGTCATCTCTTCCAACAAACGGTTGCGTTGCTTCAGGGTCATCTCGCCGTCGGCCACCAAGGCGTTAAGCAAGATCTTGATGTTGACTTCGTTGTCCGAACAGTCAACCCCGCCTACGTTGTCGACGAAATCGGTATTTATCCGGCCGCCATTGGCAGCATACTCGATACGACCCAACTGAGTGCAACCTAAGTTACCCCCCTCGCCTATGATCTTGGCGCGGACTTCACGACCATTGACCCGAATCGCGTCGTTGGCACGATCTCCTACTTCGGCATGGGTCTCACGGGCAGCTTTAACATAGGTGCCGATACCGCCATTCCAGATGAGATCCACCGGCATTTTCAGCAATTCTTTCAGCAGTTCGTGCGGCGTCATGGTGGCTTTTTCTGTGCCCAACATGGCCTTCATTTCGGCCGATAGCGGGATAGATTTAGCCGAGCGCAGGAATAAACCGCCGCCCTTGGAGATCAGCTTGGCGTTATAGTCTTCCCAGCTGGAGCGCGGCAAGACGAACAGGCGCTGACGTTCGGCATAGCTGGCAGCGACGTCCGGATTCGGGTCGATGAAGATATGCATATGGTTGAATGCGGCCACCAGCTTAGTGTGCTCAGACAACAACATACCGTTACCGAATACGTCACCGGCCATGTCACCTATGCCGAGGCAAGTGAAATCTGTGCTCTGGCAATCCACGCCTTCTTCGCGGAAGTGACGTTTAACCGACTCCCAGGCACCCTTGGCGGTAATCCCCATCTTCTTGTGATCATAACCGTTGCTGCCACCCGAGGCGAATGCATCGCCGAGCCAGAAACCGTATTCGATGGCGATGGCGTTGGCTATGTCCGAGAAGGTCGCTGTCCCCTTATCCGCTGCCACCACCAGGTAAGGATCGTCTTCGTCGTGGCGTACCACGTCCACCGGCGCCACTATCTCACCGTTGATGATATTGTCGGAGATATCCAACAAACCGCGGATAAACAAGCGGTAACATTCCTGACCTTCGGTGAAGAAGGCTTCACGGCCACCTTCGGTCGGCAGTTGTTTACAAACGAAACCACCCTTGGCTCCCACAGGCACTATCACAGTGTTCTTAACCTGCTGGGCTTTGACCAAGCCGAGTACTTCGGTACGGAAGTCTTCGCGGCGATCGGACCAGCGCAGACCGCCCCTGGCGACCTTGCCACCACGCAGATGCACGCCTTCGACTCTGGGCGAGTAGACGAAAATCTCATATTTCGGCAGTGGACGCGGCATTTCAGGGATCAGTGCCGGTGAATATTTAAAGGAAATATAGCTCTTAGGCTCGCCTTCAGGGGTCACCTGGTAGAAGTTGGTTCTCAGGGTCGCATTGATCAAATCCAGATAGCGGCGAATGATGCGATCATCATCCAGGCTGGAGACTTCATCCAGACGCAGGTTGATCTGCTCCATAAACTTGCCCAGGGTACGGGTCTTCAGTTTAGGATTGAACTTGCGGATAAACATCTTCACCAGCAAGTCGGCGATCTGCGGATAGCGGCTGAAGGTTTCTTCTATGTATGCCTGACTGAAGGTCGCATCTATTTGACGCATGTACTTGGCGTAGGCACGCAGCACTGAAACTTCACGGCCGCTGAGGCCTGTGGCCAGCACCATACGGTTGAAACCATCGTCTTCCAGCTTCTTCTGCCATACCTGTGACAGCGCCGTCTGGAATCTGTCCTGGCTGTCGGTCAGGTTTTCAGTGGCCGCGCCCTTGACCGTCATCTGGAAGTCCAGAATCCAGAAGGTCGCACCGTCGGAGGTCTTGACCTCGTAGGGGCGTTCGTTGATCACCCTCAGGCCAAAGTTTTCCAACATGGGCAGCACATCGGACAGGTGGATAGGCTCATCCTTGTGGAATAACTTAAGGCGTACCTTGTTGTTATTCAGCACGGCTTCCTGGGGTTGATAGAACAACATGCCCAATTTATGGTTGTCGTCCAACGCTTCGAGGTGCTGCATGTCGACCACGGCCGAGCTGGGCAGGACATCTTCCTTATAGCTTGGCGGGAAGGCGTTGAAATAACGTTTGAGCAGGCGATTTCCCGCATCCTCTCCCAGGGCACTGTTGAGTGCACTGTTGACCTTATCTTCCCACGAACGCGCCGCTTCGATTAAGTTGTTTTCTATAGCTGACACATCTACATCCATACTATTATCATCGACTTTCACTATGTAGTGAGTCCTGGCTAGGCTCGACTCGGAAAAATAAGTCGTAAACTCTACATCTTCTGTACTGCGGAAATGCTGGGCGAGAATACGCTGGGTATCCTGGCGCAGTTTGGTGTTGTATCTGTCTTTGGACACATACACCAGACAGGAGAAGAAGCGGCCGAAGCCATCTTTGCGTACAAAGAGTTTCAACTTATCCCTGTCCTGCATCTCCAACACGCCGTGGGCCATGTTGGCCAACTCGTCGACTCTGGCCTGGATTAGCTCATCGCGGGGCAAGTTTTCGAGAATATTCAGCAGTGCCTTATAGTCGTGTGAGCGTGGCGTCAGACCCGAGCGCTCCATCACTCGCTGGACTTTCTCGGCCAGCATGGGAATTTCCCTTGGACTACGGTTATACAGGTTCGAGGCGTACAGGCCTATGAATCTATCTTCGCCTATCACATTGCCTTGCTTGTCGAAGCGCTTGATCCCTATGTAATCAACATAGGCGGGTCTATGTACCCGGCTCTTGGAACTGCTCTTGGTCAGTACCAGCAGGCTCGCATCCAGGGCTTCCTTGCGTGCCGACTCGGACAGGCTGGACAACATCAGCACTTTTTCCTGATGCGTATGACCCGGCTTATTCATCAGACCCAGGCTGCTGGGAATGTTCGGCACCAGTTCGACATCGCCCTCGATACGGCGAAGTTCGTGTTGACGATAGCCGAGCAAGGTAAAATGATGATTATTCAAGTAGGTGAGGAAATTAATCGCTTCTTCCAGCTCCTGCTTATCCCCAGGGAAAGGACGTGTAGGCAGTTCCTTGATGGTGCTGCTCAGTTTATCCGACATGGCTTGCCAGTCATTCACAGACGCAGACACATCTCCCAGCACAGATTCGATTTCTTTTTCCAGTGCCTTGATGTCCTGGTTGCTGCTTTGCCTGTCGATTTCGATAAGGAATACGGCAATGTGCTCAGCGTTTTTAGGACTGTCTTTGGCATAGGTGACCTGGGAAACACCGCCGGCATCACGGGTGATAGCCAAGGGAGTATGCAGCATCATGTGTGCTGTGATCCCCATACGATTCAAGATCATACCGACCGAGTCGACCAAGAATGGCATGTCAGGCTGAATGATTTCGATAATGGTATGGGTGGATTGCCAGCCGTGTTTGGACTGGCTTGGGTTGAACACGCGGATATGCGTGCCGTTGGTTGGGGTCTTGTTGAGTGCATTCCACAAGCTCAGGACCGCGCCATAGAGATCGCTGTCGTTACGGGCGTTAAGATCGTCCTTCGACATATGGGCGTAGAGGCAAGTCGCGAATTGGCCAACTTGTTTTGCTTGTGAACTAGGGACTTTGGAGTCAATCAATCTAACTACATTTTCAAGTAGTACTGAAGGCATTGCATCTTTCAAGGCCATGTTGCTGTTTCCTTAAGCGTCTATGGCAGCGCTTTTTTCATTATTTGGATGCTTCGGCTTAATGGCTCGCGCAAATGTTAAGGTCTGAGCCATTGCGCGAAGTCTATTACTAAATCCACCACATTTCGAGCAAAATTTTAGTGGTACAGCCTCTACAAATCCAGCAAATACGGGAAGCAAGCAAGCACGATGAAGAAACAATCGGTTCTTTAGACTAAGTATTCAAAAAGAAATGGGGAGTCATACTCCCCATTGCTTTGTTCAGCGGGCTTTACGCCAGAAAATGGCCGCCAGCGACGGCAAGATAATTATGGCTCCGAGCATGTTCACCAAAAACATGAAGGTCAGCAGTATGCCCATATCCATCTGGAACTTGAGTGCCGAGAAAAACCAGGTACTGACGCCTATCGCCAGGGTCAAGCCGGTGAAGATCACCGCACTGCCCCGCTCGACCAAGGCTTCATAGTAAGCCTGCTGCACCGCCATGCCGGCGCGTAATTTCACCGACATGGTCGACAGGATATAGATGCCATAATCCACCCCTATGCCGACCCCCAGGGCGATCACCGGCAAGGTGCTGACCGCCAGCCCTATGTCGAGCCGGGTCATCAGCGCCTGTGCCAGGGTAGAGACCACATACAGAGGCAAGATCACCGCTATGGTGGCCCGTAGGGATTTAAAGCTCATCAAACACAGCACAAACACCGCACCATAGACATAGAGCATCATGGGCAACTGTGCCGCCGCCACTGCCTCATTGGTCGCGGCCATCACCCCCACAGGACCGGAAGCCAGCTTGAACTTGAGGCTATCCGTGTCCATCTTGGCCGCCAACGCCTTGGCCTTGGCTACGACCACTTCTATGGTTTCGGCCTTGTGGTCCTTGAGAAATAAGTACACAGGCATGACGGAGCAATCACCGTTGAGCAGCCCGGAGGTAGTGGGGATCCTGCCTATCGCCTGTACCAGGCTGGCGGTATTGCGCGGCAGCACTTGCCACTTGGGATTGCCTTCGTTGAAACCGGCGTTCACCTTCTTGGCTATAGAAGCCAGACTCGCGGTCGACTCCACCCCGGGCGTGTTGCTCATCAACCATTCGTATTCATCTATCTGCGCCAACACGTCGTGATAGGTACAGGCCTCGGGCGGGGCCTCGACTATGATGGTCATCACATCTGTGGTGATGGAGAAATGATCTGTGATATAGAAGGTATCCTGGTTATAACGCGAATCCTGATGCAGCGCCGGGGCGCCGCCCTTGAGATCCCCTATCTTCATCTGGCCTGCCTGCTGAAAGCCAAAGCCGTACAAGACAGCCGTTGCCAGCAACACCATCAGCGCGTATTTCGGCGTGGCAAAACGCGACAGGGTACGCCATATCCAGTCCACACCCGTGGGTGCGCCGCACGCCTCAGCCCTTTGGGCAACGGGGGTTTTGGCCCCTTTCAAGTTGGCAAAAGACAACACCAAGGGCAGCAGAATGAGGTTGGTCAGTATGATCACCGCCACCCCGAGCGAAGCCGAAATCGCCAACTCACGTATGATGCCTATGTCGATGGACAGCAAGGTCAAGAAGCCCACAGTGTCCGACAACAAGGCGACCCCACCCGGCACCAACAAACTGCGGAACGCACTGGCGGCGGCCGCTTTGCTGGTCTGGCCGTCCAGCACCCGCCGGCGCACGGCATTGATCATCTGCACCCCGTGGCTCACGCCGATGGCAAAGACCAGGAAAGGCACCAAGATAGACATGGGATCCAAGCCGAAGCCTATCACGGTCAACAGCCCCAACTGCCAAACCACGGCGATCAGGCTGCACACCAGTGGCAGCAGGGTCAGCACCACGGACTTGGAGAACAGATACACCATGACCGCAGTGACCAAGATGGCGATCAGGAAAAACAACAGCACGCCTTTGGCACCATCGGCGACGTCGCCGGCCATTTTAGCGAAACCTATGATGTGAATTTTCACCTTGTCGGTTTCAAACTTGCCCCGCAGCTCTTTTTCAAGCTGCGCCGCGAAGGCGATGGTATCCAGTGGCTTGCCGGTTTGGGGATCGAAGTCCATCAATTGCGCCGTGAGCATGGCGGCGCTGTAATCGTTGGCAATCAGGCGGCCGACTATGCCCGCCTTCTCTATGTTGTTGCGTACCGTCTCCAGTCCGGCTTCTGAGGTAGAAAAATCCGCCGGGATCACGGGGCCACCGGCGAACCCATCTTCAACTATCTCGGTGAAACGGGTCGAAGGTGAAAATAACGACTTCACCTGTGAGCGGTCGACGCCGGGAATGAAGAACAGCTGATCGTGAACATTCTTGAGGATGTCGAAATAATTGGCATTGAAGATATTGCCACTGGTATCTTCGACCGCCACCATGATGCTATTTGCCCCACCAAACTGTTTCTGGTGCTTGAGGTAAGTCTGCATATAGCTGTGATTCAGCGGGATGTTTTTTACAAAAGCCGCATCCATCTTCAGCTGACTCGCCTGATATGCCAACACCAGTGTCATCAGTGCGAACCCGATTATGACCAGCAGGCGATGGCGAAATAAAAAAGTTTCAAATCCGTTGACCAGTTTTTCTAACATCTTTAGGCCCTGTTATTGTTTTAATAGGTTACTGCTTGAAAATGAACAACCCCTGAGAGCCTGCCAGCCAGAGATTGCCCTTGGCGTCTCTGGCCATGGCCACCAGGTTTTCCCCCTGACGGCGGGCCAGCAATGACGCCTGCCCGGAGCCGTTCACTTCGATGATCACCCCGGCATTGCCTATGAGGATCAAATCATCCTGCTCACCGGCCAAGGCCGCATTGATCGATGAGCTGGCCGGGATAGCTATCGGCTGCCACGCCTGTAAGCTGCTGTCGGACTTAAACACATGACCGCGCAGGCCCATCACATATACGGCGTCATCTAGCTCTACGGCGTTAAACATGGAACCTTCGTAGTTCAGCTCCAGACGGCTGAACTGCCTGCCCTTATCGGCTGACACCGCCAGCATGCCAAGCTCGCCGACCAGCAACAGGCGACCATCCTTGAGGGGCAGAATACGGTTGAAGTGCGCCAGCAAGGAGGCACGCTCGCTGAGATAGGCGGCTTCATCGTTGGCCTTCAGATCGGCCAGATAGGCCACATCCTCTTCGAACAGGAGTTCCTGATGGAATTCTTCCTGCCAATGTTCCCCGCCATCCAAGGTGCGATAAAACAATCCATAGGCACCTACGGCGATCCCTTCATTTGCATTGAAAAACACCACATCAAACAAGGGTTTCTCTATCTCGGGTGCCTGCATCTGCACCGTCCAGGTCTGCCCGCCGTCACGGGTATGTATTATGCTGGCATCATGGCCCACGGCCCAGCCCAGCTTGGCATCGAGGAAAAACACCTTGGTCAACAGGCTTGTCACGGGCGTTGCCACCTGGTGCCAGGCCTCATCCGCGCTTCCATGGAGCAGCACATGGCCCTTGTCTCCGACCGCAACCAGAGTGTCGCCGGCCTTGCCAATGTCGAGCACCAGAGAAGACACGGCCAATGGCTGTATTTGGGAGGTCAGAGGATCCAGGTTGGGGGTCGCGGATACGAGTGCCGACACGGACAATGCGCCCACAGCACACACTAGACGAAGCATGCGATACGGCATACAAACTTCCTTAAACTAATGAGGGGCGCGCTGCGCCCCCGTCTGCTGATGTATTAGCGGATACCTGCACGTCTGAGCGCATCCGGGGTGAAATTCGCCTCTGTCAGTTTGGCATCGAAGTCATACATGCGGCCTTCGTTATCCAAGCCGATCGCCAGATAGCGACGGGATTGCAGATCGTGGAACACTTCCAGGGTACTCCAAGGTGTCGGCACCTCGTAATAGTTGAGTCCGTGCGCCACCGCGACCCGATAGAGTTCGTCACGATTATCGTACAGATCCGCTATCGAGACCTGCCAGGAATCCTCATCCAGGTACATGTCGCGTACCTTATAGATGTGGCGCATCCCCGGCTTGAGTGTCGCCCTGACCTGCCATACCCTGTGCTTTTCCCAACGCACATACTCTGGATTGATATGTCCTGGCGTCAGAATTTGATCATACTTCAGCTTATCCGAATGCAACTTGTAGTCGTTATAAGGAATATAGATCTCTTTCTTGCCGACCAACTCCCAGTTGTAGCGACTGGGCGAGCCGTTGAACATATCGTAATCGTCGGTGGTTCTCAGGCCGTCGGACACAGTCCCCGGCGTATCGAACGCCACGTTGGGCGCCTTGCGAACCCGGCGCTGTCCTGTGTTATAGGTCCAGGCCTGACGTGGCAGCGCTTCCTGATCCAGTGTCTCTTTCACCAGGAGTGCGGTACCCGCCAGGCGCGCCGGCTGAGTGACCACCTGCTTGAACAGTGCCAGGGTATTCTCCTGCTTGAGCTTCTCGGGCGTCATATCCGGACGGGAATACTCGAAGCGCAGTTGCTCCGACAGTTCGACCAAGGTGTAGTCGCCCCCCTTGGTGGGTGCCGCCTGGTTGCGCTCTGTCTCGACGTCCACACCACGGAAACGCAATATATGGTTCCAGATGGCCTCGAGGCCATTGGCCGGAATGGGGAAAGGGATCCCGATAGCCGCGCCTGAAACCCCATTGCCATTGGCGACCAGCTCGCCGCGGGTGGCGTTGGCCTTGGTGGCATCATAGACAAATTGCGGCACAGAGGCAGTACGCCGGGTCTGATACACATTCATCTTGAAAGTGCTCGGATACAGTTCGAATAACTTCATCTGTCCCGGCGTCAGGTACGCCTTGTATTGGTCCTTATTGGCGTTGGTGATAGTCATTTCTATCTTATCGCCGGGAAAAGGATCCGGATGATGCATGCCCTTGGTATAACCCGCAACCGGCTTGGTGATGCCGTCATTCCACGCAGGAATGGAACCATCGGCATTCGCGGCTTTTTCGCCGCCGAGCGGGGTCAACTCGACACCGAGTTTGGCCGCCTCGACCTGGGAGACCTTCGCCAGTGCCGCCGGGGCACTCAGCCCGATAATGACGGCGGCCGACAATAACGTCAGTTTATTCATGCTGCTGTCCTTTTAAATCGAATACTTGATATTGAAAGAAATATAATCACGATCTGCCATCGCATTGGTCGTTCCTACACCGCCGAAGAAATTGTTGTAGGACAGATCCGCTCCCCAACGACTCTGGTAGTCGAAGTTGAGGCCGACGGCCATCGACTTGCGGCCTTCGGTAAACAGGAAGATGGGATCGGGTGTGATGCCCTTGACGTCGTGAGAGAAGATCATCCTTGGCGACATGTTGATGCCGGCAAACAGGTTATTGAAGTCGGCCTTGGCCACTATGCGATAACCCCAGGCGAAGTCGGTTGGGAAGGGATTGGTCTCGGGGCCATCCTGCAATGCCTGGATGATCCCCGGCATGTCCGGATTACCACCCGAACGTGCCGTACCCGGGCCGTTCAGGCGCAGCTCATCGAAGCCCGGCATGTCATGGATCCAGACGCCACCCACTTCGGCCAGCATGGTCAGGTTATCCGTGCCCAAGGTGGGACCAAACAGGTGGGTAAAGGTCATCTGTGTCTGGGTGGTGTCCCGGCGAATGAAGCCATCTGCATACTCGCCCGGGGCAAAGGTCTCCATCTGGGAGATACCATCCAGATCGGGACGAATGCCCGCGTTGGCCAGCTGTTGCGGCATGGCGGCGAACAGGAGTTCAACATCATCAATCTGCAGCGGCTCACCCTGACGATGGGCGATTTCACCGGCAACCGAGGTATCCCCTATCAGGGTATTGAAGCTGAAGCCATAGAGCTTGATATCTTCCGGATAGACTATCTGCGCCTTGGAGAAGCTCTTCAGGCTCAGCAACAAGTCGCGATCTATGTTATCGGCGTTTTGCCCGACCACGGCAAGATCACCGAGCAAGGCGCCACTGGTAAAGTTGGCCGTGGTGCCACTGATCAGTGGCCGGCGGCTGTGGTAATTCATGAAATAGAGGCCAAACTCGGTTTCCCCCAGCTCAGGGGCATAATAGCCGAGCTTGATGCCGTATTGACCCGAGTCACTCGGCTCCAGCTCATCCTCAATCAGGGTCACCTTGGTGGGGTATGCCAACGCCATATTACCCAATTCTGTGGCAGTGAACTGATGGCCACTGTTGAGCATGGCACCGAGACGTGAGTATTCGGCGAGCAGGAAATCCAGGTTGATGTCGGGGTTGGCGTTGAATCCCAGCTGGGCATTTTGATTGTAGCCACCGAAGCCGGCAAAATCATTGGTCGCAAAGATGGAGCCTGGGGTAGGAACCCAGATAGGCTGCCAATCGTATTGGTAGAAGGCCTCCATGGAGAGGGAGTCGGTGATCCCGAGCGATGCCCATACCATACCCTGAGGCCTGAAGGCTTCTTTCAACTCGGCGCCGGGGGCGTTGAGAATGTTCAAGTCGACGGGGTTAATCTCGGCAATACCGTGAGAAATCAAGGCACTCTCACCCCAAGATACCACTTGCTTACCCACACGGATCGACAGGGGGTTGGCGCCATTGTTAAAGTCGAAGTTGGCGTATACGAAGGCATCGAGCAGGCGCAGGTCTTTACACTGAACCTCTTCGGCGCGCTTGTCGGCACAGGGATCGAACTTTTCGCCGGTCAGCGGATCGTTGAAATCATAGTTGCCATCGTTGAGCTTACGATCGTAAAAATACATGCCACGGGCAAACAGACCAAAGTTTTCATACTTCAGAGACAGTTCGTGCAGCCCCTTGAAAATTTCCGAGGTGGTGTCGCCCTTGGAGTACAAGAGGTTACTCAAGTCGTTGTTGCTCGAGTAAGAGCCCGGCTGAGCCCAGGTGTCTTGCGAGTTGTAAATGGTATTACCGAAGGCACTGTAACCCGACCAATCAAACTGTGGTTGATTCACCTTGCCTATCTGGCCTTCCCAGTCGCGGGCACCGACACGCCAGCTGGCACCGGCTGTCCAAGTGGAGTCGAATGTCCCTTGGACATCTCCCCAATCGAATGACACTGCCTTGACGTCGGGGATCATTCCCAGACTCAGTGCCGACGCTACCCCCAAAGCAAGCGCCGACTTGTTAAAACAATTTTTAACAATATTCATTTTAGCTTCTCTCCGTAACCTGCTGGATTCTTCGTTATAGGAATTTCAACCAACATCTTGTTAGCCTACAGGTAACGTCATTGTTACAGCATTTAACAAGCGACGGCAAGGCGCAAACGCAGAAAATTTTCCAGAGAATTGAGGACTTAGCTGCGTTTTACCGCAATAAAACGAACGCTTGATTTGAATCTGCCGGCGACAGGGGCCGAATGGCCGCAAAGAAGCATGATAATCGGCTAGAGATCAACTAGATAGAATAGAAACCCGGGCCGGTATACAGAGGTATAATTCAGTCGAGCGTTTAAAGTAAATACTCTAATAAACTTTGAGTTAGCTCGACGTCAAAGACAGCAAATTGCCCCGGGGATCCAGAACCAAGACAAACTGACCTTGCACGCCCTGCTCGGTCAGGAAGGGACGAAAATGACGCCCGCTGATCTTCAGCACGCGTCCCTGGGTATCGCGAACCACAACCTTGTCGGCCAACCCTTGGTAATAAGGTAAAAAATCTTGATAGCTCAGATTAAGGGTGAAATAAACCCGCATCAGATACAGGGCGGCGTTACCGCCGCCCCCTCCATGAATTACGCCAGGGCTTTGGAGACTTTCTCGAACAGATCTTTGGATAAGTCGGGCAATGCCAGCAAACGCTGCAAGCAGGCGCGCATCGATGCCTGCCGCGCCGAGTCAAACTTACCCAGCTGGATCAACGGCGTGATGATCCGCGCCGCCACCTGGGGATTGAGGCTATTGAGCTCGACCAAACAGTCGGTAATAAACTCATAGCCCTTGGCGTCCATACGGTGGAACTGATAGGTGTTGGCCGCGGCAAAACTGCCTATCAAGGAGCGCACCCGGTTCGGATTACTGAAACTGAAACCAGGATGCTGGGTCAGCGCCTTGATCCTGTCTATGACCTCGGGGACATTCTGGGTCGCCTGCAAGGCAAACCATTTGTCCATCACCAGCGGGGTGTCGTGCCACTTGGCTTCAAAGGCTGCCATCAACTCATCACGACAGTCCAGCTCGGCCCCATTGGCCGCCTGCAATGCCCCCAACGCATCCGTCATGTTGTCGGCAGTGTTAAACTGACTCAGCACCAAGGCTTCATGAACCGGGGATACCCGGCTCAGCCAGCCGAGGCAGGCGTTTTTCAGGGCTCTGGCGGCGGCACAGTCCAAGCTGGCCTGCTCCCGATAGCGGGCCAGCAATTCGTCTTCACAGGCGACGGCCAGGGTATCCAGGACAAACTCCCTGGCCAGGGCCAAGGCATCGAGCTCGACAGACTCAGCCTGCTCAATCAGGGCCGACGCCGAAGGCAAGCTGAGGATCTCGGCCAACAGCGCAGGGTCCAGATCAGCGTCCAGAATCGCGCCCCTGAAGGCCTCTGCCACCCTGGGATCGAGCAGCATGGACCCATGACGCTGCAGCTGGGCCACATTATGCCAAATCGCTTGGCTCACCAGGCTGACTGAGGCTTCCCAACGGGCCACCTCGCTGCTGGCGAAACGCAGCAGATGGACCAATTGCTCTATGCTGAAGTCATAGTTGAGCTTCACCGGCGCCGAAAAGTCCTGCAACAAGGACGGCACGGGGGCCTGAGTCAGCCCCTCGAATTCGAAGCTCTGCTGGCTTTCTTTGACATCCAGCACCCGGTTCACTAACGACCGCCCCTGGGCATCGAGCAACTCGAGGGCGAAGGGAATATGCAGGGGCTGACCGGCATCGGCATTCACGCTGCTACTCGGCTGTTGCGTTATCTTGAGGCTGTAGCGGCCGCTTGTGGCATCGAAACTGTCGCTCACTGTCACCACCGGCGTTCCCGCCTGGCTGTACCATAACCTGAACTGGCTGAGATCGACTCCGCTGGCATCCTGCATCGCCTGGACAAAATCATCACAGGTCACAGCCTGACCATCGTGACGCTCAAAATAGCACTTCATCCCTGCCTGAAACGCAGCCTCACCCAGCAAGGTATGCAACATGCGGATCACTTCCGCGCCCTTGTTGTAGACGGTGACGGTATAGAAATTGTTCATTTCTATCACAGATTCCGGGCGTATCGGATGCGCCATGGGACCCGAATCCTCGGCGAACTGCTGATTCTTGATCACCTTGATGGCATGAATACGATTGACCGCCCGCGAGCCCAGATCTGAACTGAACTCCTGATCGCGAAACACAGTCAGGCCTTCCTTCAGACTCAGCTGGAACCAGTCACGGCAGGTGACTCTGTTGCCTGTCCAGTTATGGAAATACTCATGGCCAACCACAGACTCTATGCCATGGTAATCCTCATCCGTGGCCGTCATCTTGTCGGCCAGCACATACTTGGTATTGAAGATATTCAGGCCCTTATTCTCCATCGCTCCCATGTTGAAGAAATCCACCGCCACTATCATATAGATGTCGAGATCATACTCCAGGCCAAACCTGGACTCGTCCCAGGCCATGGATTTTTTCAGGGACGCCATGGCGTGATCCGCCTTATGCAGATTGCCTTTATCGACAAAGACCTGCAGCTTGACCGGGCGCTGGCTGCGGGTGACAAATTCGTCTTCGAGCAAATCGAAATCACCTGCGACCAGGGCAAACAGGTACGCAGGCTTGGGGAAAGGATCTTGCCAGCAGGCATAATGACGTCCCTCGGCCAAGTCGCCCGTGTCCATCAAATTGCCATTGCTCAGCAGGAAGGGGAATAACTGCTTATCTGCCTCTATCCTGACATCATACCTGGCCAACACATCGGGACGGTCGAGGAAATAGGTGATACGGCGAAAGCCTTCCGCCTCGCACTGAGTGCAATAAGCGCCATCGGACATGTACAACCCCTCGAGGCTGGAGTTCGCCGCCGGATCCAGCTGGGTCACTATCTCGAGTTCGAATTCATTCAATGCCGTGGCTATGCTCAGCTGCCCCTGGGCCTGGCTGAACTCCGCCGGCTGGCCATTGAGCCGTACCGAGATAAGGGTTAAGTCATCGCCATCCAATACCAGAGGCGCCCCGTGTTCGCCGCTGCGCAGCACGCGGCTCCTGGCGCTGACCCGGGTCGCTGCGGCCTCGAGATTAAAATTCAGCGAGATATGGGTGATATTGAAGTCTGGCGCTTGATAATCTTTAAGAAATTTAGCCATTTGCTGTGACATATAGACACTTCCCCTGTTTTATTTCATATAAGCAAAAACGCGCCTTAAGCGCGTTTTTTCCTGTTGCCACCGCGCTTACTTAGCGCTGTTTTTCGCCACTCTCTCGGCATCGACCAGATCTAGGGTGATGTAGGCGGTTTCATCGAGGAAGGCATCCGGCGCCTGGACATCATCCGTGTTCTCGTCCAACGAGGCTATGGCTTTCAATCCCTGCGCCAGACGGCGTTCGTTGATGCGATCCAATTGCTTCTTCTCGTCGGCCTCACGGGATGCCAAACGCTCACTCTCAACCAGAGAAACCGACTTCTCCTTATGATGCTTCTTGAATTCATTGATATCCTGGAAGACATAATTGAATTCAACATCCGTCTTAATCCGGTTTAAATGCTTCTGTTCCAGGCTGGCAACCAAGTCGCTGGAGATCTCTCCCAGCGTGCTGTATTGCGCCACCGGAACCCTGTCCCAAGGCAAGGCATTGGCTTCTTCCGCCTCGCCATACTCTCCGGGTTCGAGGGCACTCGGGAAGGCGATGTTAGGTGTCACCCCTTTGAGCTGGGTGCTGCCGCCATCGATGCGATAAAATTTGGCTATGGTGTATTGCACATGGCCTATCGGCTTGTCATACATATCATAGATACGCCCCAGGCTCTTATGCTGCTGCACCGTGCCCTTGCCGAAGGTGGACTCGCCGACGATCAGGGCACGGCCATAGTCCTGCAGCGCGGCGGCGAAGATTTCCGACGCAGAAGCGCTGTATCTGTCGACCATCACAGTCAGGGGGCCGCCATAGGCACTCTGGCCATCGTTGTCACGGTTCTGCGAGACGTTGCCATTGGCATCGCGAATTTGTACCACGGGTCCCATGTCGATAAACAAACCTGTCAACAGGGTCGCTTCGGTCAAGGCGCCGCCACCGTTGCCGCGCAGGTCTATGACCACACCTTCAACCTTGGCTTCGTTGAGCTTGACCAGCTCTTTGGACACGTCTTGGGAAAGATTCATGTAGAACCCAGGGATGTCTATCACCCCCACCTTACGGTGAGCGTAAGGCCCTTCCTGAGGCTCTATGACCTTGGAGGTCGCCGCCCTGTCTTCCAGGCGGATCTTGTCTCTCACTATGGTCACATTGACGGGTTTGGCATTGGCGCCGCCCTTCTTGGGGAGGATCTGCAACACCACCTTGCTGCCTTTGGGGCCCTTGATGAGTTCGACCACGTCGTCGAGACGCCAGCCGATGACATCGACTATCTCGCCATCTTCCTGACCGACACCGACAATTCTATCTTCCGGTGCCAGCTTCTCGCTGTTGGCAGCAGGGCCTCCGGCCACCAGACTCTTGATCACTGTGTAATCATCATCGAGCTGCAACACGGCACCTATGCCTTCCAGGCTGAGGTTCATTTCCATCTGGAAACGCTCGGCGTTGCGCGGCGATAAGTAGCTGGTATGCGGCTCTATGCTGCGGGCGAAGGCGTTCATGACACCCTGGAACACATCTTCGCTCTGGCTCTGGCTCAGACGCTTGATGGCGTTGTTGTAGCGCTTTTGCAAGATAGTGACTATCTCGCCCCACTTCTTGCCTGTCAGCTTGAGATTCAGGGCATCATACTTGACTCTCTGGCGCCACAGCTCATCGAGTTCTGCCGTGTCTTTGGGCCAAGCGGCATCGTCTCTGTCGAATTGATAAACATCGCTGGGGACGGTGAAATCTATTTCCTTATCCAACAGAGACAAGGCATAGGCAAAACGCTCATAACGGCGCTGCTGCGCGAGATCGAACATCTTATAGGCAGAATCCAAATCTCCGGACGTCAGCATGTCGTCAAATTGCTTCCGGTACGGCTTGAAGCTATCCACGTCCGTCTGGGTCAACACATTGCGGCGAAAATCCAGTTGCTTCAAATAACGATCGAAAACCTGTTGGGAAAAACCGTCGTCCAGATTGAATCTATGGTAATGCGAACGGGTGAATAAGCCGGTCACCCTCTTACTGGCAACCTTATGCTGAGGTTCCTGCTTAAGTGTGGGTAACTCGCTGATTTGAATCGTAGGAGACAAGGCCCACGCCGGGAAACCAACCAAAACGGTGGTGACGGACGCGGCTAAAGTGAGTTTTCGCATCAACAAGTTACTCCTTCCAATACTATGACTACAGCAGGATGTGTTCCGCTCGGACCTTAATGCTCAAGCCACTGTCCAACTGGACCAGAACATCTTCCTTGTTAATGTCGGTGATCACACCTGCAACCGGTGACTTACCCAGTTTGACATTCACACGCTGCTTTTGTTTCAAATCGCTCAGATTTGCTTGCACCAGCTTGACTTCCGGCTCGGCCTTCGCCGCAGGTTTGGCACTGCGTTCGACTTTAGGGGCCTGGGTCTTGGTTGGTTTTCTGACGGGCTTCTTCGCAGCCGGCTTAGGCGCTTGCGCTGCGCGTTTGGCCTTGGCTTTTTCCTGACTTTCTTTCAGGGTAGCCTGCGCATGCTCTATGTGTTCCTGCTCCAGCTCGCCACAGTCCACACCATCGAGATCCACACGTTGCACACCGGCTTTCACACACTTAAGGTAGCGCCAGCTGCTGGTGTAACGCCTCAGGGCGACTCTCAATTGAGTTTTACTGACCTTAGAATCATCAGCCAACCTTTCAGCCAAATCTTGGAACAACCCGATTTTTAATGGCTTGGTTTCACCTTCGGCAATAAAACACAAAGGAAATTTTTCATACAAGTACGCCAGAATTGCGTTGGTGTCGGTCAACTTTTCTGTTGATTCCATCATTACTTCCACAGTCAAAAAGGGACCAGGGTGACTGGCTGACCTTCATCAGCCTCTTCCGAGTCGTTTATCTTCGTTAAACTCTCATTGGAGCTTAACGTACAAATTAGCATCATAGCCGTGTTTGCTAAAGCAAAATTAACAGACTTTAACAATTTACCGGATCAAGACACTCGCGCCTTAAACTGAGACTTATCTCCATCAGGCCCGGTGCGTGCAGCCGCTTATTATAAGGCGGGCGCCACCGAATGCGACCATGATTTGTCCATTATCGTACGCAAATTAAGCAAATAGGCTCTTTTCAAGGCTTTTAACCAAGGTTTCCAGACCCTTTTGGTCTTCGGCATCGAAACGGTCATACTCGGGACTGTCTATATCCAGCACGGCGATAAGCTCCGAAGCGGCAAAAACCGGGATCACTATCTCAGAATTGCTGGCACTGTCGCAGGCGATGTGGCCGTCGAATTGATGCACATCGGCGATTCTCTGGGTGCTGGCCTGCGCCGCGGCTGTACCACAGACGCCCTTGCCCCACGGGATACGGCTACAGGCGACCTTCCCCTGGAAGGGGCCGAGTACCAGTTGTTCACCCCGTTTAAGGTAAAAACCGACCCAATTGATCCCGCTGAGATTGTCATTGAGTAAGGCGGAAAAATTCGCCATGGCGGCAATCTGATCATCCTCACCGGCAAGCAAGGCCTGCGCCTGGCGATTCAAAGTGGCGTAAAATGTCGACTTCATCGGCAGTTCCTAGTCTAAGAGTTGGCTGTATCTGCCTTCTTGGCAGGTTTCTTGGCTGGCGTACTTTTAACCTGAACGCCACCTTTAAGCAAGTTGGTCAGCTCGTCTTTACGCGTCGCGAAATAGAATGCCAACTTCTCCGAAGTCGCATCGTCGAGTCCAAGGTCAGCCTCTTGAATGAAAGGGATCAGGTTATCGGCGATATCGAGCATCTTGTCGTAGGCATCGGCCTCCTTCTTAGATGTGAACGTCATCTTTTCAACCCCTTCTCTGACCACGACAAATTGTGTTATAACCGCCATGAATGCTCCGCACTGTTTTTATATACAGTGCATAGAGTGGCACAGATCCAACTTGTGATGCAAGTGATCTCATTATTCTGCTACTATCGGCAGGTGATTGTTTAACGATGTAAAAACGCCTTGATTCAGACCGACGCTACCGAAACTGGATTGCTTGGCGACACAGCCCCGAATAACCGGATACCCAGATATCGCTATGGATGAACCAACAAGAGACGCCTCAGTGGTATTATGCCGCTCCTGTGATCTGGCCATCAGGAAACGGGCGCTGCCATCCAACGTCAGGGCCATCTGTCCCAGATGCCACTCAGTCCTGTACGACAGCCCCTATTGCTCCATCAATGGCATGTTGGCCCTGTGCGTGACCGCATTGATGTTTTATTTGCCCGCCAACCTCTTCCCCGTGCTGGAAATCCATTTCTTCGGCAGCATAAGAACCACGACGGTATTTCAGGGGGCGCTGGCGGTCATGGACCAAGGCTACTGGATAGTGGGCATTGCCGTGCTCGTTGCCGCGGTGCTGGCACCCGGGGTGCTGATACTGTCTATCTTCACCCAGATACTGATAGTAAAATTCGGCCTCAAGACACACCCGGGCCGCGCGCTGTTGAAGCATCTGTTACGGCATCAGGGGTTGTTGTCCGAACTGACCATGCTGGAAATCTATGTGATCAGCTTTTTGGTTTCAGCCTTCCAATTATCTGATTTCTCAGATATCTTTTTTGGTATCGGCACTTTCTGCTTCGTGATGCTATTCGTGACCACCCTCTTCCTGCAGCGGGAATATAACTTGGATCATATGTGGAGTTTTCTCGATGAAAACCACTGAAAGTTTACAGGGGCAGGCCCTCGGGCTGGTGTTGTGCCATGTCTGTCAGCAGCTGAATCAGAGCAAGGTGGGCCACTGTCGCCGCTGCGGCCAGGCCCTGCGCCAGCGGGATCACGGCAGCATACAGAAGAGCTGGGCACTGCTGATCACCGCCGCCATCTTACTGGTGCCGGCCAACATCTACCCCATTACCACTATCGTCAAGCAGGGCAAGATCATCCAGGACACGATTCTTTCCGGCATACTGCATCTGGTCCAATCGGACATGCTGCCCATTGCCATCATAGTGTTCGTCGCCAGCATACTTGTGCCTTGGCTGAAAATCATCGGTCTGGTCATCTATCTGTCCGCCATCAGTTTCAACATACCCGTCTCCAAACGCAAGTTGATGGTGGGTTTTCACATTATCGAGTGGATTGGCCGCTGGTCCATGCTGGACCTGTTTGTGATTTCCCTTACCGTCGCCCTGGTCAACATGGGGCAACTGCTGGATGCCAAGCCCGCACCGGCGGCCACCGCCTTCGCCTTGGTGGTGTTATTAACCCAACTGGCAGCCAAGGTGCTGGACACACGTTTACTCTGGGATCGATTGGAAAAACAAGATGACGCAAATTGAATCACCTAAGATCGTAAAGAAAAAGCTCTTCTCCCCTATTTGGTTGCTGCCTATTCTCGCGCTGGCACTGGGCGCCTGGCTCGGCATCAAGAGCATCAGGGAGTCGGGCATAGAAATCCAAATCCACTTTCCCAGCGCTACCGGAATAGACATAGGCAAAACCCTGGTCAGGTACCAGGGCTTGACCGTGGGTAAGGTCATAGACATAGCCATAGACGAGGACCTCAAAGGGGTCGACGTCAAGGCGCTGATCGATTACCGCTCCGAGCGCTTTCTCAACGAGGGGACCCTCTTCTGGTTAGTCACCCCCAAGGCCAGCATCACGGGCGTCGAGGGGCTGGACGCGCTCTTCTCGGGCAACTATATCGCCATGCAACCGGGCGGCGGCGGCTCCAGAACCTCATACGAGGCCCAGCGTGAGCCGCCGGCGATGCAACCCGGCAGCGAGGGGGTCATCATCGAACTCAAAGCCGATAAACTGGGATCCCTCGATGTGGGCTCCCCCGTGTTTTATCGCCAGGTACCGGTCGGCAGCATAGTCAGTTATCGGCTCGAAGGCAGCCAGCGAATACTGATAAGTGCCTTCATTCAGGAACAATTTACCCATCTGGTGAAGAAAGACTCGCATTTCTGGAACGTCTCAGGGGTGCAGATCGACGCTTCACTGGCTGGGGTCAAGGTCACCACCGAGAGCCTGGCGTCTATTTTGGCCGGCGGTATCAGCTTCGATTCCAATGAACAGGGGCTCGAGGCCGAAAACGGTGACAGTTTCCCTCTGTATGACTCGCGGGAGCAGGCCGATGGCGGCCAGATGCTGACACTCACCGCCATAGACGCCAATGGCATAAACAAAGGCACAGGCATCTTCTATCGGGGCGTCGCCATAGGGGAAGTGCGGGACATACAGCCCCAGAAGGATGGGGTCAGGCTGACAGCCAGCATGAATCCTGAGTACGGCTCGCTGCTGACCCGGGACGCCCACTTCTGGCTCGAAGGCGCAGATCTGTCGCTCAATGGCGTGAGCCATGCCGAACGCCTGCTCACAGGCAAGGTGATCAATTTTCTCCCCGGAGTAGCGGACGCCGCCATTCCGGCCAATCCCGAATACCCTCTGGCCAACGAGGCCCCCGAACTGGCCCAGGCACAGAAACGCCTCCTCAAGGTCAATGCCGATGAGAATGCCGGCATTCAGCCAGGGGCCGATGTCAGATACAAACAGATTAAGATAGGCTCAGTGCTCAGCGTGAACCTGAGCAAGGACTTTTCCGTCGTCGAATATCAGCTGGAAATCTTGCCGGAATTTGTCGGCTTAGTGCATAGCGACAGTTACCTGCTGCCGGAATCGGCACTGGCGATAGAAGCCTCACTGGATGGCGTCTCGGTCAAGAGCCGCGATCTCGCCACCCTGGTCAAGGGTGCCGTCAGCTTGCTGCCGGGCAAGAGCCACAGGCCGTTAGCCGCAGCGGCGACACTCAAGCTCTTCGCTTCGGCCGCGGAGGCGGAGCAATTTTTTGCCAATCAAACATTGACCCATCTGACTCTGGTAAGCCAGGACGGTGCCGATCTGGCGAAAGGCTCCCCCGTCTACTACAAGAAAATGCAGATTGGCCTGGTCGAGGCCGTCAATTGGCAGGCCGACAGCGACACTTTCCAGATCCGCCTGGCACTCGAGCAGGCTTTCGCGGCCCTGGTCAAACCCAATACCGTCTTCTGGCGCAACAATGCCGTCGAGATCAATGCCAGTCTGGCGGGACTGGAGGTCGCGGTTGCACCGCTCAAAGGCGCGCTCAAGGGCAGCATCAGCCTGGGGCTGCTCGCCGAAGAGGTGAAGGCCGACAGTCAACGCCTGTATGAGTCCAAGACGCTGGCACAGGCGCAGGCACAGGCCATCAGTCTCACCTTCCCGGCCTCGGCCAGGCTCGCCAGTGGCGCCGCCATTCGCTATCGGGGCCATAAGGTCGGTGAAATCCAACAGATCAAACTCAACGCAGATCTGCAGACGTTGACCGCCAACGCCTACCTCTATGGCGAATATGCCGACTATTTCAGTCGTCAGGACAGTGAATACTTCCTGGTGGACGCCCAGATCTCCCTCGCCGGCATAAAGGCGGTGGACACGCTGATCACCGGCCCCTATGTCGGCGTGACCCCGGGCAACAGTGCCAACAGCAGCCAGACATTCGCGGCCAGTATGAGCAGCACTGCCTACGCCAACCTCGACAGTTCAGCACTCACCTTCACCCTGGAAGACACCAATCTGGGCTCGATACGCATAGGCACCCCACTCTTCTTCCGTGGCATTGCCATAGGCCAGATCGATGGCTATACCCTGTCGGCCACGGGCAACAGGGTGCTGATGCTGGCCCATGTGGAGGGCAAGTACAAGCATCTGGTCAATAACAGCAGCAAGTTCTGGAATGTCTCCGGCATCAAGGTAGATGTTGGCCTATTCTCCGGCGCCCAGATAGAAACAGGATCGCTGGAGAGCATACTCGTTGGCGGCATCAGCGTCGCCACCCGAGAGCCGACCTCATCTGCCAATGCCTTGGTCCAGGGCAGCATACTGCCACTGCATGCGAGCGCTGAGAAAAGTTGGCGCGACTGGCAGACGGCCAACTGAGCACAGACATATCCATACCCCACAATAAAATAAAGGGCCCAGGGCCCTTTATTTTATTGCACGGCTTTATTTCATTGTGCGCCTCGATTCCCTGCGCCGGCGTCAGCCGTAAAACCAGTAGCAAACGAAGATCGCCGCCAAGAGGCCGGCGCCGTCGGCCGCCAAGCCACAGCCGAGGGCATGACGCGTCTGGCGTATCCCCACAGAGCCGAAATAGACCGCCAACACATAGAAGGTGGTCTCAGTGCTGCCCTGGAAGATCGCCGCCAAACGCCCGGCGAAGGAATCGACCCCATGGTGATCCATGGTCTCGAGCATCATGGCCCTGGCGCCCGAACCGCTGAAGGGTTTCATCAGCGCCGTCGGCAAGGCGTCGACGAAACGACTGTCGAGACCCAACAGGCCAACCAGCTCGCCAGTCAGCTGCAACAGATATCCAAGGGCGCCGGACGCCCTGAGCAGGCCTATGGCCAGCAGCATGGCCAACAAATAGGGGATCAGCTGTATCGCCTGGTTGAAGCCCTCCCTGGCACCTTCGATAAATTCATCATAGATGGCCACCTTCCTGACCGCCGCCGTGAGCACGAAGGCGAACACCAGCAATAACAAGACGCCGTTGCCGAGTGTCGTCGACACCGTGGCTATCGTCTGGGCGGACAGCGTCCCCAGGTAGAAGACGCTCGCCACCAAGGTCCCCAGCAACACGGCGCCGTAGCCAAGCACTATGGTATTGAGCAAGGACAGGCGCTGTACCATGGCGACCACCAGGAGCCCCACCAGGGTCGAGGCCGACGTCGCCAGTAAGATAGGCAGAAACACGTCGGCGGGGGCACTCGCCCCCTGCTGCGCCCGGTAGAGAAACACGGTCACGGGCACCAGGGTCACAGACGAGGTATTGAGTACCAGAAATAAGATCTGCGCATTGCTGGCCACAGCCTTGTTCGGATTCAGACTCTGCAGATCCTGCATCGCCTTGAGCCCCAACGGGGTCGCGGCATTGTCCAGGCCGAACACATTGGCGGTTAAGTTCATTGTGATGCTGCCGAAGGCGGCGTGCCCCCTGGGCACTTCCGGCATCAACCTGCTGAGCAGAGGTTCGAATAACCAGGCGATGGCGCCGACAACCCCGGCCTTTTCGCCGACGCGCATCAACCCCATCCACAAGGCCAACACTCCGACCAAGCCGAGGGCTATCTCGGCCGCTAACTTGGCGCTGTGGAACAATGCCTCGACCGACTGACTCAGGACATCCGTCTGCCCATCGAACAGACGGACCAGGATGGCCACAGCCGCCGTGATAAAAAACACCAACCAAACCCGATTCAGCACACTCTTTCCTCTGCAAGGCCCTATCAATTAAGCCAGAGATTAATCCCTGTCGCTGAGCGCCACTATGCTATAATCGCGCCAATTGATGAACAGTTAATTCTCTTATGGTTCAGTTAAATCAAAATTTTATCGATAGTATGGCGCAAGAGTTGCCGGCACATTTGTCCCTCGACGACTTTATCGCCTATTGTGACAAGCCGCTGCGGCGCTCCATCCGCGTCAACAGCCTGAAAATATCCGCCGCGGACTTTATCGCCCTGATGGCACCAAAGGGCTGGGTGTTTGAAGCCATTCCCTGGTGCAGCGACGGTTTCTGGATAAGTTACGATGAGGAAGAGCAGCTGGGCAATGCCGTAGAGCATCTGCAGGGGCTGTTCTATATTCAGGAAGCCAGCTCCATGCTGCCGCCCACGGCCCTGTTTGCCGGGAGCGAGCCGCAATTGGTGCTGGATCTCGCCTCGGCGCCCGGTTCCAAGACCACCCAGATGGCGGCCTTGATGCATAACTCGGGCCTGTTGGTGGCCAACGAATATTCCGCCAGCCGGGTGAAAGTATTGCATGCCAATGTGCTGCGCATGGGCGCCAGTCATTGTGCCCTCACCCACTTCGATGGGCGGGTGTTCGGCGAATACTTGTATGAACGCTTCGATGCCGTGTTGCTCGATGCCCCCTGCGGTGGCGAAGGCACGGTGCGCAAAGATCCCGATGCCCTCAAGCACTGGGACCCTCTCGATGTCCAGGCCATAGCCGAGACCCAGAAGGCGCTACTGGTATCGGCCTTCCTGGCACTCAAGCCCGGCGGTAGCCTGGTATATTCGACCTGCACCCTGAACCGCACCGAGAATCAGGGGGTGTGTGAATACCTGCGGCAAACCTATCCGGATGCGGTGCAATTCGAACCCCTGAACGACTTGTTCGAGGGCGCGGCTCGGGCCTGTACGCCGGAAGGCTTTCTGCATGTCTGGCCACAGATCTTCGACAGCGAAGGCTTCTTCGTGGCCAAGCTCACCAAGCTGGCGTCCGTGCCGCGCCTGCAAGCCGAGCCCAAGCGGCAGAAGAATTTCCCCTTCGCGCCGGCATCGGCCAAACAACTTGCCGCACTGCAGGACTATTTCAGCCAAAGCCTGGGGATCACCCTGCCCCACGACGGCCATATCATGGTCAGGGACGAAGAATATTGGCTATTCCCACAGGCGTTTGCCGACTTCATCGGCCTGATGCGCTTCCAGCGTATAGGGTTGAAGCTCGCCGACAGCATCAAGCATGGCTTTAGGGTGCGCCACGAAGCGATAATTGCCCTGGGGCAAACCAGCAGCAAGCAGGTCGCGCTGGATGAGGCCCAGGCGAAGGAATATCTCATGGGACGGGATATCCAGCTGGAGCAGGCAGGCAAAGCCAGGGGGGAAGTGATCGTCAGTTATGGCTCGAGCCCATTGGGAATGGCCAAACATCTGGGGAACAAGTTAAAAAACAGCCTTCCCAGGGACTTGGTCAAAGACAAGGTCGCCATCTTGCCCGTCATAGGCTGATGGCCACATATTTGGTTACAAACTTGCGGCTAAAAAGTGGGGGCAGATGCGCATTTTTTGCGCTATTAAACTACACTTTCGCACAGACATAAGTGCAAGCTTGTCATCTGTAGCGCAAGGCTCTCGAATGAGCCATTCCCCTAGGCCCGGAACAATCGGAATAGTTTTGGGCCTCTTTTTGTGTCCTGCTCTCGTCTCTTGCCGCCACCCGGGCGGCAAAGGCCGGCTCTAAGCCGGGCCCATTATCTGCCAACCAGCTTGGCCGCATCTTTGAACAAGTTGAAAAAGTTCTCCCCCGTATACTCGGCCAACTCCTGGTATGTCTCTCCCCGCAGCTCGGCGACAAATTCCGCCACGTCACGGACGAAGGCGGGTTGGTTTTCCTGGCCCCTGTGGGGAATAGGCGCCAAATAGGGAGAGTCGGTCTCGACCAATAGCCTATCCCTGGGTACCTTGCGGATCACGTTTCTCAACTCGCCGGCATTCTTGAAGGTCACTATGCCTGAGACAGAAATATAGAAACCCAGCTCGATCGCCGCCTTCGCCATCTCCCAGTTCTCGGTGAAACAATGCAGCACACCGCCGACCTTGTCGGCCTGACCCTGTTTCAGCAGGCGAATGGTGTCTTCCCTGGCATCTCTGGTGTGGACTATCAAAGGTTTATTGACCTCGACCGCCAAGGCTATCTGTTGCTCGAAGCACGCCTGTTGCAACGCCTTGGTATCGTCGGCATAGAAATAATCCAGCCCCGTCTCACCTATGGCGACGACCCTGGGATCCTGGGCGAAACTGGCTATCTGGGCCACATCCAGTCCGTCTTTGACGTCCAGCGGATGCACCCCTGAGGAGAGAAATACATTGTCAAACGCCGCCACCTTGTCGCGCATGGCCGCAAAGCCTTGTTGCCTGACGTTGACACAGAGTAAGTATTCGACGCCACGCTGCTTGGCGGCATCCAGTATGAGTTGCAGACTCTGATGGTCCGGGGCGGCCTTAAGCCTGTCTAAATGACAATGGGAATCGATGAGCACTGGTGGGTCCAAGCATGAATCATAATGGGGGCAAGGATACCCAGCTACATGGTACAGGTCAAATCGGCAGAACTCAGCTCGCCGGACAGGAGTTTCTCTATATGGTGTTTATGGCTGTCAGGCTCAGACAACATCTTGATGCCTATCCCCGCGGGCCGGCCACCGGACGCCCCGACAGGATTGATCCAGACCACCCTCCCCCTGAACTCATTCACGCTCGAGGTCCCGGGTAAGCGGTAGGCTATCATCAGCTCTTCACCCAGGAAATGGCTCTCGGTCGTCGCCACAAACAGGCCAGCGGGTCTGATGAAGGGCATGTAGGCCCGATAGAGTTGGTGCAAGGTATCGAAGTTAACCACAAGATCTATCATAAGATGTTATCTAGTTGTTATTTTCTTATATTCTAAGACAAAACGCTGGAAAAGGCCCAGATAATTGACATTCGGCATCGTCTGCAGGCTATGGCACTGATCCATGACCTCCGCCGCCAGGGCCGCCACCCGCTGGCGCTCGAGGGCATCGGCCTGGGTCTCGCGCAGCAAATACTGCCGCAACACCAGATACAATACCTTGAGCGCATCAAAAATCTGTCCCTCGCCAACCTCAAGCAGGCTGGCATTGAGATGGCCCGAACTCAGGCTGCCGGCCCAATCCTTGCGCAGCGCCAGCAAGGCTTGATAATGACCGCTCTGCAGGCTGGCGGCCAAGGCAAGCGGCCCACCCACGACCGGCAGACACCAGGTCACATCTTCCTGCATGCCATACAAGTTAGTCAACCAGTGGCCTATGTCTGCCCTGGATGGTGCAGTGAAGCTGATGCGCTGGCAGCGACTGCTGATAGTCGGCAGCAGGCGTCCAGGGGTGTCGGACTGGAGTAGGAGCAAGGTGTTTTGCCCCGGCTCTTCCAGTGTCTTCAGCAGCGCATTGGCCGCCGCCAAGTTCAGCCGCTCGCAATTGAAGAGCAAGGCCACTCGCCGACCACCCTGTTGCGCCGTCGAGCTCAGCTTGTGGCATAACTCGCGGATCTGATCGACCTTGATCTGATTGCCATCGGCCTCGACCCGGTAAAAATCCGGGTGACTGCCGGCCTCGAACAGCTGACACGCCTTGCAAAACCCGCAACTGCCCTGAGCCGTCGGCTGCTGGCATAGGGCCGCTTGCGCCATGGACAGGGCTAAAAGCTGCCCTCCGAGCGCGCTGTCTATGCCAATCAGCTGTGCATGGCTGAGCCTATTGCGCCTGAGTGAATCGATGAAACGCTCGGTCGCGGCGGCGAGCCAGGGCAACTTGGCCAGACTCGGCTCTTGGACGGGTGCCTGGCCTGCTACCATTGGATCCCCTGCAACACGGCCAGAATATCTTTATGCACCTGGCCTATTTCCTGGCTGGCATCTATGACCAGGATGCTGTCATCCTCGGCCGCCAGCTGCAGGTAAGTCGCACGGGCACGCTCGAAGAAATCGAGCGCCTGTTGCTCTATTCTGTCCAGTTCGCCCCTGCCGGCGGCGCGGCTCAAGCCCAATGCCGGCGGTATGTCCAGGTACAAGGTCAAATCGGGTTTAAAACCCTTGAGGGTCGCCTCGCTGACCGCATGCACCAATGGCATGAGGCCGCGGCCGCCCCCCTGATAGGCTAGAGACGACAGATTATGCCTGTCACCCAGTACCCAAAGTCCGGCGGCGAGCGCAGGTTTGATCACCCTGTGGATCAGCTGGGCTCTGGCGGCATAGATCAACAGGCACTCGGCCTCATCACACAGGGGATCGCTGGGATCGGCTATCTTAACCAAGTCGCGAATTCGCTCGGCCAAGGGGGTCCCGCCGGGTTCACGGGTACAGATAGGCTCCCGCCCCGTATGCCGGGTGATAAAATCATGCATCAGGGCGACGGCACTGGATTTGCCAGCGCCTTCCAAGCCTTCGATCACGATAAATTTAGCGTTGTTTTCGCTCATTTATTTCTTCTCTGAAATTGATTGACCGCGCGATTATGCTCAGCCAGCGTGCTGGAGAACACATGGCTGCCGTCGTTACGCGACACAAAATACAAGTAATTCACTGCCGCTGGATTGGCCGCCGCGCGTAACGCCGCCCGGCTCGGCGCCGCTATCGGGGTTGGCGGCAGGCCGGCCACCCTATAGGTGTTGTAGGGGGTCATTTCCAGCAGATCCTTGCGGCTGATATTGCCCTGGAAGCGCTCCCCCATGCCGTAGATAACAGTGGGATCTGTCTGCAGGCGCATCCCCTTCTTGAGGCGATTGCTGAACACGGCGGCAATCCATGCCCGCTCGTCGTCCCTGGCGGTTTCTTTCTCTATGATGGACGCCAAGATCAACAGCTCGTAGGGTGACTTGAGTGGCAGATCGCTGGCGCGCTGCGCCCAGGCCGCCGCCAACTCCAGCTGCATCTTCCGATAGCTCTGTGCCAATAGGCTATCCAGCGTCTGATCTGCCACATAATGATAGGTATCCGGGAAGAACTTGCCCTCCGGCAGCCCGGAATCATCGCCCTCGGCGGCCAATACCGAATCGAAGACGCCGGCAGGCACGCTCAGATGAGGCAAACCCTGCAACTGCGCCTGCCACTGGGCCAGACTCTGGCCTTCGATCAGGGTCAGACTGAAGCGCTTTTCCTTGCCCTGGGCCATTTTCTGCAACAACTGCACCAAGGTGTCTCCCGGGGTCATTTCATAGAGGCCGGCGCGGATCTGTGCCAGCTCGGGCCGTAACCTCAGCAGCAACTTGAGCTTCCACGGCTCAGAGATAACCCCCAGGTGGGCCAGCTCTCCGGCCACCTGATACACAGAGGTGCCGTGAGCCAATGGAACTTCCTGTACCCGCTTGATGTTCAGCGGCGTGTCGCCGTAGCGCACGACAGTGTGATAACCCCAAAAACCCGCCACGCTGGCTAAGGTAAGCAAGGCCATGAAAGTGGCCAACAGGCCGATAAGCATTTTTTTCATAATATCAAAGCTAGTGTTTGTCTCAATGAAGCGGTGAACTGCGCTCTGGGATAATTGACCCTGTCTATGGCCAACACATCGACTATGCCAAACAGGCTGTTGGTGACGAAGACATGGCTGGCATAATGAAGAAAATCCTCATTCAGATCCGCCACTATGACATTAAACCCCAGATCGGCCAAGGCCATGATCACCTGTGCCCGCATCACCCCGGCGACGCCGCAGGCGGTCAATGCCGGGGTAAACACCTGGTTTTCACGGACGAAGAACAGGTTCCCCATGGATGAGGAGATGAGCAGCCGATGGCTGTCCTTGACCAGCCAGTCGTCAATGCCGTCAGGCAGGACTGCAGACCGGATCAACACTTGTTCCAGGCGATTGAGGTGTTTAATCCCCGCCAGCAGGGGTTGGCGTCCGAGGCGTACCCCGGAGGTACATAGACGTATGCCCTGCCGTTGCCAATCGGCGTAATGTTCCGGGATGGGGTGCAGCGACACTATTTCTGTGGGATGACAAGGCGTTGGCGGCGCGTAACCCCGACCGCCGACGCCCCGGGTAATAACAAGCTTGATACACTGGTGTGGATGGGCGGCGCCCAGGCGATGCAGCAAGGCCGCCAGCTCGGGGCTCAAGTGCCAATCCAGGCCCAAACGCGCCGCGCCTTGCTGCAGGCGCTGCATGTGGGCATCGAAGAAGGCGATGCCCTCCGGGCCGACACGCATGGTGGCGAACAAGCCATCGCCATAGGCCAAGCCCCTGTCGAAGGGACTCACGGACGCCATGGCTTGACCATTCACCCAAACCTGAGTCATCAGCTATCCTGGCTGATGCGGCTCGCTACCGCTTCTTGCTGATCTTTATACTTGGCACTCTTACGCGTGTTGTAGGGACGTGCGACCGCATGGTTCAAGCGCTCAAAATTCAATGCCCCTATGGTCATTCGCGGCCGCAGCGCCAGGGGCAACTTGCCGCTGTTGTAGAACTCCAGCACTATCTTGCCCTGCCAACCTGGATCTATGCGGTGCGCCGTCACATGCACCATCAACCCCAGACGCGCCAGCGAGGAGCGGCCGTCGAGCCAGCCGACGATATCGGCCGGCAGAGTCACACTCTCATAGGTCACGGCCAAGGCCAGTTCCCCCGGATGGAGGAAGAAGGCCTCGCCGTCGGCGATCTCAATCTTGTCGCTCATGACCCTATCCAGGGCCGCCTGCATCTCGACACTCGGGCCGCTCAAATCGATAAAAGGCGCGGTATGATCCTTGAAGACCCGAAATTGGCTGCCAAGACGGACATCGACACTCACACCACTGATGGCTTCTATGCCCGGGCGGGGGAAGATCACTATGGTGCCATCATCGAGACATTGTTCGATCTCAATATCGGTTAAACGCATTTTGCCTTTGACTCCCTGAAATGATTGCTATTGACTGGTCCCTGGCCTATTTAGCCAGCAAGTGCTGAATTCGTGCCTTGAGAATATCTGTCGCTATGCGGTTCTTGCCACCGCGCGGCACTATGATATCGGCATATTGCTTCGACGGTTCGATGAACTGCAAAAACATCGGCCGCACCGTCTTCTTATACTGGGAAATCACCGACTCCATGGTCCGGCCACGCTCGGCCACGTCGCGGGTCAAGCGGCGCAGGAAACAGATGTCCAGCGGCGTGTCCATGAAGACACTGGCATCCATCAATTCCCTGAGTTTGGGATCGGTCAGCAGGAGTATTCCCTCGAGAATAATCACCTTTTTCGGTGTCATACTCAAGGTTTCACTGGTGCGGGTATGCTCTGTGTAGCTATAGCAGGGAATATCCACCTGCTCACCGGTTTTCAGCTGTTGCAGATGCGCGCAGAGCAACTTGTGGTCCAGCGCCTTGGGATGGTCGTAGTTGGTCAGGACCCGCTCGTCCATCGACAGATGACTCTGATCCCGATAATAAGCGTCTTCGTTGATCACCCCTATCTGATCTGTGCCTAAATCACGGCGTAGCTCCTCGAATATCGTCTTTGCAATCAAGCTCTTGCCTGATGCTGACGCGCCGGCTATTCCGATAATGACACACTGCTGAGAATTCATACCCTTAAACCTTACTCTTCATCTGTTACGCTAATTGAAATGTTTGCCTTGGGTTGTGATACCGCCAAGGCCGCGCCCACTTTACGGGCTATGTCTGAATAAATTTGTGTGACCTCACTCTCGGGCTGCGCCACCACGCAGGGGGCTCCCTTGTCCATGGCCTCGCGGATCTGCAGCTGCAGGGGTAAGGCCCCCAGGAGCGGCACCCGATAACGTTCGGCGATTTTACGGCCACCATCGGCGCCGAAGGGATGTTCCCTGTGACCACATTCGCTGCACACATGGAAGCTCATGTTCTCCACTATGCCAAGCACGGGCACATTCACCTTCTGAAACATGACTATGCCTTTCTTGGCATCGGCCAGGGCTATGTCCTGGGGGGTGGTGACTATCACAGCGCCACTGAGCGGCACCTTCTGTGACAGGGTCAGCTGTATGTCGCCCGTGCCCGGCGGCATGTCCACCACCAGATAGTCCAACTCGGGCCACTGAGTCTCATTCAGCAGCTGGGTCAAGGCCCCCGCCGCCATGGGGCCGCGCCAGACAGTGGCGTCTTCGGCGCTGATCAGGAAACCCAGCGACTGAGCGGCTATGCCATGGACCTCGGCCGCCGCTATGTGCTTGCCGTCCGGTGACATGGGCTTGAAGTCGGGGATCCCCAGCATGAGAGGAATCGAGGGGCCATAGATGTCCGCATCCAAAATGCCGACTCGGGCGCCTTCGGCCGCCAATGCCAGCGCCAGGTTGACCGCAGTGGTCGACTTACCCACCCCGCCCTTGCCCGACGCCACGGCAATCACATGCTTGACCTTGTCCAGGGCCGTACCCGAGGTGGCAGTGCGGAAATTGCCGGCCTGGAAACTGGGATGACACTCAACCGCCTCGACCCCTTCGAGCCCAAGCAGGCCGGGCGTCAACTGCGCCACCGTGGCCGCATATTGACTCTTGCAGGGGTAGGGATAAACCAGGGTCAGTTGCAGGGTTTTACCCGTCATGGCCAGTTGCGTGACGCAACCGGCACTGACAAGCCCCCGGCCCAGATAAGGATCGATAACCGCATCGAGTATGGCCAGTACCGGCCCGAGAAGATCGCCACTTAAGCGATAATCTTGCGTAGCTGAAGACAAAACGCCTACCCCAGTATAAAAATTTGCCCAAGTGTATCAGATATTGGTAAAAACATTCGCGTAGAATTACTCCAATTGCTGCAGCTTTTGGTGAAAATTCTCCATTAATCGGTTAGTATCACAGCCAATAATTCCGGGCCCAACATGATTTTGAGATAAGATGGCAACTTCACAACGTAAAATCCTCGTGACCAGCGCACTCCCTTACGCCAACGGACCTATACATTTAGGCCACATGTTGGAATACATACAGACAGACATCTGGTCACGTTATCAAAAACTTCGTGGCCATGAATGTCATTACATCTGTGCCGATGATGCCCATGGCACCCCCATCATGCTCAAGGCGCAGCAGCTTGGCATAGCGCCCGAAGAGATGATAGCGCAAGTCAATAAAGAGCATCAGCAGGACTTCGCCGACTTCAATGTGGCCTTCGATAACTATCACAGCACCCACAGTGAAGAAAACCGCGTGTTGGCGAGCGATATCTACATCAAGCTGCGCGATAACGGTTTCATCAAGAGCAAGAGCATTTCGCAGTTATTCGATCCCGAGAAGCAGATGTTCCTGCCGGACAGGTTCGTCAAAGGCACCTGCCCCAAGTGCAAGTCGGAAGATCAGTATGGCGACAACTGTGATGCCTGCGGCGCCACCTACAGCCCGACCGAACTGATCGACCCCAAGTCGGCGGTTTCGGGTGCCACCCCTGTGATGAAAGATACCGAGCACTTCTTCTTCGACTTGCCGGCATTCGAACCCATGCTCAAGCAATGGACCCGCTCCGGCGCCCTGCAGACAGAGATGGCCAACAAGCTGGATGAATGGTTCGAACAGGGCCTGCAGCAATGGGACATCACCCGCGACGCCCCCTATTTCGGCTTCGAAATCCCCGATGCCCCGGGCAAGTTCTTCTATGTCTGGCTGGATGCGCCTATCGGCTACATGGGCTCATTCAAGAACCTATGCGACAAACGCGACGACCTGAACTTCGATGAATTCTGGGCCAAGGACTCCACGGCCGAGGTGTATCACTTCATCGGCAAGGACATAGTCTATTTCCACAGCCTGTTCTGGCCTGCCATGTTGCATGGCGCCGGTTATCGCCAACCCAACAGCGTCTATGCCCATGGCTATGTGACGGTCAACGGCGCCAAGATGTCCAAGTCCAAGGGCACCTTCATCAAGGCACGCACCTATCTGGATCATCTGGATCCCGAGTACCTGCGTTACTACTATGCCGCCAAACTGAGCAGCCGCATCGACGATCTGGATCTCAACCTGGAAGACTTCGCTCAAAGGGTGAACTCTGACCTGGTCGGCAAGCTGGTCAACCTGGCGTCACGCACAGCCGGGTTCATCACCAAACGTTTCGACGGCAAGCTGACCAAGGTGGCCGATGAGAGCCTGATCCAGACCTTCCTCGGCAAGCAGGAGCAGATCGCCGAGTTCTACGAGACCCGTGAATACGGCAAGGCGATGCGCGAAATCATGGCACTGGCGGATATCGCCAACGCCTATGTGGCCGATGCGGCGCCATGGCAGCTGGTCAAGCAGGAAGACCAACAGGAACAGGCCCACCAGGTGTGCAGCAATGCCCTGAATCTATTCCGTATCCTGGTAACCTATCTCAAGCCTGTGCTGCCGCGTTTGGCCCAGGACGTGGAAGCCTTCTTCCAGATGCCACTGACCTGGGAAGGCCTGGGGCAGGAGATGGAAAATCATGCCATTGCCCCCTTCAAGGCCATGATGCAGCGGGTCGATTTGGATAAGGTCAACGCCATGGTCGATGACTCCAAGGACAATCTGCAGGCGACCGGCGAGGTCAAGACGGGTCCCCTGGTGGACGATCCTATCTCCGACACCATCAACTTCGATGACTTTGCCAAGCTGGATCTGCGCATCGCCCGCATCGTCAAGGCGGAGCATGTGCCAGAGGCGGACAAGCTGCTGAAGCTGCAGCTGGATATCGGCGGCGAAACCCGCCAGGTGTTTGCCGGCATAAAATCCGCCTATGCCCCGGAAGCGCTCGAAGGCAAGCTGACTGTCATGGTCGCCAACCTGGCGCCGCGCAAGATGCGTTTCGGCATGTCCGAGGGCATGGTGCTGGCAGCCGGTCCCGGCGGCAGCGAGCTGTGGATCCTCGAGCCCCATGAAGGCGCCGAACCCGGCATGCGGGTAAAATAACCCGAGGCGATAGCCTAGACCCAGGCCCAAAACGCCTGGGTCAGAGAGCGAAAAGGCCGCAGTTGCGGCCTTTTTCATGCTTTAATCCCGGCTTACACCGGGTTGTCGATATCCACGAAATGGTGTTCCAGGCCAAATTCCCTGGCCAAATGTCGTCCCAACGCCTGAATCCCGAAGCGCTCGGTCGCATGATGACCGGCGGCGAAATAATGTATCCCTTGTTCGACTGCGCTGTGATAGGTGCGCTCCGAGACTTCACCACTGATGAAGGCATCCACCCCCAAGGCGGCCGCGGCATCGATATAATCCTGAGCCCCGCCTGTGCACCAGGCCAGGCTATATATCTGTGCTTCGGGATCCCCTATGTGCAGCGGCGCCCTGTTGAGGGCCTGGCAGAGCTTTTGGCTAACGTCTGCGGCCCGCATAGGCTGATCCAGATTGCCGCGCCACAATAGCCCCTGAGCCACCTCTTCGACCACTTCGGCATTCACCAGCTCCAGCACCCTGGCCAATTGGGCATTATTGCCCAGCACAGGGTGGGCATCCAGTGGCAGATGGTAGCCGAACAGGTTGATGTCATGGGCCAGCAAGGCCTTGATCCGTCGCTGTTTCATGCCGGTGATGACTTCCGGCTCACTCTTCCAGAAGAAACCATGATGTACCAGAATGGCATCGGCGTTCAGTCTTATCGCCTCATCGATCAGCGCCTGGCTGGCGGTGACCCCGGTCACCAGGGTATGGATCTGGGCTTTACCTTCGACCTGCAGCCCATTGGGGGCATAATCCTTAAAATTGGAGACCTGTAAAAACGTTTGTAGATAGTGACTCAATTCCGACCTTGTCATGGCTTAATCCCTCCGAATACACGGGTCCAAGTTTACCCTATCCCATGGAAGCGACACAATTTTATGCCCTGGGCTCCAAGCCTAACCGGGCTAATCCCCCCTGAAATTGGACTTTTACCCGCCATGACCTATAAAATTACCAGGCACTTCAAAGTCAATATTAAAATTAATAGGTTATTACTATGTCAAAACTGACCAAAGAAGAAGTCGTCAACGCCCTGGAAAACGCGCTGTCGAGTCAACAAAACAAACGCGTCAGCATTGAGCAAAAAGGCAGCTGGTACAAGATAGATGGCGGCAAGTCGCTGAGGTTCAGCGAACTCGAGGCCATGCTGGCCGAACTCACGCCGCAAGCAAGCCCCAAGGCGAAAACGTCAGCGGGCAAAGCCGCGGCCCCAAAAGCCGCCGCCAAGCCAGCCGCTGTCAAGCAGGCAGGCGCCAAGGGCAAGACGCCCAAGGAGTTATGGCGGGAAAAACTGGCGGCATTGGCCGGGCACCAGCAACTGCCACGGGGATTTTGATGCCCAAATTGAGGCCATGATGAGCTAAGGCTCGGACGCTGAAGACAACAAAAAAGGAGCCCATGGCTCCTTTTTGTTGTCTTGTCGGTTGGCGTGACTACATGGCCAGATCGACCCTGACGCCACCCTGCAGATACACGACCCTGACCTCATCACCGGCGTTGAATACCATGCCGGGATCCAGGTCCTGGATCACCATCACCCGCGTGCCATCCTCCAGATCGATCAAGAGTTCGACCAGCTGCAATTGACGGTAGTATTGCCCTTCGCCATAACGGCTGCCCATGCCGGCGCCAAGCAAGGCCCCGAGCACTGTGGCCACATCCCGCCCCGTGCCGCTGCCGAACTGATGGCCAACCACGCCACCCAACAAGGCGCCACCGAAGGTTCTCCAGCCATTGTGGCTGTCTTCGACCAATTGGCTCTCGGTCAGCTGCCTGACAGAGTCCAGGGTGCCATAGACGACTTTCTCCACAGGCACGGCTCGGTTGCGTTCATAATCAGCGTGGACGGGTGAGAGTAAGGTTAAAAAAATCATCACAAAGCTAACCAGGGCAGGTTTCAACATATCCGAATTTCCGCTAACTTATAAGAAGGCCCATTCCTAAATCATACGTAATTGTGAACTCACTGTCTTATCTGAATCACGAATTAGCCGCATTTCCATCACCGGAGCATGCACTGACAGACCCCAATGGTCTCCTGGCCATAGGGGGCGATCTGCAGCCGAGTCGACTGCTGGCCGCCTACTATGAAGGCATTTTTCCTTGGTTCAATGTCAACGACCCTATCCTCTGGTGGTCACCGGATCCCAGGGCAATCTTCATACCCGGCAAGATTAAGATTAGCACCAGCCTGAGAAAGTTCCTCAGGAAACAAAGCTGGCGCATCACGGTAAACCACGCCTTTACCGATGTGATGGCAGGCTGTGCCCAGCCCAGAAAGCAGCAGGACGGCACCTGGATCACCCAGGAGATCCAACTGGCTTATCGGGAATTGCATATGCTGGGACACGCGCATTCCATCGAGGTATGGGATAACCACAGGCTCATAGGCGGCCTGTACGGCTTGGCCATAGGACAGGTATTTTGCGGTGAATCCATGTTTCACCGCCAGACCAACGCCTCCAAGGCCGCCATGCTTGCCCTGCAGCAACATTTGCGGCGCGGCGGCTTTAGGCTGATCGATGCCCAGGTGATGAATCCCCACCTGGAAAGCTTGGGTGCCGAATCGCTCAAGCGAGACGACTTTCTCGTATTGTTGAAACGTTTTCGCGACGCCGAGCCTCACGCAGGCGTATGGGCACAAACCGAGGTGGTACTTGAACTCTAATACAGGCCCGATAACTGTAGGCATCAGCCAAGCCTTCCCTTGCAGTTATCTTCAAGGACAACAGGAGCAGTTGCTGGTCATACAGGAAGATATCCTGGACTTGCAGCTGTTTGAACGCTTGCTCTCGCTCGGTTTCCGGCGCAGCGGCAATGCCATCTACAAGCCAAGGTGCCCACATTGCAGTGCCTGCCTGCCTATCCGCATTCCCGTGAAGCGCTTCATGCCATCGAAACGACAGAAGCGCACCCTGGCCCATAATCGCGATCTCAGCTGGCGAGTCACCTCCTCTGTGGGGGAGGAACACTATGCCCTGTATAAACGCTATATCAACCTCAGGCACAGTGACGGCCCCATGTATCCGCCCACCAGGGAGCAATATGAGCACTTCCTCCATTGCCACTGGTTGCCGCCACAGTTTATCGAAGTCTATCGCGGCAAAAACCTGCTGGCGGTGGCAGTCACAGATGTGCTGCCAAACAGCCTGTCGGCCATCTACAGCTATTTCGAGCCCCAGGAGGCACGCAGATCACTCGGCGCGCTGCTGATTTTGCTCCAGTGCCGTCTGGCCAGCTTGATGGGCAAGGAGTTCCTTTATCTCGGCTATCAAATAGATGAGAACCGTAAGATGAGTTACAAGCGCCTGTATCACCCTTATCAAATTTTAACCGAACAGGGGTGGCAAGATTACGAGGCCGATTAAGCACTTCTCCTTTACAGCAGGCTGAAATTGGGGCATGATACGCCCGTTTTTTATATTCGAAGGCTAATGGGATAATTAATTAAATGGCGAAAGAAGACAACATTGAAATGCAAGGCACTATCCTTGAAACCTTGCCAAACACAATGTTTCGTGTAGAGCTTGAAAATGGTCATGTGGTGATAGCCCACATTTCAGGCAAAATGCGCAAAAACTACATCAGGATCCTCACTGGCGATAAAGTTACCGTCCAGCTGACTCCTTACGATCTGACCAAAGGTCGCATTGTCTTCCGCGCACGCTGATATAGTCTCTTGGATATAAAAACCCGGCCATGCCGGGTTTTTTTGTTGGCGGAAATACAAAAATGGCTGCAATTGCAGCCATTTTTATTGGGTCGGCTTCGGCCTAGTTAGTGACTTTTTCCGGGCTCTCTGCGTGGATCACCAGCTGGCCGTTTTCGACATCCACATGGGCTATGCCACCGGCTTGCAGCTGGCCGAACAGGATCTCATCGGCCAGGGGCCGTTTTATCAGATCCGTGACCACCCGCGCCATGGGGCGTGCGCCCATGTTCTCGTCATAGCCTTTCTCCGCCAGCAAGGTACGGGCTTCGTCACTCACCTGCAAGCTGACTCGCTTATCATCCAGTTGCGCCTGCAGTTCGACCAAGAACTTGTCCACCACCTTGGCTATGATGGTCATGTCCAGATGATTGAACCAGATGATGGAGTCCAGACGGTTGCGGAACTCGGGCGAAAACACCCGGTTGATCTCCGACAAGGCATCCTGGCTATGGTCTTGTTGCTTGAAGCCGATGGACTTGCGCACCGTCTCCTGTACCCCGGCATTGGTGGTCATCACCAGGGTCACATGGCGGAAATCCGCCTTGCGGCCATTGTTGTCCGTCAGGGTGCCGTGATCCATCACCTGCAGCAAGAGGTTATAGACATCCGGATGCGCCTTCTCTATCTCATCGAGCAGCACCACACAGTGAGGATTCTTGATCACCGCATCGGTCAACAGGCCACCCTGGTCGTAACCCACATAACCTGGAGGCGCGCCGATCAGCCGAGACACGGTATGACTCTCCATGTACTCGGACATGTCGAAGCGGACCAGCTTCATCCCAAGGCAAGCGGCCAACTGGTTGGTGACCTCTGTCTTACCCACACCCGTCGGGCCGGCAAACAGGAAGCTGCCCACTGGCTTTTTCTCCGCCCCTAAGCCACTGCGCGACAAGCGAATGGCGGCGCTGAGGCTCTCAATCGCCTTATCCTGGCCAAACACCACCATCTTGAGGTTACGTTCCAGGTTCCGCAGTAAGTCCTTGTCCGAGGCAGACACGGACTTCTCCGGGATCCTGGCTATCTTGGCTATGATGGCCTCTATCTCCGCCTGGCCTATGGTGCGCTTACGCTTACTCTGGGGCAGCATGGTCATGCGGGCCCCTGCCTCGTCTATGACGTCGATCGCCTTGTCCGGCAAATGCCGGTCGTTGATATGCTTGTCCGACAGGCTGGCGGCACTGCTGAGCGCCGCCATGGTGTAACGTACTCCATGGTGCTCTTCGTATTTGGACTTGAGTCCCTGGAGTATTTTGGTGGTTTCCGCCACCGAAGGCTCGTTGATGTCCACCTTCTGGAAGCGGCGGGCCAACGCCCTGTCCTTCTCGAAGATGCTCTGGTATTCCTGAAACGTGGTCGAGCCCATGCAACGCAGGCCGCCGTTGGACAACAAGGGCTTAAGCAAGTTGGAGGCATCCATCACCCCGCCGGATGCCGCACCTGCGCCTATGATGGTATGGATCTCATCGATGAAGAGAATGGCATGTTTATCGGCCGCCAGCTCCTTGAGCAGGCTCTTGAAGCGTTTCTCGAAATCGCCGCGATACTTGGTACCGGCCAACAAGGCCCCCAAGTCCAGGGAATAGACGGTGGCGTTGCGCATCACCTCCGGCACTTGGCCCTTGACTATGCGGTAGGCCAGGCCCTCGGCAATCGCCGTCTTGCCCACGCCGGCCTCACCGACCAGCAGGGGATTATTCTTGCGGCGACGGCACAGGGTCTGGATCGCCCGCTCGATTTCCACGTCCCTGCCTATGAGGGGATCTATCACCCCCTGGCTCGCCAACTGATTCAGGTTCGCCGCAAACTGGGACAACATGCTTTGATCTTCGCTGTTGTCGGATTGATCTTCGATACGTTCCTGTTCGGCATGCTCACCCGCGTCATCGTCTTTGACGAAGCCATGGGAGATAAAGTTGACTACGTCCAGACGTGTGATATCGCAACGGCGCAACAGGTACACAGCCTGGGACTCCTGCTCGCTGAAGATAGCCACCAACACGTTGGCGCCATTGACCTCATTGCGGCCGGAAGACTGGACATGAAACACCGCCCTTTGCAGCACCCGCTGAAAACCTAAGGTAGGCTGGGTCTCGCGCTCGGCCTCCCCCTCGGCGATGAGCGGCGTGGTCTGTTGAATGAAGCTGGCCACCTCTTCCCTGAGCTTGTCTATGTTGGCGCCACAGGCAACCAAGGCCTCCTGAGCCGCAGGGTTGTCGATCAAGGCCAACAGCAAATGTTCTACCGTCATGTACTCATGACGCGAATCCCTGGCTTGCTGAAACGCCAGATTCAAGGTGACTTCAAGATCTTTATTCAGCATAAGCACCCCCTAAGGAAACAACTAACAACTTCGGCACCCACATCAGGCTTGTTCCAGAGAACACAGTAACGGATGTTGGTTTTGTCTTGCAAACTGATTTACCTGTAACACCTTGGTCTCGGCTATGCCGAAGGGAAAAACGCCACAGATGCCTTTGCCTTGATGATGAATGGTTAGCATGATTTCTGTGGCTTGCTGTTCATTTTTACGGAAAAACAGTTGCAAGACCTCAATCACAAAATCCATAGGTGTGTAGTCGTCATTGTTCAGTATTACCTTGTACATCGACGGTGGCATCAGCTCAGCGTCGACACTTTTCTCTACGTGTTCAACCTGTCCTATCTTACCCATGTTTCAATACTAGCCTCTCGTATTCGCCTCTACCAATTGAGACATAAAATTTAACCGTATGTTGCCCAAATGTTAATATTTGCTTGACATCCGCTTTTACTGCTTTCATTCTGTTCAGCGAGCGGTGAACTCAGTCCCGCTTAATATAAGTTTTACTATCTTACTGGTAAGTAGACAACAGAAGGAAGTGGAAGTATGGCAAGCGGAACTGTTAAATGGTTCAACAACGCCAAAGGATTCGGGTTTATTTGCCCAGATCAAGGTGGTGAGGACGTTTTTGCACATTATTCAACTATTGAAATGGAAGGCTACCGAACGCTGAAAGCGGGTCAACCAGTCCAATTCGAGGTAGAGCAAGGTCCCAAAGGGATGCATGCGTCAGCCATCTCGCCAACGAAATAGCTTGGTGATCGAACATAGAAAAAGGCAGGGATTTATCCCTGCCTTTTTTATTGGGCGTAGCTGACAGCATAGGGGCCGCTATCGCAGGCCCTTATCCATCAGATGCTTAACTCATGCAGTCAAGAGTCGGTTCAGGGTCGCGCTCGGGCGCATGGCCTGCTCCGCCTTCGTCTTATCCAGACGATAGTAACCGCCTAAATCCACCGCCGCGCCTTGGGCCGCATTCAACTCGGCAACAATTTGCTGCTCATTGTCGGTCAAGGTCTGCGCCAACGGAGCAAAATGCGCCTGCAGTCGAGCGTCGGCATCTTGCTTGGCCAGTTCCTGAGCCCAGTACATGGCCAGGTAGAAGTGGCTGCCGCGATTATCCAGCTCACCCACACGACGTGAAGGCGACTTGTTGTTATCCAGGAATTGGCCTATGGCCTTATCCAGGCTATCGGCCAATACTTGCGCCTGAGGATTATTGGTTGTCTGGCTCAGGTGCTCCAACGACGCTCCCAGGGCCAGGAATTCACCCAGGGAATCCCAGCGCAGGTGACCTTCCTTCTCCATCTGCTGCACATGCTTGGGGGCACTGCCGCCGGCACCCGTTTCAAACAGACCGCCGCCATTCATCAAGGGAACGATCGACAACATCTTGGCACTGGTGCCCAGCTCGAGGATGGGGAACAAATCGGTCAGGTAATCACGCAGTACGTTGCCCGTCACAGAAATGGTGTCTTGCCCTGCCTTGGTGCGAGCCAGGGTAAAGCGGGTCGCCTCTTCCGGTGACATGATGCGAATGTCCAGACCAGAGGTGTCGTGCTCAGGCAGGTATTGTTTCACCTTGGCAATGAGCTGCGCATCGTGGGCACGGTGCTCGTCCAACCAAAATATGGCCGGAGTATCGCTCAGACGGGCACGCTTGACCGCCAGTTTGACCCAATCACGGATCGGCGCGTCTTTGGCCTGGCACATTCTCCAGATATCACCGGCTGCCACCTCATGGCTCATCAGCACCTGGCCGTTGTTGTCTATCACCTTGACCACGCCGGCGGCGGGGATCTCGAAGGTCTTGTCATGGCTGCCGTACTCTTCGGCTTTTTGGGCCATAAGACCCACGTTCGGCACACTGCCCATGGTGGTAGGATCGAAGGCGCCGTTGGCCTTGCAGAAGGCGATGGTTTCCTGATACACGCCGGCGTAACAGCGATCCGGGATCAGCGCCTTGGTGTCATGCAGTTTGCCATCCGGGCCCCACATCTGACCCGATGAACGGATAGCCGCCGGCATGGAGGCATCTATGATGATGTCACTCGGCACATGCAAGTTGGTGATGCCTTTATCCGAATCGACCATGGCAAGTGCCGGACGGGCGGCATACACGGCGGCGATGTCGGCTTCGATTTCGGCGCGCTGCGCCTCCGGCAGGGAGGCGATCTTGGCATACACATCGCCGAAGCCGTTGTTGACGTCCACACCCAGCTCGTCGAACAGCACGGCATGCTTATCGAATACCGGCTTGAAGAACACCTTCACCGCATGACCGAACATGATGGGATCCGAGACCTTCATCATGGTGGCTTTCAAATGCAGTGACAGCAACACGTCTTCCGCCTTGGCCGCAGCGATTTCACGCTCGTAGAAAGCTTGCAGCGCCTGTTTGCTCAGCACGGCGGCGTCGATCACCTCGCCCGGCAGCAGCGACAGCGACTCGCGCAAGACTTTTTCCTGGCCGTCTTTCTGTGCCAGCACTATGTTCACACTGCCGGCAGCGGCCATGGTCAGAGATTTTTCACTGCCGTAGAAATCGCCTTCGCTCATGTGTGCCACATGGGACTTGGAGTCACTCGCCCACTTACCCATGGAATGGGGGTTTTTCTTGGCGTAGTTCTTCACCGAGGTCGGCGCGCGGCGATCCGAATTGCCTTCACGCAGCACAGGGTTGACCGCACTGCCTTTGATCTTGTCGTAACGGGCCTTGACCGCTTTCTCGGCCGCCGTCTTGGGCTCGTCCGGATAGTTGGGGATGTCATAGCCCTTGGCTTGCAGTTCGCTGATGCAGGCCTTCAACTGGGGAATGGAAGCGCTGATGTTGGGCAGTTTGATGATGTTGGCTTCCGGCTTGTTGGCCAGTTCACCCAATTCGCTCAGGGCATCGGCAATCTTCTGGCTCTCGCTCAGGTTGCCGGGGAAGTTGGCAAGGATACGGCCCGATAAGGAGATATCGCGGGTCTCAACATTGATGCCGGCAGCATCGGTGAAGGTTTTGATTATGGGTAAGAGTGACAGGGTGGCCAGGGCTGGCGCTTCGTCCGTTTCGGTATAAATAATTGTCGATGCGTTATCTTTCATTTCTCGTCCTACATTATTGTAAAATATTATTTTTTATAATGACTTATCACAGGGAAACCCGCCGATACACACTTGCATGGCATAGCATCCGAGTTGAATTCCTGACACCGCGCAAGAGGCGGGTCGCAAAGCATGAATGACATAAAACAGAGAGCTTATTTAGGCGGACATCATAGAGCATTCATCATAATATTCAAATTCCACTAAGGGCGAATGCCGAGTACACTGTGGCTACATCATTTTACAGCAGATTAAGTCAGGTAACGCGTGCCACGTCCGACCCAGCCTAAAACCGCACAACGCAAGACCCCGGCCAAGAGTGAAAAACGTCAGCCCATGGGCGACAGAGACAAGGTGATCGCCAGACGCAAACATGCGAACACCAGCACCCGCAAGAAACCCATCTTCGGCAGCCAGAAACCCCGTGCCGCCCACACCACAACGCCGACAGAAGCACCTGTCATCCTCTTGTTCAACAAGCCCTTCGATGTCCTTTGCCAGTTCACAGACGCCCAAGGGCGCAAGACATTGAAAGACTTCATTCCCGTGCCCGGCGTCTACGCCGCCGGCCGCCTGGACAGGGACAGCGAGGGCCTGCTGTTGCTGACCAATCAGGGAAAACTGCAGGCCAGCCTGACGGAACCCAAGCAAAAAACCTTCAAGACCTACTGGGTGGAAGTCGAAGGCATACCCACAGAAGAGGCCCTGGCGGCGCTGCGCCAAGGGGTCGAGCTCAAAGACGGCATGACACTGCCAGCCGAGGTCAAGCCGATGACGGCGCCCGATGTCTGGCCCCGCAATCCGCCGGTACGCAAGCGTCAGAACATTCCAACCCGCTGGCTGGAAATCCAGATCTGTGAGGGTCGCAATCGCCAGGTCAGACGCATGACGGCCCATGTTGGCTATCCGACCTTAAGATTAATTCGTTATAAAATAGGTCAATGGAGTCTCGATGGCCTCAAATCCGGCGAATATTCGGTCCATGAGCCAAAGATATAAGCCCAACGTCACAGTCGCCTGCATCATCCAGTGTCGGGAGCAGTTTTTGATGGTAGAGGAGCAGATTGACGGCGTCAGGCGCTACAATCAGCCCGCGGGTCATCTGGAGCCGGGAGAGAGCCTGATCGCCGCCTGTCAAAGAGAAGTCTACGAAGAAACCGGCCTGAAATTGATGCCCGACGCCCTGGTCGGCATCTACCAGTTCAGCGCCGATGCCGAACTGGCCTTCGTGCGCTTCACCTTCTGCGCCAGCCTGGACGAGCCAAACCCAACGGCGCCCAGGGACGAGGCCATCAGCGCCGCCCTCTGGCTAAGCCTGGATGAACTCATCGCCCTGGAGCAGAGCCACCGCAGTCCCCTGGTGCTGGCCTCCTTGCGGGATTATCTGCAGGGCCGGCGCTACCCGCTGGAGCTGCTCGATAGCCGGTCGCTCAACATAACGCCGGGCATCAAGCCATGATAGCCCCTGGCATCAAGCCATGATAGAATATGGCCCCGCATAAACCTGCAACAACAGCCTGCTGCAAAAGCGCCCGAAAAACGGCTCAGGCCACCGAGGCGACACAGCATTAGCGCAGGTTTGACTTGGCAAGCGCATTGCCGCGGCATGCGTTTGCTCGCTGCATGAATATACTTAACGGTTTTAGGATCTATGACGTCAATCGAACCCACTCATATTGGAAAAAAAGTCATTGTCGGCATGTCCGGCGGTGTTGATTCATCTGTATCTGCCTATCTGCTGTTGAAGCAGGGCTATCAGGTTGAAGGCCTTTTCATGAAGAACTGGGAAGAAGATGACACCGACGAATACTGCGCCGCCAATGCCGATTTGAAGGATGCCCAGGCCGTCTGCGACAAGCTCGGCATCAAGCTGCATACGGTCAACTTCGCTGCCGAATACTGGGACAATGTGTTCGAGTATTTCCTGGCCGAGTATAAGGCGGGCCGTACCCCAAACCCGGATATCATGTGCAACAAGGAAATCAAGTTTAAGGCCTTCCTGGAATTTGCCGATGAGATCCTCGACGCCGACTATATCGCCATGGGCCACTATGTGCGCCGTCGCGATGTCGCTGGCAGCACTCAGATGCTGCGCGGTGTCGATGGCAACAAAGATCAGAGCTACTTCCTCTACACCCTGAGTCACGCGCAGGTCGCCCGTGCCCTCTTCCCCGTGGGCGAGCTGGAAAAATCCGAAGTGCGTGACATAGCCCGCGAGATGGGGCTCATCACCCATGACAAGAAAGACAGTACGGGTATCTGCTTCATCGGCGAGCGCAAGTTCACCGACTTCCTGGCGACTTACCTGCCGGCGCAGCCAGGCAAGATAGAGACGGCCGAAGGCGAAGTCATAGGCACCCATCAGGGGCTGATGTACCACACCCTAGGCCAGCGCAAGGGCCTGGGCATAGGCGGGCTGAAGAACAGCAACGACGACCCCTGGTATGTGGTAGATAAAGATCTTGAGCGCAACGTGCTGGTGGTCGCCCAGGGTGGACGTCACCCACGGCTGATGTCGGTCGGCATGACAGTCAAGCAATTGCATTGGGTCGACAGACAGGGACCCGCCGATGGCGCCAGGCTCACGGTCAAGACCCGCTACCGTCAGCAAGATGTGGCCTGCAGCCTGAGCTACCTGGATGCAGACCATATCAGGGTCAGCTTCGATGAGCCGGTGGCGGCAGTGACTCCGGGGCAGTCGGCAGTATTTTACGCAGATGAGATCTGCTTGGGCGGCGGCATCATAGACGAATTGATACGAGGCTAATGTGAGCGAGCAAGCGGTAGAACGCACTTTATTCGAGCGTACAATGGCCTTTGCCGGCATCTTGCAGGCCATAGCCCAGGTACAAAAGCTCGCCAGGCAAGGCGAGAGCGAGCAGGAAGCCCTGGCCGCCAGTCTGAATACCATCTTGGTCACCAGCCCGGAAAACACCGCCGAGGTGTATCAGGATCAGGTCGCGCTGAAAACGGGTTACCGGCTGATCCAGACCCAACTGGGCGATGGCAATAAGAAAGATGTTGAGGTCACACGTTATCTGGTGGGCATATTGGCGCTGGAGCGCAAGCTCGCCAGATCGAAAAATGGCATGGGCATGGTGGCGGAGCGCATCAATCAGGTGCATAGACAACTGCATCATTTCAAGATCACCGACGAGCAAGTCATCGCCAACCTGGCCAGCATCTACAGCGACATCATCAGCAACCTGGGGCCCAAACTGCAGATCTCAGGCAATCCAGTGTGTCTGCAGCGGCCGCTGGTACAGCAAAAAATTCGGGCACTGTTACTCGCAGCCATGCGCAGTGCCGTGCTGTGGCGTCAACTGGGCGGCCGGCGCAGACACTTAGTGTTTGCCCGCAAGGCCATAGTAGACACAGCAACTAAAAGTCTTACCCTACAATAAAATACAGTTCATCAAGGAGCTTCACATGGATCTTTCCGCACTAACTGCTATCTCTCCGATAGACGGTCGTTATGGTAGTAAAACCGCTTCATTGAGAGGGATTTTCAGCGAGTTCGGTCTTACCAAGTACCGTGTTCAAGTCGAAATCAACTGGTTGAAGCTGTTGTCGAGCTGCCCCGAGATTACCGAGATCCCGCCTTTCAGCGAAACCGCACTGGCGCTGCTGGACAGCATCAAGGACAACTTCAGTGAAGCAGATGCACAGCGGGTCAAAGACATAGAAAGCACCACCAACCACGATGTGAAGGCGGTCGAGTATTTCATCAAAGAAAAAATCGCCACCAACCCCGAGCTGGTCGCCATCGACGAATTCGTGCACTTCGCCTGTACCTCTGAAGACATCAACAACCTGTCACACGGCCTGATGCTGACCGAAGCCCGCACCCAGGTGCTGGTGCCTTACTGCCAGCAACTGGTCGACGCAGTCAAGACCTTGGCGGTCGAATATCGCGCCATTCCACTGATGTCACGCACCCATGGACAACCGGCCTCACCTTCGACCCTGGGCAAGGAAATGGCCAACGTCGCGGTGCGTCTGGAACGTCAACTGAAGCAAATTCAGGCGGTCGAGATCATGGGCAAGATCAACGGCGCCGTGGGCAACTACAACGCCCACATCTCCGCCTATCCGGAAGTCAACTGGCATGAGCTGTCCGAGCGTTTCGTGACCAGCCTGGGACTGAATTGGAATCCTTACACCACCCAAATCGAGCCACACGACTATATCGCCGAGTTGTTCGACGCCATCGCCCGCTTCAATACTGTGCTGCTCGACTTCGACCGTGACATCTGGGGTTATATCGCCCTGGGCCACTTCAAGCAACGCACCATTGCCGGCGAAATAGGTTCATCGACCATGCCGCACAAGGTCAACCCTATCGATTTCGAAAATTCCGAGGGTAACCTGGGCATCGCCAACGCCCTGATGCAACATCTGGCGGCCAAGCTGCCTGTATCCCGTTGGCAGCGTGACTTGACCGACTCGACAGTGCTGCGTAACTTGGGCGTCGGCATAGCCCACGCACTGATCGCCTATCAGGCGACACTCAAAGGCATCAGCAAGCTGCAGGTCAACGAAGAACATCTGCGCAGCGAGCTGGATCAGAACTGGGAAGTCCTGGCCGAGCCGGTACAGACGGTGATGCGCCGCTACGGCATAGAGAAGCCCTACGAGAAGCTCAAAGAACTGACCCGCGGCAAGCGTATCGATGCCCAGCAGTTGGCGGTATTTATCGATGGCCTGGAATTGCCGGCCGACGTCAAGGTCGAGCTGAAGAAGTTGACTCCGGCCAACTACATCGGCCGCGCCGAAGCCTTCGTCGACGAGCTCAAGTAATTAACCCTAACCGAGAGGTTCAAGGCGGCGAGGCACCTATCAGAGGCCTGCCGCCTTTTTTGACACTATGTATAAACTCAATCTAGATATTCAGCAGTTCATCGGCCAGTACTGGCAGCAGCAACCCTTGGTCATCAAGCAGGCCTTCCCCGATTTTGTCGACCCCATAGGCGCCGACGAACTGGCCGGGCTCGCCTGTGAGGAAGAGATCGCCTCCCGGGTGGTAGTCACCAAGGACAAGGACTGGGAGCTGATCCAGGGACCGTTCGAGGACTATGACAAGTTCGGTGAGACCCACTGGCAACTGCTGGTGCAGGCGGTGAATCACTGGTATCCGGATGCCCAGCCCCTGGTAGAGGCGTTTCGCTTCCTGCCCGACTGGCGCTTCGACGATCTCATGGCCTCCTTCGCCACCCCCAAAGGCGGCGTCGGTCCGCATTTCGACAACTATGATGTGTTCATCATTCAGGGCGAAGGTCAGCGACGCTGGAAAGTGGGTAACAAGCTGGCGGACACCCGCAATGTCAAGACCCGCGGCGGCAACCCTGACTCGCCCCTGATCGACGATTTCGAGCCCATCATAGACATAGTGTTGGAAAAGGGCGACGTGCTCTACATACCGCCGGGTTTCCCCCACTGCGGCGAAACCCTGTCACTGGCCATGAGTTACTCCATCGGCTTCCGTGCCCCGAGTCAACAGGAACTGGTGAGCCAGATAGCCGATGAGCTGATCGACACCAACCAGGGACAACAGAGATTTACCTCCAACGAGGAAGGCTCGGCACCGGGTATCATCAGCGCCAGCCATCAAGCCGGCATCATGGCGCTCTTGACCCAGTTGAGCCAAGATCCAGACTGCTATCAGGCGGTACTGGGGAAACTCCTCAGTCAAAACAGGTTCGAACTGGATATCTGTGAGGGTGAAGAAGCCTACAGCACCCAGGAGTTGCTCGATGCCCTGGAGCAAGGCGCCAGCATCAGACGCATAGGCGGCCTCAAGGTATTACGCCTCGAAGACGACGCCAGCGCACGCCTGTTCATCAACGGTGAAGTCCACCCTCTGCCAGGCACGGATGAAGCCACACTGCAGCAGCTCTGCAATCACGTCATGCTGAGCCCGGATGAGGCTCTCGCCCTATGCCGGCAAGCCGAAGTGCTTGAGTTACTCTGCCAGCTCATCAACAAAGGCTATTGCTACCTGAGCGAGTGAGGCATAGCTCAAGCGTCCGCTTTAGCCATGCGCCTTAGATATGGCTCATGGGCTTAGGGCTGTTCTAAGCCTGAGTTTGCAGGCTGGAAACAAAAAAGAGGCACCTCGGGTGCCTCTTTTTTTATCGTACTGTTAACCCTGCCCTTCTGAGCTATTCCGGGCTGGCTGGCTCAGCCCCAGAGTTTCTCGTCGTTTTGGATCTGGTAGAGGCTCTCGGCGCGGGATACCAGCAAGTCGGCGAACTTGGCCTGAGTCGGGTCTTTGGTGGCACCGGATCTATGCAAATTTTCCGCCTTCATCTGCCACATCATGGAAAAATGGCGGATCGCCTCACGGGCGGTCGCCGCCACTTTGACGTCGACATAATCTGAGGGCAGATCGCCCGACATCACCCAGAAGGTCTGCTTGGTTGGCTGCTTGGATTCCATCTTCCATACCGCCAGGTAGGGGGCAAGATAACGGCTTTCGTCGGCAATCACCTTGCTGGGGATCACACCCTTTTCCGCCAAAAAGCGATTGGCTTTCTGAAAATGTTCTCTGACCCACGCCTGTCTCATGGCTTCGGCGTCTGGGTTCTGCTCGACAGTTTGTTCCGTCATACTTCCTTCCTATCTTATTGTTATATTTAGATATCTATCTAAGCTGACGATTCGCTATCGCCATGATATTCAATATTTACAGCCATCTAGTTTACGTTTACGTAAAGTGGAAAGCAAAATTGCCACACAAATCGTAAATATTCCCTCACTGTGCTTGGTTGAGGGTAGCGCTAAATGCTATCGTTCTGCAATAAATATAACAAGCAGGTCGGCAGGTTGCTTGCTCCTGCCGGCTTTTTAATCGTTCAACGGAGATCAGCACGTGGCTGTATTTAATCATGTATCTTTTGACGAACATGAACAGGTTGTATTCTGTCATGATAAAGAAAGCGGCTTAAAAGCCATTGTCGCGATTCACAACACCAACCTGGGCCCAGCGGTCGGCGGTTGTCGTATGTGGAACTACCCATCCGATGATGAGGCTCTGACCGACGTCTTACGTTTATCCCGTGGCATGACCTATAAGAATGCCCTGGCCGGTCTGAGTATGGGTGGCGGCAAGTCTGTGATTATCGCCGATCCCAAGACCCAGGACAGGGAAGCCCTGTTCCGTGCTTTCGGTCGTTTCATCGACAGCATAGGCGGTCGTTACTACTCGGCCGAAGATGTGGGCACCACCACTGCCGATATCATGATCGCCCACCAGGAAACCCCTTACATGATGGGCCTGGAAGGCCAGAGTGGCGATCCATCGCCCTTCACCGCCCTGGGAACCTATCTGGGTATCAAAGCCGCCGTCAAGCATCAGCGTGGTTTGGACAGCCTCAAGGGCCTGAAGATCTCGGTTCAAGGCGTGGGTCATGTGGGTTATTACCTGTGTAAGCATCTGCATGAAGAAGGTGCCGAGCTGATCGTTACCGACATACACCAGGCGTCACTGGACAAGGTGGCCGCCGAATTCGGTGCCATTGTGGTCGCGCCGCAGGATATCTATACACAGGACGTCGATGTTTACGCTCCCTGCGCCCTGGGTGCCACACTGAACGACACTACCCTGCCGCTGCTCAAGGCGACTATCGTTGCCGGTTGCGCCAACAACCAGCTGGCCGAAGTCCGTCACGGTGAAATGCTCAAGGACATGGGCATACTCTACGCCCCTGACTATGTGATCAACGCAGGTGGCATCATCAACGTCTCGTTCGAAAAAGACTATGACGCCGCCAAGTCGACCGCCAAGGTAGAAGAAATTTACAACACCCTGCTGAAGATCTTCACTCAGGCGGAAGCACAGAACCGCACCACGGGTGCGGTTGCCGACGAGATGGCCAAGACCATCATAGACGCCGCCAAGAAGTAACTCTGCACCATTGTAGATAAGATTAAAGGAGCAGCCCCCCGGCTGCTCCTTTTGCTGCATAGCCTGCACCCTTCTCTTCCTGCCCTCCCTGCTGAAACACAAAATTCATCTTTCTATGCTGGCGAATTCCCCCGTTGTCGACTTAAATTAGAGGCTGATTTCCGGGCAAAGGACAGCACTATGGTCAGCTTTACCTACAATCTCAACTCGGATGTGGTCGAAGTACAAGCCAGTGACTGGAATGGTTTGGAGCGGGTGTTCATCAATGGGAGTCTGGTATCACGCAAGCTGAATTTCGGCCCCAGGAGCGAGCACCTCGTAAAGCATAAGGACGGCCATAGCTATCGCTTTCAACTCCTGTTGGATCCCCAGACCCAGGAACTGACATGCCGCATCTATCGAAGGGAATTATTGGTCACCAGTCTCAAACAAGGCAAAGAACATCTGCTGAGAACCCGGCGCTACCTGCAACATAGCCTGTCTTTCGCCTGTGTAGCCATACTGTATCTCATGTGGTTGAATGTCTGAGCCTGGCAGCCGAGAAGATCCCAGACTAGTCCTCCAAGGCATTTATCTTATTCAATAACGCCATGAAGTCTTGCTGCTCCTCGCCCGTGAGATTGGCGAGAAACTTCTGGTTGACCCGTTCGGCTTCACAAATAAGATCTTGTTCCAGCGCCTTGGCCTCGTCTGTGAGGAATATTTGAAAGGTACGACGGTTATCTGCCTCCTGATGGCGGCTGATAAAGCCCAGCGACTGCAGCTGATCCAACAGCCGGGTCATGGTGTAGTTCGCCACATCACAGCGTTTGGAGAGCTCGGTCTGGCTTAGCCCCTCCTCCTGCCAGAGAGAAAACAGCACAGGCCAAAGCTTGATATCGAGATGATAACGCTTAAGTTGGCGATCCAATTCATTTTGCAGCTCAAGGTTAAGATGCGATACCAGATAACCTAAGCTTTCATAATACTTCAAACCTTACCTCCAAACCCCACTCGTCTGTTCAAGGTCCCGGACCGGCATAACGCCAGCGCCCGGGCTAGTTTTATACTATCACTTAACCTGCAGGAAACTAGTGCTTAATCCTGACAGCTATAGCACTAATGGTTATAAAGAGTGTGTGAATGTTTTCGTCAAGCTTAATACAGGCAGGTATAGCACTAATAAAGACAGGCAAAGTCAGCTTTGTATTTCAGTCCGCGGCAGATCCCTCCCCGGACAACAGAAATTCGTCGACGAAACGATAGTAACAGGCGCGCCCCAGCCGGGCCGTTAAACCGCGCTCCAACTCGACATAGATCCCCTGCTGTTGCACCTGAAACTGCCGCACATCGGCCAGAGGGTGTTCAGTGCCTATGCTGCTGCATAACACTAAGCCGCCATCCTCCCGTGGGCGGTAATCCACTATGATCAAAGGTTGCTCCCTGACGCTCACCTCGAGCCGCTCCGCGGGGGTGAGCAGGAAATGCCGTCCCTCGATGCAATGCAGGACAGAGGCAAAGAGTCTGGCGTATTTTTCCGGCAGAGGTTCGTGACGGTAAAACCAATCCCCGGCGGCATCTATGTCGAAGAGGACTTCCCGGCTGCAGTCCGTCTGTTGCAGCCAATGGATCAGGGCCTGCTCGGCACTGGCAGTATCTTGCTTCATCGCGTGTTTCCTGCAGAAATGAGAGCCAGCATTACGCTGGCTCATCCTTTAGCTCACTCCATAATACAGGCTGCTGCGACTCACACCAGTGTCAGCAGGGCTTCCAATGGGTGTTGCGGCTTTAAGCCGGCAAAGCGTTTGACCTGGCTTCGACAGGAATAACCTGAGACCAAGACGCGCTCAGCTGCTGTCTGCGCCAGGGTCGGTTGCCATGACATGGCGAACAGCTCCCGGGAGCGCTGCAAATTCTGCGTCTCATGACCATAGGTGCCGGACATGCCGCAACACCCCAGGTTCACCGTCTTCAAATCGGCCCCATAGTGGTTGAAGATACGTTGCCATTCATTACCCGTGTTGGGCCTGGCGGTCGACTCGGTGCAATGGCTGAAGAAGGTAAACTCGGGTCTCGACGCCTCGGCTGTCGATGCAGGTGCAGGCAAGGTGTCCAGCAGGGGCAGCAGCCATTCGTTGACCAGCTGCACCTCGAAGTCGCCTCGAGCTTGTCCCAAGATTTCTTTATATTCATCCCGATAGCACAGGACCAGGGCGGGATCTATGCCAACCATGGGCATGTCCAGTGCATGCAGCTGGTTGAGGAAATCGGCACTTGTCTTGGCCATCTTGGCAAACTTGTCCAGGAAGCCCTTGATATGTGCCGGTTTGCCATTGGGTTTGAAGGGCAGCAACACCGGCTTGAAGCCCAGTTTTTCAATCAGTTGAATGAAACGCAGGACAAGTCCGGCATCATAGAAGCTGTTGAAGGGATCCTGCACCACGAGCACATGGCGGCGGCGCTCCTCCGGGGACAAGCGCTGCAACGCCCCTAAGTCATAGCCGCGACAGGCATGGCCGTCCAGTCGCTGTTTCAGGGTCGGCACCGACAGGGCCGGGGTGTCGACATAGCCGAGCGTCTTCTCGAGCAACCACTGGCTGAAACGGTTCTGCGCCGCCAGGTTGACCAGTCTGGGCGCCTTGGCCATCAACGGCAAGCCGTCTTCTATGCCGGCCACCAGATAGTCCTTCGCCGGGCGCAGATAGCGCTGGTAATAGATGTTAAAAAATTGCGCCCTGAACTTGGGGACATCCACCTTCACAGGACACTGGCTGGAGCATGCCTTGCAGGCCAGGCAGCCCTGCAAGGATTCCATCACCTCATGGGAATAGTCATAGTCGCGCTTGGCATTGAGGCTATTCTGCACCCTTTGCAACCAGCCGAATGGCTTGGCCCTGGCCAGCTCATTGACATCCACCCCTTCGGCCTCCAGCAGCCTGAGCCATTCCCGCATCAAACTGCTGCGGCCCTTGGGCGAATGTATCCTGTCGCCCGTGACCTTAAAGGAGGGACACATGGGCGAGTAAGTGCTGTAGTTGAAACACAGGCCGTTGCCGTTACAGTTCATCACATCCGGGAAGGCATCGCGCACCAGCACGGGAATTTGCCTGTCGAAGCTGCCGCGCTTGGCGCTGTCAACATTGTAGCGCAAGGGGCCGCTGTCTTTGGGGGCCACCAGCTTGCCGGGATTGAGCCTGTTATCCGGGTCGAACAGGCCCTTGATGTGCTGCAGCACACTGTAGAGTTCGTCGCCGAAGACCGCCGGGCCGTATTCGCCCCGCACTCCCTTGCCATGCTCGCCCCACATCAGGCCGCCGTATTTGAGCGTCAGCGCCGCCACCTGATCCGAGATGGTTTTCAGCAGTGCCTCGTCTTCGACATCACACATGTCCAGCGCCGGACGTACATGCAACACCCCGGCATCCACATGGCCGAACATGCCATATTGCAGCTGATGGCCATCGAGCAAAGCCCTGAATTCCATGATGAAATCGGCGAGTTTCTCCGGCGGCACGGCCGTGTCTTCGGCGAAGGCTATGGGCTTGCGTCTGCCTTTGGTGGCGCCCAGGAGGCCAACGGCCTTCTTACGCATGCCGTAGATCTTTTCTATGCTGGGCTTGTCCTGGGTAGACTGATAGCCGAGCACGCCACACTCGCCGTTGGCAATTTGTGTGGTTAACACGGCCTCCAGGCTGGCGAGCTTCTGCTGTACTTCCTCGTCGTCACCGGCAAACTCGACCATGTTCAGGCCTTCTATGACCTTGCCAGGGACTTCCTGGATAAGATCTTTGACCGAATGCCAGACTATGTCTTCTCTGGCCAGATTCAATACCTTGGAATCGACGGTTTCCACCACTGTCGCCCGCGCCGCCACCAAAGCCGGGGCATGACGCAGCGCCGACTCGAAGGAGTCGTACTTGATATTGACCATGGCGCGGCGGGTCGGCAGCGGCGTCAAATTGAGCTTGGCTTCGGTGATCACCGCCAGCGTGCCTTCCGAGCCGGTCAAGATACGGGACAGATCGAACCTGCTCAGCTCATCGTTCCACACATGCTCGAGATCATAGCCGGTCAGGAAGCGATTGAGTCTGGGAAAGCGCGCCTTGACCAGCTCACGCTGCTCACGGCATACCCGGCTTATCTCGGTCAGCAGCCACTGGCCCATGGCGTTGTCGGTGAGCTGCGCCGGCGTGTGCAGTTGCCCGGCATCCACTGGATGGGTATCGAGCACACTGCCATCTATGAGGACACTGCTCAGTCCCAGCACATGATCCGAAGTCTTGCCGTACACCAAAGAGCCGGCGCCCGAGGCGTCCGTGTTGATCATGCCGCCGACTGTGGCGCGGTTCGAGGTCGATAAGTCGGGACTGAAGAAGAAGCCGTGGGGCCGCAGCGCATCGTTGAGCGCATCCTTGACCACCCCCGCCTCGACCCTGGCCCAACCTTCCTCGGCGTTGATTTCCAGCACCCGGTTCATGTAGCGCGACACATCGAGGATCAGCCCATGGGTCAGCGACTGACCGTTGGTACCTGTGCCGCCGCCACGGGCGCTGAAGGTCACCTTGTTGAACTCATCCGTTGCGGCCAGCCTGAGCGCAATTTGCACATCGGCCCGGCTCTTGGGGTAAATGACCGCCTGGGGAAGAAATTGATAGACGGAATTATCCGTCGCCTGGGCCAGACGCGCGCTGTAGCGTTTATCTATGTCGCCGGCAAACTCAGTCAGTGCCAGGGCGTCCAGATAGGCCAAGTAAATGGGTTCTAAAGTTTGTTGATGCGTTAGCAGGGGTAACATGAATGGCTTCTGTCAATTATCGTTATTGGCTCATTATAAACAAAAAAAAGCCGCTAAAAAGCGGCTTTTCTTAACAAGTTGATAAATTGGCTGCTTAAGCGTGTGCTTCGGCCAAATACAACCAAGTATCGATCACTGTATCAGGATTCAGCGACACTGTATCTATGCCCTGCTCGACCAACCAGGCGGCGAAATCCGCGTGATCCGAAGGTCCCTGACCACAGATACCCACGTAGGCACCCTTGGCCTTGGCGGCTTTGATGGCCATGGACAACAGGGCTTTCACCGCGTCGTTACGCTCATCGAACAGGTGGCTGATGATGCCTGAGTCACGGTCCAGACCCAGGGTCAGCTGAGTCAAATCGTTCGAGCCGATGGAGAAACCATCGAAGTGCTCGAGGAATTGATCCGCCAACAGGGCGTTGGATGGCAATTCACACATCATGATGACACGCAGACCGTCTTTACCCCGCTCCAGGCCTTGTTCTTTCAGCAGCTCTATCACTTGCGCGGCTTCGCTGACGGTACGCACGAAGGGGATCATCACTTCGACGTTCTTCAGGCCCATCTCGTTGCGTACCCGCTTGATGGCTTCGCATTCGAGGGCGAAACAGTCACGGAACGACTCTGAGATGTAACGGCTGGCACCACGGAAGCCCAGCATAGGGTTTTCTTCTTCCGGCTCGTACTTGTCACCGCCAACCAGGTTAGCGTATTCGTTCGACTTGAAGTCGGACATACGTACTATGACTTTCTTCGGGTGGAATGCCGAGGCTATGGTGGCGATGCCCTCGACCAGACGCGCTATGTAGAACTCGACCGGAGAGTCGTAACCGGCGATCATCTCATTGATTTCGGTCTGCAGCTCGGCAGACTGCTGGTTGAATTCCAGCAAGGCCTTGGGGTGAATGCCTATCATGCGGTTGATGATGAATTCCAGACGGGCCAGGCCGACACCTTCGTTAGGCAGGCGGGCAAAATCGAAGGCCCTGTCGGGGTTACCCACGTTCATCATGATTTTCATCGGCAATTCAGGCAGCGCATCGACGCGATTGGTTACCACGTCGAATTCTTGCTGGCCTTCGTAGATGAGGCCCGTGTCACCTTCGGCACAAGAGACGGTCACCAACTGACCATTCTTGATGCGCTCGGTCACGTCGCCACAACCTACTACCGCAGGCACGCCCAGTTCGCGGGCGATGATGGCCGCGTGACAGGTACGGCCGCCACGGTTGGTGACGATGGCGCTGGCGCGCTTCATGATGGGTTCCCAGTCAGGATCTGTCATGTCGGTGACCAACACATCACCCGGCTGGATTTGATCCATGTCGGCGATGGAGTTCAGTACCTTAGCCACGCCGCTGCCAATCTTATGGCCTATGGCGCGACCCTCGCAGATGACATCGCCACGGGTTTTCAGGTGATAGCGTTCGATCAATTGTACGTCTTCACGGCTGCGGACAGTCTCGGGACGGGCCTGGACTATGTAGAGCTTGCCGTCGTTACCGTCTTTGGCCCACTCGATATCCATGGCACGGCCATAATGCTTCTCGATGACCATGGCCTGTTTGGCCAGTTCCATCACTTCGGCATCGTTGATTGAGAACTGACGGCGCTGGGCGGCGTCAACATCTTCAATCTTGACTTGCTTACCGTGGGCGGCATCGTCTGAGTACACCATCTGGATCAGCTTGCTGCCAATATTGCGGCGCACCACGGCCTTGTGACCTGCGACCAGTGTCGGCTTATGCACGTAAAACTCGTCTGGGTTAACTGCGCCCTGCACCACCATTTCACCCAGACCGAAAGATGAAGTGATGAAGACCACGTCGTTGTTGCCAGATTCAGTGTCCATGGTGAACATCACACCGGAAGACGCCTTGTCCGAGCGCACCATGCGCTGCACACCGGCAGACAGGGCGACGCCCCTGTGGTCATAACCCTGGTGAACGCGGTAAGATATGGCGCGGTCGTTGAACAGAGAGGCGTATACGTGCTTGATAGCCACCAGCACTGATTCGAAACCTTTCACATTGAGGAAAGTTTCTTGCTGACCGGCGAAAGAGGCATCGGGCATGTCTTCGGCGGTAGCGGAGGAGCGCACAGCGAACGAGGCGTCCTGGGTTTCGGCAGCCAGTTTGTCATAAGACTCACGGATGGCCTGTTCTAATTCGGGTTGGAAAGGGGTATCTATCACCCATTGTCTGATCTGTGCACCCGCTTTGGCCAGTGCGTTGACATCGTCCACATCCAGTGAATCGAGAATGTCATGAATCTTCTGGTTTACTCCACTTTGCTCAAGAAACTCGTTGAACGCATGGGAAGTTGTCGCAAATCCGCCAGGCACTTGAACACCAGCATTGGACAGATTGCTGATCATCTCGCCAAGAGAAGCATTCTTACCGCCAACCAAGTTGACGTCACCCATGCCTAATTCCTGATACCAGAGTACGTATTGCTGCACAGTTCTATCTCCGCAAGTTTATTTCAGTGGCCCCTTCACACGAGGGCAGCGGCATTTTACACTCCAGCACAAGCAGCGTAAATCTATAATTTTATTTGTAATTTTATTACTACAAGAGGTCAGTATGGCACCAAAAGTATTCTACATCTCAGACGGCACGGCGATCACGGCCGAGGTTTTTGGACATGCGGTACTCTCTCAATTTCCGTTAGAATTTGAACAGCTTACAATCCCATTTGTCGAAACAATTTCCAAGGCAGAAGCGGTTAAACGCCAAATCAATGATAGTTTTATTACAACAGGCGAACGGCCATTGGTGTTCCATTCGATAGTCAAAGCGGAAATTCGCGACATCATCTACTCCAGCGAAGGCCTGGATTATGACTTTTTGAACACCTTCGTGGCGCCACTGGAGCAACATCTTGGGGTCTCGGCCATGCCGGTGCTGCATCGTACCCATGGCAAGGCCAATCACAGCTACGAAACCCGCATAGATGCCATCAACTTCGCCATGGAAAATGACGATGGCCAGACAATGAAGCACATGGATCACGCAGATCTTGTGCTCCTGGGCGTGTCCCGTTGCGGCAAGACCCCCTCCAGCCTCTATCTGTCGATGCAGTTCGGCATCAAGGCGGCCAATTATCCCTTTACCGAAGATGACATGGATAATCTCAAGTTGCCCGACGCCCTCAAGCGCAACAAGAGCAAACTCTTCGGTTTGACCATAGATCCCGTGCGCCTGCATGAAATTCGCCAGAGCCGCATGGAAAACAGCCGTTACTCTTCACTGCGCCAATGCCGGCTGGAAGTCAAGGAAGTGGAGATGATGTTCAAACGCGAGCGCATTCCCTATATAGACACCACCAATCACTCGGTAGAAGAAATCGCCACCAAGATCCTCGATGTCACAGGCATGGAAAGGCACATGTTCTGAGACCGAACCATGCCAATTTCCGTTTGGGATCAGCGCTCTTTCGCTGATATTTATCTAAGCTGAAGCAAATTCATTGCCCACTTGGTTAGAATTGCGACGATAGGCACTGTGCAGCGCGGCGCGATTCGTTATAATCTTACCAATCTGGCGAAAAACGCCGCACGCATGCCCGGTATTATGAATGACCATTAAAACAGACGAACTCCGTACGACCTTATTGGCGAAAGTCATCTCACCTGCCCAACTGGCATCTGAGTACCCCTTAACTCAGGATGCCGCCGATTATCTGGTGCAACAACGTCGCGAAGTCGAAGCCATCATAGCGGGTGAAGATCAGCGGCTGTTGGTGATCATAGGCCCCTGCTCCATCCACGATACCAAGGCGGCGCTGGAGTATGCCGGCCGCCTGGCCAAGCTGCACCAGGAACTCAAAGAGGATCTCTGCATCCTGATGCGGGTCTACTTCGAGAAGCCACGCACCATAGTAGGTTGGAAGGGCTTGATCTCGGATCCGGATCTCGATGGCAGCTTCAGCCCCAACAAGGGCCTGCGTCTGGCGCGCCAGCTGCTGCAGCAAATTACCGAACTTAAACTGCCGATAGCCACAGAGTTTCTCGACATGGTCAACGGTCAATATATTGCCGACTTAGTCACTTGGGGCGCCATCGGCGCCCGCACCACTGAGAGCCAAATTCACCGCGAGATGGCCTCGGCCCTCTCCTGCCCGGTCGGTTTCAAGAATGGCACCGACGGCAATATCAATATCGCCGTGGATGCCGTGCGTGCCGCCAAGGTGCCGCACATTTTCTATTCGCCGGACAAAGACGGCGCCATGGCTGTGTATCGCACCCATGGCAACCCCTTCGGCCACATCATATTGCGTGGCGGCAAGACGCCCAACTACTTTGCCGCCGACATAGAAAAAGCCAGGGTACAGCTGGAAGCCGCGGGGATCTCCCAGCGCATGGTGGTGGACTTCAGCCACGGCAACAGCGAAAAAAATCATAAGAAGCAATTGGACGTCGCCGCAGACATCATGGCGCAGATGCGCAGCGGCAGCACAGCCATCGCCGGCATCATGGCGGAAAGCTTCATTCAGGAAGGCAATCAGAAGGTGGTTGCCGGTGAGCCCCTCTGCTACGGCAAGAGCATCACAGACGCCTGCCTGCACTGGGACGACTCGGAGAAACTGCTGCGGGACCTGGCCGCGGCATCGAGAGCGCGCCGCGCCTTGCTCGCAAAATAACCTTATTGCGGCACCCTGTTGCGGCCCTGCGCCGCTGCAGCATGGCTCTTCATATATGGCCTTGTACCCCATATAAAAAAGGCTTCCTTCGGGAAGCCTTTTTTATCCTCATACGGCGAATGAATTGCGCCAGGGAAGCCGACTCATTCGCCGCTCTCTAAGGCGCCCCTAGGGCAAGTTACAGAGGAAACGCCAACTGCCGCTGCTGCCCGGACTGTCCTGAGTCCACCACAGGGCCTCGAACACGGCGCTGGCATTTTTCATCCGATCGCCCGTGGCCGCATGGCTTGGATTGCCCTGCCAGTCTTTCTGGGGAAAATCCGGATAGGCAGGGATCAGACTCGCGTCTATGCCGGCCGCCGCACAACCATCCTCGGGTGGCGGGCAGGCCGCAGGCTCGGTATCACAGTCGGCCGATGGCAATTGCGGGCCGGCCCCCTCGCTGCCGAAACCATAGGTCTCACCGTTGAAACTCACACTGAAGTTCGACGGCATGGCCACGGGCAGGTAATACTTGATGCTGCCGGCAAAACTCGCGCCGGGCGCCAGGCTCTTCCAGCTCGGCAGGGTAAACTTGACCCTGTGGAAGTCCTTTTCCAGTCCGCCTATGTTGTTGCCGGCGGCGTTCGAGCCATCGGCCACCACGGTCAGCCCCATGCCGGACTCGTCGCTTATCACCGCCGAAGTGGCGGTGGCGATGTCGAACGCTATCTCGGCGCCGCCCGGAATGGTCACATGACTGTGATTGCTTATGGTCAGTGTCGGCGTGATGGGATAGTTGCTGTCACCCTGCTTGAAGCCCGAGAGGCTGGCACTCAAGTCCAGCGCCTGCTGCGGCCTGGGTTGATTGCTCAGCCGGTTGCCGTAGGGCGTGGCGGTGGCGAAGGCGTTATAGGCGATGCTGGTCATGGTATCCCCTATGTAGAATTCGCCCTGGCCGGCGTTGCGGCTCGGGTACCAGGCGAAGTCACCGGCCAATTCCCAGAACATCACCCCGCCTATGCCCTTGTCCAGCACATACTGCACCTTGCGGCCCATGGCTTGTTCATCTTCGGTCGACAGGAATACCTTCTTGAGCGGATTCCATAACCAGGACGACTCGGCCACGGCATCGTAATGACGCTCATAGGTGCCGGTCAGCCTATCCGACGGCAAGCTGGGATCCAGACCATAGTCGGCCAGGTAACTGCCGCTGATCCCCTGCTCCAGGTTCTTGGCATGCCACATGGGATTGGATCCGGCGAACATCTCGGCGCCATGAATATCGAGATCGTGCCACAGGTTGTCTATCCCCTGGGCACCATAACCACAGTTTGCGGTGCCATCCCCGGTCCCCGTAGGGCAGGCCGTCTGATCCGGGTAGGCCGCCAGTCCCCATAAGCCGTTGGTGCCACCGCTGACATTCTGCCAACCCCGGGTGTAGTAAGGAATGCCTATGTTGATCCGCCCTGCGGGCATGGCCCCGCGGAAATAATGGTAGGCCCAGTCGGTGTTGAGATAGCCTATCCCTCCATACTGCACAGTGCTGTACACATCCCAGAAGGCCAGCTCGGCATCGCTGCCTGTGTCGAACAGGGCGGCATTATGGCCGACGAAGTCGTTCCAGGCACCGTGCAGGTCATAGCTCATGATGTTGACGTAATCCAGGTAACGCGTCATCTGGTACGCCTCCATCCCCCGCAGCAGGTAACCCGAGGCCGGCGCGGCGACCGTCAGCATGTAGTGCCTGCCGTCGGCCAAGCCTGCGGCGTCGAGCCTCTCGCGCAGTGTCTGCATCAGCGCATCGTATTGCTTGAACAGACTGGCGCGCAGGGGCTCGGACACGGCGAAATCGTCCGGATTGCCCGACTTGGCCATGGAGGTCGCATATTCATAGTCTATGTCGGCACCATCGAAGCCATAGGTGCGCAGGAAGGCAACCACAGAATCGGCGAAGGTGTCCATGCCCTGCTGGGTCTTGGTCATCTCATAGAAGCCCCCGCTGGCCACCCTGGCCCCAGTGTCATCGAAATAGCCGCCGGTTTCGGCCCAGCCACCGATGGAGATCAGTGTCTTGACGTTCGGATGCAGTTTCTTGTACTTGTTCAGCAGGTTGAAGTGGCCCTTGTAGGCGTAGGTCGGGTCCATCTCGGCGCCCGCGACCCCGTCCCAGGTCATGCCGGTGGCGGCATTGTCTGGACTGGCGGGATCGCCGACTGAGATGTGATTGCTCGCATCTATGTGGGCGAAGGCGTAGTTGATATGGGTGATCTTGTCCCAGGGTATGTCCTTGGCCAGATAGGCCGCCTGATGGTTTTTCCCTGTGCGCCAGGAGGTGAAGTAACCTATGATGCGCCGCGCATGATCCGCGCCCATCTTCTCGCGGCCGGACTCGTCATACACCAGGCAGTAACGCGAGTTGCCGAGCAGGCCTTCGGGGCGACAGGCTTCATCGTCACCCGTCTGGGTTCCGGCAAATCCCGTCAGCGCCGTCGACAGACTGCTGGCCCCCTGGCTATCCACAGCCTCGGCCTGCAGCCGCAGCGGCCCGGCGCTCGGCGCGGTGTAACTGGCGCTGTAGGGAGCACTGGCATCTTCGCCTATCAGTTCACCATTGACCCAGAAACGCACGCCGGCAAGCTCACCCTCGGGATCGCTGGCCTCGGCCGTCAATGCCAGTGGAGTGTTCAACGTCAGGACAAAGTTATCCGCCGGCGCCGTCAGGCTGACCCTCGGCGCCTGATTGCCTATGTTTGCCGTGAGCTTGATGGGTTGGGACACGCCGCTGGCCTCGTGGCTGTCATAGGCCTTGGTCTGCAACAGATACACGCCGGCGCTGGCCGCCTGCCAATTGAAGCTGAAGGGGGCACTGCTATCGGTCGCCACCAGCAGGTCGTTGACCCACAACTCGAGCTTCACCAGGGTATCGCCCGCATCCGGGTCGCTCGCCGATGCCATTATGGTCACCTCATCGCCCACTAAGACAGCGCTGTCATTTTGTGGTGAAACAATGGCAGTCACCGGCGGCAAGTTTGACCCGCTGCCGCATTCCCCCAGCGTCTGCCACACGCCCCACTGGCCGGTTTGGGCCGGATTTTCATTTGTGGTCCACCATTGGTTTCGATACAAGATGTCCAGGTAAGTCACGTCCGTCGGAACGGCATAGACTTGTGCCGCCGACCAGGGCGCGGCGTCGCTGCAGTCGACTGCGGCGGCATGGGCATTCGATCCCATGGCCAACAAGGCCAGCCCGAGGGCCGTCGCGAGCGGCGAGCGCCAGCCGGCATTGGCTTTCATATCACTCATGAGTAAATTCCTTTTTCGGTATTGAAGTTAATGTCGCCAATCCCCTGTGCCGGAGACGGGCTCCGGCAGCGACCAAGGCCAGTGATTAAGACCAGTGACGACCCTAACAACTTACGCTCATGTTTAAAATTTGTTAATAGCCAGGATATATTTTTAAGTGAATGCTTATAACAAAAGGATGAACGGGCACAATAATGGGTCTGGGGTAAACCGCTGACGCAAGCCGAGGCCGAGGCCGAAAGCCTGGCCGGCAACCCCAGATGCGGCACGCGCCGCGACATGACTATCATAATGGCGCCAAACTGCGTACAATACGCGCCCTTGTTTAGCCGCATAACCTCAGGTTGCCGTATGTCCTTCACAGAAACCCCAAGCCACTATTCCGACGCAGTGAGTCAACGCATCGAAGACTCGGAAGCCAGGGTGATCAAAGCCGTGTTTCCTTCGATCACCAACCACCACAACACCCTCTTCGGTGGCGAGGCCCTGGCCTGGATGGACGAAACCGCCTTCATCGCGGCGACACGTTTCTGCCGCAAGACCCTGGTTACCGTCAGCTCGGACAGGATAGACTTCAAGAAGCCGATCCCTGCGGGCAGCCTGGCGGAGCTGATCGCCCGGGTGATCTATGTGGGCAACACCTCACTCAAGGTCGAAGTGAATATCTTCGTCGAAGACATGTATCAAGATCACAGGGAACACGCCATCCGCGGGGTATTCACCTTCGTGGCCGTGGACGAAGACCGCAATCCTACCAAGGTGTGGACTCAGGAATAGCAGCCTTAGTCCGTATGCTCCCGGAACCGGCGACAGGCTAGGTCGCAGCACTCGCTGCGGCCGCCAAGCCCGACTCACATGAGCCGCCCTTGATATTAGCCGCCCTTGGTATAAGCCACTCTTGATATAAACCCTTCTTGATATAAGCCGTTCTTTATATAAAAAAAGAAATCGCCAAGTACATAAATAAAGCGATAGGCTCGGCAATTACTTTTCTGTTACATTGTTTCATCTTCACGCGCCACTAACCTAAATTATATAAAGCCATGAAGTTTGAAAACCTGACTATTATCATCGCAGACGACCACCCTCTGTTCAGAAATGCCCTGCGCCAGGCGCTCGGCATGGCCTTCAGCGACACCCTATGGTTCGAGGCCGACAGTGCCGAAGCCCTGCAAGCCGTGCTGGACCAAGCCGCTGCTTGCGACCTTATCCTGCTGGATCTGCAGATGCCGGGCTCCCATGGTTACTCGACCCTGATCCACCTGAGATCCCACTACCCCGACTTGCCCGTGGTGGTAATCTCGGCCCACGAAGACATCAACACCATCAGCCGCGCCATACATTATGGCGGCGCCGCTTTCATCCCCAAGTCGGCCTCGATGGACACCCTGGAAGCGGCGCTGACCGCCGTACTCAGTGGCGACATCTGGCTGCCGCCGGGGACAAACATCATCCCCATAGAAGATGACGCGGTTGATCAGATGGCGAGCAAGTTGTCGGACCTGACCCCGCAGCAATACAAGGTGCTGCAGATGTTTGCCGAAGGCCTGCTCAACAAACAAATCGCCTACGATCTCGGGGTATCCGAAGCCACCATCAAGGCCCATGCCACGGCGATATTCCGCAAACTCGGGGTACGCAACCGCACCCAGGCGGTGATCGCGCTGCAGCAATTGGGAATGGATAAGCGCGAGCTGAGCTGATATTAACCAGCCAACAGAAAAGGCAGCCATGGGCTGCCTTTTTCGATCCCCTGGCTCATGCCGGCCAGGCTCTTGGCTAGAAATACAGGCTGTGAAACGTCAGATGCTGCTCGATGAAGCTGGCGATGAAGTAGTAGCTGTGGTCGTACCCAGGCTGCAGCCTGAAATCCAGCGGATAGCCCTTGTGCCCGGCAATCTCCACCAGCTGTTGGGGCCTGAGCTGCTGCTCCAGGAAGGTGTCTGCATCGCCTTGATCTATCAGTATCGGCACCTCGCTCACCGCCAATTTCAGCAATTCGCAGGCATCGTATTGCCGCCAATGCTCACGATTCTCTCCCAAGTAAGCGGCGAAGGCCTTCTCACCCCAGGGGCAGGCCATGGGATTGGCTATGGGACTGAAGGCCGAAATTGAACTGTACCTGTGGGGATGGCTCAGGCCTATTACCAGGGCGCCGTGACCGCCCATGGAGTGGCCGCTTATCGCCCTTTGCCCTGTCACCGGGAAATGGGCCTCGATCAGCGCCGGCAACTCATCCACCACATAATCGAACATATGGTAATGACGGTTCCAGGGGGCACGGGTGGCATTGAGGTAAAATCCCGCCCCCAGGCCGAGATCGTAGGCCTTATCGGCGTCATCCGGCACCCCATCGCCACGTGGGCTGGTATCCGGGGCGACTATGGCCATGCCCAGTTCCGCGGCCATGCGCTGGGCGCCGGCCTTCTGCATGAAGTTCTCATCCGTGCAGGTCAGGCCCGACAGCCAATAGAGCACGGGCACGGGCTTCTCGGCGGCCTGGGGCGGCAGGTAGATGGCGAAGCGCATCTCACAGTCGAGCACCCTGGATTGATGCTTATACTGCTTATGCCAGCCGCCGAAGCTCTTGTTACAACTGATGTTTTCTATGGTCATCTGCTCTCCTTTCGGGCCCTTGGGCCCACGGATCTTCTCGGCTTACTTATCGAAGTGGATCACGCTGCGAATGCTCTTGCCCTGATGCATCAAGTCGAACGCCTCGTTCACCTGCTCCAAGCCCATGGTATGGGTGATGAAGTCATCCAGCTTGAACTCGCCGGCAAGATATCGCTCGACTATGTGCGGCAACTCGGAGCGGCCCTTGACGCCGCCGAAGGCCGTGCCCTTCCACACCCGCCCTGTGACCAGCTGAAAGGGCCGGGTGGAGATTTCCTGCCCGGCACCCGCGACGCCTATGATCACCGACTCGCCCCAGCCCTTGTGACAACATTCCAGCGCCGAGCGCATCACATCGACATTGCCTATGCACTCGAAGGAATAGTCGACGCCGCCGTCTGTCATGTCGACGATAACCTCCTGGATCGGCTTGTCGAAGTTTTTGGGATTGATGCAATCGGTCGCACCGAGTTTTTGCGCCAGTTCGAACTTAGACTCGTTGATGTCTATGACCAGGATGCGGCTCGCCTTGGCCATGGTCGCCCCTATCACCGCCGAGAGGCCTATGCCGCCCAGGCCGAAGATGGCCACAGTGGCGCCGGCTTCCACCTTGGCTGTGTTCATCACGGCGCCCATGCCTGTGGTCACGCCGCAGCCCAGCAGGCAAATTTCTTCCAGCGGCGCGGCCTTATTCACCTTGGCCAGGGAAATTTCCGGCAATACCGTGTATTCGGAGAAGGTCGAGCAGCCCATGTAGTGGAAGATGGGCTGGCCGTCTTTGTAGAAACGTGTGGTGCCATCCGGCATCAGCCCCTGCCCCTGAGTGGCACGGATCTTCTGGCATAGATTGGTCTTGCCCGAGAGGCAGAACTTGCACTCGCCGCATTCCGGGGTATAGAGGGGGATCACATGATCGCCCACCTGCACGCTGGTGACCCCCTCGCCTACCCGCTCCACTATGCCGCCGCCCTCGTGGCCCAGAATGGCCGGGAATACGCCTTCGGGATCGTCACCGCTCAGGGTGAAGGCATCCGTATGGCACACGCCGCTGGCCACTATGCGCACCAGGACCTCACCCGCCTTGGGCAGCATCACGTCCACTTCTTCTATCTTCAGGGGTTGACCCGGGCCCCAGGCCACAGCGGCTCTGGATTTAATAAATTGAGCTGTCATTGCGCACTCTCTCCTTGTTGAGAAATCTCTAGGGCATAGCACCGGCTGTAAGCCAGGCGGCAGAGATCCGATGCGCCTATTGTATTTACTTCCCATAGATTGATAATCTAGCCACAAGACAATTTATTTTTACTGAGTGGTAACAATGTACCTCTGGGAAGGCATAAGCGAATTTGTCGCCGTCGCCGAAAACGAGAGCTTCACCCTGGCGGCCAAACACCTGGATATCTCCACCGCCCATGTCAGTCGCCGGGTCGCGGCGCTGGAGAATCGCCTCGGCACCAAGCTCTTCTACCGCACCACCCGCAAGGTATCGCTCACAGAAGAAGGCGGCCTCTATTATCGCCATTGCCGTCAGTTACAGACGGGGCTGGAAGAGGCCGAACGCGCCATCACCAGCTTGAGCGGTACCCCCCAGGGGCTGGTCAAGTTGACGGCCCCCGTGGCCTACGGCGAGAAATACATAATGCCGCTGCTCAGCGACTTCATGGTGCGCTACCCCAGCATAGAGCTGAGCGTGGATCTGACCAACCGCACTGTCGATCTGGTGGAGGCAGGCTACGATCTGGCGATCCGCCTGGGGAAACTGGCCGATTCCAGCCTGGTCGCCAAGCCCCTGAGCGCCAGGACCCATTATGTGTGCGCCGCCCCCGCCTATCTGGCGACCTATGGCGAGCCCCATTCACTGTCCGAACTGGGCCGGCACAATTGCCTGATCGGGAATCACAATTACTGGCGCTTCATCGACGCCGGCAAGGAGCGCAACATCAAGGTGCGCGGCCGCCTCGCCTGCAACAGCGGCTATGCCCTGAGGGATGCCGCCATCAAAGCCATAGGCCTGGTGCAGCTGCCGGACTATTATGTGGATGCAGACTTACAAGCCGGCCGCCTGGTGTCCGTGCTCGACGGCTATCGCGAGGCCAAGGAAGGCATCTGGGCCCTGTATCCGCAGAACCGTCACCTGTCGCCCAAGGTACGTTTGCTGGTGGATTTTCTGGCCCAGCGACTGGCGGAACAGGATGCTGCCAGGCCGAACACGCCGCAACAGGCCCAATGAGGCCAAGACTCAAGCCAACAAGGACCAGCCATGACAGAGTTACCCTTTTCCCAAGCCTGTGAAAACAACAAGGCGCCGATTTTATCCGCCTTGACGCCCCTGCTCGCCGACAGTCGCCATGTACTGGAAATCGGCAGCGGCACGGGACAACACGCAGTGTACTTCGCCAGGCACCTGCCCGGGCTGCGTTGGCAACCGAGCGATCAACTCCAGTACCTCCAGGGGCTCAGCGCCAGATTGCGCCGGGAAGCGACCAGCAATGTCGCGCCGCCGCTGCAATTGGATGTTCTGGCTCCCTGGCCTGTCGCCGCCCTCGCCGAGCCCATAGACGCCATCTTCAGCGCCAACACCCTGCATATCATGAGTGAAACCATGGTCGAGGCCTTTTTTGCCGGCATAGGCAATTACCTGCACTCGGCCGCGCTGCAACTGCTCGTCTACGGCCCCTTCAATTACCAGGGGAAATTTACCAGCGACAGCAACGCCGACTTCGATCTCTGGTTGAAACGCAACAATCCTGAGAGTGGCATTCGGGACATAGAATGGATCACCGACCTGGCCGCGGCCCAGGGGCTGGGGTTGGTGCAAGATCTGGCCATGCCGGCCAACAACCGCCTGTTGCACTTCAGCCGAGCCCATGCCGGCGGTTTGCAGCGTTTATGACGGCTAATACCTCGCCCTGAAATGCCATTCCCCCTCGGCGACCTCATTTCTCACCGCTTGCCGGATGGAAGCGTCAATTTGCGGCGAGTCGATGTCATAGAGTCCACACAGGGCAAATGCCTTGCGCATATTGATGGAACGCCCAAGGTATTCATACACCACCCTGGCACAGATGGGCATACGCTCACCACTGCCGCTCACCCCGATTTTCAGCCCCTTGAGCTGAGATATTCTATTCTTGAAGGTCGGGAATAAGATCGTTTGCGAAATCTCATGCCCGGTCAGGGATTCGTAATCCAGCATGAAAATACGGTCGACCAGAAAGTGAGCCATGCCCAGGTAGCGACAGTGATACACCTTCTTATGGGGAAATTCGATCATCCTCTCCATGCGCTGATAGTAGATCTGCTGTGCCTGCTTTTCGAAACAGACCAAGGTTCGCAACAATTTTCCCGGGTGCGCCATGGAGAGATAATATTCAAAGTAAAACCCCAAATACCTTTCCAGCTCGCGGGTGCCGGCGGCTTGTAATCTCTGCATATGGGATAACTCAGGCAGCGGCGCGGCCTGCGGCTGCTGTTCCCGCGGTTTGACCTGCACCAATAACTTGAATTGATTGTGGGGAAGCAGGGCTTCAAATTCTTCGATACCGAAAAAATTGCAGATCCGCAGCATGGTATTGGCACCGGGTTTATGCTGGCCACTGAGGTAGCGATTGAACTGGGCCCTGTTGAGTGCCAGGCGGCGACAGACTTCGGCAATGGACTTGTGGTAGCTGCACAGCAGTTTCAGGTTGCTGGCAAAATCGGTAGTTTGAGACATAGGGCTTCCTCACGACGGGTCGCCCATATTAAGCAATTCCCCCGGGCAACTCAATCGAACGTCAGACTCGCTTTGACGCCATAACAGCGCCAAAATGCACCAGGCATTGGCAAGTTCCGCATCAGATATATGCCTGTCAGCAAATGTTGTTTCCCCAGAGGATCTGCTTCAATAGCCCATGGCACCAAGCCGGCGGCCGGCGCCTATGCCATGGTGCGGCCAGATTGCAACCTGAGATGGAAATCCAAGCATGACAACACGTATAGAACAAGACTTACTCGGCGAGATGGCGCTCGATAACAATGCCTGGTACGGCATTCAAACCCAACGCGCATTGGATAACTTTGCCATTAGCGGCACCCGGATAGGCGAGTTTCCCGACTTGGTGACTGCGCTGGCCATGGTCAAGGCGGCCGCCGCCGATGCGAACCTGAGAGTGGGCTATTTAACCAAAGACAAGGCCGATGCCATCAAAGCCGCCAGCCAAGAGATCATCGAGGGTAAGTATCACGAGCAGTTTGTGGTGGATGTCATTCAGGGCGGGGCCGGCACCTCAACCAACATGAATGCCAATGAGGTGATCGCCAACCTCGCCCTGGCCAAGCTGGGCCATGAGAAAGGCGCTTATCACCTGTTGCATCCCAACGACGACGTCAATCGTTGCCAGTCAACCAATGATGCCTATCCCACGGCGGCACGCATCGCTATCCAGCTGTCCGGCGATAAGTTGATAACGGCGATCACCGGGCTGAAGCAAGCATTCGAAGCCAAAGCCGATGCCTTCTTCGATGTGATAAAGATGGGCCGCACGCAACTGCAGGATGCGGTGCCCATGAGCCTGGGCCAGGAGTTTATGGCCTTCGCCATCAATTTGGATGACGAGATCGCCAGGATACGCCAGGCCAACACATTACTCTGCCACGTCAATCTGGGGGGCACCGCAATAGGCACGGGCATCAACAGTCACAGTGATTACGCCCAGGCCGCCATCGACAGCCTGGCCAGGCTAGCCAACAAACCCCTGGTACAGGCGCGCAACCTGATTGCTGCCACCTCGGACATGGGCGACTTCGTGTATTACTCCGGGGTCCTGAAGCGGCTGGCGGTTAAGCTGGGGAAGATAAGCAACGATCTGCGTTTGCTGTCGAGTGGCCCCAGAACCGGCTTGGGTGAAATCACCCTGCCGGCCATGCAGCCCGGGTCGAGCATAATGCCGGGCAAAATCAACCCTGTCATTCCTGAAGCCGTCAACCAGAGCGCCTATCAAGTGATAGCCAACGATCTGGCCGTCACGCTTGCCGCCGAGGCAGGACAATTGCAGCTCAACGCCATGGAACCGCTGATCATTTACAACATTTTGAATTCAATGAAAATATTGGTCTCAAGTTGCGACATGCTCGCCAGCCGTTGCGTCCGGGGGATCACGGCCAATCGCAGCCGTTGTCGGCAACTGGTCACGGACAGCATAGGCACTATTACCGCCTTGGTGCCTGAGATAGGTTATGGCAATGCCTCGGCCATCGCCAAACAGGCGATGGCCGAAAACAAGTCCGTCGTAGAACTGGTATTGCACTGCGGCTTGTTGAGCCAGGAGCGGCTCGAAGCCCTGTTGGATCCCGCCTCCATGCTCCAGGTTGCCACCTCGCCAAGATAAGCCCATGTCGGACAGGCAAAGGTATTGCCCTACCGACGGCAGCTATGCTCAGGTTTATGGGCTTTACCTTTTGTGGCTGGTATTTTCGCGAGTGTCAGCTTGGTAGCTTGGCATGGCTGCGGCTATCTGTGGTCGGCGCTTAGTTCACATGGGCGGATTTAATGGATGAACCGATAAGCTCTTCGTAAATCTCCTGCTGCCCCGCAGGGATCAGCTGCCTGAGTACCTCTTTACGCTTGGCTTCATCAAATAAGCGTTCTGCCACCCAACCTATCAGGTACACAGAAGACAGACAGCCTCCCGCCGTTGCGATATTCCCATGAACGACAAGCGGCTTATCCTGGACAGCTACGCCCATAGACACCAGCCCGGCTTTGGCGTCTGGATGTGTCGTCGCCGATATCGCCTCCAGCAATCCCAGTTTTGCCAGGATAAATGAACCGGCACAGATTGAACCTATCAGCTGGGTTTCAGGGTTCAAATGAAACGCATTGATGAACTCCTGGTCTTCGATTGCGGCCGGCACACCGAGATAACCACTGGTGAATAACACCACATCCGCACCGTTAGCCTCAGAAACATGGCCATGGGTTTTGACCTGCATGCCCAAGGTGGATACATGGTCACTCTTGGTGCCAAGCACTTTGACTCGCCAGTCGGTCTTATTCCTTCCCAAAATGTCCCACATCAAGAAAAAATCCAGGTCGGTAAACTCATCGAATATAACAATGGCGACGCTTATCATTAGAAATCCTTTTATCGGAGGGCCGGGCATGGAACGCTCGCCCGGGGAGCCGGCGCTTCAAGCCTTCCGGCTAAACGCGCATGCCCATGCTCATGCTCAGTTTCGCTGTTTCAATAACAGTTACGCTATTTCAATAACAGTTTCGCTGTTTCAATAACAGCGAAACTGGCCATCAAAGCCACGGTGGGATACCACATAAATCTGCTGACAACTGAGCGGCATTAACAGAAATATAACACTGTTATTAATGAGTTAGCCTAAAATAAACACATCAGAATGGCAAGCTGAAAGCCGCTGTCCGTATGAAACCCGGTACCGGACCTAGCGGCTATTCCCAGTCGCAGCCCTGGCGGTCAACAAGCCGTAGATAGTCAGTAGTAGTGCCAGCATTATGGTGACGCCACAGAGTTGCAGTATGCCGGTGACGAGCGGGTGATCCATCCCATGGGGCGGCGGGAATTTTTCACTCAGGGTCGGCATGAGTTTCGATGAGTAGCCTATGAAGGCGCCGACCAATCCGGCCAGACCATTGGTCCAGGTGCCCAGTTGCAGCGTGACGAACCAGAGCTTCAGGGCCATGGCGCCCAGGCCGAGCTCTTTGACCAACAGCCCCAGGACTATCATCAAGACCCCGTTCGCGGTGAACTCTATATGAGCCATGACTATGCCGCGAAACCATTGCACTGCGTCCGGCGGGATGAAACCGACCACACAGCCGAATGTCACCTGGATCACCCCCAGCACCAAGGTCCAGTGGCGGAGCTTGGATTTCAACTCTGGCATGTTGGTCATGACTCTGTTCTCCTCGACTCACCCTAAGTCCGGCTTGATGGCGACATCTGCCTGGGCGCGGGCTGCCTCTGACTAAAATGGGCCAGTCCCGGGACTGACGCTTGCGGCATGCACTCCCGCAAGACGCAGGGACAGAGCAGCCATGGAGATCCAAGTATAGCCAGCCCTGAGCCGGAGGCTGTACGAGCCGGAGCCCCATTTGGCTCGCTCACTAGCCCTGTCGCATAGCCCTGCCACCTAGCCCTCTCACATAGCCCAGTCATCAGCTCACTCACGACTGAGCGCCGGCGATAAAACCGCCAGGCCGATTGAGTGGATATTTCCTGCTTGTGCTAAACCTTTATCTTAGGAGTCCCGTCCCGGTCGGTTTTCAGCACTTGCGGCGAGTGGAGAGCGGCTCGTTGGCATACTCCCTGACACAAGGAATAAGAATATGTGCACAGCTAAGATGCTAGGAGCTTGCTTGCTGCAATCGACCATACTCGCTGCTTGTATGCCGCTGGCGGCCCAGGCCAAGAGCTCGACCGAACAACAGGGAGAGAGCTTACGACTGGCGATCCCGGCGATCGCCCTGGGCGCAACCCTCTTCTACGAGGAAGGTTACGATGGCAGCCTGCAATTCTTCGAATCCCTGGCCACCAATGAACTCACCACTTATGCGCTCAAGCAGGCAATAGATACCCGCCGACCCAATGGCGATTGCTGTAATTCCTTCCCTTCGGGTCACGCCTCGACCGCCTTCATGGGAGCGGCCTTCATCCATAGGCGCTACGGCTGGGAGTACGCGGTTCCCGCTTATCTGGGCGCCGCCTATGTCGGCTATACCAGGGTCGACGCCGACAAACACTACACCCGGGACGTCGTCGCCGGCGCTGTGATAGGCATAGCGAGCAGCTTCTATTTCACCGAGCCATATGAAGGGGTCAAGATCACTCCCTATGCCGCCGACGGCAGCTACGGCATCATGTTCAGCGGCCACTGGTGAGTCGCCGCCCATTGAGCCGCCGGCTCGGGCCGCGAGGCCATTGGGCGACGCCAATCGAAAATTTCATGCAGATGCCCCTTATCTCGGCCGGTGAAACTTTGTAAGCTAGGCGTCAGGGATCTGCCAGGCTTGAGGGCCATATATGCTTGCTATCACGAATAAAAAACACACCAACGGCTTGGATTATCTCGATATAGAGACAGATTTATGCAAGGCACGCATTTTTCTGCAAGGCGCACAAATCGACTATTTCCAGCCCAAGGGCAAGCCGCCGCTGCTCTGGGTATCGAGCGCCGATGACTACCAACCGGGCAACGGCATCCGCGGCGGCATCCCCATCTGCTGGCCCTGGTTCGGCATGCACCCGAATCCGGATTTTCCCCAGCACGGCATCGCCCGCACCCGCATCTGGACATTGGCGTCGATTGAGATGCGGGCGCAACAGCTTGAGTTGCGCTTCGAACTGGCCCTAGACGAGCAGGACAAGCGCTTCTGGCCCCATGACAGCCGCGTCTCTGTGCTCTTCAGTCTGGGAGACAGCCTCAGCGTCAGCCTGAACAATCACAACACGGGCAACCGCCCCATCAGCCTGACCCAGGCACTCCACAGTTACTTTCCCATAGGCGACATCCACCAGTTGCGCGCCAGCGGCTTCAGCGGCGCCAAATACATAGAATTTGGTGCCGGCCCCTACCCCCAGGAGGATGACACTGTGACCTTCGAGCGGGAAACCGACAGGGTCTACACGGACCTGGGCGAGGTGCAGTGGCTGCATACCCCCAATGGCACCATAGAAGTGGCCAGGGAGCATAGTCACTCGGCCGTGCTGTGGAATCCCTGGATAGCCAAGTCACAACGCCTGAGCCGCTTCAACCCGGATGACTACCTGGGCATGGTCTGCCTCGAAGCCGCCAATGTGCTCGACGACGGCCTCACCCTGGCACCCGGCGAAAGCCACAGTCTCATCACCCACATCCGCTGGTGGGAAAGCCACTAGGCTTACAGGCATGAGCCAATGATCGGCGGTATGCCCAAGGCGGCCGCCGGTGCTTTTTGTCCCGCATCCCCCCGAGTGCCCCGATAAGTTACCCTCCTCTGCATAGGCTATCCCCGGCTGGCATGATAAGCTTCAGATATCGATTCAAGGACATACACTCGATGCCTGCTGCCAAGTTCAAGTCTTTCACCATTAACATCCTGCTGCCGCTGGCCCTGCTGCTCTGTCTGTCTGTCTGGGCCCTGGTGGCCAATTATCAATGGCTGGCGCTCACGGCCGCCAATCACTTATTGGCCGACTATGATATTCACCTGGAGGAACTTGAGCTGAAGTTCGACAGCCTGGAGGAGTGGCACTTCCCCCGGCTGAAATTTAGCATCAAGGACAACCGCATCGAGCTGCAGGATCTGCGCATCGGCCTGGATACCTCCCCCCTGGCGGCACTGCCTTTTGCCTTGCCGCAGTTCGACACGAGTCGGCTCAAGCGCATCACCTCGGGTCCCATGCAGGTGTTACTGGGCCAGACACTGTTTCAGGACAGGGGCCAGGCCTTGGATGAACAGGGACCGGCATTGGCGCTGGATCTCGGCAGCTTGCCACAAATCCACCTGGGCCGGACTCGCTTCAGCCTGGCAGGCGTAGCGCCAGAGGACTTCAGCCTGGAGATGGAAAGCCTGCGCCTCAACCGGGCGCAGCAGCTGACCACGGCATTGAAGTTCGGCGACCGGCCATTGCTGCAATTGCACGCTCAGCTGGATGAGGAGTTGTGGCGGCTCGATACCCGCCTGGACACGGACACACTGTACCGGCTCGCCCTCGCCACCAACGCCCTGGCACTCAAGAGCCCCTTGACCGACAGGCTCGCCGCCGCCGTCGCAGTGCTCGAGTCCCATGACATCCGGCTCGAAGGCCAGCTGGTTTCCCGGCTGGCGCTGACACTCAAGACGGCCGAGCTGAGCAGTCACCACAGACTGATGGCCGGCGCCCTGACCCTGGGGCAATTCGACCACCTCAGGCTGGCACCCGAACCTGAGCTGGCGTTGGCCATTTCCGGGCGTTTGGGTGCACTGCAACTGACGCTCGAGCCCGTCGCCATGGCCCTGAGACCGAGTCGGGCGGGACGCAGGGCCCTGCTGGCCTTGCTGGTCCCAGAGATAGAGGGGGATAAGCTGGACTCGCTGCTGCACGCTCTCAGCAGCGGAGCCGAGGCGTCTGAGTCCGAGCCTTCTAAGGGCGACACAGGAATGTCGACTACAGCCGACCTGGGCCTCAGGGTCACACTGCCGACCCGGATGCAACTGCCACTGGCCAACATGGGAGCAGCGGCGCCACTGCTCCTGGAGCGGCTTTCCCTCGAGTTGCTCAACAGCCGCATCCAGACCAAGCTGGAGATGTCCGAACTGAGCTACTCGGTCCAGCAGGGCCTGAGCGGCCATTGGGCCTTAGGGCTGAAGCGGGCCAAGCACCTGGCGCTGACGGACTTATTCCCCTCACCGGCCGCCATGCGGCTCAGCCTTGGTGGCGGCCATCTGCAGGCCAGCGGCGAACTGGCAGTGACGGCGCAGCAAGCCAGCCTGTCGCTCACCGAGGGGCTACTGGCGCTGGAGGATATCGAGGTGCGCCGCCAAGGCGAGCGGACGGCCGCAGAGCCGCTTCCAATCGCTGGCCCTGTTCCTGACTCTGGCTCTGGCCCTCAAAATACAGCGACTCAACCAGCGCCGGCAGCGGCAACAGGCTCGACTGTGACCCAGCAGAGTCTGAACATAACCAAAGCCAGGCTGAAACTGAGCCCATCGAACTTAACCTGGACAGACAAGCGGCTGAATTTACACGCAGCGCCGCCGCGGTTGACCTTGACGGACATCGCCTTCAAGCAACAAGTCTTTGCCGCGCCCCAGGCTCAGGTTCAAGCCCAGGTTCAAACCCAGGCGCAAACCCGGGAGCATGGCCCCTGGCTGACCGACGGCATGACAGAAGGCATCACAGCCAACCTGGCCGAGGCCAGACTGGCATTGGCCCGGCCGCTCAGGCTCAGCTTGGATACCCAGGTGGCCGGCGTCGACGCCCTGCTCGCGCAACCATGGCAAAATGACCTGACACTGAGCCTGAACGAGATAACCTCGGACAAACAGCAGCAACTTAAACTCAGGCTGAAACAACAGAGGTTGTTTAGACTGGCACACCTTAGCCTGCAACAGCAGTTGCAATGGCAAGGCCAAGAGTTACGCGGCAAGGAACATTGGCAACTGGATGACCTCAAGCTCGACAGTCGCCATACCCTGACGCTGATGCCGACGGCCGATAGCGACTTCGAGCTCTCGGGCCACTGGCAAATGGACAGCAAGCTTGCCGACTTGTTGGCGCTCTACCGCCGGATTGCGCCACTGCCTGCCGAGCTGGAGTTCAGCGGCCAGAGCCGGCTCAGCGCCGATGTCCAGCTGCGCCACGGCAGTAAAGACACCCTGTTCGCCATCCAATTCCAGCCTAAGCTCCAGCAAGTCTACGGCAACCTGGGGCAGATACTGCTGCATGATGGCGACGCCGAGGCCAGCTGCGAATACCGGCTGGAAGCCAAGCATGAACGGCCAACGGCAGCCGATACCGGCAATGCCAACAGCCGCTTGGACTGTGCCGATATGAATTTGACCATAGGCAACCTGGATCTCGGCGTACCCGTCACCAACCTGGCGCTGCATGCCGGCATGTCGCTCAGCAAAGATCCAACCCAGGTCGCAGACAATTGGCTCAAGCGCCTCACAGGCCTGAGCGATGTCGACCTCAAACTCACCGCCAGCGGTGACCTGCTCGGCGGCCAATTCCTGCTGCCTACATTCAAGCTGCAGTTGAAAGAGAGATCCCACGCCTACCTTATGCTGCAGGGGCTGAGCCTGGAGGAACTGCTCACCCTCTTGCCCCAGCAAGGGGTACATGCCGACGGCATCTTCGACGGCGTCCTGCCGGTCGACCTGGTCGATGGCAGAGTCAGCGTCAGCGGCGGCCGACTGGCCGCCAGGCCACCGGGCGGCCTCATCGCCATCAAGGATAATCCCGCCATAGAGCAGATGCGCCTGTCGCAACCCTATCTGGATTTTGCCTTCTCGGCCTTGGAACACCTCAACTACAGTCAGTTGAGCGGCAGTTTCGATATGACCCCCGCCAGTGATGCGACCATCAAGGTGGAAGTGAAAGGTCGTAGCCTGGGTATTGAACGTCCCATCCACTTGAACTACTCTCAGGAAGAGAATATGTTGCAACTATTCAGAAGCCTGCAAATAGGCAACGATCTGCAGGACAGAATCGAACAATCCGTGAAGTAAAAGGAAACGTCAGTGAAGACAATGCCATTTCAACGCCTCAGTCTGGGTGCCCTGTTCGCCCTCTCGCTCCTGCCCGGCTGCACGCCTACGGTCAAACTCGAGCCACCGGACAAGCCGATAGTGATCAACCTGAACGTCAAGATTGAGCACGAGATAAAGATCAAGGTAGATAAAGAACTCGACGAGTTACTGAGCAACGAGCAACTTTTTTGATACAGGTATCGGATTGAGGAGTCACAGATGAAATCAAGATTATTATTACTCGCTGCGGGTTTGTTGCTGAGCCTGAATGCCTTCGCCATGTCACTGCAGGAAGCCAAGGCCATGGGCTATCTGGGTGAACAGCTCAACGGTTACCTCGGCCTGGTCCATGCCAACGGTGAAGCCAAGGCTGTAATGGACGAGGTCAACGCCAAACGCCGGGCCCACTACGAGATCATCGCCAAGAAGAACAAGATCTCCGTCGACGATGTCGCCAGACTGGCCGGCGAGAAAGCCATCAACGCCAGTGACAAGGGCAATTATGTCCAGGACGCCAGCGGCAAGTGGATAAAACGCTAGCATTATCATCAGGTTGAAGTAGCGAATAACACACAGGGCCCGCAATTGCGGGCCCTGTTTTTAATGCCGGATTTGTCCTGCCCGGTTCAGAGACCCGAGAGACGTTTTCCAAACGAAATGGCATAGGCCGCAGATCTGGCTCGCAGCACTGGATCTGGAGTCGCCATTATGCCATCGGCCAATACCAGGGGGTCGAAATTGATCGGTTCGCAGCTGCCGTTGGTCTGATTCGAGGCCGATGTCAACGCCAGCGTGCCTACCTGCACTTTCAACCTATCCTCGGGCCATGGCTTGCTCGCATCCACCTCAGAGTCGCCGGCCTGTCCCAGGGTGATGAACATATCCCATTTCACCGGCCCGGCCTGGGTTCGCTCGATCAGGGCATTCTCCAGGAAATCTGTCTCTCCCTTGTTCATTTCTGCGTCAGTCAATGGCCTCATGCCATCCTGGGGCTGAAACTCCCAGCGCACCAAGGTTTGCTTATCGGTCTTATCGACAAATTTAAAGGCATGCAGGCTGTAATAAGGGGCATTGGCATAATTGGCCGGCGGATTATGGCTGCCGATGAAGCTGCTCATGCCATGGAAGTCGGGATGCGACTCCCTGAAGAGCTTCATCTTCTCGGGATCCGGTTTCCCGGTTTTCTCGTCAGGCGCCAGCGCCACCAATAAATCGTAAAAAGTGCCGGGGACAGAGGCACCAAATACGGGGACGTTGAGCATGGTCATGTGCTGCAGCTCTTTTCCCAGCTTGAATTCCAACGCCATACCTCGCCCCCCCTTATCCGAGTCGCTGGCATGGGGGTTGCCGCCGCCCAAGGAGAAACGCGCCACCACAGGGATAGTGGTGCCGCTAAACAACGCCGAACGCGAGTATTGCGCCCCAGCCTTCAAACCGACGAACTCACCGCTGGCACAGGTGCCCTTGGTATGATTGCGTCTCTGCCCAGGAGTAACACCGAAAGCCTTCTCCATCGCCGCGATCATTTGATTGGGATCCACTGGGTCGGCAGCAAACGCTTGCGCCGCCATGCCTAATCCCGCCGCACTGGCGAGGACTAACAAAGACGTGAATTTCTTGTAACTGCTCATGGTTATTTCTCCTTTGGGTATCTGGTCACTGCTCGTCATTATTCATTGTTGAGGTGCAAAACGTCTTAACCTGCGCCGTTATGTATGTCGCCCCAGACGCCCGTGATGCCTCGACACAAGACCCTGGATACCCAGGTTTTGTTGCACAGTGCCGGCATAGTTAATTTTTGCCAGCAGGACTAACAGGACCTAAACACAAACATCACGACTCAGATACCTCACGGGATACGGCTATACAAAAAGGCAGCCCAGGCAATACATGCGCTCCTGGAGCAGGATTGACAGCATGAGGCCCTATACAATGGACTCTAAATAGCTATAGCAGCAGTAAGGAGGGCCTGCTGGGAATTATTCATCCCTAAAACTTACGAATGCTAAACCGCCCTAAGTTGCCTTAGGTGGGGTACGGCAATCAGCACAGGAGAGGTTCAACAGAAAATTTATTCTTCAATCTCAGCAGATTAATGGCTGGCAAGACGATGACCGCCTCCAGCGGTGTCAGGAATAAACAGGAAAGCACACTGGCCTTGACTCCCAGGGTATTCACCGCCAGGCCAGACGCCAACGCCTGCCTATGCAATTTAATATTGGCGGCCAATAACACCAGGCCCAAACCGCACAGCAAGAAGAGATAACAGGCAGAAAAAGCCCTGGTGTCCGGGCCAAAATGATACATGGCGACCACAAGTGACAGCGCCAGCCAGATACAGGTACTTCACCAACAAATAACTTTTCACTGGCTTTCCACGATGCCCGAAGCCGGTCATCCGTGGTAGAAACACCCCTTGGGTGGCGCACCGAAGAGCGGCATGGCGGCTTGCATCTGTTCCTTGGGAAAATTTGCCACTGATTGCGTGTGGGACTCGACGGAAAGCCATTTCTCGAGCACCACAAAGCGGTTTTTATCGTCGGCGCTTTGCAACACTTCACACAGTTCACAGCCCTCGGAGGAAGAGATATGAGGGATGAGGGACTTGAGAAAAGCAAAGAGTTCATCCGCTTTTCCCTCTGCGGCGACAAATTCATTGATGCGTGTAATGGCCATTATCTTTCCTTTATGATTGTGCCTATGGGCTCGCTGCCTCACCTACCCGGCCGCCATATCTCGAACTATTAGCCCGCATTGAACGGCCCGGATTGTTCGCCCTAAGCTACTGGGATTTAATGGTCTTCTCAAGCACTTCGATGAAAAATAAGGCTCGAGGCCGGATATCTGCGCGCTATGCCTGGCAGTCATGGCCAGGCAGTAAACGAGGGAGACATTGCCATGACCTCTGGATACAGGACTCCCCAACCAAACCCATGGCAGCAATGAAAAAGCCCGCATAGCGGGCTTTTTTAGTCCATGACTGTCGGACGCGGTTTAGCGCACCGACACTGGCACTAGCGGAAGCTGAGCTCTGCCGTGTCTGTCAGGCCGTCGTTATCTTTGACCATCAGCTCGACCCGGTTCAGGCCGCGCTTGGCGAAGCGCCACACGATAGCGCCGTTGGCACGGCGACCGTCGTTGAAGGTCCACTTTTGTTTCTTGAGGTAGCCATCTTCGTCATAACTGGTCGAGATGAACATGTCTACCAGCCAGAGGTTGATGTGCTGGATCTGCGCCACGGGGGCCTGCTGCTGCGGCGCGACCACCACGCTGATGCTCTGGGACACACTATGGCTCAGGCCATCGTTGTCCGTCACCGTCAGGGTCAGCTGATAGTCACCGGAGACGGCGTAGCTATGGCTCAGGGTCGGCGTCGTGGCGACTGTGCCGTCACCCAGATCCCAGAGGAAGTCGACCAGCTCGCCATCGGCGTCGCTGGAGGTCGATGCCAGAGTGACGGTTCCCCCTTCTTGCGTCAGGCTGAAGCTCGCCACGGGTGCCACTTTGGCGGGCGCCAGTGCCAGGGAGATCACCACAGGGTCGTGATCCGATGAGCGATACGCATCGGCAGCGTACAAGTCTGTCAACTGCTGCGCCGACTTGAACTCCTCGTTGTAATCTAGGATGCGTGGCTCGTCGGTGTTGATATGCCATTCGGTGACATCGACTATCTTGTCCACCAAGTCACCGCTGGCAAGGGCGTGATCCAACTGGCCCGATTCGCCGGAGAACACGTAGGAATAGGCATCGACCTTATTCAGGTGCTCGAACAGTTCGGTGAAGTCCGCCTGTTTGAAGGCGGTCAGCGGATCTTCCTTGGCGTAGGAGTTGAGATCGCCGATGATCAGCACGCCCTGCTCTGGATACTGCTCTGCCAGCCAGATCCCGGCGGCCTTGGCGGCGCGGCTACGGGTCTGATTACAATTGCCCTGACCGTCGTTGACATCAGGATCCCCGAGTGCGGCGCAGTCGCTGCCCTTGGACTTGAGGTGATTGACCGCCAGTACCAGGCTTTCCTCGGATCCGGCCACGCTGAAGGCCTGGGTCAGGGTCGGACGGTTCTTGCCGTCGTCAAACAAGGGCTTGCCGGTTTCATCCAGCGGCGAGTTGGCGCTGGAGAGGATGGCGGCGGCGCCATTGGGGGTGACTTTGTCGGCCCGGTAGATGATGCCCACGCTGATGGCATCCGTGCCTATGGCGGCAACACCCGGATCTATATAGCTGTAACGCGCTTCGCCTATGGCGGCATTGAGGCCGGCGACGAGATCGGCAATCGCCGAATTGGCGCCGAAGCCATCATTTTCGATTTCCATCAGGCCGAAGACATCGGCACCTATGCCGACCATGGCACTGACAATTTTCGCCTTCTGACGATTGAACTCACTCAGGGTATCGGCGCCGCGGTCGGTCGGGAAACCCGCTCCCTGGCCATCACCATTGAAGTAATTCAACACGTTGAAGCTGGCCACCTTGAGATCGCCCTCTGTGATGACAGGCTCTGTGGTGCGCGCATTGGCGGTGACGAAGTTGACCGTCTCGGTCGGCATCACACGATACTTGCCGAAACCATAGTGCATCACGGCGTCAAGACCTGTGATCTTGTCACCGACACGCACAGTGTTGGCGGCGCTCAGGCCAGGTGCAGGATAACCTATAGGATCCGGATTCTGGGCGGTCAGGCCATCGTCGAGCAAAATGCTGTCATTGGCGTTGGCGGCGCTGACGGCCAGGGCCGCGGCACCCGGACTGGCGACCTGAGTCCCGATGAAGTGGCGTTGGCTGCCGAGGCTGATTTCACCGTAACGCCCCAGGTTATAGACTTCGTTCACCACCAGAGGTTGGCTGAAGCTGACGCCCATGCCTTCGAAAGCCTCGAGCTCGGAGGGCGCGGCAAACGGCAGGCTAACCTGTGCCGGCGTCGGTAGCGCCTGGTTGGCGGCACATAAGCTATGCTCGGTCACAGAGGTCAGCTCGGTCAGGCCCTGGTACTCGGTGACCTTGGCCTGCAGCCGTATTCTGTCGCCCGGCTGATAGCCGGTGGCGGCGTTGCCCGTGTAGACGAATACCCCTTCCGAGGTGTGCGCGTCCGCGTCTGTCTCGGCATCGGCCATCTGCAGGAATAGCCCCTTGAGACCGGCTTCCTGGTTACTGACCACTATGGCTTCGACAATCACTGTCTGGCCATTGAGTGGGCTGAGATCCGTCGCCCCCTGGATGGCGTGGATCGGGGTCGAAGTCTCGCCGCACACCAAGGTTCCCGGCGTTGGGTCCGGATCGGTTGGATCTGTGTTGTCTGCGCTGAATTTGCCCAGATCTGAGATGTCATCCTTAAGGAAGCCCTGCCAGCTGCCGAGGGTCACTTCGTCGTCTGTCTGGGTGTCGGCCACCAAGAGTGCCGGATCCCGGCGCAGGGTGTTGTCCTGGGTAGATAGGTCGCCGGCACCCCATTCGCTGCCGGGATCTTCTCCTATGCGGCCCAGGCTGTCTATGACCTGGGTTCCGGAGCTGAGCACTATGGCATCGTCGCCGTTGAAGAAGCTGGCGTTGCTGACCATGTCGGCCACAGCCAGGATGTCGGCACTGGCATCGTTGTCGGCGATGACAAAGGTGGCCCCGGCCGCCAGTACGCCGCTGAGACTAATGCTGCTGCCGGCCTGGGTGTTGCCGTTGAAGTAGAAGCTCAACTGGTATTGGCTCAGATCTATGCTGGCCGAGGTAGGATTGTAGAGTTCGATGGCCTTGTTATTGCTGCTGCCTTCGACATATTCGGAAATGATCAGATTATCGGCCGCCTGGGCCAGGGTGGACGCGCCACCCATGGCCAAGACGAGTAGACTCGCTTTGGTTAACATAAAAACCCCTAAATAGTATCGTTATTGTATTATTTTTACTTTAACCAGAGGTACTTGCCTCTGGTTAATCACTGGTTCATCCAAAAACCAGCCGACACTATAGGGTAAAGAGGTTACAGATAGGTTTCAATTGTTAACTTAAGCATGATCCGCTAAAAGCACGCCAAGCCAAAGTACAAGATCACAGCTTGACGAAATTTTCATCCAACAGACTGATGAGTAACAGTTCGCCATTCTGTTTAAGCTTGAACTCACCGAACCTGGCAACGGCAAAATGACTGCCCTGACCCTCTTCGAAGAAGAAGGCGTTGGATGCCAGTTTTATCAGGCCATGACGCAACCTGAACTGCACCTTGAATTGAGCCGGCTGCAGCGGCTGGCCCAGGTACAAGCCGTCGAACTGGCCTACTCTGTCGGCATCGAGCCGCACCAAGAGCACACCGTCCGTCTGGCCCTCGGCCAATTGGGCAGCGACCTCGCCGGCCATGGCATAGTTGAGCGCCATATAATCGCCCTGCATCAGGGAGCGGGGATCGACCGGCGCCAGCTCGAACCTGATGTCCAGGCCTTCGGCCAGCAGCCTCTCCTTCTGGTATATGCCCCAGTTCACCGAAGCGAGGACCAGCAACGTGCTGACACACACCCATAGACTCAGGCGTTTCGCCGCGGCCGCACTCAAGGCTGCGAGTTCAATCATGGTTGCCTCCCGGCGTCTTGTGGGCCAGGCTCCACTGCATCAGGCCGCGGGCGCCGAGCAATGCCGCCCCGAAGCCGGCCAGGTAGAGGGATTTTTCCATCAAGTCGACCCGCAGCGAGTAGTAATAGCCGCCGATAAACAGCAGGCAACTGAGCACAGCCAGGCAGATGAGCCCCCTCTCCTTGAAATAGAGCCCCAGGATGAAGACACAGACGGCCGCCGCTAACCCAGCCATGGGCACAGACAGTAGCCCCACCCCGGCAACGGCCATCAGGACCAGGGCCCCTTGACGGCTGCCGAGCCCCAATCCCTGTTGCGCCAGGGCCTTGAGGCCCAGCAGCAAGATCACCCCAAGACTCAGCAGCAGGGATAAATACCACTGCCAGTCATGGTGCAGCAGCGGCGCCAACAGCGACCAATCCATGCCCTGGGCATGCTGCTCGCTTACCCCTTGGCCATTGAACAGGTAAGGCAGTTGGATGAAAAGCACCCACAGCGCCAGCCCATACCCCAGGACGCGTCCCCGACGGTACTGCAACCCCCAGTGGCTCAGGGTTAACCACACCAGGGCCAGCAAGAGGACGGTCAGCGCCGGTGCCAATGCCAGCGCGCCGTACTCTTGCAACAGACCCGTGCCGCAGGCGCAGAGGCCGAGTGCCGTGATGAACTGGTGTGGCGTGTGGGAGATGAGCATCAGATGCAGCGCCAGAACCAATGCCATGCCGCCGTACCAAGGCACAGACAAGTGCATGTCCAACAGCTCGAACAGGCCCCATCCCAAGGCGATCAGACCACTCAGGTTAATGGCGAGCGCCAGCTGAGAGGCAAATTCCCGCGCGGCGCTGACGGGCGAGCGATAGAGCCACAGGCCCAGCAGGCTATAGAAGCCTCCTATGCCGATGATGGCGCCCGTGTCTATCTCGTCCAACACCAAGAGCAGCAAGCTGGTCATGAAACCCAGCAGGAAGGAGGCCGCCATCCAGGCGGCGATCAGCTGCAATAACACCAGGTACCAGGGAGATGCCGGCGCCACCTCGGGTTCATCCCCTTTGACCCAGCCCAATTGCAGCAATTCCTGCCACAGGCGCGCCGCGCTCTCCCTGCCGCTGTAACCGGCGCCGGCTTGGGGCTCAGTCATGGTCCGTCTCCCTTAATGTCACACTGAACTCAAGTTGCAATCTTCTCAGCCATTGGGTCAGCAGGGTGCTGCCCCCTATCATCACCATGGCCAGCACCAAGCCGCCGCCAACGGGTTCCGAATCCTCGAACAAGAGGCGCATCAGCAAGGCGGTGATGACAGTGATCAGACTGAAACCGCCGAGGGCCAGAGGATACAAGTGTTTAATCTTGAAGCGATACCAGCCAAATCCCAGGCCGATGACCAAAGCATAGACTAGGATGTTGAGTTCCCGCCCCTGGGGCTCGAACAGGGCGTGGATGCATAGCCAGCTCAGCATCACCAGGGCGGCGCAGAGCGTCAGACGTTCGGTTAACGGCGCACGGCAGCGCGCTTGCCCCAGGCGGGCGCCAATGAGAAACAGCAGGTGCATGGCGCCATTCACCAGCGTCAGCGCCCACAGCAACTGCTCTTCATTCAGCACCAGGCCAAATAATCCGCCGAAGGTATGGTAATAGAGCAGCAGCGCCAGATTGCTGAGGGCCGCGATCAGCAACCACAGCAGATCCAGGCCGACGAGCCAGGCCCAGGGCAATAAACACAGGGCCCAGAGGGCGAACAATTGCCAGGGATCGGCACCCGTTTGATAGGTCTGCCCCACCAGCGCCAATAAGGCACCGACCAGTATGGCGGCGCCCAGCAGCGCCACCTTGGCGCCCTGGGTGCCTATGCTGCTCCCGGCGGGAGCGGAACGGGCAGCCTGGCTCAACCAGACAAACAAGGCCACGCACACCAGGAGCGCGGCCTCCACCAGAGCAAACTTGGCGAAGCGCCCCATGGCATGCCAGTTATAGGCGAAGAAGAACACCAGCGCGCTGCAGATGCTGAGCATCCCCAGCCACAGCAGCAGGGCCGAGATCCCCCGGCGCCAACCGGCAGAGGTTTGCGGCCGAATGCTCAGTGCCAGCACCCGGTCGATATGCTCGACCGGCAGCTTGCCCTGCTCCAGCCATTGCCATAGATGCACAGATGCACAGATGAGAGGTGAGAGATGAGAGATGAACCTGCCCATGGTTGTCGTCCTTGCTGCATGAGGGACAGAATGCCTTTCCCTGTCCAAGATTAAGCCAATTGTTGCTGTTATCAGCCCCTGATATCAGCATCCAGATATCAGGCTAGCACAGCCAATGGAGAAAGTGGACCTACAGCTGGGATGCAAACTCGCCATGCCGATAGGCTGTAAGCATTTACCTCATGAATAAACCCGCGAGACACAAGAGGCAGATCAACAGCAGGCTCATGCCTTGGTACCAGGCCAGCCAAGCGTCCCCGGCACGGTTCAGGCGCAGCAGATAAAGCTGCCAGATGACGAATATGCCGTAGATGAGTGCCAGAAACAGCACCAAGGCGAAGGAATGCATACTGGAGACCAGTGCCAGGCCGCAGGCCCACAGCACCAGTGCCGACAGGAGGAACAGAACCGAAATCCAGTGATACATGCAATGCAGCATCTGCTTGGCAGTATCATGGAGCTGAGACTGCACCAACGGCGCCAGGACACGAGATTTCATCACGGTCAACTGCAACAAGCTCAGCAGCGTCGCCAGGATGGCCGCCAAGATAAAATAGACATTGATCATTTCACTTCCTCGGTCTGCGCCTCTGGCCATCCTCAGGAGACAGACGTGGCTTATTTTTGGACTCAACAGAGCGGCTGGCAACGCCCGCGACCGGGCAACACAGCTTCCCCTCGGGCCTGCATCAGGCTCTCCCTAAGAGACAGGGCTAACGGCGCACTTGTTACACCCAGAGTCAAAAAAAGGAGCCCAGGGCTCCTCAATATCAAGCAGCTGTCTCAAATAACTACTTCAAGCAGCTATCTCAAACAGCTATTTCAAATTCAAACAACGGGTTCAAGGTACCGGCTCAAGCCCAAATACAGGCCATTCCACGGAGCGGCGCCATAGCCGGCCCCTTTCGCCGGAAGCCACAGGCACTTAAAAACCAGTCACATGGTCGCCATGCTCCAGTAGTCCAGGCGTTTTTCCGGGTTGCCAAGCACTGTCTTGCATCTGTCTTTGTATTGGCCCATGAGGCTGGCCAAGCTGCTGGACCCTGCCAGGGTTTGGATCTGTTTCGCTTTGGCATCGGCCACGGCCTGAGTCACCACGGCCGCAGGCCGGTACTGGCTCGCCAGGGCAACGGCATCGGCGGCCGAGGTTTTCAACCTCTCTCCTACCGCCTGCATCTGCGGCGCATTCATGGCGGCTATGGCTTCTGAGCTGATCTGGTAATAGGCGGCGCATTCGATCAACTCGTTGCTGAAGGCGATTTCCGCTTCGTTGGCCGCCTGTACACTCAGACTCAATAAGGCACTGATGCCCAACAGCGCCTGGGCGAGAAATGACAACTTATTGGGTATTAACATAGTGAGATGTCCTGGATTCAAATTGTCGGAAAACTTAAGCCAGTTAAGAGGCGATATCAAGCTCATAGACAAAATATTTGTCGTTGCGCGCAAACCCCAGGGCCTCATACAGGCCCTGGGCCCTCAGATTATGCTGCTCGGTTTCCAGCATGATGCCGGCGACCCCATGACGGCCGGCATAGGCGATCACCGCCTGCAGCAGCGCCCTGCCGATGCCGACACAACGGGCATGCTGAGCCACGAACAGATCGTTGAGGATCAGGATAGGTGCGAGTTTGAGGGAGGAGAAGCTGGGGTAAAGCTGGGCGAAGCCCAAACCCGAGCCCTGATTATCGGTCGCGATAAAAATGACAGAAGAGGCCTCCTGCAGCCGCATCTCAATGAACTGCCGCGCCCTCGCCGGCTCGTCCGCCTTGCCGTAGAAGATGCGGTACTCGTTGAACAGGCCAGCGATCTCTTCGCTATCCCCGGGTGTTGCCTGTGCTATATGCCATGCCATGAATCTAAGCTTCCCTCTGTCATGGAGTAAGAGACATTACTCCTTGTGTTGCAGCAATCTGAACTGCAGATTGGCTTTCACCGCCGGCCACTCCGAGTCCAGAATGGAGAAGACCACAGTGTCCCTGAGGCTGCCATCTTTGAGTATCTTATGGTTTCTCAGCACCCCATCCTGCTTGGCGCCGAGGCGGGCTATGGCGTTTCTTGAGGCCTGATTGAACCAGTGGGTACGAAACTCCACTGCGATGACGCCTAAGGTTTCAAATGCATAACCGAGCAACAGGAGTTTGGTTTCTGTATTGATGCCGCTGCGCTGGGCACTCTTGGCGTACCAGGTATAACCTATCTCCAGACGACGATTGGCTTGATCCCAGGAACAGATACGGGTCGAACCGACCACCAAGCCCGAAAGCTTGTCACGCACGGCGAAGGCCAGCGACTCGCCCAAGGATTCGGATTTCATGGCCTCCTGTATATAGGCCGCCATCTCATCCGGATGCGGCACGCTGGTATACCAGAGCTCCCACAAGGCGCCGTCTCGGGCGGCCAGACTCAGAGCCGCGGTATGCTCCAGCGTCAACGGCTCTAGCACGACCCTTTCACCCGACAAACAGGCGTGCAGATTAATCTCAGTCAAGCTATCTCTCCTCAAACAATGATGTCTGTTTGTATCAGATTAACATTAAACTTTGATTAAAAAATAACATTATTTTCATGGGATTGCGATAGGAGGTCGGTCAAATGTAACAAAGAGGAAAAAGAGGACCCTTGCCCTTGCCAGCCTGAGGCCGTGGCTCTCGGTGGCTAGCCGTGGCTCTCTATGACTCACAGGGCCATGGCCTGGATGGTTCAGAATCCATGCACGCTGTTACTGACCCTAAACCAGCCGGCAATGCTGTTACGCACCGCCAGGGTTTCCCTGACTTCGTGGGGAAATTGCTCGCTGAGGAAGATCACCAGCGTCCCCATCTTGGGCGCTATCCTCTGCAACTCTGTACCCGCCTCGTCGAACAGCACCAACTCGCCCTTATGTTCGGCTTGCCAATGGGGATTGAGGAAACATACGGTACTCAAAATACGGTTTTGGCTGCCCTTGAGCGCATCCAGATGTTTGCGGTAGAAGGCTCCTGGGCGATAGACGGCATAATGGCTTTCATAATCGAACAGGCCCATAAACAAACGCCGATTGAGGCCATCCTTGAGCTGAGCCATGAGCGCCAGATAGGCACTGTCCGGCTGCTGCGAGGCATCGAGCCAACTGATCACATCCGAACGTATCTCGGGGTTGAGCTGCTGCTCAATCCCGCGTCCTATGGCGGCCGGCCTGAATTCATTCAGTGCCGCTGTCTGCATCTTTTCCAGCAGGGCCTGGGTCACACATGTGGGAATGGCATCGGCCAGAGAGACATAGCCCTTATCGGCCAGCGCATCTGCAATCACATCCAGCACAGCTTCACTCAATTGCGAAACCATCATTGCTACATCCAAAAAGAGACTACGCTTTTGCTGTACTCAAGGGCCCGTGGGGAAGATTCCGAGCCTGATTTTCGAGGGGCGTCATTAAAGGATAAAGGTCATCTATCCCGGTAAAAAAACTGACGGAATTTTAGGGTAAAGTCCCGCCAAAGACAACTAAATTAAATCTTTGTTTATCAGGTGTTTAAACCTAATGTATAGAGTTCCACTTCGTCATCTTCCGGCGTCAGCTGCAAATAATGCTCGAAACTCAAACCCAGCTTGAGCAGAATGGTCTTCGAAGCCTGGTTATGGGGGCTGACAATCGCCAGCAGTTTGTCGATTCCCAGGGCCTTAGCATGGCTCAGGGTTGCCCTTGCCGCTTCCATGGCATAGCCCTTGCCCCAATACTGGGGCAGGAAGGCATAGCCTATGTCGACATGGGGCAACGCCGGACGCTTTATCAGGCCGCAGATGCCGATCACCTCACCACTAGTTTTCAGCTCCACCCGGTACAGACCGAAACCGAACTCGGCATAGCTGGCCATGGGTCCCTGGGCGATATAGTCGCTCGCCTGCGCCAGGGTGCGCACCCCGCGATCGCCGATATTGTCCAAAAATCCCTGGCTGTTGAGCAGCGCCAAGATGAAGTCGGCATCGCTGCACTCGAGCCGCTTAAACACCAATCTGTCTGTATCAAAAAGAGTCATCTTTTACCTCATGCCTGGATGCTGCCCGGCCAGCCTATCTGGTCGCAGCTCCTATCGTCCATATCAATTCATATAAATGACCAAGCACCAGGCAACCCTACCCAAGGCGGCCGGTTAAAGGTAGCGGGCGAATACGCTGCCATCCTTGGTCGCTTTGATGGGCGCCTTGACCGCAGGCGTGCCCAGATAGAGGAAGCCCACAATCTGATCTGCCGGGGTCAGGCCGAGTCGCTGTTTCACCAGGGGATCGAAGGCGAAGTCCCCGGTACGCCAGACGCCACCCAGTCCGAGGGCAAACGCCGCCTGTTGCATCGCCATGGTGGCACAACCGGCAGCAATCTCCTGCTCGATAACCGGCACCTTGGGGTGGACCTGAGTCTTGGCCACCACAGTGATCACCATGGGCGCGCGAAACGGCATGCCCCTGGCCTTGCGCAACAAGTCCTCATCCGCGCCCTGGGCCTGTGCCGCCTCGACATAAATGGCCGCCAGCCGTTCCAGCCCTTCGTCCCTGGCGATGATAAATTCCCAGGGCGTCAGACCGCCGTGATCCGGCACCCTGGCCGCCGCATCGAGAATGATTTTAAGCTGGCGCTCATCCGGCGCCGGTGCCGTTAGCCTGGGGGTGGATTGGCGGGTAAGCAGCAGTTCTTGTGCGTTCAACTTATTGTCCTTACAGAAATCTCATTGCGCTCGAGAATAACAAATTGCCGGCCAATAAACATAAAAATCCCACCGCCAAGGGTGGGATCATGGCTAAATAACGCCAAGGCCAAGTCGACCCAGGCATCTAAGCGCTAGCCGGCAATCCCATGACGCCTGGCGATGACATGGTCCAGGCTGGTATAACGTCCACCGCCCAGCACCAGCAGCGCCAACAGCATGATGAAATAAGTGGCGGCAAACTCTATGCCGTTGTTGAGCACCACGAAGTTGCCCGAGCCGGTCAACCACTCGTAGTTACCCTGTTGCTCCAATATTTCCCTGGCTCTGGACAAGCGCTCCACCGAGCCCATCACCCTGTCATTGGCGAGCCAGGAACCGGGATCTGCTATGGCCAACCAGCCATTGGGCCAATGCACGGTAAAGGCCGCCACCAGCATGGTGATCATCAACGGGATGCTGATGAGCCGGGTCGCCAAGCCGAGCAAGAGCAGGATGGAACCGAAAAACTCGGTTCCGGCCGCCAGGCCCGCCATGACTTCCGGCATGGGCAGGCCCAATCCCCAGTCTGGATTACCGAACCAGGCCGCAGTGTCTTCGAAATGCGTCAGTTTTTGGTAGCCGGCCTGCATCAGCACGGGTGCCAGATAGAGCCTCAGTGCCAAGGGGGCCAGGCCGTCGATGCAGCGGATCATGTTGAGAAACGTCTGATATAGGGGGGCTAGTTGCATGCTGACCTCTTCATTTGTGTGAGTTGCCGTTTGAGTTGCCGGATAAGACCCTCAAACAGGGATATATCTTTCATCCCGGCATAGATGTCCCGGGCACTCAGAAGGCTTCCTGGTTCAGTTCGGTTAGATCTTTAATCAGCTTATTCAATTTCTTATTGAAATGTTTCGCCTGCTTCGCCGAGAGGGTCTGACTGACGGCCAGCAGCATGGCCCCGAAGTTTTCGGTATTTTGCTGCAACTTGACCTTATATACCTCGGACTTGAGTTCATCCGGCCGGGTCATCAACAACGTCAGGCGCTCGGATAACAGCGCCCTGTCCTGGCGCTGTGCCAATGCCTGCTCGAATTGCCTGAGCCATTCATGGCGGTACTCCAGCCACATATCCAGTGTAGCCAATCTTTGGCTATTGTATTGATGAATAAGCGCTTGCTGCGCCTCGCTGACACTGCCGAGCCAATCGTCGAACTGCTCTGTCAGGCGCGCGTCCGAATCTGCCACCAGCTGAACCTGGGTCTTGCCGGCATATTCCTCAACCAGCTCCCGCTCGTCTTTCCTGAGGACGCCGATGATTTCCCCGACCTGCGCGTTGCTGAAGGAAGCCACCAAGGGCAAGAGATCCGGCAGGGCATATTCGAACAACCTGAACCAGTGCGCCTTGGCCTGGGCAATATGCCGGGCCCACATCTGAGGTGTCAGGGTGTGGTCATTGATGGCGGCGGTCAGGGACTCAAGTTGCACCGCATAACGGGCCAACTCTTCTTTTTGATGCCAGACGACAAACTTATCGACCAAGGCCTCGAACACCTTCTCCTGCTCGTCATTCAGGGTGACATAGTCTTCCACCTCCCACTCTATGGCCCAGTCGAGAAAGTGGTAGCTGAATTTAGTCGAACAGCCGACGAGCAGCAGGACACCGAGCAGCAAGGGGAAAAGTTTTTTCATCGACCAGGGATCCATCCAGGTATGCAATAAGACGTCGGCTAGCTTAGCCCAGCTGTGGAGCACAAAAAAACACTATTTTGTAACAAGATAGCAAAAGCTGTCGAACCAGGCCAGGTACGCCTGCCGTTGCTTGGCATCGACTTCCTGTCCCGCCAACAACAGGGCCCAGCAGGCGGCAAACACCCAATATATGTCTATGGCGCTCGCCAGGGCAGCCCCGGCAGCGGGCGTGAGATGAGGGTGCCCGGTCAAGTAATGGGCCGTCAGCCAATCGCGCTGTGCAACCGATAGTCCATGACTGGCCAGCACCCCAGCCAATTCGAACAGCGGATGGGAGGCACAGGCATATTCAAAGTCGATGCAGACCAACTGATTGTTGCGCAACAGCAGATTATGGGGATTGAGATCCCTATGACAATACTGGTGGCGCAACAGGCAAGCGTCGAGTCGCGCCAGCCAAGCATCAAGGTGCGGCGTCAGCGCCAGCAGCCGGCGGTGACGGGCCTGCCAATCCGCAGTCGGGGCAGCGACCGCCAGGCGTTGCAGCTTATGCCGGTATGCTTGCCACTGGCCCGCGACACTCATGTCGTTGGCCGGCAGCGGCAACGCTTGCAGCCGCTGCAACAAACCGAGCAGTTGCCCGGCGGCATCGGGCCGCAGCGGCTCACTGCGACCGTCTCCGCCCGCAGGCACGGCGGCCGCCAAGGCCTCCCAGGGGGGGGAGGCCTGCGCAATATATTCACTCAGGTAATACTGATGGTCGTCGCTGACCCACAGGAGCGCCGGTGCCAGGCCTCCTGACTCGGCCAGTCGCCAGTTGGCGACTTCCTCTGCCCTGTTACACAGGAAACTGGATGCCCGACTGTTGACCCTGAGCACCCAGGCCTGGGTCTGCAGTGCCTTGTTGCTCAATGCCCGGGTCTGCAGCAGGTAATTGCTGTTGCTCAGGCCCTGGCTCAGTACCTTAACCTCGCTAACCTGGCTCAGATAGCGGCGTGGCAAGGCGGCGAGCACCTCCACCGGTAAGCCGGAGACGGGCAAGCTCAGTGGCCCTGTACGGCCAGAGACTGGCTCTGACGTTGCCGCAGTGCACCGCGCCACAGGAAATAGCCCCCGACTGCCAGGCCGACATAGAAAACGAACAACAAGGAGGTCAGCATCAGGCCCTTGTTGAGGTAGAGGTAAATGGAGACGAGATCTATCACCACCCAGTAGAGCCAGTTCTCCAGTACCTTTTTCGCCACCAAATAGGTGGTCATCACGGCGAAACAGCTGGTCGCCGCATCGAGATAGGGAAAGGCCGCCTGGGTGTAGGTCGCCATCATGTGGCCCACACCCAGGGAGAGCAGCGCGGTTCCCGCAATCAGGCTCAGGTGCGTCTTCAGCGGCCAACTGCTGACCTCGACCCCGGCATGCTGCTCACCGCCCTGGCTCCAGAGCCAGTAGCCGTAGACCGCCATCAGCATGTAATAGATGTTGAGCACTGACTCCATCAGCAGGGCCACCTGCCAGAAAAGCACTGTGTAGATGGCCGTGCTGGCAAAGGCCGCTCCCCAGCACCAGACATTGGCCTTCATCGCCAGCAACAGGTAGGCCAGGGCCAATACCACGGCGAGCGCTTCCCAGGCGGTCATCAGCTGTACCTCGGCCGAAGCCGAGCTCAGGGTGTCGACCAGGCTTAACCAGAATTCTGTCATGCTGTCTCTCTATTTCTCGCTTATTTGTCTCTTACTTAGTCGCTTGCTTGTTTCTTACTTGGTCGCTTGCTTGTTTCTTAGCTTGTCCCTGGCCTTGAGCACAACAGCGACCTACTCGCTATGCGCCAAGTCGAGTTCACCGCCGATAAACTTACACACGAATACCGCCTTGCCCCACTTCTGGTGCGCCGCCGCCATCTCTTTGGCAAGCATGGCCATGACGTCCGGGTAATCGCCGCACACCTGGGTCGCCATGGCGTTGGTGACCCTCTCTATGTTGGGGTAGGCATCGACCCGGGCGATGAACCACCTTATGGGGTCCAGGTAATTGTCTTGCAGCGGGTACATGCTGATTTCTGCCGTGAGTTTCATCTCTATCTCCGGATTGCGTGCTTTACTTTGGCTTGTGCCGGAACCGGCACAAGCCTAGAGTCATTGGCCTTGTCGTCAACTGTGATGACCGCCAGCCCTACAGATAATCGTATCTGAAGCTGATCCCCAACTGCCTGGGATCACCGTAACGTATATATTGTTGTTGCGATGCCCAGCCCAGGTTGGGTTCGTTGCCGAAGAAGAAACCGCGCACCCCGTAGGCTTCATCTGTCAGGTTGCGGCCCCAGAGATACACGGACCAGCTGGGCGTTTGGTATCCGAGGCGGGCATTGACTAACCTATAGTCGTTCGAGACAGAGTCATTGCTGTCAGAATAGTAGAAGGCGTCCATCCCCGTCAGGTTCAGGTTGGCGAACCAGCCGGTGTCGCTATGCCAGGTGCCGCCCAACTGGTAATTATAGTTGGGGGCATGGGCGAGCTCACGCCCGGACAGATCGACCAGACCGCCATAACCATCGTCATAGCTGTATTGATCATATTTGGCCTTGAGCAAGCCAAGGGAGCCATAGAGCTCCAGATTGCTGCTCAGATACCAGGTGGCTTCGGCTTCCAGACCATAGTTGGTCGAGCTGCTGGCATTGGCCGTGTACAACCGGAAATCGCCGCTGTTGGGAATTTGCACCGAGGCATCGACCTGTTGATCTTGTCTGTCCATGTAGAACACGGATACCCGGCTGGCGAGTGCGCCATCGAACCAAGAGCCGCTGTGGCCCAGTTCATAGTTGTACAAGGTCTCTGAGTCGAAGTTGCGGTACTGGCTCAATGCCACCGGCAGATCCATGTTGAAGCCGCCCGACTTATAACCACGGGACACCTTGGCGTAAAGCATCTGATCCGATTCGAATTGATAGCTCACAGACACATGGCCGCCCCACAGGTTTTCCGAGGGCGAGAAACGGTTGTCGGCTTGCTTCGAATCATCCTGATAATCGCTCTGCCAATGCTCGAAACGCACACCGGCGGAATAGTGCCACTGGCCCAGGTAGGTATCCAGTTGGGCAAAGCCGGCCAGCTTAGTGGCGTTGTAATCGCTGTTGAGGTTGCTCACATCCAGGGGATCCGGACTGTAACGCTGCTCTATCTGTAACGCATTGCCTTCGGACAAGCGATTGTAATAGCCGCCGAACAACCAATCTGTGGTGCCGGCGAAAATCCGCCCTGCCTGGCTGGACAGCAATCTCAGCTCCTGGGTGAAATTCTGCCTGTCGGCGGTCTTGTCCCACCAATAATCATAGACACAGGGCGCACCATAACAGCTCAGCTTATCCCAGTATTCAGGGTTGGCCCAGTCGCCGTCGTAGGCCTGACGCTGCTTGGTGTCGGCAAAGCTGGTGCGTGACTCGAGTGACCAATTGTCATTGGCCTGCCAAGTCACTTTCAGGCCAGCGGCCGTGGTGTCCTGGGTATCGACACCGGGTCTGTCCGAGTAGGTCGTATCGCCGTTGCTGTCCAAGGACCAGGCATCATAGCCATTGTCAAAATTGCCCTGCAACAGGGTGAAATCCAGCTGCAGTGCATCCGTGGCGTACCAACGCAGTTTGGCCTTGGCCGACAGCTCGTCACGGGCATTGGTATCGTCGCGTCCCAGGTAGGCGTTGTCCATGAAACCATCTTCCTTATGGGAAGAAACAGACACCCGCCCAAGCAAGGTCTCGTCGGCATTCAAGGCGCCGCTGGCATACGCCCCGGCGCTCCAGAGAGCGTCTGTACCCAGGGTCAACTCGGCGCCGGCTTCCGTCACGGCGGTTGGCTCGGCACTCTTGAGGTAAATCGCCCCGGCCAATGCATTGCCCCCGAACAGGGTGCTCTGTGGGCCACGCAGTACTTCCACCTGCTCTATGTCAAACAGATTGGATGCCATGCCCAGGCCGGACAAGTCTATGTCATCGATGAAGAAGCCGACCGAAGAGTTGGGCGCGCCCTGGTATTCTTCCTGATCGCCGACACCGCGAATTTGGAAATACCTGGCCCTGGAGCTGCCGCCGGACCAGTTCATGTTGGGAATGGCATTGAGCACATCCTGGAAGTTTTGTCCGCCATCGTCCAGCAAGCGCTGGCGATCCAGCACGCTGAGACTCGCAGGTACGTCTTCGATGGAGGTGGCACGAAAGTCGGCGGTCACGACCATGACTTCCATTTTTTCTTCGGGAAGGGTTTCGGTGAGCGTGGCGGTTTGTGCCAGTGCGGCCGGAGACAAGGCGGCTAAGATAGCCAGTGACAGCACGGACTCGGGTTTCAGGGTAAACATAGGACCTCAAATATTCAGTTTGAGATCCGGCAAAGTGTAAGCGATTCAGAAGTGCGCAATTGACAGGCCCATTCCTACGCCGGTATTAGCCGGATCAGGTTCTAAGGGTTCATCGTTCGACATCTCAGTTCGGTGCTTGGCACAGAACACCCCTTGGCGCCGGCAAGTATACCCGAGTTAGGCAACAAGATGACAGGTTTGTATCACTTTGATGTGGAACTCATTGCGGCAAAAAACAAAACGCCGGCAAAGCGGCGTTTTTATCTTCAGTTGGCCGCCAATGACGGGGCCTGCCTCAGTTGGAGATGGCTTCCCTGACATAGACTTCGAAGGCGACCGCATTGGCATTGGGTGCCAGCGCATTGACCTGCAGCTGCTGTTTGCCATGCAGCTTGAGCGGCTTCCAGCTGCCGGCCTCCCCTTCCAGGCTATAACCGCCGGCATCGAACCAGGTGAACTTGTACTGCAAATGCAGATCTGTGCCGACCTTGCTGGCAACGACCGCCGAGCCTTGCAACAGCCCGGCCTGCAGCCTGCTGCCGGCATGCTCGACCGCCACCTGGCGGGCCAGGCCGGCATTGTCTACCCTGACGTCGCCAGCGGAATTCACTGCGACCCCGGCGGTATGGGGGGCACAGGCGCTTAAGCCAACCAAGGCGGATGTCACCATGGCCGCCAATAACAGATGTGTCGCTTTCATCTCTACTCTCCCTGTTTGCTTAACTTGCTCGATACACTAGTCGACCAGGAAGTGAGCCCTGGCGGTAGCGATCAACTGTTTGCGGTTGGTCTGCCAACAGTTGATGTTGACGTTGGCGACCCTGCGTCCCTGACGGGTGATGCGGCATTCGGCGAAGGTATCCTTATGATAGCCGGCCCTCAGGTAGTCGATGGAGAAATCCACCACCTTAGGCACCTTGGAGGTCTGCATGAACACCATCAGCTGGACTATCGCCGACATCTCCATGAACCCGGCTATCACCCCGCCGTGGATCGCCGGCAACACGGGATTGCCTATGTTGTCGTCCTTGGCCGGCAATTTAAACACCAGCTCATCACCGAAACGCTCCACCGCCATGCCGACAAACTTGGCATAGGGCACATGCTCCAGCAGGTGACCGAAGTCGTTCAGCTCAGTGGCGCGTTTGACTATGCCCTTGACGTCCAGCGGGCCTTTCACATCCAGGGAAGTATGGGGCTGGGTCACGCTGGCCTCGTTGGCCTGGCCCTTGTCGCCATCCTTGCCCATCAGGGCCTTGCGAAACTCGTCGCCGACCATCTCAGGGCTGATGCGCATGAAGGACCCCACGGCATGGGCTATGGGATCGTCTATGCTGTCCTGGTAGGCGATCGCCCGGGTGAAGGCGATGCTGGAGGCCAGCTTATAGCATTCGGCGAACGCATAGACAGGCTTGTTGGGCTCGGCCGGTTTCATATAGTCGACCCGCAAGTCCAGGGTCGGCGAGATCTCCAGCGAGGCAAACTTGTCGAAGATGGCACACACCACGGCGCTGCCACAGGCGGTGTCCATCAGGGTGGTAATCACACCACCGTGGATCACCCCGGTATCTGGGTAACCTATCAATTCTTGGCTGTAGGGCAACTCGATCAACACATGATGCTCGCTGGCCTCATGCACCGTCAGCCCCAGACGCCGGCACTGGGCCAGCTGGTTGACGAAACGCCCCGCCAGCTGGGTCAGGGGAAAAAAGTCCGGGTTGACCTTCATAGACGCTGGCTCAGCATGGGGCCAAGCGGTGCGCCACCGAGCAGGTGCATGTGAATGTGATACACCTCCTGGCCACCGTGACTGTTGCAGTTCATTATCAGCCGATAGCCATCCTCGGCTATGCCTGCCTCGGCGGCCAACTTGGCCGCCACTGTGACCATGCGCCCCAGCGCCAGTTCATCCGATGCCTTGACATCGTTGGCGGTGGCGATCAAATGGTTGGGGACTATCAATATGTGGAGCGGCGCTTTGGGGAAGATGTCACGAAATGCGGTGACCAATTCATCCTGATACAGGATATCGGCCGGGATCTCACGACGAATAATTTTACTGAAAATGGTTTCTTCTGCCATGGGTCATTCCTCCTTGGGGCAACTTGGCTAGTATACTCGTAATTCAACACTTTGTGACGCGCCAATTGCAGCCAACGCCGTTTTTTGGCAGCATGTGGGCCACTGGCTCAAGCCGTATTCTAACAATAGCCGCTCAGGACAACAGATGATTAACTACCGGATAATTCCGCTGGACCCCAACGCCCATCTCTTTCAGGTCGAAATGACCCTGCTCAAACCCAACCCGGTACAACAGCTGTCGCTGCCGGCCTGGTTGCCCGGCAGCTATATGGTGCGGGACTTTGCCAAAAACATCATAGATCTGCAGGCAAAGGATGAGAAAGATAACAGCCTGACGCTGGAACAGCTGGATAAACAGACCTGGGCAGTGCTGGGCAATGGCCACGAGCTGCACCTGAGCTACAGGGTATATGCCTGGGACCTGTCGGTACGCACCGCCCACCTGGACAGCCGTCATGGTTTCTTCAACGGCAGCAGTGTGTTCCTGGCGGCCAAGGGCTTCGAGGCCAGTGAGCATAAGCTGGAGATCTGCGCCCCCGACGGCGAGCGCTTCACCTCCTGGCGCCTGGCCACCGCCATGACGCGCGCCTCGGGCGACGACTTCGCTTTCGGTAGCTTCACTGCCGCCAGCTATGATGAGCTGATAGATCATCCGGTGGAAATGGGTGATTTCAGCCTCGGCAGTTTCGAGGCCGGCGGCGTGCGCCACGACGTGGTGCTCAACGGCCGCCACCTATGCTGCATGGAACGCCTATGCCAGGATCTCAAGGCCATCTGCGACTATCAGGTAGCCCTGTTCGGCACCCCAGCCCCCTTCGAGCGCTACCTCTTCATGACCACAGTGCTGGACAATGGCTTCGGCGGCCTGGAGCATAGGGCCTCCACCGCGCTCATGTGTTCGCGCAAAGATCTGCCGCTGTCCATGACGGCAGAAGTCAACAAGGACTATCGCACTTACCTGTCGCTATGCAGCCATGAATATTTCCACAGTTGGAACGTCAAGCGCATCAAACCCGCGGCATTCGTGCCCTACAAACTGGACAGCGAGAGCTATACCGAGCAGCTCTGGGCCTACGAAGGCATCACCTCCTATTACGATGACTTCCTCACCTTCAGGGCCGGGCTGGTCGATGAGGCGAGCTACCTGGAGATGCTCAGCCAGACCATGACCCGGGTGCAGCGCAGCCGCGGCCGCTTCATCCAGAGCCTCAAGGACTCGAGCTTCAACGCCTGGACCAAGTTCTACAAGCAAGATGAGAATGCCGACAACGCCATCATCAGCTATTACACCAAGGGCGCCCTGTTTGCCCTGTACCTGGACTTGACCCTGCGTCTCGAGACCCAGGGGCAATACAACCTGGACCACCTGATGCGGGCCCTGTGGCAGGAGTTCGGCCTGACGGGCCGCGGCACGGACAACGACAGCCACCAGCGCATAGTCGAGCGTCTGCTCGGTCGCAACTGTGACGACATCTTCAGCTTCCTCAGCCGCACCGACGACATCCCCCTGGCCCCCTTGCTGGCGCAATTCGGGGTGGCCCTCAACCTCAGGGCCAGCAGCGGCCAACAGGATCTTGGCGGCGCCGCCCCAACGGGGCTCAAGCTGAGCCTGGGTGCCAAGTTCAAGGCCGAGACAATGGGGCTGAGACTCACCAGCGTGAGCCAGGGCGGCGCCGCCCACCGGGCGGGACTCAGTGCCGGCGACTTGTTGCTCGCCGCCGACAACTTGCAGGTGACCGCCCAGTTCGAGCAATTGCTGCAGAACTATCATGAAGGCGAGACCCTGACGCTGCACTGGTTCAGACGCGACGAGCTGATGACAGGCGAACTGCCGCTGCTGGCCGCGCCGTTGGATACAGTGTCACTGAGCATCACCCAGGCGGAACTCGCCGCCCGCTGGTTAACACGCTAACCAGCGCGCCATATCGGAAGGCCCGGCATGGCCGCCGCGCCATGGCACAGTTCCATGGCATGACGGCCATGCCGTAAACCCGTTCCTGCACACATAAAAAAGGGAGGCTTTCGCCTCCCAAACACACTTCAAACCTGGTTAACCTTATTAGCTTGCCTTCAGCGCCGCGATGCGCTTCTCCAGTGGCGGATGGCTCATCAGCATCTCGGCCATGGAACGTTTGCCGTTGATGCCGAATGCCGCCATCTGCGCCGGCATGGCGCCGCTCTCGGGCCCCTGACGCAGGCGCTCCAGCGCCGCTATCATCTTGTTCTTGCCTGCCAGGCGCGCCGCACCTGCATCGGCCTTGAACTCACGCACCCTGGAGAAATAGGCCACTATGATGGACGCCAGGATCCCCAGCAGCATGTCCAGCACGAACACCACAGCCATGTAAGCGAACATGCCCAGGCCTTCGCCTTCTTCATCGTTGCTGGCGACGAAGTTGTTGATTATGCCGGCAACAACCCGGGCGGCGAAGATCACGAAGGTATTGACCACGCCCTGGATCAGGGTCAGGGTCACCATATCGCCGTTGGCGACGTGGCTGACCTCATGGGCCAACACACCTTCAATTTCATCCTGGCTCATGCCGTAGAGCAAGCCTGTGCTCACGGCCACCAAGGCATTGTCTTTGCTTGGGCCTGTGGCGAAGGCATTCATCTCGGGCGATTGATACACAGCCACTTCCGGCATCTTGATGCCGGACTGCTTGGCCTGACGCGCCACAGTGTCCAGCAACCAACGCTCGGTATTGTCCCTCGGGCTGGTGATGACCTCACAGCCCATGGTCTTCTTGGCCATCCACTTGGAAATTGCCAGGCTGATGAAGGCGCCACCGAAACCGAAAATAGCCGCAAACACCAACAGGCCCGTCATGCTGGAAGTATTCACCCCAAGCAGGGACATCACAATAGAGGCCACCAGCAACACAGCCAGGTTGGTCCCTACCAACAATAATATACGCTTCATTCGAGCTCCTTAACGGCAACGAGATGCCAATACATGTTCTTGCAAGACATAATATGTCAGAACCAAATAAATTCAAGAGGCAGAAGATAAATATTTGTTCATCTGGGATAAATCGGTTACCCCAACGCTACCCGGGCAATGATGTGTTAAGCCTGTGTCGATTGGCTGGGATCTTTGTTAGCATAAGCAGATACCTCCCTTACAGGACATAAGAATGACAATCAACACCTTACTCATCAGCAGCTCCCGGGTGGGCGACACCCCCTACCTGGCCCACGCCATCCCCTTTATCAAGCCCCTGACCGCCAAGGCCCAGAAATGGGTATTCATCCCCTACGCAGGTGTCAGCATGAGCTACGACGCTTATCTGGCCAAAGTGGTCAGCGGCCTGAGCGAACTGCGCCTGGACATCTCTGGCATACATCAGCATGCGGATCCGCGTCAGGCACTGCTGGACGCCGACGGCATAATGGTCGGTGGCGGCAACACCTTCCACCTGTTGCATGAGTTGTATCGCTACGATTTGCTGCACCTGATCCGTGAGCAGGTCGCCAACGGCAAGCCCTACATAGGCTGGAGCGCAGGCTCGAACATCGCCGGCCTGAGCATACGCACCACCAACGACATGCCCATCATAGAGCCGCCGTCCTTCACCGCCCTGGGACTGGTGCCCTTCCAGCTGAACCCACATTACAGCAACTTCCAGCCGCCGGGACACAATGGCGAGACCCGCGCCCAACGCTTGTTGGAATTCACCCTGGTGGATCCGCTCACGCCTGTGGTCGGCATCCAGGAAGGCACGGCGCTGTGGCGCCAGGGCGATAAGTTATCCCTCATAGGCGACAAGCAAGGGGTGCTCTTCTGCGGCCAGCAACAGGAAATCCCCATTCCGGTCGGCAGCGATCTGTCGCACATGCTGAAGGCGAAATAACCACGCCCAAGCCAGCGGGCGGCTTAATCGCCGCCAAGTGTCCGGCTCAGAAGTTCATGGTGACGTTCAAGCCCGGCCCATCCTTGTCGCATAGCGCATTGTACGTTTAGTTGAAGATGCCTGCCGGCAATCGCATCGGCATTGGAGTTCAAGCTCCTTGTCTCTCTAGGCTCGGTGGCGCACCAGTGCCATTTGGGAAATGGATGGCTGTCAGCTTTATTTGTTTATTTCTTGAACATCAGATTTCCTTGTTCAAGTCATTGCATTGAAATACTGGATGTTCACACGATTGATTTTTTAGTCCCTGTCTAACATTGCGCGTTTGCACGGGAAACTATCAGCTCAATACGCACCCAAATCCCCTTTCTCTGGTCACGGCTAATTGTGATTTGCCAGCGCCTCCAGGCTGAGGAATTCGGCGGCCCTGGCCGGGTTGGCTTCCTCCAGGAAGGGGATGCAGCCAAGCATGGGCGCACTCATGATCTCCTTCAGGCTGTCGAGATTTTCCTCGAACATGCTCATCTCAGGGTCGACACAGTTGGCGACCCAGCCGGCGATCTCCAGGCCGTCGGCCAGTATCGCTTCCTGGGTCAGCAAGGCATGGTTGAGACAACCGAGCTTCATGCCGACCACCAAGATCACAGGGATAGACAGGCTCTGCACCAGCTCCGACAGGTAACGTCCCTGCCCCAGTGGCAAGCGCCAGCCACCGGCGCCTTCTATCAGGCAGAAATCGGCCTCGGCGAAGGCGGCTAAATCCAGCTGCGCCAACACCCCCTCTGGGCTCAGGGCCCCCCCCACCTTGGCCGCCGCTATATGCGGCGCTATGGCGGGTTCGAAGGCTATGGGATTGATCTGCCCGTACGTCAGCTTGACTGACGAGGCCGCCAGCAGCTGCAAGGCATCGCTGTTTCTCAGCCCGGCCGGTGTTAACATGCAACCAGAGGCTATGGGTTTGATCCCCAGGGTCGACATGGGCCGGTCCGTCTCGGACATTAGCCCTTTCGCCGCCAACAGGAGTGCCGAGCTCACCAGGGTCTTGCCGCTGTCGGTGTCTGTGCCTGCGACGAAGTACATCATATTAAGGCTCCAAGCGCCGGGCGCGGATCTGCGCTATGTGATAGGTCAAGGGCAAGCCTTGGGGGGTGCGCAGCGCTTCTGCCGCAGCCACCAGCCTGAGCCAGTCCCGGCGGCCGCGCAGCCCTTTTGCTGTGCCGGTCGCTGTACTGCCCGCTGGGCTGGCCGGGAGTCTGGCCTGGGAGTTAATGTTCTCGGCTGTGCCCTGCGGCGTTGGTGTCACATGAATAGAGGCCCCTACCCCCTTGATGGAATACAAGAGGCTCCTCAGATCCGGGAAGTAGACTGTCATGGGGACCAACTCGGCCGAGAGCACTTGCCACCGTGCCCTCTCTGAGCCTGGACCTGAGTCTGAACCAGTGCCATTGCCAGAGCCACAACCAGTGCCTGAGTCAGTGCATGGGCCAGAGCCGGGCGCACGCTCGAAGGCGCCGCGCAGCGCCGGCAGTGATCGGAAGCCATTGACCGCCAAACCGAGTTGACTGAGTTCGAACAGGCTGTCTTGCGCCACCAGGCTCAGATGAAACTCACCATCGGGGCGCAGCACCCGCGCCGCTTCCGCTACCGCTTGGGGAAAATCCGCACACCATTGCAACGCCAGGTTGGAATAGAGGCAATCGAAGCTGGCATCCTGGAAGGGCAGTCGCTGGGCGTCGCCCGCTACCGCAATGTAATCCGGATAAGATAGCGCCAAGGTTTCGAGCATGCCCTGGGCGATATCCAGGGCAAAGACTTGGGCACTGCCCGGAAAATCCGTGCCGGGTCCGGCGCCTATGTCGAGCAATCTGCCCTTGGGGCTGAAATGGCTCAACAGCGAACGGGCGCTGAGACGCTGCAACACATCGTGTTGCTTGTAGCGCCTGGCGGCGGCAGAAAAACGCGCGCCGACCTGCACCAGGCCGCCATCCGTTGCCCCCCTGTTTTGTGGACAAGTATTTTGTGGGCAAGTGTCTTGTGAACAAGTGTCCTGTGAACCCGTGTCTCGTGAATAAGTCTCTCGCTTCATACCTTGATTCATATCTTGCTGCAAAATGTTGGGCTGGTGCCCGGACTATGACTTGGGGCCACCTGCCTGGGTCAGCACCTGTGACAGCGCCGCGACACAGAATTCTATGTCCGCCCGGGTATGGCGGGCACTCAGGGTCAGCCGCAGCCGCGCAGAGCCGGCCGGCACAGTCGGCGGACGAATGGCGCCGACCCAGAGGCCGAGTTCGCGCAGCGCCTGGGCCACAGCCATGGTCTTGGTCGCATCCCCTATGATCACCGGCTGGATGGCGGTAGCCGACGCCAGCAGCGGCACCTTGGCCTCCCGGCATAGCCGGGTGAAGCAGCCGATGTTCTCCGTGAGTCCGGCCAGCAGCTGCGGATTATCCAGGGCAAAGCGGCTCGCCGCCAGCGCCAATGCCGCATTGGCGGGCGACAGGGCGGTGGAGTATATGTATTCACGGGCGTTGCTCACCAGGAAATCGATCAGCTCCCGGCTGCCGAGCACGGCCGCGCCCTGGCAGCCCAGGGCCTTGCCGAAGGTGATCACCTGCACGTCGACTCCGGCGGCATCAGCCTCTTGGCATAAGGCGTTCGCGCCCAGCCCCTGCTCACCCAGTACGCCGAAACCATGGGCGTCATCGACGATCAGCCAGCTGCCATGCTGCCGACATAGGGCAGACAACTCGGCCAAGGGGGCGATGTCGCCATCCATGCTGAACACACTTTCGGTGATCAGCGCCGCCGCCCCATGCCGGGCCAGCAAGCGCCCGGCGCCCTCTGTCGAATTATGCAGGAAGCGCTTCAGGGTCGCGCCGCTGTCCCTGAGGCCGTCGATCACCGAGGCATGCACCAGCTTGTCGGCCAGTACAGTGTCTTGGGCATCGAACAATGTCTTCATCAGGGCGCCGTTGGCACTGAAACCCGAACAAAACAGCAGCGCCGCCTCATGGCCGGTGAGCACACACAAGTGTTGCTCCAGCGCCTGGTGGGCCTCGCTGTAGCCCGTAACCAAAGGCGAAGCGCCGCTGCCGACGCCATAGCGTTTGGCCGCCAGATGCAAGGCATCGGCCAGCGCCGGCTCCAGGGACAAGCCAAGATAGTCGTTACTGCTGAAGTTGAGAAAGGACTTGCCCTCGAGCACGAAGCGCGGGCCGGCGCATGCCTGAGGCTGCGCCGGGGGCGATACCGCCAACGCCTGGCGGCGGCGCAGCAATCCCTGGGATGCCAGGGCGTACTGGCGGGCGGCTATCTTTGCCGTCAGTGGGCTCATCGACCGGCTCTTGAACAGGCTATCGCGGCATACATAGGGCGCAGATCACAGCGCCGCGGCGTCGTAGAATTGCGCCTCGGCCTTGTCCTGATGCGCGGCGGCCTTGGCCAGCAGCGCCTCTTCGGCTTCCAGGCTGTCCAGCGCCGGATTGCTGCTCCTGGCTTGCTCGGGACGCAGGCCCAAGCGGCGGAACAGGCTCATATCATCGTTTTCTTCCGGATTGGGGGTGGTCAGCAACTTGCAGCCGTAGAAAATCGAGTTGGCGCCGGCGAAGAAACACATGGCCTGCAGCTCATCGCTCATGCTTTCACGCCCCGCCGACAAGCGCACCCGCGACTTGGGCATCAGGATGCGGGCCACGGCTATGGTGCGGACGAATTCCAATGGATCCAGATCGTCAAGCTTCTCGAACGGGGTACCAGCCACCTTCACCAGCATGTTGATCGGTACTGAGTCCGGATGTTGTGGCAGGTTGGCCAGCTGTTGCAACAAACCCGCCCTGTCGGTGGCCTGTTCGCCCATGCCGACTATGCCGCCGGAGCAGACTTTCATGCCGGAGGCGCGCACATTGCTCAGGGTATCCAGGCGGTTCTGGTAGGTACGAGTGGTGATCACATCGCCATAGTATTCCGGCGAGGTATCCAGGTTATGGTTGTAATAGTCCAGGCCGGCACCGGCCAGCTCGTTGGCCTGCTCGGGTGACAGCATGCCCAGGGTCATGCAGGTTTCCATGCCCAGCGCCTTGACTTCCTGCACCATCTGCTTGAGATAAGGCATGTCTTTTTCTTTCGGGTTACGCCAGGCGGCGCCCATGCAGAAGCGTGACGCCCCGGCGGCCTTGGCGCTGCGGGCCTCGGTCAACACGGTTTCCATCGCCAGCAGACGTTCTTTTTCCAGGCCGGTATCGTATCTGGCGCTCTGGGGGCAATACTTGCAATCCTCGGGGCAGGCACCCGTCTTGATCGACAACAAACGGCTGATCTGCACCTCGTTGGGATCGTACACCTCACGGTGGATGCTGTGTGCCTTAAAGAGAAGATCATTCATTGGCAACGCAAATAACGCTTCTATTTCAGCGCGTTTCCAATCGTGGCGAACCTGCAATGACGACATGGTGTTTACCTTAATTTTCTGTTTTATCTTGGCTAGCATACCTTGAGGCCTTAAACTGTCAACGCCAACCAGTGTTTCACCTTTACTAATGATTAAAAATTAGGCGGAAATGTGAGCAAGCATCCCCAAGACAAGATAGATTTCGACTTCGACCGGCAGCATATCTGGCATCCTTATACCTCCATGACCCAGGCCCTGCCTGTGTTCGGCGTGAGTTCGGCCAAGGGGTGTGAACTCACGCTCGAGGATGGCCGCACCCTGATCGACGGCACCAGTTCCTGGTGGGCCTGCGTCCACGGCTATGGCCAGGAGCAGATACTGGCGGCCATGCAAGCCCAGCTTTCCCGCCTCAGTCATGTGATGTTTGGTGGCATCACCCACCAGCCGGCGGTGGAACTGTCGAAGAAACTCATCGCCATGACCTGCGAGCCGCTCACCAAGGTATTCCTGTGCGATTCGGGCTCGATCGCCGTCGAAGTGGCACTCAAGATGGCGCTGCAATACTGGCAGGGCCGCGGCCAACCCGCAAAGCAGCGCATTCTTACGGTCAAACATGGCTACCACGGCGATACCTTCGCCGCCATGAGTGTCTGCGATCCCGAAGGCGGCATGCATGCCATGTTCGGCCAGGCCGTCACCCAACAGCTATTCGCCCCCGCACCCCAGACCCCGTTCGGCGAGCCGCTGCGCAGCGATGATCTCCATGCCATGCGGGCCCTGATGGCCGAACAGCATCACAGCATAGCGGCGGTGATCCTCGAGCCTGTGTTGCAGGGTGCCGGCGGCATGCGCTGCTATGCGCCCGAGTATCTGGTCGAATTGCGGGCCCTGTGTGATGAATTCGATATCCTCTTGGTCCTGGATGAAATAGCCACTGGCTTCGGCCGTACCGGCAAGCTGTTCGCCTATGAACACGCTGGCATAGCCCCGGATCTCCTCTGCCTTGGCAAGGCCCTGACCGGCGGTTATATCAGCCTGGCCGCGACCCTGTGCAGCGACGAAGTGGCGGCCGGCATAAGCGACTCCCCCGCCGGGGTCTTCATGCATGGCCCGACCTTCATGGGCAATCCCCTGGCCTGCGCCGCCGCCTGCGCCAGCCTGGAGTTGATCAACACGAATCGATGGCAGGCGCAGGTGAGCCGAATCGAGGCCCAGCTCAAGGCCGAGCTGGCCGAGGCCGCCGACTATCCGGCAGTGAAGCAAGTGCGGGTGCTGGGCGCCATGGGGGTGCTGGAGATGCACCAAGCGGTAAACACCGCCCGATTGCAGCAGCAATTCGTCGATCTCGGCGTGTGGATCCGCCCCTTCGCCAACCTCATCTATATCATGCCGCCCTACGTCATAGATGAGGCGCAGCTGAGCCGACTGACCGCGGCGATGAAGCATGTCGCCCAGGCGTTGACGGCCAATGCCGGACAAGGCACTGAGCAAAGCACTGAGCAAGGCGCCGGTTTTATCAGCCACGGCTAGCCGCCAAGCAAAAAGCACCAACCATGGCGGGTGCTTTTCAGTGTCTAATGCGCTGTTTCACCAGGCTGTTTCACCAGACAGTTGTGCCAGATAATATCCCTGCTATTTCACCAGGCTGGAGATCAGCGCCCGCAGCGCCGCCGGCTTGATCATCTTGGCCATGTAATGATAGCCGCGGCGTTCCACGTCTTCGATAAGCTCCTTGCGGGTATTGGCCGTGATGAGAATACCGGGCAAATGCTGGCCATAGAGGCCACGTATGCCGTCCATGGCATCGACACCGTTCTGATCTTCGTCCAGATGATAGTCCGCCAGCACTATGTCCGGCGCCAGTCCCTTGAGCCCCAGCTTGATGCGCGCATCGGCCAGATCTTTGGCACAGACCACCTCACACTGCCAGCGGCTGAGCAGGCTCTCCAGCCCGGCGAGGATCGTCTCCTCGTTGTCGATGCAGAGCACCTTCACCCCGGCCAGAGGTTGCAACAGGGAAGACACTGCCTTGGGCTGAGCCAGGCTGACGCCCTGCCCCATGGGCACGCTCAGCAGCGGCACCCGGATCCAGAATACCGACCCCTTGCCCAGGATGGACGACACCCCTATGCTATGCTCCAGCACCTTGCTGATCCTATCCGCAATCGCCAGCCCCAGCCCCAAGCCACTGACGCTGTTGCTCTTGGGGTTATTCAGCCGCTTGAACTCCTTGAAGATTTCATGCACTTCCCCGGCATCGATACCACAGCCCGTGTCCAGTACCTGAATTTCCAGCTCGCTGCCACGGCGCCGACAACCCATCAGCACCCTGCTGCCCCTGGCATAACGATAGGCATTGGTCAGGAAGTTCTGCAGTACCCGCCTGAGCAAGGAGGGATCCGAGTTGACCGTCATGCCGGAGCCCATCATACAAAAGTCGATGTGATTGTCCTTGGCCATAGCCTCGAATTCCACCGCCAGGCCGTTGAGCAGCTCGGCGATGGCGAAATCCCGCCGGTTAACCTGCACCATGCCGGAGTCCAGCTTGGAGATATCCAGCAAGTCGGTCAGCAGCTCGCCGGCAATCTTCAATGAGCTGTTGACATGGGACAGCGTGGTTCTGGCCTCCAGATCCAGGTTGGCGTATTGGGACAGGGACGCGGTGAAGAGTCGCGCCGCATTCAGCGGCTGCATCAGATCATGACCCACGGCAGCGAGGAAACGGCTCTTGGAGGCGTTGGCCATTTCCTCCTGGGTCTTGGCCTCCAGCAGCTGGCTGTTGAGCAGCGCCAGCTCATAGGTGCGCTCCCTGACCCGGCTCTCCAGGGTCTCGTTGGCCTCCAGCAGGGCTTTTTCCTGTTGCCGATACTGGGTGATATCTGTGAAGGTCATCACGAAACCACCATCCGGCATGGGGTTGCCCTGGATCTTGATCACCTTGCCATCCCGGCGATGGCGCTCCGAGGTATGGGGGGTGCCGTTGCGCATGTGTTGCACCCGAGTCGCCACCTGCTCCTCTATCTCGCCCTCACCGCAATAGCCACGGGCGGCGTTGAAACGTATCACCTCGCTGATGGGCATACCCTGCTGCAGGAAATGCTCGGGATATTGATACAGTTCGACGTATTTGTAGTTCCAGGCGACCAGGTTCAGATCTTTGTCTATCACGCTCATGCCTTCGTAGGCGTGTTCTATGGCGCCGCGCAACATGTCCTGGCTGAGCATGATCTTGGACGAGGCCTCGTCCACCAGGCTGAAGACTTCATCCAGCGCCAGATCCCGGCCCCGCAATACCGAGTCCATCACCAGCGCCGCACTGGACGCGCCTAGCACCCCGGCCAACATATGTTCTGTGTGGGCGACCAGCTCGGGCGACGCCGCCCTATGGCCGCTCTCTGGCTTTACCGTCTCGGGGGAGAAACGGTTGAAGCTCTCATAGGCGCGGTTGGGGCTGACGAAACGACTCGCCAACAGCAGGAGATCTTGCTGGGAGATGGGGCCATGCTTCTTATGCTTGTCCGTGTCCTTCTTCAGCCTGCCAGGGGTGACGAAGGCACTGGCCTGGATGCGCTCGGCCACCCCGGCCCTGAACCAGACGGAGCCGAGCACATAGCAGGATAAATTGGCGAACAGGGCCGTCAGCGCATCGCGCACATTAGGGGTGATGGAGTCGAGCAGCGCCACCCCGGACAACATGCCGGCATTGTGATCCAGCCCCTGCAGCAAGATGTAGCCCCAGAGCCCGAAGCCGGCGCCCAGGCCGAGAAATACCCCGGCACGGTTGCCATGCTTCCAGTAAAGGCCGCCGATCAATGCCGGCGCCAACTGGGCAAAGGCGCCGAATGACAGCAAGCCAAGGTGCGACAACGAGTCGCTGTCCACCAGGCTGAGGTAACTGCCATAGCCCAGGGCGAGTATGATGATGATCGCCAGTCGCCTGGCGTTGAGCAGCAAGGATGAAAACTGGCTGAAGTTCTGCTCCCGTATCTGCCCGGTACGCAGCAGCATGGGCACCAGCCACTCGTTGCTGACCATCACGCTTATGGTCACCACCGCCACCAGCACCATGCCTGTGGCGGCAGACAAGGTGCCGAGCAGCGCCACCACGGCCAACAGGGGTTGATCCAATGCCAGCGGCAGGTTGATCACATAGGTATCGGCGGCCACAGAGTTGCCCAGCAGCAGTTTGCCGGCCAAGGCCAATGGCGCCACGAACAGGCCGAACAGCAGCAGATACAAGGGGAAAATCCACCTCGCCTTGGTCAACATGGCTTCTTCGGCGCACTCGACCACCATCACATGGAACTGGCGCGGCATGCAGAGAAAGGCCGCCATGCCCACCAACAGCTCAGGCATCAAGGCGCTGAGCTTCACCCCTGAATGGTCGAGCATGGCTTGCTGGCTCGCCTGCTGCCAGATGTCACCGAAGCCATCGAACACCCCGAAGCTGATGACTAAGCCTATCAGCAGAAAGGCCGCCAGCTTGACCACAGACTCGAAGGCGATGGCCAGCATCATCCCAGGGTTATGTTCGGTGGCATCCAGCTTGCGGGTGCCGAAGAGAATGGCGAATATCGCCAGCAGCGCCGTGATGATCAGCGGCACTGTCACCCCGTCGAGTGGCGCGTCCTGGGGCTGAAACAGGTTGAGGCTGAACACCATGGCCTTCAGCTGCAGCGCTATGTAGGGCATGATGCCAAACAAGGCGATCAGCGTGACCAGCGCCGCCAGCAGCTGCGACTTGCCATAACGGGCGGCGATGAAGTCGGCCACTGAGGTGATGTTCTGCGCCTTGGAGACGATCACCATCTTGCGCAGCATGCCGAACCCCAGGCTGAACACCAGAATGGGGCCGACAAAGATAGGCAGGAATGACCAGAGATCCTGCGCCGACTGGCCGACCGTGCCGAGAAAACTCCAGGAGGAACAATAGACAGCCAGGCTCAGGCCATAGATCCATACCTGCAGCTTTCTGGTGATGTTGCTGAACCAGCGCTCGGCGCCCCAGGCCAGCAGGAATAAGAGCGACACATAACAGAGGGCGATAATGGCCACTATCAGGGTTAAATTCATCTAATTCTCTTTTCTGGTTAATTCATTGCCGCTGCATACTCAGTTGATGCTAAAGTGTTAAAAGCCGCATCCTAGCCTGCCAGATTATAGGGTGCAACAGGTTAAATACTAAGGATATTTTTACACTAGACCAAGGTCTAATGGAGTGACCACAACAGGCGCCCCATACTCATATAACGCAATTTCTTAACTGGGAAGCCCTATGAGCACGCAGTCTCTCTATAAAGTCCCCGGCGATATCGCTGCCAATGCACTTATCAATAACGAACAATATAAAAAGATGTACCAGGAGTCGATCGTTAATCCCGATGGATTCTGGCGCGAGCAGGGCAAACGCATCGACTGGATCAAGCCCTACACCAAGATCAAACAGACCTCATTCGATGACAAAGACCTGTCGATCAACTGGTTCTATGACGGCACACTCAACGCCTCGGCCAATTGCCTCGACCGCCACTTAGCCGATGGCAGCGATAAAATCGCCATCATCTGGGAAGGCGACGACGCCAGGGATCAACGCACCCTCACCTATGGGCAGCTGCATGACCAGGTATGCAGGTTCGCCAACGTGCTGCGCAGCCAAGGGGTATGCCGCGGTGATGTCGTCACCATTTATATGCCCATGGTGCCTGAGACCGCCGTTGCCATGTTGGCCTGCGCCCGCATCGGCGCCATACATTCTGTGGTCTTCGGCGGCTTCTCGCCCGATTCCATCGCCTCGCGGGTCAACGATGGCCAGTCCAGGGTGATCATCACCGCCGACGAAGGGGTTCGTGGCGGGCGCAGCATTCCGCTCAAGCATAACGTCGACCTGGCCCTGGAGCACCCGGATGTCCAGTGCGTCGAAAAAGTCATAGTGCTGAAACGCACCGGCAGCGACATCTACTGGGTAGAAGGCAGGGATATCTGGTGGCATAGCCTGATGGAACTCGCCTCTGAGCATTGCCCGCCGGAAGAGATGGGCGCCGAAGATCCCCTGTTCCTGCTCTATACCTCGGGCTCAACCGGTAACCCCAAAGGCGTGTTGCACACCACGGGCGGTTATCTGGTGTATGCCGCCATGAGCCATGAATATGTGTTCGATTACAAGCCAGGCGAAGTCTATTGGTGCACCGCAGATGTGGGCTGGATCACCGGCCATTCCTACATGGTCTACGGCCCCTTTGCCAATGGCGCCACTGTACTGATGCACGAAGGTGTGCCCAACTACCCCAGTCCGGCCCGTTTGGGGGAGATGATCGACAGGCATAAGGTCAACATACTCTATACGGCACCGACTCTGGTGCGCGCCCTGATGGCCGAAGGCAAGGAGCATTTCGAAGAATACGATGGCAGTTCGCTGCGCATCATGGGCTCGGTCGGCGAGCCTATCAATCCAGAGGCCTGGCGCTGGTATCATGAGGTCATAGGACATGAACACTGCCCCATAGTGGATACCTGGTGGCAAACCGAAACCGGCGGCATATTGATCACCCCGCTGCCGGGCGCGACAGACACCAAGCCGGGTTCTGCGACCCGCCCCTTCTTCGGCGTGAAGCCGGCACTGGTGGATAATCAGGGCAACATACTCGAAGGTGCCAACGAAGGTAACCTGGTGCTGCTCGACTCCTGGCCTGGGCAGATGCGCACCATATATGGCGATCACGACAGATTCGTGTTGACCTACTTCAAGACCTTCCGCGGCATGTATTTTACCGGCGACGGGGCGCGGCGCGACGAGGACGGTTACTACTGGATCACGGGACGGGTGGATGATGTGATCAACGTCTCGGGTCACAGGCTGGGCACGGCGGAAGTTGAGAGCGCCCTGGTCGCCCATGAGAAGGTCGCCGAGGCAGCTGTAGTTGGCTATCCCCATGATATTAAAGGTCAAGGCATCTACGCCTATGTCACCCTGATCCACGACACAGAGCCAAGCGAAGAGCTGCGCCAAGAGTTGCGTCAATGGGTACGCAAGGAAATAGGCGCCTTGGCGACCCCGGATCTCATTCAGTGGGCCAGCGGCCTGCCCAAGACACGTTCGGGCAAGATAATGCGCCGTTTCCTGCGCAAGATCGCCGCCAACGAAGTGACCAATCTCGGCGATGCCTCGACCCTGGCGGATCCCGCGGTGATAGATACGCTGATCGAGTCCCGCCTAAATCGCAGCGAATAGCCTGGAGCGCTGCAGTTAAACCTTGTTTATCACCCTAAGCTTGGCCCCTCCCCGTGAGGGGCTTTTTTTCATCCCAATTCTCGACAGCCAGGTTTTATTCTGCGCCTGTGCAGGCCTGTGCTAGAGTAGCGCCATCCAATTCTTACCAGCAACGACTCCATCAGCGTGAAGCTCAGAGACTATCAACGAGACGCCGTCGATGCCGCGGTGCGGCATTTCAAAGCCAGCCAAGACTCGGCCGTCATAGTATTGCCAACCGGCGCCGGCAAGAGCCTGGTGATCGCCGAACTGGCGCGGATCGCCAAGGGACGGGTGTTGGTACTCACCCATGTGAAAGAGCTGGTCGCGCAGAATGCCGATAAAGTCGGCTTGTTAACCGACGAGGCCAGCATTTATTCCGCCGGGCTGAAACAAAAATCGGCCAAGGGCAAGACAGTCGTCGCCAGCGTACAATCGGCGGCGCGCTCGCCACAGAAGTTCGACAGCCCCTTCTCGCTGGTCATCATAGACGAATGCCATAGGGTCAGTGGCGATAAAGACAGTCAATATCAGCTGCTGCTGCAACACTTACGCAAGCAAAACCCGGGCCTCAGGCTTCTGGGCCTGACCGCTACCCCCTATCGCTTGGGCCTGGGGTGGATCTATCGCTTCCACTACCATGGCAGAGTGGGCAACATGGACAAGAGTGTGTTCGAGCACTGCATCTTCGAGCTACCGCTCAGGCCACTGATAAAACAAGGTTTCCTGACTCCGCCTAAGCTATTCGATGGCCTCAGCGCCCAATATGATTTCAACCAGTTGAAACCCGGCGAGAACGGCGAATATCGCGAGGCCGAAGTCAACAGCCTGCTGGGGCATTATGGCCGGGCAACCACAGAGATAGTCAAGCAGCTGATAGCACTCGGCAAGCAACGTCAGGGGGTGATCATCTTCGCCGCGACGGTCAGGCATGCCCAGGAGATCATGACCCTATTGGGAACCGAGTCGGCGGCACTGCTCACCGCCGATACCCCCCACAAGGAGCGGGATGAGCTCATAGGCCAGTTCAAGCAGCGGCAAATCAAGTTTCTGGTCAATGTCGCCGTGCTGACCACGGGCTTCGATGCCCCCCACGTCGATCTCATCGCCATATTGCGTCCCACCGCCTCCGTCAGCCTGTTTCAGCAGATGGTAGGTCGGGGCCTGCGCATCGCCGCCAACAAGTCAGAGTGCCTGGTGATTGACTACGCCGCCAACGGCTATGATCTGTATTTTCCCGAAGTGGGCCAGAGCAAACCCAACAGCAAGTCGGTACCGGTGCAAGTTCACTGCCCTGTGTGCGACTTTGCCAATATCTTCTGGGGTCTGGTGGATGAGGATGGCGATATCGTCGAACATTTCGGGCGTCGCTGCCAGGCTCTGATTGAAGCGCGGGGACAAAGATACCAGTGCGATTTTCGTTTCAGAGCCAAAGCCTGCCCGGATTGCGGTGAAGAGAACGATATCGCCGCCCGTATCTGCCACCACTGCGGCTCGACCCTGATAGATCCGGACACCCGCCTCAGGCAGGTCCTGAGTCAACAACATCATCACCTGTTTCGCTGCCAGGACATGCTGCTCTTCGCCGAAGAAGGCAAGTTGAAGGTGCAATACCTGGATGATGAGGGTAACGATTTTGTCCGCCGCTTCATGATGCAAACCCAGGCGCAGCGTCGTGCCTTGTATGCACTCTTCCTGCTGCCTCATAGCCGGACTCCCGGGATTAAATCACCCAATTATCAAACCCCTGAGGCGATAGTGCAGGATGCCGCCAGCTTCAAGAGGCCGGATCTGCTGTTACTGAAGAAGCACAAGCTGGGCTGGGATCTCCTGGAAACATTTTTCGATTACCAGGGACGCTATCGTACACCCAATAACCTGTAGCTATGATTATGAATTCCGCAGAGCCTATGGTATAAAGCCTGTGTTACTTTTCAAAGGAGCTAATATGTTTGTTGTTATTTTTGGTCGCCCTGGCTGCCCTTACTGCGTACGTGCGGTACAACTATCTGAGCAACTGGTTGAACAGCGTGATGATTTCAAGTTCAAGTATGTCGACATCCATGCTGAAGGGATCACTAAGGCAGATCTGGAGAAGACAGTTGGCAAGCCGGTAGAAACCGTGCCGCAGATCTTCATCGATGAGAAACATGTTGGCGGTTGTACCGATTTCGAACAATATGTCAGAGAGAATGAGCTGCTGGCTTTCGCCTAACCAGCCAATGCTTATCGATGACAGTAAAGAGGAGACCCTGAGTCTCCTTTTTCATTGGCGCGCAATCCAGAACAGGAGAATAAGGACAGGAGAGTAAATAGGGTTTACGCGACATGGCCACAGAGGCAAACAGGCATTAGCCAAAGCTGGCATTGACGAAAATAGATGTCGATTCTATATAATAAGGAAGCTGGGGTAAAAAGGGAAACATGAGGGAAATAACAAGAGAGTGGTGGTTCGTATCGGATTACAACCAATCGACTGACTGGTTAAAAGCCAACTGCCCTTTCTCTTACAAGAAGCGACTGAGCTAACGACCCATCTAGGTACTGCAATTTGTCTTTATCTAAGCTGAGATAAAGTGGTGGGTCGTGAAGGATTCGAACCTTCGACCAATTGGTTAAAAGCCAACTGCTCTACCGACTGAGCTAACGACCCATCTGGTATATCTCACTGATTTCAACACTTGAGTGTTCACTTTCAGCAAAGTGGTGGTTCGCATCGGATTACACCCAATCGACCGACTGGTTAAAGCCAACTGCCCTCGCGCTTACAAGAAGCGACTGAGCCAACGACCATCTAGGTACTGCGATTTGTCTTTATCTAAGCTGAGATAAAGTGGTGGGTCGTGAAGGATTCGAACCTTCGACCAATTGGTTAAAAGCCAACTGCTCTACCGACTGAGCTAACGACCCATCTGGTATATCTCACTGATTTCAACACCTGAGTGTTCACTTTCAGCAAAGTGGTGGGTCGTGAAGGATTCGAACCTTCGACCAATTGGTTAAAAGCCAACTGCTCTACCGACTGAGCTAACGACCCACTGATTTCGCACCCCGAACGGCCATGCCGCTCTGAGGGCGCCTATAATACCTTTTTCATCTTCTCATGCAAGCGCAAATTCCCGATTTTTTATCGTTTGCATGAAAAACAGACTAAGCGTCTGTTTTTTAGTTAATTAGCCTTTAATTGCGGCTAATTGTTGTTGTGCAATGCGGGCTGCAGCGCTGTTTGCATATTCTTTGACGACTCTGCGGTAATAACTTTTAGCCGCCGCCATATCACCGGTTTTTTCGGCGATCAGACCCAATTTAACCAGGCTATCTCCCCGCTTATTGGAGTCGCTAAAACGCTCGACCACAGTACTGAAAGCTTGCTTGGCTTCGGCGAACTCGCTCTTGTTGTAAAGCAACTGTCCTAACCAGTAATTGGCGTTGGCCGCATAGCCTGAATCCGGGTACTGCTTGATGAAGGCCCTGAATGCCGGAATAGCTTCATCATACTGACGCTCTTTCAGCACCAGGTTGACCGCATGTTCATAACTGGCGGTTTCCCCCAGACTGGAACTCGCCGCCGCACCGTTACCTGTGTCTACAGTGACAGATGTGGCAGAAGACTTGGCAGAAAGATTGGCAATTTCATCATACAACTGGCGCTGACGTTGTTGCATTTGGTTGATTTGGTAGTTCTGCTGCTCTGACAGCCCACGCAACTCCAGCACTTCCTGTTGCAGGGTATCCAGACGACGCTGCATGTCCAGCTCTGCTTGCTGGCGGGCCTTAATGATGCGCTCCAGCTTAGCGACTCTGTCGTTACCCGCGCCTGTAGCAATATCCTCAACGGGTGCGGGCGCTGCCATGGCAGCGCCCGTTCCCAAGAACATTGCCGCGATTAAAACGGCATGTTTCATTGTATTACTCCCCGAAATTCAATCTTAGTAAACTAAAACTGCACGACGGTTTTTACCAAAACCTTCATCGGTACGGGACATGTCCAGTGGCTTCTCTTCACCATAGCTGACGATACTCATCTGGCTGGGTTGCACACCCATGCCTTGCAGGTACTTGGCGACAGACTTGGCACGACGCTCGCCCAGGGCGATGTTGTACTCGGGCGTGCCACGCTCGTCTGCATGCCCTTCGATCAACACCCGCACGTTCGGATGCTCGACCAGATAAGTGCCATGGGCTTCCAGAATTTCAGCAAACTCGGTTTGCACTTCACTGCGGTCGAAGTCGAAGTAGATGATGTGCTCTCTTCTCAGTTCCTGTAACTTCAGACGTTGTTGCTCCGCAGGTGACAACACAGGCGCCACACCGCCGGTTTCAACACCACCCGTGCCATATTCAGTGCCGGAGGTACCACTCATGGAGCCAGATGCATCTGTTTCTGATTCAGAAGTTGAGCTACATGCACTGATAGCCATAATTGGAAGTGCTACCAACATAGCTTTTAACAACTTGTTCAGATCCATTATGTATTCCTTAATAAATGTTAGAGAAATGGGGACCAGGATGGTGATTTCACCTCGCCCTGACCTACTGGCAATCTTGCCTTGAAGCGACCATCCATTGAAACTGCGGCCAATACCTGCTTGCCTTGATGCGTCGTACCATAGATCACCATGGTACCGTTGGGGGCCACACTCGGCGACTCATCCAAACGGGTCGACGTCAGCACCTGCATGAAACGGCTTTCCAAATCCATACGGGCAATGTTGAACTTGCCATTGGTACGGTTCACCATGATGATGCTGCGGCCATCCGGGGTTATCGAACCACCCAGATTCCACTCGCCTTCAAATGTCATACGTGACACTTTGCCTGAGTCCAAATGTACGCGATATAACTGAGGTTTACCACCCCGCTCAGACGTGAATAACAAAGACTTACCATCGGGAAACCAGGCCGGCTCTGTATCTATGGCGTAGTGATTGGTCACCCGCTTGATGGCCTTAGTGGCTATGTCGATCACATAAATCTCCGGCTGACCGTCCTTGGACAGGGTCACTGCCAACTTTTTCCCATCGGGAGAAAATACCGGTGCGCCATTGATACCGGGAAAGCTGCTCACCTTGACTCTGGTCTGGGTGTAGAGATCCTGAATGAAAATCTCGGCTTTCCTGTTCTCGAAACTGACGTAGGCCAGGCTGCGACCGTCCGGTGACCAGGTCGGAGACATCAGGGGCTCGGGTGAACGCAGCAGCATCTGCTCGTTGTAGCCATCGTAATCGGCGATCATCAACTTGTAGGGAGATTTGTCACCATGATTGACCACCACATAGGCGATACGGGTCAGGAAGGCACCACGAATACCCGTCAGTTTCTCGTAAACGATATCGCTGATCCTATGCCCGTATTGGCGGAATTGCGCGGCGCTGAGCACAGTTTCCCGGCTGTCGAGCAGAAAATCCCTGGGGATTTTAGTGCCGGCCGCCAGTTGCTGTTGCATCTTAACCAAGTCGACCAGATCGAAGGTCACCAGGTACTGATCCGGGCCATAGGGCTTAATCGCCCCCATCACAGCCGCCTCGGCGGTCACACCGGCCCACGCCTTGGGCGAGAAACTGCTGACGGCGCCAATATCACGCTGTGGCAATGCCAGCTCGTCCACGGGCTTGAAGCTGCCGCTGCGTGCCAAATCCGACATCACCACATCGGAGATCTGTTGCGGCACAGGGCCGGTTCCCTGCCATACGAAGGGCACTACGGCGATGGGACGCGCCGCGTCCACCCCTTCGGTGATAACTATGTCCAACGCCGCTTGTGCCGACCAGGCACCCAGCACGAACAACAGTGCCAACCCTCTTGCCAAGATTTTCATGGGACTCCTTTAATTGAATTCCGGTGATACGGTTAAATTGATTTCTTTGAGTTGACTATACACATTCGCATCGCTCGATACAGGTAAACGTCCCGCCTTGTTGATCGCCGCTTTCGCGGCACGGCACACCACAGGATCGCCATCGAGTGTTTGACTGGCCGTCACGAAGCCATCATGGGCCAAGCGAATGAACACCCGGCAACTCTTGCCCCGCATCGACTCATCGATCAACAGGTTACGTTGAATCGTCGCCATGATCATCGCTTTATACTTACTGACTTCACTCAGCACTTGCCTGTTGCGGGTCTGCGACAGTGCCGCCTGCTCGGCGGCTAAGGCTTCGGCCATCTCACGTTCCTGCTGCGCCCTGGCTTCGGCCTCGGCTTTACGCTTACGTTCTGCCTCTTCCTTCTGCTTACGCTCCGCGGCGGCCTTGGCCGCCGCAGCCTCTTCGGCCTTACGTTTCTCGGCCGCCTTCTTCGCCGCCGCTTCGGCCGCCTGGCGCTCCTGTTCTTTCTGCTTGCGTACCGCCTCGGCTTGTTGGGCCTTTTCCTTTTCCTGCTGCTCTTTCAGTTGCGCCGCCTTGGCCGCCGCATTGGCTTTCTGGGTCTCGACTTCCTTGAGCTTACGTTCGGTTTCCAGGCGCTTGATCTGTTCCTGCTCCCTCTCCCTGGCCTTTTTCGCCTGCTGAGCCTTGCGTTCCAGCTCGGCCTGACGTTCCTGCTCCTTCCGCTCGCTGGCGAGCTTCTGCTGCTTGAGCCTTTCGACCTGCTCGGCGACCTTCTGTTGATCTACTATCACGGCCTGAACCGCGGGGGCACTGGCCTGTGGCGTGGGCTCAGGTTTCTCGGAAAAATCGATACCCAAGGCCAAGATCACTATCACACCCAGATGCAGGCCGGCAGAAATCGTCAGTGGGATGGTAAAACTCGTGTTATCGGCCACCTACTTCTTCTCCTTGGGGGAATCTGTCATCAGGCCGACCGAGGGCACGCCTGCGCCTTGCAATGTCACCATCAACTGGATCACTTTATCGTAGGCTATGCTTCTGTCGGCCTTGACCACCACGGGACGTTCGGGTTCGAGCTGGATGAGCGCCGCGACCCGCGTCGCTATCTCTTCCAGATCCAACACTTCGTTGTTGGCACCGCCACCCATGTTGAGAAAATAATCCCCTTCGGCATCGATAGAGGCCACCACAGGCGGCTTGCTGTCTGCCGGCAATTTTTCGGCCCGGCCCTGCGGCAGGTCGACCTTGACCCCCTGGGTCACTATCGGCGCCGTCACCATGAAGATAATCAACAGCACCAGCATCACATCGATATAAGGCACCACATTGATTTCCGCAACGGGACGGCGACGTTTACGCTGATATCCTTGCATCACGCTTCATCCTTTTCAGAATATGCCTGGCGATGCAAGATGCTGGAAAACTCTTCCATGAAGTTGGCATAGGCCATTTCCAACTTGTCGACCTGGGTCGAAAAACGGTTATAGCCGATCACCGCCGGAATAGCGGCAAACAGACCCATGGCGGTAGCGATCAGCGCTTCGGCGATCCCGGGTGCCACCATGGCCAGAGTGGCATTTTCGACGGCTCCCAAGGCGATGAAGGAGTTCATGATCCCCCACACGGTACCGAACAGGCCTATATAGGGGCTGGTCGAGCCTATGGTCGCCAACAGCGGCAGATGGGTCTCCAGCTTTTCCATTTCCCGCGACAGGGTCACCCGCATGGCGCGTGAAGTGCCATCCATCACGGCATCCGGTACCCGGCCATTGAGCTTGGTCAGGCGCGAGTATTCCTTGAAACCTGTGACGAACAGGGACTCGAGCCCGGTATTGCCTTCGGGACGGGCAGACAATTCCTTGTAGAGGCGGTTAAGGTCGACGCCGGACCAAAACTTGTCCTCGAAACGCTGCGACTTGCTTCTGGCCCCCGTCAGCAGCTTACGCCGCTGCAAAATAACGGCCCATGACATGATGGACAGGCTGAGCAAGGCCAGCATGACGAACTTCACCAACAGACTGGCTTGTAAAAATAATCCAATAAACGAAATTTCAGCTTGCACCGTTAAACTCCTGCACAATATTGAGGGGAATGGCCCGGGGACGCATACGCGAGAGCGCGACACAGGCAACCAACACAGTGCCCTCGCAATAACAGATCCCTGAGTCATCGATCAGACGCTGCTGGAACACCAAAGACGCCTTTTTCAACTCTATGACCTTAGACTCGACGATAAGGTTCTGTTCAAATTTCGCTGCCCGGCGAAAATCTATCTCGGAGCGGCTGACAACGAAGGCGATATCATCGGCCAACAACAGCGTCTGACTCACCCCCATGGCCTTGAGCCATTCGGTTCTGGCACGCTCAAAAAACTTGAGGTAGTTGGCGTGATATACCACACCACCCGCGTCGGTATCTTCGTAATAAACAGTTATGGGCCAATGAAACATAATAAGAGGACAGCAGATTTGAATGATCGAATAGAGGCTTACTATACCTAGACAAGCAGCACTTGTGAATGATCCCACCCAGATATAGTCACAAACCACCGCCTTTCAACTTTCACAGCCCCCTAAGCCCAAAAATAAAGGGGCCCTGGGCCCCTTCATTAGCTTATAAAAGCCTAGCTGTATCGCTACTGAACCAGACTTTCGGGCAATGCCAGTTGAAAGTTATGCCACAGGAAACTGTAGATATCGGCAAACTCATCTATCTTCATCGCCGTTGGCTTGCCCGCGCCATGACCTGCGTTGGATTCGATACGCATGATGACGGGTGCCTCGCCCCTTTGTTGTTGCTGCAGCAGCGCCGCAAACTTGAAGCTATGCAGAGGCACCACACGATCGTCATGATCCGCCGTCATCACCATGGTCGCCGGATAGTGGCGCGGCTTGATGTTGTGATAAGGCGAATAGGCCAGCAAGGCCGGGAACTGTCCAGCATTATCGGCACTGCCGTATTCGCTGGTCCAGGCCCAGCCTATGGTGAACTTGTGGAATCTCAGCATATCCAGCACCCCGACGGCGGGCAGCACTGCGGCAAACAACTCGGGCCTTTGAGTCACAGCCGCCCCCATCAAGAGGCCGCCATTGCTGCGACCATAGGCCCCCAGTTTTGTGCTGTTGGTATATTTTTCGGCTATCAGGTACTCGGCGGCGGCAAAATAGTCGTCGAACACGTTTTGCTTCTTATCGAACATCCCCGCCTGGTGCCAATCCTCACCGTATTCGGCGCCGCCCCTCAGGCTGGGCACGGCATAGATACCGCCCATGTCCAGCCAGGCTATGTTGGCCGGACTGAAGCGTGGGGTGATGGAGATCCCGAAGCCGCCATAGGCGTACAGCAAGGTGGGATTATTGCCATCGCGCACCATGCCCTTCTTGTATGACAGCATCATGGGCACCCGGGTGCCGTCCTTGCTGGTGTAGAACACCTGCTTAGACACATAGTCATCCGGGTTGAAGACGACCTTGGGCTTGGCATAGAGGCTGGACTCCCCCGTCTTGAAGTCGAACCTGTAGGTGGTTTCCGGTTGCACATAACTGTTGAAGACATAGTAGAAATAGTCTTTGTTGCGCTTGCCGTAGGGTCCGGCGATCTTACCCTTGCCCGGCAGCACCACATCCTGACGTTTCACACCGCCCATGCTGTAGATGCTCAGCTTGCCCAGCACATCATGCAGGTAGCTGACGACCAGATGATCGTTGATCAAGGCAACCGAGCTGATGGGATCTTCCGACTCTGGGACCAGTGTCAGCCAATTGGCCTTAGCGGGCCTGCGGGTGTCGATGGCGATGATCTTGCCATTGGGTGCCGCCAGGTTGGTCTTGAAATAAAATACCGTCTTGTCGTTGCCCAGAAACTGATACTCGGCTTCAAGATCGCCGATCAGCTCCACCACGGGGGAATTGGCTTGGGTCAGGGAGCGGTAGAAGAAACGGTTGCTGCTGTCCGTGCCCTGGGAAACGGACAACAGCAGGTAGTCGCCCTGCTCGGAGACTTCTATGCCGAAGCCCCAGTCTTTATTCTGTGGACGCTCGTAAACGAGCCTGTCCTGCGCTTGTGGCGTGCCTAACTTGTGGTAATAGACCTTCTGGTTGAAGTTGACATCGGCCAGCAAGTCCCCCCCTGCCGGGGCATCGTATCTGGCATAGAAGACCCCCTGGTTATCATGATCCCAAACGGCGCTGGAAAATTTGATCCACTGCAACTCATCCCTGAGCGGCTTGCCTGTGCCGATATCAATGAAATGCCATTGCTGCCAATCCGAGCCCGAGGCCGATACCCCATAGGCCAATATCTTGCCATCGTTGCTGACGGAAACGCCCGACAGCGCCACTGTGCCGTCGGCGGACAAGGCATTAGGATCCAGCAACTGATGTTCCACGCCATCCACGCCTTTGACATACAAGACAGATTGCGCCTGCAGGCCGTCATTACGGTAATAGAAGCTGCGTTTGCCCTGTTCGAACGGCGCCGAGACTTTTTCATAGTTCCATAACTGGGTGATACGTTCGACCACAGCTTGTTTGCCGGGGATCTTGGTCAGATAGGCCCGGCCCAAGGCTTGCTGGGCTTTAACCCAGGCATCCGTCTCCTGGGTATTTTCTTCCAGGTGACGATAGGGATCCGCGACAGCCACCCCATGAAGCGTCTCCATCAATTCAGAATGCCGCGCTTGTGGGTACTGTGACTGTTTTACCGCATCTTGTGTCTCTTGGGGCCCCGCCTGACATCCCGCCAGAACGAGCCCTAAGCCCAGGGTCAACAAGCCTCGCTTGGCCATAGTGCCTGTCATTATCATATTGCCTTGTCCTTTTCGTTATTTTGGCCGATACCGCTTTGTCGGTGAATACTATACAAGTAAACAAAATCAAGGCAATAACACAAAAAACATTTGTTTAGGCCTTAATCTACGCAATTTTGCAATAAAGGACTAACAACCATGAATTTTATAAAGTGTATTTTTATGCTTAAAATATGCTTAACTAGACAATAGCCAGCCAAACCAGGCGTCACAGCCGACATGGTTAAACGTAAAGGATTAGTTTTACTAATTCGAAAGGGTAATTTTTCTAGTTTGTCTCTGTCGTTGCCAGACACTAGAATGAGCTTGTTTTCAGAAACCTCTGCTTGCAGACGGTGAAAACAAAGAACTTTAACCTTGGTGTGATCCCATCACCTCAAGGTGTTCCCTGGTTCTTGTGCTTGACTTCCTTCCTTCAATTTGTTGATTGCAATGCAATATTTTTGCGGCCCGCTTATCTAAGCGGGCTTTTTTTTTGCCAGCCAATTACCCTATGCCAGCCAAATAAAAACCCGGCACCATCATTGAATGCCGGGTCGAGTGTCTACCACTGTGTGTCGTTGCGGGGCGCCCCGAGTCAGCCTCACATAGGCTTGCTGATGCGTACCACCACTCTGCGGTTGCGGGCGCGCTCATCAATTTCGCCATTGGACGCAACATGACGGCGCTCACCATGCCCTTCCGTGTGGATCCGCTCCTGGGGGATGCCCTTGGCAACGAAATAGCCTTTCACCGTCTGTGCCCTTTCCTCCGAGACTCTCTGGTTCACCGAGCGGCCGCCGAAGCTGTCGGTATAGGCATCGACCAGGACGAGTTCCACCTGGGGATCATAGGATAAATACTCCTGCACCCGCGACAACTGTTGCTTGGAGAAAGGCGTCAGCTCGGTGCCGCCCGCCTCGTAGTTGAGCACGGTAAAGGCGATATCATCGAAACTGTAAGGTAACAGGCTCGCCAGACAGGACTTGAACTCACGGTAGGTGCGGCCAAAATTGGCGGCCGACAGGCCAACGGCGATCTTGTTGGCCTCATTATGCCAATCGGCATAGTAAAACGTCGGCTCCATGCCCCGCTCCAGCTCGGCCAACATGGACCAGGCCGCCTTCTTGGGCACCTCGCCATTGAAGTACCTCTGATACTTGAGTTGGGTGATCTCTTTGGACTCGACACCCGGGCGCCAACTGGGAGCGCGGCTCATCAGCGTCGCCCGGGTAACGGCATCGGGTTTGACCCACATGTCCAGGGTGAAGTTCAGCTCGAGGTTTTTACTGGCTCTACTGCTGAATACCGCCTTGCCGTAGGCGGGAATATTATGTTCCAGACGGCAGGCAATAGGCGAACTCTGGCTCATACGCCACTGGGACTCCCCCAGGGAAGCCACATAATGTCTCAACTCGGCCGTCGCCGTTAACGGCAAGCATAGAGCCGAGACCAGTAATACTTTTCGCCACATACGCAGTACTCTCAATAAATCGGTCACAAAGCTATATCGGCAATCTTTTTCATTCCTTTAGCCTACTAAACGCGCAATCGCACATGACACCCGGAAGGAGTTTGCGCATAATAGCCGCTTGCTAATTCTTTCGGGTATTTTAATGAGCAATATTTGCGACGCCAACAAAATGAAACACAGATTTCGGGGTTATTTTCCTGTCGTCATAGATGTAGAAACTGCAGGCTTCAACTCCCAAACCGATGCGTTGCTGGAAATTGCTGTCACCATGCTGAAGATGGACGATGAGGGTGTGCTTGCCATAGACAAGACCTTGCACTTTCATATCGAGCCCTTCGAAGGCGCCAACCTGGAGCCGGAGGCATTGGCCTTCAACGGCATAGATCCCACCAACCCCTTGCGCGGCGCCGTCAGCGAGAAAGTGGCATTTTTAGAGATCTTCAAGCAGGTCAAGAAGGCGCAAAAAGCCGCCGACTGCCATCGCAGCATCATAGTGGCCCACAATGCCGCCTTCGATCATGGCTTCGTCAGTAAGGCCATAGAACGCTGTGAGTTGAAACGCTCGCCCTTCCACCCCTTCGCCACTTTCGACACAGCTACCCTGGCGGGACTCGCCATAGGCCACACGGTTCTGGCTAAGGCATGCAAGATGGCCGGCATAGACTTCAACAACAGCGAAGCCCACTCGGCATTATACGATACGGAAAGAACTGCCGAGCTGTTCTGTTACATAGTCAATCGCTGGAAAGCGCTCGGTGGCTGGCCCATGCCGGTGGAGAGTACCGACGACTCGGATGAGAAGGCCACCCGCACGGCGGACAAGACGGCTGAGCGCACCGAGGACATGGAAACCGCCGGTTCAGAGACACGGGTCAATTCTGAAACAACGAGCTAACGCCTGAGCGCCAGGTCTAAGCTCTCATCGAGTAAGCTCTCATGGGGAAAGTTCCCATGAAGCGCCCATAAAAAAAGCTGCCGAGGCAGCTTTTTTTATGCAATCTCGACTTACAGCTCGGCAGCATTCTCAGCCAGGTAAGCGGCAACGCCTTCTGGATTAGCGCTCATGCCTTTGTCGCCTTTTTCCCAACCGGCAGGGCAAACATCGCCGTGCTCTTCGTGGAATTGCAGTGCATCTATCATGCGCAGCATTTCGTCGACGTTACGGCCCAGTGGCAGATCGTTAACCACTTGGTGACGAACCATGCCTTCTTTGTCGATCAGGAATGAACCACGGAAGGCCACACCTGCTTCTGGGTGCTCAACATCGTATGCCTTGCAGATCTCATGCTTAACGTCGGCAACCAGAGTGTACTTAACTTGGCCGATACCGCCTTTCTCTACCGGCGTGTTGCGCCATGCGTTGTGGGTGAACTGAGAATCGATAGACACACCTATCACTTCAACACCACGCTTGGTGAACTCTTCCATGCGGTGATCGAATGCAATCAACTCTGATGGACAAACAAAAGTGAAGTCCAGTGGATAGAAAAAGACTACCGCAGTTTTTCCCTTGATCGCTGCAGACAGGTTGAAGCTGTCGACGATTTCGCCAGAACCCAGTACCGCTGCTGCATTGAAATCGGGTGCCTGACGGCCTACTAATACGCTCATTTTATATCTCCATCTATGAATTGAACTAAGGATAAGACATTAGCCTTCGAAGTCTCAACGCATTATAAGTGGTGTGTTAAGCCTTACAACCTATTTAGGATTAATATCGTTATTTTCAAGCCATTCCCGCACCGGCTGGCCAAGGAAGCGCCAACAAGACCACACAAATTAAAGTGCTATAAAATGATCTGCATCCCCATGGACGAATGCCGGCCCTATCCAGGGACTTTTTCCGTCACTTGCGCCGGCAAACTGGACAAGTAACCGCATTAACGGCAAGAATAGCGCCCTCGTGAAATAGAATAAGAATTTGCCTATGAATGCCGTCGTAATTGCCGTCTGTTTAATGCTCGCCCTCAGTATCGCCAGGGTCAATGTGGTTATCGCCCTGACCGTCAGCGCCCTGGTGGCCGGCCTGATTGGAGGCTTATCCCTGCATCAGACGATCGACGCCTTCAACCTGGGCTTGGGCGGCGGCGCGCAGATCGCCCTGAGTTACGCCCTGCTCGGCGCCTTCGCCGTGGCCCTGTCGCACTCAGGCCTGACAACCCTGATCTCCAACGCCATCATCCGCCGTTTGGGCCGCGCCCCCGATGCCGCCGGCAACCGAGCCATACGCTATCTGCTGTTGCTGGCATTGCTGGCGATGTCGGTGGCGTCGCAGAACGTTTTGCCTATCCACATCGCCTTCATCCCCATACTGATCCCGCCACTGCTGCATGTGATGTCCAGACTCAACCTGGACAGACGCCTGGTGGCCTGTGTGCTCACCTTCGGTTTGGTGACCACTTACATGGTGCTACCGGTCGGTTTCGGCGGCATCTTCCTCAACGACATACTGCTGGCCAACCTCAACACCAATGGCCTCAACGCCGTCAGCGAGCAGGTGCCGCAGGCCATGTTGATCCCCGCCCTCGGCATGTTGGTCGGCCTGCTCATCGCAGTATTTATCAGTTACAGAGCGCCACGCAGTTACGATGAGGAAAAGATCCTCAGTGCCGAACCCGAGGAGAGCCTTAACCGGCGCAACCTCATCATAGCCGGCGTCGCCATAGTGGCCACCTTGGTGGTGCAACTGGAGACAGATTCGATGATCTTCGGCGCCCTGGTCGGCTTCATGATCTTCAGCCTAGGTGGCGCCCTCAAACATGTGGCCGGCGAAGATATCTTCAATCAGGGGGTGCGTATGATGGCCAACATAGGTTTCATCATGATCGCCGCCGCCGGCTTCGCCGCGGTAGTCAAAGACACGGGCCAGGTTGCCAGCCTGGTAACCTCCCTTGGCGAGCTCATAGGCGACAACAAGGCGCTGGCGGCCTTTCTGATGCTGCTGGTCGGGTTGCTGATCACCATGGGCATAGGTTCATCCTTCTCCACCATCCCCATCATAGCCACCATCTATGTACCACTGGCGCTGAGTTTCGGCTTCTCTGTGCCGGCGACCATAGCCCTGGTCGGCACGGCCGCGGCACTGGGGGACGCCGGCTCACCCGCGTCGGATTCGACCCTGGGCCCCACCGCAGGACTCAATGCCGACGGTCAGCACGACCATATACGCGACAGCGTGATCCCCACCTTCATCCACTACAACATCCCGCTGTTGGTATTCGGTTGGGTAGCAGCCATGGTTTTATAGCTCAAACGCTTTTTTAGCTTTGGGCTTCAGCTCGATGTTGCAGCGCGAGTGCTGTTATCAAGCGACCGAGAGAATAAAATCAACGTAAGGCATACGAAGCAGCCTCGGCCCCTTCGTATGCCTGACGGGCTATTCGCTACGCCGCTAGCCCCAGCGTTTGCCGAGCCCCTCCAGCCCCGCCATCGCCATGTCCTCCGGCGTCATGGCTGTGTGGAATTCACACTTGGCGTTGAATTTGAGGAACAAAGGTTCGGCAATGGCTGGGATCTGAGCCGCTTCCTTGAGATCGACAACCAGGGTGCCTCCCCGGCAACCGTTTGGGGCATAAAAGTACACAGCCTCCGGCTTGATATCATCCAGGATAGATTTCATGACCTCGTCTGCGGTGCCTTCACGTACCAAGGTATTAAAAGGTTCGAGCGGGAATTCAAAATTTATGATGGTCTTCATCAGCTTATCCTAGGTTTATTGTGTTGGTTGGCGGATAGATACACAGGTAAGTGACCCAAGCGATAGGCATCGCCAGATCAAAGTATAATCCAGCAAAAACGCCTTCCCCGGATTTCTGCCGAATCCCCGCAACACACAGGAGCCGACAAACCACAGCCGATGAAGCTTAGGTGGAGACGCTAAGGACGCTAAGCAGGTATCGGCTATTGGGTCGCTACCGGCTCAAGAGGAAATAGATAGGAGGAAATAGGTAGGATAAGAAAATACAAGGGCTCTAAAAATGCAAGCGCCATATCCCAATTGGGATATGGCGCCAGTTATTTGGGCGAGTCTCACTGCTTCAGGTTTAGGGTCTAAGAACAAGTCCCCCAAGCCACGCCATCCTGACTGCACTCTTTGAGATAGGTGCCGTCATCATGATAACTCAGGCGCTCCCACTGACCGGTAGAATATTTATCTATTTGGATCCGGTTTCCATGGCTATCATCGGTCGAACGCTTGGACCAGGCTTCATACCTGGAGTTATCCACAGCGGTATCGAACTTATACTCCAAGGTTTCAAAATGCGCGATCAACTCACTGAAATCGAGTGGTTGCGCCTTATCTTCAAGTTGAGTCCAGTCCGGTAAGGCATAGTAATCGCTCTGCGCCTCACCGACATCAAAGCGCGCATCGTAGTCAATGCTCTGCGCCTTATAGCCGACGTAGAAATATCTTCTTGGATCGCGAACAAGACCGTCATTCACACAATCTTCCACGGTATCCGCCTGACCGCCGGACGAACCATTGTCGAGCTTATAACTGACACCATCCTTGATTACCGACACAGCCTCACTGCTCGAGCAAGTGTAAGGGCTGTCATCACCGCCTTGGCTGGCGATATCGTGGGTAATGCTCAGCTTGCCGGTACCCCAGGTTTTTTCACTTTCCTTACGCAGATAGATGGGCCTGACTTCCTGGCTTAGGTCGTCTGACATCTTCACCAGTTCGCTCGCGAAGCCATCGGGTAACCAAACTGCCGTCTGACGGTACCAGGCATCCGGGTAGGCACCCTGGTTGTCTGTTTCGCTGCCCTGGAAATACTCCACCCGGATATAGCTGGCGTCCGGATACTTGGCCTTGGCTGTCGCCATGAAGACATAGCTTGCCTTCAAGCCCTTGACTATGTTCAGTGCCAATTGCTTGGTGGCATCATCTTCGGCATGAATAAAGTCCGCGAAGATGGTATCGGCCGCAATATTATAATGGGCGACTACGTTTCTGATGGCCTCATCCAACTTGGCCTGAATGCTATTTCTTAGCTCAGTATTTTCCTTCAGCGCGTTGCAAGATGCGGCGTTGCTGTTCTCCTTGGCCAAGTCTGCCTTAACGACATCCGCCAGCACAGTCGTCAGCGGCGAGATATTGAAAATGGCCTCATCTGTCAGTGGCGACAGGCGCGCAGGCAACATCATCTGATAGGCTTCAGTAACCGGGCCAGTATCCTCATCCAGTGCGCCGACCGGCACATCGACATAAAGGTTGCTGTAGGAGATGCATTCTTTCAGCTCCTCCGGCAGTTCCAGGTTGTACTCCCCGCCGGCTTCCGAAATCGTTTTGGGCTCAGACTCATCGAATACACCGTTGCCATTGATATCCAGCCAAACGGTCGCACCCGAGACATAGCCATCGATCACCTTACCCCCTATGTTAGTGGCTACAGGTGGTGGCGTAACAGGTCCAGGGGACTCTGTCGTGCCCGAACCGCCACAACCGCTCAACAAGCTGCTTGCAATAATGCAAGCCAAATACAGCTTCTTTCTATCCTTGATCATTACTTCTCTTTCTCCATTCTAAATGGCTATCTGGGTTTTATGATATCTGTTGCCAATAATCATCGGTCTTCAACGACCATAGGCTGACAATGACGAATTATCTTTATGACGGCCCGCTTAAGTTAGCTGTAGATTGCCATGCGATGCTGTTACGGCTGCAGCACGCTTTTCCGGCTACGGATTATGCCGCGCCGAAAAACCAACAACTTCACAACAAAAAGCCGTGCTTGGCCGTCATTTGGATGTGTGTTTACGCATCATTAGCGTAGAGCGCTGACTATAATGACTTTTTATCTTTAACACAATGTTAAAAATATGAATTAAATAGCATTCAGAATCATGGATTATACGAGTAATGCCTAAGGGGAATAAATAATGGGCTTGTCTGGGCCCCTGCTCTGCCTATTTATGCCTGTGGCATCCAGATGACTTAATAAGTTGGAATAAAGGAGTCAAACACCGGAGAAGGTTTAAGACCATGAAGGCTCTGTATGGCGACGAATGAGAATCAACCTGGGTTGTAGGAAACATTTACCCTGATATTAAGAAAGGGAGCCTAAGCTCCCTTTCTCATCTCAGTCCGGTGCCGAATGGATCGGTACAAATTACTTGGTACCGAAGATCTTGTCGCCGGCATCACCCAAGCCGGGCAAGATGTAGCCCTTGTCGTTGAGGCATCTGTCGATGGCGGCAGTATAGAGTTCGATATCCGGATGAGCCTTTTCCAACGCGGCAATGCCTTCCGGCGCCGCCACCAACACCAGGGCTTTGATCGACGTGCAACCACGCTTCTTCAGCAGATCGACAGTGGCTATCATGGAGCCGCCGGTCGCCAGCATAGGGTCGACCACCAGGGCGATACGCTCATTGAGATCGCTGGCCAGCTTCTCGAAATAGGGCACAGGCTCCAGGGTCTCTTCGTCGCGATAGACGCCGACCACAGAGATGCGGGCGCTGGGAATGTGTTCCAGCACACCATCCATCATGCCGAGGCCGGCACGCAGTATGGGCACTACTGTGACTTTCTTGCCTTTAATCTGATCCACTGCCACGGGGCCATTCCAGCCTTCTATGGTGACAGTTTCGGTTTCGAAGTCGGCAGTCGCTTCATAGGTCAACAGGCTGCCTACTTCGGCGGCCAATTCGCGGAAACGTTTGGTGCTGATGTCGCCCTCACGCATGAGACCTATCTTATGGCGCACTAAGGGATGCTTAACCTCGACAACTTTCATTTCTCTCTCCTGCTTTCGTTCGATATATTTTAGGCAAATTTTGACGATCTTAGTCGATTTGTTCACGTCATAAAACAGAAAGTTTTACTTATCAGGCCAATCGTGAACTCAGTCGCATCAATTGCTTAAATGTAACACCAAAAATGCCGGCCCGAGCAGGATAAATCCAAATCATGGCTTCCGAGCCCCAGTACAAACTGGTAGAATACCGCCGCATAAAATCCAATAACGATGTACCCGAGAGGATCCTCCGTGAGCACTCCTACCCCACTGAGCTATAAAGATGCCGGCGTTGATATAGATGCAGGCAATGCGCTGGTAAGTAACATCAAAGCCGCAGTAAAACGTACCCGTCGCCCGGAAGTCATGGGCAACCTGGGTGGTTTTGGTGCACTCTGTGAGTTACCTACTAAATACAAGCACCCAGTGCTGGTATCAGGTACCGACGGCGTTGGTACTAAACTACGACTGGCGATTGACTATAAGAAACATGACACAGTCGGTATCGACCTGGTCGCCATGTGTGTCAACGACCTGATAGTTCAGGGCGCCGAACCCTTATTCTTCCTCGACTACTACGCCACCGGCAAGCTGGATGTCGCCACCGCGACTTCCGTGGTCAACGGCATAGGCGAGGGTTGCTTCCAATCCGGTTGTGCCTTGGTCGGCGGTGAGACAGCCGAGATGCCAGGCATGTATGAAGGCGAAGATTACGACTTGGCCGGTTTCTGCGTCGGCGTGGTCGAGAAGGCCGATATCATAGACGGCACCAAAGTCGCCGCCGGCGATGCCCTGATCGCCCTGGCCTCCAGTGGTCCTCATTCCAACGGTTATTCTTTGATCCGCAAGGTATTGGAAGTGAGCCAGGCGGATCCGCAGCAAGATCTCAATGGCAAGCCATTGATCGAACACCTGTTGGAACCGACCAAGATTTACGTGAAATCCTTATTGAAACTGATTGAAGCCTCTGACGTTCATGCCATGGTGCATATCACAGGCGGCGGTTTCTGGGAGAATATCCCAAGGGTATTACCGGAACATTGCAAGGCCGTCATCCAAGGCGATTCATGGCAGTGGCCTGCGGTATTCGACTGGTTGATGCAGAACGGCAACATAGCCGAGTACGAAATGTACCGCACCTTTAACTGTGGTGCCGGCATGGTCGTCGCCCTGCCAGCCGATAAGGTCGAAGCCGCATTGGCGTTGCTGGCCGCCGAAGGCGAGCAAGCCTGGCTCATAGGCAACATTGCCGCCCGCAATGGTGACGAAGAGCAAGTGGAGATCATCTAATGCCGAACAGCTGTCGCGTTGTGGTATTGATCTCCGGCAATGGCAGTAATCTGCAGGCGATTCTCGATGCCTGTGACGATAACCTGCTGGCCGACGTCGTTGGTGTCATCAGCAATAAGCCGGATGCCTATGGCCTGGTGCGCGCCCATCACAGCGAGGTCGATACCAGTTGCGTGATAGCCGCCAAGGGCGAGAGCCGTGCCGAATATGACGCCCGTCTGAGCGCCGTCATAGACGATTATCGCCCGGATCTGATAGTGCTGGCGGGTTTCATGCGCATCCTGAGCGCAGACTTGGTCACTCGCTACCTGGGGCGGATGATCAACATACATCCATCCTTGTTACCCAAGTACATGGGCCTGGATACCCACCAGAGAGCCATCAATGCCGGCGACAGCGAACACGGCGCCAGTGTGCACTTCGTCACCCCAGAGCTGGATGCCGGCCCTGTGATCCTGCAGGCCAAGGTGCCCGTCTATGAGGGTGACAGTGTCGAACTCCTCGCCGAGCGGGTACATGAACAGGAACACGCCATCTATCCCTTGGTGGTTAAATGGTTCAGCCAAGGCCGGCTGCGGATGCAAGACGGTGTCGCCTACCTGGACGACCAACCGATAGGCCCAAGCGGCTACGCACCTGACTGAGGCTCTGCCTGCAACGTCGACAAAGAGGCCATCAGGCCTCTTTTTTATTGCTCGTTTTCCCTTTCCTCCCCATTGCGCCAGTTAACACCCAACGCCCAAGAATAATTCAGCTGAGGATTGTTTTTAGCCCGGATTTGGCTTTAGATACATTAAGGTTCTCAATGGATTTGGCAGGGATAACGAGATGAAGAATATTATCTGTGATATCGATGGCGTGTTACTGCACAATAACAAGCTGATCCCCGGCAGCGACACCTTTATTCACCGGATACTCGCACAAGGCAATCCCCTGGTGCTGCTCACCAATTACCCGGTGCAAACCGGCAAGGACTTGCAGAACCGCCTCGACGCCGCCGGGATAGAAGTGCCCGAGGCCTGTTTCTACACCTCGGCCATGGCCACCGCCGATTTCTTAAAACACCAACAAGGCAGCAAGGCCTTCGTCATAGGTGAAGGCGCCCTCACCCACGAGCTCTATAAGGCGGGCTTCACCATCACAGATATCAACCCTGACTTCGTCATCATAGGGGAAACCCGCTCCTACAATTGGGACATGATCCACAAGGCGGCGGGTTTCGTCGCCAACGGTGCCCGCTTCATCGCCACCAACCCTGATACCCATGGTCCGGCCTATAGCCCGGCCTGTGGCGCCCTATGTGCGCCTATCGAGCGCATCACCGGCCGCATGCCCTTCTACATAGGCAAACCCAGCTCCTGGATAATACGTTCGGCGCTCAACCATATCGACGGTCACTCTGAAGACACTGTCATCATAGGCGACAACATGCGCACCGACATTCTCGCCGGCTTCCAGGCGGGCCTGGAAACCATACTGGTCACCAGCGGCGTCAGCAAGCTCGAAGACATAGACAAGGAGCCCTTCAGGCCGAATCATATCTTCGCCTGCGCCGGTGATATCGATGTGGTGTAGAGCTAATGTCTGACTGTGAACCAGAATTCCACCACAGATACCAAGCCTCAGTTCAATCAGCATCATAGGCGAGACCCGCTCCTACAACTGGGGCATGCTCCATAAGGCGGCGGGCTTCATTGCCAGGGGGGCGGGCCTCATAGCCTGCGGCACTGTTACACCAATGACACGCAGCCGGTTCGTCCCTGAATGCGTTACGACCAAGTCCCTTTCGTCGAAGGTCATTGGCGCAACAATGCCTACCCCGAAGTCTCACTTTGAAATTGCAGCTCACAGCCTTGCCCGCAGTGACTCATTCGCTGATGTGTCACGGTTAGATTGGTATTAGCCAATCACTTGCCGTGGGTGCAGTGCAGGATACCAAAGAGTGACAAGGGTACTGGCGCCGCAGTGTCAGCGTGAGCTTCTCTTCGATTCACACTATCAATTGCAAGATATTTCCCCTTGCACAGGGATACCTATCTCTGCCAAGATGCTGATTCAAAGAGATAAATCAAAATTCAGGGACGAAGCACATCACTTCGCCCCGTGCGGTAGCCATGGCATTTTGCTCAAATCCACGGCCCCTACTGGACGAAATACTGAATGAAATGCTGGTATAGCTGGTAATCTATGCCGAGCATAGACTGCTTACACTCTGGTTTATATACAGCATTATTGGGATTGCCAAAAAATCAAGCACGCTTTGCCAACCAAACCATTGAACAAAATAAGAAATACCAGTAACTTAATCTAAAAGTGATTGTAGATAACAGGCACAGATTAAAGTGATAACACGCCCACACGCTTTGCACTGGTCTGAAGGCGAAAACGTGCCGCCAAGGCAACGGAATGAACTGCTTCATTCCGTTAGTTGAAGCCGAAAGGCCTCCGGCCTGCCACGCGGTGATAAAAACGCATGCGCGTTATACAAAGGTTAAATTTCTAGAGGTATTCTTTGAGATCTGAAATTCTGAAGTTCTTCTCTGAAAAAATTGACTCTATAGAGGGCTGTGATGGTGGAGGATTACAATTCTCTTTACCTCCATTTGATTTAAAGCCTAAAGATTTTTTGTCCTTTTCTGAGTTAGATCTTAATAGTGAAAATACTCAGCATAGTTTGGTTAATGCTACTAGCAATCTGAAAAGGGCTATGGACTGCGAACTAGATACACTCATGTTCGTCTTAGGGTTGGATGATTTTTATAGAAAAAAGCGACTCGGCATTGAGAAGAAACTTGGATTTCTGAGACGTTCTGAAATATTTAAAGCAACTTCACTAGATAGATTAAATAAATTACGAAACAGGCTCGAACACCATTACGAAATACCAAACTTAGAAGATGTGGAAGTATATTATGATTTGGTAACAGCGTTTATTTCTATTGGAGATAGCTTTTTATATAAATTGAGAAGTGTTAGTGTAGTTAGCTTGAGTTATATCGACAGCAATTTTAAGACTGCTGCTGGCTCATCAATTTGCTTGCAGTCCCCTAAAGTTGAACTCGACTTATTTAATGAAGGGAATAAGAAAAGGAGTAGCTTTTGTATAGAGCCAAATAAGAAAGCTACGGTAGAGAGCTTAAACAATTTCGCGTACCTCTTAAAAGTGAATCTACTAATGGGGGATTTCTACTACGGAAGTATTTCTAAAGATGAGTTTATTTCGTCTCTTGAAAGTGAAATTTAACAAGTTTATCAATCATCACCCTAAAGGGCTGGAGGATCCCCTCATAATCCTGGCATGCCTCCGGCATGAACTCGCTTGATCTATTCCAGCATTGTCCGACGAAAAGTCGACTCTTTAATCTGACTCTTTTTAACTTAAATGTTAGCTCGCCGCCGGACTTCTTTCCCAAGCCGGACGATTGATAATACTGCCCTGCTACGTATCATGTTGGCCTGAAAATGCCGTTGTTAAGCAAGGCTTCTGTGGCAACCACCAGAGAATTAAGGCGTTTTGATGCTTTCTTCGTGTTCAAGAGTGAGGGCATTGCATTTTAAGTAAATAGTGCGGAATTGATTAGATCAAACAACACCATGCGTGTCTACTAATTTGAATCTAAAAGGAATTACCTGGGGATTCGCTAGAGCAAGGCGTTAGCATCTCCGATTAGTTGTCGAGGCGCATATTGAAAGAATTAACTCCACGGGAAAGGTCAGAGATATTGACGAGTTTAGGCAGGCTTCTGGCGCAAGCTTGGTCGAAGTAGATAGTTATCTGTCTGGTGAGTGGGAGTGGTATGAGCTTTGGGATTACAATTTTGATTTGGTAGTGTCATCGTCAACAAACTGCGGTTGCAAATTTGAAGGTCTGAGAGCATCTGGTCGGCGTAAAGGATATCCCAGAAGTATTCATGATCTAAAGCGCTTAGGGTTTAAGTTCACTTTGATCCGGGGAGATGGCAATTGGTATGTCGACGCGTATTATCAGTGTTCCTGCGGTCAAAAGTGGAAAGAGGTATTTGTGGAAGCAATGCAATACAACGGGAATCATGCTCACCCGATTAGTGATGAAGATTTCAGCTCATCAACGTAAAATGTAAGTAGCTTGTCGAAGGCACGAATGTTGATGGTAATGGTGCCGTAATAGGTTACAGTATCGCCAATAGTGTCAGAAACCAGAGCAACATCAGTCATTTCCTTGTGTATGTCCAAACCGATGAAAAGTGTGTTAGATTTTAACATGTCGACCTCCTGTGGTGTTTGCCTACTGGACTGAAAGACATCAAACAGTGTGGCTCTGGTTTTGCCTGTCTCAGGAGAATCAGGATAAAACGCGCAGGCCGACACTTGCACAGGGAATCATTATGTCTAGGGGGAATGATGTCTGAAACAGTCATGGTGTCTTTGATTGCGGGATCGGTCTCACTAATAGTTGCTCTTTTTGGTATATTAGCGACACAGATCCAATATAGAAATGCCTTAAGAAAAATAAAAATAGATCTTGAGAATAAATACACTGAAAGGCTATATGAAGAGAGGATAAATATTTACCCTGAAGGCTTTCGGATTGCGAGTAGGATAAGGAAATTGAGAAAGCCAGAACTAATAACACCAAAACATGTACAGGAGGAAATATTAAAAGAACTTAATATATGGAGTGAAGGGAGTGCAGGATTATATTTATCAAATAATGCAATAGATGCTTACTTTAAGCTTCGAGAGGCTTTGGCTAAAAATCCGGGCAATGGAGAATTCTATACCGAAATCCAAGCCGATAATCTCTGGAAGGCTAGGTCAGAGTTTAGGAAAGCATTACGTGAAGATATTGGTAATCTACATAAGTAACTCCCCTAGCAAGTTGCAGCACTTCAGCCGCTTTGCGGCTCGGACCTCCACAAGCTACGCTTGTTCCGGCCGGTGTGCAAAGCGTTAGTCCCAAGGATTCGGCATAAGGCAACATAAGCTAACACTTTTACACACAGGAACTCTGGCAAACACGGGCGTCGTGTTTCATCATAGCCGCCATGTTTTAACCCGAACCTCAACGATTACAATAGGATTAACCTATGCGATGTCTTTATCCTCTCTGGGCCGCCGCCCTTCTCTGCGCCTGCAGCCCGAATGAATCCGCAGTCAGTCCCGCCAACCCAAATAAAGCCAGTCCAGTTAGAGCCAGTCAGGATCTAGCCGGCAACACCTTGGTCGAATTTGACGAAGCGCGTTTTCGCAGCGACATCCAGGCCTTATCTTCGGATGAATTCGAAGGCCGCGCGCCTACGACCCGGGGAGAGCAGCTTACCCTGGACTACCTGTCGAAGGCCTTCGCCGACATGGGACTTCAAGGTGCCTACCGGGGCAGCTTTCTGCAACCCGTGCCCATGGTGAGTTACACCGCCAGCGAGCAGCAGACAATCCGCATCGCGGATCTGCCGTTGCAGTACCGCAAGGACATAGTGCTCAGCAGCCGCCACGATAACGGCGGCATAGATATAGCACATGCGCCGCTGGTGTTTGTCGGCTATGGCGTCAATGCCCCCGAGTACCAGTGGAATGACTATCAGGGGCTCGACATGAAGGGCAAGATAGCCGTGATCCTGGTGAACGACCCCGGCTTCGCTCGCCCGGACTCGGGCAAGTTCAACGGCAAGGCCATGACCTATTATGGCCGCTGGAGCTATAAATTCGAGGAAGCCAGTCGCCAGGGGGCACTCGGCGCCTTGATCATTCACGACACGGCTCCGGCCTCTTACCCTTGGTCCGTGGTGGAGAACAGCTGGACCGGTCCCCAGCAGGATCTGGTGCTCAGCAAGGCCGAGCGCGACAGCCGGGTGCAGGTCGAAGGCTGGCTGACGCTGGATGCCGCCAATCGCATCTTCGACAAGGCAGGCCTGTCGCTGCCGAGCCTGATGGCACGCGCCGCCGACGGCCCAATACACCAAGGGCTCCAACAGACCGCCAGCATGGCATTCACCAACCAGGCGCAATATGCCACCAGTTACAATCTGGTGGCAACCCTGCCCGGCAGCACCAAGCCAGATGAACAGATACTCTTCACCGCCCACTGGGATCACCTGGGCAAGGATGAGACCAAGGAAGGCGACAAGATCTACAACGGTGCCCTGGACAATGCCTCGGGCACGGCCGGCATACTGGAAATCGCCCGCCAGTTTGCCCAACGGGCCAAACAAGGCCAAGGCCTGCAACGCTCGCTCACCTTCATCGCCACCACAGGTGAGGAGCAGGGCCTGCTGGGCTCCCGTTACTACGCCGCCAACCCCATCTATCCTCTGGCCAAGACGGTGGCGGTACTGAACCTGGACAGCACCAACGTCTATGGTCGCACCCGGGATTTCACCATAGTGGGCAAGGGTAAGTCTGAGTTGGAAGACTATCTGGTCGAGGCCGCCAAGGGACAGAACCGCATCGCCATGGGAGAGAAGAATCCGGCCTCCGGCGGCTTCTTCCGCTCGGATCATTTCAGCTTCGCCAAGTTCGGTGTGCCGGCCGTCTTTGCCGGTGGCGGCAGCGAGCCTCTGGACCCTGCGACCGCCAGCTATAAGGCGCAGATGGAGGCGAAGATGAAGGGCTGTTACCATAATGCCTGTGATGAATATCGTGAGGACTGGGATCTGAGCGGTGCCTTGCAGGACATGCAAGTCTACTACCAGGCCGTCGCCAAGCTCGCCGACTCAGACCAATGGCCAGGGTACTACCCCGATACCGAATTCTACAGTCTGCGCCCGGCCAGCAAGCAAGCCGCACGCTAGCTGCACATTTATTGCTGCATTTATTGCACATTTACTGCAATAGCTAAGCATGAGCCCGCCGCTGCGGGCTTTTTTTTTTGCCCATTTCTTAGTCAGTTAGTCGCTGCTGTTTGCAAGATACGGTTTCCGTTGCCGGGTTCCGGAATCGCTAAATCTCGGGGGGATAGTGGCATGACAAAATAAACAATATTCACAAAATAAGCCTGAATATTTAGAATTATTAATTTTAAATCTCAAATTACACGACAAAAACACGCTAAAACGGCATATTTTATGGTGTTTTGATAAAATTAAGATTTGCCGCGCAGGAGGAATGCTGGCAGAGTAAGACCCATCATCTTCATCAGCGCTTCGTGGGAGTCCCTTATGTGTTCAATTTTTTCTATTCTGGATATTCAATCCGATGCCAAGGCGCTGCGCCAGACCGCCCTGGAAATGTCCAAGCTACTGCGCCACAGAGGGCCGGATTGGTCGGGGATCTATGCCGATGACAAAGCCATTTTGGCCCATGAACGCCTGGCGATAGTCGACATAGAACACGGTGCCCAGCCCCTGCTGAGCCAGGATGAGAGCCTGATCTTAGCGGTCAACGGCGAGATCTATAACCATAAGGAGCTCAAGGCGCAGCTCGGCGATAAGTACAGCTATCAGACCAACTCGGACTGCGAAGTCATTCTGGCACTGTACCAAGAATACGGGGTGGATTTTCTCGACATGCTCAACGGCATCTTCGCCTTCGTGCTCTATGACAAGGCCAAGGACAGCTACCTGATAGGTCGGGATCACATGGGCATCATCCCCCTCTATACCGGCCGCGACAGCGCCGGCAACCTGTATGTCGCCTCGGAAATGAAGGCGCTGATGCCTGTATGCAAATCGGTAGCCGAATTCCAGCCGGGGCAATACCAGCACTCAGCCGACGCAGCGCCCGTGACTTATTACAGCCGCGATTGGCGTGACTATGAGGCGGTCAAAAACAACGGCGCCAGTCAGGAAGAGTTGCGCTGCGCCCTGGAAGCCGCGGTCAAGCGCCAGCTGATGTCGGATGTGCCCTATGGCGTCTTGCTGTCGGGTGGACTGGACTCTTCGGTGATCTCCGCCATCACCCAGACCTATGCCAAGCACCGCGTCGAAGACAACAGCCAGAGTGATGCCTGGTGGCCGCAGCTGCACTCCTTCGCCGTCGGTCTCACTGGCGCGCCGGATCTGATCGCGGCCAAGAAAGTCGCCGATGCCATAGGCACTATCCATCATGAGATCAACTTCACCTTCCAGGAAGGTCTGGACGCCATCAAGGAGGTCATCTACCACCTGGAAACCTATGATGTCACCACCATACGTGCCGCCACCCCCATGTACCTGATGGCGCGCAAGATCAAGGCCATGGGCATCAAGATGGTGCTGTCGGGCGAAGGGGCCGACGAGCTATTCGGTGGCTACCTGTATTTCCACAAGGCGCCCAACGCCCAGGCCTTCCACGAGGAATTGGTGCGCAAGCTCGACAAGCTGCACCTGTTCGACTGCCTGCGCGCCAACAAGGCGATGGCGGCCTGGGGCCTGGAGGCGCGTGTGCCTTTCCTCGACAAGGAGTTCATGGATGTCGCCATGCGCATCAACCCCGAGGCCAAGATGTCCAAGGACGGTCGCATAGAGAAGCATATATTGAGGCAAGCCTTCGAGCACAAGCTGCCCAAGGAAGTGGCCTGGCGCCAGAAGGAGCAATTCAGTGACGGCGTGGGCTACTCCTGGATAGACGGTCTGAAGGAGCATGCGGCGACCCAGGTGGAGGATTTACAGCTGGCCAACGCCAAGTTCAGGTTCCCCTACAACACCCCCGAAACCAAGGAAGCCTATTTCTACCGCTGCTTCTTCGAGGAACAGTTCCCGCTGCCGAGCGCCGCCGAAACCGTGCCCGGCGGCAAGTCGGTCGCCTGCTCTACCCCGGAGGCGCTGGCCTGGGATGCCAGCCTGCAGGGCATCATAGATCCGTCCGGCCGTGCCGTGCGCTCGGTACACAGCAGCAGTTACTGAGTAACGGCCACCAACATTGAAAGCTCCCTGATACCCATACGCCAGCTCATATGAGCTGGCGTATGGGTATTTAATGTGACCGTGGCTGTCAGCTCACTTGTTTGAAATAAGTGGCATGGTCCAGTTCGGTGATATTCATGGTCAGGCTATCCACCTCGGCGACAAGATGGGCTATCAGATCATATACAGCCTGGGTCAGCTGTTGTTTCTGCGCCTGACTGCGGCCCGGCATGATGGCAAAACCTATGTGGATGAAACTGCCGGCGGCCTCACCGACGGCAAAATGTTCACAACACAAGGCGCGGGTCTTGATGGATGCCGGCTCGAACAGTGCCGACGCGATCGCGCCCTGATGCACGCACCGCACCAGCTCATCGATCGCCAGCACCTCGGCCAGCGGCGCCGAATACTCTATGACACAATGTGGCATTGACTACACCTTATTCCGACCAGACGGCATATTCGTTGCCGTTGATGTCGCTGAAATGAAATCTGCGACCACCGGGAAAACTGAAGATGGCTTTCACCAGAGTGCCGCCGGCATCGAGCACGTCCTGCTGGGTCTGCTCCAGTTTCGCACTGTAGAGCACGATCAGCGGACAACCCTGGGCCAGGTTAAAACTCTGGGGCGATTGATAAAAGCCGCCGGTGATCCCCGCATCGAGGAAACAGCTGTATTCGGGACCATAGTCCTGGAACTGCCAGCCAAACACCCGGCCGAAGAAGTCCTTGGTCCCAGGCAAATCTTTCACCGGAATTTCGAGGTAATTGATACTGTTATGACGATTCATCCGCCGCTCCTTATGTTGAACTCTTTGCTGGAAAGTATGAGGTAAAAACGGGAGCCTGGGCTCCCATCACGAGTGTCATCAGCTTAGTGCTGGATGAAGGCGGCGGCAAGGCCAATCAAGCCACCGAAGACCCCACCCCAGACCACCAGCCAGCCCAGATGTGTCTTGATCATTTCCTGCACTATCTGCTTAACCATCTGCGGCGTCAGCTCATCCAGGCGCTGACTGACGATTTTCTCTACCTTATGGCGCATGTCCGCCAGCACATTCGGCTGCTCCAGCTCCTCTTTGAGCAACTCGAAGAAAGCCTCACTCTGGGCCAGTTCGGTCAGGGACACTTTCATCTTGGCGATGAAAGGCTCCTTGAGTGGCACCAAGGCCTCGGTGCCACCGAACATGGCCAACATGCCGCCGAAGGAGGACTGGGCCACGGTACTGACCAAGGCATCGAAGGCCGGCGCCAGATCGACCTTCTCTATCACAGGGGTCAGATCCAGCTGTCCCACGCCGGACTCTTTTTCCGACAGGAACCTGTCGATATTCTCGTCGGTAAAGAACTGCTTCATCATCAGGTGTGAGATCCCGGCCTTAAACTCTTCGAACCGCGATGGCACCACGCCCGAGCCATAGAGACCAGGCACTTTTTCGAACAACATGTACACGGCCAACCAGTTGGTCACGGCTCCCGACAAGGCAAACAGCCCAACTGTCAGCACCAAGACATTGTTCAATCCATAACCAGCCAAAACCAGGATGGCTGCGATAAGATTTGTTGTCACACTCTTATTCAATCTCTGTATCCCCATGCTAAAAACCGGCCAAACCACGCGGCCAAGGTCGTCGGCTCAATGCGTCGCCGACGAAAACCGTCGTATATTATCAACTTCATAGGGGATTAAACACAGCTAATCTCTGCCGCCTGGGCAGAGAACCCGGCCGAGCCATGACATAGGGCATGAGGCATCTGAGGTTAACTCCTGGGGTACTTGCGCAGGTCCTGATAATCGAACGCCAACAGATGGATCTTGTCGAAGGCGACACCATTGAGAAACGCCCACTCCTGCCCCTTGGCAACCTGTTGCGGTTCTCCACAGAGATAGATGCGATGCTCCCGGGTCACCCTATGGCGGGCGGCAACCAGCTCCAGGACATCTCCCAGCACTATCCTATGTCCATCCACCTTGGCCTGCTCGGCCGGCGCAGTAACGCAGCCCTGATAATGAAAGTTGGGTTGCGCCAACATGAGCTTGAGCAGTTCTCTATGCCAGTAGAGATCGTCGCAATACCTGCCGCTGTGGTACAGATAAATAGGCCCCCTATGCCCGAGCGCTATCGCCTCACGCACTATCCCGAGCGCCGGCCCAAGGCCGGCACCGCCCGCCACCAGCAGCAGGCTATCGGCCCCGTATTCGGGCCGATAGCAGCATTCCCCCCAGGGCCCCTGGACGCCGAGGGTCTCACCTACCCTGACCTTGTGATAGAGCCATTCGCTCATCAGGCCTGGATGTTTATGACGTATATGCAACTCGAAGGTGCCGGTGTCGGGCAGGCTGGCGATGGCATAGCTGCGCATCAGGCCATCACTGCGGCGAAGGTTAATACACTGACCGGCACGGAAAACCACAGCGGCAGTTGGCTTGATGATGAGTTTGACTATGGTGTCTGACATCAGCTGTTTGTCCACCAGATGCGCCGGCACGAACAACTCATCGACAAGGGGGGATGCCAATTTTAAATAATCACTCGGATAACATTGGCAAGCATAGATATAACCCGCCTGGGTTAACGCTTCACTCAAGCCCCGCTGGGCACCGAACGAAATATCCCCTTCCAGATGACGCACCAAACAACTGCGACAACGCCCCTTCTTACAGGAAAACTTCATCGGCAGCCCCTGGCGTACCAAGGCATCCAACACAGTTTCCCCTGGCTTGGCGGTATAAGCCTCATCATTCCAGTAAAATAATGTCATTGCCTTTATATCCATTACAGGACCCGCAGTAGAGCCCCAATCCCTGTGACCCTTTAAGATGTAATCGATTTAACTCATTGTCAATAAAAGGTTAAATATTAACTTAGCCTGAGTTGTCCCCTGAGCTATATTTAAGCACAACAGGCACACTCTTTCGGTATTTCTGCTGCTAAAGCATATTTTCAGCCCATGATATTCGTTAGAATAGCGACAATTCCCCGGTAATCGGCACTTGTTAAGTCATTCAAACTTTTCGGATACTGACATTGGTTATGCGCATTAAACTCTCATCGTTCACCCAAAGATTTTTCCGCCTGCCGCGCGCTATGCGTGTCGCCGGTTACTGCCTGTTAGGCTATTTACTCTATGCCGCCCTGCTGGGGCTGTTGACGCCTTACCTACTCAAGACCCAGGCGCCGGCCAAACTGAGCGAGCTGCTGGGTCGCCCCGTCAGCATAGCCGAGATAAAGATCAACCCCTTCCTGCTCGATGCCGAGATACGTCGGTTCAGAGTCGATGCAGTGGATCACGCCGACTTTGCCGCCATAGATCGCCTCAGCGTCGAGGTCAATTTTTGGCGCTCCGTTTTCCAGCAGACCCTGGATCTCGAAAGGCTGCAGATAGCAGGCTTGTCTGCCAACCTGGCCAGACTGAGCGATGCGCCACAAGCCAGTTTCAATTTCAGCGACCTACTCACCCGTTTCCAGAGCGAGGCGCCGCCGGCAACTCCCGCAGCCGAGACGGCGGCATTAATGCCGGTCAAGATAGCCGACTTTGAGTTGACGGGCGCCACACTGCGACTCGAAGACAAGGTCACCGGCGGTATACTCAGCTATCCGGAGATCAATCTGCAGCTGACGCAATTCGACAGCCGGGGGTTGCTGGCCAGGGCCGAGGCAGATGCCAGGGCGATCAACAGCTATGCCCTGCAGATCGATGATCAGGATGAAGCCAGGATAGGGCTGCAGGGGCAATTTCAGTTGCAACCGCTGCGGGTCATGGGCGAGCTGCAGCTGGAGCGGCTGCAACTCACGCGCTTCTGGCCCTTTGTCGCCGCCGAATTCGCCGCCAGGCTCGACAGTGGTCAACTGGGGCTAAAGAGCCACTACCAGCTGAGCCAAGATAAGGACCAACAGCTGCAACTGCAAAGCGACCAGGGACACTTGAGCCTGGAGCGGCTCGAGTTCAGCCATAGGGAGCAGACGCTCCTGGTGCTGCCTGAATTTGTGTTGGACGACATAGCAGTGGATCTTGCCGCCCAGCGGGTCACCATAGCCGACAGCCGCACCCGGGGGCTGATGCTCAAGGCCGCCATAGACAAGGACGGGGTGGATCTGCTGCCGCTGTTCATGCCCAAGTTTTTGGCCCTCTCTCAGCAAGAGTCACCCAAAGCCGCGCAGGTGAAGCCAGAACCACAGGCAGAAGCGCAAACCGCCACTGAGATGGCGTCAGACGCCGCGACCGGCAACATCACAGCCAAAGCCGCTGCCGAGGCCAATTGGCTGGTGACCTTAGGCGGCTTCACCCTGCAGGACTATGACATCAACCTCAGCGAGCAAGGGCTCGCCCAGACGCAAGTGCAATGGCGCATCTACCCGCTGAACTTAAGCACGGGCGAGATCCGCAGCGACTTGAGTCAGGCTGTCGACTATGAACTGTCGCTGGAGCTCAACCAACAGGGCAAACTGCAGGCCCAGGGCCGGGCCGATCTGCTGCAGCAAACCCTAGACACCAAGATAGCGCTGACACAGCTGGCATTGGCGCAATTTGAGCCCTATATCAGTCCTTTCCTGAGCATAGACATAGACTCAGGCTCGCTCAGCACCCAGGGCGAGTTGCGTGCCGATGCCGCCGGCAAGGCCATCTATAAAGGATCGGCCCGGGTCGATGAACTGCTGATAAGAGACAAGCAGCTTAAGGCACCCTTGCTGCAATGGCAGTCTTTGGCCGTCGAGCAGCTGGCGTTCGATGCCGGCGCCCGGCAACTGACGATTGACACCCTCGCCTTCGCCGAGCCCTATGCCAAGGTCATCATAGCCGAAGACAGGAGCACCAACATAGGCAACCTGGTCGTCGCCCAAGCGGCGCAGCCGTCGGCCGCCGAGGCGGCAACCCCAGTGACTGCCCAAGCCGAGTCCGGGGAAACATCCACAAAAGATGCAACGGCCGCTGAAGATTTCAACGTCACTATCGATCAGATAAGCTTCGCCAATGGCTCGGCCTTCTTCGCCGACAACAGCATCAGCCCCAATTTCGCCGCCAGCATAGAAAGCCTGGAAGGCCAGATAAGCGCCTTGTCCTCCACCCCAGGCACCAAGGCCTCCGTGGATATCCGGGGCAAGATAGACAAGTATGCCCCTGTGACCCTCAAGGGCGACATCAATCCCCTGCTGGAGCAACCTTTCCTGGATCTCGATCTCGACTTTAAGAATGTCGAGCTGACCTCGGTCAATCCCTATTCGGGTACGTATGCGGGATATTACATAGACAAGGGGCAGCTGTCCCTGGCACTCAATTATCAGCTGGAAAACAACCAACTCAAGGGCAAGAACCACCTGGTTATAGATCAGCTGGAACTGGGGAAACCCAGCGACAGCGATCTGGCGACCAGCCTGCCGGTCACCCTGGCGGTGGCACTGTTGCAGGACAGGAACGGGGTCATAGATCTCGGGATGGAAGTCTCAGGCGATCTCGATTCACCGGATTTCAGCATAGGTGGCATAGTGCTGACCGCCTTCACCAATGTGATCACCAAGGCTGTGACCGCCCCCTTCTCCCTGTTGGCCGGCTTGTTCGGCTCGGAAGAAGCCCTGGACAAGATCCACTTTGCCGCAGGCATGGCGACGCTGGAGGCCAGTGAAGGCGAGAAGCTGGCAATCCTGGCCAAGGCACTGGCGGATCGTCCCAAGCTCACCGTGAGCATAATGGCGGGAGTCGATGCCAAAAACGACAGCCAAGCCTTGGCCGAAGCACAAATGAAACGCCAACTGGCAGAAATCGCCGCCATAGAGGTCGAGGCGTTGCCGGCCAAGCTCAGCGCCAGTCACTTCCCCATCCAGGGCCCCTTATCCGTGGCGCTGCAGCAACTGTATCTACGCCTGTTGGAGGCTGAGCCGGCGGACATCAAGGCCAAGATCCTCGCCGAGGCCGGCGAACAGGAGCTGACCGAAGAGACACTGCTGACCCGCTGGCACCTGGCACTCTACAATCTATGCCGCAACGCCATCAAGCTTGGCGAAGACGACTTGGGCGATTTGGCCCAGGCGAGATCCAAGGCGGTCAAAGCCTATCTGGTCGACACCCAGGGCGTGGCTCCCGAACGTGTATTCCTGTTGGAGAGCCGCATCAATCTCAGCCAGAATGCCCAGGAGGCCCAACTGACCTTAGGCGCAGAATGAGCCAGGACCCGCCGGCAGCCCTGATGGTTTGCCGGCGGGCCCTGTTCGCCGGGTCCTCACCCTTTGCTTTTCTGCCTTTGTCCTTTTAAGCCCCATCCCCTTGGGTTACACTCTGCGACTTTCAACACAGCACAGATTGGATTAAAGGTAACCTATGTTTATTATTCGCTGGCTCTTGGGCCGGATTATTTTAACCCTTAACTTTATCTTCGCCCCCAAGAAACCCCGACGTCCGCAGGCGGAGCAAGCGGCGCTCGATGCCCAGACCCAAGGCCTGTCCCTGTATCAATATCCTGCCTGTCCCTTTTGCGTCAAGGTGCGCCGTGCCGTTCGCCGTCAAGGGTTGAACATAGCGACTATCGATGCCAAACAAGCCGCCAACAAAGACACCTTGGTCAGCCAGGGCGGCAAACTTCAGGTGCCTTGCCTGAGGATCGAGACCGATGGTCAGGTAACCTGGCTGTATGAGTCATCCGAGATCATAGACTATCTCGAACTCAAATTTGCCTAGCCCTGATTTGCCTAGCTCAGAGTTGGCCTGGTTCAGGCGCTCAAAATCGCAGCTCATGATAGCGCGTCATGACAGAGTCTCATGACAGAGAGCCCTAATGTGCCCACGCCTGTGGGCACATTGCTTTCCGTCAAAACTCCGGCTGAGAGGCCAAGATCACTGGCGCCAGAAATAGGCCCGGTCCGAATAGTCATACAGCCAGAGTGGCCTATATACCACCAACAGAGTCACCGCCATGCCATTGAGCAGCGCCTCGGGAAAACCCAGCAGCGGGATCAAGAGCAGGTAATTATCCACCAGGGTCGGCCAATCATAGTCTGTGGCCAGCAAGAGCCAGAGCGCCCAACCCAACTCATGAGTCACCATGGAGAGGCCGGCGTTGATGAAGGCACCGCAGAAGATAAACACGAACAGATTGCGCGGCAACTTGTGGTAAGTCCAGCTGTAGAACGCGAAGCTGAGCCCCAGAGGCAGACACACACCGAACAGGGCATAGGCCCCCATTGCCGCGGGTTGCTTGAACAGCAAGAGGCTGAAAAATGCCACCGGCAGCAGCAAGGCGACACAGCTCAGGCGCCAGCCGAACATCAGCATGCAAGTGACCAGCCCGAGAAAATGTGCATCCAGGCCTGGCATGATGCTGGCGTTAAGCAACCATAAGCCATTGATGCCAACCAGGATCAACAACAACCGCGACTGCTGCGACCTATCCGCCAACAGCGACTTGATATCCTCTGCCGGCCAGATGAGCTTCAGCCACAGGAGCAATAGCCCCAGCGCTATGGCATCGGCCCGGGTGAATTGCCAATCTATGTCGGCGAACAGATGTGACCAATAGTCAATCAAAGCTATCCCCTTTACATCCCTGCGTGGATTAAAAACCTCATCAGCTGATATTACACCTTATTTTAAGGTAATCTGCTTGACTAAGATCATGACGTTTTTAATGGACCTCGGATGAATCAGCACTTTACCCGGATAATCTTGCTCACTTGCGGCCTGTTGTGCGGCTGCAGCAACACCCTGGATCCTGGCGAGTATGCCGGCAAGCTCAAGGACAGGCTCGCCACCGACATCAAGGACAATGGCCTGAAACTCTTTACCTACAGCGCCAGGCTGGTCGACGCCCCGTTGCCTGACGCGAGCGATGCCGGGGAACGGCCACTGCGCGCTGCCGGACGTATGAGCCCCAAAGATAGGCAGCAGGCCGCGGCGCACCAAGCGCAGGCATTGGCAGACTGGGCGGCCCAAATAGAACTTGGGTTAGGAAAAACCCTGGAGATGACCGGCTATTGCCGTCAGGGTTACATAGAGCTCTATCGCTCGATAGCCTATGGTCGAGGTGAAATTCACGGCGAGTGCAACGAAGGGGCCGATGCCGGCGACAGGCAAAAATTTACCCTGCAATGAGCAACGGACTGAAGCGCAGCCGAGCCCAAATACGGGTCGCTGGCCTCAGCCTCAACATAGCTTGAAACAGATCATATACAGGGATTTCTCATCCGGATAGATGCGGCTAATCACCGCCAGCAGCTCGTCCAGCGGCATGTTTTCCTGCAACGCATGCCGTTCATCTATGTCGTCTACTTCGAGCGGGGTCACAGACAAGATCTGAATATTGCAGAACCAGCGGCCGGTTTCGAAGGTCGAAACACTCACTATCTCGCCGGGCAAGAAATCCGCCTCGGCATGGTTCCTGATGGTGATAGTCTTGGCGCCACTGAGAATATCCTTTTCAAATCTATGATAAAAAGTCATTTGCTTTAGGGGTCGAGTCATGCGCCAGCTCCTTAGGGTCTATGCAGATATTCCAGTTTCATCCAAACCTAAGCTTACTCAATAGATGGGATCGAAGCAAAACATGGTCAGCCGCCTCGGTTTACGTTAGAATTCGCCCCTGATTGCGCCGCCGGCCGCAGCGACGGTTCCCCTATCGTCGCCAAAGTATGTAAGAGACAGAATGAACAAGAAACAAAAGATCATCAAGAAACTGGCAAAGCGCGCCAAAGCCAGACAGAACAAGGTCGAGGTCACCAGTGTCGGTGTCTCAGGCAAAGAGCGCTACATCTCCAAGGCCGAGCGGGCGCGTTTAGCCGCGCAGGCCGACGCTGCGGAAGTCAACGCTGCGGAAGCCAATGCCCCTGAAACCGAAGCCGCGGAAAGCCCGGGCACAGAAGCCGTTCCGGCAACTGCCACAGGCGACAACCAAGCCTGATATCCCCGCTCCGAGTCCCGGAGTGTTTGCCAAGTTGAACCCGGCCCTGTCCGGGTTCAGTCTTATTTATCCCCATATGCTTCATCATGCCCAGAGCACTCTCGGTAGTGCTTGCGATAGCGCTCTCAGCATCAGGGCTCGCCGCTCCGCTACTTCTCAGGCTCCTGCGGCCGGCTGAAGCCTACCAGCTCGGGGACGGAATCATCCAGGGCTTCCTCCGCCAACTGCGCCATCTGAGTGCATGACGAAGACAGGGGATTGGGGCTTATCGGACTCATCTCGGCTTCCGCCTCGGCCCCGCCAGGCTCTGAGCCGAGCATGACGCCGGGGGCAAGCGTACTGACCCGCTCAACCAAGCGATAGGCCATCATCACGGCGAGGACGCCGAACAGCACTGATCCCAGCACCTGGCCGATCAAGACCCCGTGGACGCCGCCCCATAGCGCACCGAAATACACGAATGGTATGGTCCCCAGCGTCGCCTTGCCCACATTGAAGAAACTGGAATACTTCGCCTTACCCAGGTTGTTGAAGGAAGCGTTGGCGACGAACAGTATGCCGGAAAAGATGAAGAATACCGCTATGTAGCTGCAGAAAAACAACACCAGCTCGGCACTGTCCCCCTTAAGATCGAATACCCGAATGACTTGAGACTTGAGGGCGAACAACAACAGGGACACCAGCAAGACATAAAAAGTGCAGAACTGGATGGCTCGGGTCAGGCTTTCGCGCACCCTGGCATATTCCCCGGCGCCATAGTTCTGCCCCACTATGGGGCCTATGGCACCGGATAAGGCGAATATCATCCCGAAACAGACGGGAATGAGGCGGCCAAGCACGGCCCAGCCCGCTACATAGGCGTCGCCGAAGTCGGCGATGGCGCGGGTCACCACGGCATTGCCTATGGGGGTCGCGACATTGGTCAGCATGGCCGGCGCGGCAATGGCAAATACCGGCCGGAGATCTTGCTTGAACGCCTGCCAATCGAAGCGGCCGAACAACTTATGCTTGAAGATGATCCCCCGGCCGGCCACCAGCAACACAGCCAGCCGCGCCAGCACGGACGCCAGCGCCGCACCTTCGATCCCCATGGCAAACATGAAGATTAAGATGGGATCGAAGATCGCATTGACCCCGCCACCCGTCAGGGTCGAGAACATGGATAACTTGGCATCGCCGACGGCCCGCAGCGCCCCGCCCAGCGCCATTGCCAGGCAGATCAGAGGCAATGAGGGCACCAGTATGTAGAGATAATCGGCGGCAAGCTCGGCCGTATGTCCCGTCGCCCCGACCAGGGAGACCAATTCGGGAATGAAGCAGGTCACCAGGGTCGCTACCAGCAAGCTGACCACCAGGGTCACCACGGCGCTGTTGAGCAGCAACCGCCTGGCGAGCTTGAGATCTTTGGCCCCTATAGCACGGGAAACCAGGGCGCCCAAGGCGATGGACAGACCTATGCCTATCGAAGTGGTGAAAAAGGAGATGCTGCCGGCATAGCCCACCGCCGCCGCCAACTCCTGCTCCCCCAATAGACTGAGGAAGAAGATATCCAGCAGGTCGACCACAAACAGCGCCGAGATGCCGACGGCGGCCGTCGAACTCATCACCAAAATATGGTTCAGTATGGGTCCCTGTACAAACTTAGCCTTGGTCATGGTTATCCTTGTTTCCAAATGAGTTTTCAGATGAGTTTCCAGATGAGATTCGGTCCAGGTGGCCATCGCCTTCTCAGGCATCCGACTCCAGTTCGCTGCCACAATGATTGCAGTATAATGCATTGTTTTCATGGCCTATCTTCAAACAATTACTGCAACGTCGCAGGTCACGGCTGCGATTCATTTCCTGGGAAATTTCCACCGTCAATATCCCTGTGGGGATAGCTATGATGGAATAGCCGAGCAACATGGTAAAGGCGGCGATCGCCTGACCCAGGTTGGTCTTGGGGGTGATATCGCCATAACCTACTGTGGTGATGGTCACCACAGTCCAGTAGATAGACTTGGGGATGGAGCTGAAGCCATTCACTGGCCCTTCGACCACATACATGATGGCGCCGAGCACCATGATGATCAGGCTGACGGAAAAGAAGAAGATGAACACCTTACGCCCCGACTGCAATATCGCCTTGAGCAAAACATTGCCTTCACTCAGGTAGCGCAACAACTTGAGCACCCGGAAGATACGGAATAAACGCAATACCCTGATAACCAAGGTGACGTTGGCGCCGGGAATAAAGATCGCCAGGTAGCTGGGCAATATGGACAAGAGATCCACCACCCCATAGAAACTGCGGGCATACGCCAGCGGCTTGGTCGAGCTATAGAGGCGCAAGCCATATTCCAGGGTAAAGATGACGGTGAACACCCACTCAAGCCCCCGGATCAGCTGGCTATACTCCTGATTGATACTGCGTATGGTATCGAGAAACACCAGGGCGACACTCAAGACGATACATAAGATGAGGGCTAAATCGAAATAGCGCCCGGCCGGAGTATCTGTGCCGAATATCACTACCCTGAGCCTATGCCTAAGGCCATGGTCATCATTGTTTTCTTTGGACATATATCAGCTAACTTCCATTATCAAGCATTCACGGGACCACTGGCTGGCAGTCGTCAGGGTGCCAGTCTGCCATGCATTGGCACCCGGCTCAAAAATAATCTAGTCAACAAGGCTTATAATTTCGGGTATCATCCCGGCAACATGGCGCGTCACCCATGCGCATCTATATGCTTGAATCACTGCTTAAACCACTTGCCGACTGTTTGAGGGAATTATGCGTTTTACTTTGTTATCGGCCGCCGTCTTGCTGAGCCAGCTATTGTCTTTGCCACTGCAAGCCTCATCGTCCCCCGCCGCAGTGAAAGTCGATCTGGTGGTGGTCACCAAATCCGAGAATAGCCTGGTGTTGTTGCGTAACGGGGAGATAGTCAAAAAATATCACATCGCCATGGGGGACACGCCAGCCGGCCATAAGCTCAAGGAAGGCGATCAACGCACTCCCCAGGGGCGCTATCTATTAGACTACAAAAAGTCCGACAGCGCCTTTTATAAGTCCATCCACATATCCTATCCCAATGAAGAAGACAAGCTGCGGGCCCAGGCACTGGGGTTAAGCCCAGGCGGCATGATCATGATCCATGGCCAGAATCCCAGATCTTCCCTGCCGGCGGAAGAGGCACAGAGATACAACTGGACCAATGGCTGTATCGCAGTCACCAACAAGGAAATGGATGAGATCTGGCAGGCCATAGACGCAGGCACCCCGATAGAGATCTGGCCCTGAGCCCCTCGCCCGCATTGGCACTATAGCCTTAGCAGCATTAGCACAAGCAGGATTAACGAGACACACAATGACAGCACTCCCCCTCAGTCTTGACGCCCTGGATGCCGGCTGGCCGGCATTCGTCCAGGCCACACAAGAGTTCATCGCCCGTTTGGGACTGACCCAGCTGCAGCTGGAATGCGATCACGTGGCCCTCAGGGTCAACAGTGTCGCCGCCGCCGATGCCCTGCGCCTCGCCTTTAGCCGCCGGGGACAGGTTATTTCCGAGGCCAAGATCAACGGCAGGCCCATATTGATCATTAAGCTGGATGAGCCACTGCAGCTGGGCCCCATGTCTGTCGAGTGCATAGAGCTGCCCTACCCTGGCGACAAACACTACCCCAAGGAAGGCTGGGAACACATAGAGCTGGTGCTGCCATCACAGGCCAGGGACTGCCAGACCCTGGCAGCCGAACTGCTCGCACGCGTGCCCGCTTTGACCCCGGTGCTCGCCGGCGGCACGGACATAGAAGTTAAGCTCAGCTCCCCCAAGGGAGCTGGCGAACGCCTCGCCAACCCGACCATAGCCTTCAAGGCCGGGCCCCTGTGTATCAAGCTGCACCCCCACTCAATCCAGGCCATAGTCGCCAGCGAAGCCCAGGCACAAACACAGACACAGACACAGACCGAGCTGTATAGGCCGGGCTAGCTAAACAGCTGAGGCGGCGCCATCCCGTATCTCCCATGTCCGCGACCGAATAGGCTTGCCCATTCGGTTTTTTCGGGCGATAAATAGGCTTAAGTAACACAGGATTAGGGAGAGGTCAGCGATGAAACAGATGAAGCATGAGCCGCAGCTGCTGAAATTGGCACTGGAGATAGGTGTAGGTTACGCCAAGAAACGCGGTTTCGCCGACTTCGACAAGGGGGTGTCACCGAAAGACAAGGTCGAATGTATCTACCGCTTATTGGTCAACGACAACTTGATCCAGCCTCTGGCCAAAGACAAGGAAGACGGCCCCAACATGAAACATAAACTCATACTCTGGATCAGCCGGCAATTGCCGACCGAACACCCACTGCTGAACGATTAACGCCGCCGATCAGCGCTCAGCCTTGGCGCTGGTCTTGCGCCGCTTGGCGGCCAGTACCTGGTCCATGGCGGGCACCAGGCTGCCGGCATCGAGGCGCATCTGGTACCAATTGAGCCGCCAGTCAAGATGTGGCCCGGTGGCCCGACCGGTGGACCCCACTTCGGCCACCGCCTGGCCTTGCTTCACAGCATCACCCGCCTTGAGGTACAGCTTGCTCAGATGCAGGAAGCTGGAGCTCACCCCATAGCCATGATCTATGATCACTGTGCCACCCGAGTAAAACATGTCGGGCACCGCCAGGCTTATCACCCCATCGGCGGGAGCCACCACCACAGTGCCTGTCTTGGCCGCCACGTCGACGCCGAAGTGCGGATTGCCGGGGACGCCATTATAGACTCTCTGGCTGCCGTAGACCCCGGAGACTCTGCCCGTCAGTGGCCAGATGAAGTCACTCAAGAATGCCGTCTGCGCCGAGTCTGTGGCCCTTGCGGCCTTGACCGCGGCGCTGTCTTTGGCTGCCCGCGCCAATGCCTTGGGGTCCGGCTGCATTATCTGCTTGCTGATCCCTTTCACCTGCTGAATATCGTACTGCCGCTTGGCGACTTTGAGGGGTTTAATCTCGGTCAGCCCGTCCGGGTACACCAGGCTAAGGCTCTGCTCCGCCTCGGCATCGCGATCGAAACCGAAGGCAAACTGCCCCCCGGGTGTCACCCTGAGTGGCTCGCCGTTGAGGCTGACCCGAGTTCCCGCCGGCGCCGCCGCCCGGATCAAAGCGCCCTGGCGAAACTCGCCCTGAAAACTCACCTCGGCCATCACATCCACGGCGGTAACGCCACTCAGCAGCCCGGTTGCCAGAGGGATCCAACTCAACAAATGCCGCACATTTGCCTCCTTAAAGCTCATTAACAAAAAGCCTGAGCTATGCTCAGGCCTGAATACTGGTGCTAGCCATGACTGGCGATGGCCCCCTTGCCGACACCCTCGAAGGCAATCACCTTGAAGTGACTGCCGGGCACTTTGGCCGCCAGGGTGCTGGCCATGAAGTCGGCCAGCAATTCGACCGTAGTGTCATGGGGAATGAGATCACAATTACCCTTGGGCATGGCGAGCTGAAAATCCCCCTGGGGCGCCTGGTAATGGAAGCCGTAGTGACTGTCATCGCTGATCTGGGTCTGAGGCGACAGGGTCAGCTCGGTGACAGACACAAGATCTTCCTCACTGCCCAGATAAATATCCTGCCAGCGTCTGGCCCAGTACTCATCCCAGAAGAGGGCCGCCTCGCCGTTTTCAAACACGGTCACAGGGCTGCGATGCCCATGGGCGATGCGCTGACAATTGCCGTCATGTTTACGCAGCCCGTGGCTGTAATGGTAATAAGGAGTATCCAACTGTTCGTTGCGCAGGGTCAGGTAGATGCCTTCGACATTGGCGGGCAGAACCTCACGCAGCGCCTGTTGCAGGAACAGATTCACGCTGGCAAAGTCTATCACTTCGCTCGGCACCAGGGCGAAAGCCTGGGCGGGACAAGCCAGGTGGATCCCCCCCTGCTCGCTGTCGAAATCCATCCAGACTCTGTCGCCCTGCTGCTGCCAGCGCACCTGGTTACAGGCGGTGGGCACCAATAAACGGTGATCGGCCACCGCATCTATGGTTTGCTTTATGGTGCGCTTCACCTTGGCGAAATCGAGCACCATATTCTGCTCGTCCAGACCACCATCGAGCAACACATCTATTATCCAACTTTCCCCTACCATGCCGCGCTGCGGACACAGGTAGGAAAAGTCCAATACGGTTAAATCTTTGACAAACAGTTGCATGTAAACTCCCAGGCGGAAAAACAGTCCACCTCTTGACCCAAAATGGTTCCTGCCGGCAGTGGCCGGTGGAACCCAGATGCCCGTAAGCACGGATACTCATGTAGTGTCGGACATTCTAATCAATTGTGCCCATATCGGCGAGGAATGATTCGCCCATGACCATTATTCCGCTGGTTTTATCGGCCCGGCGCCGCGGCCCATGAAACAAAAAGCGCATCCGGGGATGCGCTTGGCAGCTCAAGACGGTGGCCCAGGCTTGGCGCTTAGGCCTGAGGCTTAAGCCAGGCGCTCATTCTGTGACGCTTGGCTCAGGATGTAATCCAGCGCCCCCGTGATGGCGGCCACCTGGGCGTCGTTGCATTCGCGCTCGCTCACCCTGGGGCTATCCGGGTACACCTCTGTGGTGGTGCCATAGGTGCAATGGGTCAGGCTGCTGCAGAGTCCCAGCGTCTTCACCGGATAGTTGATCACCCCCGGCTGCGACAGGGGTTCGCCGATGATCTTGCCGGCGGCGTCGGCCGGGGCTATGTGGGTCACGGCACTCACGGCGGCTATGATGGCTTCCTGGAACGCCGGCTGCGGATTCTCACTGTCCCCCACCAGGTAGAAGCCGTCCGGCACTGTGTCTGCCACATAGTCCTGACCGTCACGGGCCGCCAGTGCCGGTCTGAACTCCTGCTCGTCCGAGTCTGTGGTTTCATGCAGATCTATGTGCGCCAGGATGTCACACTCCAGGGATGCAACCAGACGCATCAAGGCAGCCGACTCTTCGGCCGGACTCTGGGCGTAGAAGGAGCGATTGGGATCCACGGCATTGGGGTTCCAGCGATTGATGGTTTCATAACCCCAGGGGCTGACGCAGGGGGCCACCAGGATATTGAAGTGTTCAGCGTAATTTTCGGCCTGGGTATCGAGGAACTTGATCGCCCCCTGCACCCCGCTGGTCTCATAGCCATGCACTCCGCCGGTGATCAGGATTGTGGGCTTGTTGCTGTCCCATCCCAGGGTTTTCAGCGCCAGCAGCGGATAGCGCGCGGCATCATAGGACAGAGCGCCGTATTGCAGCCGCTCGAAGCGCGTCCCGAGCGATTCAAGCTTGTCGAGCACTTCTTCCCGGTAGGAGCGCTTGATGCCGGCTCTCGCCAGCCAAGTCGCCTTCTCTACGTCTCCCCAAGGTTCGCCTGGGGTGCCTATGGGATAAGAATTTGAACTTTGCATGAGTCTGCCTTTTGTCATTATTGATTCAGATTGGGGCCAAAAATAGCGGCTATTGCCTGGCCGTGCAAGTGAGCGAATAGCCGTGTGAGTGAGCCAAGTAACACCCGCATCCCCGTCCGAGGCCGGAAAGCATAGATCGTTGCCATGACCCATGGCAACGGTACCAGTCAAAGAGATAAGGCAAAGAGGCTAATCAAGGATACCAGGCAAAGGGAGCAGGCAAAAGATAAGGCCAAAATAGCCACTTCACGCCCTGGGGTTGCAGGCCCAGGCTTATCCTGCCCTATATAACCTCAAACTTCCTATGGCCTCGAATTTCCCACAGCCCAGGTTTTGGTTAGCCCTTAGCCAAACCATAGCTCTTACTGAAGGCTTGCAGACCACTGGCGGTAAATAGCATGGCCCTGGAGTCGAGTGCCCTCTCTGCCCAGCCCTTCGCCAGAATATCCTCGAGGATCCAATTGCCCAAGACCCCGGCGAGATGGCTGCGCCTCTCGCTCCAATCCAGGCATGACTTGCACAGCGGGCGCCGACGCTTGCCCTGGCGCCCCTTGAGTTCCTCGATATCCAGCCCCAAGGCGGCGAAAAAGGCCCTGCCATCGGGCGTCAAGCGGGTTTCATCCTGCTCCCGGGTGAGCAGGTTTTGCGCCCCCAGGGCATCATAGAGCGCCACCCCAAGTTCGCCGGCCAAATGGTCGTAACAGACCCGTGCCCGTCTGAGCCCGGGATCCGCCGGCCCATGGACACTCTTGGGATTAAGGCTGCCGGCGCTGATATTGAGCAAGCTTTCCAGCAGCTCGGCGACTTGCGGACTCTGCAGCTGAAAATATTTATGCCGCCCCTGCTTGCGGACCCGCAGCAGCTCGCCCTCCACCAGCTTGCTCAGGTGACTGCTGGCGGTTTGCGCCGTGATATCGGCTTCCACTGCCAGTTCTGTCGCCGTCAGCGCCTGGCCTCCCAGCAGGGCGACCAAGATGCGGGAGCGGGCGGTGTCGCCGATAAGGGCGGCGATAAAGGCGATGTTGGGTTCCATGTATTGTCTTCTATCCTGGGGGCGACTCGATTTACGGGCTCTCGCCTGCAGCCGATACGGTTCGATGGCCGTCGAAGCATAGGTTTTTCCGGCCGTTACTATGCCTAGAAGCTACCTAAAGGCGTCAATGAATACAAGCCAATGAATACAAGCAATGGAGACCTGCGAGATGAAAATCACCTGTTTTATCGAATACCAACTCAACCCCTTTAAGATCGAGCAGTTTCGGGAGTATGCCGAAAACTGGGGCGAACTCATTCCCGCCTGCGGCGGCGAACTGCTCGGCTACTTCCTGCCCCATGAGGGCACCAATGACAGGGCATTTGGCCTGATTAGTTTCGACAGCCTGGCCGACTATGAAACATACCGCCACAGGTTGCAAACGACCGAGGCCGGCAAGGCTAACTTCATGCTGGCCAAACAGGGGGAGTTCATCGTCTCGGAGAAACGCAGCTTCCTGACCCCGGTCCCCAATACCTATCAACGCCCGGCGCAGGAGGCATGATGCTAGCGGTTATCTTTGAAGTGACACCCAAAAATGCCACTAAGGAGGCGTACCTGGCGCTCGCGACCGAGTTGAAGGCGACCCTGGTGGAGATGCCCGGCTTCATCTCCATAGAGAGGTTTCAGAGCCTGGCGGATCCTGAACGCCTGCTGTCGCTGTCATTCTGGGAAGATGAGACCGCGGTGCGCGCCTGGCGCGAACAGCTATGCCATCGCCATGCCCAAACCCAGGGCCGCGAACACATCTTCGCCGACTATCGGCTGAGGGTCGCAGAAGTGGTCCGTGATTACGGCATGTTTGACCGGGCTCAGGTGCCGCAATCCTCGCCGCAATCCTCGCCGCAATCATGCCCTGACAGCATTTGCTGACACCATTTCCTGATACCATTTCCTAACACCTGGAGCCGCTGACATGGAACTGCTCGACTACCTCGATCGCCATTTTTACACCCTACAGCAACTGCTGGAGATCACCCAGGTCACGGAGCAGGCGCTGCGACGTTACCAAAACCAGGGCGCCATGCCGCTATGCTCCTACCGGCTGCGGCTGGATATCGGCTGCGATTCCTTCTTCGGCCCCCACAGGGAACAAGATGAGATAGAGTACTACGCCAGGGGCTATGCCGCCTGGCTGGCGCTGCTGCACTCGCTGGAGACTCACCCGGTGCAGGCAAGCAGAGCCGCGGCTGGCGCAAACGGTTACCCGATATTTTATCGGCGTTACCGCGATGCCATGGAACGGCTGCAGGCCCATGGCCAGTTATGCCACAATTTGACCTCGGGCCCGACGCTGGATGCACATATTGAGCGGGAATGGACGCATTTCCTGGCGGGGACCTATGGCCTCTGCACCAGGTCAGGCCTGCCGGAAGATATCGCGGCCAAGGAACTCGCCATCTCGGCCATCAACGCCATGACCACAGAAGACGAACTGGATAGTGAACTGGATGAGCAGCAGCGACTTAAGCTGACCAGGGCAGTGAACCTGTTGGATGAGGTCAGCGCCGGGTTTGCGCCACACGAAAGACAGCGCAGCTCCCGACATAGGTTGGTGGATGAGATGCGCCGCCGCTATCGTTTGCAGGCCCAGGACGCATGAGCCGGCAGCCTGTTACCTCACTCCCCGCTCACCCCCCGCCCGCTAGCCGGCGGGCGCTTGCTTCGGCGCTTGAGTTTCCGCGGCCACTCTCAGACTTATCGGCTGATCCTCTGCCGGCAGCTCTATGTAGATCACGCTGCCAGGGCCACACTGATTGCCGACTATCATGGCGGCTATGGGGTTCTCCAGCTGCCTTTCTATCTCGCGCCTCAGTGGCCGGGCACCGTAGGCGGGCTCGAAACCGTCCTTGGCCAATTTGGCGATGACGGCCTCGGCAATCACCAGGCGTATGCCTATGGCCTGCATCTGCTGACACAGGCTCTTGAGCAAGAGCCTGGCTATCTGCTGTACATCCTCCCGGGTCAGGTAATGGAACACTATGATGTCGTCGAGGCGGTTGAGAAATTCGGGTTTGAAAAACTTCTTCACCTCCTGCATCACCGAGTGGCGTGCCGTTTCATAATCGGGATCTTTACTGAAGATGAAGCCCACCGGCGGCCTGTCGGTGATCAGCGCCTCCGACCCCAGGTTGGAGGTGCCTATCAGCAAGGTGTTGCGAAAGGACACGGTACGGCCCTGGGCGTCGGTCAGACGCCCGTCTTCGAGGATTTGCAGCAGTATGTTGAACACATCCGGATGAGCCTTCTCCAGTTCGTCCAGCAAAATAATGCTGTAGGGATTGCGGCGTACCTTCTCCGTCAGCTGGCCGCCCTCACCGTAACCCACGTAACCCGGCGGGGCGCCTATCATCTTGGACACCTCATGGCGCTCCATGTATTCGGACATGTCCAGGCGAATGATCTTGCTCTCGTCATCGAGCATGAATTCCGCCAAGGCCTTGGCCAGCTCCGTCTTGCCTACGCCCGTGGGGCCGAGAAACAGGAAGGAGCCTATGGGCCTATGGCCACGGTCTATGCCGGTGCGATTGCGGCGTATGGCATTGGCCACCGCCGACACTGCATCCTGCTGCCCGACGATGCGCTGATGCAGTTTGTCTTCCATATGCGACAGCTTGTCGCTCTCTGACTCTGCCAGCCGGGCGACGGGGATCCCCGTCAGGCGGGAAACCACCCGCGCTATGTCTTCGGCCGTCACCCACCTGTCTTCGGCGCTCCTGTCGTTCAGCAGCTGATTGCGCTCCGCATCCAGCTGCTGTTCCAGATTGATGATCTGCGTCTGCAGCGCGGCGACCCGCTCAAACTCCTGCGCATTGAAGGCATCTTGCTTATCGGCCAGCAGTGACTGACGTTGACGTTCCAATTCCTGCATCGGCCTGGACAGGGCCAACAGGTGCAACCTGCGGTCGGCCCCCGCCTCATCCATCAGATCCACCGCCTTGTCCGGCAAGTGACGGTCGGTAATATAACGCTCCGACAATCTGGCGGCGGCCTCCAGCGCCTGGGGCCGATAATGGATATCATGGTGACTCTCAAACTTGGGGGCCAGGCCCTCGAGGATGGCGATGGTTTCCTCGACGCTGGGTTCGCGCACCATTATGGGCTGAAAGCGCCGCTCCAGCGCCTTATCGGCCTCGACATACCTGTGATACTCCTCCAGGGTGTCGGCCCCTATGACCTGCAGCGCCCCTTGAGCCAAGGCACTCTTGAGCAGCGCCGGCGCATCCAGGCCGCCGGCACCGGCACCTGCGCCAACCACGGTATGCAACTCGTCGATGAAGAGGATGATCTGCCCCTGAGAGGCTATGACGGCATCGCGTACCCCCTTGATGCGCTCCTCGAACTCGCCGCGCATGCTGGCACCCGCGATGATTTCCGCCAGATCCAGCGACAGCACACGCTTACCCCTGAGGATGTCGGGCACCCTGGCCTCGGCGATGCGCTGGGCCAGCCCCTCGACTATCACTGTCTTGCCGACCCCGGGTTCGCCTATCAGCACAGGGTTGTTTTTCTTGCGCCGCGACAGGGTCTGGATCACCCTGGCGATTTCATCTTCCCTGCCTATGACGGGATCCAACTCGCCGCTGCGAGCCATCTTGGTCAGATCCTGGGTATATTCATCCAGCGGATCCTTGCGCCCCTCGGCATCCTGGGCGTCGAGCGTCTTACCGTTTCTAAGCTGGATCAACACCTTGCGCAACGGTTCGGCCTTAATGCCATGATTGCTCAGGTGGATGGCGACGGCACCGGCACGCTCGTGACAGAGTCCCAGCAGCAGGGCGCCTGTGCCCGTGAAGGCATCGCCGAGTTTTTTGGCCTCTTTCAGTGCGATACGAAAGACTTCTTCGACCTCGGGAGAGGCGACGACCTGGTTGGCCTGTTGTTGCAGCGGCAGCTGCTCCAGGGAGAGGTAGATGTCCTGGGTGAGATCCCTCAGGGCTTGCTGGGGATTGTCCAGCACTTGCTGCAACATCTGCACAGCTTCCGAGTCCGGCAAGGAGATCAGCCCCAGCAGCAGATGTTCGGGGGTGAGCACATTCTGGTGGGCGCTGGCCAGTTCGGCGATGGCAACATTCAGGCTCTTGTGCACTTCCTGGCTGCATTGGCGGATATATTGCTGAAACACCTTCTGCCCCCTGCGACGGTCAAAGATATTCCTGATTATAGTCCATTCGCCCCAGCCGGGATGGTCAACCCGGGCGCTGCAACGCATTCAATTCAGTGCGCCTATGTCCGGCTTGAGGCCCTGAGTCGCTTCGATCACCCTTTGCCCCTCCAACGCTTCGCCGAAGCTCGCGAGCCTATGGGGTCGACCTGCCATCATACTGGCCACTTCAGTCAGTTGCAGCGCCACAGAGCCGGCTTCGGCATCGAACACCACGGGCCGCCAGCCGGCCTCGTTGCCGAACATGAGCCTATGCCATTCAGCTTGGCGACAGCTTTGATAGCTTGAGGTAACCCAAGGTTAAGACGGAGTGAAGAAAGTCGCCAGGCTGCAACGCCCGTGTTGCATGCCTGGGTGCACCGGCCCCCGAACGGGCCTTTATTTGCTGCGCCAACTGGCGAGCCATTGCCAGCTGGATGGCGACTGTATTAGTCTCTGCCCGATTGCGGTTTCCGCTGTCGCAAGGGTGAACCCAAGCCCATTGCGCTTTTTAAGTCGTTCCGTCAGTGCCTCAGCCTTCCCGCTCTTTGTTTCATGGCACCGAATGGCGGAACTCATTTCGACTCCAATGTTTAGAGGAAGTAACATGAAAATCATACCCACAGGCATCGCAGCACTCCTGCTCATCTGCACTCTCACCGCCTGCAACGACAAGCAGGCCGAAGAAACGGGTGTCATAAAGACCAGTGCCGAGATGCAGGCAATGGACAAGACCATGGATGACGTCGCCACAGAGGCGGATGACAAGCCGAACAAGACGCTGGAATTGAGCGACCAGGCCCTGGAAGAGATGGGCGATAAGCTGGATGCGGCGGCGACCGAATTGGGCAACAAGGTTGAGGATGCATGCAAAGAAGTGCAAGCCGGCCTGAAAACAGCAACGCCCAAGTGCTGACAGGGCTGAGCCGGTAAAGGCAAAGCCTGAGCCGCTGCCTAAGTCCTGCTGATATGACTGTCAGGCACACAAAAAAAGCGCTTCATAGCGCTTTTTTTGTGTCTGCGGGTTGTTAGCCAACAGGGCCCGAGGCTATTCGCCCTTGAGACGACGGTCGAGCTGATCCTTGAGGTTGGCCGGCACGCCCTTGATCATTATGGTGTCGGACACAGGATCATAGATCACCCGCTGGCCCAGATGACCGCCGTCGAAACTCAGGGTCACGCCGCCGCCCGTGCCGGAGAACTTCTTCAACTGCCTCAGGGTCGACTTGTCGGCGGGAAACTCCTCGTCCAGCTCGTAGGCGCCGCCGCGGGCGAAGTCATAGAAGGAATCCATGCCCTGATCCGCCAGCTCGTCGGCCAGATCTTTGATCTCTATGTCGGCGCCGCTGTCGAAACGCTCGCTGCAATACTCGAATACCTTGTCACGGCATTGCTGACGCTCGTCCTTGGTCAGCTCGCTGCCGGCGACGAAGTCTTCCACCGCATTCATCAGTGTCTTGTTCTGTGCCTTGGTGTTGACCCCTTCGACACAGCCCATGAAGTCGAGGAAGAAATCGGCGACCTTGCGACCGGCGCGGCCACGGATGAAGGAAATATACTTGCGAGAGTCCTTATCGGCCTGCCATTCGGTCAGATCGATACGCGCCGCCAGCTGGATGTTGTTCAGGTCCAGGTGGTTATTCTGCGACAGCTCCATGTCATCCAGTACCGTCATCGACGATTTGGCGTTCAGCAGCGCCACGAACAGATAATCGCTGGTCATGGAGGTGTAGCAGGACATCAGCAGGAATCCGCCCTGGCTGAAATCGTATTTCGCCAGCTCATCCTGCAGCAGCTTGCTGGCGCGGCCGGAAAACTCGACGAACCCCAGCTCACCCTCACGGTACTGCCCCAGGGCATCCGCAAACGCCGGGTTGGCTTCGCCATCGTCGCCGGCAATGCCAAAGTAACCGAAGCCCTTGCCCGCCTTGCCGGTATAGGTCTGGTGCAGCTCTTCGAGCATGGTCTCGACAGCCTGACTGTTCAGCAGAGGTTGAGGACGCAAACGGCAGCGCAGCTGGCCTTGGCTGTCCTGGGAAATCTCGTGAATAATTGCTTGTTCGATGTTAATACTCATAAGCCCTGATAGTGATACTGGAATAAATCCGCTATTATATGCCGCTAATCCATTCCAAAGTGAAACATTTTTTGATCATGGCTATCCAATCCAAATACTCTAATACCCAAGTAGAATCCCTGATCGCCGAATTGCTGGCGGTACTGGAAAAACATCAGTCACCGACCGATCTCAGCCTCATGGTATTGGGCAATTGCATTTCCCACCTGTTGCAGACCAAGGTACCGGATGCCTCGCGTCAGGCGGTCGCCGAGCAGTTTGCCAAGGCGTTGGCGCAATCGGTTAAGACCAAGTAACTCGGTCAAGATCAAGCAACGGGGATGGCATCGGGGCGATGTTGACGCATTAATCCGCCGCGGCATGTGCAGCGGCATTGGTATATTGCAAAAAAGCACTTAAGATACCTAAGTCTTTCAGGAATAAACGGATCCATATGGTCGAGCGCAAAAAGCAGATGGGACGGGACAAGGTTTCACGCCTGGTCAACTGGGGTCATTGGTTTGCCTTCTTCAATGGGCTGCTGGCCATGATAGTGGGCAGCCGCTACCTGGCCAGCGTCGGCTACCCGGAGACCTGGATAGGCTGGGGCTACCTGGCCATCAGCACCATAGGTCAGTTCAGCTTCCTGGCCTTCATGGTCTACCTGGTGTGTTTATTCCCCATTACCTTGCTCTTGCCCTATTCCAAGATTTTGCGCGGCTTTGCCGCCCTGGTCGCGACCCTGGGGCTATGTCTGCTCCTGTATGACACCATAGTCTATGACGACTATGGGTTGCACCTTAGCCCCTTCGCCTTCGATCTGGCCTGGGCCGATCTCAATGCCCTGTTGCAGAGCACTTCTTACATAGTCACGCCACTGGCGATCATCACCCTGGAACTGACGCTGGCCAATGCCCTGTGGAAGCGCATAGAAAAACTCCAAAAATACCACCTGGGCAATAAGGTGGTCGCCTTCATCGGCGTCTGCTTCATCAGCAGCCACCTGGTGCATATCTGGGCCGATGCCGCCGACATCACAGAGATCACCGGCTTCGACGAGACGTATCCCCTGTCCTACCCGGCCACGGCACGCTCCTTCATGGAAAGCCATGGCATAGAAGGCACAGGGCCGCGCCGCTCCAAAGCCGCCCTCAGGAGCACGCTCAATTATCCGGCCCAGCCGCTGCAATGCCAGAGCGACAGCCTACCCAATGTCCTGCTCATCAGCATAGACAGCCTGAGGGCGGACATGCTCGACGCCAAGACCATGCCGTTTCTGAGCCGGTACAGCGCCCAAAACCTGTCCTTCGGCCAGCACTACAGCGGCGGCAACCAATTCAAGACAGGCATCTTCTCCCTGCTCTACGGTTTGCAGGGCAGCTATGGCGATGCCGTGGGCCTGAGTGAAACCAGCCCGGTGCTGACCCAGACCCTGGCCGCCCAGGGCTACCGGCTTGGCCTCTTCAGCACCCAGACGAATCTGGAGCTGGTGAGCCCCAAGGCCACCTTCAAGGACTTCAGCATAGAAACGGCCAGCGAGACCAACGGCAGTGCCGAGGCTGACATCCAGTCGGTACAGCATTTTCAGGCATGGCATGCGGCCCAGTCTGCGCCTTGGTTCGCCCTGCTCAACCTCAAGGCGCCGGACAACTATGACACCCCGGTCGGTTTCCTCGGCATAGAAACCGTCAGGGCGGCGAGCACGCTCAAGCCGGCCGAAAAAGTCCTGTTTAACCAATATCGCCAGTCGCTCAACTTCATCGACCAGCAGCTGCAAGCCACCCTTGCCGGCGTGTCACCCGACACCCTGGTGATCATCACAGGGGTCAGCGGCAAGCTATTCACCAGCAACCTGACCGAAGCCAGCCGGGACATGTCCCCCGCCAGCGTCAGAGTGCCCATGATAATCCACTGGCCCAACATGGGCAGCGGCAACAAGGTGAAGTACCGCACCAGTCATTACGGTCTGGTGCCTACCCTGATGAGCCAAGTGTTGGGCTGTACCAACCAGAGCACGGACTACAGCGCCGGCCGCAGCCTGCTGCAACCCAGCAAGGAAAACTGGGTCTACATAGGCGACAGCCGCATCTTCGCCATCTATCAGGAAAATGAAATAACCGTGATAGACAGGCATGGCAAGTACCGCATCTTCGATGAACACTATGAGAAACACCTGCATAAGAAGATGAGTGCTCCCGAGCTTATCCAGGTGATGCGTGAAGGCCGCAGGCTCTACAACCATTAATTGGTGTTAAGGTGGGCAGCAGGCGCGGGGCCGATTTTTCAGCCCCAGCTTGAGCATAAGCATGAGCCCAGGCTCCCCACAGGCGCGGCTCAGGGGGTGCCAACAAAATCAGATTAGAAACTAAGCAGTTAAACACCAAGTGATGACATATCGCTTGCAGAAGCCCCGAGGGCTTGATAAAGTTCTGCCTCGTTGAGACATACCCCACATGAGTGTCTCGATACAGGTTAATCCCAGTCTAAGCGCTGTATTGACCAAAACAATTTCGGTATGTAGCGCAGCCCGGTAGCGCACTGTCATGGGGTGTCAGGGGTCGGAGGTTCGAATCCTCTCATACCGACCAAATTAAACGAGAAAGCCCGTAGTTCTTAGTGACTTACGGGCTTTTTTGTATCTGAAAGTCCTTCGTGTGAACGGCTTGAGTGTAGCGCGCCGCGCGGTTTGGTAATTCGCGCCGCCAGGTATGGGAAGTTTTGGATTTCCCAAACCAGCCGACTCCTTCTTCGCTGCTGGGGTTATATCCCCTTTCTTTAATTGCCTTAAATACGCCTTCTGCCAAACAAGAGCCTCAATGCCGCGCAGGGCAGGACGCCAGAGAGCGGCCCTGGCTCCCGTTCGCCGCATATCGCTATGCAAAGCGACAGACAATAAATGATTGCTTGCCCTGCTGCCCCAATGACACGCCAGCTCTTGATCTCAAATGAATCGTCCCTGAGGGCTCGACGACGGCAACATGCCTCCATGCACAAAAGCCAGCTCACCTTCTGCCAGACAGGAGTCTCAATGCCGCGCAGGGCAGGACGTCCGAGAGCAGCCCTGGCTCCCGTTCGCTGCATATCGCTACGCGATGCTCACCCTGCCGCCAAGGGTCTTTGGTGCAACAATGCCAATCCAGAAGTGAACCCTCAGTCTTCAGCCCACTTCAAAACATTAGTCTCAAGGCGAGTTAGCAAGGGCTATCAGTCCGAAACTGAGTATACAGTGCGACAACGCCTAAGTCGGCGAGACATTGGGCGTTGTAATCCTGCAGGCTCAGTTTCGGGCTGATGAGCTGCTTATAACGGTACATGGCCGTTTCCGACAGTGAGCGTTGGTGATAGTCATTGTCTTTCTTCCATTGCTGTAGCACATTACTTTTCAGCGCCTTGACGGCCTCATTTCTTGGGTGACCTTCTTCCCAGTAACCCGCATTTTTCCTGGGCGGGATAGTGGGCTTGCTGCCTTTGCGTTGCAGCAGTTTATGACAGGCTTGGGTGTCATAAGCGCCATCGGCTGACACTTACACTTTCTGCACAGGGAGTCTTGCGTCTCAGTGGATTCAATAAGGTAGGCAGGACCTCATTTTTTACCCGTCGAGAGTGGCCACACTTTCCAAGCTGACCTCGGCAGCTATCACTTCATGCGTAGCGGCATCCACCGCCAGATGCAGTTTACGCCAGGTACGGCGCTTTTCCTTGCCGTGCTTACGGGTTTTCCACTCGCCTTCGCCGTATACTTTCAGGCCCGTGGCATCGACAACCAAGTGAGCAATCGCACCACGGCTGGGATTGCGGTAGTTAATCTCGACAGTCTTGGCGCGCTTGCTGATGCAGCTGTAACCGGGTGACGCCAGGGGAACGTTCATTAAGCCAAATACCGAGTTGATGAAACCTTCCAGTGCCCGCAAGGGGAGATTGAACAGGCCTTTGAGCATCAATGCGGTTTCAATCGCCTATCCAGCTAGTGAAGAATGCTGTACTGAAATCCCCGACCTCGACCACCATGATGTTCGGTGCAGCACCAGTGGCTCATAGCCTGCTCGTCTATCTAAAAAGTCAGTGAGCCTCGTTTGGTCAAGGCACTGTTATATTTCGGCCAATTGGTGATGCGATGCTTGGATTTGCCCATCTTGTATCGGTTCCTGTGTGCTATTCACAGGATCTGATCGCATCAGGAGCAGAAGGTTCACCTATTTAGGCAACAACGCCGTTTGCCATGTAAAAAGTATGCACCCCAACCTTTTACAACACAATGTTGATTGTATAGAATAAATATCAACAAAACATTCTTAACTGAGATGTGTATGGATCTTATTGATGGGCTCAAAGCATTCGTGGCAACTGCACAGACAGGTTCTTTTACAGACGCAGCCGAGCAACTAGGGATATCTAATCGGTTAACGTCTAAATATGTTGGTCAACTTGAAGAAAAGTTAGGTGTACTGCTACTACAAAGGACAACACGAAAAGTTGGGGTAACGCCCAGTGGACAAGAGTTATTAGCAAAAGCGCCCGCAATACTCGATGAACTGGATGAGCTTCTTGGCGCTATGTCAGATGATTCTCAAGGCTTAACAGGCGTTTTAAGAATAGCTGCACCTGTTACATTTGGGGAAATGTTTATTAGTGATATTTTAAGTCGCTTTTCTACACTGCACCCCAAGCTTTCTATTGATTTGCGCTTAAGTGATGAACATGTAGATCTTGCTAAGGAAGGCTTTGATTTAGCATTTAGAATTGGAGAGCCTGAAATAGTAACTTTGAAGGCACGAAAGCTTGGGGAAGTTACGAGCTTATTGGTTGCCAGTGCAGACTACCTCTCAAAGAATAAAGCACCTGAAACGCCATTGGACTTGAAAATGCATCAATGTATTGTTGACACCAATAGAAGAGATGCGAGTCGTTGGTCTTTTTACAAAAATGGCGAAGAGTACACATTTGCGCCAAGCAGAAATTTGTTGGTGAACAGTGCGCGAATAGCAAAAGAATGGGCGCTTAATGGACGAGGCATAGCGTTGTGTCCAAGTTTTGTTTTACAGGAAGAAATTGAATCAAAAATGTTAATACCGCTTCTTAGCGATTATTCAATGAAAACCCACCCACTCTATGTTGTCTATTTATCACATAACATTGTTCCTAAAAAAGTAAGAACATTAATTGATTTTGCTATTGAGGACTTTCGCAAAAAGTAGTGTTCCTGCATATTAGTAGAGATATATTGATGTAACAGCATGATTTAATCATAGACTTCTCCAGAGGTAAAACTAAACTAACTAACGAGATAAAAACCAAAAAAACATTAACGTCATAATATGAAGTAAATTAATAAAAAGTGCCTAAATAAGCCTTTAAGATTATTTAGCTATTACAATTTAGACCCACTAAACTTTTAAACTAACCTCTGTCGATCATGCATGATTGCCATTATTCACTGACTCAACTAATTCAGAAATATAGGATGGACCAATTGGCCTTATACCTGCTGGATTGAGATCTTTAATTGAATAGTAGCCTGCAACAATATGGTCGATATTTACGGTATTGATAACGCCTGGTAATTTCAACACTCTTTCCATAAAAGCGGTCAGATTAGGGTAATCGACAATTTGCTTAATGTTTGTTTTAAACAATCCATGATACGCAACATCAAACCTTATTAAAGTAACAAAAGTACGAATATCGGTTTCCGTTAATTGATCACCAACAAGGTAACTTTTTCCTTCTAAACGAGACTCTAAAGCATCCAGCATTTCAAAAACCTCGCGTGTCGCTTCTTCATATGACGATTGTTCTTTGGTAAAACCAGCTTTATAAACTCCATTATTCAATTTGTCATATATCTGAGCATTTAATTCGTTAATTTCTGATGACAATGCTTCAGGAAACAGTCTAATTTTTGATGGAGCAATATTCTCAAATGCTGTATCTAGCATCCTTAGTATATCCGCACTCTCATTGTTTACCATCATGCTCTGTTTCATATCCCAAAGTACGGGAACCGTAGCGCGACCTGTATAAGTTGCATCGGCTCTGGTATATAACTCATGTAAATATTTTGAATCGAACAATGGGTCAGCATTTGCATTTGGATAATTCCCAAATGCCCAACCTTGAGTTGTTAGTTCAGGGTTGACGACAGTCACTTCAATAATATCTTGTAAGCCTTTTAGCTCTCTAGCCATCAACGTTCTAGATGCCCAAGGGCAAATCAGAGCTACATAAAGCCTGTACCTTCCCGGTTCTGCTTTAAAACCACCAATGCCTGTTGGTCCCGGTTCACCATCAGGTGTTATCCAATTTCGAAACCCAGATGTTTGACGAACAAATCGTCCTTGGTCATCGGACTTTTGCAAAGGTTTCCAATCCTCATTCCATTTACCACTAACTAACATTGTTTAATCCTCATATATTCTATGTGCTGTGAAAAATGAATGAGCGCATAGAGAGTGAACCAAGGTCTATACCTTCAGTGGTATAGAAAAGTTCATCTTTACTATTTGATGCACCTGCAATAGTGATTGCTGGAATGTAATGTTCTAATGTCGGGTTTGACATGTTCATGAGTCTACCCATTGAGTGGATATCAAGAAGTGAACTAAAGTTTCTTTCGTCTAGCTTTTGCTTTACGAAATCATCAAACTCAATTGCCCAATCATACGCTTTACCATCAAACCTTAACGCTCGTAAGTTATGAACAATATTACCAGAACCTAAAATCAGTACTCCTCTGTCACGCAATTCCGATAACTCTTTGCCGATGTTAAAGTGCCATTGCATATCTTTGGTTAAATCTATAGACAGCTGAAATACGGGCACATCAGCTTCTGGAAAAAGTGAATCCAAAACAGACCAAGCTCCATGATCAAGGCCCCAGCTCTCATCAGTTTTAACATTGAAATCTGTCAGAATTCCTGAAACTTCTTTTGCTAAGATAGGATGCCCATTGGCAGGATATTGTTGCTTATTAAGTTGTTCAGGAAATCCATAAAAATCATGAATTGTTTTTGGTACAGAGGATACATCAACAAGCGTTGTCCCTTTTGTCATCCAGTGAGCTGAAATTACCAATATTGCCTGAGGTTTAGGTAGCGAACGACCTAAGTTTTTCCAACTCTGGCTGTATTTATTGTCTTCAATTGCGTTCATTGGACTACCATGCCCCAAGAATAACGTAGGCATTCTTCCAGATAATTTAAGGCGCGACTTTAGTTCTTGAAGAGAAGATTTAAGACTCATAAAATACCAACATTAATCAAACAAATATAAAGGGGTGCTACCTTAAGCAGCCCCCCCCCTGGTTATGCATACTTTCCCAGCAATTTGTTCAGCATTGGAAGTTTTAGAGCGTAAGCACCGTTTCCCAATAGGATTAGTGAAGCTTGTGCTATTACCCAAAATAGGGGATATTCCCATCCTCCACCTTGATTAGCGAACATCCAACCGTTGCTACTATGTGCCCACACAGCGCCCAGCAATACTGGTAAAAGAGCAAGTGAAACAGCCCTGGTTGCAACCCCCAAGATTAAGGCCAATCCTCCACCCAACTCTGCAAAAATCGTCAAATAAGCGACAATTGCAGGAAGGCCAAGACTTTCAAAGTAACCAACTGTGCCCGGAATGGTGAAGACTAAAACTTTCGTTAATCCATGCGCCAAAAATAGGACGCCAGTGGCGATTCTAAGCCACAGTGCTGCATAGGGTGCTGTCTTTAATTCAATCATGGGAATATCCTTCTACTTCACTATGACTATCTAGCTAACCAAGCAGGAGCAATTTGAGTGCCTTGCCCGGCCATATAACCGAAGTAAATGTTGAGATAGGCAAGTGGCTCGATGTAACGTGCATTGATAAGGCCGCCAGCATCGACGGCATCAAAGCCTGCTTCTTTTGCTACAGCCATTACTGTAGCTTTTGCGCCTTCATCATCAGCCGCTACAAAAGCTGGCACCGCGCGACCATTGAAATCTAAACCTTGGTCATAAACTTGAGCAAAAACAGTATTAAATGCCTTTACTACTTTTGCATTTGGCATTAATTTTTGAATTTCTTCTGCTGCTGAAGAATCAAAGCCTACTGTGATACCAGAAAAATCCTCCTTTAGAGGATTTGTAACATCAATGACTACTTTGTCGCTGAAATCTACTGCTGAAGCCAACTCGTTTACGGCACCGTATGGAATGGCTAACATGATAATTTCAGCATTCTTCACTGCTGTTGCAATGTCACTCACTTGAACACGAATGCCATCTTTATCTAATTTCTCTGCGAGACTACGTGCCCCTTCGATATCACGTGACGCAACAACGATACCATGTGAAGTTGCACCAAATGTTCTTGCTAAACCTGAACCAATATTTCCTGAACCAATAATTGCGATATTCATTACTTTTCTCCGACTATGTAAAAATTTATTTAATTGGCGTTTGCCATGTAAAAAGTATGCGCCCCAACCTTTTACAATACAACGTTGATTATATTGAATGTATATCAACAAAACGTTCTTAATGAGGGCGTATATGGATCTTATTGATGGGCTTAAAGCATTCGTGGCAACTGCACAGACTGAATTGCTAGCGGTAAACCAGGCACTTCCCTGTCATTTTGAATGGACGTTACAATATCCACCAATGAAGGACCGCTACTTCTGCAAGCCGCTCTTTCCGGTAGCTGCCAGAAGCGGACCTCTGCAGGCGGCTTTGAGCAGATACATTTCAGCCTGAAGAAGATAATTAAAATCGTTACATCCTGTGCGCTGCAAACCGACTTTCGGGCAAGCCGGAAAATACTGTTGTTTCGGCCTTCAACAACGCACCGTCATGCCGGGATGGCGCGGAGAGGCCCACATTCGCACTGGTGCAATACAGGGTTGTGAATGCCTCACCCGCCAGCGTTGGGCAGGTGGTCTGAATACCTGGGGATGGAAGGATGCAGTCTATTGTTCCGTCCGGGCAATAACGCACAATGCGACTTCCTCCCCATTCTGCATTCCATAAGTAGCCCTGTGAGTCCACGCAGGAACCGTCTGGCGCACCCTTTCCTTCCGTTTCGGTGAACACGCGCTGATTTTCGAAGGAAGGATAATCGCAGCAGAAAATACGCCCTTGCATCGAGTCGCAGTAATACATAGTGCCACCATCCGGGCTGAAACAGATGCTATTAGGGATAGCCACTTCGGGTAGGGGCAGCGTCTCAACTTCCAACGAGGCGGCATTCAGTCGGTGAAATTGGCCGATGGTTTGTACTGAGTCTCCGTCATCCATGGTGCCAAAGACAAAATTGCCTGAGCGATCGCAGCGGCCATCACCTATCCGTGTTCCGGCTGTCCCCGGAGATGACACCACTTCGGTAAAAATGCGAGTATTAAGGTCATAGAAGCCGAGACGGGATGCCAGCCCCATCAGCAGAACTCCTGGCTTTTCGGTGAGTGCGAATGATCCGAGGCGTTCAGGCAGAGACCAGCGCATCACGACGTCATTATCTTCCTCAAAGGCGAGCAGTGCGCTGCCTTCAATGTCCGTCCAGTACAGCCTGCGTGTTCTTTCGCACCACAAGGGGCACTCTCCCAGCCTATTCCTGACATCTACTGCAATTGAAAACATGTTAATCCTCCGGGGGATGAAAGTACGTGTTGCGTTTTTAAGAGATGCTTACGGACGTCACTCTGGGGCAGACGTCCGTAAGGGTCAGGGATCAGAATTCCACTCTGTCAGTGCAGAAAGCGCTCAGTCAGCCTGTCGCCGAACAGCATGATGGCGAGCCCGGCCAGCATGACCAGCATTCCACCCAGCTTCAGCATCGAAACCGGGCGCTTGATGGCACCCAGCAGACCAAAATGGTCAATCATTTGTGACGAGAGTAACTGCCCGACAATCGCCAGCCCGAGCAGGGCTGAAAAACCGATCTTCGGTGCGAGCACGACATAGCTGAACAGCGCACAGGCCCCTATCAGGCCGCCCGCCAGACTCCACAGCGGTTGCGACGGAATGGCCACAAGCGAGGTGATTAATCCGCCGCGCAGCAGCGAGAAAATCCCCAAACTGAATGCCCCGGCCGCGAAGGAAAACAACGCGGCGGTGACCGAGTCTCCCCCCAGCCCTCTTGCCAGTTGGCTGTTCAATGTCGTCTGCAGGGTGATCCCGAGACCTGCGGCAAAAGCGATTAGGTAATATATCGTGCTCATGGGTTTCATACCTGTCAGTGTGCCTGCTCCAGCGGCAGGAAGGCGTCAGCAAACATGTCAGGCTCATATCCGGCGGCAGCAAACAGATGCTCACGCGATTCATCGATGGCGGCGCGAAGACGCGTGCTGTCCACGCCCAGGACTTTGCCGTTCTGCTTGACGATGCGCCCGCCGATCATGACGGTATCTATGTTGCTGCGCTCTGTCGCATGCACCACAGTGCCAAAAGCGTTGCCCGACGGGTAGAGGTTGATGTCGCCGGCGTTAATCAGAATAAGGTCGGCCTGTTTACCCGGTGTCAGGCTACCAATCTTGTCCTGCAGTCCTGCGCAGGCCGCGCCATCGACGGTTGCCGCTTTAAGCAGCTGCGCCGCCGGAAGTGTGGTCAGTGCATGGGAAGCATCGCAGCATTGCTGCCGGTGCATGCCCATCACCCGCTGCAGGTAAAAGGCCACGCGCATTTCCATAAACATGTCAGTGCTGTAAGACGTTTCGTTGTCGACGCTGAGGCCGGGGTTGATGCCATGACGGTGCGCAGCCTGCATGGCAAACATCCCGTCTTCGATGCCGTAGTGCGCATCGGAGCGCGGGCAGACGTTCACCCGGACGCCCGCTTCCCGCAGGATCTTCCATCCCTCATCTGGCAGCGCCGTGCAGTGATTGAAAATATTGTCCTGGCCGAGAAGGCCGTGCCGATGCAGCGATTCAAGTTCAGATGCCATCAGAGAACCAAAGAATTCGGTGACGATCGGCAGGCCCAACCTGCGGGCCTCGGCCCACAGCTCTGGCTCCAGCTGAGCCATGACCGCAAGAGAAACAAGGCTGTCAGGGTTATCCTTGAAATACTTTTCCTGCAGGCGTTGCCAGTTACCCGGCCAGTGAGCCTTGTCCCATTCTCCGGATACCGGTGCGCCCGAGGCATGTATGGCGCGAATGCCCGTATCCAGCAGCGCCTCGACGGCAGCATCTGAATGCGCAGCGGAGCGGCTGTTATGGGAATTGTCGATGATGGTGGTGATACCCGCGTCCATAGCCCCCAGGGCAGTCAGCAGGTTACCGATATAGATATCGGCAGGGCGATAGAATTTGGCGAAAGAGAAGTGCGTGGCGTTGCTGTAGTCGTCCAGACAGGTGGCATTGGGGTTGATGCGGCGCAGTTGTCCTTCCCATGCGTGGCGATGAGAATCCACCATCCCCGGCATGGCAATCATGTTAGTGGCATCAATGACATGGGCACCCTGTGCGTCCAGGTTCTGACCCACGGCGGTAATGATTGAACCAGTGATAAGAATATCACCGCGTTCAATATTACCTACACTCTCATCCATGCTCAGTATCGTTGCGCCACGAATCAGGGTGACATGGGAATTTACCTTCTGATTATTAACAATATTTCTTACGTAATCTGTCATTCCAACACCTCTTTCTTAACCAACAGCAAGAAAGATACGCCACTCTATTAGAGTGAAAAAGACACTAAAAGCGTTTTTACTATTCATAACTTTCGAATAATAAAATTAACTCGCACTTGTTGCCCGCTGGGGGGGGGCCCTGCGAGACACCAGAAACGTTGATGAACAGAAGATTTTCGAAGGAAATACAACAGCCCTAAAGAGGGCTTTCTTTTATAACGACTTAAGAAAAGATAGTCATAAGATGATCGCTGAAACGCTTGATTTCATTTTCTACATCCGGCGCTTTGACCACATCATTTGTGATAAAGGTGGTCAGTGCTTCCATCCCCAAAAACTGATTGGCTTTATGAAAATGTAGGTATACCCCGTCTACCCCCTGACCTTCAAAGAATTGTTCCGGATCATTAAATGCCTCTAAGGGTGCATTCCATGTAAGCGAGAGCATGTATTTTTTATCTTGAAGAAGGCCGCCTGAACCATATTTTTTTGACGTATCAACGCGTGTGCGGCCATCACTTGCATACAGAGATCCATGACCCGCTGTAAACACCTCATCGATCCATTTTTTTACTGTCCATGGTTCACCCATCCACCATCCTGGCATCTGATAAATCAATACATCGCTGTTAAGGATTTTCGCTATCTCGCTCTGAGGATCAAAATCACTGTCAGCGTTCGTAACCGATACCGTGTGTCCAAGCTTGGTTAAAACCTCTCGTGCTGTGTTGACATAGAGCGTGTTTAACTCTCCTTTGGCAAATTCAAAACTTTTGGCACCATTGATAATAAGAATGTTACTCATAAAATTACTTCCTCTAACTGAACCATTGTTTCTTGCTTAATCGACAGCAAAAACGATACACCACTCGATTAGCGTGAAAAAGATGCTTAAAGTGTTTTCATAATTCATAATCTACGAATAATGATGTTAAGCAGATTTATCGACTGGGAAGAAGGACTATGGATCGTATTCAGGCTATGCAAATCTTTATGCGAGTCGCAGAAGCAGGAAGTTTTGTGCGCGCGGCGGAAACGCTTTCACTGCCGTCATCGACGGTAACCAGCACCATTAAAAGCCTTGAAAAATACCTGAAGGTGCGCCTGCTGAACAGGACCACCCGGCGGGTAAGCCTTACCCCAGAGGGACTACAGTATCTTGAGCAATGCCGAGAAATACTCTCCCTCATCGAGCATGCAGAATCCAGTCTGACAGATTCTGTCATGCGGCCACAGGGGCGTTTGCGGGTTGACATGCCTAGCGGGATCGCTCATTTCATCGTCATGCCAAACCTGAAAGACTTTTGCCAACGTTACCCAGATATCTATTTGATGATTGGCGTGAATGATCGACAGATTGATCTCGTTCAGGAGGGCGTGGACTGTGTGATTCGATCAGGGGAGCTGAATAACTCCACCCTTGTTGCCCGACCACTGGGCCGGTTTCGTTGGGCAACCTGTGCATCGCCTGACTACCTCAGGGAATATGGTGTTCCGCAGTCACCTGAAGAATTGACTCAGCACAAGGCGATCCACTATTTTTCAAGCCAAACAAAGCGTGCGAACGAAATGCACTTTGTCCGCGGTTCCGAAACATTCTCGGTTCCTGTAAGTGGAGAAGTTGCCGTTAATGAAACAGGGCTCTACATCAAAATGTGTCTGGAAGGTTTCGGATTGGTGCAGCTTACTGAGCATATTGTGTCAGAGCACCTGCGAGAAGGAAGGTTAATCGAGGTTCTGGCTGATTGGCAGCCGCCGTCAGTGCCGGTAACTTTGCTTTATCCGCATCAGCGCTTCCTTTCTCCTGCCGTGCGCGCGTTTGCTGACTGGATCTCTGAGATTATCTAAAAATATACTCCTGTGCTGTGAATGTCCGCTTCTCGCTGTGAGTTCAATTCAGATAAACCCACGGGCAATGATCTCCTAACCTGGGATCATTGTCTTGGATGATGGCACGCCACTGAACTACTGAATGGTGGCATAGACCCTATTCGATCCCTGCTCCGGGCATCATCTTCTGCCTAGTACAGCACCTGTCTGTGAAGGATGTCTGTCAGAAGCAGCGTAAAAAGTTGATGCGGCGGCTTCATTGATTGTGTTCAACCAGCAGATATGCAGGCCAACCTATGAGAGATGGCCTTGCGATGGTTTTAGGCATTAATCATCCTCAAACTCAAATTTCCATAACTTGAAATTTTTTGAATTATTGGACGTTACCGCTGAAACCGGCTAGCCACTGCTGTGCCTGACACTCTTATGGCCGGGAGAGGTGATACTCGTAGAATGCGACTTGACTATCTATAGCTGACGGCTCGGTGGCTGACGGCTCAACGGCTGGCCGCTCAACAAACCCCAGTTTACGCAACAAGTTGGAGGAAGCCTGATTCGTTTTATCGACACCGCCGATCAACTTGCTCCACTCTTGCGCTTGCATCGCCAGTGCTATTAGCCCCCTTATCAGCTCGCTGGCTAAACCTTGGCCCCAATAGGCTTCACCCAGGAGGTAACCTATGTGGGCATCATGCTCATCTTCAATGTAGACGAATAAGAAACCAAGAATGGAGCCGCTGTCCTTATCTTGGACGGCAAATAAACGGCTCTCGGACAGCATGAGTTCAAGCCAGCGCTCGGCATCGGCAAGCGACGCGATACCCTGAAAATATGGCGGCAGGTTTTCGACCACGGCAGGCGTCAGCAGCTCAGTCACCCGCTGCAGAAGTGCATTAAGCTCAAAGGGTTCCGCATCGCGGGCGATTTCCAACACCCTTAATCTCGCTGTTTGATACCTTGAAAGCATGTTTACCCACCCACTCCGACAAAAATCCCGACACGCCATCATCTGCCATCCGGCACCCGGCCCAAGACGGCAGATTATGACGGTAGATTATGACGGTTTAGTCACGGGTTAGAAAGCGCGGCCATCGACAAAGTCCCGCTTGATCGAAGACAGGTCGATATCCTGAAGACACCTGACGTTAATTGCCGCCATCTCGACCCCGTTATTCGTTCCAAATCCAAATGGCGCGCTACCACATGTGGAACAGAAATGGTGCTTTATTTCGTGTTTATTGAAGGTATAGGTAGACAATGAATTGTCTTCCGCTTTGACAGAAACATCGGCTCGGGGGACAAACCACAATAGATAGCCTTTGCTGCTGCAGTGAGAACAATTGCACTCCAGCACCGACTCAAAGTCTCCCTCTACTTCAAAGCTAATTTTTCCGCAATGACAACGTCCTGTATGGCTCATATTCACTCCTCATCCGCTCATCTTTCGTCTTGGTACGCCTGGCTTTATGGTACGCATGATTTTATGGTACGCCTGCGCTTTTACTTCATAAAAACAGCAGAAATGAGCATAGCTAGTTGATTGTATTTTATCAACTTACCAAATTCAGAGCGGATCCCCCCTAACAGCGCTGGTTTCAAGCTTAAGCAGCCTCACTCGCCAGCGAGGCTTCGTATCGCAAAGCTACAGCAAGTACACAGATCCCTGGGACCGGCGTTCACGCCTAGCCCTTGCCTTGGGTGCGGTTGCGGTTGGGCCTGGCGTTCTTCTCTATGAAGGCGATGATCATCTGCGCCACGTCCTTGCCGGTGGCGGTTTCTATGCCCTGCAGCCCGGGGGAGGAGTTGACTTCCATCACCACAGGGCCCGTGTTTGAGCGCAGCAAGTCGACGCCACACATGTTGAGCCCCATGATGTTGGCCGCCGCCACGGCGGTGGCCCGCTCCACCGGGGTCAACTTGACTATCTCGGCCGTGCCGCCGCGGTGCAGGTTGGATCTGAACTCACCTTTCTGGGCCTGACGTTTCATGGCCGCCACCACCCTGTCCCCCACCACCAGGCAACGTATGTCGGCGCCGCCGGCTTCTTTTATGTATTGCTGCACCAGAATGTTGGCATTGAGCCCCATGAAAGCCTCGATCACGCTCTCGGCCGCCTTGATGGTTTCCCCCAGCACCACCCCTATCCCCTGGGTGCCTTCCAGCAGCTTGATCACCACAGGCGCGCCGCCCACAGTGTCTATCAGTTCGCGGATATTATCCGGGCGATTGGCGAAACCGGTTCGCGGCAAGCCTATGCCCTTGCGCGACAGCAACTGCAGGGAGCGCAGCTTATCCCGGGAGCGGCTGATGGCCACGGATTCGTTGATGCTGTAAGTGCCCATCATCTCGAACTGGCGCACCACGGCCGTGCCGTAGAAAGTGACAGAGGCGCCTATGCGCGGGATCACGGCATCGTAGCGCTCCAGGTCCCTGCCCTTATAACGCAACGCCGGGTGGCTGCTGGCGATGTCTATGTCACAGTGCAGGGTATTGATAACCTCTATCTCGTGTCCCCGTTCCTTACCCGCCTGCAGGAGGCGCGAGGTGGAATAGAGGTTTTTGTTGCGGGAAAGAATAGCAATCTTCATCTTGTTAATCCTGGTTGATGGGCCTGGGCCTGCTATGCCTCAGGCCACTAGCCGCGCGGCAACATGTCGGACAATAACAAGGCGATACCAAGGAACGACAGAAAACCGGCGATATCTGTAATAGTAGTCAAGACTATGGATGATGACTGCGCCGGATCCAGGCCAAACTTCTTCAGCATGATGGGCACTATGGCGCCGGCGCTGCAGGCGATGGCCAGGGACAGCACCATGGCGATGGCGATCACCAACGCCAGGCCGAAGGAATGGCTCCAGAAATAGACGGCTATCGAGCAGGTGACGGCGATGGCGAGTCCATTCAACAGCCCGGCAAACAACTCCTTGAGCAAGACCCTGAGCCAGTGGCGGGTGCTGATCTCCCTCAGGGTAAGGCCACGCATGGTGACCGCCAGGGCCTGGGCACCGGCATTGCCCGACTGCCCCGCCGCCACCGGCAGCAATATGGCCAGGGCGGTGATTTGCGAGATGAGTCCTTCGAAGGAGCCGACGACAGCGGCGGCGAAGGCGGTCAGGAGGTTGATCTGTAACCAGGGCTGGCGCTTGCGCACCGCAAACCAACTGCTGGACAGGGCCCGTTCCTCCTTGCTGGCACCCACCATGGTTTGCATGTCACTGGTCAGATCTTCCTTGGTGCTTTGATAGACATCGAAGAAATGTATCACGCCCAGGATCTGCTCATGGAGATCCAGCACAGGAATGGCGCTGCATCTATGGCCTTCGAACACTTCTATCACCCGCTCCTTGCTGTCGAGTGCGTTCAGCACCGCCTTGAGCGGTTCGGCGATGACCCCCAGCTGCTCGCCGGCATCGGCGGCGAGCAGCTGCGCCAGGCCTATCTCCCCCACCAGCGCCAGGTTGCTGTCTTGCACATAGATGACCTCCTGGCCCGGCAATTTACGCTGCCTGAGCTGCCTGAGGGCATCGGCGACGCTCAGTTCATCGTAGAAGACATTGACCCTGGTGGTCATCAGCCGCGCCGCGGTGTCCTCCGGGTAACCGAGCAGCTCGGTAAATTCCTGGGCCAATCCCGGCTCGGATTGGGCCAGCCGGGCCATCAGGGCGGTTCGGGTGTCCATGGGCAAACGGCTGAGCAAGGCGATGGCGATATGGGTATCGAGCCGGGTGATGAGGGTCAGGGCGAAATCGAGCGGGAAATGCACGAAGATGCTGTCCGCCGTCCCCGCAGGCAGGAAGCGCCACAGGGCCATGACCACCCCGGGCGCCTGGCTCTGCAACAATTCGGCTCCTTCGATGGCCGGAATGCGCGCCAGGTGCCGGGCGCTCCTGGCGGGGTAGCGGGTGAAGAAATCCTGGTTCAGGCTGAGTGAGGTTTCAGCCAGCTGTTGTTGTTCGAGTGACATACACGCCTCGGCATTCGCTATCTGTGCTGCCACCCGGGGTGACAGGGTGAGACTCGCCTCAGTTGAGCGACTCCCGTGTCTTGGATGATGAAAACAGCTCGGCCAGGGATACCAGGGTATCGCCGTACAGCTCGAGTAATTCGGCCGGGATGGCGTCGGCCCGGGTGTCGGCCCGCTGTTGGCGGCGGACCAGGTTACGCAAATGATGGTGATGCAAGACGCCGATAAACTCCTGCCTGCGGTTGATCACCGCCACTGTGTCCTGGCCTTGCCAGATATCCAGCGCCAGGGCGGTCTGCAGTTCGGTCGCGGCGTTGAGTCTGGGGCCCGGCTTGGACATGATGCCGGCGATGAGGGTCATCGGCGGATGGCGGAACAAGTCGCCTATGCCGACCCTGCCCTCCAGTCGCCTGGAGGCATTGACCAGATACAGCCACTGGAGGTAGGCGTAGTTGCGCCGCTTCAGCCGCAGCAGGGCCTCGGCTATGCTCATCTTGCTGTCGAGCATCAGCACGTCGGTTTCCACCAGGGCACCCACTGTATATTCAGGGTAATTGAGCAGCATCTTGCAGAGGGCCTGCTTGCCCTGGGGCAAGAATGGCAGCAGATGCCGCCTGGCATCCCCGGGCAAATACCTGAAGATAGCGGCCACATCTGTCAAGCTAAGCTCTTGTATCAGTTTGCTGTTTTGTCCATCTGTCAGTAGCGGCAGAATTTTTGCCGCAAAATCGGGCAGCATGGCTTGCAGCACTCTGGCCGCAACCCCGGTCGGGGCCTGTTGCAACAGCAAGCCCCCTTGCCCTGCGGGCAACAGCTCCAGTTGACGGGCGGCGGCCTGGGGTTCGATCGTCATATAATGAATGCTGAGCCTAAGATTGGCAGAGTTCATCTTGCCTCCCGTGCGGCGGCTCCAGCGCCGTCCCCAAGCCCGCAAAGACCTCGCCCACAAAGGTCATGGCCAGGAGCGGACCACATGGCGGCGCCACTATTGAGTCTCCTCGTCAGCCACTATGCTGGCCTGGGCCTCCAGGCACAGCTTGGCCGGCACCACTGCCCGTCCCTGGCTGGTATCCAGGATCAACATGGTGGCGGAGATCTCGACCAACTCGCCGCGGATGCCGGCGATGGCGATGCATTCCCCCAGACGAAAATGTTTCCTGGCCTGCTTGGCACCCACCAGGTTCTTCACCAGTTCGGCGCAGCCTAAACCATAGGCCAGGGCGATGCCGGCGCTCAGGGCCGACAGCAGCACCAACACCAGGGTAGTGAAAAACTGGATGTTGATCCCCAGCTGTTCTATGCCTATCACTATGGCGATGGACACTATGACTATCTTAATGACGGTGCCGATACGATAAGTCTGTCTGAATCCGCTGGGCCCGGCGTTTGCCATCGCCATGGTCCCGGCCATGCTGCCGATGAAATAGCCACTGATGATGATGATCCCCGCCGCCAACAAACGGGGTACATAACCGAGTAGCAGCTGCAGCCAGGTCGCGATGAAATCCATTCCCAGGCTCGAGGTTGCCGCCGCAAAGAAAAACAGCATCACCACCCAAAACACGCTTTTCCCCATGATCCGAATTTGCCTTGGTTTGATGTCCAGGGTCTTCGCCGGGATGAGCTTGGTCAGTAAGCCATCGAGGAACTTACGCAACAACAGCAGCAGGGAAGTCGTCAGCCTGGAGAGCCCCCAGGCGATGAGCCAGCCCAACAGCAGCAAGAACAAGGCACCGACGACTTGCGGCACATAGGCGACAAGGTAGCCGAGCAGTTGTTCATAACTGACGGCCAGGGCGTTATGCCATCCGCCCGCTGCGGCTTCACTCATGAATAACCCCTAATAAGCTGCTGGTTTAAATAAGGTAGTTGCTGGAACAAGAATCTGCCATTCGCTACCCCCGACTTGGGGTAGCAGACAAGCCCACTCCGGCATGCTTTACTTAAAACAACGATCGCCTGTTACATTCGGTAACGAGCCTGGCCAGCGTCAGGTTAAATAAATGTATAAAACATTGAATATGAGCAGGTTAGCTAATAGCATGGCTAAAGATAATCACACCCATGGGTCGGTACTTTGAAGGCATTGCCATTCAACTTAGCCTCGGTCGAGGTTCATAAACTGAGCTTTGCCCTGTTGCTGGGCGCCTTGGGGCTGCTGAGTAATCTCTATCCCCTGCCGCTGTTTGCCAATGTCCAGCTCATACTGGGAAACATGGCTTATGTCATAGTGGCTGTGCTGTTGGGTCCCTGGTATGCCTTGGTCTCGGCCCTGTTATGTGCCACGGGGCTGATGCTTTCCTGGTCGAGCCCGCACGCTTACCCCATCTTTATCGCCGAGGCCCTGTGGCTGGGCTTTGCCAAACGCCGGGATATTTATGCCCTGTATGCCGGCATCTGTTACTGGTTGCTACTCGGGATGCCACTGACCTACCTCTATATCGGTCAGTTTACCGATCTGCCCAGGGAGCATATGCTGTTTGCCGTCATCAAACAGGGCGTCAACGGCCTCATCTACATCAGCCTGGGGGCCGTTGCCATACTCCTGGTGCCCGGGTTCTGGCATTTCAAGGGCAGGCTCAAAGAGAAGCGCAGGCGTAACTTCAGCACCCAGCTGACCTATATATTCACCCTGTTGCTCACCTCGAGCCTGCTGATTTCCATCTTGGTCTCCAATCATTTTTTCCTGGATAAACAACAAGTCTTACTCAAGCAAAACCTGCAGGATTCGGCGAATCATCTGGGACAGGCGACCCAGAATTATTTGGATAACCACCAAACAGTGATAGCCAATGCCGCTCACTGGCTCAGCCAGACGGGAGCGGATGAGGCGCTGAGACAACAACTGCTGTCCGGCCTGCATGACAGGTATCCCAGTTTCATCACCATGCTGATCGCCAACAGGCAAGGACAATTAGTGGCCGCCAGCCCTGAGTCGCACATGCAGGATGTCTCGATGCGGGACAAACAGTATTCGATTCAGGACAGGCCCTATTTCACCGAGGCCCTGTACAACAGGAAGACCTATCTGTCGTCGGTATTTCTCGGTCGGGGGTTCGGCAGCGATCCCATAGTCGCCATCAGCGCCCCCTTCTATCTCGGGGGCGAGCAGCAAGCGGCGGGGATCATCGAAGGCTCACTGGACGTGAGCCATTTTATCTCGATAGAGAAACAGAATATCGATCATCAACAGCAATCCATAGTGCTCATAGACGACAAGCACAAGGTCATCTACGCCTCCAAGCCACTGAAGCTCGCCCCCCTGAGCGAGTTTAACTATGCCCCGAGTGGCAAGTCTTATCAGACCAAGCTGGACATGCTGAACCTTGAAGATCTGAGTAGAGACAGTCCCGAGTATATTTTTTCCCGCCATAGGCTCGACAATGGCTGGCAGCTCTATGTGCTTGAGCCCTTCTCGCCCCTGCTGCAACTGGCGCAGCGGCTCTACCTGAATACCTTCCTGATCCTGATTGTTTCCCTGTTGTTCGCCTTCTACGTCACTAAGGTGGTGAGTAAACTGCTCACAGGGCCACTGGAAGTCATCGCCAGCAAGTTCAATAAGCTGAATAAGGAAGAGATCCAGGAGCAATTGCTCGATGAGCACTCGCCCTTGGAGGTCTTTCGCCTGTACCAGAAGCTAGTCAACAGCAAACAACAATTGCTCCGCCATCAACTCGAATTGGAAGAAAAGGTCGCCATCAGGACCCATGAGCTGGAGCTGGCCAACGCCAAGCTCAAGCACCTGGCCGAGAAAGACTCACTCACAGGCCTGTATAATCGCCGCTATGCCGAGCAACGCTTCGGCGGGATCCAGGACTTTTGTGAACGTAACGATCAACCCATAGCCATCGCCATCCTGGACTTGGACCTGTTCAAGCAAGTCAACGACAACTACGGCCATGAGGGCGGCGATGAATGCCTGCGGGCGGTGGCCGAGCTGCTCAGGCATCATTTTTGCCGTGACATAGACATAATCGCCAGATACGGTGGCGAAGAATTCATTCTGATACTGCCCCAATGCAATGTATTGAACATCGAGGAACACTTGGAGAAGTTCAGGGTAAAACTGACCCAATTGGTCATCACCTGTCCCCAGGGGAAACGCAGCTTCAGCATCACCACCAGCATTGGCGCCATCGTCGCCAGCGCCTGCTTCAGCGAGAACCTGGAAGACTGGGTGCGCCAGGCGGATATCAATCTCTACCGGGCCAAAAATGCCGGCCGTAACAGGATCAGCCTCAGCATACTGACGCCGGCGACGGAAACCGGCACTCAGGAGCAGATCTGATTTATACTGCGGCCATTGCCTCAACCTAAAGTAACCCAAATGCCATCAGCGGACTCCCATTCAAAGCTATCACCAACGCCCCCTGCCCCCCCTGAGGCGGCATGGCTTGGCAGGCCTTCGGCCAAGGTCGCCTTCTACCTGCCCAATCCGCCGCTGCTGGACCCGGGCTGGCAGCATACGGATGCGGATGCTGTGCCACGCCTCATCGCCCTCAACGGCAATCACTGGCGCAAGATCCTCACCATAATGGCGAAAATCTGTGCCCCGGATGATGATTGGCGCGCCTATCGCGACACCCAACTGCTGAAGCAAGATGAGCAAATTCGCATAGGGGCCGAGGCCCTGGTCGATGCCGACCGCCACCTGGTATGCGGCGGTGTCGCCAGTCAGGCGCTGGGGCTCCATGGCACTCTGGGCCAAGCCTTGGATGACGCAGGCAAGCTGCTGCGAATCGACACCCAGGGAGGGCAGCGGGTGCTGCTGAGCCCCTACCCGGACTACCGCCAATATCCCAATCTGCTGCTAGCCAAGAGCCGTGACTGGCTCAGGGCGCAGCCCTGAAAACCGGCCAATAAAAAAGGCGCCGGGTATGACTACCGGGCGCCTCGCTGTCTATGCCAAAAGCATTTGCCAGAAGCATTAGTCGTACAAGGTAGGGATCGGCTGACGCTTATGTTGGGTCGCCCGGTAGATGCCGATCAGCTTATCTTCGACCGCCTTATCCACTACCCTGCCTTCGAGGAAATCGTCTATCTGGTCATAACTCAGCCCCAGCGCGACTTCGTCTTCCAGCTGGGGCCTGTCACATTCCAGATCCGCCGTCGGTGCCTTATGCACCAGGATGTCGGGGGCGCCGAGGAACTTGGCGAGCTGACGTACCTGACGTTTGTTGAGACCGAACAGGGGCGCCAAGTCGCAGGCGCCATCGCCCCACTTGGTATAAAACCCGGTGAGATTCTCGGCGCTGTGATCCGTGCCCACCACCAGCCCACCCAGGAGGCCGGCGATTTCATACTGGGCCACCATACGCATCCTGGCCTTGACGTTGCCTTTGACGAAATCTATCTTCTCGGTCCCGGGCAAGCCGACGGCGGCCTCCCTGAGCCCCAACAGGGTCGATTCGTGGATGCTGTCGACCCCCGGATGTACATTGACAGTCACCAGCCTGGATGGCTGGATGAAGCGGCAGGCCATCTGGGCCTCGTCTTCATCCTTCTGTTCCCGGTAAGGTAATCTGACGGCGATGAATTGGTATTCGCCGGTCGCCGGCTCCTGGTTCAGGGACGTCACCGCCAACTGACACAGACGGCCGGCCAGCGAGGAATCGACACCGCCGCTGATCCCCAGCACCAGGGTATGGGTATGGGATGCCTGCAGCTTAGCCTTGATGAAGTCGACACGCCTCTGCACTTCATACTCGGCATCGATCGCCTTGAGCACCTTCATTTCTTTCAGGATTTGTCCTTTCACGAGCCACTCCACTAGGTTTGTTCTGTCTGTTTTACCGGCAACTGGATCAGGCCGCGGGCCATTCCTGTCTGCCGTCTCGAATGCTCCAAATTTAGCATTTATTTGCCCGGGCCTGAACTGCTAATTACCTGCCGGGGAAGGACAAATAAAAAAAGACGATCATCAAGGATCGTCTCAGTCTCTGCGCCTGGCTAACGGCGGCGGCTATCTTTCCCAGTATGCCTCTTCCAGGCTGTCTTCCCGCTCCGGCAGGCCACGGGATAACCTGGGGCTATGCTGGGCCAGCACTTCGTAGGCGACCCGGTTGGCATATTTGCAGATCTGTGAGAAGGAGGAATAGCACAGGCCGTCGCGCTTATGTTTGCTCGAGCCGGGCACATTGGTCTTGTGGAAGGTGTTGGCGGCCAAATCATGCAGCAAGGCAGACAGGGCACCATCGCCGGCGCCGTTGGTGTTGCGGATCTGCTCGGGACCACCCATGTAAGGCGAAATATGGGCGTACACCTTGAGCGGCGTCTGGCAGTCCTGCTTCAATTGCGGGCGCGAGAACTCGTAACGGTTGAACTCTGGGATGGCGCCCGGCAACAGGGTATGGCTGGTGCTGCGCTTTTCTGACTCTTCGGTATAGCCCGCGGTATACAGGCCTATGGGGCCGGCAGTCGTCAGCACCATGTCGCACCACTCGAGCGCGGCTTCGCTGGCCAACAGGGGATCGCTGAAGCCGGTCAGGGCCTCGCCTTCATCTTCGTTCATCGCCAGCACTGTGACGTTTTCCTTGATGAAATTCTGCCACCACTTGGGATCTTCTTCGATGAGAAAACGTGTGCCCAGGGTCAGTACCACGGGCACCTCGGCTTGCTTGGCGTATTCTATGGCACACATGGCCGCCTCTGTGATGCGATCGCCACCGCTGGCACGCATCAGGTAGGCCGTCAGTACCAGGGCCGAGCTGCCTTTGACCACGGTCTCGTCGATATACTCAGGGGTCAGTTTATCCATGGCGCCCTTGCTGATGGCGAAGGTGCGTTCGCCACAGGCAGAGATCAGGGTGAAACAACGCCCTATGGGACCATCGACGGGCTGCAGGTAGTTGAGATCGACCTTGGACGAGGTATGGCACAGGTAACGATAGGCATAGCTGCCCACTTCGATATTCTGGCTCATCACCCCGAACAGCACTGACTTGTCGTCGGCCAGTATCGAGTAGTTGTGTACCGTGTTGCCTATGGTGCCGCCGGCAAACTCATCGCTGATCAGCTCCTGACGCTTGAGCTCCTGGTAGAGCGCATGGGCTTGCTCGTCATCTATCAGGGTGGAGTTGCCCTTGGGCAAGCCATAGCGAGCCAGCAGCTCGTCTTCGACCTTGGCTTCGATATCCACCAGCGTCTGATCTATGCCACAGACATAGGCGGAGAAGGCCTGGGGTTGCTGGGTCAATTGCTCAAGCAAGGGATCACGGGTTTTGACGGGAAAGTAATGCTTGGACTTACGCTGACCGGGAAACTTCATACTGGGTTCTCTCTCGCTGGCATCCATGCAAACCGGACTCCGAACAGGCAAGCACAGCCTCGAAGTCCCTGATAATTGTGATTGTAGACCAAACGCTGTAACCACTGCGGCCGGTCGAATGGCGGCAGATTCTATCACAAAAATCCGCCGGCGCCAGACTAACCCAGGCCTTGGCGACAATTATCCACGGCGATTGTGCCTGAGTGTGAGCCAGAGTTTATTATTCAGGCTTATTCAGGCTTATTCAGGCTGAGTGGCGGCCAAGCGGGCACGATCAGCCCGGGTGGCGAGTGCCCAGCGCTACGAGCGCCCATAAAAAAAGCCTGCAACTGAGGCAGGCTTTCGACAGACTTATCGGTGGGACGCTTAGCTCAGCGCCGCCTCTATCTGCTCGCTCACGGCGGCGACGGCTTGGGTACCGTCGAACTTGCTGTATTGGGTCTGGCCTGCGGCGGCCACCTTGCCATAGTAATCCACCAACGGCTTGGTCTGCTCGTGGTAGATGGCCAGGCGCTTGCGCACCGTGCTTTCTTCGTCATCGGGACGGATGGCCAGGTCTTCGCCCGTGACGTCATCCTTGCCTGCCACTTTAGGTGGATTAAATACCACATGGTAGACACGGCCCGAACCCGGGTGCACCCGGCGACCGCTCATGCGCTTGACGATTTCCTCGTCCGGCACATCGATTTCGATCACATGATCTATGCTGATGCCATTCGCCGCCATCGCATCCGCCTGGGGAATGGTGCGCGGGAAACCATCGAGCAGGAAGCCCTTGGCACAGTCGTCCTGAGTAATACGCTCTTTCACCAGGCCAATGATCAATTCGTCGGACACCAACTGTCCGGCATCCATGACTTTCTTGGCTTCCAATCCCAGCGGCGTGCCGGCTTTGACGGCGGCGCGCAACATATCGCCGGTAGAAATTTGTGGAATGCCGTACTGTTCCATGATGAATTGAGCCTGGGTACCTTTACCGGCACCTGGGGCGCCCAATAGGATAATGCGCATTTCAAGAGTCCTCTTTTCGCATTGATATTCTTCTTAGGGCGGCGATCTTCGCACAATTGGCCGCCATTTAGAAGGGGATGAGCTCGACTTTAGCTCGAGGATGGGAGCCAGCCCACCCTCGACGGGCCCGGCGGAGCCTCAATAAAGCAAGCTGTAGAACTGACGCCGATACTGATTGGCGACGCCATGGCCCTGACCCAAGGCGGTCAGGATTTCCATAAACACTTGTTTAACATCGCCATTGAGTGCCGTCATGTCCTGCCTGAGCACGGCCAGCAGAGAACCCAGCGCCTCATCGTCCCTATGGGCCTGGTGCAGCGCCCGCGCCAATGCGATCAAGAGCGTCAAATCGTCCGGTGTCTGCGCCAGCTTCTGTTGCAGCTCGCGGATTTCCGGCGTATCGGCCGCCTCCAGTGCCAAAGCCAGCTTGGCCTTCAGGCTCTGATAGTAGCCGTCCTGATCCGCCAGGCCTATCTTGTCGAGCAAGGCCGCGGCGGCGGTGTAATCTTCCTGCTGCAGGTACACATCGGCAAGCACCAGGCTGATTTCGGCGGTCGTCGACTGGCTCTGGGCCTCCTTGAGCAGCACCTGTGCCGTCGACAGCATCTCGTCGCTGACCTCGGGCTGCGCCAGCAGGGCCTTGGCCTCGTCCAGCTGCAATTGCCATACCGGCGGCAGATACTTGTCCAGCATTATGCCTATCTGCTGCTCGTCCTGCAGCCCGGCGAAACCGTCTACCGGCTGGCCCTTGTCCAGTACCAGGGTCGTAGGCAGACTCTGAATGCGGAAGTAGCTGGCGATCTCCATTTCCGCTTCGCAGTCGACCTTCGCCAGCAGGAAACGTCCGGCATGCTGCTGCGCCAGGGCTTCCAACCTGTGGGCCATGGCCAGGCTGTCGGCTTGTTGTTCGGCCCAAAACACCAGCACTACCACCTGCTGCATCGAGGCATCGACGACTTGCTGTATGTTGTCTTTGGTGAGATTAAGGACGTTTTCCATAGCCTTTCCTAAAAAGAATGGCGGTAACAGGTACCGCCATGTTGATCCCCGGGCAGGAGGCCAAGCGCCTCCATGCCCTGTTACTTAATGCTAGCCAACAACATCTGATTCATCAGCTTGATGAAGGCAGAAGGATCCGCCAGGCTGCCCTTTTCAGACAATTGTGCCTGCTGCAGCATGAGTTCGGCCCAGTCTTTGAACAGGCTTTCGTCCTGCTGCCCATCCAGATGCGCCATCAGAGGATGGCTCGGGTTGATCTCGAAGGTAGGCTTGACCTCGGGCACGGCTTGACCCGCGGCCTGCATCAGTTTGATCATCTGGGTCGACATCTCGCCTTCACCTGCAACCACACAGGCCGGTGTGTCTGTCAGGCGACTGGTGACCTTGACGTCGGCCACCTTGTCGGCCAGCGCCGTCTTCAAACGTTCGACCAGGGAAGCTGACTCGCTCGCCAGCTTCTCGGCCGCTTCTTTCTCGGCCGCATCTTCCAGCTCGCCCAGTTCCAGATCGCCTCGGGTAACAGAGTGGAGTTTCTTCTCCTTGTATTCGGTCAGGTGGTTGATCAACCACTCGTCGATGCGCTCGGACATCAGCAGCACTTCTATGCCTTTCTTGCGCAGCAGCTCCAGATGCGGGCTGTTGGCGGCGGCTTCATAACTGTCGGCGACTATGTAGTAGATCTTGTCCTGGCCTTCCTTCATGCGGCCGATATAGTCATCCAGCGACACTGTGGTGGCCGCAGAATCCGTATGGGTCGAGGCGAAGCGCAGCAGACCCGAGATGCGTTCACGGTTGGCGAAGTCTTCCGCCGGGCCTTCTTTCAGTACCTGGCCAAACTCGGCCCAGAATTGCTGGTACTTGTCGGCATCGTCTTTGGCCAGCTTCTCCAGCATGCCCAGCACCCGCTTGGTGATACCGACACGCATCGCCTTGGTCACCTGGTTGTCCTGGAGGATTTCCCGCGACACGTTCAGCGGCAGATCGTTGGAGTCGATCAGGCCGTGGACGAATCTCAGGTAAGATGGCATGAACTGCTCAGCGTCGTCCATGATGAATACCCGCTGGACGAAGAGTTTCAGCCCATGTTTGCGATCCCGGTTCCACATGTCCCAGGGCGCCTTGGCAGGAATGTACAACATGCTGGTGTATTCCTGCTTGCCTTCGACCCTGTTGTGGCTCCACAGCAGGGGATCTGTGAAGTCATGGGAGATATGCTTGTAAAACTCCCGGTATTCTTCGTCGCTGATGTCGGACTTGCTGCGGGTCCACAGGGCGGTAGCCTTGTTCATCACCTGCCACTCACCTTCGGTGGCCGGGATCTTCTCGCCATCTTCACCCTCGCGCTCCGGGGTGCCGGGCTGGAACATCTCGACTGGCACTGAGATGTGATCCGAGTACTTGGTGATGATGGAGCGCAGGCGCCAATCATCGGCAAATTCTTTTTCTTCGTCGCGCAGGTACAGGGTGATTTCGGTGCCGCGGCTCGCCTTGGTGATGGTCTCGACCGTGAAGTTGCCCTCGCCTTCGGATTCCCACAACACGCCTTCGTCGGCGTCGTGTCCGGCCGCACGGGTACGCACAGAGACTTTCTTGGCTACGATAAAGGCGGAATAGAAACCGACACCGAATTGACCTATCAGCTGGGAATCCTTGGAGGCTTCACCCGAGAGGTTCTTGAAGAACTCGGCGGTGCCCGACTTGGCTATGGTACCCAAGTGCTCGATCACGGCATCACGTGTCATGCCGACGCCGTTGTCTTCTATGGTGACAGTGCCCTTGTCCTTGTCTGTGCTGATCCTGACTCTCAGCTCGCCTTCGCCTTCGTATAAAGCATCATTGGTCAGAGCCAGATAACGCAACTTGTCCGCCGCATCGGCAGCATTGGACACGAGTTCACGCAAGAAAATTTCTTTGTTGGAATACAAAGAGTGGATCATCAACTGTAACAGCTGTTTGACTTCAGTTTGAAAACCATGAGTTTCTTGATGTGACATGAAATTTTCCCTTGTTGTTACCAAAATAAGTATTACCCAAGCGCCGTAAATCAGTCGCCGATGTTACAGAAATGGGGCTCAAAATGGCTTTTTCAAGGGGAGAAAATGAATCTCTGCCCAACTGACTAAAAAGGCAACAAAAAGCCCGGTATTACCCGGGCTTGGATGTCACTCATGACTCGGCGCAGCCGCAGTCAGCTCAGAGTGGCAGACGGCCGTTGAAAGACAGCGCCAGGGTGGTGCTGTCGACATACTCCAACTCGCCCCCCACAGGCACCCCATGGGCGATGCGGCTGATGCTGACCTCATAGCGCCTGGCGATGTCTGCGATGAAGTGGGCCGTGGCATCGCCTTCGACCGTAGGGTTGGTGGCCAAAATAAGTTCAGTCACCTCGCCCTCGGCCAGGTGTTGCTCCAGCCGTGCCAACCCAAGTTCCTCCGGGCCGACCCCATCCAGGGGGGACAGATGCCCCAGCAGCACGAAGTAACGGCCGTTGAAATGGCCGCCGGCTTCTATCGCCAGCACATCCGCCGGGGTCTCGACCACGCAGATGATGCCGGCCCGGCCGCGCTTGGCGCTGGCACAGATGGGGCATAGGCTTTCTTCGGTAAAAGTGCGGCAGGACTGGCAATGGCCCACATCACTCATGGCACTGCCCAGGGCCGTAGCCAGCTTGAGTCCGGCACGTCTGTCCCGCTCCAGCAGTTGGAAAGCCATGCGCTGCGCCGACTTGGGGCCGACGCCGGGTAAACAACGCAACGACTGAATGAGCTCATCGACCAGGGGACTGAATTTCATGGACAGCCTCGATTAGAAAGGCATTTTCATGCCGGGTGGCAACTGCATGCCGCCGGTCACTTCGGCCATCTTGGCCTTCTGGTTTTCTTCGATACGGCGCGTGGCATCGTTACAGGCGGCGGCGATCAGGTCTTCCAGCATTTCCTTGTCATCTTCCATCAGGCTGGGATCGATTTCGACCTTACGCACTGTGTGGCTGCCGGTCATGGTCACTTTCACCAGGCCGGCACCGGATTCGCCCGTCATTTCCATGCGGGCGATTTCTTCCTGCACCTTGGCCATTTTATCTTGCATCATTTGGGCTTGCTTCATCAGATTGCCCATTCCGCCTTTTCCAAACATAGTCATATCTCTTCAATTAGGGTTGTTAGCAACCGGTCAAAGTTGGCTAATCTTACTTAAAAAAAATGGATTGGCAACGACTGCCGCCATCCAGGCTTATTTCACATGCATCATTTAACACGGGTAAGCTAACCCAGGCTGACTCGAACATCAGCCTGCTGCAGATTAACTCACGGCCGGCACCCTATCATGGGTCAGCGAGGCAATCGCCTGGCTGCGCTGGCTCAGGTGTTCCGGCGGATAACTCAGGCTATCCGGATCCAATTGGGCCCCCAGCTTAGTCATCAGCCACTGGATCTTGTCATCGCCGAGCAAGGCGGCCTGGGCCTCTTGCAACAACTCGCGGTGAAAACGCTTGCGCAGTTCCAACGGGGTCTCCCGCTCGCCATCCTGACCGACGAGGATAGTCACCTGCTGCGGCTCACCCAGGGCCTGGCTCAAGGCCTGCTGTAACTGTTCTATGGCGATATCCGCCGCCAGGTGTTTCTGATCCGGCTTCAGCAGCAAAGGCAGAGGCGACTCGAGTCGCTGGCATACGGAATTGACCGCCAGCTGCCTGACCCGGCCACCTATCTCCAAACTGGACATCAGCTTATACCAGTGCAGGTCGAGCGGATGGCCGCTGATCGCCGTGCTTGGTGCGGCCAATGCCCTGGCTGGCGCCATAGTCGGCGCCTCGGGCTCGGACACCCGCTCTCGTGGCGCAGCCGCGGCGACAGGCTCGAGTGGCTCAGGCGTCCGAGGCTCTGCCTCGGCAGGAGCCTCCCAGGGCGGCCTGTCATCATCTGCCCGAGCCGCGACCTGTGTCTCCATGCCGGGCGCTGCTGCAATGTCTCTTTCGGCCTTGGCCGGCACTTGGGCTGGCATTTGAGCAGGCACTTGCTCAGGGACTTGTTCAGGCACTAGGGCCAGCTCCTGGACCACAGACTCAGACTTATCTGCCGCCTGCTGGCCTCTTGGCTGCGGAGCCAATTTGGGCGCCAGTTGGGGCTTTTTTGCTTCACCGTCCTTAGCGGCCAAGGCGTCTATGTCCGACAGCAGTGAATTTCTCGCGGCCAATACAGCGTCGAGAATATCGTCGTCAAACAGGGAAGCCTCTGTGGCTGACTCGTCGCCCTGCCCGGCCGTCTGTGCATGGCTCTGCTCATGACTTTGATCATGACTTTGATCATGGCTCTGAGCATAGCTCTTATCGTAGCTCTGCTCGGACGCGGCAAGGTTGTCGGAATAGTCCATGGCATAAGTGGCATCATCCGGATAATAGCCGCCATCGTCCGGGCCGGCCTGTGCCGCCATGGCCTGCGGATAGTCGGCATAGGATGCCTCTTCCTCGGCGCCGGACGCAGCTGGCTGTGCCGCTCCCGTCTCAGTTTGGGTCTCTGTTTGTGTTTCTGGCAGGAGCTCTGTCAGGGGCCCTGTTTCAGCCTCGGTTGGCGCTGTTTGCCCGGCATCCGCAGCTACGGCGGCGGACTCTGGCTGGGACTTGGGTTCGAGCTGGGGCTGAAGCTCTGACTGGGGCTGGGGCGCGAAACCCTGGCTCTGAGCCTGACTGAGGATCAGTGACTGCTCGGCCAACAGGGCGCTGTCTGGCGCCTCATCCTCATCTTCATCTGCTACCGCCTGCTGTCCTGGCGTTACCTCTGGGCTCGCTTGCGCCTGCGCTGTCGGGCCTGTTTGCTCCCCTGTCGGCTCCCCGGCCTGGGGCGCTGCGGGTTTCACTTCGGGCAAGGAGACTGTCGCCTTGGCGTCGACAGTCCAACGCTGCACGGGTTTCTCCGGCACGAAGGCCACCGCCCGCAGCAATGCCATTTCCAGGCCGGACTTGGGATCCGGCGCATGGGGCAGATCTTTACGACCAGTGAGTAAGATTTGGTAGTAGAGCTGCACCTGCTCGGCACTCAATTGCTCGGCGAAGGCCGTTATCTGGAGGCTGTAGCGCGACTGCTGCGCCGCCGCGCTGGCGAATTGGGTCAGGGTTATCTGATGCAGCAACTCCAGCAGACTGCGCAGCACCTGGTCGGCATCTGCGCCATAGGCGAGCACCTGGGCCGTGGTCTGCATCAAGTTGGCAATATCGCCCGAGGTCAGCGCCTGCAGCAGCGCCAACACCTGCTGTTCATCTATGCTGCCCAGCATGGTCTGCACCTGGGTCAGCAATACCTTGCCGCCACCGAAGGCTATCGCCTGATCCGTCAGGCTGAGGGCATCGCGCATGCTGCCATTGGCGGCCTTGGCCAACAGCGTCAACGCCTGAGGTTCGAAGCTCAGTTGCTCCTGGGTCAACACATGGGTCAGCTGGGCACAGATTTCACTCTGGCTCAGGCTCTTCAGGTTGAACTGCAGACAGCGGGACAGGACTGTCACCGGGAGTTTTTGCGGATCTGTGGTCGCCAGCAAAAATTTCACATGCTCGGGCGGCTCTTCCAGCGTCTTGAGCAAGGCATTGAAACTGCTGCGGGACAACATATGCACTTCGTCTATCAGATAGACCTTGAAGCGGCCGCGGGTCGGCCGGTACTGCACATTGTCCAGCAGTTCCCGGGTGTCATCTACCTTGGTGCGGGATGCCGCATCCACTTCGATGAGATCGACGAAGCGGCCCTCGGCAATCTCGACGCAACTGGCACACTGACCACAGGGACTGGCGGTCACCCCGAGATCACAATTGAGTCCCTTGGCGAACAGGCGTGCCAGGCTGGTCTTACCCACACCCCGGGTGCCGGTAAACAGATAGGCATGATGCAAACGCTGCTGGCTCAAGGCATTGGTCAAGGCCTGCAACACATGAGACTGTCCTACCATCTGCTCGAACTTGGCAGGACGCCACTTTCTGGCCAACACCTGATAAGACATGGAACTCCCCAAAGTAGCTGTTATCTGAAGCGGGTTAATCCCGGGATTTTTGGCACAATAACATGCAATGCCGACACTGGCTATATTGGCCGCCAGGGCGCTTCCCGGGGTGGCGTTTTATTCGCCTTCAAACTCACAAAGTTTAACCAACTCAAGGCCTAACTGAGTCAAACGCACCTCACCGCCCAAATCGGGCAGGGAAATGACGAAGGCGGCATCTTTCACTTCACCGCCCAGCTGGCGGATCAGTTTTACCGTGGCTTCTATGGTACCGCCCGTTGCCAGCAGATCGTCGACCACCAGCACCTTGTCACCGGCGCCAATGGCGTCGCTATGGATCTCCAGCACATCTTCACCGTACTCCAGGGCATAGCTTTGGCTCAGTGTCGCCCGCGGCAGTTTGCCCGGTTTGCGCACCGGCACGAAACCTACGCCTAACCTGAGTGCCAGAGGGGCGCCGAAGAAGAAGCCACGGGCCTCGGTGCCGACAACTTTGGTGAAACCCCGTCCCAGGTAATGTTCTGCCAGCAGATCTATGGTCGCCTGATAAGCCTCGTGGCTCTCGAGCAAGCTGGTAACATCACGAAACAAAATGCCCGCCTTGGGGTAATCGGGGATGGCTTTGATGCTCTGCTTAATCAAGGATAAGCGTGCTGTGTTCATTGTCATAATAAATGAGATCTCAAATGTCTGGATATGCCGGACCAACGCCAGGACTTATACAACAAAAAAGTCCACCCGAAGTGGACCTCTGCAAAATCAGGCTCAAGCTTAAGCCGCTTTAAATCCGGTTGCAAGACGGCCATCGCCAGGATGTGAAACCGCACGCCTTCTGTTTAGGTGCTAGTCATCGATTTCGGGGATACTCTGTATAAACAGCAATACTCCACAGGCTATCCCAAAGACGACGGCCTTGAGCCACCAGAGGGGCACCAAGATCAAACTGACGCAGAAACTGAGCCCGGTCAACCACAAGGCCCTGCGCTTCAAGCTGCGCCGCATTGCCCTGTGATGCTCCCAATGATCCAGGCTGTCGACAAACCAGGGATGGTGTCGCAGCCAAAGATGCAGTTTCTTGCTCGAGCGCGCGAAACAAAAGAGCGCCAACAGAATAAAGGGCACAGTGGGCAGCAGTGGCAGGAAGATCCCGACCAGGCCCAGCGCTAAACTGCATAGCCCACAGAAAAGAAAGAATCCGCGTTTTAATCTCATCCAAGCCCCTTTAACACAAAAGCCACCCCGGAGAGTGGCTTGAAAGTGACTGAACCTTGTCCTAGATCAAGCCGGCAATTTTTAACCATGTCATAGTAGTCGGCAAGGTAGGCAACAGCAGAACTAAAATAAAGCCAATAAAATACAGTACATTAAATGGGTCTTTAAACGGCGCGCTCATTACGGCTCCTATGGATTCTCAGTAAGGTTCAGTGAGTCAGATCATAAATGGCCGTCATTGTAACGGTTTGCCTTGCCAATAAAAACCAACTTTTTTGTAGGGTTATTCGGCTGGGCTGCGTATTATTCCCAGCGCCGCCAACTGCCGCAATAACTGCGAACTCCCCTGTATTATGGCCTCGGTCGTCATCTGCGGATAGAGTCGTTCCAACCAGGCGACTATCTCCGTCAGCACCACCTCCCCTCGCTGCGCCATATAAGCCAACACCTGGGCACTCAGGGGATTGAGTTGCAGGAAGGCCACTTCATCTTCCCTGTCACGATAGACACAAAAAAATAAGGGACTGGCGGCCGGCGCTGCGGGGCGGTAATCCTGACTGATGCGCTGCACCTCATAAGTATACTGCGCCACCCTGGCGGTCGCCGCCAGGCTCAAGGGCCGGCATGTCACCTCGGCATCACTCAGCCAAGCCTGTGTCGGTTCATCCTGGGCTATGGCCACGGCCAATTCCAGCCATTCGTAATGGGCCAGCTCCAGCATGAAGGGGGCATCCTGGCCCTTGGGTACATACTCCTGCTGCAGAAAATCCAGGAACTCTTGGGCAATGTTGACGAAAATCGGCGTCCGGCAGTCATGATGGGCGAAGAAGTCCTGCACCAATGCCAACCAAGATGCCTCAGCATACAGGCTCTTGAGCACGGGAAAGGCACTGGCGATAAACCCCTGGATGTTATTGAAGAATAACTCGCGGTAGACCCCCATACGCCTGCTGTCCGTCCCCTGTGGCAAGGGGTTGGCAGGATCGCGGACATAGTTCATGAAGGCGATTTGTAATTCGGTAAATGACATCAGGCACTCCTGCCGCTACTGGTGGCCGCGGCATCCTGAAAACGATGGATCCGGGTTATCTCCCGCAACAAGTCCTGGGTGGCGGGAATGTTGAAGTCCCGCTCCAACAGGGTGGGAAATACCCCATGCACAGCGTAGCATTCGCGCAGCAACTGCCACACGGGATCTATGATCTCGGCGCCATGGGTGTCGATCAACAGATCGTCCGCTTCCCTATGATGTCCGGCGATGTGCAGGTAAGCGATACGCTCGGTCGGCATGGCACGCAAGAATGCCTGCGCATCGTAGCCATGGTTCACCGAATTGACATAGATGTTGTTTACATCCAGCAACAAACGGCAATCGGCCTCGGCGAGCACCGCGGTGACAAACTCTTGCTCCGACATCTGTGCCCCAGGGGCGGCATAGAAAGACACATTCTCCAGGATGAAGCTGCGCTCCAGTATGTCCTCCACCCGCTTGATCCTCTCGGCCACATAACGCACGGCTTCCTCGGTGAAGGGGATAGGCATCAAGTCATACATATGGCCCTCCCCCGAACAGTAACTCAGGTGCTCCGAATAGGCCGTTATCTTATGGCTATCGAGAAAGGTTTTGATGCGCTTGACGAACTCGACATCCAGCGGCGCCAGGCTACCGATAGACAGGGACAAACCATGACAGAAGAAGGGCCGACGCTCGACCAGGGCCGCGAACTTGTTGCCATAGCTGCCACCCAGGGTCATCCAATTCTCGGGCGCGACCTCGAAAAAATCTATGCTCTCGGGAATGTGCGCCATGAAGCCATCGAGCATCTCACGTCGCAATCCCAACCCCACCTTGGCGTTGGCCGCCATATCGGTTCCAGCCATGTTTCCTTCTGCCATGCTCCACCCGCCCTTATGCTTTAGCGCCTCTCGCGGCGCTGCCATACAGAAAGGCCAGCAGAGGCTGGCCAGAACGACTACTGCCGAACCTGGGGCCATTCGCGCCCCTGGCTAACAGTGGTATGGGTTACTTACCTTTCTTGGCCGTTTCACCCTCATGGGCTTGCTTCATGTCGGCACCACACTTGGCTTCACCGCATTTGCCTTCTTTGGCCTTACCCATGGTGGCCGTTTTCTTCATCTCGGCGCCGCATTTGGCTTCACCGCACTTGCCTTCTTTGGCCTTGGCCATGGCGGCCGTTTTCTTCATCTCGGCGCCGCACTTGGCTTCACCGCACTTGCCTTCTTTGGCCTTGGCCATGGCGGCCGTTTTCTTCATCTCGGCGCCACACTTGGCTTCACCGCACTTGCCTTCTTTGGCCTTCTTATCTGCACCACACTTGCCTTCCTCGGCTTTCTTGTCGGCACCACAGTTACCTTCACCGCCATCCAGTTGGTAACCTGCGTTCATTTTTTCGAAGCCAAATGGGTTCACCTGCGCCTCGGCGGCAAAGGCTGAACTGATGACGACTGCGCCCAAGGCGACGGCTACTGCGGTTTTTTTCACTGAACTCATAATGATTTCCTTCATCTATTTGTTATTGTATGACAGACACTCGCCAACAATGTGTGAGTGCTGGCTTGCCTTAAGAGACCCTGAGATAAGACATTTTATTTCAACCAAAATATTCTTGTGCACCTCAAATCCATACCCTCAGATTACACCCCAGCAAATTAGCCTATTTTTGCAATGAAAATCAAACTATTAAATTTGCGTCGATCTGATATCCCCTGGTACTCGGCCGTCAGACGGCGATTTTGTAACTGCGGCCCCATGGGGTAGAATGCTCGCCCTTTATTTAGCTGTTCAGGTAGTTCTCAGTGCGTATCATTCTGGCCCCTATGGAGGGCGTGGTTGACGATTTAATGCGTGACATCTTATCCGAGATCAATCCGTTCGATCTCCTGGTCACCGAATTTGTCCGTGTGGTCGACCAACTCCTGCCGGAAAAGGTGTTTCATCGCCTCTGCCCCGAGCTGCTCAATCAGGGGAACACCCCTTCTGGTACCCCGGTCAGAGTCCAACTGCTGGGGCAAGAACCCGGCTGGATGGCAGAAAATGCCATGCGTGCCATAGCGTTGGGCTCCAATGGCGTCGACGCCAACTTCGGCTGTCCGGCCAAAACAGTCAACCGCAGCAAGGGCGGCGCCGTCCTGCTCCAGTACCCAGACAGCATACACGACATCGTCAGGGCCATGCGCCAGGCGGTCCCGGAAAGTCAGCCGGTCACCGCCAAGATCCGCCTGGGATACGAAGATAAGTCACTGTTTATGGAGAATGCCCTGGCCGTGTATGAAGCCGGTGCCAGCGAGCTGGCCATCCATGCCCGCAGCAAGACAGACGGCTATCGCCCACCGGCCTACTGGGAATACATAACGGAAGTGAGGCAGCGGCTGCCGATCCCGGTTATCGCCAACGGGGAGATCTGGAACAGTGAAGACGCAGAGCGTTGCATGACGGTCACAGGTTGCGACAGCCTGATGATAGGCCGCGGCGCCATATCCTTGCCGAATCTGGCCGATACCATAAAAACCGGCGCCACGCCTTACACTTGGCTACAAACCCTGGATCTTATGCTCGGCTATACCCAGAGAGAACTCAGCGGCCGCAAGAGCGATTACTACCCGGCACGGATCAAGCAATGGTTCAGTTACCTCAACCGTCAATACCCGGAGGCCGACGAGTTATTCAGAAGCCTGAGGGTGCATAAGACCACCCAGGACATAGTCAGGGCGCTGGAGCAGGCCAGATTGGCGATGGACTGAGCCAGGCCCGGGACGCAAGCAGCCAATTTAATCACAATCTCACCCTGAATTGATCTTCATCAACACCGCCTCCCGCCTGTCGATGGCATCCTTATACTCTAGGAGCATAAACACAGGCGGATCCCGTGAGCAGAGAAAGAACCCATATAGAACAGGCATTATCCTCGCTCGACAGCCGGCTGAGGCAGGAGCTGGCCAGCCTACTCCAGTTGCAGGAACAAAGCAGTGAGCTGACTCACAAGACACTGTCTGAACTCATTGAACTGCTGCTGGCACTGCAACTCAGCCACCACGACTTGTATGCCAGGCTCGCCAGGCTGGATGCTGCCTTATGTCAACTGGAGTTGGGGCTCTATGGTCTCTGCGCCGACTGTGAAGCCGAGATTGAAGCCGAACGGCTCGGCGCCGATCCCACGGAGCAGAGATGCGAGCGCTGCAATGCCCGCTATCAACAGCAGCATAGGCAAGAACTCAGACTGGATCATTGATATCGCCGGCCGTGGATACGGGGCGAACCTCGGTTTGAAAAACAAAAAAGGAGCCTAGGCTCCTTTTTTTAGCAACTCATTCAGTCATCTGGATTAGCGAGTGCGTGGGCACAGCTCATCGGCGCTGAAGAAGTAAGCGATTTCACGGGCAGCAGATTCAACCGCGTCTGAACCGTGAGCGGCGTTTTCGTCGATGCTTTCGGCGAAATCGGCACGGATAGTACCAGGAGCCGCATCCGCTGGGTTGGTAGCACCCAGGATGTCACGGTGAGCCAGAACGGCGTTTTCGCCTTCCAGAACCTGAACCATGATAGGACCTGAAGTCATGAATTCAACCAGGGCACCGAAGAAACCGCGCTCGCTGTGCTCAGCGTAGAAGCCTTCGGCTTGTTCTTTGGTCAGGTGAAGCATTTTAGCTGCAACGATCTTCAGACCGGCAGTTTCAAAACGATTGTAGATAGCACCGATGTGGTTTTTTGCAACAGCATCAGGTTTGATAATAGAAAAAGTGCGTTCGATCGCCATAACTAGCTTCCTTTGTCAGCAAGTTTGAAAAATTCGCGCGGATTATACGAGATTTAAACCACAAATCCTATCTTTTAAACAAACTTAACCGCCCAGAAGCCGGGAGTCAGGCGCCATAACCACAGACGCCATGGGACGACAGGCTAAGTTCGCAGCCATTGACTCATGTTCAGGCAGAAAGGAATAGTGTTAAGCCATTGTTTATCATGAATATGACAGCCAGATGACATGAAAAGCCGCAGCTGGGTGACGACTCGGTTTCCCAGGGATGCCGGCCGCTGACGCCGAGAGAGCGGCGCAGGCTATTTCTCCGCTATCCAACATTGCTGTATCGCTTCCAGCACCCGCTCGCCGCAGTGCGCCGGATCGTCATCGAAATCTTCCAGTTCAAGCACCCAGTCTCGCAGATCGACAAACAACACCTTTTGGGGATCTACCTCAGGATGTTTTTCGAGCAATTCCAGTGCCACATCCAACGAATCTATCCACTTGAGTCCCATAATCTGTCCTCGGATCTTGGCCAGGCAAGCCGCGGGCGCAGCTCAGGCCCTTGGGTTACAGGCAAGTAGATACAACATAAAGCTTGCCAATCTATCCCAGTTTAGTCTCAACCCTGAGCCAGGGCAGGCTTTTTCATTTTGGCGGCATTTTTCTCGACAAATTCTATGATGGCACCGGCCACGTCCTTGCTGGTGGCACCTTCTATGCCTTCCAGCCCGGGAGAAGAGTTAACTTCCATGACCACTGGGCCGTGATTGGAGCGCAGCAGATCGACCCCGGCGACATTCAGCCCCATGGTCTTGGCCGCACGGATGGCGACCGAACGCTCTTCCGGTGACAACTTCACCAGGCTGGCGCTACCGCCACGGTGCAGGTTGGAGCGGAACTCGCCCGGCATCGCCTGGCGTTTCATTGCCGCGACCACCTTGTCGCCGAGCACGAAACAGCGGATGTCGGCACCGTTGGCTTCCTTGATATATTCCTGCACCATGATGTTGGCCTTGAGTCCCATGAAGGCTTCGATGACGCTTTCCGCCGCCTTGCGGGTTTCCGCCAACACCACACCTATGCCCTGGGTGCCTTCCAACAGCTTAATTACCAGGGGGGCGCCGCCGACCATCTCGATCAGATCCGGAATATCGCTGGGCTTGTTGGCAAAACCTGTGATGGGCAGGCCTATGCCACGGCGCGACATCAGCTGCATGGAGCGCAGCTTATCCCGTGAACGGGAGATCCCCACAGAGTCGTTGAGGGCATAGACGCCCATCATCTCGAACTGCCGCAGCACGGCCGAACCATAGAAGGTAATGGACGCGCCGATGCGCGGGATCACCGCATCGAACTGCGGCAACTCGACACCGCCACTGTGGATGCTGGATTGGCGCATGTTGATATTCATGTAACATTCGAGCGGGTTGATCACCTGCACTTGATGACCGCGCAATTCGGCCGCTTCCACCAAACGTTTCGTCGAATACAGCTCAGGCCCTTGCGATAGGATCGCGATTCTCATTCAGGTCTCCGGCACCCATTAAAATTGAGCGCATAATACGCCTGCGGCAACAGAAATCAATCCATCCCGGCGCAGATAGCTGGCGACAAGGCAAAAAAAAAGCCCGTCTCTGTGACTGGCTTTCTCTGAGCTAAGATACTGGCTAGCGGCGAGGGGCTCCTTCCCCTCCCACACACCCGCTTCTCGACGCCAGGCCCGGCGCCCTAACGCACGCCCAGGGCGCGTCTGGCCCTTGGAGCTGGCGGCAGCAATGCTGACATTACCTGTGGGCGCGTCGTTGACGTTGGCCACTGTGATATCGAAGGCCGCCAGGCTGGTGCCGAGCTTGCCGTCGCTGACCGAAATAACGATATTGCTGGCAGTGCCAACGTCAGCCTGGCCAAAGCTAACCCCTAATAGGCTTTCAGACATGTTGACCATAAAAAAGGGCAATAACATCAATTTGTTATTACCCTTTTTTACTTGGTTGCAGCCAAGCCGACTAGTTGTTTTCAGAGACCATGTTGATGGTGTACTTGGGAATGTCGATCACCATGTCGCTGTCGACCACCTTGGCCTGGCAAGACAGGCGACTCTCAGGTTCCAGGCCCCAGGCCTTGTCCAGCATGTCGTCTTCGAGCTCTTCGCTGGGCTCCAGTTCATCGAAACCCTCGCGCACTATCACATGGCAGGTAGTGCAGGCGCAGGACTTCTCACAGGCATGTTCTATGTTGATACCGCTGCGCAGGGCGACATCCAGTATGGTCTCCCCGACCTTGGCTTCGATGACGGCGCCATCCGGACATAGCTCTGCATGGGGAAGAAAGACTAATTGTGGCATACTTGATTCACCTATATATTGTCGACCGACTGCCCTTTTAGCGCGGCTCGAATAGAATTGTCCATACGTTTGGAGGCAAACTCCTGGGTCTGTGCATCCAAGGCCTCTATGGCCTTGGTGATAGCATCCGTATCGTCCTGCCCTGCGACCACCACCAATTGGGTCATGGCCGCATCGATCGCCTCACGTTCGGCGGCATCGAGCAAGTCACCGTCTTTATGCAGCGCCGCATTGAGCGACTCCAGCACCCTGGCGGCCTCGACTTGTTGCTCGGCCAGCATGCGCCTGGCGATGTCGTCCTTGGCATGTTGCATCGAATCTTTCAGCATGAGGGCAATTTCCGTGTCGGATAAACCGAACGAAGGCTTGACCTGAATGCTGGCCTGCACCCCGGTGGATTTCTCCATGGCGGTGACGCTCAGCAAGCCGTCGGCATCCACCTGGAAGGTCACTCGGATATGCGCCGCCCCGGCCGCCAGCGGCGGTATGCCCTTGAGGGTAAAACGCGCCAGGGAGCGGCAATCTGCTACCAGCTCACGCTCGCCCTGCACCACATGGAAGGCCATGGCCGTTTGCCCATCCTTGAAGGTGGTAAACTCCTGGGCCCTGGCGACCGGAATGGTGGTGTTGCGCGACACTACCTTTTCCACCAGGCCACCCATGGTCTCTATGCCGAGGGATAAGGGGATCACGTCCAGCAGCAACAGATCGGATTCGGGCTTGTTGCCCACCAGAATGTCGGCCTGAATGGCGGCGCCTATGGCGACAACCTTGTCGGGATCGATCGAGGTCAGAGGCGGCTTGCCGAAGAAGTGCTCGACTTGCTCGCGTACCAAGGGCACCCGGGTCGAGCCGCCCACCAGCACTGTCTCCAGCACTTCATCGGCCGTGACGCCGGCATCGCGCAGCGCGCGCCGACAACTGCCTATGGTCTTCTTCACCAGGGAGGCGATCAGGGTTTCGAAATCCGTCTTGGTCACTGTGTGTTGCAACAGGCTGCCATCGGTCAGGGTCAGGCTGGCGAGCACACTCGTCTCTTGCGTCAGCGCCTCTTTCACCCGGCGCGCCTCTATCAGTAACTGACGCCCCAGCTGTGGACTCAGGCCGGGCAATTGCCAGGCTTGCTGCAGATGGTTCTGCAGCAGATGATCGAAATCATCGCCTCCCAGGGCCGAATCCCCCCCGGTCGCCAACACTTCGAACACGCCGCGATTGAGGCGCAGTATCGAGATGTCGAAGGTGCCGCCGCCCAGATCATAGATGGCGATAACCCCTTCCTGCTTGGAATCCAGGCCGTAGGCGATGGCCGCCGCCGTGGGCTCGTTGAGCAGGCGCAATACCTTCACCCCGAGCAGCGCCGCCGCGTCCTTGGTGCCTTGACGCTGGGCGTCATCGAAATAGGCAGGCACGGTAATCACCACCCCCTGGAGTTCGCCGCCCAGGGTTTGCTCGGCGCGCTGAACCAAGGGTCGCAGGATTTCGGCCGAGACCTGCACAGGATTCACTGTGCCCTGGGCCGTGACAAACAGGGGTAAACCGTTATCGCTGGCAGCAAACTCATAAGCGAAGCTCTGGGGACCAGACTGAATATCCTCCAGGCTACGACCCATGAAACGCTTCACCGAGACTATGGTGTTATGGGGGTCTTGGGCCGAACTCAAGGCGGCCTGATAACCCACTTCGATCGCATCCTGGGTATAGCGCACTATGGAAGGCAGTGAATGCCTGCCCTGCTCATCGGCCAGGGTCGCAGTCTCACCACTGCGAACGGTGGCCACCAGGGAATTTGTGGTGCCGAGATCTATTCCCACCGCGAGTCTGTGTTGATGTGGCGCGGCGCTTTGACCGGGCTCGGCTATCTGCAAAAGGGCCATAGGGTTCCAACTTGATCAAGAGCCGGCTTACTACTCAAGCCGGCGAATTACCGGACAAAATCGCCTCAGTCGAACAGGGCATCTTCGGCCCGGGTCAGCTCGTTATGCAATTTTGCCATAAATTTAAGTTTGCGCACCTGATCCGCCGCCAGCAACCAGTCAGCCTGCAGTTCGCTGTCGAGCAAAGCGGCCAGCAGTTGGGTCAGTTCGGCCTGATAGGCGGCGAAAGACTGGTACAACCCGTCGATCATTGGCTCGGGCACCTGGCTGTGACTTATGTCTTCCAGGGCTTCCCGCCATTCCATCTGCTGCATCAGAAACTGCGTATCTTTGACCGTGGTGGTCTCATGGCTCAAGTCTATCCCCCTGAGCGCCAACATGTGTTCGGCGCGACGGATAGGATCTTTGAGGGTTTGAAAACCATCGTTGATTTGGGCGGTGCGTTGCACAGACAGCAGCTTTTGCTGCTCCGTGTCGTTGGCAAACTTATCTGGGTGCACCGCCCTTTGCAGCTCACGGTAACGCTCGGCAAGCAGGGCGGTGTCGATGGTGAAGGCAGGCGTGAACCTGAACAGCTCGAAATAATTCATGGGTTACTCAGGCCATTAGACGGTGAAACTCTCACCACAACCGCATTCACCCTTGGCATTGGGGTTGTTGAACTGGAAGCCTTCGTTGAGACCTTCCTTGACGAAATCCAGTTCTATGCCCTGCAGATAGATGAAGCTCTTGGCATCTATGATGATATTCACCCCTTCGACTTCATAAACTTCATCGTCGTCGTTGAGGGTGTCAACGAATTCAAGCACATAGGCCATACCCGAGCAGCCAGAGGTTCTCAGTCCCAAACGCAGGCCGAGTCCCTTACCACGGTTCGCCATGAAAGATTTGACTCTGTCAACGGCGGCTGGGGTCATTGTGATTGCCATCTTAACTCCAGGGATTACTGAGCTTGCTTGGATTTGTACTCGTCCAATGCCGCTTTAATGGCGTCTTCGGCCAGAATAGAGCAGTGAATCTTTACCGGCGGCAAGGCTAACTCTTCGGCTATGTCGGTATTTTTAATCGAGGCCGCTTGTTCTACCGTCTTGCCCTTCACCCATTCTGTTACCAGTGAGCTGGAGGCGATGGCGCTGCCGCAACCATAGGTCTTGAACTTGGCGTCTTCTATGATACCGTCGGCACCTATCTTCAGCTGCAACTTCATCACGTCACCACAGGCGGGCGCACCCACCATGCCGGTCACTACTGAAGGATCGTTTTTGTCGAAAGACCCAACATTACGCGGGTTTTCATAGTGGTCTATTACTTTTTCACTGTAAGCCATGATACTGCTCCAAAATGCGCTATCGGTCTTGAGTTAGGTATTAGTGATGAGCCCATTGCACCTGATTAAGGTCGACCCCATCTTTAAACATTTCCCACAGAGGAGACATTTCTCTCAATTTACCAATAGATTGATTAATAGTTTCAATCGCGTGATCTATCTCTTCATCGGTAGTGAAACGGCCGATGGAGAAGCGGATAGAGCTGTGAGCCATCTCGTCGTTCAAGCCCAGCGCCCGCAGCACATAGCTGGGTTCGAGACTGGCCGAGGTACAGGCAGATCCCGAAGAAACCGCCAGGTCTTTGAGTGCCATCATCAGCGACTCACCTTCGACAAAGTTGAAGCTGACGTTGAGGTTGCCGCAATAGCGTTGCTCGGCATCCCCATTGATGTAGGTTTCTTCTATGTTCTTGATGCCATTCCACAGTTTGTCGCATAGGCGACGGATGCGTTCGTTGTCGATTTGCATGTCTGCCTTGGCAATCGCCGCCGCTTCGCCCAGACCGACTATCTGATGGGTCGCCAGGGTGCCGCTGCGCATACCGCGCTCATGACCACCGCCATGCATCTGCGCCTCGAGGCGAATACGCGGCTTGCGACGCACATACAGGGCACCTATGCCCTTGGGGCCATACATCTTATGACCGGAAATGGACATAAGATCCACCTTGGTCGCCTGCACATCGATCGGCAACTTACCGGCGCTCTGAGCCGCATCCACATGGAATATGACCCCCTTGGCGCGGCACAACTCACCTATGGCATCGATATCATGGATGACACCGATTTCGTTGTTAACGTGCATCAGGCTGAGCAATATGGTGTCGGGACGCATCGCCGCTTCCAGCTTATCCAGAGGAATGATGCCGTTGGCCGCAGGCTCGAGATAAGTCACTTCGAAGCCTTCACGCTCCAGTTGACGGCAGGTATCCAACACCGCCTTATGTTCCGTCTTGCTGGTGATGATGTGCTTGCCTTTCTTATTGTAGAAATGCGCAACACCCTTGATCGCCAGGTTATCCGACTCGGTTGCACCCGAGGTAAAGACAATTTCCCTGGGGTCGGCGTTGATCAACTCGGCCACCTGGTTACGGGCGATATCGACAGCTTCTTCAGCCTGCCAGCCGTACCTGTGTGAACGGGATGCCGGATTGCCAAAAATGCCGTCCATTGTCATACATTGGAACATCTTCTCAGCGACCCTGGGGTCGACTGGCGTAGTTGCGGCATAATCTAAATAGATAGGAAGCTTCATAACACACTCCGTACTGAGCAGTCTCTACCGAGGCTACATACAAGGTACATAAATAATTTTATAATTTTAACAAAGAATTACAGCTCAATAGCTAGGCGCTAATCCTTTGTTCCTTCTGTATTTTGTCTTGCTTGAGCGAGATAAACTGCACGTCTCGTTTCTGCATTAAACCGGCAAGACTGATACTATTTAAAAAATCTGAAATCTGCTTACTCAGATCGCCCCACAAAGAGTGAGTTAAACAACGAGTGCCATTCTGGCAATTTGCCTGTCCGTGACAACGGGTCGCTTCCACGGACTCATCGACCGCGTGCACCACCATTCCCACGGAGATTTCATTGGCCTCCAGTCCCAAGCGATATCCACCACCAGGACCGCGCACGCTGGCAACCAGGCCGTGCTTTCTTAATTTTGCGAAGAGTTGTTCTAGATAGGAAAGCGAAATCCCTTGTCTTTCAGAGATATCCGCTAAGGGAACAGGTCCGGATGCAGAATGAATAGCAACATCCAGCATTGCTGTTACCGCATAACGACCTTTAGATGTAAGTTTCATATCGACCACTGCTCCCAAACAGGTATGGGGGAATTTCACCATACCCGAGTAATTTAGTCAAGTATAAAACCAAGTAAAACACTCAAGTATTAGCGGCGAAAGCCGCCTGAATACTCCCACCAATCTGGCGGGGGTATTTAACCTTTTTCCGGCTCAGGATTCAATGCCACGAGGGCAATTAATCGGCGTTTCGGTAAATAAGTGGCGATTTATATGATGGGATCGAATTCATCCAGGGTACTCTGGCGCTTCTCTGCCGCCGCATGCTCGGCCTCGATAAACTCACCCACATCCAACTCGGGCAATTTCTCGGTGCAGACACTGCCGCCCATGGATTGAATCGCCTGGCATAGCTCCTGCACCTTGGAGTCCATCAAGTGCATATGATCCAACATCTGGCCTATGGCATTGGCGACGGGATCCGGATTGTCCGGTGACACCGCATAGGCGTCGAAACCGTATTTCTTGGCCATGGCACTGCGGCGCTCGGTTTTCTCTTTCGAGTGCATGGTGGGCTTGGCCACCACACGCCCGGGAATACCTACTACCGTGGTGTCCTTCTCTATATCTTTGACCACCACAGAGTTAGATCCCACCCGCGCCCCTTCATGCATTGTGATGGGGCCTAGGATCTTGGCCCCGGCGCCCACCACCACATTGTTCTCCAGGGTGGGATGACGCTTGCCCGCCTGCCAGGTAGTACCACCCAGGGTGACCCCATGATAGAGGGTGCAATCGTCACCTATTTCGGCGGTTTCCCCTATCACTACCCCCATGCCATGGTCGATGAAGAAACGTCGTCCTATGGTGGCACCTGGGTGAATTTCGATCCCCGTCAGCCAGCGGGAGAAAGTCGACAGACAACGGGCCGTCAGGCGACAATTTCGCTTCCAGAATTTATGACTGATCCTATGCAGCCAGATGGCATGCATTCCCGGGTAGGTAAGCAGTATTTCAATCGCACTGCGCGCCGCAGGGTCTCGGTGATAAATAGATTCAATGTCTTCTTTTAGCCTAGCTATCACAGCCATGTCTTATTCCACCTTACTTCTGTTTAGGTTCAACCTGTTTGTCTATAGAGGTCAAGATGCCGCGCAGGATATTCATCTCCTGTGCTTCAATTCTGGCACGACTGAACAAACGGCGCAGCTTGGTCATCACCTGTCCCGGATGGTTTTTGATGATGAAACCTGTGCTCAGCAGGGTCTTCTCCAGATGGTCGAAGAACCTTTCCTGATCCGCCGCCAGGGGATACTCGCTCTCAAGCGGCTGGGGCTCGGCGACCAATGCCAGATGGGCGACCCGGGTTTCATAGCAGATGATCTGCACAGCTTGTGCCAAATTGAGTGAACTGTACTCGGGGTTGGCAGGGATAGCCACATGATAGGTACATTGCTGCAGCTCTTCGTTGCTCAGGCCATGGTTCTCGCGACCGAAGACGATAGCCACGGGCCCATTGAGGCTCTCGGTTGCCAGCTTCTGCCCCGCCTCTCTCGGCTCCAGCATGGGCCAGTCCAGGGTGCGACTGCGGGCACTGGTGGCGATCACCAGGCTACAATCTTCGATGGCCTCGGCCAGGGAGTCGACCCGCACCAGATCCTTGAGAATATCCGATGCGCCGGCGGCGAGTGCAATCGAATGGCCGTCGGGTTCAACTCTGGGCTCAGCCAGATACAGGTTTGATAACCCCATGGTTTTCATGGCCCTGGCGGTAGAACCTATATTACCTGGATGGGATGTACCGACTAACACGACACGAATATTACTGAGCATGAAACCACTTAATTTAATTCAAAAAACATGGCAAAGATATTATCACAGCCGAGTGGGAATGCTTATATGAAAATCCGCATTTGATATAACCGGCAAAACCGGTATAATGCGGCTCGCTATTTTATCCGTTCTTTAACATCCAGGGGATTGCAATGCATCCGATGCTGACTATTGCCGTGCGCGCCGCCCGCGCCGCAGGCCAAACTATTATGCGTGCCTATACTGAACTCGACCGTATTGAGGTGAGTGCCAAGGGGATCAATGACTTTGTTACCAGTGTAGACAAGGAAGCGGAAGCAGCTATCACATACCAGATCCGTAAGTCTTACCCTGACCACACCATAGTTGGGGAAGAGAAAGGCGAAAACCGCGGCGATAATAAAGATTATCTCTGGATAGTAGATCCTCTGGATGGCACCAACAACTTCGTTCGGGGCATCCCACATTTCGCCGTTTCTATTGCCATGCAATACAAAGGCAAGACAGAAGTCGCCGTCGTCTATGATCCTGTCCGTGAAGAGCTGTTTACTGCTGTACGTGGTAAAGGTGCCAAACTCAATGATTTCCGCGTCCGTGTCCGCAATGTCAACGACTTGAGCCCTTGCGTGATAGGCACAGGCTTCCCGTTCAAGGCCCGTCAGCACACAGAATCTTATCTGAAAATTTTCGGTGAAGTCTTCAATCAGTGTGCCGATCTGCGCCGCGCCGGCTCTGCCGCCCTGGATCTGGCCTATGTCGCCGCCGGTCGCTTGGACGGCTTCTTCGAAATCGGCCTCAAGCCATGGGACATAGCCGCAGGTGACCTCATCTGCCGCGAAGCCGGTGGCACTGTGACCGACTTCACGGGTAATCATAACTACCTGGCATCGGGCAACATAGTGGCCGGTGCCCCTAAGGTCACCTCTGAAATCGTCAAGATCATGCGTCCACTGCTGAACGAAGGCCTGAAGCGTTAATTCGCCGCAGACCCGACTGAAAACCGCCCTCTGACTACAGAGGGCGGTTTTTTTATGCCTCTCTTGCCCTCCCAGACTTCTCCTCTTTGCCCCAATGCGCCTATCCCCGGCATCAAGTTCTTCGCTTCACAGGAGCAAACCCGCTCTACTATAGTAATGTTATCAGGCTATTCAGTTGGGGAAGAGTGAATGACGGATGACGACTCAGCCAGCTTTGACGAGCAGCGCCGTTCCTTGCGGCTCGACATGGAAGCCGAACCGGTACGGCTCAACTGGTTGGATGCGAACGAGCAAGCCCATGCCAGTGAGGGGCTATGTCTGAATATCGGCCGTCGGGGCATGCTCCTCTGTATGCAACACCCCCTCTCCCTGGGGCAGCTAGTGTACATCACCCTGTCGCCACATACTGAAAGAGAGAATAACCTCAGGGGGCAGGTCGGTCGCTGCAGCGCCGAAGGTAGCTGTCACTTCCGGATAGCGCTGCAACTCTTTTAAGTTCGAAGCCCGGATGGGCTGCGGGCTCGAACCGCCTGTCCTACACTTAATCTCAGGGGTGTGGGCTATGCGGGGACCAGATATGATACTGCTCGTTGGCGGCGAGAGAGACGGCAGCGGCAAGAGCTGTCTCGCCCAGAATCTCGCGGTACAGATCCGCCAGAGTCTCAACGGCGACGTGCTCATGGTCGATTGTGATCCCCAAGGCAGCACCTCGGACTGGGCCCAGCTCCGCAATACCGCACCGCAACTGAGCGCCATGCATTGCATCCAACTCGCAGGCAAGATACGCCATGACTTACTCGGCCTCGAAGACAGGTTCGCGTATGTGATTGTCGACGGTGGCGGCCACGACAAGCTGGCTCTGCAGGCCGCCATGTCGGTGGCCAGCCTGGTCGCGATTCCCCTGCGCCCCAAGCCTGGGGATCTCGACAGCCTGCATCGACTGGGAGACATGCTCGGCATCTGCAGCATGGTCAATCCCCGCATGGTGTCTGCCGTCATCTTGGCTCAGTGTCCTACGGCAGCGACCCAGTACAAACACATAGTGTCCGCCAAGGCGCGGGTGCGGGCCTGCGGGCTCCCAGTGCTCGACAGTGTCAGCTTCAGCCGCCGTATTTATGATGCCAGCGAGGGACGAGGCGCTGCCGTTGTCGAGACGGCACCCAGGAGCAAGGCGGCCGCCGAGATCCGCGCCATCACCCATGAACTCTTGGATTTGACGGCGAGAAAACCACAGAACGCTGACAGCTGAGCGCAGGCCGAAAGCCTTGGCCTCCAAGTCCTGATTCAAAATCCTGATTTCAAAGCCCTGGAGCGTTAGCCGGCCTGGCACAGGGGCTGGGTAAATTATCCCGCTGCGGGGCAGATATTCATCCCAGGCTCTGGCAGAATGGGAGTCACTCTCTCTTAGCCAGCTGCTTGCCCTTATGTCCTTGATCTTGCTCTTAACACAACAGATGTCCCTCTACCTGGTGATAGTCTATCTCCTGAGCAAGACGGCGCTGTTCAAGATCTTTGCCGAGGCGTCGGCCCGCCTGCCCCATAAGATTTTCATCTACCTGGTTTTTTCCGGCTTCTGCATCATGGCCACCTACTTCGGTGAGCACACCAACGACGCGATCGCCAACACCCGGGCCATGGGCGCCGTGCTGGGCGGTTTGCTCGGCGGCCCGGTCACAGGTTTCTTCGTCGGCCTGACCGGCGGGTTGCATAGGTACAGCATGGGGGGCTTTACCGATCTTGCCTGCGCCATATCGACCACACTCGAAGGCTTGTTGGCGGGGATCATAAGCTATCTGCTGCGCAGGGTCGGCAAGAGCGAGCTGATTTTCAACCCGCTGCTGGTCTGCCTGATCACCTTCTGCGCCGAAATGATGCAGATGAGCATCATACTCCTGGTGGCACGCCCCTTGGACGATGCCTGGTCCCTGGTACGGCAGATTGCACCGCCCATGCTGCTGGTCAACTCCATAGGGGCCGCACTGTTCATGAGCATGATCCGCGATCAGAAGACCATGTTCGACAAGTTATCTTCCAGTTTTTCGACCAAGGCGCTCAAGATAGCCGAGCGCAGCGTCGGCCTCTTATCCACTGGCTTCAATCAGCAGAGCAGCAGTGAGGTCGCCAGGATCATCATAGAAGAGACCAAGGTGGGCGCCGTGGCGATCACCGACAGGGACAAGCTGTTGGCTTTCATCGGCATAGGAGACGATCATCACATTCCCGGCACCCAAATCTCTTCACGCATTACCCTGGAGGCCATAGCCCAGAATCGGGTGATGTTCGCCGACGGCGTAGAGACGCCCTACGCCTGCTCCATCGCCAGTCAATGCCGCTTGGGCTCCAGCCTGGTGATCCCGCTGCGCAGTGACAACGAAGTCATAGGCACCATCAAGCTCTATGAGCCGAAGAATAAGTTATTCCTCAATATCAATCGCACCCTGGGTGAAGGCATCGCCAGATTGCTGTCCAACCAGATCCTCCACGGCAGATTCGAGCAACAGCAGAACCTCTTGACCCAGGCCGAACTCAAGTTGTTGCAGGCCCAGGTCAACCCACACTTCCTGTTCAATGCCCTCAATACCATAGGGGCCATCATCAAGCGTGATCCTCAGATGTCCAGGCGCCTGCTGCAGCAATTGGCGCAATTTTTGCGCATCAACCTCAAGCGCACCACAGGCCTCATCAGCCTCGGCGAGGAGCTGGAGCATATAGCAGCCTATCTGGCCATAGAGAAGGCCAGATTCATCGACAGGCTCGAGGTGGAGATCCTCATTCCCAGCGCACTGCATGGGCTCAGGGTGCCGGCCTTTACCCTGCAACCCATAATTGAAAATGCGGTGAAACACGGCACCTCCCACCTGCTGGAGGCGGGTCGGATCCGGGTGACGGGCGAGTTGCAGGGGGAAGAATTGTTGTTGCAGGTGCAAGACAATGCCGGTCTCTATCGCCCGCCACTCGCCGGCTCCGAGGGCCTTGGCATGAACCTGGTGCATAAGCGTATCCAGAATCTGTTCGGCAATCCCTATGGCCTGAGCGTCGACTGCCGGGCCGATGAATTCACCCTTGTCAGCATTCGTCTGCCGGCAACGGCAAACATGAAGGAAAGCTAAGATGATCACCTGTCTCATCGTCGATGACGAGCCGTTTGCCCGCGAGCAACTGGCAGATTTGCTCAAGCCGCTCGCCGACGTTGAGGTTATCGCCCAGGCAGGCAATGCCATAGAGGCCATGCAATGCATCAATAGGGAGAAACCTCAGCTGGTGTTTCTCGACATTCAGATGCCGAAGATCTCGGGAATGGAACTCATCGCCATGCTGGATCCCGAGCAGATGCCGCGCATCGTCTTCGTTACCGCCTTCGATGAATTTGCGCTCAAGGCCTTCGAGCATAATGCCTTCGATTATTTGCTCAAACCCATAGACGAGCTGCGCCTGGCGCAAACCTTGAACAAGGTACGTAAGGATCTGCGGCCTCAGGCGCTGGCGGCCATTACCCCGAGCCAGCTGGAACACCTGCCCTGTTATTCCGGCAGCAAACTCAAGGTGATTGCCACCAAGGAGGTCGAATATGTGTTCAGCGATCTCAGCGGCATACATGTGGCAAGCTGCAAGGGCAAGGCCCACACCCAGTTAACCCTCAAGCTGTTGGAGGAGAAGACCCCGCTGGTGCGCTGCCACAGGCAATATCTGCTGTCGCCCGGCGCCATAGCCGAGATTGAAATACTGGACACAGGCGCCGAAGCCACCATGCATTCCGGCGATAGAGTGCCGGTATCCAGACGCTACCTCAAGAGCCTCAAGACACTGCTGGGGTTTCAATAGCCTCGCCCGCGCCCCGCCGAGCATTGCAGTCGGGCATTAGGCAGCTATGCCTGACCGCTCATGCCGCCATACAACCGCTTAACATTCGATATCTACCTCTGAGATAAATGCGCAGGATCCGTCGACATTTTTCGGCCTACACTGGCGCACACTCAAACTGGGGAGATAATAATAATGATCTGGTTCCTGCTCTGTGTCGGCCTGTTAATCGGCGGATACCTAATCTATGGTGCCTTCGTCGAGAAGATTTTCGGCATCAACAAACAAAGACAAACACCAGCATTCGCCCAGACCGACGGGGTCGATTTCGTGCCCATGTCCAAGGGCAAGGTCTACCTGATCCAACTGCTAAACATAGCAGGGGTCGGGCCCATCTTCGGTCCCATACTCGGGGCGCTCTATGGCCCGGCGGCCATGTTGTGGATTGTCATCGGCTGTATCTTCGCCGGCGCCGTGCATGACTATTTTTCCGGCATGCTGTCCATTCGCAACAGGGGCCAGTCGGTCCCCAACTTGGCGGGTAAATACCTGGGCAAGAGTGCCAAGCATTTCATGAATCTGTTTGCCATAGTCCTGTTGCTCTTGGTCGGAGTGGTCTTCATCTCGGCCCCGGCAGGTTTGCTGGGTAAACTCACGGGCTGGGATGTCAGCATCTTCGTCGGCATCATCTTCGTCTATTACCTGATAGCCACTGTCGTGCCTGTCGACAAGGTCATAGGTCGCCTGTACCCTTTCTTCGGTGCCTTGTTGCTGTTCATGTCTGTCGGTCTGACCCTGGCGCTGGCGGTTTCCAGCGAGTACAGCCTGTTGCCCGGCGTCGAAGTCGGCGACTTCTTCCATAACCTGAATCCGAACGACATGCCGCTGTGGCCGGCGCTGTTCATCACCATAGCCTGCGGCGCGGTATCGGGTTTCCATGCGACTCAGTCGCCGCTGATGGCGCGCTGTGTCGAGAACGAGAGCAATGGCCGGTTCGTGTTTTTCGGTGCCATGATAGGTGAAGGCATCATAGCCCTCATCTGGTGTGCCATCGCCCTGTCTTTCTTCGGGGGCGTTGAGGGGTTGAACCAGGGCATGGCAGGCAACCCGGCCAATGTCGTGTATCAAGCATCGACCGGCCTCTTGGGGGCAGTGGGCGGCTTCATGGCCATTCTCGGGGTGATCATCCTGCCCATCACCTCGGGGGATACCGCCTTCAGATCGGCGCGGCTGATCTTGGCAGAATTCTTCGACATGCCACAGATCTCCTTGCCGAAACGTCTGCTGTTGGCCATCCCCTTGTTTATCTTGGGGGCTATTCTGACTCAGGTCGATTTCGGGGTGATCTGGCGCTACTTCGGCGTCGCCAACCAGACCACTGCGGTATTGATGCTCTGGACCGCCTCGGCCTACCTGCTGCGCCATAATAAGCTGCACTGGATTTGTACCCTGCCGGCCATGTTCATGACGGCGGTCGTCATCAGCTTCCTGCTGAACTCGGCGACCCTGGGTGCCGGCTTGCCCATGACCATCTCGACCCTGGCAGGCGTGATCTCGACCGGCTTCATCACTGCCTTGGTGATCATCAAGAGTAGCGGCAAGGGTGAAGACGATATCGGGGTGAACGAACAGGTCTAGGATAGGTCATCAAGCTCAGAACACGACTAAAAACGCCGTCGGGTCAATGACCCGGCGGCGTTTTTTTATTCCAAATGCCAGGACGCGGACACCAGGGCACGTCACTCCTGCCATCCTCTCTGCCATCACTGCTGTTATCACCCAGGCCGCAGCTGTTATACTTGCCACAAATCTTATTTTCTATCCAGAGTTATGACTCAAGCAAACAATCCCCTGCACGGCATCAAGCTCGAAGCCATCATCAACGACTTGGTCGAACGCTATGGCTGGGAAGAGCTGGGCGTGCGCATCAATATTCGCTGCTTCACCCATGATCCCAGCGTCAAATCCAGTCTGAAATTTTTGCGCAAGACGCCCTGGGCGAGGGATAAGGTCGAATACCTGTACTTGAAGGCCAATAAGCTGCCGTTGCCCAAACCGGCTGGCCATGCCAATGAAAAAGTTGCGGCCAAAACGGCCGGCCCGAGCCAGGCAGTCGGCACCGAAGTCAACGCCCATGTCTGGGGCGCGAAAGAATAATCAAGCTTGGCGGGAGTGGCCCTGACTGGGGAATGGCAGCAACAGCGCGAACCTGGATACAGCATAGATACAACACAGATACGACAAGGGCCCGGCATATGCCGGGCCCTGTTACTTTCTATACTTTCTATACTTTCTATTGGTCGTCATCGGAGAAATGATGCTCAGACATCATGTGTCCCAACTCGGTCGATTTGGTCTTCAAATAGGCCTCGTTATAACGATTCTTGCCTACCTGCAGCGGTACCCGCTCGACAACTTCGATGCCAAACTCTTGCATGGCCTTCACTTTACGCGGATTGTTGGTCATCAGCCTGACTTGGGTGACACCAATTTTCTCCAACATGGGGGCTATCATGTCGTATTTTCGCATGTCGGCGGCGAAACCCAGCTGTTCGTTGGCTTCGACCGTGTTGGCGCCCCTGTCCTGCAACTCATAGGCGCGGATCTTGTTGAGCAAGCCTATGCCGCGTCCTTCCTGACGCAAATACAAGATGAAGCCCTGGCCGTGCTCGGCAATATGCTGCATCGCCGTCTGCAGCTGGAAACCACAGTCACAACGCAGACTGAACAGGGCATCACCCGTTAAACATTCGGAATGAATACGGCCAAGCATGGGACTATCGGCAATCAGGGTGCCGAAGGTTAATGCCACATGTTCTTTGCCCGTCTGAACATCTTCAAAACCATGCATGCTGAACACGCCCCAGGGCGTAGGAAGTTTCGAAGAAGCTATATAGTTAATCGACATGAATCAACCTTAACAACGTGCCCCATATTCCTGAGGCGAATGAAATTCACGTATACAGCAAGCGAGTACAGCATACGTTCCCAATCTCTGCGGACGCCAAAGCCATCGATACCTGGAACATCGGCTTGAGCTAGGATGCGCGCCATGACCCGGACTCGATAGGTTACTCGCTCTCGTTTCAAGCTTGGCCGAGGCAGCTGTTGCCCTGGTCGGCCGCTATGATGCCGGTATTTTACCCCACAGGGTTGGCTCCGGACTCATATCAAACTCGTATAACAAATATCAGAAGGCGCTCGGGGCGTAGCCAGTCACCACAGTCACACCCATTTCACGTCCCAACGCCGTCATGGGATGGACCACTATCAGACCTTTGACCGACTTTTTCAACTTGCCCATGTCGGCCTGCTCGGCTTTGGTCAGGGCCCGGTGGAAAGCCAAGGCCTTCACTTCTGTGCCCTGCTTGCTCAGTACCCGGGTATGCTGGCCTTTCACGCTGGCAATCTGCTTAGTGACGGCGGCAATTTCCCGCTTAAACTGCGCTATGATGGCCGCATCGCCCCGCAGCTCTGCCGCAGCCAATTTGCGACGAAACTTATCTAATTTGTCGTTGAGCTGTTGCAGCTCCTGCTTTAAATTCATGCTGTTACCTTAAATTACCTATGTCAGCCACAGTCATAGTTCGGCACTTGGCCTGAAACTCTGTGTCAAGGTCAGAGATTATAGCAGCAAGTGTGCGATCCTCGTTACCGCTTTTCCTCAAGATAATGAATGATCTGTCGCAAGAACCCTGACCTGGATGACAAGTGCCCCAGGCTGCAGCCTGCGCCCTCTACCCAACTGCGGGGCCCGACTTGAATCGAGCGGCAAGTCGCCAGGTGATCATTCCAAGGCCGCAGCCAATAGATGAGCCACTTCCTTGACCGCCTTCTCCCCCGCGTCAATCGCCTCACCGGCACGGTGGAACTCCATGGTGCCTATGTCGCCCAGGTCCGGCAATATGAAGATGTCCGGCGGATCGCCCATCAGACGCGCACGTTTATGGCGTTGCTCTAAAATCTCCATGGATTGCGACATCACGGCCAGCATGCCGGGGTTCGACTTGGTGCCCAATGAAAACTTGTAGCTCAGATTGGATAGATAGTCCCGCCCGCGGGCCAGCAGATCCATGAAGCCCAAATCCTGCTGCACCTTGGCCAGCACTTCTTCCTCCTCCGAAGGCTTGCTGCTGGTCATGTCTACCGGCAACACCTGCAGGCGACCACGGCGCTGGCCGTTGAGATCCACGGCTATGACGATATCGACCTCCATCGCCCGGCAGACGGAAACAGGAATAGGATTGACGACCGCACCATCGACCAACCAACGCCCGCCCAGTGCAACAGGTGACAAGATGCCCGGCATGGAACAGGAGGCCCTGACGGCCTGGCGCAGATCGCCACGCTGGAACCAAATCTCCTGACCCGAATACAGATCTGTCGCCACCGCGATGAATGGCTTCTTCATCTGTTCGATGGACATTTCCCCCATGCGCTCCTGCAGCATATCGAAGACTTTGTCACCGCCAATAAGCCCCCCCTTGCGCCAACTGAGATCCATCATCCCCAGCACGTCCCAACTGGAAAAGCCGCGCACCCATTGCTCCAAATCCGCCAGCTGGTCGTTGGCATAGGCGGCGCCCACTAAGGCGCCTATGCTGCAACCCGCCACCTTATCCGGCTTGATGCCCAGCTCTGCCAAGCCATTTAACACCCCAATATGCGCCCAGCCTTTGGCGGCACCACTGCCCAGCGCGATCCCGACACTCGGGGAAGCCTTCTTCTTCATTTTCTTTATCCCCTTTCAAACGATACTCGTCTTGGCTGCAATCTGAGGTTCTTGCTCGTCCCAGGTATCAATACGCCCTGGTCATTGCCCCATGGCTCGCCGCCGCACCCGGTAGTAATCAATACCTTAATAACATCCAAAGCGCAGGTTCAGTTAATATACTATAAAAGCTCCCCCTGGTGCCCGGCATGGCTTAACGCCTCATGGCATCTTCCCCGAGGCCGTCACGCAAAATATGGCCGCAACAGACGGCTTATTGGCCAGCTTAAGTCCATTCTGCAGCAAAAGTTGCCCTCTCAGTCACCCAATGCATGGCCGCCGGCCAAAAGCACGCTATAATGGCCGTCCATTTTATCCAGGAGCACTCTCTTTGCAATTTACCGAATTTTCGCTGGACACTCGTCTGTTACAGAGCCTTAAGCACATGGGGATCACTGCCCCGACAGAGATCCAGCAACAGGCGCTGCCCGTCGCATTGGCAGGTAAAGACTTGATGGCCTCGTCCAAGACGGGCTCGGGTAAGACCCTGGCGTTTTTGTTGCCGGCAATGCAAAGAGTGATTTCGACCCGCGCCTTGAGCAAGAGAGATCCCAGGGTATTGATCTTGCTGCCTACCCGGGAACTCGCCCATCAAGTCTACAGCCAATTACGCCTCTTGGTCGCCAACACCCAATACAAGGCCATCAGTGTATTGGGCGGTGAGAACTTCAACGACCAGGCCAAGGCCCTGGCCAGGGAACCGCACTTCATCGTCGCTACGCCCGGACGCATCGCAGATCATTTACAGCAGAAACACTTGTTCCTCAATGGTTTGGAACTGTTAGTCCTGGATGAAGCGGACCGTATGCTGGATCTGGGCTTCGCGCCGCAGTTGAAGGCCATAAGTGAAGCAGCAGATCATAAACGCCGCCAGACCCTGATGTTCTCTGCCACCTTGGATCATGAAGAAATCAACGATATCGCCGCCACCCTGCTGAAAAATCCGGTTCATGTTGCCATTGGCGCCTCCCACGCAGAACATCTGGATATTCATCAACGGATCTTCCTCTGCGATCACTTGGATCATAAGGAAGCCGTCCTCAGCAAGATACTGAGCGATGAACAGCAGAAGCAGGTGATCATCTTCACCGCGACCCGCGCCGATACCGAGCGGCTGGCGACTAAACTGTCGAGTCAGGGCTTTGTGACCGCCGCATTGAGCGGCGATTTGAAACAGACGGCCCGCAACCAGATCATGGATCAGTTCAGCCGGGGCCAACAACAGATCCTGGTCACCACGGACGTGGCATCCAGGGGACTGGACCTGCTCAATGTGTCTCTGGTCGTCAACTTCGACATGCCCAAGTTTGCCGAAGAATATGTCCACAGAATTGGCCGCACAGGTCGCGCCGGCGCCAAGGGCGATGCCATCTCACTGGTCGGCCCTAAAGATTGGGACAACTTCAAGAAGGTACAAGTCTTCTTGCGCAAGACCTTCGAGTTCAGTGTCTTGGAAGGATTGAAAGCCAAGTTCAGCGGTTTGAAAGAGAAAAAATCCGCCAGCGCGAAAAACACGGCTAAAATCCATAAGCCGCTCAAGCAGCCCAAGGCCGCGACCCAAGCCAATAAGGCCGCCCCCTCACGGGACAGACGCTTCATCACCGGGGTCGACGTGGGTGATGCCCCAATGCGCAGAAAGGCCAAGGCCCAACAGGCTTTTCAAGCCGAAGAAGGGCAGGAAAACGACGCCGAGTAGCGGCGCCTCCTGTGGCTGCTGCAGCCTGGGGCCGAGATGAAATTAATTTAACCGCTAAGCAGGGAAACACTGTTCCTCGATGTTTTTCCCGCTACAATAGCGCCATTATCGATATTTTTAAGGTGTAACATGAGAGTCTGTGGTGTTGAATTGAAAGGTGGCGAAGCCATCATCAGCTTGTTGAGCTACGAAGGTGAGACCTTCAACGTGCCCGAGTGCCGTAAGGTCTCCTTCAGCGTTTCCCAGTCTGCCACGACGGAAGCGATGCGTGAATTTCATTTCGCCTTTCATAAGCTGATGCAAGACTACAAGGTCGATGAAATCGTCATCATAGAGCGTGAGCAAAAAGGTAAGCTCGCCGGCAGCGCCACCAGCTTCAAGCTCGAAGCCGCCATTCAACTCACCGAGCTGCCGGTGGCATTGCTCTCACCCGTGGTGATTAAAGAGCAGCTGAAGCGTAATCCGCCTCAGGTCGATTTCGACAGCCTGGACTTGAAGAAGGTCCAGCAAGCCGCCTTCGACGCCGCCTACGCCCATCATAATCGCCGTATTTTCGGCAAAGCATGAGCCGGTGGCACCCGAGGTTCGCCTCGGGTGCTTGGCTTCCCGGTTAATGGCTAATGCCCCACAAGCCAAAGCACTCTCTCGAGCCAAAATGCCTCACAAGCCAAGGCGCCGGGTCGAAGACAGCGACTCAACATACAACTCAAGCCCCCAACTCACGTCCGGACCCAATGCAACCACTCAAATATTTGGCATGCTACAGTAGCGATATAGTGCAACAAGTCCAGAGCCTGGTCGATGCCGGCACCCTGGGGCAAGTGCTGCTGCGGCGCTATCCCAGCCTGCACGACATTCGCTCGGACAAGGCGCTCTATGACTACAGCCAGGCGCTCAAACAGAGTTACCTGCGCCAATCACAACCTGTATCCAAGGTGATTTTCGATGACAAGATCAGCCTGAGTCACCAGGCATTGGGGTTGCACTCCTATGTCGCCAGAATTCAGGGGCGCAAGCTCAAGGCCAAGAATGAAATCCGCATCTCATCCAAGTTGAAACGTGTGCCTGAACCGCTGCTGAAGATGGTGGTAGTGCATGAATTGGCGCACCTCAGAGAGAAGGAACATAATAAGGCGTTCTACCAGCTTTGCACTCATATGCTGCCGGACTATCACCAACTCGAGTTTGACTTGCGTCTCTATCTCACCTGTGTCAACGCGGCTCAGTGTCCCTATCAAGCCATGGCCTGAGTCCCGCGCCTATGCCGCGCAGACAGGCCTGAACCAACATCCCCTTCCCTCTACTTCCATCCCTTATCCTCAAGCCGGTAAGACGCTTGACTGATAATGGTTTTCATTTAGAATATCGACCATTCCCATCACAGCACGAGAAGGCGGCTATGGCCAAGCCCGAGAAACGTCTGCAGCAGCTATGCCGTAAACACGCCAGGAAGGCATGGGTTCGTCAGTGGAAAAAACACCACTCTCAGATGCAAGATGGCATCAAATCGAAACATAAACAAGCCATCAAGCAAGACACCAAGCAGGGGATCAAGGGGCTTTCGGCGGCTATGCTGACGGCTCTGGCCAACGACGCCATTGGCCTTACCCGGCATGAGCTTGGCAAGAAAAAGCGACTCAAGCAGAGACTGAAAGCCTTGGCCAAAGCGCTGCTGAAGCGCCAGTCGGCCCCGAGATTGGAGGCCCGGGTCGCCACCCTGAAGCCCAGGCATAATGGCCGCAGTTTTGCCCTGCTGCCGTTGAAGGCCTCCCCCTGTGGTGCTTGTCCGGCGCTCAGTGGCGGCTTATGCAAGTGTGCCCTCAAGGCTGCGGCCGGCTCCAGGGCGAGCTGATCCATGCGCAATCGAGACTAAAAAGGCCTTTAAGCTTAGCTTAAAGGCCTTTTTAGTCTGTCCCGGGCACCCAACTCAGCCAAGATCCATCATCATGCGGCGACTGCGGATCTGAGATGTAAACTCAGCCAGTTCCTGCCTGGATAACTGGCTCGCCATGGGGATATTGGCCTTCATTGGATCTACAGGTCTGCCGTTGATATGGAATTCATAATGCAGATGGGGTCCGGTCGTGCGCCCCGTGTTGCCGCTCAGGGCGATAACTTGGCCCCGAGCCACCCTCTGGCCCTTGCGCACCAGGCTCTTGGACAAATGCAGATAACGGGTACGGTACTTATTGCCATGCTCTATGACGATATACTTACCCGCATAGGGATGATCTGTGACCAGTACCACCACGCCATCGCCCGGCGCGACCACCTTGGTGCCTATGGGAGTAGCGAAATCTGTGCCGTTATGGGGTGAGGTTCGCCCCGTGACCGGGTGTTTACGATAGGGGTTATAACGCGAGCTCAGACGATATTGCTTCGCCAACGGCGTGCGTTGGAATGCCCTGGCCAGGCTCTGGCCCAGCTCGTCGTAGAAGTTACCGTCCGTGTATTGGAATGCCGTGATGTCGCGACGGCCATTATGAATTTCTATGCCCAAGATTTGGCTGTTGCCTGTCGATTCGCCCTCAACATACTGATCGTTCACCAACACGGAAAACCTGTCACCGGCGCGCAGATCCCGGGAAAAATTCAGCTTCTCCTTGAGCAGGCCTTCGATACGTTGGATCTCGGCGGCATTCAGGCCCATCTTCTGCGCCGAGAGGTAAAATGATCCTTGGATCTCGCCGCTGACGATCCGGCTCTGCCATACGCCATCGACATTGAGCTCCTCGACGTTGAAGCTGCCATCGTCGAAGCGACTGAAAACCACTTGTCTGGCGGCATTGAAATACAGTTCCAGCTGCTGCAGCTGCCCCTGAGGGTCCAGCCAGAAGGTGATGCGGTTGCCGGGTTGCAGGGTATCCAATGCCAGCACATTCAGATCCGCCTCGAGCACCCGGTACATGGTCTGCTGATCGACCCCGGCCTTCTCAAAGAGCCCGCTCAGGGTATCACCGCCGACTATCAGATGCTCCAGATGCGGTCTCGTTTCCGCGCTAATGGGTTCGGCTTGTGCCGACGACTGAGGTAACAGGCTTTCAATATCCAGGGGGACAGGAATGCGTTGCGGTTTCATTTCCCTGGGGGATGGCCATAAGAGTGCGGCAGCGACCAAAAAAACAGTCATCAGCAGGAGTTTTCTATGGAGCAGGGGCAAGTTCTGTAGAGCGGATAGCGACATTCTCTGCGACATGTCGAAGCGTGAAATTTTACTCGTTTGCAAACCTTGCACCCTTATCTCAAGAAATAACCCTATCCGCCCGGCGCCAAGCCAACGCTGTCCCGACAGCCCTCTCAAACCGGGGCCAGCGCCAAGTTATAACAAATAAATTTCCAATCACAAACAAGATTAATCTTCTTTAAGGAAGTTAACATTAATGCACCCAGCCGCCGATATCCGCCACTCACGGTCAATCTCCAGCATATTCGGCTGTAATAGCTTAATTTTATTCAGATTCGGCTCAAGGCAACACCAGGCTTATCTCACTGCCCAGGGAGGTCTTATGTATGTCAATCCGAGTCGCTATCTGTTCCTTCATCTCAGAAACATGGGAAATGACCCCAATCATACGTCCGGACGACTGCAGATCCATCAGGGTGCGAATGGCCAAGTCCAGGGAGTCCTGATCCAGACTGCCGAAGCCTTCATCGATGAACAGGGTATCGAGTTTGATGCCGCCGGCATAGGCCTGCACCACCTCGGATAAGCCCAATGCCATCGACAGGGCCGCCATGAAGCTTTCGCCACCGCTCAGGGTCGCCACCGGCCGCACCTTGGAGGTGTAGGCATCCTCGACCTCCAACTCCAACCCGGAAGCCTTATTCCCCTTGGCCCTGTCCTCCTTGCGCAATAAACGATAGCGGCCCTTGCTCATCAGCTGCAATCTATGGCTGGCTTCGAGCAAGACATCGTCGAGCAGGACGCTGAGCACGAAACGCTGCAAACTGATCTTATTGCCCGTGTTGCCATTGGCGACATCCGCCAGCGTGCCTATGACGCCATATTGATCTTCCAGGATTTTGACCTTGCCATCGGCGATATGCAATTGAGTCTGGGTTTGCTTGAGTAAGCTGCTGCGGGTATGCAGTGCTTGCCAGGCCTGCTCCATCTGCGCCAAGTGCTGCCGGCTCTGCTCGAGTCTGAGTTCCAATTGCGCCACGTCCGGCATCACTCGCTCATCGAGTCTGGCCGTTAACTGGGCCATCTGTGCCCCATTGAGTGCACTCTGCTGCTGGTAAGCGTCAATCTCGCCCGCCAGTGCCTGCATCCCGGCGTCATCCAGCATGGCAGAGTGCAAGGCCTGTTGGTCAGTGAACCCCGCCTCAGTCAGTCGGGCGACCAGGGTTTGTTGCGCTTGGGTTTGCTGTTCATCGGCCGCATCACGCGCTTGCTCCGCCGCGCCCGTCGCCGCCTCGGTGGCGACAAAGTGCTGACTCGCCTGCTGCTGCCCGGCTCTGGTCTGTGCTATTTGCTGTTTCAGGGCCTCGAGCCCTTGCCGGTTTTCGGCTATCGCCACTTCCAGGGCTTCGCGGGTACGAAACTCGAGCGGTACGGTTTTTTCCTTCTGCGCCAACTGGCCCAGCAACGTGTCTACCCGGGAATGTAACTGTTGATATCGATCGCGATCGCGCTCCAGGCTTTCACTCAGCCCCGTCTCTTGCTGCTGCAAGACTTTGATTTGATTTTGCAACTGTTGCAAGCTGCGACTCGCCTGCTCGGCCGCATGCACCGCTTGCTGCAGCCGCTCGGCCTCATGGCTGAGTTCGGCCAGTCCAAGATGCTGCACCTCACCCAATGACTGGGCCAACTCATCGGCCTGTTGTTGCAAGGTCTCCAGCTGTTTCTGCAAGCCCTTGTAATCGGCTCTGGCTTTAGCCAGGGCTTCTTGGGCATGGCTTTGGGCCTGCTCGGCCGCCTGCAATGCTTCCTCGGTCGGCAAGGCCTCATGCCATGTGGCCGGATGCGGATGCAGCTCACTGCCACAGACAGGACATGGCTCTGCGGCGCGCAATTCACGCGCCAAAATTGCCGCCTGGCCTTGGTGCCAAGCCAGCTGCAGCGCTTTATAGCCTGTCTGTGCTTGCCGATGCTGGGCGGCGAGGGTTTGGCCCTCTGCCCCCGCCTGGGTTAGCTGCGCCTGGGTTTGCTCCACTTTCGCCGAGACTTGCTGCCATTGCTGATAACGCGCGAGCAGCTGTTGCTGCTGACTCAGGGCTTGCTGCAAATGCAGCCGGGTGTCGCTTTGTTGCTGCAGTTGAGGCAGTAAGGTTTCATGCTCACCGCGCTGCAGCTGAAGTTTTTCCAGTTCGGCTTTACCCGCCATCCCCTGCGCCTTGGCCTGATCCAACTCGCCTTGCGCCGAAACCAGCCCTTGCTTGAGCTTGGTGAACTCGGCGAGCTCTGACACCAAGGCATTCAAGGACTGTTTTTGCTGCTCATGCTGTAACAACTCTTGCTCTAGTGCCGGCAAATGTTGGGCCCGGGTATCGGCTTCCTGCTTCTGCACCCGAGCCTTTGCCAGTGAATCCCGGCATTGGAGCAGCTTGTCTGCGGCGGCCCTGAATTCAGTTTCCCGAGTGAGGAATAGCTCCCACAGCGGCTTGAGACGCTGCGCCTGTGTGGCCAATGCGAGTTGCTGTGACTTGGCTGTGATGTGCGTCTGCTGCGCCGCCAAACTCTGGGCCTCTTGCTCCAGCTTGGCCAGCTGCTCGAATTCCAGCAGCAGGTGCTGCGCGGCATCAACTGCCTTAGCGACAGCTTGCTGCGCCTCGGTCGCCTGTTCCTTGGCACCCTGGGCCGACAGGAGTTCGGATTCGACAGTGGCGAGCTGAATGAGCAGCTCTTCGGCGGACGTTAACTCAGCACTCTGCAAGATACCATCGCGGCGGCTGCGCTGCTCCCTGACCTGAGTGCGGATCTCCGCGGCCTGAAACTTGAGCTTGTCTTCTATCCTGCGGTAGATCTGGGTTTGGAATAACTGGCTGAATATTTTTTCTCTGTCTTTAGAGTCAGCCATCAAGAGTTCACGGAATTTTCCCTGGGGCAAGACCATGACCTGCCTGAATTGATCTGCATCCAGCCCTGTGAGTTGCTCGATTTCGGCCGTGGCTTCTGAGACCTTGCTGGCGACTAACAGTGTCTCAGTACCCTCGCTGTCGATCTTATACAGCTGGGCCTCGGGCTTGTGCACAGTGTAGCCGTCGCCGCTCTTCTTCAGCCTCGCTTGCTCTGGCACCCGGCGGATCCTATAGCTGCTGGTGCCCAATGCGAAGCTGAAGCTGACCTCCGTCAGCAAGGCATCATCGGCAAGATCGCAGCGCATCTGGCTGCCTTCCCTTTCATCTCCCGTGGTTTTGCCATACAGGGCAAAACAAATGGCATCGAGCAGGCTCGTCTTGCCGGCTCCCGTGGGACCATTGATCAAAAATAGCGGGTTGCTTCCCAGCGCCGAGAAGTCGGTAACCTGGGTGCCGGCGAAGGGGCCGAAGGCCGACATGGACAGAGATAGCGGTCTCATACTTGCTCTCCCTTATGCAATTCATCGATGAAACCCACCATTGACTCACGCTGCGCCTGACTCATGGGCTCGCCGGATACCTGGGAGAAAAAGTCGCTGAACATGTCCAGCTCCCCCTTCTTGATATGCTCGCGGCTCAACTCCAGGTTGGGCTTGTCTGCCATCAGGCCGGTGCGCTCCAGATGCAGCACGTTAGGATAGACGGCGCGCAGCTTACCCATGGCATCGAGGATGGCATGCCGATCCAGCAATCTCACCATGAGATAATCCTCATGATGAGGGTCGCTTTTCCCCGCGGCCAGCAAGGACTCGAGCTCGCCCTCGAGGATGCGTACATCATGCAGCGACGACAGCGGCAACAAGCTGATTTGAGGCCGGTTCTGGTCATCAAACTCGACAAGGGTGACGGATTTCTTCTGCAGCTGTTCGCTGAAAGAGTATTTGAGAATGGAGCCTGAGTACCTGATATGCTCCGCCCCCTTGTACTGGGGGCCATGTAAATGCCCCAGGGCCACATAGTCGAAGCCGGCAAATAGCTGAGGTGAAATCCTGTCTGCTCCGCCTATGCTCAACGGCCGCTCAGACTCAGACTCACTGCCGCCATCGAGGAAACAATGACTGATGACCACCTTGGGCAGGCCTTGGCTGTCATGGGCAGTCACAGCCGCCAGCAACACGCCCATCGCCTCTTCATGGCTGCCGACATCGGCTTGGAATACCTGCCTCACGGTCGCAGGATCTGCATAGGGCAACCCATAGAAAACGGCGCCGCCTCGCTTGCCATCGAGTCGTATCGGGGTTATATCCCTAGCCAGTGGCCCTATGATGTGCAGCCCGCTATCCGCCATCTGCCGCGCAGCGAACGCCAGTCTTTCATGGCCGTCATGGTTGCCGGCAATCATGATCACCGTCACCTTCAAGTCATGCACCAGACGATGAATCACCTCATCGAGCAAGGCGACGGCACTGGCTGGCGGAATGGAGCGATCGTAGATATCACCGGCGATGATCACCGCATCGACCTCATGTTCGGCGGCCAAATCGACCAGCTGCCCCAGGACATGGGCCTGATCATCGAGCAGACTCTGGTTATGCAGCTGGCGACCTATGTGCCAATCCGAGGTGTGGATAAATTTCATCGTGACTCATCTTAGTTAGAGAGAATGCGACTGCCACTAGGGCAACCAAAACCAGAGATCGTACTGACTCGAGAGCAACTTGACACTCATGGACAGCGACATGATAACCACCAGGGGCTTGATGATCTTAGTCCCCTTGGTGATCACTAACCTGGAGCCTAAGGTGGCTCCTATCGCCTGACCGGCCAGCATCAATAATCCCAGCAACCATACCACTTTGCCGCCGAGGGCGAAGAAGACCAGCGAGGCAACATTGGTCGAAAAATTCAGTAACTTGGCATGCGCAGTGGCCTTGGCCAAACCAAATCCTGCCAGCGAGACGAAGGCCAGGGCGAAGAAACTGCCGGTGCCTGGACCGAAGAAGCCATCGTAGAAACCGACACCCAAGGCGGCGGTGAAGGCAAATACCCCGGGCGTGAGCACCCTGTGACGGTCTTCCTCACTGATTTTCTTCGAGAACAGGAAATAGCAGCCTATGGCCAATATGAGAAAGGGCAGCAGGAATTCCAGCACCTTCACATCTATCCGCTGTACCAGCACAGTGCCGAGGGCCGCTCCGAGGAAAGCACAGCTCAAGGCCAGTTTGATCTGCTTGAGATCCACCAATCCCTTGCGGACAAAATAGAGGCTGGCGAAGAAGCTGCCACCACAGGCCTGTAACTTATTGGTCCCAAGTGCCGCCGTGGGGGTCAGCCCCGCCCACATGAGGGCGGGTATGGTCAAGAGACCTCCGCCGCCGGCGATGGCATCGATAAACCCCGCCACCAGGGCGACAGCGAAGAGGATCAGCGCAAGCTGTAGTGTGAGTTCAAATAGCATAGGATTATTTTCAAGGGTAACGAGTAACGGCATTAAACGCTCTTTGCCACTCAATTGCAAAGACCTGAAGCCTACAAGTGTTTATTAAATATGACTTAAGCCGGCTGATGCAACCCATCTGCCGGCTATCGGCAAGGAGCGGCCTGGGCTGAGGGGTACACGCTTGGCGCCAACATAAAAAAACCACCCTGGGGTGGTTTTCAGCGAATGGCTATCAGTGCTGACAGCTGTCGTCGCAATCTTCGCCATGTTCATGGTCGGCGAACTCGTCATCACCTTCTTGATGTTGCATCACGCCCCAGCCATCTGTCATGCCATCAAACTCGGCGGCGAAATCATTCAGGCGGGTCTCCTCGGCCACAATGGCAGCATACTCGGGCACCATGTTCAGGCTGACGATCAGTTCCCACTTGCCGAGTTCCTCACTGAAGTTGATTTCCAGCTCACCCTCAGGCTCAGAGCCTGACAGGGCTTCGAGGGCGGATTCGGCATCACGCTGATCATCGAACACCAAAAAGAAATCGACATCCAGTGCCTGGCTGAGATCGATACCCGCATCGGCCATGGCCGCCAGCATTTGACCGTTATCATCATCTGGGAATTGCATTGTTTGCTCCATATACTCTGGCTTATTCAGCCGCTACTATTTGCACTGACTCGCCATTGAAGGCAACCAGATCACCTGGGATAAGTTTCTTGCGCTTACGGGTTTCGACTTCGCCATTGACTGTGACCAAACCTTCGGCAATCACATGTTTAGCCTCACCGCCGCCGTTACTCATGCCCTGCACTTTCAATACTTTGTATAACTCTACATATTCGTCCCCGGCATGCAGGGGAAATAACGGGACTTGCTTTGTCACTTGAGTGGTCACTGGTTTAACGCCTGTTAAAGAAAACTCCGGTCATTATACCAGTAAGTTTGGCTGCATGAGGAAGATAAATAGCTTCAGAGCAACCTTTCCTCGGCCAACAGACCGTAGGCGCAATCGTCTATCCAGACATCGCCTATCTTGAAGTTATGCCTCAGAATACCTTCCAGTTGAAAACCGCATTTCTCCAGCACCCGCGCCGACGCCTTATTGTCTTGGGCACAATGACCGATAAACTTATGCACATCGAACGACAGACAAGCCCAATCTATCACGGCCCTGAGACTCTCGGTCGCATAGCCCTTGCCATAGGCCTGTGGCAGTAACAGGTAGCCTACTTCGGCATGAGCCAGGGCGAAGTCCTGGCAGTATAGTCCTGTGAAACCTATTATTTGCTGCGAATTTATCTCTTCAATCACCAGGGTTAACCATTCACCGGCCCCATAAACCCAGGGTTGACTGCGCTGCTCGAACTTGCTCCTGATGTTGGCGTCGGTTTCCGGTTGGCGCACATAACGATTGATGTCCGGATCTTGGTGGACATAGAGAAACGCCGGCCAATCCTCATCCCGCAAACATCTGAGTCTTAATCTGTCACTGTAGAGTTCAATCATGACGCCTCCTGCACTCCTCCTGCAATGAAAAACGGCAGCCTCGGCTGCCGTGTCATCATACTGAGTCAACTCAGTCCCGGCTGGTCACTTCCAGCAAGTGATAACCAAACTGGGTCTTCACCGGTCCCTGAACCTGATTCAGAGGTGCACTGAACACCACCTCGTCAAATTCCTTCACCATCATCCCTGGGCCGAAAGAGCCTAATTCGCCGCCTTGGGCACCGGATGGACACGATGAGTGTGCCTTGGCAAGTTGCGCAAAATCGGCGCCATCGGCTATCTGCAACTTTAACTCTTCACATTGTTCCTGAGTGCTCACTAACAAATGTCTTGCGGTTGCCTGAACCATGGTATTACTCCTGTATTAACCCGGACTCGTTTCCTTAAGTATTAATCCACAGCCAGAGACTCTTGGATTAACGAGTTACGAGTATAAAAAAAATTCATTAAATAACAAAGCCCAAAAACCGCCAATGCAGGCGGTTAAATAACGATTAGGCTTGGGTCTTGGCAATCCAACGGTCGATCTTCTTCTCCATCACGGCCAAAGGCAGAGAGCCAGAGGTTAAGATCTCGTCGTGGAATGCCTTAATATCGAACTTGTCCCCCAGCGCCGCTTCGGCTCTGGCACGCAACGCCAATATCTTCAACTGCCCCACCTTGTATGAGAGCGCCTGCCCGGGTATCGCCATGTAGCGCTCAACCTCGGCTATGATGTCGCTCTCGGCCATGGGGGAGTTATCTTTCATGTACTGGATCGCCTGCTCACGACTCCAGCCCTTGGCATGCAAACCTGTGTCCACTACCAGACGCATCGCCCGCAGCATCTCATCGGATAACTTACCAAAATACTGGTATGGATCGCTGAACAATCCCATTTCGATGCCCAGATACTCTGAATATAGGGCCCAGCCTTCCTCAAACGCGGTATAACCACTGAAACGCTGGAACTCAGGCACCCCGGTGAGCTCTTGCTTGATGGCTATCTGGAAGTGATGTCCAGGCGCCGCTTCGTGCAATGACAGGGTGGTCATGCCCCACTTAGGCTGTGCCTTCAAGTTGAAAGTATTGATATAGAAGACACCCGGACGTGAACCGTCCACCGCCGGTGATTCGTATGATGCCCCAGCGGCAGACTGCTCGCGGAAACTCTCGACCGGTTTAACCACATAATCGGCTTTCGGCATCGCGTTGAAATACTTGGGCAGAACACGATTAATCTTGTCTTTAAGCTGCATGTAGCCGTCGATCAAGCCTTGACGGTCAGCGAAGAAATATTGTGGTTCGGATGACAATGAAGCGAAAAACGCCTTCAAATCCCCTTGAAACCCGACCTGCTGACGGACCTTATCCATTTCACTCCGAATTCGGGACACTTCACCCAGGCCGATCTGATGTATTTCATCGACCGGCATCTTCGTGGTGGTATGGGAGTTGGCCAGCTGCTGATACCAAGCCTTGCCATTGGGCAAACCGGACCAGCCATCTGTGGCACGCGCTTCGGCTAAGTAGGTATTCTTGAAGTAATCCCTCAACTGCGCCAACGCGGGAAGGAGACGCTCGCCGATCATCTTTTGATACTGACTGGTTAGCGTTTGCTTATCTTGCTCGGAAAAGTCCTCTGGGAAGGCCTTGATGGGAGAATAAAAAATGCTTTCGGTCGGTGTTGCCACCAACTGGGCCTCCAACTGAGGGATGATACGTTCGACCAATACCCGAGGCAACACCACTTTACTGGCAATGCCTTCATTCATCCGTTGTTGAGATAAGGCAATCCATCCGATAAAGCCGTCGACCCGTGATTCCCAGTTATCATAATCCGTCACAGTCTTGAACGGCTGGGCACTTTCGCCACTGCCCAGTTGTATCATGGTGATCACTGTGCTGTAGAACTGGTTCATGGGCATGAAGCGCGCAGGATAGGTCTCATCGATTAGCGCCATGTCCCTGTCATAGCTGAACATATCGTAGCTTAACTGCAAGGCTTCAGGCAGCTGCCGGTAATCTATCTTTCTCACTTGATCGAAATAGTGCTGATTCAGCTCGTGGCGAGCCTTGAGATAGGCCTCGGTTAAATCACCGCCGAATTGATCGTTATAATCATTCACCCCGACGAAGGTGGCATACAGGGGCTCCAGCTTCAAATAATCCTTGAAATAGTCATCGACCAGCGTCAGATAAGCTTGCTCGGCCGACGGCTGCTGAGCCACTGAACTCTCAGCTGAAGCTGAAGCTGCATCCTCATGGCGAACCTGTGTATTGGTGTCGGTTTTAGAGCAGCCCTGCAGCCCTAATATCAAGGTCAAGGTTCCAGCCAATAAGCCTATCTTCATTATTTTAATTCTCCGTTCTGATGCTGACAGTGCGTGCTCTCGTCACTATGCTATCTCGTTAGTCTGTTTGAGTTCAGATCTCAATGTTTGCAAGCCACCTTCCTCAAGCATTTGCAGCACACTCGAGATTAAGAACAAACCTCTGAGCTGCCAAGATACCCAATAACCGATGCTGAGCGGTATTGTATCCGCCAGCCCCTATTCAGGAAACAGCAAAACACATGCGGTTGCATTTTTTGACCAAGTGCAAACAGTGCGACAAGCCAGTCGAGTACAAATTGGATACAAAGCAGAAAAATTTAAGTAAAAAAAAGCCCCTTACGGGGCTTTTCATCGAAGAGCATGACTCAAAGGGTCACATTGTGAATCCGAGCTTTCTCTTTAATATAAGAGATATAGCTCTTGGCACTACGTGCAGTCTTGCTATCATCGGCCGCTTTTTGGGCCCTATGATAAGCAGACTTATACTGTTTCAGACTCAGATGAGCCAATGCCAGTTCGAAATGCGCTTCACCTGGATGTTCCAATCCTGCGTCGAGCGCCTTTTCCAATACTGGAATGGCAGCAGAATATTTTTGATCCAGAGCCAACAAACGCCCTTGCTTCAGGTACAGCTTGCCGTCGTTATTAATCGCGGCAGCCTTACCGTAATACTCGGCAGCTTCTTTCAACTCTTTGGCATTATGGTAAAAACCAGCGAGTATTTCGAAACTTTTGGCATCTTCTTTGATCAAGCCAGACTGCAGATGCTTTTCATAGATCTTGGCGGCTTTGTAAGGCGAGCCTTTCTGGGCCAGCAACTGAGATAAACGTGTGATGTTTGCTCCAGTTTCCAAGAAACCATTCTTATAAGCCAAGTCATAGGTCGCCAGTGACTTGTCATAGTCTTCTGTCATCAGATAGAACTGAGCCAGCTGTACCCAGAGACGCTTATCATCCTGGAATAACGGCACCATGACTTCGAGCACTTTAACTGCATCTTTATACTTCTTCTGATTGAAGTAAGCAGTCAGCTTCATCTGGTACAGGCCCTTATCAGGAGACTCGGCCAAAGAAATACCTTTATTGGCTACTTCCAGGACTTTATCCCACTGTTTCAGCTCTGTATAAGCAATGCCTATGCGGCGAAAGATCTGTGCATCCGACTTACAAGTGAATTCCATCCACTTGTAATAATAAGGAATAGCTTCCTTAAACTTCTTTTCTTGCAGCAATAAATCTGCGTACAAACGAAGTGTCGCACCATGATCCGTACCGCCTAAAATATCGGCATCGACGGCTTGCTTGAGATACTTAACCGCCGTACCCATCTGACCTTTTTCGGCATAGAAATTACCCAACATACGGGCAATATACGCCTTGTCGAAGTCATTTCTGGCATTGGCCTCGAGCAAAATGGCTATCGCCTCGTCCAGCTGTCCTTCTGTGTAGGCTGCGAAAGCCTTCTGCACCTTCTTAGCCGCACTCTCACCCACAGCCTTGGATTGGCGCTGATCGATCGGACATTTTTCTGCCGCATTGGCAGCGGAAACCGCTACCAATGCGCCACCACAGACAGAGAGCAATAATGCCGTTGCGATATGATTAACTTTACGCATCTTTATCTGCCTCCTTTGTCTAAGGTGAAGTCCAATTGAACTGTCATACCAGGTTGCTTCAGTGGCTTGCCATCAACGATCTTTGGCTTGTACTTCCACTTCTTGAGGGCTCGAATGGCTTCCCTATCGAATAACCGCTTAGGTTCGGCTTTAATGACTTCTACGTCATCGACCCCACCCATTTCATTGATGGTGAAGCGCAACTGTACATAGCCTTCTTTACCGTCACGTGCCGCAGCAATTGGATACTGGGGCTCGATACGAACGATAGGCGTTGCATCACCGTCGCGCGTCATCATGCTACCCAGCTTAAAGCCTGTGCTCACACCGCCGGCTTGCACGCCACCCATGTTAAACGACATACCAGTGTCGATATTGGACGACGTATCTGGAGGTGTCGTATCAGGCTTAGGCGGTTGCTCCGGTGGTGGTGGTGGCTTAGGCACTACTCGTGGCTTGTTCTGTGCTTTTGAATCCTGTCTGTCCATGGTTATTTCTATCGTTGGCGTTTCGGTTGAGGTGTCGCCACGTTGTGCGCCACCTCCAACCAAAAATGCCATAAACCAGAACAGACCAAAAGTCACAGCAGCACCAATAATGATAGATACTAGTGCTCTTGGCATATTACTCGTTCCCCGCTGAAACCGAAATCTTATCGATACCCGCAGCCTTAACTTGATCCAACACCTTAACAACTAAGCCGTGGAGAGCCTCTTTGTCTGCCTGGATCAAGACTGCCGCTTCAGGTGCTTCAGCCAACATACGTTCGACGTTTGCTGTTACACGCTCGATATCAACCTGACGGTTTTCCATCATGATGACGCCTGTCTTGCTCACGCCAATAAAGATGTTTGCCGATGGTTTTGACGTCGCTTGTGAGGCCTTAGGTTTGTTATAGTCCAAACCAGATGGCTTAACAAAGGATGTCGTTACAATGAAGAAGATCAGCATGATAAACACGATGTCGAGCATCGGAGTCATATCAATTTGCGCTTCCTCGTCTACACTGGAATGCTTTTTACGTGCCATGTTCAATCTCTCTCTAGTGGTGCGGCATGCTGTCTTTTAGCTTTTCTAAACTGATTTTCATTTTCGCATCCAAACGAGTACTGAAAAATACTCCGGATAACGCTGCAACCATTCCCGCCATAGTGGGCATGGTTGCCATTGAAATACCAGCCGCCATCAAACGAGCATTACTCGTCCCCTGAACTGCCATCACATCGAATACTGAAATCATACCTGTTACAGTACCCAGCAGACCTATCATGGGACAAATTGCCACTAAGGTCTTAATGATCAGCATACGTGCATTCAAATCTTGTCTAGCCTGGGATACCCAAGCTTCACGGATGCGGTGCGCATACCAAGAGGTTGTGTCCTCTCTGGTTTCCCACTCGGATATAATTGCTTGATGTTGCTTTGGTGATATCCAATTCAGATACCAGTAGCGCTCAAGCATCAATACCCACATAAGAAACAGCACTGCCGCGACAAGCCAGAGGACATCGCCTCCGGAGGCCATGAAGCCCCTGACGGAATCCCAAACATCCATCAGGAATAGCATCATTAGTTAGCCCTCTTCTCAGCATGAGCGGCTATGATACCCGCGCTCTGCTCTTCCAGCACCTGGACGATAGACTTGCTGCGCGCGACTACGATTGCATGAAGCAACATCAATGGCAGTGCAGCAACCAGACCTTGAACTGTGGTGATCAGCGCCATAGAGATACCACCGGCCATCAGTTTTGGATCGCCAGTACCGAACAATTGAATCGATTGGAAGGTGGCAATCATACCTGTTACCGTACCCAACAGACCCATCATAGGCGCAATGGCAGCCAGTACTTTGATGATAGAGATGCGTGATTCCAGCGCTGGCGTTTCTTTCAGAATCGCTTCGTCAAGCTTCAGCTCTAAGGTTTCAACGTCGACATCTTTGTTGTCCTGATAGACTTTCAGAATGCGACCCAAGGCGTTGTTACCTGGGTTATTGACGTTCTTACGTTGGCTGTTCACTTTGCCACCGATGATAGTCAGAGTCACCAGACGCTCAAGGGCAATCAGGGCACCCAAAGCAAGCAAGGCAATAATGATATAACCGATAGTGCCACCGGCTTCCACACGTTCTTCGAAGCTGGCTTTGTTGGTGAAGATGTTCAGCAACACACCACGGGCAGGGTCAACATAAAACTTCTCATTCCCCGAAGTAATACCTTCCCAATCGCCAACCGCACTAACCTGATAACCGTCTGGCTGTTGTGACAATTGCTGTACTAAGCCTAAATCAGCATTGTAAACAACGTACTTGCCATCGGCAGTCAAGTTGAACGTGCCTATGCGGTGGATAGTAGTGTTGACTACGTTGCCATCGATGTCGGTAACAGAACCTTCAAATTTAACCACTTTGCCAGATTCAGCCATTTCGAACAGCTGCTCCTGCCAAAAACGTTCCAGCTCATTAATCTTGGGTAACTGCTTACGTGCACCCAAATCAGCGATGAACTTGTCACGGCCAGGGTACTGAGCACTGATGTTCGAAGCGTACAGTTTGCCGGCAAAGTCACCTGCTTCACCTTTAACCACACCAAACATCTCACCCAAGTCACCTTGAGCCGTTTTCAGATCTTCTTCCAACTGAGCAATCTTACGCTCGTTATCCAAGAAAGCCTGGTTCAGATCTTTACCGCGTTGTTTTTCAGCGGCCAGGGCATTCTTTTCTTTTTGCAGCAGAGCTGCCTTATCGCCACGCTCATTCTGGAATTCGCGTTCACGCTTTGCATTAGTCTTGCTCTCGTTAGCACGATCGACTTTAACTTGCTGCAGCAATTGGTCGATAGACTTGGGCGCATCGGCCGCACTTACCATACCGGCAGTTAAAGAGAAACTTGCAGCCAACACAGCTGTAGTGATTAACTTCTTCATTATTGTGCAGTCTCCGCAGCAGGAATTGGTAACGCGAATAGATCCAGAGCACCCTGTTTACGGGCTATACGAATACCCTTGGTGATGTCACGCAGATAGCTACTGTCCAGCTCATCCCAACCTTTAGTTTCTGTGCTGTACATCCAGGCAGTCTTCTGATCCAGACTTTGGGCATATAAGGCAACACGGCCTAAGTTAAAGAAGTCAACCAGCACTTCTTTACCATCCAGGTTCAGCTTACCTGTGTTCACTGCAACGAAGTTACCGTATTCACGCTCTATGCTGTAAGCATCCAAGATTAGACGGTATTTTTCGGCCAAAGTGACTTCGGCGGTATTGAGCAGGTTCTTCAAATTCTCGACACGTTCGGTACGCACCTGAGTGTTAAACGGCAGATCCAGCTTAACGAACTGTTCAAGCGTATCTACCATCTTGAACATCAAAGGCACAACGCCCTGACGCAGCTTATCGACACCGTTGATATCGTCTTGAATTGACTTCATTGACAACTCTTGGTCTGCAACCAACTTAGCGACATAGTCGTTGTATGATTTCAGCGACTCGCGTTCGTCGGCAACTGAACCATACTCGAAGAGCATGTCTTGTGCTTGGTCAAAATACTTATCGACTTTCTTCTGCGACGCTGCAGCATCAGCATGGATCATACTATCCGCTTTCTGCACGTCGGTAAGAGGATCCGCCATCACTAAGTTGCTGCCGGCTAACGCCAGCGCGCCAACAAGTGCAGTAGCGATTTTTGTTCTATTGCTTACCTTGGACATAGTTCCCAACCAATTTGAAGTGAATTAAAAAGGCTTAACTTACCAGCAACAGGCCTCAAGGTTAGATTAACCCGAAAACCCAGTACAGTAAGTCCATCTTTCTCTTGTGATTGTTAGTTTTTACCTTCCCTTTTCTATACCCTTTCAGGCATAGACCCGCTGGCATCATTTCACAAATTGTTGACCTGTGTCAACAATTCAGCGGGGCAAAAACTGCTTGGACCAGAAGGAAAAAGCACTGGGAACAGACGATCGACTCATTTTCGAACAATGCTATTGCTAATCGACCAATCCCGATAAAATCGGGTTAGGCAATCCTATTACGAATGATAAAAACCACCTCACGGCATGTTCTCATTTTCCATCGTCTGTCTACACAACAATACTAGCGTAATACCGCCTGCCATGCGCCACAGATCCATTCTGCTGACATTTCCAATTACGCTGGTAACCAGGAGATCTGACCATGAAGAAGAAACGTTTTACGGAAGAGCAAACCATTGGTGCCCTCAAGGAGCATGAATCCGGTTGCAAGGTCGAAGACATTTGCCGGCGTTACGCCATTGCCCAAGGCACCTTTTATCGCTGGAAATCCAAATACGGTGGCATGGAGGTGAGCGACGCCAAGCGCCTGAATGAACTGGAAAGCGAAAACAGCCAGCTGAAAAAACTCTTGGCTGAAGCCATGTTGGATAATGCCGTGTTGAAAGATGTCGTCTCAAAAAAGTGGTGACACCAGCGGCTAAAAAAGCCGTGGTTAGTCTGGCGAAGACAATACACAACATGAGTGAGAGACGGGCCTACCTGCTATTTTGCATCAGCAGGACGGCTACGCGTTATGTGGGTATTTTTCGGGATGATGAGGCAGTGAAATCCCGCTTGAAAGAGTTGGCAGTGCGCTATCCGCGCTATGGTTATTTGCTGCTGCATGGTTTGCTCAAGGCGGAAGGCCTGGTCGACAACAAGAAGCGTACCTACCGGTTGTATACCGAATTGGGCCTCCAGGTTCGTACCAAGCAACGTAAGAAGCTGATACGCCCCCGCATTCCCATATCGTTACCCAATGGTATCAACGAACGCTGGTCGATGGGCTTCGTTTCAGATCAACTGGCAAGTGGCAGACGCTTCCGGGTACTTAATATCGTCGATGACTACAGTCGTGAATGTATCGGGCAGCTTGCCGACGTGTCACTCTCTGGTGAGCAGGTATCACGTTTCTTGAAGCAACTGATAGCACAGCGTCAACGCCCGCAATCGATAGTCTATGATAGGCCCGCATAACTCACTGAATTATCTGTCACCCAGTGAATTTGCAAAACGGGTGACATGATGAAGGATTTTTCACAGTATGACTGGTACTAATAACCCAGAAGAAAGGTCACTAGATAGTATAAGTATTTGACAGGAGAAACTGATGAACTGAATTTGATCAGACAGCCACCTACCGAATCGGCCACTGTCAGATCAAGCCTGAGCCAGTACAACTAATACAAATCTGAAAAATGCTTTCAGAATTCTATTGGGTACTAGTTTGTGTTTGTCCTCTTTGCCAAGCCTCTCGCAAGTCTTCCTTACTCTCCTTGCGTAGTTCTTCTGCCAACACTCTTGTCATACAAGTGCGCCTCTTCATATTGCTACCTGTTTTTGCAACATACTCACATACAAGATCATGCTCTTTTTCCATTGCTGCTGTATCGACAGCAGACTTTGACGAGCAACCAACTATGAGTGCAATAAAAGTAAAAACCAAAAGTTTACGCATAAATTATCTCCGTATAATTTTCTAAAAAGTTATTACAGTATAAATATTAAAAAAGCATGACCCAGAACTGAGTCATGCTTTAAGTTACCAAAACTAAATGGTTAACTCAACGTTAGAACTTGACACCCACACCCACGTACAAGTGTCTGCCTGTAGTAGAGTAAGTACGAGGATCGGTATTATCATTGAAACCGGTGTCCGCATATGGTGGATCTTCATCGAATACGTTGCTCACGCCGAGAGTCGCACTCACGTTATTGAAGTAATACGTGAATCTCGCATCGTGAATAACCTGACTATCGATGGTACGGTTATCGCTCAAGTCGCTGAGATCTGGTGATTGATCCTCATCGCTGTTATCAGCATCGAACGGCTCGAGAACTTCACCGATATAACGCACTTTCCAAGAAGCTGACCAATCGTCGTTAGTCAACTGCACTGAGAAGTTTGTCTTCCATTCTGGGAAGTTACCGTCACCACCGTTACGACGGAACCAGCCGGCATTCTCAACAACAGAACCATCGGCCTGAGTGATATCGTAAGTCTGGTAATAGGTTGTATCCAAGTTAAAGCTCAGGGAACCTATCTGAGTATCCATGCTATATTGCGCATTGAAATCATAACCTTGAGACTTAACACCACCTACGTTCACATTACGGTTATCGATATCTTTCGAGTTACCGGCTAATGCACCAGAAGTGTAGCGAGTGATTTTATCACAAAACACCCCTTCGGTAGCACATTTATCCAGAATAAGCTGCTCGCCTATGGTGGTAATTGCATTATCCAACTGGATATCCCAATAATCGACAGTCATAGACAGACCATCGATAAAGTCTGGGCTATACACAATACCAACTGTGAAGGTATCTGCTTCTTCCGGCGTTAGATTTTTGTTACCACCTAAGGTCGAAGACAACTGGTCACCAATAGGCTCGAAGCCGGCTGCTGGCACGCCATCGGCGATACAGAATGCGGTTGGGTTGGTTGCACACTTATCTTTAACCGTTGGGCTGTTATCAGTATTACCCAGGAACAGGTCGCTGGTAGAAGGGGCACGGAACGCAGTAGAAACTGTGCTTCTGACCATCAAGCCATCGAATGGCATCCAGCGTAAACCTAACTTGTAGTTGGTTGTTTCACCGAAGTTATCATAGTCTGAATAACGCAGAGCACCATCAATTTCCAAACTTTCCGCACCAACGACGCCAGACAACAGAGGGAAGTTCATTTCGGTATAAAGTTCATCGACTGTATATTCGCCCTCTGTGCTCTGACGGCTTGAGCCTGAAGTAATGCCCAGGGCGATTAATGCATCAGGGAGATCTGCGCCATATTCTTCTCTATGTTCAGCGCCGAACACCATACCGATAGGACCGGCAGGTAAGTCAAATACATCGCCGAATACAGATGCGCTCAGTACAGACTGAGTATTTTCACCAAGGTCATGCGCCTCGAATGAAATGTAATCCAGCATTTCCTGGCTTATTTGGCTATCGGTACCTGGAATACCAAAAGTATTCAAAGATACGCAATCGGCAATTGGAGCATCGACGGTACCACAAACCACTTGGCCGTCAGCATTCATGAATGATGGACCAACAGCTGCAGAAACTTTTTCGAAGTTCACACCGCCGGCAGCATTAGTGAACGAACGATTTGAGCCGTAAACATAGGAGACTTCATAGCCCCAGCTATCGGCGAACTCACCGTTGATGCCGAACACGCCTCTGACAGTATCGACACCAAATGTTGAATCACGGCCACCGGTTTCGACGATACGACGACGCCAATCGGCGATATCTACACTGTTGCCTGAGGCATCTTTAGGACCAAACTGCTGGTTATAGTAGTTGTCAGCCGAATAAGTGGCATCTTCCCAACCGAAGAAGGCCAAAGGCGCCAATGGAATTGGAGCTAACTTAGTCTTGGAGGTACGACGGTTGAATGACAATTCGGAGAAGAAGCGCACGCCATCGGCGATTTCATAATCGCCCGCAGCGAAGAAACCATAACGTTCCTGAGGGGTCAGGTGATAGTTGCCAGGGGCATAGTTGTAGTTATCTTTACCCGCATAGCAATCATAACCTGTAGGGTTAGAAAATTGCGTGGGATCAAACTGGCCTGGGCCATTGGCTGCGCCGTGGGTAAATGATGAACATCCGTCGACATCGGCATCGAAACCGAGATAACGTCCCCAAGGTGTCGCAGAAGAGCCACCCTTGTTGAATTCACCCGTTTCAGAATCGAGATCCAGTTCAAATTCAGACCAACTTCTATCGCCAGACATCTGCTCAGTCTGCTCTGTGAAGTAGGCGCTAATGACGGCGTTACCCTTTTCAGAGTTAAAGCCCATAGTCATGTCTACTGTTTTGGTTTCGCCATCCCAGTTTTCTGTTGAACCATCATAAGAAACGTTTGCTTCGAAGCCCTCGAAGTCGTTGCGCGTAATGATGTTTACCACGCCTGCGACAGCATCTGAACCATATACAGCTGAAGCACCATCTTTGAGCACTTCAACACGTTTGATGACAGCTACTGGAATGGTACTCAAATCGGCAGAAGCATCGGCACCTGTACCTGAGTTCACCAGACGACGGCCGTTGATCAGAACCAGAGTTCTGTTACTACCCAGCCCACGTAAAGAGACACGAACTGCACCTGAACCACCGTTGTTGATTGCAGTGTTTGTAGCAGCACCAGCTACAGCAGGAATTTCTTGCAATATATCGCCAATGTTAGATATACCGGCTTCAACCAGATCTTCGCGAGTAATGAGCTGGACTGGGTTTGCGCCTTCCATATCTGCACGTTTGATACGTGAACCAGTAACTTCGATACGTTCAACTTTTGCGCCATCTTCGGCAGCGAATGCTGCAGGTGCAGTCAGCGCAGCTGCCGCACCGCCAATCAGTGCGAAGCGCACCGATTTAGCTAAAAAACTATTGTTTAACATTGTCTATCTCCCTGGACATTGACTGTCTTTCTTATTTTCTACCCTACATTCAATGCAGAGTAGTTAGATGTAATAAAGTGGCCTTTCTGGTTACACAAATTACACTTGCAGGCGCAATAAAATCACATTTAAAACACTTAATCAACATTTGGTGTAAAAATAACTAGGCGTCAGTCGCATACACTGCTCCTATGTTGTTAAATATATTGAACACGGCCTAGCCATACAGAGTAAATTTAACCATTAATCATTAAAAAACAAGGTGATAGGGAAATGTTGGTTTTGATGTATGTATTCGCTCAACAAGTGCACAAATATTAACCACAAATGAGCAGGCTAGACTCTTGCAAAAACATAGTGAAATCCAGCTTGGTATTGTTCCCTCGGAATTGAGCTCATGCGTGAATAGAACTCTCCCGGAGTACAGAAACCTCGAGGAAGGATTAAGAGCCCACGCTATATCAAAACTCAGATCCTGAGAAAATGAAAAATGGTCTTGCATTCTGGTAACAAGTACAGTTTCCATGATTAAATGACACTGTGTAGCCAACTGCGGACAGTAGCGTATCGTACTCACCAAAGGAAAAAAGTATTACCATGAGTCATCAGCAGCTGGCTAAGTATCAAAACTACCGGATTTCAGTCCTTTCTCGCTTATCGCTATCCACTGTTGCCATGCCAAGAAAAGTCAAAACATTGCTTGTGCCTGTAACCATGTCATGGAGCTTTGCAACCGAACTGAAAGTGTTTCACTGTCGTTAATACTAGTGAACATATAAGGGCGGGGAAATTGGTAGGGTTCTCGGTAAATGAAAGAGCAGGTTCTACCTGATGAGAAAAGTCAGCGCTAAGACAGCCGCTGAGGTCTGTACAGCAATCATTGAATACTGTATTCCGCATTTTTCATACGCCAACTACGACAGTGCATTGCGAAGGAAACGCACTTACGACCGGTAACTAAGACTATGCTCCCAGAACGCAACCCCGACTAAACAAGTCATCGAGAGAATGTTTTTCCAGGCTGGTTAGACGAGTCTTGCACTTCGGAGTTAAATGCTTGAGCAGTTTAATACTTCAGAGTCGGCCACAGTAGCAACACCGCCTTTGAGAGCCGGATTAACAAACTTGCCAACATATGAATAGTAATTAAGCAGAAAAAAAAAGCACCTGACTAAGGTGCTTTGGATGCCAAAAAACACTTATAAGCTGTAACGGATCCCTATCGCGATGCCGTCATCTTCGGAGAGAGACATTCTGGCTTCCTGTTCTTTATCGGCACTGGTGAAATCACTCAGATCTCTTCGCGCTTCGACATATAAGACGGTGTTCAGATCCCAAACATAGTGAAGACCTACTACCAGGAATTGACGTTTAAAGACGTCATTCTTGTCCGTGTTGTTAGGCTGAATAACGTAATCCTTGCCGGCATCCAGGATGTTATAAGCGACGAATGGGCGGAAACCATTTTCAAATTTATAGGAAACCAGAGACTCTATGCCATAGGCATCCCTGATCAGCCGACCTATGTTATCCGTGTCGTGGTTTTCATTCTTGTTGAAATTGGCGGAAAAATAGAGTCCATCGTTATCGAACCCGCCCCAGGTAACACCTGCGCCATAGATGAGATCGACGGCGGTGATCTGGGCCCCAGTGCCATAGCTAACATCGAACTCGCCACGGTTGACACCCGCGGTCAGCGTCAGCATATCAGTGGCCTTATAGGTCACAGAACCACCATAGGTCTGATTGAATTCGACTTGTTGCGCATCTGCAGCCCCGCCTTCCCACTGGGCTTGACATCTGTCTTGGTTGACTTCGGTATCACAGGTGTAGAAGGCATTGTTTTTGAGTTGCGCCTGCAGGGTAAAGCTAAGATCACCGAAGGCATTGCGGTATTGAACCAGCTTGTCACCACGACCGACGCCGTTTACCGCACCATCGTCTTTGTTATAGGTATAAACACCGGCAGTATTGCCATCCCATACGAAGCTATAGTTGGTACCATAAACCACGTCGTACCAGGCGCCCCATTGCTTGCCTATGCTGATGCTGCCGTACTTGTCGTGGGAAAGGCCGGCGTAACCCAAGCGGTTATAAAAGAATTCATCCTGTACCGACTCGAAGCGATTGCTGTAGACAATATCGCTGCTGCCGACAGGGTTGACGCCCCATTCCAGCTTAGCAAAGGCACTCCAGCCGTCGCTCAACTTACGATCGAAGCCGAAGTTTATCCGGGATGCGCCGTTGACCACTTCCGTCTTGCCTTGGGTCGCGATCACCCTTGCATCGATGAAACCGCCGATAGACACGGCGTGCTTATCATCCTTGTAAATTTCGATTGCCGATACCGACGGAACCATCAACACTGCCGTCAACGCGGCTGCCACTAGAGTCTTGTTCATTTTGGGTTTGACCTTACATTTTTGTTTACAACATTTCGTTGCTTTATTTCTATTGCGTTATTGCGAAGATTAACACAAGGCGCTATGTAAACGGGAAGCAGGAAGAGGCGAAAGGCAGGACTTTTTCATTTAAAAACACCAAAACAACCTATACAGCAAGGCCTGAAAACCTTATTGCAACACAGGCACCAAAGGCTGATACAGGGTAAACACTAAATTAACATGAGTTGATTGGATGCTATCGAACTGTAACTTTCTTTCATTATGGTAAAGACAGGCTCGGCTATCGGCTTGATCTGCTTATCCAGATAGTATTGATAATCAATTGGAGATTGCCTGAAACGGCTCGGCTCGGGTCCGTTGAGGGTGATCAGATAATCAATTTGAGCGCCTCGGCGGCCAAAACCCGGATCTTGGGTGTGAGTGCATAACAACTGCGCTGCCTTGACGTGAGGCGATGACTTGGCGGTATAGTCTTCGATGTTACGGCGCAGGCGCTTGCTGAATACCAGCTCGGCATCCAGCTTCCCCTGGTGCAATTCCTCAATCACGGACTTCAGGTAATCGACTATGTCGAGACGATTGAACATGCGTTGGTAGAGATCGAACTGTACCCGTCTCGCCAACGGGCTCCAGTCGCTACGAACCTGCTCCATGCCCTTGAAGACCAACGCCAATTCACCGGCGGCATTTCTGCTGGCACCCACATAACGCTTCTTGCTGCCTTCGTCCGAGCCCCTCAGGGTCGGCATGAAGAATTGCTCGTAATGACATTCGAACTCGAGTTCCAGAAAGCTCTCAAGGGCAAAGGTTTCCTTGAGACGTTGCTGCCAAAGCCGAGTGATCTTATCTGCCAACTCCCGCCCCAAGGCATCTATATCAGCCACCTGGGGCGCTTCTCCCAACCAGACGAAGGTGGAGTCTGTGTCCCCATAGATGACTCTGTAACCCATGGCTTCGATCCAGGCCCGGGTTTGCTTCATGATTTCATGGCCCCTGAGGGTGATGGAGCTGGCCAAGCGAGCGTCATGAAACACGCATCCCCGCGACCCCAGCACACCGTAGAGGGAATTCATGATGATTTTTATCGCCTGTGACAACGGTGCATTCTTGTCTGCCTTGGCCTTTTCCCGCTGGGCCGCCAGGGTGCCGATCAACTTAGGCAATATGGGGGCGTTGCGACTGAAGCGGGCGCCGAGAAAGCCGGCGGCACACAGCTCATCGGCCAAGGCCTCCCCTTCTATCAACCCCTTGGGATCTATGAGAAAGGTGCGGATGATGGATGGATACAGGCTCTTGAAATCCAGCACTAAGATGTGCCGATAGAGGCCGGGAATGGAGTCCATCACATAGCCGCCTGGGCTCTCTAGGCCGTCACTGGCCGCCAGCGCCGGCGCCACAAAGCCGGCGCGATGCAGATACGGCAGGTACAAGTTGTTGAAGGCGGCCACAGAAGCACCGACCCGGCCAAACTCCAGCCCTGTGAGCCTGGCCCTCTCAATGGCGAAATCCAGCAGCTGGGTCTTGGCGAATATGTCCCACACCAGGCGGCTGTCGTTCAGGTTATAGTGCGCCAGCGCAGGTTTATCCTGGCGAAAAAGCAGCGCTATTTCCTCCAGCCTATTATCGACATCGTGAATCGCCTTCCCCTCCCCCAGCAATGCCTGGGCGACGTTTTCCAGGGAGAAGCTGTCGAAACGGTAGAAGGCGGCCTTGAGCCAATCTATGCCATCGAGCACCACACGCCCGGGCAGAGACAAGGTTTCGGGGCGATACTTGCCCTCGATCTTCCAGCCGAGTGGCGTAGCGGCTCTGCCTAGCGTCAGCTCAATGCCATGCAAACCGGCGCGGCGCGATAACAATGCCAAGTCGAAAGTCACCACGGCCCAACCGATGATCACATCGGGATCATAATCGGCAAACCAGTGAATGAGGCGCTGGATCAATGCCGCTTCATCGGCCACCCACTCGAGATAAGCTGCGCTATGCGCCTGCTCGGCGCCGACCATGATGACTTTCTGATAGTCCTTGCCATAGAGGCCGACCGAGTAGAGTTCGCCCTCGGCGCTGCATTCAAAATCCAGTGAGATAAGCTTGAGCCCTTGGCTCAGTTCGGTGCGCCTGGCTCTTTGCGCCTTGAACAGGGGGATCTCGGCACCGAGACCGGCGCGCAGCCCGGCTGAAGGCTCGGCCTCGTGCTGCCGCGCCGTTTGGGCGGGCGCCATCACCCCCTGAAATTCGGCGTCCAGGGCAATGAAGCGCTCTATGAGGAACCGGCTCTCGGCCTTGATATCTGCCTCGAACAGGGGCACATCCGTATCCTTGGCGACCCTGATGACTTGCCTGTGTGCCTGGGCTGTCCTGGCGTATAACCCGCTGACGCTCTGGTGCGCGAAGCTCTTCAGGGCCAGGGGTTGGCTCCTGACATCCGAGCGTCCGACCCCGGCCAGCAGCCTGGCGCTGTCTGTCTGGTGACAGAAGCTCAGGTGCTCGACCCGCTCCACTTCCACCAGCACGGGACCGGACTCGGTCGCGAGGAAATATTGCAACACCAGTGCGCCATGACGATGAATGGCATGGCGCGTCAGCACCCGTCCCTTCAGGCGGGTTGGTGCGCTTGTGGCTGTACTCATGGCGACGGGTTCCAATAAAAATGCAAATCTAGGCCGGAAAAGGTTCTTAGGCTAAGAGAACACTGTTATTATGTACAGCATTAATTATTCACTGGCCGACCCATGTTACCGGACAAAGTAAAAACTCAGATCCGCGGCATCTATAAAGACATAGCCGCAGCCCTGCCTAATTTTCGCTCCAGGCGCGAGCAGAACTATATGGTGGCTGAAATATCTAAGACACTTGCCGGTGAATATGACAAGCATAGACGCATTATCGTCGTCGAGGCAGGCACTGGCATAGGCAAGTCCTTGTCCTACATTCTTGGCAGCATCCCGCTCGCCCTGACGAGCAAGAAGAAGGTCTGTATCGCCACAGCGACGGTCGCACTGCAAGAGCAGTTGTTGCATAAGGACCTGCCCTTCTTCCTGCAGCAATCTGGGCTGAATTTTCGTTTCGGTCTGGTCAAGGGCCGGCAGCGGTATGTCTGTCTCGCCAAGCTGGAACTGCTGATAGGGGCGGACAATGGCGCCCAGATGGCCATGTGGCAGACCAAACCGGATCAGAGCCAGGTTGCCATGCTGCATAGCCTGCATAAGGACTATCATGCAGGCCGTTGGAACGGCGAGCTCGACACCCTGACAACACCGCTTCCGGACCATTTATGGCAACAAATCGCCTGCGACAAGCACAGCTGTCACCGCCAGGTTGCCAGCCACAGAAATTGCCCTTTTCACAAGGCCCGTGAGGACGTGGATACCTGGGATGTGTTGATCGCCAACCACAGCCTGCTGTTTGCCGATCTGGAACTCGGTGGCGGCGTGATACTGCCGGATCCCGAGGAGATGTTTTACGTCATAGACGAAGCGCACCACCTGCCCGTAGTCGCCCGCGACTTCTCCAGCGCACAGGCGACACTCAGGGGCGCCGGCGACTGGCTGGAAAAAATCGCTAAACTAACGACCAAACTACAGAATCAAATCAAGAGCAATAACATAATAGCGCCGGCACAGGCGATGCAGGATCACTTGCAGGATCTCATCGGCCTGCTCAACCAAGTGGCGCACTATTGCGATACCCAGACCAAGTTATTCGACAATCCGGAAAATCGCTTGCGCTTCGAGCATGGCAAGCTGCCACCGGCCCTGTTGATCCAAGCCGAGAACCTGGCCACCGCCTCGGGCTCGGCGCTGAAACAATTCAACAAGATGTCGACCCTGCTGAGCGAAGCCATCAAGGACGGCGAGATCCCCAAGCATCAGGCCGAAGCCCTGCTATCGGAAACCGGCTTCATGCTGCAACGGCTGGAAAATCTGCATAAGCTGTGGAAGATGATGGCCAAGGAAGACAAGCACAAAGGCGCCCCCATGGCGCGCTGGGTAGAGTTACTCAGCGGTAAGCAGATAGATTACCTGTTCAGCGCCTCGCCCATCGAAGTCGGCTTCATGCTCGAGTCCATGCTGTGGCAGAAGGCCGCCGGTGTGGTGTTATGCAGCGCCACCCTGAGGGCACTGAACAGTTTCGATCATTTCACCCACCAGGTGGGCCTGTCGGTCAAGGATGGCAGCCGCTATCTGGCGCTGCAGTCGCCTTTCGATTACGCGAATAATGCCACCCTCTACCTGCCCAGGATGCGCACCGAGCCGACGGAAGACGCCTATACCCCGGAGCTTGCCGAACAAATTTTAACGCTGGTCGACGGCGAGATGGCGACCCTGGTGCTGTTCGCTTCCTATTGGCAGATGGAGAAAGTCGTCGACTTGCTCGATGGCAAGATAACCACAGAATTGCTGATACAGGGCAATGCCCCGCGGCAGCAGTTGCTCGAGACACATAAGGCCCGTTGCGACAAGGGCGAGCCCAGTATCATCTTCGGTACCGGCAGCTTCTCCGAAGGTCTGGACTTGCCAGGCGATTACCTGACCAACCTGATCGTCACCAAGTTGCCCTTTGCCGTGCCCACCTCACCGGTCGAGCAGGCCCATGCCGAATACATCAAGGTAAAGGGCGGTAATCCCTTCCTGCAACTGACCATTCCCGATGCCTCGCGCAAGCTGATACAGAGTTGTGGTAGATTATTACGTAAGGAACAGGACTATGGTCGGGTTACCATACTGGACCGGCGCCTGGTCTCCAAACGCTACGGCAAATCCTTGCTCGATGCATTGCCACCCTTTCGACGGGTAATTGAATAGGAAACGCCTTGGAGCTGTTACTCACGCCCGGCGATTGGGCCTTGTTGGCCGGGTTGGGCCTCATAGCGGGATTTATCGACGCCGTCGTGGGTGGCGGTGGCTTGTTATCCATTCCGGCACTCTTGACCTTGGGGCTGCCCCCCCATCTGGCACTCGGCACCAATAAGTTGGCCGCCTGCTTCGGCTCCTCCATGGCCGCCTTCACCTATTACCACCAGCGGCTGTTTACCCCCGCCTTCTGGTATCACGCCTTCATCGCCACCTTCATCGGCGCCGTGGCCGGCAGCGGCCTGGTGTATCTGATCGACAATCTGTGGCTGGAAAAACTCCTGCCGCTGCTGATCATCGCCATTGCCCTTTATACCTTGCTCAATCCCGCCGCCATGGGCAATGCCCAGAGCCTGACGCCAAGCAAACCCGGGGCTAAACCGACTCAGTGGCTGCAGGGCCTGGCCCTGGGCGGCTACGATGGCTTCGCCGGCCCAGGCATAGGGGCATTCTGGACTGTCTCCTCGGCCCGTTTGTATAGGCTGCCACTGCTGCATAGTTGCGGCTTGGCCCGCGCCATGACATTCACCAGCAACCTGAGCGCGCTGCTCATCTTCAGCCTCTTGGGGCAAGTGCAGCTGCATGTCGGCCTCTGGCTTGGGCTCTGCATGATGTTAGGATCTTTCATAGGTGCCCACACGGCCATCAAATTTGGTTTGCCTTTTATCCGGCCGCTGTTCATGCTTATGGTCATGCTGATCACGGCCAAGTTAATCTGGAGTGCCTGGTTTTGAATACGACGCAATTGCTCGAGATGCTCAAGCGACAGCTGAAAGCCCTGGAGCAGGAAGTACTGCAACACGACAGCCGGCTGCCGGCGGCACAACGCAAAATCATGCAGGATACCGAAAGGTTTAACCAGGCACTCTTCATTCAGCATGGGGCCCAACTGGCCCCCTGCGTCGAGCAGCTGGCCAAGAGTATCGCCCAACTGGAAAAACAGCTCAAACTCAGACTGGCCCCCCATGTGGTGGAACTCAGCTGCGAACGCATCCAAGACAGATTTACCGCGGTAAAACGGGCCATGCTCACCACAGGCATCAATCTCAAGGCGGCCGAGCAACATAAGGCCAGCAACAGAGCCCGCTTCGCCAAACGCCAACAAAGCGCCCACGCCGACAGCGGTTTTGGCTGGATTGCCAATAATGTGATGCAAAATAGCCATGAGCTCTATGAAGAACTGAATAAGCATCTGAACTGGGAAAAGAAAATCGCGCAAAAAATCGAGTTATTGGAGGCTAATCTTGAAAACTGTCATAGTGTTGACAAAATCAAGTTGCAAAATGACATCCTTTTAATGCATCGTCGTCTGGGTAAATGCCGACAGGCTATCAGCTATATCGAAGATCGTATTCAGACCTTTGAGCGTCCGCATCAAAGGAACAATCGTTAAGGAGTCACAATGAAATCATTCATGCCAATCGGCGCCCTGCTGGCGCTACTTGGATCCTCGTCTGTATTTGCCGCTAATCTCAACATCCCCATGGCATTCGAATTTCTGGCGCTCGATGGTCAAAAGGTAGAATCGAGTCTGTTCAACCATAAATCGGATTTATCCCTGAGCCAGGGCGTGCATAAGATAGCCATACGTTACAGCGACATGATTGAAGATGAATTCAGCGACAGCCAAAGCTTCGTCAAGTCTGCGCCTTTCATCCTGACCCTGACGGTCGAGGCCGAGCAAGAGTATCGACTCAAACCGGCCGGCGGCGATGTTATCAAGCGGCCCAAAGCCTTCGCCAAGGCCCCCAAAGTCCTCATCAGTCGCGGCGATGAGGGCAAGGTAGATTACCGGATCACATTGACGGACATAGAGGAGGAGTCTTTTGTCTCCAGGCTCTTCAGCGGCAATAAAGTGCAAGACATAGAAGCCGCAGCTGCCGCCGCGACAGATGCCGCTCAGGGCCAACATAAGCCGGTGTTAAATGCCCCTGTGAGCCAAACCCATGCCGCCGCGGCGATGGCCCCAAAAAATGCGCCCCAGGCAGCAGAGGCGGCTAACCAGCCACAGCAGATGCTGCAATACTGGTGGTTACAGGCAGACGAAAAGACTCGTAAAGAGTTCATGGGTTGGGCGATACAGCAACTCTGAGGCTGAGCTCCCGACTCGACCACTCCCTAGGCGACCGCCGCCGAGGGAGTGGTCAAACCCCAGTCTCCTACCTCTTGCCATCCCACCCCCTCCCCGTTCGTTAGCACCAGCCGTTAGCACCAGCACAAGACGGCCCCGATACAGTTAACCCTCTATGACTGGAGATAAGGACTAGAGACTAGTACTAGAGACTATGGCTAGAGACTGGGATTGCAGAAATTGTGGCTAAAGTTCGAGACCCGAGTCTATAGTGAAGGGGCCTATGGCATTCGAAGCGGGCAATAAACAATAAAAGGCAAATGGAGAGCCGGCTATGCAACTGGAAATACGCAATTACTATGAAGTGCTGCTGATGGAAATGCTGTCTGATGAGGGACTGCTGGACGAATTACCCCAAGCCTATCTGGCCGATCTTTGCTGCCTGACGCTGAATCAGCTGCCGGTCAGGTACATCAGACACTTGGTCGATACTTACTTCTTCGAAGAAGAGGGGGAGCTGGATAAGATGCGCCAACGTATTCAGGCGGCACTGGAAAAATCCCATCAGTTCTTAAGGACCAATCCAAGCACTTAATCTTAAAGGAGTATTAACGAGGCAAAACGGTTTAAAGGGGGAAACGCCGGGCTCACAGCACGAAAGAAATAGCTCGAGAGAAGAAATAGCACGAAGAGGTGAGATTGGAGGTTCCCCTAGAGCCAACACCCCGGCACACGAGTCGCTTGCTGCGGTTGCTCCCTTCCGGGCCTGGCCGAGTTCACAAGTTATCATTGCGGGGGGACCCTAGGGTCACCATAACTTCCTATGTATGACTATATCATAGGACGGCGTGGATTATCCCCCAAGGCCTGGAATGGATCAAGGGCTAATGCCCAAGATAGCGCCAGGACATCACTGACTGGACAATCTATATACAAAAGCCTGCGACTGCAGGCTTTTTCTTGGCTCGGGCGGGGAACCAGACCCTATGCCAGCGAAGAGTCAGGCCTCCGGCTGGCCTAGGCTGCTAGAAGAGTATCATGCCCATATTCTGTTCTATGAGTTTAGGGCCGATCCCTGAGACATTCGCCAATTCCTGTGCCGACTTGAAATTACCATGCTTCTCACGGTAAGCAATGATCGCCTTGGCCTTGACTTCGCCTATGCCTTTGAGGCCCTGCAGCTCGTCGACCGATGCGGTATTGATATTCACCTTGGCGCTATGCGCCATGGCCTCGGCCTGCGGTTTAGCCTGGTTTTTGAGCTTGGTTTCCGTCTGTGCTTTAACCTGGGGTTGAGCGTCGGCTTGGCTCGGCTTGTCGGCGGCTACCGGCAGAGCCAACAGGGCCGTGGCGATTAAGCCGGGCAATAGGTAGGGTTTCATCTTGTACTCTCCTTAGATCCATTAAATTGGCCTTAGTCCATTTCCTTGGCCATAGATCAAAGGTAGTTCAGCCCCAACAAATTGCCAAGCGGCCTCCAAAGCGGCACAGGCCAAACGAGCAGCCTGTGCCCTGCTTAAGTGCTCCCTAGATGGCGTCCAGCGCCTGACGCAAATCGGCAATCAAGTCGTCCACATCTTCCAGCCCGACCGAGATCCGCAGCAGGCTGTCACTGATCCCGCCTTCGATGCGTGCCTCAGGGGTGTAGGGTGAATGTGTCATGGATGCCGGATGCTGGATCAAAGATTCGGCATCCCCCAGGCTCACGGCTATGGTAAACAACTGCAAGCTGTCGACGAAGGCGATGGAGGCATCGAAGCTGGCATCCAACTCGAAGGCGATCACGCCACCGGCACGCTTCATCTGAGTACCGATGAAGTCATGTCCCGGATGGGATGCCAGTCCCGGATAATAGACCCGGGCGACTCTGGCATGCCCCTCGAGAAACGTCGCTAAACGCTCGGCGTTATCACAGTGACGCTGCAACCTGACATCCAAGGTCTTTAGCCCCCTCAAGATGAGCCAGGCATCATGGGGCGATATCACAGCGCCTATGTCCTTGAGGATCTCGAATTTGACCTTGTCCAACATGGCCTTGGTGCCACAGACTATGCCGGCGATCACATCACCATGACCATTGAGATACTTAGTGGCACTGTGCACCACCATGTCTATGCCCATGGCCAAGGGTTTTTGCAGCAACGGCGTCATAAAGGTGTTGTCTACTATGCTCACCAGCCCATGCTCTTTGGCTATGGCTGCCATCATGCGCAGATCGAACACCTGCAGGTGCGGGTTCACCGGCGTCTCGCAGAAGAGTACCTTGGTGTTGGGTCTGATCGCCGCACGTATCGCCTGTTCGTCGCTGAAGTCGACCAGGGTTACCTCTATGCCAAAACGGACAAATTGACTGGTCATCAGCGCATAGGTGCAACCATAGACGGTTTTGGAGGCCAACAGATGATCGCCCTGCTCCAGATTGGCCAGCAAGGCGGCCGAGACGGCCCCCATGCCAGATCCTGTGGCGGCAGCGGCCTCGGCGCCTTCGAGCACCGCCATCTTGCGCTCCAGCTCTGCCGTCGTCGGATTACCCAAACGGGTATAGATGTAGCCGGCTTCGTCGCCGGCAAATCTCGCCCCACCCTGGGCGGCATTATCGAATACGAAGGTCGCACTCTGATATAAGGGCGTTACCAGGGCGCCAAAGGCCTCGGTCTGGTGCCCTGCATGTATGACTTGGGTTGCGCTTTTCCATAGCTCTTGATCTTGCATTTACTTCTCCCCTGCACCACGCATTTTATTGAAGGTTGGTGTGTTTGTGATGCCAGGAATTAACATACAGGGAGTTAGGCGTCAGCCAAGACTCAGGGCGCAAATAACTAATCTGTTGATGTAAAATCTTTGTTACGAAGCTCGGATTTCCCCTTCGCCGCCTTGCTTAATACCTGGCTGGAGAAGGAGGTCAACTCGGCTAACAACTCCCGGTGGATCTTGGTGAGTTTCGGCTTATTGTCGGCGCCGAAATCCAGTGGCCGACATAGGGCCATCGCCTGATAGCCCAAGCGGGCGGTCAATATGCCGCCGCCCAATCCCTGCGCCAAACGGGCCGACAGCTTGCCGGTCATTTCCACCGACAACAGCTGAGTGCCGAGATCTGTCACCAACTCACTGGTGCCGGCATAGAGTATGTTGATCACTATGCTGCGGATGAGTCTTATCCGGCTCCAATAACCCAGCTCTATGCCATAGCAACGGGCGACATCACGGATCATGCTCTGATTACGCCAGAGAATGATCGCCATATCCAGCAACGCCAGCGGACTGGCCGCCAACAAGAGCGCCGACTGGGCGGCGTATCGGCGCACAATTTTCTTGGCGAGCCTGTCCCGTTCTGAGAGGACCAAGGTGTCGAACAGCTGCAAGCACTCGGCATCGTTATGCTCTTCGCTCAATGCCGCCTTGAACTTCTCCTGCCCAGGGCTAGGTGGATACTGGCTCAGCAGCGGCGCGATAAAGCCTTCGGCCTCCCCCATCTGCATGCTCTGCTGCAACCTGCGGCCGCTCGCCTGGCTATCCGCCACCCGTTTCAGGCGTTTGAGTTTACGCCATTCACTCACTACCCCGACGGCGGCCCAGCTTGTGATGATGGCAAGCACCCCGGCATAGAGGCCAAACAACCAGGGACTGTCGAGCCAGGCAGCATGCAGGGCGAGCAGGGTTTGAGTGACCAACAGCAACAGGATGGCCGCAAGGGACAAACGTGCCAGCCGGGAAAAGCCGCTACCCGCACCCGGCATCATGGCCTTGGCATCATATTCCTGCTCATGCTGCGCCAGCTCGAGCTCGAGCAATTCGGCAGCGGGATCCAATTGCTGCGCCCCCTTGAGGCTGGCTTGCGCCGCGGTGTCCTGTTGCCGGGCATCGAAGCGGCGTTGGGGCTTCAAGTCAGTCTTGTTGTGTTCGCTGGAGGGTTCGGACATACAGATCTTATCTTCCATCAATTCAGCTTATCTGCCAGTAGAAACTGCAGCAAATGATCCAGGCGTATGTGCTCGAACCCGGCGGAGTGATGAGCGGCGGGCGGCGGGGCAAACTCAACAAACTGAAACCCCTGTTGTTGCCAGAAGTCCTTGCCCGGTAAACGCGTGGGCACTTCCCCCGGGTAGATTACCAGCGGCTGGCCATCCAGGCCTGTCCCCTGGACCACTTCTATGCTGCCTTCATCCGTGCTCACCATGCCATGACGGGTCGCCTTGATCGCACTTATCGCCATGATTTCGACTTCACAACCCTCGAAACCGGCAAAATGCTGGCTCTGCCTGAGCATATCGCTGAGCAGCGACAACACGTGTCCCTGTTGATCCCGGGTGACATGATCGACCTTGCTGGCGGCAAACAGGAGTTTATCTATTCTGGGGGCAAACAAGCGGCGCAACAGCCCGGATTTACCGAACTGAAAGCTTTCCATTATGGCGTTGAGCGCCGCCCCCATATCCTCGAACTGGGCCCTGCCATGGTTGAGGGCACTGAAGCAGTCGACCAACACCAACTGGCGATCGAAGCCGGCAAAATGATCGCGATAGAAAGGCTGCACCACCTTAGTGACATATTCATGATAGCGCCGCTTCAACACCCGATAGGCACTGTCTTTGCCACCGAGTTCGAGCGCCGAAAACCTGGCCTCATCGTCGGTCAACAGGGGGAAAAAGGTCAGCAACGGCGTATCGGCAAACTCGCCGGGCAGCAACATACGCCCGGGCTGGGCCTGATAATAGCCCTGCACTTCGACCAAATCCTTGAGCAAATTTTGGTATAAGGCGGCTATCCGCCGCAGCTCCTGCTCGTCGGCAACGGCGTCCAGTTGCAGTGCGCCGAGCGCTTGCTCGAAGGCGGCAAAGTGCGGCGAGCGGCTCAAGCTGGCCTTTCTGGCATATTGTGCCCGGCACCAGTGGCTGAAGTCCTGACGCAACATGGGCAAGTCGAGCAGCCACTCCCCTGGGTAGTCTATGATGTCCAGATAGAGGGTCGCAGTGTCGGCCAGTTTGGCCAACAGCCCCCGTTGCGGCCGGTACTTGATCGCCAGCCGCAATTCTGTGATGTTTTGCGTCGATGCCGGCCAGTGGCCAGGCGAGCTTGTCAGCTCGGCCATGGCACCTTGATAGTCGAAACTGGCGATGCCGAGATCCGGCTGCATGCAGCGCTTGACCCCAATCAACCTTTCCTGACTGCTGACTTGCCATAGGGGAAGGCCATTGTGCTTGCCACCCGAGCCCTTGGCCTCGAGCAACTGATTGACCAAGCCCGTGATGAAGGCCGTCTTTCCTGCACCGGCCAGACCGGTCACGGCCAGCCTCAGCTGCCTGTCGGCGCTGCGATGCAGCAGTGCCTGACCCTTTTGACTCACCTTATGCAGAGATCGTGCGATGATGCCCATGAAACTCCTTGCCGCAAGAAGCCAACAAGGGCGGAAGGCCGCCCATTGGAAGAATTAAAGACTGTTAATTTGCCGCTTGAGGTCGAAATGATCCGAGGTGACATATTTTTCCAGTTGCTGCAACCTGACTTCCAGGTCGCAAAACTGACGATTGACATCACTCAGTGCTTGTTTTGCCGGCTCCCCCGCCTGCCAGACTTTCTTCTTCAGCTCTATTTCCCTGTGGCTGTCTTTGTCATGGGGAGCGACAGGGGCGACGTCCAAAATCATCCACAGGGCGACATAGAGGATCAGGACTATCCCTGTGCCGCCGAGCAGAAAGATGGAGATAGCCACCACTCTCACCAGCCAGGTCTCTATGTTGAAGAACTCGGCTATTCCGGCACAGACCCCGGCAATCTTCCCTGAACGGGGATTACGGTATAAGGTGCGTCCACTACGCTCGCTCATGTTTACTCCTCCATTCGGGAGAATCAGTGTCCAGAATCGCTTCCAATGTTTCTATGCGCTGGCTCATTTTCTCGGCCTTGGCAATCAAACCATTGAGCATGGCAAACTCTTCCTCAGTGAGTCCCTGGCTCACTTGTCGCTTGCTGCGATAATGAAGCACCAACCATATGGGGGCCACCACTACCATGAAGATAATAATTGGGGCCATCAATATGTCCATATCCATAACTCACCTCTCGAAGGTTATTCTTTCGACTTAGCTTTTGCTTTTCCCTGAACCTTGGCCTTAAGCGCCGCCAGTTCGGCATTCACTGAGTCTTCCGCTTCCAGCGCCGCAAACTCGTCCGCCAACGTCTTCTTGGTGCCGAGATCGTATGACTCGACCTGAGCCTCCAGGCCTTCGACCCTGCGCTCATACTGCTCGAATTTGAGCATGGCGTCGTCTATCTTGCTCGAGTCCAGCTGACGTTTCACATCCAATCGTGAAGAGGCTGTCTGGGTGCGCATTATGATGGTTTTCTGGCGCGCCTTGGCATCGATGAGTTTTTCCTGCAGCAGGCTCACTTCTTCCTTCAGGCGGCCTATATGCTCTTCGATGACATCCAGTTCCTGCCCCAGGGTGTCGGCGAGGCCGGCGGCCTTCTGCTTCTCGACCAGGGCCGCCTTGGCGAGGTCTTCCCTGTCTTTGGACAATGCCAACTCGGCCTTATCCTGCCAATCTTGTACCTGTTCCTGTACCCTGGCGATACGGCGCAACAGCTCTTTCTTCTCGGCCAGCACCTTGGCCGAGGTGGAACGCACTTCAACCAGCGTATCTTCCATTTCCTGAATGATCAGGCGCACCATTTTTTCCGGATCTTCGGCCTTGTCCAGCAAGGCACTGATATTGGAGTTTATGATGTCTGCAAAGCGAGAGAAAATTCCCATAATCCTATCCTCAATAAATGTTGGTTTCGTAAAAGGTAATACACTAAGTGTGCCAACATTCAAAAACCGCTGTAAAACATTAAGTTAAACATAAATTTAACTTTATCTTTATTTTCTATACCAAGCCACCTATCATGATTTCCACCAAATAATAGCGTGAAAGACTAAAAATTACTGTGGACAATCAATTCCAACAAGACAATCTCATAGGCCAATCCAACGCCCTGCTCGAAGTCCTGGAGCATGTCTCTCAAATCGCCCCCCTGTCCAAGCCTGTGCTCATCATAGGCGAACGCGGTACGGGCAAGGAGCTCATTGCCGAACGGTTACATTATCTGTCCAAGCGCTGGGATCAAAGTTTTATTAAGTTAAATTGCTCTTCCCTGAGTGAAAATTTACTCGAAAGTGAGTTGTTTGGCCATGAGTCGGGTGCCTTTACCGGCGCCAAGGGCAAACATGAGGGACGCTTCGAACGCGCCGATGGCGGCACCCTGTTTCTCGATGAGTTAGCCAATACCTCTGGGCTGATCCAGGAGAAGCTGCTCAGGGTGATAGAATACGGTGAGTTTGAGCGGGTCGGTGGCAGCAAGACGGTACAAACGGATGTACGCCTGATCTGTGCCGCCAACGAGGACCTGCCGGCGCTGGCCGAGATAGGCGAGTTTCGCGCCGACTTGCTCGACCGCCTGGCCTTCGATGTGATCACCCTGCCACCTCTCAGGTGTCGCCGGGAAGACATAATGCCGATGGCGGAATACTTTGCCATCAGCATGGCCAGACAGCTCAAGCTCGAACTCTTCAGTGGCTTTGCCCCGAGTGCCATAGAACAGCTGATGGAATATGCCTGGCCCGGTAATGTGCGGGAACTCAAGAACGTGATAGAGCGCAGCGTCTATCGCAATGGTGGCGAGGCCACAGAAATAGAAAATATAGTCCTGGATCCCTTCGCCTCCCCCTACCGGCCGACGACCAGGGTCAAGACAGTGTCACGCCAGCAAGCCAATCTGAACCCGGCGCCCGCCCCGACGGACTCGGGTATGGCACCCGTTTCCCAGGCACCACTTTTTCAGACGGCAGCGCCGGCTAAAACGAGCGGCGGCTCAGCGGCAACATTCGACTTCCCAATTGATTTTAAAGAACAAACCGAAAAGTTTGAGGTCGAACTTATCCAACAGGCGCTGGCCGCCAGCCAGTTCAACCAGAAGAAGACTGCCGAGATGCTCGGCCTCAGCTATCACCAGCTCAGGGGCATACTGAAAAAGTACAATTTACTCGATAAGGCATAAGCCGATTGCCCATGGCGGAATAGCACTGCTAAAATAGCCTCTTAACGCAGATAAAATAATGATTTTTAAATGAGTGTGCTAATTAAACGTCTGTGTCTGACGACCGCCGTTGCCTGCATGGGGTGTATCCTGGTTGCCTGTGGTCCGCAGCGCGTGCCTTCGGGCCTGGTGTATTGCTCGGAAGGCAATCCTGAGTCTTTTAATCCTCAGCTGGTCACCTCCGGCACCACAATAGATGCGACCTCACACCAGATCTACAGTCGTCTGGTCGATTATGATGCCGCCTCGGGGCAGATAGTGCCGGCACTGGCCACCCGCTGGCATATGTCGAAGGACGGCCTGAGTTATTATTTTACCTTGCGCCACGACGTGCAATTCCATCAGACGTCACGCTTCATGCCTTCGCGTCCCATGACGGCCGACGACGTGCTGTTTTCCTTCAATCGCATCATAGACACTCAGCATCCCTACCATAAGATATCGCGCACCGGCTATCCGTTTTTCCAGAGCATTTCCTTCGCCGAGCAGATAAGCAGCATAGAAAAAATCAGCGATGATCGACTCGTGTTCCATCTCAACCACAAAGATGCCTCCTTCCTGTCGAATCTGGCCACCGACTTTGCCGTCATACTCTCGGCAGAATATGCCGAACAGCTGTTAGCCGCCGGTCATCCCGCAGATCTGGATCAATATGCGATAGGAACCGGGCCGTTCAAACTCGTCCAATACGTCAAGAATGAGTACATACGCTACCGTAAACACCCGGACTATTGGGGCGAGATGCCCAAGATAGACATGCTGGTATTCGACATTACCTCCAAGAGCACGGTCAGACTGGCCAAGTTGATCACCGGCGACTGCAGCGTCTCGGCCCTGCCCAAGGCGGGTGAGCTGTCCGTGGTGCAGCAACACCCGGATATCATGCTCGAATCCCAACCCGGGCTGAACGTCGCCTTCTGGGCCTTCAACACCCAGAAGGCCCCCTTCAACGATGTCAGGGTCAGGCGCGCACTCGCCCATGCGATAGACAAGAAGAATATTCTCAGGGCCGTTTATCAGGATACCGCCGTCGAGGCCACGGGCATTTTGCCGCCGGCTTCCTGGGCCTATGAACACAATGCCGACCTCATCGCCTATGATCCGCAAAAAGCCAAGGCCCTGTTGAACGAGGCGGGCATAGAGAATCTGAGCATAGATATCTGGGCCATGCCGGTCGCGCGCATCTATAATCCCAATGCCCTCAAGACCGCCGAACTCATTCAGTCGGATCTGGCCAACATAGGCGTCAGGGTCAACATCATCAGCTATGATTGGAGCGTCTTCAGTCAGAAGTTGAGCGAAAGCAATTACGACTCTGTGCTGATCGGCTGGACGGCCGACAACAGCGACCCCGATAACTTCTTCACCCCACTGCTCAGTTGCTCGTCGGCACACACCCAGAATAACAGGGCCCGCTGGTGCCATCCCGGCTTGGACGCCGTCTTGACCCAGGCCAGAACTGTCACCTCACGGCTGGAGCGCAGGTATCTATATCAACAGGCGGAGGCCATCCTGGCCGATCAACTGCCCATGGTGAGTCTGGCCCACGCCAAACGCATGGTACTGAAACGCAAGAATGTGACTGAAACTCAGTTGATGCCCTTTGGCGGCATCGCCTTTGGCGGTATTGGCCACGAGAACGGAGAGGCCCGCTGATGGCACGCTACCTGTTACGCCGACTGAATTTATTCCTGGCGACCGCCTTGCTGATGCTGGGGATACTCTTCTATGCGACCAGCCTGTTCCCGGTCGAGCACAGTTATGCCCTGTCAGGAGTCCGGGTGCCAAGCCTGCAGCAACAGGCACAAATCATCGAAGATTACCAATTGGAACAAGGCGAACTGGCGCAGTTTATTGCCTATGTGCAACAGCGGCTCGGGGGTAACCTGGGACTGTCACTGACTTCGCAGCAGCCGGTGGCCAATGAACTGGCCTCGGTATTGCCGGCCTCCTTCGAATTAGCCATCGTTGCCGGCCTCATCGCCCTGGTGCTGGGGATCCCCCTGGGAGTCCTGGCCTCCCAGAGCCAGCATAAACTCACCCAGCACTGCATCATGGCCATCACACTCACAGGCTATTCGATTCCGGTATTCTGGCTCGGACTCTTGCTGTCGCTCTGGTTCGGGGTCAGGCTCGGCTGGTTGCCTATCTCGGGGCAGATTAACTTGCTCTATGAGATCAGGCCCGTCAGCGGCTTCATGTTGATAGATACCTTGCTCTCCGACTCCCAATACCGCTGGTCGGCCTTCAAGGATGTGCTGCTGCATCTGCTGTTGCCGGCCATCACCCTGGCGGTGCTCCCCTTCACCGTGGTGGTGCGGATCACGCGTTCGGCCATGATGAATGTGATGAACCAAACCTTCATACGGGCGGCCGAGGCCAGAGGCTTGAAAACCAGCAAGATCATAGTACGCCACGCCCTGCCCAATGCGCTGATCCCTGTGTTGAAGCACCTGGGACTCATGCTAGGTCCCTTCGCCAGTTATGCCATCATAGTCGAGATGATTTTTGCCTGGCCAGGGGTAGGTTCCTGGTTGATTTCCGGCATATACCAGCGCGACTACACGGTCATCCAAGGGGGGATACTCGCGGTTTCCCTGTTGATCATCTTCTTGAATATCTTGATTGAAGTACTGCATACCGTCAGCAATCCGCTCAGCAGGAAAGAACTCTATGCGGCCAATTAAAATCTACCAGGAAGATCAAATCCCCTCGCCCACACTGCGTCTGTGGATGCTGTTTTCCGCCAATCCCTTCGCATTGGCCGGTCTATGGGGCGTCTGCACCCTGCTGCTGCTGACCCTGTTCGGCACTTATATCGCGCCATTTTCACCCGAGGCCCAGGACCCCCGTGCCTTATTGCTGCCACCCTCCTGGGATCCTGCCGGCACGGTGGAACACTTCCTTGGCACGGACGATCTGGGCCGGGACATCTTCAGCCGTCTGCTGCATGGCGCGCGCCTGACCTTCGGCATGTCACTGTCTATCGTTGCCACTGCGCTCTCCATGGGCTTTGTCATAGGCTCCATCTCAGGCATGATGCATGGGTTGAAATCCAGCATCTTAGGCCATCTGCTCGATGCCCTGCTGTCCATCCCTTCACTCTTGATGGCGATCCTGGTGGTTGCCGTCATGGGTCCGGGACTGAACAATGTGTTCTGGGCCGTGGGTATCGCCCTCACACCACAATTCGTCAGGGCTATCCATCAGTCGGTTCACGAAGAGCTGCAGAAAGAATATGTCACGGCGGCCAAACTCGATGGTGCCAACGGTTTGCAGATATTCTGGTTTGTGATCATGCCTAACGTATGGGAAACTGTGATCATTCAGACAACACTCGCCATCTCAGCGGCCATACTGGATATCGCGGCCCTGGGCTTCCTCAATCTTGGAGCCCAGGCACCGAGCCCTGAATGGGGCGCCATGGTGTCTCAGGGGCTGGATAATCTGCTGACCGCCCCCTGGACTGTCACCATACCCGGCGTCGCGATTCTCTTCAGTGTGTTAGCCATCAACCTGGTTGGCGATGGATTAAGATCGGCGCTGACGCCCATCAGAACATGACCTATGCCTTTACTCGACGTACGTAATCTCACCATAGAACTGGACACTCCCCACGGCCGGGTCAAGGCGCTGGAGAAGGTCAGCCTGACCCTCAATGCCGGTGAAGTCCATGGCTTGGTCGGTGAATCCGGTTCGGGTCGCACCCTGTTCGCCCGCGCCATCTTGGGCATTCCCGGCCCCAATTGGATAGTCAAAGCGGATCGCATGATGTGGGACGGGCGCAACCTGATGGAGATGTCGGCCAAGGAACGACGTTGCCTCATGGGCTCTGACATGGCGATGATCTTCCAGGACCCTTCGGGCAGCCTGGACCCGGCCAAGACGGTCGGCAGCCAGCTGGTAGAAGCCATGCCCACCAATCCCGAGGTGGCCTTCTGGCGCCGCGGCAAGGATCGACAGTTAACGGCCCAGAAGTGGCTGCATAAGGTCGGCATCAAAGATCCGCGGAAGGTGATGGCCAGTTACCCCTGGGAGTTATCCGAGGGAGAATGCCAGAAGCTGATGATCGCCATGGCGGTTGCCAATCAGCCCAGGCTGCTGATCGCCGATGAGCCTACGAGTTCGATGGAGCTGAGCACTCAGGCCCAAATTTTTCGTCTCTTGTCACAGCTCAACCAATTGCAAAACGTGTCCATCTTACTGATAAGCCATGAGCTGGAAACCCTGGCCCAGTGGTGCGATCGCCTGACGGTGCTCTATTGTGGCCAGGTGATGGAATCCGGTCCCACCAGCGAGCTCACCACCCAGCCCTATCATCCCTATACCAAGGCCCTGCTGGATAATATACCCGACTACTCAGGCAAGGGAGGCCATAAGACCCTGATGCCGACCCTGCCGGGTTCGGCGCCGGCGTTACAGCACCTCCCCATAGGCTGCCGACTCGGCCCCAGGTGCCCGGCGGCGCAGAAGAAGTGCGTGAACCAGCCCGGATTAACCCATCAAAAAGATCGCTACTTCGCCTGTCATTTCCCTTACCATAACGAGCCCAGCAATGACGACACCTCTGCTTAAAGTGATTAACCTGAGTAAGCGTTATGACATGGGTTATAAGGGATTCAGTCGCCAGTATAACTATGCCCTGTCACCCATATCCTTCGAACTGGGCCAGGGTGAGACGCTGGCCATTGTCGGTGAAGCGGGTTCGGGCAAGAGCACTGTCGCGCGGATCTTGGTCGGGGCCGAGCAGCGCAGTGGCGGAGATATTTTCTTCGAAGGCGAAGCGCTCGAGTCGCGTAACGTGAAACAACGTTGCCGGCTGATCAGGATGATATTTCAGGATCCCAACACCTCGCTCAACCCCAGGTTAACCATAGGCGAGCTGCTGGATGAGCCGCTGCGTTTCAATACCAAGTTATCGGCCGCCGAGCGTCAGATCCAGGTCATAGACACCCTACGCAAAGTCGGTTTGCTCCCGGAGCATGCCGAATTCTACCCCCACATGATTTCCGAAGGTCAGAAACAAAGGGTCGCAGTGGCCAGAGCCCTGATGCTCAATCCCAAGGTCATAATCGCCGATGAAGCCTTGACGGCACTGGACCTGTCGGTACGGTCGCAGATCCTCAACTTACTGCTAAAGTTGCAAAAAGAGCTGGGCTTGTCCTATATCTTCGTGTCACATAATTTAAACATCATACGGCATGTCAGCGATAAGATCATGGTGTTGCATAAGGGGCAGATGGTAGAAAAAGCCCCTACTGAACAACTGTTTAACTCTCCACAACACGAGTATACCCAGAGATTGATCCAGGAACAGAGCCTGTTCATGCACAAACGCTAAACTGCTCCAACCACTGGCAATATCAGGGTATTTTACGAAAAATGAGTGCCATTTAGTGACTGAAATATTTATCCTAATGGCTATTTTGATAGAAGAAGCATAAACATGATTATCAAACCCAAAATTCGTGGATTTATTTGTACTACCACTCACCCGGTTGGCTGTGAAGCCAACGTCCTGGAGCAGATCACACTGACCAAGGCCAAAGGCAAGATAGCCAATGGTCCGAAACGCGTCTTGGTCGTCGGCTCCTCCAGCGGTTATGGCCTGTCTTCACGGATCGCGGCCGCCTTCGGCAGCGATGCCGCTACCATAGGGGTGTTCTTCGAAAAGCCAGGCACAGAGACTAAGCCAGGCACCGCCGGCTGGTATAACAGTGCCGCCTTCGAGAAGTTTGCCAAAGCCGAAGGCTTGTACGCCAAGAGCATCAATGGCGATGCCTTCAGCCATGAGGCGAAACAACAAGCCATAGCGCTGATCAAACAAGATCTGGGGCAGATAGATATGCTGGTGTACTCACTGGCATCTCCGGTCCGTAAAATGCCGGACAGCGGTGAGCTTATCCGCTCATCCTTGAAGCCTATCGGCGAGACGTATACCGCCACCGCGGTAGACACCAATAAAGACACCATAATCACCACCAGTGTCGAACCTGCAACCGAGCAGGAAATTGCCGATACTGTGACCGTCATGGGCGGTCAGGATTGGGAACTCTGGATGCAAGCCCTATCCGAAGCCGGTGTACTGGCGGATGGCTGCAAGACTGTGGCCTACAGCTACATAGGCACAGAGCTGACCTGGCCCATCTACTGGCATGGCGCCTTGGGTAAGGCCAAGATGGACCTGGATCGCGCCGCACACGCCTTGAATGCCCAATTGGCAGCCAAGGGCGGCAGTGCCAATGTCGCAGTACTCAAGAGCGTCGTCACCCAGGCCAGCTCGGCCATCCCCGTGATGCCACTCTATATCGCCATGGTCTTCAAGAAGATGCGTCAGGAAGGCCTGCACGAAGGCTGTATGGAACAGATTTATCGTCTGTTCAGCGAGCGCCTGTATCGCATGGACGGCAGCCAACCCGAGGTGGACAGCGAGAATCGCCTGCGTTTGGACGATTGGGAGCTGCGCGAAGATATCCAGCAGCATTGCCGCGACTTATGGCCACAGATCACCACAGAGAACCTGGCTGAGCTGACCGATTACCGCGAGTATAAGGAAGAATTTCTCAAGCTGTTCGGCTTCGGTGTCGATGGTGTCGACTATGAGGCCGACGTCAGTCCATTAGTGGACTTCGATGTTATCGAACTCTGATGAACAGCTAGTCGCTGAACATGCAACGCCACTCTCGCAGTGGCGTTTTTTTTTACCCCCAGCTATCCATCCGCTTAGCAGCACACTTGGCGCAGCGACCGGCGTTAAAGCAAATGGCTTGAGCTAAGTGACTTGAACTAAGTGACTTGAACTCAGTAAGTTAGGTGGCTTGGACTAAGTCGCTTACGCCAAGTGCTCTAAGTATCGCGGCAACATTGCGGCCTGGGCTTCCGCCCTGAGGCCACACACAGAAAAAAGGCCAGTCTCAGACTGGCCTTTTCAATGCTTAACGACTCGAGTCGTTATTCGACTTCCGGGTAAATCACCTCGCCCTTGGCCTTAAGCAAGGCGATCAGCGCGCGATAGTCGGCTTCACTGTATTGGGCATTCAAACGCTGCTTGAGGGCGCTGAGCATGCCGGCATCGACGGCTTCGGCTTGGTTCACCTTATCCAGCAGCACCAGGGCATAACCCGTTGCCAGACCTACGGTATCCACCGACTGAGCGTCGCTAAGCACCGGCATCTGGAAGGCCTTGGCAACCAAGGCGGAATCCAGCCCACGTTCGGAACGGGCCAGCTTAGCCTTGGCAATCAGCGGCAGTCCGTCGGTCTCACCTGCCTTCACCTGCGTCAGATATTCCTGCGCCTTGGCCCTGGCGGCCTCATTGGCCTTATCTTGTTGCAGGCGCTCGACTATGCCGTCTTTGACCTGTTCCAGGCTCATGGTGCCGGCATTTTGGTGTTCTTTCATCCGCACCACAACCACGTGATGGGGCTCGAGTTCGATCACATCACTGTTCAAGCCATCTTGCAGCACTTGCTCAGAAAACGCCGCCTTGACCAGCTCAGGCTTGTTCAACAGCGCAGGAACCGTGTCGCGGGAGAACAATGCTGTGGTCTGCACCTCGGCGCCAACCGCTTTGGCCGTCTCGGATAAGGTATCCGGCACTTCATAACTGGTATCAGCCAGTTTGCTCTGCAGGCCGTAGAAGACATCGACCGCCTTCTTCTCATTCAATTGTGCCAGGATCTTGTCTTTAACCTGGGCAAAATCGACCTCGGCACCCGACTGGATATCGAGCGTCTTGATGATGTGGAAACCATAGTCTGATTTCACGACCCCGGAATGCTCGCCCTTATTCACTGAGAATAAGGCCTTATCGAAGGCAGGATCCATCACCCCTGACTCGAACCAATCCAGTTTACCGCCCTGCTCGGCGCTGAATTTGTCGTCAGAGTCAGCCTTGGCCAAGGTCTCGAAGTCCGCCCCCTCATTCAACTGCTTGAGTATGGCGTCGGCTTTCGCTTTGGCAGCGGCCTCATCATCACCAAAATCCACCAGGATATGCGCCGCCAGGCGCTTCTCGGCAGTAACATATTGGCTCTTGTGCTCATCGTAGTAGGCTTGCAGCTCTTCATCCGTGGTAGTCACATCTTTTGCCAGTCTAGTGGCATCCAACTCGACATACTCCAGACTCACCTTTTCCGGGCTCATGAACTGAACCAAGTTGGCATCATAGTAAGTCTTGATCTCTTCATCCGAGACCTGGCTGCTTGCCAGGAAGGGCTTGGAGTCAACCACCAGGTAGCGTATATCCCGGGTTTGACCTTGGACTTCGGCCAACTGCTTGCTCTCTCCGGCCAAGACAAACTCGCTTCCCACCAAGGCAGACGCCAGCTGACGCCTTGTCATGTCGACACGCATCATGGTTCTGAATTGCGTTGGCTGATAACCCAATTGACGCAAGATGGCCAAGTAACGTTCGTTATCAAACTGGCCATCTGTCTGGAATGCGGGTTCGGCCAGAATGGCTTCTTTAATTTGGCTGTCGGACACTCGCAAGCCCAGTTCGGCGGCGGCTTGGTCCAGCAACTTCTCGGCAACCAGGCGCTCCAGGGCGCTGCGTTTGATGCCGGCAAGGTAGCGTTCATCGCCCGCCAATGCCTCAAACATCTCACCCAACTGTTGTTCCATGCGGCCACGTTCATTCTGGTAGGCTTGCTCCAGTTGCGCGGCGGTGATGTCATCACCATTGACTGTCGCAGCCGGAGTTTCAGTCCTTGAGCCTAAATAGCTGCTTACCCCTGCAAATGCAAAGGAAAGTATCACAAGCACGAGTATGCCTTTGGCAATCACACCCTGTGAACCTTCGCGGATCTTTTCTAACATCAGATTTCTCGCTTGTTGCGATTAACATAATAAAAAGGCGCATCACATGTTGGATGCGCCTTTCTGTAATTTATAGAGAGTATCGAGACGCTACCACAGGCAATATCCAACACCCCTGGGATGATTGCAGGCCCTAAGCCGTCCAATTCATCACCGATTTATCCGTAAAAAGCACTGATTAACAGTGCCCACATTTACGAATGCCTTACAAAGGCTGCGTCATCAAGTCTTAGTTGACAGCGTCTTTCAGAGCTTTGCCCGCTTTGAATGCTGGGATTTTTGCTGCTGCGATTTTGATTTCTTTACCCGTCTGAGGGTTACGGCCAGTACGTTCAGCACGTTCACGTACTTCAAAAGTACCAAAACCAACAAGAGAAATCTTATCGCCATCTTTCAGACCATCGGTCACGGCAGCGATAAAAGAATCCAGTGCACGGCCGGCAGCGGCTTTAGAAATGTCAGCACCAGATGCGATTTTCTCGATTAGTTCAGATTTGTTCATGTCATCCCCTTGAATGTAATTTTTTGCACCGCAACCAATTCCGTCTTTAGAGCGGTCTGCGGAGACTTTTATAACAAGCTTGATTTCAAAGTTCAAGCTAAGTTCGAAAACCAAATAAACAAAACAGGATAAAGCTCAAAGCCAGTCACTCCAAGGGCTTGGAGCTAACTGGCTCTCTACAGACCTAGGCTACCACAGGTCAGGGCTTTGTTAAGCCCTTTTTTCATTTTTTTTAAGGTGATAGTGTAAAAACTTGTCTCAACCTAAGTTTTTAACCATTTCAAAGCCTTCTACCGGTCGTTCCAGTGCCAATTTAAGCACTTCATCTATCCATCTCACCGGCTTAATTTCCAGATCGGCAATCACATTAGCCGGAATTTCTTCCAAATCCCGTTCATTTTCCTTGGGAATCAACACCAATTTGATGCCGCCTCTGTGAGCCGCAAGCAGCTTCTCCTTCAGCCCGCCAATGGGCAGTACCTCACCGCGCAGGGTGATTTCTCCCGTCATGGCCACATCGGCGCGTACCGGATTGCCGGTCAGGCTGGAGACCAGGGCAGTACACATGGCGGCACCGGCGGAAGGACCATCCTTGGGGGTCGCGCCTTCAGGCACATGCACGTGAATATCGCGTTTTTCGTAGAAGTCGGCATTGATCCCCAATGACTCGGCGCGGGCACGCACCACTGTCATGGCGGCCTGGATTGACTCTTGCATCACATCACCGAGAGAGCCGGTGAAGGTCAGCTTGCCTTTTCCCGGCACCGAGGTGGCTTCTATGGTCAAGAGATCGCCACCGACCTGGGTCCAGGCCAGACCTGTGACCTGACCTATCTGGTTTTTCGACTCAGCCTTGCCATAGTCGTAACGCTGCACCCCAAGGAATGACTTGAGATTGTCCTGGTTCACTTCCACAGTTTTAATCGACTTGTCCAGCAAGATGGTTTTCACCACCATACGACAGATCTTAGAAAGCTCCCGCTCCAGTGAACGCACCCCGGCTTCGCGGGTGTAGTAACGTATGATCCCCACTATGGCACTGTCATCTATGTGGATTTCAGAGGCCTTGAGGCCATTGCGCTCTATCTGCTTGGTCAGCAAATGTTGTTTGGCTATGTTGAGCTTTTCATCTTCCGTGTAACCCGACAAGCGGATCACTTCCATCCTGTCGAGCAGCGGCCCAGGGATATCCATGGAGTTGGAGGTGGCGACAAACATCACATCCGACAGATCGTAATCGACTTCCAGGTAGTGATCGCTGAAGGTCGAATTCTGCTCAGGATCCAACACTTCGAGCAAGGCAGAGGCGGGATCGCCACGCATATCCGAACTCATCTTGTCGATTTCATCGAGCAGGAACAGAGGGTTTTTCACTCCGACCTTGGCCATTTTCTGAATGATCTTGCCCGGCATAGAGCCTATGTAGGTACGTCTATGCCCGCGGATCTCCGCCTCATCACGCACGCCACCGAGCGCCACCCGTACATACTTGCGCCCGGTCGCCTTGGCGATGGATTGCCCCAGAGAGGTCTTGCCCACCCCCGGTGGCCCCACCAGACATAGGATAGGTCCCCGCAGCTGCTTGACACGGCTCTGCACCGCCAAATACTCCAGGATGCGCTCTTTGACTTTCTCCAGACCATGGTGATCCGCATCCAGGACTTCCTGCGCCTTGCCCAGATCCCGCTTGATTTTGGAGCGCTGCTTCCAGGGCACTGAGGTCATCCAATCGACATAGCTGCGCACCACTGTGGCCTCGGCCGACATGGGTGACATCATCTTGAGCTTATTCAGCTCGGCGACCGCCTTCTCCTTCGCCTCGGCCGGCATGCCGGCTTCTTCTATCTTACGGCCCAGACCTTCGAACTCGTCGTGGCCCTCTTCCAGATCCCCAAGCTCTTTCTGAATCGCCTTCATCTGCTCATTCAGATAATACTCGCGCTGGCTCTTCTCCATCTGTTTCTTGACTCTGGTACGAATGCGTTTCTCGACCTGCAGCAGATCGATTTCCGACTCCATCATGGCCATCAGGTATTCGAGGCGTTCACCCACATCGACCATCTCGAGTACAGACTGTTTATCTTCGAGCTTGAGTGGCATATGCGCCGCCATGGTATCGGCCAGGCGGGCGGCATCGTCGATGCCCGACAGGGACGTCAGGACTTCCGGCGGGATCTTCTTATTGAGCTTGATATAGCCTTCGAACTGACCTAAGGCGCTGCGTACCAGCACCTCTTCTTCCTTGTCTTCCAGCGGCTCAGATTCCAGATAATGCGCCGTGGCTACGAAAAATTCTTCTTCTTGGGTATAGCGTTCTATCTTGGCGCGACGTCCGCCCTCGACCAGCACCTTGACGGTGCCGTCGGGCAGCTTGAGCAACTGTAAAATAGAGGCGACGGTTCCAACATCGAAAATGTCATCGCTGCCGGGTTCGTCGAGATCTGCATCACGCTGGGCGACCAAAATGATCTGTTTATCTTGCTCCATCGCCGTTTCGAGACAACGAATGGATTTCTCCCGTCCGACGAATAACGGAATTACCATATGGGGATAGACCACCACATCTCGCAGGGGCAGCACGGGGAGTTCGATATGCGCTTCACGCTCTAAGGTCATAGCTCGATTCCGTTTAATGAAAGAGATTAATAATGAGTATATTGGGACGCTTTAATGAGTTTCAATGGCCGATACGAAAAAAGGAGCCCTGAGGCTCCTTGTTTTTCGGTTTGTTGACCGGCTGTTTATTTATTGCTCGCCGGAGGCAACTTGGGACTCGTTGGTCTCATACATGAGTATAGGAGCAGACTCGCCCTTTACCACAGACTCATCTATGACGGCCTTGACCACACCCTCGGCAGAAGGCAGATCGTACATGGTATCGAGCAGTATGCCCTCGACGATGGAACGCAGGCCACGGGCACCTGTCTTGCGGGACATGGCTTTCTGGGCAATGGCTTTAAGCGCATCGTCACGGAACTCCAGCTCCACGTTTTCCATTTCGAATAAGGCGCCATACTGTTTGGTCAGGGCATTCTTCGGCAGGGACAAGATTTGCACCAGGGCGTCCTCATCCAGCTCGGTCAGCGTCGCCACTACCGGCAGACGACCTATGAACTCGGGGATCAGACCGTACTTGACCAAGTCGCCAGGCTCGACCTGAGCCAGGACCTCGGAAATGGTGGCTTTGTCCTGCTCGCCTTTCACCTGGGCACCGAAACCTATGCCTGTACCCGTATGGGCGCGCTGCTCGATCACCTTTTCCAGTCCGGCAAAGGCACCACCACAGATGAAGAGGATCTTGGAGGTGTCTACCTGCAAGAATTCCTGCTGTGGGTGCTTACGTCCACCCTGAGGCGGCACGGCGGCCACTGTGCCTTCGATGAGCTTCAGCAGCGCCTGCTGCACGCCCTCACCCGAGACGTCACGGGTGATAGAAGGGTTATCCGACTTGCGGCTAATTTTATCTATTTCATCGATATAGACTATGCCACGCTGGGCCTTTTCCACATCATAGTCGCACTTCTGCAGCAACTTCTGGATGATATTCTCGACGTCTTCACCGACATAACCCGCTTCGGTGAGCGTGGTGGCATCGGCCATGGTGAAGGGCACATTCAATGAACGCGCCAAGGTCTCGGCCAGCAGCGTCTTGCCGCTGCCCGTAGGGCCTATCAGCAGGATATTACTCTTGCCCAGTTCGACATTGTCTTTGGGCGATGCATGCTTCAGGCGCTTGTAGTGGTTATATACGGCCACCGAGAGCACTTTTTTCGCCCTGTCCTGACCTATGACATAATCGTCCAAATGTGCACGCAATTCATGCGGGGTCGGCAGCTTATCCTGATCCCGCTTAGGTGAAATCTCTTTGATCTCTTCACGAATGATGTCGTTACATAATTCGACACATTCGTCACATACGTATACAGACGGGCCAGCGATGAGCTTACGTACCTCATGCTGGCTCTTTCCGCAAAAAGAGCAGTACAGCAATTTACCGCTGTCACCGTTACTTCTGTTATCGCCCATTACTCTACCTCATTTGCAGTCTGCTCTACTGCTTGGTCAAATCGTCTCACTATTCATTGAGCATAGCCCAGTAAAAAGCAAAAATCAGCCTCGTTTTGTCAGCACCGAATCGACTAAGCCATATTCAACTGCCTGAGTTGCACTCATAAAATTGTCACGGTCTGTGTCACGCTCAATCACTTCCAGGGGCTGACCTGTATGCTCTGCCAGCATGTGGTTTAACTTATTCTTGATACCCAGAATTTCCTGAGCATGAATGGCGATATCCGATGCCTGGCCCTGGAAGCCACCCAACGGCTGATGAATCATCACCCGCGAATTAGGCAAACAATGACGCTTGCCCTTTTCGCCACCGGCCAACAGGAAGGCGCCCATGCTCGCGGCCTGACCTATGCAGACAGTGCTGACGTTGGGCTTGATGAACTGCATGGTATCATAAATCGCCATACCGGCTGTGACTGAGCCACCGGGCGAATTGATGTACAGGTAGATATCTTTATCCGGGCTTTCGGACTCTAAAAACAGTAATTGCGCCACAATGAGGTTGGCCATATGTTCTTCGACCTGGCCAACCAGAAAGATCACCCGCTCTTTTAACAGACGAGAATAGATATCATATGAGCGTTCGCCTTTGGCCGTCTGTTCGACCACCATGGGCACGAGTGCGTTTTGTATTGCTTCTGGCGCATTATGCATTCTTCACTTCCCTAAATAAAAATGGCTCGCATGAGGAGCCTCATACGAGCCATTATAAATGGCGAACAGCTAATCAAGTCAAGCTTAGCTTATGCGCGACCTGTAGCCTTGTTCATAAATTCTTCGAAAGCGACTTCTTTCTCTGTCACTTTGGCTGTTTTCAACAGGGCTTCAACCGCTTGCTCTTCCAGAGCCACGTTGCGCATGTTCTGCATCAGCTCTTTATTGCCGTTGTAGTAGGCAACCACTTCTTTTGGATCTTCGTAAGCAGAAGCCATGGAAGCGATCAGAGCCTGAACGCGATCATCTTCGGCTTTCAGCTCGTTGGTCTTGATGACTTCGCCCAATAACAGACCGACCTTAACGCGACGTTCGGCTTGCTCTGTGAACAGATCGGCCGGCAGCTCAGGCATGTTGGCAGATTGCTCGCCGAAGCGTTGCATGGCTTGCTTGCGCAGTACATCCACTTCACCGTCGATCAGCGCCTTAGGCAGTGTGATCTCGTTGTTGGCCAACAGACCCGCTATGACTTGCTCTTTCACATTGGCTTTCAAGGCTTGTTCCAGCTCACGACCCATGTTCTTACGGATCTCGGCTTTCAGCGCTTCCAGGCCGCCGTCGGCGATACCGAACAGAGAGGCAAACTCATCGTTGACTTCAGGCAGGTTAGCCGCCAGTACTTCAGTCAGTGTGATGGCAAACTTGGCCGCTTTCCCTTTCAGGTTTTCGGCGTGGTAATCTTCGGGGAAAGTCACTTCGATATCGAAAGACTCACCGGCCTTGTGACCGTCGATGCCGGCTTCGAAGCCAGGGATCATGCGGCCGCTGCCCAGTTGCAGTTCGAAGTCATCGGCTTTGCCGCCGTCAAACTCTTCACCGTCGATTGAACCTACGAAGTTCATCTTCACTTTGTCGCCATCGGTAGCGGCACGGTCAACGGCGGCGAAAGTCGCATGTTGCTTGCGCAGGGTTTCGATCATGGCATCGACATCTGCGTCTTTGACTTCGGCTTTAGGTTGCTCAACTTCGATGGCATCCAGGCCCTTCAACTCGACTTCAGGATAAACTTCAAAAGTCGCAACAAACTCAAACTTCTCAGCATCGCTGGCACCAGGCACGAAGGTTGGCGCACCGGCAGGGTTCAACTTCTCGGCTATGATGGCTTCGATGAAGTTGCGCTGCATGACTTCGCCCATGATGTCTTGACGGATCGCCGCACCATAACGCTTGTTGATCACTGTGACTGGGACTTTACCAGGACGGAAGCCTGGGATACGGGCGCGCTTAGCTTCACGTTGCAAGCTGTCTTTAACCAGCTTTTCAATTTGTTCAGCAGGAACAGAAATGGTCAGGCGACGCTCTAGGCCTTGAGTTGTTTCAACAGAAACTTGCATTGTTTTACCTCGAAATGTGTCTAACGTCCTTTGTAATAGTCGAGTTTTCAACTATTCAGGTATTCGTTTCTTGATCATTAAATTTGACTAGAATGCCCATCACTACTGAATTCCGGCACCGGTCGCTATAGTTGATATTTATCAAGACGCGACATTATAGCCACCGTTTTCGGCAGAGTCGAGCCTGATAAGGCGGATTACGGGCATAAAAAAAGCGACCCAAGGTCGCTTTTTTTATTTCTAACACAGAAAAATGGGGTGACTGATGGGGCTCGAACCCACGACAACCGGAATCACAATCCGGGACTCTACCAACTGAGCTACAATCACCACTGAAATGGTACGCCCGGCAGGATTCGAACCTGCGACCACCCGCTTAGAAGGCGGGTGCTCTATCCAACTGAGCTACGGGCGCATGGTCTACAGTTTACTCTGTATCCTAACCGGTTGAGAAAATGAGCTTGTCATTCGCTCACATCCGCCGATATAAATCGGCCAATGCCTTTAATGTGGTCGGTGATAGAGGATTCGAACCTCTGACCCTCTGGTCCCAAACCAGATGCGCTACCGGGCTGCGCTAATCACCGAGAACTTGCATGTTGCCGAGGTTATTGCTTGATACTGCATGAGTATCACCCCGAGAACGGAGCGCATCTTATCCCCTCACTTTAGGCCAGTCAACGATTTTTTTGCCTATCGGGAGCGGCTGCTGAATTAACCGGCTAAAGTCGATTTTTTATCCTGCATCCGGCGGCATTGTTCATGACACCTCAGCCCCGCCCTGTTAAAATAACGCCGATTTTAACGCATTGCACAGCTCCAGTGCAGTGTCGTTCAACTATCGCGCCATATAAAGGATATCCTACACCCATGACAGCCCAAATAATCGATGGCAAAGCGATCGCTCAATCCATTCGCACTCAATTAAGCCAAAAAGTACTAGCCCGCAAAGAGGCTGGACAGAGAGTTCCTGGTTTAGCCGTCGTACTCGTTGGTTCCGACCCCGCCTCCCAGGTGTATGTCGGCAGTAAGCGCAAAGCCTGCGACGAAGTCGGTTTCATCTCGCGCTCATACGATCTGGACGCTTCCACCTCGGAAACCGAGTTGCTGGAACTGATAGACAAGCTGAACAACGATCCGACCATAGACGGTATCCTGGTACAGCTGCCGCTGCCGGCGCATATCCAAGATTCCAAAGTCATAGAACGCATACGCCCGGACAAAGACGTCGACGGTTTCCATCCCTACAATGTCGGCCGCCTGGCCCAACGCATTCCCGTGCTGCGCTCTTGCACCCCCATGGGGATAATGACGCTGATCAAATCCACCGGCATAGATACCTATGGCCTGGATGCCGTCGTGGTTGGTGCTTCCAACATAGTCGGGCGCCCCATGACGCTGGAACTCCTGTTGGCCGGCTGCACTACCACCACCTGCCACAGGTTTACCAAGAATCTCGAACAGAAAGTCAGACAGGCGGATCTGGTGATCGTTGCCGTCGGCAAGGCCGGCTTCATTCCCGGAGACTGGATTAAACCCGGCGCCATAGTGATAGACGTAGGCATCAACCGTCTGGATAACGGTACTCTGGTGGGCGACGTGCAATACGATGTCGCCGCCGAACACGCCAGCTTCATCACCCCAGTCCCCGGCGGCGTCGGCCCCATGACCATCGCCAGCCTGCTGGAAAATACCTTATACGCCGCCGAGCAATATCACGACCAGTGACGGCGCAGCCGCCCACGGCGGCGCAACGCACAACAACAAAAACGCCAGCGGATGCTGGCGTTTTTTTATGCTTGCTTCAGGTGTCTGCGTGCGCCAACTATTTCTTGCGCCAAGTGGTACCGGCAGGACCGTCTTCCAGCTCGACCCCCAAGGCATTCAGCCTGTCACGGGCCACATCGGCCGCGGCCCAGTCTTTCTCGCTGCGGGCGCGATTGCGCTCGACGATCAAGGCCTCGATCTCCGCCACTTCATCATCGCCACCCGTCCCCTGGAAGAAGGCATCGGCATCCTGCTCCAGCAGTCCCAGCACCGAAGCCAGTTGTTTCAGGCTGACGCCCAGGGCTGACGCCTGCGCCATGTCACTCGTCTTCAGGCGGTTGATTTCACGCACCATGTCGAACAACACTGAATAGGCTTCCGGGGTGTTGAAGTCATCATCCATGGCCGTCTTGAATTTGGCCACAAACTCGTCGGCGGGCGCGGCGACGACGGTCAAATCCAGGCCCTTGAGCGCGGTATACAGACGTTCCAACGCCGCACGGGCCTGCTTGAGGTTATCCTCTGAGTAATTCAGCTGGCTGCGGTAATGGCCCGAGAGCAGGAAATAACGCACCGTCTCGGGATCATAATGGGCCAGGACATCGCGAATGGTGAAGAAATTATCCAACGACTTGGACATCTTCTCCTTGTCTATCATCACCATGCCCGTATGCATCCAGTAATTCACATAAGGTGTATCGTGGGCACAGCAGGACTGGGCAATTTCATTCTCATGGTGGGGGAACTTGAGATCCGAACCGCCGCCGTGAATATCGAAATGCAGCCCAAGGTGTTTGCTGTTCATCGCCGAGCATTCTATGTGCCAACCGGGACGCCCAAGGCCCCAGGGCGATTCCCAGGTAGGCTCACCCGGCTTGGACATCTTCCACAACACAAAGTCCATGGGATCTTGCTTGTTTTCATCCACCTCGACCCGGGCGCCGGCCTGCAGCTGTTCCAGGTTCTGGCCGGATAACTGCCCATAGGCAGGATAAGAGGCCACGCTGAACAAGACATCGCCATCGGGCGCCACATAGGCATGGCCGCGATCGAGCAGGCGCTGCACCATATCTATGATCTCGGCCATGTGCAGGGTCGCCTTGGGCTCAAAATCCGGGCGCATCATGTTGAGCGCATCGAAGTCACGGTACATCTCGCCCGTCAGACGCTCGGTCAGGGATTCACAGCTCTCGTTGTTCTCATTGGCGCGCTTGATGATCTTATCGTCGACATCCGTGATGTTGCGTTGATAATTCACCTCATAGCCAGAGTAACGCAGGTAGCGCACTATCATGTCGAAAGAAACAAAAGTACGCCCATGACCAATGTGACACAGGTCGTATATGGTTACCCCACACACGTACATCCCGATTTTTCCGGGCTGAATTGGCTTAAATTCCTGTTTTTGGCGGCTGATACTATTGTAAATCTTTAACATCGACATTCTCTTCAAAGGGACATTCGGGAGCAAAATCAGGCGCTCAGTCTAGCATGACAGCCCGGGTTTTGAATACTGCGCTTTATGGCTTAACTCAGATCAGTTAGAATCTCTGCAGGATTTCCAATGAGTATGAAAAAATGATTACATTGCACACTAATTTTGGCGACATCAAACTGCAACTGCATGCGGATAAGGCGCCCCTGACGGTCGACAACTTCCTGCGTTACGCCAACGAAGGTTTCTTCGATGGCACCATATTTCACCGGGTGATCGATGGTTTCATGGTGCAAGGCGGCGGTTTCAGCGAAGACATGAGCCAGAAGCGTTGTCACGAGCCGGTCAAGAATGAAGCCAACAACGGGTTATCCAACCGTACAGGCACCATAGCCATGGCCAGGACTTCAGATCCACACTCGGCAACGGCGCAGTTCTTCATCAACGTCAATGACAACACCTTCCTCGACTTCAAGTCCGAGTCGTCTCAGGGCTGGGGCTATTGCGTCTTCGGTGAAGTCAGCGAAGGCATGGACGTGGTCGAAAAGATCAAGGCCGTCAGCACAGGCAATCGCGGCATGCACCAGGATGTGCCTCTGGATGCCGTGATTATCGAAAAAGTGACAGTCGCAGCCTAAGCCCACTCGATGCGCACACTCTTCATCGCCGATCTGCACCTGAGTGCAGATCGGCCAGACATCACCCAAGCTTTCTATCGCTTCCTCGATACCCAACTGGACAACACCCAAGCCCTCTACATACTCGGCGACTTGTTCGAGGTCTGGGTCGGTGACGATATCGCCGAACCCTTCGCCATCGCCTTGGCCGCCAAGCTCAAGCATGTTTCGACGCGTCTCCCCGTGTACTTTATTCACGGTAACCGCGATTTTTTGCTCGGCAAACACTTCGCCGCCAGTGCCGGGATGATCTTGCTGCCCGAGGTCCATAGGCTGAACCTCTATGGCAAGGCAGTGGTGATATTGCATGGCGACAGCCTCTGCACCCTGGACCGGGCCTATCAGAGATTCAGGAAATTTCGCAGCCTGAGTTGGGTGCGTTGGCTCTATTGCCAGCTGCCACGGCAGACGCGCCAAGGCATAGCCGATAAGCTCCGCAACAAGAGCAAGCAGAGCAACCAGAATAAGAGTTACAGCATAATGGATGTGGCGCCCGGGTCGGTCGACGCGTTGATGCGCCAGACCGGCGCCGAGCTGATGATCCATGGTCATACCCACAGACCGGCCATTCATGAACTGACCCATGACCGCCGCCGCTTGGTGGTCGGAGACTGGTATCAGCAAGGCAGTGTGCTCAGCATCACGCCCGACTCGGCATCCCTGGACGTGTTGCCCTTCGACAGCGCTTGTCCTTAGACAGCCCAAACCCTTAGAAGGCGCCCGGCTCACGCCTGGGCAGGCGCGCCGCTGTGAAAATGGAACTCAGTGTCGCTTGCCTGGATGAGCTCGGCCTCGAGCCGGCCGAAGTGGGCCACCCGCTCGCCTATGTCTTCTCCGGCAATCGCCTGGGCCAGGCTGAGATAGTCGCGAAAGTGGCGCGCCTCGGAGCGCAGCAGCGACACATAGAAACGGTTCAGTTCATCATCCAGATGCGGCGCCAATTTTGCGAAACGCTCACAGGAGCGGGCCTCTATGTAGGCGCCGACGATCAACTTATCCACCAGGGTCGCAGGCTCGTGGGTGCGCACTTGCCCCATCAGGCCCTTGGCATAGCGGGCCGCCCTGACGTTCTGATAGGCTATGTCACGGCGCTGCATCAGCTCCAGCACCTGCTCGAAGTGATGAAACTCTTCTTTGATCAGCCGTACCATGGGACCTATGATATCCACTGTCATCGCCAGTTGCTCACGGGGAACCAGGACGGCTGTCGCTTCATTCTTCTTGCTATCCCTGGCCAGAAAGGCCGTCAAATCCCTGTCCTTGTGATAGACAAACTCCTCATAGGGTTTGGCCCACGCCAGTAAAGCCTCGCCGCTAGGCTTATCCAGGGCATATTTACGCAGTAAAAACATCGCCGTCTGCGCCGCTTTTAGCTCACTGAATGCATAGCTGTGCATATATAAATATTGATCTTTATCCACTACACTGCTTTAGATCTTTCATTATTAGTGCTTGATGAACTCCATGAAGCAAAGAAATTTTTTTTCATTGTGGTTGAATTCCTTTCAAAAATCACAACATACTGACTAACAATTGAAAGGAGGCAACATGGCTACATTACAAGCTCAGTTTAAACAATTCCACGATAACATTAAACTTGGTACATATGAAGAAAATCAAACGCTTAGGGACAAGCGTGATCTGCTCATTAATGAGCTCGCAACCGAGCTAAAGAACGAAAAAGTCCCAGATACTGATAGGGCTCTCACATTTAGTAAAATAGATCAGGGCTCCTACAAAATGAAAACTGGCATCAAACCTACTGATGGTCATTACGACATAGATGTAGGCGTCATATTCGATGTGACAGAAGACGAATATGACCCAAAAAAGCTAAAAAAACTGGTTTACGACATAATTAATAAGCGGAATAACAGGACAGTAGACTACAATAAGCCCTGTATAACAGTGAATTATGCCAGTGGCTATCACGTTGATCTCCCTGTTTACTGTAAGAATAGCGAAAAAGACGTAAAAATCGCTTGGGGGAAAATGACCGTTGCGAATGAATGGGTCGATTCAGATCCCAATGGATTAAATGACTGGGTGGCAAGTATTTCAACGGAAAGTAAAAAGTCTCGCCAATTTAGAAAATGCGTACGCTATTTGAAAAAATGGAAGCAAAAACATTTCTCTGAAAACGGTAATGTAGCCCCACCCTCTATAGGCTTAACACTCCAAGCTAGACGTCATTTTATTTTTAGTACTGATAATGATCTTCTTTGCCTAATAAACATTGTAGAAAAAATCATCAATGATTTTTCAAATGATTTCGATATAAAAAACTTTAGAATTGTACATTCAATTGATTTTAAGCTACCCGTAAAACCCTATAAAAACGTTTACTACAAAATGACGTTAAATCAGCAAGACGTGTTTTATAAAAAGGCTGAAGCATTGCTAGAAAGCCTTTGCGCTGCAAGAGATGAAGACTGTGATCATGAAGCAAGCAAAATTTTAAGACAAGTCTTTGGTGACGACTTCCCACTAGTTGATAAAATATTACGTTCAGACGTAAAACCAGTGATTAATTCAGGTACAAGTGCATGAATGGTGCTGAATTAAGTAACTTGTATTTAAGTAATACTATTGACTGTCTAGTATCATATACTAGACAGTCAGACCTCAAATATGATCATAAAATTCAAGGGAAGAAAAGAACGTGGAAAATACAGCTAGAATTTAATGATAACTTTCCCTATAGCTTACCTTTTGCAACTTTATTAGACAAGGACCAAATAGGATTATTGCCGCATGTAAATCAACATGGCACTATATGTTATGCCGAACATGATGGAATTTTAATTAACTACAGCGACCCTGAAAACCTATTAGACTATATAATTTCAACTATACGAAACCATTTAGATAGGTGGTCATTGAAAATATTCAAAGATGATTTGAAAGATGAGTACGAGGGCTTTTTCTTCAATCCACTGAATGAGATCAACTCCTTTTGCTGCCCGCAATCAACTTATAGCAGAATTTATATAAAGACTAAGTATAACAAAGACAAAACTAGTACCCCAGTACTAATGTATGAAAAAAATTCTCCGTTACCAGAAAAGTTTAGTGATATTCAATCAACATCTGAACTTAATATAACATCGGCACTTTGCGTAAACTTCAACACCAAAATAACACCTCCTATTGGTGGTAACTTTACTTTCAGATACTTCAAGAGCTTAATCGACTCTTTAGACGAAAAAGAGAAAGCCAGAGTAACTAGACTAGCACAAAAATTCAAAAATAAATTAGATTTTTTTGTTTTATTATCTGCACCTAGAAATAGCTTAAATAGAACTCAAATATTGCTAAAGTTCAAATACCCCGCCAAAAATGAACATCCCATAGTATCTGACAATGAAAAATGTGAAATAAGTTTATTTTCAATATTAAGATTGCACAAGAAATATCTTCTTGAGCGCGGGGGGGCCATAAGCCAATTCCAAAATTCGAAGGTAGCAATTGTAGGATGTGGTTCAGTAGGATCTGAGATTGCTTCAATGATATCAAAATCTGGTGTTGGATCACTTACGCTAATTGATCATGATGAATTTAACGCTGATAACATATACCGTCACAACTTAGGAGGTAATTCAATAACATTTACTCCAGACTCAAGCAAAGAAATAAAAAAGAATTTTAAAGTTGATGCCCTTAAGAAATCGATTGAGAAAGATATACCTTACATTAGAGTAAATGCGGTAGCCATGACATTCCAGCATGCCATCAAGCAAAATCTTATAAGTAATTTTGACGTTATTATTGTGGCTATTGGCTCACCTACTGAAAACCTGCAAGCAAATAGACTTTTAAAAAACACTGATAACAAAATTATTATTTATTGCTGGAACGAAGCGGCTGGTGCTGGTGGTCATTCTGTCAAAATTGATATGGCTCAATGTTGCCTAGAATGTATCTATATAAATGAAGGTGGAGAAATCGTTCCTACGTACTATTCCTTATTAGCCTCAGATCAAAACATAGCGAAAAATCTGACTGGCTGTGCAGGACTATTTACTCCATTTTCTTATATAGACTCATCCCAGACAGCGCTGCTTGCAACAAAGCATTGTTTAGAGGCCCTTCATAGCATAACGGAAAGTAGCATATCAAGCTGGAAAAATGATCGATTTGACTCTTATATGGTTACAGATTATTTCAGCTCCTTTTCTCATACTACAGAGCACGCAATAATTAAATCTGATAGTTGTGGTATATGCAATGGCTAATGATTATATTTTTGATGTGGATGTTCATGGTGCTCTTCATATAACCAATGATTTTATAAATAGAATCAAAAACTTTAGACAAATCCGCTCAAATGATAAGGAGTCAGGTGGAGTGATATTAGGTAGTCATTTAGCTTTAGATGGATGGTTATCAATTGTAGATTTTACCCAGCCTCAGCCTGCTGATAAATGCTCAAGGTATCATTTCCATCGTTCCAGCATGCACAATGAACTAGTAAATAAAATTTGGCATGCGTCCAATAAAACCATAACCTACTTAGGCTTATGGCATACTCATCCAGAACCGAATCCAATACCATCAAAACAAGATCATTCCGATTGGGAAGATGCCGTTCGTAACTCAAAGTTTGACGGGAACGCTCTTTTATTCATGATTATAGGAACTTCTCATATTGGGATTTGGCTTGGTGTAAAAAATAAAAGCCAATTTATAAAGATAGGGACGATAAACTTAGGTGAATAAATTTATAGAATTTCTTAAATGGTCAATAAAGACCATGATTTCTGCGTTTAAACAACGATACCCATTAATTACTAAAGGTGTTTATCTTTTACTTGGCGCAATACCTACCAAGTATCTAATGTCCAGTGCAATCATTGTAAAAATAGATAAGTCATACTCACTAGGAATAATAGATACACTATCACTGGATATTAGTTCAATAGACTACTTCGGTAGTGCGATAAGCGCTTTATGTGCATTAATGGGTGTTTTACTAATAATGCACCAGCTAAAATCAATCTCTAATGCAGCTAGACTCACATCTCGGGTTTTAATAAACGGAATTGACTCTAGTTCAAAAACGTTCCCTGACAGTATAATTCCTGACTCCGAAAAATTAACTATTAGAGAAGTTGTAGAACTGGGATATAACGAAAATATAGATGTAGACTTATTCATCGACAATGCAATTGAAATTTTTAACGCCGAAGTGAAAGTTGATATATTCAACAGATTTATATTAAACAATAACTGCAAAAAATTATATCTAGGCGGCCTGCAGAGAATACCATTTTTAATTGCTTATGGTTCTAGATTTAGAGCTAACATTGATGAAGTAAAATTTTATGATAAGATTCACAACAACTCAAGATGGTCTTTAATGGATGAAATGGATGATGGAATTTCTATAATCCAATCAGAACTTGTACTTCCTAATGACAAGGGGGACATTGGCGTTGCAATCGGATTAACGAATCCGATCCAAGAACACCAGCTCCCGAACTTACTAAAAGATCACACCATATTCATATCTCCTAACGTTTCCCCAAAACATAACCTTGTTATGAATCAAGAAAACATAAATAGACTTACTCTCGAAATAAAAGAATTAGTCAGCGAAATTTCACGGGTAGAAAATGTAAATAAAATTCATTTCTTTGTGTCAGCGCAGTCCTCGATAGCTATTTCATTAGGCATGAGATATCAAGATGGAATACATAAAAACTGGGTTATACATAATTTTGATGCTCCAACTGGAACCTATACCTGGGCTATTGAACTTGATAAGATTGGGATTAAAAAGTTCAAACAAAGCTAGTTATAATGGTAAGTTAGGTCAATAATAGATATTGATCTAACTATCTACTTACAAGATTTTTTAAATTCTTTAGAAAGTAGAAGCTAGTAGGCCCGCCCATACGGCGAAAATTGAGGTTAAACCCCTGATTCAGTATCAAGTATACTTCTATTTACCTAAACAAAACCTCTATGTGAAAATTCAAAGCTATAAATACACTTCGAAAAATAATATTATTACGACATTACCTGAACTGATACATCAATAATTAGACTAACCAACTTTCATAAAAACTAGGAAACCACTTCCTATTGATAAACTATATTACTTTTATGATGATTAATAACTTGTCAAAAAATTAACGCTCACGTCCGACTACCTTTTCGATCCCCAACACAAAACGAATAGTCTTCATCGTTACTTAATCCACAATGCTAATTTCGTAGAATGCCATTATCTACGGTATATTATTGCCAGCTGCCACGGCAGGCGCGGCAAGGCATAGCGGATAAGCTCCGCAACAAGAGCAAACAGAGCAAACAGAGCAACCAGAGCAACCAGAATAAGAGTTACAGCATAATGGATGTGGCGCCCGAGTCGGTCGACGCGTTGATGCGCCAGACCGGCGCCGAGCTGATGATCCATGGTCATACCCACAGACCGGCCATTCATAAACTGACCCATGACCGCCGCCGCTTGGTGGTCGGAGACTGGTATCAGCAAGGCAGTGTGCTCAGCATCACGCCCGACTCGGCATCCCTGGACGTGTTGCCCTTCGACGGCGCTTGTCCTTAGACAGCCTAAACCCTTAGAAGGCGCCCGGCTCACGCCTGGGCAGGCGCGCCGCTGTGAAAATGGAACTCAGTGTCGCTTGCCTGGATGAGCTCGGCCTCGAGCCGGCCGAAGTGGGCCACCCGCTCGCCTATGTCTTCTCCGGCAATCGCCTGGGCCAGGCTGAGATAGTCGCGAAAGTGGCGCGCCTCGGAGCGCAGCAGCGACACATAGAAACGGTTCAGTTCATCATCCAGATGCGGCGCCAATTTCGCGAAACGCTCACAGGAGCGGGCCTCTATGTAGGCGCCGACGATCAACTTATCCACCAGGGTCGCGGGTTCGTGGGTGCGCACTTGCCCCATCAGGCCCTTGGCATAGCGGGCCGCCCTGACGTTCTGATAGGCTATGTCACGGCGCTGCATCAGCTCCAGCACCTGCTCGAAGTGATGAAACTCTTCTTTGATCAGCCGTACCATGGGACCTATGATATCCACTGTCATCGCCAGTTGCTCACGGGGAACCAAGACGGCTATCGCTTCATTCTTCTTGCTATCCCTGGCCAGAAAGGCCGTCAAATCCCTGTCCTTGTGATAGACAAACTCCTCATAGGGTTTGGCCCACGCCAGTAAGGCCTCGCCGCTGGGCTTATCCAGGGCATATTTACGCAGTAAGAACATCGCCGTCTGCGCCGCTTTTAGCTCGCAATTACAATGATCTATCAGCAAGGCACTCAGGTTTTCCGGCCTGGCAGCCACCGCGATCCAGGCATCCGGGGTATCACACTGCAAAAAGGCACTTATGGGGGCTAACAACTGCTGCATTATATTACTCTGAGGCGAAAGCATTACTGCGGCCATTTTATCCTAACCCCAAGGGATTCTATAGCTTTTGCCATTTCTTCGCTTGACGCGCCGATGTTTTTGTTCAATAAATAAACCATATCAGTCGGCTTAGATAACCTAATTAGAACACGCTTGATTAAGACGATTGCTATAAAAGCTGTCACAGGCTCGTCAGATGTCCGCCGAGCATAAGATCAATGCTGAGAAAGGATAATTAGAATGATACTGAATCACTTAATGGGGCTATACACTCATCCTAAGCAAGAGTGGCATACGATAGAAAAAAATCACGAGGCGTTGAAAAGCAGTCTGAGTCATGTATTGCTGATCGCACTCATTCCCGCTGTCTGCAGCTTCATCTCCAGTGTCTATATAGGCTGGAATCCAGGGGTAGGCGAACCCCTGTTTCTCACCCAAGAGAGCGCGCTCTTCATGTCGGCCGGCATGTATTTTGGCTTGATCGCCGGGGTCTTCGCCCTCGCCTATCTGGCCTACTGGATGGCCAAGACCTTCGATGCCAATCCCACTTATACCCAGGCGCTGGAGCTGGCCTCATACACGGCCACCCCTCTGTTCATGGTGGGCCTGGCGGCCCTCTATCCGACGCTCTGGTTCGTGATGTTGGTCGGGCTGGTCGGCTTGACCTATTCTGTGTACCTGCTCTATGCCGGCGTGCCTATCATAATGAATATCCCCGAGGAGAAGGGCTTCATCTATGCCAGTTCCATGGTCACCGCGGGCCTGGTGCTCCTGGTTGGTCTGATGGCCAGTAGCGTGATCCTCTGGAGCCTGGGCTTCGGCCCCATGTATCAATAGCCACTTAATATAGAAGTCGCCGATCCATATAGTAATTGCAGGGCCCGTCGTCCCCTGTACCGGCACAGTGCCGGTGCAACCCCAAACGACAAGCTAAGCGGCATTTGGCAACAGGCAAGACAAGCATAAAAAAAGAAGGCCAATGGCCTTCTTTTTTTATGCTGAGTGGCTCACCAGACTCAGGCGAATGAGTCTCTCAGGGCGACCGTCAGGTTGAATACCAAGTGCTCGGCGCTGGAATCCTTGTTATCGGCGCAGAAGTAACCTTCGCGTTCGAACTGATAGGCCTTCTCCGCCGGGGCATTGACCAAACCTGCTTCCACTACCCCGCGGACTACCACCAGGGAGTTGGGGTTAAGCACTTCATCGACCGTCTCCGCCGCCGCAGGATTGGCGTCGATGAACAGGCGATCATACAGGCGGAACTCGGCCGGCTTGGCGCTTGTCGCCTCGACCCAGTGGATCACGCCTTTGACCTTACGGCCGTCGGCCGGATTCTTGCCCAAGGTGTCAGGGTCATAGCTGCAATAAATAGCAGTGACATTGCCTTCACTGTCTTTATCGCAACGCTCGGCCTTGATCACATAGGCATTGCGCAGCCGTACTTCCTTACCCTGCACCAGACGTTTGTAGTGCTTGTTGGCTTCTTCTTTAAAATCTTCGGCATCGATGAAGATTTCACGCCCGAAGGCCAGCTCACGCACGCCCATGGACTCATCGTTCGGATGGACGGCGGCCTTGATGTATTCGAGTTCGCCCTCAGGGTAATTCTCGATAACCACTTTCACCGGCCTGAGCACGGCCATGGCACGCGGCGCATGCGCATTGAGCTCTTCGCGGATACAGGCATCCAACATGCCGACTTCGATCATATTGTCTTGCTTGGTCACACCGATACGATCGCAGAATTCACGGATCGATGCCGGGGTATAGCCACGGCGGCGCAGGCCGGCAATCGTCGGCATCCGCGGGTCGTCCCAGCCGGAAACCAGTTTGCGCACCACGAGATCGTTCAGCTTGCGCTTGGACATCAGGGTGTATTCCAGGTTCAGCCTGGAAAACTCATACTGACGGGTACGGTTCGGCGCCTGAAAATCATCCAGGTGATCCAACACCCAATCGTACAGACGACGATTGTCCTGGAATTCCAGGGTGCAGAGCGAATGGCTGATATTCTCCAGCGCATCGGAAATGCAGTGGGTAAAGTCGTACATAGGGTATATGCACCACTTGTCGCCTGTCTGGTGGTGATGGGCGAAACGGATACGGTAGATCACGGGATCGCGCATGCACATGAAGGGCGACGCCATGTCTATCTTGGCGCGCAGGGCACACTCGCCTTCCTTGAACTCGCCCTTACGCATCTTCTCAAACAGCGCCAGGTTTTCGGCTACCGGGGTGTCGCGATAGGGGCTGTTTTTTCCCGGCGCCTTCAGGGTGCCGCGGTATTCGCGGGTCTGTTCGCTATTGAGGAAACACACATAGGCCAAGCCCTTGTTGATGAGCTCAACCGCGTATTGATGCAGCTGGTCGAAATAATTCGACGAATAACGTACCTCACCGCTCCACTGGAATCCCAGCCAGCGCACGTCTTCCTGAATCGAATTAACGTAATCCATGTCTTCTTTTTCAGGATTGGTATCATCAAAACGTAAGTTACACTGACCCTGGTAGTCCTTGGCTATCCCGAAGTTTAAACAGATAGACTTGGCATGGCCGATATGAAGATAGCCATTAGGCTCGGGCGGAAACCGCGTATGCACGCTGGTGTGTTTCCCGCTCTGAAGATCTTCATCTATGATATTACGAATGAAGTTACTCGGACGTACTTCAGTGTCCACATGACTCATGGAATTCCTCTTGGCGAACTAAGGTAATATGCGAAAACGAACATGATCCTACAGATCATCACCAGTTACAATGCCCTCCGAATAAAAACCCCTATTAAGAGTGTAAGTCGACAAGGCGGATAGAAACAACAACAGCGGCCACCAGGCCGCTGTTGTGTAAGGATAATGCCGCCGGCATCATTCTGTGATGATGCGGATCCCGGGAATGATCTGCTGGGTTCTGCGCCCCTTGCGCTTGAGCCAGAAATAGAACCCGCTCAGGGCGAAGGCGAAGAAGCCTATCCAGAGACTCGATTGCAGTGGATGCAGGTTGAAGGTGGCGCCCTGGTACACCACGGTCGCCGTGCCATAGGCCAAGGCGAAGGTCCAGGTCGCGGCGAATGTGGCCCAGCGCGAACCAAACTCATGCACCAATGCGCCCATGGCGGCCACGCAAGGCGTATAGAGCAGGATAAACAACAGATAGGAGAAGGCCGCCAGCTGACCGCTGAAGCCGGCCTGCAAGGCGCTGAAGGTGCTGCGATCCACGCTCTGCTCTTCCGCCGCCAACGCCAGGTCATCCACATGTCCAACAGACAGGGACAGGGGATCTTCCAGGGCGATGCCGAACAGGTTGGCCGGAATGGTCGCCAGCGCCTCGTTCAGGCTCTGGACCAAGGGCTTCAAGCCTTTATCATCCACGCCTGTGGTGCTGTACAGGCTGTTTAATGTGCCTACCACAGCCTCTTTGGCAAAGATCCCTGTGATGATCCCAACCGTTGCCGGCCAGTTATCCTGTGCGATTCCCATGGGGGTGAAAAAGGGTGTCACCTTCTGGCTGGCGACACTCAGCAGCGACGCTTTGCTGTTTTCATGACCGAAGCTGCCATCTACGCCTATGGCATTGACGAAATTGAGCAAGGTCACCACCAGCACTATGGTCTTGCCGGCCCCGAGGATGAAGCTCTTGGTGCGTTTGCCCGTCCGGGTCAAGACCACCTTGAGTTTAGGCAGCTCGTAGCTGGGCAACTCCATCACCACGGCGCTGCTGTTGCCCGGCAGCAAGGTCTTGCGCAGCAGGACGCCTGTGCCTATGGCGGCGACTATGCCGATCAGGTACAGCAAGAACACCAGATTCTGGCCCGACTCGGGGAAAAATGCCGCGGCAAACAAGGCGTATACCGGCAGGCGGGCACCGCAGGACATGAAGGGGGCCATCATGCCTGTGACTATGCGTTCACGTTCACTGCCCAGGGTTCTGGTCGCCATGATTGCCGGCACGGAGCAGCCGAAGCCGACTATCATGGGCACGAAGGCCTTACCCGGCAGGCCTATGCGGCGCATCAGGCCATCGACCACGAAGGCGGCCCTGGCCATATAGCCGGAACTTTCCAGGGTCGACAGGGCCAGGAACAGGGCGGCGATCACTGGGATGAAGGTGGCGACGGTTTGCACCCCCTGGCCTATGCCACCGGCGAGCAGGGTCACCAACCACTCGGGAGTGCCTATTCCCGTCAGCCAGGCTCCAAGATGGTCCACGAACAGGGCACCGGCGGTGATATCGAAGAAATCGATGAAGGCACTGCCGACATTGATGCTGAACATAAACATCAGATACATCACCAGGAGGAATACCGGGATGCCCAGCACAGGGTGCAGGCTGAGTTTATCCAGCTTATCGCTCAAGGTGAGGAAGCTGCCGCTATGCACGGCAGAGCCGAAGACTGTCTCGACGAAATTGAATCTGCAACCGGCGATGGCCACATCCAGATCGCCCGCCGCCCCGGGGGTCTCTTTGCCATGGCAAGCGGGTGCGGCGTTAGCCAACGACGCTATGGCATGGGCCCGGCTCAATGCCGGACTGGCAGCTTGCAGCGCCGCAATTTCGGCCTCTGTCTCCATGCCATAATCCAGCAGCAGCGGCGCCTCACTGACTCTACCCTGGAGCAAATCCAGCACCAGGGCCTGAACCTTGAGCACATCGGCCTGATCCCGCGAACAGACTCCCACCACAGGGCAGCCCAAGGTGTCGCTCATACTGGCCAAATCGACCCGGATACCGCGCTTAGTCGCGGCATCTATCTTATTGAGCACCACCACCATGGGGATGCCAAGTTCCCGCAGCTGTACCGTCAGATACAGGTGACGCTCTATATTGGTGGCATCGACCAAATTGATGATGCCGTCGACCTGTTGCTCGTCGAGAAAGGTCTGGGCTATCTGCTCGTCCAGGGAACAATCACAGCTGTCGGTCGCAGGCAACAAGTCATAGATACCGGGTAAGTCGGTCAGATAGACGTCCGTCCCCTGCAAGCTGAAGTGGCCGGTTTTTTTCTCGACAGTGACGCCGGCCCAGTTGCCTACCTGCTGATTGGCGCCGGTCAGGGCATTAAACAGGGTCGACTTGCCCGCATTGGGGTTACCTACAGTGACGCAATGGAACTGTTTAGCCATTCGACTTTACCACCTCGATTATGTCGGCCAGATCCCGACGCATGCACAGCTTACTGCCACGAATGTCCAGCTCGACGCCTGAGCCCATGGGGGCACGTCTTATCAAGGAGAAGCGGGTATTTGGGGTGATCCCCATGGAAAGCAACTTGCGCTTCACGGTCAGGGGGAGGTCCCACTGGCCCACCGCGGAAATCACCGCGACATCGCCAGGGCTCAGTTCACTTAACTTCATTACTTACTCCAGCCTGCAACAGGTCGTGTTTTTTGGCATCAGTCGAATTCGCCGATTGGGAGGTGAGCATCTCTCGATGGCGGGGTATTCTAACTGCTAACGAGAATAGTTTTCAATTGTGTTGGGTATTATGGGATAAATTCGGCAATGAATAAACAGCCGTAACGAAATAAAGCCGAAATGCCGACTCAAGTGCCGACTGCATCACAAAAAATACCCCGCCAGCACTTGTTCCCAAGGGCACTAAGCGCAATAGTAACCCTATGTTTTGAGCCGATGCCAAGCTTTGCCGTGATACCAGAAACTGAGTTCAACCTGCTGATGCAGCAGATCCGTGCCTGTCGGCTATGCGCCCAGGCCTTACCGCTGCCGCCCAAGCCCATATTGCAGGCCCACCCGGCGGCGAGAATCCTCATCGCCGGCCAGGCGCCTGGCCTCAAGGCCCATACGCTCGGCCGCCCCTTCGACGATCCCAGTGGGGACAGGCTGAGGCAATGGCTGGGGGTCGACAGGACTCAGTTCTATGATGAGCACTTGTTTGCCATAGTGCCCATGGGATTCTGCTTCCCTGGAAGTCATACCAGCGAGGGCAAGAAACGCGGTGATAAAGCCCCAAGGCCCGAATGTGCCCAAACCTGGCATGAACGGCTCCTGGCGGCATTGCCTAACATAGAGCTGACCCTGGTCCTGGGACAATATGCCATAGACTATCATCTCGGCGGCGGCGCCGGTGTCAAGGGCAAGCTCAGCGTCGGCCAGGCGGTGGCCAACTGGCAAGCCTATTGGCCGGAAAAGATGGTGTTGCCCCACCCCAGCCCGCGCAACAACCTCTGGCTCAAACGTCATCCGCAATTCGAAACCGAATTACTGCCCAAGTTGCGCGCACGCATAGCTGCCCTGCTCGAGCGATAAGATAAAAAAAAAGCCTGCACATGTGTGCAGGCTCATTCGCTAAGCTAAAGGCTTACTGACAGGTCACGCCCACAGAACTGAATGCGGCAGCTACGTCGGCAACCGAGTAACCGCGATCGGCAGCGGCGCTTTCAACCCCACAGGCAGCCTGGTTATAATCTGACGTAGGTGTCCAGTACATCTGGTTAGCCAGCACGAACACGTCGAAGGCCTTGTGGGTGTCCCAACCATTCTTCTTCGCCAACAGATAGAAGGCCTTGTTATACACGCCCGATGAATAGTGCACGTCCAAACCCGAGGTATAATCGGCCGCATCGCCTATGGAGCGACCATCTTTGGTCGGATCGTCCATGTAACGCAGCGCGCCGTTGCCCTTGACTATGTCATAACCCACTTTCCAGTCGTTGCTGCCGCGCATATAGAACTCGGCGGCTTCACCTGCTATGTCGGAGAAGGCTTCGTTGATACCGCCGGATTGAGCACTGTATTCCAGGCCGGAATTTTGCTCGGTGAAGCCATGGCTGACTTCGTGCGCCGACACATCCAGACTCACCAGCGGGTGGAAGTAGCTGGCTCCATCACCGAAAGACATGGCGGTGCCATCCCAAAAGGCATTTTCATAGTTACGGCCATAATGGACCTTCATTTGTAACTGAAACGACAGAGGTGCGGTGTTGTACCAATCCTTGTACATGTTGAAGATCACGCCACCGAAGTAATGGGCGTCGTTGAGCGGTGAATAGGCACCATTGACTTCCTTGTAGGTGTTTTCAGGGCAGGCGAAAGAGTAAACCGTGCCGCCGCGGGTGCTGTTACCCATGTCTATGGTCTTGACGTTGGCGTTGCTCATGGTACAAGTGCCGCCGGACTCGAGCACGTTCAAGGGACCGAAGTCGCTGCCATAGTAATATTGGCCAATTTTGGCATTACCGCCGGGACCCGTGGCATCGAAGGGGGTGCCTGTGCCACCGCCAGTGCCACCACCCGGCTTGCCTTTGCCTTGCTTGGCCGTCATCAACTCGTTCCAATGACGTATCACTTCACCGCTGTTGGCATCGACCAGGCCGGCGGGACGCGAAATGGCATCGGTCTGCTCACTCAGATAAGACACCCTATAGGCCAGACGCGGCGTGCCTTCCTCCATCAGGATGACCAATTCAACCTCTTTTCTGCCTGAAGCGGCGGAACCGGCATAGACTTTATTCAAGGCGGCAATGGCCTGACCATGGGTCATTGCCGGAGAAACCGAAAAATCATCAGCGATAGCGGCGAACCGGCCATTGATAAGTTGTTGCTGGCCATCGGACTCGACCACCAGGTGCTGGCCATAGACACGTACTCCCTTGAAAGCCTGTTGCTGCTTGGTCTTGGCATGTCCTTTGGCGGTATTTATTTGCTTAACTTGGGTAAAAGAGTGGGACTGGCTTAAACCTAACGCCTGCTGTAGGCCATGTTTGGCCGATGCAGTGACTTCCATCGCTTGTGCCGGCAGCGCCGCCAGCACACATAACGCCAGGGCTGAGGGTACGAAAACCTTGTTTGTCATTGTAGGATCTCCATTTGAGGTCAGATTTATTATTTGATAGAGCGTTTTTTCGCCAAAACAAATTGTCACAATTTATATGTCGCCGCAACAACAAATGTAAATGGATTGTAAAATAAACGTAAATAAATCTGCACGAACGACATGCGTTAAAGGTGCGCCAACCCGCTAGCAGGCTGGACACCATCGCCCCAGGGAGAGCCAATGAAGATAGTCATAGCGCCGGATTCCTTTAAGGAGAGCCTGAGCTCGGCCCAAGCCGCGGCCGCGATCGCCCAAGGGCTGCGGCAGGCATTGCCCTCTGCAGAACTGCAACTGCTGCCGGTGGCCGATGGCGGCGAAGGCACGGTGCAGGTCATGGTCGATGCAACCCGCGGCAGGTTCATCTCCAAAGAAGTCACTGGACCGTTGGGGGACAGACTCATGGCCAGGTACGGCATCCTGGGCAAAGATGGCACTGCCGTGATTGAAATGGCCGCCGCCTCCGGCCTGCAACTTGTCGCTAAGGCTGAGCGAGATCCCAGGCTCACAGGCAGCCGCGGCACGGGTGAGCTGATCATAGATGCGCTTGAGCGAGGCTGCAGGCATATCATTCTCGGCCTCGGCGGCAGCGCCTGCAACGATGCCGGTGCCGGCATGTTACAGGCCTTAGGGCTGCGACTGCTCGATGCCAGGGGACGAGAGCTTGCCCCCGGCGGCGCGGCACTGGCACGGCTTGCGCGAATAGAGACGACTGAACTGCATCCGCTGCTGGCGCTATGTCGCTTCGAATTGGCCTGCGATGTGGACAATCCCCTATGCGGCGAGCGCGGCGCCTCCGCGGTATTCGGACCACAGAAAGGCGCCACTAAGGCCATGGTACAGGAGCTGGATAAGGCCTTGGGTCATTTTGCCGAATGCCTGGTCGCCGGCGGCTTTGCCGACATGTGTGACACGCCGGGCGCCGGCGCGGCGGGCGGTATGGGACTGGCGGCCATGGCGGTATTCAATGCCGAGGTAAAATCCGGGGTAGAACTTGTGCTCGCATACACAGGGCTGGCTGAGGCCCTGCGGGAGGCGGATCTGCTGATCACGGGTGAAGGTTGCCTGGATGAACAGACACTGTCCGGCAAGGCGCCATTGGGGGTGCTGAAGTTAGCCCTGGCGCAGAAGGTTCAGGTAATAGGCATAGCCGGCAGCCTGGGCGATGGCGCCGAGGCACTGCTCGACGCCGGCATGACGGCGGTCTTTCCCATCATCCCGGCCCTCTGCTCGGAAGATGTCCTGTTGCGCCATGCCGAAGCCAATCTGAGCCATACGGCCCGCAACATAGCCGCGACCCTCGGATTGGGCATGAGGTTAGCCAAGCCATGCCAATAGCGGCTAACCCAGTGCCAATGGCGACTAACCCAATGCCAATAGCGACTAACCCAGAGTCGGGCCACAAGACTTTGGTTTTATCCCTTGATGCGCTATGAGGCTTGCAGTAAAGTGAGCTCCCTTTTTCAAGACTCCGCATCATGGCGATTTGCTCACGCGCGCCATGCGGTTACGCAAGACGAATAGACAGACGGCACGCCCTATGAAAACTCAGCATCCCCGCCAAGCGACAGCATCCGAAGACAGCCTGATGCGCATATTTACCGTGCCCGAGGCGGCGGATTCCACCCTCAGCATCATAGAGCAGAAATTGTCGGCGGATTTGGCGGGCTTTCTGGGCGAAAGCATAGCCGCACTGGAAAAACCCTTGGCGGAAATCGAAACCGATTTCCAGGCCTTCGACATCCCCAGTGCCCCGAGGTTTGTGTCCGACTATACGGACGAGATAATGCATAGCCTGGTGGCACACTCTGTGCATACGGCGGCGCCCAGCTTCATAGGCCACATGACCTCGGCCCTGCCCTATTTCGTCTTGCCGCTGTCGAAAATGATGATAGGCCTGAATCAGAACCTGGTGAAGATAGAGACCTCCAAGGCCTTCACCCCGCTGGAACGCCAGGTGCTCGGCATGATGCACCATCTGATCTACGCCCGTGATGGGGATTTTTACCAAAGCTGGATGCATAGCGCCAATCATTCCCTCGGCGCCTTCTGCTCCGGCGGCACCATCGCCAACATCACGGCGCTGTGGATAGCCCGTAATCAGGTGCTCAAGGCCGACGGTGACTTCAAGGGGATTGCCCGCGAAGGCCTGCTACGTGGGCTGCGCCACTATGGCTTCGAGGATCTTGCCATCCTGGTGTCCGAACGCGGTCACTATTCCCTGGGGAAGGCCGCCGATCTGCTGGGACTGGGACGCGACAACATCATCAGCATAGCGACGGGGCCGGACAACAAGGTCGATGTCGAGCAGATGCGTGCCACCGCCCTGGCACTGGCGGCCAAGAAGGTCAAGGTGATGGCCATCATAGGGGTGGCTGGTACCACGGAGACGGGCAATGTCGACCCCCTGCCTGAGCTGGCCGCACTGGCCGCCGAGCTGGGTTGCCATTTCCATGTGGATGCCGCCTGGGGCGGTGCCAGTTTGTTATCCAACAAATACCGCCATCTGCTCGCCGGCATAGAGCTGGCCGACTCTGTCACCATAGATGCCCACAAACAAATGTACGTCCCCATGGGTGCCGGCATGGTGATCTTCAAAGATCCCGAATTTGCCCATGCCATAGCCCACCACGCCGAATACATATTGCGCCGCGGCTCCAAGGATCTCGGCAGCCAGACCCTGGAAGGCTCACGCCCCGGGATGGCCATGCTGGTACACGCCTGTTTGCAGATCATAGGCCGTGAGGGCTATGAAATCCTGATCAACAATAGCCTGGAAAAGGCGCGCTACTTCGCCGATAAGATAAGCCAACAGGCAGATTTCGAGTTGGTCACGGCCCCCGAGCTATGCCTGCTGACCTACCGTTATGTGCCGGCACAGGTGCAGCGCGCCATGACGCAGGCGTGCGCCGCCGGCGACATCGCCAGGCTGGCACAGTTCAACGAACTGCTCGACGGCTTGACCAAGTTTATCCAGAAGCATCAACGCGAGCAGGGCAAGTCCTTCGTGTCGCGCACCCGCATCCAACCGGCGCGCTATTTCCGCCAACATACGGTGGTGTTCCGGGTGGTACTGGCCAATCCCCTGACCAGCAGGGAGATCCTCGATGCCGTGCTGGTCGAGCAGACACAGATAGCCGCACTGGATAAGGAGTTTTTACCTAAGCTCATGGCGCTGCTTTAGTCCCAAGGCATCCGGGTGGGAAAAATTCCGCCCGAGTCGGCCAAAGGTGCGATAAATAACAAGCATTTAGCTTAGACATCCGCTAATCTGGTCGAACCTTCAACATTGAAAGTCAAAACATGGAAAGTTTTATGACCCTGAAACAGCTGCTGTCCCTTGCCCCCCTGATGTTGCTCACTGCCTGCTCGACAATTAACACCCTGAGCCCGGAGCAGGAGCATATAGACATTGCCTACCATGGCAGGAAGAGCTATTGCGATGAAATACCCAGAATATACAGTGGTGTCGCCTACAATGTCTGCCTGGTCAAAGGTGAGCCCAGCCAAACGACGGATTTGGGCAGCAGTTTCAACGGCGTGCCATTTTTTGTCATAGACACGGTTTTTTCCGCCGCCGCAGATACCCTGGTATTGCCTTATACCCTCTACCAACAAGCCCGGCACGGCAACATAGCAGTCAACTAGCAGCCGACAGACTCCTTTAGGCACTGCCACCTGGGAGCCCATTGCGACCGGGTCGGTTTTCAAGGTATAAACACAGGAAGCGCCGTGAAGCAGTGCCGGGGGATGCCCAAAAAAATGGCCCTGCCAATTGACTGTCATGAAGCCAGCCATGACGAACCTAGGAGCCTGAGTGCCTTCCATGAATTCTGTTGAGCCACAATCGAGCGCCCCGCAAAAGGCCGGCGCCTTCCTGAGGGGAACCCTGGCCGTGCTGCCGCTCACCCTGGCCGTGGTGCCCTGGGGCATACTGGCTGGCTCATTTGCCTTGGAGGTGGGACTGACACCGCTCGAAAGCCAGGCCATGTCGGCGATCATCTTCGCCGGCAGCGCCCAGTTGGTCGCCCTGGGAATGATCAAAGCCGGCATAGGCCTTGGCAGCATACTCATCACTACCCTGCTCATCACCTCGCGCCACTTGCTGTATGCCATGGCGATGCGCAGCCAGATAAGCCCACTGCCCCTGGGCTGGCGTCTGGGTCTGGGCTTCTTGCTGACAGATGAACTGTTCGCCATCGCCAATCAAGGCAAACAGCATAAGTTCGATCCCTGGTATGCCCTGGGCGGCGGCCTGAGTTTCTACCTGGGCTGGAATCTGGCGACCTTGCTCGGCATAGTGGCGGGCCAGTCTATCGACAACTTAGGGGAGCTGGGGCTGGATTTCGCCATCGCCGCCACCTTCATCGCCTTGGTGATCCCCACGGTGAAAAAACCTTCGATACTCGTGTGCGTGCTGGTGTCCCTGACCTTGGCCGTGGTCTGCGCCCTGTTTGAGGTGCAAGCCGGGTTGCTGATCGCCGCACTGTGCGGTATGACGTCCGGAGTAGTGTGCGCCAGGCTGACGGGGGAAAGTGACATGCCAGGAACCCAGGCTGGCAGGCCCCCAGAAGCAGGCGCTGCACATGAGGAACATGACGCATGATGTGGTTGATTATCCTTAGCATGGCGGCCGTGGTTTTCATCAGCCGTCATCTGTTGCTCGAGCCTAAGTTACCGCTGCGACTGAGCAAACGCACTCAAAGCTTTCTCGGTTACTCGGCGCCTGCGGTACTCACCGCCATCTTCGCCCCCCTGGTGTTCGTTCGCGACGGCCGGCTGGCTCTGGGGCTGGATAATAGCTATCTGGTGTGTGCCTTGGTGGCGACCGCGCTGGCGCTGCTGACCCGCAACACCCTGCTGACCACAGTCCTGAGCATGGGACTCTTCTTCCTGATCCACTAGCCACTAGCCACTAGCCACTAGCCACTAGCCACTAGCCAGAGTGTCACCGGGTTGAGCTCCATGCCAGAGTTTCTGCCCGCCTCAGCCTGGGTTAGCCCGGCTTTGCCCCTACCCTGCTGCATCCCCATCGCCGCAATCTTGCCGGCCGGCGTGCCTTGACACTCCTCTGGGGCATTATTCGCTATCGCCTGAAATTAACACTATGCTTATAAAGCAATTTTGGGATGAATAACTCATCAAGGATGACATCATGAAACATAAATTAGCCGCATTACTCATGCTTTCTGCCTGTGCCTTCCCAAGCTTGGCCTCGCAACCTTCCGACATGCCACCGGCATCGACCTGCACCGGCGCTTACCCCAGCTACTTCCAGGATCCAGCCTTCAACGACACTGGCATGTGGGATAACCAAGTGATCATCAACCAAGCCTATCCTGGCTGGAAAGGCCCTATTTTTCGCCTGAGTGATGCCTATTCCGGCGCCAAGGCGGATCAGGCGGCCCCCTGGCGGGCCTTCAACCCCTTCGACAAGAGTCTGAGCGAGAGTGACAGGCATGCCCAAGCCAGAGGCTATTTATGGGCCGTGATGCACTATATCCAGGAAGGCAACATAGGCAGTGGCGATATCGATACCGATTGGGACCTCTGCAACAACCCGGTGCGCTCCTGGTATCACATACCCTACCAAACCTATGACCCCCTCAGCGGCCGCGAATTCATCCATGGTTTGACCCGGGAAGCCCCAGTCACCATGACCATCGCAGATCAAGGAGATCTTAAGACCACCATGTGGGCCGTGGGCTTTTATAACCCGGCCGCGGGCAGCAGTATAGGAACAGTGTGGACGGGGGCGCCGGCGCCTGAATTACCCCAGCAGAACTTTCAATTCAATGAAGGCAGTGTCATAGGCAAGTTATTATTTACCACGGCCACCCCCAATAATTATCCCTTCCTCACGAATGTTCCCGTATGGCAAGCCAACATCAGTGCCAGTGAATTTTGCAGCTGCACAGGCACTGATGGCCAGGCATGCAGCTTTCAGCAGGAAACCGAGCAATGCCCGCGCTCTGTCGCCGATGTGTATCTGCTGCAGTTCGACATAGCGGTGCGGGATAGTCGCTCCCCCGTAGGTTGGGCCTATGGCACTTTCGTCGCCGATGGCCAATTCAAGGCAAGTGAAAAAAATCCATGGGATCGCATTTCCCCCCTGGGCTTGATGTGGGGCAACGACACGCCGCCGCTTGGCAGCGGGGCCGCCGCCTATCCTCAAGATCCTGTGACAGGCCTGAAAGACAGCGCCATATTCCAGGACGTCGCCGGCAGACTGAATGCCCAGACAAATGCAGGCCATCTGGGCTGTGACAGCCGACTCAATGGCCCGGCCGACAATGCCCAGAGCAGTTGTCTCTCCTGCCATCAAACGGCCTCTGTGCCCGACAGCGGCAACAATACCCCCGCCATCATGTACCAGTTCGCCTCCTATCAGAAGAAGGGCAGCGGTCAATGCATGACCTCGCCGAGCGATTTCGACTTGGCCATAGATCAGGTGTATTTCAAATCTTTCATGTGCTCCAGCTCTTTCAGCGGACCGAAAGACATTGTCCCCGCGCCCGATTATGCCCAAGGGCAGAAGCAATGGATCTCGACCGACTTCTCGCTGCAGCTCAGCATCAGCCTGACGCAATGGCAAGAGTGGCAACAAGACCAAGATAAACTGAAAAACAACATAAAAATCCGCCGATTCGACGGTACCCTGCCATCACGTTAACTCACAGGTAGCCTTGATAATGGAGAAGCAGTTCGGCTTGCTGCTTCTTCACTTTTTTCTTCTTCATTTTTTCTTCTTCACTTTCCTGCTTCTTCATCATGCTTTTACACACTCTGGTAATTAGAAGATAAACTCATAGACAAACATGGATACCGACATAGACTAAAGCATTAGTCAAAACTTCTCCTTACTCCTTCGATATTATTGTCATCCATGAAGTTTAAACACGGCATGTTATTTAATCCTTATTAAAAATAAGGAACGACATCTCATTAAATAAAAACACGGCAAGCGGTTAATTACCGAATGACCCACCACAAAACAAGTTAAACTGTTTATTTGATTAAATTTAATATAAATTAATTAAAATTGTCGCAGATCAATAATTAAACAAATTTAACATAACTTAAACAGTCTGAGATTTATTTATTTTTTTAAATTGACCGGGTAAATTTAAAAATGCTAGTTTAAATAAGTGCCAAGATGTAATGATACTTATATGGTAAAGGAGCTGTACATATAATTCCCATAGGCACGTAACTGTACAATGGAATTATTAAAGTAAAGGAATAATAATGAAGATAACATCTGGTTTAAATATAATAACACTATCCTGTTTAACGGCATTTATGACGGTTTCCAGCTTGGTCGAAGCTGCAATCCCAAATACTATCCCCAAGCTCTCTATGGTAGAGCACGCTTCACCGGATCTTGATTCGCTGAAAAATAATGTGATTAATGATCCTTCATTCATCGGCTCCCTCTTCTACCTCGGTCATCACCTGGGTTATGCCTGGGCCGGCGGCACCGCATCCCAATATGTGGGTCAAGACATAGCGGTGAAAAGGGAATCGGCTACCGAGTATAGCCTCAATGCCCGTTACAACAGCAATGATCCCTATGCCGGCGGCTACTGGTCCAGCGAACGCCTGAAAGTCAACCTGAAGAACATACACTTCGTGACCAACCCGCAAGATCTCACTCTGGGTACGCCGCAGATATATGAGCGCGAAGCCCTTTATACTGTCCCCTTTGTTGTCTATAACTGGGGAGACAGCGAAGATACCGGCCTGGCAACCCTGAATTACAATCGCACCACCAGCTGGGCAAAAACCGATAACTTTTCATTTTCCGAGAAAATCGGGGTAACCAATAAATATGAGGTTGGGATCCCTGGGTTGGGGGGAGCGAGTTCGGAAATCAGTGCTGAATTTTCAGCCAGCCAAGGCTGGAGCGAAACCAATGGCGACAGCACCAGCATCTCTGCCCAGGCACAATATAACGCGACTATGCCACCGCGCAGCAAACGTTATGTCTCGATAACCCTATTCAAACAGAAGGCAGATATTCCCTACAGCTCAAATATGTTCATGATGTATGACGTTAAATATGAGAACTTCCTGCGCTGGGGAGGCAATGCCCATATAGATCATCCTACAGACAGACCCAATTTCCCCTACACCTTCGGGGGTGCCAATGCCAATAACCTGAACGGGCCGGAATCGATAATAGATCAATATCTGCATCAGGATATTTACGGTTATGGTGTCTGGGATTGGCCGGCGGCCGTGACCTCCTCAACGAATAAGAGTTGGTTCGAATGGCATCTGGCTAATTTAGCGAGAAAGCATGGCGCGCCTATTTCCGGCAAGTTTACGACCATAGACTCGAGCCAATTCTATATAGATGCAGGTGCGGCTCTTCCCCTGACAGATGAAGACATGGCCAACCGCCCTGGGGTCCAAAGCCAAAGTTTCGGGTTCAATAACAACAACATTGAGATAGTGGTCGGAGACATAGAAAACAACGACCATGAGGGGCTCATCGACAACCTCAGCGTTACCCAGCCAAGCGATATGATGTTGAACAACTGAGTTATCTTCACCTCAGTGTCGCTAACCACAGGAGTCGGAGATCTTCATAGCCTGGACGGATGAAGCCCCGGCGTTAAACCCCGACGCTCGCGCCGGGGTTTATTACATCCAAACACAGCTGTTTTTAAGGCTTTGCCGGGGATTGGCGACAGCTGATCCCTCGGCTAACCTGAGTCATCCATTCCCTTGAAGAAAAACACATTTCCAATAAAATGACTTCTCCCCAAGCACGCCAGGATTTAGACTGAGTTCCATTCTGGCCGAGCAAGCCACTCTTGCTCGTGCATTTGCTTGTGCATTTGCTTCTGCCGTGACTCACCCATTGGGAGCCCTATCTTGCTTACTCTCTATATAGCCAATAAAAACTACTCATCCTGGTCGCTGCGCCCCTGGATCCTCATGACCCAATTGGGGCTGACATTCGAAGAAAAACTGGTGCCCTTCGGCGGCCAGGAAAACGCGAGTCGCTTCAGCAGCTTTTCACCGACAGCCAAGGTACCCTGCCTGCAGGATGGCGAGATCCTGGTGTGGGATTCACTGGCAATCATAGAATACCTGGCCGAGCAGGTGCCGGAGATCTGGCCCGCCGATCGCGTCGCCCGCGCCTGGGCACGCTGTGCCGCCGCCGAGATGCATTCAGGTTTCGGCGCCATACGCAACGGCTGCACCATGAACTGCGGCCTGAGGGTAAGGCTGCATCAATGGCCCGACTCCCTCGAGGCGGAATGGCGGCGAATAGACAGCCTCTGGCAACAGGGGCTCACGCGCTTCGGCGGCCCCTTCCTGGCGGGCGAGCACTTCAGCGCCGTCGATGCCTTCTTCGCCCCACTGGCCTTTCGAGCCCAGAGTTACGCCCCGCCCCTGTCTGCCAGCGCTCAGGCCTATGTACAACACCTGTTGGCACTGCCCGGCATGCAAGCCTGGTATGAGGCGGCGCTGGCCGAACCCTGGCGCGACGAGGAGCACGAAACCGAGGCCAGAGAGGCGGGGGTCTGGCTGGAAGATCTGCGGACAAATTGAGCTCGGCAGGCGGCCGACGCCGGTCGGCTGCCACTTGCAACCGAACCTATTGGGGGCTGGGAGCTAGGCGAATCGGCCCATAACGTGAGCCTATGAGGGTCAGCCGGCGCGTCCAGTGCCTCTGCCCTTAGCCTCATGCCTGTCGGCTTCGGCAAGCCGCCATCAAGCGCATGAAGTCGTCCCGCTCCTGGCCCGGGCTCACAGGGAAAAAGCGTCCCAATTTATCCAGCGCCACTATGCGATCCACCCTGAAGTTACGAAAATCGGCTCTAAGCTCACACCAGGTCAGCAGGGTCCAGGTGCCGCGCCAGAAGTAGATGGCCAGCGGACGCACTTCCCGCTCGGTCTGCACCCGATTGGCATCCTGATAGCAGAGCTTCACATATTCGCGGGCGCTGGCGGCATTGCGCAAGGGATCCAAAAACTGGAACTCATCCGAATCCAGATAGAAGTCCGGGGAAAACATCAGCGACTGGTTACGCTGCAACCTGGCGGGCAACACGGCTTCGACCTTGATCAGCGCCTGTTTGGCGGCGCTGCCCAGCTCCTTGCCGCCCCAGGTCTGCACCATGCGCATGCCCACCTGTATCGCCTCGAGCTCGGCCTCGGTAAACATGAGTGGCGGCACATTGACCTCGTGGCGCAGCAGGTAGCCCACCCCGGCCTCACCCTCTATGGGAATACCACTCAGGCAGAGGTCCTGCACGTCACGGTAGATGGTACGGGTCGAGACCTCGAGCCGCTCGGCCAGTTCGGCGGCCGTGGTCAGGCGTCGGTGACGCAGGATCTGGACCAGTTGAAATAATCTGTCGGCGCGGCGCATCCCGTCTCTGTTCTCCCTTTGACACTCAGTTTGTTGACCCTATCGCTTGTTGACACTGTTGCGCCATTGGCAAGTGCAAGAGTCGCCCCAAGCAAAAGCCAGATCTGCATGCAGATCTGGCTTGGCTATGCAGTGGCCGGCGGGCCTACGCCTTCAGGCCACAGTCATTCAGACCACTGGCATTCAAACCACAGTTATTCAAACCCCAGTCATCTTCTCGCTCATCCCTTCTTTAGCCTACCACCCCAATGCAGATCTCGACCCGGCTGTCATTGGGATAACATTCGAAGTCGGTCAGATAGCGGCGGCGGTATGGGCAATCGGCCGAGGCGAAATAGGCCCACACCCGGCCCCAGAGGTCAATCACGCTCCCTGGCATCTCCCCCTCGGCGCTGAACTGCAGGTAGTCTCCGGCCACCAGAGTGACCTCGGCCATGGCGTTATCCGCCGAGGCGGCCGCCAGAGAGTCTGCTGTTGTGCCGGCCAGGACACTGAAGTCGGCATGCATATCGGATTGATACTCATGGTAGACCCCATACACTGGTGTGCCGGCATTGAGGCGGCTCCCGTACCTGGCATGGAATTGCTGCCATAGGGGCCCTATCTTGCCCGACGCAGGTTGCATCTCGGCCGCATTATTGGTGCGTACCTTGAGCCCATGTATCTGCTTGTCATCCAAGTGTATCAATTTCAATTTCGACTCCTGTTCCCTGCCCTTCGACGCTCGCTTATGCCAAATCTCTGGCCCACAAGCCAACCCTGTTGCCTTCGCTGTCGACAAACTGGGCGCAATAGCCGCATTCGCCGTCCTTAATGCCCGTTGCCGGCATGAGGATCTCGACGCCGGCCGACGCCAGCCTGTCCAGCAAGGGCTGCAGTTTATCACTCAGATGCAGATAGACCACAGATCCCTGCAGTGAAGGCTCTGTGCCCGTGTGCTTGATCAGCCCTATGCTGGCGGCATCCGGCTGCTCTGTCAGCAGCACGGCATATTCCATGTCCCCCATGGTTTCATTTTTGAACGCCAGGGTGAAATGATGCTGATAAAATGCGATGGCTCTGTCCATATCTGTCACTGGGATTTCGCCCCAGACCAGAGGTGCAATTGGTAACATATTGATGCTCTCCTTGTTGAAAATCCATATAAATTTCAGTGGCCAACGAATTGGAACTACACAGTTTGGCCGACAGGAAGCAGCATAAGGCCCACCTACTGACAGCATAGTGTCAGTAGGCTTGGCGCAGATGAAAAAATAGTTACTTTGGCAGGCTGGCCTGATGGGCCTGGATGAAATTCGCCATGGCCTTGTCGGCACGGCCGTTGGCACTGTCCAGGCTGTCGTCGGGGTTAAGGGGTTCCACCAGCTCGTAATAACACTTGATCTTGGGCTCTGTGCCGGACGGCCGCACTATCACCCTGGCTCCCCCCTCCAGGCGGTAGAGCAACACATCGCTGGCGGGCAGCTCTATGGCCTCGCTGCGGCCATCGGCGAAGCGGCGCAGACTGCTTTTGAGATCTTCGGTCTCCAGCACCCGGAAACCGGCGATGGCCTCGGGCGGATGTTCACGCAAGTAGGCGCCTATGTCTGGGGTACCCGGCTTGAGCGCTATGCTCACCTGGGCGTTGAGGTGCAGACCATGCCGGCGGTAAATCTGCTCCAGCCTGTCCCAGAGCGTCAGCCCCTGGGCGGTTAATTCGGCAGTCAGCTGGGCGAAGGCCAGTAGCGCCGAGATGCCATCCTTGTCCCACACCATGTCACCCACCGTATAGCCCAGGGCTTCTTCGTAGGCGAACAGGAAACGGTTCTCGGCTTTCGACTTGGCGATGGCGACATTCATCAGCCATTTGAATCCTGTCAGTGTGGTATAAGTCTGGCTGTTGAAACTGGCGGCAATCTTGGACAGCAGGCTGGAAGACACTAAGGTGGTGCCCGTCAGCCTATGGTCGAGGGCGGCGTGACCCAGGAGGTAATGCCCCAGCAAGGCGCCGACCTGATCGCCGGTCAGCATCCGGTAGTCACCGTCGTCCCGGCGCACCGCCACGGCGAAGCGATCGGCATCCGGGTCGTTGGCACAGGCCAGCATGGCGCCATGCTTTTGGGCCTCGGCGATCACCAGATCCATGGCTCCCGGCTCTTCAGGGTTGGGGAAGTTGACCGTAGGAAAATCACCGTCAGGCTCACGCTGGGCCGCCACCGAATACACCAAATTGAAACCCGCATCGGCGAGCACTGTCTCGGCCATCTCGGCGCCGACCCCATGCATGGCGGTGTAGGCCAGGCTCACGCCCTCGGGCGGAATGGCGCTCTGCAATACCTCGGCGTGCATTATGCCGCGGCGGTATAGCTGATAGAAATCATCCTGCAACCAACTGAGCTTGCCCAACTTGGTCGCCAGGCTCTGATCCAGGAAGGGAATGTCCTGGGTGGCCGCCTGTTCGATACAGGCGGCGATACCTTTGTCATGGGGCGGAATGATCTGGGCACCATTCTCCCAGTAGACCTTATAACCGTTGTACTCGGGAGGATTGTGACTGGCGGTCACCACTATCCCGGCCGCGGCATCGAAGTGTTTCACCCCGAAAGCCACCAGCGGCGTCGGCGCCACCCTGGCGGTCAAACGAACCCTGATGCCCATGGCGGTCAAGACGCTGGCGGCGTCGTGGGCGAACTGGCGGGAATCATGGCGGCCATCGAAACCTATCACCACCCCGCGCACCGCCGCGTCTTTCACCTGCCGCAACAGATAGTTGCCCAGCCCCGCCGACGTCTGGCATATCACCAAGCGATTCATGCCCATGGGGCCAGGGCCAACCACGCCGCGCAGCCCGGCGGTGCCAAATTCCAGCCGACCGGCGAAACGGGCGGCAAGCTCAGCCTCATCCTGCGCCTGGATCAGCGCTTGCAGCTGGGCCCGGGTGTGGGGGTCGGGATCTTTTTCCAGCCAATGCTTCAACTGTAATTGCAGATGGGTATTCATTGAGCACCTCGTTCAACCTAAGCTTGAGTCACATTAAGAAAAACTCTGGCATAGAACAAGCGAATTTGCATTAATTACCCGAGCACGGCAGGGATGGACTGGCATAGGCTGAGGCGCCCTCGAGGCCGCGACTCGAACGGCGCCACAGGGGAGAGGTGTATGCGGTAAAGGCCCAGACTCATGTTCGAGCCTGATGCCGTGCTGCGGCGGCAAGCCCCGGTTAACGCGATAGATTTATCGACACCACATTCAGGATCGAATCCTGGTCTTTCTGCTGCTGGTGTTCCAGCTGCTCACGCCAGGGCTTATCACACACGCGCACCAAAAAGAAATTCTCCCTCGAGGTATCTGTGACGAACGCCATGCCGCTCTGCATCAGCTCATAGTGAATATCATGCACGAACACCAGGGAAAAATTTTGCCGGCCCGTGAGTTGATTTATGTCTTCGCGGGTGAGACTCACACCCTGCTCAACCTCTTCGAAGCGTTTGTATAGCCAATTAGCAAATTCCTTCGCACTTACCATAGACATTCTTGTATCTCCCATGCCATTGGATTTCTGGCTCGCTCGCCTCAAACCGACCCGTTTACCGGCTGAACAACGACGGCTAAGCAGTTATGTATTTTTCATCTTTATTAATTACTTAACTCTATTATACCCATACGTTGGCATCCATGACCCAGGACGGAAACTGACCATGTGTTAATCAATGACCGTTCAACTTAATATAGATGAATCCCTGTGGAACGACAAAAAAGACCGGGTTGGATCTCGGCCTAGGTGTTGGAGTCAGCTGCCGCGCTGTCGCACGCTGTCGCAGAGTGCAGTTGGAAAGAGTGCAGCGCACCTGTACCCCGAACGCGCTGCCGGTGCGGATCTGGCAAGCGCTGCAATGACACGCAGAGACCCGGACGGGTTCCCCTTTGGCAGTGAGCGTCAATTGGCCGCAGCTGCAGCCGGCATGTCTTTACATCCTGGTATCTTCTTCTCTCGCAACACAATGATCTTGCCCTATTAAACGAGCTTACTCACTCGATGAAAAGCATTCATTTTCGGTTCGGCAGGCGAATGCCGTCGGCAGAACAGGCGCAGCCATGGCCGCTACCTGGCTAAAAAAAGCGCCGCTGCCCGAGGCAGCGGCGCAGTGAACGTTTGGCCTGTTACCCCTCAGCCGCACGCTGCTTCATCACGACACCTCACTGATACTGCCAGTTCAGGGTCACGCCGCTGAAGGCAGCATAGGGGTTGATCCCTATGTACCACTCGCCGGCCTGAGGATTATTGATGGTGCAACTTTCTTCATTGCCACTCTTATAGGGGCGACAGGCATAACTGGAACCCGTAGGTTGGCTGCCGGCCTTGAGGTATAAGTCGGCATCGCCTGTGCCGCCGCTGATGGTCACAGTCAGCGAGCTCATGCCGCTCGGCACTGTCACAGTGTGATACAGCCACTCAGCGGACGCGCTGAGATCCGTCAACACTCCGGAATCGCCGCCTGAGCCCGTGTTATAGCTGCCGCTTAAGGTCAAACCCGCATAACTGCTGTAACCCTGCAGCATCACATAGTAATCGCCCGCTACCGGCGAGGTGAAACTGCATTGCTCATCGTTGCCCCCCTTGTAGGGACGGCAATCATAGCTGGACGATGTCGGCACCTGCCCCTGCCTGACATAGAGATCCGCATCGCCGCTGCCACCCGAGCTGCCTATGGTCAGCTGGCTGGCATTGGCCGGCACTGTCATCACATAGAGATTTTCGCTTCCCGTGGCGCCGGCGATATTCGAGATCGGGATTTGATTCTCCAGAGGCGTTGCCGTCGGCAGCGGCAAGGCCTCGCCGAACCCCAACTCCAGGGCGAAGGCGGCGCCGAGCTTGGCAAAATTCAGCGCATGGTCGGCACTGTAATTGAACTGTGCCAGGGTATCGTTGGCCGTGTGGATGGCATTGTTGTGGGAGCCCATGGTGGACTCGAACGGCATGGTGGCCGAGAAGCCGGCGTTATGCCATGAGGCATGATCCGAGCAGCCGTAACCACAGGTGCTGTAACTGTAATTGACGCTCGGCAGATAGGCATCCAGCAACTGGGTCATGTATTGATTGAGCTTGCTGTCCGTGTAGTCGTCCATGAAGACTATGTCTTCGACGCTGCCGGCATAGGCCGTCATATCCAGCTGCATCACGGCGATGACTTGCTGATTATTGCTCGCCGCCTCGTTGGCTATCGCCTGACTCCCCCTGAGACCCACTTCTTCGGCGGCGTAACCTATGAACTTAATGGTACGGCCGGGTTGGTTGCCCTGGGCCATGAAGACCCGCAAGATCTCTGTCAGGGTCGCTATCCCCGAGGCGTTGTCATCTGCCCCTGGGGCCAGGGCCGACTCGCCCGTGTTACCGCCATTGATCGAATCCAGATGCCCGCCCAGCACCACTATCTCCTGCGCCTGGCTGCTGCCCTGCAGGGTCAGCACCACTGAGTCCTGGCCCCAGGCTGAGTGATCATAACGACTCACAGAGGCCCAGCTGTAGCCTTGGACCATGGAGGTCCACTCGTCCGCCAGCCAGATGGCCGCATTCTGGCCATGGCTGCTGGTGTAGTACCTGTTGGTGAAGTTCGACATGGCGCCTATGGTGGTGATGATATTGTCACCGGACACGGCGGCGATCGCCGTGGTCACCTTCTGCTGCTGGCCTATCTCAGGTGGATTGAACTGCGCCAAACTGATGGGCAGTTGACTCGCCAACAGCGCCTGCTGCTGCGACTCATGCACTGTGAAACCGCCGCAGCGATTATGCTGCTCATGCATCAGGGTGCTGAGTTTCAAGATGGCCTGCTCTGGGACGCGGGCGATGAGTCGCTGCTGTGGCATCAGGGCATTCATCTGCTCAGGGATCACGGCCTGGACTTGTTTCAGGGTATTGAGGGTATCGCTGTCTGCGGTGATCCACAGATCTTTCGCCTGCACCTGAGTCAACACCATCAGCGGTGCCAAGGATAACAAAGCGGTTTTAATACTGGCTTTCATAGATTATTGTTCCTTCAATGATTGAATATCCACTCCCTTGGACGAGCCTAATACGAGCCGTACGGTAAAACCCGGTTCCATCCTCTCAGTTAGGGTCGAACACTGACTTTGGAAGTCATTAGTTTTGCTGAGGATTTTTTAATCCCGTGTAAATGTAGTAGATACAGCCAATAAAAGTAATGAAACAGCAAATTTATGCAGACATAAAAACAACCGCTCCCGGTTGAAAGCGGTAACGACGCGGTCTGCGGCCCGCCCTGCCGTATGGCGTATTTAATAGCAACATCTTGTTCATTCACTCAATTGTATGATTTACTGCAACATGCTCGGTTCGCTGCATAAGGACAAGCGGGCAAAACAACAAAAATAACACTTAGCGCCATTAGCTGGCCCAGATGGAGAATTTACGTGCCTGCCGAACTCAATGAGCATTTTCCCCAAGACTTGGTCCTGGGGCATCCCAAGGGACTGTTCGTCTGCTTCTTCACCGAGATGTGGGAGAGGTTTTCCTTCTATGGCATGAAAGCCCTGCTGTTCCTGTACCTGATCAAGTATCACCTGTTCAGCGACGAGTACGGCTATAACGTCATAGGGGCCTACGGCGCCCTGGTCTATGCCATGCCTGTCATAGGGGGCCTGTTGGCCGACCGTTATCTGGGCATGCGCAAGGCCGTGGTGTTCGGCGGCATCCTCTTGGTGCTGGGCCATCTGGGGATGGCATTCGAGGGGCACCAGGCCATGCTGGTCGCCGGAGAGGTGGTGCGGGACGAACAGGCCCTGCAGGTATTCTATTTCTCCCTGTCACTCATCATAGTCGGGGTCGGTTTCCTCAAGCCCAACATCTCCACCATAGTCGGCCAACTCTACCCGCCACAGGACCCCAGACGCGACTCGGGTTTCACCATCTTCTATGCCGGCATCAACCTGGGCGCCACCATAGCCCCGCTGATCTGCGCCTATCTGGGAGAGACCTACGGCTGGAAATACGGCTTCGGCCTGGCAGGCATAGGCATGCTGACCGGCCTGCTCGTCTTCATCCGTGGCCAGAAATACCTCCAGGGCCATGCCGAGCCCAGAGAGCCGCAAAAATTACTGAAGAAGACCGTCGGCATACGCACCGAGCATTGGATCTATCTGGGAGGCCTGAGCAGCATCTTCCTGGTGTGGGGCCTGGTGCAGACCCACTCAATATTGATAGCAGTCAACAGCCTACTGCCGGCGGTGAGCCCGGTATTGTGGTTCCTGCATTCCATCACCCTGGTGCTGACGCTGGGGATTGGCTGGTTCATGATCAAACATTGCAACTCGGTGGAGCGTCAACAGATGCTGACCCTGATCCTCTTCATCATCGCCGGCCTGATGTTCTTCGGGCTGTATGAGCAGACCTACGGCTCCTGGGTGGCCTTCTCCGACAGGGTCATGGATCGCAGCCTGTTCGGCTTGCAGTGGAGCGCCGGCCAGCTGACCTTCCTCGGCGCCTTCTTCGTCATCACCCTGTCGCCGCTGTTCGCCTGGCTCTGGCCGGCGCTGGCGAAGAGGAATTGGGACCCGAGCAAACCGGTGAAGATGGCCCTGGGGCTGATGTTCGCCGGCCTGTCGTTCATGATACTTGTGCTGGGGATCCAACTGCCGCTGGCTTCAGGCCTGGTCAGCATCTGGTTCCTGATCGGCGCCTATTTCGTACTGGAAATCGGCGAGCTGTTGCTGTCTCCCATAGGCCTGTCGGCCGTGACTCAACTGTCGGTCAAACGCGTGGTCAGCCTGATGATGGGTGCCTGGTTCCTCGGCACCTCCTACTCGGAGATCCTCGCCGCCGAACTGAACAAGCTCGCCGCCATAGACACCCAGGGGGGCGTCATCAGCGATATCGCCGGTGCCATGTCCCTGTACGAGCAGCTATTCATCTTCTCCGCCCAGATAGGCATAGTCGTCGCCGCTGTCTTCCTGGTCCTGGCCCCGCTGATGAAGAGAATGATGCACGAGAAGGACTGAGGCTCTTAAGCTACCGTTGTCGAGAGTCGCTGTTCTGCAGCCGCATGGCGGTGCAGAGCAGCGACTGTTACAGGGGACGTTACGACAGAGGGTGTGTCAGCCTGCCGTCTTTCCAGGTCTGGAGTACCGCAATATCCCGCATGCCCTTCGCACCGAGCGCACCATTATCCATGCCGAACGTCAGTGGATCCTGCGCCAGGATCACGAAGTCGGCACATTTCCCTGGCTCAAGTGAACCCAGCCATTGCTCGGCCCGGCATTGCCATGCGGCATCCCAGGTCATGGCCTTGAGGGCGTCCAGACGGGATATTTGCTCGGCCTCATTGAGCACATCCGGCCCCTCGCCCGGCGCAGCCTCCATCAGCCTGGTGATGGACTGCTCCATCATTCTCAGAGGCCCCAGCGGCGTGACACTGTTGTCGCTGTGCAGGCTGATGCGCATGCCTTTGTTGATGGCAGACTGGCAACGGTCGAGTATGTTGGCACGCTGTGCACCGAAAATAGTGCTCTGGAACGCATAGCCCCAATAACCTACGTGGCCGATGAGAAAGCTCGGTGAGACACCAAGTTGCTGCATCTGCTCCAGTCGCTCGTCGCTCAGCAGCGAGGCGTGTTCGATACGTGAGCGTTGTCTCGCTTCGCTGTTGCCGACCTTGGCATAGGCATCGAGCGTCAACTGCAGGGCCCGATCGCCATTGGCATGGATCATCAGCGGCCATCCGGCCTTGTTGGCCTCGACAACCAAGTCATCGAATTCACTGACAGGATGGAAATTGAATATGCCGGTGATGTTGTATGGCGGCTCCAACTGGTATTCGGCATTGCAATGATATGGTTGATCCATGGGCAAGGCAGCCGTCAACCCTTGGCCTGAACCGTCGGAAACCAGTTTGATGAACGACAGATTGAAGTGGGCAGTGCCAGAGTCGGGTGTGTGTATCTTCTTGATACGATCTATGTCCGCTTGTCCGAGTGCCACCAAGGCACCGCCGATACGGACCTTGTTGCCGGGCAGGTAAGCCCTGAACTTGAGATAATCTGCCTGTGACAAGCCGGCCTTGTCACTCGCTTCAATACCCGCATCATGCAGGTAAGTCACCCCCCGCTGGGCGGCGATCTTAAAGATATCGCCGACCTTTTGGTTCATTTCCAATGCCGTGGGTTTGGGAAGCAAGTTGATGAAAGGCAGCATTTCCTCCGCCTCGGCCAAGATGCCATTGGCTTTGTCCGGCGGGATCCCTTCGGGGTAATAACGCCTCAGGGCTGCCGTATTGACATAGGCCAGATGCAGGGAAGCATTGATGACGAATATCGGCTGGGTCAGGGACACGCTATCGAGCAGCTCGGCATTGAATTCCCGCTCTGCCCGGGTATCGAACAGTGAAGGGTCTACACCGTTGCCGATCAGCCACTCTCCCGGATCTGCAGGCAACTTGCCTTGCAAAGTCTTCAGCACCCAACGACGATTGTAGCCGGCGCGCAACCTCTGTCCGTCGAAGGGGCTGACATCCTCCCCACACGCATTCAAGAACGCCGTCGGTAAGATATGAACATGGGGCTCAAGGAAGCCGGGCAACAGCGTCTGGCCGTTACTCAGGTAATGCTTCTGCGCATTGGCCGGCATCCCGGCCTCCACCTCGGCCGCGATGCCGGCGATCACCACCTTACCTTCATGGAAACCTATGGCTTCCACTTCCACAGCTTGCCCACCGGCCAAGGTCTGGATCACCCCGGGTTGTTCAAGCTCGGGATCTTTGGCGTAGAAGATCAACGTCTGGGGCACGGTAATGGCCGGTACTTGCAGCGCGTTAAAGTCTTCAACCGGCATGGATGGCAACAGATGTCGCCACAGTGGGCTGCAACAAGAGCAGCCGAGTGCTTCGTGATGTTCGTGTGAGTGTGCCATGAGGTAACTCCTGTTTACGGGAAAGTATTCGAAAGGCCGAAAACTCAGTGTAAACCTATGATGGCAAGGGTGTTATTACAGGTTATTACAGTCAATGCGGCCGTGCTGATCCACGGCGGTGCCGGTTGCGTAGGTCTGCTGGCGGTGCAAATCGCCAAAGCCCATGGTGCCGACGTCTGGGCGACCGGCAAGGCAAGGCCAGGCCAGGCACGCAGCCACCATGGCGAGATCCTGACACAGGCCGGCATCTTGCTGTAACAGGGCAAGCTGCATCTATTGACGACGCCACTACAGCGACGCCTTCAACCTCACCATGCCCTCATCCAGGCTCACCAGCGGCCGATAGCCGAGATCCCGCTTGGCGGCAGTGATATCGAAGTAGTGGCTGGTCGATAGCTGACGGGCGACGAAGCGGGTCATTATCGGCTCCTGCTGTTTGCCGAGCAGGCGATAGGCGCCTTCCAGCAAGGCGCCGACGCCATAGGCCAGCGCCGTCGGCACCCTCTGGCTCACGGGAGCCAGGCCGTCACAGGCGAGGATCCGGTTGAGCATCGCCGCCATGGTGATGGGTTCATCGTTGCTGAGAAAATAGGCCTTGCCGGCAGACTGAGGCGCGCCGGCGCATAAATCCAGCGCCGCCAATATGTGGCCATGGGCGGCGTTATCCACATAGATGGTATCCACCAGCTTGTCTTCACGGCCCACCAGCTTGAGCCTGCCGCTGCGCCCCCGGGCCAGGACCCTGGGCACCAGGTGGGGATCCCCAGGCCCCCAGATGAGGTGCGGTCGCAGCGCCACCGTCTTGAGGCGGGTGCCATCGGCGCATGAACTGCCGTTGGCGCCCAGCATCAGCCGCTCTGCCAGCGCCTTGGACTCGGCGTAATGATTGAGGAAACGTGCGGCATAGGGGGCAGATTCGTCTATGCCGGCCTCATCTTTGCCGGCGAAGGTCACGCTGGGGGTACTGGTGTAGACGAGGGCGGGAATATTCAATGCCCGGCAGGCGGCGACAACATTGGCGGCACCGTCGACGTTGGGGGAGAAATAGCTGGCTCTGCTGCCCCAGACACCGGCCTTGGAGGCCACATGGAACACCAGCTCACAGCGGCCGAACGCCTGCAGCGCCGCCTGCACCCCTGCCCCGTCGGCGATATCGCCGCGCACCATGTCGACACCCATGGCACTGAGTTCGGGATAATGACCGCGGGCAAAGCCTGTGACCCGGATCCCCGCCGCCAGCAAGCGCCGGCAGATGGCCTTGCCGAGGAAACCACCGGCGCCCGTGACCAACACCCGCCCGACGCCGGCGGCCAGTTGTTGCAGCGCCGCCCGCTCGGCGGGGTGCAGCTGCGCCAATGCGGCGCTATCGGCTGTGGAGGTATCGGCTGTGGAGCTATCATTCATAATTCGCACCTGACGTTGCGGCTCTCGCTCGAGCCCATGACTCAAATCCATTGCTCAAATCTGTTGCTCAAGCCCCGCCCGAGAAAGATGGCCCAAGTCCATTGCTCAGGCCCCTCGCCCGAGAAAGATTGCCCGAATCCCTTGCTCCAGTCCATCGCCTGGCTCATTCCTTCAGCTGCGACTGGGCCCACAGGGCCAGCTTCTCGCGGAAAATCTTGGCATTATGGCGTATGTCGACCGGAAACTCGGGATGGATCAGGAAGCGGCTGATCCCCCGGGTGTGGGGATATTGCTCGGCAAGCGCCCTCAGTTCGGCATAGAGGGCGCCGCCCTTGTTGCAGGCCAGACCCTGTGCCAACTCCAGGCATACCAGCGGCGTCACCTCCCCGGCGAGCCTGACCCCGACCAGGGCCGAGCGCTTGACAGCGCCATGGGTATTGAAGATCCGCTCGCTGGGAATGGAAAAATAGCGTTTGCTTAACCGGCCATCGCGGCCGGCATCGACCCTGTGGGCCTTGCGGCCACACATCCACAGCTTGCCCTCCTGATCCAGGTACCCCAGATCGCCCATGCGGTGTCGCAGCCGGCCGCCGCCGGTGTCGGCTATTTTCGCCGCGGCGCTGGCGCCGTCTCTGCGATAATATCCCTGGCTGACCATGGGGCCGCGCACCACTATCTCGCCTATTTCCCCGGCGGCCAGCACACGCGCCTCGTCCCAGTGACCTATGACATCCTCTGTGATGCCAATGATCTTTATATCGACGCCTGAGACCGGCATACCGACACAGATGCCGCCGCCGGCATCCGTGATGGCCGAGGTCGTCAGCAGCTCCTGGCTGGCTATCATGCTGATTGGCAAGGACTCGGTGGCGCCGTAGGAGTTGAGCAGCGGCACCCGGGCGCCGAGCAGGTTGGCGAAGCGGGCGATGGAGGCAATAGTTGCCGGGGCGCCGGCGGAGATCACCCGCCTGAGGCTCGGCAGCTTGCGGGGCGCTGGTGCGGCTGCGCCATCCCCGGCCACCAAGGCCTGGCCCAGGCGCTCAACCAGGGCAGGATTCACAAACAGATTGGTGCACTGATACTTTTCTATGGCGGCGAAGATGAACTCGGGATTGGCGGTGATCGGCTTGCTGGCGTCCATCTCCGGCACTATCGCGGCCATGCCCAGCGCCGGACCGAACAGGGAAAACAGCGGAAAGGTCGCCAAGTCGCGCTCGCCGGGGCGGATGCCGTAATCTGTTTTCAGCACCTGGATCTGCGCCTCGAACATGCCATGGCTGTAGACCACCCCCTTGGGCGTGCCTGTGCTGCCACTGGTGAAGAGGATCGCCGCCATCTCGTCCTGCGGCAGCATCACCATGGGGTAAGGCTCGCTCGTCTCCGGCGCTTGCGCGAGCAGGCTATCCAGGCCGATGGCGCCCGTTAACCCCCGGCTCAGCCAGTTGCCACCGACATGGATGCAATGCCTGACGCTGGGTTTACCCCAGGCAAACAGCCGCCGGGCAACATGGGCCTTGGGAATGCCGATGAATACGTCCGGCTCGGCCTCGGCGAAACACTGCTTGAGGTTGCGGATCCCCATGCCCGGGTCCACCAGGATGGGAATGATGCCGGCCTTGAACAGGGCGAAGGTGAGGGCGAAAAAATCCAGGCTGGGGGTCACCATGAGCACCGCCTTCCGGCCTTTGCCTATGCCGGCATGGTTGAGGGCGAAGGCGATGGCATCGCTGCGCTTATCCAGCTCGGCAAAATCTATCTCAGAATAGACCAGCTTGCCGCCCCGACTATGCTGCACCGCCACCGCCAGCTGGGTGGGCGTCGCCCGTGCCGCCAGGCTCAGGTGGCGACAGAGGTTGGCCATAGCCACTTGGGCGGCGGTCATCAGCGAGTTTCCTGAGCCATGTCTTGCCCGGTTTCCTGTTCTGCTGCCGGCTCTGCGATTGGCTCTGCTGCAGGCTCGGCGGCGAGGAACGCCTGGATCTGAGCTATCACTTGTTCGCCGGCATCTTCGAGTATGTAATGCCCACAATCGGCAAACTCATGCACCTGGGCCTGGGGCAAACGCCGGCGCCACTCGGCGAGGAAGTGCTTGTCGAACACGAAGTCCTTAAGTCCCCAACAGATGAGGGTCGGCACCCGGGTAAACTTTTCCAGGCTGGCGGCGATGTCGGACACCAGCTCATAGTTTCTGTCGCCCGGGCGCAGCGGTATGTCCTGCACGAATCTCAGGGTGGAGATGCGATTGGCCCAGGAGTTGAATGGCGCCACATAGGCCTGGCGTATCGCCTTGGGCATGGGGTTACGCTTGACGCCGACATGGGAGGCGATGGCCGAGAAGGCGTTGAAGCCACGCACCAGCACAGTGCCCAGCAGGGTGTTGCGGCAGATCCACAAAGGCCAGGGGAAAGGCTTGCTCTCGGGCAGATGGAAGGCGCCGGTATTCAGGATCACCAGGCGCTTGATGCGCTCCGGGTGGCGCGCAGCATAGCCCATGCCTATCATGCCGCCCCAGTCATGCACCACCAGGGTGATCTGCTCCTGCACCCCAAGATGCGCCAGCAGGGCTTCGAGATCGTCGATACGCTGCTTGAGGGTGTAATCATAGGCGACGTCGCCGGGCTTATCCGACAGGCCGCAACCTATATGATCCGGCACTATACATTGGTGATCTTGCTTCAGGGCACCGACCAGATTGCGGTAATAGAAGGACCAGCTGGGGTTGCCATGCACCATGACCACAGGCTCGCCCCGGCCCTCGTTCACATAATGAAGTTTATGGCCGTTACGACTGAAAAAGTGACGTGTAAAAGGCAAGAGAGTGTCGAGCATGGGGCTTCCTATCATAGATTTTTATGGTCGTTTTTATTGTCTGTGCCGATGGGGGTTGCGCCGGTATGCAGGCTTGAATGAGCGCCGGCCCGGACTCACCCGGGCCGGCGGCACTACCATTTGATGCCGAGCATCATGCAATTGAGGCCGCTGCCTATGCCGAGAAAACTCACCTGATCGCCGACTTGCAAGAAGCCCTGATCGTGCGCCATAGCCGCGGAAACAGGCAAGGACACTGTGCCCATGTTGCCCAGCTGCTGGTAGGTGGGGAACTCTTTTTCCGCCGGGATATTGAGGGCCGTGAGTACTTGCTTACGGTTGGCGGCGCCCACCTGATGGCAGATCACCTTGTCGACCTGCTCCACCAGCCAGTCGCGCTGCTCGAGGAAGTGCTCCCAGGTATGCTTCGCCAGCTCGACCCCTTCCTTGAGCAGGGTCACGGCATCGGTACGCATGAATTCGCGATACAGATGCTGCCCGGCTTCCTGCAGCCCCCACTGGCATAACCTGTGATGCTCCGGCGCCGACAGATGCGATGCCCCCAGCAGCTGATGCTGGCGCGCAGTGAGCAGCGGCAGGCTGCCATCTGTGAGGATCACGGCAACGGCGCCCGAGCCCCCGGTCAGGGTCGCCAGCGACTGGGCAAAGTTCTGCATGGTAGGTTCCGCCAGCATGTTCTCTATGGTGACATCCACTATGTCCCTGGCGGACTCGCAGGACACCACCATGCCCGCCTTTATCTGCCCCAGTTCGATGCGATTGGCAATATCCAGTATGCCGGATAATACCCCGAGGCAGGCGTTGCTTATGTCATAGATGGCCGTGTCCTTGGACACCCCCAGCTCGGCGGCGATGCGGCAAGCCGTGGCCGGCTCATGCTGATCGCGGCACACCCCGGTATAGACCAGGGCCCCCAGATCTGCGACCTCTATCCCGGTTTCGGCCACGGCCTTGCGGGCCGCCTTTATGGCGCCATCGGATAACTGATGCCCCTTGGGCCACCAGCGGCGCTCGCTGATCCCTGTGAGTGCGGCAAGCTGGCCCATGGGGATGCGAAACTTCTGGTAAAGCGGGGCCAGGCGGCTTTCCAGCTCTGAACTGGAAACCACTTCGGGTGCCAGTTCATAGGCCAGGCTATTGATGTACACGCGGGAATATTTCATGAAACTGTTTTAATCGCTCACTAAAATGGCCAACACATGACCATGACTAAGTTATTGGATCTCATTGAGGCGACATTTGAGCAAGAAAAGCCCCTTGATTCAATAGAAACCCGCCTTTTGTTCCGCCGCCCGGCCCGGATTCAGCCAGAGCCAGGCCGGGTTTCGTTCGAATTTAATCGCCTACCTTAAAAACAACCCATTAAAAACAGAACGTTAATCCGTATTTTCAGCCCGGGATCTCAGCCGGCTATTTTGAACGCCTGGATCATGGCATTTCTCGGGGTCACACTGTTTGCACAAAATTCCCCCAGCGACACCCGGTAGCCCTGCCCTTCGAGGAAACAGACCCTGTCCAACAACAGCCAATGTTCGACCACGGCACGGAACAGGTGAGCCACAAGATCCAAGCGCCGGGTCAGACGTTGGCGCCGCAGTCCCTGACGCTGATACTCCTCGAACGCCAGGCCATAGGGCAGCACCAGCCCCTTGGCCGCCGCGGCCCAATGGCAAAACTCGCCAAAGCTGCCGCTCAGCTGGCTCTGCTTGATGGCCGGCACGGGTAAGTACTCATTAACCTGCCGCAGCTCACGCTGCAGGCTGTCGAATCCCAGGCGCCAGGCGATTTCCTGCAAGCGCAGCGCCTGCTGTTTGGCCCCGGCGATGACGCTCTGCTGCAGCGGCAGTTGCAGATCGTGGCGACTGAGTCGCAGCGCGCTGGCCTTGGCCGCTGCCGACATGGGCACATAGTGGCTGGCATGGATAAGATGGTAACAGCAAGGCGAAATCGCGACCGCCTGGGTGCCGGCGGCGGCGGCCAACTCCAGCAGGCGCACATGCAGATCGCCACAGGCATGCAGCGCCAGCGCCTGTTGCCGCGGTTGCAGGGGGCTGGCCCCGGGCAGGCTGATCTGCGACGCGAAGGCATCGGCACAGACGAACTGCTGTGGCAGCTGCCATTTTCGGGCAAATGCCCTGCCCTGCTCGCACAAGCCGGGCTGCCACTCCAGGCTCAGCACCTCGCAGCCGCGGGCCTTGGCGAGCAGGCGCCCCAGGTGGCCCTTGCCGGCACACCATTCGAGCACGGGCAACCCCAGATGTGGCAGGCACTCGACGAAGGCGCCTATCTGCTGCCACTTGCGGCCCTTGATGTGGGCGCTGAAGTGGGGCTCGTCGGCGGCGCTCAGCCCATAAGCCGGCGCCCCGGAGGCGGTTGGCCCAGAGGCATTCGACTCAGAGGCACTAAACCCAGAGACATTCAACCCAGAGGCATTAGATGCTCCATTGGCAAAGGCGGGCAGACGACTATCGAGCAGCCCCAGCGGCCAGTCCCGCCCGGCCGCGGCCAAGTCCAGGCTCAGGGCGGGGGTCAGACGCCTTATCAGCAAACCGTGATCCCGGTCGAGCGGCTCCAACTCATCATCATTCAGCGCCAATACCTCGGCCGCCAAGCGGGGAAACTCCCCTTGCCATGGCAAGTCATGACAGTCGAAGGCCCTGAGTTGCCATAGGCTGCGACTGGCCAACAAGAGGCTGTCCAGGCGGCGAAACTGACCGAGATGACTCATTTAAGGTTCCTGTTCATGATTTCTGTTCATGATTTTTGTTCATGGTTCTGGGTTACTGCAAACCCGGGCGAAAACGACATAGGCGCGGATTATACCCGCTTCGGCCGCCGGCAGCACCCGCCCGGGAGCGAAAGCAGCGACTGGGACAAGCCGGTCAGAGATGCTAATATATCGGTTCACCCAATTCGGGCCCATTACAGATTCCCCATTAGAGGAGCCTCAGTATGCATTCTCCCTGTGTCGCCCGCTGCGGCTTGGATGACAACGACTATTGCATGGGCTGCTTCAGACATATAGACGAAATCGTCACCTGGGGCAGCGCCAGCGATGCGCGCAAGGCCGAGATTTGGGCCGGGCTCGCCGAGCGCAAGGCGCGGCTGGCCGGCGGCGACAACTGTCAGACGCTGAGCCGGCAGAAGTGGCTTGAGGCCGAAGCTAGGCTGGCAACCCAAGAGCTGGAATGATCCCGCCATAGACAACAAAAAAGCACCCAATGGGTGCTTTTTTATTTCTGCCGGCGCCGGCTTTCAACCTGCCTTGCTTCTCCGGCATGCCCATAGCTTCAGCCTGGCTTATTTCTTCAGCATGGCCTTGAGATCGGCGAAGGGATTGTAGGTCGCCGCCTCGACCTTGGTCTCTGTGGTGCTGCCGTAACGGATCAGCTCTTCGAAACGCGAATGCTCATTGTCGTGGCAATAGAGGCACAAGAGTTCCCAGTTGGAGCCGTCCGGGGGATTGTTGTCGTGATTGTGATCCCTGTGATGCACAGTCAGTTCACTCAGGTTCTTGTGGGTGAACTCACGGGTGCAGCGACCGCAGACCCAGGGGTAAAGCTTGAGCGCCTGCTCCCGGTAACCTTTCTCGCGTTTGGCCTTGTAGTCTCTGGCATCGGCCAGCACCTTGTCTAACTTACTTTGTCCAGCTTGCACAGTCATGAGCGTCAATCCAGGATGAAAAATAACCAACCCAGAAAATATCCAGGTTCTCTGCCCCAAGGATAATCCCAGTCGGCGCCCGGGGCAATGCCCGGGCGCGCATTCTGCCGGGACTCATTCCGCCGCCGGCTCGGCATGACTCAGGTGCAGATAATGCAGGTAACGCTCATATTGGGAGACGATATCGGCAGTCAACTGCTCCTCGGTATAGCCCATCACATCGTAATGCTGGCCACCGTGTTCCAGGAAGACTTCGACCCGATAATACTCGCCGCTGCCCATGTCCTGCGGTCCCTCGGCATTGCCGGCTTGGGTGAAGGCGCGGATCCGCAACGCATAGATAAACTCCTGATGGCTTGCCTGGCTGACGATCAGCCGTACCCTGCCATCCAGGAATACCAGCTCGGCGGGGATCCCCTTGTCGGTAAAGCTCCGGCACACCTTGGTCAAACCCGGGGTGGCCACCTGTTCGAGAAATGCCAAGGCTTCCTTCAGGCTGGGTTGGGACACCAGCACCTCGATGCGTTCCTCCCAGCTCATGTTGGTCTTGGCGTATTGCACGCTGGTGTTATGGGACTGGACGCTGTTGAGTTTCAGCCAATCATCCTGCAACGCCTTAAACAGGCCAAAGCACATCAGCAACATCACCAACAAAAACGGCATGGCGCTGGCAATGGCCGCGGTCTGCAACGCCTGCAGACCACCGGCAAACAGGAGCACGGCGGCAACCACACCCTGCAGCAGCGCCCAGAAGATCTTCTGCCACACGGGGGCGTTGTTATCCCCGCCCGAGGTCAGGTTATCTATCACCAGTGAGCCCGAGTCCGACGAGGTCACGAAGAAGGTCACCACGAGGCAAACGGCCACCGACGACAGCAGGGTCGAAAAAGGCATGTGTTCGAAGAACTTGAACAGGGCCACAGACACATCCGTCGACACGGCTTCGGCCAGGTAGGTCGCGCCATGGTTCATGATGGCGTCGATGGCCGAGTTACCGAATACCGTCATCCACAGGAAGGTGATGGCCGTTGGCACGAACAGCACGCCGATCAGGAATTCGCGGATGGTACGGCCGCGGCTGACCCTGGCGATGAAGGTGCCGACGAAGGGAGACCAGGAGATCCACCAGCCCCAATAGAGCAAGGTCCAGCCGCCGATCCAGTCTTCCTTCTTCTGATAGGCATAGAGGTTGAAGGTCTTGCCGACCAGGTCGCTCAGGTAACTGCCGGTATTCTGGACGAAGGCCTGCAGCAAAGACACGGTCGGCCCGAGCAGCAGCACGGCAATCAGCAGCAGGAAGGCCAATCCCAGGTTGAGTTCGCTCAGGCGTTTGACGCCCTTATCCAGGCCGGAAAACACCGACAGGGTCGCCAGCAGGGTAATGCCTGTGATAAGCCCTATCTGCACTGTGACATTGTTGGGCAGGGAGGGGAACAAATAGCTCAGGCCCGAGTTGACCTGCAACACGCCGAACCCCAGGGAGGTGGCCACCCCGAACATGGTGCCCAGCACGGCGAAGGTGTCCACGGTATGGCCTATGGGCCCCATGATGCGCTCGCCTATCAGGGGATACAGGGCGCTGCGCGGCAACAGCGGCAACTTGTGACGGTAGGCAAAGTAGGCCAGGCTCAGCGCCACCACGGCATAGATGGCCCAGGCATGTATGCCCCAGTGGAAGAAGGTGATCTTCAGGGCATCCTTGGCCGCCTGTATGGTTTCGGGGCTGGCATCGGGCGGCGCCAGATAGTGCATCACAGGTTCGGCCACCCCGAAGAACATCAGGCCTATGCCCATGCCGGCGGAAAACAGCATGGCGATCCAGCTCTTGTAGCTGTAGTCCGGCACCGAATGATCCGGCCCCAGCTTGATGTCACCGAAACGACTGACCATGACGAAGATGATGAAAATCAGGAAGATAGCCACACCTAGGATATAAACCCAACCGGCTTTCAGTTCGACCCAGGATTGTACTGATTTGAAGAACACATTGGCCTGCTCCGGCCAGAGCGCACCTATGAACGCCATCAGTGCGATGAGGAATACCGATGGATAAAACACCGGCGGGTTAATACTCGATTTAATCGACATTATTACTCCCGATTTCAGCTTGAATTTGAGCCGCCTCGCAGCACAGTCAACTCGCGCTTCCAATAGGGGCTAAGCTGCAATGACAAGGCAAGAAGATGCACCCAGGAGAGCATACTCCCTGGGCCATGCAGGCATAATAGCATACAAACCACGGCCTTAGGCTGTTCCTTGGCCGCAGTTGCCCTTCTTGTCGCCCACTTTGGCCTCAAGCCTGCCCGGGATCGCTCCTGCCGTTGGGGGTCTGGGAAATGCCGGCGGTGAGATTGAAGCGCATCGCCTCTTCGAATGACCAGTCGACCGGGATAAGATCCTCACGTTTGACCAGACTGGTCACCCCCGCCATCTGATAACTGAGCTGAAACAGCACAGGCACCCAGTCGCCCTCGGGCAGAGCATCGAGCAGCGGCCGGGGCGGCTTGTCCGTCATGATGAAGCCCACCACGAAACCGCCGTTGGCCTGTTTGACCAGCACCGTCTTCTGTTGCTTGGGTTTGCCGTCGCGGTTCATCAGCGAGGCTATGTCCCTGATACTGCCATAGACAGACTTGAACAGCGGAAAGCGCATCAACTGGCGCTCGATCCAGGCATAGAGCCAGGCTATGGGGCTGACGGAGAACGCCAATCCGACCACGAAGACCAACAGCCCCACCAGGATGAAACCTTCGCCCCTGACATGTATGTCTATGCCCAGCAATTCCAGCAGCAGGACGCCCAGGCCATCCAGGGACACAAACAGGGACCAGAACAACCAGAGGCTGATCGCCATAGGTAACACATTCATCAAACCACGGGTCAAAGTTCGTTTCATGACACCCTCATAAGTTAAATAGGCAAAGTAAGCACAGGATAAGCCCCAGGCAAGATAATGTTACGCCCTGGACGGGCATAAATGTTACCACAGTCGTCCCCGCCCGCCGCTAACTCATGTAAGGTAACAGGGCCACAACCAGACAATAACAAAGCCAACAGAGGAAGAGTGTATGCGAGTAACCAGAATGGATCATTTGGTACTGACAGTCGCAAACCTGGATATCACCACAGACTTTTACCAGCGTGTGCTCGGGATGAAACCCCAGCTCTTTGCCGGCGATCGCATAGCGCTCAATTTCGGCGATCAGAAAATCAACTTGCATACCGCCGGCGGCGAATTCGAACCCAAGGCCAGGGTCGCCGCCCCGGGCAGCGCCGATCTCTGTTTCATAGTCAACGAACCTCTGGCGATAGTGATAGATCATCTCAACGCCCTGCAGGTGCCTATCGAGCTGGGGCCTGTGCAACGCACCGGGGCCACAGGCATGCTCAACTCCCTCTATATCCGGGATCCCGACGGCAACCTGCTGGAATTGTCCGAATACCGCGTCTAAGGCGCATGCGCCGGCCCTGTATAATCGACGGGGCTAAAAATAATACTCGTAACGCAAAAAAAACCTGTCGCCGGATGCCAGCCGCTGCCTGCGACTGGCATCGACAAACAGGCCACCGTATTGACTGCCGGGCTCGCCCCTGGCGAACTGGGCCCCGAACACCAGATTCGACGACTGGGAGCTGTTGTAATTGACTGTGAGCAAGCTCAGGCTGCTGCCGTCGTTGGCCTGGTAAATCCAGGTCGGCGCCAGGGTCAGCAAGGGGGAATATTGCAGCTGCAGGCCGATGGCGAATTGATCCCGCCCCAGGGAGAACAGCTGTCCCCGCTGCAGCCTCGCCCTGACCCCGGGCGCCAGCTCATCCAAGCTTCTGACGTCGTCGGCGAAGCCATTCAGGTAATATTCGACAAACCCATTCAGGGGCCGTTCCCACCATTGCCAGCTATGTTGCAGATTGAGTACCGCCGAATAGACAGTTTGCCTTGCGGCCGTCGGCGGCAAAACCAGCTCACTGGCGAGCAGATCCAGCTTGGCAAGCGCCGTCCCCAGGGGCAGCACCAGGCCGAGCCCCAGCTGCTTGTCCCCGTAATCCTGGGCCAACATGAGTTCGAACTGCAAGCTCTGCCAATAACCCAGATACTTGAGCGCCAGCGAATCCCGGCAGCCCGTTGCTTCGGCCTCGGCGCCACACTTATGGGGCACCCACAGCCCTTGCAGCTCGGCGCCCGAGTCGAACAAACGCTGCAGGTACAAGAGGTCGACCCCGGGTTTGTAACTGGTATCCATGGCCGCCGGCGCGAAGGGATTAAACAAGTCCAGCACCTGGAAGACATTGCCATTGCCCCAGGTGATGGCCTGACGCCCCAGCTTGGCAACCCAGCGGGCGCCGCTGTACTCCAGGCTGGCCCTGTCGATGAAGTGGGTCACCGCCTGAGTGTCTGAACGCCTTATGTCGGCCCGCCAGTCAAACCAGCTGGGGGCGCCGGCGTCCGATTCCAGGCCGGCCGAGGCATCGCTGGCAGTCGCCCCGAGCACATAATGCAAGTCCAGTGACCAGGCCCCGACATCTTGGGTTAATTTGAAACGATAATTGCCCTGCAGCAGCGAATAGTCCGCTGTGCTCATGTCAGTGCTCACGTCAGTATTCATGTCAGTGCTCATGCCTGGGCCGCCCGCGGCACTCGAATCGGCATACAGGTATTGCAGCTTGGCTTCCTGGGCCAGGTCCACCGCCACGGCACTTCCATGTGCCAGCAGGGCGGCCAGACTAATAATCTTCAGCCACAGTGCCATCTTTGATCACCAGTTTGCGACGGGTAAAATCTATGACCTGAGGATCATGGGTCGCCACTATGAGGGTGGTCCCCGACTCCAGGTTCAGTTCCGCCATCATGGTCAACAGCTCAAGGGAGTTCTTGCTGTCCAGATTGGCCGTGGGTTCATCGGCCAGTATGATGGCCGGATGGCTGACCAGGGCCCGGGCCACCGCGACCCTCTGCTGCTGGCCGCCGGATAATTCCGCCGGCAGGCGCTGCTCCATCCCCGCCAAGCCGACCCTTGCCAATATTTGCCTGGATAAGTCCCTGCGCTCGGCCTGGGCAACCCCCTGCAACTGCATGATGAATTCGACATTTTCACGGGCGCTCAGCACAGGGATCAGATTGTAGGCCTGAAACACGAAACCTATCTTGCTTAGCCGCAAATCGGCAAGCTCGCTGTTATTCATCCGCGACAGCGGCGCCCCCTCGACCCACACCTCCCCCGAGCCGAACCTGTCCAGGCCGCCAATCATGTTCAACAGCGTGGTCTTGCCCGAGCCCGAGGCGCCGGCGAGGGAGACAAATTCCCCGCGGGCGATGGACAGGGATATCCCCCGCAATGCCGGCACCTGGATTGCCCCCTGTTGATAGGTTTTCACCACCGCATCGCACTTGACGATGGCCGAATCCTGACCCCCTGCTTCCATAGCCGTTCCCGCCCCTTTATTGCGTCACCTGGATTTACATCACTTGGATTTACCTCATCTGGCTCCCTTGCGACTCTGTGCTTGTCGCCTGTTTGCAGCCTGTTTGCAGCCAAAGCGTACAGTTTCTGCTAGTTGGTGGCCCGCGCCAATACCTCGACCGGCACCTGCCGGGCCGCCTTGAACGCCGGATAGAGGCTCGCCAGCAGCCCCATCAGCATGACGCTGATGCCTATGAGCCGCAACTCGGTCCAATCCAGCCGTGGATACACAACTTGCGCCGCCCCAAAGTAGCTGGCACCGACGCCGAGATAGAGGCCGTCGTCGAACCCCTGCACTGTCGCCATCCCCGCCAGCAAACCTGACAGGGTTGCCAGCCCCAACATCAGCCCAGACTCGATCAAGAGTTGCAGCAACAGCCATCTGGGCTTCATCCCCAGTGCCTGCAGCAGGCCAAACTCCCGCATGCGTTCGAACACGGCCACCAGCAGGGTGTTAATCAAGCCGAAAGACACCAGGGCGAAAGACACCAAGATCCATATCCAGATGCTGCCCTCACTCATTTCCATCAGTGCCTTGGTGAAGGGCTGCAACTCATCCCAGGCCCTGACCTCCAGCTCGCCGGCCTGCTGCGCCAAACGGGCCGCAGTCACGCCGGAGTCCTGCTCATCGGCGAGCCGATACACCAGCTCGGAAAAGTCGTCGCCTATCTGCAGCAGCGCCTGCGCCTGAGGTAAGGTTATGAAGACACTGTATTTTTCGATATCCGGCTGCGAGGAAAAAATCCCAACAATCCTCAGCCCCCGCTCCTCTATGCCGCCGTCGGCTCCCTGACTCATCAGCACCAGGCGCCGGCCCAGGCGGGTTTGCAGCCGCTTGGCCAGCTGTTCGCCGAGCAGGATCCCCCGCTCGTCGGCGGAGACGAAGTAATGCCCGTCAACCACGGCATGGGGAATGAAGGACAGCCCCTGCTCGCGCTCGGGCTCAATCCCCAGCAGCTCGACCGGCGCGCTTTCCCGCTCGGTACGTATCATGGCCGGGACCCTGACCCGTCTGGCAAAGTGGCTGACGGGCGGCCGGGTCAAGATCTCGGCCACGCCGGACGGCAGATGCGAGATCCTATGGTCGACATTGGGATCGTCCAGATAGCCGGGGGCGTGGATCTGCCCATGGCCCGTGAGGTTGTTGATCGTCTCGACCACTGCGGCCCGCGACCAGGCCCGCATGAATGCCCCCATGGTCACCATGGAGTACACGGCCACGAAAATGGCCAGCATGGTCAATAAGCTGCGGCGCCTGTTGCGCCACAGATTGCGCCAAGCCAGGGGGAAGATCAGGCTCAAGCTCCCCATCAGACGGCCCTCATGGCGCTGACTATCTCCAGCCTGCGGATCCTGAACACGGGATAGAGTCCGGCAAGCGCCAGACACAGGGCGATGCAGCCGGGCCCCAGCAGGAGGGTTGCCCAGGTCAAGCTCGGGTATAAGGTGGCATCCAGACCGAACTGCTTGAACACGGCCTCGGCTTCCTCGAAGCGGATCCCCGTCTGCTGATAGTAGTAACTCACCACAGCCCCTATCGCCAGGCCGGCGACGATACCCAGGGACATCACCAATAGAGACTCCAGCCATACCAGCCTGCCGAGCAACCCTGGGCCGACGCCGAGCGCCATCATCATGCCAAACTCCCGGGTTCTCTCCATCACAGTCATCAGGGCGGTGTTGAGCAGGGACAGGACTATCACCAGGATCAGCACCAGGTACATGGCCATTGCCGAACTTATGTCCAGCTTGATCGCCTTGAACAGCGCCGGCTGCATTTCCTGCCAATCCCGCAGCGCCAGATCCCGGCTCGCCAGGTAACGCCTAAGGGCCGCCGGATAAGCCGGTAATAACTCGATTTCCCCCCCGGCGACGACCAAGGCATGGATCTCCCCTTCCATGGAGAAGGTTTGTTCGAAGCGCGCCAATGGCATCTGCGCCAATTGCCGGTCAAGCGGCTTCAGGCCGCTGGCGAAAATGCCCACCACCCTGAGGGAGTCCACCGCCAGCGCCCCTTCCCTGCCGGCCCCCAGCAGCGTCAGCCGGTCGCCCGGCTGGAGCCGTAAATTCTTCGCCAGCCCTTCCCCCAAGACGATCTCGTCGGTCGCCGCCGAGGCGTCGGGACTCAGGTAACGCCCCTGCCTGATATTGGCCGGCAATGAGGAAAACAGCGGCTCCTTGTCGGCCTCCACCCCTGTGAGTTGGGCGCCGAAACTGCGCTGCCCGGATGACAGCAAGGCGAAGCCGTTGGCACGGCGGGCCAGAATGGCGTGGGGAAGAGACAGCTTAAGCTCACGCTGCAGCGCGGGGTTAAGCTCGAAGCTGGCCGCCATGACGGGTTCGGCCAAATATGCCTGCCGCTGGATCTGGGCGGCGCCATCCAATATGCCTATGCTGCCGTTAACCATGGCCCTATAGCTGCCCAGCTGCATGGCCGGCAGGAAGATGACGATGGCGCAGGTCGAGGCCACCGCCGCCGCGCTGAGCCAGGTGCGCCGCGGCTGCCGCCATATGTTGCGCCACGCCAATGCCAGCAACATCTCAGTCGGGTCTCCAGGGGCGGGGATTGCGCAGATTGGACTGGGTAAACATGAAACCCGGTAACGCCAAATCGAAGAAAGCCTGCCGGGTGGCTATCTCGGTCCAATGCCCAGGCTCGGCATAGTTGACCATGCGCATCCGCACAGGATATTGCCGTCCCCCCAAGGGGGCGATCTCCAGGGTCTTCATCTCCTTCACCAGTTGCATCTCCTGGTCATAAAACTGCTCGTACAGCAAGATATGATCCTCACGGATCGCCAGCACTTCCTTACCCCATACCACGGGCGCATCTGGCCTGGGGGTCGCCTTGATGAAGTGCTGCACATGCTCCCCCATGGGCTCACTGCCCAGCAGCTGCAGGGTGAATTCGGTCAGCAAGTGATCCGATTTGGCGAGATCATTGTAGGAAAAGTCGCTGCCCATCCAGGACTGGGTCATCATGCTGGTGGGTAACTTGATCACCTGATTCAGCTTGGGGGCGAAGATCCACATATCGTTGTTGAGTTTCAAGGTGGCATTCCCCGCCTCCTTCGGCGGAGCGGTGAAGCGGATCAGGGCATCCTTGTCGCCGCGGGTCCAGCTGTTCAGGCTCATGCTTCTTTGCCACTCGGGGCGATGTATGGTCATGGAGACTTCGGCGTAGGAACTCATGCCGCGCCATTGATCCAATGCCCCCTGCACCAGGGCAACGGCTTTGGCATCGGAAATCAGGGTATCGGCCCCCGCCGAAACGCCACTGAGTGATAGCACGGCCGTGAGCAACAGCTTGCCCGTCAGCCTGAACCTGGTACAGGCCCCCAATCCATTCATCTCATCCCCCCGCGGGTATTCATTGCGGCATCCGCCCGGCAATAGCCTGGGCCGGACGCCAATATTTGCCAATAGCAATTAACAGCTTAGTTAACATATCCGCAAGTTTCGAACCCGATGCCGCCAGGGCCAGCCAAGGCGGGCCCGCTGTCGGGGTGCGGGATAGCCGGGCGTTCCGAGTCTTCCTGGGCTTTCCGGGACCTTCCCAGAGCTTTATGGCTAAACTTATGTTTACAGGAGCCATGGACCAGGGGCAGCCCCACCTGTCTGGGCCAGCTATGGTGAGCGCCGGGTGACTATGATGAAAAACAAAGCACATTATTCTAGGTTCGGAAAATTCATCCAGGACATCTCCCTGCACACCCCCTTCGTCAGGCTGGTGCTGATCTTGGTCTTGCTCTGGCTGATATTCTCCGCCGGCCTGTACCTGGCAGACAGGGACATGAACGGCACCACGCTGCATTCCTACCCGGACGCCTTGTATTGGGGCATTGCCGCCTTTTCTACCGCAGGCATAGCCGATCCCCCTATCTCAGGCATGGCCAAACTCATAGGGGGTCTGTGGATAGTGCTGGGCTCCACCCTCTTCTTCGGCGCCATAGTCGCCACTGTGACCGGCTATTTCATGCGTCCCCTGCAGCGGCCCCACAAGCAGATCATAGACACCATAGAATATAACCTGGAACAGTTGACGGATCTGACCCTGGAAGAGTTGGACCTGCTGAAGGAAACCGTCGACGCCCTGATAGAACATGTGGAACACTTGAAGGCGAGGCAGCCGAAGGAGTAGACATAGGCGCCTTGAGCCACCGCCGGGTACCAGGCAATTCAAGAGATAGGCGGTACGAGGCATAAGTTGGCGCAGCCTTGCCGGCACTAGGCCGCAGACCGGTATGAAAATGTTGGCTTTAACATGACTCTTGATTAACGCGTCACCGGCCCCAATCTCTGTTGAATAGGAATGCACAATAGGATAGCTAAATGGAATATTTACTGGCTGTGATGCTCTTCGCCGTTTCATCATCTGTGACCCCTGGGCCAAACAACATCATGGTGATGACATCCGGCGTCAACTTCGGCATCAAGAAAAGTTTGCCTTTACTGACGGGAATTTGTGTCGGTTTTACCCTGATGCTCTTGTTGGTCGGCTTGGGGTTTGCCCAATTATTCCAGGTGTTCCCCCAGCTGCACTTCGTCATTAAATGCATAGGGACAGTCTACTTATTGTATCTGGCATACCTGATTGCAAGATCGGCAGGCACCCTGAGCTCGGCCTCCCAGGCCAAGCCTTTCACCTTCATGAAAGGTGCACTGTTTCAATGGGTGAATGCCAAGGCCTGGGTAGTGGCAACCGGGGCCATAGCCGCCTTCACCACGGTTGGGACCGGTTTTTACAGTCAAAACCTGACGATCGCCCTGACCTTTTTCATCGTGTCTTTTCCCTGTGTCGGCGTTTGGCTGCTGTTTGGTTCCATGCTTAAAAATCTGCTGCAGAACGAGCGCAAGAGAAGGGTCTTCAACTATACGATGTCGGGGTTACTGGTATTATCCGTCGCTCCCGTCATCAAAGAGATACTCGGACAGCTAAGCCTGACAAGCACTGTCACCTGAGCCACAAGGGTGGCCCTGTTACTGCCGCGCCAACGAGACAACATACTGGGATGTCCATATATGTATGTCCGCCGCTGCGGCAACATCCTTGAGTGGACCATTGGACCATGGGAACAATATGACCGGGCCCCTGCTTTTATCCTGAACCCAAGCGTATCCTGCTGAGTCCGGTTTTGTATGCCGGCATGGGAACACCTCAATGACTCATTGGGTGTCCCTAAAACGAAACCCGGCTCGATAGAGCGCTCAGGCACGCTTTGCAGACAAAGTGCTTGCTGAAATCCAGAGGTACCAGTAGCTTAGTCACACAGTGATCGTAGATAACAGGCGCAGCTCGCAGCCATTTATAAAAACAAGGAGTGCCAGCATGCTTTGCGCTGGTCCGAGCTGATAGACGCGCATGCGCGTTATACAAAGGTTATGCGACCTAAAGGAAATTAAGATTTATGGATAAGTTTGGAATGCTTCAAGATCTTGGTGCAGGCGACTTTCAGCACCTCAATGGCTCACTGGAAGCACACCTAAAAGGCACTGAGAAAGTTCTAAAAAGTTGGGGTAGTATTGAGTTACTTCAAGTGGCAGGCCTGTATCACGCAGCTTATGGCACTGCGGGTTTCGACGAAAATATGGTGTCGCTAAATCAGCGACAAGAAATTGCTCGTGTTATTGGTAATAACGAGGAAGCATTGGTTTATTTGTATTGTTCCTGCGATAGAGATTATGTTTTCCCTCAATTTGGTAAAGTTCAAGAAATTCAATTTAAAGACAGGTTTAATGGTTCAGTCTTTAAACTCGACGACTCAATGGCGAAATTGCTTTGTGAGCTAACTGTCGCCAATGAATTAGAGCTTGTATACAGCAGTCAAGAGTTCAAATTAAAGTATGGAGCAGAGCTAATGGAATTGTTCCAAGGCATGGATAGTTACTTAAGTTACGAGGCTCGAAAGGCGTACAAATCAGCGTTGTCGAATTTCGCATAACAAGGCGTTTAAGAGTGATTCTGAATTAAACCATTTGCTGTGGGTGGCCTGATTCTGATCCTAAAACGGGTCAAGTTCACTGAACACCACAGTCACTTGTTAGGCCATTAGTTGCGAGATGCCCTTAACTTACCAAGTTTGAAACGATAATTTCATCGACTCAATAGCTTCATTAGACAACCAGAGAGTTGCATTAACGTCTGACTCTATTAAATCAACGATTCCCTGACGAGGACCATTTCGCCATTGCTCCGTTGCATAGAATTCATTCTGTGAAAACTCAAGATGTTCTAAACTGTCATACGCTCTAATCAAAAAATAAGCATCTTCGTCATGGACTGATTGACCATAGACCACCACATCCATTCCCCAGTCTAAATGGAGAGGCATACTTTGGTTAGCGACTAATTGATGAAACTTATTACCACTTCCCTTCTTAAGTTTATAAGTACGAATTTCGATCAACTTCTTTGTCATGTTTCCTCCATGGCCTAAGGCCTGCAATAAGGTGTGACAAGCGCTTGCCATACTTGAGCGAGGCGAAACCTGCAAGCGTTTGGGATCAGTCTTAAATGCTTCATTATGCGTGAGGTTTAAACTTTTTTGTCATTCCTTGGCAAGATGGAGAAACAAGTTTGTATCCCAACTTTTCGTAAAATACTGGTTCATCCGCAATCATTGAAACATACGAACCTTCTAAGGCAACTGACGATAAATAGTTATCTATATACTCCATGACTTTTCGTCCCAGCCCTTTCCCTTGGTAAGTTGGATCAACGGCAACATCCACCACTTCAAAATTACACGCACCATCACCAACGACACGACCCATCGCAACCAAAGCCTCACCATGTCGTATTGAGATCCCATACAGGCTGTTTGGCAATGCAATTGTGGCAGCCTTAAGAGACTTTGGTGATAAGCCTGCTTTCACGCGCATTTCGCAGAATTCTTTCGGACTAGGGACGTTTTCTTCGTATGTTATTTTCATGCTATACCACTCCTTTTGCTTGCATTCGAAGCATACACTCAACAACTGTATAAATAAACAGTTAAAGTGTATTTTGCTTAACACGCATAACGACGTGATTGGCCTGCCAACTTGGTTGGCAGCCAATCACCTGCCGTGGGCCTTCACACAGCTCTTATTGCAGGGGCAGCAGTGACACACCGGCTCTTGATCTCACAGGAAGCCCCCCTGTAGGCTCGACGGCGACAAAATGCCTCGGTAATTCCCCCGAAAATAGCAACACCAGTTCGCCTTCTGCCAGACAGGAGTCTCAATGCCGCGCAGGGCAGGACGCCCGAGAGCGGCCATGGCTCTCGTTCGCTGCATATCGCTACGCGATGCTCACCCTGTCGCCAACAGTCACTGGTGCAACAGTGCCCTCTCTAATGCTCCCCTTAGGCTTCAAAGTTAACAAGCATCAAGACAACAGATGTTCCAGCTACAAGCGCTGCTGCGGATGACACATATCCCCTTCGAAGTTGCCGAAAAACATTGGAGAAATTGCGTGAAAAAGGCAAGGCGAATGCTCGGCTACGACGAGCTAGCCTCAGGTGAGCCAGGGATGGCGAATATGAGGCGCTAGCAAATTTCTTCATAAGTTTGAGGACCATTGCTTGTACAAGAGCAACTTCGTGGGACGTCATGGCGGATGCAAGGAGGACAGGACGAGCAGTCCTCCTTGCCCGGCTCTTGATTTAAACCTGGGGCGGGAAGCCCACGACGTTCTCGGCCGCAAGGCCGTCACAGGTTAATTTAAGCCATGACACTCTCGGCTGATGCCAGCGATGCCAATCCAGCCATTCGAAGCTGATATCTATGATGCAACTCATCACCTGCCGTGGGCCTTCACACTGTTACCCCTGCGGCACGCAGCAAGTCCGTCCCTGGATGCTCTGCGGCGAATTCCCTTTCACCGAAGGCCGCCGGTGCAACAGTGCCGTCTCTGGTGTTCCCCTTAGGCTTCAAAGTTAACAAGCATCAAGACGACAAATGTTCCAACGAGTAGCGAGGGGACGATTTAAGCTATACTGAACTCATGCATTAATGGCAGATACAGTATCTATAAAGTGCATTACTCTATTTGTTAATGCACATGAAAAATAGCTAGATATTTTAAGCAGGAGCAATGTGTATACATGGAACAGTCAAAACTAGCACAAATCGATTCCTATTCATTACTCGAATTACCGACTGATCAGTTACTAAATTATTTTGGTGCAGGAAGAGCATCTCCTGGCTCAGGTAGTGCTGCTGCTTTATTAGCAATTCTATCATGTAAGATGATAATGACTGTCTGTGACATCAGCCAAAAAAAAGATGAGTGTAGAGTAGCACGTAAAGAGTTCGGTTTAATAAAGATACGAGTTTCTGAAGTTATTGAGCCTAGATTGAAAACGTTATTTGATGCTGACGCTAAAGATTTCGAAGAGGTGATAAAGCTTAGAAAGCTCCGTGATAATGCCGCAGACCCTAAAGAAAAATCAAAATACTCCAGACAAGCATCTAATATGCTTGAGACAGCCACTGATTACACATTCGAAATAGCAGAAAAATCACTGAAATTAATGGAATACGGGGTAACTATGTTTGAAGATGGTTGGCATGCAATTCGTGGAGACTCTGGGGTGTCTATTAGCGCTGCATTATCGGCTGTTATGTCTTGCATATTTATAATCAACTTAAATTTAAAGACACTGAAAAAGCGTAAATATTCAAAACTCAATATTGCTAAAGTAATTGAACTGCAAAAAAAACTGCAACAAATGCAAGATAAAGCCTTTTCTTGTGTAACCACAATCAGCTCTGAATCAATTGATGCTGTACAGCTCAAACTAAAAATGTCTAAATTTTAATTATCACAATCCCTTTCCCAATAAAAAACGCCGGCTTAGCCGGCGTTTTTTGGGTCTCTGCTTCACAGCAAACTCAAACTTTACTCGCTTAAAGTTTAAGGTCTTTTTCCATGTCTTCGTAGGAGGTATGACGCACGTCCTTGCCTTTGACATAGTAGATGATGTATTCGCAGATATTCTTGCATCTGTCACCGACCCGCTCGACGGCGCGCGCGGCCCATAGCACGTCCAGCACCCCGGGGATGGAGCGGGGATCTTCCATCATATAGGTCATCAGCTGACGTATTATGCCTTCGTATTCCTTATCCAGCTTGGCATCTTCCTTGTGCAGCTCCAGCGCCGTGTCGGCATCCATACGCGCCAGCGCATCCAGGGTGGCATGCAGCAGACGGGTGGCGTGGCGGCCCATGCTCTCTATGCTGACCAGGAGTGGCTGCTGGTTGTTGAGGCGTTTGTCGAGCGCCGCCTTGGCGATACGCACACAGGCATCGCCTATGCGCTCCAGATCTGTGATGCTCTTGGAGATGGCGATGATGAGGCGCAGGTCGCTGGCCGCCGGCTGGCGTTTGGCTATGATGCGGGTACATTCTTCGTCGATGGACACTTCCATGCCATTGACCTTGTGATCCCCGTCTATCACCTGCTGGGCCAGTTCGGCATCCAGGGCACCCAAGGCATCCAGCGCCTGCTCCAGCTGGCGCTCCACCAAGCCGCCCATGGCCAGCACCCGGTTGCGTATGTCGTCCAGTTCGGCGTTGAACTGACCGGAAATGTGTTTGCTCAGATTCATCTTTTCCATTGGATTTAAAACCTTTTATTCAAACTGTGCCAAAAAGTCGTGTCGGGTAGCGCGGGCGCGATTAACCGTAACGCCCAGTGATATAGTCTTCCGTCTTGCGCTTCTTGGGCGTAGTGAAGATGGTGTTGGTGTCGGCGTATTCCACCAGCTCGCCCATGTACATGAAGGCCGTCTGATCCGAGACCCGTGCCGCCTGTTGCATGTTATGGGTCACTATCACCACAGTATATTTGGATTTCAGCTCGGTGATCAGCTCTTCGATGGTCAGGGTGGAGATGGGATCCAGCGCCGAGGTAGGCTCATCGAGCAGCAGGACCTCCGGCTCGATGGCGATGGCACGGGCGATCACCAGACGTTGCTGCTGACCACCGGACAGGCCGAAGGCGTTGTCGTGCAGCCTGTCTTTGACTTCATCCCAAATCGCCGCGCCGCGCAGCGAGCGCTCGGCCGCCTCGTCGAGTTCGCGGCGGTTGTTGATCCCCTGCAGCCTCAGGCCATAGACCACGTTCTCATAGATGGACTTGGGGAAAGGGTTCGGCCGTTGAAATACCATGCCGACGTTGCGGCGCAGCGCCGCCACATCCACTTGCTTGTCATAGATGTTCTGGCCATGCAACAGAATTTCGCCGTCGATGTGGCAGTTATCCACCAGATCGTTCATGCGGTTGATGCAACGCAGCAGGGTCGACTTACCGCAGCCGCTGGGGCCGATGAAGGCGGTGACCTGCTTCTTGGGGATCTTCATCGACACGTCAAACAGGGCCTGCTTCTCGCCATAGCGCAGATCCAGGTTGCGGATCTGCAGCGCCGTGTTTTCCTGGCTCAGGTTTTCCAAGTCAAACTGTTCTGTATTCATTACTGATGAGTCTATAGAAATCATGTTCTGTCCTATCACTTCAGGATAATCGCCAATTAATGCTCTAGCGAACGGAATTTTTCACGCAGGTGGTTACGTACGCTGATGGCCGTCAGGTTGAGTGCCACTATCACAGACACCAACAGGAAGGAGGTCGCATACACCAGAGGACGTGCCGCTTCAACGTTTGGACTCTGGAAACCTACATCGTAAATATGGAAGCCCAGGTGCATGAACTTACGTTCCAAGTGCACGAAGGGGAAATTCATGTCTATCGGCAAGGTCGGTGCCAATTTCACCACCCCCACCAGCATCAGGGGAGCGACCTCACCGGCGGCGCGGGCCACGGCCAGGATAAGCCCCGTCATGATGGCCGGGCTCGCCATGGGGATGACGATGCGCCACAGGGTCTCGGCCTTGGTGGCACCGAGCGCCAGGCTGCCCTGACGTACGGCACTGGGAATACGGCTCAGGCCTTCCTCGGTGGACACTATCACCACCGGCAAGGTCAGGATGGCCAGGGTCAGGGCCGACCAGATGACCCCGGGGGAGCCGAAGGTCGGTGACGGCAAGGCTTCGGGATAGAAGAGCTGATCCAGGGATCCCCCCAACATATAGACGAAGAAGCCCAGGCCGAATACCCCATAGACGATGGACGGCACGCCGGCGAGGTTGATCACCGCGATGCGGATCATCTTGGTGATGGCGCCCTTCTGGGCATATTCATGCAGGTAGATGGCCGCGATCACCCCGAATGGCGTGACTATCACCGCCATCAGCAGCACCATGAACACTGTGCCGAAGATCGCCGGGAATACCCCACCCTCGGTGTTGGCTTCACGGGGATCGTCGCTGACGAAGCGCCCCAGGCCAACGAACCAGTGGCCTAGCTTGCCCAGCAATCCCAGATCATTGACATAGGTCACATCCAGTACGCTGTCGAGCGGCAGGGTCACTTCTTCGCCGCGCATGTCGCGCACTACCACCGCATCCCTGCCCGCCTCATCACGCAGGGCGAACAGCTGCTTCTCCAGCACTAAGTATGCTTGATGCAGGGCGTCGGCCTGGGTCGCCAGCTGTTGCTTGCGCTCGGCCGTCAGTTCACCGTCGAGTTCGAAACGGCGCTCTTTCAGGCGCAGCTTTTCCAACTTATAGTTGATCGCGCCTATGTCCTTTTTCTGCAAACTGACGGCTTCGTCGGACAAGGCCACAGCGCGGGCAATATGCCGCTTGAGCTCGCCTTCCACATCCTCGAGCGCCAAGCGCTGACCCTTTTCGATCACGGCCACGGGATAGCCATAGAAGTTACCGTTCTTGGTACGCTCGAGCATGGCCACATCGACCGGCGTCGAACGTTCCAGTATGTCTGTCGCCAAGATCCAGCGGAAGTCCAAACCGACAAACTCGCGGTTACCCGTCTTCACCAGATAGCGGGTGACAAACTCGCCGGGATCTTGGGTAAACTTATGGCCGGCAGAAATCAAACGTTCGGTCGGCACTTCTTCCACATCGTAGATCTCACCTATCAGGGTCGAACGTTTGCCCTGGTTGTCCTGCAACTGCCACTGATAGACGTCGGCCGGCCAGAAATAGCTCAGGCCACGCCAGGCGATAAGCAACAGCAGCCCCAATACCGCAATCAAACTGATACTCACGGCGCCGCCTGTCATCCAGATCCACGGCGAACCCGATTTAAACCACTTACCCATTGCACGAACCTCTCAAGGTCATAGGCGAAAATTCATTAAAATACATTATCTTATTCTCCATTCCTTGCGGCATCAGAGTGAACTGTAGCGTTCACGCAGACGCTGACGCACCACTTCGGCAATGGTGTTAAAGAAGAAGGTGAAGATGAACAGCACGAAGGCCGCCAGGAAGAGCACCCGGTAATGCGAGCTGCCGATGGCGGACTCGGGCATTTCCACTGCTATGTTGGCCGCCAGGGTACGCATGCCCTGGAACACGCTCCATTCCATGATGGCCGTGTTGCCTGTGGCCATCAGCACTATCATGGTCTCGCCGACGGCGCGGCCCAGGCCCATCATCACGGCCGAGAAAATCCCCGGACTGGCGGTCAAGAGCACCACACGGGTCAGTGTCTGCCATGGGGTTGCCCCCAAGGCCAGGCTGCCGTTGGACAGGTGGCGCGGCACGGAGAAGATGGCGTCTTCAGCGATGGAGAAAATCGTCGGGATGACGGCGAAGCCCATGGCGATGCCCACCACCAGGGCGTTACGTTGGTCGAAGGTGATCCCCAGCTGGTTGGTGATGAACTGACGGGTATCGCCGCCAAACAGGGCAATTTCTATCATGGGGCTGATGGCGAACGAGGCCCAGCCAACGAAACAGATCACGGGTATCAGCATCAGCTCCTGGTACACTTCCGGCAGTCTCTGTTTCCAGCGACCGGGTAACTTGCTCCAGGCGAAGGCCGACAACAGGATGGACACAGGCAGCAACACCAGCAAGATCATGATCCCGGGCAGGTGATCTTCGATCAGCGGCGCCAGCCAGAGACCGGCGAGGAAGCCCAAGATCACCGTCGGCAAGGCTTCCATGATTTCGATGGTCGGCTTGACTATGCCGCGCACCTTGGGCGACATGAAGTAGGCGGTATAGATGGCGCCGGCAAGCGCCAGCGGCACGGCGAACAACATGGCGTAGAAGGCCGCCTTCATGGTACCGAATGCCAAGGGCATCAGACTCAGCTTGGCCTCGAAATCATCGGAACCCGAGGTCGACTGCCATACATATTCAGGCTCGGGATAACCTTCGTACCAGACTTTGTCCCATAGGGCACTCCAGGACACCTCAGGGTGTTCATTGGCGACCCTGAACAGGTGCAGCTTGTGGTCGGCTTCGACCACCAGGCCGTTGGATCTGGGGCTAAAGCCCATGACGCCGGGGTGTTTCAGATCGAAGGTTTCATCGAATAACTGACGCTGACTGGTGGTATACAGTAGCGACAACTCGCCTTCGGCACTGACGGTGGCGAAGCTCTTGCGATAAAACTCAGATGCCAGGGCGGCCGAGGGGGGCAGATCATCGAACTCACGAATTTCCTGGTACAGACGACCCTTGTCACTGTTGACCTGGAAATACTGGGCCACCTTGCCCGAGTCATAGGCGACCAAGATAGAGCTGGCGCCGGCCAGCAAGCTGATGTTGTTGACTTTTCCATTCGAGCTTTCGACATCCAGCACCTGCAACAAGCTGACGTCATCCAGATAACGAATATCATAGATATAGATCTTGTTACCCGTCTGCAGTATCAGCTGGCGCTGATCCGGCGTCATCAGCTGATGCGCCACCTTGATAGGGGCATCGCCCAGGGTGACATTCGCAGGCTGCCATTCGACCTCTTCGGTCATCATATTCTCTTCGCCTTCGAAGCGATTGACCTGCCAGGTGCCGTTATCGCCCTGGAAGGCGAAACTCATCTTATCGCTGCTTAAGGCAAACACCAGGCTGTGAATGGCGCCGCCGTCCGTCAGCGCCAGAGGCGTATTGCCGACGGGGTAACGCAGTTCAGGAGTAATGAGGCGCTTATTATCCGGATAGGTCAGGCCAAAGGCGATGTCGGTGATCAGTACCTGGCCGTTGCTCAGCCCCAGGGCGAAACGTTGCTCGCTGGGCGCGGACACGGCGCTGCTGGTGATTGTCACACCGGCCGCCAGCTCCGGCTTGAAGCTGTCGACCAGCTGCTGGGTCAGGGCGGAATAAAAGTCCACCTGGCCGTTGCGTGCTACCCGGTAGAGAACTTCATTTTGCTCGTCACTGCCCACCATCAGGGTCGGGATGTCGGCATTCTGATAGCTGACATTGGTGACGGGGGTGACATCGGCACCATCGAAGATGGGCTTAATGACGTACAAGAGATAGAAGAAGATCAACAAAAGGGCGACAAACACTAAGGTTCCGCCAATGGTGACACCTATCTGAGCCGCCTTATCCTTAACTGCTCTGCGGTTGGTTCGACCACCGATCAACAACTTATGTGTTGCAGAACCAGGTTGAATGACCTGACTTTCCATTAAGAACCTCTATTATTAATAGCCAGCGAATGTGCGCTGGGATTGTATCGCCTGCTATGCTAACAATACTCGCATCGAACACAGCCAAGACATAACCCTATTCTGATGGGCTGGCATTGTATGACGCAAAGATGACAGTTGTGTTACATGGGCTTTCTCACAACGCATTTTTTGCTATCGGTTGCACTTCTATTTTGATCACTAGAACTCGGAGAAGAATGGCATGTTACGTTACCTGTTAACCCTGCAAGTTCCTGACAGAAAAGGATTAGTCGAACAAATTGCCCAAGCTGTCAGCCGTCATGGCGGCAACTGGCTCGACTCGGAACTACGCCATATCGACGGTATCTTTGCCGCCATACTCCTGCTGGAAGTCCCTTCGCAACAGTGGGATGAACTGCTCGAATCCCTGGAATGCATCGACGGCCTGACGCTGACCTTCTCCAAGACAAGCCACAAGAAAAGCCCCCTGCTGCGCCTGAGCTTTAATCTGGTCGCCTACGACAGACCCGGCTTGGTATTGGATATTTCAAACAAGATCAATGCACTGGGTATCAATATAGAACAATTCAGCAGCCAATACGAGACCGCGGGTCATACCGGCATAGCCCTATTCCGGGCTACCATAAGCTTGGGACTGACAGACGAGTCACAGGAGGAGCGACTCACGGAGGCGCTCTATGCCATAGGCGATGATGTGGTGCTGGATAAACTCAACCGCTGAAGCCCGAAGTGCGTCATGGCGTCATAACGCCATGACGCCCATCCAGGCCGCGTCAGTTCAGGCTCTCCTGTTGGGATTTCACCAGATAACGCAGCGGCACCTGGGATACCAGCATGCCGAATAGCATCAAGCCGCAGCCCGTCAACTCCCGCACGCTCAGACTCTCGTCCAGCAGCAAGATCCCCCCAATGGCGGCGAATACGGTTTCCAGACTGAGAATGATGGCCGCATGGGCCGGGTGGGCATGTTTCTGCGCCATCACCTGCAGGGTATAACCTATGCCAACCGAGATGAGTCCCGAATAGGCCAGGGATGCCCAGGCGGCGGTGACATTCCCAAACTCTGTGGTCTCGAATCCCGCCGAGATCAGCAGGCTGAGCACACCACACACCAGAAATTGCATCTGCGCCAGGATCACAGGCGACACCCGCTTGGCGAAGTGATCCACCGCCAGGATATGCATGGCCCAGAAGCAAGCCCCCAGCAGCTGCAACAGATCGCCATAGCCTATGCTGAAGTCATCCTTCACGCTGAGGAAGAATAGCCCCAGGACGGCGATGCCGCAGCCGAGCCAGGTATTGAGCCCCGTGCTGTGTTTCAGCGCCAGCCCCAATACAGGCACCAGGACTATGTAGAGGCCGGTGATGAAGCCTGCGTTGGCGGCCGTGGTATACAGGAGTCCGACCTGCTGCAGCGAGGCGCCGGCAAACAACAGGCTGCCCACCATGAGGCTGCCCCAGAGCAGGTCCCTGCCCTGGCTGACGTATAACTTGCCTTTGCGCTTGAAATACCACACCAGGGGCAACAGGCTCAGGGCGCCGATCAGGAAACGCACGCCATTGAAGGCGAAGGGCGACAGGTGATCCATGCCGAACACCTGGGCGACAAAACCAAAGCCCCAGATGGCGGCGGCAAGCAAGAGGATGAAGTTAGCAGGCAAGATAATAGTCTCTCGAAGAAAATGGCTGTTTAGATTAGCACTGATTGCAACAAATTTGGATCGGATAATATACAAGTGAGGCCGCAAGCGAAAAAAGCTGTCGGGAAGCGGCCGGATAAGCTGATAGACTAAGGCAAATAGCGAACTATGAGTAATGTATGTTAGGCACCTTATCCAAAATGCGCGCGACCCTGAATGAGGCTCAGCTGGTGCAATACCGGCTACCCGTAGGTGAGCAGTCACTCGAGCTCAACCCCTTGATAGGTCAGGCATTGACCCTGACTCACACGGGCAATATTTTCTGTTGCAACTGTGGCAAGAAGACCAAGAAGAGCTACTCCCAGGGCCATTGTTTCGTCTGTATGCAGAAACTGGCCAGCTGCGATCTCTGTATCATGAAGCCGGAAACCTGCCACTTCGACCAAGGCACCTGCCGCGAGCCGGATTGGGCCCAGAGCCATTGTTTCGTGCCCCATTATGTCTACCTGTCCAATACCTCAGGGGTCAAGGTCGGCATCACCCGCCACACTCAGCTGCCAACCCGCTGGATAGATCAGGGCGCGACCCAGGGACTGCCGATTTTCAAGGTCGCCACCCGGCAGATCTCCGGCCTGGTGGAAGTCGAGCTGGCCAAACTCATCAACGACAAGACCAACTGGCAGGCGATGCTCAAGGGCAATGCCGAGGATATAGATCTCAAGCAAAGAGCCGTAGAATTGCTGCCGCTGATAGAAGATAAGCTGCACGAGATAGGCATGCAGAAAGGCGATTACAGCATAGAGAGACTGGACGAGGCAGTGCAGGCGATCCACTACCCTGTGACCGAATTCCCCAAGAAGATCAAATCCCATAACTTCGACAAGGAAGCCGTGGTAAGCGGCGTCTTGCTGGGCATCAAGGGGCAATACTTGCTGTTCGATACCGGGGTGATCAACATCCGCAAATTCTCCTCCTATGAAGTCCAGGTAAGCTACTGAGTCTGGCAGCCCGCCAAGAGTCACGAAAGAGAGGGACCAGGCGTAAGCCTGGTCCCTCTTTCCTATCCCAGGCGCACGGCTATGCGCTTTCACTGCGATGAACTTTTAGGGCAATGGGCTTTTGCTGCAATGATTTTACGGCAATGATTTTGCAACAATCGCCGCGCTCAGGCAGAAGCCAGCCCTGTATTAAACGACCGCCATCAGCATAGACCCGATCGCCAAAAGTCGGCAAGCGCCAGTTTTAAACAAAAAAATACCAGATAACATGCTGTATTTGTATAAAAAATAACCATTGCGCCGCAAATTGATTTCCGTTAACAATAAAGTTACAAAGCCCATTTGGGGCAAACATGTCTGGCACACTAGTCGGCCAGGCAACTCAAGTTAACAGGGAGTCACAATGAAAGCATGGATCTGCACTTCACTACTCATCATCCTGGGTCTGTTCAACAGCGCCCGGGCCGAGGAAACACAGGCGACCCGCTATCCCATAGTCATGGTTCACGGCCTCTTCGGTTTCAATGATATCTGGGGCATAGACTACTTCTATCGCATCCCCCAGGCACTGGAGCAACAAGGGGCCAAGGTGTACCTAGCCAGTGTCTCGCCCGCCAATGCCACCGAAGTACGGGGTGAGCAGCTGCGCACCTTCGTGCAGGCCGTGCTGGCACAGACGGGGGCGGAAAAAGTCAACCTGATTGGCCACAGCCATGGCGGACCGACGGCGCGCTATGTCGCCAGCGTCAGCCCTGAGATGGTGGCTTCGGTGACCTCCATAGGCGGGGTCAACTGGGGCAGTCGCTTCGCCGATTTCACCCGCGCCGCCGTGCCAGCGGATAGTGCGACCGAATGGCTCATCAGGCAGGGCGCCGACTTGCTGGCCGGAGTCATCGCCGGCGTCTCCGGCAGTGGCGAACTGCCAAGCGACAGCCTGGCGGCCATGGAAGCCCTCACCACCCGCGGCTCGCTCTTGTTTAACCAAAGCTATGGCGAAGGCATGCCGCAGGAGTATTGCGGTCAGGGCGCCGACGTCGCGGACAATGGGGTCTACTATTTTTCCTGGTCCGGTGCCGCCAACCTGACCCATGCACTCGACGCCTCCGACTATCCGTTGAGCCTAACCGGACTGGTGTTCAATGAGGCCAACGATGGCCTGGTCTCGAGTTGCAGCTCACATCTGGGCAAGGTGATCAATGACAGCTACCAGATGAACCATCTGGATGAAGTGAATCAAACCTTCGGCCTGGTCAGCTGGTTTGAAACCAATCCTGTGACCTTATACCGTCAACACCTCAAGCGTTTACAGCAGTTGGGGCTGTAACTTGAAGCCACCCAAGCTCGGGCTGGATAACAAGGCACCGGCCGCACTGCTCACAGGACTCGGCCTGCTGTTGCTGCTCTGGGTCGAGACAGGCTCGGAGCGGCTGCCCGCTCCAGCTCCTGCCCTTACCCCTGCTTCAACTCCAGCGCTCACCTCAGGGGCGCTCACCCCGGGCCAAGGCCCACAAGCTGCCATTGTGGCCCAGGTAGCCAATATGACTGGCCCGGCGGGTGAGTCCTTGGTGCTGGAGCAGGCATTGCGCTGGCAATTCGATGACATTATCCTCGACTATCAGCAGACGGGCGCGGCCCTGAGCGCCCAGCTCAACAGGTTGGCGGAGCAACACAGGCTCACGCCAACCGCGACCACTGAGCTGAGCGAGCTATTCTACCGCTACCGGGATTACCAACTGGCCCTGGCCGAACTCAAGGCACTGGGACCTCAACCGACCGAAGCGATAGACATCACAGAGACCCATGACTTTCTCGAACAGGTGTATCGGCTGCAATTTGACTATTTCACCCAGGCGGAAATCGAGGCCTTCTTCGCCAGAGACAATGCCTACGACAGCCAGGCACTGGCCAGGGTTAGCATAAGGCAAGACAGCAGTCTGACGCCGGCACAGAAACAAACATTGTTGGCACACCAGATAAGTCAGCTCGATGAACAAGACAGGCGGGTGCTGATGCCGACCCTGGAGGCGCAGCAGATTGCCGCCCAGCTCCGGGGCCAGGAGACGACGGCAGCGGCCCTGGCGCCGGAGATACAGGAGCGGGTCACACAAACCCGGGCAAGTGAGCAGGCATGGCACACCCGGGTCGGGCAATACCTGCAATTGCAGCAGGAGCTGCCACAGGCCGAGCTCGAGACATACCTGGCCGCGCATTTCAGCAACAACGAAATGAAACGCCTCAGGGTATTCCTGGCCCATCCGGAATTATTGGGCCACACTTCAGGGCTTAACAAAGAAAAATCGGCGAACATGCAGCGATAATCCGCAAAATCACCGCCATCTTCCGGCAAATCCCGGCATCGAGCCGGCGAACTGCCGTTGCCAACAGGCCGTTCAGGCGGGCGAAAACATGCCAAGGGCCCAGCCTTGGGCCCTAGCCTCAAGCTTAAGTGCGCGATTTCAAGTGCGCCATTGCAAGTGTGCTATCTGCGCTACTCACTGTCCGCGCTACTTGCCGTCTGCGCGACTCACCGGCGGGCCATGGCGGATAAAAATAGACTCGGAGCGGAGCAAAAATGCGGCTACAATAGCCATCCCTTAACCCGCATAGAGAGCCCAATGGAACTCGTGTTTGCCATCGCCTTGTTTGCTTTTTCCTCCGGCATCACCCCAGGACCCAACAACATCATGCTGATGAGCTCCGGGGTGAACTTCGGGGTGCGCCGCAGCCTGCCCCATCTGTTGGGCATAAGTTTCGGCTTTCCGCTGATGGTGCTGGCCATAGGCCTGGGCTTGAGCAGCTTGTTTCAGGCCTACCCTATGCTGCATCAGATTATCAAAGTGGCGGGCATAGGCTATTTGCTGTATCTGGCCTGGCTCATCGCCAACAACCACAGCAAGCTGGAAGGCAAGCGCAGCGCCAATCCCTTCAGCTTCCTCCAGGCCGCTGCCTTCCAATGGGTCAACCCCAAGGGCTGGATCATGGCGGTAGGCGCCGTCGCCACCTTCACCTCGATGCAGCAGGCACTCGCGCCCCAGGTGCTGACCATAGCCGCTGTGTTCTTCTGCGTGGCCTTACCCTGCGCCCTAGTCTGGCTCGGCTTCGGGGTGGCGCTGCAACGCGTGTTGAAACGGCCGCGCCAACAGAAAATCTTCAATATCTGCATGGCGCTCTTGCTCCTGGCCTCCATCGTTCCTATGATCGCCCCCTAGCCCAAGGCGTTAAGCCAACAGCCACAGCAGCGAAGAGAAGTTCCCATGTCAGAGCAAGAATACATTTCCAGCACCACCCTCTGGGTCAGGGATGTGATAGTCAAATACAACATCTGCCCCTTCGCCAGGCGCGAATTGGACAGGGGCAGCATACGTTATGTGGTGAGCGAGGCGCATAAGCCAGGGGCAGTGCTGAAAGACCTGTTGGCCGAATGCCGCTTCCTGGATCAACACCCGGATACGGAAACGACCCTCTTCATCGTCCCCCGGGGTTTCGAGGGCTTCTACCCCTATCTGGATCTGGTGGATGCGGCCGAAGATATGCTGGTCGAACAGGGTTACGAGGGCCAGTATCAGCTGGCCAGCTTTCACCCCGACTATTGTTTCGACGGTGAGCCCCAGGATGACGCGGCCAATTACACCAACAGATCCCCCTACCCGACGCTGCACCTGATCCGTGAAGCCAGCATGGAGCAGGCGCTGGCCGACTACGAGGATCCCGAGTCTATCCCAGAGCGCAACATCGCCTTCAGCCGCCGCAAGGGCGGAGCCTTCTTCGCCACACTGCTGGCCCAATGTCACAAATAGGCAGGGTACGGGCTCGCCGACACCGTCGATGAGCCCGAATGCCCCCTTATGCGCCTTTCACTATCGCCCTCAAGCGCGCGATAAACTGTTCCAGTGCCTGTTCATCATCGAAGCCGAAGGCCAGGCCATAATGGGTCTCGGTCAGGCTCTTGTGCAGGCGTTTGGGAAAACGTGTCATCTGAGCATTGTGATGATAGTCGTATCTGGCATGCACCCCCTGGATGGCGGCAAACTCGCCGGCAAACACCTCAAACGCCGGGCGTATGATCAGCAGCTCCTGATGCAGATACACGGCCTCCTTCGACTCGGGCAGCATGTATTCGGTGACATTCTTGATGGTGAAATTGGTGCGGCAACCGAGTCGCTGCAGACTGCTCACCATGAACTCATGGGTCATAAAAGCTGTTCCTTCCTAATAATGGGGCATCACTGACGTCACATAGACCACTGAGATCATATAGGCCACTGACATAGATAGCCATTAGGCACCAGTCCTGGGAAATAAGATAGCCCTACAGCAAAGCCCGGAGCAATCCGGGCTGTCGACAGCAATGCAGCAGCGCCGGCAAGTTGCTTTAGTTTTGCCGCTTGCTTGCAACGGTATTTACTGATTACTATGGCTAGGTCTAAATCCAATAAGTGACTGTAAAGGCTTGCTCTTGTTCACAGGCACTGTCAGTTCTGAACGCTTAACCATCGGCTGCAAGCGTCATTTCCATGGGGGATATCAAATGCCAAAATCAGTCGGCATCAGCATAGATAAGGCATTTTCCAGGGTCCAGTTTCTCGAAGATAGAAGCCCTGAAACCACGGATGAAGAAGCCAAGGATGCGTTTGCACTCTTGTCCGAGTATCGGGACGGTGGTGTGTATATCGCACATTATGCCGGCTACAGTGAATGGGAGCGACACCCCCAAGGCGATGAATTTATACAAGTCTTGGCTGGCGAAACCACACTTATCCTGCTCGATGAGCATGAGCAACGCCGCCATCTCTTGGCTGCCGGCCAGATATTGGTCATACCTCAGGGCGTCTGGCATAGATTCGAATCCCCCAAAGGGGTTAAAGTCATGACCATTACACCTCAGCCAACGGAACACAGCATTGATTATCCGTGCTGAACATAGCCAATGGCCAATGACCCGGATACCTTGGCCATTGGCAGATGTTGAGGCACCTGGCTTGCGGACGACTGAAGGAGGCGTAGATTGACATTGCAATTTATCCCGGCGTCAGAGGCAGATAGAGCCTACCTGCTGGCGCTGAGGAAAAGTACCATGGTGACGCATCTTGAAAAATCGGGGCAATTTCTCTCCGACGCCGAGCATATGTTCAGGCTCAATGAGGGTTACTCCCATTCCCATCTGATCATCTTCAACCATGCAAGAGTCGGGACCCTGAAATATCGGGAAACGGACACATATCTCGAAATCATGCAGCTGCAAATCGAACCCGGTTTGCAGGGGCGTGGCCTGGGCACCCGGGTGATCAAGCATTTGCTGGCCGCGGCTCAGGGTAAGGCGGTTAACCTGACAGTGCTGAAAGACAATCCGGCGCTGCGGCTTTATCAAAGCTTGGGCTTCGCCATTACCGGCGAGGACAGGTATGAGTATCATATGCAGGCAAATGAGTGCCACGACGCGGCCCAGGTTTCCCGGCAAACTTGACCGGGCGCCGACATGAATCACGGCAAACAAGGAGGTATCAAGATATGCAGGAAACGCTGGAATGGCTGAAACACGCCGCCGTCATTGGCATAGGCGCCACGGCATTCATGGATCTTTGGGCGGCGCTGATGCTGCGCCTCTTCAAGATCCCGGCGCTCAACTATGCCCTGGTCGGTCGCTGGCTGGGGCATATGCCCAGCGGGCGCTTCATCCATGACAACATAGCCCGGGCGGCGCCCATCGGCTGCGAGTCATGGCTCGGCTGGGGCGCCCACTATGGCATAGGCATAGGGTTTGCCGCCTTGCTGCTGACACTCTGTGGCCCGCAGTGGGCATACACGCCGACCCTGCTGCCGGCGTTATTGTTCGGCATAATGACGGTAGCAGCCCCCTTTTTCATCATGCAACCCGGCATGGGCGCAGGGATAGCGGCCAGCAAAACCCCGGCGCCCAAGGTGGCGCGCCGCCGCAGCCTGATGGCCCACACCGCCTTCGGCCTTGGGCTGTATGTCGCCGCCTCGCTGCTGACCCGGGTATGAACAGGGGTATGAACTTGGGTATGAACTTGGGTATGAACAACTTGGATATCATGCAGAGCAGCTGAATCCAGGCGCACACGGCTCATGGACGACTCTGGCTATGCTCGGGCTATGCTCGGCTCTGACTATGCTCGGCGCCGGGTTTGATGGCCAGCAGATCGCAGTTGAGCTGGTTGAGCACCTGCTCCGAGGTATGACCCTTCAGGTGGCTGAATATGCCGCTATGCTCGACGCCCATGACCACCAGACTGGCACCGCAACGTTCGGCCATATCGGGAATGAGAAAATCGGCCAGGCCGGATGCCAGGTGCAATTGTTCGGGCGCCAGGTGATAAGGTTTCGCCGACTGCAACAGCGCTTGCCAATGGCGCCCCTGTTGATCCGCCGTTTCCTGAGTCTTTTCGGCCCGGCATGACATGCCGAAGTTGTCGTCCAGATAGCAATTGAGCAAGTGAATATCTACATTCAGCAACTGCGCCAATTGCTGGGCTTCCTCCAGCAGATAACGATTGAATGCCTGATGCCTGCTGTCATTCTCGTCCATCTGCAGCGCAATCAGCATATGGCCATCGGATTGCCAGGCTGAGTCGCCGGCAAACATCAACTTCGCCTTGCTCTCCCTGAGCAGGTGCAACTCATCACTGCCGATAAACTCATTCAACAATGGATGTCTATGCCTATGATGCAGCAACACCAAGTCGTAGTCCGCCTGCTGCAACTCGTCCAACACGGCACGGTAGAGCCGCTGCGACCGGCGGTGTTTCACTTCGACCTCCAGCGGCCTGGCGGCATAGTCATGCCCAGGTTGGTTCAATCCATGCTGGAGCTCTGTGTCTTTGGCGGGATTCGCGAACGCCGGCAACCAACGCCCCAGCCTGGAACTCAGTTCCACCTTGAGCAGAGTGAGCCTGGCATGGCTCTTGTGGGCGAGGATTGCGGCTTTGTTCAGGGTATGGCTGCTGGGGGAAAGGTTATCCGCCACCGTCAGGATATGCTGATAAGACATCTGTAACTGCTCCACTAAGCTCACCTGCTGCTAACTCTAGATGCCAGCAAGAAGGTTGGAGCAGACTCGGCCAGAACAATTTTGACGCTTGTCACTCTGTCATAGTGCTTAATGGTATATTTAAATTAACAAATTGATTTTACTTGCATTATTTAATTCATCTGCGCCAACCTGAGCCCATGGCGCCGCACCGACAACTCCAGGCAGCCGCCACTTTTTTGTTACCGATTATTTTTGCCGAGCCTTTGGGGAACCCAGGCATCCTAGGCCGAGACTGAATTGGCTCGCCATGCACTCACGCAAAAAAAAAGCCCGGGCCTAGGCCCGGGCTTTCTCACTGTGCATTTGCTTAGGCTTCGATGCCCTTGCTGCGCAGGAATTCATCGTAGCTGCCCTTGAAATCGTTGACACCATCGGCGGTGATCTCCAGGATACGGGTCGCCAGCGAGGACACGAAGGCCCGGTCGTGGCTGACGAAAATCAGCGTGCCTTCGTACATTTCCAGCGCGTTGTTGAGCGACTCGATGGACTCCATATCCATGTGGTTGGTCGGCTCATCGAGCAGCAGTATGTTGGGCTTCTGCATTATGAGCTTACCGAAATACATGCGGCCCTTCTCGCCACCGGACAACACGGTCACAGACTTCTTGATGTCGTCCGAGCCAAACAGCATGCGTCCAAGTATGCCGCGCACCGACTGATCGTCGTCATTGGGTTTACGCCATTGACTCATCCACTCGAACAAGGTCATGTCGTTGGCAAAATCGGCCTCATGATCCTGGGCATAGTAGCCTATGGCCGCATTTTCGGACCATTGGATGGTACCCGTATCCTGAGGCAGGTCGTGTACCAGAGTCCGCAGCAACGTGGTCTTACCTATACCGTTCTCACCCAGGACGGCGATGCGCTCGCCCACTTCCACCATGAGATCCAGTTTGGAGAATAAAGCATGGTCGAAGCCTTTGGACAGGTCCTCTACCACCAGGGCGTTACGGAACAATTTCTTTTCCTGCTCGAAGCGAATGAAAGGATTCACCCGGCTGGAGGCCTTGACTTCTTCCAGCTTGATCTTGTCCAACTGCTTGGCGCGGGAAGTCGCCTGCTTGGCCTTGGAGGCGTTGGCCGAGAAGCGCGCCACGAAGCCCTGCAGCTCGGCGATCTGCACTTTCTTCTTGGCATTGTCCGACATGAGTCGTTCACGCGCCTGGGTCGCCGCCATCATGTACTCGTCATAGTTGCCCGGGTAGACCCGCAGTTCACCATAGTCCATATCGGCCATATGGGTGCAGACAGAGTTGAGGAAGTACCTATCATGGGAAATGATGATCATGGTAGAGCTACGCTGTGCCAGCATGTCCTGCAACCAACGTATGGTGTCTATGTCCAGGTTGTTGGTCGGCTCGTCGAGCAGCAACACATCGGGATCCGAGAACAGGGCCTGGGCCAATAACACCCTCAGCTTGAAGCCGGGCGCGATTTCGCTCATCAGGCCAAAATGTTGTTCGACCGGAATGCCCACCCCCATCAGCAGTTCGCCGGCACGGGACTCGGCGGTATAACCGTCCATCTCGGCGAATTCCATCTCCAGCTCGGCGACCTTGATGCCGTCTTCTTCGCTCATTTCCGCCAGGGAATAAATGCGGTCCCGCTCTTGTTTGACCTGCCACAACTCGGCATGACCCATGATCACCGTATCGACGACGTTGAATTCTTCGTAACCGAACTGATTCTGGCTCAGTTTACCCAGGCGTTCGTTGACGTCCAGTGACACATTACCCGAGCTTGGCTCCAGATCACCGGCCAGAATTTTCATGAAGGTGGACTTACCACAGCCGTTGGCGCCGATCAGACCGTATCTGTTGCCGCCGCCGAATTTGACTGAGATATTTTCAAACAGTGGCTTGGAGCCAAACTGCATGGTGATATTAGCTGTAGTGATCAAAATGAAATTCCAAATCGAGTTGTGTTGGTCTATGCCTGAAGACATACCAAACTGACATATACCAAACGGCCGCATGCCGAGGGGAAAAATTAAGCGAGGCACTATAGCATTTTGACCTGAATTATCAACCAAAATGCCGGCAAGCGACCCAGTTTAGCCGGCGGTATCGGCCCTCGCTGCCCATGTGCCATGCCGGGATCAGCCCGAGGCGCCCCGTCTCCGTGGCGGCCAGGGGCATACGCCTGGGCTAGGGCTCGACGGCCGCCAACTTATGTTTCAGGGCGCCGGCATTTTCCAACTGCAAGCCGGGCAATTCACCCGCTGGCCTGAAACCGAAGACCTGGCCGTAGAAGGACAACTCGGCTTCCAGGGCCGAGGTTCTGTCTTCGGTTCGCCAGAAACCTGTGCCATCGCCCTCGAAGCCGACAAAGGCCGTGGGTACGCCCTTGCGCTTCAGGGCATTGAAGATACTCATGGACTGGCTGGGGGGCACCACCTTGTCATCCAGTCCCTGGACCAACAGCAGGGGCTCGTTGAGCCCCTGCAAGTGGTGCAGGGGCGATCTGGCATGGTACAAGTCCTTGGCCTCGGGATAGGGGCCGACCAGCTTCTCCAGGTAATGGCTCTCAAACTTATGGGTCTCCTTGGCCAGCACAGTCATGTCGCTGATGCCGCCATAGCTGACCCCCGCCTTGAACACATCATAGAATGCCAGCGACGACAGGGCCGTCAGGCCACCGGCGCTGCTTCCCCTGATGGCTAACTTATCGCCATCGACCCAGCCACGGTCAACCAGGTAACGGGCGCCATAGACGGCATCTTCAACATCCGCCTTCCCCCAGAGACCGTAGAGACTCTGGCGGAACTTGCGGCCGAAGCCACTGCTGCCGCGATAGTTGACGTCCAACACCGCAAAGCCCCTGCTGGTCCAGAATTGAATGTCGCTGCGATAGGCCAGGCTGGCCTTGGCGGTCGGGCCGCCATGCAGCATGACCAGCAGTGGCGGACGCGAATCGTGTGGGCCGATAAAATGCGGATTCACCGGGGCGTAGAAATACCCATAGGCCGATTTGTTGCCTGCGGTGGCAAAGGTGATAGCCCTGGCCTTCGAGACATACTCAGGCTTGAGCCTGGGCAACTGAGGCGCATACATGAGTTCGACCCCGCGGCCTGTGACCTTGTAAATGCCCCTTTCCGGGGTGGTCTTGGCCCCCACGAAGTAGACGGCATCCTCACCGCTGATCACTTGGGATATCTCGGCAAAATCGGCGGCCAATTGCTCGACCACTCCGGTATCCAGATGGATCCTGGCCAGGAATGCTTCCCCCTGGCGGGTGAAGCTGGCGATCAACACCCCCGGGCTCTCGAAGGCATAATTATGATGCCCCAGGCGCCAGTCGGGCACGGCAAACTCGGCCTTTCTGGGCAGAATATTCTCCGCCGTGCCGTCGGCGGCTATACGGTAGATGTTCCACCAGTTGTTAAAATCGGCCACCACATAGAGGGTCCCATCCGGGCTGAACAGCGGCTGGGTCAGCGCCCCCCGCTTGCCCTTGAACACCTGATGGACATTTTGCAATTGTCCCTTGCGATCCAGCTGGCCCAGCCAGAGCACTGTATTGTCCCAGGGCATGTCGGGATGCTCCCAGGTCAGCCATGCCAACTGGCTGTTGTCCTGTGACAGGGTCGGTGCGGCAATAAAATCGTGACCGCTGACCAGGGTATCGCCTTCACCTGGGAAATTCAGGTTAATGGTCACCAGGCTGGCCTTGGCCTCGCCTGCGCCGCGATGATCTTCGCGCACGCAGATGATCCTTGACCCCTTGGGGTAGGAGATACAGTCGGCATGGCGAGTGCCGTTGGGCGTCAGCGCCAACTCGGGCTGGTTGGGGGCGAAGCGATAGAAGAGCTGATCCTCTTTCTTGCTGACGAACAGACTCTGGCCTATGCCGAGAAATGCCGCCCCGCCATATTCATGCACCTTGGTGCCGACATTGAACGCGGCCGGAATGCTTTGACTCACACGGCCATCGGGTTCGAGGCGCTTGATGCCCACCCGGCCGCCACTGGTCCCCTCGGACTCGGCAAAACAGATGGCACCGCCGACGCTCTGCAATTCGGCTATGTTATCGCTCTGCTCGTAGACGTCGGCCGCCCCCAGAGGCGAAGCCCAGCTGCCGTAAGGCGCAACGATTCTGGCATCTTGGTTGCCGTTCGGCGCACGCCCGGACTCGCCCTCTGGGCTACAGGCGTTCAACAGCAAGAAAAATGTCAGGCTAAGCGTTATGCCGCCGAAGGGGTGTGTCATTCTGTACTCCGCTGTGGGCTAACAACAAGGCGCTTGAGCCCGACTAATGCTTAAAGCGTCTGACAAACCAGGTGATGACCCTGAATTGCCTGGCATGGTCCAAGCCAAAGAAAATGCATATCCAGGGCGATAACAGCAGATACCAAGGCAACACGGCTACCGAACGCCCACTCAAGAGCAAGTAAATAAAACCACTGTATATGATGACCACTCCCAGTATTCCTACCGACAGCATCATGCGTTTAGTCCATTTTTCCAGCCAAGACATAAGTCTACCCCAGGCGTCAGTACTCTCAGTGCTCAATTCGCGGTGCTCAACTCTCGGCTCCCATGCTCCAGCTTCAACCCGGCGGGCTTTTTAACCTATCTTAAACCCGAATTGTTCAGCGCATCGAGATGAAAGTCAACCGCCCTGGCCCTAGCTCACTGATTGAGCTGCAGTTCGGGCAAAAAATTGGCCGGGCAAAGCCCGGCCAATTACCACACGCTAGCCCGCAATTGTCGTCAGAGGCGAATGCCGCCGTCGACTTCGAACACCCGACCGTTGACATAGTCGTTCTCTATGATGAAACGCACGGTAGAGGCAATCTCTTCTGCCTGGCCCAAACGGCCGACCGGCACCATTTTCTCCAGGCGTTCCAGCGCTTCGGGCTTCATCGCCGCCGTCATTTCCGTGGCTATGACCCCGGGTGCCACTGCGGCGCTGCGGATATCGTAACGCGCCAGTTCCTTGGCCCAGCCTACGGCCATCGCCGCTACACCCGCCTTGGAGGCGGCGTAGTTTGACTGGCCCATGTTACCCGAACGCGCCAGGCTGGAGATGTTGACTATCACACCGCTCTGGCCGGTTTCTATCATGGCCGCCGCCGCTTCACGACCACAGAGGAAGGTGCCGGTGAGATTGACATTGATCACCGACTGGAATTGCTCGTAGGACATGCGCTCTGTGACCTTGCCCTCTTTGGCCTTGACCATCAAACCGTCACGCAAGATCCCGGCGTTATTGACCAGCACATTGATCTGGCCGAAGTCTTCGCGGATATAAGCAAAGCCTGCCACCACATCTTCTTCATCTGTGATGTCCAGGGCATAACCCTGAACTTCTGTGGTATCACCCAGTTCGGCGCAGGCACGCTCCAGCTTTTCCTGATCCATATCGATAAGCGCCAGCTTAGCCCCTGCGGCGGCAAAATTGTGTGCCATCGCCAGGCCAAGACCACCGGCACCACCTGTGATAACGACCACCTTACCTTTCAACTCCATCGGGTTATCCTTTTTAATGTGTTATTTTTTAGTTTTTGCAAACTGTTCGAAGATGCTGGAGAAGTCACGGGCCCCATTACCCTGACGGGCATGATTGACGTACAAGCTGCGCGCCAATGCGCCCATGGGGGTGCTGGAATTGGACAAGAGCGCCGCTTCTTGAGACAGTCCGAGATCTTTGACCATCAAATCTACCATAAAACCGCCCTCATAGCCCTTGGATGAAGGCACATTCTCCATCACCCCTGGACAGGGGTTGTATTTTTCCAGGGTCCAGTTGCCACCGCTGCTGACCTTCATTATGTCCGACAGCACCTTGGGATCCAGGCCATGATCCAGCCCCATCTGCAGCGCTTCCGACGTGCCTATCATGAGCACGGACAAGAGCATGTTGTTGCAGATCTTGGCTATCTGACCGGCCCCGGCGGCGCCGGCATGGAAGATGTTGGCCCCCATGGCGGCCAGCACAGGCTCGGCCCGGACGAAGCCGGCATCCGTACCACCACAGATGAAGGTCAGGGTGCCGGCGGCGGCGCCTGCCGTGCCGCCGGACACCGGCGCATCGACAAATTCCAGCCCCTTGGCGGCGGCCTGTGCGGCTACCAGCTGAGCGCTGTTGGCATCTATGGTGGAGCAATCTATGAGCAAGGTATCCTTGGCGACGACCTCGAGCAGGCCAGGCTGCTCAGCGCCGAGGTAGAGACCGCGCACATGTTTGCCTGCGGGCAGCATGGTGATCACCACCTCGACATTTTCTGCCGCCTGCTGGGCACTGGTGGCCAACTCGGCGCCCTGGGCCGCCAGCGACTGCATCGCGGCGGGAACCAGATCGAATACTGTAACTTGATGGCCGGCCTTCAGCAGGTTAGCCGCCATCGGCCCGCCCATATGCCCCAGGCCTATGAATGCTATTCTTGACATGTCACGCTCCTAATCCCTGTTCGGCCACCCCTGTGGCCTTAGCTTGTAAATTAACCCAATGCCTTGAGTGGATGCTGGTTGTCGTCCCAGGGGGACTGCTGCAGTTCGGCTATCAGCTCGGCCGGCACCGCCGCCACACTGGCGTAATGCCACTTAGGCGTCCTGTCCTTGTCGATCAGCAGCGCCCTGACGCCCTCTCTGAAATCCCCCTTGGCGCAGGTGTTGACACTCACCCCCAGCTCCCAACGAAACACCTGTGCCAGGCTCAGCTCAGTGCCCAAACGCGCCTGCGCCGCCATCAGATGCAGACTGATGGGACTGCCGGCCAGCAGCCCGGCCCTGGCCTTGCTCAACCAGGAGACATCCGTCTCCAGCTCTGTCATCCGCTGCACTATGGCGACTATGTCACCACTCATCAGTTCGTCTATCTGGGCCTGGTGGCGCTGCAGGCGACTGTCGCCCACGGGCTGACTCAGGGCCTCGAGCAACGCACTCAGCTTAGTGTGATTGAGCTGTTGATTGTCATCCCAACCGACGCCGGACATGGCATCGAGCAGTGCCTGTTTGGCATCGCTGCCCAGATGGTGATTGCCCAGTCCCACATACAGGGCGTCGGCGGCATCCAGGTTATAAGCCGTCAGCCCCAGGAACAACCCGGTCTTACCCGGCATGCGGTTGAGAAAATAGCTGCCGCCCACATCCGGGTACAGGCCTATGGTGACCTCAGGCATGGCGATGCGCGACGTGTCGGTCACCACTCTATGGCTGGCGCCGGCCATCAGTCCCAGGCCACCGCCCATGACGATGCCGGCGCCCCATACCAATACCGGCTTGCCATAGGTGTGCAGCAGATAATCCAGCCGATATTCAGAGGTGAAGAACTCACAGGCCTGGGGCGTGACAACGCCTGGGGTGTCTTTGGCGGCCTGATATAAGGCGCGCACATCGCCACCGGCGCAGAACGCCTTGGTGCCACTGCCATCGAGCATGATGCAGGCTATGCTGTCATCCTGCTGCCAGGCCAGCAGCTGCTCGGTCATGGCATGCACCATCTCCAGATTCAGTGCGTTGAGCGCCTTCTCCAGATTGAGCGTCACCAGGCCTATGCGTTTGCCCGACATGGTCGCCAAGCTAGTAAACAAGACATCCTGGGTCATCAGCGGTTCTTCCATTGTGGTGGACGTTTTTCCAGGAAGGCTTGTACGCCTTCGGCCTGATCTTCGGTATGGAACAGCCCGACGAAACGTACCCGCTCCAGTGGCAAGGCTTGATTGCGTGGCATGTTGCGCCCCGCCTGGATCAGTTGTTTACAGACCTTGACGCTGCTCGGGCTCTGCTTGGCGACCTTGGCTGCCAGGGCTATGGCGGCATTGAGCGACTCGCCCTGAGGCACCACTTCTTCCACCAGCCCAAGCTGCAGCGCCTTGGCGGCATCCAAACGCTCACCACAGAGTATCATGCGTTTCGCCCAGCCCTCGCCAACCAGAGCGGTCAGATTCTGGGTGCCACCGGCGCAGGGCAACAGGCCGACGCTGGCTTCGGGCAGCGCCATCACAGCATGGCTCTCGGCAATACGCAGATCGCAGGCCATGGCCACTTCCAGACCGCCGCCCATGGCATAACCATTGATGGCGGCAATAGATACGCCGCGAAAACCACTCAGGGCCTCGAATGCCTGACCGAAATGCTCGGCCATGAGTTCGGCATGGTGCTTGTCGCCGTCGGCGAACTCGTTGAGATCGGCGCCGGCGGAGAAAAACTTCTCACCTTCCCCCGTGAGCACCAGGGCGTAAATTTCCTTGTTGCTGTTGAGCTTAACCACTTTAGTCAGTAGTTCGCGCAGACTGTCTGCGGTCCAGGTATTGGCCGGCGGGTTGTTTACGGTCAATATCGCGGTATGACCTTCGATGCGTTCGTTGATGAATGACATATACGGCTCCTTGCTTATCCGGTTAAAAAATCATAGAAACTCACGTTAATAGATTCTTTAGAGTATCTGGCCCGCATTGTCATCCAACAGACGACGGGCGATGATGAGGCGCATGATTTCATTGGTGCCCTCGAGGATCTGATGCACACGCACATCACGGAAGTGGCGCTCCAGCGGGTATTCGCGGATGTAGCCATAACCACCATGGATCTGCAGTGCTGCGTCACAGACCTGGAAACCTACGTCGGTGGCGAAGCGCTTCGCCATGGCGCAATAGGCCGTCGCCTCGGGATCGCCACTGTCCAGCTTGAAGGCCGCCAGACGCACCAGCTGACGCGCCGCCACCAATTCAGTCGCCATATCTGCTAACTTAAATTGTAGCGCCTGAAACGCCGCCAGGGGCTTGCCAAACTGTTGCCGTTCATTCATATATTGCGTCGCCCGCTCCAGCGCCGCCTGCGCTGTGCCGACCGAGCAAGTCGCGATATTGATCCGGCCCCCGTCGAGGCCCTTCATGGCGAAGGTGAAGCCCTGGCCTTCTTCGCCCAGCAGGTAGGCTGCCGGCACCCGCACCTGATCGAAGCTGATCTGCCGGGTCGGCTGGGCATTCCAACCCATCTTGTCTTCGGCCTTGCCGTAGGTGATGCCGGCACTGTCCGCCGGCACTGCGATAGCAGAAATCCCCTTGGCACCGGCACCGCCGGTACGGCACATGACCACCAGCATTTCGGTGGCCCCCGCGCCCGAGATGAAGACTTTAGAGCCGGAGATCAGATAATCATCGCCATCCCGTACCGCCTTGGTCTGCAGTGCCGCGGCATCACTACCCGCCCCCGGCTCGGTCAGGCAATAGGAGGCCAGCTTCTGGCCCGTGGTCAGGGCTTCGGACCATTCGCGGCGCAGGACCTCGGAACCGAAACTGGTGATCATCCAGGTGGCCATGTTATGTATGGTCAGCATGGCCGTGGTGGCTGTGCAGCCCTTGGCCAGCTCTTCGAAGATGATGGAGGAATCCAGGCGGGACAAGTTCATGCCGCCTTCGGATTCGGGGGAATAGAGGGAGCAGAATCCCAGCTCACCTGCCTTGTGGATCACCTCTTTGGGAAAATAATGTTCCTCGTCCCACTTGGCGGCGAAGGGGGCCAATTCATCGGCGGCAAACTGACGGGCCAGTTCGGCGAACTGACGCTGATCTTCATTAAAATTAAAATCCATCTGTGACTCCTTATGCTTGCTGTGACTCTCGGGTCACTCTAGTACGGCGACTATCACCCGCGCAGCATGACGCTTGGTCTTACCGCCGATTTGTCTGTGGCTTATTCTCTATCCATCCAGGGCCAAAATAGCAGGAGCCTGAGGTAATTCAGGCTCCCAGATAGAGAATAGGCGATTCTTACTTGAGGTGAATACTCATGTTGGGACCCGTGCCTATATCCGACTCGAACCAACGGGCCGTGATGGTCTTGGTCTCGGTGTAGAAACGCACCGCCTGTTTGCCATAGGCGTGTTGATCGCCGTAGAAGCTGCCCTTCCAACCGGTGAAGGAGAAGAAAGGCAGTGGCACAGGGATGGGCACGTTGATGCCGACCTGACCCACTTCGATCTCGTGCTGGTATTTGCGTGCCGCGGCGCCGCTGGCGGTGAAGATAGAGGTACCGTTGCCGTAGGGGCTGTTGTTGACCAGCTCTATGGCCTCTTCCAGCGTCTCGGCTTCCATGCAGCAGAGCACTGGGCCGAAGATCTCTTCCTTGTAGATGCTCATCTCCGTGGTGACCTTGTCGAACAGGGTTGGACCTATCCAGTTGCCCGACTCATGGCCCTCGAGACTGAAGTCGCTGCCATCGAGCAGACAGTCGGCGCCTTCATCTTTGCCTTGCTGTATCAGTTTCAGCACTCTCTGTTTGGCCGCCGGGCTGATCACAGGACCGTAACCCGCTTGTGGATCGTTCCACAGGCCGGGACGCACCTTGGCCAGGGCTTCCTTGAGCTCGGGCAGCCATTCTTTGGCGGCACCGACAAAGACTGCGACCGAAAGCGCCATGCAGCGCTGACCGGCGGCGCCGACCGAGGCCCCCACCAGGTTATTGATCACTTGCTGCTTGTTGGCATCCGGCATGATGACACAATGGTTCTTGGCACCGGCGAAGGCCTGTACCCGCTTGAGGTTGTCTGTGCCCGTCTTGTAGATGTACTGACCAACGCCGACCGAACCGACGAAGGAAATGGCCTTGATGGCGGGATCCCGCAGCAGGATATCCACAGCCGTCTTGTCGCCATGCACCAGTTGCAATACGCCCTTGGGGGCACCCGCCTGTTCGAACAGTTCCACCAGACGCTGGGGCGTCATGGGATCTTGCTCGGATGGCTTGAGAATGAAGGTGTTACCACAGGCAATGGCCAGGGGGAACATCCACAGGGGGATCATCGCCGGAAAGTTGAAGGGCGTAATCCCGGCACAAACACCCAGAGGCTGAGTGTAGCTATAGGTATCTATGGAGCGGGCGACGTTCTCGACGGTTTCCCCCATCAGGAGCGAAGCCACGTTACAGGCATGCTCGACCACTTCTATGCCGCGCCAGACATCGCCCTTGGCATCTTCGAAGGTCTTGCCGGTTTCCTGGGACAAGATGGTCGCCAGTTCGTCGTGATGCTCTTTCAGCAAATGTTGGTAGCGCAACATGACCCGCGCGCGCTCGGACACAGGCACTTCTTTCCAGCTCTTGAAGGCCGCCTTGGCACTGGCGATGGCGCTATGCACTTCGTCTGCGGTGGCGCAGTTGATCAGGGCTATAGTTTCGTTGTTGGCCGGGTTGGTCACGGCGATTTGCTGACTGCCGTTACCGACGACGAACTCACCGTTTATGTAGTGCTTTACTTGTGTAGTCATCTTGCTTCCCTTTACTGAGAGTGATGAGCCGGCGGCGCCTTTATTATGCTCTGGTGGCTCGCCGGCCTGATACAGAGTCTTGTGTGAACTTAACGCGTCGTTAGACCTCTATGGCCATGGCGGTGGCTTCACCGCCGCCTATGCATAACGAGGCCACGCCGCGTTTCAGGCCTCGGGCCTTGAGGGCATGGATCAGGGTCACCAGCAGACGGGCACCCGAGCAGCCTATGGGATGACCCAGGGCACAGGCACCGCCGTTGACGTTGATCTTGGCCATGTCCAGACCCAATTCTGACTGGGCCAGCATGGTCACCATGGCGAAGGCTTCGTTGATCTCGAACAGATCCACATCATCCTTGCTCCAATCGAGCTTGCTCAGCAGCTTGCCTATGGCGCCCACTGGGGCCGTGGTAAACATCGACGGCTCCTGGGCATGGGTGCTGTGGCCCTTGATGGTGGCCAACACTTCCAGCCCCAGGCTGTCGGCCTTGGCGCGGGTCATCAGCAGCAAGGCGGCGGCACCATCGGAAATCGAGCTCGAGTTGGCGGCCGTGATGGTGCCGTCTTTAGCGAATGCCGGGCGCAAGCCGGGGATCTTCTCCGGACGGGCATTGCCGGGTTGCTCGTCGGTATCTATTGTGACTTCGCCGCGGCGATCGCTGACTGTGACAGGCACTATCTCTTCTCTGAAGGCACCGGATTGGATGGCGGCATTGGCTTTTTCCAGCGAGCTCAGGGCGAAGGCATCCATCTGTTCGCGGCTAATACCGAAATCATCGGCGGTCTTCTGGGCGAAAGTGCCCATGGCGCCGCCCGTGTAGGCATCTTCCAGGCCGTCGAGGAACATGTGGTCCATGACCTTGCCATGCCCCATGCGCATGCCGCCACGGGCCTTATCCAGCAGGTAAGGCGCCTGACTCATGTTTTCCATGCCGCCGGCGATCACTATCTCACTGCTGCCGGCCTTGATCACATCGTGGGCCAACATCACAGTCTTCATGCCCGAGCCACAGACCTTGTTGACTGTGCTGGCGCCGACCGACAAAGGCAAGCCGCCACCGAGTGCTGCCTGGCGCGCCGGGGCCTGGCCTAAACCCGCGGGCAGGACGCAGCCCATCAAGACTTCGTCGACCTGCTCACCCGCCAGACCCGTTTGCGCCAGCAGCCCTTTGATGGCGGTGGCGGCCAGTGCCGGTGAAGTGACTCCGGCCAATGCGCCCTGAAAGCCACCCATGGGGGTGCGCTTGGCGGCAACAATAACAATATCTTGACTCAACGCCTGTGTACTCATAACAACTCCACTCAGTGTTTGCCTCCAGGCCCAAATTCAGGGTGTCCTGGAATTCATAATAAAGCTAACTTACCTCACTCTGACGTTTACGCGAACGTAAAGCAAGTAGTCCTTGGTCTAATCGGCCAATTCGGCCAGGAATCTTTTGTCACTCAGAATTTACACCCTGATAGGGCCCACGGCGCCCATGGCTTAAGGCAGATGCGGGTACCGGCGCCATGCGTCTGGCTCGGAGAAAATTTAGCTGCTGCGACAAGCCATTGGCACGCAAGCGAGCCAGGGACAGCTGTCCGGCGTGGCGTACAGAGGCGGCATTATCCGGGATGAAACAGGGAAAGAAGTGTGTGGCCCTGGCCTGCAACATGGGTGGGTTGCAGGCTTGGGCAGAGGTAAGGGCCGACGCTATCGACTAGGAGTGCTTGCTTTCCCAGGGGGTGATGGCTGTCATGTCGCTCAAGTCGTAGGGGGTGAGCTGATACACATAGTAGTTGAGCCAGTTGCTGATCAGCAGGCTGCCATGGCTATGCCAACGTGCCACCGGCGGCTTGGCGGCATCGTCCCCGGGATAATAATTCTGCGGGATCTGCGGTGCCAGTCCGGCGGCCAGATCCCTGTGATATTCGTCGTTCAGGGTCGATTTATGGTACTCGGGGTGCCCCATGACGAACAGGTTGCGGTTGTTCTTGCTCAACACCAGATAGGCGCCGGCCTGGTCCGACTCGGCCAAGACCTGCAGATCCGGGTGTTGCCGCAACTGCGTCAGACTCATCTCGGCGAAGCGCGAGTGCGGCGCGAAGAACTCATCATCGAAGCCCCGCAGCAAGGGAAAATGCTCAGAGGTACGCTTATGGTTATAGACCCCGGAACGCTTCTTCTCGAGCACGGTGCGGTTCAGGCCATAGAGATGAAACAGGCCGGCATGAGCCGCCCAGCAGAGAAACAACACCGAGGTGACATGCCGCTGCGACCAGTCGATGATTTCGCGGATATGGTCCCAATAACTCACATCTTCAAATTCCACCTGCCCGAGGGGGGCGCCCGTGATGATGAGGCCATCATAATTGTTATGGCGCACCTCCTCGAAGTCACGGTAGAAATTATTCATATGATCTATCGAGGTGTGCCTGGATGCCTTATCGTGGATCCGCAGCAAGTCCACCCCCACCTGCAGTGGCGTATTCCCCAGCAGGCGCAGTAATTGGGTCTCCGTCTCTATCTTATTGGGCATAAGATTGAGGATCAGCACCCTCATGGGCCTGATGTCTTGATTTGCGGCCCGGGTTTCGGACATCACAAAAATATTTTCCGACTCTAGCACTTCTGCGGCTGGCAGGTTATCTGGAATTCTGACCGGCATATGACGCCTCTTTCTCTGGGTTGATCTAAGGACGGCTCCCCCGGGAGCTGTCTCTGCGATTCACTAGCTCGGCGTCTGGACCGCGGCCCGGCAGTCTAGGAACCGACCTTATCCAACATGACGGACAAGGGCACAAGCGCATTAGGATCCAGGCTATAGGCCTGGGTATTGATGAACAGCAGCTTGTCATTCAACATGATTTTGGCCCCGATGGCATAGGTATGCCCGGTGATAAAGGTCGTCCTGGGCAGGACAAACTCGAACCGGGTCGGCGTGACTGGCTCCGACATGGTCACGCTCGCCAGTATCTGTGCCGGTACATCCATCTTGGACACGTCTTTCACTTCCGGCTCAGCTCGGCCGCCGCAGGCAAGGCGATGCGTTCACGAAACCAGATCTGTCCGGAAATGGTCGCAGCTGCGTCACTGGCCTCCCAGGTTTCATGCCTATCTGCGGGCGTACAAGCCGGCAGTCCCCCCATACAGGCCAGCATCACCAAGACCGCCGACACTAAGCCATGTCTATGGCTGAAACTCATGTTCATTCCCCTATCATACCCAAAGACTTCCAGATGTCTACACGTCTTAACCATACTTTTCTTCATCCAGCAGGCATCAAACATGAGGCATCAAACATAAGGCAACAAAAAAGGAGCCCTATGGCTCCTTTTCACTGGGTGACTGAGGTTAGAAAGTATAACCAACACTCAGCATATACACCCAGGGATCCACGTCTGTGTCTATCTGCACGGCCTGATCACCCAGGTTGAATTTGACCTCAGTGTCTATCTTGGCATACCAAACCGAGGCATTGACCAGCCAATTCTTGTTGATCTTATAGTCCAGCCCAAGTTGCCCGGCCAGGCCCCAGGAGTTGCTCATGCTCAAGTCGCTCAAGCCCATGGCCTTGGCTTCATCGGTGAAATCATTGTCGAAGAAGTTGGTGTAATTCACCCCCAGACCTATGTAGGGGCGCAATGCCGATTGCGCCGTACCGAAGTAGTACTGAACGACCAGAGTCGGTGGCAACTGCTTGGTGTCGGCGATTTTACCCAGACCTGCCAGGGAGACATCATGGCTGAACGGCGTCGCCGCCAATAACTCCAGGCCAAGGTTATCCGTCAGCATGTAGGCGAAATTCAATCCCAACTGAGTGTCGTTACTCACGGAAAATTCGCCCAGACCGGCAACATCCTCACTCGACTCATTGGGCGCCACCATGGCGGCACCGGCACGGACGATGATATCGCCGGCCTGATGGGCGAAGGCGGAAGCAGAGATGCCGGAGCAGAGTAAGGCGCTGGCAATGAGGCAGGAAGTTAAGGTTTTATTCATCATGATCTCCAGTAGCATAAACTCAGAACTATGAGCTAGCTTATTGTTATGTATTAATTTGTCTGGAGGCAGAATGTCAGATCCCCTGAGGGGTTTTCTTGATCTAAATCAGTAGCCTGACTAAATGTGTGGGTAAAGCGAGCGACTTGGGATCTGGATCACAGGCTAAGCCGATGCGAGTCTGAGTTGCGGATAACGCGCCAGCCAGCCTTTGGCCTGCAGGCGCTGTTCGAACACCGCCCTGTCCCGCCGGCCATTGGCTGTCAGCTGCAGTGAAAACACGCCATGCCAGCCGAAGACGCTGACCAGTCTCACCTGCGCTGGGTCGAGTGCGGCGGTGCCCGTTTCATTGAGGGGAGTCGCCATGTCTTCCCTCAGCGCCACCCCGACGGCGGTTTCCTGCTCGGGCCAGAAGCCCATGGCATCTTCGGTCGAGCGATAAGGCCGGTCGGCATTTCTCAGGTGCATCCTGGCCTGGTTCTTCACCGACCAGGGATATTCGGGCGCCAGCAGTCGCAGGCGCGCCTCCAGCCTGGCATCACGCTCGCGGGAAGTGTCTTTCGCACAGAAGTAGATGAAGTCTATGTCGTTGAGGCTCGAAGCCGGATAGCCATGTAAGTTATCCCACACCAGGTCCCGCACAAAGCCCGCCGTCAGCAGCCAGTCAGCCAGCCCCTCCTCCGAGGCCAATTGCCTCGTGGCCATGAGTGCCAGCAGGCGCGCCTCGTCCCGGCCGAGCCAATGCAGCAACCTGGCTTCGGGTTCGAAAGCATGCCCCTCTTGCCTATGCATAAGCATATGTCTCCCTGCGTCTAACAAATTCATGTCCATCATAAGCATGCAGAATAGGCATACAGAAGTGGCTATGCCCGCCTGCCGCTGTGTTTGCCACTGTGCATGCGCCGTGGCCGCAACTCACTTTCGCGGCCGCGGGCACTGACCTAAGCTGTGGCGCCCAAGACGCCACAACTGCCCGCCCCCCCAAAAAAAAGAGCCGCGACTGCGGCTATCCAAGCTCAAAGACGCCTCCCATGAAGGGAGGAGCCACTCAGACTGCGTCGGGCTGCAGCTCTGGCGCCGCCTGGCTGAAGGCCGGCAGCTTATTACAATTTGCCCAGATCCGCATCATGTTGGGGTAGGCACTCAGGTCGACATTGAAACGCTGGGCGTTATACACCTGGGGCACCAGGCAGACATCGGCCAGGGTGATGCTGTCACCGAAGCAATACTCACCCGCATGTTGCTCGAGCAGCACTTCGAAGGCGCCGAAGCCTTCATGGATCCAATGCTGATACCAACTATTCTTGGCCGCCTCATCCAACCCCATGGGCCCCGTCAGGTATTGCAACACCCGCAAGTTGTTCAGTGGATGGATCTCACAGGCGATCGCCTGCGCCATGGCCCGCACTCTGGCGCGCTCGGCGCTCATTGCCGGCAACAGAGGGCAATCATTATAGGTTTCATCCAGATATTCTATGATGGCCAGGGACTGGGACAAGACCAAAGGCGTGTCTGTGCCCTCGCCCACCACCAGGGTGGGCACCAGTTGTTGGGGATTGAGGCTGGCGAAGTCGGCCTTGTGCTGCTCGCCGCCGTCACGTACCAGATGCACTGACACTTGCTCGGCCTCCAGTCCCTTGAGGTTGAGGGCGATACGCACCCTATAAGCGGCGCTCGAGCGCCAGTAACCATAGAGTTTCAGCATTTTCATCTCCTTATAAAAAACGGGGCAAATACCTGGTATCAGCCCCGTCGGATCAACGTAAGTTGGCGTTAGCCTTTGTATTCGACGACCTGTTGGTCGATCGAACCGAAGATGCTGTGATTATTATCGTCCAACATTTCGATGCGCACCCGGTCGCCGAAGCGCATGAACGGCGTGCTGGCCTTACCCTCGGCGATCACTTCCAGCATGCGCTTCTCCGCCAGACAGCTAGAGCCGGCGCTGCGATCATAATTGGAAATGGTTCCTGAGCCGACTATGGCACCCGCGCCCAAGGGGCGCGTCTTGGCGACATGGGACACCAACTGGCTGAAGTTGAAGGTCATGTCGACGCCGGCATTGGGGCGACCGAACAGGCTGCCGTTCAAATGGGTTATCAGCGGCAGGTGTACCTTGGAGTCCTGCCAGCGATCGCCCAGCTCGTCCGGCGTCACGGCCACAGGCGAGAAGCTGCTCGAAGGTTTGGACTGGAAGAAGCCGAAGCCCTTGGCCAGTTCACCCGGGATCAGGTTACGCAGCGACACGTCGTTGACCAACATCAACAGCTTGATGTGCTCTGCGGCGGCTTCTGGGGAAACGCCCATGGGGACATCATCGGTGATCACCGCAATTTCCGACTCGAAATCTATGCCCCAATCTTCACTGCCGAGGGCAATATCCGCCTTGGGGGCGATGAAGCTGTCTGAGCCGCCCTGGTAAAAGAGTGGATCTGTCCAGAAAGTTTCCGGCATCTCGGCACCGCGCGCCTTGCGGACCAGCTCGACGTGGTTGACATAGGCGCTGCCATCGGCCCACTGATAGGCGCGTGGCAAGGGCGACAGGCACTTGGCCTCATCGAAATCGACGGCATTATCCAACTTGCCTTCGTTCAGCGCCTCATACAGCTCTTGCAGCTGAGGCTTGAGCAGATCCCAGGCATCCAGCAACTGCTGCAGCGTGTGGGCTATGGCCGGCACTGCGACAGCCTTGGTCAAATCTTTGCTGACCAACATCAACTGGCCATCACGGCGGCCATTGTCATAACTTGCGAGTTTCATATCTGCTCCTGTGCTTATTCTGCTTGACGGACAGGCTTGTGATTCAAGCCTTATCCCGCCTCTATTCCCGGTACCCGGGCACGCATTCCTGGGCTTATTGGGCGTAGGAATACCCTATGTCCGGCAAGATTCCTATAGCGTGACCCGAATCACATTAACCCGGGCACGGCATGCTTTTGTAAACTTATAATTACGCCTCGGGTTTTCGGCGACTTATAGGGGGCTTACGCCGCCGTTCCGTTCAAAAAGCCAACGCTCCGGTGGCAAATTCAATTTACAGCCCTACTTGCGTTTACTTATCTTATATTCCCTGAGCTTGTTGGCGATGGCCGTATGCGACACCCCGAGCTTCTTCGCCAGCTGGCGCGTGCTGGGATAGGCGGGATACAGGCGCCGCAACAGGCTGGCTTCGAATTGTTTCATCGCCTCATCCAGACTGCCCTCGAACTGATTATCGAAATAACCGAATCCTTCGGCATAGGAAGGCAATTTCAGCTGCTCGACCGTGAGTTCCGTCGAGCCATCCCACATGGACACGGCCCTGAATACCGCATTCTTCAACTGGCGCACATTGCCCGGCCAGGCATAGCTGAGCAGGTGATCCCGGCATTGGGCCGAAATCCGCCGCATAGGGCTGGACAGCTGCTGGCTGTAATGCTCGAGAAACATCTCGGTCAGCGGAATGATGTCGATCTTGCGCTCGCGCAGTGACGGCATGTGGTAGCTGAGCACATGGATGCGGTAATAGAGATCTTCACGAAACTCCCCCGTTTGGCATAGCTCGGCGAGATTCTTCTGGGTCGAACATATGATGCGTACATCGGCGCGCACTTCCTCGTCGCCGCCTATGCGCCTGAAGGTGCCATCCTGCAGCAAGCGCAACAGCTTAACCTGGGCCGCCTTGGACATCTCGGCGATTTCATCGAGGAATATGGTGCCGCCCTTGGCCTCTTCGAAGAAGCCACGCTTAACCACCGCCCCCTTGCTGACGTAACCGAACAATTCCTCTTCGGCGGCGCTGTCCGGCAAGGCGGCACAGTTGATGGCGATGAAGGGATGTTCGCGGCGCATGCTGGCGTCATGGCTGGCCCTGGCCATCAGTTCCTTGCCCGTGCCGGTTTCGCCCGTGATCAACAGAGGGGCATCCAACTGGGCCATGCGCCTGGCCTGCTTGAGCACGTCTTTCATCTTGTCGCTGACCGCCAGCACGTTCTCAAACCCTGTGGTCTGGTTCTGCAACGCATTGAACTGCTTGCCTACCCTGGCCGGCGACTTGAGCGACACCACGGCACCTGCGAGTATGGTCTTGTCATTCTCGTCGGGTAAATAGATGGGCAACATCTCGGCCAGGTATTCGTTGGGACCTATCTGGACCCGGGTCGCCTGGGCCAGCACCTGAGATTCACTCAACCAACGTCCGAAGTTGAAGCCTTGCACCCAATGGTTGATGGACTCGTCCAACACCTCATGCTCGGCCATCCCCAGGGTCAGCAGCGCGGACTCGTTGACTATGCAGATCCTGCCCTTGGTATCGATCGAAAATACCGAGTCGGGCAAGGTCTTGAGCAGGGTCTTGAGGGCATAATGTTCCTGCTCCGAGGGCATGAAAGACACGGTACGCACATCGTGGACGCTCTCCACCTTGCGTATCTGCGGCATCAATTCACTCAAGGTATTGAAGCCGATTTCGGCAAATTGCAAGTACAAGAATCCCTGGTTGCTCGCATCTATGGCGATCAGATTGATATGGTAGCGCTCCAGCACCACCAAGATATCTTTCGCCAATCCAACACGATCCTGACAACTAACTTCCAAGCGCATAATGCTGATGTTCCCTGTTTTTAGATTCGATTTATGGGATAAACACGCCGAGTTCTCTCACTATGAACGCCCATAGTGGCATTTAAGAGTCCAGCTCGTAGGGCTGACAGCGGCCGATGAAAATGCGCCTATACGTTAGAAGGTTATCTCAGATGTGGCAAGTGAAGTTTACAGCAGATTTGTAACAAGGGAATAATATCAGTGCCAAACATGATGTAAGGCACTGATCAATATTTGAAATGTGTTAATCGAGCAACTGGTCCGTCTTGGCGGCCATGATGAAGTCGTTCTTATGCAGCCCCTTGATGGAATGAGACCACCAAGTCACAGTCACCTTGCCCCATTCGGTCAGGATCCCGGGATGGTGAAACTCGGCTTCCGCCAGATCCGCCAGCTTATTGGTGAAAGCCATGGCGAGTTTGAAATTCTTGAACTTGTACACACGTTCGAGCTGCATTATGCCGTCACGCACTTCCACTCCCCAGTCGGGGATCATGCGCACCAACTCGGCCAATTCCTGATCTGTGACCTTGGGGGCATCCGCCTGGCAGGCTTCACATTTCATCTCGGATAATACTGTCATCACAACTCCTACTGTCTTTATTATTCGCTTCGGCCAATAGCCTATCTGATTGTTCTGATCGTTAGCTGGCCTTGGATTTAGGCTCAAACTTGGGGGCAAACAGCCCAAGTTTACGTGCTTCTTGCACCGCTGCCATGATGTCCATCCTGGCGATCTCATCGAGGAAATCTATGTGCTCTATGACATAATACACCGGCTGCATGATATCGATTCGATAAGGGGTACGCAGCACATCGATAAGCTCAAACGGCTTACGCTCGGGCACATCGCTCAGGGCGTACAAGGTTTCCCCCGGCGAGCTCAGGATACCGCCACCATAGATACGCAGAGGTTCATTCTTGGCCTGCACCAGGCCAAATTCTATGGTGAACCAATAGAGACGAGCCAGGAATACCCTTTCTTCCTTGCTGGCGGCCAGGCCCAATTTGCCGTACATATGGGAAAAATTGGCGAAAGCCGGGTTGGTCAGCAGCGGGCAATGACCAAATATCTCATGGAAAATATCCGGCTCCTGCAGGTAATCAAATTCTTCCTTACGGCGAATGAAGGTCGCCACGGGAAACTCTTTGTTGGCCAACAATTCGAAGAAACGCCCGAAGGAGATCAGTGCCGGCACCGCCGCCGTCTTCCAACCAGTGGTTTCCAGCAGCACTCTATCTATCTCGGCCAGCTGCGGGATCCTGTCGGTTGGCATGGCCAGGGCGTCCAGCCCCTGAATATATTCATCACAGGCGCGTCCCGGTAAATTAACTGCCTGACGCGCATACAACTGGCCCCAGATGTCGTGCTCTTCCTGGGGATACTGGATAAAGCCTGTGGCGTCGGCCTGCCGCGCCAGGTAAGGAGTACCTTTATTCATCATATTCACTTCACTCTACTGCAATACCCTCATAGTGTTCCAAGGTTAGATTTTTGTTAACTCCCCCTGCCGATATTGTCGGTTCCTAAAGCGGCGACAAACGTAAACTAATACTGACATACACGCCAACAGCCAGAGACATGGGCGTTTTCCGAGCAGCAACAGTGGCGGCATTTGTTGACAGAGGGAGATCCCAGGTTCGTTGCCCAGGCGAAAAATCTTGTCCGAATAGCTAAAATTTAACCTTTGGAAATGGCTTTTCAGCCCAGCTCCTTTACAATAACCGCCATTCACATTCTGGGTTAAGCCTTAAGGGAAAGAATGAAACAAGATAACATACGCAAAGCCGTCATTCCGGTTGCCGGTCTGGGGACCCGCATGTTGCCCGCCACCAAGGCCATCCCCAAGGAGATGCTGCCCGTGGTGGATAAGCCTTTGATCCAATACGTGGTCAGCGAAGCCATCGCCGCCGGGATCAAGGAAATAGTGCTGGTAACCCACGCCAGTAAGAATTCCATCGAAAACCATTTCGACACCAGCTTCGAGCTCGAGGCCCAGCTGGAACGCAGGGTCAAGCGCCAGCTACTGGATGCGGTGCAGTCTATCTGCCCTAAAGATGTGACCATCATCAGCGTACGTCAATCACAGGCCAAGGGCCTGGGGCACGCCATCCTCTGTGCCCGCTCGGTAGTGGGCGATGCCCCCTTCGCCGTGCTGCTGCCGGACGTATTGATCGATGAAGCCAGCTGCGATCTGCAATGGGATAACCTAGCTTCCATGGTGCAGCGCTTCAACGACACCAATGTCGGCCAAATCATGGTCGAAGGCGTGCCCCATCAGCTGGTAGACCAATACGGCATAGCCGATGTCAATGGCCATGATCTCAAGCCCGGTGAGTCCGAACCGCTAATCGAGCTGGTCGAGAAGCCGGCGATCGACGAAGCGCCGTCGAACCTGGCCGTCGTCGGCCGCTATGTGCTGCCGGCCAGCATCTGGCCCCTGCTGGCCAAGACCCCTGCCGGTGCCGGCGATGAGATCCAACTGACGGATGCCATCGCCATGCTGATGGAACAGGAACAGGTCAACGCCTATTATATGCAGGGCAAGAGTCATGACTGCGGCAATAAGCAGGGCTACATGAGAGCCAATATAGAACATGCGCTGCGTCATCAAGAGATAGGCGAAGAGCTTGGGATTTACCTTAAAGAACTAGTCAAAGGATTGAAATAATGGGTATTTTAGTTACAGGCGGCGCGGGTTATATCGGCAGTCATACTCTGGTCGAGCTGCTGAACGCGGGCCATGAGGTCATAGTGTTGGACAATCTGTCCAATTCCTGTGTCGAAGCCCTGGCGCGGGTGGAGCAGATAACCGGCAAGAGCCCGACTTTCTACCAGGGTGACATACTCAACAAGGCCCTGTTACAGAAAGTCTTTCGCGACAATCAGATAGAAGCCGTCATTCACTTTGCCGGCTTGAAAGCCGTCGGCGAGTCCGTCGCCAAGCCGCTCAAGTATTACGAGAACAATGTCACAGGCACCCTGGAGCTATGTCAGGTGATGGCCGAATTCGGGGTCAAGAAGCTGGTATTCAGTTCTTCGGCGACCGTTTATGGCGATCCCGCCAGCTTGCCCATCACAGAGGATTTCCCGACCGGCGCCACCAATCCCTATGGTCGCTCCAAGTTGATGGTCGAGCAGATACTGGCGGATCTGGCCGAGGCCGATGCCAGCTGGAATATTGCCTGCCTGCGTTATTTCAACCCGGTCGGGGCTCACGCCAGTGGCCTGATTGGCGAAGATCCCAACGATATCCCCAACAATCTGATGCCCTTCATCGCCCAGGTGGCGATAGGCAAGCGCGAGCTGCTCAGCGTGTTCGGCGGCGATTATCCGACCCCAGACGGTACAGGAGTCAGGGACTATATCCATGTGGTCGACTTGGCCCGGGGCCATCTGGAGGCCTTGGCTAAACTCGCCGGCAACCCAGGACTCGTGACTTACAATCTGGGAACCGGTCAGGGTTACAGCGTACTGGAGATGCTCCAGGCCTTCGAGAAGGTCTGTGGCAAGCCAATAAACTACAAGATAGTCGAGCGCCGTCCCGGTGATATCGCCGCCTGCTACGCGGATCCTACCCTCGCCAGAGAGGATTTGCAGTGGCAGGCGAGCCATAGCCTGGAAGACATGGTCAGCAGCAGTTGGCACTGGCAATCGTCAAACCCCAATGGTTACAAACACTAACCCATGCCGGCGCCGGCAGCCAAATATCTGGCGGCCAGGCGCCAAATATTTGTGGTTTTGTTAGCGAAAAAATCCGGTTAACATTCGTCTCATCTTTGCTTAACAAGACCAGACTATGTTCAAAAAAAAGAAGCCAACTGCGGCCCTCACCTTCATCGCCCAAGGCACTAAACTGACAGGCATGACAGAGTTCAGCGGCGATGCCTTGATCGGCGGCGAGCTCAATGGCAGTGTCTATTCAGAGGCAAATATCACCATAGAACTCAATGGCTGCATCCAGGGCGAAGTCAAGTGTCACGAGCTGAAGGTGTCGGGTTTTTTCAACGGCAAGTTGGCATGTGACAAGCTCATCATCACAGGCAGTGGCACCCTGGAAGGCGAGATTAGCTGCACCAGCATGGAAATTTACGACGGCGGGCAATTCATAGGCACCAGGGTAAAAGAGCAGCTGATGCTACTCGACTCGGCCCCCAAGGCGGCAGGCGTCACTGAGGGCGGGCAAGATTGCGACTTTGCCGAGGCCGCCGGCGCCTGACAGCGACGGCCTAAGGCTTGCCAGGCGCAGCCGGACTGAAGGCGGCGATCCTTTGGCGCAGCAAGCGCACGAACTCTGCGCTATCGCGGTCCAAGCTGTCTTTGGGAATATACAAGTGGTAGCCAAGATGCGCATTCAAGGTCTGGCATCTATGGCCAAACATCGCCAGCACCCCGCGGTATCTGTCACCCTCGACAAGCAGCGGGGTAAATTCGGCACCGAGATAATGCTCCAAGGACTGCAGATCTTCATCCTGGGTGGCCGCCGTCATCAACAGCGGCCGCTGCTCCGTCAGTAAACCTGTGGCCAATCTGGGGGAGATGTTATCCAACACGGGATTGAGTCGCTTCAGTTTTATGCCGACATAGGGCAGTTCTATCAACTCCATGCCCTGGGTTAACCTGGGAACATCGACCCTGTGGATGTTGTCCCAGGCCACGAACACGCTGCCGCGCCTGTGATAGTAATTCAGCCCTGAGGGCGTGAGCTCCATGCTGGTCTCGGGTTCGTAGAGCTTGGCCAGCCCCAACAACAAGCCGACGGCCCCCAGAGAAAACAGGAGTAACCCGGCGGCAAACAAGCCAGGGTAGACCAGCAGCAAGCTCAGCCCCAGCAACAGGCTGACGCCGCCCCCCACAGACAGGGTCAGGCCATTGCGTTTGGAAAAGGGCCGCACGGCAAAGATATCGCTTTCACACTTCACTCTGGTCTTGCTCCTGTTTGAGCCTGAACCACAACTGCCCCAGATACTCGTGAATGGCGCGCTGGCTGGCCAACAGCTGCCTGGCATCGAGTCGCCACCAATAATCCTCCCTGGCGAGAAAATCCGTCGGCGCCGCCTCAGGCTGCAACCCCTGGGCGGTAAAAATTTGCATGCTTCTCGGCATGTGAGTCGCAGACGTGACCAAACGGAAGGGGGCATCGGCTATCTGAAACTTGGCATATTCGGCTTCTTCTATCGTGTCTCTGGCGAGCGGCAACAGCAGTATCTTATCTTCGGCAACCCCGAGTTCCATGGCCGCATCGGCCATCACCCTGGCATGGGAGCGACTGTTCGTCTCACCATTCCAGCCACTGACCATGAGTTTGCAATCCTGCCCCAACGTCAACTGCCGCAGCCCCTCGGTGAGCCTTGCCAGGGCGACGGGAGACAATTGCTGTGTCGCACTGCCGGCCAGGCTGTCGTCATGGCCTGAGCCCAACACCATCACCAGGCAAGCCCCAGTTATGGCCTGGTTGTTGACGCCATAACTGGATTCCAGCGGTCTGAGCAGCAGATTGCTGCCCCAGACGCTGCTAAGCAGCACCAGGAGTGTCAGCGCCAGCAACGACAGAGGACGGGCGAGGCGGCGATGTCGCCAGAAGAGGAATACGAGCAGGAGCAGCAGACAAACGAAGGGAACCGGCATCGCCAGCTGTGACAGAAGTTTCTTAACCCAGAACATAGGCATCCTCGAGAGTACGGATAAAGACTGAGGCACGTCTCGGGCCAAAGCCGTGAGCCCGGGACGTGCGAGTGCGCCATGCTAGCATGGAAACGCCCCCGGCTTCATCCGGCTAACGGCGAATGAAGCCAGACTCTGTCCCTAGCTTACGGCGCCGGGGTCCGGCATCAGGCCTTCTGCCACAACCAGGCCGCCCCCCGTACCCCGGAGGAACAACCGTAGAGGTTCTGTACCACTGGGGTGCGACACTCGCCGCCCAAGACATACTTGGACAGGAGATCCGGTAGTCTGGGGTAGATGGCATCGATATTCGACATGCCGCCACCCAGCACTATGGCATCGGGATCCAGCATGTTGATCACATGTGCAAGGGAGCGGGCCAGCCTGTCCATATAGCGCTCAAACGCCTGGTTGGCAGCGGCATCGCCCGTGGCGGCCAGGGCCATGATATCGGCGCCCGAGGTCAAGGCCTGGCCCGTGGCGGCATTGTAATCTCGTACGAAGCCGGTGCCTGAGATGAAGGTCTCGATGCAATCCTTATTGCCACAGAAACAGCTGGTGCTGTTGAATTCCGCTGCCGTCATCCAAGGCAGGGGATTATGGCCCCATTCACCGCCTATGCCGTTGCCGCCGCCATGAACCTTGCCGTTGATGGCGATGCCGGCGCCGCAACCCGTGCCTATGATCACGCCAAACACCACGCCTTTACCCGCGGCGGCGCCATCGACGGCTTCCGATACCGCGAAGCAATTGGCATCGTTGGCAACCCGCACCTCACGGTTCAGTCTGGCACCGAGATCCAAGTCCAGCGGATGACCGTTTATCCAGGTGGAATTGGCATTTTTCACCAGACCGGAAAAGGGGGACACCACGCCAGGGATGCCGACCCCGACCGTACCTGTGATCCCGAGACTGGCCTCGGCATCCAACACCAGGGTGGTAACTGCATCCAAGGTCGCCTGGTATTCTCTGGGAGTGGGGACGCGCTTACGGTACAGCTCACGTCCCTCATCACACAAGGCCACCAGTTCTATTTTTGTTCCACCCAGATCGACGCCCATGCGCATCATCAGTCACTCTCCGCTTATCAGTGTAAACTCGGTCCCAGGCATATCGGCCTGCCGAGCGTGAATGTTATTTTGCCCAGCCCGGCGCTGTCGCAATAAAGTAGGGGTTTAAAATCTCTGCCTTCTGGTTATATTTCAATGGCTCGTCTGTGCCGTAGCGAGTCACCCTGCCCCCGGCGGCCTCCAGCACGGCTTGGGCAGCGGCCGTATCCCATTCGCTGGTGGGCCCCAGCCTGGGATAAATATCCGCCGCCCCTTCTGCCAGCAGACAAAACTTGAGCGAACTGCCGACACTGAGCAAGCTATGGGCGCCCAGCGCCTCGAGATAGGCCGCAAGTCCGGGGCTGGCGTGGGAGCGGCTGCCGACGACTATCGGCTCGGGCCGAACGGCATCTGTCTTGCCTGCGCCATCCAGGCGTATCGTCTCGCCTTGATGCACTAACCAGGCACCGCTTGCCAATGAACCCAGATAACACTTGTCGAGCACGGGCGCATACACCACCCCGGCAATGGCGCGGCCTTGATGGATCAAGGCGATGTTGACGGTAAACTCGCCATTACGCTTGAGAAACTCCTTGGTGCCATCCAGGGGATCTATCAGCCAATAAGTCGACCAATGGCGACGAACCTCCCATGGAATATCCGCCGCTTCTTCCGACATCACAGGATATTGCGGGAACTGGCGCGTCAGAGCCGCGACTATCGACTCATGACTGGCAATATCGGCCGCGGTCACAGGGCTAGCATCCGCCTTATGCGCCACTTGCACCTCTGTCTGCCCATAGACTCTGAGTATGGCCTCTCCGGCCTGCAACGCGATAGCGGCAACCTGGTCCAACTGTTCCCGCGAAAGTATCTCTGATGTCACAGCTTAATTCCTTGAAATATTGAGGCGTCATTGCATTATGCCATCTTGCCGGACGGGAATTAATAACATATTCGTCATATATTGATCAAAAGATACTAAGCCAAGGGCGCATGGCTGAAAAGCCTTGCCGGCCGGTTGCATTCGTATTCACCCATGCTCGCCTCCAGCCATGGCACCAAAGAAGCAGCCATGGCCTCAAAGAAATGGCCCCAAAGCAACAATAGTCAGAGTTCGAGCCCGGGACAGGATTAAAAGATCAAAACCGACAACCGGCAACACAACAGGAGCTGAGGCCATGGCATGCTTGAGACCCGTGATCCTGCATGCAGACGGTTGGCAGCGCCCTGCCTCGCAAGATGGGCCAAGATCATTTTTCCTGGGTCCAGGCAGGCATTCACGAGAAAAACCAGGGCCTTGGGGATAAATAGCCGACATTTCCAACAAAAAACGCCCCAGCCCCACAGCGAAAACAGAAAATAAAGCTATACAAAAAAGTGAACTGTGTTAATCTGGACCCCGGCCTGTGATTCAGACCTATTTATAAGCAATATTATGTTTTTGAAAACCTTCGCTGCACCGTGTATTTTGTTTGCCGTCATGAAGCTTTCCACTCATAACTTATCATCAACATAAATAATTCTATTTCTGGCTGTATCCCGCATAATTGCGAATTATTTGATTGAAAATTTTGGAGACATTCATGTCTAAAACTACTGGTGTAGTTAAATGGTTTAACGAAGATAAAGGTTTCGGTTTCATTTCTCCTGACAATGGCGGCGCCGACGCATTCGTTCATTTCCGCGCTATCGTTTCGGATGGTTTCAAAACCTTAGCCGAAGGTCAAAAGGTTTCTTTTGACGTAGAGCAAGGCCAAAAAGGCCCACAAGCTGCGAACGTTACTGTTCTGTAATTAGAATTACACTCGCAGAAAAATGCCAGCTTATGCTGGCATTTTTTATGGGCGTAATTTAGCTTTTAGTCATATGTTACCGCTCTAGAGTCCTCAGCCCTGCAGCAGATACTCTTCGGCTTTTTCTACCCTTCTGGGTTTCCCCACCAATAACAAGATATCACCGGCCTGGATCAACCAACTGGCATCCGGGTGATCCACTTCCGCGCCGCCGCGCCGCACCGCCCTGAGCTCCACCTTGAGTTTATCCCAGGGGATATCGGCCAGACACTTGCCGACAGCATTGGCTTCCCTGGGCAAGGCGACCGCATGCAGCAACTCCAGGGTGAAGTCGGTCTCAGTGCCGGAAAAGAAGCCATGCAAATATTGATAATGATTGCGCCGCTCAAACTCGAGCCGTTTCAGGATCCGCGCCAGCGGCACCCCGCATTGGTACAACACCTGGGACACCAACATCAGGCTGCCTTCGAGGGACTCGGGGATCACTTGGCTGGCACCGGCCTTCTCCAACTCCTCCAGGCCAACGCTGTCACGGGTACGCACCAAGATCTTGGCCTCAGGCGCCAGAGTCTTGCAGAGCGGCAAGACTTCTTCCAGGCTTCTGGAGTCGTAGAAAGTCACCACCACCATCTTCGCCTGCCGTACCCCGGATTGCTTTAGGATGCTGCGCTTACAGGCATCACCAAAATAGACCGGCTCGCCGCCACGCCGCGCCTCAGAGACCCGGGTGGGGTCGAGATCCAGCACCCTATAGGGCACGGCCTCCGTCTTGAGGAACCTGGCTATGGTCTGGCCGACCCGGCCATAACCCAGGATAAGCACCAGCTCTTTGACATCTTGCATGGCGTCATCCGGCTTTTCCATCACCACCTTGGGGCCGAGCCCCTGGGCCCAGCGGCCAATGCTCACGCTGTGGCGCACCAACCAGGGAGCGAGCGACATGGATAAGACGGCCACCATCACGAATATGGTGCTGACCTCCTTATCCAGGAGTTGGTAATTGACCGCCAGCGCCAGGGCCACGAAACTGAATTCCCCCACCTGGGCCAGCGTCATGCCCGTGCTCAGCGCTATCCGGACGGGTTCGCCGATCAAACGCAGCAAGCCATAGACGATCGCCGTCTTACCCAGGATAACCGCCGACAGGATCAGGAGTATCTGCCACCAGTAATGCAGCACCAAACCGAAATCCAACAGCATGCCGATGGAAATGAAAAATAGCCCCATCAGCAGATCCCGAAACGGCCGTATGTCCGCCTCCAGCTGACGACGATACTGGCTCTCCCCCAATAACATCCCCGCCATGAAGGCCCCCAACGCCATGGACAGTCCCAGCCACTGCGTCAGGACCCCGGTCAACAGGGCCACCACCAAGGTCGACAGCACGAACAGCTCATTGGAGCGGGAGCGGGCGACCTCATCGAATACCCTGGGCAAGGCCCATTTGCCGAACGCCATCAAGACGATGAAGGCCAGTATGCCTTTCACCAGTGCCAGCAGTATGGGGATAAAATCCAGAGATTCGCCATCGGCGGCCAACAGGGGCAGCAAGATCAGCAGGGGCACCACGGCCAGGTCCTGAAACAGCAACACACTGACGGAAAGTTCACCATGACGTCGCCTCAGCCAACTCTGTTCATTGAGCAGCTTAAGCACGATAGCCGTCGAAGATAAGGCGACGGCCGAGCCTATGATCAGCGCTTCGGCCAGGGTGCGGGAGCACAACCAGGCGACGGCCATGCTCAGTATGGTCGTGATGGCCACCTGGGCGAAACCCAGGCCGAAAACGGTGCGCCGCATGGCCCAGAGCCTGGGCACGGAGAATTCCAGCCCCAGGGTAAACATGAGTAACACCACCCCCAGCTCGGCCACCGACTGCATCTGCTGCTGGCTGAACCAATGAAAGCCGCTCGGGCCACTGACGACCCCGGTCAGGAGATAGGCCAGAATCGCCGGCAACCCCAGACGCCGCAACAGGGCGATGCTGACGATGGCGATGACCAGCATCAGTAAGATCTGAATGAGAAAACTGTGTTCCATGCGCCGTCTAAGCCCCCAGTCAATATACTGACATAGGTATAGCGTTAAGGGTAACTACAAGATTAACTGAATGACAAATAAAGACAAATTTAATTAAAAAGATATTCGGCATGTTCTTTGCTTATTTATTAACTATTATCAACCTCCCCGCTGGAGCAAGCTATGGATTTTGGCCTGACGACCGAGCTATTCCCGAATGAATACCGCTATCGGCCAACTTTGGCCGCCAATGACAAGCCCATGATAGATCTGGTGCAAGTCATACAAGGGCTGCATATGAGTTTAGATCCCAGGACAGTTTTTGCCTGTTACGGCAATGTGCTGGGACAACACTTGCCGGTCATGGGCGTGGACTTGTCGCTTGCCCAGCAGGAATTCAGCTGGGGCAGTCCCCATGGCATCAGCATGAGCCGCTACCTGGATTATGGCGATCGCGCCCTCAGCCTGAATTACAAGCTACAGAGCCTGCTGACCCAGCAACAGCTGGCCTTGCTGCAGGACATCGAGGCCCTGCTGCTGCAACCTCTGCTCAATGCGGTGCAATACCAGGCCATGTCCACCCAGGCCATGTTCGACTCGCTCACAGGGCTGGGAAACCGTCACTATTACCAAGAGAGTGTGAAGACGGCCGTCGCCCGCAGCCAACGCAACTTGGGGCAGGTTTCACTGGTGATCCTGGATCTGGATAACTTCAAGCAACTCAACGATTGTTTCGGTCATGCCTGTGGTGACAGCATACTCAAGGTCTTTGGCGAATTGCTCAATGAGTCCATCCGTAACACAGATCAGGCATTTCGTATCGGCGGGGATGAATTCGTGGTGCTGGTACAGGGCGATGCCCATGCCGCCGCCATCTTGTGTGAACGCATCATAAGTAAGATGCTCCAACAGCCGCTGTTGATGCGTTTCGAGGTGAGGGCCAGTCTGGGGGTCGCCCAATTGGCCGAGGAACAGGAGCATCATCAGCTCTATGAATTGGCCGACAGGGCGCTATACCAGGCCAAGGCCGCCGGCAGGAACTGTTACCGGATCAGCATGACCGACTATGATGAAGAGAGGATCAGTGCCTGAACGCCGCTCGCACTCCCCCGAATTGACGGCCTAGAGAGGGCCATCCTCCAGTACACAGGAGAGTCCGGACTCATCGGCAGCGCAGACGGCCGATTTTTCCAGCCAGAGGCCGACGGCCGCAACCGGCTTGTCGCCATAGAAGAGCAAAGGCCAGCCGGCGCGCTTCCAGGGGGGAATACCGAATTCCTGCCACAACTTCTTCAGCTCGCGCCCTTTGGCCCTCTGCTGCGGATGACAGCGTAAACTCCCCCCCTGATTGAACCTGACAGTCACAGGCTCCCCCGCCGCGGGCAATCTCAACCTGGGCCCTGTGTCTGTCAGGCATAGACGCAGCCCACAGGCGTTGGCCAGGGGCAGCTGCAGCGTCTTGCCGGCCAGCAGTTCTGCCATCTCGGCCGACGTTAACGCCCTTTGGCTGGCCGGCGCCTCCTCGGTGGCGGCACTGATGTAGGCCTGGGTTTGAAAGCGTCGTACCACCAGACCCGAGACCCGGATCTCGACCCTGGCATCTTCCCTGGCATGCAGCAGCTGACGGCGGATCTGCTCCAATTGCAACTGAGACGGCGGCTTGAGCCCGAGTCTGTCGATATAGCCCCGCAGCAGCAGCGCCTGCCAGGCGGGGGATAAAGACTCGAATCCCCTTAGCCTCAGTGCCGAACCCCCATGAGGCACGGCTTCATCTATCCACTCGGGTAAGCGCTTGCTCACCTCTTCGTCGATTACGGCCTGCTGCTCGGCGCAGAGGGCGGCACTGCGACTGGCCGTGCTGGCAATCGCCCCCCAGCGTGCCTTCAATCTGGGAATGATCTCCAGCCGCAAGAAGTTACGATCGAACTTATCGTCGGCATTGCTCTCATCCTCAATGTGCGCAAGATGATGCCTCTGGGCATAGGCTTCGATCTGCTCGCGGCTGACATCCAGCAGCGGCCGCAGCTGCCACTTGTCGCCATCCAATGGCTGCCGCGCGCCCATGGCCGCCAGGCCCTTGGGCCCCTGGCCGCGCTTGAGCGCCAACAGTATGGTTTCCAGCTGATCGTCTTCATGGTGGGCCGTCAGGAGCAGATCGCCCGTTTGCATCAGGGCAAGGATGGCCAGATAGCGGGCAGAGCGGGCCTCGGCCTCCAGGCTCAATCTCGGGCCCTGGCGCACCTTGACCCTCTGCACCTTGAGTGTCAGGCCATAGGCGTCGGCGCTGGCCTGACAATGCCGGGTCCAGGCCTCGGCGTTGGCACTCAAGCCATGATGCACATGCACCAATAACACCTGCCGCTGCGGATGGCGCTTGGCATACAGGCTCAGGCCATGGGCCAACACTTCAGAGTCGACGCCCCCGCTGTAAGCCAGCACTAACTTAGCCGTCGCCGGCAGACTCAGGGTCTGCAATTGCGCCTCGATACGCCCCGCCACGTCGATCATCTTTATGTATACCTCGGTTGTCGTCCCAGCCGGCACTCATGAGCCAAAGTGGCAGGGATAAGCGCCTAGAATAAGATCCTGACCTTGTCCGAACCCAGCAGGGACTCGAGCGCCAACATGAGCTCATCCGTGGGATTGACCCGCCAGTCATCCCCCAGCCTGAACTGCCCCTTGGCCGCCTGCTGAGCATAGTTGAGCAACACGGGCACGGCACCGTGACGCCAGGGGGTCAGGGTCTGCTCGAAACTGTCCAGCCACTGGGGCGAGATGGCGTCGGCATCGAGATCTATTTCCACCGCGCTGGCGAAATGACTGCGGGCCTCACCTATGTCTATGATGTTGCGCGCCGTCATGCGGTTGCCGCCGGAGAAATCATCGACACTCACCTCGCCTTCACAGATGAGGATCCTGTCCTTCTCCAGCAAGTGGCCGAACTTCTCGAATGCCTCGGTAAACAGCATTATCTCCAGCCGGGCGCTCTTGTCATCCAGGGTCACCAGGCCCATCTTGGAGCCACGCTTGGTCAACATCACCCGGGTCGCCACCACCAGGCCCGCCGCCTTGACCGTCTTGCCGCGCTCGGTCGGGTGTATGTCCTTCAGCCTGCCGGAGGTATAGTGCTTCAGCTCCTTCAGGTACTGATTGATGGGGTGGCCGGTCAGGTACAGGCCAAGCGTCTCGCGCTCGCCCTCGAGCCAGATCTTATCCGGCCAGGGGGTACATTCCACAAACTGCTGCTTGTTGTCTTCCGGCTCGCTGTTGAGCAGACCGAACATGTCGTGCTGGCCTATGGCCTCGGCCTTGGCATGCTGATCCGCGGCGCGGATCGCCTCCGGCAGGGTCGCCATCATGGATGCCCTGTGGGGCCCCAGGGCATCGAGCGCCCCGGCGCAGATGAGCTTCTCTATCACCCGCTTATTGAGTTTCTTCAGATCGATACGGGCGCAGAAATCGAATAAGTCGCTGAAGGGTCCATGCTGGCGCGCCTCGAGGATGGACTCCACCGGCCCCTCACCCACCCCCTTGATGGCACCTATGCCGTAGACTATGTTGAGGTCGTCATCCACGGTAAATTTAAACAACCCCTTGTTGACGTCCGGTGGAATGAGCGGCAGCCCCATGCGCTCGCACTCGTCCACCAGGGTGACTATCTTGTCTGTGTTGTCCATATCCGCCGACATCACAGCCGCCATAAACTGCGACGGGTAATGGGTCTTGAGCCACAGCGTCTGGTAGGACACCAAGGCATAGGCGGCCGAATGCGACTTGTTGAAGCCGTAACCGGCGAATTTTTCCACCAAGTCGAAGATCTTCATCGACAGCTCGCCGTCGACGCCGTTCTTGATCGCCCCCTCCTTGAAGGTGCCGCGCTGCTTGGCCATCTCCTCGGGCTTCTTCTTACCCATGGCACGGCGCAACATGTCGGCGCCGCCCAGGGTATAGCCGGCCAGCACCTGGGCGATTTGCATCACCTGCTCCTGGTACAGAATGATGCCGTAGGTGGGCTCCAGCAGCGTCTTGAGCGACTCGTGCTGGTACTCGGCATCCGGGTAAGACACTTCCTCACGGCCATGCTTACGCTCAATGAAGTTGTCCACCATGCCGGACTGCAGCGGCCCCGGGCGGAATAGCGCCACCAGGGCGATCATGTCTTCGAAGCAGTCGGGCTGCAGCCGTTTGATCAGATCTTTCATGCCGCGTGATTCCAGCTGGAATACCGCTGTGGTCTCGTAGCGTTGCAGCAGGCGGAACGAGGCGGGATCATCCAGCGGGATCGCCTCGATGCGCACCGGCGGCCGACCGTGCTTCTCTTCGACGCTGTTGACCATCTCCAGCGCCCAGTCGACGATCGTCAGGGTTCGCAGCCCGAGGAAGTCGAACTTCACCAGCCCGGCGGTTTCCACGTCGTTCTTGTCGAACTGGGTCACAGGGTTGTTGCCTTCGGCATCGCAGTACAGCGGCGAGAAGTCGGTGATCTTGGTCGGGGCTATCACCACCCCACCCGCGTGCTTGCCGGCGTTACGGGTCACGCCTTCGAGTTTGCGGCACATGTCGATGAGATCTTTGACGTCTTCATCGGCATCGTAGGACTCCTGCAGCGCCGGCTCGACCTCGAAGGCCTTGGCCAGGGTCATGCCGGGCTCGGGCGGGATCAGCTTGGAGATACGGTCGACGAAACCATAGGGGTGTCCCAGCACCCGGCCGACGTCGCGGATAACGGCCTTGGCCGCCATGGTACCGAAGGTGATGATCTGGGATACCGCCTCGCGGCCATAGAGCTCTGCGACGTGATCTATCACTTCATCACGCCTGTCCATGCAGAAGTCGACGTCGAAGTCGGGCATGGATACCCGCTCCGGGTTGAGGAAACGTTCGAACAGCAAGTCGAACTCCAGCGGATCCAGATCCGTGATCTTGAGGGCATAAGCCACCAAGGAACCGGCACCCGAGCCCCGGCCTGGGCCGACGGGAATACCATTGTCCTTACCCCACTGGATGAACTCCATCACGATCAGGAAGTAACCCGGGAAGCCCATCTGGTTGATCACCCTGAGTTCGATATCCAGGCGTTCGTCGTACTCGCCGCGTTTCTCGGCGCGCACTTGCGGGTCGGGGAACAGGAATTCCAGCCGCTCTTCCAGGCCCTTCCTGGAGCAAGCCACCAGGAAGTCCTCGATGGACATGTCGCCCGTGGGAAAGTTGGGCAGGAAATACTCATGCAAGCGAATGGTGACGTTGCAGCGCTTGGCGATTTCGACACTGTTGGCGGTGGCCGCGGGTATGTCGCTGAACAACTCCAGCATCTCCTCTTCGCTGCGCAGATACTGCTGCTCGCTGTACTTCTTGGGGCGGCGGGGATCGGCCAGGGTGAAACCGTCGTGAATGGCGACGCGGATCTCATGGGCCTCGAAGTCTTCCGGCTGCAGGAACACCACCTGATTGGTGGCGACCACAGGCAGGCCCTTCTCTTCGGCGAGCGCCACCGCCATGTGCAGATAACGCTCTTCATCGGCGCGGCCGGTACGGATCAACTCGAGAAAGTAGCGCTCGGGGAAGTGTGTCTGGTAGAAGTCGCACAGGGACTCGACCTGTCCGCCATTGCCCTTGAGCAGCGCCTTGCCCAGATCCCCTTCCTTGGCCCCGGACAAGAGCAGGATCCCCTCGTTATAGGTCTGCAACCACTGCTGATCTATCACCACCCTGCCGGCAACCTGACCACGCAGATAGGCCTGACTGATCAACTGGGTCAGGTTCTGATAGCCTATGTTATCCATGGCCAGCACTGTCAGGGCACACAGCTCGGACTCGAAGCCCGGCACCTGCATCCAGAAATCGGCTCCTATGATGGGCTTGATGCCGGCGCCATGGCAGCCGCTGTAAAATTTCACCAGGCCACAGAAGTTATTCTGATCCGTCAGCCCCAGCGCCGCCATGCCCAGGGCTTCGGCCCTGGCAAGAATAGGCTTGACCTTGGCGACGCCATCGGACATGGAAAAATCACTGTGGACACGCAGATGCACAAAACGAGGATCGGACATAATTTTGGGTTATCTATGAATAGCCAGTTAAACAAAATAAAAATAAGAGTCAGCCTAACAGACTCGCGCCGTCAGAGCCACAAGGCATAAGACGCAGTCAGAGCCGGGAAACTAGCGCGCCAGCAAGTCTCTCACGGGAGCGAAACTCTTTCTATGCTCGGCCAACACACCGTACTTGGCCAGTGCCTCGAAGTGGACCTGGGTGGGATAGCCCTTGTGCTTGGCGAAACCGTATTGTGGATAGGCTTGATCCAAGACAGCCATCTCCCGGTCACGGGTGACCTTGGCTATGATGGAAGCGGCGCTGATGGCGGCAACCAGACCATCCCCCTTGACTATGGCATGGGATGGCAGGCCGAAATCCGGGCTGCGATTGCCGTCGACCAACACAGATGCCGGCGTCAGACTCAAGGCCGCAACGGCACGCTGCATGGCGAGCATGGTCGCATGCAAGATGTTGAGCGAATCGATTTCGGCCGGGCTGGCGCGGCCCACGGCGAAGCATAGCGCCTTGTCACAAATCTCGGCGAACAGGAGTTCGCGGCGTTTCTCCGACAGCTTCTTGGAATCGTTCAAACCCGCTATAGGCCTGTCCGGATCCAGAATCACCGCCGCCGTCACGACATCGCCAACCAGGGGGCCACGGCCGACTTCATCGACCCCGGCAACCAAGCCCTGGGACAGGCTGAGCACTTGTGCCTCGGTAATATTCTTAATGACCGCCATTGGGCTGCACTCCGACCAATTTCAATACCGCCTCGGCGGCCCTGGCGCTGGCATTGCACCTGAGCCTGTCGTGCAGACGTTCAAACTCGGCTTCTTGTGGCGCAAAGTCTCTGTCCAGCTCGGCCGCGACCGCATCTGCGATACGCTCGGGGGTGCACTCGTTCTGGATCAATTCGGGTACCAATTCGGTGGCGGCCAACAAGTTAGGCAGAGAATACTTATCTATCTGCATCAGTCGCTTGGCGATACTATAGGTCACAGGGCTGACGCGATATGCCACCACCATGGGACGCTTCACCAGCATGGCCTCCAGGGTGGCGGTTCCCGACGCCAGCAGTATGGCGTCGGCCGCCGCCATCACCTCCCTGGAATGACCTTCGATGAGCGTGATTTCCAGATCGGGGGCAAACTCCTGCAACGCCGCCTCGAACTGGGCACGACGCGCCTGATTGACCAAGGGGGTCACGAAACGCAGATCCGGATAACGCTGTTTGAGCAGACTGGCGGCGCGGACGAAGGGTTCGGCCAGCATCTTAAGCTCGCCACCGCGGGAACCGGGCAACACAGCCAGGTATTCGGCGTGCGCCTCCAGTCCCAGCGCTTGCCGCGCGGCCGCTTTATCCGAATGCATGGGGATGTCATCGGCCAGGGTATGGCCGACGAAGGTACAAGGCACCTTGTACTTATCGTAGAAGGCCTTCTCAAACGGCAACAGAGACAACACCATGTGGGTCGCCTTGGCTATCTTGAAGATGCGCTTCGGACGCCAGGCCCATACGGAGGGGCTGACATAATGCACTGTCTTGATCCCACGGGCCTTGAGTTTCAGCTCGAGCCCTATGTTGAAATCCGGGGCATCTATGCCGATGAAACAATCCGGCTGCAGTTCGCTGATCTGCTTGACGAGACTGGCGCGTACCTTGAGCAGTCTGGGCAGGCGTGACAGCACTTCGACTATGCCCATCACCGCCAGTTCTTCCATGGCGAACAGGGATTCGAAGCCAAGGGCCTGCATGCGTGGGCCACCTATGCCGACAAAACGTGCCTGGGGATAGGTGTGCTGCAGCGCGGCCATGAGACCGGCCCCTAAAATATCGCCGGAGATTTCTCCGGCGACCATGGCAAACACTAACTGGGATTTTTTGCTCATATGCCAATCATGCTCAAGAAAATCGAATGTAACCGGCTCATGTTCAACGGCCCTTGTCTAATCCAGCTGCCTGGAGTCAGCTGGAATATTAACCCATCGAGTTAACCTGTTAAATTAACAGGCTAAATTAACGTACTATACCGCGGCTCGACGCCTTGACGAACTCAAGCATCAGTTTCACCTGGGCATCATTTTCGGCATCGTCCGCCAGGGCCGCGGTCGCTTCTTCGACCGTCAGGCTGCTGCGATACAGTGTCTTATAGGCGCGGCGCACCGCCAACTGGCTTTCCTTGGAGAAACCGCGACGCTTCATGCCCTCGCTATTCAAACCCCGAGGGATCGCCGGTTGGCCGGCTGCCATCACGAAGGGCGGCACATCCTGGAGGATCAGCGAATAACCCGCGGTAAAGGCATGGGCGCCTATATGCACGAACTGATGCACCCCTGTCATGCCACCGAGAATGGCCCAGTCACCCACGTGTACATGGCCGGCGATCGAGGCGTTGTTTGCCAAAATCACATTGTCCCCCACCACACAATCGTGGGCGATATGCACATAGTTCATGAACAGGTTATTGGAACCGATACGGGTCTCACCCTGATCCTGAACCGTGCCGCGATGTATGGTGACATTCTCGCGTATGACGTTATTGTCGCCTATGAGCAACCGGGTTGGTTCACCGGCATATTTCTTATCCTGGCACTCTTCACCGACGGACGCGAACTGAAAGATGCGATTGCCTTTACCTATGACTGTCGGGCCCTTGACCACCACGTGGGAGCCGAGCCAAGTATCGTCACCTATCTCGACGCCGGGACCCACATAAGTCCAGGGGCCTATGGTGACATTCTTACCAATCTTGGCATCGGGATGAACGAACGCTAATGTATCTATCACTTACTGATCTCTCTGCGGGCACACATGATTTCGGCTGAACAAACCAGCTCGCCATCCACTTTGGCCTCGCCGACAAACACGCCAATTCCACGGCGTTCCTTGATTAACTTCACCTCGAAATGCACCTGATCGCCAGGCTCGACCACCCGCTTGAAACGGGCCTTGTCGATTCCGGCAAAATAATAGAGCACGTTATCGGGTGGCACATCATCACTCATGGTCTTGAAGGCTAAAAGCCCTGTGGCCTGAGCCATGGCTTCCAGGATAAGTACACCTGGCATCACTGGCTGAACCGGGAAATGTCCCTGAAAAAAGGGTTCATTGATAGTGACATTTTTAATCGCGTGCAGGCTCTCACCCGGGGTGTAATCCAGCACACGATCGATGAGCAAAAACGGGTACCTATGGGGTAAATACTTGAGTATTTCTTTGATATCCATAGTGTTTAATTGATTAGACACGAACACATTTCCTCAAATTGCCCTAGGACAATTAATCTTCTGTTTTTAATGTTTTTTCCAACTGTTTGACCCGTTGGAACAGCTCGTCCAGCTGCCGGAAACGAACCGTATTCCTGCGCCATAACTTGTTTTCCATCGCCACTGTCGCCGACGAATACACACCAGGTACTCTGACCTCGCTGGTCACATTGGTGCCGCCACTTATGTGTGCCCCATCGACTATGTTGAGATGACCTGCGATGGCGCTGTTGCCACCGACGATACAATATTTGCCCAAGCGTACGCTGCCGGCGATGGTGCTGTTACCGGCAATGGCGCTGTTTTCACCTATGATGTCGTTGTGTGCTATCTGCACCTGATTATCTATGATGACACCATGGTGAATTTCCGTGTGGCCGAGCGCCCCTCTGTCTATCGTGGTGCTGGCGCCTATTTCGACTCTGTCGCCTATGCGCACTCCGCCGGTCTGGGGGATCTTAACCCATTGACCGCGCTCATTGGCATAACCGAAACCATCTGAGCCTATGACGGCACCCGAGTGCACGATACAATCCCGCCCCAGTTGCACATCATGGTAGAGGGTCACATTGGCCCACAGGCGCGTGTTGGAACCGACTATCGAGTCCTGTCCTATCACAGTCCCTGGGCCGACTTGCACGCCGTCACCCAAGATCACCCTGGCGCCTATGACGGCATTGGCACCGACGGCGACTCCTTCCCCCAGCATGGCGCTCGGGTGTATCTGTGCCGAAGCGTGTATCCCCTCGGCGGCATTGGGTGTGGTGTCCAGCAGTTGCGCAACCCGGGCGAAACCTACGTAAGGGTCCGCCAGCACCAGGGCATTACCCGCATAATCGGCAGCATCTTTGGCCGTGAGCAAAACCGCGGCGGCTCGGGTATGTTCGAGTTGCGAGCGGTATTTGCTGTTGGCTAAAAAAGAGATTTGCCCATCGACTGCAGCTTCCAGTGTCGCAACACCTGTTATGACCAGAGACGCATCTCCTTGGACATCGGCGCCCAGCAACAGGCCAAGCTCTTTTAAGGTCACACTCTTCATCTATTACTTGCCTTTGCTCAAGGCTTCGATCACCTTGTTGCTGATATCGGCATCGGGCTTAACAAAAACTACGGCACCGCTTTGCAACACCATGTCATATTGCTCTTTTTGGGCTATGGTGTTCACGGCATTCTGCACTTGGGTCAACAGCTTATTCTTTTCTTCGCCGTTACGACGACGAAAATCTTCATCCAATGCCTTACCCTTCAACTGGTATTCGGCCTTCGCCGATTCCATCTTACGCACCAGTTCAGTCTTCTGAGCGTCGGACATCAGGGCGCCGTCGCGTTGCTGTTTCTCCAGCATGGAACGCAATTCTTCTTCCATCTTTTTCACTTCAGCCACACGATCGGCGAACTCGGCCTGGATGGATTTGCCAATCTGCTCGCGCTGTGGCAGTTGTTGTACCACGGCATTGATATCTACTACCGCGATTTTTTCAGCCTGGGCAACCACGGGGGCGGCCAATAATACCAGTGTCATGAATGCGCGATTTACTAACTTGTTCAAAATAGACTCCTTGTTAAATTCAGCAAAACTTGCCGAGTGTATGGGTTTTAGAAGGTTTTTCCAATATTGAACGAAAAGATCTCTGTCTCATCGTCTTCATATTCTTTAATTGGCCAGGCCAGGCTGAATATCATGGGTCCCATGGGCGACAACCATTGCACGCTCATGCCCCAGGAGGCACGGATGCGGGCCGGATCGCTATAGTCAGACAGCTTAGCAAACTCATCCGCCGGCAGATAGCGATAGGAATTATAATCAAATTCCGTATCCCAGACATTACCCGCATCGACGAATAAACTGGTACGTACCGAATTGGTATAGGCCTCATCCAAAAATGGCACAGGCACTATCAGCTCCATGCTGGCCGTCGCGACCGCATTGGCACCGACAGAGCGGCCAGAGCTGACCTGGATACTGTTTGGCTCCCCTGGCAGGCTGCAGCTTTCGCCGGCCACGTCGGGTCCACAAGGCTCGCTGCCACGATACAGATAGAAGGAGCGAGGACCAACCGAGTTCGACTTGAAGCCGCGCAGCGAGCTGCTGCCACCGGAATAATAATTCTCCCAGAATGGCAAGATCTGATCGTTGTCGTTGAACTTACCATAACCGTTACCATAGCCAAGATGCGCCCGGGTCAGGAACACGAAGCTATGGTTACGGGTCAGCGGGAAATAGAAGTTAGTATCGAAATCCGTCTTGAAATACTGCAGATCCGAGCCTGGGACAGTCATCTTGCCACTTAGACGCTGTGATGAGCCGTCGGTCGGGAAAGTGCCGCGGTTCAGCGTGCTGCGATACCAACCCAGATTCAGTTCGAAGTTATTGAAATCAAGCGACGCATTGGGATCGTCAGATTCACGGTAGATGTTATAGAACCGCAACGCCTGCTCGTAGGCGGACGTTTCCGAGATGCCATCATGACGATAGCCTATGCCGCCGTTGATACGATTGTATTCGTTGAGGTTGAAACCCGAGGTTAACGACACCCCATAGGAGTTTCTCTTGTAACGTTCCAGGTTGGCCTGGTTGGCATCGAACTCACTCCAGAAGACGCTGCCGCCGAGGCTGACGTGGTCCTTGGTCCAGTAGGGATCCGTGTAGCTCAAGTTAGCGCTTTTGGAATATTTATTGGTGTTCAGGTTGATGCCGGCCTGATTGCCGGTACCCAGGAAGTTGCTCTGTTGCACCCCCAGCTGCAGGCTAACGCCAGATTCGGTACCATAGCCCACCCCGGCGTTGAAGGAGCCAGACGGCTGCTCCTTCACCTTGAAGGCCACATCCACCAGATCATCTGTGCCAGGCACCTGTATGGTCTCAGTGTCTACCGTCTCGAAGTAGCCCAAACGGTTGAGGTTGCTCTTTGAAAGCTCAACCTGCGCCGAGTTTAACCAGGCGCCTTCCATCTGGCGCAACTCCCGGCGCAACACTTCATCTTTCGTCACCTGGTTACCGGTGAAGTTAATCGAGCGCACATAGACCCGCTTACCCGGCTTGATGTTGATATTGAGGGTTACTTCCTTAGTCTCATCATCGATTTCAGGGTAGGTCTTCACTTCCGGATAGGCGTAACCGAAACGCCCCAGATACTTGCTGTACATTTCTTCGGTGAAGGTGACATCGCTGCCATTGTACATGTCGCCATCCTTGATGGGGAGAATGGCTCTCATCAGAGGCTCGCGGCCCATGAGATCCCCGGTCAAGTTGACTTCCTTGACCTTGTATTTCTCACCTTCGTCGACATTGATAGTGATGTACAGTCCCTTGCGATCCGGGGTCATGGCAACCTGGGTCGAAGTCACATCGAAGCGAATATAACCTTGGTTATGATAATAGGTCTTGATGGTTTCCAGATCCGCCTGCAGCTTCTGCTTCTGGTAACGGCGCTCGCCAAACAGATCCCACCAGGCGACATAGTCTTTCAGCTCCAGCATACCGATGAGCTCGGCATCGCTGAATTGAGTATTGCCTATGATGTTGATCTGACGAATTTCCGCCGCCAAGCCTTCGGTAAACTTAAATTTCAACTCGACCCTATTCCTGGGCAAGTTAATGATCTGGGCCTCGACCTTGGCGCCGTATTTGCCCACACCATAATAGAAGTCCTGCAGCCCCTTCTCTATCCCGGTCAACATGGTCCTGTCCAACGACTCTCCCACCTTGACGCCCGAGCCGTCGAGACTCTCCTGCAGCTGCTCATCCTTGATGTCTTTGTTACCTTCGAAGGTAACGGCACTGATGGTTGGCCGTTCCTTCACTGTCACCACCAGCACGTCGCCGTCACGACTGACTTCGACATTTTCGAAATTGCTCGAGGCATACAGACTCTTAATCGCCTGTTGCAGCTTAAGCTGATCGACAGTATCTCCCACTTTAACCGGCAGGCTCAGCAAGGCAGCACCCAGTGCTACTCGCTGTAAACCTTCAACTTGAATGTCGGCCACTTTGAAAGGTTGGAAAGTTTCGGCCAACGCATTCCCAGAAAATGACGCACCGACGAATAACATCGAGGCAAAAAGTTTATTCAATCTCATAGAGCACTTCTAATTATTAGTCTGTCCCTGCTCAGAGTCGGGAGAAATCATTGAAGAGTGCGACACTCATCAACAGCAGCAATAAGGCTGCCCCAAACCTGAATCCTATTTCCTGCACCCTTTCGGATACAGGTTTACCCGTTATCACTTCAATGAAGTAATAGAGTAGATGTCCCCCATCGAGCACAGGCAAAGGCAGTAAGTTAATTATGCCTAAGTTGACACTGATGAGCGCGAGAAACCCGAGAAAATAGACCAGACCATAGTTTGCACTATTGCCCGCACCCTGTGCGATTGAGATGGGTCCACTCAGGTTTTTCACCGACACGTCGCCGGTAAATAACTTTCCAATCATCTTGAAGCTCACGGCAGTCAGTTGCCATGTCTTGTCTGCCGCCACGAAAAAGGCATCCACTATGCCATATTCGAGCTGCAAGCGCATATTCTCCGGCCAAGGTGCCTGGGTAGGGCTGACACCTATCACACCTATGATCTCGCCGTTCGCCGCTTTGCTCGGTTTGGGCACCAAGTCAACCTCGAACTGTTCAGCATCACGGCGTATAGTCAACGCGACCTGCATATTGGCAGAATGCTGAATAATTTCAACAAAATCATCCCAGCCTGAATAGTCCTGACCATTGACTGCGACCAGCACATCCCCCGCCTTGAGACCGGCAGCCTCGGCGGCACTGTCCGGGCTGATCAGCGCCAGGGTGGGCAAAATTTCCGGGCTGTAGACTCCCAGCCCCAGCGCCTTGATAGGTGACTGTTCCTCAGGATTGAAACGCCACTCGCGGGTATCCAACTGATAAGTTTCCTCGCGGCTATCCAAGCCTTCCAGCCTATCCAGTGGCGCCAGCGAGAGGCTGATACTGTCTTCACCTATGTGACCCACAAGGGCGAGATTGACTTCTTCCCAGTTGCGCACCTTCTGCCCAGATACCGCCATGATCTGCATGGGCTCATGGATCTGGATCTTCTCGGCCGCGGTGCCTGCCAGAGTCGAGTCTATGACGGGCTTGAGCGAAGGCACACCGATGAAAAACATCAGATAGAGCGCGAGTATGGCAAAGATAAAGTTGGCTATCGGCCCCGCAGCTACGATAGCGATGCGCTGCCATACCGACTTACGATTAAATGCCTGTGGTTTGAATTCGTCGGCGACCTCATCGACCCGCTCGTCGAGCATCTTGACGTAACCGCCCAGGGGGATCAGGGCCACAACATATTCGGTGCCGTCTTTGCCGATACGACGCCAGATAGCCCTGCCAAAACCTATGGAAAAACGTTCGACTCTGACACCACAGCGCCTGGCGACCCAGAAATGGCCATACTCATGGGCGGTGACCAAGATCCCAAGGGCTATGATAAAGGAACCTAAGTTCCATAAGAAATCTAACATCTCACTCCTTCATTACTGGACTAACATTACCGGACTCACATTACCGGACTCACATTACTGGGCTAAGGCGGCGATGGCCTCTACGGCATAACGCCTGGCCTCGGCATCTAACATCAGGATATCGTCAATCGAGCTCAATGTCGCGGCCGGCACTCGACCGAGACACAATTCATTCACTCTGGCGATATCGGTAAACTTCAACTGCCGGCCAAGGAAAGCCTCGACGGCGATCTCATTGGCGGCATTCAACACTGTCGTTGCCTCCTGTCCCTGGGCACTGGCGGCCATCGCCAGCGCTAAACAGGGGAAACGTTCGAAATCAGGTTCATGGAAGCTTAATTGTCCGACTTTGAAAAAATCCAAAGGTTCAACCCCGGAGGCAATTCTCTGCGGATAGGCTAAACAATGTGCAATAGGCGTACGCATATCCGGGTTACCCATCTGCGCCACCACAGAGCCATCCACATACTGCACCATGGAGTGGATCACGCTCTGGGGATGGATCACCACCTTCAACTGCTCTGGCCCGGCATTGAACAACCAGCGCGCCTCTATGTACTCCAGCCCCTTGTTCATCATGGTGGCCGAGTCGACGGAGATCTTGGGCCCCATGGACCAGTTGGGATGTTTACAGGCCTGGGCCGGCGTCATGGTCGCGAAAGTCGTCAAGTCTGACGTCAGGAAAGGTCCACCTGATCCTGTGAGCAAGATATGCGAGACACCGGCAGTGTCGAGATCGCAATGCCCCAGATGGGATTGCACCAACTCAGGCAGGCATTGGAAAATAGCGTTATGCTCACTGTCGACCGGCAACACCAGAGCGCCTGAGGCCTTGGCGGCATCGATGAACAGTCTGCCGGACATGACCAAGGCTTCCTTATTGGCCAGCAAGACGCGTTTACCCGCCTTGACGGCCTCGAAGGTCGGCAACAGCCCGGCGGCCCCCACTATCGCCGCCATCACGGTATCGACGTCCGGGCTGCGCATCAGACAGAGCAAGTCGGGCGTTCCCGTGGTCACCTGAACATTCATGGCCGCGGGTAGCCGAGACCTGAGCGAGGCGGCGGCGTTCTCATCCACCATATGCGCGATAACCGGCCTATGCTCGAGGCATAGGGCCAACATCTTATCGACACTGGCATTCGCCACCAAGGCATAGGCGCGATAGGCCTGCGGATTTCGTGAGATAACACTCAAGGTGCTGGCACCTATTGAGCCGGTTGCTCCCAAAATCACCAAATTTTGCATAGCGTTACATCCAGAATGCAAGATAAATCAAGGTAAATACCGGCAAGGCCGCAGTCAGGCTGTCGATACGATCCAGTACACCACCATGGCCGGGTAAAATAGTTCCCGAGTCTTTGATGCAGGCGACGCGCTTAAACATGCTTTCGGACAAATCCCCCAGCGCCGAAGCCAAGGCGGTAAACAGGGTGACCCCGATGACCAGTCCGAGTTCCTGTTCGGGGGAGACATACATGACACCTGCCACCACCAACATGGTGGTCAACAGGCCGCCTGCGAGTCCCTCCAGCGTCTTGGCCGGGCTCACCTTGGGCATGAGCTTGATTCTGCCGAACGTCTTGCCGGCGAAATAAGCGCCCGAATCCGTCGCCCAGACCACCAGCATCACCAGGAAGACCAGAGTGCCACCATAATATGGTTGGGACAGGGTATCCAGGGATTTAAGCGCTATCAGCGAGGCGAAACAAGGTAACAGGGTCAGCTGGCCAAACATGGACTTGAGCATGGGGCTGGTTTGCCACAAACGCCCACTGTGGGGGAACGAGACCACCAGCAGCAAGGCGACGGCCCACCAGATGGCTCCGAGAGAAATCACCGCTAAAAATACCGGATGCAGCTGCCCCTTGAACCACAAGCTGTCGATGGGTACCAAAAGGTTCAGCGCGACGAGCAGTATCCCCATGGTGGCGGTGAAACTCCATTGGGTGACCTTAGATTCACAATCGATGATCCTGCCCCATTCCTTGGCGGCAATCAAAAATACCGCCACCAGGGCCCAGGAGAAATAATTTGCGGGGAGCAAAAATATCGCCCCCAAAACCAATGGGACTAACCAAATTGCTGTTATTATTCGTTGTTTTAGCAAAAAAATTTCCTCATGAAATTTTATAGGGTGCGCATTTCATCGATCTGATTGCCGGTCAAACCGAAACGTCGCTGACGACTGGAAAAAATACTGATCGCTTGCTGAAATGCTTGCTCATCGAAATCCGGCCACAGGGTGTCGGTAAATACCAACTCTGCGTATGCCGCCTGCCAGAGCACAAAATTGCTGATGCGATAGTCTCCGCCGGTGCGGATCATTAAATCAACTTCACTCTGATTTTGCATGCATAAATGTTCACTCAAAGCGGCTTCGGTGAACTGACTGCTGGTCATTTCGCCATTTTCAACTTTGACAGCCAATTTCTGCGCTGCCTGTAAAATATCCCAACGGCCACCATAGTTGGCGGCAACATTGAGCACCAGCCCAGTATTGGGTGCCGTTTTCTCCACGGCGCCGGCAATCTGCTTCTGCAAGCGCGCCGAAAAACGACTGATATCACCTATGATGTTCAATCTGACCTGATTCTTATGCAACAGCTTAAGTTCACGTTGCAGCACGGTGAAGAACAGCTCCATCAACAGGCTGACTTCCTTATCCGGCCTGCGCCAGTTTTCACTGGAAAAGGCAAATAATGTCAGCGATTTAACCCCGAGTTGACTGGCAGTACTCACGGCCCGGCGTACCGCCTTGACTCCGGCCTTATGCCCCATGACTCTGGGCTTACCCTGCATCTGGGCCCAACGACCATTACCGTCCATTATGATGGCAACGTGCCGAGGGATGGACCTATTAACCAGCTCTGGCAGTTGATCCGACAACTCAGATGAAGTCTGGCGCTGCTCACTGGCTGGCCCAGAATCTTGTCCAAAGTCCACTGTGGATGACATCTATTACGACCCTTTAAAATAGACAAACGCCGTGTAGTATACCCCTACACGGCGCATCAACTCTAGCTTATCGAACCGGAGGTTAGACTTCCATCAGCTCAATTTCTTTCGCCGCCAGGATCTCATCGATCTTCTTGATGTGCGCGTCGGTAAACTTCTGCACTTCATCTTCACTGCGGCGCACATCATCTTCGGTGCATTCTTTGGCTTTCTCAAGTTTTTTCACTTCAGAAATCGCATCGCGACGCACGTTACGTATGGCAACCCGGCCATTTTCGGCCTCGGCACGCACGACCTTGATAAAGTCTTTACGACGCTCTTCGGTCAATGCGGGCAGAGGAATTCGCATGGTCGCGCCGGCCGTCATGGGGTTCAATCCCAGATCGGACGTCATGATGGCTTTTTCTACGGCTTGGATCATGCTGCGGTCGAAGACACTGACAGACAGGGTACGGGAATCTTCGATACCTACGTTGGCCACTTGATTCAAAGGTGTCATGGCACCGTAGTAAGAGACCTGGATCGAATCCAGCAGGCTTGGATGAGCACGGCCGGTACGGACTTTTGCCATTTGGTTCTTGGTGGCTTCGACGCATTTACCCATGCGTTCCTGAGCATCTTGCTTAATATCTTCAATCACGTTAAATGTCCTTCTAGGTCACTAAAAACTTATTTCGCTTTGATCATTGTGCCTTCTTCTTCACCCATGATGACACGACGCAACGCGCCGGGTTTATTCATGTTGAAGACCAAGATAGGCATGTCATGGTCCCGCGCCATGGTAAAGGCGGCCAAGTCCATCACTTTCAATTCTTTATCCAGTACTTCAGTGTAACTGAGTTCGTCGTACTTGACTGCATCTGTGTTCTTCATAGGATCGTCTGAATAGACGCCGTCGACCTTGGTGCCCTTGAGCACGACCTCGGCTTCGATTTCGATACCGCGCAGACAGGCGGCAGAATCTGTGGTGCAGAAAGGATTGCCGGTACCCGCAGCAAAAATCACCACACGGCCAGACTTGAGCAGGCTGATGGCCTCGGCCCAGTTATAGTCGTCGCATACGCCCTTCAGGGGAATGGCCGACATCAGGCGCGCATTGACATAGGCACGGTGCAAGGCGTCACGCATGGCCAGGCCGTTCATGACAGTTGCCAGCATACCCATGTGATCGCCCACCACGCGGTTCATACCGGCTTTTGCCAGGCCTTCACCACGAAACAGGTTACCACCACCAATCACCACCCCCACTTGAATACCCAGCTCAACCAGCTCTTTAACTTCCTGGGCCATACGGTCCAGTACTTTGGGATCGATACCGAAGCCTTCTTCACCCATCAGTGCTTCGCCACTTAATTTCAGAAGAATACGTCTAAAGGCAGGTTTTGGATTGGTGCTCATAATTTTATCCTGGTCATAACAAGACCGCAGCAATTGCCGCGGTCTTGGGGGTATGTAGAGAGTGGCGATTAAGCCTTTTTAGAAGCCGCGATTTGGGCAGCAACTTCGGCTGCGAAATCTTCTTCTTTTTTCTCAATACCTTCACCCACTTCCAAACGAATGAAGTTAGTTACCTTAGCGCCTTTCTCTTTAAGAATTTCGCCAACGGTTTTCTTAGGTTCCATGATGTAAGCTTGACCAGTCAGAGAAATCTCACCGGTGAACTTCTTCATACGACCGACAACCATCTTCTCAGCGATCTCGGCAGGCTTGCCTTCGTTCATGGCGATTTCGATTTGCAGTGCTTGCTCTCTTGCAACAAGTTCAGCAGGTACATCTTCAGGGTTAACGAATTCTGGCTTAGAAGCAGCAACGTGCATTGCGATATGCTTTAAAGTCTCTTCGTCAGCTTCACCGGCGACAACAACACCGATACGCTCACCGTGACGGTAAGAAGCCAGGTTTGCTCCCTCTATGTACTCGACGCGACGTACATTGATGTTTTCACCGATTTTAGCAACCAGCGCAACACGGGTTTCTTCAAACTGTGCTTTCAAGTCTTCGATAGAGACTTTAGATGCAGCGGCAACGTCCAGTACGGCGTTGGCGAATGCAAGGAAGTTTGAATCTTTTGCAACGAAGTCGGTTTGGCAGTTAACTTCTAACAGTGCAGCGAAACCTTCGCCATTCTTGATTAGGATAGTACCGTCGGCAGCGATGTTACCTGCTTTCTTAGCGGCCTTGGCAGCACCACTCTTACGCATGTTATCAATCGCCAGTTCGATATCACCGTTAGTTTCAGTCAGGGCGTTTTTACAATCCATCATGCCAGCGCCAGTGCGCTCGCGCAGTTCTTTAACTTGGGCAGCAGTAATTGCCATTGTTAAATCCTCTATAAAAAATCGACAAATTTGCAGATATAAAACAGGGGCCGTTAGGCCCCTGTTAACCAATCATAAATCTTGGTTAATAAGGGCGATGTAATCACCACACCTTATTATTATTCGGCTTCTACGAAACCGTCTTGCTCAGCTTGCACAGCCAGATCCTGACCACGGCCAGCATTCGCGGCAGCAGCAACAGAAGCAGTGTACAGGCGAATAGCACGCATCGCGTCGTCGTTACCAGGAACGATGTAGTTAACACCGTCTGGCGCAGAGTTAGTATCAACAACTGCAACAACAGGGATCCCTAAGTTGTTAGCTTCTTTAATAGCGATATGCTCATGGTCAGCGCCTATGACGAACAATACGTCTGGCAGGCCGCCCATGTTCTTGATACCACCCAAAGATTTTTCCAGCTTTTCCAGCTCACGAGTACGCATCAGCGCTTCTTTCTTGGTCAGCTTGTCGAAAGTACCGTCTACTGATTGGCTTTCCAGTTCTTTCAGACGTTTGATTGACTGACGAACGGTTTTCCAGTTAGTCAGCATACCGCCTAACCAGCGGTGATCGACATAGTACTGATCACATGACAGAGCCGCTTCTTTGATCGCTTCGCCAGCGGCACGCTTAGTACCGACAAACAAAACCTTGCCTTTCTTTGAAGCAACATTGCTGATGAAAGCCAGTGCTTCATTGAACATAGGCACTGTATGCTCGAGGTTGATGATGTGAACACCGTTGCGAGCACCGAAGATGAATGGCTTCATCTTTGGGTTCCAGTAACGGGTTTGGTGACCGAAGTGAACACCGGCCTGGAGCATATCGCGCATTGAAACTGTAGTCATTTCTCTTACCTTAGTATATTAGGGGGTTGGACCTCCACGCATCCCATGCCTTCGACCCCAGGCTTTCCAGCCGGGAGCACCCCGAAGAATGTGTCGATACGTGTGTGATTTAGTATTTACATAAATAGCCATGTATAATGGCAGCCATATCAGCCAGATTGCGACCCCAGGACCAAGTAATACTCCGCCAGGGAAACCCAATAAGACTTAAACATAACGGCGCGCTTTATACCATAAATAGCCCTGAAGCACAAATTTTTGCGTCAGATTGCGCCGAAAACTGACCCATTCAAGACACGAAGAGAGACTCCATGAGTATAGTCATAAAGACAGCTGTTGAAATCGAAAAAATGCGCGCCGCCGGTAAGCTGGCCGCCCAGGTGCTGGAAATGATCGCCCCCCATGTCAAGGCCGGCATCACCACCAACGAACTCAACGATATTTGTGCTAAATACACCGAAGATCAAGGGGCTATTTCGGCACCGCTCAACTACCATGGTTTTCCCAAGTCGATCTGTACCTCGGTAAATAACGTCATTTGCCACGGCATCCCAGCAGACAACCCTCCGCTGAAGGAGGGTGACATACTCAATATCGATATCACTGTCATCAAGGATGGTTATCATGGCGACACCTCCAAGATGTTCCTCATAGGCGATGTCAGTGCCAAGGACAAGCGTCTGTGCCGCATCGCCCAGGAGAGCCTGTATCTGGCCATCCGCAAGGTGCGTCCAGGTCTGAAGCTGGGTGAAATAGGCACCACTATCGAGAAATTCATCAAGGCCAGCAAGACAGGGCTGGAGAAATTCTCCATAGTGCAAGATTATTGCGGCCACGGCATAGGTGCCGGCTTCCACGAAGAACCGCAGGTGGTGCATTATAAGAACAATGACAATACGGTGCTGCGTCCGGGCATGTGTTTCACCATAGAACCCATGATCAACGCGGGTCGTCACACCACGGTGCTGGACAAGTCGGATAACTGGACTGTGACCACCTCGGATGGCAAAAATTCTGCCCAGTGGGAACACACTCTGTTAGTGACAGAAAAAGGCGTCGAAGTCCTGACGCTGCGCGAGGAAGAAGATTTCCCACGTTTTATCAATCACTAAATTACATCCACTCAAGTTAATTGCAAGGGACTCGATGATTACAGCTCTGTCTGCCAAGGCCGCATTAGTCGAACAGAACTTACTGTTGCTCAATCGCTTTAAAGCCAAAGAACAAGTCGGTGAGCTGGTCAGGCAGCGATGCCAATTTGTCGATGACCTGCTCAAGCAGGCTTGGCAGGATTTCGGCCTGGACGCTCAGGCGATTGCGCTCATCGCCGTTGGCGGTTATGGCCGCGGTGAGCTGCACCCTCATTCGGATATCGATCTCTTGTTCCTGGTCGAAAACGAGGACTTAGGCAAGCAGGCCGAGGCGGCGCTGGGGCAGTTCATCACCTTCCTCTGGGATGCCAGCCTGGAAATCGGCCACAGTGTGCGCACCATTGCCGAGACCCTGATACAGGGCCGCGGCGATGTCACCATTGCCACCAATTTGCTGGAAGCCAGGCTGTTGGCTGGCAGTGAACCTCTGTTTGATGTCTTATACGACAGCATACGTCAGGGGGATTTCTGGCCATCGAGTGACTTCTTTATTGCCAAACGCGACGAGCAGCAGGCCCGTCATGCCAAGGCCAGCGCCTTCGATTTGGAACCCAATCTCAAGACCTGCCCGGGTGGGTTGAGGGATATCCAAACCATAGCCTGGGTGGCGATGCGTCACTTCGATGCCGCCAGGCTCGAGGAGTTGGTGCAATATGAATTTCTCGAGCCCCAGGAGTTGGAAGAACTGCTCGAGTGTCAGTCTTTCCTGTGGGAGCTGAGATTTGCTCTGCATAGTATCTCAGGACGTGACGAGAACCGTTTACTGTTCGATCTGCAACGCCAGGTCGCCGAGCTGATGGGGTATGAAGACGCCACTCAACTGGCGGTCGAGCAGCTGATGAAACGCTACTATCGTACGGTTCGGCGGGTAATGGAGCTGAACGAGATGCTGCTGCAGCTGTTCAAGCGAGCCACCCTGGGTCATACCAAGGCGCTGGTGATCCAACCCATCGATGCCCATTACCAGAGGCGTGGTATCTTCATCGAAGCACTGAACAACGAGCTGTTCAACAATGCCGAGGAAATCGTCAGATTATTCTTGCTGGTGGCAAAGAACTCCAACATCAAGGGCATCTATGCCCCTACCCTGAGATCCCTGCGCCTGGCGCGCAGGGCCCAGACCCAGCCACTGATGGAGCATGCCGGCTGCCGGCAAGTGTTCATGGAGATTTTGCGCCATCCCAGGGGCATAGCCGCGCTGTCGCTGATGCATAAACATGGCGTGTTATCTGCTTATTTGCCCGCCTGGCGCAATATAGAAGGCCAGATGCAGTTCGATCTGTTCCATGCTTATACCGTCGATGAGCATACCCACAGGTTGCTGCTCAACATAGAGAGATTCTCACAGCCGGAGCAGAAGGAAGAATTTCCTTTGGGCTCTGTGCTGATCAACCAGCTGCCCAAGAAAGGCCTGTTGGTACTGGCCGCTATCTTTCACGACATTGCCAAGGGGCGAGGCGGCGATCACAGCAAACTGGGCGCGGCCGATGCGCTGGCATTTTGCAAGTTGCATGGACTCAACGATCATGACGGCCGCCTGGTCGCCTGGCTGGTGGAACATCATCTGGTGATGTCGGTCACAGCCCAGCGGCGGGATATCTCAGATCCCGACGTGGTGGCCGATTTTGCCGGCAAGGTGCGCGATGCGGTGCACCTGAGTTATCTCTACTGCCTGACGGTGGCCGATATCTGTGCCACCAATGAAAAAACCTGGAATAGCTGGAAGGGCTCTCTGCTCAGAGATCTGTACTTCTCCACCCAGAGGGTATTGGCCAGGGGTAAGGAGAAACCTGTGGATATCCGGGCCCGGGTACGCGAGTATCAGGCCAAGGCCAAGAAAGAATTGCTGCGGCGCGGCATCAAGGAAAAAGATCTCGATGCCCTTTGGCAGAGATTCAAGGCGGACTATTTCCTGCGCCACCAACCGAATCAGGTTGCCTGGCACGCCGAAGCGATACTCAAACACAAACACGATGCCCCCTTGGTGTTGATCTCCAAGCACACCACTCGCGGCGGCACAGAACTGTTCGTCTATTGCCCCGACAGACCTAAGCTTTTCGCCACTGTCATGGCGGTGTTGGACAATAAAAACATCAATGTGCATGATGCCAACATTATGACCTCCAAGGATAATTATGCCTTGGATACCTTCATCATACTGGAGCAGGATGGGGCGCCCATAAACCAGTTGTCGCGCATTCAGAGCATCCGCAAGGGACTGGAAAAGGCGCTGGGAGCAGATTCGCCCAAATTACCGCGTTTTAGAAAACTTTCGCGTAAGATGAAACCTTTTAATGTTCCGACTCAGGTGAGTTTCCTGCCGAGCAGCCGTCATGGTACAAGTATGATGGAACTGATCGCCCTCGACAGTCCTGGCTTGCTGGCAAAGGTGGGCGATATTTTCTATCGCTGTGGCGTCACCTTGCTTGGCGCCAAGATCACTACCATAGGAGAGCGCGCCGAAGATTTCTTTATGTTGCAGACCAACGAGGGATTGCAACTGGATGTCACCCAGGAGATGAGGCTGAGGGAGGCGCTCACTCATGCCTTGTCACAACCCGTAACGAATTAACTGAACAGGAGAAACTCATGGAGGCTTTACGCCAGCGTATTGAAGCGGCTTTCGAAGCACGTGCAGACATTACACCGGCCACGGTATCGGACGGCGTGCGCGCCGATGTGGAGACTGTCATCGGCATGTTGGACAAGGGCGAGGCCCGGGTGGCCGAAAAGATTGACGGCCAATGGCATGTGCATCAATGGCTGAAGAAAGCCGTGCTCTTGTCGTTTCGCATCTTCGACAACGGCATCATAGAAGGTGGCGATACCCGGTATTTCGACAAGGTGCCGCAGAAATTTGCCGATTACGACGAGGCGCGCTTCAAGGCCGAAGCCATACGTGTGGTGCCTCCGGCCACGGTACGTAAAGGCTCGTTCATAGGCAAGAATACCGTCTTGATGCCCTCATATGTAAACCTGGGTGCCTATGTCGATGAAGGTACCATGGTCGATACCTGGGCCACAGTCGGCTCTTGTGCCCAGATAGGCAAGAATGTGCATCTATCGGGTGGGGTCGGCATAGGTGGCGTGCTTGAGCCACTGCAGGCGGGTCCCACTATCATCGAAGATAATTGCTTCATAGGGGCACGCTCGGAGATAGTCGAAGGCGTTGTGGTCGAAGAGGGCAGCGTGATCTCCATGGGGGTCTACATAGGTCAGAGCACCCGAATTTATGACAGGGAAACGGGCGAAATCCATTATGGTCGGGTACCTGCAGGTTCGGTTGTGGTATCGGGGAACCTGCCATCGAGCTGCGGGAAATACAGCCTCTACGCGGCTATCATAGTCAAGAAGGTCGATGCCAAGACCCGAGGTAAGGTCGGCATCAACGAACTGCTGCGCATAGTGGATTAAGCTTCACTGCGTCACGCGATAAAATCCTGCCTTGAGCGGGATTTTTTATGCCCGAAGCGGCGTGCAACAATATTTTGTTACAGACAGATACACTCTGCAGTTTTTATCACACTCAGATACACTTGAACACAAATAGCTTACAGCATTCAGCCCAGATAGCGCCTTTACTTTCCTATGACACAGCTAAAAGTTAAGTTGCCAGGAGCTAAATATGAAAACGCTAACCACAGTTGCAGCCATCACGCTTACCACCCTCTCCTTCGCAGCTTCTGCTGCCATGGATCCGCAAATAGAGAAAACCCTAATCGCCGTATGCAAGGCGGGGGCCAGCAACAATATTTTCACCTATGCCAATACCATGCGGGATTACCGTATCAATGAACAACGCGTGTTCCCAAGACTGGTTTGTAATGACCAAAGTTTCCATCAATTTGCCCTCAGCCATGGCGCCAACAGAACCGCGGCCAAGATTGAGCGTTATATCAAGGGTCGAGTCACAATTCAGGATATCGCCATGAATATCCCTGAGGAAGAAATGTTCAGAGTCTATTTTTAAGCCAACAGCTATTCCTACAGAAAAGTTATTTTTAAGTTCAAGGACCTGCCAGTCAGGCCCTTGTCATATATGCAGCGACTCGGCCCTTAAAAGACTATCGTCCTGTTGCCATAGACTATCACCTGGTCGTTCAGCACCAGTTGCAATGCCTTGCTCAAGACGCTCTTCTCTACATCCCGACCGGCGCGCGCCATTTCCTGCGCGCTGTAGTTATGATCTACTGGGATCACATCTTGCTTGATGATAGGTCCCTCATCCAGACAGTTATTCACGAAATGCGCCGTCGCCCCGATGATTTTAACTCCACGTTCCCAGGCTTGCCGGTAAGGGCCGGCGCCGATGAAGGCAGGCAGGAAAGAATGGTGAATATTGATGATACGATTCGGGTATTGAGCCACGAAGTCGGGGGTCAGTACCCGCATGTATTTCGCCAGCACCAGATAATCGGCCTCGTAGGGTTTGATGACTTCGAGCAACGCCTGTTCGTGGGACAATCTGTCCAAACCTTCATGGCTGACAAAATGAAACGGGATGGCAAACTTAGCGGCAAGTTCAGCCAGATTGGGATAATTGCCTACCACAGCGGCGATGTCGACATCCAGGCCACCATAATAAGACTTCATCAAGAGATCGCCCAGACAGTGCGCCTCTTTGGTCACCAGCACTACGACCCTCTTACGCTCGGCGCCAACCAATTGCATGTGGTTCTGTTCCGGCAGCACAGAGCTTAGATCGTTCAGCAGTGATGCGTCATCGAAGCTTCCCTCCAATTCGGTGCGCATGAAGAAGCGCCCCTGGGCGTTATCGACGAATTCACTGTTTTTAACTATGTTAAGCTCATGTGCAAAGCAGACACCGGTAATCTTGGCTATCAACCCGTGGGCATCGGCACAATCTGTGATTAATATTTTACGCTCGACAGAGCTGTTGGCATTGGGCTGAGTCACTGACACTGGCTTTCCTCGAAAAATGGGCTTGCTTCGAGTGTGCCATAACAAGGGCAAATGAACACTAGCCGGAGCGCAATTGAGTAATAAATTTTCAAAACAGAGAAAAACATTCGAAAAACCGAGGGGAAAATTCGAAAATTTGAGTGAAATCGCAATTTAAGTGTGATTTTTGATGAAAATAACACTTAATCACGCAAAGCTTGTTCCCTCAGAAGCTGTTCCCCTTCGGGTTTAAACCCTGCTAAGCCGCGAGTTCGGCCTCGACCGACCTATGCCAATGCAACAGCCAGGCTTTAGCCGCCAATTCAGGCTCCATGGTTTCACAGGCATCGATTTCTAGCCGCTCCGACAAACGCGTCGCTCCGAGCTCGGCGAAGAGTGAATCCAACTGTTTACCCGCCCCACAAAAAGTTTCATAACTCGAATCCCCAAGGGCGATCACACTGTACTTGAGTTCGGGCAAATAAGGTGCTGCCGAGCTAAGCCCATGAAACCAAGGCAGGATGTCGTCCGGCAGATCGCCCTGTCCCGTGGTCGAACACACGAGGATCAGATACTCATCCTGAGGTGGCACAAACCCGTCCAGCTCGTCGGGTTGCCACAGCCGTGCCTGATAGCCCAATGACCCGAGTTCCTGCTCCAAGGTTTCGGCCACAAACTGAGCGCTGCCATAGACAGTACCAAACACCAGATTTACACGTTTCATGTTATACTCTCTCCCGAGTTTCTATTACTTCCAACTTAACCATACGCCAGTGGTTGGCAGTGCCACAAGTCAAGGACTCAGAGCTGTGTGCCAGGCCAACAGACGAAGACATCTGAAACAACAACACAAAGCGGTTCATATCCGGCGCAACGGCTATTTCCACGCGTTTCAGCAAGGCAATAATCCCCTGCCTCAAGAGGTCCAGGGCTTTATTCGCTTACAGGCACTGGTACAAGAATCCTGCCGCAAAGATTAAGCCCCCTTGAGCAGGTGCGGGCCTTGGCTCATCGCCTCCGGAGCCTGCTCCCACCCCAATCCGGCAAACACGGTCAACCACTCGGGTTCCAACTCAGTCTCTATGCACAAGGGTATTTGTGTCACAGGGTGAAGAAAGCTTAATTTCTTGGCGATAAGCCACAGGCGATTAACGGCAAAGTGTTCGCGGAAAAATCGATTCTGCTTTCCATCACCATGGGTAGTATCGCCCAATATGGGATGACGCAGATGCGCCATGTGGCGGCGTAACTGATGTTTACGCCCCGTATGTGGGCTCAGTTGCACTAACCCGAAACGACTGGTCGGGTAACGCCCGGAACTGAACGGAATCTCACTGTTCAATAAAGGCTCATAGCTGGTCACGGCCATTTGTGCCTCTTTGTTAGGATCGACATCCTTATCACCCAGTTCATCCAGCTCTTCTCTGAGGGCATAATCCAAGGTGCCGGCTGCATGCATGTTGCCGCGTACCAACGCCAAATATTGCTTCTCAACCGCGTGAGCCGCGAATTGTTCGCACAACAGCCTGGCCACCTCACTGCTCTTGGCAAACAACAAGACACCGGAAGTCGGCCGGTCCAAACGATGCACGGGAAACACATGGCATCCCACCTTATCCCGGGTGAGCTGCATGGCGAAGAACCGCTCTTTGCGTGCCAGATAACTGCGATGTACCAAGAGGCCTGCCGGTTTATGGATGGCGACCAGGTATTCATCTTCGAATAATATTTCAATTTCCGGTGCAACTTCCGGCGGCTCGCACGCCAATATGGGGTCAACTGGGTTCATTTAACAGCACATCCAAATCGTTGAGAATGCCAATCAGGGCCTTATGGCTGGCCAATCCGGCCCAGACATGTTTGCCCATGGGCGCGATCGCTATTTTAGTGGGCAGTGGCTGCTCCATCTCAATCAGCCGATGCATCCGCGGCAAAAAAATAAATTGCAACCAATGCTCCATTGGCATGAGATCGCAACAGAAAGGTGCAGTGCTGGCCATTGCGGCCGCGGATGGCCTAACCTCGGACCAGAATTCAAGAGCCTTGAGCTCAGCTTCAATATCCCCAAGCAGAGCCAGGGTTTGAGCATAATGCATTAACTATCCAACCTATCTCATCCACACGCCCAATGACTGACAGTATGCCGCCATGGGACACTCGGCCCGACACTGTACGGGCCCACCTAGTTATTGACCGGCAATAATACCATCTGTGTTCAGTTATCCCTATAATGCCGGTATTCCACGGACAAGTTTCCAGCTCAATTCTCAGCAAGACGGCCAGTAAATGACAGAAGTAATCACCCTCAGCCAATTTTTAACCACGGCAAACACTCAATTTCAGGTCTATGATATGGGCCGCAGAGTCCAACCCATCGATTTAGTTGCCTTTCATCAGATAGAGTCACTCGCGACCCCCTATCCTTATCCTATCCAGGGCCATGCGCAACTGGCATTGGTTTTCTGGCGGCAGACTCAGACCCCTTATATCTGGTTCCTGAAGTTACCTTTGGATGAGCAGGGACTGTTGGCCCCGGCACCACGCAGCCAATTCATACGTATGGTTCTGGAAGCATTGGGGCAAGATCTCACCCAACAGCTCAGCCAGGAGCAACAAGAACGTCTGGCGGCCAACCCCTTCAACTTCACCCCAAGCCAGGAGAAACTGGCACTGTTTAATGCCTTGGTACGCAAACAGCTGGGCCAGCAAGCCTCGCCACAATATGAATTTGCCGTTCAGTATTTATCCGGACAGGTACCGGCCAGTGACTGGCAACACCTGGGGCTACAGGGGCTCGCCGATGTCTGCGTTCGACGAGATGAACCCGACCACTCGGGTCACATAATGACCGGCTTGAAGCTGGCCGCGCCGGAAGTGCAGATTGCCCTATGTCAGTGCCTGGAACATCTCGAGTTGGATGCGTCACTGGCACAAAAGATAGCAGCAGGCTTCGAACTGGCTCCGCCCCAAAATAAACTCTATTACCTCAGGGCACTGGCATCCAGGCCAGAGCTGGCCAGAGTCGCCATCACGAGTCTGGTAGAGCAAGCCAGGCTCGATGCCGATGCCCTGATCGCCATCGCCGCCCGCAATTGGACAGCGCTGGAGGATAATGCTTGCCGCTTAAATTACCTGGAAGCGCTGGCATTGCAGCCTCAAGGCTTTTTTAATCAGATATTTGCTGATATTGTGGCCATTCCGGGATTACGTACGCAGCTGTTGACCGATATTCGCAACCCAGAGCGTAGTAGCCAACTTTCAAACGCCATAGGTGGCTTATTTAAGGCAACGACTGCATGATGACAGACCTGTTATTGATCTTGGCCCTGGTGGTGCTGGCGGCGTTTTTCTGGCAACTTCGTCAGATGGCGGAGCTCAGCCGTCTGTTTGTTGAGAAAGAGTGCGTCAAACAAAACGTCCAGTTGCTGGCCATCGCCATGGAATCGGCCCGGCCGAGTGTCGGTGGCAGTACAGGGTTATGCTGGAAAGCCAAGTACCTTTTTGAATTCAGCACGGATGGAATGAATCAATTTCAAGCCCATCTGTGGATGCAAGGGAGAAAAATCCAAAGAATTGAGTGGCCCATTTTCCCCGAGCCCGAGTGGCTGGATGCGCCCCAGGCCAGAGGCTCTATCGGCGGCAGCTGTGGCTCTCGTCGTAACTGCAACTCGGGAAAGTGTCATTAAGCTTCATCTCGACTCCAGCTAAAAAGAAAGGGCGCGACAGTTAACTGCCGCGCCCTTCTGGTTCTCTGTTAAGCTTTCCCGCTATTACAATGCTCCCTGCACCATCCCTGCGTCTCGATTGCGTCCTGCATCATCCTTGTCGTTCCCTGATAGCTCCCTGTACTTAAAGTACACTTCCTTGTTGCCCGACAATCCTTTGTACGAGCCTGCTTATCCATAAGCATGTCCTGAGTCCATCCATGAAAATCCCTTTAACTACATCCTGTATCCCGCCATCCAAGGCAGTAGCAGTTCATCCTGAAAGCTGACCGTCCTGGTCGATAGACAATGCCCATCCTGTGGCTTTGTCGCTCTCGAGAGACCTTCCGGTCTGCATTTCATCATCCTGATGACAATACAAACGGGTTTCAATCTCCCTAAGAACTGTCTATATCTTAGTTAGAAATCTGCCAACCTGGTGGTGCAAAGATAACCACCCGAACTCCAACCTAAATCCCAAGCATCGGCAAGCATTCTCAATACAATGAAAAATAACAGATTATTCATCTATGACGGAGAGTTCGCCCGCAATTGAGACAGATTGTCTTACGCTCTTGTAAGCCATCTCGCACATACACTCAGGCTGTTCACCATTTCACGTCGGCCGCAAGCACCCCATCCACACCAACATGAGACAAAATAAAAGGGCGCAACCTTGTAGGTGCGCCCAATTTATCTCCAGTAAGCCATCCTGCTATCACAGTGCTCCCTGCACCATCCCTGCGTCAGACTGCTTGCCTCTATCCCTGATATCCCTATTAGTTCCCTGTACTCAGTACTCAATCCTTTGACCGGCATCTCCATTTCGCCGAGCCGACCTATCCATAGGCCTCATCCTGTGCATCCTGCGAACCTTAATCCTCAAGGTTCATGTATAAGCTGTTCACCATTAAGCCTATACCGCTCCGGCCTTTCCTATTGCCGGGCGAGAGCCAACTCCGTGGCATATTCTGATATCGTTTCGAAACACATCCAGGTGTTTCGTGAGTCTACCCTGACTCGATGACAGAATTCCTGCAGTCACCCACACGACCCATTCCTCAGGTCGATTGTTTTCGTCATACGGCAAAAACAGGCGACATGAGAAGTTTAGCTTAGGCAGCAACATTCACAGGTCAAAATTAGAACACTCACTCCGGTGCCCATAGGCCAAGATCGAGACGTTGGGCGTAAACGTTTGTTTATAAATGACTATAATATTAACTACAGGGGAAACACCCAAGAGAAGGACATTATGTCTCACAGCTTTGTGAGACATGTCGCACACGGCAAGCAGACAGCAGCGAATGCTAGTTCTTCGCCCCCAATGGCTTACCCGTCAGCATCTGCCATAACATGAGCCAGTCGGCCACGAAACTGTAGAAGGGGTGTTTGAAAGTCGCCGGTCGATTTTTTTCAAATAGCAGATGCCCTATCCAGGCAAAGCCATAACCTGCCAGAGGCAGATAGACTAGTTGCCACCAAGCCTGAAACCATAAGCTGTACAACAAGATCAACACCACCAAGACACTGCCAAGATAATGCAGGCCTCGGCAGAGAGGATGTTGGTGCTGTGATAAATACCAGGCATAGAAGGCCCGAAAATCGCTAGCCATCTTCATGTCCACGATAGAAAAGCAGCTCGCCCTCTACCTTGCCAATCGTCAGGGAGGTTAAGCGTGTGAAACCATTCTTGCTGAACAACGCTAACTGCTTCGCATTGTTGACGAATACCCCTACCCCATCCAACGCGAGTTGTTCATCACACCAACTCAGGACGGCCTGAACCAGGTGACTGCCATGGCCTTTCCCCTGTTCATTGGGTGCCAAGGCGATAAATTGCAAGATACCGCAATCCTTGCTGGGCAAGTGCTCGAGAATACTGGACTCTTTCTTCATCAAAGCCTGGGTCGATTGCCACCCAGTCCCCATTAACATTTTTAACCGCCAATGCCAGTATCTAGCATCCCCCAAGGGCACTTGCTGAGTGATGATGCATGCCACACCGATCAAACGCTCACCATCGAACCAACCTATAAGCGCTTGTTCCTGCTTCCAAAGTTCATTCAGTTCTTCCCTGATGGCTGCACGCAGTTTCTGCTCATAGGCAACCCTGTCACCTTTGAATAAGGCATCCATGAATAACGGATCATCATGATAGGCAGTGTAAATAATGGATGCGGCTATGCGTAAGTCTTCCGCCGTCAGGTAAACGGCACGGCAACTTTCCAAGGTTTGTTGTTCCATAGGCATTATTCCTTGATCCGGATCACAGATTAGCGAAGCAATTACCAATGTATCAAGCTTAAGTGAAAGTGCAAAGATTAATCAGATATTGCATTTTGGCCTGAGTGTCTTACTCTGGATCTATCGCTCTGAGCAACGAAGGAACTCTGTTATGGATACCACACCAGTAGATATATCGCATTTATTTGAACAACTTGGACTAGACAGCAAGCGTGAAGCCATAGAGCAGTTTATTGCCGGGCACTCACTCTCGGATAACGAACTTCTGGCTCAAGCGAGTTTTTGGACCCCATCCCAAAGAGCATTCCTGAATGAGGCGTTAGAGGAAGATGCCGAGTGGTCTGACGCGATCGACCACTTGGACACCTTATTAAGGAAATAGACGCTGTGCCGAGGCCGCATCTAGAGCTTAGCGTAAGCGGCCTCTCCCCAGCCAACCAAGCTATGGTTGCTCAGGATGATGGGGGTACATTCATCCTTGGTGGTCCTGCCATCGCCGTGGTTTCTCTGGGTTCGGTAAAAGAGTACCTGCATCTCTTTGCCATCTTGCAGATAGGCCTCGCTGAAATCTGCCGTACCCATCAGCGCCAACACCTGCTCTCTATCCATACCTAAGTTCAACCGGGTGAGCTTTTCCCTGTTATCGTCCTGCACTTTTGCCCAATGGCTGCCGTCGAGTCTGTCACTGGCTTCATCACCGACATTGACCACACAACCGCTAAGACCTAAGCTTGCTGCCCCAACAAACGCAATGGCAATCCATTTTGATTTCATGTTAATTTCTCCTAAGACACTCTATGTGTTTGACTTCATTTGCAGCCAACAGAAGCAAAATACCGGCCAACAAGACTAACTGATTGTTATTTAAAGAAATAGATTGATTTCACTGGCTTCAATATTCGTCCCTAGCCACCCAACTTAAGGAATTTAACCAAACATGAGCCAGATAGACCAAGTATTGGCAGCGGCAAAGGCACTGGCCGACAGAGGTAAGCTTCCCTCGGTCGCGCTATTGAAGTCGCAACTGAGCAATAACATTCCCCTGCCAATATTAATCAAAGGCTTGCAGCAATTTAAGGCCATGCCCAAGGCTGAGCAAGCTAGGCTGGTAGGACAGGTTGAGGTTGAGGCTGAAGTTGTGATTGCCGACCCATCGCCGGAGCAAGCAGTCGCGCGGCTCACTCAGGAGCTTAAACAGCTGAAAGCCGCATATCAGCAGCTGGATGAACGCCTGACACGACTCGAATCCCAGGAGAAAACAGCCTGATGTTTGTGACCGAATTGAGATTTGAGTGTTTTGCCGATACCACCATCAGCGCCGCCGAGAAGGCCATCAACAACCTGCTGGAAGCATTGCGCGCTAACGGTCAGGTGCTGGGACGTGAATTTGCAGTGGCATTCAACGATGGCGAGTTCCGGGTGCGCCTGCTCACACCGGAGAAGACCAGCCTCGCCAATCGCCATAACAGCCCATGGGTGAAACGTGCCCTAGGCGCCTTGACAGAGGCCAAACTGTTGGCTCCAAGGGAGAAGTTCATAGGCCAGGATATTAATTCCGAAGCCAGCAACCTGGACACTCCGAGCTGGCAGCTGCTGTATACCAGCTATGTACACATGTGCTCACCGCTGCGCAGTGGCGATAACTTGTTACCTATTCCCTTATATAGGATCCCCGCGACCTTCAACGGCGATCACAAGCGGGTGATCCGCTGGCAGAGTGAATGGCAGGCCTGTGATGAGTTGCAGATGGCGGCGGCGACCAAAGCCGAATTTGCCGCACTGGATGAACTATGCAGCAGCGACAGCGACTTGTTTCGCCGCGGCTGGGATATACGGGGGCGTATCGAATACCTGACCCAGATCCCGACTTATTATTATCTGTATCGGGTGGGAGGAGAAAGCCTGGCCGCGGAACTCCATCGTCCCTGCCCACGTTGTGGCAGCCCAGACTGGAAACTGGACGAGCCCTTGTTGGACATGTTCCATTTCCGCTGTGAGCCATGTCGTATTGTTTCCAACCTTTCCTGGGATCATCAATAGTCATAGCTGACGAGAAAACATAGAGATGAATAGCGACAGCTCTGACTAAGAATCAGGCTATGCAGCAACCCCTTAGCCACGCTTGCCGAACAGATGCTGCCACATGGCTTGCAACCGCTGGCCTATACCAGGATGCGCCAAGGCCGGCATCTCCGGCTCCTGATGCAGGCTCGGCGGCGCCACCCTGGCAGACAATTGCCCGATAAAGGCCTCCAAGCTTGGCGCCAAGCGCTCGGAGGGCGCCTCACCCGGGATCTCCAGCCATACGCTGCCATCGGCATTGTCCACCGTCAGCATCTTATCTCCCTCATTCAGCACGCCGACGAACCAGGTCGGCGCCTGCTTGAGTTTCTGCTTCATCATGAGGTGGCCTATGATATTTTGCTGCAAGTAGTCAAAGTCCTTGTCATTCCACGGCTGCAACAACTCGCCTTCGCCCCAGGGAGAGTCGAACAACAGTGACGCAGCGAAGAAATGACCATAAAAATCATTGATATCCGGCCACAATGTCAGCCCAAGAGCGCCGGCTACATTATCAAAGCGCCCCGGCACTTCACGCCTGACGGGAGTCCAGAATACGGCGACATTGGCTTCGGGCTCGAAATCCCCCCGAATACAGACAGACGCCTCCCCCAGAGGATAGTAACGTGGGTATTCGTCCAGTCGCTCACGATACGCCTGAAGGTAGTTTTGCAAAAAATCATCTAACGCTGGCAGACAAGACACTGAAGCGACATCCAAATTGAAGTATAATGAGGGTCTATTTTGACATGGAAACCGTATTGATGACAAAGAATCACGATCCCTATAGTGATGCGTCAGAGCTGGCTGGACTGACCCTAGGTAAGACTAGCGAGTATAAGGCCGAGTATGATGCTGCGCTGTTGCAAGGGGTTCCCCGCAAACTCAACCGTGATGCGATAGCACTCACAGCCGAGCTGCCCTTTCATGGCGTCGACTTCTGGACGGGTTATGAATTATCCTGGCTCAATGCCAAGGGGAAACCTATGGTCGCCATAGCCGAGATACAACTCAGTTATGCCAGTCAGAATCTCATCGAATCCAAGTCTTTCAAGCTCTATCTCAACAGCTTTAACCAGACACGCTTCGACAGTGTGGAGCGGGTGCAGCAGACGCTGATCCGCGATCTGAGCCAGTGTGCCCAAGGGGAGGTTGGGGTCAAAATCATCGAACCCAGACATTTCAACAACCAGCGGATCGCTGAGCTGCCAGGCACCTGCATCGACGAGCTGGACATAGAAATCGATGACTATAGCTTTAATCCTGACTACCTGGCGGACAGTACGGATGAGAAGCAAATCGTCGCCGAAACTCTGAATTCCAACCTGTTGAAATCCAATTGCCTCATCACCTCACAGCCCGACTGGGGCAGTGTGATGATACGTTATCAGGGGCCCAAGATAGACAGGGAAAAACTGCTGCGCTACCTCATTTCTTTCCGTCAGCATAATGAGTTTCACGAGCAGTGTGTCGAGCGTATCTTCGTCGACTTGAAGCGATACTGCCATTGCAGCAAGTTGACCGTCTATGCCCGCTATACCCGTCGTGGTGGCCTGGACATCAACCCCTATCGCACCGACTTCGAGCACCCGCCCGAGAGTCATAGGCTGGCACGCCAATAGTTGGCAGGAATACACATGAAAGAGTCCGCGGCAACGCGGACTCTATTTATGCTATCCGTGATAAGAGCCTAACCAGGCTGCTGCGCGAGAGTGGCAAACAACTCGGCTCCCCACTGCCTGGCGCTAAGTTTGACCTCGGACGCCATCCCCCCCAAGCTCACTGCGAAGCGATAATCGGCATTCAGGCGCCCAAGGCTGCACTGCCATAGGCCTGAGTCGAATTCCGCCTCCTGCGCCTCCAGCCCTATGCGACTCAAGAGCGGCAAGCCGGTATCGGACTGCCCAGGAATGTCCGTATTTAAGGTCAATTTCCCCAGCCCAGGGCGCGACAAATCCATGCTGAAGCTGTCCAAGGCCAAGGCCAGCCCCATTCCCTTGGCCTTGATATAGGACTCCTTCAAGGCCCAGAGATCGAAGAAACGCCCCCTTTGTTCATCGGCCGGCAAGGCCAGCAGCGCCGTCGATTCCACAGCCGAAAAATAGTGCCTCAGTATAGGGTGAATATCGGTGCGGACTCGTTCATGTTCGATATCGACCCCCAACTGCACTCGCATGCCATGTGTCTGCAGCACACCGACCATGAGCCATTCGCCACTATGACTCAGGTTAAACTCGAGCCCGGTTGCTTGCCGCTGGACCGAACTGAGCCCAGGCTTACCATACTTACCGTAGTCGAAATGCCATTGATGGGGCGCCAACGCCCCATATTGCGACAACAGCAAACGCAAACATGCCCGGCTCAACAAGGCCTTGTCCTGCAGTGCCTGGGAGGCAAAACGGCCCACCTTGCCGAGCTCATCGTCGGACAGGAGCGCCATCAGCCCGGCGCGCTCCGCCCCGGCTAACGGCCTCAAGGGAATGAAATCTAAGTGAATTAACATTGGATCATGCACAGGCAGAACCTATAGGTAAAAGGTAACTCGCTGAAATGATCTCATAACACAGGCTCTTTCAATAGATAAAAAATTCTATCGCCCTCTTGCAGCAAAACCCTCAGTCCTAGTCGCAGTCGAGCAGATAAATCCGGCGCCAAAGTCCCAGGTGATTGTATCGTCCCACAAGGTCGGGTAAGCTGCCTGTCCATAACTAATAATATCGGCCATTCGCCAGTAAATAGGCTTGAATGCGTCGAGGCTGCAGACCAATCACTCAGTCCCAACAGATTGAGCCCCAACAGATTGAGTCCCAGTAGATTGTTGCCGTGCCGACAAGGAACCTCAACCATAGCTATGCCCACTTATCCCCAGGCCGGTGGCTCCCCGGCGCCGACCCATAAGAACGCCACCACCACGCCCGAGATGCGCAGCTTCATTCAAACATCCGACTTGAGTGTCAGCCAGCTGGCCAAGGTGCTCAACATCAGCGAGGCGACGGTACGCAAGTGGCGCAAGCGCGACTCTGTGGTGAACTGCCCCAATACCCCGCACCATCTCAATACCACCCTGACGCAGCTGGAAGAGTATGTGGTGGTGGGCCTGAGGCAGCAGTTGCAGATGACACTGGATCAGCTGCTGCAGGTCACCCAGACCTTCATCAATCCCCATGTGTCCCGTTCCGGCCTCGCCCGTTGCCTGAAACGCCATGGCATGTCGAAACTCAATGAGCTGGCCGAAGCCGAGCCGCCGGAGAAACATTTCAACCTGCTGCCCGTGGTCCAGGACAGTGAGATGGCCACCTATACCCTCAACAGCGAGACCCTGGCCAAGACGCTGGCGCTGCCGACCCAGGACGCCAGTACTGTGGTGCAGGTCGAATCCCTGGCCATACCGCCGCAAGTGGATGCCACGGACGCAAGTTCTGTGCTGATAGGTTTCGACCCCATCAGCCAGTGGGTCTATGTGGACATCTACCAGGATGACAACACCCAGGCCTCCAACAGATACATGGCCTATGTGCTCAAGCATGGCCCCTTTCATCTGCGCAAGTTACTGGTGCGCAATTATCACACTTTTCTGGCGCGTTTTCCCGGTGCCCGTCCCCAGGACTCTCGCACACAAGAGAAGCCTTCCCGGGACAGCAGGACTGCAGACGCCCCCAACAGCCAAGAGGTCGGCCCATCGCGCCAGGCCCACGGAGACTCACTATGAGCCAAGCCCCGACAGATAAAGCAGCCAAAACTGACAAGCGCCTCAACAAGCGCCTCAAGGATATGCCCATTGCCATCGTCGGCATGGCCAGCATCTTCGCCAACGCCCGTTACCTGGAGCAGTTCTGGGATCTCATCTGCGACAAGATAGATGCCATCACAGAAGTGCCCGACAGCCACTGGCAGGTGAGCGATTACTTCGATGCCGACAAGCGCACCCCGGACAAGAGCTACTGCAAGCGCGGCGGCTTCATGCCCGAGGTCGACTTCAACCCCATGGAGTTTGGCCTGCCGCCCAACATACTCGAACTGACAGACACCTCGCAGCTGCTGTCCCTGGTGGTCGCCAAGGAAGTGCTGGCCGATGCCAATCTGCCGGAGGATTACGACAGGGACCGCATAGGCATCACCCTCGGTGTCGGCGGCGGCCAGAAGATAGGCCACAGCCTCAATGCCCGGCTGCAATATCCTGTGCTGAAGAAGGTCTTCAAGAGCAGTGGCATCTCGGATGCAGACAGCGAGATGCTGTGCCAGAAATTCCAGGATCAATACATACATTGGGAGGAGAATTCCTTCCCGGGATCCCTCGGCAACGTCATCGCCGGACGCATAGCCAACCGCTTCGATCTCGGCGGCATGAACTGCGTGGTCGACGCCGCCTGCGCGGGATCGCTCGCCGCCATGCGCATGGCGCTGACCGAACTCACAGAGGGGCGCAGCGACATGATGATCACCGGCGGGGTCTGCACGGACAACTCGCCCTACATGTACATGAGCTTCTCCAAGACCCCGGCCTTCACCACCAATGAGACCATTCAACCCTTCGATATCGGCTCCAAGGGCATGATGATAGGCGAAGGCATAGGCATGGTAGCGCTCAAGCGCTTGGAGGATGCCGAGCGCGATGGGGATCGCATCTATGCGGTCATCAAAGGTGTCGGCGCCTCGTCGGACGGCAAGTTCAAGAGCATCTACGCGCCGCGGCCCGAAGGCCAGGCCAAGGCGCTGGAGCGCGCCTACGACGACGCCGGCTTTGCGCCCCACACATTGGGATTGATTGAGGCCCATGGCACGGGCACGGCAGCTGGCGATGTGGCCGAATTCAACGGCCTGAAATCCGTCTTCGCCAAAGACAACGCCGGCAAACAACATATCGCCCTGGGCTCGGTCAAATCCCAGGTGGGCCACACCAAGTCCACCGCCGGTACCGCCGGGGTGATCAAGGCGGCGCTGGCACTGCATCACAAGGTGCTGCCGCCCACCATCAACGTGACCAGGCCCAATCCCAAGCTGGAGATAGAAGACTCGCCCTTCTTCCTCAACACCCAGACCCGCCCCTGGCTGCCACGTGTCGATGGCACGCCGCGCCGCGCCGGGATCAGCTCCTTCGGTTTCGGCGGCACCAACTTCCACCTGGTGCTGGAAGAATATGCCCCAGAGCATCAAGCGGGCGACAGATACCGCCGGCGCCGGGTGCCCCAGAGCCTGCTGTTTGCCGCCGCAGACCAGACGGCGCTGCTCGGTGAGCTGAAGGCGGCTCTGGCACTGACACAAGCACCAACACAGTCACAGTCACAGTCACAAACACAAGCACAGGCCGCAGAGCAGCTGAGCCGCTTAGCCGGCCAATACCCGCTGCGACCGTTGCCGCCGGAGCATGCCCGTCTTGGCCTGGTGGCGGTCGATATGGCGCAGCTGCAGGCACAATTGGAGCAAGCCATACGGCAGCTTGGCGATAATAACGACGCCAGCTGGCAGCTGCCGTCCGGCATGAGTTTCCGCGCCTCGGCATTGCTGGGCGGGCAAGCACCCCACAAGGTCGCGGCGCTATTCGCAGGCCAGGGCGCCCAATACCTCAACATGGGGATTGAACTCGCCTGCCACTTCCCCGAGATGCGCCGCCAAATCATCGCCAGCGACGCCGTCTTTGCCGCTAGGGGCGAGGCGCAGCTGTCGAGCGTGCTCTATCCCATACCCGTCTTCGATACCGATGCCATCAAGGCCCAGGAAGCCGGGCTGACCCACACCCAAAATGCCCAGAGCGCCATAGGCGCCCTCTCCATGGGCCAATATGCCCTGCTGACGGCGGCGGGATTTGCCCCGGACATGGTGGCGGGTCACAGCTTCGGTGAATTGTCGGCCCTGTGCGCCGCCGGCGTGATCTCCCATGAAGATTATTACCGCCTCGCCTTCGCCCGGGGCCATGCCATGGCGCCGGATGCTGAAGCTGGAGGCTCGAGCGATCCCGGCACTATGTATGCGGTGATCACCAAACAAGCCGGTGACCTTGCCGCAGTGAATGCCTGCCTCAAAGGCTTAGCTGGCGTCAAGATAGCCAACTATAACGCCCCCACTCAGTTGGTGATCGCCGGCCCCACGGAGCAGACCCAGGCCGCCGCCAAGGCCCTGGGCGAGCTGGGTTTCAAGGCCATTGCCCTGCCCGTCTCCGGCGCCTTCCATACGCCGTTGGTGGCCCATGCCCAGCAGCCTTTTGCCAAGGCCATAGACGAGGTCGAGTTCAAGGCGCCGACTGTCGCCCTCTATGCCAACGCCACCGGGGCCCTGTACCCGAGCGAGCCAGAGACCATCAAGGCAGAATTCAAGCAGCACATGCTGCAATCGGTGCGTTTCAGCGAGCAGCTGCGCGCCATGTATGACGCCGGCGCCCGGGTGTTTGTGGAGTTCGGCCCGAAAAATATTCTGCAGAAACTGGTAGAGAACACCCTTGGCGAGCACTTGTCCGAGCTGTGCATCGTCAGCATGAACCCCAACCCCAGGGGCGACAGCGATCAACAGCTGCGTCAGGCCGCGGTGCAACTGGCGGTAGCAGGTGTCGGCCTGAGCGAGTTGGACCCTTATCAGGCGGAAGCACGCAGACCCGATGCGCCGTCGGCCATGAACATCAGGCTCAGCGCCAGCAACCACATCAGCGCCGCCACCCGGGCCAAGATGGCCGAGTCGCTGGCGACGGGGGAAATCACGGCGCGAGTAGAGCAGGTTGACAGGATAGTGGAAAAAGTCGTGGAAAAAATCGTCGAGAAAGAAGTGCTCGTGGACAGAATGACAGATAAGGCAGTGGAAATGGAAAAATCAGCGAGCAAGATGACAGATGCCATGGAGAGCAACACAGGGGCTCAAATGGCCGCAACGACGACAGCCAAGCCACAAGAGATCGGCGCAGAGGCGCTCAATGCCTTCTTCGCGGCCCAGGCCCAGGCGGCCGAGCTGCATCAGCAGTTCCTCGCCATACCGCAGCAGTACGGTGAGACCTTCAGCGCCCTGATGACAGAGCAGGCCAAGATGGCCAGCCAGGGAATCGCCATTCCCGAGAGCCTGCAACGCTCCATGGAGCTGTTCCACCAGCATCAGGCTCAGACGCTGCAAAGCCATGCCCAGTTTATGCAACTGCAGGCCGGCAGCAGTCAGGCGGCCCTCGCCATGCTGGGCGCCGCGCCTGTGCCGGCAGCGACCGTAGCAACAGCGGCTGTACAGACAGAAAGCATGCCGTCTGCTGCCATGCCAGCGGCGCCCGCTCGAGTTGCCTCCATGCAAGCCGTGCCGGCAACGCCTGTGCAAGCCGAACCTATACAAAGGGCCCCTGTGCCTGTCCCCACAACAGCAGCGGCCTCTGCCTCTGCCTCTGCCTCAGCCTCAGCCTCAGCGAAAGTATCGGCACAGGCAGTCTCTCAACAGCAGGTGCAGGAAGCCATGCTAAGCGTTGTCGCAGACAAGACGGGCTACCCTGTGGAGATGCTGGAGCTCTCCATGGACATGGAGGCGGATCTCGGCATAGATTCCATCAAACGGGTGGAGATCCTCGGCACAGTGCAGGACGCCCTGCCCGGCTTGCCCGAGCTGAGCCCGGAAGATCTGGCCGAATGCCGCACCCTGGGGGAAATCGTCGAACTCTTCTCCCTATCCCTGGACCAGAGTAGCCAGAGTAGCCAGAGTAGCCACCAGAGTCAGCTTGTCTCACAGCCTAGCGTTACCACGGCGCAAACAGTAAACACGCCAAACCAGAACGTTCTTGGCCAAGAGCAGGTACAACATACCATGATGTCTGTGGTCGCCGACAAGACGGGTTACCCGGTGGATATGCTGGAACTGACCATGGACATGGAGGCGGATCTGGGCATCGACTCCATCAAGCGGGTGGAAATATTGGGTGCAGTTCAGGATGCGCTGCCACAGCTGCCCGAGCTGAGCCCTGAGGACTTGGCCGAATGTCGCACCCTGGGCGAAATCGTCGCCCTCTTTTCCAAGCAACTGCCGACAGACTCTCTTTCTACTGACGCTCTCATTTCTGACTCGGCGACAGCCACTGCGACAGAGTCGGCAGCACCGGCTGTCTCACCAGAAACGCTATCCGGCAGCCAGGTACAGGACGCCATGCTGAGCGTGGTCGCCGCCAAGACAGGTTATCCTGTGGAGATGCTGGAGCTCTCCATGGACATGGAGGCAGATCTGGGCATCGATTCCATCAAGCGGGTGGAGATATTGGGCGCAGTTCAGGATGAACTGCCAAGCCTGCCCGAGCAGAGCCCTGAGGATCTTTCCGAGTGCCGCACCCTGGGCGAAATCGTCGCCCTCTTCTCCAAGCAACTGCCGCCAGCCGCTCTCACTATAGACTCTCTCACAACAGACACTCTTACTACAGCCAGTGCGACAGTGTTGGCACCAGAGTCTGCTGCACCGGCTGTCTCAACTGAGACTCTATCCAGCAGCCAGGTACAGGACGCCATGCTGAGCGTGGTCGCCGCCAAGACAGGTTATCCTGTGGAAATGCTGGAGCTTTCCATGGACATGGAAGCGGATCTCGGCATCGACTCCATCAAGCGGGTGGAAATATTGGGTGCAGTTCAGGATGCGCTGCCAAGCCTGCCCGAGCAGAGCCCTGAGGATCTTTCCGAGTGCCGCACCCTGGGCGAAATTACCGCCCTCTTCTCCCGTGCCGGGGGACAGAGTCAAGCTGCGGCGTTATCCGGCCAGAAGAGTGCCGCATCCGAGCCTGTCGCCAGCGAACCGGCAGGCGAACCTGAGGTCGAACTGCCGCCCCACAGCGAGGTGACGCTAAAAAAGCTGTCGGCGGCGGCCATCCTAACGCAACAGGGAACACAAGAGACAGCGCAAGAGATAGGGCAAGCGCCTGAGTCCTGGGCTGAGTTTGCCGAAAACGCCTGCATCCTCATCAACGACGATGGCCACAACGCCGGCGTGCTCGCGGAAAAACTCTATGCCAGGGGGCTGAAGGTCGCCGTGGTGCGCGCACCCGGGACGCTGCAAGGGCAGCAGTCGCCGCTCAGCAGCAATATCGCCAGCTTCACCCTGGAAGCTGGCGATGACGCCAGTGTGCTTGCCGTGCTCGCCGAAGCCGGCTCTTTGGGCCCCATAGCCGGCTTCATTCATCTGCAGCCGCAGCATAAGGCCCAAGAACAAAAGCAGCAACAGGGGCTCCAACTCTCGGGCGCGGCCCTGGCCTCGGTCGAGCAAGCCTTCCTGTTTGCCAAGCACCTGCGCTCGCCATTAACACAGATGGCGGACACTGGGGCACGGGCAAGCTTTGTCACCGCCTCCCGTATCGACGGTGGCTTCGGCTACCTGGACAGCGAGGGCGTGCAAAGCAGCGAACTCAATCAGGCGGCATTGTCCGGGCTCACCAAGACGCTGAGCCAGGAATGGCCGGACGTGCATTGCCGCGCCCTCGACCTGGCGCCATCGCTGGATGCCAAACACCTGGCCGATGCCCTGGTGGCCGAACTTTTTGCCACAGAACCTGCCACTGAACCTGGTACAGAGCCTGCCACAGCGTCGGGCCTGGTCGAGGTGGGCGTGAGCCTGGATGCGAGCGGCATGTTCAGCCGGGTGACCCTGGTTGCAGGGACTGCCCAGGAATCACATGCGCCAGCCAGCCTCGATAGTACAGACAAGATTTTGGTGACCGGCGGCGCCAAGGGCGTGACCCTGGAGTGCGCCCTGGCGCTCGCCAAACATTGCCAGGCCCACTTCATCCTGGCGGGCCGCAGCAAACACCAGGCGATACCCGCCTGGGCCGAGGGCAAAATCGCCAACGAGCTCAAGGCCGCCGCCATAGTCCATATCAAGGCCATGGGCGACAAACCCACCCCCAAACAAGTGGATGCCCTGGTGTGGGAGGTGCAGAGCAGCCTGGAGATCTCTGCCGCCCTCGCCGCCTTCGAGACGCTCGGCGCCAGCGCCGAGTACCTGAGCCTGGATGTCAATGACAGGGATGTCATAGACAGCAGCCTGGGCCCAATCACCGCCTTGTCGCCCATCACAGGCATGATACACGGTGCCGGGGTGTTGGCAGATAAACACATACAGAACAAGACATTGGAGGAGTTGGCTCGCGTCTATGGCACCAAGGTCACAGGTTTGCAGCAGTTGCTCGCCGCCCTGGATCTGAGCCGGCTCAAGCTGCTGGCCCTGTTCTCCTCCGCCGCCGGCTTCTACGGCAACAGGGGCCAGAGCGACTATGCCATGGCCAACGAGATACTCAACAAGGCCGCACTGCAGCTCACCCGGCAATTGCCAGGCGCCAAGGTGATGAGTTTCAACTGGGGTCCCTGGGATGGCGGCATGGTGAGCCCGGCGCTGAAACAGATGTTTGTGGATCGCGGCGTGTATGTGATCCCCTTGAAGGCCGGTGCCAGGCTGTTTGCCGATAAGCTGCTCGGCCAGGGCGGCACTCAGCTGCTGATAGGCTCGGACATGCAGGGCACTGCCGCTAAGGTAAGCGGAGCAGAGACAGACAAGACAGAGGAAAGCGAGGCAAAAAAGTCTCGGGCGGATCTGAGCGCTAGCGCGGCGGATCCGCACACTCAATTGTCAGCTGCCGGAGTTAAGCTGACGCGCACTCTGGATCCCAATGCCATGGCCTTCATCGAAGATCATTGCATCAATGGAAATCCAGTGCTGCCGACCGTCTGCGCCATCCAGTGGATGCGTGAGGCGGCGGCCAAGCTTCTTGGCGCGCCGGTGAGGGTACTGGACTATAAGCTGCTCAAGGGCGTGATCTTCGAAGTTCAGGCAGGGCGGACAGAGAAAGAACCGGCGCCGCAGACGCTGGAACTGACGCTGACGCCCACCGGCGACGGCCAAATAAGTGCGCTGATAAGCTGCCAGGACAGGCCGCAATACCAGGCCCGACTGCAGCCACAGACTGTGGCTGAAATACACGCAGATACGCGCACCATGTCGGCAATGCAGGCCGACGGCCTGGTTGTCAGCGGTGACAGCCTGTACCAGGACGGCAGCCTGTTCCATGGTCCCAGGCTGCAGGGCATTGAGTCCATTGTCCAATTTGACGACGCTGGTTTAGTCGCCAAAATCTGCCTGCCAAAGGTTGCCCTGGCCGACTGCGGCGACTTCGCCCCAAGCCTGGTGCCGGGCGGCGCTCAGCCCTTCGCCGAAGACTTGCTGCTGCAGGCCATGTTGGTGTGGGCGCGGCTCAAGTATGGCGCCGCCAGCCTGCCATCGACCATAGGGGAGTTCATATCCCATGCGCCACTGTCATTTGGCGACAGCGGCAGCCTGGTATTGGAGGTAGTGAAACACTCGGGGCGCATGCTGGAGGCCAATATCGCCCTGTATCATGACGACGGCCGCCTGAGCTGTGAGATGCGCGGCGCCAGGGTCACCATCAGCAAGGGTCTCAATGCCGCCTTCCTGAATACGGCTAAGGCAACGCCGGCGCATGAGACAAGCCTGGCGAGCGCGGCGGGAGTCGTGACCCTGTGACGCAAGCAGTAACGCAAACAGTGAGCCAAGCCATGGTTAATGGGGCAGAACCTTCAGGTCCAGACTCAGGCTCAGGTCCAAGTTCAGATATTGGGGCGCTGCGCATAGCTGTGCTGCTCGGCGACGAGGCGGATCTCCTGAGCGCATCCTCCCCCCTGGCCGGTTTGGAATGGGTGCACCTATCCCTGGAGCACCAGTCACATGAGCCGCTGACGCAACTGCTGGACAGGGCCGCCGAGCTCCTTTCCCAAGGCAAGCCGGTGGTATTATCCGCCAAGGGCGGCGACGAAAATCTGCGCCTGTACCTGCTGGATGGCTTGACCGCAGCCAAACGCCGGCTGCATGTACACTGCTACCTGGCGGGCTGGGCCTCGGGCATGGACTGTGAGTTCGAGGCCGAGGGAGAAGTTGAGGCCAGGGAAAAGATACAGGCCAGCGCCCTGGCCCGGGCCAAGCGCAGTGCCGCCCAGGCACAGCTGCACAATAGCGTCGCCAATACCCTATGGGATGAGTTCGCTGCCCTCTATCGCGCCGTCCAGGCCCTGGCCCGCCGCAGCTTGGCGCCGCTGGCGGCATTAGATGCGACTGCAACCAAGCCCTGCTACTGGTTCAGCCGCCAGCATCAGGCCAGGGTGCTCTGTCTCAACCTCAAGCGTCCCAACCTTAAACGCCTGAACCTGACAGCCAACACGGGTAACGCAGTGCAATCTGTTGTGCTGACCCAGGGCAGCAGACTGGCAGCGCCAAGGCCGCTGCTGGATGAGAGCCGTCTGTTTATCCCCCTGGGCGGCAGCAACATAGCCGAACTGCAGACTCACTTGGCCGACCTCAGTGCCTGGCTGGATGCGCTTAATTCGAAGGCAGAGGCAGAGGCCGAACCAGATACCGCAGCGAATGCCCTACAGCTTAAGTCCCAGCTACTCAAGTCATTAGTGGCCAAGAGCCTGCGGGACTATGATCCCTGGGCGCCATTGGCGCTGGTGTTGATGGCGCAGTCCGGCACGGCACTGGCACAGGAAGTCCTTGCCATGCAGGCGGCACTGGCGGCAGACGCAGTCCAATTCAAGACCCCGGCCGGCAGCTGCTTTTGCGCCCGCCCCTTGGGGGATGCCGGCCTGACCTTGGTCTATCCAGGAGTCGGCACCGTCTATGCCAACATGTTCAGCGACTTATCCGAATATTTCCCCGACTTGTACGCAATGCTCGAGCGTGAAGGCGATCTCGGCGCCATGCTGCAAGCGGCCAGTCTCTATCATGGGGATCCCGAGACGGCCGCCGCCAATACGGCGCGGATGAGCCTGAGCCAACAGGCGATCGCCGGGGTCGGCGCCAGCTATCTGTTCACTCAGCTGCTTACCCGGGAGTTCAAGCTGCGCCCCAGATTTGCCCTGGGTTACTCCATGGGCGAGGCCGCCATGTGGGCCAGCCTGGGCGTGTGGCAAGCGCCCCACCAGCTAATAGAGGCAACCGAAAACAGCAGCATCTTCAATCGCGCCATCTCGGGCGAGCTGACGGCGGTGCGCCGCGCCTGGCAATTAAGGGATGATGAGCCAATCATTTGGAACAGCTTCCTGGTGCGCGCCGATGCCGCAGGCTTGGATCAGCTGCGCGCCGCCCTGCCCGCCTTCCCCCGGGCATATCTGGCGATCACCCAGGGAGACAGCTGCGTGCTTGCAGGTTGCGAGACCAGCTGCCGGGCGCTGCTGGCGCACTTGGGCAAACGCGGCATAGCCGCCAATCGCGTCACCGCCATGCACACCCCCCCGGCCATGGCGGTTCACGGCGAGCTGCTGGACTTTTATACCCTGGCACTCAATCAAACGGCTCTTGAGCCAGAAGCACTGGAGCCAGAAGCGGCGGGCATCGACTTCATCAGCGCGGCCGAGGCCGGGCCTGTGAGCATAGACAGCCAGAGCATAGCCCGTTCGATAGCAGATACCTTCTGTGGGCCGCTGGACTTCGGCGCCCTCATCCACAGGGCCCACGACCTGGGCGCCAGGCTATTTTTGGAGGTGGGCGCCGACCGCCAGACCAGTACCCTGATTGACAAGATATTGAAACAAGACGGCTCGCGCCCGGCACTGGCGCTCGCCGGCAACGCCAAGGGCGCAGACACAGCCACCAGCCTGCTCAAGTGTCTGGCCCAGCTCATCAGCCACAGGGTGTCGCTGTCGCTCGCGCCCCTGCTGGCCGGGTTAGCCCAAGGCACCAGCCAGAGCACCAGCTCAGGCACAAGATCAGGCACCAGAGCAGACACGAGCAACTATCGGACGGCATTTTCCACCCAGAACCCGGCCGCCGCGCCCACCCCATCAGCAGAAGGAGAACCCCTTTGAGTTCTCAAGATACACCACAAGCCCAAACGGCTTCTAAAACAGCCACTAACATTGCCCCGGTACCGGCTCAAAAAATTGCGATCGTCGGCCTGGCGGCCCAGTATCCGGATGCAGATACCCCGCAGGCCTTCTGGCAGAACCTGCTGGACAAGAAAGACTCCCGCAGCCGGATAGATGCAGCCAAGCTCAAGGCAGAACCTGAGGATTACCAAGGCGTGCAGGGCCAGTCGGACAGATTCTATTGCGACAGGGGCGGCTATATCCGAGGCTTCAACTTCGATGCATCGGGTTATCGCCTGCCAGCCCCGGCCTTCGACGGCCTCGACGAGAGCTTCCTCTGGGCACTGGATTGCAGCCGCAAGGCGCTCAATGATGCCGGCGTCAGCCTGGATGATGCCGTGCTGGCGCGCACCGGCGTAGTGATGGGCACCCTGTCTTTCCCGACGGCCAGCTCCAACGAGCTGTTTCTGCCCCTGTACCACAGGACTGTGGAGAAGGCGCTGCAGACCAAGCTGGGCCGAAACGACTTTCGTCTGTGTGCATTCGATGAACCTATGCCATTTCAGCCTGGTCCCGAAGCACACAAGAGCCACAGCGCCAATGGCGCCATGGCCCATACCGCCTCCGCTCTGGTGGCCGATGCCCTGGGTTTGGGCGCGGCCCAACTGAGCCTGGATGCGGCCTGCGCCAGCTCTGTCTATGCGTTGAAGCTCGCCTGCGACTACCTGAGCACGGGCAAGGCGGATGTGATGCTGGCCGGCGCCGTCTCGGGCGCCGATCCTTTCTTCATCAACATGGGCTTCTCGATTTTTCACGCCTATCCGGATCACGGCATCTCGGCGCCCTTCGACAGCCACAGCAAGGGGCTGTTCGCCGGTGAAGGCGCCGGGGTGCTGGTACTCAAACGCCTCGAGGATGCCGAGCGCGACGGCGACAATATCTATGCCCTGGTCTCGGGCATAGGCCTGTCGAACGACGGCAAGGGCCAGTTCGTGCTGAGCCCCAACAGCAAGGGCCAAATTCAGGCCTTCGAGCGCGCCTTCGAGGCCACCAATACCGAGCCTGCCGCCATTGAAGTCATAGAGTGCCACGCCACGGGCACGCCGCTGGGAGACAAGGTGGAGCTAAGCTCGATGGAGCGCTTCTTCGAGGACAAGCTAGATGGCAGTGCCGCGCCCCTGATAGGCTCGGCCAAGTCCAACCTGGGGCACCTGCTGACCGCCGCCGGCATGCCGGGAGTCATGAAGATGATCTTCGCCATGGACTCTGGCCGCCTGCCCCCCAGCATCAACCTGGCGGCGCCCATCTCCTCGCCCAAGGGCCTGTTCGGCGCCGGCAATATCCCCACCGAGCTGCGCGCCTGGCCGGATAAGCCGGGCAACGATCGCCGCCATGCCGGGGTATCAGTGTTCGGCTTCGGCGGCTGCAACGCCCACCTCTTGCTTGAGTCCTATGCCGCGAACAAGGCAAGGGCTGCTGACAATAAAAGCGCCGCAGAGCGTGTCGAGGCTTCACAAGACCAGGACAAGCGACCTGCCCCTACGCCGCTGACCATCACCGGGGTGGCGGCTCACTTCGGCCCGCTGGCCTCGGTCAATGCCCTGAACTCTGCCATAGAGGCACGGCGTCACGCCTTCATTCCCCTGCCGCCCATGCGCTGGAAGGGCCTGGATCAACATGCGGAGATACTGGCAGGCTTCGGCCTCAAAGGCGTGCCCGATGGCGCCTACATACAAGATTTCGATTTCGACTTCCTGCGCTTCAAGGTGCCGCCCAACGAGGATGACAGGCTGATCTCCCAACAACTCTTGCTGATCAAGGTCGCCGACGAGGCCATACGCGACGCCGGGCTCACCCCGGGCGGCAAGGTGGCCGTGCTGGTCGCCATGGAAACCGAGCTGGAGCTGCATCAGTTCCGCGGCCGGGTGAACCTGCATACCCAGCTGGCCGAGAGCCTGAAGCGCCAGGGCATAGACTTGAGCCGGGATGAATATCTGGCACTGGAACAGCTCGCCATGGACAGCGTGCTCGATGCCGCCAGGCTCAATCAGTACACCAGCTTCATAGGCAACATAATGGCGTCGCGCATCGCCTCATTGTGGGACTTCAACGGCCCGGCCTTCACCATCTCCGCCGCCGAACAGTCCGTGGCCCGCTGTATCGATGTGGCCCAGAACCTGCTGTCCCGGGAGGATCTGGATGCCGTGGTGATCGCCGCGGTGGATTTGAGCGGCAGCGCCGAACAGGTGATCCTCAAGAATGGCATACTCCCGGTTGCTCTTAAACCAGGAGCCCTTGAACCAGGCTCCCTGAAGCCAGCATCCCTTAAGCCAGGGGATGCCGCGAGTCTTAACTGGAAGCCGGGCGAAGGCGCCGGTGCCCTGGTGCTGCAGAGTCGCAAAGCATCCGATGACGGCTATGGCAGGCTCCATGGCCCCGTATTTGGCCGGAGCAGCGATGCCGCGCGCCTGTGCGATACCCTCTTGAGCCAGACACATGTCGACGGCGGCTCGGTGCAGTTGCTCGAGACCAACCTCGCCCTCGAAGATATGCCTGGTGCACAGGCGAGCCTGGCCGGGATCTTGCCGGCGGTAACGGAGCGGCGCAGCGCCGCCGACATCTTAGGCCACAGCTTCGCCGCCTCCGGTATGGCGAGCCTGCTACATGCCCTGCTCAGGCTCCAGGGCGCCGCCTCGCCAGGGCAGAGACAGACAGGGACCGAGCAACATGCCCTGGTCGCCACCCTCTGCCAGGGCAAGTGCTCCCAGCTGCTGCTGGGACAGACGAGCGCCCAGCAACGCGGCTTGCAACAGCGCCTGGCACAGGACCTCACTCTGGCCGAGCAGAAACACCTGATAAAGCGGGTGACTCTGGGCGGGCGCGACATCTATCGCCACATCGTCGACAGCCCACTGCCACAGTTGGCATCGATACAGGCAAAGGCAATAGAGGTGAGCGCCATGCAGTCAAGCAGTATAGAGACGAGAGCCCAGGCAGTCGTGACCCCTGCATCCCTGCCTGCTCCCCAAACAAGCATTAACATGAGTACTCAAATGAATGATCCCGCCGGCGCCGCCTTACTGCACAACCAGCAACTTGCCCGGGAGGCCCATGGTGCCTTCCTCGAGAGCCGTGCCGCAGGCCTGAGGCTCGCCGATGCGCTGCTCAAGGCGCAGCTGGCGACAGAGTCGGGCCAGACCCAGCCCCAAACACAAGCACAGGCACGGCAGCCAGTGCCCAAGCTGCAAACGCCCGTGCAGCAGCAAGCCCAAGTGCAACAGTTGCAAACGCCTGTGCAACAAGCGCCGGAAAACAAGCCCTGCATCTGGAACTACCAAGATCTGGTGGAATACGCCGAAGGCGACATCGCCAAGGTATTCGGCCCGGACTACGCCATAATCGACGGCTACAGGCGCAGGGTTCGACTGCCGACCACAGACTATCTGCTGGTGTCGCGGGTGACCAAGCTGGACGCGACCATCAACCAGTATCGCCCCTGCACCATGACCACAGAGTACGATATCCCGGTCGATGCGCCTTATCTGGTGGACGGCCAGATCCCCTGGGCTGTGGCGGTGGAGTCGGGCCAGTGCGATCTCATGCTGATCAGCTACTTAGGCATTGATTTCGAGAACAAGGGCGAGCGCGTCTATCGCCTGCTCGACTGCACTCTCACCTTCCTGGGTGACTTGCCCCGCGGCGGCGACACCCTGAGATACGACATCAGCATCAACCACTTCGCCCGCAACGGCGATACCCTGCTGTTCTTCTTCTCCTACGAGTGCTTCGTCGGCGACAAGCTAATACTCAAGATGGACGGCGGCTGCGCCGGTTTCTTCACCGACCAGGAACTGGCGGACGGCAAGGGCGTTATCCGCACCGAGGCGGAGATCAGGGAGCGCGAGCTGGCCATGCAGTCTCTTAACAATGCGGGTCGGGCCCAGGGCAATGCAGGCAAGCCGCGCTTCGCGCCGCTGCTTAACTGCCCACAGACGAGCTTCGACTATGGCCGGATCCACCGCCTGCTAAGCGCCGATATCGGCGGCTGCTTTGGCGGTGCCCATGCGGCGCATCAGGCGGAGCATGGCATGCAGCCATCCTTGTGTTTCGCCTCGGAAAAGTTTTTGATGATCGAAGCCGTCAGCAATCTTGAGGTGAACGGCGGCGCCTGGGGCCTTGGCTATCTCGAGGGCCATAAGCGCCTCGAACCGGATCACTGGTATTTCCCCTGTCACTTCAAGGGCGATCAGGTGATGGCCGGCTCCCTGATGGCCGAAGGCTGTGGCCAGTTGCTGCAATTTTTCATGCTTCACTTAGGCATGCATACAAGCGGGGGCATGCATCTCGGGGGACAGAACGGGCGTTTCCAGCCCCTTGAAAATGCCGCCCAGAAGGTCCGCTGTCGCGGCCAGGTGTTGCCTCAATCCGCTACCCTAACCTACCGCATGGAAGTCACAGAAATCGGCATGAGCCCACGCCCCTACGCCAAGGCCAATATCGACATACTGCTCGATGGCAAGGTAGTAGTGGACTTCCAGAACCTGGGGGTGATGATAAAGGAAGAGGCCGAGTGCACTCGCTACGGCGATGGCAGCACGGCACGCCAGCAGCCGGCGCCAACGCTACTGAATGCAGGCGAACGTGCGCCGCTGATGGCTCAAGTCCCTGATTGGGAGGCGCCCACCAACAAGGGCGTGGTGCCGCTCAAGCATGTGCCCGCCCCTGTGGCGGCGCCGGGCTCCAGGTTCGCCAACCGCACTCCGGACACCCTGCCGTTCACGCCCTATCACATGTTCGAGTTCGCCACCGGCGACATAGAGAACTGCTTCGGGCCGGATTTTGCCATCTACCGTGGCCTCATACCGCCGCGCACCCCCTGCGGCGATCTGCAGCTGACCACAAGGGTTGTTGCCATCGAGGGCAAGCGCGGCGAGCTGAAACAGCCCGCGAGCTGCATAGCCGAATACGAAGTGCCTGCAGATGCCTGGTATTATCGAGGCAACAGCCATCCGAGCCTGATGCCCTACTCTGTGCTGATGGAGATCTCATTGCAGCCCAACGGCTTCATCTCGGGTTACATGGGCACCACTTTGGGCTTCCCCGGCCAGGAGCTGTTCTTCCGCAACCTAGACGGCAAGGGTGAGCTGCTGCGCCATGTCGACCTGCGCGGCAAGACAATAGTCAACGACTCGCGGCTGCTGTCGACAGTGATCGCCGGCAGCAACATCATCCAGAACTTCAGCTTCGAGCTGAGCTGTGATGGCGAGCCCTTCTATCGCGGCACAGCCGTGTTCGGCTACTTCAAGGGCGAGGCGCTGCAGAACCAGCTGGGGATAGACAATGGCAAAATTACCCAGCCTTGGCACAGGGAAAACGCCATAGCGCCGGACCTGGTCCTGGATCTGCTCGACAAGCAAGGCCGCAGCTTCAGGGCGCCGCCCGGCAAGCCCCACTATCGCCTGGCGGGCGGCCGGCTCAACTTCATCGACAGGGCCGAGATAGTCACCCAGGGCGGCAAGGCGGGCTTGGGCTACCTGTACGCCGAGCGCTGCATAGATCCCAGCGACTGGTTCTTCCAGTTCCACTTCCACCAGGATCCCGTGATGCCGGGGTCCCTCGGGGTCGAGGCCATCATCGAGCTGCTGCAGAGCCATGCCATAGCAGAGGATCTCGGCGCCGATTTCAGCAACCCCAAATTCGGCCAGATCTTGTCCGACATCCAGTGGAAGTACCGCGGCCAGATCAGCCCCTTAAACAAGCAGATGTCGCTGGATGTGCATATCACCCGCATAGAAGACATAGACGGCAGGCGCATCATCACAGGTGACGCCAACCTGAGCAAAGACGGTCTGAGGATCTATGAAGTGAAAAACATCGCCATCTGCATCGAAGAGGCCGAATGAACCTATGACACAGGCCGGATGGCAGCGTTAACCAAACAGATAAAAGCAAACAAGAATACAACGAATAAGAGAAACAGAAGCAGATGAACCAAATTATCAATGACGAGAGACTCAGCCCCTGGCCTTGGCAGGTAAAGGAAGCCGACATCAGCTTCGATACCGATAGTCTCGCCAGGAAGCTCAAGGACCTGAGCCAGGCCTGCTTCCTGGTCAGCCACAGTGAAAAAGGTTTGGGCATAGCCCAACATGCCGAGGTGGTCGGCATGCAGGCCGCTAACTCTGGCATGAACCCGAGCCTGCATCCTGTCAGCGCCTTCGCCCCGGCGCTTGGCACCCAGAGCCTGGGCGACAGCAATTTCCGCCGGGTTCACGGGGTGAAATACGCCTACTACGCCGGCGCCATGGCCAACGGCATAGCCTCCGAAGAGCTGGTGATAGCGCTCGGTCAGGCGGGCATTTTGTGCTCCTTCGGCGCCGCCGGCCTCATCCCCTCCCGGGTCGAGGCCGCCATCGAGCGCATACAGCAGGCATTGCCGAATGGCCCCTACGCCTTCAACCTCATCCACAGCCCAAGCGAACCTGCGCTGGAGCGCGGCAGCGTCGAGCTGTTTTTGAAGCACAAGGTGCACACAGTTGAGGCCTCGGCCTTCCTGGGTCTGACACCGCAGATAGTCTATTACCGCGCCGCCGGCCTCAGCCGTGACGAGCATGGTGAAGTCCTGATAGCCAACAAGGTGATCGCCAAGGTGAGCCGCACCGAGGTGGCCACCAAGTTCATGGAACCAGCGCCGCTTAAGATCCTCCAGCAGCTGCATGGTGAGGGCCTCATCAGCGAGGAGCAGATGGCGCTGGCGCAATTGGTGCCCATGGCCGACGACATCACAGCCGAGGCCGACTCAGGCGGTCACACCGACAACCGCCCGCTGGTGACCCTGCTGCCAACCATGTTGGCGCTCAGGGACGAGATCCAGGCCAGATACCAATACAAGACCCCCATACGCGTCGGTGCCGGCGGCGGTGTCGGCACCCCGGATGCGGCGCTCGCCACCTTCAACATGGGCGCGGCCTACATAGTCACAGGCTCAATCAACCAGGCCTGTATCGAGGCAGGTGCCAGCGAGCACACCCGCAAGCTGCTGGCCACCACTGAGATGGCCGATGTCACCATGGCCCCGGCCGCCGACATGTTCGAGATGGGGGTGAAGTTACAGGTGGTCAAGCGCGGCACCCTGTTCCCGATGCGCGCCAACAAGCTGTATGAAATCTACAGCCGTTACGACAGCATAGAGGCGATTCCGGCAGAGGAACGCAAGAAGCTGGAGGAGCAAGTGTTCCGCGCGCCGCTCACCGACATCTGGGCCGGCACTGTGGCCCACTTCAACGAGCGGGATCCCAAGCAGATAGAAAGAGCGCTGGATAACCCCAAGCGCAAGATGGCGCTGATCTTCCGCTGGTATCTGGGGCTGTCGAGCCGCTGGTCGAACACGGGGGAAGCCGGGCGTGAGATGGATTATCAGATCTGGGCAGGCCCGGCACTCGGTGCCTTCAACGCCTGGGCCAAGGGCAGCTATCTGGATGATTACCGCGCGCGCAGCGCGGTGGATCTCGCCAAGCACCTGATGACAGGCGCCGCCTACCAGGCACGCATCAATCTCCTGCTGTCACAGGGCGCCAGCATTCCCGTGGCACTGCAGAGATGGAAACCCCTCGGTCGCTGTTGAGCATCCGTTTGGTTCACAAAGGCGCTGCGGCGCCTTTTTCAATGTTTTTTTTGCAATCTTGGTATGAAGTCTGTGTGGGGCTATAGGCTGTTTTGGTAGGCATCTGTTCATTGAAACACATCGGCTTTAGCACCAAACGATGCAGCTACTGCTGCGAGACGCCGTAGATCCTTCCCTGGAGGCTCAACCAAAACCTCCCTGTTTTTGATGACCGCAGCCGCACCTGTGCCAGGGATCCTGTTTCTTCGGGCCGTTAATGGGCCTATTGTGGCGCGCATCTGCTCATTGAGAAAAACAGGCTTTATTGCCAAACGGTGCAGCTACTGCTGCGAGACGCCGTAAATCCTTCCCTGGAGGCTCAACCAAAACCTCCCTGTTTTGGATGCCCGCAGCCGCAGCGGCACCTGTGCCAGGGATCCCGTTTCTTCGAACCAGTAAGTGTTCATGACATGCTGATTATCTTGAATAACAATCAGAATACCAGTAAGTTAACAAGGCTTTACCTCTACAGCCCGTATTGGCAGGTACTGAATTAACAGGCGCGGATGCGCTTGATAGCACGCATGTACGCTTTGCTGGAAAAGTTATCCAGCCAATATGTTGTAAGAAAATGAGATTAAAAGGGAAACCAGCGCACACTTTGCACTGGCTTGAGGGCGAAAACGTGCCGCCAAGGCAACGGAATGAACTGTTTCATTCCGTTAGTTGAAGCCGAAAGGCCTCCGGCCTGCTACGCGGAGAAAAGCGCGCATCCGCGTTATACAAATGTTATGTGATGCATGGAGGTTTAATTGAAGTTACACGATAGGCTTCTTGTTGCTGCGTTTATTGCAAGTTTAGTCGTGGTTGTAGTCTTTGAGCTCATAGCCAAGGACTGGCCAGAATGGTTTCATGGTGGAAATGAAATCGCTTCGATCTTGGTAAGCTTGTCTCTTTCTTGTGCCGCAGGTTGCATAATTTACTATATCTCTGCGTATATACCGACAAAACAAGAAGAGAAAAAGAGAGTCGAAGATCAGATTAAAATTGACGAAATAACCTCTATTAGGCTTAAAAAGATACTTGATAGCTTTTCGAGGATATTAATAGTCGCCCACAATAGTTTACCTTCTTACCAAGAAATTATGGTGCTACCAATATCTGAAGAAAAATTCACCAATCTAACGTCTAATGTCAAGCCTTCTGATGCAGCTGTAATAGGTAAGCCGTCAAAGATAAGCGGGAATTCGGCTAGGCCAACAATGTCTATAGCTGAATTTATATCGGAAGAAATTGAAAGCATAAAGATAGAATCTGAGAAGATTCTAAGGCTGGAAAAATATATTTCTTCCGATTTAATAAAAATGCTTTCTGATCTAGAGGATGTTCCAATTATCAACAATTGGAAAGTCTTAATTGATGATAAGCCAATGCTTATCAATGGAGTCGAGTACGTTTCTCCGAGTGGACCGATTTCAAATTATTTCACCTACTTTAAAGCTCTCGATGATGTCTACAAGAGTTTTCAGAAATATATGTATCAATATAGCAGCACTAATTCTGGTCGCCAATATTGCATCGAATTGGACAATTACCATAAGGCTAGTTGTGAGCAAAAAATCACATAACAAGGCCAGTCAAGGCGACGTCTTTTCCGTTGCGGCTTTGCCTTCACTTCAAAGCCGCGCTTGCTGGCGGCGTTATTCATAGAAAGGAATCATATGGGTTCAATTAAAGAATACATGTTTGATCTTCAAGAAGAAGAGATGACTCAATGGATTAGGGAGCACCTCGATGATGATGAGGCTGATGAAGAAACTCCCGGATGGGATGATTTAACCCAAGAATGGTCATTTATGCAGGAAAGCCTCCAAGAGGAGCACGAATATATTCAGTGGTACACTTCACATTCATACTCTGAATTACATCGGTCTTTTCAGTTTCAAATACATAATCTGCGTGATTTAACAGATTTACAGGTGGCAGTTTCGCACGAAGAAACATTTTACAAAATGGCTTACGCTCATGCCGTTACTTTGATGGAGTCGTTTTTGGCAGATTCCATAAGGTCTTTGATAATATCTGACGATAAATATTTCCAAAATGCTATAACCAAAGTCGAGGACCTAAAGGATATCAAATACACTCTCAAAGATATTGCTAAGCAGCCAGACGGGGCTAGAGGCTTTGCTATCAAAGAATTGTCAGGTGTTATGTATCATAATATTCCTAAAGTTCGTGAAATTCTTAAATCAATTCTTGGTCAATCTATATCCATTGATATATCTGATGTCTGTAAAATAACTACTCTCAGGCACGATATAGTGCATCGAGATGGTAAGACTACAGATGGAAATCTTATAAAGGTTGACAAAGATATTGCATTAGAAGCCATTGATGCAGTTGAAGTTTTTGTAGAGAAGGTTGCATCGGAAATCAATCGAGTTACAAATGTATAACAAGGTACTGCTACGGAAAAGTACTGCTACGGAAAAGTACTGCTACGGAAAATTTACTCGCTGCCGCTCCTAAATTTCCGTAGAGCACGGCGTTTGATGTTCAACAAACAGTGTGGCTCTGGTTTTGCTAATCCACGAGAAAACACGGAGGCCGACACTTGCATAAGGAATCATTATGTCTATAACTACAAGGAAGCATAGGTGATGAATACATATGATAAACGATTACTTTCTGCTGATATGCTAGAAGAGGCAATCTTAAAATTTAAAGTTTCAGAGACTGATTTAGATTATATCCAATGTATTCTGCTTGCAGGAGCTTCCATCGGTATCACCACTCCATTACTTTCTGAGGCACAAAAGAAAACTTCACATGAAAATTCTGCTGAGACAGCCATTAAATTTAGAGAATACTCTCTCGGTTGTACACTTAATGAAACTGAGCGGAAGGAAGTATTCAGTGGGAATTTGAAGTTTAATAAACAAACATACAACTCACTAAAACACACTGGTAAAGGTAAAAAGTTAGCCGCTTCGGACGACTTAGAAATTAAAGCTGACTTCCGTGAAGAAGCTGAAGAGTTACTTTGGGCTGCAATTGAAGACTTTAAAAACTTACCTGTCTCGCCAGAGTTCTTAATTGAGAATGGTAAAAATTAATTTAGGTTGTTAATCGGTCAAATTGATCCACTAGGTACGATTCCAGAAATGTATTGCCGTCCAAGAAGTACGGTGTGAAAGTAGTTATAACAAGTGACTGTGATGGCCATGGGAAAGGGACATTTCTGCTGAGTCCCCAGGGAAGGGGCAAAGTTCCAACACCCATGTATTTGGTGGTCCATAGTGGAAAAATACTGGCCGATGCTCAGGGACAGGCGCGGCGGTGACCGTCCGTGACAGGGATGTCACGGCCGAGCTTACACGGAGGTACTTGCAGCGTGTCACCTGAGTGCTTGTCCCTGTTGGCAGCTTCGAAAATTTCAATCCACGCTTTTGGACACTAGCAGAGTTCGGCCACCCATGTATTTGGTGGTCCATGGTGGAAAATACTGGCTGATGCTCAGGGACAGGCGCGGCGGTGACCGTCCGTAACAGGGCCGCTTTCTGACATCCATGTCATCACGACATTCGACCATCCCTGGTCAGCAGATGTCACGGCCGAGCTTACAAGGAGGTACTTGCAGCGTGTCATCTGAGTGCTTGTCCCTGTTTGCAGCTTCGAAAATTTCAACTCACGCTTTTGGACACTGACTCCCTCAGACGCTTTCCACCCAGTGTCCGCTATCCCAAATTTGTGCGTCTGCCAGCCCGACACAAACTCACCACTAACTCGCTACTAGCCCGCCACTAACTCGCCACTATCAGGGTCTTGCTGAACAGGGCCAGGCAGAAGCCCAGCACTGCGCCGAGGGGCGGTGCCCAGTGGTTCTCCAGCCGTGATTGGGGGACGATGTCCTGAAAGATCAGATACAGAATTCCGCCGGAGGCAAACAACATGATAGCGCCCAGGATGGCCTTGTGGTCCGACAGCAGATAATAGCCACTGAGCCCAGCGATGGGGCCGAGGATCACCAGGCTCCCCATCACCAGCAGTGTCTTGCCGGCATTGTGATTCAGCGCCTTAAGCTCACGATAACAGTTGAAGCCCTCGGGCACCAACACCACAGCAACCGCCCCCAGCAGTACCCAGCCCCGTGGCACTTCAGAGATGGAAGCCCTTCGGCCGGTTCTGAACGACTGAGCCGAGCGACCTTTATTCACTACCGCCGCATGCTGGCATGCCAGCCCCATCCCTTGACAGCAGTCAAGAAACGCCCACCAAGGTCACTGCTACAGAGCGCACAGCCTTTGTAGCATAAGCGTTCGGCGGGAATTCTGACTGGCCTGACTTCCCTCGATCTTTCCTAATACACTCCCTCATGACCCACAGCAGCCGAAACTGCCAAAGGAGAGATCAACTTGCTGGATATATTGAAATTAAATCCATAATTGGTAATCACTCAGGCGGCAAACTATGCTTTTGTAACCAGTAATGAAAGACACTACTCAGCCGAGGCAAGCCGTTGTACCTGCATGATGAGTATTGGGATCTTGCTGCGACCACTCAGGTGAAATACAAGCTGGCGCAATAGATATTATTCATTTCCTGATGGATCAAAGTCCGTTCATTTGATGCATTGATATTGAGTCGGGTACGTTTGAGCAATGAGATAGGAGAATGTCAAATGAGTACACATAAAGTGTGGCTGCTCATAGCCACGATAATATTCGCATTACCCCTTGCCGGCTGTTTTGACAGTAACAACACGCGCAGAGTAATTTCCCCGCCGCCACCTCCTCCGCCAAACACGACCACGATAACCGCATCACTTGATTCAGACCAAGTCATCACAGGAGGCGCCGCAACTGGCAGCGCCAATGCCACCTTTACACTGAATCTGGATACCAATGCCCTCAGCGGCACTGTGACCCTTACCGATATTACCGCCGATACAGTAACCTTAAACCAGGGATATGCCGGTGAGGTGGGTGAGCTGTTAGCGACCTTACAGTCAGACAGCAGCAGCCAGTGGTCAATTCCCTCCGGCACCGTTCTGAGCGCTGAAAATTTAGCGCTGCTCAATAGTGGTGGCCTTTACCTCCAAGTCGACAATGCTGCCAGCGGGGCACTAAGGGGGCAGATTTTAGTAGGTAATATCCAACTGATACTCACCAACTTATCAGGGAGTCAGGAGGTACCAGCTGTCGTATCCTCAGGCAGCGCCAAGGGTGCCATTACACTGGATCCCGATAGCGGTGCCATAATTGTACATCTGAATGCTGTAGGGCTGGACGATGCGACCTCAAGCCATGTGCATCAGGCTCTGGCCGGCGTCAGTGGCGGCGTAATCTTCGCACTCTCACAAGATACCGCGGCGCTTGGCCATTGGTCTGCGACTGATGTGACACTGGATAGCGAACAATTGGCCAACCTTAATAAAGGGGCTTATTATCTGAATCTGCATACCCCAGCCAATCCTGGCGGTGAAGTACGAGGCCAGATCCAGCCAGAGGGTATCGAAGTTTTCTTTACCAACCTCTCTGGGGCAGACGTGGTCCCTCCCGTGGTAACGGCAAATTCCGGCATAACAGCGACCACAGTCCAGATTGCCAGTCAGCTAGTGGATATACATGTCAACCTTCAGGGTCTGGACGATGCCACAAGTGTCACGGTAAATCAGGCTCCCGTCGGACAAAATGGGCCGGCAATCTTCAGCCTGGTTCAGGACAGCAGCAACTTGGCTCACTGGTCTTTGGATAATCAGGCCACGACCTCTGGCCAATACACTGCATTTGTCAATCAGGGGCTGTATGTCACGGCCACAAGCCCATTAAATCCCGCCGGTGAGGTTCGGGGACAACTGGAACCCGAGATATCATCTCCCGGTAGCGGCGCCGTCTTCGTCGTCAGTGCAATAACACCCGCTAATGGCGCGACCATTGCGGCCTTGCCCGCAAGCATAGATGTCACCTTTAATAGACCGCTATTGGCCAGCACAGTTTCCTTGGCCCGTATCGAACTTCTGGCCAGTGGAGGCGATGGCAGCTTCAATGATGGCAATGAGATCACTCTGACACCGGCCAATGCAGTTGTCGCTGGGGCATCGCTCAACATTGACCTCAGTGGGGTACTTAATGCAGATGATGTCTATCGGCTCACCCTGGATGGCTCGAGTGCGACCCCACTCACAGACACAGCAGGCATTGTTCTCGATGGTGATGCCGACAACAACGCAGGTGGCGATTTTGTCTCCACCTTCACCGTCAGCACACCAGCCGTCATTGTCACCCTGACGTCACTGCAAACCGAGATATTCACCCCTAGCTGTGCTTTATCCGGCTGTCATGCCGGAGCCAGCCCACAGCAAGGCATGAATCTCTCCGCCGGTCAAACCTATAGCAACATAGTTGGAGTCATGAGCAATGAGGTCAACTCGTTGAACCGGGTGACCGCCGGTGATCCGGATAACAGTTATTTGGTGCAGAAAGTTGAAGGCACTGCCAGCGTTGGCGGCCGTATGCCCCTGGGTGGCCCAGCTCTCAGCAACGAACAAATTCAGAAGATCCGCCAATGGATTATCGATGGCGCCAAGGATGACTAAATATGAAATATCTATTGATTGCTGCACTCTTACTATTTGTACCTTGGGTATTTGCTGAACCTTATCTCGCGGTACAGACCGGGTTTACCTGTAGCATGTGTCACACCAATCCCTCCGGAGGCGGGAAACGGACCGAGTTTGGCAATCAATATGCTCAACAACTACTGCCGGCCCAGCCGTTAGCGTCGCAGAAATCAGTGTGGTCGGGTAATGTGACAGATCATCTGAGTATTGGCGGCAATGCCCGACTGGCTGGGCGTCAACTCGATTTAGAAGACAGAGATGACAACCTGGATTTTGACGTCCGACGGGTCACCTTGTATCTCAATGCCAACCTAACGGAAGAGATCAGCTTATATATAGATCAACGAGTCGCTCCTGGAGGAGCGGAGAATCGTGAAGTCTGGGCGAAATTCAACTGGGGTAACTGGTATGGCAAAGCCGGTAGGCTATTTCTTCCTTTTGGTTGGCGAATAGAAGATGATTCGGCGTTTGTGCGTGAAGTAACCGGCATCAATTTTAATGCCGGTGATACAGGAGTTGAAGTCGGCTACGCTCTGGGACGATTCAATTGGCAACTCGCAGCGACAAATGGCAATGGCGGCGCAAGCGAAGTTGATGATGACAAGCTCTTCAGTACCCGAGCCGAGTGGGTGGAACCAAGTTGGCGAGCCGGACTGAGTGCACTCAACAATAAGACCAAATTTGGCGAACGCTCTATCTACGGCCTGTTTGCCGGGCTTAAAACCGGACGGATAAACTGGTTGCTAGAATATGATCACATTGAAGATAACGGCTTCAGCATTCAAGATCTGAACCAGGATGTCGCCTTAATCGAAGCGAACATACTGCTGCGACAGGGACATCATCTAAAACTGACGTTTGAAGCACTGACAGCGGATAAGGATACTAAAGACAGATTCCGGGGAAGTATTGTTTATGAGTATTTCCCTTGGGCATTTTCTCAGTTTAGGGCGGGGTTTAGAAAGAGAGACAGTGACGATGATGCTGCAGCCCTCAACAGTCGGGAAACATTTGTTGAAATACATGTGTTTTTCTAGCTTGAATCGCATGCGGGTCTAACTTAGACCCGCTTCTTCTCCAACGCCGCAACAAGTACCCATGGCCGACGACATCACCGCCGAGGCCGGATCAGGCGGTCACACGGACAACCACCCCTGCTGCCCACCATGTTGGCGCACGGGGATGAGATCCAGGCCAAGTACCAATACAAGCCCCCATTCACATAGGCACAGGTGGCGTCGGCACCCCGGGTGCGGCACTCGGCGCCTTTAACGCTTGGGCCAAGGGCCGTTATCTGGACGAATACCATGACGCCTGTCCATAGCCACTCGGAGCGGCTTTCTGTTCTGAGCGGCTATCTACCCGGAGCGGCTATCTGTTCTGAGCGACTTACTGTTATAATGTGCGCTCTGCTGTCGGCGTCGACAGCCTTCCTTGAACCCATACCCACACTCAATACCTAAAGCCGTATTGACACCCGTATCGAAACCAGAGTACCAGAGACCACTAATGCCATTCTCCAAACTTGGATTAAGCGCTCCTATCGTCAGCGCCGTCACAGAACTGGGTTACACCAGTCCCACGCCGATTCAGGCCCAGGCCATTCCCGTCATTCTGAAGGGCAAGAACCTGTTAGCGGCGGCGCAGACGGGCACGGGCAAGACGGCAAGCTTCGTGTTGCCCATATTGGAGAGGTTCAAAGACGCCCCCAAGATCCGGGCCAAACGCATTCGCGCCCTGATCTTGGTCCCGACCCGGGAACTGGCACTCCAGGTCGAAGAAAATATCGCCCTCTATGGCAAGCACCTGCCGCTGACCTCGATGGCCATGTATGGCGGCGTCGACTCTGGGCCGCAGAAGCAGCGCCTGATCCAGGGGGTCGACATTCTGGTGGCCACCCCCGGCAGGCTGCTGGACATGTATACCCAAAGAGCGCTGCATTTCGATGAGCTGAGCCTGCTGGTGCTCGACGAGGCAGACCGGATGCTCGACATGGGTTTCATCGAGGACATCAACAAGATCATCGAGCGCCTGCCCAAAGACAGGCAGAACCTCTTGTTCTCGGCCACCCTGTCGAAGCAGGTACGCTTCCTGGCCAAGACGGCCGTGGCACACCCGGTCGAAATCAGCATAGCGCCGGACAGCGCGACCACGCCGCAGATAGATCAGTGGCTGACCACGGTCGACAAGGACAAGAAATCGGCGCTGCTCAGTCACCTGATTAACGAGCATGGCTGGCAGCAGGCGCTGATCTTCATTCAGACGAAACAGGGCGCGGCCAAGTTGGTGAGCCAGCTGGAGAAACGCGGCATCAAGGCCGAGGCCATTCACAGCGGCAGGAGCCAGGCGGTACGCGAACAATTGCTGGCCGACTTCAAGTCGGGGGCGCTCGCCTTCATGGTGGCGACCGGCGTTGCGGCCCGCGGCATAGACATAGACGCCCTCACCCGGGTGGTCAATTATGATCTGCCGGACGAAGCCGATGACTATATTCACCGCATAGGCCGTACCGGCCGTGCCGGCGCCAGCGGCGAAGCCGTTTCCTTCGTCTCCAAGGATGACTTCAGGAACCTGTGCGCCATAGAGAGCCGCCTGGGGCAGCTTATCAGCCGCAGGGAAATAGAGGGTTTCTCCCCCAAGAAAGCCGTGCCCGTGTCTATCCTGAACTTTGTGCCTAAAAATAAACCTGCCCCCAAGAGAGCGCCAACGCCTCAGACCAAGGCCGCCGGGCCAAAGGCCAGCCGGCCCTTGAGGCGCGAGCCTGCCCAAGCTCAGTCTAGGCATGCCAGTCTCGAAAAAGGAGCCGACAAGCGCGTCGCCAGCAGTGCCGAAAAGGTACCTTTCAATCCCTGGACCAGCGGCCCGAGAAGCAAGCAATAGCGAATCGCCTTGGTCACCAACGAAGAAGCAAACATCATGATTATTTTCACCACCAACGTAGGCGATATCGGCATAGAGCTCGACTTTGAGCGGGCGCCGGTCAGCGCGAAAAACTTCCTGCGCTACTGCCGGGAAGGCTTCTATGAAGGCACTGTTTTTCATCGCGTGATCCCCGGATTCATGATCCAGGGCGGCGGGCTCAGCGCCAAGATGAGAGAGAAACCAACCCATGAGCCGATAGTCAACGAAGCCAACAAGGGCCTGAAAAACACCCTCGGCAGCCTCGCCATGGCGCGCACCGATGCCCCCCACTCGGCCACTGCGCAGTTCTTCATCAATGTTGCCGATAACGACTTCCTGGATCATAGCGCCACCACCAACTCGGGCTGGGGCTATGCCGTGTTCGGTAAAGTCACCACGGGCATGGAGATAGTCCAGCAGATTGAAAAAGTGAAGACGGCGACCATAGCAGGTCATGAAGACGTCCCTATGGATCCCATAGTCATAGAGAAAGTGACCATCAACCTCTGATGGCGCAGGTGCCGCCGGGCCAATCCCGGGGCACAGGCAGAGCCATGGCGGCTACTCGGCGGTTATCCCACGTTCAGACACGGCAAGCGTCAGGGTTTTCGCGACGCTTGGCGTCTCGACCATGGCCTCTTGTGGTCCCCGGTCGCGGTAATGCACCGACAGCCGATAGGGCGCGGTGAAAGGCTCCGCCGGCTCGATACTGTCGAGCAAGATACGATCGCCGATAAAGACACTGCCCAGATGTGCCACAGTCGCCTCCCGGGTATTGAGGTTAAACATCCCCAGATACCAGAAGCTGCCCGTGCCTTGGCTGGTCACGATAAAGGGCGCGACAAAGGCCATGCCTTGCCCCTCTGCCTGGCCCTCAGCCTGTGTGGGCGCCGGCGCTAAGTTAAGCGGCGTAATCTTAAGGTAATCCAGCAACACACTGCCTCTCGTCTCGGCATCGCGATAATCTGCTGTCGCATAGTCGGCCCCGCCTCTTTGCTCGAATTGACTCAAGGGCACAGATAGCCCGCTGTCGGGCAAGCGAATGCTGAACGCCTTTGGGGTCTGCAGGCTGAAGAGCTTCAGCATCACAGGGTCCGGGCCTTGCCTGATGAGCTGCGCCTGACTCCCTGGGTTTGCCTCCGAGCCGGCGTCATCCAAGGGCACCACCCGACCATCTTCAAGCTCAAGATAGAGATCGTCATGGGTGAAATTGAAGCGATAGATACCCGCCGCCAATACCCCAAGCAGCAACAAGACGGCCAGCAGCACTATGCCGACCCCATATTTCACCATGCTATTCATCCCCAATCCTCTAAGCCAATCCATGACACCAGCCTCAACCGTGGCCAAAACAGCAAGACTACCCAAATCGGCCCAGCTCTTGAAGCGGTTTTCCTGCCCCAAGCCAGCTTTCATCGACTCTGTCAGCCCGGCGTCAGCTTTAGCGGCATTGATGGCTGCCAGCTTCCCCGTACCTGGCTCCTGACTCATGGATCATGGCTTATCTGGGGCGGCTTTTAACACAGGCAATAAAAAAAATCGCCGATGGCCGCCTCAGCCTGAGCAGCGCCTTCCCCAATGCCAGCATGGAATACCGTATAGACGACGGCCCCTGGACAGCCTATGGCTCCAGTGTCACGGTCGCTGCGCCCGCCGGCATCAGCGCCAGAACCCGGATCTCCTCTGCGGCCATGGCAGGAACAAAGGCCAAAGTGCGCTATTCCCGCAGCTCCCATTGGACCCGCCCCCGGGCGGCACGGGATTGAGCCGCGCCCCAGGGCCGGCGCCGGCTCAAGCGTCGCTTGGACGTAAGTTAAATTCAGCATAAACAAGATCTAAGGCGAATTAGGGGGATAAGTAAATTTTTCAATAAAATCCTCTCACTTTAACAAATGTTGACTAGTCTATTAGGTAAGACTGACTCTTTTCGGTACGCCTTCTCAGACAAAAGGACACTTGTTATGGCGAAAAGCTCGGAGGATCTCCACTCCTCGTCCACGCTCGACATGGACAACCAATCCAGGACACAAGCCCAAGTGCCCGTCAGCCGCATCGATGAACTGACGCCTCAGCTGGATCTGGCCGATCTCTTGCTGCATTACCTGTCGCTGTTGCAGATAGACTTTGTCTTCGGCATTCCCGGCGGCGCCATAGAGCCCATGTACAATGCCCTCGCCCGCAGTGAGCGTCAGGCGGGTCCCAGGGCCATCATAGCCCGCCACGAAACCGGGGCCGTCTTCATGGCCGACGGCTATGCCAGCAGGACGGGGAAACTCGGGGTCTGCTGCGCCACCACAGGCCCTGGCACTACCAATCTCATAACCGGGGTCGCCTCCGCCTACGCCAATCAGATCCCCCTGTTGATCATCACGGCGCAGACGCCCCTGTCCTCCTTCGGCAAGGGGGCCTTTCAGGAGTCCTCCTGTACCGGCATCAACACGGTTGCCATGTTCGAATACTGTACCCGCTACAACACCCTGATCTCCCACCCAGAACAGTTCGAACGCAAACTGGCGGCCGCGCTGATGAAAGCCTTCGCCTCGCCCCCGGGGCCGGTGCACCTGAGCATCCCCCTGGATGTCTTTCGCAGTCCGGCCCCAATACGCAATGAAATCTTCGATATCAAGCGCTTACTCCATAAGAAATCCTTGCTCGACCGCGAAGATCTCGATGCGCTGTTCAAGGAGCTGCAACCGGGAAAGAATACCGTCTTCGTGATTGGCGAAGGCGCCAGCGAGGCCATAGGCGCCATACTGACCACGGCACACATGCTCGATGCCATACTGCTGACCACCCCCCACGGCAAGGGGCTGATCAGTCCCTATCATCCGCAGTTTCGCGGTGTGGTCGGTTTTGCCGGCCACCAGAATGCCGTCAACAGCCTGAGAAACGAACAGCTGGAAAACATCGTCTGTATCGGCACGGCACTGAGCGAATGGGCCAGCAACGGCTGGGACAGTGAGCTGCTGCTCAACCCCAGACTCATTCATATCGACGAGCAGGAAGCCAACTTTACCTATACCCCCATGGCCAAGCTGCACATTCGTGGCCGCATACTGACCATCTTCGAGCAGCTGTACAAGAAGTTAACCCAGAGCCACGGGGTGCCGCACCTGCCGCACCCTGAGCCCAGCACCCGCGAGCGGCATTTCATGCTGGACAATGAAGCGGCATTCATGGATACCAGCAAGCCAATAAAACCCCAGCGCCTGATGCACGATCTGGCCGAATTGTTTCCCCCTCACACCCGCTACCTGGCCGACACGGGCGCCAGTTTCGCCTGGGCAATCCACTACCTTCACCCTTATGATCGCCGCATGGTCGGCAACAGGGATGCCAGAGGCGGCCTGTTCAGGGCCTGTCTGGAATTTGCCTCCATGGGTTGGGCCATAGGCTGCGCCGTCGGTGTCGCACTGGCCGCGCCGGCTCAGCCCGTGGTCTGTATCACAGGCGATGGCAGCATGCTGATGAGCGGTCAGGAGCTCACTGTGGCGGTGCAGCATGGTCTGCCGGTCATCTTCGTGGTGCTCAACGACTCGGCACTGGGCATGGTCAAACAGGGTCAAAAGCTCAGCCACGCCGAAGCCATAGGCACGGCCTTGCCCCAGGTCGACTTTGCCGCCATGGCGGCAGCCATGGGCGCCGCCAATTATCGTATCGAAACCTCGGAAGATCTGCATAAACTCCCCATAGAGCAGATTTGCCGGCGCAAGGGCCCAACCCTGCTCGATGTCTACATAGACGTAGACGAAGTCGCCCCCATAGGCGCGCGCATCAAACAACTGTCCCGGGTCGACAAGCCTGCAAATCAAGGGGATGACGGGGAAGCCTCCGACCAACCTAAGGAGCTGAAATGAGCGAGCCAACCCAGGCCGAAGCGGCACAGGATGCCGCTTTCGAGCCCATCACCACCGCCATCTGGCATGAGACGGCGGACGAGCAGAATCCTTTCCTGGCCCAGCGCTGCCTGTGCGCAGGTTTCGATGTCTTCGAAGATCTGCTGGGCAAGGCCGGCTGGATCGAATACCTCTTCCTCTTATTTCGCCGGCGTCAGGCGACGCCGGCGGAAACCCGGCTGCTCAATGACCTGGCCGTGGCCATAGCCAACCCCGGGCCCAGGGATCACAGCATACAGGCCGCCATGTCGGCCGCCGCCGGCGGCTCGACCTTGGCCTCCTGCCTGATGGCGGCGTTAGCCGTCGGCGCCGGACGGCGCAACGGCGGACGGGAGATCTATGACGCCATGCTGCTGTGGCAGGCATGTCAGAAAGATCTTTCCCTCTGGAAACCCGGCCTGAAAGAAAAACACTACCTGAGTTATCAGCAGCAACATAATGGTCATGACTTCGATGTCTGGCCCGAGATGGAACAGGCTCCCGGCTTCGCGCCCCACGCAGGCGCCTGTGCCCACCCCGTGCTGCGCACACTCGCGCATCTGGCGAAGGTGGCGGCCTCGCTGGGCATGGACACCCACCTCGCCTGGCTACATGGCCACAGGGAAACACTGGAGCGCGCCGCCGAGTTGCCGCTGGCCATGACGGGCGTGGTTGCCGCCGCCTTCAGCGATCTGGGTTTCGATCCCCAGGAGGCAGAAATCCTCTACCTCTTGCTGCGTCTCCCCGGCGCCGCGGCCCACAGCATAGAACAGCATAGGCTCGGCTGGCGGGATTATCCGTTTCACCCCCATGGCATCAAACTCGACATGGACCCACAGGCACAGAGTAAGGAGACAGAATCATGAGCAACCCCTGGCTCCCATGGGAGGAATGCTGGAAAACGGATTTAGGCGCCTGGTTTCCGGGAGAACGCGTGGTGTTTCGCGGCCAGGATCTGTTCGAGGAGTTGCCGGACCTGCCCTGGATGGGACTCCTGCTGTACGGCATCACGGGCAAGATCCCAACGAAAGCGCAAATACGCCTGTTCGACGGCATCTGGGCCCTGGCCGCCAGCTTTCCCGATCCCAGACTCTGGAATAACCGCATAGGCGCCCTGGCCGGTACGGCACGCAGCACCACCACCCTGGGGGTCGGCGCCGGTGTCGCCGTCTCTGAGGCCGTCATCTACGGCTACCAACCCTTGATGGGCGCCATGGAATCCCTGTTGGCCATAAAGGCAAGGCTGCAAAACAAGGAATGCCTGAGCGATATCTTGCAGGATAAATTGTCCCCTCGCCCCCAGGGCTCGCCCAGGCCTGCCAGCGGCAAGAGTCGCTGTGTCGCCCGCTTGCCCGGCTATGGCCGCCCCATCGCCGCCCGCGATGAGCGCATCGCCCCCCTGATGAAGCTGGCAAGGGAGCTGGGCTTGGATCAGGGTCCCATGCTCAAACTGGCATTCGAGATAGAAGCCACACTGGCTGACATGGGCAAGTCGATGCAGATGAATGTGGTCGGGCTCATGGCCGGCTTCAGCGCAGATCAGGGACTCAGCCCCAGGCAACACTACCAATATGGGGTGCTATGCTTCAGCGCCGGCATCCTGCATTGTGCCGTCGATGCCGCCAAGCACCCGCCCGGGGCCTTCTTTCCGCTGCGCTGCAGCAGGATCAGCTACACGGGCCCGGCGGAACGCCGCTGGCAGGTACAGAACGAATAATGACGACCATGGTACAAATGCTCTGCATTCCGGGCATTGGGGATAAGGGACTATATGACGCATTCAAGGGGAAAAACACTCGGCCTGGGGCTGATGCTGCTCGGCATGGTTTCGCCTCAGCTACAGGCCAATACCAGCGACGAGGACGAATTACTGGCGCTCTACGGCGATACCGAGATGATCAGCATAGCCACCGGCAGCCTGCAATCCATCACCAAGGCCCCGGCCGTTGCCACGGTGATCAACGCCGATGACATAAGGGAAATGGGGGCTAGCGAACTGGACCAGGTACTGGAAACAGTTCCAGGGCTGCATGTGGCCCGCAGCGCCCTGGGCTATAACCCCATTTATACCTTTCGCGGCATACGTTCCAACTATAACCCTCAGGTCCTGCTGTTGATTAATGGCATCCCCATCAGCAGCTTATACAATGGCGATCGCGGCCTCATCTGGGGCGGCATGCCGGTCAATGCCATAGAAAGAATCGAAGTGATCCGTGGCCCAGGCTCGGCGCTCTATGGCGCCGACGCCTTCGCCGGGGTCATCAACATCACCACCCTCTCCGGCAGCGATATCACGCAAAATGAATTCGGGGTCCGCGCCGGCAGCTATGATACCCAGGATGCCTGGGGCAAGCTGGCGGGCGAGTGGCACGATTTTACCCTGGGCATGATAGTCGAGTTCCATCAAACCGATGGTCAGCACGAACTCATAGGCTCAGATCTGCAATCGGGCCTGGACGCACTGGCCGGCACCTCGGCCTCGAATGCCCCCGGCGCCGTAAGCCTGTCCAGGGAGAACCTCGACATACGGCTGGACATAGTCAAAGATAACTGGCAATTCAGGAGCGGGTTACAGCGACGCAGAAATTGGGGCAATGGCGCCGGGGTGGCGGAGGCCTTGGATCCCGACAATCGCTGGAAGAGCGACAGGTTCAACGCAGATCTCACCTACCATAACGCCAACTTCTCGGACTTCTGGGATCTGCAGGCCCAGATCAGCTATTTCGATACCAGTACCGAAGCCGAGAATGACATGCACATCTTCCCCGCCGGCAGCGATCTCACCCTCATAGGCTTGGGTGGCGTCTATCCCGAGGGCCTGATAGGCAACCCCGAATCCTTTGAGCGCCACACCAGGGCCAACATCACCGCCTCATATACCAGACTGGAAAAACACCATATCCGTGGTGGCATAGGCTATGTATTCAGCGACTTGTATAAGGTAAGAGAGACGAAAAACTTCGGGCCGGATCCCATCACGGGAGAGCAATTACCCCCCGGCAGCCCTGTGGTCGACGTGAGCGATACCCCCTATGTCTATCTGCAAGAGGGCAACAGGGAAAATACCTATATCTATCTGCAGGATATATGGCATCTGGCCGATGATTGGGAGTTAACCGCCGGGTTGCGCTACGATGATTACTCAGACTTCGGCAACACCACCAATCCCCGCGTGGCACTGGTATGGTCGAGTAGCCGCAAACTGACGACCAAGCTATTGTACGGCAAGGCCTTCAGGGCCCCTGCCTTCGCCGAAACCCGGGCGATCAACAATCCTGTGGTATTGGGCAACCCGGATCTGGATCCCGAGACCCTCTCCAGCTACGAGCTGGCGTTCGACTATCGGGCCACGGAAAGGCTCAGATTCAGCCTGAACCTATTCCACTACGACTGGCGCGATATCATCAAGTTTACCGCCGATGCCAGCGGCAATACCAAGACGGCAAATAACGCAGGCAGCCAGACAGGCAAAGGCTTGGAACTGGATCTGGACTGGCGTATCAACGACCTGTGGCAAGTCAAAGCCAATTACGCCTGGCAGGACTCGGTCGATGAGGCAACCGACCGCCGCACCAGCCAGGTACCCGGCAGCCAGGCCTACCTGGCGGCAAACTGGACGCTGAGCGACAGGGTGCAACTTCATGGCCAACTCAACTGGGTGATGTCGAGGGAGCGGGAAGCCCTGGATACCAGAGACAGCATAGATGACTATGCGACCCTCGATCTGACACTGAACTACCGGGACGACAACAATGCCTGGGGAGGCAGCATAATGCTGCGCAACCTGACGGATACGGACGCGCGGGAACCAAGCGATTGGTCGAATCCGGTCGCGGCCATTCCCGACGACCTGCCGCTGGAAGGCAGGAATATTTACGCCCAAATTTATTTCAAATTCTAGCCATGATGGAAATGCACTGCTCGAGGGGGGACAACACTATCCTCCCTGGAGACGGATACCATTAGGTATTCATCGGCAAATCAGGGCATACCAACAGCATGGATACCGAGCCAACGGATGAATAATGATTTTAGTTAATAGGGCACTCAGGATTAAGCAAGGCTTCGGACTGAGTCTGGCGTTAATCCTGGCATCGGCTTTAATAGGCACAATGCCGGTATTGGCGGCCGATGCCACCACGGCCGCAGTATTATACCCGAGAATCAAGGAGCCCTATAACCAGGTATTCGCCAATATAACTGAGGGAATAGCAGAAAATTTCAAAGGTGAGATTAAAACATTCAAATTCGAGAATGATACCAACATAGCCGAAATCAGATTTTGGATAGCCGAAAATAATATTTCATCCTTGATTGCCTTGGGAAGCAATGGACTCAAATTTGCCCGACAACTGAAAGATGAACTCCCTTTGGTGGTGGGGGCAGTCAACATTGCCACAGAGCCTACGGAATTTTCCGGGATATCCATGACCCCAGCCCCCATGCTCCTATTGAGCCAGATGGCACGGATAGTCCCAAATGTATCAAAAGTTCATGTTATTTATCAGAAAAAAAAACAGGCATGGCTGATTGGTGCCGCGCTGGATGCCGCCAGGCAAACGGGACTCAGCCTGATACCCCATCCCGTTGACGATTTACTCGAGTCGGCCCATAACTACCGTAAACTCTTGACCGAATTGAACAGTGACTCGGAAGCCCTGTGGCTGATATCGGACAATAGCATAATGGATCAGGCGGTAATGCGTGACATCCTAGAGGTGGCCTGGCAAAGAAAACTCTATATTTTCTCCAATAGACTCCCGGATGTGAAACGCGGAGCCCTATTTTCCATGTATCCGGATAACAAGGCCTTGGGCAGCAGCCTGGCACGCATGTTGATGGAAAAATTACAACACCCGGAGCATGAAGAAAAAATTATCTTGCTGGCGGATTTGTTGACGGCAATAAATCTGCGCACGGCCAAACATCTTGGCCTATATTTTAATAAATCTGAGCAGCAAGATTTCGAGCTGATTTACCCTATGCAATAGCATTTTGGAAGCTGCTGGGTTAATAAAAGGATATATGATGGCGATCATGGAAAGAGCTTTAACTTTTTTTCTGACCAAGCTCAGTTTCAGGCAACAGCTGATTTCAACCTTTACCTTGGGTATCATCTTACTTGCTGCCATCTCTTCTTTCGTCATTTCGAAAACATCGCAAAACACAATCGAAGCTCAATATGTGCAGCAGGGACATAAGCTCACTCTGAATTTTGCCCACCAAAGCACCCTGGCCCTCCTCTACCACAGCGTCGAATCGGCGGAAGATGCCGCCAAGATCACCCTGAGTTTTCCCGACATTGTCGGCATTGCGCTCTATGACAAAAGCCATCAACCCCTGTTGCTGACCGGCCGTCCGCCACTCCCGGGCAAGGGACGTTTTCCGACGGTAGAAAATACCATAGTCATGAGGGAAACGGCGCAGGAATGGGACTTCTCTACCCCTGTCTATTCGAGTTCCGACATGAGCGCCGACACATCGCCCTTCACAGTGGAAGAACCCAGCAGGGAGATCATAGGCTATGCCCATGTGATTAAAAGCAAAAAAAACCTGCTCGCCATGAGCCAGGACATATTGCAAACCAATATGCTCACCGCCGGTCTGCTGGCCGGCCTGCTCTTGCTATTCCTGCTGCTAATCACCAACAGGGTCATTCGTCCCATCAAGATCCTCGCCAAGCGCATGCGAGAAGCCGAGACGGGTGACTATGGGGTGCGGGCACAGTTGCAGGGCCCGAGCGACATATTGCACATGGAACAGGCATTCAACACCATGATGAATGAGCTGGAAGCCAGGCAACAGGAATTGGAGCGCGCCAGGGACAGTGCCCTGAGTTCGGCGCTGCTCAAGGGGCAGTTTGTTGCCAGTATCAGCCATGAGCTGCGTACTCCTATGAACAGCATTCTGGGCATGATGGAGCTGATAGATGAACAAGGCCTGACGGAAAAGGCCAGGCATTATCTGAAAATTGCCAACACCTCAGGCGTGCAGCTGCTCAGGCTCATAGATGACATCCTGGACTTCAGCAAGCTGGAATCGGCCAAGGTACACCTCAGCTTCGAGGCGTTCGACTTAGCCGAACTGATCGCCGATGTGGTTGAACTGCTCAATGTCCAGGCCAGCGCGAAACACCTGTTGCTCGGCGCCTTCCTGGATCCCCAACTGCCCACTAGGCTCAGCGGCGACGCCGGCCGCCTGAGACAGGTGCTGATCAATCTGCTGGGAAATGCCCTCAAATTCACCCAGTCCGGCGGCATTTCGGTCACCGCCAGCCTGCTCGAGCGCCTTGACAAGGAAGTCAGGCTCAAACTTGAAGTAGCAGATACGGGGATAGGAATAGAAGAATCGGCTCAACGCATTATCTTTCAAGCATTTACCCAGGCAGACGGCTCGACAACCCGTCTCTATGGCGGCACGGGATTGGGGTTGGCAATCTCCCGTCAGCTGGTGAGCCTGATGGGCGGCGAACTTGGAGTGCAAAGCACTGTGGGTGCCGGCAGTCATTTCTGGTTCACCCTGAGCCTAAACACAGAGGCTCAGGCAGACGACACAATGCCAATACCGCCGGCACCATTGCCTCCTTTGCTGCTGCTACAGGGCAACGCCTGCCTGAATCTGTTGCCTGAGCGCTTGGCTCAGTCGGGTTATGACGTAGATACCGCCTACAGTGCCGAGCAAGCCCTGCAAATGATGCGTGACAGTGTGGCCAAGCCCCCTCCCTACCCTCAGGTACTGATCTGCGAGTCGGCCGAGATGCCCGTTGGTGCGCATTTTTATCACTCGCTCGAAGCAGAATTCCCGGCCATCTTGCCGCAAACCTTGGTGCTCAGCCACGACTGGCACCAACCCAGACCGTCCAGGGCATCACGCCTGTATTTCTTGCCCCTCTCCCTCGGTTATCCGCAACTGCGGGCCCTGCTCAACTCGAGCCTGGCCTCCGAGTCCATCCAGCCGGAGGCCAAGGCCCAGGCCCGCCCCTTGAAAACCAGTCACGAGGCGCGCCCTGGCGACGAGGGGCTTCAGCAGGCACAGATCCTGGTGGTAGAAGACAACAGAGCCAACCAGTATGTCGCCAGTGCCATGTTGGAAAAACTCGGCTACAGGGCCATTATCGCCGCCAATGGCAGAGAGGCGCTGCAACTCTTGAGTGAGCAGGAGGTGTCGCTGATTTTCATGGATTGCCATATGCCCGTCATGGACGGCTATGAGGCGACCCAGAACATCAGAAAACGGGAAGGCGCGGACAGACACACCCCCATAATCGCCATGACGGCGGATGTGAAGAGCAGCGACAGAGACAAGTGTTTCGACGTCGGCATGGACGATTATCTGGCCAAGCCGCTCACCCTGGCGGCATTGACTGTCAAGTTGCAGCTGTGGCTGGGGTCGCCGGCGACAACGGATAACAGGCACAGGGAAGCGGAAGTCAGCATGACCCACACCCCGGGGGCAATAGACAAGGCGGTGCTGTCTCAACTCAGGGAAGAAACCGGCAAGACCTTCCCCTCCCTGGTGATGGCCTACCTGGAAGATACCCCGGGCACTTTGAGCCAACTGGCACAAGCCATAGCACAGCAGGACAAGCAGAAGATCAAGGACTATAGCCACCTGCTCAAGGGCAGCTCGGCAACCTTAGGTGCCAGCGGCCTGGCCCATGATGCCAAGCGACTGGAGGCCACCGCCACGGCAAAAGCGGCGACCGAGGCGTTGCAGCAAGAATTGCTGCAGCGTCTCAACCTGGCGTTTAACAGGGTCGCGCAGCTGCTGAGTGCCGAAATCGACACGCCCTTGCAGCCAGCATCCCAGGGGGGAACGGCCAATCAGGAGTTGCTGTCACTGTCATCCCAGCCCTATGTGCTCATAGTCGATGACGATCGCAGCACCAGACTCAGCCTCAAAGGCTGCCTGGAACAGGATAGCTATTACATAGCCGAAGCCCAGAATGGCGCCATAGCTCTCAGTGTATGCGAGCAGAGGATGCCGGACCTGATCCTGATGGATGCCATGATGAAGGAGATGAATGGCTTCGACGCCATGCGGAAAATACTGCAGCTGCCCATGGAGTTTAAACCGCCGATCCTCATGCTGACCGCCTCGGACAAGGATGAGGTCATAGAGCAGGCATTCGAGTATGGAGCAACGGATTTCATTGCCAAGCCGGTCAACCTACATGTGCTGAGGAAGCGGGTCGCCCAGCTCATCCGCACCACCCTGGCGGAGCGCCACATACATCAATTGGCCTACCATGACCAACTGACAGGTTTGGCCAACCGCACCCAGTTCCTGGAAAGAATCGAAGAGGCCATCACCCAGGCCGAATCGGCCAAGGAGCAACTGGCACTGATGTTCATAGATCTGGATAAGTTCAAATTCATCAACGACACCCAGGGCCATGATGTCGGCGACATGCTGCTCAAAGCCGTTGCCAAACGTATCAATCATTGTGTCAGGAGCGGCGATCTGGTTTCCAGGCTGGGGGGCGATGAATTTACCGTGCTGCTGGAGGACATACAGTCGACGGCGGTCGCCAGCAAGATAGGGCAAAAAATTTGTGCCCTGTTGGCCGAACCTTTCACCTTCATGGGCAAGATAGTCAGGGCCCCAGTGAGTGTCGGGATCTCGGTTTATCCCGCCGACGGCGAGGATTACCACGCCCTGATGAAACACGCAGATACCGCCATGTACAGTGCCAAGGCCGGCGGCGGCAATAAGATCCAATTCTATGAGTACGGTATGGAAGCCGAACTCATACGCAGGATAGAGCTTGAGCGCGACTTGCGCCATGCCCTGGAACACAACGAGCTGGTGCTGCATTTCCAACCCCAGATAGAACTGCGTACCGGCAAACTGCTGGGCGCGGAAGCCTTGGTCAGGTGGGAACACCCGGAACGGGGATTCATGCCACCGGACGAATTTATCTCGCTGGCGGAAGAGTCAGGGCTCATACTGCCCCTGGGCGAGTGGGTGCTGAACCAGAGTTGCCGCCAATTCAAACTCTGGCTGGAGGCAGGCTTAGATCTGCACTTCATCGCGGTCAACATCTCGGGGCAGCAGATGAAGCATAGCTACCTGCTGCAGAAAGTAAAAAGCTGCCTGAATACACATAAGCTGGATGCCAAATACCTGCAACTGGAGATCACAGAAAGCGTGATGGCGGAGGAATCCGAGACCTGTCTCTCATTGCTCAACGGCCTGAAAGAACTCGGGGTTTCCCTGGCCATAGATGACTTCGGCACGGGCTACTCTTCCCTCAGCTATTTGATCAAGTTCCCGGTGGACACCCTGAAAATAGACAGATCTTTCATTCACAACATACCCAATGACAAGGACAGTGAAACCGTCGCCTCCGGGATTATCGCCCTGGCGCACAAGCTGAGTATGCAGGTCATAGCCGAAGGGGTCGAGACCCAGGAACAGAGAGACTTCCTGCTGAGGGAGCAGTGTGACTCTATCCAGGGGTACTTAATCAGTCGCCCCCTGGCCAGGGACGAATTTGAAACCTGGTTGCACGCCTACAAACCCCACAAGTTGCCTAAGTGACTCCGTCCTGACCTCATAGGGATTGCCGCCCGAGGCTGAAAGCCTTTTGGCATCTGCAAGCGTCAAGGCTATAATCCCCGGCAAGTCACACCAAGCTTAACGCAGCCAATGACCATAGCCGAACCAGAGACAGACAAGACAGCAGCTCCAGATGCCAGCAACAGCAGGCGTTTCGCCGAGATAGGCAAGCTGACGGCCAACTCCTTTAACGCGCAAAAACAGCTGATCAAGCGAGTATTGAAGGGGCAGAGCGTCAGCTGCGCCGGCTGTCGCCAGCCCTTGAACGTGCTGCTGCCGGAACAGCTGAAGCCGGGGCAAAAGCCGGGGATTTTCTGCAAGAAAGGCTGCACCGACATAGAATTGGACATGGAAGCCTACGGCTGACAGCTGGATGCCATTTGTCTCATATCGCCTGCCATTGCCACTCGAGTAAGACCTGCTCGGCATCACAGAGTGTGACCCTGAAGCGACTCCCAGCCTGTACGACCCCGACCCCCTTGGGGGTGCCCGTCATCACTATATCGCCATCGTTCAGGCTCATGAAGCTTTGGATCTCGGCCAAGATCTCATCCGGCTTATGTATCATGAGTTCGAGGTTGCCCAACTGCAGCAACTGCTCATCCAGATGCAAACTGAAATTCAGCTCCCCATGGGGCTCCAGGCTGACGAAGGGACTGAAGAGCGCCGAGCCATCGAAGGCCTTGGCCCGCTCCCAGGGTAAGCCCTTGGCCTTGAGCCGCCCCTGCAGCTCGCGTTTGGTGAGATCCAGGCCCACGGCAGCGGCGATAAAGCGCCCCTGCCAATACAGCAGGCATAGCTCTGTCTCATAGTGCAGCGCTTCGCCACTGAAGGCCGAAAGCTGCTGCGTTATCGCCGAGTTAGGCTTGATGAAGATCACCATCTGCTCCGGCACTTCGTTGCCCAGCTCATGGATATGGTCGACATAATTGCGGCCAATACAGACAATTTTCGATGGCACCAGTCGCCGCTCGCCCAGGGTGACGCTCTTGAGGCCCTCGTCTATGCCGGCCAATGGGTTAGTTTGTTGCATCATGCTCTCCTTAATAAGCCCTGCTCCCGGGGCGCTCGAAGCGGCTGTCACGCCCGCGCCAAGCGCACACATTAGCTTGGTCGGCCTAAAAAAATATTGAAACGCCCTGGCAGCTTCAACGCGCTATTTTAGTTCGCATTGATATGGATTTTCAAACGCAAACCCGCGTCACAGGGCTAAACTTAATAGCAAGATCCCAAATGAAAACAATCACCTGATTGCCAAAGCACGCCAAATAGCCTTAACATTGGAGCAACAAGTTGCTCCCAGACACCCAGAATAACGACGATAAAGAGACGTATCATGAGCATGCTGCAGTTAACCATCAAACAGAAAGTCACCCTGGGCTTCGGCACCATAGGCGCCTTGTTAATTGCCGGCAGCAGTTTCTTTTATCAGTCCTTGACCCGGATCCATACCGCCAACGCCAATATCGAAACCTTGGCCGTCCCGGTGCAGAAGCAGAGCAACGCCCTGCAGCTGAAACTGCTGCAAATGTCCAAACTCGAAACCTTGGCCTTCGCCCAGACAGGCACGGCCATTATCACCCAAAGCCAGGGCCAATTCGACACCCTGAACCGGGTCTACAACCAGGCGACCCGCGAGTTGGCGCAGCGGGTGTCGGACCAACCCGAGATGCAGGCCAGGTTGACCCGGGCGGCAAACCATTACCAAGCCTATTTCCGCCTGAGCCAGGCCATGTACCAGGCCAAACTGGCCAGGGAACAGGCCTTAGGCCAATACCAACGAGAGCTGGAGCAATTCGAGGAGGCCAGAACCCGGGCCAGCAACGCCATGATAGATCTGGAAACCATTGCGGCGCCCAACGAGCCACAATTACTGGAAGAAGTCATAGGCACAGGCACACGTATCGATGACATGCTCTATACCCTGGGCAACAGCATCAAAGATCTGGCGCGCAGCGCCAGCCTGGAGGAACTCGCCACCCACCAACAGGACGTGGGTTTCCTGCTGAGCAATATCACCACCAATTTCAACTACCTCAAACAGCAAGCCGCACCGCTGGACAGCCAGGCATTGCTGGACAACTTCGCCGCCGGATTCAGCCTGGTCATGGCACAGCTGGCCGAGCCGGGCAAGCTGTATCTGGCGCGGCAGCAGATGCTGAACCAGCAGCTGCTGGCGCAGAAAAACTACCGGGATGCGGACGCGGCATTCGCCGCCAATTATGCCGAGTTGGACGCCTTGGTGGCCCTGGCAGACCAACGTTTCTCCCGTCTGCAAGGGGTTGCCAATGAAGAAATAGGGGCGGCACAGACATTGGCGATAGTGCTGGCACTGGTGTTCATCTTCATGGCAGGCTTTATTTCCTTCTTCACCTCCAAGGCCATGCTGGGGCCACTGGCCGCCGTCAACAAGGCCCTGGCCCGCATCGCCAGCGGCGATTTATCCCGGCGCCTGCCGCAACGCAGTAAAGATGAGTTCGGCCTGTTGATCGACAGCATCAACACCCTGAGTGATGACCTGACGCAATTGCTCACCGCCATCAGGCGCGATGCCCTGTCACTGGATGATTCGGCCGAGCGTTCCGGGCAACAGGGGCAAAGGATCGCCACCTCGGCGAATGCTCAAATCGGCCGGGTCGACAAGGCCAAACACTTGGCCGAGCGCATTTTTGTCAGCTCAGGCACTGTCAATGAACAGGCGAGCCAGTCGGCGCTGCAGATCCAAAAGGCCTCGGAGCGCGGCCAGGAAGTCAGGCACATAGCGGCAAGCAACCGCAGCCGGATAGAACAACTGTCCCAGGGGCTCGGCGCCTCGGTGGAAATCATGTCCAGGTTGAGCCGCCACAGCGACAACATAGGCAGTATCCTGGTGACCATCAGCGGTATTGCCGAACAAACCAATCTCCTGGCCCTGAACGCCGCCATCGAAGCCGCCAGGGCCGGGGAGCATGGCAGGGGCTTCGCCGTGGTGGCCGACGAGGTTCGCTCCCTCGCCTCCCGCACTCAGGCGTCCACCGCCGAAATCCACACAATGATCGCCGCCCTGCAACAAGAAACGGCGGCGGCCGTCAAGGCAATCTCCCAGGGACAGGATCAAGCCGATGAATGTGTGTCCCAGAGTCAGACGCTGCATGGCGCCATAGCGCAAATCGAGGCCGCACTGGCCAGCATAGAAGACATGAGCCTGTGCATCACCCAGGCGGCGGCCGAACAACTCGAGCAGAGCCGGCACATAGAGTCGAGCATGACGGAGGCCGCAGTGGCCGCCAACACCAATGCCGCCGAAGCCGGTGACATGGCCAGACGCAGCGACGAGGTGACCCAACTGGCGCATTCCCTCAGCGACTCGGTACAGCGTTTCACCCTCTGAGCCTGAGCTAAGAGTGCTCCATCAGAAATTCATCCAGCTGTTCGTTGGCTATCTCGATTTCGTCGCCCTCGAACTGGGCGATATGAAACATGCCCTCACCCTCATTGGTCACAGGGATATTGCTTATGCCTATGATGATGCCGTCGGTCGGCGCCCTTATCGCCACGGCATCCCCGCCATGGGGGCTGACTATGTTGGCTATGATGTAGCCCTTGCTGACTCTCTGGCCTAACTTGAGCTTCATATTCACCAGGCCATCGGCTTCGCTGCGCACCCAATAACTGCGCAAGGCCCGGACGCAATTATTCTTGTTGCGTACCCGTCCCTTCAACATGCCCAGGCTGCGCATCACATTGGTCACCCCCTTGAGGCCGGACTTTATCGACAAGTCACTGAAACGCAGCGCTTCACCCGCCTCGTAGAGTATGCAGGGGATGCCCAGCGCATTGGCATAGCCCCGCATGGACTCGGGGCGGGCCTTGGAATGCATGATCACCGGCGAGCCGAAGGCATGGGCCATGGTTAGCATGGTGTCGTCCGAGGTATCGCAGCGGATCTGCGGCAGGTTATCCCTGTGGATAGCCCCTGTATGCAGATCTATGATGTGGGTCGCATGGGCTATCAGCTGGCTGGCAAACAAGTGTGCCAGCCGACTGGCGAGCGCCCCCTTGACCGAACCGGGAAAACACCGGTTGAGATCCCGGCGGTCGGGCAGATAACGTGACTGTTGTATGAAGCCAAACACATTGACTATCGGGACCACCAGCAGGGTGCCGCTCAGTGTCTTGGCATTGATCTTCCCCAATAACAGGCGGCATACCTCTATGCCATTGAGTTCGTCACCGTGAATGGCGGCGCACACCAGGAGCGTCGGCCCCGGCCTGGTGCCGTGAAAGACTTCGACATGCAGATCCAGCTGAGTATCTGTATACAGCTTGGCGGCGGCCAACTTGACACTCACCTGGCTGCCGGCCGCCACCTGGTAACCGGAAAATTCGAAGGGTTCGCGCTTCTTAACCATGTTGGACTCCAGCCTGACGTAAGACGGTCGGCTTATTCGATACTAAGCTCATGCGATACTAAGCTCATTAGAAACTAAGCTCATTAGAAACAAGAGAGCAGCTGTCATGGGCACGGGCGACAAGCAGCGGCAACGCCCATATTCCACAACCGGCCCGGCTGACCGGTCATTCGAAATGCCCTAACCACTGCTTCAATAACAGATTCAGCTGCCCTCTCTCCTCAGATCCCATGTCGGCCAGCAGGGATTCAAATAGGGCCATATGCACGGGCAGGGCGCGGTCGATCAGCACCTTGCCCGCGTCACTCAGGGACACATGCACGGCGCGGCGATCTTCCGTGCTGTGTTGGCGTTCGATAAGCCCCTTCTGCGCCAGCCGGTCGAGACGGCTGGTCATGGCGCCCGAGCTTAACATCATGCTTTGATACAAGTGTGAAGGCGACAGGGTATAAGGTGCGCCATTGCGTCTCAGGGTCGCCAACACATCAAACTCCCCCTGGCCCAATCCCAGCCCACTGTGACAACGTAAAATCTCCGCCTCTATATGCTTGGCCAGCCGCGCGAAGCGGCCGAAAATCGCCATGGGTTGCAGGTCGTCACTCACCCCCTGCTGCTGCCATTGGGCGACCAAGATGTCGATATCGTCTGCCTTGTCCGTCATGATTCTTTCTCTATATAAAGATACTTTATATATTAATCACTTTATGCCAAAGCTCAACCGCCCAAGCTGGTTTTAGGCCCTATGAAAGTCATGGCCAAGAAAATCGCCCCAGCCAGGGCTCCAGGGCCGTTCGGCCGCATTGCGGGAGAAAAGTTGGAGATTATCCGGGTTAAGCCGATGAATTTTCAGCTATCCTGTGGTACAAAGCCAGTATTTCCCCAGGAGCCACAGATGTCGTCAGCTTTTACCCAGGCCAGTTTCGATTTCCTGCACCAATTGGCACAACACAATGACAGGGACTGGTTCAAGGCCCACCAAACCCAGTACGAAACCCAGGTGCGCACCCCGGCACTCGCCTTCATCCAGGAGATGCAACCGCACATTCTGGCGCTGTCACCGCGCCTGACTGCAGTCCCCAAGAAAATCGGCGGCAGCCTGATGCGGCCCCAGAGGGATAGCCGTTTCAGCAAAGACAAGACCCCCTACAAGACCAATGTCGGCATTCAATTCCGTCACTTCCAGGGCAAGGATGTGCATGCCCCTGGGCTGTATCTGCATATCGCCAACGATGGCTGCTTCCTGGCGGCGGGGATCTGGCATCCCGAGTCCAAGGCGCTCAACGCCATTCGCAGCTGCATAGACGAGAATCCCAACGCCTACAGGAAGGCCATCGCCGAATTGGGCCGACATGGCTTCGAGATGTCGGGCGACAGCCTGATACGGCCACCCAAGGGCTTCGATAAGAGCCACCCCATGCTGGATGAACTCAAGCGTAAAGACTTCATCGCGGTCAAAAACATCGATCCTGCAACCCTGCTGCGCGCCGACCTTGTCGACTATTGCAGCCGCCAGTTCCGGCACTGCAATGGGCTCATGGCCTACCTGTGTTTTGCACTCGAGTTGGACTACTGAGTCACGCCGAGACTGAAACTGCACCTGAACCCGAAATTGCCACTGAGACTGAAACACAGGTCCAGACATGCCTGGGCTGCGCCATGGCATGTCTGGAAATCCCCTCCAAGTTAACTAGGCTTAGACTAGCCGCACACCAGGGTTAACCCGCCGGCTCTCCCCGGGCCGGGATCGGGATTTCGGCCCAGAGCCAAAGCGCTTTCCCAAAGGCATAAGTCACAGGAATGGCCCATGAAACTCCACTGGCAAATCTTGATTGCACTCGTCCTGGCCATACTGGCGGGCCTGAATACCGCCCCCGGCAGCAGCCTGTATGCCGGCTATGATTTCGTCGGCGAGCTGTTTCTCAACGCCTTGAAGATGGTGATAGTGCCGCTGATCATGTCATCCATCATCGCCAGCATGGCGGGTCTAGTCGGCGGGGACAGTCTGGGACGCTTGGGCTTGAAGACCCTGGCGTATTACACAGCCACCAGCCTGTGCGCCATTCTCCTCGGCCTGACACTGGTCAACATCTGCCAACCCGGCATCATCAACGGCGAAGCCGCCGGGGCCAGCCTGAACCTGAGCATAGACAAGGAGCAACTCGCCTCGACGCTGCAGCAAGTCACAGGTCGCGACAGCGGCGACATCATAGCCATCTTCATCCGCATGGTGCCCACCAACATAGTGGCCGCGGCCGCCGAAGGCCAGATGCTGGGACTGATCTTCTTCAGTCTGCTGTTCGGCTTCTTCATGGGACGCATAGACGCCCAGGGGAAGCAGACCCTGATCCGCTTCTGGCAGGGCGCGGCCGATACCATGGTGCTGATCACCCTGTTCATCATGCGCTTCGCCCCCATGGGGGTATTTGCCCTGGTCGCCAAGACCATCAGCTCGACCGGATTTGCCGCCTTCCAACCCATGCTGATCTTCCTGGTTACCGTGATACTGGCGCTCTTGTTGCACGCTTTCATCGTCTTGCCGCTGTTGCTGAAACTCCTGGCCGGACTCAGCGGCCGCAAACAGCTCCAAGCCATGGCACCTGCCCTCTTGATGGCCTTCTCCACCGCGTCCTCCTCGGCAACCCTGCCCTTGACCATGGAATGTGTCCAGCATAGGGCCGGCGTGTCGCGCAAGACGGCCAGCTTCATCCTGCCCTTGGGGGCCACGGTCAACATGGATGGCACCGCCCTGTACGAGTGCGTGGCGGCCATGTTTATCGCCCAGGCCTATGGTCTGGAGCTGGGATTCGTGACCCAATTCACCATAGTCGTGCTCGCCCTGCTGACGTCCATCGGGGTCGCCGGCATCCCCGCCGCGAGCCTGGTGGCCATAGCCGTGATCTTATCCGCCGTGGGTCTACCGCTGGAGGCCATAGGCCTGTTGCTGGTGACCGACAGGTTGCTGGACATGCTGCGGACCTCGGTGAACATCTTCAGCGACGCCTGCGGCGCGGTGATCATTGCCAAGAGCGAGGGGGAAAAGGGGATCCTCGAAGATCCTAACTGATGCGGCGGGCCTCGTTACAAACGTCACAACAGCCGCAACCACAACAGCCAACGCCACGGCTATGCACATAAAAAAGCCGCCGGCGTTCGAACGCGGGCGGCGGTAAGCCAGGGTCAGCTTCCTGGGTCGGAACTCGGGCTAGAAGTCATAGCTGACATTGAAGGTCGCGGTTCTTGGCATAATATAGCGGCCATTGGCGGCATCCGCACTGCGGGGATCGCCTTCGGTCAGGGCGTCCTCGTCGGTCACATTCTGCATGCCCAGCTCAAACTTGATCCCGCCGTCGGTGCGCACTATCAGGCCTATATCCAGTTTCTCATAGCCATCCAGCACTACGCTATTTTCGTTGTTGCCATAACGATCCCCCACGGCCGACAGGGTGCCGTACAGGGTCGAGTCCAGTCCCGCCACCTCGAAATCATAGCTGGGCGTCAGGCGTATCTGCCACTTGGGCTGGCGCTGGGCTTGGTTCCCCTTGTTGCTCGGGCTCTGGGTGATCTCTGTATGCTGCAGCGTGCCATTCATCTTGATGGAGAAGCCACTGTCGTTGAAGTAGGCCGCATCCAGCTCCAGGCCATAGGCCTCGTTGGTCAGCACCTCTGCCGGGGCGCCCGGTTGCCTGACGAAGATATCACCTTTAACTTCATTGTAGAATCCTGTGGCATACAGGTTGAGGCTATCCAGGGCCAACTTGTAGCCCAGCTCATACTGAGTCACATCTTTGATCAGATCCTCACCCGCGCTGTAGGCATCATAGTTATCGCGAAAATCATCGAAGCTGGGCATCTTGGCGCCGTCACTGGCCCGCAGGAAGACCCCGGCAGCGTCGGAAAATTGCCAGTTAACCCCGGCGGTCCAGGAGAGATCCGTCTGGTCATAAGCCACCGTCTGGTCGATCCCGCCATCCAATTCCTCATCGACCGTATAGTCAATCTGGTGATTCTCATTGCGCAGGCCGATATCTGCGCTCCAGCGCTCGCCGAACTTATACTCGAACGCGCCGTAGAAGGCCGTGGTCTTGCCATCGCCGACGGCGTTGATGTCGTAATTCCAATCGCAACTGTCCTGGTTATCGTTACAGTCTATGCCGCTCAGGGCTTCCCCCCCGGCCTGCACCAGATGATAGGCCTGATTCCCCAGGCTCCACCAATCCTTGGCACTGTAGTCGGAGCGATAGAGCCCCAGCGTCGCCTGGTAATTGTCGGACTTCTTGGTGATCGCCAGATCATTGGTCAAGGCCTCTATCTGCTTCAGCACCACCCAACGGCCAAGCTGCTGCACCAGGGTATCGCCGTCATAGGTCTTCTGGCTCGCGGCCCCAACGGCGCTGACACCGTTATCTGCCACGGTCGACAGGGCCACAGGCGAGCCGTTGGGCACCAGGCCCAGGGTGTTGGCATCACCCGAGGTGTAGGCGAAACGATCGACCAGGCTCCAACCGTCGTCGAAATCCAAGTCCAGGCTGCCGCCCGAGATGGCGCCTTTCCAGCCGCGGCCATCGCCGATATCTATCGCCTTGCGCTCGCCATCCGGGCCAAATTGAATCGTCGCCTGACGATTCAATGGACCTAGCTGGGTGTAGCCGTTGTCGACACCGGCGACCAAAGGAGTGGGCAGATACCAGACACCATGATCGTCCGTGACCCGCGAGAAGAGATTCAACTTGCCGTTATCCAACACCTTGGTGATATTGACGGTAAACTGGCGGCCTTTCTCCGAATTGAAACCCGCGTCGCGGATCCCGGAACTTTGCTGGAGATAACCCCCGGCCATAAAATACAGATCTTCGGCCAGGCGCCCGCTCACCACGGCATCCAGACGCTGCAGGCCATAATCCGAGGTGCTGTACTTGAAACGCCCTTCGGTGGCCTCGCCGCCCTCCTTGAGAATGAAGTTGGTCGTCAACCCCGGCTGACCGGCGGACACCACAGAGCTGGGGCCACCGCGCAGGGCATCCATGAATTGCACTGTCTCATCGATACGGAACAGGGAGGAGTTTTCCAGGAAGGACAGGGTCGACGGCTGATACACGGGCACGCCCTGCAGCTGCACCGTCAGGAAGGGCGCATCGCTGCCACCGGGAAAGCCGCGCACGAAGACGTTGGCGCCGGACACCCCACCCGAACTCTCGGCCCAAACGCCTGGAACCGCCTTGAAGAGATCCGCTGTGCTCTTGGGCGCCAATCTCTCTATGGACTCGGCATCTATGGTGGTGATGGCATAGCTGGCATCCACTTTTCTGACGGCCTTGCCGCTGGCCGTACCTGTGACCACTATCTGCTCTATGTAGTCTTTGGCCTTCCTGGCTTCCTGGGCCTTCGCCGTTGGCGCTTCGGCCGCAATCGCCCCTGTGCTGAAACCCGCAACGGCCAGGCCTATTGCCAGTGTACTTAACTTGAAGTTTTGACTAGTCACCTTCTCCCCCTTGTTACACATATGTTTTCATTAATTATTATTTGCATAGCACCGCGATTTAGCCTCGGGTGCATGTTGAAGATATGTTATTGTGCAATCGATTGCAATCACTTTAATGCAAACGATTGCAATGCCAAGGTAACATCCGGCTGCCGGGATTTTACTCGATGAGTATGAAGCAATTGATTAAATATTCTGCAAAATCACTCTGTTTCAGCAAGATACTGGAGTGATGACCCAAAGCCCCTTAGTATGGTGCCAAGTGGCGGGCGCGATACCTGTGTCCGAACATAATTCATGGTGAAGCAGGTTTTAATGCAAAAGAAAGCGATGACCCTATCGGATCTGGCCAAAATTGTCGGCGTGTCCGAGTCCACAGTTTCAAGAGCACTGAATAACAGCAGCCTGATCAGCGAGAAGACCCGCCTGCACATTCAGGCAAAGGCCAAGGAATATGATTTCAGGATCAACACCACGGCCCGCAGTCTCAGGTTGCAGAAATCCAACACCATAGCCGTGGTGCTCCTGATAGGTTCACAGGAAGATCAGTCGGTCTCGGATCCCTTCATCCTCAGCATACTCGGGGTGATAGCCGACGAACTCACGTCCAGGGGCTATGACATGCTGCTGGGGACCCACAGAGGCTCGGGCAGCGACTGGCTGACCCACTATTTCGACTCCCAGAGAGCCGACGGGGTGATCGTCTTCGGTCAGGGGGACAACGAAGCCGAATTTGCACGCCAGCTGAACACCAGCAAGCCAGTGGTCGTCTGGGGGGCCCCTTCGCCGACCCAAAGCTATGCCACAGTGGGCACGGATTGTGTCCTCGGCGGCAAGCTGGCCACAGAGCACCTGCTGCAACAGGGCTGTCGCCGCATCGCCTTCGTCGGCCATATGTCCTATGAGATTTCACTCAGATACCAGGGGTATTGCCTGGCCATGACCCTGGCGGGTCTGGCACCACAAGCGGCAATCGACGCCCATTTCACCTATAAGGGCGGCTTCGAGGCGGCGCAGGCGTTGGTGGCCGGCGGGAAAACCGGGTTCGATGGCATCTTCGCCGCCAGTGACGGCATAGCGCTGGGAATGATCCGGGCCTTTGCCGAGCAGCAACTCAGGGTCCCCGAGGATATCGCCATCGTCGGCTACGATGACATCCCGGTCGCCGCCTTCATGCAGCCGACCCTCAGCAGCATACGCCAGGACACACGTGAGGGCGGCCTGCAGCTGGTCGACACCTTGTTCAAGCTGATCAACAAACAGAGCGTGGCCTCCACCCTGCTGGAGACCCGGCTATTGGTGCGGGACTCCAGCCGTAAACAGCCCTGAGCCAATAGAAGGCCCTGAGCCGAAACGTCGGCCTCGGGCCGGCATTGGCCAGGGCGACTAACCCTCGGCGACACTCGCCGCCAGGGCGAAGATCATCTCAGGGGTGATCTCCCGGGTGTGGGCGACCACCAGATTGGCCCTGCCGAGGATCTCGCTGCTGCCGACCCCTATGGCAGGCATCCTGGCCGCCAGGATCGCCTCGACCCCGGCGGCGGCATCTTCTATGCCAACGCAAGCCGCGGGCGGGGTGCCGAGCGCCGCCGCCACCGTCAGGAAAATTTCCGGATCCGGCTTGGTGCGCACTATGCTGGCGGCATCGGCCACATAGTCGAACAGCTCAGTGAGCCTGAGTTTATCCAGCACGAACGCGGCATTCTTGCTCACAGATGCCAGGCCTATCCGGCAGCCCTTGCGGCGCAACGCCAGCAGCAACTCGGGGACCCCGGGGAACGCATCCTCCGGCGCCATGTCGGCGATGAGCCGCTGGTAATGGGCATTCTTGCGCTCCGCCAAGATTGCCAGCTCGGCCTCGGAAAAGTCCCTGGCACTGCGGGCCGCTATCCAGCGCAGCGAAGCCATTCTGTCTATGCCCTTGAGGGCCTCATTGGCCTCGGCGTCGAAGGGCGCACCTATGCTGTCGGCCAGCGCCTTCCAGGCCAGGTAATGATAATGGGCCGTATCTGTGATGACCCCGTCCAAATCGAAAATCACACTGGGTTGCATGTTCACCTCTCTGTTAGTGTCGAAACGCCGTGACTAGTGGGCCAGCTCGAGCCGGCAAGGCGCTGCCGAGCTCAGGCTCAGGTTATGAAGCCGCCCTCTATGCAGACAACTGAAGCTCAAGGGCTCACCGCTTTGCAGTTCGAAGCTTATCTGCCCGGCTTGCAGGGACACAGACAGCAAACGCTGCCGGTAACGCAGCTTGATATGGATCCCGCGCCAGTGCTGCGGCAACTGGGGATGGAAGTGCAGACCCGAGTCGCGCATCCTCAGTCCAAGGAAGCCGAACACCAGGCTATTCCAGGCCCCCGCCATGCAGGCCGTGTGTACGCCGTATTCGCTGTTGCCATGCAAATTGTCCAGGTCCATCCGCGCCGAGGCCTGGAAATAGTCGTAGGCCTTGGGCAAGTCGCCGGTTTCGGCATACTCTATGCTGTGAATACAGCTGGACAGGGTCGAGTCATGGGTGGTCAGGGGCTCATAGTAGGCCAGATCCCGCGCCTTCTGCTCGATGCTGAATTCATCGTCGGCGAGGTACATGGCCAGCACAGTGTCGGCCTGTTTCAGCACCTGGTGGCGATAGATCACCAGCGGGTGATAGTGCAGCAACAGCGGCAACTTCTCCTTGGGATGCCCGGCCAGGTCCCAGGGTTTCTTGGCCAGGAAACTGTCGTCTTGGGCATGGATCTGCAAGCGGCTGTCGAAAGGCAAAAACATCTTGTCGGCGGCCAGGCGCCATTCCGCCAGCTCGGCTGGCGTCAGCGCCAGGCGCGACCTCAGTTGCTCCCAGACCTGCGGCGCCCGCTCGATGAACTCGACGACCAGACTCAGGGCAAATTGCAGATGCTTCCTGGCCATGAAGTTGGTGTAGAAATTATTGTTGACCAACGCAGTGTACTCATCCGGTCCCGTGACCCCGTCTATGCAGAATTGGCCGTCACGCCCGGCATCGAAGTGCCCCAGTGCCAGCCAGACCCTGGCGGTTTCCAATACCATTTCGGCGCCATGGGCCTGGATGAAATCCCAGTCATCGCTGGCCTGGTAATAGGTCTTGATGGCGTAGGCGACCGCAGAGTTGATGTGGTACTGAGCCGTGCCCGCCGGAAAATAGGCCGAGCACTCCTCGCCGCCTATGGTGCGCCAGGCATAGAGGGCGCCTCGCTCAATCGCCAGCTCACGGGCCCGCTGACGGGCGGCATTCAGGGTATGGAAGCGGTACATCAGCAGCTGTTTGGCGAGCTCTGGCTGCAGCAGGGTGAGACAGGGGATGATGTAAATCTCGGTGTCCCAGAAGTAATGGCCGTCATAGCCGGGGCCACTGAGTCCCTTGGCGGCGATGGCGCTGGTGCCATTGCGGCCGGTCGACTGAAACAGATGGAATAAGCTGAAGAGCAGCCCTTGCTCCGTCTGGCTATCGCCTTCTATCTGCAATTGCGCCGTCTGCCAGAATTCGCTGAAGCAAGCCATATGCGCCTGCTTATGCTGCTCATAGGACAGGGCCAGGCAAGCCGAGATGTCCTCTTGTTGGCGCGCCTTGAGCGCCGCCATGGAGGTGTCGTGGTGATAAAAGCCGAAACGCACCAGTTCCAGGGATTGGCCCTCGGCCAGCTGCAGGTGATGGATGTTGGCCGGCCGCTCACCCTGCCTGCAATACTCATGCTCCAGTGTCGCCTGTGTGGTCAGTCGGTCCACACAGGCGGAGGCGACCACAAAATCACTGTCCACCACCCTGTGATACAGGGAGATGCTGTCACTGTCCTGGCAATAGTCCTCGAGGGCGAGGGTCGCGGCTATGGACAGGCTGCCGGCCCTGGGATCGGCAGCATCCGAGCTGGAACCATAGATGCAGTCCATGCCTGCCAGCAGGCTGAGGGCATGTTCCCCTTCGGTGGCGCTGATGCGCATCTTGATGCATACCAATTCAGGGTGTGCCAGCGACACCAGGCGCTCTGTGGTGATCTCCAGCCGCCCCGCCTGTGGGTGCGACAGTCGCTGTTGCCGGCTCACTATGCCTGTGGCCATGTCCAATTCGCGGCTGTCTTCCAGGCTGTGGTAGTCACCTGCATGCAGCTGGAGTGCTATGAGCTTACAGCTGGGCACCTGCAACAACTTATGATTATGGGTGGCAAAACCGTAGGCGGTTTCACCATAGGGAATAGGCTCACGGCTGTAGACGCCATTGAGGTATACCCCCTCGCAGCGCTCCGGCGTCGATTCCTCCAAGCCTTCCAGGGTGCCGCGCAGGCCGATATAGCCATTGGCTTGAGAGAACAGGGTCTCGGAAAGGCGCGGGTTGGGCCTGTGGCGCAGATCTTCGGATAAACGCCATAATGTCCCGGTATCCGGGCAACTCGGATCGATAGTCGAATGCATAGTACTCACTCATAGCCTAAGGTTGGATTTCATGCTTGCGGACTATAATACAGTTTTTGCAATCGATTGCATTAATTTTGTATCTATGTAAAATCCATGTGACAACTTCATCACATTCAGGAAAGTGATATGCGAGCCGAGCATCAGAACATGAGTCACAGCGGCAGAATTATGCTCTGTCTTATCACCACTTATGTCATCTTCGCCATGCTGCTGAACAGCGTGGGCACAGTGATCTTACAAGTGATCAGCAGCTTCGATGTCAGCAAGAGTGGCGCCAGTGTGCTGGAAGGTTTTAAAGATATTCCCATCGCCCTGGTGTCATTTCTGGTTGCCTCATACCTTCCCAGATTCGGTTACAAAGCTGCCCTGGCGCTCGGCATGTTGACTGTCACCCTGGCCTGTGCCCTGATGCCCTTGTTACCCGGCTTCCTGATGACCAAGCTGCTGTTTCTGGCCGTAGGAACCAGTTTCGCCCTGGTGAAGATCTCCACCTATTCCCTGCTCGGGCAAATTTCCGCCACGGCAAAAATCCATGCGGCCAACATGAATCTGCTCGAAGGGTGTTTCATGTTGGGGGTGCTCGGCGGCTACTGGCTGTTCGGGCTATTCATCCAGGGGGAGCAGCACCCCCAGGCCTGGTTAGCCGTCTATTGGGTGCTCGCCGCCCTGGCCCTGGCGAATCTGCTGCTCCTGCTAAGCACCCCAATCGCCCGGGAGACCCGGTCGGAAAACAGCCGGGAAGACAAGGGCAATTTCAGCAAGATGCTGAAGCTGACGACCCTGCCCTTCGTGCTGACCTTCGTGACGGCGGCCTTCTTCTATGTCTTGATCGAACAAGGGGTCGGCAGCTGGCTGCCGACCTTCAACAACCAGGTACTGCACCTGTCGGCCGGTATCAGTGTGCAGATCACCAGTATCTTCGCCGCCTGTCTCGCCCTGGGGCGCCTCTCGGCCGGGCTTATCCTGCGCCGGGTGCATTGGTATCCCCTGCTGATGGGCTGCATTGCCGCCATGGCCAGCCTGCTGTTGCTCATCCTGCCCGCGGTGGCAACCCTGGCCCCCAAGGCACAGATCACCCAATGGCACCAGGTCCCTGCCGCCGCCTTCATCCTGCCCATGCTGGGCATGTTCATGTCCCCCATTTATCCGGCCATAAACTCGGCGGTGTTGAGCGCCTTGCCAAGACACAGGCATGCCCCCATGACCGGGCTGATAGTGATCTTCTCCGCCCTGGGAGGGACCCTCGGCAGCCTGATCACTGGGTTGATCTTCGACCATTTCGACGGCCAGAGCGCCTTCTACTTCATGTTGTTGCCCATGGCGGTGCTGGCGTTAACCCTCAGAGGCTTCAAACGTCAGCTCACGCCTGCCGAGCCGCTGCTATCCGTATGAATAGCCGTATGACTGCCCGTATGCTGCTCGCAGCGGCATCTGTGATTTATTGGTGTATCTGATATGCTGGCGATGCAGCTGAATTCCAGAGTGCCCAGGCCGGAAACCAAACCGGCATCCAGGCCTTATGCCAGTAAAACCAAGGAGGTAGCATGATAGAGTTATACACGGCCGCAACGCCCAACGGTTTCAAGATTTCCATCGCCCTGGAGGAAATGGGCCTGGAATATAGGGTGCATCATCTGGCGCTCTCTGAGGGTGAGCAGAAGCGGCCCGAATTTCTCGCCATCAACCCCAACGGCCGCATTCCGGCGATAATAGACACAGACAACGACGACTTCGCGGTATTCGAGTCCGGCGCCATCTTGCTGTATCTGGCCGAGAAAACCGGCAAGTTTCTGCCCCAAGATCCCAAACAGCGCTCACGGGTGATCCAATGGCTGATGTTCCAGATGAGCGCCGTCGGCCCCATGATGGGCCAGGCGAACGTCTTCTATCGCTATTTCCCGGAAAAGATCCCGGCCGCCATCGCGCGCTACCAGCATGAAGGCCGTCGCCTGTTCGAGGTGATGAATACCCAGCTGGCCAAGCATAGGTACCTGGCCGGTGACGAGTACAGCATAGCCGACATGGCCAGTTGGCCCTGGGTGCGCGGCTACGACTGGAGCGGCATAGAGATAACGGGTTTGCCACACCTGCAACGCTGGCTCGATGAACTGGCACAGCGGCCCGCCTGTCAGAAAGGCATAATCACCCCGCCATCGACCGAGATGAGCGATGAGGACAAGGCCAGGCAGATCTTCAAGATGGTGACCGAGTAGCCAGTCCCGAGACGGCGCGGCCCAGTCGTTATGAGTCTCGCCATGAGGCCTTGCATTGGCACCGGCCTTTCTGCCCCATACGCCCGAGGCGCATAAACCGGGACAAGCCGATGGCTGGCTGCCTGGGATAAATGTTACACTTGGGGCCGGATTTTATCAGCGGTTTGCCCTAATAGGGCCAAACCGCATTTTTGCTGCCAGGCCGATACCCATGACCTCTATTCCCAATCACGACTCACACAGCCAAGCTGGGCTGCAGGCGACAACGCCGGCACAGAAGCGCGCCCTGAGTCATGCCAATACCATCAAGCTGTTGTTCGCCCAGGTGCTGCAGGATGCCCAGCCCGCAGACAGGGTGCTGGCCAATTATTTCCGTGAACACAAGAAACACGGCTCCAAAGACAGGAGGGTCATACGCGAGACCCTGTTCGGCCTGTTTCGTTGGTGGGGCTGGCTGCAAAAGCTCGGTGCCTGGCAGCAATCCGGGCACTGGTTCGCCATGCTCTCGGGTTGCGCCCTGCTCGAAGCCCATCCCTGGCGCGACATTCGCGACGCCTGGCAGGGGTTTTCCGGCCTGGACACCTTTCCCGTCGACATAGGCCGGAGCTTAGCGGAGCAACAGGCGCTGATGGCCGCCATGGCCCCAGAGCAGACCTTCACTGCCGGCGAGCTGGTGCCCGCCTGGTTCTGGCGAGTCTGCCCCCTGGAAGGCGAACAACAGACGCGGCTGATAGAAGCCCTCTGCAGCCGCCCACCCATCTGGGCCCGAGCCCAGAAAATCGGTGTCGATGAGGCGCTGACCGAGCTTAAGGAGGCGGCGCTAGCGGCCAGAGCCAGCGAGTACTTCGACGATGCCATAAACCTCGGCCACAAGAGCATGAATCTCAATGAACTGGCGCTGTACAAGGCGGGTAAGTTGGAGATCCAGGATCTCGCCTCCCAGGTCATAGGCAGGGTGTGCGCACCGGCGCCGAATGAACTCTGGTGGGATGCCTGCAGCGGCGCCGGCGGCAAGAGCCTGCAGCTGAGATCCCTCATGCTGCAGAAGGCCGCCGGCCGGCAAAGCCAGGGCAGCATAGTCGCCTCGGATATCCGCACCAAGGCGCTGGAAGAGCTCGGCAAGCGCGCACTGCGCGCCGGTTTCGAAGGCATCAGCCTGGCACGCTGGCAGAGCGATGAGCTGCCGGTGCCCCTCGCCCATTTCGACGGCGTGCTGGTCGATGCCCCCTGCAGCTGCACCGGCACCTGGCGCCGCAACCCGGACATGCGTTGGCTGGATGGGCCGGATAGCGTCATGGACAAGACAGGGCTGCAGCTGGATATCCTCAGTCGCAGCAGCCGGGCGGTGAAGCCGGGCGGGATCTTGGTCTACGCCACCTGTTCCCTGGCGCCGGCGGAAAATCAGGATGTGGTCAGTAAATTTCTCGCTCTGCATGACGAATTTGAACTGCAGACACTGCAGCACCCCTTCACCGGCGAGTCGACCCAAATGTTGACCGTATGGCCCTTCGAGGCCAACAGCGACGGCATGTTCGTGGCGCGGATGCAAAAGCGCTTCTGAAATATGGCCTGCCGGTATCCAGCGGCAGGCCATAAAAATACCCAACAGAAACAAGGGAACCCGCATATTCCCTTGCGCCTGGTGCACTCACTGTTCGCCTGCCGGGCTGAGGTCATGGAAAGCATTTTCTGCCAGTGCAATTTGGGCAAATATTTTCACCATCAAACAATAAATATTTCGCTTTAGCTTCATCCTGCCTTTGGGTAAAAAGAGCTGTGCCGAGAATGGCACAGTTATTTTTGGAATTTTGACCATGTCACACTCCTATGAATTTGACGATGATACTGCGCCATGGGGCGACAGCGTCAAAGGTAAGCAAAAGACGAAACGGGTAAAACAGCGCCGCAGGGATACCAAGCGGCGTTACTTTGATGAAAATACCGAGGTGGAATTCGCCCAAAACAAATGGAAGTAATCCCCCTCTAGTTGTACCGAACAGATCTTAGCCAGTTGCAGTCGGCTGCAACTGGCTACATTCCTTTATCGCCTCCCCGCAATTCCCCATAAACCGCAAACGAGCACGCCGTGAAGCCGCTAAAAATTCATAGGCTAACGCGCTGTTTTCCCTTATGCTTTTCTGCTGTTGCTGTTTCCCCTTCTAAAGGATGAGCCCATGAAAACCCAAAACCCAGATTTCATTTATCCCCCCGGCAGCATGCTGATGCACTCGCCACTGGTGCTGAATAACGCCGACATGTATGGCTTCTTTCTCAAGGGCAAGTTGGCCAATCTGCAACGTTCGGTAGACAGCACCCTCAACCAGGTGGCCGGCGGCGCCATGTATTTCAAGGTGTTGTCGCCCTATGTGCTGACCACTTTTACCCAGATAGCCAAGGCCTATTCTGCGTATCCGGCAGACAGGGAGAAGGGGTGGATCCAGGAAACAGATATCATCACCTGGGTCATGCTGGGCCGCCAGGATGATGCCGACAGCGACGGCATAAGCCAGGTGTATTTTCAGCCACTGCATATCTGGGTCAACGACGCCATGGCCTTGATCAATGGTCGCGAGCTGTTCGGTTATCCCAAATACCTGTGTGAGCATAAGATGCCCGCCCCAGGGGAGAGCTTGACGGAATTGTCTCTGGCCGCCAAAAGTTTTCGCCAGTTTTCGGCCGAGACTGAGCTGGCCATGCATCCTCTGTTGGAGGTGAGTTGCTGCCCCGGGACCGAGACGCCCCTGTCGACGCTGGAGGCCATGGAAAAGACATGGCAGCTGCTCAAGGCCCAGACGGATTTCATTCCCCAGCAGGATCTGCTTGGTGCAGAGCAGATGTTCGAGCTGCTGTTCAAACCCGCGATAGAGCAGGTGTTCCTGAAGCAACTCCCGGACGCCTCGGGGCAGAAGGCCGTCTACCAGGCGATAGTCGCCGCCCCCGCCAAGATCAACAAGGTGCACTCCATCTGCCTGCTGGAAAATGAGCTGAGCGCCACCCTGTTCGATAACGCCAGCTTCCCGCTCAAGGACAGCCTGGGGCTGGAGTTGGGGGAACAAGGGGTATTGCTGCCCTATCATGTGAATTTCGATTTCGAAGTACCGCCGGCCGAGGTGCTGGTGGATAACTCACAGATCAAGAAACAGAAGATCGCCATTCTCGGCGGCGGAGTGGCGGCCATGACGGCGGCCTATTACCTGACCGACAAGCCAGGCTGGCAAAACCTGTATGAGATAGACCTCTATCAACTGGGATGGCGCGTCGGCGGCAAGGGGGCCAGCGGTCGCAATGCCGCCATGGGCCAGAGGATCGAAGAGCATGGCCTGCATATTTGGTTCGGCTTCTACCAGAACGCCTTCGCCTCGATGCGCAAGGCCTATGAAGAGCTGGACAGGCCGGCAGGCGCGCCATTGGCCGGCTTCCTCGACGCCTTCAAACCCCACAACTTCATCGTACTGCAGGAGGAGATTGCCGGTCGCAGCGTCAGCTGGCCCATCAGCTTCCCCGCGACAGACGGGATCCCGGGCGACAGCAATGAGATCCTCACCCCCTGGAAACTGGTCAAGGCCAGCTTCGCCTGGATACGTCAATGGCTGGGCGAGATGGAGCAGCTGCAGGGCGCAGCCGACAGGGAATCGGCCAAACCCAGGCATTGGTTCAGCCATGACTGGTTCGAGCGGCTCAAGGATAAACTGGAGGACTCGGTCGACGACGCCAAGGAGGATCTCGTCGCCCTGGGCGAGCAACTCGAATGCCATTTCAACCGCCTGATCGACAAGGAATGCCGCGGCCATGAGCATAGAGAAACCGATGACGGCCTGGTAGAGTCCGCCGTCGATGCCCTCCATGCCAGCCTGGTGGAACGCTTCAGCCCGGCGTTGGCGCAGAACGACGAGCTGCGTCGCCTCTATATCGCCGTCGATCTTGGGCTGACCATACTCAAGGGCATGTTTGTCGATGGGGTATTTGAGCAGGGCTTCGATGCCATCAACGACTATGACTACCGTGAGTGGCTGGCCAGACACGGTGCCAACGAGCAATACACCCTGGACAGCGCGCCGGTGCGGGGCTTCTATGATCTTGTGTTTGCCTATGAGGAAGGCAACTTCGAGCGGCCCAATGTCGAAGCCGGCACCCTAATACGTGCCATGCTGCGCATCGCCCTCTGCTATGAGGGGAGCCTGATGTGGAAGATGCAGGCCGGCATGGGCGATGTGGTGTTCACCCCCTATTACCAGGTGCTCAAACGCCGCGGGGTGAAGTTCCACTTCTTCAACAGGGTCGATAACCTCGAATGCCGCAATCAGAGCATAGAGGCCATACAGATCACCGAACAGGTGGCGCTGGCCGACCCAAGCCAGGAGTATCAGCCCCTGGTCGAGGTCAAGGGGTTGGACTGCTGGCCCAGCTGTCCCAATTATGCGCAGCTGGACCCGGAGCAGGCGGCGCTGCTGCAAGCCCATGACATCAATCTGGAACATTTTTGGAGCGATTGGGACAGTCGCTATCTGGCCCACTTCGGCCGGCCGCTGCCACAGAAGCGCCTGGTGAAAGGTAAAGACTTCGATCGGGTCATTTTCGGCCTGTCCATAGGCTCCCTGCCCCATGTGGCCACCGAAGTGCTGGCGGCCAGTCCGGCGTTGCAGCAGGCCGTCGACAAGGTCAAGACGGTCGCCACCCAGGCCTATCAACTCTGGCTGGATCAAGATCTGACCGCCATGGGCTGGGCCCATGCTCCGGCGTCCGGCGAACAGCCAGTGCTGTCCGGATTCAGCGAGCCCTTCGATACCTGGGCCGCCATGGATCAATTGCTGGATAAGGAAGCCTGGCAGGGAGAAGCCCCTAAAAATGCCAGTTATTTCTGCTCCGCCCTGCCGGTGGCAAGCTACCCGCCCAGGACAGAGGTGGACTTTCAACAACGCATGACGGACCGAGCCAAGGCCGGTGCCCTGGGTCAGCTCAAACATGAAATCCACCATTTGTGGCAAGAAGTAGGTGAGACCTTCCCCTGGCAGTGGCTGCACGATCCCTTGCAGCGCCAGGGGGAAGCGCGTTTCGACAGCCAATACTGGCGGGCCAATGTGGATCCCTCGGAGCGCTATGTGTTGTCGGTGAAAGGCAGCAGCAGCTACAGGGTCGCCACGGATGCCACCGGCATAGGCAACCTGTATGTCACAGGGGATTGGATCAAGACGGGTCTCAATGTAGGTTGCGTCGAGGCGGCAACCATGGCGGGGATGCATACGGCCAGGGCCATCTGTGGCCATCCGGCCATCATTAAAGGCGAACAGGACTTCTGACGCCCGGGGCACGCTCAGCTTTGCACACTGTGGCGTCCTCGGCCATATTCCCCGGCCCCAGAGAATATGCCCGGGGAATATGGCCTAATAACCCACTTCGCTTCCCAAGGCCCTGCTTTGGGCGTATTTCTCGCGCCGCTTGCCTATCTTGTCACTGTAGAGCTTGCTGCCTGCCAACCTGAGCCATTCATGGGACTTAGCCACCTGGGTGTTATCCGCATAGCCACAATGCAGCTTGACCCCCTTGGCGCCCTCGGCCAGCAAGGCTTGTTTCAAGTCGTTAATTTTAAGCAGTAAAGCCTCACGTTCCTCGCTGGGCAAGATGATGGCAAACTCATCACCACTGAGGCGATACAGGCTCATGTGTGCCAATTGGATCCCCTGCAGCGTCTGCACCAGGGACTTGAGCACCCTATCCCCCTCGTGGTGTCCCAGGGTTTCGTTGATGGTTTTCAGACCATCTACGTCCAGCAGCACCAGGCTCATGGCCTGTTTGACCCTGTCGGCAAACTCGGTCGCCCCCTGCATGAACTCATCGAACGCAAAACGATTGCCTACCTGAGTCAGGGCATCGCGCCGCGCCGTTTCCCAGGCGAAACAGAGCTCTTCGATATGCGCCTTGCGTTCCTCAGACAGCAATTTGAGCTTGTTGGCCAGGGCCAGGGACAAGAGCAACGCATCTGCCGTGCCCCCTATCAGGGTTGCCAGCTCGGCGTACTCGATGAAATCCGGGGTGATGCCCAAATTTCCCGGGAGAATGAGCACGGCAGGCAATAATAAACAGCTGAAAGCCAGGATAAAATAACGCGCTGGGGAAAAGCCCTTCATCAGGCAGACGTTGCCACAGGTGATCGCCAGGGCTATCCAGAACATGATCAACACAGAAGCTATGATGGCTGTGTAGGAAATCAGCCAGATGCTGGTCGGCAGAGCCAGAATACAGGCCCACAGCAAGATCTTGCTCAAACGCCATAACTTGGGCGAATAGCTGGGAAGCTGCAGAAAATACTTATAGAACATGATGTTCAGTATTGGCAAGCCAATGAAGAACAGGTGGTGCAACTCCAGCAGATGAAAGTTCCATAGGTGCGCCGGCAGGTGGAAGGTGAATGCCCAGCCGCCGAAGTAACTCAACACATAGACGCCGTAGAATAAGAAGGCCTTGTCCGAAGTTGAGAGGTAGATAAACAGGTTATAACAGGCGATAAAGACCAGGCCACCCAGACAGAGGGAAATGATCATCGCCAGCTGATCTGTCAGCAACCTATGTTCGGCCAACGGGCTCATTTCCAGCTGGGGTGCAGAAGAGTAATAGCGGCTGCTGAGCTTAACCACCAGCCAATAATCTATGCCTGGGGTGAGGCTGAAACTGCGGCCATAGTCGAACAGGAATTCATAGGGCGCCGAATAGCCGCTGTGGGCGAGCTGGCTCGAACCATCGCTGCCCAACACCCAATAGTCGACATTCTCTATGATGGAGTTGCGCGCATCCACCACCCAAGTCCCGTCCGTTCTGTGGGGCAACAACTGGGTCACCATCCAATAATCCCCGCCGGTCAACTTGACCGAAGGGGCCTCGCGCAGCGAAGACATCCACTCGGGCACCTCGGCATAGGCCGACGGAAATTGCTGCCCCTCATCCAGATGGAAGAGATAGGGGGCGTCCAACTCGACTCTCGCCTGCGCCTTGGCCGCACCCAGGCCACACAGCAGCATGAGGCCGATAAATATGAAGGTTAAATTAACTCTGGCCATAAAAACTTATTATTATTGATTCGATTAGGATAAGGCATTCATAGCAAGCTCGCCTCATCAGGCAAGGCAGGATAACATGTAACACACTGCAACTTTATGGCTGCAGGAGATCTTTTTTACGCCCGCAGCCCGAAAAGCACAAGCAGGTTTTGTCACCCGGACGACAGAATTGCAGCGCCTGGGATCGGCGGTTGGGGTAGAATCTTGGGCGTTCATTCTTTTTCGGGAAACCTATGCAAGCCCTGTTGATGGTACTGGCGGCACAACTGCTGATCGCCGGCGGTAATCTGCTGGTGAAATTGCTCGATGAACAGACACCCGTATTCCAACTCGTGCTGTATCGCCAATTATTCGCGACCCTGCTGGTATTGCCTTTCGTGTGGAGGCTGCAGGGCAATCTCAAAATCAGCCCCCTCTATCGAGTCCATTTGCTCAGGGCGATCCTCATCGGCTTGGGCAACGCCGTCTTCATGCTGGCGGTGCTCAGGTTGCCACTGGCGACAGTGACGGCCGTCATCTACACCGCGCCCTTGCTGCTGATGTTACTCTCGGCCTGGTGGCTCAAGGAGCACATAGGCCACAGGCGGAGGATCGCCGGACTGCTGGGTTTTTGCGGCATACTCATGATAAGCCAACCTGGGGCCTTCAACCTCTATCTATTGCTGGCGCTGCTGGGCGCGGCCATCACCGCGCTGAACAGCCTGGTGCTGAAGGCCTACTCGGGCAAAGAACACCCCTTCTCGACCCTGTTTTGGTCGAACGCCTTCGCCATGCTATTTCTCTTGCCTGCGACCTGGTACGAAGGCGCGGACTTCAGCTGGCCTGTGGCCCAGGTAGGCCTCTCCCTCGGGCTCTTCTACGTCGCCATGACCTACCTGATAATACATGCCTATCGCCGCGCCGATGCCAGTCAACTGGCCCCGGTCGAGTACACAGGCTTGATGTTCGCCGCCTTCTTCGGCTGGCTGTTTCTGGATGAGCGGCTCAACTTGTTGATGCTGGCCGGCATAGCCCTGGTGTTGTTCTCGTCTCTGCTGCCGAGCTGGAATGAGCTGGCCAGACGCTTCAAACGCACCGCCGCTAAAGCCAACCCGGACTGAGATCCAGTGCAGAGAATATGCACCAGATACAGCCCTGAGCAGATATAGCCAGGGTACGGTCCCTATGTTCGCGGCACCCTTCGGCTGGCTGTATCTGGATGAGCGGCTCAACTTGTTGATGCTGGCCGGCATAGCCCTGGTGTTGTTCTCGTCTCTGCTGCCGAGCTGGAATGAGCTGGCCAGACGCTTCAAGCGCACCGCCGCTAAAGCCAACCCGGACTGAGATCCAGTGCAGAGAATATGCACCAGATACAGCCCTGAGCAGATATAGCCAGGGTACGGTCCCGATGTTCGCGGCACCCTTCGGCTGGCTGTTTCTGGATGAGCGGCTCAAGGTGTTGATGCTGGCCGGCATAGCCCTGGTGTTGTTCTCGTCTCTGCTGCCAAGCTGGAATGAGCTGGCCAGACGCTTCAAGCGCACCGCCGCTAAAACCAACCCGGACTGAGATCCAGTGCAGAGAATATGCACCAGATACAGCCCTGAGCAGATATAGCCAGGGTACGGTCCCGATGTTCGCGGCACCTTCAAACCGCTGCCGAGCGGCTGCGTTAGGCTAGCCGGGTACGCGCGCCGACCAGGGTTTGCATCAGGGCCGGAATGTCGAGATCCGCGGCAAGCGGCAGATAATACCAGTCTATGCTGTTGCCTGTGCCTCTTATGCTCAGATACTTGCCCCAGAGCTTAAAGCCGGCTTTGACCAAATTGGCACGACTGAGATTGTTTTCCTCGCGCACAGTGGCAAACAACAGCTTGATTCCCAGGGTCTTGGCCTGCTGGATACGCTTGGCGGTCAAGCGAGTGGCGAGCCCCAGACGCCGGTAATCGGGGGCGACCACAAGATAGCCCAGTTCGGCAACCTCCCCGGCTCCCGCCTTGATGACGGCGCAGCCGACCACTCTCCTGGCGGCATTCAAGGCCACTATTATCGCCCTGGCGGCGAAGAAGGCCTCGTGGTCCAGGGGATGGGCATTATCGTCACGACTGTCGACCAGGGCCGCCGCCTGACACCGTAACCCTTCATCCAGGCAGAGTTCTATGCTGATGCTCTCTGTGTTCACCTTATTCACCATGGTTTATAAATACAGGATGCTCGCCAATCCAAGGAAGGTAAAGAAGCCGACCACATCTGTCACAGTGGTTAGGATCACAGAGCCTGAGAGTGCCGCATCCTGGTTCATTCGCTGCAATATCATGGGCACCAGCACCCCGGCAAATGCCGCCACCGCCATGTTGATCAAGATGGCACAGGCGATCACCATGCCTATCTTAGCCTCGGCAAACCACCAGCCGGATATGGCCCCTATGACCAGCGCCCACAGCAAGCCATTGACTATGCCTATACCCAACTCGTTCTTCATCAAGGAAAATAAGTTACCGGCAGACACCTGTCCCAGGGCCATGCCACGGATCATCAGGGTCAGCGACTGACTGCCGGCGATCCCTCCCATGGATGCCACTATCGGCATCAGGATAGCCAGGGCCACCACCTGGGACAGCACATGGGCAAACAGGCCTATGGTCGCCGAGGCCAGGAAGGCGGTCAGCAGGTTGATCCCCAGCCAGACGGCGCGCCGTCTGGCGCCCTTGATGATGGGGGCAAACAAGTCGTCGGACTCGTCCATACCCGCTGTCGCCATCAACTGGGATTCATAATGCTCACGTACCAGATCCATGGCCGTGCGCAGGGTGATCCTGCCAATCAGCTCGCCCTCGTCATCGACGACGGGCAGCTCTATCTCGCGGCTATGTTCTATGGCTTCGGCGGCATCGAGCAAGGAAGTATCGGCGGCGATCGCCCTCGTCTCTTCGGTCATCAAGGAGGTCAGCGGCTCCTCGGGGGCATGTTTGAACACTTCATAGCGACGGACGCAGCCCAAATACTTGTCCTGATCGTCGACCAGAAACAGGTTATCGCTGCAGTCCAAGTCGATACGACGGAAGAAGCGCTGCGCCTGGGCAACCGACGCCTTGACGCTCAGCACCAGCATCTGGTGATCCGTGTAGCGGCCTATCTCATTCTCGGAATATTGATTGTAGAGTTCGAACCTCTGCCGCTGACGCTCGCCCATCTGCGCCAAGGCGCGATCGGTAAAGCTGTCGGGCAGGGAGTCACTCCAGTCGATCAGATCTTCCGGGCTCAACTGGGCGAATAGCAGATCCACTTCTTCGCTCGGCATCCGCTTGAGGATTTCCATCCGCGGCGCGGCGCGCATCAGGCTCAACACAGTCGCGCGTTCGCCAAACTCCACCTGCTGCCAACGCTCGTAACGGGCATCCAGCGGCAGGGATTCGAGCAAGATGGCAATAGTACCAGGCTCGGCCTCGTCGAGGATCTCGCTGAAGACGTCGGCCTGGGCATCGCCCTCGGCCTGGGTCAGTTGTTGCACCACCAGCCCAAGATCTGTCTGTGCCAAACTGCTAACATCATATTCAGTCTTATCTTCGGTCACAGGCATGTCTTCTCTTCACTCGGGTCTAATGCGGGAACTATATTGATATTTAATGGGATAGGCAATTCAACAAATTAAATTGCACACAAGTATATTGCCATCTACCAATCATTGTATTAGATTGGCTCCATCATTCACGAGGACAAAGCCATGACACAGACGATTTACGATTTCTCGGTCACAGACATTCAGGGCAATCAGGTTGCCATGGAACAATTTCGCAACAAGGTACTCTTGATAGTCAATACCGCCAGCCAGTGCGGCTTCACCCCCCAATATAAGGCGCTGGAGGCCTTGTATCGGCAGTACAGGGAGCAGGGGCTGGTGATTTTGGGCTTCCCCTGTAATCAGTTCGGCGCCCAGGAACAAGCAGCTGAGCAGGAAATTCAATCTTTCTGCGAGCTTAACTTCGGAGTAACTTTCCCCTTGTTTGCCAAGATAGAAGTCAACGGCCAGCAGGCCCATCCCTTGTACCAATACCTCAAGTCTCGGGCGAAGGGAGTGCTGGGCACAGAGAAGATAAAGTGGAACTTCACCAAATTCCTGGTCGACGGCCAAGGCAAGGTCGTCGCCAGGTTTGCGCCCACCACCAAGCCCGAGAGCCTGGCACCGAAAATAGCGGCCTTGCTCAAGCGCTGAACCAGAAAAAAGATAGCCAAAGACATTGATAACTAAGATATTTATAAAATAGTTAAAAAATAGCCCCAAAATAGCGGTTATTTTTTGAACTTTAACCGCCAGGAGTCCTCTAATCCCATGAACAGTGAATATCCACTTTTCATGTTCATCATTCTCCCTGGGACTTCTAGCGCGGTCCCCCTGGATCTAGTGATAGATCAGCTGGCGACCTCTTGGGTTGCCTTTTTTTTTTGCGGCATTTCCCCTGGCATTCCGGACACGGCCCATGAAGAGTCAGCACATAAAAATTGCCGGCCACTGAACTTTTATCCTCCGGGCGACTCTGACTCTATGAAGCCTTTGAGAAGTGGATAAGGTCGCTTGCGATCCTGGCAGAAGTGCAATACTGGCAGTTGTGTTATCGCCCTGCACCTCAACACTTAGCCAGAGGCTTCATGTTCATCATCTCCCTTTTGGGAAACAGTCAAACACGCTAGCGCATTGTTTTTCCTGTGACCCCTTTTGAATACTTTGTGGCGACCTTGGGTCGCCATTTTTTATGCCTGCTATTCCTCCAGCAGGGCATCCAACTGCAGCTGTATCGAAGGATGATAGCCACTGCGTGCCTGGGCATAGATGGCCCGCATCTGCCCGAGATAACCGGCAATTTTCAGCTCGGTATACAAAGGGCGAACAAATTTCCCCCGGCCTATGCCGCACAAATAGTCTCCCAGCGCCGGCAGCACGGGATCATAGTTGTTGCGGATGGCCACCCTGAACCAATCACAGGCGATTTCGGCGTTAGTCGATTGGGTCAGCTTGAAACAGGCATCCAACTCTGCCAGCTGCCCATGGGACAAGGCCTCGGGCAATTGCGCCAGAAAATACTGCCAATGCTGTACCCGCCAGTCTTGCACTTCGAGCCGCATCGCCTGGGTACCGCCGAGCCAGGCATGCAATGCCTCGGTCACCTTATCCAGGCTCGATGAGCTTGGGGCGACAAACTCCCTCGGCAAGCCTGCACCATAGACCCATTCCTGTAACTGCGCCTCGGTGAACTTATCCCCATGCTCATGTAGCAGCGTCTGCCGGGCGTAGTCGACGAAGGTCTCTGTGGTGATGGCCTGAAAGGCAAAATGGGCCACATAGTCATGCAGGAAGGCGTCGAAAGCCGGCCGTCCCAGACACGCCTCCAACTGATGTACGAACAGCGAGGCCTTGTCATAGGTAAAGCGATTGAAGGCCTGTTGAGGATCCTCGTCTTGGACATTGGCCGGCAGGGTCTGCCTCGCCAATGGCAGCAACTGCATCTCTTCCTGCAAGCGAGTGAATTCGAGTACCCATTCCAGCTCGGCCTGTTCCTTGCCGTACACGGCCTCGACGATGCGATTGGTAAAATACGTGGTGAAGCCCTCGTTGAGCCAGAGATCGCGCCAGCTGGCGTTGCTCACCAGATTACCTGTCCAGGAATGGGCCAGCTCATGAGCGACGGTCGATACCAGACTCTTGTCGCCGGCAATCAGGGTCGGGGTGATGAAGGCCAATCTGGGATTTTCCATGCCGCCGAAGGGGAAACTCGGCGGCAAGACCAGGATGTCATAACGCCCCCAGGCATAGGGACCGAGCAAGGACTCGGCGACAGCCATCATCTGCTCAGTGTCTTCAAACTCGGCCGCGGCGGCGGCCAACATGGCGGGTTCGGTATAGATGCCGGAGCGAGGCCCCAGCTCGGCATAGGCCAGCTCGCCGACCGCCAATGCCAACAGGTGTGTCGGGATGGGCTTCTCCATACTGAAGTCGAATTGCCCCTCCAAGGGGGTATCCGCACTGTTCATGGCGCTCATCACCGCCCGCATGCCCTTAGGCACAGTGATCTTGGCCTCGAAGGTGATCCTTGCCTGGGGCGTGTCCTGCAATGGGATCCAGCTGCGGGCGTCTATGGGCTGAGACTGGCTGAAGAGGTAAGGCAGGCGCTTCCCCCTGGTTTGTTCGGGCGCCAGCCACTGCAGCCCCTGGGCCCGTGGGGAGGTGAGATAATGGATAACCACCTTGGCAGGATGCGACTCAAGCGCAATATTCAGCCTTTGCCCCAGCACAGGGTCCTTGGCATCCAGGCAGTACGGCAGGGCTTCGCCGTCGGGCGTCTGCACCTTGAGGATCTGCAAGTCCTTGGAATCCAGGAATAAGTGCCGCACATCCGCCAGCATGTAGGTCAACGACAGCTCTGCCGTACCCGCTAACCGTCTGGCATCGAAGTCCACCGCCAGGGTCAGGGCCAGGTGAGCCACCCTGACTTCATCCGGGTTGGCGAAGGAATGATAATCTCTGTTGGTATCCCATTCTGGTTGCACTTATGACTTCCTTTGTTGCTATGCAGGCTCATGAGGCCGGCGGCCAGGTTGCCATAGATGGTAAGCATTGAGCGGACAAAAGTCATTGGCATCGGCGGTATTTGCGTTGCCACAGATAAAGATATATTGTATCCAAAAAAAATACAGGGGAAATACCCGGTGAAGAGATACAAGCACCTGGCCTTGGCTTGCCTGTTGACCCCCCAGGCTCAGGCCATGACGCAATCCCAGGGGGAAAGTCTGCCGCCGTTGACGGACATACTGCAACAGGAATACGGCTGCAGCGACACCTTGGTCATACGCGCCCAGGCATTGACCCAGACCCGGCTCAGCCAGGCTTGCCAACTCATGTTGCAGCAGGAGCGTCGCTTCCATCGGCTGCTCGACACCCACGACACCCCAGTGCCTCAGTGCCTCAGGACAATAATCTCAGGATGCGCGCCAATGTGTATCATAGCCGTGGCGATTATGAACGCTATGTGACGGCACATTTCAATGTACCCAGCGACAATGGCGGCATGTACCTCGAAGGTCACCCCGAAGCGCCAAACAACAGCGCCGAATTTGTGACTTATGAGCACCAGGGGCAGATCTGGAACCTGGCCCATGAATATGTGCATTACCTGGACGGACGTTTCAATCTGTACGGCGACTTCTGTGCCAACCTACACGACTCCCACAGCGCCCCCGAATACTGCCCAGCCCCCGCCCCGCTGCTGCCCTACTTGGTCTGGTGGTCTGAAGGCCTGGCCGAATACATAGCCAAAGGCAACGACAACCCGGCGGCCCTCAAGCTTGCCGACGAACCTGGTTATGCCTTGAGCGCCCTGTTCGATACCGGCTACGAGCACAACGCCGGCACAGAGCGCATCTATCTTTGGGGGTATCTGGCGGTGCGTTTCATGCTCGAGCGCCATAAACCCAGGCTCGATGCCATGCTGGCCTTCACCCGCAAGGGGGATTACCCCAGATATCAGGCCTTAATCACCTCCTGGGGCGACGGGATGGACGATGAATTTTCCTTGTGGCGACGGCAATTAAATAAAAAAACATAAAAATGCGAAATTTTCTGAACTAACCCAGAAAGTGGCAGTCTCATTATGTGAACCGAATCTTTGTCGTTATAAGTTTCATCGTTCATCATCATACTCCCATTGAGATGGTTTCTAGCGCGACCATCGAAGATTCCGAATTGGAATTTAACGCGACCCCTTGGGTCGCTTTTTTTTTTTACCTTATCCGGAGCAGCGACGCGGGCATTTCAAGCTCATGCCGCCCCGAACGCCGCCCACAAAAAAGGCCTCTTTCGAGGCCTTTTCAGATGCAGAAGCTAAACTTACAGGCGGATGCCGGCTTTCTGCAGATCTTTGGCTACCACACTCTTAGGCAGGGAAACATAACCGTCTTTTTCAACGACTTGTTGGCCTTGCTTAGACAGCACGTAACGGATGAACTCGCGATCCATAGGCGCCAGATCTTTGTTTGGGTGCTTGTTCACATAGATATACAGGTAGCGTGACAGTGGGTAAGTACCGTTAGCCGCATTCTCTGTGGTGGCAGCGATATAATCGTTACCTTTCTTGGAGATGGCGACGGCTTTCACACCGGCAGTCTTGTAGCCTATGCCTGAGTAACCTATGGCATTGAGTGACTGAGATACAGACTGAACCACAGACGCAGAACCAGGCTGTTCGTTTACGTTGGCCTTGAAGTCGCCTTTACACAGAGCGTGTTCTTTGAAGTAACCGTAAGTACCGGATACCGAGTTACGGCCATACAACTGCACATCTTTCGCCGCCCAGTTACCTGTCAGGCCAACATCGCTCCAACGAGTCAGGTCAGCACCACCACACTTGTGGGTAGAAGAAAAGATGCCGTCAACCTGTTCCTTGCTCAGACCCTTGATTGGGTTATCTTTATGCACGAAAACAGCCAGGGCATCGATAGCGACACGAATAGCGGTAGGCTTGTAACCATAGTGCTTCTCGAAGGCTTCGACTTCGTTAGGCTTCATCTTACGGCTCATAGGACCGAACTGAGAAGTGCCTTCGGTCAAGGCTGGTGGCGCAGTAGAAGAACCGGCAGCCTGAATTTGAATGTTCACATTTGGATATATGTGCTTAAACTCTTCGGCCCACAGAGTCATCATGTTCGCCAGAGTGTCTGAACCAACAGATGACAAGTTACCAGATACACCACTTGTCTTTTCGTAAGTGGGTAAAGACTGATCGATCGCAGCCATAGATGCTGCTGAGAATACACCAGCGGCCGTTAAGGTAACCGCGCCGACAAGCTGTTTCAATTTCATTATATGTTGCTCCAGTGTTATGCGTACTTGGTTTCTAAAACGCAGCCAGTATCAATCGCTACAATGACAAGTCTATGACCCTGATGTGACACTTAGATGACATAGTGAAATATAATGTTTGCGTCTTCTCCGCAGCGAGCTGCGCCGTGGCCGGACTCGCAAGTATAACGAGAGCCCAGGGCCGACCCAAAACGAAAAAACAGGCTGTAGCCTGTTTTTTTCATGCTCCCAGCCTAGTTAACAGAGGACACAGAGCCGCTCTTGAGCCGGCGCTCCAGCAGGTGCAGTGGAATGACAAAGCTGAAGGTACTGCCTTTTTTCTGCTCACTGATGACGGTCAGTTCGCTGTGGTGGTGGCTCAGGGCATGTTTGACTATGGCCAGCCCCAGGCCGCTGCCCCCCGTCTGGCGCGAGCGGGCACTGTCGACCCGGTAGAAACGCTCGGTCAGACGGCTGATATGCTGCGGCGCTATGCCTTCCCCCGTGTCCTTGACGCTGAATAGCCCGCCCGTGGCGGTGCTGCGCCACTGCACCTCGATTTTACCTCCGGGCTCGGTATAGCGTATGGCATTGGAGATCAGGTTTGAGCAGGCACTGCGCAACTGCAACTCGTTACCATGGGTATCCAGCCCAGGTTCACAGTAGAAGCTCAACTCATACTGGCCCAATGCCAGGGCATTGGCTTCGACCTTGAGCCCTTCCATCAACTGCGTCATGTTGACGGTATTTTCCAGATTGATATCGGCAGCATCTTCGATTCGGGACAGTGCCAGCAACTGCTCCACCATGGACTGCATCCTATGGGTCTGTTGCTGCATCAGCTTCAGCGGCTTGGCATTCACTGAATCTTCAGACTCCATTCCCTGCATCATTTCCAGATAGCCCTGCAACACAGTCAAGGGGGTCTTCAGCTCATGGGAAACGTTGGCGACAAACTCCTTGCGCATCCCCTCCAGCTGCCGGATACGTGTGATATCCCTGGCGATCAACAACAACTGGCGGTCGCCATAGGCCATGATACGTATTTCAAGCAAGCGCTTTTCCGATACGGGAGAAGGCAATTCCAGTGGTTCTTTATACTCGGCTTTCTTCAGGTAAGCGGAGAAATCCGGGTGGCGGATCAGGTTGTCTATCCGCTGGCCGTTGTCCTGGGGCCAGACGAATCCGAGGATCAGCTGCGCCAGTTTATTGCACCAGAGAATGTTGTGATCCGAATCGAGCACGGCCGCGGCGTCGGGCAAGGCTTCGGCCCCCTGACGAAAACGCCCGAGCAAGGATGCCAACTGCGCCACGCGGCGGCGGTTCTTGCCCTGTAAACGGTAGATGCCGTTGAACGTGCCTTCCCAGCTGCCACTGCCCTGGGGAGGGGTCAAGCGCCGGTCGCGCCAGAGCCAGTAATTGAGCCTGGACAGTTGGTGGTAATGCCAGGCCAGCAAGCCGAGACTACCGAGCAGGAGTACCCAGAGTATTTCCCCGAACAAGAGTCCTATCAGTAAACATACGGATAGAAACACTGCTATACGCGAAAACAATCGGTATCCGGAATAAGAGTGAGCCATAGGTAAATCCAGGCAAGTTGCCGAATGAAGGCACAAGATAATCTAAATGACGTCTCGTGCCTACCATACAAAGACTAGATACGGGTAGAAAAGCGGTAACCTGCACCCCGTACAGTCTGGATCAGGCGATCATGACCCGAGCCTTCGACGGCCTTGCGCAAGCGCCTGATATGCACATCCACAGTCCTGTCTTCGACATAGACATTGGTACCCCAGACATTGTCCAGCAACTGTTCACGACTGTAAACACGTTCCGGATGGGTCATGAAGAAATGCAATAAACGAAACTCGGTCGGCCCCATGTCCAGCACGGCGTTACCGGCCGTGACCCTATGGCTGACAGGGTCCAGCAACAGCCCCTGCACGTCTATGGTTTCTTCCAGGCGGGTCGGTGCGCTGCGACGCAACACTGCCTTAATACGGGCAACCAGCTCCTTGGGAGAGAATGGCTTGGTGATATAGTCATCGGCACCGACTTCCAGGCCTTTGACCTTATCTTCCTCTTCGCCCCGGGCGGTCAACATTATGATGGGGATCTGGCGGGTAAATTCATCCTGCTTCAAACGCTTGGCCAACTGAATGCCGCTGCCACCCGGGAACATCCAATCGAGCAAGATCAGATCAGGATAAGGTTCATGCAACAGCGCCACGGCCGAATCGAAATCCTCGGCGGCAGAGGTGGTAAAACCATGCTGCTCCATCACAAAGGTCAGCATCTCGCGGATGGCCAACTCGTCTTCTACTATCAATATCCGTGCAGTCATAAGTGATTTTCTGTCAGTGAATTTCAACATCGCCATTATTGGTCATTTTTATTACAGATTTATGATCAGGCGGCTAACTGGCACTCATTTCAGTGCATTTTCTGTCATAAATAGTTTATCTGACTGTCGGCTCATGGCAATAAAAAAGGAGGCATATGCCTCCTTTCATTAGAAACGTCGTGGGCTTAGAACTTGTGTTCTATACCAACACCGAAGTATTTGTCATCGCTGCTCTCACCGTCGATAGAGCGGTTGGTGTAGAAGGCCAGCAATTTGGTTGGTTTACCCAGTTTGTAGTCGCCACCAACTGACCAGGAATCACCCTTGTCTTCCATGTCCTGGTACTGAGCCTTCAGCACTACTGCATCTATATGGTAGGCGGCGCTCAACAGGAAACCATTTTTGCTGTCACCATTTTCAGACTTCTCTTGCTGCTGGTACATACCACCCAGAACCAAGTCAGCCACTTTACCTTGTACCGTGGCACGCAGAACATCATAGCCTTTGACGTCTGAGTCGTAAGCAACAGAAGCGAAGATAGGTGTCTTCTTCAGTTTAGCGTCGCCGTATAGGGCCGCAATGCTGAAACCGTCATCGCTGCCGGCACTCATTTGAGCCCCATCGCCTTCGGCGGCATAAGTCACGCCGACCTTGAAATCACCGAATGCAGGTGTCAGGTAGGTGGCCGTTTGGGCCAAACGGTTTTCACCCTTGAACAGGTGCTTGATGTCGCCGGACAGGTCGTTGAATAGGTCAACCTTACCCTGAGAGACCTTCAGTATGGTGTCGTTGCGACCGACTGACAGGGCACCGAAATCGCCCTTCAGGCCGACAAACTGGTTACGGGCCAGGAAGTTGTTCTTCGAATCATCGCCTGTATCGACTTCGTATTCGACAGTGTAGAAAGCTTCGAGTGAGCTGCTCAGCTCGAACTCTCCTTTGACACCAAAACGAGATGCATTGCTCTGAATCGTAGTAACGGATTCATCACCTTCATCATTGGACTGTGCAGTAACGTTTAACTTACCATAAACCGTCAATGGCTCGGCAGCGTAAGCAGAGGCCAGAGTGGCAGAAGCGAGTGCAGAAGCAAGCAGAGTTTTACAAAAAACGTTCATCATTTCATCCTTTCGACGTCATTTTCGTCTTGGTTATTGGTTTGGAACGAGCGCAAGTGTGCAATGATTTTGTTTCAGTTTTATTTCACCGAAAGAATTTAGCCGTCATTTTTGCGACACCCAGCCCTTTGAGGCTCACAAAAGTCAGTAACCACCCGGCCTTCAGGCGAATTTGACCGAATGTGACGATTAGATGAATATTGTTGCAGCCGTATTTTAGCGGCCAAGCTATCCGGGTTTACCCCAAGTCGTGTATGCCGTAAACTGCCCTTTTATTTTTATTGGGCGCTTCTCATGTGGTTTAAAAATCTTACCCTCTACCGCTTTAACAAACCTTTCGCCATCGAAACCGAAGCATTGGAAACGGCACTCGCAGACTTCACCTTCTCTCCTTGTTCCAGCCAGGATGTCAGCAAATTCGGCTTTTCAAATGCCTTGGGCAAACAAGGCAGCGCCTTGGTTCACAGTGCCAACAACCGCCATCTGGTTTGTGTCACCAAAGAAGACAAAATTCTCCCTGGGCAAGTCATCAAAGAGGCCCTGGAAGAGAAGGTTGCCCTCATAGAAGATGAAGAAAACCGCAAGCTCACCAAGAAAGAGAAAGACGCACTCAAAGACGAGATAGTGACCAGCCTATTACCGCGCGCCTTCTCCCGCCGCAGCCAAACCCGCGCGCTGATCTTGCCGGAGATAGAAATGATCTTGGTCGACAGCTCGAGCGCCACCAAGGCGGAAGAACTGCTGGCACTCTTGCGTAAGGCACTGGGCAGCCTGCCGGTCATACCTCTGAGCTTCAAGGCCCCGGTCGAGAGTCACCTGACCCAATGGCTGCAGGCGGGCAGCTCCCCGCAGCCGTTCGAGATGCAAGATGAAGCCGAGCTCAAGTCTGAGGCCGACGAAGGCGGCATAGTGCGCTTCAAACAGCAGGACTTGAAAGAAGACGAGGTGCTGGCGCACCTGGCGACTGGCAAGCAAGTGCATAAACTGGCACTGCACTTCGGCCAATCTATCGCCCTCTTGTTACAATCGGACGCCAGCGTCAAGCGACTGAAGTTCTCCGAAGAATTCAGGGCAGGCAACGACGAAGTGGGCACAGAAGATCCCCTCGCCCGCCTGGATGCCGACTTCGCCCTGATGGGCAGCGAATTGGTGGCCCTGATGCACGCCCTGGTCGAGTCTTTGGGTGGCATAGAAGAGCCGCAGCAATAAGCAAATTCTGCTCGTTAACAACGTGAAAGGCGCCCAGGGCGCCTTTCTTATGCTTGTGTTTATGGTTATGTTTATGGCTATTGGCATGGCTTGCTTATGATTTGGGCCCGGTCCCGCCCCTGAGCTATGGGCTATGGGCTCAATTACAGCCCGACGCCACTCCTGCCGCTGAAGTTACCTTCGGCATCCAAGGTCTATCTATGCTGGGCTTGGCGCCAAGGTCATCTCAGGCGTGGTTGCTTGCCGTTACCCGATAGGCAGAGGCTGAAAATAACGCCCCGCAAAGATGATGGAAAATAAGCTGGGTTTCATGCAGGCCTCCTTCTGGTATCATTCTGGTTATTAATAGAAAATGCGCCCGAGTATCACGAGTCGTAATGGCATTCTCATCAGAGGCTGACAAAAGCTAACACATAAGTTCCTTGGCCAGAGGAATCAGGAATAACTATTAGCATGCATCCAATATCTATCATTATGTTCGCCTTACTGCTGTTATTTTCAAAGGCGGGTCTGAGTCAGGATTTTGAGTCTGAAGAGATACAGTTAAGGGAGTCACCCCAGGTCTTCTACGATAAGCTCTACCGTGTGGTCGGCTTTCCCGTGAGATTCAGCAATCGCGCCGAGTTTGAACAGACGGCGCAGGAGCTGGGCTACAGTCCGGCGGCACTGCTGCATAATCTGCAACAGCTGGCCAGGCTCAACCTGGAGTCCGGCGTCGCGGGCGCCAACAAGTATGATGATGCCCACAGCCTGATAACCCAACTGGGCGCCATAGCCCAAACCGACTATGAACATGCCATGGTCGCCATGCTGAATGGCCGTTATCTGGGCCGCACCCGGCAGGACTACCAGCAAGCCATCACTCGCTATAACCGGGCCCTGGCCCTGCTCGAGAACACTCAGGGTATCGAAGTCAAGTTACTGAAATATACCATACAGGAACACCTGGGCACCCTGCACCTCTTGCTGCGCCAGGACATACCGGCGCTGGTGCACCTCAATAGCCACAGGGATATCGCCTACCAGCTCAGAAACAATTATCTCATTGCCGCCGCCGAGGCCACCCTGGGCAAGTATTATGGCAAGCATCAACAACTCAACAAGTCGCTGCAACAATACAGCGAAGCCTTCCGCCTCGTCAGCCAGGGGGATTTCCCCGCGCTCAAGGCTCACCTGCAGTTACAACTGGCCAAGGTGTACCGGGATCTTAAGCAGTGGGACGAGGCGCTGGAGAATGCCCACGCCGCCGCCACGGGCTTCGAGGACCTGGGCAACACGGCATACCTGTCGAGTTGTATGACGGTTATCGCCATGACCTATGGCGAGCAGGGATTATGGAACAGGGCGATAGATTATTATCTCAATGCCCAGCAGATAGATGCCAAAAGGGGCAACTATACCGCCCAGGGGCTTAACTTCCATAATCTGGGCGAAGCCTATTCCAAGATTGGCGATAACGATAATGCCCTGGCCTACCTGCTCAAGGCCAATAAGATATTCCACGACAAGCAGAGTCAGCATTATCTCGTCTATAACGAGCTGCTGATTGCGGAAGTCGGCCAAAATCGCCGGGAGTGGCCTCTGATGAGCGAACATGCAGATAAGGCACTGACCCTGGCCGAGACACTGAAGTTACAGGATGAGCAGATAGAAGCCCTCAGACTCAAAGCGACTGCGGCCAGAGAAGTCAAAGACTTGCCCGCTGCCATAGCCGCCATGGATGCCATCCTGGAGCTGACGGAACAAAGGCTCAGCAGACCGAGCCTCAAGACGGATTACAATCCTTCATTGCTGACGGAACAGAAACTCAAGCTGGACTTGAGTGCCAGCCAGGGCAAGTTAGTCCGGCTGCAAGCGTCACAAAACCGCACCACCAGCTTCTTGATCCTCAGTCTGCTGAGCACACTCATACTGGGGTTGGTCACGGCTTTGCTCTGGCGCAAACGCCAGGGCCTCGCCCAGCTGAACCAGAGTCTTATTCAGACACAACTCAAGGATGCCATGACGGGACATGCGGGGTACCCAGGCCTGATACAGGCTCTGGAGCAGCGTGGCGGCCGGGAACCGGCCGTCATCGCCCTGCTATGCCTGCCCGCGGCAATCGATGCCGACCTGACCCTGGGCCAGGATGCCAGTATTCAGCAACAGCTGCTGCGGGTAAGGGGCCTGAGCCAGGCGCTGAACGCGCAAACCTACATATTGCGCCCGGGCTTGCTGGCCATCTATCTGAGCCGGGATCTGGACAGTGACAGCCTATGCCACAAGATCCGCGCCAGCCTGGATCAGCATGAAGCAGGCAGCCACTTCAGCCTGGGGCTGATAAGGTTGCCACTGCTCGCCAATCCGGATATCAAGCTCAGCGCGGCACTGCAATTTGAAACCCTGCAACTGGCCCTGGCCGGTGCCATGAGCCTGGGACAGGAACAAGACAACTGGGTTAGCCTGAACCCCCTGGACTTCGTTCCTTCGACACTGTTCGCCGCCCCCTTGTATTTGCACCTGACCAAGGCCATAGAGCGGGGCTTAATTCGGGTAGAAACCAATGGCCATAAGGAGCAGATCCTATGGCCCGAGTGGAAACCTCAGCAAGATCAAGAACAATTAGTCAAACTGTGAACTATGGGCGGGTTTATTCGCCCCGGGACAATAAAGAAGATTTCCACGGCACTGTGATTGTTATAACATTAGCGCCACTAAGGTCATAAGTCATGCCTGACTAAGGTTAATCACCTTTTAGCCTCGCAGCGGTAGGATAAAATAGCAATGAAGGATTCAGACGCAACTGTCTCTCAACTCAATCTTTTGAAGCAGAAGCTTCACTCGGCGAAGACCGCCTTGGATGAGATAAATGAAGACAGGAATACCAAGCTGCAGACCCTGCTCCAATTCATAGGCCATCTCAGCCTCGCCTGTAAGGGGCAAAATCTTGAGCTGGACAATAAACTCGCCAAGCTCAGGCATAAGCTCAACACCTTCGAGCGGGTCGATGAGGCCCTGCCCGAGTTGGTCGATGTCGAGCGTCTGCTCAAGGGTCAGTACAATCATGTGATGGTACAGCTCGAGGAGAGCCGCGCCGGGCTTTCCCGGGTCATAAGACAGATCCAGCGGGTCGAATCTGCTCCGGATAGACTCAAGAAAGAGATAAGTTATTTCAAACAGGGACTGAGCAAACCATTCCATACAGTATGGGAATACATTCCCAAGGTCGAACAGCTGATCGGTTTCTATGAACTCATACTGCAGCAGGAATTCACCGACGAGCATCGTCTCGAAGTGCAGCCCAAGCATCGCCAGCTGGCCCATGAGCTGGCGCAGATGGTTTCCGAGATTGAATTTCGCAAAGATCAGCGGGATCAGGTGCTGGTCATCAAGGAATTGCTGGCCTCAGAGCTTGAGCTCGATGCCCTGTTGGATGCCTATCAGACCATATTATCCCTGCTGCTCGATAACATAGCCCGTGACAAGACGGCGTCACAGGAGTTTCTCTACGCCCTCAACGACGCCATAGGCGCCGTCAGGGAAGTGGTGACCGACTCTCATAATCAAGTCCAACGCAGTGAGCAGCTCAAGAGCCAGTTGAACCGGGAGATCAATGCCAACGTCGACAGAGCCGATGATGCAATAGCCGAAGTTGATGATATCACTCGTTTAAAGCAGCAACTGACGGAAGAGCTCAACGCCCTCAAACTGTCATTGGCGCGCAAGGAAGCCCTGGAGCAACGCGAACAGGCGCTGCAGCGCAAGTCCATAGAGACGATGCGCAAAGAACTCGATGCCCTGGGCAATGAAGCCAAGAGCTATAAAGAAAGGCTGTTCGAACAGCAAAAACTCAACCTGCTCGACAACCTGACCCAGCTCCCCAACAGGGCGGCACTCGAAGAGCGCATGGAGCAGGAGTTCCGCAATCACAAGCGGCATAAGAACCCCCTCTGGGTGGCGGTGGCCGACATAGATCATTTTAAGTCGATCAACGACAGTTTCGGCCATAGTACCGGCGACAAGACACTGCAGGTGATCGCCATGGCATTGAAGAACTCCTTCAGGGATACCGAATTTGTGGCCCGCTACGGCGGCGAAGAATTTGTCCTGCTATTACCCGATGTCGCCAACAAAGACATAGCTGCGCTGTTGAACCGAGTGCGTGAAAAAATAAAAAATATTCCATTTAAATTTAAAAATCAGAGAATTACGGTTACAGTATCTATAGGTGCCGCGCAAGTTTCCGGCAATGAACATATACAGGAAACCTTCGAAAGGGCCGATGCCGCACTCTACAAGGCCAAAAACGAAAGCAGAGACAGAGTCATTATCGACCAATAGCGACGGGTAACAGCTGCTGCGGCAACCGGATTCTCAGTCGCCGTTAAGGAGTTGCCATGATAGTGAAAATCAGCCCCAGGGGCAGTATGGATCAACTGTCCCAACTGGAAGTCGAACGTCTGCAACAAAGCGCCAAGAGCGAACTCTACCAACTGTACCGCAACTGCTCACTGGCCGTGTTGGCCTCGGGCCTGAACAGCGACGATACCAAGGCCCTGTTCGCGCAATTTCGCGATTTCGACATCCATGTGCTGCAACGTGAACGCGGCATCAAGCTCGAACTCGTCAATCCTCCCGAAGAAGCCTTCGTCGACGGTAAGATCATCAGTGGTATTCAGGAACACCTGTTCGCCGTGCTCAGGGATATCATCTACATGAGCAATAAGTACGACAATCTCAAACACATCAACCTCACCAATTCCAGCCACATCACCAATGTGGTGTTCGACATCTTGCGCAATGCCCGCGCCATAGCCCCCATGAAAGATCCCAATGTCATCGTCTGTTGGGGCGGCCACAGCATCAATCAGGTCGAGTACCTCTATACCCGTGAAGTCGGCTATCAGCTCGGCCTGAGGGAGCTGAACATCTGCACCGGCTGTGGCCCTGGCGCCATGGTGGGGCCGATGAAAGGCGCCACCATAGGCCACGCCAAACAGAGGGTCAGTAATGCCCGTTACATAGGCCTGACCGAACCCAGCATCATAGCCGCCGAACCCCCTAACCAGATAGTCAATGAACTCATCATACTGCCGGACATAGAGAAGCGCCTGGAAGCCTTCGTCAGGCTGGGCCACGGGATAATCATCTTCCCCGGCGGCGCCGGCACCACGGAAGAGTTACTGTATCTGCTGGGCATCTTGCTCAACAAAGACAATGCCCATATCCCCTTCCCACTGGTGCTCACGGGTCCGAGGGAATCCGAAGCCTACTTTCTCAGGATAGATGAATTCATCGGCGCCACCCTGGGGCCCGAGGCACAGGAGAAATACCAGATAGTGATAGACGATCCCACTCGCGTCGCCCGTATCATGAAGCCCGCCATGGAAGAGGTGAAAACCTATCGCCGTACCAAGGGGGATGCCTATCAGTATCATTGGTCGTTGAAGATAGAACCCGAATTTCAACTGCCTTTCATCCCCACCCATGAGACCATGGGCAGTTTAAATCTGCATTTTCAACCCAATAAAGCCGAACTGGCCGCCAATTTACGCCGTGCCTTCTCGGGCATAGTCGCGGGTAATGTCAAATCCGACACCATGAGACAGATAGAACGCCACGGCCCCTTCAAGATCAAGGGGGATCCCAAATTAATGAACATGATGGATATGCTGTTACACGCCTTCGTGGAACAACAACGCATGAAGCTGCCCGGCAGCACTTATGTTCCCTGTTACCAAATCCTTAAATGACCAGTCAGCGCTTAAAATGAATAAATTGTTAATCATAGACGGCCTCAACCTGGTGCGGCGCATGCACGCGGCCCAGCCGGATGAGACAGATCTCAACAGCCTCTACACCCGAATCGACGGCGCCTGCACCAAGCTGCTGGCATTGCACCGGCCGACCCATGTCGCCATCGTCTGGGATGGCCCACAGCTGTCCTGGCGCAAGCAGCTGTATCCCGACTACAAGAAGGGCCGCAAACCCATGCCCGAAGCGTTGGCCCTGGGCTTGCCCGAGTTGAAGCGTTTATTGGCCGAACGCCGGCTGCAATCGATCGACGCCGAATCCGAGGCCGACGACGTCATAGCCACCCTGGCGACGAAACTGGTCGACCAGGGAGGAGAAGCCATCATAGTCTCAACCGACAAGGGCTTCAGCCAGCTGCTGCATCCCCGCATTCAGCAATGGGACCACTTCAATCAGGCCTATCTGGATATCCGGGCATTGGAGCAGAAGCTGGGGGTGGACAGGCGCCAATTCATAGATTTCATGGCCCTCGCCGGCGACAGCGGCAACAAGATCCCCGGGATCACCGGCATAGGACCCAAGTCGGCCGCCGAATTGCTGAAGACCTTTCGCTCCCTGGCCAATATCTATGCCTCGCTGGAAAATCTGGGGGCCAAACAGGCGCAGAAACTCGCCGCAGGCAAAGAGATGGCCAGGTTGAGTTATAAGCTGGTGCAGCTGCAAACCCAATTGCCGCTGAACATCAACCTGCGCAGTTTCAGGGTGCCATCGGCTTAAGCTGGCGCGGGCCGGTCGCCGCCGGGTTAGCGATAGGTTAACATTAAGTTGCCAGCCGTGAGTTTACCCTGACAGCACAAAGGCGTATCTTATGTCGGCAGTGAAGCGTTAGCCCAACATTCAGCAAAGGATAGATGAACCAAATGAAATCAAAAGTCTCGGTGATTATCGGCGGCATTTTCGCAGCCTACCTGATATTTGTTGCCCTGGTGGTACTGGTCTACGAACCGACCCCGGATGACATGAGCTGGGAAGACAGACAGGCCTATAATCAACAGAAGTTGATGGAACTCACCCTGGGACAGGAACTCAAAGACGTCAAATCCATCTTGGGCAAGGCCGACTTTACCGAAGCCAAGAGCGTGCAGAACGCCAATCTGCAAGTGCTGTTTTACCGCACCCACCATGAAAAGTCTGACGGCGTCACCACCAAGGACGAATGCACCCCGCTGCTGTTCAAGGACAACAAGCTCATCGCCTGGGGCCAGGACACCTACGAGCAATACCTGCATACCACGGACAGCAAGCTGCCTGTGAACGACGGCAAGGCCAATAAATAACGCCCGCCGCTCGCTAGGAATTAGGGGCTGGGACTCCGACTTATAACGAGTCCTTGTCGGCCCCGAGTTCGCACTTCTTGCACTCGAGCTGATACCCCAACATCCGGGTACGGCCGGCAGCCGTCACCACCCATGGCCTGTTAATCCAGGGAGGCTGATGGCGCACATGCTGAAAATGACCGCAGCGCAACTCGGCAACCCAGTGATGTTCTTCATCCCTGTGATAACCACAGATAGCTTGTTGCATTGACTCTATACCTCGGCTGCGACCCTTGCTTTAACGCGGCTATGTCTTGCAAGCCGCAGCCTCTTTTCCGCTTGGCATCGGCAGCCGCACCGGCAACAACCTCAGCTGCCGAGGCGAACTCCCTGGCCAATTATTGGCTCAGTCTTCCTGCTTGTACTCTCTGTAGGCCTCGCCCTGGGTGAGCCACTCGGGCGCCTTGGCTCCCTTGAGGTAGTGGTCGAAGTACTGCTTCATCCTGATGCTGTAATCCAGTTTATTGGGGTACTTCTTCAGGTGATGGGGCTCATCTTCATACTGCAGCAATACCACCTCCTTGCCGGCACGACGCATGGCCAGATACAGCTCTATGCCTTGCTCCCAGGGCACGGCATCGTCTTTGTCACCGAACATGATCATCAGGGGGGTCTCGATGCGCTCGACATAGAATACAGGTGAGTTCTCTATGTATTTCTGCGACGCGGCAAACAGGCTGTCGCCTATGCGGCTCTGGCCGGTTTCATACTGGAACTGGCGCGCCAGGCCGGTGCCATGGCGTATGCCGCTGTAGGCGCTGGTCATGTTGGTTACCGGGGCGCCGGCCACGGCGGCCTTGAACATCCGCGTCTGGGTGACGGCGAAGGCCGTCTGATAGCCGCTCCAGGAATGGCCATGCAAGCCGACGGCATCGGGATCAGCTATGCCAAGCTCGATCAGCTTCTGCACCCCTGAGGTCAGCGCCTGTACCGAACTCTGGCCTGGGTAGCCCACTTCGAAGCGAATATCCGGCAGGAAGATGGCGTAACCATTGTCGGCATACCAGGCCAAATTCGGTCTATGGTTAATGAGCATCTGCGGGAAGGCATGCAGCCTGTCGCTCATGAAACGGTAGTAGTACACAAGCACTGGATATCTGTGACCCGGCTGATAACCACTGGGTTTGATCAACACCCCATCCAGCGGCTTGCCGTCGCCATTGGTCCAATGCACCAGCTCGGCACTGCCCCAGTTGAAGCGCTGGCGTTGGGCGTCCAGCTCGGTCTGACGCTCAGCCTGTTGCGGCGTCAGGTAATCCGAGGTGTAGAGATCCGGAAAGAGATCGTAGCGCTGCCTGGAATAGACCAAGGTGGCGGCATCCTTGCTGCGCTCCAGTACCGTCAGCTTATAGTCGCCGCTCATCAGCGGCTCGACCCCGGCGCGTCCGACTCTGGCGCGATAGAAACCGTCGCCCTTGGTCCTCTCGTTGTAACCTTGCAGCAACAGGGGCGCGTCGGCGGCCAGCACGGGCGGCCGCTCCTGATCTTCGACCAGGCCCTTGACCCTATACTGGATGCCTGTCTCGCGGCCCTTGCCTGCGGTCAGGTTAACGCCGTTACCTGAGCCGTTGGGGGCGGTAGCAAACTGCCACACATCGTACTTGTCGTATACCAACAGGCCGGCATCATCGGCCAACCAGGGGCCGAAACCGTAACCCGGTGCCGGCGAAGGATAGTCATGATCTTCGTCGGCAAAACCAACGCCGAGCGCCTGGGTCAGGTTGCGGCGCGTCGCCGCTGCGATATCGTACAGCAACACATTGCCCTGCCGATAATAGGCGACAAACTTGGCATTGGGCGACAGGCTGGGCGCTTGCTCACTCGACTGCTGGATCAGCAGCAAGCGCTTGTGGCCGGTATTGACATCGACCAGATAGAAGTCACGGTAAAAACCGGCCCAGGTGATCATCTTGCGATAGGGCAGATCCGAACTGGCGAGCAGGAAGCGGCGCTGCTCCGAATAAGTCACATCAGGTACCTGCAAGTCGCCGAGCTGCACCAAGCTGTTGGACTCAAGGTGCAACACCGCCAGATAAGTCCGCTCCAGCTCTTCCTTGTAGCGCTTGGCTTCGTTGGGTTTGATCAGAGGATCATCGCCATGCCATATCTTCAGGTCACGCAGCCCAGTAATTAGAGTCTCATCATAGAGATCTTGTTCCCGGGTGATCTTCACCCGGCTCGGCTGCTGGCTGACCGCCGGTACCCGGCCGAAGAATAACCGTTCGTTGTCGGCGGAAAATCTCAGCTTGGCATAGCGATTCAAAGTCCAAGCGGTCGAGCTTGGCACCGACGCCCGGTGACCCTTGGCCAGGTCGAACAGGAGCAATTCATATTCACGACCGTAGGGCGCCTGGGCGGCATCCCCCTGGGTCAGCGCCAGCCATTGGCCGTTGTCACTCAGGGCCAGGGCGCCGAGTTGCCGCTGCTTAGCCTGATACACCTGGGTCTGCTTATCGTCGGCCAGGGCTATCAGCGTCAGTTGATGCTGCTGCCCAGGGATGTCATTGCTCACCACTGCGGCATGCAAACCTGTCTTGTCCATGGCATAGGCTGTGACATGCGCGAATTCACTCAGGGTGGCGTTACCAAGGTTGAGCAACGCGAACCTGCTGCCGATATCGTACTTATCCACCTTGGGCTCGGCCGGCTTGCTTGCCCCCTCCACAGCCTTGTGCGCGAGCTTCTCTGGGTCACTCTCGGCCGCAGCCTTGTCGGCGGCGTCTGGCTTGTCATCGTCGGCCTCGAACCAGATGGCCAGGTGACTGCCCGTGTCGTTGAAGGCGAAGCTCTTCACTCGCTCAAACTGGCGCTCGGCTCCTGTATGGGTATCGAGCAACACCATGGCAGACTTGAGCCGCTTCTTCGCCTTGGCATCGCTGCTTTCCAGCGCCAGCAGGCTGGGCTGCTTCACCATGGCGACGAAACGCCCATCACGGCTCACCTGGGGCGCCGAGGCGCCGGCGACCGAATAAGACGCATCTGATGTCAGCTGCCGTACCAGGGTGCGGCTGTCGCCCCTGTCCGGCTTGGCTTCCACCGCCAGCACCTCACCGTTGGCGGCCAGCACCGGGGTCGCAAGGGATTCGAAATGCATTATGTCGTTCGGGGTTAAGGCTTGGGTCGCCGATGTGTCTTCGGCCTGGACGGGCAAGCCCGTGAGCAATAACAGCAGAGATAGGCTGGATAGTAATTTCAAACGCGTCCTCTTTTTCATTCTTGTTAGACTAAAGTAGACTTTTTTAACCTTTAGCGATCGATCATCGTTCTGGTCGGTATTTTTATGCCTCAGCCTACATAAAAAAGCGCGGCTTTGCTCAGTATTTTCTGTAAAAAAAGGTTAAAAGTGGTTAAAATTGCCAGAACAAAAACTCTAGATTCAGCATCACTTCTCCGTGTCCCAGGACATGGTTGGACAATTGCAGTAACGACCCACCGTGGAAGGACTATCCATGTCAAAAAGAACTATAACCGTGATCCCAGGTGATGGGATTGGACCAAGCATTATCGATTCGGCGTTAAAAATCCTCGACAAGGCGGGTTGTGACTTTGAATACGAATTTGCCGATGCCGGCCTGACTGCCCTGGAAAAACAAGGCGAGCTGTTGCCACAGCGCACCCTGGATCTGATCGAGAAGAACCGTATCACCCTCAAGGGACCACTGACGACGCCTGTCGGTGAAGGTTTTACCTCCATCAACGTGACTCTGCGTAAGAAGTTCGGCCTGTATGCCAACGTCCGCCCTGTGCTGTCTTTCAAGGGCACTCAGGCAAGATATGAAAATATCGATATCATCACGGTACGTGAAAACACCGAAGGCATGTACTCTGGCTTCGGTCAGAAGGTGTCCGAAGACGGCCAAACCGCCGAAGCGACCAGCATAGTCACACGCCAAGGTGCCGAGCAGATCACCACCTTCGCCTACGAGCTGGCGCGTAAGGAAAACCGCAAGAAAGTGACCATAGTGCATAAGGCCAACATAATGAAATCCACTTCGGGCCTGTTCCTGAAGGTGGCCCGTGAAGTGAGCCAGCGCTACCCTGACATCATCACAGAAGAGATGATAGTCGACGCCACCTGCATGAAGCTGGTGATGAACCCCGAAAACTTCGACGTGATAGTCACCACCAACCTGTTCGGTGACATACTGTCAGACTTGTGTGCCGGCCTGGTCGGTGGCTTGGGCATGGCACCGGGTGCCAACATAGGCCGCGACGCGGCGATCTTCGAAGCTGTCCACGGCAGTGCCCCGGATATCGCAGGCAAGAACCTCGCCAACCCCACCTCTGTGATCCTGGCTTCCATCCAGATGCTGGAATACCTGGGCATGGCGGATAAGGCCGAGGCGATCCGCAAGGCAGTGTCTGCCGTCATAGAAGAAGGGGATCGCACCACCCGCGATCTCGGCGGTACCCACGGCACCACGGATTTCACTCAAGCCGTGCTGGATCGTCTTAACTGATCCCGGTCTCTTAACTGATCCCCGAGCCGGGTCTCTTAATTGATCCCCCCTGCTGGGTCTCTTAACCGATCCCTGAGTTGCCGTAACCCGGCAGTGCCTGATAGCGGTAACCCCATAAAAAAAGCCCCCGAGTCGACTCGGGGGCTTTTTTTATGGCGATTAAGCTCAGCTCTTATCTGGAGTGAGCGCACTGCCTCGGCTATTGCCAAGGAGCTATTGCCAGGGAGTATTGGGCTTGAGCCACAGATGCACTGTCACTTCATCCCTGTCGTGGTACAAGTGCTTACACTGCACCTGGAAGTCGGACACGCCATTCTCTTTGAGAATCGCCTGCATGGTCTCCAGGATAGCCGTGACTTCCTTGTAGCGGCTCTTCATCGGCAACTTGAGGTTGAAGATGGCTTCCTTGAACCAGCCGTTGATCGCCCAGGCTTCGATGAGTTCGGCCACCCGTGCGGGTTTCTCCACCATGTCACACACCAGCCAGTAGATGTTCTTGCGCTGGGGTTCGAACCTGAAGCCATCGGCACGGTAATGCTTCACCTGCCCCGTCTCCATCAGCTTTTCATCCATGGGGCCGTTGTCGACGGCGGAGACGAACATGCCGCGGCGCACCAATTGATAGGTCCAGCCACCTGGACAAGCCCCCAGGTCCACGGAATTGAGGCCACTGCGCAGGCGCGTTTCCTGCTCTTCCTTAGGCACGAACTGAGCGAAGGCTTCATCCAGCTTGAGGCTGGAACGGCTCGGGGCATCGGCGGCCATCTTGAGTCTGGGAATGCCCATGAAATGGGGCGAACTGTTATTACTGTAGGAATAACCCGCATAGGCGCGGCCAGGGCCGATGAAACAGACATGGACTATGGGGCGCTTGGGGTTTTCCTGTGCCAGCAGGCTGCCGGACTTTTTCAATCCCTGACGCAAGGGCACGGTGAACTTACGGCAGAAGGCCGACAGCTCCTTGGCTTCATTGGTATCCGGGGTTTCCACCCTCAGCTCCCCACCCTTGCTGACCTCGGCCAGGGCGGCCACTATCGGCCCTACCCTATCCTGCTCGGGCAAGTCGCTCAGCAGTTCGCCGGCGACAAACATCTGTCTGGCGAAGATCAAGGAATCCAGGCTCAGCTGCTTGGCCAGGATATCGGCGCCGCCGGCTTCGAAGCACTGGAACACCACATAGGCATCGTTGTTGTTGGCCTTAACGAAACCACCCACATCGAGCGTTGAGGCTCTGTGTTGAATTTCTGCGGCACACTCTTTTTCATAACCGGCACGGCAAAATAAAAACAGGTTTTTCATCGGGATCCCTAAGCAATCCAAGCCAGTTTACTGGCACACTCACAATTTGGGCGTCAGTATACCAAGCTAACCGGATAAATACCCGAATTCGAATAGGCTTAACACCTCAGGCATTGAGCCCCTGTGTCCGCTGACGCCACAGAGCGACCGCCAGCAGCAGCCAGCCCAGGAGGAAACACACGCCGCCTATGGGGGTGATAAACACCAGCCATTTGGCCCCGGTGAGCACATAGGCGTACAGGGAGCCTGAAAACAAGCCTATGCCGGCAAGAAAGGCATAGGCCGCCCAATCCAGCAAGCGTGAACCGAGCCAGTGGCCGGCCAGTGCCACTGAGATCAGCGCGAAGGTATGGTAGAAATGATACTCGACCCCGAGGCTGAAGGTGGCGATGAGCTCGACCGATACCAGGCTCTTCAAGGCATGGGCGCCGAAAGCGCCGAAGGCCACCGCCAGAAAGCCACTCACGGCCCCGAGTAAAAACAAGCCCTTACGCATCCAAACCTCCGATAAAGTCGCTGCAAAAATCCAACGCCGCGGCCAAATTGGCCGCTTCCGTAATGCCCGAGGACTTGCGCGGCACGAAACTGTGATCGCCATCGCCAAGCCATTCGATGCGGATGGCGGCGGCCAGGGGCCAATGCGGCACCTGCGACACACCGCCAAACTTATCCCGTTCGCCTTGAACCAGCATCACAGGCACCCGGCAGTCATTCAAGGGCGCTAACCTGGGCTCGCCCCCCTTGAGGGGGACGAAGGGGTAACCCAGGCAAACCACCCCGGCAATCTCGGCAGCCATGACCGCGTCCGTCCCCATGATGGCCGCCATGCGCCCGCCCATGGACTTGCCCATCAAGACGATTTTCCCGGCCCCAAGGCGCTTGGCCGCCGTCAACACCTGCGCAAAATGCGCCAGTAGCTTGGGCGCCCTGTCCGGCGGCCGGCGTTTGCCATCCAGCGCATTGGCCTGCATATAGGGGAAGTTGAACCTGAGCACCCTCAGGCCTTTGGCGGCCAGGCCGGCCGCCATGGCGGCCATGAAGTCCGAGTGCATGTTGGCGCCGGCGCCATGGGCCAGAATAACCAATGTGTCGCCAGGCTCCCCCTCCAGCAGACAGTCTGCCAGCGGATCTGTTTCGGCTTGAGGGCTTTCATTGGGCGCGCCATGCCGGCTATGAGGCTTATCCAGGGAGCAATTCACTGCGTGACTCCTCGGCAAACATGTCCAACATCCATTCGCGGAAGGCCACTATCTTGCCGAGTTCGGCATGATTCTGCTGGCATACCAGGTAATAGGCATCCCGGCTGACCAGGACCTCTTCGAAGGGGCAAACCAGGCGCCCGGCCTTGATGTCAGGCCTGGCCAGCACGCTATAGCCCAGGGCAACCCCCTGACCATGGGCGGCGGCCTGCAGCACCAGGGACGAGTGACTGAAGATGGGCCCCTGATTGACATTGACATCCGTCACCCCACACTGGCGGAACCAGGCCTGCCAATCCTGGCGACTGGAATCATGCAGCAGGGTATGGTGCTTCAGGTCTGCCGGGGTCGCCAGTGGCTTGGGGCCGTTGAGCAACAGGGGGGAGCACACGGGGATCAAGACTTCGTTGCGCAGCTTATCGGCCCGCAGCCCGGGCCAGTTGCCCAAACCATAGTAGATTGCCACGTCCACATCGTCGGTGAGCGAACTGACCTCGCTGTCCACCGCCTTGATGCGCACGTCTATGTCGGGGTTTTTCTCGCTGAACTTGGCCAGCCTGGGCACCAACCATTGAATGGCGAAGCTGGGCGACATGCTCACGGTCAATGAACCTATGGCGCTTCTGGCGAGCAGGCGGTCGGTGGCCTCGCTCAACTGAATGAAGATATCCTTGATGTCGAGAAAATAGCTCTGGCCTTCCTCTGTCAGCAGCAGGGAGCGATTTTTTCGACGAAATAATTTTAATCCGAGAAAATCTTCCAATGCCTTTATCTGATGACTGACGGCCGCCTGGGTAACAAACAATTCTTCTGCCGCCCGGGTGAAGCTCAGATGCCTGGCGGCGGCTTCGAACGCCTTGACGGCATTGAGTGGTGGGAGTCGTCTCGACATAGTGATCTGCATCTCAATTTTTGATTAGTTTTTCTAATCATTATTGTTACATTTTATCGTTTGTCAACACCCGAAATTTTGATTAAATTTCACGCCATTGAAATACCGTGTTGGACGCCCTCTTGGACGTGATTAGGGATGTCTGACTATACTTTTTAGTCCGCCAGGAGGCGACCCATGTTTAATCTGAAATCTGCTTTCGCACTCGTATTCCTCTCATCCTTCTGTACAGCCGCTGCCGCCGGTGAATCCGAGATAGACATGCAGAGCCTGCATGCCGCCATCAGCCAGGATATAGAGATAAGCCTGCAGCAACTGCAAGAAACCCTGACGCAAGACGTAGATAGCCTGTTGGTCGCCGAACAAGCCGCCGCCACAACCCAGGTTGCCGAAACCAGCTCCAGCCTCAACTAACGGCCGGTTCTGGCCCCTTTAGCCGGCATGAGTAGCAGGCAAGAATAGAAAAGCCGCTTCCATCGAAGGCGGCTTTTTTGTGTGCGCTTGGCGCTGCTTGAGCTTGCTGTGAGCTGTCTTGCGCGTTTGCATGGACGGCAAGACCGCCCATGCAAACGCGCCGGCATCAAGGGCGATAGACCTTGACGTTCTGATAACCCTGTTCGAGCAGATACAGGGCCTGCAGCTTACTCATCACCCCGCGATCACAGTACAGAAGGTAGGTCTTGTCCTTGTCGAGATCGGCAAACTGAGTCGCCAGCTTGAAGAAGGGAATGGTCTTCACTTCCACCCCATCCAATGCCAGAGGGCTATTCTCTTCCTCTTCCGGTGAACGTATGTCCAGCACCACTTCGTTGGCGGCAACCGAATCGACCGTCTCTGTCTCGGTGATCTTGGCATCGACGCTGGCGGCGATTTCCCGTATGTCGATCACCTGTGCCTCGGCTATGATGCGATCCAGCAGGTCCTCGGAAAACTTCTGTTCCTCGGCTTCAATTTTCGCCAACACGGCCTTGACCGTCGGCCGCTGGGAGATGACGCCACAATACTCGGGCATGGACTTGGCGAAGTCTTCTGTGCCTATCTTGCGGCTCTCGTTGATAATATCCTGCTTGTCCATGGCGATCAGTGGCCTGAGGATAAGCAACTCGGTGCAACGGTCGATGACATTCAGGTTGGTCAGGGTCTGGCTCGATACCTGCCCCAGGCTCTCACCCGTGACCAGCGCCTGGATCCCCATGCGATCTGCGATGCGGGTGGCGGCACGCATCATCATGCGCTTGAGTATCACCCCCATCTGCCCATTGTCTATGCGTTCGAGGATCTCGGCCACCACGGGCTCGAAAGGAACGGAAATGAACTTCACCTTATGGGATTCGCCATAGGTCTTCCACAGGTGGTGCGCGACCTGCTTGACACCTATCTCATGCTGGGCTCCGCCGAGGTTGAAGAAGCAGTAATGGGTACGGGCGCCCTTCTTGATGAACTGGAAGCTGGAGACACCCGAGTCGAAACCGCCGGAGATCAGAGACAACACATCTTCCTGGGTCGCCATGGGGAAACCGCCCAGGCCCTCGATGCGTTTCTCCACCATGTAGAGATTGTCGCGATCGATTTCCAGGTTGATGGTCAGATCCGGGTTCTTCAGCTTAACCCCGAGCGCCTCTGTATGTTGGTTCAAGCCACCGCCGACATAACGTTCGACATCTATGGAATTGAAATCATGCTGACCCGAACGTTTCACCCGCACGCAGAAGGTCTTGCCGGCCAGCTGCTCACGGTACACGGGCAAGGCCTGCTGGTAAATGTCATCCATGGAGTCGAAGCTGTATTCATTCACCTGCACCACGTGGGCGATACCTGGGATACAGGCCAGGCGCTCGGCGAAACGTTCCACCAGCTCGGGCTTGTCCTTGGGCACCATCACCATGATCTTGTCCCACTGGCGTTGAACCTTGGCGTCTTCATCGACTTTTTTGAGGACATTACGAATATTGGTTTCGAGCATCTTGGTAAAGCGCATTCTTACCGGTTTGCTCTTCATCATGATTTCTGGATATAACTTTACGATAAACTTCATGGGACTTCCGCGGACGAGGTTTTAAACAGCAATTGGGGGATTATAACAAAACCAGCCCGAATGGCGCAGCTGTTTTGGCCAAGAGTTAATCGGGAGCAAAAAATAAGCCCCGACATAACCGAGGCTTATTCCTGCATTCAGACACAGATATCAGGCTAGTGGCCGACTTGGATCTCGTCCGACTCTTTGGCCTTGCCTTGTTCTATGGCAATTTCCACCCTGCGGTTGCGGGCCCGGTGCGACGGCGAGTCGTTGGCGGCCAAGGGGGCCGAGGCCGCCATGCCAACCACCTTCATCCGGCTCGAATCGAAGCCTTTCACCTTCAGCAGCTCATGGGCCACGGCGACGGCCCGCTTGCTGGAGAGGTCCCAGTTGGAGCTGTACAGTTCGTTGCTGATCTGCATGTCGTCGGTGTGGCCCGAGACGGTAATGATGCCAGGCACATCCCTGAGCAGCTCACCCACAGCCCTGACCACAGGCTTGAACCTGGGTTGCAGGAAACCCGAGCCCGAGGCGAAGGCCCCCTTCTCGCGAATGCGTATGATGATCTGTTGCCCCAGGGATTCGATTTCGATGGCGCCATCGACGATTTCTTCGTTGAGCTCCTGGGCCATCTTCTTCACTTGCTCGTTGATCTTATCCTGGGCCGCCTGCGCCTCGGCCTTGACCGCATCGGCCACTTCCTGCGCCGTGGCACTCGCCTCGCCGCCCCGCTGCTCACCCTGCTGTTGTTGCACCCCGCCGGCACTGTCATCTTCGCCGGCCTGGTAATCGAGCGTAGGCTCGGTCATCTCATTGGTCTGCTGATTGATGATTTCAATCGGCGTCGGCTCAGGCTTGCCGGGGCGAAACTCCAATGCTATGACCGAGGTGCCCTTGGGAATGTCTTTGACTTCGACCTTATTCTGTACCCCGAAGGCGTACTTCATCGAACCGGCGATCTGCTTGAACTTCATCACATCCATTTCGGAAAATGACAACAGGAGCACGAAGAAACACATCAGCAGCGACATGAGATCGGCGAAGGTCGCCAACCACATGGGCGCCCCAGGAGACGGGCAGTCACACTTGGCCTTGGCCATCCGGCTACTCCCCATCCGTGGTATCTATTTTCCTCTGTTTCTCCGACAGATAATTTTTCAGGAAGCCTTCTATGACCCTGGGGTTCTGGCCATCCTGGATAGCCAATACCGCGTCCATGATCAGGCTGCGGTTGAGCATCTCTTCGCCCATCCTCAGGTTCAGTTTATCCGCGATGGGGATGGCCATCATGTTGGCGATCACAGCACCATACAAGGTGGTCAGGAGGGCAACCGACATGGAGGGGCCTATGGTCTTGGGATCGTCCATGTTCGACAACATGCCCACCAGGCCGATGAGAGTGCCTATCATGCCCATGGCAGGGGCGACATCGCCGAAAGCACGAAAAATCCCGATCCCCGACTTGTGGCGCTCCTCGGTCAGGGAAATATCCTTCTCCAGCGCCTCGCGTACCACGTCGCCGTCATGACCGTCGACCAACATGTCGACGGCTTTCTGCATGAAACTGTTGCTGATCTGCGCCTCTTCCAGCGCCAGAAAGCCCCCCTTGCGGGCCGCATCGGCCATGTTGACCGATTGTTCTATCAGGCTCTCGGGCTTCTCCAACTTAAACATGAAGGCCTTGGCGGCGATCTTCACCGCCCCCAAAAACTGGGTCAGGTTGTACTTCATCATGACGACGAACAATGAGCCTGCTATGACGATCAATACCGATGGCACGTCGACGAAAATACCAATTCCGCCGCTGCTGACCATGGCCATAATAACAAAACCGAAGGCGCCAATAAGGCCTATCAGGGTAGCTAAATCCACAACCTATCCTCAAATCCAGAAACGCAGAACGCAAAAGAAAGACTCACAGTACCAACGGGACAAGCGTGGCCCTTGTCGGGACGACTCACGCTCGGCTGTCGGTAACAGGACTGCCAGCTTACCACCGCTATCATCAGGCTAACCAGCTTAAAAACGCCCAATTGCGACGACTGCTATTGTCAGTTATCGGACAAAGGCGACGCAAGTTTAGCGATTAATTAAATTATCGAAAAATAATTCCCACCAAATCACGCTATCGCACAATTATTGGCCGACTCAATTTGACCGCCGATGCGCCCTGATATACCTTGTGTCACGCTTAAGCAGAGGAAATGTTAACGTGGCCAAAAAAGCAGAAAATCTCAGTTTTGAAGAGTCCCTCGGTGAACTCGAACGCATAGTTGCCGAGCTGGAACAGGGTGAAGTCACCCTCGATGACGCCTTGAAGCAATTCGAACGCGGTATCAATCTGGTACGTAACAGCCAGGCTAAGCTGGAGCAAGCACAGCAGAAAGTGGCTATCTTGCTCAAGCAGGATGAAACTGCGCCTCTGTCGGCCTATGACGTCGAGGGCGAATAGCAGTGTTGACCCAAGCCATCCACGACTATCAGCAAAGGGTCGATGCCCAGCTCAGGCTGAGAATCGCGTCCCTCGACGACAGCGCCCCCAGACTCAAGGCGGCGATGACTCACGGTGCCTTGCTCGGCGGTAAACGCATCCGCCCCTTCCTGGTGTACAGCATAGGCCAGCTTCTGGGAGCCCCGCTCGCCAGACTGGACGCCGCCGCCGCCGCCATAGAATGCATCCACGCTTACTCGCTGATCCACGACGATTTGCCCGCCATGGACGACGACGAGTTGCGCCGTGGCCAGCCGACTGTGCATATCGCCTTCGATGAGGCCACTGCCATACTCGCAGGTGATGCACTCCAGACCCTGGCCTTCGAGATAGTCACGGAGACGCTCGATGGCGTTTCTGCCGGGCAGCAACTGGCCATGGTTAAGGCCCTGGCCAGGGCCTCGGGTTATCGCGGCATGTGCGGCGGCCAGGCGATCGACCTGGGCTCGACCGGCAAGGCCGTCAGCCTCGAAGCCCTGACTCAGCTGCATAACCTCAAGACGGGGGCATTGATCCGCTGTGCGGTCGAACTGGCCATCATAGTCGCCGAGCCGCCGGCAGCCGATGCCTCGGCCCTGCTGCAATTTGCCGACGCCATAGGGCTGGCATTCCAGGTGCAGGACGACATACTGGATATCGTTGCCAGCACAGAAGAATTAGGCAAACCCCAGGGCTCGGACACAGAGGCCAACAAGAGCACTTTTCCCAAGTTGCTCGGATTGGCGGGCGCCCAGGCGACCGCGGCCGAGCTTATCCAAGATGCACTATCGGCGCTGGCAAAATTGCCATACAATAGCCAGTTAATTGCAGACTTCGCCCGCTATATTATTGCGCGAAGAATATAATAAGAGTCGAAGTATCTCGCTATGAGTTTGGACATTTCCCTATTTCCCGTGTTGGCCAAGGCCAATACCCCAGATGAGCTCAGACAGCTTCCTCAGGCCCAGTTACCGCAACTTGCCGATGAACTAAGAGAGTTTTTATTGAAGTCTGTTGGCATGTCCAGCGGACATTTTGCCTCTGGCCTGGGCACAGTGGAACTCACTGTGGCCCTGCACTATGTATACAACACCCCCTTCGATCGCCTGATCTGGGACGTGGGCCATCAGGCCTATCCCCATAAGATACTCACGGGCAGACGCGACAGAATGCAAACCATTCGCCAGAAGAATGGCCTGCACCCCTTCCCCTGGCGGGAAGAGAGTGACTACGACACCTTCAGCGTCGGTCATTCCGGCACCTCAGTCAGTGCGGCCCTGGCCATGGCGGTCGCCGCCGAGAAAGAGCAGGCGGGCCGCAAGGTGGTGGCCGTCATAGGCGATGGCGCCATGACGGGCGGCATGGTGTTCGAAGCCATGAACCACGCAGGGGATCTCAAGAACGACATGTTGGTGGTACTCAACGACAACGAGATGTCTATCTCGGAGAACGTCGGCGCCCTCAACAACCACCTGGCACAGCTGATGTCCGGACGCCTGTACACCACGTTGCGTGAAGGCGGCAAGAAGGTGCTCAAGGGCATGCCCGCCATCAAGGAGATGGCGCGGCGCACCGAGGAACACCTCAAGGGCATGGTGGTGCCGGGCACATTGTTCGAGGAGCTGGGCTTCAACTACATAGGTCCCATAGACGGTCACGATGTCGATGCCCTGGTGGAAACCATGCGCAACATGCGCGGCCTCAAGGGGCCCCAGCTGCTGCACATAATGACCAAGAAGGGCCGCGGTTACGAGCCGGCGGAAAAAGATCCCATAGGCTGGCATGCTGTGCCCAAGTTCGATCCGTCCCAGTTCAAGAAGCCCACCTCGGCCCCGGGTCTGCCGACCTTCTCCCAGGTGTTCGGCAAGTGGCTATGCGACATGGCCGCCAAAGACAGCAAGCTGCTGGGGATCACCCCGGCCATGCGTGAAGGCTCGGGCATGGTGGAGTTCTCGCAGCGCTTCCCTGAGCAGTATTTCGATGCCGCCATCGCGGAGCAGCATGCTGTGACCTTCGCCGCCGGCCTGGCCTGCGAAGGCTACAAGCCTGTGGTCGCCATCTACTCCACCTTCCTGCAGCGCGGTTACGATCAGTTGATCCACGATGTGGCACTGCAGAAACTGCCTGTGCTGTTCGCCATAGACCGCGGCGGCATAGTCGGCGCCGACGGTCCGACTCACCAGGGGGCCTTCGACTTGAGCTTCATGCGCTGCATCCCCAACATGGTGATCATGGCGCCGTCGGATGAGAATGAATGCCGGCAGATGTTCTATACCGGTTATTGCTATCGGGATGGCCCGACTGCGGTACGCTATCCCCGCGGCAGCGCCACGGGTGAGCCCCAGGTCGAAGAGATGACGGCCTTGCCCATAGGCAAGGGGCTCATCAAGCGCCAGGGACAGAAGATCGCCCTGCTGAACTTCGGCACCACTTTGGCGGCGGCGCTGAGCGCGGCCGAGCAGCTGGATGCGACTGTGGCCGACATGCGCTTCGTCAAGCCTCTGGATGTGGAGCTGGTGCGAGCCTTGGCCGGCAGCCACGAAGTACTGGTAACTGTGGAAGAGAATGCCATCATGGGCGGCGCGGGTTCCGGGGTGCTGGAATTGCTGCAGCAGTTGAAATTGCCCAAGCCTGTGTTGCAAATCGGCCTGCCGGATGAATTCATCAAGCATGGCGCGCCTGCGGAAGTCACCGCCGAGCTGCGACTGGATGCCGCAGGCATACTGGCGCAGATCCGCGACTTCCTGGATGCCTGAGGCTATGGACCCGGCACTTGCCGGGACATATATGGTCACCTTGGGTTTAGCAAGGTTAATGTCCATTTCTTGTCCAAATCCGTTTGCGTCGTTCGATAGTTCACCTTTCACAATAGGGCGTGGTTGTTAATGGTTGGCGGTCTTGCGACATA